>NZ_JACVAU010000009.1 GCF_014852005.1 Pseudoxanthomonas sp. PXM03 | reverse complement strand
GCGTTCATCCAGTACCGCTCGCGCCTGACGTTGCGGCGCAGCAGCCGGCTGGCCTCGTTCCGTGCCAGCGAGGCGATCACCGTGCGCGACGGTCTGATCTGGCGCGTCCACGAGTACGCCACGCCGGTGCGCGAGCAGCGCGAGGAGGGCGTCAAGGACCAGCGTCGCCTGGGCCTGAACTCGGCCCAGGTGGGGAAGATGCTGCTGGATATCGAATCCTACTTCGGCAGCGCCCATCCCTATCTCGACCCGGAGATGGACCTGGAGCGCCTGGCACGGGCCACCGGCTACACGCGCAACCAGATTTCCTACCTGCTCAACCAGGTGCTCGGGCAGAGCTTCTACCGCTACCTGAACCAGGCGCGCATCGGCCATCTGCTGGAGCGCCTGCGCGAGGAGCCGGCGGCGCGCATCGACGAACTGGCGTTCGCGGTGGGCTTCAATTCGCTGTCGGTGTTCTAC
>NZ_JACVAU010000008.1 GCF_014852005.1 Pseudoxanthomonas sp. PXM03 | reverse complement strand
CGAAAAAGTGGACACCGGTTCTCTAGCAGCACTGCTCGAATTCCACCGGTGATCGATAGCCCAGCGCCGAGTGCAGGCGCTGGTGATTGTAGAACTGGATGTAGTTGTTGATCGCCGAGCGAAGCGCGCGTTCACTGTCGAAGCGACCGCGGTGATACATGTCCGACTTCATCGACTTGTTCCATGACTCCATGTGCGCGTTGTCGTTCATGCGGCGCGGCCGGTTGACCGACTGCACCAGCCCGGCCCGCTCCAATCCCTGTCTGAAGCCATTGGCCATGAACTCGATGCCCCGGTCGCTGTGGAAGAGCGTATCGCAGGCCGGCGCGCGTGTCCGCAGGGCGGCGGCCAGGGCCCGGCGGGTCAGCGACGCCGTGCGTTCGGGCCCCAGCGACCAGCCCAGCAGGCGGCGGGAGTAGCGATCCATCACCGTGGCCAGATAGCGCCATTGGCCAGCGACCTTGAGATAGGTGACATCGCCGACCCACACTTGATCGGGTCGATCGCAACGTTGTTCGTGGGCACGGCTGGGGACGCTGTCCAAGAACCGCGCCAGGCCGGGACGTCGGCGATAGAGGCGGGCCGAGCAGGCGCGTATGCCTTCCTGCCGCATAAGCCTTTCAACCCGGCGGCGACCCACGGACTGGCCCTGACGCCTGAGGGCGGCATGGACCCGTGGGCTGCCATAAGTGTGCCGGCTGGCCTCATGCACGCGACGGATCTCCTCCACCAGCGAGGCATCCTCGATCTGGCGGTCACTAGCGGGCCGCCGAGACCATGCATAGTAGCCAGCGGCACTGACCCGCTGGAGACGGCACATCGCCCTCACCGGACAGGTTTCCTTGTGGTGCTCGATGAAGGCGAAGATTTCGCTTTTCGATCGGAAGTGAACGCGATCGCTTTTTTTAAAAGGTCGTGTTCGAGCTTGAGTTGCTCGTACTGCCGCTTGATCTTGCGCAGCGCCTTCAGTTCGGCCGTGGTCGACGGATCCATCGGTGCACCCTTGGTCACGATAACGCCCTCCCGCGCGAGCCTTCGCCAACGAGACAGCATGTAGGGATGGATGTAAAGCGACTGGGCGACATCGCCGACCCGCACGCCGGGCTGCTGGCTCAAGCGGACGGCAGAAGCCTTGAAGGCATCGCTGTAGCGATGGATGGTTCTGGGGCCTGGCTTTGGCATTGGGACACTCCTGAGGGTTAGGTCAAGGTGTCCACTGAACCGTGGGAACTACCG
>NZ_JACVAU010000007.1 GCF_014852005.1 Pseudoxanthomonas sp. PXM03 | reverse complement strand
GCGCTCAGCGCAGCAGGTACTGGTTGAGCAGGTTCTCGTAACGCTCCTGCTTGCCGCTGATCTGCTTGGGTTCGCCCTGCCCGGCCGCCAGCGCAGCCAGATCGGCCAGCCCCAGCGTGCCGTTCTCGAAGTCCTTGCCCTTGCCGCTGTCGAAGCTGGCGTAGCGCTCCTTGCGCCACTGCTCCCACGGCGAGTCGGTCAGCAGCGCGTGGGCGACTTCCAGACCCCGTGCGAACGCGTCCATGCCGCCGATGTGGGCGATGAACAGGTCTTCCAGGTCGGTCGACTCGCGACGCACCTTGGCATCGAAGTTCAGCCCGCCTTCCAGCCCGCCCTGACGCAGCACCACCAGCATCGCGCCGACCGTGTCGTACAGGTCGGTGGGGAACTGGTCGGTGTCCCAACCGTTTTGCGCATTGCCACGGTTGGCATCGATGCTGCCCAGCAGGCCGTGGTCGGACGCCACCTGCAGGTCGTGCTCGAACGTGTGGCCGGACAGCGTGGCGTGGTTGGCTTCGATGTTGAGCTTGAAGTCCTTCGCCAGCCCGTGCTCCTTCAGGAAGCCGGCCACGGTGGCGCTGTCGAAGTCGTACTGGTGCTTCATCGGCTCCATCGGCTTGGGCTCGATCAGGAAGTTGCCCTTCAGCCCGATGCTGCGGCCGTAGTCGCGGGCCATGGTCAGGAAGCGGGCGAAGTGCTCCACCTCGCGCTTCATGTTCGTATTGACCAGGCTGGCATAGCCTTCACGACCACCCCAGAACACGTAGTGCTCGCCTCCCAGTTCAACGGTGGCGTCCAGCGCGGCCTTCACCTGCACCGCGGCACGGGCGACGACGGCGAAGTCTGGATTGGTGGATGCCCCGTTCATGTAGCGCGGGTGCGAGAACAGGTTGGCCGTGCCCCACAGCAGCTTGATGCCGGTGGCGTCCTGGCGCGCCTTGGCCAGGGCGGTCATGTGGGTGAGGTTCTTCTGGTACTGGCCGATGTCCTCGGCATCCGGGGCCAGATCGATGTCGTGGAAGCACCAGTACGGCACGCCCAGCTTGGTGAAGAACTCGAACGCCGCATCGACCTTGGCCTCGGCCGTGGCCATGGGCGAACCGGCTTCCCACGGGAAGTGGCGCGTGCCCGGGCCGAAGGGGTCATGGCCGGCGTTGCAGAAGGTGTGCCAGTAGCAGACGGCGAAGCGCAGGTGCTCCTGCATGGTCTTGCCGCCGATGGTCTTGTTCGCGTCGTAGACCTTGAAGGCCAGCGGGTTGTCCGAGCCACGGCCTTCGAAGGGGATGCGGCCGATGCCGGGGAAGTATTCCTGGGCGCCGATGAAGGGCTGGGTGCTCATGGTGCGGGGTCCTGTGGTTGTGCGTGATGTGCGTGGGATGTCAGCCGCGCTGCAGCGGCGTGAGGGCATCGAGGTGCTG
>NZ_JACVAU010000006.1 GCF_014852005.1 Pseudoxanthomonas sp. PXM03 | reverse complement strand
GCGACGGTGAATGCCCAGGCCGTGGGCACGGTGGACAACGCCGTGGTCGGCACCAACGCGACCTGCACGACGAACTGCGGCACCAGCACGCCGGTGACGGCGCCTGCGGTGACGTACAGCAAGTCGGTTGTCCTGCCAGCAGGGCAAACCGAAGTCTCGGCAGGGGATACCTTGGCGTATACGCTGAGCCTGTCGATCACCAATTCCCGCACGACGGCCGAGCTGACCCTGACCGACACCTTGGGCCCGGGACTGGATCTGGGCACGGTGACGGCGGGCGCTTTCACCTGCGGCAATACCAACCCGCTGGTCTGCACCTTGCCGGCCGGTACGGCGCCGGGCACCTACACGGTGATTTACACTGCCACGGTCAACGACCAGGCCTCAGGCACGGTGGACAACGCCGTGGTGGGCACCGGCGACGACGCGCCGACCTGCGCAGGCAGCTGCAGCACCGAAACGCCGGTCACGGAGCCGCTGCCGCCGCTGGTGACGTACGCGAAGGGCGCGGCATTGCCTGCGGATCAGACGGAAGTCAGCGTAGGCGACACGATCACCTATACGCTGACGGCGACGGTGAACAATGCCGCTACCACGGCGGAGCTGGTACTGACCGACACGCTGGGCACGGGCTTGGACTTCGTGGCGCTGACCAATGCCGGTGCGTACACCTGCAACAGCACTAACCCGCTGGTGTGCACGCTGCCTGCGGGCACGGTGCCGGGCATCTACACGGTGACCTATACCGCCACGGTGAATGCCGCGGCCTCGGGTACGGTGAACAATGCGGTGGTAGGTACCGGTGACGACACGCCGACCTGTGCCGATCGTTGCGATACCGTCACCCCGGTGGCCGAGCCGCGCGTGACCGTGACGAAGTCCTCCGATCCGGGGACGGGTGCACAGGTGCATATCGGCCAGACGGTCCGTTACACCCTGTCGGTCGCGATCAGCGCGTCCGCGCTGACCGAAGAACTGGTACTGGTGGATACGCCGGACCGCGGACTGACGCTGGGCGCATTGCCTGCGGGCTGCATGTTCGATGGCACCACGCTGACCTGCCGCTTGCCCGCAGGTACGGCCGCCGGTGTGCATGCGCTGAGCTATGACGCCGTCGTCAATGCGAACGCGGGCGCCATCGTCGGCAACCATGTGGTCGCGTCGGGCGGCGGTGGCGAGCCGCCGGTCTGCACCACCTGCAGTACGGAGCATGAACTGGATGCGCCGGAGATCCGCCTGAGCAAGGTGGCAGGCGCGCGCGAGGTCCGTATCGGCGATCTGGTCCGCTACACGCTGACCGTGGAGAACGTGGGCAGCACCGATCTGGTCAACGGCAACGTTGTGGATACACCGGCAGCGGGCTTCAGCTACGTCGAGGGCTCCCTGTTGGCGAACGATGCCGATGCCATGGCGACGGTTTCCGGCAGCAGCCCGCTCCGCTTCGGCGGTGTGGACGTGGCGGCCGGCGAGACCGCCACCCTGGTCTACGTGATGCGGGTGGGGGCGGGCGTCCGTCCGGGCACCCACGTCAACCAGGCACAGGTGCGCTCGGCGACGGATGATCCGGTGTCCAATGTCGCTACCGCGGAGGTGGTGCTGACGGCCGATCCGATGCTGGATGACAGCCTGCTGCTGGGTACCGTGTTCAACGACCGCGACGGTGATGGTTGGCAGGACAGCGCCGCGCTGAGTGGCGTGAAGGTGCAGGGCGGCTTTGCCCCGGGCGCCTACGTCGCCAACTCCACCACCGTGGATCGTGGCACCGGCCCGCAGCCGGAGCCGGATGCGAGTTCGCCGTTGTTGCATGGCATCGCCGTCGGTGCGATCAGCGGACGCCAGTCGGTGGCCGACCCGGCGGAGGACCATGAAGTGGTGATCCGCCAGCGTCTGAACGAGCTGAGCTTCACCGATGACTTCGTGCTGACCAGCAACCAGGGTGTCACCGTGCGCATGGATGCGGCGGGCAATACCCGCGTCGAGCAGACCGGTGAAGCGGCCAAGGGCCTGAATGCCGCCACGCCGACGGTCGAGCGTCGTGTGGCGCAGTCCGAAGGTGGCTACGTGGTGGATTACGTCATCCGCAACGCCGGTATCGATGAGCGCGGCATCCCCGGTGTGCGCATCGCCTCGGTGGAGGGCCTGCTGATCGAAACCGACCAGTACGGTCGCTACCACCTGGCAGGTGTGTCGGGCGGTGCGTGGGAGCGTGGTCGCAACTTCATCCTGAAGGTCGACCCGTCCACCCTGCCGGCCGGCGCCGAGTTCACCACCGACAACCCCCTGTTGCGCCGGATCACCCCGGGCGTGCCGGTGCGCTTCGACTTCGGCGTGAAGGTGCCGGAACAGGTCATCGAAGGCGGCAGCGAACAGGTGGAGCTGGAGATGGGCGAGGTGTTCTTCGCGCCCGGAAGCGCCGAGGTCCGCCCGCAGTATCTGCCGGTGATCGAGGCCATGGCAGCCAAGGTGCGCGAGTACCAGGGTGGTGAAGTGGTCATCAATGCGAATGCCGATGGCGAGGTGCTGGCCTTCGATCGTGCAAACGCGGTCAAGGCGGCCCTGTTGTCCAGGCTGGATGGCGAAGCGGCCAAGGGCCTGGTGGTGAGTGCGCGCGGCAACGTGGACGATCCGGGCTCGCTGATCGTCGGTGTCGATGAAGGGGGTGCCCTGCTTGGAACGGTGCTGTTCGACACGGACAAATCGAACATCCGTCCGGAGTTCGAGCCGTTGCTGGACAATGTGGCGGCCGCGCTGGACAGGATGGGGGGCGGCAGCATCGCGATCGTCGGCCACACCGACGTGCGTGCGTCGCACGCCTACAACGTCGCGCTCGGCATGCGCCGTGCCAAGGCGGTCTATGAAGCGCTCGCCAAACGCCTGAGTCCGGAGATACGTACGAAGGTCCGCGTGGAAGCCAGTAACGATCCGACAGCCCCTGTCGGCGTACGGAAGTGAGGGGGCGTGTCATGAAGAAGCGTATGAAGATGAAGCTGCTGGATTTCACGCTGATCAGTCTGCTGGCGGGCACGGCCCCGCTGGCGGGCGCCCAGACGGATGCAGGTACGCAGGCGGCGAAGGACCATGCCGAAGGCATGGCCGCGCCGGTGGACTGCAACGCCGAGACGTGCACGGGAGAGGAGGGTCTGCTGTTCCGCCTCAGGACTCGCAGCTACGACAAGCCGGTCACGCGGGAAACGAGCGAACGTTCATCGTCGGAGGCCCTCCAGCCGGACCGCCGCGTCACCGTGGCAATGGAGCAGCCAGGCAAGGCGACCGCCGTGGGCAAGTTCTCCATCGATCTGCCTGGAGGCGGCGCCATCTGGGCGACCGAAGATCCCACACTGGGCCAGCCCGAGCTGTCGGTTTCTGCCCCGTCGGTGGTGGCGTTCGATGGCGAACGCATCACCAAGCCGGTGCAGTTCTATGCGCGGGGCAACTATCCTGCCTTCATCAGGCGCCTGGAGATATCGCTGTATCGCAGCAGCGATGGCGATCTGATCGAGCCGATCGCTACCATTCCGATGGAGGTTGCGGCGGTCACCAGCGTGGAGTGGGAGGGTGCGTTGCCGTCGAAGTACCCCTTCCGCAAGGGTGACGAGCTGGTGTACGTGCTGCGCGCCTACGGGGACAACGACAGCTTCGACGAAACCCGTCCGCGGACCTTGCAGCTGGTGTCGCCGGAAGAAGCCGAGCGCGGTACCAACCTGCTGCGCGACAGCGTGGAACGCTCGCTGGGCAGCGCGTTGAGTGGCGAGCAAGCGCAAGCGCAAGCGCAGAGCCTGCTGGACAACGTGTTCGCCGACAACGGGCTGCGCCAGCAGAACATCGCGATGTATGGCTCCCGCATCCGTATCCAGGGTCGCAACATTCCGCAGACGGCATCGCTGACGATCAATGGCGAAAGCTATCCGGTCGACCAGGAGCGGAAGTTCGTCGCCGAGTACCTCGTGCCCGTCGGTCGGCACCGCTTCGATATCGGGTTGAGTGGCGAGAGCGCCGGAGACAAGGATTCGGCCACGGGCTCCCACACCCTGGACGTGGACGTCACCGGGCGCTATTTCTTCGGCGTCGGCCTGGCCGACGTTACGATCGCGCAGAACAAGGTCAGCGGTTCGGTTGAGCCGTTCGCAAATGACAACCGCTATGAGGATGATGTCATCAGCGATGGCCGCCTGGCCTTCTATGGCAAGGCGAAGTACCGCGGCAAGTACCTGGTGACCGCGCAGGCCGACACGACCCAGCGCGATCTCGACCGGCTGTTCAATGGCTTCACCCAGGCCGACCCGCAGGATGTGTTCCGCCGCCTCGATCCGGACCTCTATTACCCGGTGTATGGCGACGATTCCACGACCTATCGTGACGTGGATACGATGGGGCGCTTCTACCTGCGCGTGGACTGGGACAAGAATCAGGCGCTGTGGGGCAACTACAGCACCGGGATCAGCGGCACCGAGTACGCTCAGTACCAGCGCTCGCTGTACGGCGCAGCGTTGAACTGGCGTTCCATCGCCACCAACCGCTGGGGCGACCCGGGAACCAAACTGCGCATGTTCGGCTCGCAGGCTGAAACGGCACCCGGCCACAACGAATTCATCGGTACGGGCGGCAGCCTCTACTACCTGCGCCACACCGACCTGCTGCCGGGCTCGGACATCGTGACGCTCGAGATCCGCGACCTGACCACAGGCCGCACGGAAAACCGTGTGGTCCTGCAGCGTGGCGCGGACTACGAGATCGACGAGCTGCAGGGCCGCATCCTGCTGACGCGCCCGCTGACGCAGATCACCCGCGAGAACATTCCCACGCTGACGCGCGACACGCCGCTGGACGGCTTCGAGCAACGCCTGATCGTGGACTACGAATGGGTGCCGTCCGGCTTCGATGCCGACGATGTCACCGCCGGCTTCCGCGGCAAGCACTGGTTCGGGAACCATGTGGGCGTGGGTGCCACCTACGTGCAGGAGAACCGGGCGGGGCAGGACTACACGCTGGCTGCCGGTGACCTCACCTTGCAGGCGGGCAAGGGCACCTATGTCAAGGCCGAGTACGCGCAGACCGAATCATTCGGCGCCCCCGTGTTCTTCTCCGACAACGGTGGCCTGAGCTTCATCCAGCAGAACAACACGGCCATGTTCCGCGAGGGCGAGGCCAAGTCGCTCGAAGCCCGTGCCAATTTCAAGGAACTGGGCTGGACGGAACAGGACTGGAGCGTGGGGGCCTGGTGGCGCAATACCAGTGCCGGCTACTCGATCTCGCGCTACGACACCGGTCGTCCGGTGACCGAGTATGGTGCCGAGCTGCTGGGCCAGTTCACCCCCAATCTGGGCCTGTACACGCGTTACACGCGGGCCGAGAGTGGTGCGGAATCACTGACGCAGGCGCAGGCCACGCTGGAATGGCGCATCAATGATGCCAGTACGTTCAGCGCCGAACTGCGTCGTGTGGATCAGGAAAGCACGTCGGCCGACGCCGCGGGCACGCTGGGCGCCCTGAAGTACCAGCATCGCTTCGGAAGCACGCTGGAACTATACGGCGTCGGTCAGTTCACGCTGGATGACGATGGGGGGCAGTACGCCGACAACAACGCGCTGACGCTGGGCGGCAAGTACCTGTACGGCAACCAGTCGTCGGTGGGCGCGGAAGTGACCACGGGCGACCGTGGCGAAGGCGCTACCGTATCGGCGGAGCATCGCCTGACGGCCGAGCATTCCGTGTACGGCGCTTACACGTATTCCACCGACACCACGGCCTACGACTCGCTGTTCACCCGCAATGCGCAGAATGGCTGGACGCTGGGCCAGCGTTGGCGCCTGTCCAACCAGGTCAACCTGTACAACGAAAGCCAGTTCCTGAAGGAGCGCAACGAGTCGGGCCTGGCGCACACCTTCGGCATGGATTTCTATCCGGCCCAGGGCTGGAACATGGGCTTCACGTTGTCCGATGGCGAGCTGACGAACTCGACCGGCGGCAATGTCGATCGTCGGGCGATCAGTGTGTCCGGCGGGCGCACCTCGCCGGATACCGACTGGCAGAGCAAGCTGGAGTGGCGCGAGGACACCGGCGCGGAGCAGCGTGAGCAGTGGGTCAGCACGAATCGCCTGACCCACAAGATCAACGAGAGCTGGCGCATCGCTGCACGCTTGAACTACGCCGATACCGACGACCAGCTCAATCCGTTGGCAGGCGCGAAGTTCATCGAAGGCAACGTGGGCTTCGCCTATCGCCCGTGGAACAGCCAGCGCTGGGGCCTGTTCGGCCGCTACACGTATCTGTACGACCTGGCCACGCTGGGCCAGTTGGGTGGCGCGGAGTACGACCAGAAGTCGCAGATCCTGTCGTTCGAGGGCGTTTACAAGCGGGATCAGCACTGGGAGTTCGCCGGCAAGCTGGCCCGTCGCGAGGGCGAGGTGCGGATGGGGCGCGGCACGGGTGCGTGGCTGGATTCGGCGACCACGTTCGCAGCGGCGCAGGTGCGATACGACCTGCGCACGCAGTGGCACGCGCTGGCCGAGTATCGCTGGCTCGACGTCGACAACGGCGGCACGAAGCAGGGCTTCCTGGTGGGCGTCGACCGCGACCTCAACAAGAATTTCCGCGTCGGCGTGGGCTACAACTTCACCGACTTCAGCGACGACCTGACCGACTTCGATTACGACCACAAGGGCTGGTTCCTCAACCTGGTCGGAACCTACTGACCTCATCACGGGCGAAGGATCGCCCGGCAGCGTCGTCCGGCGCGCGCATGCCCACGCGTTGGTGAGCCCGAGGCCTAGGGGCCAAGGGCTGTTGGTGCGCTATCAGATGTATCCGGCTGGTAGTTCCGCACCAGCGACTGGCGGATATGCGTCGTCATCGCGTGACGGGTACCGAGGTGGCGGCTCGATTCCACCAACGCATCCTGCAGCAGGATTTCCGCCAGCTGCCTGTCATCCAGGTCTGCAGGTCTGCTGTGGCCGGCCCGCTGGATCAGCGCCTGCGCCAGCCAGTACTTGGCGGCGGGGGAGGGCTGGTGGTGCTGGCGGGTGGCGTGGACGACCTCCTGCAGCAGGCCAATGGCCTGCGCCAACGAGGCGCTGGCATCGGCGTCTGACTGACGGCCCGCGGCCGCGATGAGCGCGCGACCCTGTTCTTCCTTGGCTGCGAGCGTGGCCTGGTGGCGCGGGCCGAGCATCTGTTCCAGCAGTTGGGAGGCCTGGCTGGCGAGGGCGAGTGCACTGGTTGGATCTTCGTGCAGTCGCAGACGGGCCTCCAGCATCAGCAGGCGTGCGTACTCGGGGTGCCGCGTTCCGTAAGCCCCGACGATCGCTTCGCGCACCTTTTCTACCGCAGCGGGCTGGATGGCCTCCCCGCCGGGCTGTTGGTACTTCACTTCCAACTGCAGTCGTTCGCTCCGCACGGTGTCCGGATGCGTCGACCCCAGTCGCTGGCGGCGCGAGGCCAGCAGTGATTCCGCCAGCGCGCCGGCTTCTGCATGACGCGCCTGCGACAGCAGCAGGGACAAGCGCGCTTCGCGGGCATTGTCTGCCAGCGCGGGAGATCTCGTGCCCGCCTGGTCGATGGCGCGTTGAAGGTCGCGGGCGGCCTCGGGCAGGTTCAACAGCTGCAGGTGCCATTGGCCGCGCAGGATGAGCAGTTCGACATGGGTGTCGAGCGCCACGCGTGAGGGCATGCCGGCGGCAGTTTCCTGCGCGAAGTTCAGGGCGTCGAACGCAGCGTCGTATTCCGCCAGGCCCCAGTTCGCGCGTGCCAACTCCGTCAACAGGCCGAGCGTGGTCATGTCGGCGGTCGGGCGTGTCGAAGTCGCCTGCTGCAGGCCCGCTGCGGCGACGTCGCGCGCTTCGGCGTGGCGGGACTGGAGGTTGAGCAGGGTAGCGAGCATCGCCTGTGTATCGGACTGGTGCGCGCGATCATCCGCCAGCAGGAGATTGGCTTCACCGGCCAGTGCAAGGGCATGCTCATAATCGCCGAGCAACGCGTAGCTGCGCGCCAGCGACGCGAGGGCTCGTGCCTTGATGGCGGGGCTGGACTGCAGCTGGAGTTCGCGCAGGTGCGCTTCGGATTTCTCGAGCAGCTGCCGGGAGGAAGGGCGTGCTTCGGCGAGTCCCGAGAGAGTTGCCGCCCCCAGTGTCTGTTCGAACAGGGCGGACACCGCCTGCATGTCACGCATCTCCTGTCGGTCGCGAAGATGGAACCATGCCAGCACGCTGGCGCCGGTCGCCGCAACCACGATCACGCTGACGGCCAGCACGCTGGCGAGCGCGTTGCGTTGCAGGAAACGCTGCAGGACGTAGCGACGGCCACCTTTGCGCGCTGCCACCGGTTGCCGGCCGAGCCAGCGCTCGAGGTCGTCGGCCAAGGCAGCGATGCCGGCATAGCGTTCGTCCGGCGAGACAGCGACGCACTTCAACGCAATTGCATCCAGGTCGCCCTGCAGGCGTCTGCACAGCTGCCGGCCGTTGCCGCACTTGCGCTTCCAGGCGACGTCGGCCGATGCCGCGACCGCCAATGCGGAGGGCGCGTGCACCGGCGTTGCTGACTGCGCGACGAGGCTGGCATGCAGTGGCGGCAGTGGGCGCGGCCAATCCGCGACCAGCAGCTGATACAGCACCACGCCGATCGAGTAGATGTCGCTGGCCGCGGACGGTGTCCCACCCGCGAGCACTTCAGGCGAGGTGTAGCCATGGGAGACTGCGATCCGGGGGGGCGAGGCGCCACCCCGTCCGTCTATGACGGTGGAGAGACCGAAATCAAGCAGATGGACGCGTCCGTCCGTCGATACCAGCATGTTGCCGGGTTTGATGTCCTGGTGCAGCACGCCGTGCGCGTGCGCGTATTGCAGCGCCTTGCACGCCTGCAGGAGCAGCGCCACGCGCTCGTGCAGTGTCAGGCGTTGCTGGTCGGCCCAGAGATCGATCGAGATGCCATCCACCAGCCGCATCGCGAACCAGGGCCGACCATCTTCCTCAATGCCGCCGTCCAGCAGGGCGGCGATGTGGGGATGATCGAGTTGCGCGAGGTGGTTGCGTTCGCGCATGAAGGCATCGATCAATGCCGGCGAGGACATCTCGGCACGGATGCATTTGAGTGCGACCCGCTTGTTGTACTGCCCATCGACGCGACTGGCTTCGTAGACCGTGCCCATGCCGCCGGTTCCCAGCACGCCGTCGATGCGCCACGGTCCCAGGCGGTTGCCGATGCGCGACGAGGAAAGGTCGGCATCGTCGTGCTCCGGAAGACCGATGAGGGCGTCGAACGCGGTGCTCTGCAGCGCGTGCTCTGCGGCGTCGGCGACCAGCAGCCTGTGCAGGGCATCGTGCAGTGCGGGGTCGCTTTTCCTGAGCCGTGCCAAGGCAGCGCAACGCTGCGACGGTGTCAGATCGACGTACGCGTCGAACAGTTCAAGCGCGCGGGCCGCTAGGTCGGACATCGGTGACTGTCGGGGAAGGACACGGCGTCAGGTGCCACGAAGGCAGGATGCAGTGGATGCGCGAGCGGACCGGGACCCATCGCGGTGAGGGTAGCGCTTTCGTGGCCCCGCGCGTCGATGCTGCGGAGAAATGGCGCGCCTGGAGGGATTCGAACCCCCGACCAATGGCTTCGGAAGCCACTACTCTATCCGGCTGAGCTACAGGCGCACGGGACGGGCATTCTAGCCGCAAACCGGCAGGTTGGCCCACTTCGACGTGCAGGCGGGGGAATCGGGGGCTGGCGGCGGGCCTGCTACCCTTTCCGACATGACATACGAGCGTTTTGAAGCGGCTGCAGTACCGCGCTGGCGGGAGCGACTGGGGCAGTACTGGAAACTGGTGCGCGGCGATCGTCCGATCGGCGTGTTGCTGTTGCTGTGGCCCACGTGGTGGGCGCTGTGGCTGGCCTCCGATGGCGTGCCGCCGCTGTGGACGCTGTTCGTGTTCACGGCCGGGGTGTGGCTGACGCGCTCGGCGGGTTGCGTGATCAACGACTACGCCGACCGCTGGCTGGATCCGCAGGTGGAACGCACCCGCGATCGCCCTCTCGCGACCGGGGCTGTGAGTGGGCGCGAGGCGTTGCTGGTGTTCGCCGTGCTGATGCTGGTGGCCTTCGGGCTTGTGCTGACGTTGAACAGGCTCACCGCCTGGCTGAGCGTCGTCGGCGTTTTCCTGGCGGCGAGCTACCCGTACCTGAAGCGTTACACCTATCTGCCGCAGGTCTACCTGGGGCTCGCCTTCGGCTGGGGCATCCCGATGGCGTTTGCTGCCGTGCAGGGCGAGGTGCCGCCGGTGGCGTGGGTGCTGTATGGCGCCAACATCCTGTGGGCCACCGCCTACGACACCTGGTACGCGATGGTGGACCGCGAGGACGATATCCGGGCGGGGTCCAAGTCCACCGCGATCCTTTTCGGTGATCTTGATCTGGTCATCCAGGGCGTCCTGTATGCGCTGGTGCTGTTGGCCTTGTACCTGGTGGGAAGACAGGCGGCCCTGGGCCCTTGTTACTGGGCGGCCCTGGGAGTGGCCACGCTCCTGGTCGCGTGGGAGTTCGTCATGGCCCGCCACCGGGGACGGGAGGCATGCTTCCGGGCGTTCCTGCACAACAACTGGATAGGCGCGGCGATATTTGCCGGTCTGGCGCTGGATCTGTCGGTTCCGGGGGGCTGGTGGTCTTCATGATCCGCCGCGAAAAGCGTGATAGTTTTCTCATTTCCAAAGGGTGACATCACGTAACGCGTGACCATGGCGAAACATGACAGGGGGGCGGGAATCGCAGGGTTCCCTTCGATGAGGAGCGGGCGTTGGCTGGCGGGTATGTTGCTGGCCCTGTGCCTGGGCAATGCGGCCGCCCAGACGGTGCGCTGGGAGGACTACCGTGGCAATTCGCGTGTCGGGGCTGTCTACACTGGCCCGGCGGGTCGCCCCACGTTCGCGAACAACACCGGTACCGGCGCGGACCGGCTCAATGCACTGCGTGCGATCGCTGCGAACGCCGCCAATGCCGTGCGTACCGGCACCGCGACGGATATCAACTACCGGCAGGCGGATTACAACCTCTGCAGCATCGACAGCGCAGTGGCCAGTGCCACGTCCTGCGGCCTCCAGGCCATGGGTCGAGTGTCATACGCGCTGATCCAGTTCCCGCAGGCGGGCACCTACAACCTCAGCATTGCCCACGACGACAACGTCGAAATCGGGCTCTCCAGCGATTACGCCAACACCAACTACCGTTCGGCCTCGTATGACGTCCCCGTAGGGGTGGTCAACGACTGGACGGCGGGCGAGACCACGTACGCCACGCTGGGCAGCTTCACCGCGACGAATGCGAACAGCTGCGCGCTGGTGCGCGTCTACTGGCTCAACCATGGCGGCATCAACTTCGCTCGCCTGCGCTGGACGCTGCCGGGCGGCGGTACCGCGATCATTCCGGCGACTGCGTTCCGCGATCCGGGCGCGGCGGCCAGCGCGACCGGCTGCAACGGTTCCATCACCGGCAACGGCACCACCATCACCTTGAACAAGGCGCTGGGCGCCCCGCGCGCCGACGCGAGCGACCAGTTCACGGTCCAGATCGGCACAACGTCGGCGGCGGGCACCGTGCGCGAGGCCACCACCTCCGGCAGCGGCGTCGGTCAGCAGGCGAGCACCGGTGCGCTGCCCGTCACCACGGGCACGACGTATTACCTGCGTGACGTGATGGCGAGCGGGAGCGCGTCCACACTGGCGGGTGCCTATACCGCGTCGATCAGCTGCACCCGCAACGGCGTGGCGTTCACGCCCGCGGGTGCGGCCCCGACATGGAACGTCACGCCCGCCGCCAACAACCAGATCGTCTGCACGATCACCAACACGGCGCGGCCCATCCTGCGCCTGAGCAAGGAACTGCCCGACGGTCGCCTGCAGGCCACGGACCAGTTCGCGCTCACCATTGCCGGAACCGGTGCAGGGGCAGGCGCGGCGGTGACCACGACCGGCGCCACCAACACGCCCGCGCAGACGGCGATCGTCAGCCCCGCCACGGCGGGCAGCAGCTACACCTTCACCGAGGCCGGTGCAGGGGGTGCGAACCTGGCCGGCTACACCACGACCTATGCCTGCACCAACGCGCGCAGCGGTGGCCAGGCGCCCAGTGGCAGTGCTGCCTCGTTTGCGATCACACCGGTGGCGGGCGACCAGCTGGCCTGCCGCTTCCGCAACGTGCGGATTCCACGTGCGGACGTGTCGATCAGCAAGGTGGCCACGCCCGTCGCCGTCACCTCGGGGGATGTCGCGACCTTCACCCTGACCGCCATCAACAACGGTCCCAGTGCGGCTGATGGCATGCGGATCTTCGATACGCCCGGCAGCGGCCTGGCCTGCGCCGACCCGGGCCCCACGGCCAGCTGCGCCGCCTCCAATGGCGCACTCTGCCCGGGTGCCACCGTGCCGGTGGCCGACCTGCAGGGTGCCGGCATACCGATTGCCAGTTTTCCGGTGTCGGGCCAGATCGTGCTGACCCTGCAATGCCGGGTCACGGCCACCGGCGCGCCCTGACCTGCGGCGTGCCGGTCACGGCACGCGTGCGCAGACCCACGCATCCACGCGTCGCACGCCAGCCCTGAGCAGCGCATGTGCGGCGGCATGCAAAGTCGCGCCGGTGGTCATCACGTCGTCGACCAGCGCCACATGACCGGGCAGTGATGCAGTGTCTCGTGCGGTGAATGCACGAGCGAGGTTGCGCCGCCGCTGTTCGGCGTCCAGCTCCGACTGCGCCCGTGTCGACCGTGTGCGTTGCAACAGGTCCGTACGAAGGGCAAGGCCGAGTGCGGTGGCCAGCGGGCGGGCGAGTTCCAGCGCCTGGTCGTAGCCCCTTTCTCGCAGGCGCAGTGCATGCAGGGGCACGGGCACGATCGCCTCCGGCCTTGGCGCGGAAGCGAGGGCCCCGGCCATCAGCTCCGCCATCAGCTGCCCGGCGGCGAGGTCGCGGTGGAACTTGAAGCGTGGGACCAGCCGGTCCAGCGGAAAGCCGTATACGAATACCGCCCGGGTGTGCGTCAGCACGGGAGGCTGCCGCAGGCAGTCTCCGCATTCCCCGGAGGCCGGCATCGGCAATCCGCAGCGAAGGCAGGAAGACCTGTTCCATGGAAGCTGTTCGGTGCATGACGCGCATAGATCGATGCCGTTGGCACCACGTTCGCGGCAGACCAGGCAGCGTGGAGCAAGCAGCAGCGTGCTGGCCCATCGATAAAAGCCGTCAACTTTCAGAGCATCCATGCGGTTGACAGGGCGCAGCCCGGTTTCCAGACTTCTCCGACTCTAATTCCCCAAGGCCACCATGTCCTCTCACATTTCGAGCGATGCGCCGGTGATGCGCCACGACTGGCAGCGCGAGGAGCTGTTGGCCTTGTTCGACCTGCCGTTCCCCGAGTTGCTGCACCGGGCATCGGCCGTGCACCGCCGCCATTTCGATCCCGCCGAAGTACAGGTCTCGACCCTGTTGTCGGTGAAGACCGGCGGATGCCCGGAGGACTGCGCGTACTGCCCGCAGGCCCAGCGCTACGACACCGGCGTGAACGCGCAGAAACTGATGGATGCCGAACAGGTGCTGGCGAAAGCGGCGCAGGCCAAGGCGGCGGGTGCGTCGCGCTTCTGCATGGGCGCGGCCTGGCGTTCGCCGAAGGACCGCGACATCCCGAAGGTCGCCGAGATGATCCGCGGCGTGAAGGCCCTGGGCCTGGAGACCTGCGCCACGCTGGGCATGCTCAGCGGTGAGCAGGCACATGCGCTGAAGGACGCCGGGTTGGACTACTACAACCACAACCTGGACACCGCGCCGGAGTTCTACGGCGACATCATCCACACGCGCGAGTACCAGGACCGCCTGGATACGCTGTCGCATGTGCGCGATGCCGGCATGAAGACCTGCTGCGGCGGCATCGTCGGCATGGGCGAGTCGCGCGACCAGCGCGCCGGCCTGCTGCAGGCGCTGGCCAACCTGCCCGCGCATCCGGACTCGGTGCCGATCAACCGGCTGGTGCAGGTGGCGGGCACCCCTCTGCACGGGACGACCGAACTGGATCCGTTCGAATTCGTCCGCACCATCGCGGTCGCCCGCATCGCGATGCCGGCCTCCATGGTGCGGCTGTCGGCGGGACGCGAGGCCATGAGCGACGAGCTGCAGGCGCTGTGTTTCCTGGCCGGCGCCAATTCGATCTTCTACGGCGAGAAGCTGCTGACCACCGGCAACCCCGACACCGAGCGCGACCAGACGCTGTTCGCACGCCTGGGCCTGCGGCCGATGAGGGTGCAGGTGGAAAACGTGCACGAGCATCACAGAACCGATGCCCCGGGCAGCGGTACGGTGCATGCCGACATCACCCACCCTGCGCCGCACTGCGGCCAGGCGGCGTAGTCGGGGGAACGACAGGGGCAGGACGAAGGCCATCACGCCGGCGCGGGCATCGCGGACCGGCGCGTCGGCGTCGCCGCGTCCCGGTCGCATCCGTCGACGCGATCCTCCGTATCCGGTGCCGACACCATGACCCGCCCTGACCTGCACGACCGCATCCTTGCCCAGCGCCAGCAACGCGTGGCGCTGGCGCGCCAGCGCACACGCCGCATCGTCAGCCGGCGCGACGGCGTGCGCGTGGAGGTCGATGGCCGGTGGCTGACCGAGTTCAGCAGCAACGACTACCTGGGCCTGGCGCAGCAGTTCGAAGTGACCAATGCGCTGCAGGACGCTGCTGCGCGCGAAGGCGCGGGCGCGGGCGCGTCGCATCTGGTCAGCGGCCACCACGCCGCCCACGAAGGACTCGAGCGCGACATCGCGGAATGGCTGGGCTATCCGCGTGCGCTGTTGTTCGGCAGTGGCTTCCTCGCCAACCTCGCCGTGCAGCAGGCCCTGCTGGAAGACGGGGACGTCTGCGTGCAGGACCGGCTCAACCACGCCAGCCTGCTCGATGCGACGCGGCTGGCGGGTGCCAGGCTGCGGCGTTACCCGCACCTCGACCCGGAAGGCGCATTGCGCCAGCTCAAGCTGCAGGCGGATGGCGCAGCGATGCTGGTGACGGACGGTGTCTTCAGCATGGACGGCGACACTGCGCCGTTGCGTGCGTTGAGCCTGGTGGCGCGCATGCAGCAGGCATTGCTGTTCGTCGATGACGCGCATGGCGTCGGCGTGCGCGGGCCGGACGGCCGCGGCAGCGTGGCGGAAGCCCGGATGGGCGTGGCCGACGTGCCCCTGCAGCTGGTCACGCTCGGCAAGGCGCTTGGCGGTTATGGCGCCGTCGTCGTGGGCGAAGAGATGCTGATCCAGCATCTCGCTGAAACCGCGCGCCCCTACATCTACACCACCGCGCTGCCGCCGGCGCTGGCGGCGGCCAGTCGCGTCGCCGTGAAGCACGCCCGCCGCGACCACTGGCGCCGCGAGAAGCTGCAGTCGCTGGTGGATCGCTTCCGCAGCGGAGCCCAGCGCGCGGGCCTGCAGTTGATGGCTTCCGAATCGCCGATCCAGCCGGTGCTGTGCGGGAGCGACGCCAATGCGCTGGCCCTGTCCGCCGCGCTGGACAGTGCCGGTTACCTCGTACCGGCCATCCGCCCGCCCACCGTGCCGGACGGCAAGGCGCGCCTGCGCATCACCCTGTCCGCCCTGCACTCGCCGCAGGACGTGGATGGACTGGTGACGACGCTGGCGCGCTCATGGGATGCGGTACAGCGCGTGCACGGCGCCGTCGCCTGACGCGACGCGCCATCCCGTCCGCGTGATCCCGCCCCGGGCGGGATCGGCGACAATACGCACATGCATATCGAATCCCTCGGCAACGGCCCGTCCCTGGTGCTGCTGCACGGTTGGGCGCTGCATGGCGGGGTGTTCGCACCGCTGGTGCAGCGACTGTCCGACCGCTACACCCTCCATCTCGTCGACCTGCCCGGCCATGGCCACAGTCGTGGCAGCGACGTCGCGCTGACCCTGGACGCCACCGCCGATGCCATCCTCGCCAGCACGCCGCCCGCGGTGTGGCTGGCATGGTCACTGGGCGGGTTGTTCGCATTGCAGGCCGCCGCGCGGTCGCCGCAGGTGCGCGGACTGGCGATGGTCGCCTCCACCCCGCGCTTCGTTCGCGGCGACGCATGGACGCACGCGGTCGATGCGAGCGTATTCGCGCAGTTCGGCACCGATCTGCGCAACGATTACGCGGGCACGCTGGAGCGCTTTCTCGCGCTGGACACCATCGGCTCCGAACATGCGCGCAGCGAGTTGCGCACGTTGAAACACGATCTCTATGCGCGCGGCGAACCCGCGCCCGAAGCGCTGCAGGCGGGCCTGCAATTGCTGGAGCAATCCGACATGCGCGCGACGCTGCCCGCGCTGTCCGTGCCCAGCCTGTGGCTGGCCGGTCGCCGCGACCTGCTGGTGCCGTCGAAGGCGATGCGTGCGGCGGCAGCGCTCGCGCCGCAGGCGCACTTCGTCGAGATCGCCGGGGGCGGGCACGCGCCGTTCCTGGGGCACGCCGACCGGGTGGCGGAAGAAGTCGATCGCTTCATGCAGTCGCTGGCACAGGAGGTGGCGGCATGACCACCTTCGATCAGCGCCATATCCGGCGCGCCTTCTCGCGCTCCGCTGCCGGCTACGACGCGGCAGCGGCCCTGCAGCACGAAGTGGAAAAGCGGCTGATGGAGTCGCTGGACTATTTCACGCTGCGAAGAGGGCAGGACGCCTCAGCGCCCAGCGTGGTGCTGGACGTGGGGTGCGGCCCCGCACACGCGGCGGCGGCGATGCGCAAGCGCTGGCCGAAGGCGCAGGTGGTCGCGCTGGACCTGGCGTTGCCGATGTTGCGCGAAGCCAAGAAGCAATCCGGCTGGTGGAAGCCGTTCCAGCGTGTGTGTGCCGACCTGCGCGCATTGCCATTGGCCGAAGGGACGGTGGACGTGCTGTTCTGCAATCTCAGTCTGCAATGGGTGGACGACCTGCCTGCCGCATTCAACGGGTTCCGTCGCGTGCTGAAACCCGGCGGGTTGCTGGTGTGCTCGACCTTCGGGCCGGAGACGCTCCAGGAGCTGCGCGATGCCTTCGCGCATGCCGATGCCGTGCCGCATGTCAGTCCATTCCCGCAGATCGCCCAGTTCGGCGATGCGCTGATGATGGCCGGTTTCCGCGATCCGGTGCTCGATCGCGACCGCTTCACCTTGACCTACGACGACCTGCCGGCCCTGATGCGCGAGCTGCGCGCGATGGGCGCGACCAACGCCCTGCAGCATCGCCGGCATACGCTGACCGGGCGTGCGCGGTTCACCGCCGCTGCCAGCGCGTACGAACCGCTGCGGCGGGCAGACGGCAAGCTGCCCAGCACCTGGGATGTCATCTACGCACACGCCTGGGCGCCGCCGCCGGGTGCTCCGATCCGTGGGCAGGGAGAAGACATCGCGACGGTACCGCTGGCGAAGATCCCGATCAGACGCAAGCTGTAGGCGGGGCGTCCGCCCCGATCGCGCGCATCCGGCGCCACCGGGTGCACCCTGTGGAATCAGCCGCCGACCTGTGCGATCCAGTCCTGCAGGTTGTAGTAGTTGGTGACGCGCGCGATGCGGTCGTCGCGGATATCGAAGAACGCACCACCCGGCAGCATGTACGTCTGGCCGCTCGCGGCTGGCAGGCCCTCGTCGGTGTGGTGGTATTCGCCATGCACCACGTATTCGGCCGCGGCATGCTGGCCGTCCTGCGTGACCAGTACCACGATGTCGCGCAGCTGTTCGCGGTAACTGGCATTCATGCGGCCGAGGAAGGCGGCGAAGGCGTCGCGCCCGATCTCGCGTGCGCCCTGGTTGAGGTCGTGCACCACGTCGTCTGTCAGCAATGCGAGCATGCTCGCCCAGTCGCCGCGATTGAATGCGGCGTAGTAGCTGAGGACGAGTTCGGTGGCGCGATCCTGCCGGCGCGTGCCGTCGATCTTCATGGTGGATTCCCGGGGGGAGGGCGACGCACCGATGATACGCCAGGCCTTCAGCGTGGCAGGCGGTCGCGATGGAAGAAATAGACTTCCTGCAACAGGAAGCGCCAACGCGTGGCGAACGTGCGGAAGCGGCTGGTCGGCGTGGGCGAACCGACGGCACGGATGCCCAGGCCGCGACTGATCCGCAGCGCGCGCGCCATGTGCAGTGGATCGCTCACGATGATGACGCTGTGCAGGTTGTGTTGGTGCATCAGCAGGGATGCCTGGCGCAGATTCTCGTGCGTATTGCGTGACAGCGACTCGATCAGGATCGCTTTCTCCGGCACGCCCTGGCGCAACGCGTAGCGGCGCGCGACCTGCGATTCCGAGAAGCGTGCGCCCGAGCCGCCGTAGCCGCCGGTGAAGATCAGTGTCGGTGCCATGCCGCGCTTGTACAGATCGATGCCATGGCGGATGCGCTCCTCGAACACGGGCGATGGCTTGGCGTCGTAAGCGGCGGCGCCCAGCACGATGATCGCATCGGCACGCGCCGCATCGTCCCGCTGCCCCACCCACACGATGTAGGCCGCCACGCCGACCAGCCACACCAGGGCAAGCAACAGCAGGCGCCACATCCAGCCCGCAAGGCCACGCTTCGATTTGCGCCGCCGCGTGCTCATGCCGCCGCCTCCCAGGGAAGCGCATCCAGGTCGACGTTGCCGCCGGACAGGAGCACGCCGACCCGCTGCCCGGCGAAGCGCTCCCGGTGCCGCAGGATCGCCGCCAATGCGATGGCGGACGAAGGCTCGACTACCAGCTTCAGGCATTGCCACAGCAGCCGCATCGCGGAGAGCGTTTCGGCATCGGGCACGGTCAACACCTCCACGGCATGCATGCGCAGCAGGGCGAAGTTGGGTTCGCCGAGCGCACCGCGCAGGCCGTCGCACACGGTGTCGGGAACAAAGTCGACCTGCCGCTCACCGGCCGCCAGCGAATCGGCGGTATCGGCAGCCCCTTCCGGTTCAGCACCGAAGATGCGGCAGTTCATGGTCGTCGCGGCAGCGGTTATCGCGGTACCCGAGAGGAGTCCACCGCCGCCGACCGGTGCGACCAGGGCATCCAGCGGGCTGTGAGCGTTCAGCAGTTCCAGCGCTGCCGTGCCCTGGCCGGCGATCACGTGCGGATGGGTGTAGGGATGGATCAGGCTGGCGCCGGTTTCGGCCTGCACGCGCGCAGCCGCCGCTTCGCGGGCGGCTATCGTCGGCGCGCAGGTGTGCAGGTGGGCGCCATAGCGGGTGATGTTGTCCAGTTTCGCGGCATTCGCGCCCTCGGGCACGACGACGTGGCACACGATGCCGCGCGTCCGTGCCGCCAGCGCGAGCGCGGCGCCGTGGTTGCCCGAGGAATGCGTCACCACGCCACGCGCTGCCGTCGCGTCGTCGAGCGCCCAGACCGCGTTGCAGGCGCCGCGGAACTTGAATGCCCCCGTCCGTTGCAGCGGTTCAGCCTTGAAATGGAGCACGCAGCCCGCCAGGGCATCCAGTGCGCTGGAGTGCAGGACGGGGGTGGTGTGTGCGTGGGGGGCGATACGGGCGGCAGCGGCGAGGACGTCGTCGAAGGTGGGCAAGGGCATCGGCATGCAGAAAGGTTAACGCATCACCCGTCCACCAGACCTGTGTTGACGGGCTTTCCGCGCCCGGACGGAGCCGGAGGGGTTAAGCACTGATTCAATGCGCCGGGCAGATGCTGCAAAGGCAAAGTAACGGGGGTTCCGCCATGAAGCGCACATCTCTTTTCGCCATCGCGTTCGCCAGCCTGGCCTTGGGCGGCTGTGCGACCTATGACTACGTGGGTGATACCGCACCGGGTGGCTATTACCACGGTCGGCCCAGCACCCAGTACTACGATCCCTACGGCGGCTACTACGGTGGCGTCGGGTCGTATGGTGGCTATGGGTATGGCGGACCCTATCGTTACAGCAGCTATTACGGCTATCCGTACTACGGCTACTACGGGTCTCACTACCCCTATTACCCGCCGCACCACCATCCCCGGCCGCCGCGTCCCGGCGACAACACCCCCAAGCCGCCCGGCAACGGGGGAAGTGGCAACCGGCCGCCGCCGTGGCGGGACCCCACCGGTCGCTGGCGCGAAGGCGGTTCCCAGCCGATGGTCCCGAATCGTCCCGGCCAGGTCATCCCTTCCCCCAGCCAGCCGCGCGTGGGTGAAGGGGGTTATCGCCCGCCCCGCGTGATGCCATCGCCCAACCAGCCACGCGTGAGTGAGGGTGGCTATCGTCCTCCCCGCGTGACTTCTTCGCCCTCCGCGCCGCGTGCGGTCGAGCGGCCGCAACAGCGCATGGAGCGCCCGGCACCGGCCAGAGTGGAGCGTCCAGCGCCGCCGCCGCGACCGTCATCCGGACGCTCGGAGAATGCCACCCGTCAGCTGGAGCGCTGAAACAGCCCCCTGACGGGGTTCTTCCGTTGCTTTCCCCTCGCCGTCGTCGCAGGCTCCGAACAATCAGTTGACCGGTTGCGTCGCTTTCTGACGTAAGCGGCAATAAAGGTTCAATGTCGACGTCCGGTGGGGAAATCTGGATCCCCCCTGTTCCGGCCCTGCCGGGCGTCGGCGCCTCTGCAAAAAGCCCGGCAATGCCGGGCTTTTTCTTGTCTCTGCTATCCTGCGCGCATAAAAAAGGGGCCGGTAGTCCCCCGACTACCGGCCCCTCGGCATCCCCGGCGTGCGCATGGCTGGCCCCTGTTCCAATTACCAGCCCGGCGCCCCTGGTCGCTTGCCACGACGGGTGCACGGGAATACAGCAGGAAGCGTGCCAACTTTGCCCTCCCGGCATGCCGGATCCGCCCGACCCAATCCCATTGCCTGTCGACATCCGCGCAGGTACCGGACTCCCACGATGAATGCCAGCTTCCACCACTACGACGTCATCATCATCGGCGGCGGCCATGCTGGCACCGAAGCCGCATTGGCCTCCGCGCGTGCCGGCGCACGCACGCTGCTGCTGACCCACAACGTGGAAACCGTGGGTGCGATGAGCTGCAATCCGGCCATCGGCGGCATCGGCAAGGGGCACCTGGTCAAGGAAATCGACGCGCTCGGGGGCGTGATGGCATGGGCGGCCGACCGGGCCGGCATCCAGTGGCGCACCCTCAACGCGTCGAAAGGCCCTGCCGTGCGTGCCACGCGCTGCCAGGCCGATCGCGCCCTGTACCGCAGCGCGATCCGGCGCGCCGTGGAAGCGCAGCCGAACCTGACCTTGTTCCAGGCAGCCGTCGATGATCTGGTCATCGAGAACAACGTCGTGCGCGGCGCCATCACGCAGACTGGCCTGCGGTTCGATGCCGCGGCTGTCGTCCTGACCGCGGGCACCTTCCTCGCCGGCAAGATCCACGTGGGCGAAACCCAGTATGCCGGCGGCCGCGCGGGCGATCCTCCGGCCACCGCGCTGGCCCAGCGCCTGCGCGAAGGCGCGTTCGTCGTCGATCGCTTGAAGACAGGCACGCCGCCGCGCATCGATGGTCGCTCGCTGGACTATTCGGTGATGGAAGAACAGCCCGGCGACGATCCGCTGCCGGTGATGTCCTTTCTGGGCGACGTGGCCGACCATCCGCGCCAGGTGTCGTGCTGGATCACCCACACCAGCGAACAGACGCACGAGATCATCCGCGGCGCACTGCATCGTTCGCCGATGTACTCGGGCCAGATCGAAGGCATCGGCCCGCGCTACTGCCCGTCCATCGAGGACAAGGTGGTGCGCTTCGCCGAAAAGGCCAGCCACCAGATCTTCGTCGAGCCGGAAGGGCTGGATGTCACCGAGATCTATCCCAACGGCATCTCCACGTCGCTGCCGTTCGACGTGCAGCTGGCACTGGTGCGCAGCATCCGCGGCATGGAGAACGCGCACATCACGCGCCCGGGCTATGCCATCGAATACGACTTCTTCGACCCGCGCGGCCTGAAGGCTTCGCTGGAAACCAAGGCGGTCGCTGGCCTCTTTTTCGCCGGCCAGATCAACGGCACCACCGGCTACGAGGAAGCCGCCGCGCAGGGCCTGCTCGCCGGCCTCAATGCCGCGCGCTTCGTGCAGCAGAAAGAGGCCTGGACGCCGCGCCGCGATGAGGCGTACCTGGGCGTGCTCGTGGACGACCTCATCACGCACGGGACGAAGGAGCCGTACCGCATGTTCACCAGCCGTGCCGAGTACCGCCTGCAGCTGCGCGAGGACAATGCCGACCTGCGCCTGACGGAGACGGGTCGCGCGCTGGGACTGGTGGACGATGTTCGCTGGCAGCGCTTCGACGCCAAGCGCGAAGCCATCGCGCGCGAAACCGGCCGCCTGCGGGCGCTGTGGGCCACGCCCGGGAATGCACTGGGCCGCGAAGTGGCTGACACGCTCGGTGTGCAGGTCAGCCGCGAGACCAACGTGCTCGACCTGATCAAGCGTCCGGAACTGGACTACGCCAAGCTGGTGGCCGTGCCGTCGATCGGCCCCGGCGTGGAGGATGCGCGGGTGGCCGAACAGGTGGAGATCGGCGTGAAGTACGCCGGCTACCTGGACCGCCAGCGCGACGAGATCGAGCGCCAGCAGCGCAACGAATCCACGCCCATCCCGACCGGCTTCGATTTCGCCGGCGTGCGCGGCCTGTCCGCCGAAGTGCAGCAGAAGCTGGAGCGCGTGCAGCCCGAAACCATTGGCCAGGCCCAGCGTATTCCCGGCATGACGCCCGCCGCGATCTCGCTGCTGCTGGTACACCTGGAGCGTGCCCGCCGCACGCGGGTGGCGTAAACCGTTGCGTTCCGTTGCAGGAGCGACGCAAGTCGCGAGCGCACGCGTTCCGACATCCCGAACAGGGTCATTCTCGGCCGATGGCGCACTGTCGCCGAGAATCTGCGGTCGTGACTTGCGTCGCTCCTGCAGTGAGCGCCTATGCCTCGTTGGGGAGTTGCGTCTTCCGTGAAGTGCTTCGATATCTCGAATACTTTATCCAGGCGCCGCAATCAGATTGAATCGCCCCGGCTCCGGTCCATCTCCAAGCCGCACATCGCGCCCTGATGGAATCCCTGCCCGTTGTGGCCTGTGAAATTCCAGGGAGGGTTCACCGATAGCCATCGTAAACACGTGAACTGGCGCATTCGAGGTGAGCAGCCGAGTAACCAGAGTTACTTGTTGCGTGCCGCGTTGCTATCGAAGATGAATTTTCAATGATTCATAACAGACATCACGGTTTAACAACGCCGCGTTGTCCAGCATTCGCACCGCTGCATCGGGGTACACAACCTAGGCGCAAAGGAGTGGCACGTGAGCAAGGAATCGGCGAATCAGTTCGATCAGCTTGGCGCTCTCTACGAAGATCTGGCGACCTGGCCATTCCGCGAGCACATCGAGACACCCAGCGTCAAACATGCGTTGGGGGCGCTCGCGGGACTGGATGTGGTCGACTACGGATGCGGCAGCGGATTCTACGCACGCACCATGAAGGCCGAAGGCGCACGTCGTGTGGTTGGATACGATCTGGCGGACGGCATGCTGGACTACGCCCGCCGCTGCGCGGAGCGTGATGGCGTCCCCATCGAGTTCCGCTCAAGCCTCGGACCGGAATGCGAGGGTGCGTTCGATGTGGTGCTGGCGGTTTATGTGCTTCCCTACGCGACATCACGCGCAGAACTGGATCAGATGTGCGCCGAGATGATGGCGCCGCTTCGTCCTGGCGGAAGGCTGATCGCCCTGCCGATCCACGCGCGTTTCGAGCCTGATCCCGGCTATTACGCGGCATGCGGATTCACCCTGACGCCGGATGATCCGCTGCACCCCTATGAGGAAGGCGGTCGTTTGCGTCTGGATCTGCGTTACCGACAGTATGACGCGAGCGTGTATGCCTGGTACTGGTCCGAGGACGCCATCGGCGCAGCCCTAGGCAAGGCAGGCGCGACCTCCCTTCAATGGACGAATCCGGCGCTTGATGCGCGATATGGCACGGCCGACATGCCACAAGCGCTCCAGGCGTACGTCGAAAAGCCGCATGCCTCGATCCTCCAGTGTCGCAAGGCGTAGGGGCTGGACTCCGCTGATCGTCTGATCGCGCGTGCCGTCTGTTGACCCGGTATCGAGCTGGCCCAGTGGACTGTGGCCCGCTGCCGGAGGAACGGGATCGATGTCTTCATCGGGGGAGCTCCGATGTCCATTGAAGTGGAAATCAGGCAGTCGATCGATGCCGTCGAAGAGGAGGAGTATCGAACCTTCTTTCGAGCGAGCGGAGCATCGTTCTTCTACGACTGGCGATTCCTGTGCGCCGCCGAGCGCTCGCCGCTGTTGCCTGTCGATGCGACCTACTACCTCCTGGCAAGGGACGAAGGGAAGTTTGTCGCGTTCCTTCCGGCCTATGTGCAGGCAGTCGATTCCGTCGATCCTTTCGGGCTGCTTGCACGCACGGCCGGCATCGCCAGTGATCGTGGCCAGCAGGCACTCTTCAGCCATGTCATGCACTGCTTCGACAGCAAGGTCGTCTGCGTCCCGGGCACATCCGCGACCTGGGCCATGATCGCGGCGCTGAAGCGGTTGGCATCCGACATAGGCGTGCAGTACGTCGGTCTGCTGAATGTGGCGGAGGCGGACGCACTGAGGACGGCCGTCGGCGAGCAATTGACGATCCGTCACCTCGTCGACAGGTACTGCCTGGACCTGACCCGACTCGAGAGTTTCGATGAACTGGTTCAGACGCTTCCCAAAGAGGGGCGCCATGAGATGACGCGCCAGTTAAGAAAGTTCGATGCAAGCGATGGAACAGTGGCTGTCATCAGCCCTCCTTTCGACCATCGCCTCGAAGTGCTGACGTCGCTGTGCCAGCAGACAACGGCGAGGAATGGCACGCCGAAGTATTTTCCGGCCGACGCACTGGCGCGCTTCGTCAGGATCTGTGGAGATCTGGCGCGCATCGTCCTGGTTGAAGAGGCGGGTGCCGTTGTGGGCGGTCTGGTCTGCTTTCTCGACAGGAAGGTCTTCTGCATCTGGTCTGCAGGCATGCGCTATGACCTTACCGCCTACAGTCCCTACACCGTCAGTTTCGCCTGCGCATACGGATGGGCGATCGCGAACGGAATCGAGACCATAGAAGCGGGTCGCTTGAATGAGCGCATAAAAGTCCGGCTCGGACTCAAGCCGCTTCCCCTGTACTCGGCGACCAGCGAAGTCGTATGCGCGATGACGAGTCTCCCCAACGCCGGATGCTCACCAGGAGCGAGCCATGGAACTGCTTTACTCTAGGATCAGGCCAGACGACTTCCGTGCATTCTCCCGGTGCCTGGACGGTAAAGTCCGGTCCCGACATCATGCAGAGTATGCGGGCTGGCACTACGGGGCAGCGTGGAATGGACGTGGGTTCGAACGATATCCCGAGTACATCGTCCGCGCCTCATCCATTTCAGATGTCGCAAGGACGATAGATTTCGCGCGATCCCATGGCCTGGCGATCGGGGTGAAAGGCTCGGGGCACAGCTACTCCGGAAGCTTCCTTCAATGCGGAGGCATTCTGCTCGATCTGTCGTTGCTCAATGACCTTGAGATCCACGCCGAGCAAGGTACTGCCGTCATGGGCCCTGGTGTTACCAGTGCGCAGTTGAGCCGCTCATTGGCCGCCCATGAACTTGCCTTCCCGACCGGCCATGGCGGCGGTGTGGGACTGAGTGGTTTTCTGCTCGGGGGCGGGCTCGGGGTGAACTGCGATGCCTGGGGAGGCATGAGCACGTTCAATGTCCAGGCGGTCGACGTGGTGACCGCCGAGGGCCAGATTCTGCATGCCAACGAGTACCAGAACGCCGAACTGCTCTGGGCCGCACGGGGGGCGGGTCCCTGCCTGTTCGTCGTGGTGGTCAGGTTCTATATCAAGTGCTGGCCTGCGCCGAAGAAGATACTGGCGCGCAACTATCGATTCGATCCGAAGCACCTGGCCTCCGTGCTGCTTGCATTGTCGGGACGTGCCGCGGACAAGCGCATGCAGGTGATGGTGGCGCTTTCCGGTGATGCGGACCTGGCCGCGTCGCTCAGCGCGACTTCGTTCTGCGGTGACCATGATGAAACCAGGCTGCTGCATGCCGACCTTCTCTCGGCCGTCGCCGCGTGGACGGGCAGCGAGTTCGACGAGCAGGAGCTTCGCGGATTCCAGTCCATCTACGACAAGACGGACGAAGCCATGGTGTCCAAACGCTATCGTGCCGACAATGTCATGACCGATGACGCGGAGATGGCATCGCGCGTGCTGCTCGCCCGCTTTGGTGAGCGGCCGTCACGCGCCACGTTCTCGTTGCTGATCCACCGTCCGAAGCATCACTACCCGGATGCTGCCTTCTCGGTCGGTGGGAAGTTCTTCATCTCGACCTACGCGCAGTGGAACGATGCAGACGGGGACGCCTCGAATCGCGACTGGCTGAAGGCGCTCTATGACGAGTTGTCGCCGTCGTCGGCCGGACACTACATCAATGAAATGGATCTGGAAGAGCGGGCCGGGTCGGTGCCCAGGTGCTTCTCGGACGAGGCGTGGAACCGCCTGCAGGCACTGAGGCGCCGATACGACAGCGAAGGCGTCATCCCCGGCATACAGCACCCGCCATCCCGGTCAGCACACAGGATCCCGCCGAGAGAGGCATAGCGGGTGGGGCGTCTCGTTCGCAGGGTGGAATCACCACCGGGTTGGCGCCGAAGAATCCATTGCCCGTTCGCACGAACTCCGGATGGATCGTGCCGCTCCCCAGGCGCACGCTGCGCGCGAGGCTGGCCGTCACGCTCGGCCAGCAGTGTTGCCCGCCTGGCTATGGATGCCCGGGCGACAGGGTCTTGCTGAAACCCTCAGTGGCATGCACCACCGCTTCAAGCCGCTCGAATACCGCGAGTTGCTCCTCGGGCGCGGTGAAATCCAGCAGGCAGTTGGCTCGCGCGGCAAAGGCTTCAAGGCGGTCCTGCGGATTCTCCAGAACGAAGAACGCAGTGTGTTCCTGGATCAGTACGTCGACGAAGAGGGTCGTCCATCGTGGCGCAAGGTACATCACGTTGCGGGTTCCTGCGGATTGCGCGTTCTCCAGTCATGCCAGAGATGCTTTCCCGGGGGGAGCACTTGTTATTCGGAGTACGGGGCTGGATCAGGACATGGCGAGAGCCAGTGCGGGCACGTGATGTCCCTTCAAGGGGCCTTATCGCGAAATGTGCCTGTGTAGGTCGAGGTGGACCTTCATTGCCGGTGCGGATCCTGTTGTGGGCCGCCCGCGTGTCGAAAGAATCCAGTCGGGGATAGAGGAATGAATGTTTTCAGGCGGCTAGCGCTGTCGGCGGTGGTGAGCGCCGCGGTGGGTGTGCCGGTGGCAAGTCAGGCGCAGTCATGTCCGACGCCACCGGGCAAGGACGTGCTGCTGTTCGTGGACAACTCCAGCTCCATCACCAATGCCGAGTTCGACGAGGCGCAGCAGGCCATCGCCGGCATTGCCGCCAGCGTGCTGAGCCGCCCGGGCTACCGCCTGGCCGTGGTCAACTGGGGTTGCGAGGGTGGCAGGCGCACCACCCGCGATGGTTGCCGCGTCGACCTTGCGACCGGTTCGGCCATTCCGGGTGGGTGGTCCAGCAATCCCGCCGATTTCGCCTACGCCGGCAACAACAGCACCGCCAACCGGGTCTGCCGTTCGTTCGGCACCAACTTCGCCGGTTCCATCAATCGCAACAACTGCGGCGGTGCCAACTTCAGCGTCAACATCAACGACGACTATGCCCAGCATGGCCTGAAGATCCTGGAAGGCGTGCTGTACAGCGGCGGCACCACGGGAGGCAACGACAGCTACAACCAGCCCACGCTGGGGCCCTCCGCGCCTACCCAGCAGCTGATGCTGATCCACATGACCGATGCAGACCCGAACTTCGGGCGTTTCGATGGCACCTCGATCCGAGAAATGCCATCCACCGAAACCGCGCTCGGTTTCTATCACTACAGCAACCGCTTCAAGAACGTGCGCAACGCCGTCATCGTCGGCGTGGGTATCGATGCTGCCGCGGCCAACGCCGTGAACCGGGGAGAGGTGGCCGCATTCGCCAGCAGGGGCGGCACGGGCACCGACTACGACGCGGCACATCCCACAGCCATATCCACCCAGGCATTCGATACGGGCACGCCGCGCATTGCGTCGTACAGCGCGGCCTACAACGATGCGACCATCCTGAGCGCCGCCAATACCGCGTTCAACGCCACGGTGCCCGCCTGTGTGATTCTGCGCAAACAGAGCCTCTACGGCACCGGCAGCTTCGGTTTCACGGGTGGCACCAATGGCCTGCCTTCGGCCTTGACGCTCGATACGACGACCACCAATCCGCAAGCCGCCACTGGCGTATTCCTGTCGCAGTTCAATACGCCCACCAGCATCACCGAGACCATTCCATCGAACTGGTCGCTCTCTTCGATCGGGTGCGTCAATGCGAGCAATAGCTCAGTTCCGGTTACCAGCGACTTGGCGACAGGGCAGCTGACCATTCCGGCAAACCAGGTGGTTGCGGGCACGCAGTTGACTTGCACCTTTACCAACACCTACGTTCCGCCAAGCTTCGGCAGCTGCCCGGCGGATGCCTACATCACCCGCGGTGCTACGTCCACGACGGTCCGGCTGTACACGCTGGGCCTGGCCGACGGCACCATGACCGATCAGGGCACCAGCCCCGCGCTGGCCGACCAGGTCAATGCCATCGGCTTCCGGCAGCAGGACGGTTACATCTGGGGCTGGGGCACCGGCGCGGCAACACGCCGCCTGGTGCGCATCGGGGCCGGCGGGCAGGCCGACCTCCCCTACGCAACGGCGCCAGCCGGCTTGCCCACCTCGGCCAACTTCTATGCGGCCGATGTGTCGCCGACAGGCATCTACACCGCAGTCGACGACAATGGCGGGCGGTTGTGGTTCATCGATGTCACCACGAATGCGGTGGTGGGCGCCTCGGTTCCGGTGTCGATGTCGATGATCGGTACGGATATCGCCTATCACCCCACGGATGGCAATCTCTACACGGTGGCCTCGGGTGCCGTCATGCGCATCAACCCCTCGACGGGTGCCGCGACAGCCGTGGGCATCAGCCTGCCGAATGACGCTCCCGGCGGGTTCGGCGGCGTGTTCTTCGACAACCAGGGCACGCTGTACGCCTACAAGAGCAACAGCCCCGGCGGCACCGGCTTGGTCTACCGCGTGTTCAATGTCGATGGCAGCGGCACGCTGGCCTACGACCTGTTGTCCACGTCGTTGACGGCTACCAGTCTGGACGGCGCCCGTTGCCCGGTCGCGCCGCCGCAAGGCGCGCCGGCCGTCATCCTGCGCAAGACGACGATGGGCGGTTTCAGTGGACCGTTCGCGTTCGCAATCAACAACACGGTGGACACATCGGGCACGGTGACCACGACGGCCGCCGGCACGTCGGTGCAGGTGGACGGCGATGACAGCACGCCCGGCGTGCAGCCGTTCACCGTCGAGACCGCGGCATTGGGGCAGTCGCTGACGATCAACGAGGCCAACCTGCCTACTGGCTGGGGTCTCACCGGCGCTACCTGTCGGGTAGGCGGCAATGCCGTCGGTTCGCTGACAGACACCACCTACACGATCCCTGGCGCGTCGGTGGTGACGGGCGCGCTGTTCGAATGCGACTTCACCAACACGCTGCGGCAGACCGACATCCAGGTGGTGAAGACTGCGTCGCCGAACCCCGTGGTCAGTAACAATGTGGTGACCTATCAGATCGTGGTCACCAACAACGGTCCGCTGGCGGCCGATGGTGCGGTGCTGACCGACGTGGCCGGCGTGGGCCAGGACTGCGCCACGCCCAGCACCACCGCGACCTGTTCGGCCACGGGTGGTGCGAGTTGTCCGTCACCGACCGTGCCCGTCAGCAGCCTGATTGGCAGCGGCATCACGATTCCGACCCTGCCCGTGGGTGGTCAGGTCACCATTGGATTGCAGTGCACCGTCTCGGCCAGCGGTACGCCCTGATGCCATGCAGGGTCGCCTGACGCGTTCTCATCCTGTCGCGCGCTTCCACGTCATCGCGAGCAGAAGCGAGTCGGCCGCCTTGAGGTGGCCGACTCGCTTTCATGTGCAACCGCTGTCCTTTATTTGACGGTCGTCACGAATTCATTGGGCACTGACGTCACTCGGATCACGCAAAGGCACGCGCGTGATGTGAGCCGAGGTCAACGGTACGGGCGGAACGCCCGTGCTTCACCTTCACCCGAATCAAGGACTACACACATGATGTTGTTTCGTAACGCAACGGCGGGCCTGCTGATGGCGGTCGCCGGCCTGACGGCCGCCGCAGATGCCCGCGCCGAAAGCGGTTGCCAGTTCACCCAAGGCTACTGGCAGAACCGGGCACAGAACGCCGGCGACCTGAGCACGGACGTCTGGCTGACCCTTCGCTACCAGCCCTTCTACCTGTCGGGCTTTACCTATCAGCAGGTACTGCAGGAACCCTCGCGCGGCAACGCCTACTGGATCCTTGCCCACCAGCTCGTGGCCGCGCAGGCCAACTACACGCTGGGTGCCCAGACCCCCGCCCTGGTCTCGGACGCGCTGTCCCGCGCCAGCCAGCTGATGGCCATGTACACGCCGGCCCAGATTGCCGCCATGCCGAAGAGCAGCGAACTGCGCCAGGAAATGATTGCGGTGTCGCGCGTGCTCGATGACTGGAACAACGGGCTGATCGGCACCGGCACCTGCGACAGCAGCGGAAATCCGGGCGGCAACGACTGATCCGTGGTCTTCGATGCATCGCCGTTGGGGATGCAGTCGGCACGATGGCGCGCCCGGAGGAATCCAGGGCGCGTCGTCGTGCATGACGCAGTGGCGGGCCGGATCAGCATCCATCGGATGGATAAGGGAACCTGGATGAAGAACAGATTACTCGCGGGGCTGGTCACGCTCGTGTTGGCGCTGGGCGGTGGCGCGCCGACGCAGGCGCAGACCGTCGCGTTCGACCACGGCGGTGCATCGACCGCGACCGGTGCGGGCACGACCGGTACACCTGCCCTCACTTTCAACGTCGCTGCAGGGCAGAACCGCATCGTCTTCATCACGGCGGTGTTCGAGCGGGATCACTGCACGACGGATACCACCGAAACCTCCTCGACCTGTGTCGACGAGACCTCCACCAACAGCAATTTCGCATCTCCCGCCTTTGGGGCAACAGCCGGTGCGAACGTGCAGATCCAGTTCACCGTGACCGGGCCGGGAGGGTCGACGACGGTGACCAATCCGCTGGTACCCCCGGCCGGCGATCTCCGGTTCATCAATATTTTCGCCACGGCCCTGGCCGGTACTGGCGCCGATCGGGCGGCATATTCGCAGGAGGTCTACTTCGCTGCGCTCTACGAGTCGCAGCTGCGCTCCCTGTTGGGCGGTGCCGACAGTGGCACGCTCACCATCAGCCTGCCGAATGTGGACGCGCCGAATCGTGCGGGCGACGAAGCCCTGCTGTCGGCCATGCAGTTCAACCACGTAAGCCAGCTGGCCACCGGTAACCCGGGCACGGGCATCGTGCGGTCCCGCATCGATTCCGGCACCACCAACTGCGGCACCGGCCTGATCTACCTGCCGGGCACGAATGCTCCCGGCAACTGGTCGTCGTGCCTGAACGGCTACGACGCGGGCCAGGCACCGCTGAACGCGGGCGATGGCGTGTTGCTGGTAGGCATCAATGGATACGCCCGCAGCGGGCCGATGGACTTCGCCACGGTGGCGGGTTTCAACGAGATCCTGAGTCCCGCGGTGATCAATACGGACCCCAGCACATCGGGCGTGGCCGGCGCGCATTTCCTGGCCGCCACGGAATCCGACGGCCTCAGCACCTCGTTCCAGTTCGCCAGCGGGATACCCAGCGCCAACGTCACGATGCAATCGCAGAACGGCACGCTGACCTCTGCGCAGAGCACCTCGGGTGGCATGACGGCCAAGTTCACGCTGACACGCGCGCTGCTGGACCTGTCCATCACCAAGACCAATACCCCAGGCATCAACGGCAACGTCGATCAGGCGAACGATACGGTGGCGCCGGGAAGCACCACCACGTACACCCTCGTCGTCACCAACAACACGATCAACTACGCCGACATGGCGAGCCTGTTCGATCCCGCCACGACGGGGCTGACCAAGACGGCGGTAGCCTGTACGGCAACGACGGCGGGGGCCGTGTGTCCGTCTGCGGGCGACGTGACCGTGGCCGCCCTGGAGAGTGCGGGTGGCATCCTCATTCCGACCTTGCCGCCGAACAGCACCATGACGTTCACGGTCACCGCGACGGTGGCCGCAGGCGTCTCCCCCGTCACCAACACCGCGACGATCCGGGTGCCCGACGGCTATGTGGATGCGACACCGGCGAACAACACCGCCACGGATACCGATGCTTCGGTGACGCAGTTGACCGTGCGCAAGATCAGTATCGGCGGCGTGGACAGCTTCGGCTTCAGCGGCAGCAATGGCGTTGCGACACAGACGTTGACCACGACCACGGACGGGACACCCGTAGCGGGCGCCACGCAGGCGCTGACGGCAACGTCCACCGCCACCACCATCACCGAAAGCACGTCCCCGGCGATGTATCGCGTCACCGACATCACCTGCACCGGTCTGGGTGCGGCTGGCACGGCTACGACGGACCTCGCCGCGCGCACGGTTGCGCTGGATGCCGCCGCCACGGCGCCGGGCAGCGACATCGTGTGCACGTTCACCAATACCCTGCAGCAGGCGGATATCCGGGTGGTGAAGACGGCCTCGCCGGATCCGGTCGTCACCGGGGATGTGGTGACCTACCAGATCGTGGTCAGCAACAATGGCCCGCAGGCGGTCGACAATGTCCTGCTGACCGATGTGGCAGGGGCAGGGCAGGACTGCACCACACCCAGCACGACCGCGACCTGCCTGGCCGCAGGCGGCGCGAGCTGCCCGTCGCCAACCGTGCCGGTGAGCAGCCTGCTCGGCGCCGGCGTCACCATCCCGACTCTGCCGGTCGGGGGAACGGTTACGTTCGGCTTGCAGTGCAGGGTGACCGCCAGCGGCCTTTGACGTGGCACTGACCCCTCTGGCTCCCGGCGCCGGAGAGGTCCGCAAGGCGCCGCGATGTCCTTATGGGCACGGCGCCGCGATGTGATGTCCTGAGGGACAGTTCGAGTGCGATTTACCTCACCATCAATGTGACAAGCCGCGTTGCGGCCTGTCGTCCGGTGTGGCAGTTTGCCGCACGGTGCCGGGAGGCGCCGTGGCGACGCAGAGTTCGTCAAAGGGGGCGGTGATGGATGGAGTGATCGGGACTGCGGACTGGCGCGATCCCGTTCGCGGTGCGCGCGTAGTCGATATTACGCAGCTGCAGGAAAGTCGCCTCCCTCCGCACAGGCCATTGCAGGTCACCGGCCGCATGCTGTGCTGGCTGGCAATGGGGCTTTTGTTGTTGCTTGCGCCCCGCGAACTCTGGGCACAGGCGGCCAACCAGTGTTCCTTGGCCAACACGTCGCCCATCATCACTTCGCCAGCCAACACGGGCTGGCTCAACGACAATTCCACGGGGATCACCCATACCCCCACGCTCAACGGCAACCAGACCAGCACGCGCTACGGCATCCAGACCAATGGCGCCATCGTGATCGCCGGCGAGCTGCAGTGGAACAACCCTGCCGGTCTGAATTCGGGCCGGGCCACGATGGAGATCCTGGTGAACGGCGTGCGCTATGCCACCTTGTTCACCTCCGAAGCGAACGACGGCCCGTTCAGTACGACGGGCTCGTTCTGGCCGGACAACGGCTCACTGATTTCCGTCGACGGAAATGCGGAGACGGCCACGCAGCAGGCTTTCGCTGGCGATGCGACTTCGGTATCGCCGCGGACCTACCGCCCCTTCACCATCCGCCTGCCGACGACGGTCACGCAGGTCACCAGCGTGCAGTACGTCTACCGCTCCAACTACAGCGATGACACGACCGACGACGACATCCGCTTCCGCAACATCCAGATCAACCAGTGCAAGGCGACGCTGCGGTTGCAGAAGCAGATCGTGACCGGCCGAGAGAGCGGCACCGACCAGTTCGCCCTGTCCATTTCGAGTAGCGGATCGCCGTTGGCGAGTACCACCACCACGGGCACCGGCACCACCGTCAACACCGGTCTGGCAACCGTCGTGCCGTTCAATCCCGGCGTGCTGCACACCCTGTCCGAGGCCGCTGCCGGCACCACCGATCTGAGCGACTACACCTCGACCTACAGTTGCGCCAACGCCTCCAGTGGCACCGGGACGGTGCTGCCGAGCGGCACAGGCACCAGTTTCAGCCTGACGCCCGCCTCGGGCGATGACATCACCTGCACGATCGTCAATACACGGCGGCCCGTGACGCTGACGCTGACGAAGATCAGCCAGGGCGGTACGCGCGCCTTCACCTTCACCGGCAACAACGGCTGGACCAGCCAGACCATCACCACGACCACGCCTGGCGTGGGTGTGACAGGGGCGACCCAGACGCTCACCAATCCCTTGGTCGCCACCACGATCAACGAGACCCTGCCGTCCGGATTCCTGCTGAACAACGTGACTTGCACCGGCATGGGTGCAGGCGGCACGGTCACGCAGAACACGGGTTCGTTCACCCTCAATGCGGCGGCGGTCGATGCGGGCAACACCATCGCCTGCACGGTCACCAATGCCATACAGAGCCAGTCGGCGTTTCCGGGCTGCAGTTCGGAAATGTATCTGGCTCAATCGCCAAACGTGAATACCGACACGACGCTCTATGGTGTGAGTGCCGCAACCAATCCCATGACGTTTCCTGCGATCGGAACCGGCATCCACACGTACAACGCCATCGGCTTCAATCCGGTCGACAACTACATCTATGGCATCAACCAGGGCGGCGGTAGCGGGAATAATCTGATCAGGATCGGTGCGGATGGAAGCTCCCTTCTGCTGGGACCCGTCGCCGGACTGGGCTTGGACAACTGGATCAACGGCACGATGTCGCCCGACGGTACGCTCTATGTGTTGGGAGGCGGGGGTTCGTCGAACCTTCGCGCGATCAACGTGCAGACCAACACGTCGACGCTGATTACGCTTTCGACCGGCGTGAATTCCAGCGATTTCGCGTGGATTGGCGGATTGATCTACACCGTGGAGAGCAATGGGCAACTTCGCTCGATCAATCCTGCCACGGGACAGGTCACGAGTATCGGGACACCCCAGGGCGCGATTGTCATGGGGGCCATGTTCGGCTCGCCCACGGGATTGTTCGGCAGCGACAACAACGGCGGCTTCTACCGGATCGACCTGGCGACCGGCGCGCGTACGTTGATTTCCGGATCGCCGTCCGCGGGCCAGAACGATGGTGCGAACTGTCCGACGGCACCGATCACCTTCGATGCCGACCTGTCGGTCACCAAAACCAACACGCCGGCGTCCGGGCCGAATGATCTGACCGGTGACGGCTATATGCCGGGCCAGGCGCGCACCTACAGTGTCGTGGTGACGAACAGCGGACCGTTCGGAGCGCAGAACATCACGGTGAGCGATCCGATACCCGCCGGTATCGATGGCGCAACCATGAGCTGGACCTGTGCATCCACCTCCGGCGGTGCGGTGTGCGGCGCGCCCAGCGGGACCGGTGCGCTGAACGACACGGGGCTGGACCTGCCCGCCGGCGCGGTGGCTACGTACCTGGTGACGATGACGGTGCCTGCCGGCTTCACCGGCAACCTCACCAACACCGTGACCATTACGCCCCCCCTCATGGTCAACGACAGCAATGCCGCGAACAACACGGCGGCGGATGTGGATCAGTCCGTACCGCGACTGGTGATCCGCAAGATCAGTGTGGGTGGCGTGGACAGCTTCGGCTTCAGCGGCACCAATGGCGTACAGACCCAGACGCTCACCACCACCACGGCCGGTACGCCGATCAGTGGCGCGGTGCAGATGCTGACCGCGGCATCCACTGCCACCACCATCACCGAGAGTACTTCCCCTGTGGCATACCAGGTCACCGACATCGCCTGTACCGGGCTTGGTGCAGGCGGCACGGCCACGCCGGACCTGGCCAACCGCACGGTGGTGCTGGATGCGGCGGCGACTGCGGTGGGCGCCAGCATCGAGTGCACCTTCACCAATACCCTGCGCCAGGCGGACATCCAGGTGGTCAAGACCGCATCACCGGACCCGGTGGTCACCGGGGAGGTGGTGACCTACCAGATCGTGGTCAGCAATAACGGTCCGCTGGCAGCTGACGGCGCGGTGCTGACCGATGTGGCCGGTGCCGGGCAGGACTGCGCCACGCCCAGCACGACCGCGATCTGCGCCGCGACAGGCGGCGCCAGCTGTCCCTCGCCGACAGTGCCGGTGAGCAATTTGTTGGGCAGCGGCATCACGCTCCCCGTCCTTCCGGCGGGGGGGCAGGTCACCGTCACCTTGCAATGCACGGTGACAGCGAGCGGCCTGTGAGCGCCGGTGCGTATTGCCGACAGCGGGCGCTCGCTGGACCGCACCGCGCGGTCCAGGCGAGAACGGGTCTTTTCACGACGTCGGCAAGAGGGAGTGTGTCGTTCCTGCTCGCCGAGGATCGGCCGGGTGGGAGCGACCGATGAATCCCGCCAGGATTCGGGCGCTCGCTCTTCTGGGCGACTATCTCGCTCTCAATGCCAGTGATCGGGAAAGAGAGCTGCGCGCGCTCGAGAAGCGCGAACCCGAAGTCCACCGTCTGGTTGCCGCCATGCTCCGCATGGACCAGGCCGAGCATCCACTGGATCACCTTCCCAGCGAGGTGCTCGAGCGCCTTGAGAAGACGGACCAGACGCACGCTGAGGCACGCCTTGGTAGCCGATTGGGGCCGTGGTTGATCACGGACGTCATCGGCACTGGCGGAATGGGGACCGTGTACAAGGCCAGGCGTGACGACGGGCAGTACGAACAGCAGGTCGCGCTCAAGTGCGTGCGCAGGGAGTTGACCTCGGAGGCGCTTGTGAATGCCTTCATTCGTGAGCGCAACACCCTGGCCCGTCTGAGCCATGTCGGAATCGCGCCCCTCCTTGATGGCGGCGTGGACCTGCATGGACATCCCTGGTTTGCCATGCGACTGGTGGACGGAGAGCCCATCGACCAGTGGTGCGACAGAAGAAGGTCGAGCATCGAAGTACGTGTGCGGCTGCTTGAAAAAGTCTGCGAGGCACTCGATTACGCGCACCGACACATGGTTCTGCACCTCGACATCAAGCCGTCCAATCTGTTGGTCACTGCGGATGGCAACATCCAGATCGTCGATTTCGGGCTGTCCACGGTGCTCAACGGTGAACGTGAAGCGCCTCGCATCGCCGTCTCCCCGGGGTACACGGCGCCGGAGGCGCTGACCGGGATACTGCCAACCGCAGCGTTGGACATCTATTCGATGGGCATGGTGATGCGCCGTCTCCTGTGGGGGGTACTGCCGAAGGACGCAAGCCCGCTTCGCATGGTGGATCCGTCGGGGCCGATGAGCCACGAGGCGGCACCGATTGCCAAGTCCGGCACTCTGAAGGATGCCGAGACGCGAGGACTCCCAGACGCCAGGGCACTGGAAAGGCGCTTGAGTGGCGACCTTGAAGCCATCGCGGCGTGCTGTACCTCTTACGATCCAGCGACGCGATACACATCATTGCTGGAGCTTCGGGACGACCTCGGCGCATGGCTGCATGGAATGCCGGTAAGTGCTCGAAAGGGGGGCGCGGCCTATCGAGTCGTGAAGTTTCTGCAACGGAACCGGGCCACGGTTGCAGTGTCCGTCCTTGCCGCGGGACTGCTGGTCGCAGGTGCGCTGACCCTCCACATCCAGGCGAAACGCTCCGCGGACGAGGTGCTCGCCCATGACGCCATGGCGGCCATCTTCAGCAAGACGCTGGGGATGGCTACGCTCTCCGGGCTTGCACAGAGCCCCCACTCATCGGATGACCTGCTGCAGAAGACGGAACTGCAAATGCGGAGCCTGTCGTTGCAGGAGCATCCGGAGATCCTGGCACGGGGTCTGCTGGCTCTGGCAAGAAGCCATTCCATGATCGGCCAGCATCGCAGGGCGAAAGTCCTGGCCGATGAAGCGGCGCAGCTTGCGGAGGAAAAACCGCTCGTGCAGGCCGAGGTTCAGGCGACTCGCGCAGCCCTGTTCAACATCGAAGGAGAGCCGAAGAACGCCTTGGCCGTGGCCCACTCTGCCCTGGGTGTCCTGCCCGGCGCGAACGAAGAGCAGTGGGTGCCAGTGCGGCTCCAGCTCATGGTGGAGCTTGCCCGCGCGCAATGGAATCTCGTCCGCCACAGGGAGGCACAAAGTACTCTCGACAGGGCGCTTGACCTTGCCAGGCGCCATCAGTCGGCGTCTCCGGAGCCCTACATCGAGCTCCTCACCATCCAGGGGTACTGGTACTTTCAACAGTATCGATTCGGCACCGGGATAGAGCATCTTCGAACGGCCATAGAACTGGCGGAGCCGAGGTATCCCCTGCTCGCCGCAAACGCGGAACGCGTTCTTTTCGAAAGTCTCGCTCACCTGGGAAGGACGGAAGAAGCGAGAAAGTACGCCGAGCTGCAGTGGAACAACACGCTCAAGGCGGTCGGCGAATCGCATCCGAGCATGGGCAGCGCCTGGCTGGTGCTTGGCAACGCAAGATGCAATGCAGGGGAGCTCGTGCGTTGCCGCGAAGCCATCCGGAAGGGCGAGGAGCGCATTCTCGCCGAATACGGCGAAAGCCATCCCGAGTACGCCCTGGCACTGACTTACCGTAGCTGGTTGATGAAGTTCGAAGGTGGCCAGCGCGAGGAGATCCTTGCGCTCACCCGAAGGTCGCTGGCGATTCTCCGGCAGTACTACCCGCTGTCTCACGAGAAGGTCGCGAGCGTACAGGTTGGCTTGGCAGGCCGGCTCGTGAACAACATCGAGAGCGAGCCTGAGCAGGAGCGCATGGCCGCCATCCACGCGTCCATGGCACTTCTGAATGAGGTGATCAAGGCATGTCGTGAGGATGATGTTCCGCCCCCGCCTATTGCAAAGAGGACCTTGGCGAAGCTCTACATCATGCTCGGACGAGAGGAAGATCTTCAGCGTGCGCAGGAGCTTCTCGAGGAGAGCAGGGACTTCATCATCGAGCACGAACTGACGGACACTTTCTACTACAGCACGAATCAGATGGCGCTCGCGCATCTCTACTTCAAGCGGGGACGCCTCGATGATGCGGATAGCCTGTACGAGAAGCTGCAGGCCAGCGCCGTCGGGAAACTGCCTGACCCGAATGCCTACAGCAGGCTCAATACCTCCGTGCTCATGCGCGCCGATATCGCGTCCAGGAAGGGGCGTGTGGATCAGGCGCTCGCACTGCTGCGAAGCGCCTATCCGAGCTTTGCGGCTCACTATCCGGACGACCACCGGTATGTCACGGGCATGCAGGACGCCATACGGCAGCTCGAGACGACAGGCAGACTCAGGCCGCAGTTGTGAGACGGATCGGGCAGAGGGTGCCCGCCGCACCCGGCAGGGCCGGCTAGATCTGGCCGTCGTTACGAGAGCTGTTCGCCGCCATCGGTTTTGAACCGCTCCCGGACCCGTGCTTCCGCAAAAACAGAAGGGCTCGCAAGAACGGGCCCCGAGGGTTGTTCATGTCGAAAATCCGGCTCTATGACCCGCGGGGCTCTGCGTCATGGCCATCAAGGTCCGGCGTTGCGGGATGCCGGACATTCCACGCCGCCAGCTGTTCGCGGTAGTGCTGCAACTGCTCCGCATACAGGTCGTGCACGCAGATGGGGCAGCCGCTGTTGCAGCAGTCGCTGGGCAGCGGCGGCTCCGGTTCCACCGGTCGCGGGTCGTCGTCCGGCGTCACTGTGCGCCCATCTCCTCCAGCAGGTGCGGCGCCGGATAGACCTTGCCCATCAACCAGCGCAGGTAGCGCATGTCGACATGGACGGCGCGTTTGTAGCGCGGATCGAACATCCAGCTGGCACTCACGGATTCCCAGTTGCTGTCGAAATTGAGACCGATCAGTTCGCCGCGCGCGTTGAGCACCGGTGAACCGGAATTGCCGCCCGTGGTGTCCAGGTTGGTCAGGAAGTTGACTGTCTGCGTCTTCAGTGCGGGATCTACCGTACCGGCGAAGTCGCCCTTCGCGATGGCATCGAGCAACGGCTTCGGCGCGTCGAACGGCACATCGCCGGTGTTCTTCTCGACGATGCCGGCCACCGTCGTCACCGGTGTGTACCGCACGCCGTCGCGCGGCGAGAATCCGTCCACCTTGCCGAAACTGACGCGCAGCGTGCCGTTGGCGTCCGGATACAGAGCGCGTCCCTGTTGCTGGCGCCAGGCGAACAGCGCGCGCATGTAGGCGGGACGCAGGCGCAGCTGCTCGCCCTCGCGCGTCTTGCGCTCCTGTTCCAGCGCCAGTTGCACGGGCACCAGCTTCGCGGCGAGGTCGATCAGCGGGTCGGCAGCCATCGGCTTGCCTTCCCGCGCGGCAGCGAAACGCGACAGGCGTTCGGCTTCGTCGCCCAGTTTCGTGCCGGCATACAGCGTGTCGAGCGCCTGCTTCAATGCGGCCGGCGTGCGGCCGAAGGCGGCATCGAAACCCGGCAGGCGCTGCGCATCCGGCAGTTGCTGGTAGCGCGCCAGCAGCACCGTGAGCAGCGCCTTCTCCACGTCCGGCGCATAGCGGCGCTGCACCTGCTTCAGGATGCCTTCGATCAGGGCGTGGTCGCGCGCCTGGTAGCCGCTCTCGCGTTCGGCATCCGGTTTGGCGGATTCCACCCGCAACCGTTCCAGCGTGATCGCCGCGCGCATCAGCTGGGACTGGGAACCGAACAGGGCCAGCAACAACTCGCGTTCGCGCACGGCCGAACCGCCAGCGATCGACGCATTCAATGCATCGATGTCCGTCCGTTCCTTCGCGGCCGCCTCGGTGGCGAGCATGTCGCGCTCGTCGTCGGCACGGACGCGGACCGCATCGCTGCGGCGGAGGCCTTCCAGCTCGCCGGCGGCGCGCTTGCGGTTGTTCTTCAGCGACTGCAGCTGTGCGGCGTACCGTGTTTTCGCGTCGGCATCCCGGACACCGGCCGTTTCCACGACATCGATCAGCTGGTCGAACACGGCCACGCGCGCGGGCAGCGTCCAGTTCACCTGTTCGTCGAACTCGGCGGCGGTGCGGTGGCGGTAGGTGGTGCCCGGATAGCCGGCCAGCATGGCGTAGTCGCCCGCCTTCGGGCCGTCCTTCGCCAACGGCAGGTGCGCTGGCGCGCGGTAGGGCACGTTGTCGGCGCTGTAGGCGGCCGGCTTGCCGTCCTTGCCCACGTAGGCGCGCAGCAGGGTGAAGTCGCCGGTGTGGCGCGGCCACATGAAGTTGTCGATCTCGTCGCCGTAGTTGCCGATCGCGCGCGGCGGCGCATAGACCAGGCGGATGTCGCGCAGCTCCAGTTGGCGGATGCGGTAGAAGTCGGTGCCGTAGTACATGTTCGCCACGCTGCAGCGCACGCCGCCTTCCTGCTCGCACTCGGCGACGATGGCCTTGCTGGCGCGATCGATGGCATCGAAGTACGCCCGCCCGGTCTTGCCGGCCGCATCCTTCAGTACGGTATCCGTGACCTTGTCGTAACCCACCGTCACCAGGACGCGGAAGTCCGGATTCGCCGGCAGTTCGCCGGCACGGGTGGCGGCGATGAAGCCATCGTCGATCAGGTTGCGCTCGGGCCTGCTGTTGTACTGGATCACGCCGTACGCGACGTGATGGTTGGTCAGGATCAACCCGTCCGGCGAGACGAACGCGCCCGTGCCGCCGCCTGCGCGCACCACCGCGCTCAGCGGGGCGGCGGTGACATCGGCCAGCGCCTGCGGTTTGCCCTTGAAGCCGGCGTCGCGCAGCGGCTTGGCCAGTTGCGGCAGCTGCGAGGGCATCCACATGCCTTCGTCGGCATGGGCGGGCAGGGACAGCGCGGCGCCCAGGGCGAGGGCGGAGGTCGAGAGTCGGCGGCGCATCATCAGGCTCCGGCGGAGAGGACTGCGACGATATCGGCAGAGCCGGGATGCGGCAATGCCGGACGCCATCGAATGATCAGCGCGCGGCGCCGAGGAAGTGGTGCTGTCGCTGCGCCGCGCGACGGATGCCGCTGTGTTCCGCCTCGCTCAGGGCACGCAGGGGAGCGAGCGCGATGTCGTCGCCGGCCGCCGCATCGCGTTTCCAGGTCGCGGCCACCCGGCCACCGATGATCGCCGTTGCGCTGACCAGGCCGTTCACGCCGATCACGCGCCGTGTGTATGCGGCGTCCAGCACGGGCGTGCGGTCGCGGTAGCCGATGAGATATTCATCGAATGCCGGCAACAGATGCACCGCATTCGAGCGCGCAGGCGCAGCCGCATCGGCATGCGACCACCACGTCGTCCCGTCATGTGTTTCCTGCACCAGCGCGGATGCGGCGGATGCAAGGGCCTGCATGGCCTCCTTGCGCGGCAGTCCCGACCACCATGCCAGGTCGGCCGCCGTCGCCGGCCCGTGCCCTTGCAGATAGCGCAGTGCCAGCTGCCGGAGTGCTTCGTCGCGCGCGAGCGGCGCGCTCGGCGGCACCCATGCATCGAGCAGGACGAACGTCGGCTGCTTGCCATGACGCGGTCCCTGGCAGATGACACCCTCATGCGCCAGCCAGTTCAGCAGGTGCAGGCCCCGCTGACCGCCGCTGGGAATGCCGGCTGGCTCCATGCAGGCATAGAGGTCGGCGCGGGTAACGGGCACGCCTTCCTTCAATGCCTGTTCCAGCACGCGTCGACCGTGCGTGAGCGTGGAGGCATCCAATCCGAGATCGCGCGCGATCCGTGCCGCATTCGCGGCCTGCACGCGGGGTGCCAGCAATGCCACCATCCAGCGGACGTCCTCGCGCGCGAGCCAGTGCAGGGTGCCGCGCATCGGCCAGGTGCGGACAATCTTGCCGCACGCGATGGCGTCTTCCACCGTTGCCCGCGTCGCGCCGCGGGTGCGCAGGCCGATGGCCCACAGCGATGCCGCATAGTCCTGCGCCTGCATTGCCCCCATGTGGCGGACGGCATCGGCCGGATCCGCCGCCATCGGTACCGCGATGCCGTGCCGCTGCAGGCGTCGGGCCGTCAGGGACGGCATCACGTCTACTTTTCCTTGCGCCAGTTGATCGAGCCGCGCGTCTCGGTGGTGCTGGACTCGATCTCTACGTCGAAGCCCTTGCGCAGCAGGTATTTCAGCGTGACCGCGGAGCCTGATCCGACCATGGAGACGCCGTAGCTGACGTAGAGCTTGGGCGACAGGTATTTGCCCACGCCGAACACCGAGCCGCCGAGCGTGCGTGATTCCAGCACGCCGGCATCATCCAGGCCGATCTTCGCACCGAGCTGCGATGCCAACAGGCCCGCACCCGCGCCGAGCGCGGACGAAGCGGCGTTGATCTGGCGACTCTCGTCGCTGCTGGCGGTGTTGAGCGAACGGCCGAGCACCAGGTACGCCAGCGCTTCGGATTCGGACATCGATGGATTGGACCACACGCGTGCGCGCGGCTGGCTGGCGCGGCCGGTGACGTCGATGCCGGCGGTGACGCTGGCGCTGACCACTTCGCGTTCGGCGCGGATGTTGATGCGCGGATCGGAGATCGCGTTGTTGCTCCAGGTCAGTTCGCCACGGGTGATGCGCAGTTTCTGCCCGTAGGCTTCGTAACGCCCGTCCACGTCCAGGCGGCCCGTGCCCAGCATCTCGCGGCCGGGCTGCGAACGCACGTGCAGGGTGCCGGCCAGCGTGCCTTCCAGGCCATAGCCTTTCAGGTTGACCTCGTCGCCGACCTTGAGGGCGAGGTCCAGGTCCAGTCGTGAACTCGGTGCGCGTTCGGGATCGGCGGGATCCAGCACCACCACGTCTTCCGACGCGGACACGCCGTCATCCAGTTTCTCCACGTCGATGGTGGCCGAAGGAATGCCCACCTCGCCACGCACGCGGATGGTGTTGTCGGCGAAGCCCACCTGGATGTCCGGCGATGCGACCGCACGCAGGTCGGTGGTGTCCGCCACGAGCACGTTGTCGCCGCGCACCTGGAACTGCAGCGGCGTGGTGTCGTTGTTCCAGCCCAGCGTGCCCGACACGTTGAGCACGCCGCCGGTCCCGGTGCCGCCGGTCGACGAGACCGTCTTCATGCTGCCGTCGATGCGCGCGCTGCCGTCCGACAGCGCGACCAGTTCCGCGCCGCCGTCCGCCAGCGACACGCCGAGCGCGGGCAACTCGCCGGTGAATTCGGTGAGCGTGGCTTCGCCGCTCAGCAGCGGATGGCCCCGCGTGCCGGCAACGCCGATGTGGCCGGCCAGCTTGCCGCGCGGGCGCACCAGGTCCGGCGAGAACAGTTCCATCCAGAACAGGCGCGAGTTGTGGAAGTACAGGTCGCCCTTGAGCGGCGCGAACGCATCCCAGCCGGTGGCGAAGGTGGCATCGACATAACCGTCGCCCTTGAAGCCGGTACCGAGCCGGCCCTGGATGCGCTGCGGGTTGAAGTCGGCATCGAAGGTGAAGTTGTCGTAGCGGATGATCTCGCCGCGGGCGCTGGTGCCCATCTTCAGGCCGCCATCCAGGGAGGCCAAGTGCACTTCGCCCTGCCATGCGTTGCCGGCGGGCCGCAGCGTCGCGTCGAGGGTGAACTCGCCGCGCAGCGTCAGCGGTCGGCCGCTGCTGGGTGGCAACCACGGCTGCACCAGGGCCAGCGAAAGCGCTTCACCACGCACCACCAGTCCTGGTCGTGGCCAGTTGGCGGTGGCGCAGAGGGCGCCGCCGATGTCGGAACCCAGGCAGCTTTCGGACAACGTCCACGCGCTGCCGTTCTGCGCGTAGCGGGCGGGTTGCCGCAGCGTCCACGGGTTGCCCTTGGATGGCGCGATGCGCAGCGTATCCAGCGTGCCCTGCCAGTTGGCGCCACGCTTCTGTGCGCTGCCCGACAACACCACGGCTCCCATCGCATTGCGTGCATCGCCGTCGACCTGCAGGTCTTCCACCGCGCCGCGCGCGCTGAGCTGCACGCTGTCCAGGACGGTGCCCACGTCGACGGCACTGCCCTGCAGGGTGAGTTCGCCATTGCCGCTGCGCCAGGGCAGGTTGCCGCGCAGGCTCAGGCTGCCCGCGCTCCAGTCGTTCCAGCGCAGGCTGTCGCCGCCGAGATCGGCGTTGAGAGTGGGTGCCGTGCGCGCGCCGGTCAGTTTCAGCGTGCCGGCCAGGGTGCCGCTGGCGTCCGGCAGCAGGTCGGCCAGGTTGAGCGGGCGGAACGTCGCATCGATATCCAGTGTGTCGCCGACCTTGCCCTGCGCGGCGATGCGGCTACCACCCAGCGACAGGTCCAGCTCGCCTTCACCGGCGTTGCCGTCGAGCGCGAACGTGCCGCGCGCTTCCAGCGCGCGGTCACGCAGGCGGCCCGTGAGTTTCGGCACGTCGAGCGTGCCCTGGAACTGGCCGTCCTCGCGCTGGCGCCCCTTCGACGCCAGCGCGCCCGAGAGGTTGCCGTTCCAGCCTGCAGCGAAGTAGCCCGGATCGAAACCGGCCAGCGTCGCCTTCACGTCCCAGTCCAGCACGGGGGACCAGCCCACCATGCCGGTGGCATCCAGCGTGCCGGTGGGCATGCGCGCCTGCAGTTTCTCCAACTGCACGCGTTCGGCATTGCCACGGCCATCGAACTCCACCACCGCGCTGTCGTCGCCGCGGGTCAGCGTGGCCTTGCCGATGGCGGCCCATGCTTCCAGTTTGCCGGCCACGCCGAAATCGCCCTCGGCACCGATCATGCTGTCCGCTTCCGTGCCCCAGCGCAGGCCGCGTGCGTTCACCGCAAAACGGAAGGTGGGGTTCTCCGGCACGGTGAAGTCCGCGCGACCACGCAGCGCGGCATAGCCGTCGAACGCGCGGATCGCCAGCGGCTCCACGGTCAGCACTTCGCCGTCGATGCGTGCATGCGAAGGTTCTATCACCACGGCGATGTCGCCCTGCTGCACCGTGCCCTGCAGGTCCGCGGCACCGCCCGCCCCCTTGGCTACCAGGTCGAAAGAGACGGGCGTGCTGTCTTCCATCACGCCCAGCAACGACAGGTCCAGTGCTTCCGTCTTCGCGGCGAGGTTCCATGTCGGCCGGGTTTCGCCGCGCAGCGTGAGCGTGGCGCGCAACGGCGCGGGCGCGGCACCGGAAATGCCCACGTTCATGCGGGCGCGATTCCCGCGCGCGACCAGTCCGATGCGCGCGGGGGTGCGCCCGGCAGCGGCCGCGAACACGCCAGTGGCCGTCAGGTCGGTGTCGTAGCCGTCGCGGGGTTCGTAACGGCCATGCACGCCGAAGGTGCCGCGATCGCTCGCGATGGCCAGCTTCTCCGCATGCACGTATCCGTCGCCGATATCGATGCCGCCGCCCGCATGCACGATGTCGATCAGGGGCTGCCTGCTCTGGCGGATCAGGAAGCGGTCCACCTCAAGCCGGTCTGCCTGGATCGCCAGCGGCATCTCGATCTGCGGCAGCATGTCGGGCCAGTGCGGCAGCTCGAACGGTTCGTCGCTTTCCGGCACATCGAGCATCGCACCGCGCAGCTTCAGCACATCCAGTCGCAGGCGCTTGCCGAGCAGCGGACGCAGGTCCGGCTCCAGGTAGACCTCGTCGGCGGTGAAGCGGATCTTGTCCCAGCGGAAGTCGACGCCACGCAGCGTCAGCGGGCCCGCGATCGGGCCGTCCACTTCCCTGTATTCCAGCGAGGCGTCGGCCGGCAGGCGTGCCTTGATCTGCGCGAGCAGCATGTCGCGGCCCGCGACCGTCTGCAGCAGCCAGTACAGGCCGATGCACAGCAACAGCGTCAGTACGCCGGTGCCGATGGCGCTGCGGATCGCCAGCGTGCGCATGCGTGCCCTGCGGCGCGCGCGCAACTCGGCGATGCGGGCGTCGCGCTCTTCCGGCGTCAGGTTGTCGGGTACGCGCTTCTTCACAGATCGGTCCCGATGTTGAGGTAGATCTGGAAGCTGGAATCCGGGTCATTCAGCCCGTGCGCCACGTCCAGGCGGACCGGCCCCACCGGCGAGCGCCAGCGCAGGCCCACGCCGATGCCGGTGCTCAGGTCCGGGCGGGTGCCATCGAAGGCGCTGCCGGTGTCCACGAACACCGCGCCACCGTAGGGGCCGCCCTTCGGATAGAACTCGTACTCCACGCTGCCGGTGACCACGTTCTTCGCGCCCAGTGCGTAGTCGCCACGGCGCGGGCCGACTTCGCGCCACGCATAGCCGCGGACGCTGCGGTCGCCACCGGCGAAGAAACGCAGCGACGGCGGCATCGCCACCAGCGAACTGGTGAACGTATGGCCATACTCGCCGCGCACGATCAGCGCGCTGTTGGTCTTGTACCGCTGCGACCAGCGCGCACGCATGTGGAACTGCAGGAAGTTCGCATCCGAGCCCGCGCCATCCACGCCGCCGCGCAGCAGGATGGACCCGGCCAGCTGGTCGGGACGGTTCGAGCCGACCTGCGAGTTGGTGTAGTCCGCGCGCAGCGAGGGGTAGGTGAAGGTGGCGTACTGCACGGTCGTGTCGGACAGGCCGGTGACCGGATCGTCTTCGACATAACGCCAGCGCTCGCGCAGCGCGTGGATCGACGCCACCGCGGTCCAGTCTTCGCTGACCTGTCCGCTGCGGCTGCCGGTGAATTCGACATGGCGCAGGTCGATGTAGTCGGTCTGTTCGTCGCTGGCCTGCACGCCGACGGTGTACCAGCCGTCCAGCCACTTGAACGCGGGGATGCGGTACTGGGTCAGCAGCGTCTTGCGCTTCTGCGCGTAGTCCAGGTGCGTGGACAGTTTATGTCCGCGCGAGTTCACGTAACGGCGGTCCAGCCCCAGCCGAATACCGGGCCCGCTCTCCGTGCCGTAGCTCACGCCGGCGGTGTAGATGTCGCGCTTGGCCAACTCCAGGTTCACGTCGACCGGCACGCGTCCGTCCACGGCCTTGTCGGGGTTGGCCTGGATGTCGATGTTCGCGAAATAGTCCAGGCCGACCAGCGATTCGCGCAGGCGGTCCAGCTTGCCCTGGTGGAAGTAGCTGCCTTCTTCCCAGTACACCAGCTTGTCCAGCAGGCCCGGATCGAACTTGTCCTGGTGGAACGTGGTCGGCCCCATGTCATAACGGATGCCGCTGACCCAGCCCAGCGCGATGTCGGCGGCGTGTTCGGCCCGCGTGACTTCCACCCGGCGGTGGGTGAAGTCGGCATCGAAGTAACCGCGATCCGCCAGTCGCCGCACGATGACCAGCTTGCTGGCTTCGTAGGTGGTGTGGTCGAAGACCTCGCCGACCTTCGGCGCGAACGCGTCCAGGTCTTCCTTCAGGTAGCGGTCGTCGCCGCCTTCGCCTTCGATGGACAGGTCGCGTCCACGCACGCGGACGGGTTCGCCGAGGGCGATCCGCAGGGTGATGATGAGCCGCTCGTCGTTGGCGCCTTCGGTGCGCGGCGCATCCACGGTGATGGTGGGCGAGTAGTAGCCGAACGGCTCCAGCGCTTCGCGCGTTTCGGCGACGGCTTCACCCAGCAGGTATTCCAGACGCGACTCGCCCAACCGCTTGCCGAGCGAATCGTTGAGCGACAGCGCGGTGTTGACGTTCTCGATCATCAGCTCGTTGTCGAGCCCTTCGATCTGCACCTTGTCGACGATGGCCGCGGCACCGGCGTGGCTGGCAGCGGCAAGCAGGAACAGGGCAGTGGCGAAGCGGGGGAGTCGACGCATGCGGGCAGGATAACCGGTGAGGGTTAAGCGGGGTGAAGGGGTGCGGCCGCCACGCGAATCGCGGTTCACGAGAAGTCACACTGATCGCGTACGCGGAATGATCCCACGCCCCGCGTGCGGGGAGAGCAACTGTCTTGATTCAGGCGCAGCAGGAAGAGGAAGTTTTCCGCAGACATCCGGTGTTCGGTCAGCCGGCAGTGGCTGCGCTGCAAGGGTCGGCGCGAAGAGCGCCCCTCATCCGCCCCCGTATCCAGTACGGGGCAGGCTCTTCGGGCACCCTCTCCCCGCACGCGGGGAGAAGGGAACGGATATGGCATGCGCGAGAGGCGGCGCTGCAGTCCGGGTGCATCCAGGATCCGTGGAGTTTGACTCCGTCTCCCCGCGTGCGGGGAGAGGGTGCCGAAGGCGGGTGAGGGGCGAACGGAGGGGTGATGGTGCTGCGCCCGATGGGTTACAGCGCTCGGCCCCTCGTCCGCCTGCGTCTCAAGTACGGGGCAGGCCCCTCCGGGCACCTTCTCGCCGCATCTGCGGGAGAAGGAAACGCGGCTCAGCCCGACAGATGCTCGATCGCCGCGACCGCGCGGAAGCGATCGGCCAGGCGCTTCAGGAGGGCCAGCCGGTTCGCGCGTACGGCCGGGTCGTCGGCATTGACCATCACGCTGTCGAAGAACGCATCCACCTGCGGGCGCAGGCGGGCGAGGTGGTTCAACACGGTGACGTAGTCGTGGTGGTGCAGGGCCTCGTCGGTCTCGCCGAGTACGGCTTCCACCGCTTCGGCCAACGCGCTTTCCGCCGGATCGGTCAGCAGTGCGCGGTCGATCGCGTGCGGGATGGCGATGTCGGCCTTCTTCAGGATGTTGCCGATGCGCTTGTTGGCCGCGGCCAGCGCTTCGGCTTCCGGCAGCGCGGCGAACGTGCCGATGGCATCCAAGCGTGTGTCGAAGTCGTAGAGCGAGGCCGGGGCAGGATCCAGCTCAGCAACCGCACTGAAATGAGCAGCAGGCACGCCTTTCTCTGCGTAATAGCTGCGTAGGCGATCAAGAATAAACGGATAAATCTCTTGGAAATTGGTTTCTACCAATGACCTTTGCTGGCTGTGTGTTGTGGGCGCATCTACTCCCTTCTCGCGTGCGGATTCAGCGGCAGCCACTTTCGTGCGCAGAGACACGTCGGACATCGCAAACATGACGAGTTCGGCCGCCTTTTGAATCAATGAGCGGATATCCAGATTGAACCCACTCTCAATCACCGTCCTCGCCAACCCCAGCGCATTACGGCGCAACGCGAACGGATCCTTGTTGCCGGTCGGCTTCAACCCAGCGGCGAATCCACCCGCCAGCGTATCCAGCCGCTCCGCAATCGCCAGCACCTTGCCCAGCGGCGACAGCGCGATGTCGTCACCGGCGAAGCGCGGCTGGTAGGCCTCGTCGATGGCCAGCGCGATCTCCTTCGGTTCGCCCGCCGCGAGCGCATAGTGGCGGCCCGCGATGCCCTGCAGTTCGGGGAACTCGTTGACCATGCGCGACTGCAGGTCGTTCTTCGCCAGCAGCGCCGCCTTGCGAGCCTGTTCGGGATCTGCACCGACCTGCGCTGCGATCGTCGCGGCCAGTTCGGCTACGCGCGCCACCTTGTCGGCGACACTTCCCAGCTTGGCCTGGTAGGTGACGGTCTTCAGGCCGTCGCCCATCGACACGAGACCCTGCTTCAGATCTTCATCGAAGAAGAACTTCGCGTCGGAGAAGCGCGGACGGATCACACGCTCGTAGCCCTTGCGCACTTCATCGACATTCTGCGACTCGATGTTGGCGATGCCGATGAAATGCTCGGTCAGCTTGCCGCCATCGCTCAGCACCGGGAAGAACTTCTGGTTGATCTCCATCGTCTCGATCAACGCTTCCTGCGGCACGGCCAGGAACGCGGATTCGAAGCTGCACAGCACTGCGGCCGGCCATTCGGTCAGGCAGACCACCTGCTCCAGATTGTCGTCGGTGATGCGCGCGCTGCCGCCGGCCTGTGCGGCGGCCTTCTGCACGGCGGCGACGATGCGCGTGCGGCGTTCCTCCGGATCTACCAGCACGCGGGCGCCGCGCAGGGCGTCCACGTAATCGTCCGGGTTGCCGATCCACACCGGCTTGTCGTGTTCGAAACGGTGCCCACGGCTCATGCGGTCGGACTTCACGCCCAGCACATCGGCCTCCACCACGTCCTTGCCCAGCAGCAGCACCAGCCAGTGCACCGGCCGCGCGAACGCATAGTCGTGGTCGCCCCAGCGCATCGGCTTGGGGATCGGCATGGCGGCCAGCGCCTCGCGCACGATCTCTGCCAGAAGGTCCGCAGTCCTCGCGCCCGGCTTCACCGCGCGGTGGACGAAGCGCTCGCCCTTGCCGTCGGTGATGCGTTCAAGCGCGGTCCAGTCGATACCGGCCTTGGCGGCGAAGCCTTCCAGTGCCTTGGTCGGCACGCCGTTCGCGTCCAGCGCGATGTTGAGGTATGGGCCGAGGACTTCGGACTTCTGTTCCGGCTGTTCCACGTCGACGACGGGCAACAGCACCGCCAGGCGGCGTGGCGTGTAAAGCGGCTTGGCATCGCCACGCTCGAAGCCGATGCCGCGCTTTTCAAGCGCGGCGATCACGCCGTCGAAGAAGGCCTGCGCCAGGCCCGGCAGCGCCTTGACCGGCAGCTCTTCGGTGCCCAGTTCGACCAGCAGGGATTTTTGTTCGCTCATGTGCATGCAACCTTGAGTTGTTCCCTTCTCCCTGCGGGAGAAGGTGCCCGAAGGGCGGATGAGGGGCGAGCGGAGTCATGACGGCCAAACCATCGGGACTCCATCGCCCCTCTCCCCAACCCCTCTCCCGAGGGGAGAGGGGCTTTATTCAGTGTCTTTCTTCAATCCCGGGAAACCCAGTTTCTCCCGCTGCGCGTAATACGCCTCCGCCACCGCCTGCGCCAGCTTGCGCACGCGCAGGATGTAGCGCTGGCGTTCGGTCACGGAAATGGCGCGGCGCGCATCCAGCAGGTTGAAGCTGTGGCTGGCCTTGCAGACCTGCTCGTAGGCGGGCAGCGGCAGGCCTACGTCGACCAGCTTCAGCGCTTCCTTTTCGCACGCGTCGAAACGGTGGAAGAGCTCGGCCACATCGGCATGCTCGAAGTTGTACGTGCTCTGCTCGACTTCGTTCTGGTGGTACACATCGCCGTACTTCACCACGCCCTGCGGACCGACCGTCCACACCAGGTCATACACGTTGTCGCAGTTCTGCAGGTACATGCACAGGCGTTCCAGCCCGTACGTGATCTCGCCCAGCACCGGGCGGCATTCCAGGCCGCCTGCCTGCTGAAAGTAGGTGAACTGGGTGACTTCCATGCCGTTCAACCAGACTTCCCAGCCCAGACCCCAGGCCCCCAGCGTGGGCGACTCCCAGTTGTCCTCGACGAAGCGCAGGTCGTGCACGCGCGGATCGATGCCCAGCGCCTTCAATGAACCCAGGTAGAGCTCCTGGATGTTGTCGGGGTTGGGCTTCATCACCACCTGGTACTGGTAGTAGCGCTGCAGGCGGTTGGGGTTCTCGCCGTAGCGGCCATCGGTGGGGCGGCGGCTGGGCTGCACGTAGGCGGCATTCCACGGCTCCGGCCCCAGCGCACGCAGGAACGTGGCCGGGTGGAAGGTGCCGGCACCCACTTCCAGGTCCAGCGGCTGGATCAGCACGCAGCCCTGCTCGGCCCAGTACTGGTTCAGCGTCTGGATCAGGTTCTGGAATGTCAGGCCCTGGAAAGTTGCCGGTGAAATTGTCTGTCCGGTCATCGACTTATCGTGCACTGCGGAAAAGCGGGCTAGTATACGGGCAAGCCCTTTTCCCGCTGATGTTTGCCGTCGTGGATGCCGCCGTGAAAGCCCCTTTCCTCATCGTTGAAACCGGCCAGCCGGTGCGCTCGATGCGACGGTATGGCGGCTTCCCGCACTGGATCCGCGTGGCGGCCGGGTTGGAGGCGGACGAAACCGTGGTGGCGAACGTGGAGCGGGGCGATGCATTGCCACGCCGCGAAGGCTTTGCCGGCGTCATCGTCAGCGGCTCGGCCGCGATGGTCACCGACCGGGCCGACTGGAGCGAACGCAGTGCGGACTGGCTGCGCCACGCGGCCCATGAAGGCCTTCCGCTGCTGGGCATCTGCTACGGCCATCAGCTGCTGGCGCACGCGCTGGGCGGCGAGGTGGCCTACAACCCGGCCGGGCGCGAATCCGGCACCGTCCACATCGACCTGCATCCGCAGGCGCAGGACGACCCGCTGTTCGGCGCGCTGCCACTGAAGTTCACCGCCCACGCCACCCATGTGCAGACCGTGGCGCGGCCGCCGGAGGGCGCCACCGTGCTGGCGCGTTCCGAGCAGGACGATTGCCATGCGTTCCGCTGGCGCGACCACGCCTGGGGCGTGCAGTTCCATCCCGAATTCGCCACCCATCACATGCGCGGCTACGTGCATGCCCGCGCCGACCACCTGCGCAGCGAAGGCCGTTGCCCCGGCAGCATCGCTCGCAGCGTGACGGCGGCGCCGCAAGCCCGCAAACTATTGCGGCGGTTCGTCCGCCATGCGCGTGGCCTGCACGCGCGCTGAGTCCACCGCTGCGCCCTCTCCAGAGAACCCCGATGTCGACGATCAACAAGGTGCCGGCCAGTGCCGGCGCGGAATGGCTGCTGGCGGGCTTCGCGCTGCTGAAGCGCGCGCCCGTGCCGCTGGCCACGCTGGCCGTGCTGTGGGGCCTGCTGTCGATGGGCGTGATGCTGGTGGCCGTCACGCTGCCTGCCATGACGGTGGCCATGCAGTTCCTGCTGGTGCTCGCCGGTCCGCTGTTCTTCGCAGGCATGCTCTGGGCCGTGCGCGAAGTGGACCAGGGTCGCGCCGCGCAGCCCTCCAACCTGCTGCAGCCCGTGCGCGACGGCCATGCGCCGGCCTTGTTGGCCACCCTGCTGCCGCAATTGTTCGCGGCCCTGGTGATGGGCACGCTGCTGTTCGTCCTGGTGGGCACCGAACAACTGCAGCATCTGGCCGATGTCTACCAGAAGATGCAGACCATCGCCGAAGCCGGGGGCCAACCCGATCCTTCCCTGGTGGAAGGCCTGCCTGCCGGTCGCCTGTTGTTGTGGCTGCTGCTGGTGGCGATCGTCTTCGTGGCCGTGAAGTGGATGACCTTCATCGCCTCGCCGCAGATCCTCTTCTCGGGCACCCATGTCATGGAGGCCATGCGCAACAGCCTGCGTGCCTGCCTGCACAACTGGACCGCGATGCTGGTGTTCTACCTGCTGGCGGGGATCGCCATCTTCGCGGTCGGCATCGGCTCCTTGCTCGTGGCCTCGATCCTGGCGCTGGCGGTGGGCGCGACCATCGCGATGGGGCTGTGGCAGTTCACCCTGATGGCGGTGGTGATGCCGGTGCTGGCCGGTGCGGCGTACGCGGCATGGCGGCAGATGCTGGGTGAGGGCGCGGTCGCTCCGGGTGCATCGGCGGCGCCGACCAGGATCGAAGTCTGAGCTTCGACATCGCCATGCGGCGGGCCAGGGCCCGCCCTACGAGGCGACCGGGTGGCTAAAGCGCGATGGTTCTCCATCCGGGCGCGCTGCGGCGCGCTTGCTGCCGCGACTGCTCAGGCGCTCTCGGGGCGCGGTTTCAGCCAGCTCGCCGCGACGATGCCCAGTTCGTACAGCAGGCACATGGGGATGGCGAGCATCAGCTGCGACACCACGTCCGGCGGGGTGATCAGCGCGGCGACGACGAACACGCCGACGATGGCGTAGCCGCGGCCCTCGCGCAGTTGCTGCGGTGTCACCCAGCCCAGCAACACCATGATCACCAGCGCCACCGGCAGCTCGAAGCTCACGCCGAACGCCAGGAAGATCACCATCACGAAGTCCAGGTACTTCGCCGGGTCCGGCGCCAGCGTCACGATGTCCGGCGTGAACACCGTCAGTGCGTGGAACACGCTGGGCAGCACCAGGAAATACGCGAACGCGCAGCCTGCATAGAACAGCACGATGGCCGACGCCAGCAACGGCACCGCCAGCCGCTTCTCATGCTTGTACAGCCCGGGCGCGACGAAGCTCCACGCCTGGTAGAGCAGCCACGGCGAGGACAGGAACAGGGCGGTGAAGAAAGCCAGCTTGATCGGCGCGAAGAAGCCCGAGGTCGGGTCGCTGGCGATCATCTGTGCGGCCTGTCCGGCCGGCAGCTGAGAAATCAACGGCTGCGCCAGGCGGTCGTAGAGCTGGCGCACGAAGGGCAGCAGCGCCAGCAGGATGACCCCCGTGCCCGCCAGTCCGCGCACCAGCCGCGTGCGCAGCTCCAGCAGGTGTTCCATCAGGCTGCTTTCGGCTTCCTGGTTCGAGGATTCGCGGTTCATCGCGTCTCCCTCGGCGGGAACAGGTCGGGCGTGGTGCCGGTCTCGGGCGTGTCGGTGGCATCCGTACCGGCGGGTGTTTCGACAGCGTCAGGCACCTCTCCGGTCGCCGCCGGCGGCCTTGCCAGCGCGGGTGGCGTGATCGCCGATGCAACGTCGTCATGCAACGCCTTCGCGTCGTCGCGCGCGGCCTGGCGCACTTCCTCGAACTGCTGCTCGGTTTCGCGGGCGCTGTCGCGGATGCGTTGCTCGGTCTCGCGCATCGCGTCCTTGGCGTCCTGCAAGTTGCGCTTCAGCTCGTCGGCGGCGAGTTCGCGTTCCAGCTCGTCCTTCACCGAATACCACTGCGCGCGCGCGCGACGCACCCACAGGCCGGCGAAGCGCGCTGCCTTGGGCAGGCGCTCGGGGCCCAGTACGATCAACGCGACGATGGCGATGACCAGCAGTTCACTGAAACCGATGTCGAACATGGCCGCGGCCGCGATGCCGCGCGATCAGTTGGCGTCGCGGTCGCGCTCTTTGGCGGCGCTGGACTCGTCGGTGCGCGACTGGTCGTTCAACTGGCCGGCCGGCTTGTCGTCGTCCTTCATGCCCTTCTTGAAGCCCTTGACCGCCTCGCCCAGGTCCTGGCCGGCGTTGCGCAGGCGCTTGGTCCCGAAGACGAGCAACACGACCACCAGCACGATGATCCAATGCCAGATGCTCAAACCGCCCATGGTGTGTACTCGCTGGAAAAGTCGGGGCGCTCAGGATAGCGCAGGCGGACCGCCGGGATGGCGATCCACCGCCCATTACTTCCGTTACGGGTTGCCGTCCAGCGGTTCGGTGCGTACTTCGCCGTCCTGCACCGGTTCGAAGCCCTGCGCCTGCGCGGGGGCTTCCACCACGACCGGTGCGGTGACGGGGGCGGGCGTGGACGCCGCTACCTGCGTGGACGTCCCCGTGGTGCCGCGATTGCCCCGCGCGAGTTCGGTGACTTCTTCCAACTGGTCGCGGAAACCGACCACGGCGCTGGAAGGCTGGCCGGCGCGGCTCTCGAAGATCGCGCGTGGCGTCGCGGCGCTGCCGTAGACCGACGTGTTGGCCTCGTCATCGATCTGCAGCACGGCGCCATCCAGTGCGACGCCGGCGAACAGGCCGCGCGCGCGCGACCACGACCAGATTTCGGCCTTCAGCTGGCCATCGGTGGCGGCACTGGCATTGCGGCCCACCGGACCCGCCGCCACGCCGGCATCCGCACCCAGGGTGAACTTGCCATTGACGATGGAGTCCAGCGAGCGGTCATTGCGGAACACCAGCACCACGTCCGAAGACTGCACGCCGGCCTGGAAGCCGATGCTGCCGCCGGTGAGCTTGACGAACACCGGCTGCGACCAGCTGCCATCGGCGCTTTTCACCGACATCAGGCCGTGGCCACGACGGCCGCCGATCACCAGTCCCGCCTTGAGCGTGTCCGGGATGACGATGATGGCCTTGCCTTCGTCCAGCAGCTTGTCGGGGATGCCGTTCTCCGGAATGCGCTGGATTTCGTTGAGCACGCGCACCGCGTTGTTCGCGCGCTCGTCCTCCTTCGGACCTGCGATGGCCTGCCCGGCGAACAGGGCGGCGGCGAGCGCGAGGGCGGTGGGCGGCAGCAGGCGGCGGGACGTGCGGTTCATGGGCGGCTCCAGAAGCGGATTGGCAGCAAGTTACTGCAATCGCTTGAAAATAGGCGTGAATGGATGAATCGCCACTGACGCTGGACGGTGCTCGCCGCAGTTCGCGAGGTCGATCGCTGCAATGGGATTTCCGGATCGGTGTGCGTACACGGCTCTGCCACAATAACGGGATGCCCGATACCTCTCCCACCGCCTTGCTCGCCGTCAACCTGGGCACCCCGGAAGCGCCGACGGCGCCCGCCGTGCGCCGGTACCTGTCCGAGTTCCTGCACGACCATCGCGTGGTCCAGCTGACCCGCTGGCTGTGGTGCCCGCTGCTGCATTTCCTGATCCTGCCGCTGCGCGGTCCCAAGGCCGCAGCCAAGTACGCGAGCATCTGGATGCCGGAGGGTTCGCCGCTCGCCGTGTACACCCGTCGGCTGGCCGGAGCGGTGCAGGCGCGGCTGCCGGACTGGCACGTGGTCGATGCGATGCGTTACGGGCAGCCCTCCGTGGGCGCGCGCCTGGAGGCGATGCGCGCCGCCGGGGTGCAACGTGTGGTGGTGCTGCCGCTGTATCCGCAGTACTCCACCACCACCACCGAGTCCGTGCGCGATGTGATCACCCGGGAAGCCGCAGGGCTGGAGGTGCATTTCATCGAGGACTACTCGGTCGACCCCGGCTGGCTGGCGGCCGTGACGGCATCGATCCGGCAGTGGCGGCGGGCGAACGGTGCCGGCGAGCACCTGCTGTTCTCATATCACGGACTGCCGCAGCGGCTTGCCCGCAATGGCGATCCGTATCCGCAACGCTGCCAAGCGAGCACGCACGCCATCGTGCAGGCGCTGGGATTGCGCGACGACGAATGGACCCTGACCTACCAGTCGCGCTTCGGCAAGGAACGCTGGTTGGAACCTGCCACCGACGTGACCTTGCGCGAACTCGCTGCGCGCGGGGTACGCAAGGTGGACGTGGTGTGCCCCGGCTTCGCGGTCGACTGTCTGGAAACGCTGGAGGAGGTGGGGATCGGCTTTGCCGAGGAATTCGCGCATGCCGGTGGCGAGCTGCGCTACCTGCCCTGCCTGAATGACGATCCTGCCCATGCCGATGCGCTGGCGGCACTGGCGCAGCGCGCCGTCGGCACCGACGCATGATGTTGCGCGAGTTCGAGGTCGACATTCCACTGGGCCGGATCACGGGACTTCGTGGCGGCGGTGACGGCCCGCGCGTGCTCGCCCTGCATGGCTGGCTGGACAACGCGGCGAGCTTCATTCCGTTGGCCGCCCACCTGCCCGGGGTGCAACTGGCCGCGCCCGACCTGCCGGGCCACGGCCGCAGTGCGCATCTGGCGCCGGGAGCGGAATACACCAGCGGCGTGGCGGTCAATGCCGTGCTCGACATCGCGGATGCGCTGGGATGGGACACGTTCTCGCTGCTCGGTCACTCGATGGGTGCCGGCATCGCGAGCCTGGTGGCCGCGTCCGTTCCGGATCGTGTTCGCCGGCTGGTAGCCATCGAAGCCCTGGGCGGGCTGGCCGAAACCGTCGAGCGCACGGCCGACCGATGGCGCGAAGCCATTGCCGCGGCGCGCGCGCTGCCGGGCAAGCAACTGCGCGTGTTCACCGACCTGGCCGCGCCGGTCCGCGCGCGCATGCAGGCAAACCAGTTGAGCGAGCCTGCCGCCCGGTTGCTGGTCGAGCGCGGCGTCCGGCCCGTGGAGGGCGGCTTCGTCTGGAGCAGCGATCCGCGCCTGACGCTGCCTACGCCGCAGCGCCTTTCAGAGGCGCAGCTGGCGCGTCTCGTGGCAGGCATCGAATGCCCCACCACGGTGATCTATGCGGACCCGCCGCAAGCCTATTTCCCGGAACCGTTGCGGACACAGCGCGCCGCGCTGCTGCCCGATGGGCGCCTGCATGTACTGGCGGGCACCCATCACCTGCACATGGAGGATCCGGCGGCGGTCGCCGCACGGATGCTGGCGTTCCTGCGGCAGTGATCAGCCGCGCTTGGCGCGCTGGAAATCCAGCGCCAGCCGGATGTCGCCCTTGCGGATCGGCGCGGTACTGCGCCACCACGCCGTGGTGACCGCGTCGAGCTCGGGATCCTGCTGGGCCAGTCGCCGCAGGAGGGTGATGTCTTCCGCGCTGGCCAGCTGCTCGTCCGGCAGGTAGTACTGCTCGAGTGGAAGGCGTGCGGCGTCCGGCGTGCGCGTGAGCCGCGCGAGCAGCGCCACCGCCGCCAGCGCCAACAGGACGTAGCCGGTCAACAAGGTGGGCAGGGAGTTCTGGATGCTGCCAACCCAGGCCAGTGCCGCAGCGGCAGGCACCAGCAATGCCAGCAGTCTGGCGCGGCGATCGAATCGCTGGATCTGGCTGGCTGTGCGTCGGCGTTCCCGCGCCCGCTCGCTGATCTCCTCCACGGATACACCCTTCCGGCTCATCAGCGCGCGCCGCGCGGCGAGGCTGGTGGCGGTTTCCGAACCTGGCATGGCGTACAGCGAAAAGGCTTTCAGCGAGGCCACGGTGTCGGCCTGGCGGACTGGCCCGGTTGCGGCCGGGGTCGCGGGAATCGCGCGCGAGGGGGCGGGACGGGTCATTGGGCGGGTACCGGAGAAGACGAGGTGCCGGAGTGCAGGCCCGCTCTCCGTGCGGAACCTGCCATCTCCGGCATGTCTTCTTGATTCGTGACGCATGTCTCATTCCGGACATCGGCGCCGGAAGTCTGCGGGTTCGCAGGCCGGTCTCAGGGGGTGGCCAGCAGCCTGTGCAGTCGCGCTTTCAGGCGGCGGCCCTCGGCATGGAAATAGGCGCGCTCGTCGCGCCAGGCGGGGAAGCGCGCTTCCACTTCCTGCCAGAAAGCCGGCGAATGGTTGGCCTGCAGCAGGTGGCACAACTCGTGGACGAGCACGTATTCGAACGCCGAAGGCCGCCCCAGCACGAGGGCCAGATCCAGTGCCAGCGTGCCGTCGGGAGCCAGTGAGCCCCACTGGGACGACATGGTCTTCAGCCGGATCTGACGGGGCGCGCGTGGCAATCCCGCCAGATAACCGGGCAGCCAGCGGCCGATGTCGGCCCGCGCCTGCGCTTCATAGAAGGCACGCAGGGTGCGCTGCAGGCTGGCAGCACTGGTCCGCGACGTTGTGTGCATGTGCAGCGCATCACCGACCCGCTCGATGCGCGCGTAACGGCCCTCGTGCCAGTGGAGTGACAGATACTCGCCCCGCAGCGGCAGGCGATCGGTCCGGCCGGGCACCAGGGTGTCGTCCCCGTCGTCCGGCGCGTGCCGGGTGAGCTGCGCTGCGAGCCAGTCGCGGTGTTGCTGCAGGAAGCGGTCCCCCGCCACCAGGCTGGCGCGCAGGGGAAGCGTCAGCCGCGCACCGCGCTCGTCGATGCTGAGCTTGAGGCGCTTCGCACGGGGATCACGGACGCGTTGCACGTCAAGTATGCGTCCGTCATCGAGTTCCAGGGTGATGGTGTCCCGCTCGACGCTGCGTGGCGCGCGGGCGATCAGGAGAGAGTGCAGCGAAGGCATGCCCACGATTGTAGTGGGCATGCGCGGGCTGGAGGTGGCGGATGCGATTCAGCCGCACCCGATCCCGCTTCCCTGGATGGCTCAATCCGCCTTGCTGAGCTTGAGCGCGTGCTCCAGCATCAGGAACAGGCGCTTCACCTCGCCGGACATCAGTGCGAAGCGGGCATCCAGTTCGGCGCGCAGGTCGTCGTGCTCGGTGTTCTCGAGCTGGTCGACCGCGCCGTCGAGGAACTTCAGCTTGCGCACGATCAGGTCCTCGCCGAGGACGAACGACACGTGGTCGTCCAGCACCAGCGCCAGCTTGGTGACCTGCTTGCCGGCGTCCAGGTGCTTGGCGATCTCGTCGCTCTGCAGGTCCTGGTTCTGGCACTTCACCACCGCGCCGCCTTCCATCGCGTCCTTCAGCTCGCACTCCTCGCCCAGCGACAGGCCTTCCGGCAGCGGTTCGCCGGCGATCCAGCCGGTCAGCACGCTGCGCGGCGCCACTTCGGCATTCAGCGGCAGCGCGGGGAAGCTGCCCAGCGCGCGTCGGACTTCCGACACCACGTTCTCGCCGGTCTTGCGCGACGACGCATCGACGGCGATGAAGCCGTGCTCCAGGTCGATCAGCGCGTCGGTGCGCGAGGGTTTGACGAAGGCGCGCGGCAGCAGTTCATGCAGCAGGTCGTCCTTCAGTCGCTTGCGGGTCTTGCCACCGGGCTTGCGGCCTTCCTTCGCCTCGATTTCCTGCAGCTTCTTCTGCAGCAGGTCGTTGACCACGGCGCCGGGCAGGATCTTGTCCTCGCCACCCACGCTCAGCCAGATCGCGTCGTTGATGCGGTGGGACAACGTGTCGTCACCGCGGCCGAACGGCGAGATGAAACCGCGCGAGGACAGTTCGAGTGGGCCGACCGGTTTGAGTACGGCTTCGGGAAGCAGTTCGTCGAGTTGGGAGAAATCCAGCGAAGTCGGGAAGCGGAACAGGGTCAGGTTGCGAAAGAACATCGGGGAATCAGGGTCCGGTAAATGAGGGGGATGCGCGTTGTTGCTTTGCCCGCCGTCCCGGCCAAGGGCGGGATCCATTCTGCTTCTGCTGTCCGTCAGCCCGCTGGAGCGCAACTGCAAGGATCCAGCTTTCGCCAGGATGACGGCGGGCGTGTGGCGAGGTCAGGTGTCCTCGTCCGCCGAGGTGGGGTGCGGTTCGCCCGCCAGCCATGCCTGCGCATCGGGCAAGGCGGCGCCGTCGCGGTGGCCCAGGGAGAGGAAATCGAACAGGTTCGGATCGCTGAGCTGCGACGGGCGGATATCGCCCAGCGCGCGCGCGATGGTCTCGATGCGGCCGGGCGTCTCGCGCTCCCACGCATCCATCATCTTCTTGACCTGTTTGCGCTGCAGGTTCTCCTGGCTGCCGCACAGGTTGCAGGGGATGATGGGGAATGACTTCGCCTCGGCGTACTGGGCGATGTCGCCTTCGCGCACATAGGCCAGCGGGCGGATCACCACATGCTTGGCGTTGTCAGACAGCAGCTTGGGCGGCATGCCGGAGAGCTTGGCGTGGAAGAACATGTTCAGGAAGAACGTCGCCACCAGGTCGTCGCGGTGGTGGCCCAACGCGATCTTGGTGAAGCCGTTTTCCTCGGCGTAGCTGTACAGCGCGCCACGGCGCAGGCGCGAGCACAGCGAACACATGGTCTTGCCTTCCGGGATCACCCGGCTGACCACCGAATACGTGTCCTGCTCGATGATGTGGTACGGCACGCCCGCACGTTCCAGGTATTCCGGCAGCACGTGCTCGGGAAAGTCCGGCTGCTTCTGGTCCAGGTTGACCGCGACCAGTTCGAAGCTGACCGGCGCCTTCTTCTGGAGCTGCAGCAGGATGTCCAGCATCGTGTAGCTGTCCTTGCCGCCGGACAGGCACACCATGACCTTGTCGCCCTCCTTGATCATGCCGAAGTCGGCGATCGCCTGGCCCACCTGGCGGCGCAACCGCTTGGCCAGCTTGCCCTGTTCGTGCGCGGCGCGGCGCGGATCGGCGACAGGGCGGCGCAGGACGGGGTCGGGCAAGGGCAGGACGGTACTCATGGACGTCATTGTACCGGGGTGCGGTGACGCCCTTGCCGCCGCCGGTGTACGCTCGCCGCGTGGAGATCAGCAACCCCGCCGACATCACCCAGAAGGTCACCGAACTCAAGCTCGAGCACCGCGAGCTGGACGAGGCGATCGCGCGCCTGGTGGATGATGCCGACGCCGACGAGGTGGCGATCAAGCGCCTGAAGAAGCGCAAGTTGTGGCTGAAGGACTGCATCGCGCGGCTGGAGAGCGCGTTGATTCCCGACGAGCCGGCCTGAGCCCGCGCGCCGCGCGACAGCCCGGATCTGACGCTGTGCGTCACCCCCTGCCGGCGCGGACGCGTGCGTCCCGCACGTCGGGGTCGCCAGAAGCCTGAAATACCCGTCCGTGACCCCCGTGGTTCTCTTCCGGAGCGATCGGCACAGTTGGCCCGATGCTTGCTTGATTTCCCGGCGTGGGGGTTTTCCCTACGACCGACCGTTTGCCGTCCTGCCGGCGCCGCGGTTCCCAATGACTGGCTGCGTGCGCCTCCGGCGCCGTGGCGAGGGAGTGGCATGGAGCAGGACAAACCGTTCAATCACCGCACGCCATCGTCGGCCCGCGAGGCACGGCTGGTGGCAGCGTCGGCGGACGAGGCGATGGCCGGGCTGGGCCTGCGCACGCATCGCTTTGCGCCAGGCGATTCCCTGGGCGACGTGCCGCGCCTGCGGCGCGAGGTGTATTTCCACGAGCGGGGCCAGTTCGGCGACCGGAGCAAGCGTGTCACCGACGGTCTGGACGCGTGCGGCACCACGCTGGCGGTGGAAAAGGGTACGCAGGCGATCGCCACCCTGCGCCTGCACGACTTCGCGCCGCTGGCCGTGCAGGTGGAGTACGGCAGCCTGTTCCAGATCGACGCCTTCGCGCGCTCCTGGCCCCTGGCGCAGGTCGCGGTGGGTACGCGTTTCGCCGTGCAGGCCGACCAGCGCAGCAAGCCGGTGGTGGACCGGTTGATGGAAGAAGCGTACCGCTGGGCGCAGGAAAACCGCATCCAGTTCTGCCTGCTGGCATGCGAGCCGTTCCTGCACGATGTGTTCGAGCACTATGGCTTCCGCGAATACCTGCCCCCGGCCATCCTGCCGGGCGGCGTGGACCTGTTGCGGATGGTGCTGGTGATCGAGGACGAGCCCTATCTGTCCGAATGCGGCTCGCCCCTGCACCGCCTGATACGCGATCCCTCGCGCGCGCTGCCGGCGAAGGCATGGTTGACGCGCTCGTTCAATGCGGTGTCCTGAGCGGCGCTGCCATGCGAAAACGAAACCGGCGGGTCAGCCCCTGCATGATGCGGCGGGCATGACCATCAGCTTCCAGTAGCAGGACCTCAGTCCTGCGGCGTCGGTGTCGGCTCGGCCGGTTTGGCGGCTTCCGGGCTGACCTTCTCGATGGTGTGGCGCAGTTCGCGGCCGAGAATGGCCTTGGCGTCGCGCGCCCAGGCATCCAGGCGTTCGTCGAACAGCAGCTTGCTGTTCTCGTCGGGCCAGACCAGCTTCAGTTCGCGCAGTTTCTGGATGAAGCCGCGGAACAGGGTCTTGTCGAAGAATTCCGGCGCGGCAGGCGCGTACAGCAGGCTCAGGCGCTGTGCGGCCTGCTGGCATAGGCTCTCCAGCTCGGCGGCACCCAGCGTGCCGGGGCCGTTCTTCACCAGTACCGAGATGGCGATGTAGTAGCGCTCGAACGCCTGCTGCAGCGAGTGGCCGATCGCGCGCAGGCGGAACACTTCGTCGGTCTGGCCGGCGCTGCGCGCCAGGATGCCGCCATCGTCGTCGTTGACCTGCTGCAACAGGCCCTCGCGGATGAACACCTCGATGGTGCGTTCCATGCGTTCGGCGAACTCGTCCTCGCTCCATGGCAGGAACAGCTCTTCCTGCAGGAACGGATACAGCGTGCGGCCCAGGCGCAGCACGCCGGCACGGCTCATGCGGCGGTTGTTCTGGAAGCAGCAGGCGATCCACGACGAGGCCGTGAACAGGTGCAGCACGTTGTTGCGGTAGTAGCTCAGCAAGACGGCGGTATCGTCGTCCACGCTCAGCACATCGCCGAGCGGATGCTTGATCCGCTGCAGCATGTTGATCTCCTCGGCATGGGAGATGATGCGGTCGGGCGAGTGCGGGGTGACGGTCACGCGGTCGGAATACGGCAGTTCCGCCAGCAGCGTCTTGGACAGTTCGATCTGCGCGATCAGGTCGGCTTCGCCCATCGCGTGCTTGGGCGTGGACAGCAGCGCCAGCGCCAGCAGGTTGATCGGGTTCACGTCGGCGGCGCGGTTGATGTTGACCTGGATCTGCTGGGCCAGCGCATCCACGATCTCGGACAGCCACGCGGGCTTTTCCTCTTCGCCCACCGGCGTGCCGTCCCACTCGGGCGCGTACTTGGCCAGGGCGTCGTTCAACGGAATCGGTTCGCCGAAGTTCACCACCACCTGGCCGTAGTTCTGCCGCAGCACCTTGGGGATGCCCCACAGCACGGCCCAGATGGATTCCTTTTCCTTCGGCCTGCCACTCAGTTCGTCCAGGTAGCTGGTGCCTTCGAGCAGCTTTTCGTAACCGATGTAGACCGGCTGGAACAGCACCGGCTTGCGCGGTTGGCGCAGGAAGGCGCGCAGCGTCATCGAGATCATGCCGCCCTTCGGCGGCAGCAGCCGGCCGGTGCGCGAGCGCCCGCCTTCGATGAAATACTCCAGCGAGTAGCCGCCGGACACCAGCTGCGCCACGTATTCGGTGAACACCGCCGAGTACAGCGGGTTGCCGCGGAAGCTGCGGCGCATGAAGAACGCGCCGCCCTTGCGCAGCAGTGTGCCCACCACCGGCAGGTTGAGGTTGATGCCGGCGGCGATGTGCGGGGGCACGATGCCGCGTTCGTACAGCAGGTACGACAGCAGCAGGTAGTCCATGTGGCTGCGGTGGCACGGCACGTAGACGACTTCGTGGCCGGGCGCGGCTTCCTTGAACTTGTCCAGGTGATGGACCAGCACGCCGTCGTAGATCTGGTTCCAGACGTGGCTCAGGAGGAAGCTGGCCGAGCGGACCACCGGGTTGGAATAATCGGCGGCGATTTCCCAGGCGTACGCGTGCGCTTTCTTCCACGCGTCCTCGGGCTTGGACTTGTCGCGGCGTGCCTGCTCGACGATGGCTTCCTTCACCGGCTCGGCGGCCAGCACCTGGTCCACCAGCAGGCGGCGCGTGGACAGGTCGGGGCCGATGATGGCTTCGCGGATGCGGTGGAAGTGCGTACGCAGCACGCGCGACAGCTTGCGCACGGTGCGTTCCGGTTCCAGGCCTTCATCGACCGTGCCGCGCAGCGAGACGGGCGGCGCGAACCGCACGATGGTGCCGCGGCCGTTGAGCAGGATCGCAAGCAGGCGGCGGAAGCGGCCGACGATGGCCCAGTTCTCGGAGAACAGCACCGAGAACCAGCCGCTCTGCTTGTCCGGCGCGCGGCCGACGAAGATCGACACCGGCACCAGCTGCACGTCCAGCCCGGGGTTGGCCCGATGCGCCTGCAACAGCTTGGCCAGCGAACCGGAATGGGTCTTGGCGCTGACCTGGTCGGGGATCAGCGTGCTGGCATTGCGGCGCGACAGCGCCACGTAAGCGCGTTTGCGGCCGAGCGGATTGCCGCCGACCGGTAGCGGCACCAGCGGCGAAGGCAGGCCGGCGTCGCGGCAGGCGCGATCGAGGATCAGCGCGTTCGACAGGCCGTAGTCTTCCAGCACGTAGCAGACCGGGCGCCCGTCCAGCAGGCCACCCGGCGATTCGGGTTCGATGTTCAGGGCCAGCCACGGATCGGCCACTCGGCCGAGCAGGCGCGCCCACAATGGCCGCTTGGCCTGGCGATGGGCGGGCGGCGTCATCGGGACACCCGCCGTGACGGGCGCATCGGCGACCACCTGGGTGTCCGGGGTGTTTCCGGGCGCGGCGGGGTCCGTCGCACCCGGGGTCTTCTCCGGCGGCGTCGGTTTCGGGGCATCCGGGAACGGCAGGGGATTCTGTTCAGGCATCCGGCGCATTATGGCGCACGCCCGTGACCGGCTGGGAAGCGGTTACAGGTTCAGGCAGGCGCCCTCTGTCCAACGGGACCGGCCAGGTGGGCCCCGCGACGGCAGCAGGGTTCTTGGGTGCGCGGATGCCACTGCCTAGGGCGTCGGGACGCCACTGCCCGGCGGCGGGCCCGGAGGGGTCTCGATTGCAGGTGGCGCGACCGGGGGCGCAGGCACTGCCTTCAGCACGTCCTCGGCATGGCGGAGGTAGTCGGTCAGGTACCACTGCCCGCCGCGCCGGGTCAGGCTGACCACGGTGTCGATCTCGCGTTCGGCCAGCGGATAGTGGATCCGCACCGTGGCGGTGCCGCCCTTCTGTTCGACCAGGCCGGTGCGCAGGTCGGCGAAGGTCGCATCCAGGGGCAGCCCGTAGCGGGCGAAGCTGGCCTTGGTCTCGATGAAGAAGGGCGTCAGCCGCTGCAGGCTGGCCTGCATGCCGGCCTGGCTCAGGGCGTCTTCGCTGGTCAGGCCGCTGGTGCGGGCGGCGGGTGCGAGCCGGGCCAGCGTGGTCCGTGCCAGCGCCGGGTCGCCCAAGGGCGCCTGTTGCGCCCACTCGCCCAGCGCGGCGATGACCTGCGCGTAGTGGTCGCGTTCTTCCTGCGTGTAGTCGCCTTCGTTCTTCACATACTGCACGCCGAACAGGCCCAGCGTGCGCGCGGCCTCCTTCAGGTCCCGGTCCTGCCGCCCGAACTGTCGGTCGAAGCTGCGTTGCAGGGTCTTTTCCGAATCCTTTGCGGCCAGCGCGGCCAGCATCGGCACCAGCTTGTCGTCCAGCGGCAGCTCGGTCAGCGGCCAGCGACTGTGGCCCTGTCGCCAGGCAGCGTCCAACCGTGCATGCACGTCAGCGGGAACGGCGTCGCGCGCGAAGGCCGCCAGGTCGTTGCGCTGCAGGTGGGTTGCCAACTGGCGCACGGCGGCAGCGGGTTCGCTGGCGGCGCCGGCGAGCTCTTCGGGTTCGCGTTTGCAGGCGGCCAGCAGGACAAGCGACAGCCCGAAGGCGGCCAGCGCGCGCAGCAGGGACGCGGACGGCGTGGACATGATGCGGTGACTCCCCAGTCTTCCCGCATCTTCACGTCAGTCGGGGGAGGGCGGCAAGCATGGCCGTCGCAACTTGCCTTGCGGGCAATAAAAAAGGAGGCCGGGTGTCTTGCGACCCCGCGGACCTCCTGAAGTCCGGCCGAAGCCGGAGGACGAAGTGTTGTGGCACATCTCCGGCCCAAGGGCCGGATGGACACAGCCTACCTGCGCCCGAATGCTAAGGCAATACCTGAAATAACTCGATTTATCTTATTGATTTTATTGAAGCGCCTGGGCGATCTCGGCCTGAATGGCCTCGGCCGCCGAGCGCGGATCGCTCGCCTTGCTGATCGGCCGGCCCACCACGATCGCGTCCGCGCCCAGCGCGAACGCGTGGGCCACGCCGACGGTGCGCTTCTGGTCATCGCCTGCCGACCCCCCCGGACGGATGCCGGGACAGACGATGGAGAAATCGGGACCGGTGGCGGCGCGGATCATGCCGGCCTCCTGGCCGGAGCAGATCACGCCATCAATGCCGGCACCCTGCGCCGCAAGCGCGCGCTGGACGACGATCCCGGCCGGATCATCGGTGGCGATGCCCATGGCGCGCAGGTCGCCGCCGTCCATCGAGGTCAGCACGGTCACCGCGAGCAGCCGCAGGTCGCCGCCCCGGGCCTCGGCGGCGGCTTCCATCATCCCGGCGTGCCAGCCATGGATGGTCGCGTAGGTCACCGGCCAGCGCGACAGGCCGCGGATCACGCCGGCCACGGTGGCGGGGATGTCGAAGAACTTCAGGTCGACGAACACGCGCTTGTCGCGGCGGGCGAGCTCGTCCAGCACGGTGAAGTAGTCGCCGCTGGCCAGCAGCTCCATGCCGATCTTGTAGAACTGCACCGCATCGCCCAGCCGGTCCACCCACGCCAGCGCATCGGCGCCGGACGGCGCGTCCAGCGCGAAGATCAGGCGTTCGCGTGGCGTCAGCGCGACCGGGCCGCGCGTATTCATGGCGCGTAGTCCAGTGCGTCGCGCTTGGCTTGCGTGCGGGCGGTCGGCGGCTGGTCCCAGGCGTTGTTGAACAGCGCCGGTTCCCACGAGCCGTAGGTCGGGTTGGGCAGCATCCACCAGCGCTCGCCGAACCAGTCGTCGTATTCGTCGAACAAGGCCTGGCGGCCGTCGCGGGTGTTGGCTTCCACCTGCACGAAGTCACCGATCTGGTCGCCGAACTGCATCAGCACGCGGTACTGCTGCCCGGCCAGGCGGCGGCGGCAATTCTTCTCGCTGCCGTTCTGCTCGCAGCCTTGCAGCACCGTGCCCAGGCCGAGGAACACGCTGTCGTCGGCGACCGGCAGTCCGGCCTCGCGCAGGTTGGCCAGCGTCGCTTCCTTCAGGTGCACCGCGCGGTTGGAGATGTACAGGATGGTCACACCCTTCTCCGCAGCGGCCTTGGCGAAATCCACCACGCCCGGCAGCGGCTTGGCCTTCTTCTCGGCGACCCACTGGTCCCAGCTGATCTCGTCGTACTCCTTGCCGTCGCGGATCAGGCGGGCCTGGTAGGGCGAGTTGTCCAGTACCGTCTCGTCCACGTCCATCACCACGGCCGGCTTCAGGCCGGTGGCGGCGTTGCCGCGCTCGTCGGGCACCAGCGCATCCCAGTTCTTTTCCTTCAGTGCGGCATCCAGGTGGTCGGCAGCGGCGCGGAAGGTCTGGGTGGTGATGGCGCGGTATTCCACCGAGGTCTGCACCCACGCCACCGCGTTGAGGTTGTCGTGCGCGCCGGTGGGCTTCGCCGGTATCGTGGTCGTGGGAGGTGCCGCAGCGTCGGCGGGCGCAGCTGCGGGTTCGGTGCGCTTGCACGCGGACAGGGTCAGCAACGAGGCCGCCAGGCCGGCGGCAAGCAGGGAAACGCGCATGGGCAATCCGGTCTTCTAGGTGCGTGGATTCTAACGGACCTGTGTTGCAGTCGGTGTCCGGCGCCGTCCGGGACACGGGTTATCCTGCATGCCCTCGCATCCGACAACTGTTTCCCCATGGAAGACACCGCGCCCGTACTGAATGCCGCCGAGGCCCGTTTGCTGGGCTGCCTGATCGAGAAGGAAGCCACCACGCCGGAGACCTATCCGCTGACGGTCAACGCCGCGCAGGTCGCGGCCAACCAGAAGACCGCGCGCGATCCGGTCATGGCGCTGGACCATGGCGCGGTGAACCACGCGTTGCGTCAGCTGGAGCAGAAGGGGTTGGCGAAGCAGGTGTTCTCCTCGCGCGCCGAACGCTACGAGCATCGAACGGCGGCCTTCTTCGGCATTCCGCAACAGCAGGCGGCGCTGCTGGGCTTGCTGATGCTGCGCGGCGCACAGACCGTGCACGAACTGCTCGCGCGCAGTGAGCGGCTGAGCAAGTTCGCCGATGCCGATGACGTGCGCCATCACCTCGAACGCCTGATCCAGCGCGAGCCTGCGCTGGTCGTGCAGATCCCGCGCGGGCCCGGCCAGCGGGAAGATCGTTACATGCACCTGCTCAGTGGACCGGTGGACGTGGCGGCGATCGCGGCACGGCTGCCGTCGGCATCGCTCGCCGGCGAACCCGCGAATGCAGAACTCGAAGCACGCGTCGCGGCCCTGGAGGGCGAGGTCGCCGCCTTGCGCGAACAGGTGGCCGGCCTGCTCGCGACGCGCGAAAGCTGAGCGTCAGCCTTCTTCCGGTACCAACGCCAGCAGATCGGTCACGCCCACATCCACGCCTGCCTGCGACAGCAGCGTGGTGACCTGTCCACGGTGATGGGTCTGGTGGTTGAACAGGTGCGTGAGCAGGCCTTCGACGCTGCGCGTGAAGGCCGTTCCCTTCGTGTTGATGTAGGTCAGGCGGGCTGACAACTGTGCCGGCGTGAGGGTGTCCACCCATCGCAGGATCAGGGTGTCCAGCCAATCGCGTCGCTGGCGCAGCACGGAAAGCGTCTGGTACGGCATGGCATCCAGCGCCGTCGGCATCGGCGTGTCGTCCAGCGCCGCAAGCACTGCGGCAGCGCCGGGCGCAGCAGCGAACCGCTTGAGCCAGATCGTGTCGGTGACGACCAGATGGTTGAGCGTACCGAGGATGGAGCCGAAGAAGGCGCCGCGATCCGCAGCCAGCGTGTCATGCGGCAATGTCGCCGCCGCATCGTACAGGCGCCGGTTCATCCATTGGTTGTACGACGCCAGCAGTGTCAATCGTGCATCGCTCGCCATGTTCATGCTTGCCCCAGTGCATATCACATTCCTACTTTCGCACTGATCGCATCATCTGGCGCGCGAGAAATGAGAGAGCAGGTTCATGTGAATGCCTTCCAGCGATGATTGCAGGCACCGCCAACCCAAGCTAACGTCGGCATTGCCGACAGGCCAGGAATGCCATCATGGAACGACGCCTTCTCCGGAGCCTCGCTACCAGCGCGCTGATCTCCGTTGCCACGACAGGATGCCACGCCACCATGTCCACATCGACCTCATCCGGTCCTTCTTCAGCGCTGCCGGAGGGCCACTACACCAACGTCGGCGCCGAATGGCCGCTGAAGTTCAGGGCGCATTATTTTGGTATATCGACGTACAGCACCTATGGCTGTCGCGTGGAATACGCGGGTCGAGTACGCGCCGATGAGCCAGCGGATCGGCTGCAGTCGTCATCGGAAGCGCCGGGATCCCGCTATCCCGACAACATGACGGCAGGCGCGGGCCCCATCGGTAACTTTCCCCCACCGGCGAAAGTCACCTGGCGCTCGAAGGATGGCACCGCACTCCAGGCGGAAATCGATATCGGTGAGATTTTCAAGGATGGCGTGATCCGCCACCATGTGGCGCGGGAGGATGCACTCGACCCTGCATCGAGTGGGACGCCCGGGATCATCCTCGAGGTCAACGACCGCACCATCAACGTTTACATGCGCGCCATGATCGCGTTGAAGAAACCCCGTTTTGCGGATCGCCCGCACAGCGACTTTCGCGATGATCTGATCAAGGTGTTCAGTCGGACGTATTGAGCAGGGAGTGCTCGTCATGGGTTCAGGGCAGCAGTCGAAGCATCGTGATGGCGGGGTTGACGCGGACTTGGCGGGAAACCCGGGTAGAGAAAGCTACCGTCGCGCAGAAGAAGACCTGTTGCAGGTTCGTGTCCCTGTCTTTCTCCATGAAGACATGCCGAACGAAAGGCTGTATGTGGCGGCGATGGACGGCACCGGCAACAGCATGTTCGACGACAACCCGGAAGGGTGGAGTGTCGTAGCGAAGATCCACCAGCAAGTCAGGGGGCTGCAGGACGAAGGCATCAGCAACATTGCGACGGGCTACGTGGAGGGCACCTATACCCAGAATGGTCTGGCGAGGAAGCCTGAAAAGCTGTGGGACGGCCGCTTCGGCCATACTTTCGACGAGCGGGTCGAGACGGCCTATCTGCAGCTTTGCGAGCAGGCCAAGAAATGGCTCGATGAAGATCCCCGGGGGCAGATCCGGATTGCGGGCGTGGGTTTCAGTCGTGGTGGGGAGGGAATTGCGGCTCTGGAGCGCATGGTGCACGAGCGAGGCATCCGCGACCCGTTGGGTGCCAAGGTAGAGCGTGGCGCGGAAAATCTCGTCGTGAGTATCCGGTACGCAGACCGTCCCCTGCTCGTGGAGCCTGGCAAAACGCCGCAAGTCGCATTGCTCTTCGACCCCGTGTCGACGGGGGTCGAGGAGCACGACCGGCGCCTTCCGCCCTCGACGTTGTCCACCTTGCAGATCACGGCACAACATGAGCGCCGCGATCTTTTCCCATCCAGCGAGCATGTGCCGTCGGGTTTCAGCGAAGATCATCGCAACTACAACGCATGGGTGGCGGGCAGCCATAGCGACATCGGCGACACGTATCAACGCAACGGCCTCGGCTCGCTGAGCTTCAATCTCGGCGTGGAGTTCTTCAACCGGCTGAGTGACCAGCCCTATCTGGAGAAACGACCCGTTCCCGAGGACGCAGCGCAGTTCGTCATCCACCGCTCCGACCAGCACATGGGCGGCATGTACGGCACGCGCGGTTACGACCGGGACGGCGTGCGCGACCATGTGGACACGCTGGCGCCGGAACAGCTTTGCCGGCGCAGCGTGATCGACGACTGCAACCGCAAGGAGCCGATCGACGAGGCACTCGATGCGCGGGTCGAACGCCGCACCGGGACATCGTTGCAAGCGCCAGAGAAGGCCGAGGGTGGACATGTCGACGTGGCTGGGGATCGCGCCACCTGGCCCGGGCTGAATGAGATCGTGGAGCAGGTGTCACGGGCACGGGCGACGAACGGAGGAGACCCGATGGCAGCCGTCGTCAGCGAATACCTCCGCGGCCCATGGGCCCGTCAGTTCCAGGCGGATGTCGCGAGGGAACTGGCAGCGCGGGAGCAGCAGCCGCTGCACGTGGCGCCCCCACAGCCGTCACCCGCTGAATCCTCCCGCGAGCCGCACGCGCTGGTGCGTTGAGCGCGCTCGGCGCGGGTCAGCGTTTCTCTTCCATCAACCCCACCAGGTTGCCGTCCGGATCGCGCAGGAAGCCGGTCCAGAGTTCGTGGTCCGGCATGCGGGCGGCGAGTTGCGGTGGCCGCTCCTCCGTCGCGCCGCGCGCGACCAGCGCCGCCTGGGTGGAGACGATGTCCTGCACCGTGAAGTAGAGGATCGAGTTCGCGCCCACCGCACCGGCACCCTGCGGCGTGGTCAGCATCAGCCGTACGCCACCGGCATCGAGGAATGCCAGCTGTGCTGCGGGCTGGAACAGGAACGCCAGCCCCAGTGCATCGCGATAGAAGCCCAGCGCGGCCTCCACATCGCTGACGGTGATCGCGATCTGACGGATCTCGGACAGGTGCGGTGTCATCGGCGTGCCTTGTCGGTAAGTCGAAGGGAAGACATCACCCGGGGCGTCGGCTGCTGCGCAGCAGGAAGAGGCTGCCGATGAGCATGCCGACCAGGGCCGTTGCCAATCCCAGCCCGAGGCCCACGGCCACATCGGCAACGGCCAGGCCGGGGCCTTCCACGCCATGGCGGGCATCCAGTCCGAGCCGCACGAGGACTGCGGCCGGCACCGCCATCGCGATCAGCAGCCATAGCGGCAGGAAACGTCCGGTGCCGAATGCGCGCAGCAGCATGGCCACCACGCCGACCGCCACCAGCCCTGGACCGTAGAGGGCGCGCGGCAAGCCGGCGAGTTCCGGCGCGAGTTGCCAGTAGGGGAAGCCCACACCGACGAAGGCGATCAGGAATCCGACCCACCGCCATATCCTGCTGTCGCGTGTCATGTCGCGCTCCGCCTGCCTGCGATGCCGCGCAGCGTAGCGCAAGCGCGGGCGGCGTGGGTCAGTCGAACATCGCCTGGATCGCAGCCAGGCCGGCGCTGGCACGTTCTTTCTTGCGTTCCGCATCGGCGGCGGGATCGGCGCCATCGCGCTGAAGTTCGTCGGCAGGCAGTTCGTCGATGAAGCGGCTGGGCTGCAAGCGCAGGCGTTCGCCGAAGCGGCGCGTCTCGCGATTGTGGCTCAGCCACAGCTGTTCCTTCGCGCGGGTGATGCCCACGTACATCAGGCGCCGCTCTTCCTGCAGGTTGCCTTCCTCCACGCTGGTCTCGTGCGGCAGCGTGCCGTCCTCGCAACCCACGATGAAGACGTAGCGGAACTCCAGTCCCTTCGCCGCGTGCAGGCTCATCAGACGCACCTGGTTGCCGCCGTCATCCTTGTCGTTACGCGACAGCAGCGCGAGTTGCGCGGCCAGGTCGCCGGCGGAACTGCCACGCGGTCCGCCCTCGAACCAGTCGGCCAGTTCATCCAGGTTGGCGCGGCGACGCTGGAACGAGGCTTCGTCCTTGCACTGCGCGCGCAGGTCGGCCAGCAGGCCGGAGCGTTCGCTCAGGCGGCGCACCAGATCGGCTGGCGGCAGTTCCTCGGCGTGGCGGCGCAGGTCGCGCACGATGTCGACGAAGGCGCTGAGGCCATTGGCCGCACGCGGCGGCAAGGCCTTCAGCGCGCCCATCGATTCGGCCGCGCGCGACAACGGCAAGTGCGCGTGCTGTGCCATCTCGGCCAGCTTCGCCAGCGATGTCGCACCGACTTCGCGCTTGGGCGACTGCACGGCACGCAGGAAGGCGGCGTCATCGTCCGGGTTCACCAGCAGGCGCAGCCACGACATCGCGTCCTTCACTTCCTGCCGTTCCAGGAATGCGGTGCCGCCGGTCAGGTGGTAGGGGATGCGCAGCAGCTGCAACGCCTTCTCCAGCGCGCGCGACTGGTGGTTGCCGCGGAACAGGATGCAGAAGTCGCTCCACGCTGCGCTCTTGGACGCATGCACGAACGATATCTCCGCAGCGACCTTCTCCGCCTCGTGCTCGTTGTCGCGACATTCCCACACACGGATGCGCTCGCCATCCGCCTGGTCGCTCCACAGCTTCTTGGGGTGCTCGTGCGGGTTGTTGGCGATCAGCGCATTCGCCGCGCGCAGCACGCGGTTGCTGCAACGGTAGTTCTGCTCCAGCTTGACGATCTGCAGTGCCGGGTAGTCCTTCGCCATCTGCAGCAGGTTGTCGGGGTTCGCGCCGCGCCACGCATAGATGCTCTGGTCGTCGTCGCCCACGCAGGTGAAGTCGCCGCGCTCGCCGGCGATCGCCTTCAGCAGGCGGTATTGCGCGTCGTTGGTGTCCTGGCATTCGTCGACCAGCAGGTAGCCGATGCGTTCGCGCCACGCCGCGGTGATCTCGGGATTGTTCTCCAGGATCTGCACCGGCAGGCGGATCAGGTCGTCGAAGTCCACTGCGTTGAACGTGGTCAGCCGGTCCTGGTAGCGCTGGTACAGCAGTGCGGCTTCCTTTTCGCGGTTGGTGCGTGCTTCGGCAAGGGCCTCTTCGGGCGACAGGCCGGCGTTCTTCGCGCGGGAGATCAGGTTCTTCGCCGCTTCCACGTCGTCGGGCTTGGCGCCATACATCAGGTCCTTGACCTGTGCGCTGGCGTCGTCTGCGTCGAAGATGGAGAAGCCGCGCTTCAGGCCCACCGCCGCGTGTTCGATCTGCAGGAACTTCAGCCCCAGCGCATGGAACGTGCAGATGGTCAGCCCTTCGGCCGCGTCGCCCTTGATCCGCTTGGACACGCGCTCGCGCATTTCCTTGGCGGACTTGTTGGTGAAGGTGATCGCCGCGATCCGGCGCGCCGGGAAATGGTTGCCGGCGATCAGGTGCGCGATCTTCTCCACGATGACGCGCGTCTTGCCGCTGCCGGCACCCGCGAGCACGAGCAGGGGGCCCTTGCTGTGAAGGACGGCGGCGCGTTGGGGGGGGTTGAGACCGTGCATGGGAGTACTTCTGCGTAGGCCATCAGTTTACAGACAACGGCGCCCTGCTTCTCCTAGCATGTCGACACTCCAGGCTTCCGGATGCAGGCGTATCGCCATGAATGCCCTCCGTTGCTGTGTGCTGGTCATGGTGGCCCTGTTGCCGATGCGGCCGGCGACGGCCCAGGAGCCGAAGCTCGATCAGGCGGTGTTGACCGAAGGCTTCCTGGCCGCGCACCCGGACCTGCGCTGGCGGTCGGAGGGCGCGCGCGCTTACGAACGGCAGGACTATGCCGGCGCGCTGGAACGGTTCAAACGCGCGGCTTTCCATGCCGACAAGCCCTCGCAGGCGATCATCGCGGACATGTACTGGCAGGGCACCGGCGTCGCGCAGGATCGCGCCATCGCCTACGCATGGATGGACATCGCGGCCGAGCGGCTCTATCCGGACTTCCTCGCCCAGCGCGAGTTCTACTGGGCGCGGCTGGACGACGTGCAGCGCAAGGAGGCCATCGAGCGCGGGCAGGCGATCCTGGCCGAATACGGCGACGAGGCGGCCAAGCCGCGGCTGGAGAAGATCCTGCGGCGGGCCACGCGCAGCATGACCGGCAGCCGCGTCGGCTACGTAGGCAACCTCACCATCATTCCCCACACCGGGCCGCTGGCCGGCACCGGCATGACGGTGCGGGGCGACCAGTACTACGACCGCAAGTACTGGCAGCCCGAGCACTACTGGCGGCTGCAGGACGCGATCTGGAAGGCGCCCATGAGGGGCAAGGTCGACGTGGGCGAGGTGGAGCCGGTGAAGGCGCCCGAAGGCGGATAAGCGGGAAGCCCGCCCGTTTTACAATGGCGGCATGGCCAAGCTCTATTTCTACTATTCGGCGATGAACGCCGGGAAGACCACCACGCTGCTGCAGTCGGCGCACAACTACCGCGAGCGCGGCATGCGCGTGGCGATCCTGACCCCGCGGCTGGATGACCGTGCGGGAGCCGGCGTGGTGGCGTCGCGCATCGGGCTGCGTGCGGATGCAGTAGCGTTCGAGCGCGAGGATGACCTCGAACGCCTGATTCGCGATGACATCGCCGCGCACGGCAAGCTCGACTGCGTGCTGGTGGACGAAGCGCAGTTCCTCAGTCGCGCGCAGGTCTGGCAACTCAGCGAAGTGGTGGACGCGCTGCGCATCCCCGTGCTGTGTTACGGCCTGCGTACCGATTTCCGCGGCGAGTTGTTCGAGGGCAGCCAGTACCTGCTGGCCTGGGCGGACGAGATGAGCGAGATCAAGACCATCTGCCACACCGGCAAGAAGGCGATCATGACCGTGCGGGTCAACGATCAGGGACTCGCCGTGCAGGATGGGCCGCAGGTGGAGATCGGCGGCAACGAACGCTATGTGTCAGTCAGCCGCGCCGAGTTCAAGAAGATCGCGCGCGGCGAGGGTCGCATCGATCCGCAACAGCCCGGGTTGCCGCTGGAGTGAACGGCCTCAGCGACAGGCGGCGCGCAGGTCGGCGACCTCGCGCGGAATGATGCCGCCGTCGGGCAGCGCGCTGCGCAGTTCTCCCGCCAGGGCATCCAGCTCACGACGCGCGCGCTCCTTCTCGCCCATGCCGCAACGCGCTTCGGCCAGATAGGCCCGTGCGAGCCAGCGCAGCTTGGGCGCTTCGCTGCCGCCGCCCTCGTGGCGCGTCAGTCCTTCCAGCGGGGCGATGGCGTCCTGCGGCCGCCCCAGCCGCGTCTGGTGGCGGGCCATGGACAGTTCGGCGAACCAGGTGCGCGGATGCTCCGGACCGAAACCCACGCGGGTCAGGCGCACGGCCCGGTCGAAGCGTTCGCTGGCGCTTCGCAGGTCGCCCTTGGCCGCCAGCACTTCGCCGATCATGCGATCCGTCTCGCCGATCAGCGCATGGCTGGCTCCGATGGTCGTCACCCGCATCTGCCGCGATTCTTCCAGTGCCGCGAGCGCCTCGTCGTGGCGGCCGGCGCTGTGCAGCACCATGCCGTAGTTGAACAGCCCACCGGGCAGGATCTGCAGGCTCTCGTTGCTGCGCCAGATGGCGACGGCCCGGGCGACATTGCGTACCGCCGTGTCGTTGTCGCCGCGCTCCCAGGCGATGATGCCCATCGAGTTCCAGCTCGATGCCGTGTCGCGATGCTGCGGGCCCAGCGACTCCAGCGTCATCGCGTGCAGGCGGCGGAGTTCCTCGTCGGCTTCGCGCAAACGGCCCAGGTCGACCTGCACGGCGGCGATATGGCGGCGCAGGGCCTGGGTGAGCGGATGACGCGCGCCGTGGATGTCCTCGGACAGCTCGCGCGCGTGCTGGAACGAGGCCAGCGCCGCATCCGTATCGCCGCGGTTGCGGTACAGCAACGCCAGGCTGCGCTGGATCTCGATGGCCAGCGTATGACGTGCATGGCCGTGTGCCTGCAGGTGTGCCAGTGCGGCGCGGTAGCCGCGCGCGCCGGCGTCGGCGTTGCCCAGCTCGACATCCAGCTGGGCCAGGTCGCGCATGTTCTCCGCAACGCCCGCTTCGTCCTTCAGGCTGCGGCGGATCTCCAGTGAGCCGTCGAACATCTGACGCGCCACCTGCTTCTCGCCGGCGTCGGCACGGCAGCGTCCGTTCTGCGACCGGAATTCGGCCACCGGAAGCGGCAGCCGGGAATCGAGCGATGCCAGCCGCGCCTCCATCGGCGCCATCACCTGCACGCATTGGCGCGAACGTCCGAGCAGGCGCAGCACGCGCCCGTGCTGGGTCGCGGCCTGCAGGCGCAGGCTGTCGGGCGCATCGTTCGCTGCCGCGAGTACCCGCGCCTGCTTTTCCAGCAGCGCCAGCGATTCGTGGTAGTCGCCCAGGCCCAGCCGCAGGCGGGCGATCACGCCCAGCAGCTCGGCCTGGGCGCGCGGCTGGTTGGCGAGTTCGCGAGCGCCGCGCCGTTCGCCGGCCGCCAGCAGTTCGCGCGCATCGAAGGTGTTGCCCTGCTGCGACGCGCTGGCGTTGTCGAACAGGCCGATCACGAAGTTCTGCATGGCCTGCGCACGCGCCGCCTCGCGCATCGCCTGGCGGCCCTGCCAGATGCTCACCGCCAGCGCGGTCAGCAGCACCGCAGCCGCCAGCCCGCCGAAGGCCAGTGTCCAGCGCTGCCGGATGAGGTACTTGTGCAGCCGATAGCCCATGCTCTGGGGACGCGCCAGCACGGGACGCCCCTCGATGTGCCGCCGCAGGTCCTGCGACATCGCCTCGACGGACGGATAGCGCTGCTCCGGTGCCTTCTGCAAGGCCTTCAGCGCGATGTTGTCCAGGTCGCCGGCCAGCCTGCGGGCATTGCGGCGGGCATCCGGACACCGGCTGCGGCTGCCATCGGTGGTACGCAGCGTCGCCACCGAGGGTTTCAACGGTTCGACGGCGAGGATCGCCTGCTCCCATTCGGCGTCGGTCTGCCGGCGCAGGCGGTAGGGCTTGGTGTCCGCGATCAGTTCGTACAGCACCACGCCCAGCGAGTACACGTCGGTCATGGTGGTGACGAGCTCGCCGCGTACCTGCTCCGGCGCCGCGTAGTGCAGGGTGAAGGCGCGCACCTCGGTGCGTGGATGCACGGGGGCGGGCTCCGGATCGTCGAGCAGCTTGGCGATGCCGAAGTCCAGCAGGCGCACCTCGCCGTTGGGCGTGACGAGGATGTTGGAGGGCTTGAGGTCGCGGTGGACGATCAGGTTCGCGTGCGCGTGGCTGACGGCCGCACAGATCTGCAGGAACAGGGTCAGCCGGGCGTCCAGGCCGATGTTGTTGGCCAGGCAGTAATCGGTGATCGACACGCCTTCCACGTATTCCAGTGCCAGGTACGGCTGGCCTTCGCCACCGATGCCGGCGTCCAGCAGGCGCGCGATGTTCGGATGCTCCAGGCGCGCGAGGATTTCGCGTTCGCGGGTGAAGCGCAGGCGCAGGTTGGGATCGGCCAGGCCGGGGCGCAGCAGCTTCAGCGCGACGCGGCGCTGGTACAGGCCGTCCGCGCGCGAGGCCAGCCACACCATGCCCATGCCGCCTTCGCCCAGCATCGATTCCAGCTGGTAGGGCCCCACGCGCATGCCGGGCTTCAGCTGGCCCGGTTTGTCGACCAGGGGCTGGTCGATGAAGTCGTCGCCTTCTTCTTCCAGGGCGAGCAGTTTCTCCAGCTCGCGGGCGGCGTCGGGATCGTCGGCGCGCAGGATTTCCAGCTGTTGCGCGCGCGCGTCCGGGTCAAGCTCCAGCAGGACGTCCAGCAGCGGGGACAGGCGTTGCCAGCGTTCGGCGTCCATCGCAGGGGGCGCGCAGTACGGGTCTCAGCTGTCCTGCATGACCGACAGCAGGAACATGCGCGCCTTCTGCCAGTCGCGCCGGATGCTGCGTTCGGAGCGCTGCAGCAGTTCGGCGATCTCCAGCTCGGACAGGCCGGCGAAATAGCGCATCTCCACCACCTGCGCCAGGCGCTCGTCGGCGGAAGCCAGCTTCTCCAGCGCGTCGTTCAGCGCCAGCATGTCTTCGTCCAGGCGCAGGTTGCCTTCCACTTCCTCGGGGATGTCCGCCACGCGCTTGAGGTCGCCGCCGCGCTTGCGCGCCAGCCGGCTGCGGGCGTAGTCCACCACCACGCTGCGCATCGACGAGGCGGCGTAGGCGAAGAAGTGCGCGCGGTCCTCGAATTTGGCCGTGCCGGTGGAGCCGAGCAGCTTCAGGTAGGACTCGTGCACCAGCGCGGTCGCATCCAGCGTGTAGCCGTGCTGGCCAGACAGCTGGCGGCGCGCCATGGTGTGCAGTTCCTGGTAGAGCGTGGCCAGCACGCGGTCCAGCGCGGCGCGATCGCCGCTGCGGGCCGAGTCCAGCCACAAGGTGATGTCAGGTGCGTCGGCCATCCGTCTTCCCCACGAGCCAAGGGCGCGAATATAACGTCATTTCTCTCACATGACGTGATCGTGGCGGGGGGCCGCCCGGGTCGTCAGCGCTGGCAGTACCCGCACCAGACCGTGGTCCGCTGGCCGATGGTGGCCTGCTTCATCGCCCGGCCGCAGCGCGGGCAGGCTTCGCCGCCCCGACCGTATGCCGACAGTTCCTGCTCGAAATACCCCGGTGCACCGTCCGGATCGAGGAAATCCCGCAGCGTGGTCCCGCCGCGGGTGATGGCATAGGCGAGGATGTCCTTCACGGCCGCCGCCAGCGCCACGTAGCGCTCCCGCGACACCTTGCCGGCTGCGCGCAGCGGTGAGATGCCGGCGCGGAACAGGCTTTCCGCCGCGTAGATGTTGCCCACGCCCACGACCACGGCCTGGTCCATCAGGAAGGTCTTGACGGGCGCCCGTCGGCCGCGACTGAGCGCGAACAGGTAGTCGCCGTCGAACGCGTCCGACAACGGCTCCGGCCCCAGCCCCTGCAGCAGCGGATGCACCTGGCCGACGGGCTGCCACAGCAGGCAGCCGAAGCGCCGGGGGTCGGTGAAGCGCAGCACGCGGCCGGACCTGCCACGTTCGCCGTCCAGCGCGATGTCCACGTGGTCGTGCGCGCCGACCGGAGTGGTGGCCGGCAGCACGCGCAGGCTGCCGGACATGCCCAGGTGCAGCACGGCGCTGCCTGCGGCGGTGTCCATCAGCAGGTACTTCGCACGGCGCCGGACGGCATCGATGCGCTGGCCGGGCAGTTCGCGCGCCACTTCCGGGGGAATCGGCCAGCGCAGGTCGGGCCTGCGCAACGTCACCGCCTGGATGCGGCGGCCCTCCACGTGGGGCGCCAGGCCACGGCGGGTGGTTTCGACCTCGGGCAGCTCAGGCATGGGCGGGCATCGCGGTGTAGAAGCCGCCTTCGTGACGCACCTGGATCGGTCCGCCGAAGGTCTGGCTCAGTTGCGCATCCGTCAGCGTCGTGGCGCGGTCGCCGTCGGCATGGACCGTGCCGTTGCGAAGCAGCAGCACACGGTCTATCTCCGGAATGATCTCCTCGATGTGGTGCGTCACCAGCACCAGAGTAATGCCGCGCTGTGCCAGGCTGCGCATCAGGTCCAGGAAGTGCTGCCGTGCGACCAGGTCCAGGCCGGCGGTGGGTTCGTCCAGCAGCAGCGCGTCCGGCTCGTGCACCAGCGCCCGCGCGATCAGCACGCGACGCATCTCGCCCGTCGACAGTTCCGCCACCTGGCGGTCGGCCAGCGGGATCGCGCGCACCTGCTCCAGTGCGTGCCGTGCACGGGCGCGCATGCCGGGGTCCACCTGCCGGTGCGGGGGGACCGCGAAGCTGGAGAAGAAGCCCGTCACCACGGCGTCCTCCACACGCAGGTACGGCATCTGCTGCAGGTCGCGGGTCAGGTCGCTGGTGACCAGGCCGAGGCGGTTGCGCAGTTCGTTCACGTTCCAGCGTCGCAGGCCGAACACCTTCACCGGCGCGTCGCCCTCGCGTGCGAGGGGATACAACTCGCGATTGATCAGCTTGATGAACGTCGATTTGCCACAGCCGTTCGGGCCGAGGAGGGCCGTGTGCTGGCCCAGCGGAATGCTCAGCGACAGGTCGTGCAGAACGCGCGTGGCGCCGCGCACCACGGTGGCGCGATCAAGCTCGAACAGGGGCGCGGCGAACGTGGCCGCAGAGGTGGACGCTGGCAGGTTCATCATGGAGCGGGGGTCGAATGCCGGTGCAGCGTACCCCAATATCCGCGACCGACGAGGGCCGCGCGATACCGGCGCCGACCGCATGCGCGCCCACACGGCCGGTCGCCCTACAATGCCGCCATGCGCCTGTTCCTTTCCGCTCTCCTGCTCATCGTCGTGCCCGTGCCCGTGCTGGCCCAGGTCACCGCCACCGGCGATTACCTCGCACGCATGGACACCGACCGCGACGGTCGCGTAGGCCTGGCCGAATACCAGGCCTGGATGAGCTACGCCTTCGACGGCATGGACCGCAACCGCGACGGTGTGCTGTCCGTGGAGGAACTGCCGGGCGGGCGCGGCAAGCCGATCACCCGCGCGGCGCACCTGGCGCAGCTTGCCGACCGCTTCAGGCGGCAGGATGCGGACGGCAACGGCTTCCTGAGCGAGAAGGAACTCGCTGCGCCGCCGCGTTGATCCGCCTCACGTATGGATCAAGCGTCCGCCTGCGAACGCCCAGTTCTCCCACGTGGTTTCCTTGAAGCAGACCATCACGTTTTCCGGATTCCTGCCGGCGGCGGTCAGGCGCTGCATCAGATCCGCGAGCAGCGCTTTCTTCACTTTCACGCTGCGTCCCGCCGACCACAGGATCTCGATCAGCACGAAGTCCTCGTCGCGTGCTCCGGCGACATCCGGATAGGCCGGGTCGTAGCGGAAATCCTCCGCCGACAGTTCCAGCACGCGGTGGAAACGATCAGTAGTGGGCACGCCCGAGGCCACCAGCGCGGCATGCACGGCGTCCAGCACGGATGACTTGAATGCGTCGTCCTTGGGCTTGCGGATGGTCAGGGTGATCAGTGGCATGGCGCATGCCCTCATGGCGGGAGGGTCAGCTTACATCCGCGAAAGCACCCAAAAGAAAACGCCGGCCACGAAGGCCGGCGTCCGGGTTGCCGGCCCTGGAGGGGCCGGCGGGGGAGGAGCGTTTACTTCGTGATGTCGACGTGGTTGGTCTCACGCAGGAACAGCGTGCCGATGATCAGCGTCATCACCGCGATGCCGATCGGATACCACAGGCCGTAGTACAGGTTGCCCGTACCCGCCACCAGGGCGAACGAGATCGCCGGCAGGAAGCCACCGAACCAGCCATTGCCGATGTGGTACGGCAGCGACATGGAGGTGTAGCGGATGCGCGTGGGGAACAGCTCCACCAGGTACGCCGCGATCGGGCCGTAGACCATGGTCACGTAGATCACCAGCACCCACAGCAGGAACAGCGTCATCGGGATGTTGATGCGCGCGGTGTCCGCCTTCTCCGGATAGCCGGCGCTGGTCAGCGCACCCTTCAGCGCGGCGCCGAACTCGCCCGACTTCGCCTTCAGGTCATCCTTCGACAGGCCCGCCGCCTCGAACGACGCCACAGCGGCGCCACCGACCTGGACCTTGGCCACTTCGCCCGCCGGACCCGGCTGGATTTCATGCGGCACGCCGGCCTTGGTCAGCGCAGCCGTGGCCACGTCGCACGAGCTGGTGAACTTGCGGATGCCGACCGGATCGAACTGGAAGCTGCAGGTGGCCGGATCGGCGACGACAACGGCCGGCGACGACGTGCGGGCTTCCTCGATGGCCGGGTTGGCGTAGTGGGTGATGCCCTTGAAGATCGGGAAGTAGGTCAGCGCGGCCAGCAGGCAGCCCGCCATGATGATCTTCTTGCGACCGATCCTGTCAGACAGCCAGCCGAAGAACAGGAAGAACGGCGTGGCGAGCAGCAGTGCACCGGCGATCAGCAGGTACGACACCGTCGGGTCCACCTTGATCATGCTCTGCAGGAAGAACAGCGCGTAGAACTGGCCGCCGTACCACACCACGGCCTGGCCGGCGGTGGCGCCGAACAGCACCAGCAGCATCAGCTTCAGGTTGCCGCCCTGCAGGCTGTCGCGGAACGGCTTCTTCGAGCCCTTGCCTTCGGCCTTCATCTGCTGGAACAGGGGCGACTCGGCCAGCTGCAGGCGGATCCACACGGACACGCCCAGCAGCACGATCGAGCCCAGGAACGGAATGCGCCAGCCCCAGTCCTCGAATGCCTCGGTGCCCAAGGTCAGGCGGCAGGCCAGGATCACGGCCAGCGACAGGAACAGGCCCAGCGTGGCGGTGGTCTGGATGAACGCGGTGTACAGGCCACGCTTGCCCGGCGGTGCATGCTCGGCCACGTAGGTGGCTGCGCCACCGTACTCGCCACCCATCGCCAGGCCCTGCGCCAGGCGCAGGATGATCAGGATCACCGGCGCGGCGAAACCGATCGTCGCGTAGTTGGGCAGCACGCCGACCAGGAAGGTCGAGATGCCCATGATCAGGATGGTGACCAGGAAGGTGTACTTGCGGCCGATGCGGTCGCCGAGGCTGCCGAAGAAGGCAGCGCCGAACGGACGCACGAAGAAGCCTGCCGCGAACGCCAGCAGCGCGAAGATCATGCCGGTGGTTTCGTTGACGCCACTGAAGAACTGCTTGGCGATGATGACCGCCAGCGAGCCGTAGAGATAGAAGTCGTACCACTCGAACACGGTGCCGAGGCTGGAGGCGAAGATGACCTTCTTGTGGCCCTTCGTCAGCTCGCCCGACGACGAATGCTGCACTGTCGTGGAACTCATGTGGTTTCCCCTCAGAAAGTGTATTTGACGGTCGTGTGCAGACGCTTCAGGTCGCCCTCGCGGTCGTCCTCAAGCGAACGCTGCCCGTAGATGAGCTCCGCGCCGATATCCAGTTTCGGGAACGGCGAGTAGATCAGGTTGGCGTGCATGGATTGCGTACGCTCGGTGACGCCGAACCCGGTGAGCGCGGCGTCGTTGTCGAAGTGCGAGGCGGAGTACATCAGGTTGGTGCGGATCTTCGGGCTGAACACGTGGCGCCATGCCACGAAGCCGCCGTAGCCATCCAGCGCGCTGATGTCGCCATCGGCCTCGGTGACCACGTCGCTGCCCACGCCGAACGCCAGGTAGCGGCCGATGCCTTGGCCGGCATTCACCGCATAGCGGATGTCGTCGTTCTTGCCGAGGTTGAACTTGCCCGAGACGCTGACGGAGGCGCCAGTATCGGTTTCCTCCAGCAGCTTGAACTGACGCACCATGCCGGCGACGGTGAAGTGGCCCCAGTCGCCCTTGGTCAGCCAGCGCGCGGTGACGTCCGGCGCGGCGTTGTCCCCGCTGTTGAAGCGGGCGCCCGTGAGGTACGGGGTGACGGTGGTCTGCGGGTTCTCGATCGAGAATGACCACGGACCCTTGGTGTAGCGCAGCTGGGCCTGGCGCACGAAGATCGTGCCGTCGGTCGGGCCCACGAAGTCCACCGCATCCGGCAGCGCCGCCGCGTCCATGAAGTTGGACCAGGTCTGGCCGGCCAGCCAGTTGTTCCAGCTGACATACGCATGGCGAAGGCTCACGGCGTAGGTGTTGGTCGCGGTCTCGTTGCCGGCCAGCGCGTTGCTGCCGCCGCCGAAGAAGTCCATCTCGACGAAGCCCTTGAGCTTGTCGCCGCCCTCGGTCACATGGTCCGCGCTCAGCCAGAAGCGCGAGAACTGCGCGTGGTAGTCGGCATAAGCATCGCCGCCGTCGGCGGTCGGGCCACCGACCGGGATGGTGCTGGGCACGTAGAACAGGCGGCCCGACGAGCCATCGGCGATGCGGCCGTCGCTGGTGTCGGTGACCATCGCGTCCATCTTGATGAAACCGCCGTAGGAGAACGTGCTCCCCGGATTGGACGCGGTCAGGATGGTCGTGTTCTGGATCGGCTGCTTGCCGGCGGGCAAGGCGGCCGGTGCCGTGGCCTGCTTGGCCTGCACCTGGGTCACCTGCTCCTGCGTGGTGGTGATCTGGGTCTGTTGCTGCTGCTGTGCGGACAGCAACAGCTGGACCTGCCGCTCGAGGTCGGCCACGCGGGCCTCCAGCGCTTTTTCCTTGGCGGTCTGTGCGAACGCCATCCCCGGCGCAATGAGGGCGACGAAAAGCGCAGCGGCCAGTGGCCGTCGCGCCATGAGTGCGGAACGTTGGGTCATAACCCCTCCCGAAAGGTTGATGGCCGCGTTGCGCGGCTGACGGAGACTTGCGCCTGCGCGCCGGCAGCGCCTATTCGCCATTAGTCGTAATCGCATCGTCGGGCAGGCAAACCCTTGCCACAGAAGGGGTGCGGCGATCGGTCGCAGGGAGCGCATGGCCGCTTTACGACCATTGTCTAAGCCGGATGCTGCGATGCCGCACGACCGTATGCGTCAAACTCGACGTGCCGGATGCACCGCACGACGTACCTCCGTCGCCTCGCCCGGTCTTCGTCCATGCTTCAGAATCGACGCTTCACAGGAATGTCCCGGGAGGACCTCATGACTGATCTCTATCCGGTCAAGCCGGAATTCGCCGCCAGCGCGCGCATCACGCGCGAGCAGTACCAGCGCGACTACCAGGCATCCATCGACGATCCCGAGGCCTTCTGGGGCAAGGCGGCCGAACGCCTCGACTGGTTCACCAAGCCGACCCGGATCAAGGATGTCAGCTACGCCCTGGACGACTTCCGCATCCGCTGGTTCGCCGACGGCGAACTCAATGCCAGCGTCAACTGCCTCGACCGCCAGCTGGCCGAGCGCGGCGACAAGGTCGCGCTGCTGTTCGAGCCGGACGGTCCGGACACGCCGTCGTATGGCGTCACCTATCGCGAACTGTACGAGCGCACCTGCAAGCTGGCCAACGCGCTGCGCGCGCTGGGCGTGCAGAAGGGCGACCGCATCACCATCTACCTGCCGATGATCCCGGATGCGGCCGTCGCCATGCTGGCCTGCGCGCGCATCGGCGCGATCCACTCGGTGGTGTTCGGCGGGTTCGCGCCCAATTCCATCGCCGACCGCGTGGCCGACTGCGGCAGCAAGCTGATCATCACTGCCGACGAAGGCCTGCGTGGGGGCAAGAAGGTGCCGCTGAAGGCGAACGTGGATGCCGCGCTGAAGCTGCCGGGCACCAACTCCGTCGAGACCGTCCTCGTCGTGCGCCACACCGGTGGCGCCGTCGACATGCAGATGCCGCGAGATCGCTGGTTCGATGCCGTCGTCGACGCGCAGCCGGCCGAGTGCGAGCCCGAGCGCATGAACGCCGAAGACCCGCTCTTCATCCTCTACACCTCCGGTTCCACCGGCAAGCCGAAGGGCGTGCTGCACACCACCGGCGGCTACCTGCTGTACGCGGCGTACACGCACGAAGCCGTGTTCGACCTGCGCGAGGACGACATCTACTGGTGCACCGCCGACGTGGGCTGGGTCACCGGCCACAGCTACATCGTCTATGGGCCGCTGGCCAACGGCGCCACGGCGGTGATGTTCGAAGGCGTGCCGAACTACCCGAACGTGTCGCGCTTCTGGGAGGTGATCGACAAGCACAAGGTCACCATCTTCTACACCGCCCCCACCGCCATCCGCGCACTGATGCGCGAAGGCGAGGCGCCGGTGAAGAAGACCTCGCGTGCGTCGCTGCGCCTGCTGGGCAGCGTGGGCGAGCCGATCAATCCCGAAGCCTGGCGCTGGTACTACGAGACCGTCGGCGATTCGCGGTGCCCCATCGTCGACACGTGGTGGCAGACCGAAACCGGCGGCATCCTGATCACGCCGCTGGCCGGCGCGATCGACCTCAAGCCCGGCTCGGCCACGCTGCCTTTCTTCGGTGTGCGGCCGGCGCTGGTCGATGCGAATGGCGAGCAGCTGGAAGGCGCCACCGAAGGCAACCTGGTGTTGCTGGATTCGTGGCCGGGCCAGATGCGTACGGTGTACGGCGACCACCAGCGCTTCATCGATACCTACTTCCGTACCTACCCGGGCACGTACTTCACCGGCGACGGCTGCCGCCGCGATGCCGATGGCTACTACTGGATCACCGGCCGCGTCGATGATGTCATCAACGTGTCCGGCCACCGCATCGGCACCGCCGAAGTGGAAAGCGCGCTGGTTGCGCATCCGAAGGTGGCCGAAGCGGCGGTGGTCGGTTTCCCGCACGACATCAAGGGCCAGGGCATCTACGCCTACGTCACCCTCAAAGCCGGCGAAGCGCAGAGCGACGAGCTGCTGAAGGAGCTGGTGGCCTGGGTGCGCAAGGAGATCGGCCCCATCGCCACGCCCGACCATCTGCAGTGGGCGCCGGGCCTGCCGAAGACGCGTTCGGGCAAGATCATGCGCCGCATCCTGCGCAAGATCGCCGAGAACGCGCCGGAGCAGCTGGGCGACACCTCGACGCTGGCCGACCCGTCGGTGGTGGAATCGCTGGTGGCCGAACGCAAGGTCAAGTAGGCACGAACGGCCCGTCGCGGGGAGGCGGCGGGCCAGCAGGTGCGGGCGTGTGACGCCCGCACCTGTGCAGCACGCACCCCACGGATTACCCTTCCCCCACGATGGACCGCACCGCCATGCCCACCCTGCTGATCGCCGACGACCACCCGCTGTTCCGCGAAGCGCTGCGTGGCGCCGTGCAGCGCGTGATGCCGGGCGTGAAGCTGCACGAAGCCGACAGCGTCGACGCGCTGTACGTGCTCGTCGACGCGCACCCGGATGCCGACCTGCTGCTGATGGACCTCAACATGCCCGGCGCGCACGGATTCAATGCGCTGGTGCACCTGCGCGCGCTGCATCCGCAGCTGCCCGTCGTCATCGTGTCGGCACGCGAGGAGCCTGCGGTGATGCGGCGCGCGCTGGACCACGGCGCGCTCGGCTTCATTCCGAAGTCCGCCGATTCGGACACCATCGGCCAGGCCATCGGTGCCGTGCTCGATGGCGAGCGCTGGGTGCCGGACGAAGCGCACAACGCACCGGCCACCAGTCGGGACGAACAGGAAACCGCGCAGCGCCTGCGCGACCTCACCCCGCAACAGTTCAAGGTGTTGCAGATGCTCGGCGCCGGCCGCCTCAACAAGCAGATCGCCTACGACCTGGGCGTGTCCGAAGCCACCATCAAGGCGCACGTCACCGCCATCCTGCGCAAGCTGCACGTCACCAACCGCACCCAGGCCGTGCTCGCGGCCGGTCGCCTGGCGGTGGACCCGGACGGCATCGTGTTGCCGCCGGAAGAAGCGGAGTAGGGCGCCGCCGCGTGCGCGCGGGTCATCGGCGAGGCGCTACCGACACGCCGAGCAGGCGCATCGCCGGTCCCGTGAGCAGCGCACCGACGATCGCGCATGGCGTGCCCCACATCAGCACCCCCACGTAGATCATCGACGCACCGCCACCCTGGTATGGCCGCACGCAATCGGTGTAGTACGCCAACATCAGCCACGGTGCGAACAACAGGCACGCCCCCACCGCCCGCAGCGGATTGGCCGTCAGCAGCGAGACCAGCGCGGGCAGCAACGGCACCAGCACGAACATGCCCACCACCTGTACGAACGTCAGCAACGTGTGCCTGTAACAGCCAACGCTGTTGAACGCCTGCAGCGCGATGACCAGTGCGATGGCGGTCATGCCGGTGATCAGGGCTTGCCTGCGGGAAATCAGCATGGAGTGCACCGGTTTGCGAGGGCGTGCCGAAGATACCGTGAAGCGCTAGCGAAAGCATGCGCAAGCAGGAGGGCAACGTCTGACGAGTCCAGGAACCGCCAGTCGACGTCCTCCAGCACGATGCTTGCGCAGCAAGCAATGGCCTCCGCGATGTCCGCGAAACCATCCGGCTCCCCTTGTCGGATGTCAGCGGCAAGGATCATCGCGCTTGGCGCCGTGACGCGCTGGATCAGGCCTGCCGTGGACCCCCAGGCCCTGTATGAGTGCAGGGTGAGGCCGCGCTCCCGCCTGGGCGTGTGAAGGACGTGGTCCACCGTGCGGCCGGTCGATGGCCCAATTCACGTATCGCTAGTGTGCTGACACGGAGAGGGACCTTGACGAGCTTTGATTCCAACCAGCCCGTACGGCTTGGCATTGTCGGGTGCGGGGCGATCACGCGCGAGGCGCATCTGCCCGTGATCATCGAGGACCGTCGGGTCGAGGTGACCGTGCTTTGCGACCGCGACCGCGGCAACGCCACGCATGCGGCGCGCGCCAGCGGTGTCGAGGCGGAGATCACCACCGAGCTCGCCGCGCTTGCCGGTAAGGTCGATGCCGCCATCGTGGCCGTCCCGCCTCGCTTCCACGCACCCGTCGCGATCCAGCTGATGGAAATGGGGATCGACGTCCTGTGCGAGAAGCCGCTGGCGATCACGGTCGCCGACGGCCAGAAAATGGTGGAAGCGGCGCGCAGGACCGAGCGGGTGCTCGCCGTCGCCCTCATGATGCGGTTCTTCCCGCACAACCGGTGGCTCGCGGACCTGGTGGAGGAAGGGGAGATCGGTGAAGTCCGCGAAGTGATCGTCGAAGACGGCGCACCGCTCGACTGGCCAATGGCGAGCAACAGCTACTTCGATCGCAACGCGACGGGCGGGGGCGTCCTGTTCGATACCGGCGTGCACCTGCTCGACCGGGTGCTCTGGCTCTTCGGCGACCTTGCCGGGATCGCTTACGAGGACGATGCATTCGGTGGCTTCGAGAGCAACGCGAAGCTGACCGGCGTCCTGCAGATCGGCGGACGACCAGTGCCCGCGCGGCTGGAGTTCAGCTGGTCGCACCGCCTGCGCCGCAGCATCCGGGTAGTCGGCGAGCGCGGCACGCTCGAGGCTTCGACCTCGGATCCCCGCACCCTGACCCTCCACCGGACCACGCGGCGTGGTCCGATGGAGATGCAGATCCTGTGCGCCAAACGATGGGACGGGCGCAGCCACTACCGCGCGCAGCTCGACGACTTCATCGGCGCGGTCCGCGAGCGGCGCGCACCGTTCGTGACCGGAGAGTCGGCGCTGCACGCGCTCGCCGTCATCGAGACGGCGTATGCGAGGCGCACACCCATGGCGCAACCCTGGCTGGCACGCATGGAGTCCTCGGCATGATGCCCACCAAGATCCTCGTCACCGGCGCCACCGGGTTCATTGGTTCACGCCTGTGCGAACTCCTGTCGCTCGAGTACCGGCTCCCGTACCGTGCGCTGGTCCGCGACTTCTCGCGCGCCGTGCGGATCGCCCGGCTGGATACCGAGCTGGTCGCGGGCGACATGCTCGACGCCGCCAGCCTTGCGCGGGCGGTGGAAGGATGCGACGCCGTCGTCAACCTTGCCCACGGCGACGACGAGAGCGCCCGGACGCAGGTCACCCAGCTGATCGAGGCCTGCACGCGTGCCGGTGTCCGTCGTTTCGTCCACATCAGCTCGATGGCCGTGCACGGCCCGTCGCCCCAGCTGGACGTGCTTACCGAGGCCACCGCGCCTATCCAGCGATGGAACGAGGCCTACTCCGACGCCAAAGCGGCGTCCGAGGCCGTCGTGGTGGCAGCCGGCAAACGAGGCGCACTGGAGACCGTCGTGCTCCGCCCCACCATTGTCTACGGTCCCTACAGCTTCTTCGTCACGCCGATCGTCCAGGACGCGCGGGCGGGCCGGATCAGCCTGATCGATGGCGGCCGGGGCATCTGCAACGCGGTGTACGTCGACGATGTCTGCGAGGCGATCATGGCGGCGCTCGAACGCGATGACGCGGTCGGCGCGGCGTTCCTGATCAACGGTGATACCCGCATGACCTGGGGGGACTTCATCACCACGTTCGCCGGCATGGTCGAGGGAGAAAAGACCCTCCATGACCACTCGCTCGACGAGATCGCCAGCTACTGGCAGGCGAAGCGTCCGCGCGCGCGCGACAGCGTCACCGCAGCGATCCGCCTCGCCGCCTCGCCGGCCTTCCACGCCCAGCTCGGCACCATCCCGCCCGTCGGCAAGCTGATCCGCGGCACCAAGGAAATGGTCGCCCGCCGGATCACCGCCGAGCAGAAGATGATGATCAAGTCCCGGCTGCAGCGCCGCAGCACCGCAACACCGGCCGACGATGTGCCGGCACTGCGGATGCCCAGCGAGGGTCGTGTCGTGCGCGAAGCGTACCGGTCGTGGGTATCGAACGATCTGGCCAGGACCAGGCTCGGCTGGACGCCCACCCACTCGTTCGAACTCGGCGCCCGGCGCACGGGCGAGTGGATGCGCTTCGCGCGGATCGTTTGATCAGGGGATAGCTTGGCTTTCGGCTGCCGCAGTGATGGTGGGTATGACTTCCTGCTCGACGCTGGTTGACTGCCGAAGGCTGCGCTTCCAACTTGAGTGAAGGGAAAGGTTTTTGCGGCGCCTAATACCTGAATCAAGCCGCGCCGCGAAGCGGCGTCGGCTTGAATGAATTGCTAGGTCGCTCGCACGAGTGCTGCGGTTGCCTTGCGAACTACAGGTAGTACCAACAGCAACACCGGAAATGCGATTAGCCACGAGACACCCCAGGCACCAAGCCATTTGGACACGAATTGAGGCGACATGCCAATGCCTTTGAACGTGCTGACCAGGGACACAATGCAGGTCATCAGGATAGACAGCAGCAGAGGCATGACCAGCGAGCCGTACCGCGCGGGGAGTTTGGGAATGCCAAAGAGGACGGTGGATTTGTTTGAAGCGTTCATGAGTGATCTCCTGGATCCGGTCAAGCAAAGGCGCCTTTTACCCGTGAACGGATAAACAGCCCCGGCAGTGCCGGAGATGAAGGGCGCGTTGGTTGACGTGAACGCTTACGGCCGACCGCGAGAACCGCGATGGCGGAGGGAATGTTAGGAGTGGCAGCGCGTCTTGGCAAGAGCGGCCTAACGCCCGAGTTAAGCCGTGTCGCGAAGCGGCACCGGCATGAATCAATTGTCAGGCCTCATAGTTGATCTTCCACGGAACAGCGAAGCGATCAACCACGATTGCATAGCAGGGTGACCAGAATGTTCGTTGCGGCGCAAGTACGAAAGAACTCCTGAAACGGAACCGAGGAAACAGCTTTGGGTTGCTTCTTGCGGAATGGCCACATATGAGCGCTAACGCCTGAATTAAGCCGACCCGCGAAGCGGGTTCGGCTTGAATGAATTGTTACGCGCCATCCGAATTGTCTCCGACTTGTACGGGCTGGGATCCGCCTGTGTCGATGACGGCAACGCTAGTCGCCATACCAAGAATGCGCTCAAGCTCAGGAGCCGTCAGGCCCTCAGCGTGAATGATTGTGTTGTCTTTAGTGGTGATGATTATCTTGCGGCTTGATCTGCTCTTGATGAAAGCGACAAGAACTGCTGCAAGACCTGCCCACACTGAAGCGACCCCAACCGCTTGAACAATCTCAATGACGCCAGAAGATGCCATTGGCACTCCGGCACGCATCTCTCGTATCTGATACTTGACCTGATGCTCGTTGAGAAGCTCAATAAACGGTCTGAAGCTGTCCTTGAAGACGTGCGCTGGGAGTGTCGTCATGACTCGTTCTTCTGGCAGGTTACGGAGGGCTGCATTGGCGCCTAACACCGGAATTAAGCCGACCCGCGAAGCGGGTTCGGCTTGAATGAATTGTTAGGCGGCAAGCCGCGGCCAATCAACTCTCGCAACTGATCTGGAGGACATGGCCAAGTAACCGTGCCCAGTGCCTCGCGCTGCGTGTGCCCTAGCGTCGGAAACATTGGGATCGACTGCCAAGCCCATGCAAGAAGTCGGGGAAATAGCGGGTAGATTGTTTGAAGTGCCGAGATGTCAATACGACCATCCGGATAAGGCTGCACATCAACGGAGCAAAAGGTGTTTCCTTGCCACCAGCACAGCTCCAATTGTTTGCGTCGTAGTGCGTGTCATAGGCAAGTGAAAGTCCGCGCTCTCTGGCGATTGAAGTGATCAGGTCTCTCAAGGATGTGGTTCCTTCCATTGCCGCCTAACACCTGAATTAAGCCGGCCCGCCCTGGCCAACTGTCCGATCAATGCCGTAAAGATGTGGGCTCGGCTTGAATGAATTGTTAGGCATCTAGCCGGTGAGCTCAAACTGCCCCTGAAGTAGGGACAGGGTATGGGACTCGTGTTGGCCAGGCCCACGGTTGAAACACTTTGTCACCGTTACAAGGCCGGTAGAGGAAATATCCTCAACGGGAAAAGTCTCGCCAATCATGGAGCGGATGTCCTCGATCTCATTGGGCTCGAGGAAATCGAACAGGTGCATCTGCAGGTCTATGACTCTGACGAGGTTGCCGATACGCACGGGTTTGCCGTTTGTGTCGACCGTTGTGACGTCTTCCATAGATGCCTAACACCGGAATTAAGCCGACTTGGCCGCGTCAGCGGACAAGTTCGGCCTGAATGAATTGTTAGGTGGCCCCTTGTAATCTCGACGCATGCGCCAGAGGACGAATGCATTGGCCACGGGAATGTATAAGAAAATCATCGCGGCGGGGACAATTGCTGGGCCCTTGGTGCCGGAGGA
>NZ_JACVAU010000005.1 GCF_014852005.1 Pseudoxanthomonas sp. PXM03 | reverse complement strand
GGCTCAAGCGGACGGCAGAAGCCTTGAAGGCATCGCTGTAGCGATGGATGGTTCTGGGGCCTGGCTTTGGCATTGGGACACTCCTGAGGGTTAGGTCAAGGTGTCCACTGAACCGTGGGAACTACCGCATCGGCTTGAATGAATTGTTAGGCGGCATTACCCGACCTCATAGCCAGGGGGATTGTCGCCGTGCCAAGCAATGGACTCCCGGAAGACGTCCTCAAGCGAAAGATACCAAGAACTGTCCATGCCCATTGATTGATCCGGGCCATGCCAGAACATGCCCCACGGGTATGAGGGTCCAAATCCATGCTCAGAATAGGCGAATGCCAGATTTGTCTCTGGGTCGTAAGCGACAATCCAGCAGGGATAGGTCTGGCCTGGCTCACCGTAGTCCCAGCCAACCGGCTCTGAGCGTACAGGTACAAGTAGTTCTTTAATACGAGCAACAAGATCTGGCTGAGCAATGCGCGCCAACTCGCGATCAATAAGTGCTTCAACGTTTGCGATAGAGATTGGCATGCCGCCTAACGCCTGAATTAAGCCGACCCGCGAAGCGGGTTCGGCTTGAATGAATTGTTAGGCCGTAGGCGAGATGCCTGAAACAATGGCCCATGTACTAAGAGATGCGATCAGCACACCGGTGACCAAACAACGTACGCACCCAACTTTGTTTCCCGCCATAACGCTAAAGACCTTACCAGCAACCAAGACGCCTAAGACTGCAATAGCAAGCTCGTCAGCGTAAGTTGGAAAGAACCATACAGCGATCCCACAAGTGACAATGAGAACAAGAGCAACGTAAGAGTGAGCTTGGCGAAGGAGGCCAACCCAAGGCTTCCGTGGCTCATGAAACATGTCTGCGTAGTTGCTTGGCACCGAGACTACGATCAGTCCGAAGAGACCGAGCAAGACGTAAGCAGTGGCGATTACTTTGGCTAGCAACATAGATTGGTCTACGGCCTAACGCCTGAATTAAGCCGACCCGCGAAGCGGGTTCGGCTTGAATGAATTGTTAGGCCCAAACGAACTGAACATGTTCTTTGCCGCGATTGTCCAAGACGTAAGACCTGACGTACATACGGTGATTCTCTGCGACGTATACCTCAGTGCGCATCTCTGAAATGGCATCCGCATCAATCTGGTGCCGCCCAAGATGCTCCGGGAGTGCCTTGCGATAGTGCTTGAGCGACTCCCGTACGCGGGGAGTGAGGCCGAACAGCTCTTCCGGGCGATCGGGAATCCATGTGACCGTCACTTTGCCTCCTCTCCGGTCACGGGCTAGCCGATATATGTCCTCAAAAACGAAGTCGCCATCCACGTAGTTCATACCACTCATGAACGAGTGGGTCCAATTGTGTGCCATGGACTTGATGAGCTTGTACTTCACGGGAGAATGATCTTGGGCCTAACGCCAGAATTAAGCCGACCCGCGAAGCGGGTTCGGCTTGAATGAATTGTTAGACCGCATTGCTGCGCAGCCTACGACGAAGAACCACTCCCGCAACTAGAATCACCAACCCTCCAATCGCGAGAGCGTACGGCAGATAAGCAACACTTTGCGACTCGGTCGGAACGGCACGCCAATACCGAGAGGAAGCCTGGTAGTTAGCAGGAAGCGTGAAATCAACAGGAAGCAAACCTAGAACCCAAATGAGCGCATAGAAAAGAACGACTATGCCCAAGGTGATGAAAGAGTTTGCCAGGATGTTCTTCATGCGGTCTAACACCAGAATTAAGCCGACCCGCGAAGCGGGTTCGGCTTGAATGAATTGTTAGCCCTCAGCACCTGCCAAGCGGGCAAAGCGCTCGTCCAGACAGGGGCGCAATGTATCAAAGCTGTCCCAAGTATCCGGTACATGATATGGGGTGGCCAAACCACTGCCCAGCGTCTCCTCGTAGTCCGCCAAATACTGTCCATCCTCATAGTAGGCGACGGCGAACTCGTTGCCACGATCACTAAGATCCTCGTTGGTGAGCTTGCCGTCACAAACTTTTAGGAAGAACGAGCCAGGGGTGGTTGTGCGAGCGTGGAGCTCGTTAACTAGCTCAGGCTCCTCCACAGTGAACAACTCACCGCCCAGTCCGGCTAGAACCGCCCAAGCCAAGAACATCCCAGTGTGGGTTGCACCAGCCGACTCTGGCAGATCAGAGGGGAAGTTTCCCCCGTAGTGCCATGAAGCATCGTCATATTTCATGAGGGCTAACGCCTGAATTAAGCCGACCCGCGAAGCGGGTTCGGCTTGAATGAATTGTTAGGGCTCAGCCGACTTGCCACAGGGTCGTGCCGGTGTGAGCCCGATCAACATAGTAATGGTGGTTCTGCTGGCTGATTGCATCAGCCGCAGCCAGTGCATCAGCGCGGGTTTTTGCGTCAGAGTGAGTGCCAAGCGCGCGTAGAGAGGGAAGCGCATCTTGCCTAAGCGAGTACGCCAACATTGAGCAGGCCTGCTCCCTGACCAAATATGCACGATCCGAAAGGGCTGCTATGGCAAGCGACGCGACCTCGGGATAGCGTCGGGAGTAGCGAAGCAGCCTAAACAAGATGGCGGCACGGCCGCTGGCACGACGGACCAGCGGAAACGCCGCGGTTAGCTGCAGGATGAGCGGCTCTTCACCGAATTGCCGAAACAGACGGAGCTCGAATTGACCGACGTCAGAGATCTTCGCCTGTCCGTAGCCGTCTGCAATTTGATGAATTGCGGGAAGCTTCATCTGAGCCCTAACGCCTGAATTAAGCCGACCCGCGACGCGGGTTCGGCTTGAATGAATTGTTAGGCACCACGGCCGAGATAGCGACTGAAATCATCTTGACCGTCGGAACCCCACCACCTCGCGACACTAACAGTACCACCGAGAGCGATCAGAGACTTGAGTAGAACTATCAGCGCTCCGATTTCGCTGCGGCTCCAGTCCGGCCCCATGCGGTAGTCAATGACAAGCGAGGTTGGGTCGACAAAAACCCCGAGAGCCGGGAGTTGATGGTTGCCGATCCTGATTGAGGCTAGAACCACATGAAAAGAGTCGGCTCGCCCATCAGAGACCAATGCCGCATGCTTTGGCCCAGAGAAAGGCAATTCGCTTAGCTCTTTCCGCAGCCACAAATACGATCTATTTGCTGCGATGTTCTCGGCGCCCAAGTCGAAGAGGTAGGTAAAAGCTCGCTGTAAAGACTCAGCGCTACTGAACTCAATCTCGATCTCAGGCAACGATCCGTCGTCATTCGCGAAGTAGCGCGATAGATCCATGTGGTGCCTAACACCGGAATTAAGCCGACCCGCACTGGATTGGCACCGACGCCGATAGTAACCAGAACCTACCGAAGTTAGCGAACCTGATGCGGGTTCGGCTTGAATGAATTGTTAGGCCCCATGACCGGGGCCCATAAGCCACGAATGTTTGCTGGCCAATCGCTCAAACACCGCAACCGAATCAGGCGCCGGCACGATATGCGCTTGATCGTTGGACCAACGTAGCTCCAGTAATTCGGTGTCAGGTACGGGAGAGACCTTGATCATAGGCCCCTCATGCGGGTAGGTGGCCGGGGTCAGAGTTACGCAGAGATCGAACATCGAAGTCCAGGCGTGGAGCGAGGAATCCGCAAGACGGTCGACTAACGAGAGCATGCCATCTGTCCACGCGAATCTCGGCGCGTCCGCGTAGACACGTCGAATCTCTGACCAAGGGCGCGACATCGTCTCTGCCATGGGGCCTAACGCCTGAATTAAGCCGACCCGCGAAGCGGGTTCGGCTTGAATGAATTGTTAGGGCTCATCTTGTACTACTGACAGATCCAGCTCGTCCAGTTCGTTCTGCGGGTCTCGCCGGAAGACGCTAATGACCGTGTCCCAGACCAAAAGCCCGAACTCATAGGCCTCACGAGTTTTGTCTAGGGTCACTTGGCTCACTTGCCAATGCCTGGAGCCATCATCGGTCAGCCCGAAATGACGACACTGATCGTAGGTGTCTATGAACTCTTTAAACTTGCTCTTCAATGTCGGATCAAGTCCGTGCCTATCCACCAGCGAATCAAAGATGCTTTTAGGGGACGGCACTCGGTCACTAGACTCAGGATTGTTCTGCCCGAGCAACTGGGACACGCTGAGCCCGATTGTGCAGATAAGGAAAACGCAACGCTCATGGAAATGCTCTACCTCGTCTCCGGCTGACAGATCATCTCGGAGCGCGGCCCACTGATGCTTCGCTTGCTTTAGCGAGTAAAGCTGGAGGTTAGTGTCCTCGCCACTTGAGTCAATGAAGTAGTAGCGACGCACGATATGAGCCCTAACACCTGAATTAAGCCGAGCCGCGAAGCGGCTTCGGCTTGAATGAATTGTTAGGCGCGCGGCCCGGACTCTACGACCGGAAGCTTGCGCCTGAGAAAGCCGAAATGCACGAAAACAACGACAAGTGCTATCTCTGTCACCAACCAAAGCCACCCAAATATGCCCGACGGTTCAAGTATGGCCTTGCCAAGGAACGACAAGAAAACAACGAAAAGTATGGGCAGAATTGCTTTGAGGCTCGGCGAGCGAACAGCATTGATGCTTTGACACCGAGGGCACTGAATCACACCCCTCGGCTCACTGGGCGAAGTACGCGCCAAGTGATCTCCAAGCTTTTGATTGCAGTGGCCGCAGATATAGGTGAACACGAGCGCCTAACGCCTAATAGACCCCACAACGGGGGTGATAACGCGGATATTCATGACCTGATGCGATCGCGTCAAGGCGCGCAGAGCGTTGTCGTGGAAGGGAATTGGCTGGCTACCGACGGCACGGGTTGGCCAAGCGTCATGTTCATGACGCACTTGTTCGTTATCACCCCCTCTCCGGGGTGATAACGGGAGCGCCTGCAGGCCGCGAGTGCAGCCTTCGTGGTCGAAGTCGTGCGGCAGCAGGCCAGGATGTCGTAGCGTCACCTGCTATGTGCCCTCCACCCTGCTCACCGTGTTGCGGACGCGGCATGCCGGGTGTCATGCCTGGCGGGCCGCGCTCATTGGCTGGTGGTCTGCAAAAGGTCTGCGGCCTGCCGCGGTTGCAACCTCGCGCAGGCATCTGGGATGCTCGCGCCTCACCTGGCAGGACGCACGACCGTCGTCGCCTTCCCCGCCCACGCGGCGGGAACCTTGGCGGGTCGCGATGGTCGACACAGACGAGGGAACGAAGGGGACGTGATGATCGAGTTGCAGGGCGTGCAGCGCCACTACGCCATGAGCGGGCAGACGGTGAAGGCGCTGGCAGGGGTGGACCTGCGCATCGGCCAGGGCGAATTCGTCGCCATCACCGGGCCCTCGGGTTCGGGCAAGTCCAGCCTGCTGAACATCCTCGGCTGCCTGGACCATCCCAACGCCGGCCACTATCTGTTCGAAGGCCGCGACGTGGCCACCTTCGACGACGAGGCCAGCAGCGACCTGCGCAACCGGCGCATCGGCTTCGTGTTCCAGAGCTTCCACCTGCTGCCGCGGCTGAGCGTGCTGGAGAACGTGATGCTGCCGCTGCGCTTCCACCGCCAGCCGCCGCCGGGCACGCACGACCGCGCCCTGGCGCTGCTGGACCGCGTGGGCCTGGCCGAACGGCGCGACCATCGCCCCAGCGAACTGTCCGGCGGACAGATGCAGCGCGCCGCCATCGCGCGCGCGCTGCTGCTGCAGCCGGCCCTGCTGCTGGCCGACGAGCCCACCGGCAACCTGGATTCGAAGAGCGCCGCCGACGTGCTGGCGCTGCTGGATGAAGTGCATGCCGGCGGCCAGACCGTGGTGCTGGTGACCCATGACAACGACATCGCCGCGCGCGCCCCGCGCCAGGTGAAGCTGCGCGACGGCAAGGTGGAACATGACGCGCTCCAGTAAGACGCTGTGGGTCGCGCTGGCCCTTGCCGCCACCGCGCCCGCGCACGCCGTGGTGCTGACCGGCGAAGTGCGTGCGGTGGACGCGCAGCAGATCCTCACTCCGCAATCCAACAGTTCGCCGGTGGTGATCCGCTACTACGTGCCCGAAGGCGAACGGGTGAAGAAGGGCGACGTGGTGCTGCGCATCGATCCCGGCCAGTCCGCCAGCCGCATCCCCGACCTGGAGGCCCAGATCGAACAGGGCCAGGCCAAGGACGCCAAGGAAGTCGCCGAGCTGCAGGTGAAGGCGCTGGAAGCGGAAATGGCCCTGGTGGATGCCGAAGCCGAGCTCGCCACCGCGAAGCTGGACGCCACCATCCCGCGCGACCTGATCTCCGGCCTGGACTACGACCGCCACCAGGGCGAGCTGGACCGCACCACGCGCGAAGTGGCGTTGCAGCGCAAGGAGCTGGATGCCGCGCGCACCGCCGTGCAGCGGCGCGTCGAAGATGGCCGCCTGCAGATCGAGAAGCTGGTGCTGCAGCGCGACTACCACGCCTCGCTGGTCCGCACCTCGGAAGTCGTCGCCGACCGCGACGGCATCGTGGTGCACGGATTCAACAACAACTGGATCGGCGGACGGATCGATGAAGGCTCCTCGACCATGCCCGGCAGCAAGGCCGGTGAAGTGGTCAGCAGCGGACGCATGAACGTGCGCGCCTGGGCACTGGAACCGGACCGGCGCGGGTTGGTGGTGGGCCAGTCCGTCGAGCTGACATTCGACGCCCTGCCCGGCCGCAAGGTGCCGGGGCGCATCGCGTTCATTTCAGGTGCGCCGGACCGGCGGCCGGAATGGGGCGAAGGCCGCTACTTCACTCTCGACATCACCTTGGATGCGCAGACGCTGTCGCTGATGCCGGGCATGAGCGTGCGCGTGATCGCACGGCCCGCCGCCGCGACGGGCAAGGAGACCACGCGATGAACCGGGCACGCATGCTGCCGTGGATGGTCGCGCTGGCGGCGACGCTGCCGGCCGCGCACGCCGCCACCTTGCGCGTGGATGGCGAGGTGTACGCGCAGCGCAGTTCGCAGCTGGTGCCGCCGGCCGTCGATCGCCTGTGGCAGTTCAACCTCACCCAGCTGGCGCCGGACGGCAGCACGGTGAAGAAGGGCGAGATCGTGGTCGCCTTCGATACCAACGACCTGGTGCGCCAGCTCAGCGAGAAGCAGAGCCTGCTGCAGGAAAAGAAACGCGAGCTGGAGAACCTGACCCTGGACGTGGCCGAGCGCGAGCGCAGCCAGCGCCTGGCCACCGCCGAAGCGGCCGCCGAGCGCGACAAGGCCGGCCGCAAGACCGAGCAGCCGCGCGAACTGATCGCCGCGCTGGAGTACGACAAGCTGGTGGAGGAACGCAGGCGCACCGAACGCCGCGCCGCGCTGACGCAGGTGGCCGAACGCGCCGCCGCCGAACAGCGGCGGCAGGAACTGCGCCTGGTCAACGCCGAGCTGAAGCAGGCACAGGCCGACGTGAACCGTCTGCAGGCCTCCATCGCGGCGCTCAACCTGCCCGCGCCGCGCGACGGCGTGATCATGCACAAGAGCAACTGGAACGGCGAGAAGTTCGACGTGGGTTCACAGGTCTGGCGTGGCCAGACCGTGGCCGAGATTCCCGACCCGGCCACGCTGGCGGTGCGCGCGCAGCTGCCCGAGCGCGACCTGCAACGGGTGAAGGTGGGCGTGCCCGCGCGCATCGTGGTGGAAGGCGGTGGCGGCAGCGTGCACCACGGCAAGGTGGCCGGCATCGGGCGCGCCGTACGCAGCAAATCGCAGGTGCAGCCGGTGCCGGTTCTCGACCTGGAGATCCGGCTGGACGACGCGAAGGCGAAGCTGCGTCCCGGCCAGGCGGTGCGCGTGGAACTGACCGTGCCCGACATCGGGGGAGGAGCGAAATGATGCCGATCACGCGCGTCGCGTCCGTGCTGGCATGCGCCCTGGCGGTGACGGCCTGCGGTGCGCCGGAAGTGCCCGTTGCCAGTGAGACCGTCGCGCGGGGCGCGCTGACCCTCAGCGTGCGGGGCGAAGGCGAACTGCGTTCGGCCAAGCCCACGCCGCTGATCGTGCCCGGCAAGAACTGGTCCGCGCGCCAGGTGGAATGGATGGTGCCGGAAGGCAGCCTGGTGAAGAAGGGCGACCTGCTGGCGCGCTTCATCTCGCCCGAAGGCGAGCAGCAGCTGGCGCAGGCGATGATCGACCTGCAGCGCAATGCGCTGGCGCGCGCGGCGAAGGAAAGCGGACTGGACGCCACCCAGGGCCGCGTGGAAGTGGACCTGTCGCAGGTGGCCGTGCAGCTGGGCATCGCCCAGCGCTACGCCGAAGCCGACCTGAGCACCGTGGCGCGCAACCAGGTGCTGGATGCCATCGAGGACAAGGAATACCTGCAGGTGCGGCAGGGCGTGCTGCAATGGCAGCGCGACCAGTCGGACGTGCGCGGCGGCGCGGAACTGGCCGTGCTGGACGCGCAGCGCGCCACCTTCGACATGAATGCGCAGACCCGCAAGGGCGACCTGGATGCGCTGGAACTGCGCGCGCCCAACGACGGCGTGCTGCTGCTCGCCGCCAACTGGTCCGGCGACAAGCCGATGGTGGGTGCGAACCTGCGCGCGGGCTTCGAGTTCGGCAGCCTGCCGGATACCTCGGCGATGGAAGTGGAGATCGAGCTGCCGCAGATCGAGGCGCAGGGCGTGCAGGCGGGCGATGCGGTGGTGCTGCACCCGCTGGGCCGGCCCGACCAGCGCATCGACAGCAAGCTCTCGTGGGTGGCCAGCGCGGCCAAGGTGCGCAATCGCGAGAGCCCGGTGAAGTTCCTGTCGATGCGCGCACCGATTCCGTCCTCGGCGGTGGAGAAGTACCGCCTGATCCCCGGCCAGCGTTTCGCCGCCGCCGTGGTGCTGCTGGAGGCGAAGGACGCAATGGCGGTACCGAACGTGGCCATCGAACAACGCGACGACCGCCATTGGGTGCAGGTGAAGCAGGGCAACGACTACGTGGCGCGCGAAGTGAAACTCGGCGTGCGCGGTACCGCGCGTTCGCAGGTGCTGTCGGGATTGAAACCCGGCGACCAGGTACGCCTGTCGCAGATCGAAGTGCCTGCACCCGGCGACGACGACAAGGAACAGGACAAGACCGACGACGCCGGTGACGATGCCGAAGGGAAGAACGCATGACCGGACTGCTCAACCGCCTGCCCACCGTCTGGCGTGAAGCGGTGGAAGAACTGTGGCGGCGGCGCCTGCGTACGCTGCTCACCTTGCTGGGCATGATCTTCGGCGTGGGCGCCATCGTGGCGATGCAGGCGGTGGGCGAAGGCAGCCGGCGCGAAGCGCTGCGCCTGGTGGAAGGCCTGGGCCTGCACAACCTGATCGCCGAGGCCAAGCCCCAGGACGAGGACACGCTGAAGGAGACGCGCGAGCGCAGCGTCGGCCTGACCGTCGCCGATGCGGACGCTGCGCTCAGCGTGGTGCCCGGTGCCGAACGCCATGCCGCCGAAAAACAGGTACGCACGCATACGGTCTTCAGCGACACCGGCCGCAGCGATGCGCAGGCCAGCGGCGTGAGCGCGAACTGGTTCGACCTGTCGTCGCTGAAGATCGCGCAGGGCCGCGCGTTCACCGCCGACGACGAGGCCGCGCTGGCGCCCGTCGCGGTGCTGGGCCACCAGGCGGCCATCAGCCTGTTTCCGAAAGGCGGTGCCGTGGGTGGGCTGGTGAAGGTCAACCATGTCTGGCTGGAGGTGATCGGTGTGCTGACCGACCGCGACCTGGGCCAGGACGATTTCGAGGGCGTGCAACTGGGCTCGGAGAGCAACCGCATCTACGTGCCGCTGGCGAGCGCGCGCGCACGCTTCCGCTTCCAGCCGCAGGAAGACGAAGTGGACCGCTTCCTGCTGCGCCTGGACGATCCGCAGCGGCTGGCGGCCGGCGCGGGCGTGCTGTCGGCGGTGCTGGACCAGCGCCACGCCGGCATGGCGGACTATCAGCTGATCGTGCCGCAGCAGCTGTTCCAGCAGCATCAGCAGACGCAGCGCATCTTCCAGGTGGTGATGGGCGCGATCGCCGGTGTCAGCCTGCTGGTGGGCGGCATCGGCATCATGAACATCATGCTGGCCAATGTGCTGGAACGGCGCCGCGAGATCGGCCTGCTGCGTGCGTTGGGCGCGCGCAGGCGCGACGTGATCGCGCAGTTCCTGCGCGAGGCCACGGTCATCTGCATCGCCGGGGCGTTGCTGGGCCTGGTGTTCGGCGGCGTGCTGGCTTACCTGATCGCCACGTTCGCCGACTGGCAGGTCGCGTGGGCCCCGGTGCCGATCCTGCTGTCGGCGGGTTTCTGCGCGGTGGTCGGCCTGGGCTTCGGCGTGTACCCGGCGCGGCAAGCGGCGCAGCTGGACCCCATCGCGGCGCTGCGGCATGACTGAGTCAGGGTGTGGCGGGTGCCGGACATCGTGACGGCTCGCGGCAAGGCACCGTCGCGCGCTGGGTTATATTCCAGATCATCCTTTGTCGGAATCGCCGCCATGCGCGTGCACGCTTCGTGCGGCCTTGCTCTCTTGCTGGCCATGCTGCAGATCGCCGCTCCCGCGCGCGCCGACAGCTGGCGCGCGCCGACCACACTGCAGTACCGCTCCGCTGACGGCACGTGGCGACTCACCGTCGAGCCTCGCGCACTGTCGGACCAGCGCACCTTTTTCCGCGACCAGCTCGACGGCAAGGATCGGCCCGGCGGTGTCGTCGGCGATACCCGGACAGCCGCGATCGGCACGATGGAGCACTGCATTCGGGACGCCTGCAAGCGGGCATGGCAGCGCAACCTGCTCAATGGCGTGGCCCCGGTAAATGCCATCGTGACGGACAGCGGCCACGTGATGACGTTCGACAACTGGCACAGCATGGGCTTCGGTCCGCATGCCGTCGTGCTGTACGACCCCGCGGGATCTCTGGTTGCGAATTACGCCCTGACCGACTTCTTGCCCAAGGAGTACGTGATGGCCCTGCCCCGTAGCGTGAGCTCGCTGCACTGGCGCAGCAGCCCGCGGGTCCACGAAGACGGCGTGCGGATCGTGGTGCCCGTGGTCGTGCCTTCCGAGGCCGCCGAAGAAGAGGACGATGCACACACGAGGTACGTGAGTGTGATATTCGACCCGCGCGACGGAGCGGTGGCGCTGCCGGCGGCGGATGTCTGGGCTCCGGCCTTGCAGCAGGCAGCGTCGGCGCTGGCTTTACAGCGTGTAGTGCTCGCCGGGGAGATCGAGAAAGCACTTGCCCCCCTGCTTCCGCCTGACTCCATTGATCTCACCGACTGGCATGCCTACCTGCGGGATGCGTATTGGCGGCTGGAAGAAGACAACACCGGATTTCCCGCCACCCTCGTCCTGCCGCAGCCGGCGGCGCCCGACTACGAGAAGGAAGCGAAAAGGTTCCGTACCCGCCTCTATGAGACGCACGACCCTGACGTGATCATGCTTGCAGCGCTTTCGCAGGACACGCTGCTGGATGTGCTGAGGCAGGAAGCCACCAAGTTCCGACGTGGCGTGCCTGCGTGGCCGCGCATCTACCTGCTGCTCGACGAGAAACGCTTCCAGCAAGCAAGCGTGCTGCTCGCGCCCTCACGCGCCACGCTGATACGACTCGATCCGACGCGCGCGATCCTGCAACGACCGGACTACCTCGAGGCGTGGGAGGATTACCTGCAGGGCAGACCGGACAGCCAATGACGGCCTGGCGGCCAATAGGGGAACAACGCTGCCGCCAAACGCGCGCCCGCTTCACTGAACCCCCTGCGATGGGTATCGCCTGCGGCTCCCCCCATCCTGCGTGCTGAGTCAGGCCGCGACGTCCATCTGCACCGCAGTGCCGCTCACGCGGATGCCATCGCGCGGATCATCCGGCACCTGGACATGCAGCAGGCTGGGCCGGCCAATGTCTTCGCCCTGGTGAATGGTGAAGCGGCGCGTGGCAGGCAGCGCGCCACGTGCCGCGAGATACGCGCCCAGTGCAGCCGCCGCGGCGCCGGTCGCGGGGTCTTCCACCACGCCGCCGGGCGGGAATGGATTGCGGGCGTGCACCGTGTGGGCATCCTCGCGCCACACCAGGTTCACCGTGGTCCAGCCGCGTGCCGCCATCAACGCGGCCAGCGTTTCGAAGTCGTAGTGCAGGTCCGCCAAGCGTGCGCGCGAAGCCGCCACGATGACGGGATGCCACGCGCCGGCATAGGACAGCTGCGGCGGCAGGGCAGGATCTAGGTCGTCGCGGTGCCAGTTGAGCGCCTTCAGGAGCAGGTCGAGATCACCGGCGTCCAGCGCTTCGACACGCGGCGTCACGCTCGTCAGGGTGGCGACGCAGGCGGCATCGACCGACACGCGCACACGCCCGGCAAGCGCATGCAGGACGAAGTCGCCCGGAGCATGGTGGCGTGCATGCGCCACCATCGCCGCGATGGTGGCATGTCCGCAGAAGCTCACTTCGGCCAGCGGACTGAAATAGCGCACATCGAGATCCCCGTCCGCGCGCGGCAGAAGGAAGGCGGTTTCCGAATAGCCCACCTCGGTGGCGATGCGCTGCATGGCGTCGCCGTCGAGGCCACGCGCGTCCAGCACCACGCCGGCGGGATTGCCGCCCTGCGGATCGGTGGTGAACGCGCTGTAGCGCAGGATCACAGGGGTCATCGTGTTTCTCCTTCGAGCACGACGGTCGCCGGCTTTTCCAGACGCACCACCAGGTAGCGCAGGAAGAATTGCGTCAGCGGCCCCACGCCGAAGGCGAACACCAGCGTGCCCACGCCCACGACGCCGCCAAGCAACACACCGATGGCGAGTACGGCGACTTCGATCAGCGTGCGGATACTGCGGATCGACCAGCCGGTACGGCGCGCGAGTCCCGTCATCAATCCGTCGCGCGGACCCGGTCCCAGCTGCGCGCCGATGTACATCGCCGTGGCGAGGGCGCAGGCCACCACGCCGGCCAGCAGGTAGGCGCAGCGCAGGGGCAGGCTCTCCGGCGTAACGAGCAGGGCGAGGTTGAGGTCCGCGAACGGACCCAGCAGCAGCGTGTTGGCCACCGTCCCCAGGCCGGGCATCTGGCGCAGGGGAATCCAGGCCAGCAACACGGCGACGGCGGTGACCACCATGACCATGCCGAAGGACAGCGGCACGTGCTGCGATACACCCAGGTGGAAGACATCCCAGGGCGAAGCGCCGACGGCCCCTTCGATCATCAGCGCGATGGCCAGGCCATACAGCCACAGGCCCACGCCCAGCCGCAGCAGGCGTTCGGGCAGGCGGCCGGCCTTCAGTTGCGCGAGCGGTCCGAGATTGGCGAGTCCGACGGGAGAGGTGAGCGGTTTCATGGGGCCACCATCGTTCCGATTGGCTCTTTCTGATAGAGCCAATTCTGCGATAGTGGCTCCATGGACAGATCCCTGGCACCCGGCCACCTCGCCACCCTCGTGGGTGATTTCCCGCGCACCCCGGCCTACCGGGGCCTGCGCAAGGCGCTGGAGGAACTGATCGGCGATGGCCGCATCCCGCTCGGCACCCGCCTGCCCAGCGAGCGCGCCGTCACCCAGGTGCTGGGCGTGTCCCGCAACACTGTCACCCGGGCCTACGCGGACCTGGTCGCGGCCGGGTTCGCCACCGCCCGCCAAGGGGCCGGCACGTATGCGGCCGTACCGCTCGACCGCCGGCGCGCACACGACCATGCCCTGCACGCCCTCGGCACGGCGTCGTCGACGGAAGGCGTGATCGACCTCAACTGCGCCGCCGGTGCGGCCACGCCCGGCGTCGCCGCAGCCTACGAGCGCGCCATGGCCGCACTGCCGGCCTACCTGGCCAGCGACGGCTACCTGCCCTCGGGCCTGCCGGCGCTGCGCGCGCTCATCGCGGCATCGTACGTGCGGCGGGGACTGCCCACCGCGCCTGAGCAGATCGTGATCACCTCGGGGGCGCTGTCGGCCATCGCCATCATCGCGCGCGCACTGTCGCGACCCGGCGACCGCATCATGATCGAGTCGCCGGTGTATTCGAACGCGATCGAAGCGCTGCGCCTGGGCGGTGGCCGCCTGGTGAGCGCGCCGATGGCCGATCCGCTCGGCGACGAAGGCTGGGACCTGGCGGCCATCGAGGCCACGCTCAGGCAGACATCGCCACGCGCGGCCTACCTGATTCCGGATTTCCAGAACCCCACCGGCTTCCTGATGCGCGACGGCCAGCGTGCCCACTACGCCGCCGCGCTGCAGGCGACACGGACGACCGCGATCATCGACGAGACGCTGCAGTCGACCTGCCTGTCGGACGATCCCATGCCCGCGCCCTTCGCCGCGCACGCGACGGATGCCTTCACCATCGGCAGTGCATCGAAGCTGTGCTGGGGTGGCCTGCGCGTGGGCTGGATCCGCGCACCACGGCCGGCGGTCGACCGCATCATCGCCGCGCGCGTGCAGATGGACCTGGGCAGTTCCCTGTTCGACCAGTTGGTGGTCGCGGAAATGCTCGAGGCGGACAGCGCACTCGCCACCCGGCGCACGCAGCTGCGGCAACGGCGCGACGCGCTGGCGCAGGCACTGCATGAGCACCTGCCCGGGTGGTGTTTCCGCCTGCCAGACGGCGGCCTGACGTTATGGGTGAAGATGCCGCATGGCAGCGCCACGCAGCTGGCCGCCGACGTGGAGCGCAAGGGCGTCTATCTGGCGCCGGGCCCCGTCTTCAGCGTGGAAGGTGGCGCCGACACCTGGTTGCGGATTCCGTATGCCAAGCCGGAAGAGCAGCTGGTGCAGGCGGTCCGGATCATCGCCGAGGCGTGGTCGGAGAGCGCCCGCGATACCGGGCACCGCCGCAACGCCACGCGGCGACTGATCGCGTGATGATCGCCATCGCGCTGTCCGGCGAGCTTCGCGACGCCTGACCGTTAGCCCGCGTCATCGCGCCGTGTCACGCGACGCTCCAGCCACGCGAGCAGCGACAACACACCGAAGGTCAGCAGCGTGGCGAGCAGGGCCAGCCAGCCGTGACCGAAGCCGACCGCCACGCCGATCACCGCCACCATCAGCAGCGAGGCGGCCGTGGTGATGCCGGCGACCACGCGGCCGCGGTGCGCGATCATGGTGCCCGCACCGATGAAGGCGACACCGGCGATCACCGCTTCCACCAGCCGGAAGGGATCGATCTGCACGCGACCGTCATGGCCGTGCTGCGCCTGCGCCAGCATCATGTCGCCCATGCCGGTGAGCATGGCCGCCGCACCGGCCACCAGCGTGTGCGTACGGAAGCCGGCCGGCCGGTCCTTCATCTCGCGCTCCAGGCCGATGACACCCCCCAGCAGCATGGCGAACGCGATGCGTGCGACCACCGCCGCCTGCGCTTCCCATCCATCGAACATGGCGTGATCCTCCTGCGGCGATGCTTCCATCGGCCAGGTCAACGCGATGCGAAGGCGGATGCCGGTGTCTGCCTGCTCAGGCGAACCGCCCCACCACCCACGCCCACAACGGCAGCGTGACCAGCGACAGCAGGATGCCGTAGCCCACCAGCGCGGCGGCCAGGCGCGGGGCAAGCTGGTGCGAAATCGCGAGCGCCGCCGCCGTGATCATGGTGGGCATGGCCGATTCCAGCACGTTGGCCTGCAGCATCTCGCCGGTCATGCCGAAGGCGAGCGACAGCGGCAGCGCGAGGGCCGGCATGACGATGAGCCGCAGCAGCAGGCCGACCGCGAGCGGCTTCACCTCGTCGCGCGGCAGCTTCAGCTGGATGGTCAGGCCCACCGCCAGCATCACCAGCGGCAGCAGCGCGTCGGCAAGCTTCTGCAATGCGGACGCGATCCAGGCCGGCGGCTGTTCCGGCATCAGTGTCAGCCCGAACAGCAGCGCCCATACCGGCGGGAACTTCACGATGCGCAGGCCGATCTCGCGCGCGGTCGGGGGCGCATCGCCGCCGTAGCGCGCTAGCACGTACAGGCCGAAGGTGGACAGAAGGACGAAGGTGCCGAACTGGTCGTAGACGACCGCGTAAGGCAGCGCGTGCTCGCCCAGCAGCGCGCGCACCATCGGATAGCCGATGAAACTGCTGTTGCACAGCGCCACACAGAGCAGCAGCACGGCATGCTCGTCGCGGCGGAACCTGAAGATACGCGTGGCCAGCGCGACCAGCGCCACGGTGGCGACGGTCAGCACCCACGGCGTGGCGATCACGCCGAGCAGCGAAGCATCCACGTGCAGGCGTGGCACGTACGTCAGCACGGCGGCGGGCAGGCAGACGTACAGCACCACACGATTCAGCACATCCGCCGCGTTGTCGGGGAACACGCGCAGGCGCGCGAACACCATGCCGAGCGCCAGCATGGTGAGGATCAGGGCGAAGGCATCGAATGCCATGGACATCGGAGCATTGCGTGGGGATGGCAGGATCGCACAGGCGCTTACGGGTGCGCCTGCGCCTTTCGTCGATACTCGCGCATTCCGCAGGCGCCGCATCGCCGCGGGCCGCGCCTGACCGCGATGCGGGCAACCATCACGCTTCCCTCCCGGATGGAAGCACGCCCATGGCACGCACGATCCCGGTTCCTGCCGGTTCCAACACGGTCAACCCGTTCCTGATCACCGATCACGCCAGCGACCTGATCGCGTTTCTTGTCGAGGTCTTCGGCGCGGTAGAGGTCCCCGAAGCGCGCACACTGGATGCCGACGGCCTGGTCCTGCACGCCGAACTGCGGATCGGCGATTCGCTGCTGACCCTCGCCGACCGCAAACCGGGCTGGCCGTTCACGCCGGCGCTGACGCGTGTCTACGTGGCGGATGCGGCCGCGACCCTGGTGCACGCCGTGCAATGCGGCGCACACGTGGTGACGCGACCCACGCCGTTCTTCGGCGACACGCTGGCGCGCTTCCAGGATCCTTCCGGCAACCTGTGGTGGATCCAGCAGCACGATCCCCTCGCGGTCACCTCGTGGGACGACGGAGCGGGCACCCTGGAGGATGCGCACGGCGATGGGTGGGCATATTCGAATCCGGATCTGGACGAGATCCACGCCACCCTGATGGTCGCCATGGCCCGCCTGCGCGATCCGCGCACCGCGCCCGGCTGATCCCACCGCGCCGTGCCGGCGCACCGGCCGCGGCCCTGCTGGCTCTGGGCTTATCATGGCGGCATGAACGCCCCTGCATTCCCCACCGCGTCCAGCCCGATCACGCTGGCAGGCCCCGAGGGCCCCTTGGAAGCCCACGTCGACTGGCCCGAAGACGGCGAACCGGTAAAGCCGGTCACCGCCGTGATCTGCCATCCGCTGCCCACCGAGGGCGGCACGATGCACAACAAGGTCGTGGTGATGGCAGCACGCAGCCTGCGCGAGCTCGGCGCGGTGACGGTACGGTTCAACTTCCGCGGCACCGGGGCGTCCGCCGGATTGTTCGACCAGGGCGATGGCGAAGTGGATGACCTGCGCGCCGTGGTGCAGTGGATTCGCGAACAGCGGCCCGGCACACAACTGTGGCTGGCCGGTTTCAGTTTCGGCGCCTATGTGTCGCTGCGCGCCACCGAAGGACTGCAGCCCGATGCGCTGGTGTCGATCGCGCCGCCCGCCGGGCGCTGGGATTTCAAGGCGATCACGCCGCCGGCCTGCCCGTGGCTGGTGATCCAGGGCGAGGAGGACGAGATCGTCGAACCGCAGGCGGTGTACGACTGGATCGATTCGCTGAAGCAGCCGCCGGAACTGATCCGCATGCCGGAAACCAGTCACTTCTTCCACCGCAAGCTGATGGACCTGCGCGGCGCCATCAAGCACGCCATGAAAGCCTACGTGCCGGCGTGATGGGGGACGACGCACGGGGGGCGACATCCACGCCGTCGCAGGTCTACGCGCGCGGCGCCTCGGAAGGCCAATGGCAGGACGACCCGGCGCAACATCCCGCGCTGGCCGAGCTCGACCGCATCCATGCGGCGCTGCTGGCGGAGCCGGCGTCGCCCGGCCTGTTCGGCAGGCTGTTCGGCAAGCCACCGGAAACCGTCAAGGGGCTGTACTACTGGGGCGAGGTCGGTCGCGGCAAGACGTTCCTGGTGGACCTGTTCTACGACAACCTGCCGCTGCCCACCTATTCGGTCTCGCAGAACAAGGCGCATGGCGAAGGCGGGGGCAAGTACCGCACCCACTTCCACCGCTTCATGCGCGGCGTGCACGAACGCCTGCGCCTGCATGCGGGTGAAAGCGACCCGCTGGCGAAGATCGTGCGCGAGGTGCGCGGCAAGCTGCGGGTGCTGGTGCTGGACGAGTTCTTCGTCACCGACATCGGCGACGCGATGCTGCTGGCGCGACTGCTGGAGCGCATGTTCGCCGAGGGCATCGCGCTGGTGACCACGTCCAACACCGCGCCGGAGAACCTGTACCGTGACGGGCTGCAGCGTGCCGGGTTCCTGCCCGCCATCGACCTGCTGCAGCAGCACTGCGTGGTGCTGCGCTCGGACGGGCAGGAAGACTACCGCCTGCGCGCGCTGACGCGTTCGCCGGTATACCGCGCGCCACTGGACGGCGCGGCCGACGACTGGCTGGCGATGCGCTGGCGCGAACTCAGTGGCGGCGAAGCGGCACACGGCGGCAACATCGAGATCGACAGCCGCAAGATTCCGGTACGCGGGCGTGGCAAGAGCATCGCGTGGTTCGATTTCGGCGCGCTGTGCGAAGGTCCTCGCGGCACCACGGACTACATCGAGATCGCGCACGAGTTCAATACCCTGCTGCTCGGCGACATCCCGCGCTTCGATGCGCTGAATGAAGATGCCGCGCGCCGCTTCGTCAACCTGGTCGACGAGCTCTACGACCGCCACGTCAACCTGGTCTGCACCGCGGCGGAAGCGCCGACGGCGCTGTACACCGGCACGCGGCTGCAGGGCGCGTTCGAGCGTACCGCCTCGCGCCTGATCGAGATGCAGAGCGCCGAGTACCTGGCCACGCCGCACAAGGCCTGAGCACATGCGCGCCGTGCCCGCCGCGATCGACGACGTGCTGCATCGGACGATCGACAACGGCGGCCACGTCTGCGTGCTGACCGGCGCCGGCATGTCGGCCGAGAGCGGCATCCCCACCTTCCGCGGTACCCACGACAGCCTGTGGTCGCGGTTCGATCCGATACGGTTGGCGACGGCCGGGGCGTGGCGCGAGGATCCTGCGCTGGTCTGGGGCTGGTACCGCTGGCGGATGCACCGGGTCCGCGAGGCGCAGCCGAATGCCGGCCATCGTGCGCTCGCGCAGCTGGCGCGCCGCGTGCCGCTTTGGCTGGTCACCCAGAATGTGGACGACCTGCACGAGCGCGGCGGCAGCACGATCGACGCACATGTGCACGGCAGCCTGTTCGCGTTGCGCTGCTTCGCCTGCGGGCGCACGCACGAGGGCCCGCTCGACGAGTACGTGGACGATGCGCAGCGTGTCGAGCCGATGCGTTGCGTCGCCTGCGGTGATCGCATCCGCCCGGGCGTGGTGTGGTTCGGCGAGATGCTGCCCGAGGATGCCTGGTCAACGGCGGTGGACGCGGCAACGTGTTGCTCGCTGATGCTGGTGGTGGGCACGTCGGGGCTGGTGTATCCCGCGGCAGGTCTCCCCGCGCTCGCCCGCCGCCATGGCGCGGTCGTGGTGGAGATCAATCCCGAGCCGACCGCGCTGTCTGCGGACGCGGATCATGTGTGGTGCGCGACGGCGGCGCAGGCGCTGCCGTTGCTGGCGCGCTAGGGATTGCTGCTTTCCTTCTCCCCGCAAGCGGGGAGACGGTGCCCGGAGAGCCTGCCCCGTACTGGATAGGGGGGCGGATGAGGGGCGAGTGCGGTGTGGGCGGATACGTCGCTCTGGGGTTCACCGTCATGCATGGTGCGACGCCAGCGGCACGCATGAAACACGACGCCGTTCGCCCCTCACCCGCCTTCGGCACCCTCTCCCCGCTGCGCAGGGAGAGGGGAGTTGCCTCGCTGTGCTTGTGCCTGAAAGAAAACGACGCTCTCGTGTCCTTCTCCCCGCAAGCGGGGAGAAGGTGCCCGAAGAGCCTGTCCCGTACTGGATACGGGAGTGGATGAGGGGCGCTCTTCGCGCAGAACGCTTGGTGTTCGTTGAAGGCGGGCATGCGCAACCACCTCAACGCTTCCTGCTGCGCCTGAATCAAGACAGTTGCTCTCCCCGAGCACGGGGAGAGGGATACTTCGTGCTGCGGGGATGCCTAGTGCAGCTGTCTATGGACAAACGCATCCACCGCGTCCGTGTAACCGGAAGGCGTCCCCAGCAATCGATTCACTTCCGCATGCGAAAGATCCTCGGGCAGCACCTCCATCGCCACCCCCAACGTCTTCGCCTTCTCCACCATCGCGCGGCCCTGCGGACAGGCGTCCTTGCGGCGCGAGGAGCAGACGAACAGCATCGGCACGGCATCGCGGGTGAGCTGGTGGTAGGGCGATGCGGCGATCCAGTCGCCGCGGTTCCTGCCGAACGCGCGGTCGTAGATGCCGGGCAGCGGCGGCTTCTGCATGGTCAGCGGCACGTCCAGCGCTCCGCTGTCCAGCGACACCACGCCACGCGGCTTCGTTGCGCCAGCCTCGCGCCAGAGCGTGGAGGAGGCGCCGACCAGCGCGGCCAGGTGTGCGCCGGCGGAATGTCCCATCAACAGCACGCGCAAGCGATCGGCGTTCCATTCCGGCGCGCGCTGCTGCACGGCGGCCAGCGCGCGCGCCACGTCGCGCGCCTGCTCCAGCGGCGCGGTGTCCGGCCGCATGCGGTAATTCGTGGACACGAGGATGTACCCCTTCGGCAGCCAGTACGCCGCCTTGTTTTCCACCACCCCGGGATTGTCCTTGTTGCCGTTCTCCCAGCCACCGCCGTGTACGAACAGGATCACCGGCGCGTTGCGCGGCTGCGCGGGCAGGTAGACATCGAACCGCTGGCGCGGATCCGCGCCATAGGCGATATCGCGCAGCGCGCGCGCACCCGCTGGCAGCACGGGCGCACGCGCGGCGGGCTGGCGCGAAGCCTCACGCGCCTGTTGCAGGCGTTCGCGGAAGGTCTGCGCGGCCAGCGGCGGCAGCGCAGCGAGCAAGGCGCATGCCACCAGGCCCGTGCGGAACAGCATCGTCTTCATGGCATCACCTCGATGGGGAGATCAGCCCGCGCGCAACCACAATTGCGCACGCAGGCCGTAGGGGGTGTTCGGCAGCAGGCGCAGTTCGCCGCCGTGCTGGCGGGCCACGCGGTCGACGATGGGCAGGCCCAGCCCGCTGCCGCCCTGCGCCTGGTCGTGGACGAACGGCTGGCGTGCGCGTTCGGCCGCTTCGGCGGAGAGACCGGAGCCGCCGTCGGCGACCTCGACCACCCATGCCGATCCTTCGGCGCACAGCTGCAGTGACAAGGGCAACGCGCCATGCCGCTCGGCGTTGACCAGCAGGTTCTCCACCGCGCGCAGCAGCGCCATCGGCTTGCCGGGGAGCAGCGCATGTTCCGGCAGGTCCACCCGCCAGGCTTTCGAAGCGGCGGCGACCGCATGGCGGCAGATCGCGGCCAGGTCGACGCTCTCGCTGCCTTCGTCGCGGCCATCGCGTGCGAAGGCGATGAACTGGCCGAGGATGGCATCCATCTCGGCGATGTCGCGATGCATGCTGCGGGTCAGGCCGGGATCGGTGTCCGGCACCATCTCCAGCGCGAACTGCAGGCGCGTGAGCGGTGTGCGCAGGTCGTGCGAGATGCCGGCGAGCAGCAGCGCGCGTTCTTCCGCCGCCGCGCGTACATCGCGGCTGGCCTCGCCCAGCGCGTGTGCCAGGTCCGCCACTTCGCGCGGGCCACTTGCGTGCACCGGCGGCGGCGCATCGCCACGCACGATGGCCGGGGCCGCGGCCGCAAGCTGGCGCAACGGCTGCACGAGCCGGCGCGCGAAGTACGCGGCGGCCAGCCATACCAGCGCCACGCAACCAACCAGCATGAACACGGAGAAACGACGCATGCCGGTGGCCGGGCGGTCATAGGCGAACGACACCCACAGCGGTTCGCGCGTGGCCGGTTTCAGCCAGATCACCCGCAATCCACGCCCGGCATCCATCCGCAGTTCGCGCCCGGCGCCCAGCGTGCCTGCTGCCTGTTCGCGCAGTTCGCGCAGCAAGGGGGCGAAGCGCGGTCGTGCATCGGCGGGTGGCGTGCTGCGCACCTCCAGCCCGGCGTCACGCAGCTGCGCGACGGTGCGCGCATGCGACTGGTGGTGATCGAGCGCTTCGACGACTTCGGCGAACCCCTGCATCGCGCGCAGCAACTGGTCGGCCGCCGGCCGCGTGGCCAGTTCGCGCCCCAACAGCAGTGCCAGCACTCCGGCACCGACCAGCACCAGCGCGATCACCAGCGCGAGCTGGCCGAACACGCTGCGCGGCAGCGGCGACCTCACGGCGCGGCCTCCGGTGGCACGAACACATAACCCACGCCCCATACGGTCTGGATCAGGCGCGGCTGGCGCGGATCGTCTTCCAGCAGCCGGCGCAGGCGCGCGATGGTGACGTCCATGCTCCGCTCGAACGCATCGTGTTCGCGGCCGCGTGCCAGGCTCATCAGGCGGTCGCGGCTCAGCGGATGGCGCGGATGGCGCAGCAGCACCGACAGCACGGCGAACTCGCCGCTGGTCAAGCGCAACAGCACGCCGTCGCGGGTCAGTTCACGCCGGCCCAGATCGAGGCGGAACGGGCCGAAGCTCAGTTCGCCGCCTTCGGCCTGCGGTGCACCGGGTGCAGGACGCGTGCGCCGCAGCACCGAGCGGATGCGGGCCAGCAGTTCGCGCGGATTGACCGGCTTGGGCAGGTAGTCGTCGGCGCCGATCTCCAGCCCGACGATGCGGTCGATCTCGTCGCCCTTCGCGGTCAGCATGACGATGGGCGTGGCGTCGCCCTGGCCGCGCAGGCGGCGGCAGATCTCCAGGCCGTTCTCGCCGGGCAGCATCAGGTCCAGCACGATCAGGTCGAAGTGGCCGCGATCCAGCGCCTGCCGCATCTGCGCGCCATCGCCCGCGCCACGCACGTCGAAGCCCTGCGACTGCAGGTAGCGCACCAGCAGCTCGCGCAGCCGCACGTCGTCGTCCACCAGCAGGATGCGCGCCGAAGTTTCGTCCATGCGGCCACTATCGCCCGCCGCCGCGATGCCCGGCAAACCCTGCCGGCGGCCCGTTTGTAAGCAGATGTTTCCAGCACCGCCGGCAGACACATCTGCTGTCAACGGCGACACACCTGCCACCGTTGCCCGCCCTACCGTGGTCCTGCCGCCGCTTCCCTGCGCGGCCATCCCACACCCCAACGAGGATTCCGCCATGAGCAAGACCCCGTTCCTGATCGCCACCGCCTTCGCCCTGTGCGCCACCACCCTGTTCGCCGACCACGCCGAAGCGCGCGAGCGCAGCCGCGCCGTGCAGCGCACCGCCCAGGGCGGCAGCGTCGCCACCGAGCGCAGCAACGCGCGCTTCGACAGCCAGCGCCAGCGCAACTGGCAGGCCGACGGCCAGGGCAATGCGACCGCCGCGCGCAGCGGCAGCATCAGCGGCGCCAACGGCGGCAATGCCGGTTACGAAGGCAGCGCCTACCGCAACGCCGATGGCAGCGCCGGCCGCCAGGGCAGCGCCTACGCCAACGGTCCGAACGGCGGCACCGCCAGCACCAGCGGCGGCATCAGCCGTGATGCCGACGGCAACGTTAGCGGTGCGCGCAGCACCACCGCCACCGGCGCGAACGGCAACAGTTACAACGGCAGCACGACGGTGTCCGGCGGCACGGTGACGCACACCGGCGCCTGCACCAATGCCAGCGGCGAGACCATCGCCTGTCCGCGCGGCAACTGATCGGCCGGCTGCACCCGCTTTCCCGCAGGCGCGGCAGCATGGCACTCCCCCCTGTCGCACGGATGCATTCCCGCACCGCCGCGCCTGCACCTTTTCCTTCCCTCACCCGGAGATTCCCGATGTCCCGTTCCATCCTGCTCCCCCTCGCCACCACGCTGTCCATCTTCGTGCTGGTGGCCGCCCCCGCCGGCGCGCAGCAGCGCACGCTGACCGAAGAACAGAAGACCAAGCTGCAGGAACGGTTGAAAGCCGCCGATGCCAATGGCGATGGCCTGATCGACAAGGCGGAAGCCGAGGCCAGGCTGCCGCGCGTGGCGAAGAACTTCGACACGCTGGACGCCAATGGCGACGGCAGGTTGTCGCCTGACGAGATGCGGGCGATGGCCACGCAGCTGGCCGAACGCCGTCGCCAGCGTTGAGGCCGCGACGATGGCATCGCTGCCCCCGCTGTTGGGTGTACCCCTGCTGGTGTTCGCCGGCATCGCCGCGCTGGAAGGCGCATGGCTGATGCGGCGCGGCGGCTATGACTGGAAGAGCTACTGGGCATCGCTGGGCGACGCGGCGGGACGCGCATTGCTGGGCCTGCTGATCCGGGGCGGCGTGGTGGGCGTGCTGCTGCTGGCGATCTGGGATTTCCGGCTGACGACGATCGCGATGGATCGCGGGTGGCACTGGGTGGCGCTCTTCGTCGGCCAGGAGTTCTGCTACTACTGGATGCATCGCGCCGATCACCGCGTGCGCTGGTTCTGGCTGAACCACTCGGTGCACCACTCCTCCGAGCAGTACGCCCTGTCGACCGCGTACCGCTTGGGCTGGACCGGCAAGCTGACCGGCGCCGCGGTGTTCTTCGGGCCGCTGGTGTGGCTGGGCTTCCCGGTGCCGTACGTGGTCGGCGCGCTGGCGGTGAACCTGCTGTACCAGTACTGGCTGCATACCGAATTGGTGCCGCGGCTGGCGCGCCCCATCGAGTTCGTCTTCAACACGCCCGCGCACCACCGCGTGCACCATGCCAGCAATCCGGAGTACCTGGACTGCAACTATGGCGGCGTGCTGATCGTGTTCGACCGTCTGTTCGGCACCTGCCGCGAGGAAATCCCCGGCGTACCGCTCCGCTACGGGCTGGTCGAGCCGGTGCGCAGCTACAACCCGGTGACGCTTGCCTTCCATGCCTGGGTGAAGCTGGGCCGCGACCTGCGCCGGGCGCGCGGCCTGCGGCAGGTCGTGATGACGCTGTTCGGACCGCCCGGGTATGTCCCGGACGGCGCGGAAGCGGTCCGCCCGCGCCGTTGAGAGTGGCTCGCGCCCGCCCGGGCGGCGACAATACGCGCCCCCGGCGGCCCCACGCCGCCCGCATGCCGAGCCCCATGACCGCTTTCGTTTCCCCCGACCGCATCCGCGGCCTGTTCGCGCAGGCCATGTCCGACATGTACCGCGCCGAGGTGCCGCTGTACGGCGACCTGATCACGCTGGTCGGCGAGATCAATACCGTGACGCTGGAGAACGATGCCGCGCTGGCCGCACGCCTGCAGCGCACGGGCGAAACCGAACGGCTGGACCTGGAGCGCCATGGCGCGATCCGGGTGGGCACGCCGGCGGAACTGGCGATGCTGGGCCGCGTGTTCGCGCTGATGGGCATGCATCCGGTGGGCTACTACGACCTGACCGTGGCCGGCGTGCCGGTGCACGCCACCGCCTTCCGGCCGCTGAGCGAGGACGCGCTGGCCGCCAACCCGTTCCGCATCTTCACCTCGCTGCTGCGGCTGGAGCTGATCGCGGACGCGGCCTTGCGCACGGAAGCCGAGGCCATCCTGGCCCGCCGCGACATCTTCACCGCGGGCGCGCGCGCCCTGGTGGCGCAGGCCGAACGCGATGGCGGACTGGGTGAGGCCGACGCGCAGCGCTTCGTCGCCGAAGTACTCGAGACCTTCCGCTGGCACGGCGATGCCACCGTCTCGCTGCAGACCTACCAGGCCCTGCACGGCCTGCACCGGCTGGTCGCCGACGTGGTCAGCTTCCGTGGGCCGCATATCAACCACCTCACCCCGCGCACGCTGGACATCGATGCCGCGCAGGCGGCGATGCTGGAGCGTGGCATCCAGGCCAAGGCGCTGATCGAAGGCCCGCCGCGCCGCGCCGTGCCGATCCTGCTGCGCCAGACCAGCTTCAAGGCGCTGGAAGAGGAAGTCGCCTTCCCCGACGCCACCGGCACGCTGGTACCCGGCAGCCACAGCGCGCGCTTCGGCGAGATCGAACAGCGCGGCCTGGCGCTGACGCCGGCCGGACGCGAACTCTACGACCGCCTGCTCGCGCAGGTGCGCCAGGCCGGCAGTGCCGGCAATACCTCGGCCGACTATCCGCAGCGGCTGGCAGCCGCGTTCGCCGCGTTCCCGGACGACGAGGACACGCTGCGCCGTGAAGGCCTCGGCTACTTCCGCTACCGCCTGACCGACGCCGGCGCAGCACTGCCCGCCAGCGAACGTGCGGCGATGACGCCTGATGCACTGGTCGAGGCGGGCCACGCCGTGGTCGATCCCATCGTCTACGAAGACTTCCTCCCGGTCAGCGCGGCGGGCATCTTCCAGTCCAACCTGGGCGGCGGCGAGCAGCGCGCGTACAACGCGCACGCCAACCAGGAAGCGTTCGAGGCGGCACTGGGCAAGACGATCCACGATCCTTTCGCGCTGTATGCGCAGGCGCAGGACGCCTCGATCGCGACGCTGCGCGCCTGATGCTCACCCCTCTCCCTGCGCCAGCGGGGAGAGGGTGCCGAAGGCGGATGAGGGGCGAACGGAGTCCGGGCACCCAATGCGTCGGATCGCGACAGCGCTTTTGATGCCAAAGAGCTTCACGCACGAATCATCACCGCGCCTGCCCCTCATCCGCCCTCCGGGCACCTTCTCCCCGCCGCGCGGGGAGAAGGACGCAAGTGCGTCGCTTTCTTTGAGGCACAAGCACGGCCAGACAGCTCCCCTCTCCCTGCGCAGCGGGGAGAGGGTGCCGAAGGCGGGTGAGGGGCGAACGGAGTTGGAGCACCTGACGCGTCGGATCGGGACAACATCCCTTGGTGCAGAAGGGCCTGACACACGAGTCACTACCGCGCTGCCCCTCATCCGCCCCCGTATCCAGTACGGGGCAGGCTCTCCGGGCACCTTCTCCCCGCCAAGCGGGGAGAAGGAGTCAATGCGGGAGGAGAAATCCGTGAAACCCGCATCGCGTCGACATCGGCTGTTCCACACAACATTTGGTGTTGACGCTTCCATACACCCCCACTATCTTGTGGCCGTCGGTTCCGGAGATGGCTAGTCTCCGGATGAAAAGGGAAGCCGGTGCGGCCTTCGGGCCCACTCCGGCACTGCCCCGCAGCGGTAATTGGGAACGACCCCGCCACACAGCACTGAGGCCCACGCCTCGGGAAGCGGCGGACTAGGAGGAAGGCACCGCCTTCCACGCCCATGAGTCCGAAGACCTGCCGACAGCCGCGCGTTGCACACCGCGCGGTGCCGGCCGCGGATTCTCCGGGGGGAGATGGCTGGCGAAGCAGGGCACCCGCAGTCCGACTGCGTGGTCTCGCCGCCTGCGACGCCGCTTCCCCACTGTGATTCCCCATCCGGCCTTCCGCTGCCCCGCGAGGGACGGGCCGCCGCGTGCACCACGCATGGAGGAATCTCGTGACCCAGATCGACAGCGCCGTCGCCGACGCCGGCACCACCCCGTCCCAGAAGGACGCGTTTTCGCTGACCCCGCCGCCCACCGCCACCGCGATGAGCGTGACCAAGCGCAATGGCGGCCGCGAGCCGGTGGACCTCAACAAGATCGTGCGCGCGGTGCAGCGCAACTGCGAAGGCCTGCACGCCATCGACCCGATGCGCGTGGCCACGCGCACCATCTCCGGGCTGTACGACGGCGCCAGCACGCGCGAACTGGACGAACTGTCGATCCGCACCGCTGCCCTGCTGACCGGCGAGGAACCCGAGTACAGCCGCCTGGCCGCGCGCCTGCTGGCCGCCTACATCACCAAGGAAGTGACCGGCCAGGAAATCCACGCGTTCTCGCAGTCGGTGACGCGTGGCCACGAAGTCGGCCTGATCAACGACCGCCTGCTGAACTTCGTGCAGACCAATGCACGCAAGCTCAACGATGCGCTGGACGCCTCGCTCGACCTGCACTTCGACTACTTCGGCCTGCGCACGCTGTACGACCGCTACCTGCTGCGCCATCCGCACACGCGCAAGGTGATCGAAACGCCGCAGCAGTTCTTCCTGCGCATCGCCTGCGCGCTGAGCGAGGACGTGCCGGAGGCGCTGGCGCTGTACCGCCGCATGGGCCACCTGGACTACCTGCCCAGCTCGCCCACGCTGTTCAACAGCGGCACGACGCACGAGCAGTTGTCGTCGTGCTTCCTGCTGGATTCGCCGCAGGACACGCTGGAGTCCATCTACGCCAAGTACGGCGACATCGCGCAGCTGAGCAAGTTCAGCGGCGGTATCGGCGTGAGCTACACGCGCGTGCGTTCGCGCGGCTCGCTGATCAAGTCCACCAACGGCCACAGCAACGGCATCGTGCCGTGGCTGAAGACGCTGGATTCCTCGGTCGCGGCGGTCAACCAGGGCGGCAAGCGCAAGGGCGCGGCCTGCGTGTACCTGGAAACCTGGCATGCCGACATCGAGGACTTCCTCGAGCTGCGCGACAACACCGGCGACGAAGCCCGCCGTACGCACAACCTCAACCTGGCCAACTGGGTGCCGGACCTCTTCATGAAGCGCGTGGAGGCCGACCAGGAATGGTCGCTGTTCGATCCGCGCGTGGTGCCGGAGTTGACCGACCTGTACGGCGTTGCATTCGAGCTCGCGTACACGCAGGCCGAGACGCAGGGCAAGGCGATGAAGACCATCTCCGCCCGCAAGCTGTACGGCCGCATGATGCGCACGCTGGCCGAGACCGGTAACGGCTGGATGACCTTCAAGGACAAGTGCAACGCCGCCAGCAACCAGACCCTGCGCGCCGGCAACGTCATCCACCTGTCGAACCTGTGCACCGAGATCCTCGAGGTCACCTCGGCCGAAGAGACGGCGGTGTGCAACCTGGGCTCGATCAACCTCGCCCGCCACTTCGACGAGGACGGGTATTTCGACTTCGACAAGCTGGCCGAGACCGTCCGCCTGGCCGTGCGCCAGCTGGACCGCGTGATCGACCTGAATTTCTATCCGATCGAAACCGCGCGCCGCGGTAACCTGCGCTGGCGCCCGGTGGGCCTGGGCTGCATGGGCCTGCAGGATGTGTTCTTCAAACTGCGCCTGCCGTTCGACAGCGCCGAAGCGCGTGCGATGTCGGCGAAGATCGCCGAGACCATCTACTTCCACGCACTCGAAACCTCGGTGGAACTGGCGCAGGAACGCGGCCGCCATCCTTCCTTCGCCGACACCCGTGCGGCGAACGGCGAACTGCAGTTCGATGCCTGGAACGTGGTGCCGGAGAACGTGGAGCGCTGGGACGCGCTGCGCGCGCGCATCAAGGAACACGGCCTGCGCAACTCGCTGCTGATCGCCATCGCGCCGACCGCGACCATCGCCTCGATCGCCGGCTGCTACGAATGCGTGGAGCCGCAGGTGTCCAACCTGTTCAAGCGCGAGACGCTGTCGGGCGATTTCCTGCAGGTCAACCGCTACCTGGTGGACGAGTTGAAGAAGCTGGGCCTGTGGACGGCGGAGACGCGCGACGCGATCAAGCTGTCCGAAGGCTCGGTACAGGGCCTGGCGCAGGTGCCGGACACGCTGCAGCAGATCTATCGCACCGCGTGGGAGATCCCGATGCGTTCGCTGATCGACATGGCCGCCGGCCGTGGCGCTTTCATCGACCAGTCGGCCTCGCTCAACCTGTTCATGGAGAGCCCGAACATCGGCGCAATGTCGTCCATGTACATGTACGCGTGGAAGCAGGGCATCAAGACCACCTATTACCTGCGGTCGCGCCCGGCCACCCGCATCGCCAAGACTACGGTGAGCGCGGCGGCGACCACCGCGCCGAAGCGCGACTACACCCCGACCGAAGCCATCGCCTGCTCGCTGGAGAACCCGGAAGCCTGCGAGGCGTGCCAGTAACGCATCCCCGCGCCGGCATCCCCGACGGACTACGGGACACGGAGGTTCCGGGCGCAAGGAAGCGCCGACCCACGTAGATCGTCCCCTCCCCCGCGTGCGGGGGAGGGCTGGGGTGGGGGCCAGCCGACGACTCCGACGGCAAACCACCACAGGCTCGGCCGAAACCTTCGCTGCTCTTTCCGCTCCAGCAAACGAACGCCTAACGGCTTCGTTCGCCCCCATCCCAGCCTTCCCCCGCACGCGGGGGAAGGAGCAGAACAGGAACACCGCACCATGTCCGCCCAACCCAAGCAGATGCTGCTAGACCCCGGTTTCGAACTGACCCTGCGCCCGATGCGCTACCCGCAGTTCTATGACATGTACCGCGACGCGATCAAGAACACGTGGACGGTGGAAGAGATCAACTTCCAGATCGACATCACCGACCTGCATTCGAAGATGACGCCGGCCGACCGCCACCTGATCCACCGGCTGGTCGCGTTCTTCGCCACCGGCGATTCCATCGTGTCGAACAACCTGGTGCTGAACCTGTATCAGCACCTGAATGCGCCCGAAGCGCGCATGTACCTGTCGCGCCAGCTGTACGAGGAAGCGCTGCACGTGCAGTTCTACCTGACGCTACTGGACAACTACCTGCCCGACCCGTCCGAGCGCTTCAAGGCGTTCGCGGCGGTGGAGAACATCCCGGCGATCAAAAAGAAGGCCGACTTCTGCTTCAAGTGGATCGACAGCATCCAGGACATGAAGCGGATCGAGACGCGCGACCAGCGCCGGCAGTTCCTACTCAACCAGATCTGCTTCGCCGCGTGCATCGAAGGCCTGTTCTTCTTCGCCGCGTTCGCCTACGTGTACTACTTCCGCTCGCGCGGCCTGCTGCCGGGCCTGGCCAGCGGCACCAACTGGGTGTTCCGCGACGAGAGCTGCCACATGGAGTTCGCGTTCGAGTGCGTGCGGACCGTGCGCGAGGAAGAGCCCGACCTGTTCGACGACGCCATGCAGCAGCAGGTCTACGACATGCTGGAGGAAGCGATCGAGTGCGAAGTGCAGTTCGCCGAGGACGTCCTGTCTGGCGGCGTGGCCGGCATCTCCACGCGCGACATGCGGCAGTACCTGCAGCACTGCGCGGACCAGCACTTCGCCAAGCTCGGCATGCCCAAGCGCTACGACGTGCGCAACCCGCTGCCCTTCATGGAGCTGCAGGACGTGCAGGAGCTGACCAACTTCTTCGAGCGCCGCGTGTCGGCCTACCAGTTGGGCGTGCAGGGCGAGGTGGGCTTCGACCACGCGTTCTAGCGCAGGCCCCTTGCAGGAGCGACGTGAGTCGCGACCGCACGAATGACGGGGCCTGGCCTCGGATCACTTCAAGGCAACCCAAACAAGCGGCCGCCGTCATCCGTGACGCTGTAGGGCCGGAGAGGGATTCATTGCCGCGGTCGCGACTCACGTCGCTCCTACACCAGCACCACATCCGGCGCGCTATGCTGCCGCCGGGAGCACGCGAACCGGAGCACCACCATGACCGAACTGGCCAACGCCGAAGTGCGTCCCCTCGAGGCGCGCCTGCTGCACATGGTCTTCCCCGACCACACCAACCACCTGGGCACGCTGTTCGGCGGACAGGCGCTGGCGTGGATGGACATGTCGGCCTTCATCGCCGCCTCCCGCTATGCGCGCACGACCGTGGTCACCGCGCGCTCGGAACAGGTGGACTTCAACCAGCCCATCCACAAGGGCGACCTGGTCGAAGTGGTGGCGCGCGTGGTGAAGGTGGGGCGCAGCTCGATGAATGTCGACGTGGAAGTCATCACCGAGAACCTGCTGACCGGCGAACGCAAACTGTGCACGCGCGGCCACTTCGTGATGATCGCGCTGGATCCACTGGGCCGGCCGACGCAGGCACCGCCGTTGCCCCCGGCGATTGCGCAGGACTGACCGCCGCGACGTTCAGAGGGTGGATGTGGTCTCGTTGCCCGCCTGCGCCAGGATGCGTTCGGCCTCGCGCTTCTGCTCTGCGGACAGCGCGTGCACGACCACGGCGGAGTCGCCCTCCCGCAGCGCACCGAGCACTTTCATCACGTAGGGATCGTGATCGGGTCGCAAGGTGACCAGCCCGCCGACCATCAGGCCGGCGATGCCGCCGAAGAACGCCAGCGCCGCCAGCGACAGCCCCGGCGATTGCGTGATCATCGGCACCGCCTGCATGCGCAGCACGGCGTAGGCAAGTATGCCGGCAAGCGCACCCACGGCACCCAGCTTGGCGTGCGACCAGAGCATGGTGCGATAGATGCCGTGGCTTTCAGGCTCCAGCATGCGGCCCGGCTTCGTATCGCCGGGCGTGAGGACCTGGACCTGGCTCGCCGGCAGGCCCATCGCCTCACGCACGCGCGCCGCCTGCAGGCGCGCCACCGCCACGCTCGGACAGATGGCCGCCACCTTGCTGTTGGAAACCTCTTCGGTGAAGAACACGGATCCGGTCATGACGACGGCTCGCGGTGGGGTGTAAGCCCACCGTGATGCCGGCGGCGTTGGCGAAGGGTGAAACCCGTGTGCAGCCGATGTTGCGCGCCTGCCGGTGTTCACGCTGGGCCATGCGTGCGAACGCGCCCCTGCGCGATGCCCCGCGCCACGCGGGGCACCCGCTTCGCCTAAGCCGCGCGGACCTCCCCCTGGCGCACGGCCCGTGCCGCTTCGACCATGCGCTCCAGAGCCGTGCGTACCTCCGGCCAGCCCCGCGTCTTCAGGCCGCAATCGGGATTGACCCAGATCTGCTCCGGCGCCAGCACCGCACGCGCCTTCTCCAGCAAGCCGATCATCTCGCCGACCGAGGGAATGCGCGGTGAGTGGATGTCATACACGCCCGGCCCGATGTCGTTGGGATAGCGGAATTTCACGAAGGCATCCAGCAGTTCCATGCGCGAGCGCGAGGTTTCGATGGAGATCACGTCAGCGTCCATCGCCGCAACGGCGTCCATGATGTCGTTGAACTCGGAATAGCACATGTGCGTGTGCACCTGGGTGTCGTCGGCCACGCCGGCGGCGGTGATGCGGAAACACTCCACCGCCCAGTCGAGGTATGAAGACCAGTCGGCGCGCCGCAGCGGCAGGCCTTCGCGCAGTGCAGGCTCGTCGATCTGGATGACGCAGATGCCGGCCGCTTCCAGATCCAGCACTTCGTCGCGCAGCGCCAGCGCGATCTGCCGGCAGGTCTGCGCGCGGGACTGGTCGTCGCGGACGAAGGACCACTGCAGCACCGTCACCGGGCCGGTCAGCATGCCCTTCATCGGCCGGTCGGTCAGCGACTGCGCGTACTGCGACCAGCGCACCGTCATCGGCGCCGGGCGCTGTACGTCGCCGTAGATCACCGGCGGCTTCACGCAGCGCGAGCCGTAGCTCTGCACCCAGCCATTCCGGGTGAAAGCGAAGCCCTCCAGCTGTTCGCCGAAGTACTCCACCATGTCGTTGCGTTCAAACTCGCCATGCACCAGCACGTCGATGCCGATCTCTTCCTGGAAGCGCACGCAGCGCCCGGTTTCCTCGCGCAGGAAGGTGTCGTAGTCGGCGTCGGACAGTCTGCCGCTCTTGTGCCTGGCCCGTGCTTCGCGCACCTGGTGCGTCTGCGGGAACGAGCCGATGGTGGTGGTGGGGAAGTCCGGCAATCCGAAGCGCGCCGCCTGCGCGGCACGGCGTTGCGGGTAAGGCGAATCGCGATGGATGTCGGCGACATCGGGCGATGCCAGGCGCGCCGCCACTGCAGGACGATGCACGCGCGCCGAATGCCGGCGCGATTCGATCCGGTCACGGGCGATGGCCAGGTCCGGCTCCGCCGCGCGCGGATCGCGCAGGGCATCGGACAGCAGGCGCAGTTCTTCGATCTTCTGGCGCGCAAAGGCCAGCCATGATCGCAGGTCGGAAGGCAGCGCCTTCTCGCCGGCCACGTCGACCGGCACGTGCAGCAGCGAACACGACGGCGCCAACCACAACGCGATGTCGCCGACATGGCCCTGCGCGTACTTCGCCAGGATCAACGCGTTGTCCAGGTTCGTGCGCCAGATGTTGCGGCCGTCCACCAGCCCCGCCGACAGCACGCGGCCCTTCGGCAGATGCTTCAACACCTCGTCCAGTTGCTCCTTGCCACGCACCAGGTCGACATGCAGGCCATCCACCGGCAGCGCGCACGCGAGCGGCAGGTTGTCGCCGAGGCGGCCGAAGTAGGTCGCCAGCAGCAGCGAGGGCCGCGTCCCTTTCGCCAGCGTGGCGTAGGCCTGCACATAGGCGGCGCGTGCCGCATCATCCAGGTCCAGCACCAGGCAGGGTTCGTCGATCTGCACCCAGTCCGCGCCCGCGTCGTGCAGCCTGGCCAGCAGCGCCGCGTACACCGGCAGCAATGCTTCCAGCAGCGCGAGACGATCGCTGCCATCCACCGTCTTGGCCAACAGCAGGAAACTCACCGGCCCCAGCAGCACGGGCCGCGCGGCATGGCCGGCGGCGCGCGCTTCCAGGAATTCCGCCACCGGCTTGTCGCCACGCAGGCGGAAGGTCTGCCCGGCGTGCAGCTCCGGCACCAGGTAGTGGTAGTTGGTGTCGAACCATTTGGTCATCTCCAGCGCGCGCAGGTCAGCACCGCCGTCCTGCACGCCGCGTGCGAGTGCGAAATAGCCGGCCAGCGGATCGGCGTCGGCCAGCGCGCGGTAGGCGTCCGGGATGGCATCGAACAGGAAGGCGGTGTCCAGCACGTGGTCGTACAGCGCGAAGTCGTTGCACGGCACGACATCGGCGCCGGCCTCGCGCTGCAGTTGCCAGTGGCGATGGCGCAGGTCGCGCGCGGTGCGCTGGAGGTCGTCGGCGGTGCTTTCGCCACGCCAGTAGCTTTCCAGGGCGGATTTCAGTTCGCGCTTCACGCCGATGCGCGGGAAGCCGAGGGTGGTAACGGTGGTCATGGTGCGTGTCCTCATGCGGTAGCGGATGAGGAACGAAGGAACCGCGCGCCAGGCCAGGGCCCGCCACGCCAGCGACCTTCGCCCCCGCGGGCGAGCCGGAGTGCCGAAGTCGGGCGCAGGAGGACGCATCCGGGCAGGCGCGCACGGACACGGGCTCCGGCCACCTCCCCTCGGAAGCTCCAGGTCAGTCGGAGGACGGTCGTGTCCTCCGGCCAGGGCAGGTCTTCGGGCTCATGGACGGGCGCGGGTGCGCTGGCCTACTTCCCGCCGCTTCCCGGTCCGCGAGGACCAGTGCTGTTGGCGAGGTTCGTTTCCAAATACCGCTGCGGGGCAGCGCCGGAATAGGCCCATGGAACAGGCCGCACCGGCTTCCCTTTTAATTCCATCGCTATATCTGGATAAAGCGATGGAAACCTTGGCGATGGGCAAATTACCCCCGGCATGGTGGTACGTCAAGTGCAGCCATGACGATCTCGCGGCGGGGTTTGGGGTCGCTCGTTCGTCCACCTCCATGACGCCACGATCTTCAACCAGGCCCGCATGAATCATCCCTCCCTGTCTTCCCCCCCGCGCCGCCGCTGGCTGAAGACCGCCGCCCTGTCGACCCTGGCAGCCGCGACCTGGCCGCAGGTCACCCGCGCCGCCGCCTGCGACGATGCTGCCGGCTGGATCCCGCCCGATCCTTTCCTCGCCGACCTGCCACGCCTGATGCAGGCGTTGCGTGTCCCGGCCATCGGCCTGGCGGTGGTGGAACATGGCGAGGTGGTGTGGTCGCGCAACCTCGGCGTGTCGAACGCGCAGACGCATACGCCGATGGCGGACGACACGCTGTTCGAGGATGCCTCGCTCAGCAAGCCCGTGTTCGCCTACCTGGTGCTGCAACTGGCGGACCAGGGCGTGATCGATCTCGACGCGCCGCTGGTGCGTTACCGGCGGATGGACTACCTGGCCGATCACCCCTGGGTGGACCTGGTCACCGCGCGCGACGTGCTGCGCCATTCCACCGGCATGCCGAACTGGCGCAAGGATCCGGCAAACGAAAAACTGGTGCCCGCAGTGAAGCCCGGCTCGCGCATCGACTATTCGGGCGAGGCGATCTTCTGGCTGCAACTGGTGGTGGAGACGCTGACCGGCGAGAGCCTGGACGAGTCCATGCACCGCCTGTTGTTCGGTCCGGCCGGCATGCGCGACAGCAGCTACACGTGGAGCGCGGACCTCGCCGCGCGTTCGGTCCATGGCCATCGTGCCGTCGAGGACGAAGAGCCCGGCATGCCACCGCAGATGCTGCGCGAACAGTGGAGCGCGGCGCAGGTCGTCGCTGGTCGCTGGGGCAGGCCGCTGTCCGCGTGGCGTTACGAAGACGCCGCGCGTGCGCTGCCGGACGTGCAGGCGATCACGCCGAAGGGCCTGGTGAACTGGCCCGGCGACATCCTGGCCAATGCCGCGGCCAGTCTGCGTACCACGCCGACGGACTATGCCCGCTTCATGGCGCTGTTGGTGCGTACGCCGCGCGAGCCCTGGCAGATCACCGCGACCACGCGCACGGCGATGCTGACGAAGCAGATCGACGTGCCCGGCCGCTGGACCGACAAGGGCCTGGGCTGGAACCTGGAAGCCACGCCACGCGGGCCCGTGTTCTACCACTCGGGCAGCAATGGCGGCATCTTCAAGAACTTCGCCCTGGGCGATCTTTCCGGCCAGCGCGCGCTGGTGGCGCTGACCAATGGCGGCAGCGGCAACGTGCTGTACCGGCGCGTGGTGCGCGCGGCCACCGGTCACGACCTGCTGGCGTTCGACCTCTGACTACAGGCCCAGAAACTCGAACGGCTCGGCCGGCCTGAAGTCCTTCACCGCGTTGCCGGCGAACACGTTGCGCTGGTCCGGGCCCAGGTCCAGCCGCAGTACCTTGCCGGTCTCCTTCGAGAAGTCCACGTCCTTCAGGTCCACCCAGAAGGTGTTGGGCGTCAATGCGGATTCGAAGAAGTACAGCTTGCGCTTGTGGTCGGCGACCGTGCGCCAGCGGGTGGAGGAGATGTTCGGCTCTTCCGGCGTGTTGATGCCGAATGGCACCGATGCATTGCGGATCACGCTGAAGACGCTGGCCAGTGCCTTCACCGGATCTTCGCTCTTCGGAATCGCGTTGACGTAGAACGACGCGCGCGCGAAGCGGTCCGCGGCGCGGTTGGTACCCGGCAGCATCACCGTGCCCCCGATCTGCTTCCAGTACGCGTTGAGCGCGAGCTGCTGGTCGAACACCGGCGAATTGGTCATCACCTGGTACTGGCGGCCGTGATGGATCACCTGCTTCCCGCCGATGTACTCGATGATGGCGCTGTCGCCGCTGGCGTCAGACAGCGACAGGTGCAGCGTGGCCAACCGGTCCTCGCCGGGCACCTTGTCGGTCACCAGGGTGAAGGGTTCCTTGCGCAGCGCCTCGACGGCCTCCTTCACGCTGCCGTAGTTGTCCAGCGCGTATTGCGCCCACGCCGCGATGCTCAGGCCCGGGCCGCGCCCGTTGTAGACCGGGTATTCGGATTCCACCAGCCACAGCACGTTCGCCATCAGACCGGCTTCGTTCATGCCGTCGGTGGTGGAGACCTCGTAGCCGGTAGCGATGACGCTGCCGTACTTCGATGTCCACTTCACCGAGTCGGGTCCGGCCTGTCCGCTGCGCTGCATGCCGCGCGGGAAGATCCACAGGTTGGTCGCCACATCGTTCTTCCAGTCCATCGAACGCGCGGTGATGACGTCGCTGTCCGCCCCCAGATAGACCAGCCGGGTGCAAGCGGCGGCGGAGCGGGAGGACAGGCTGGGCAACAGCACGGCGGCAAGGGCAAGCAGCAGAACGAAGCGACGATCCATGGCGATCTCCGTAGGCGCGGGACGGCAGCAAGCGATGGCGGCGGGGGCTCGCCTTTTGAGCCAGCGAGTGTGTTAAACAGCGATCTTCCCCCGCATCCGGAGATGCTGCCATGACATCCCCCCGCCCGTTGCGCCGTTCGTCTTTCCACGCCTTCCTGCTGACAGGCGCCGCCTTCGCCCTGTCTTCCTGCGTCAGCACCCCTGGCCCCCAGGTGGAGGGCAGCGGGCGCTGCAGCGATAGCGCACTTGGCTGGGCGACGGGTCAACCTGCGGATGAGGCCACGCTCAAGCGCCTGTCGCGCGAGAGCGGCGCCGGACTGGTCAACCCCATCGGCCCGAAGACGGTCGTGAAGCACGACGCGCGCAACGACCGCCTGCGTGTCTTCCTCGACGCCGACAACCGCATCACCGCGGCCCGCTGCGAGTAAGCAGACCCCCATGCGCCGCGACCACATCCTCACGCTCTCCTGCCCGGATACCACCGGCATCGTCTATCGCGTCACCGGCCTGCTGTTCGACGCGGGCTGCAACATCCTGGACGCCCAGCAGTTCGGCGACGACGAATCCGGCCGCTTCTTCCTGCGTGTGCATTTCGACCTGCCGGAGGCGATTGCCGCCGATGCCCTGCGCGCACGCTTCGCACCGCTGGCCGACGCGTTCGCGATGGAATGGCAGATCCACGACGCACGCCGCAAGGCGCGGCTGATGGTGCTGGTGAGCAAGCAGGGCCATTGCCTCAACGACCTGCTGTTCCGCGTGCACAGCCGACAGCTGCCGGTGGAGATCGCCTGCGTCGCGTCCAACCACGACGACTTCGCGGCGCTGGCGCAATCCTACGGCGTGGCGTTCCACCACCTGCCCGTCTCCGCGGCGCATCGGGATGAGCAGGAGCAGCGCATCATCGACCTGGTCGAACGCGAGCAGATCGACCTGGTCGTGCTGGCCCGCTACATGCAGATCCTCTCGCCCACGCTGTGCGATGCGCTGGCCGGCCGCGCGATCAACATCCACCACAGCTTCCTGCCCAGCTTCAAGGGCGCCCGGCCCTACCACCAGGCGCACCAGCGCGGGGTCAAGATCATCGGCGCCACCGCGCACTACGTGACCCGCGACCTGGACGAAGGTCCGATCATCGAACAGGACGTCGCCCGCGTGGACCACGCGATGACGCCGAAGGAACTGGTCCGCATGGGCAGCGATATCGAATCGCTGGTGTTGGCCCGCGCCGTCCGTCGCCACGTGGAACACCGGATCCTGTTGAATGGGCACCGGACGGTGGTGTTCCGCTGAGCAGGGGACGGGCTTCCTGCAGGAGTGACGTCAGTCGCGACCGGGTAGCTGCCGCCCGATCCAGGAAAGCATCGCCTCGCCTCAGCGATAAAAGCGCACGTCACCGGATATCGCGCGAGCGCGAGCCGAGCGGTCGCGACTGACGTCGCTCCTACAGATCAGGCCCCAACGCGCCGACGCAGCCCCACCAGCACCGCGTACACCACCGCCAGCACCACCACCGCCACGCCGATTGCCGTCCATTCGCGCGCGCTCAGCGTGGTCAGGATGGCCACCATGCCGACCACCGCCAACCCCGGCACCAGCGGACCGCCGCGCAGCACGAAGGGCTCACCGCGCTCGCGCAGGTCGCTTCGCTGCGCGCGCCATGCCGCCACGCACACCATCACGTACACCAGGCACACGGCACCGCCCGAGATCAGCACCAGTGCTTCGAAGTTGCCCACCACCGCCAGCAGGCAGGCAATGCCGGCGTGCGTGGCCAGCGCCAGCAGCGGTACGCGGTGGGTGGCGCTGACGCGGCCGAAGGCCTGCGGCAGGTAGCCATCGCGCCCCAGTGCGAACAGCAGCCGCGACGAGCCCAGCAGGTTGCCCAGCAGGAAACCCGCCATCGAGATGCTCGCGGTCACTAGCAGCGCGATGCGCGCGGGGTCCCACAGCCGACCCGCCGCCTCGGCGATGGGCACACTGCTGCTCGCCAGGGCCGGGCCCAGCACGCCCTGGCAGACGATCTGCAGGCCCAGGTACAGCAGCACCACCAGCAGGATGGCGCTCATCGCCGCGCGCGGTACGCTGCGCGAGGGATCGCGCACTTCGCCACCGGGAATCAGCGCCGTCTCCACGCCGGAGTACGCGAACACCACCATCACCATAGCCGCGCCCAACGCCGTCCATGACGGCACGTCGCTGAAGGCAAAGCTGACCTGCGTGGTGTCGACGAAGGCCAGGCCCACGAGCACCAGCAGGAACAGCGGCACCAATTTCAACGTGGCCAGCGTCATTACGGCGCGCGCGCCCAGCTTCACGCCGAAGGCGTTCAGTGCGTAGATCGCGGCGTACACGCCCAACAGCAACAGCGCGCGCGGCACCGGCGCGGCGAACACTGGCCACAGGCTGGCGACCTGCAGCGACAGTGCAGCCGCCACGCCGGCACTGGAGGCCACGTTGCAGATCCACATCAGCGCTCCGGCGAGGAACCCCGGCAGCGTGCCGAACACCGCGCTGACATAGGTGTACGGGCCACCGGTCGCGGAGGCGCGGCTGCCGATGGCGGCGAAGCACAACGCCACCGGCACCATCACCACCGCGCCGGCCAGCAGCGCCAGCGGCGCGGCCGCACCGACCTGCGATGACAGCGCCGCGGGCATCTTGAAGATGCCGCCGCCGACGATGATGTTGATGACGGCCGCCGCCAGCGCCAGGCTGCCCACCGCACGCAGCAATGCAGCATCGCCCTGCAGCGGACTGGAGGAAGCAGGATCGGCGTCGCGGGTCATGGGTATACGGGCTGCTCAGTGGCCTGCGAGCCTGCCACGCGCGCGTATCGAATGCGAGCCGCGCGCGGGCATGCGCTCATGGTGATTTGCCATTGGACGCGCGCCCCGCAGGGACTAGCATCGTGCTCCCCGCACGCCCCGGATGCCACCATGCTTCGCGCCCACCGCCTGTTCGCCGCCCTGCTCGTCGTCACCGCCGCACTGGCGGGTGCCGACGTCCGTGCTCAGGACGCCGCCGCGCTCGCTGCGCTCGAGCGTGCGCAACCGCAGCTGGTGCAATGGCGCCGCGACTTCCACCAGCATCCCGAGCTGGGCGAGCAGGAAGTCCGCACCGCCAAGCGCGTCGCCGACCACCTGCGCTCACTGGGCCTGACGGTCCGCACCGGCGTCGGCAAGACCGGCGTGGTCGCGGTGTTGAAGGGCGCGAAGCCGGGTCCGCGCATCGCTTTGCGCGCGGACATGGACGCGTTGCCCGTCACCGAACAGACGGGCCTGCCGTTCGCCTCGAAGGTGAAGGCCGACTACCGCGGCCAACCGGTCGGCGTGATGCACGCCTGCGGCCACGATGCGCATGTCGCCATCCTGATGGGCGTGGCGCAGGCGCTGGTCGCGGCGAAGGACGAACTGGCCGGCGAAGTGATGTTCGTCTTCCAGCCGGCGGAAGAAGGTCCGCCGGTCGCGGGTGAAGTATTCGGCGCGGCGTTGATGCTGCAGGAGGGCGTGTTCAAGGACTTCACCCCGGACGCCGTGTTCGGCCTGCATGTCTGGGCCGGCCTGCCGGTGGGCAGCGTGGGCTACCGCAGCGGGCCACTGCTGGCTGCGGCGGACGAATGGTCGCTGGTGGTGAAGGGCAAGCAGACGCACGGCTCGCGGCCGTGGGATGGCGTGGACCCGATCACCCTGGGCGCGCAGATCCTGCTCGGCACGCAGAGCATGATTGCGCGCCAGGTGAACATCGCCACCAGCCCGGTGGTGCTGACCGCGGGCCAGTTCCAGGCCGGCGTACGCTTCAACATCATCCCGGACGAAGCGACGCTGGTCGGCACGCTGCGCACGTTCGACCCGGCCGTGCGCGAGGACGTGATCGCACGCTTCCGCCGCATCGCCGACGACTACAGCCATGCCAGCGGTGGCAGCGCCGAGCTGAAGGTGGCCAACAACGCGCCGGCCACCATCAACCAGCCCGCGCTCACCCAGCGCGTGCGGCCTTCGCTGGACAAGGCCGTCGGCGCAGCCAGCGTGGTCGAGATGCCATTGGTAACCGTGGCCGAGGACTTCTCGCAGTTCGCCAACACGGTGCCGGGTTTCTACTTCTTCGTGGGCTCGACGTCGAAGGGCATCGATCCGGCCACCGCACCGATCAACCATTCGCCGCAGTTCCTGCTGGACGAACAGGCGCTGCAGACCGGCAGCCGGGCGATGCTGCAGGTGGCGCTGGACTATCTCGCTACGAAGCCTTGATCTTCCCCTCTCCCCGCCTGCGGGGAGAGGGTGCCGAAGGCGGGTGAGGGGCAGACGAAGCCGTCGACCCCGACGTGTGCAGGACGCAATCGAAGCATCGCGCTCGCCCCTCATCCGCCCTCCGGGCACCTTCTCCCCGCCTCGCGGGGAGAAGGACTACAGGCCCACCCACATCCGCAACGGATGCTGCGGATCGGCCAGCAGGCGGATCGCCAGCGCGATCGACACCGTGACCAGCAGCGGCTTGATGATGCGGGCGCCCTGCTTCATCGCGAAGCGCGAGCCCAGCTGCGCGCCGAGGAACTGCCCCGCGCCCATCACCAGTCCCACCTTCCACAGCACCGCGCCGAACGCGAGGAACACCGCGAACGCGCCGAGGTTGGAGCCGAAGTTGAGGAACTTGGTATGCGCCGTGGCCTTGAGGATGCCGAACCCCGCCAGCGCCACGAAGCCGAGCATCAGGAACGACCCCGTGCCGGGACCGAACACGCCGTCATAGAAGCCGATCACCGGCACGAAGGTCAGCCCGAACACGAGCGGGCGCATGCGCTGGTGCCGGTCCACATGGCCGATGTCAGGCTTCAGCCCGAAATAGATGGCGATGCCCACCAGCAGGAACGGCAGCGCCAGCTTCAGCCACTCCACCGGGATGATGGTCGCCAGCAGCGCGCCACCCACCGCGCCCAACGCCGCGGTGAGTGCCATCGGCAGCTGGCCTTTCAGGTCGACATGCCCATGCCGCGCGTAGGCCCAACTGGCCGAGGCCGAACCGAACAGCGACTGCAGCTTGTTGGTGCCCAGCACGTGCAGCGGCGGAATGCCGGCCAACAGCATCGCCGGGATGGTGACCATGCCACCGCCGCCGGCGATGGCATCGATGAAGCCCGCCAGCATCGCGGCGAGGAACAGCAGCAGGAGTACCTGCAGGGCGAGGTCGGGCATGAGGTTTCCGCAGCGGACGATGATGCGCGTCCGCCCGGGAACCAGCACGTGCGACGCTTGCGCATTCTAGAAGCTGCGATGCCGTTGTAGGAGGGGCTTTAGCCCCGACTGGAGGCGCTCGCCAAAGCGTCGGGGCTAAAGCCCCTCCTACATGCCCCATTGCGGTTAGCATCGGGCATCCCTCCAGGAGCAGATCCGATGCGTACAGCTCGTCCCCTCGCCATTTCCCTGCTCACCGTCGCGCTGGCCTGCGCACTGCCCGCCGCCGCGCAGGACGCCGCACCCGCGCAACGAGCGGAAGTCGCTGCCGCCGGCAAGGCCGTGCAGCAGCAGGTCGTGGACTGGCGCCGGCACTTCCACCAGCATCCGGAGCTGTCCAACCGCGAGGAGCAGACAGCCAAGCGCGTTGCGGAAGAGTTGCGCAAGCTCGGCCTGCAACCGCGCACCGGCATCGCGCACCACGGCGTCACCGCCATCATCAAGGGCGGCATGCCGGGTCCGCGCATCGCGCTGCGGGCGGACATGGATGCGCTGCCGGTGACCGAACGCAACAGCCTGCCGTTCGCATCGAAGGCCACCGCGACCTATCGCGGCGAAACCGTCGGCGTCATGCATGCCTGCGGCCACGACGCGCACACCGGCATCCTGCTGGGCGTGGCGAAATCGCTGGTGGCGATGAAGGACACGCTGGCCGGCGAAGTGCTGCTGGTGTTCCAGCCTTCCGAGGAAGGCGCGCCCGCCGGCGAAGAAGGCGGCGCATCGCTGATGCTGAAGGAAGGCCTGTTCAAGGACTTCAAGCCGGACGCGATGTTCGGCCTGCACGTGTTCTCGTCGATTCCCGTCGGCCAGATCGGCGCGCGCCAGGGCCCGCTGATGGCGGCATCGGACAGCTTCAACCTGAAGGTCGTCGGCCGGCAGACGCATGGCTCGCGGCCATGGGGCGGCGTGGACCCGATCGTGGCGATGGCCGACGTCATCGGCACCACGCAGACGATCGTCAGCCGCCGCACCGACATCTCCCGGCAACCCGCGGTGGTCAGCTTCGGCGCCATCAAGGGCGGCATCCGCTACAACATCATCCCCGACGACGTGGAAGTGGTCGGCACCATCCGCACTTTCGACGAAGGCATGCGGCAGAAGATCTTCGCCGATCTGAAGAACGTCGCCAGCCATGTGTCCGCCGCGCACGGCGCGAAGGTGGAAGCCAACGTGCCCGACCGCAGCGGCAACCCCGCCACCATCAACGATCCCGCGCTCACCGCGCGCATGACGCCGAGCCTGCAGGCCGTGGTCGGCGCGGACAACGTCATCACCCCACCGCTGCAGATGGGCGCCGAAGACTTTTCGTTCTACGCGCTGGAAGTGCCGTCGATGTTCTTCTTCGTCGGCAGCACGGCGAAGGGCACCGACCCGGTGACCGCCCCCAGCAACCATTCCCCGGAGTTCATGCTGGACGAAGCCTCGCTCGACGTCGGCGTGCGCGCACTGCTGCAGGTCACGCTGGATTACCTGGAGACGCCGAAGGGTTGAGCATCTCTCTCCCCGCTTGCGGGGAGAGCAACTGTATTGATCCAGACGCAACACGAAGTGTTGAGGTGGTTGCGCATGCGCGCCTTCAATCAGCACCAAGCGTGCTGCGCGAAGAGCGCCCCTCATCCGCCCTTCGGGCACCTTCTCCCCGCTTGCGGGGAGAAGGGAGCATCCATCACCGATGCTCGCCGTCCACGTACAGCCACCGCCCGTCGAGGCGGACGAAGCGGCTGCGCTCGTGCAGCCGCACGGCGCTGCCACCTCCGACGCGGTAGCGGGCAACGAACTCCACCTCCGCAGTATCCGGCCCGGTGACGCGATGCTGCTTCACCGACAGGCCCAGCCACGTGGTGCGTAGCGCACCGGGCGCGTCCAGGCCCAGCTCGGCCGGACAGGTGTCGGGATGCCAGGTGGCGCGCAGGTAACCGGCATCAGCCGTGACAAAGGCGCTGTAGCGCGAACGCATCAGCGCTTCGGCATCCGGCGCGATGCCGCCGGCGTGGTAGCGGCCGCAGCAGGCCGCGTAATCGCGGCCAGTGCCGCAGGGGCAGGTGGTCATGCTTGTGCCCTTTGTAGGAGCGACGTGAGTCGCGACCGTACACCTCCCGATAACAGGAAAGCGGGCACCACTGGATACGGCAGGCGAATGGACGCAGACGTCATCCGGTCGCGACTCACGTCGCTCCTACAACGTCGCCCGCCCTCACCGCCGTCCGTTGCCGGTCTCGATGAAGCGCAGGAATTCGGCGCGGGTGCGTGCGTCTTCGCGGAAGGTGCCCAGCATCTTGCTGGTCACCATGCTGACGCCGCGCTTGTGCACGCCGCGCGTGGTCATGCATTCGTGCGCGCCATCGACGACGACCGCCACGCCGCGCGGCTGCAGCACGTCCTGGATGCACTGCGCGATCTGCGCGGTCATCTTCTCCTGCACCTGGAAACGGCGCGCATACACGTCCACCACGCGCGCCAGCTTGCTGATGCCCACTACCTTGCCGTCAGGCAGGTAACCCACATGCGCCTTGCCGATGATCGGCGCCATGTGGTGCTCGCAATGGCTTTCGAACTCGATGTCGCGCAGCACGATCATCTCGTCGTAGCCGGCCACTTCCTCGAACGTGCGCGCCAGGTACTCGCGCGGATCCATCTGGTAGCCACTGAACCAGTCGCGGTAGGCCTTGGCCACGCGCTTGGGCGTGTCCAGCAGGCCCTCGCGCGCCGGGTCTTCGCCGGCCCATTCGAGCAGCACGCGCACGGCATCCTCGGCCTGCGCCTGGGTGACCTTGCCGGGGTTGTCGTCGGACTGGCTCATCGCATCGATTCCTGCGGGGGGCGTGGAGGATAACCCATCATGCCGGACATGGCCCGGGCGGCCCCGGGCTGGGCCGCGTTCACCACTACGGAACGGGGCAACATCCGGATGCGCGCCTCCACAGCGCGCGGCGCACCCAGCCGGCATCCGTTGCCGGAACAAGACTGCGGGTACGTGCCCGGTAACCACGAAATGGCGCCTCGCGTTGGCGCGTGACATGCGCTTCACCGACGCGTGCGCAGTTGGCTATGTGAACGTCGTGCATGCGTCGCCGTCACATCGTGTTTTCGCGCCTGCGCCTAGAACGGTTACTCCTTTCACAGCCACGGAGTACCGCCATGGCACGTTCCCGCACCGTCAACACCGCGCAAGTCCACGAACTGCTGCTGCAGGCCATCGAAACCGAACGCGGCGGCATCCAGATCTACACCACGGCGATCAAGGCCGCAGTGAACAAGGACCTGAAGAAGGAGTGGGGTGAGTACCTCGACGAAACACGCACGCACGAAGAAGTGCTTACCCGCGTGTTCGAGCAACTCGGCATGGATACCGAAGAGAAGTCGCCAGGCCGCAGCGTGGTCGCGCACCAGGGCGCTTCGCTGGTGAAGGCCATCGAGATGGCCATGAAGAGCGACACACCGGAAGCCGCCGAACTGGTTGCTGCCGAATGCGTCGTACTGGCCGAAACCAAGGACCACCAGAACTGGGAACTGATCGGCAAGGTCGTGGAACAGGGCGGCGAACTGGCCAAGGTGCTGGAGCCCGCGTACAAGGCCGTGGAAAGCGACGAAGACCACCACCTGTACCACACGATGGGCTGGTGCCGGGAGCTGTGGATCCAGTCGCTGGGCATGCCCGCAGTGCTGCCGCCGCCGGAAGAGGTCAAGAAGGTCGAGACCGCGATCGGTGCGTCGCGCGCCGAACAGAGCCGCGACGAGATGCTCGGGCACAAGCACTGAGTTTCCACCGGCCGCACGCCCGGTCTCCGGCCATCCTTCTCCCCGCGCAACGGGGAGAAGGAATGGACGCACCGTCTTGCCGCCCACCTGGCTACCCGATCAGGGCTTCCTGCCGATGAAGGTGATCTCGCCCGAGGTTTCCAGCACGGCCAGTTCGATTTCCCCCAGCGTGGCGTAGCCTGCGGAACGGCGCGCGATGGCGAAGTCGTGCTCGCTCAGCGACTGGCGCGCCAGCTCATCGCGGAAGAGTTCGCCATGCCGCAGCAGGATCACCGGCTTGCCCTCCACCACCTGGTCGAAGCGGCGGCTGCGCGCGGAAAGTTTGCCCACGCTCCAGTTCAGGCCCAGCAGCGTTGCCGCCAGGATCAGGCCGCCCAGCAACGATGTGTCCTCGCCGATCAGCGAGTTCTGCACCGCCGTGCCCAGCAGCACCACCACCAGCAGATCGAACGGCGTGAACTGGCCTACGGTGCGCTTGCCGGTCAGGCGCACCATCAGCAGCACCACCACGTAGACGGCGACGGCACGCAACACGAATTCCCACCACGGCATGCCCAGTTCGAACAGGCTGCGCGCCACGCTCTCCATCGTCGTCACCTCGTCGTGTCTCAGGGTTTGCCCGCCGGCCGCTCATCGCCGTCGGGCGTGTAGGCGGGCGGGGAATAGAAGTTGACCGTCTTCAGCGGCGTACGGCCGGTGGCGCGGATCTCGTGCCGTTCGCCGCGTTCGATCAGCAGCAGGCTGCCGGGCTTCAGCGCGCGGCGCGCGCCTTCCACGATGGCCACGCCCTGGCCCTCGGCGACGAACAGCCACTGATCGGCGCCGCGATGGCGATTGTCCGGTCCGCCTTCCCTGCCACCGCGCCTGATGACCATCTGCGCCGCCTGCACACCGTTCGCCTCGAAGATCGGCAGGAAGCCGACGCCCATGCGCAGATGCCTGGATTTCATGGATCGTTTCTCGCCTCTTACGCGGACCGTGCGCAGCATCGGTCGTCGCGCGTGCAGGTTCCGTCAAAAAAAAACGGCGGGGATTGCTCCCCGCCGCGTGCATTCCCTTGCTGCCTCACCTCAGTGAGGCCTGGAATCCGGAATGTTCACTTTGTCGATGCCGTGGATCACGCCATTCCTGGCCATGATGTCGGGCCGGGTGAGGTGGGCGCCGTCGATGCTGATCTGTCCGTCGGCAATCCTGATCGGCGCGCCCTGGCCCTGCACGGTGCGCGCGGACTGCCACTTGCCCACGTCGGCCGTGGTCTTGCGGCCTGTGACCAGGTGATAGTTCACCAGCGCGGTGAGCTCATCCTTGTTGGACGGTTCCAGCAGGCGGTCCAGCGCCCCGGCGGGCAACGCCGAGAACGCATCATCGGTCGGCGCGAACAGGGTGTATTGATCGCTGCCATTGAGGGATGCGGTCAGCCCTGCCTTGTCGATGGCATGGGCGAACGTGCCGAACGTGTGGTGGCTCCTCAGGGTGCCTACCAGGTTCTGTTGCACGAGGCCTTCTTTCTGCTGCATTTCCATGGGGGGTTCCTGCGGGATGGACCCTTCCTGGGTCTCGTGGACGGCCAAGGCCGTGACCCGGCGCGACGCCAGGTGCAGCTCAATGCGGAGGATGGGGAAAGACGTGGCGCGCGGCTGAGCAGCCGATACGGTATTGCACCGTAGCGGCGCCACGATGCGCGCCCCACCGTGACCATGGCGTGACGCCCGCCTGTCCGAAACCGCGCCGTGCATGCTGGCGACGTGCTAGCGTGGCTTCACGCGGGATTCCGAGATTGGTTAGCTTCCGCGCCCGCAGTGTGCCGGCTCGCACAACGTCCGGAGCCGCCATGAACACCAAGCTGCATCGCGTCATCTCGAATGCATCCGGCTTCCAGCGCGTGGCGCACCTGCTGAATGACCGCGCGGTGGAATGCGCCGAAAACGAAGGCTGGCCCATTCCGGCCGAGGCGCGCGAACCCATGCTGGTGGTCGTGCAGACCGGCGTGGTGCAACGCGTGGCGGTGTTCTTCGGGCAACACCTCAAGCGCGAGATCCATTTCTGGTCCGGGCGCAAGGATGCACTGCGCAGGGCGAGGCCGCGGCGCGCGCTTCCGTCGCTCCTGCTGCACGCATCCGCCTCACCGTGATCACGCCGCACGGGTGAGGCCACGGCCGCACCCGGCACTGCACATCCCGATACCCCGCTTGGCCCCGGGCGCGTTGCGCATGCCGGGGCTGCATGGCTGGACAGTATTGCGGATGGAATGGCATGGTCGCCCTGCCCGCGACGGATGCGGTTCCCGCCGCCATCGCGCCACCCTGCACGGAGGCTCCATGAAGACCACGTTCCTCGCCCTGTTGGCCGCACTCGCCCTGCACGCCGCGCCCGCGTTCGCCGCATCACCGCTGGTCGGCCGCTGGGCACTGGATGTGGCGACGTTGCCGATGCCACCCGACGCACGCCCGCGCAGCGTCACGATGGAATTCAGGCAGCCCGGCGACGGGATGTGGTCGACGCATATCGAGATCGTCGATCCCAATGGCGGCACAATGGATTCGGACGCCACCCTGGCGCTGGACGGGACACCCGGCAAGATCACCGGCAGCTACTGGGCCGACGTCGGCACGGCGAAGATGCCTGCCCCCAACGTGGTGGTGCTGCAGCTCGCCTACCAGGGCACGCCCTCCTCGACCCGCATCTACTCGGTCACGGAAGACGGCGGCACGCTGACCGAAACCAAGGCCGCCTTCCACAAGGACGGCACTCCGTTCCTGCAGACGACGACGTTCAAGCGGTTGCCCTGAGGGCGCGCCCGCTTCACCTGCGGACCACCCGCCGACGAAAGGAACGTCGAAGTCCCGCCCGCCTCCCTCCGACTCCCCCATGCACAAGGAACGCGCATTCGTGAAGCTACGCACCCGCCTTTCCGCCATCGCCCTGGTCCTGTTCGCCTGCGCGCCACCGCTCCATGCGGCGGACGCCATCCTTGATGAAGTCATCGCAGCGGCACGCACGCGAGGCGTGAATGGCCACCTGCCGGATTGGCCCGTCGTTGAACGCGAGGCGTACGCGTTGCTGGCGGCCTCGCCCGGCGAAGCCGGTCGCACCGCTGCCATCCGACATGTCCTTGGCGCCCTCAAGGATGGGCATTCCTTCTACATGCCACCCCCGCCTTCGTCAGTGCCGTCCGGAGCAGCGGCCGGCACGTCCACCGGCAACCCGGCGGCACGCACGCCGAAGCCCATCGCGCAGGCGCATGGCACCGTCGAAGGCGTCGGCCATCTGGCGATCAACGCCTGGAGCGGCGGGTCGGCCGAGACGCCCGCGGCGACGCGCGATGTGCGCGATGCACTCAACCAGTCACTGGCCAACGCCCCCTGCGGATTGATCGTCGACGTCGCCCACAATCCGGGTGGCAACATGTGGCCGATGATGGGCGGCATCGCGCCACTGTACGACGAGGGCGTGCTGGAGACCTTCCAGGGACGCAGCGGAGCGCCGCAGGTGGTCAACGTCCGCGACGGACAGCTGCGGATGAACGAAAGCGTGTTTCCGCGCGTGGAGCTGCCGGCCCTGGTGCGCAAGCCCGCGCACCTCGCCGTCATCCTGGGGCCGGGCACGATGAGCTCCGGCGAGATCCTGGCGCTGGGCTTCAAGGGCCAGCGCAACGTGCGCTTCTTCGGCCAGCCCACGCGGGGCGCCACCACCGCCAACGCGAGCATGCGCCTGTCGAACGGCGGCATGGTGGCGTTGACCACCGCGCATATCCAGGACCGGCGCGGCGTGATCCACCAGGGGCCCGTCGTGCCCGACGAGACCACGGACCAGCCGCTGCAGGCCGCACGCACGTGGCTGGTCAAGCAGTGCGCGCAACACTGACGACGAGGCTGGCGTGAGCCTTCGAGCGATCCGCGGGGGTCCGGGCACAAGGAGGCACGGCACCGCGCGAAGCGGTGGCGCACGCTCCCGGCATTGCTGCACGTGCCGTCCGCATCGCCCGGATCGCGCCGCACGGGTGACGTCATCGCTTCATCCGATGCTGCCAGACACCGACCTCTCCGTTCGCAGGCATGGCAAGGATGCCTGCGCCCAACGCAGGCGTGCGGCGTCCATGGCTGCGGCCAACCGCACCACCGCATGGCGTCACCGCCCTGGCGCAGCGCGCTGGTGGCGGTGCCGGCGGCCATGCTGAGCTGGCGCCCAGAGCATCCGCCATTGCGCGTCCGTGCGCTCCCCGCCGACCATGGCCGTCGTACGACCGCGCATGGACGCGCGCCATGCCTCATCCACTCCGAGCCCGCCCCTCGCCCATGTGTCCGTCTGAACGTCCTTCAACCTGTTGCGAACACGGTGCGGCATGCCGATGACGCCTGCACGCGCCGGCCGGCACGCGCTGCCGCCGTTCTGGCTGCCGGTGCTGGCCGGCCTGCCGCTGGGCGTCTGCCTGCTGGTGATGGCGATGCCGATCCTGGGCCACGGCAACGCCACGCTGGCGCGCACGCTGTACCTGTCGGCGTTCGTGCTGTGGGTGCTGCCGCTGACTGCCCTGCAGCGCTGGCTGTGGCGACGCAGCATGGCGGTGTGGCGGATCGCGCTGGTGCTGCTGCTGACGACCTATGCGATGGCGCTGGCCACGCGCCTGCTCAGTGTCGCGCTGCAGGCCGCCACCTCAGGCAGCCTGGCGCGTCTCGTCGCGCCGGGCACGCTGGATGTCGGCTTGCTGTTCCGTGGCCTGGAAGGTGCCTGGCTGGTGCTGGTGGCGTACTGCGCGGTGCATGCGGTGGTGACGTACTGCGCGGAACTGCGCCACGAGCAGGCCCGGCACCTGGAGGCGCGCGCCCTGGCGCGTGATGCCGAATTGCGTGCACTGCGCTACCAGTTGCAGCCGCACTTCCTGTTCAACACGCTGAATGCGGTTTCCGCGCTGGTCGCCGACGAGCGCGGTACGGAAGCGCGACAGATGCTGGCTCGCCTCGGTGACTTCCTGCGCGCGGTGCTCGATGCACGCGCGGGGCATGAGGTGACGCTGGCCGAAGAGATCGCCATGACCGAAGCCTATCTGGAAGTCGAGAAAGCCAGGCTGGGCCGGCGCCTGCTGCTGTCGTGGCATGTCGGTGACGGCGTGCTGGGCGCGCATGTGCCCGGGCTGCTGCTGCAACCGCTGGTGGAGAACGCGATCCGCCATGGCATTGCCCCGCGCAGTGCACCGGGCCGCCTGGATATCCGCATCGCCCGCGACGGTACGCAGCTGGACATCCGCATCGACAACGACCTCCCTGCGCCCGGCGAAGCACCACCACGATCGGAGGACGCGCGTACCGCCGTCGGCCTGGACAACGTGCGTGGCCGCCTCGCCCGGCTTTATCCGGACCGCGCCAGCCTGCAGGCCGACATCGACGCGGGGCGCTACCGCGTCCGGCTGACGTTGCCGCTGCGCACCGCGCCGGAGCCGGCTACGTGATCCGCGTCTGCGTGGTCGACGACGAACCGCTCGCACGGCGTGGCGTGCTGTCGTTGCTGGCCGCCTTCGATGATCTGCAGGTGGTGGGCGAATACGAAGACGGCACCACCGCGCTGGCCGGCCTGCAGGCGCAACCGCCGGACCTGGTTTTCATGGACGTGCAGATGCCGGGCATGACCGGTCTGGACGTGCTGGCGGCGCTGTCGCCGCAACAGCGACCGCTGGCGATCCTGCTGACCGCGCACGACAGCTTCGCGGTCAGGGCGTTCGCCTTGAACGCCGTCGACTACCTGCTCAAGCCCGTCGACGACGTGCGCTTTGCCGAAGCGCTGGCCCGCGCGCGCCAGCTGCTGCGTCTGCGCGACCTGGACACGGCACGCACGCCACCCACCGCCACCCCGGCGCGGCACCTGGAGAAATTCTTGGTGCGGATCGGCCATCGCACGCTCTTCATCCGGGCCGCCAGCGTGGCGTGGATCGGCGCCGACGGCGACTATGCCGTGCTGCACGTGGGCGAACGCACGTACATCGTGCGCGAGTCCCTGCACCAGCTCGCTGCGCAGCTGGACCCGGCGCGCTTCGTGCGCGTACACCGCTCCTCCATCGTGCGCCTGGACCAGGTGGCGGAACTGCAGCCGCTGACCAACCGCGATGCGGTGCTGCGGCTGCACGACGGCACGCCGGTGCGCGTCAGCCGCACCTATATCGACGCGCTGCTGTCTGCGCTGCACGCGGGCGGCTGACCCCGGTAACGGCGCGGACGCTCGCCGTCTTGTCCTCCGCGCGAACACCGCCCCACCGGATCGGCGCAGCGCGTGCACGTGCAGCCGCACGCGCAACGACAACGCAGGATCGCGCTATTAGGGTGAGGGCTCCCCTTCCGGAGCCGTCCGATGCGCGTCACTTTTTTCCGTCCGTTCGCGCCACTGCGCTTCACCGCATGCGTACTCGCGCTGTCCTGCACGGCGACGCCCGCGCTTGCCGCCGACACCTGCGATGGGCCGTCCGACGATGCCGCCGCCATGACTGCGCAAAAATTGCTGCAGGCACTGGTCGCCACCAACGGTGTGCCGGGCATGGGCGCCGCCGTGTGGCGCGACGGCCGCGTGGTGTGGACCGGCTGCGCGGGATTGCGCGATGTCGAAGCCCGCTCGCCGGTGCAGCGCGACACCGTGTTCCGGCTGGCCAGCGTCTCCAAGGTCATCGCCGCCACCGCGGCGGCGAAACTGGCGGAAGAAGGTCGTATCGACATCGATGCGCCCGTCGGCGACGCGCTGCCCTGGCTGCCGGCGACGTGGTCGCCCGTGACGGTGCGCCAGCTTGCCTCGCACACATCCGGCGCACCGCACTACGCCGGCAACGACCTGCAGGTGCTCGGTCGCGTCCGCTATCCGACCGCGCGCGATGCGGTGGGCATTTTCTCCGGCCGCGCGCTGCTGTCGGCCCCCGGTACCACCTACCGCTATTCGTCGTGGGGCTACACGCTGCTCGGCGCGGTGATCGAAGCGCGTTCGGGCGAACACTTCCTCGACTACGTCCGCCACCACGTCACCGATGGCCTGGCGATCGGTGCAGACGGCGAAACGGATGGCGGACGCGCGTCGCAGCTGTACGACATCGAACACGGCGCTGTGCGCCACGTACCGCGCACCGACATGAGCTATACCTGGCCCGGGGGTGGACTGGCCGCCACACCCGAGGCGCTGGCCACCTTCGGCGGCCGCGTGCTGGAGCACCGCATCGTCGGCGCCGCGCGCTGGCAGGCGATGCGACAACCCATGCGACTGGCCAGCGGCGAGCCCGCGCATGACAGCACCTACGACGTCGGCTTCGGCTGGCGCATCGGCCGCGATGCCGACGGCGAGCCCGTCGCGCACCACGCCGGCATCACCACCGGCGCGCGCAGCGTGCTGATGCTGTGGCCGGCGCAGGACACCGCGGCCAGCGTGTTGTCCAACGCGATGTGGGCATCGGCGATGGAGCCCACTGCGCAGGTGTTGGCGGCGCCATTCCGATCGCAACCGGACGGACTGGTCGCGGCGGCCTGCCCCGCCTCGGGTCGCCTGGCCGGCACGCTGAAGGGCGCGCGCTTCGACACCGAGGCTTCGTTCCGCATCGAGCACGGCCGCTGCGTCGGCGAACTGGCCGGTGCCGAACCGCTGCGCGCCTTCTTCGCCAACGCCTACGCGTGGCCCGGCCAGCGCCTGCGCATCGTCTCGCTGGCTGCCGACGGCTCGCTGTCGCGTGCCGCACTGGCCACGCCCTACGGCCTGTACGACCTGCGCGCCACCGGCGCAGGGCGCTGGTCGGCCACGTTCAACGCCGAGGCGACGCTCGAACTGGCGCTGTGATCCACCCGCGCGCGCTTCCGGGGTCTGCGCGCGCGTTGCCTCTCCGACCCCCATCATGAAAAGGAATCACACGATGCGTTTTCGCACCCTCGCCTGGAATGTCCTGGCACTCGGCTGCCTCACTGCTGCCGGCTGCAGCTCCATTGCCAGCCGCACCAACACCTTGTCGGACGAACGCATCCTGTCCGAAACCGGTGGCGTGCTCGGTCTGTCCCCCTCGGAACTGACGATCGCGGAACGCCGCACCGAGGGCACCAACACCTACGTCACCCTCAAGGCCCGCAACGGCAAAACGTATGCCTGCACCGTCAACGGCGGCAACCTGCTGTCGTTCGGCATGACCAACCCGCCGGTGTGCCAGCCGCGCTGACGCCGTGCACGTCACCGGACGCTGACGGCGAACAGCGAGTGGACGTACCTCCGCTCCGTTCGCCCCTCACCCGCCTTCGGCGCCCTCTCCCTGCAAGCGGGGCGAGGGAGAACTCTCCCGCCATGCCTCCTTTTCCCCACAGACGATGAGGGGAAGAAAAACGCCCCGCGCCATGAATCCTTCTCCCCGTTCACGGGGAGAAGGTGCCCGGAGGGCGGATGAGGGGCGAGCAGAAAGGCGGTGCTGAAGCCACGTAGCCCGGGTAAGCACAGCGCACCCGGGGCATCGGGACATGTCCGGCCCCGTGTGCCCAGATGCGGCCGCTGGCCTTATTCGGGCTACGCCGGCTTCGAATGCATCATGCACGCGCGACACGCAGCGGCGGTTGCGTCGCCCCTGGATCAAGACAGTTGCTCCACCGCGCGCGGGGCGAGGGAGAAGCATGAGCACTGCACGCCCCCCTTTTCATACCCCGGGTGCGTTGCACTTGCGCGTGCTACCTGCCCGCACCCATCTCCAGATGGGTCAGGTACAGCCGCAGATCGAACTCCAGCTGGTGGTAGTCGGGTTCCATGTGCGTGCACAGCTGGTAGAAGGCCTTGTTGTGGTCGGCTTCCTTCAGGTGCGCCAGTTCATGCACCACGATCATCTTCAGGAACTCGGCGGGGGCGTCGCGGAAGACGGTGGCGATGCGGATCTCGCGGCTGGTCTTGAGCCGGCTGCCGTGCACGCGCGAAATCGCGGTGTGGGTGCCCAGCGCGTGCTTCATCACCTGCAGCGTGCTGTCGTAAGCCACCTTGCCCAGCGGCACCGAGCGGCGCAGGTGGCGTTCCTTCAACGCCTGCACGTAGTCGTACAGCTGGCCGTCGCTGCGCACCATATGCAGCTGGCCGTACTTGTCGGCCAGCATCGGGCCCAGCCGCTCCTGCGCGATCAGCGCACGCACGCGTGCCTGCAGGTCGGCGGGGTAACCGGCGAGGTATTTCAGGGCATCCATCGTGGGCGTGGACGGCAGGTTGCGGGCGGGGACGGCGGGTATGATGGCCCGGAAACCTCCTGCACGACACCACGACATGGCAAAGGGAAATCCGTTACAGGAACAGCTGCTCAAGGCAGGCCTGGTCAAGAAATCCAAACTGGCCGAGGTCGCGCGCGAGCAGAACAAGGCGCGCCACGGCAAGGGACCGGCCGCGCCCAACGACATCCAGCGCGATGCGGAACGGGCACGCGCCGAGAAGGCCGAACGCGACCGCGCCATCGAAGCCGAACGCAAGGCGCAGGCGCGCAGCGCGGAACTGCGTGCACAGGCGCGGCAGATCATCGAAGACCGCAAGGTGCCGCGCACGGGTGAAGTCGAATACCGCTTCACCGCCCACGGCGCCATCCGTACCGTGCTGGTCAACGATGACTTGCGCAGGAAGCTGTCTGCCGGCGCGCTGGTGATTGCCCATATCGATGACCGCTACGAACTGCTGCCGCGCGTGGCCGCCGACAAGGTGCGCGAACGCGATGCCGGCATGATCGTGCTGGACCACGGCCAGGGCACCGACACCGGGGCCGCCACCTCCGAGGACGATGCGTACTACGCGCAGTTCCAGGTACCCGACGACCTGATGTGGTGACAGCGACCGCCGCATCGCTTTGACAAGGAGTTCCACCATGCGCCTGCACCGCCTGCTCACCTGCCTGCCGATCGCGTTGCTGCTGGCGTTGCCGCCGGCACATGCCGTGGATGCCTCCACGGCGGTGGCACCGCCGGTGGAAGACACCGGCACGTTGGCCGCTGCGCCGTACCGCATCGACATTCCCGCCGACTGGAATGGCGAGCTGGTCATGCTGGTGCACGGCTTCGAGCCGGTCGGCGTGCCGCGCGCGTCGCCGTGGCCGGCGAACGAGGCCACGCCGGTGTTCCTGTCGAAGGGTTACGCGGTGGCGCAGAGCGGATTCGCGACGCAGGGCTGGGCGATGCGCGATGGCATCGACGATACCGAGCGCCTGCGCGCGCACTTCGTCGAACGCCATGGCGCACCGCGTCGCACGTGGCTGGTGGGTTTCTCGATGGGCGGCGGCATCGCCGTGGCCAGTCTTGAACAGCAGCCGGCGCAGTACGACGGTGCGCTGTCGCTGTGCGGCGCCAACGTGCCGGGCGCACGGTTGGCGGAAGAGTTGTTCACCACGCTGGTGGCGTTCGATGCGTTCTTCCCCGGAGCCACGGGCGTACCCGACGGTGGGCTGTCCGGTCCTGCCGCGGCGGAGCTCGGGCAGATGGACGTGATGAACGCGGTGACCGGCGCGTTGCCCGGCAACCCGGACGCCGCCGCGTTGCTGGCCAAGCACATGGAGGTGCCTGTCGACGCGATGCCCGGCATCGTCAGCCTGCATGCCCTGGTATTCAACGACATGCGACGCCGCGCGGGTGGGCTGCCGGTGGACAACACGCGCACGGTGTACACGGGGTTCGGCGACAACGCAGTGTTCAATGCAGCGGTGCCACGCCATGCAGGCGATGCGGCGGCGATGGCCTATGCAGCCACCGCACCGGCACTTACCGGGCAGATGCGCAAGCCGCTGGTCATCCAGTACAACGCCGGCGACCCGACCATCGCGCCGCGTCTGCAGCCCCTCTATGCGGCCCTCGTGCGCGCGGGCGGGGACGTCATCGCACCGCTGGTGCTGCCCGACGCGGGCGAAGGGCATTGTGGGTTTTCCCCGGAGCAGATCGGCGAGGCCTTCCGCACGCTGACGCAGTGGTCGGTCACGGGGAAACGGCCGGGCGGGGAGTGAGGCGCGGCCGGTATCGCCGGCCACGCAGAGTGGTATTGCCGCAAAAGAAAGGCCCCGCGTTGCGGGGCCTTCTGCTGTCTGGGGCGGTCGCGCGTCAGTCGTTGCCGCCGCTCCCAGTGTCGGGTGTTCGGTGCGTGGTTGCGGCCAAAGCGCGAGGTCAGTTCGCGCCAGGCTCCATCGAGGCCCTCGTCCTTGCCGGCACCAGGGGAGGGCTTGAGCCAGGGCCGATTCGACGCGCGCTGCAGTCCGGGCTTTGTCGGCCATGGCGCCGACGGTATGGTCGAACTCAACGGCTTCCACGTTGCGCTTCCAGACCGGAAGGTGGCCGTCGACAGCACGCTCGCCGAAAGGCTGGAGATGCGCACCGGACATCGCAGGCGATCAACACAGGCGCTATTCGCTTCCGGATGGCCGATGGGCGCATTGCCGAGGGATCGATGTGCGACGACTCGTTCGGGGGGATGGAGCAATTGGGTATGCTGCCAACGCCGGCGACGGGATCGGCGACGGGAGGCAGCTCGGCCGGTGGCACACCTCGCTGGAAAAGAGCCCGACATGGCGACACCGACGATGGAGAACGGGTCCGGATTCGGTCGCCGGGGCGTGGTCATCCTCGGGGCATGGACCTTGGTCGCGATGCTCTTCGCCGGGCAGGCCTGGTTTGCCGCCCAGGTGCGGGGCGAACCGCTGGCGTGGGTCCGCGCCAGTGTCATCTGGCTCGTCTGGGCCGGCGTCTGGGCTGCCCTCACGCCGGCCGCCCTCCGGCTTGCGGCACGGTTTCCGCTACAACGACCGCAGATCCTCCGCGCGCTCGTGGTCCACGGCCTCGCTTCGGGGATCTGCGCCTTGGTCAACCTGGCGCTCTTCGCGCTGGCGGCGCCGATGATCGGCGCGGCCCAGGTCGAGCCCACCTGGTTCGGCACCTTCAACCGGCTGCTCGGCACGACGTTTCTCCTGAATCTCCCGGTGTACTGGCTCATCGTCGCCGCGGCACACGTGGAGCGTCTGGTGCGGACCGCCCGCGAAAAGGATCGTCGGCAGCTCCGCATGGAAGCGCAGCTGGCGGACGCCCGCTTGCAGACATTGCGCACCCAGTTGCAGCCTCACTTCCTTTTCAATGCCCTGAATACGATCTCCGTGCTGATGCACGAGAATGCCGACTCGGCGGATCGGATCCTCTTGCAACTGAGCGCCCTGCTGCGCCGCTCGCTCGACAGCAGCGAGGCGCATGAGGTGCCGCTTGGCGAGGAGATCGGCTTTCTGGAAAGCTATCTCGAGATCGAGCAGGCCCGCTTCGAGGGGCGTCTGAGCTACCGAATCGCAGTCCCCGACGAGGTGCGTGAAGCACGGGTCCCCAACCTGATCCTCCAGCCCCTGGTTGAGAACGCCCTGCGCCATGGACTGGCCACGCGCGCGGGACCTGGGCACATTGAAATCAGGGCGGACCGGCAGGACGATGCCCTGCTGCTGCGCGTTTCGGATGACGGCCGGGGATTGCCACCGTCGACGACCGAACGCATCGGCCTGGCGAACACGCGGGCGAGGTTGCGCTTGCTGTATGCGGACAGGCAACGCTTCGAAGTGCGAAATTCCGACGACGGCGGCGTCATCGCCGAGATCGAGTTACCCTGGCACACTGTCGCATGACCCTCCGCGTACTGATCGTTGACGATGAACCGGTCGCCCGCCGCGGGATAGTGCGGCTCCTGCGGCAGGAGCCGGACATCGAAGTCGTAGAAGAGTGCGATGACGGTGGAGCGGCCATATCGGCGATCAGCGCGCATTCGCCCGACCTCGTCTTCCTCGATGTGCAGATGCCCGAACTCGATGGCTTCGCCGTCATCGAAGCCATCGGCGGCAACCGCATGCCGGCGGTCGTGTTCGTGACCGCATTCGATCAACACGCTGTGCGCGCGTTCGATGCCCAAGCGATCGACTACGTGCTGAAGCCGATCGATCCGGAACGCTTTCGCCGTGCGCTGCAGCGCGCCCGTTCGCACGTTGGCCATCCCGATGACAGCTTCGCCCGCCGCGTTTCCGAGGTGCTGAAATCGATCGATCGAAGTGCACCTCAGCGCTATCCCACGCGACTCGCAATCCGTTCAGAGGGACGCGTTCGATTGCTCGACATCGACGAGGTCGATCGTATCGTCGCTGCAGGAAACTACGTCGAGATCCACACAGGCGCGAAACAGCACCTGCTGCGCGAAACGATGGCCAGCCTCGAGTCCCGCCTGGATCCACAATGTTTCATCCGGGTATCACGCGCAGCGATCGTCAGCATCGCCCGGATTCGCGAAGTCCAGCCACTGTTCAATGGCGACTTCGTCGTTCTCCTCAAGAACGGGGCACAGGTCAACGGCAGTCGTCGTTATCGAGCGGCGCTCGACGTGTTGTTTCGCTGAGCCCTTTTTCCGCTCAGCTCGCTGTGCGGGCGACACGGTAGAGTGCGCTCCGCCGCTTGGGAGAGGCGATCTCAACCGTAACCTCCAGGGTCGCGGCCAACGCGGCCGCTGCATGAAGCCCTACGGCAGCGCCGACGTGTGACGCGCGCCCGTCACTCCGCAGCCGCCACTCATCCCACCACCACGTCCGCCCGACACCAGGGGCGCGCGAGCAGTCGTACACGGCTCCATCATCCGCAACACGCACTTCCGCGTTTCGGAGATGGTCATGAAAACCTGCAACATTCTGCTTTCCGCAATGGCAACACTCGTCGCCTTCACCGGCATGACCCCATGCGGAGCCACTGCATCCGACGGCGTTCGCGCCGAGTCTCTGGAACTCAACAAGTCGGTCACCCGCAGGGTGTACGAGGAAGGCCTGAATCAGGGTCGATTCGAAGTGCCGTACAGCGCGGACTTCGTTGGCCACGGCGGCAGGAGAAACTTTACCCATGCCGACGGCATGGCAGAAGCCAAGGGATGGCGCGAGGCGTTTCCGGATCTCAACATCACGGTCGACAAACAGGTTGCCGAGCGCGATCTGGTGGCCGTGCACTGGACGGCGCGCGGGACCAACACCGGCACAGGGAATGGCATTCCGGCGACCGGTCGCGCAGTGCAGATCACGGGCACGACGCTGTTTCGAATGGCGGACGGACGAATCGCCGAAGAATGGACCTGCGCCGATTCGTTTGGGCTGATGAAGCAACTGGGTCTGTTGGCGACGCCGGCAGCAGCGCCAGCGCGATAGGCTGGCATGAGCGTGCGAACCCCGACGTCGGGCACGCACCATTCGTCGGCCGGCGTGGGGCCGCTTCGGTCATCGGGAAGGCGCAACCACCATCTGACGGCGCGTGCCGGGGCACGCGCGGGAGGTTCTCAGCGCCAGCTCGCCTTGCGCGAGGGCTGGGGGGGCGTCGGGGTGGGGTCGATGGTGGGCACCAGCATCGACAGGCGTGCCTTGGCGAACTCGCCACCGCCGGCCACATCCAGCTTGCCCACGCTGTTGGCGTTGATCAGGCCGGTGTCCAGGAACACCTCCTCGCCCACCGTCAACGGATGACGGGCACTGCACAGCTTCGACGGCACATGCAGCACGCTGATGCCATCACGCTGCCATTTGGTCTCCGGCACCAGCCGGCGGACGATGGAACCATCCACCCAGACTTCCACCGAATCCGACGACACCGACCGGCACTTGCCGATCCCAACATCAAAAGCCATGCACCCTCCTACAGGGCGGTATGCGTAAGCGTGAACAGGAAACCACGCGCTTCAAGCAGGGCACGCATCCGCCTTTCGGCCGGTGCGCGATGGAATTGGCGGCCCGCCCACAGACTGAAGCACGGGCGACCGGTGTTGTGACCGTGGCCAAGCTCGCGCCGGGACACCGCGATATCGAGCGATTCGCACGCCGTGGCCCACATCACCCGCAGGTCACCGGGACCAATGGATTGCTGCGATCCCAGATGGAGAATGAACACCTGGACCTGCTGGTTCGTCATACACACCTCCTCGGCACGCGCTCAGTCGCGTTCGGTAAGCCGAGAGGGAGAGAAATCGGCCCGCGGGAGGCGGCGGAGGAGACTGCCAGTCAGCCAGGACAGGTATACGCCCTTGGGGGCGTGACCGCAAACCCGTGTTCATGCTTTGCGACGCGCGTGCGATGCGGTTGCACCGCACTGCGGTGTTACGACGCGATGCGTGGACGCGCCAACCGCCAGCCCAGCCCCGACCACCGGCTTGCATGCCGCGACAGTGCGTCGCGGATCACCGCTTCGCTGCCGGCGACGTGCAGTTCGCGTCGGGCGCGGGTGATGCCGGTGTAGACCAGCTCGCGCGACAGCACGCGGTTGCCGCGTGCCGGCAGCAGCAGCCAGACCGCGTCGAACTCGCTGCCCTGCGCCTTGTGCACGGTCATGGCGAACGCGGACTCATGCGCGGGCAACGATGCGGGGTGGAACGCGCGCGGCTGTGCGGGTGTGTCGCCCGGAAACCAGGCCAGCAACACGCCTTTCGCATCGCGGAAACACAGCCCGATGTCGCCGTTGAACAGGCGGTGGCGATAGCTGTTCTCGGTGACGATGACGAGCTGTCCGTGGAAGTGGCCCTGCCCGGCGCGCTGCAGGCCGGTGCCGCCCTCCACCAGCAGGCGCTCGATGCGGGCGTTCAACGTGCGTGCGCCCTGCGGGCCTTCACGCACGGCGGTGAGGATGCGCAGGCGCGCAGACAGCGACAGCGCGTCGGTGGGCGTGGCGGCTTCGCCCAGCGCGCGCCAGTGCGACAGCAGGTCTTCGCGCTGCGCGTCGAGAGGATCGGCCAGGTCTTCGTGGAACCGCACGCCGGCAAGCGTGTCGCCGCGCAGCTGCGACAGCGTGGCGGAGGCATCGCCTTCGCGCACCGCAGCGGCCAGCGGCGTCAGCTGCAGGGCCTCGCTCTGGCGCCAGCCGCGCTGCAGGTGCACGCGGATGCCGGCGAAGCGGCCCTGTCGATGATCCTCGCTTGCCTTGTGATCAGCGGGCGGTACATCACCGAGCAGCGGGCGGAGCGCCCCGGCATCCTGCATGCCGAGGTCGTTGCCTTGCCCCGCCGCGCTGAGGATGGCCGCCAGCACGTCGCCCGCTTCCACCGATGGCAACTGGTCCGGATCGCCCAGCAGCACCAGGCGCGTGCCATCGGCCACGGCGTCCACCAGCTTGGCCATCAGCGGCAGGTCGATCATCGAGGCTTCGTCGACGACCACCACGTCGAACGGCAGCGGATTGTCGGCGTGATGGCGGAAGCGGGGCAAATCCGGAATCGTGCCGAGCAACCGGTGCAGCGTCGTACCCGTGGTGGGCAGCGTCGCGAGCAGGTCGGCGTCCACGCCCTGCGCCGCCAAGGCCTGCACCGCATGGCGGACGCTCTCGGCCATGCGTTCGGCGGCGCGGCCGGTAGGCGCGGCCAGGGCGATGCGCGTCGCGGCACGGCCCGCGTGCTGCGCCTGTGCGACCAGCAGCACCAGCAGGCGCGCGGTCGTGGTGGTCTTGCCGGTACCGGGACCGCCTGTGACCAGCAGCAGGGCATGGCGCAGCGCGAGCGCGGCGGCACGCGCCTGGTGAGCATCGTGCGCGGCCGGCGGAAACAGCTGCGCGAACACGGGCGCGAGCGCATCGATGCCGGTTGCCGGCACCGCGTGCGCGGCGAGGCGTTGCAGGCCGAGCGCGAGCGCGCGTTCGTACTCGCGATAGCGGCGCAGGTAGAGCAGGTTCTGTTCCAGCACCAGCGGCGCGTGCGGATCGGCGGCGGCATCGGCATCGTCCGGCGTCGCCACCCAGCGCGAGGCGGCAAGGCATGCGCGCCACGCGTCGGCGGATGGCCAGTCGATGGGGGCTTCGGCATCGAGCAGTGCCTGCGGCTCGCGCAGCGAGAGTCCGGCATGGCCCTTGGCGACGGCGAGCGACGCCAGCGCGGCGGCGGCCAGTACCGCGTCGGGCGTGGACGCATCCAGGCGGCGCAGGCTCTGCGCGAGGGCGTGGTCCAGGGTGCGCAGGTGGCCGTTGCGGAACAGGGCCTCGAGCAGGCTCATGCGGCCGCCTCCCGACCGTGGCCGGCGAACAGGGCGTCGAGTGCGTGCACGAGTTCCGGCGCGAAGCGCTGCGCATGCACACCGAGCGACGCATCGCGCGCGGGTTCGAGCCCGCGGCAGAACACGTAGCGGATGCCGCCGAAGTCGCGCGCGTAGTCGTAGCCGTCGCCCAGGCGGAAACGCAGCCAGCGGTGCAGCGCGACGGTGTAGACCAGGGCCTGCAGGTCGTACTCGCTGTGCGCCATCGCGGCGGCCAGCGCAGGCGCGTCGTAGCGCGGCAGGCGGTTGGACTTGTAGTCGAGCACGTACCAGCGCCCGTCGCGCACGTAGGTCAAATCGATCTTGCCGGTCATCAACCCTTCCAGCCGCGAGCGCAGGCCGAACCCCTGGCGGGCGCGCACCACGTCATGCGCGTGCAGCAGCGCCAGCAACGTCGGCACGGCAGTGGGCGCGAGGGCGAAATGGAATTCGATTTCGGCACGCCGCTCGTATTCGCCCAGCGCATGCAGTGCGCCGCCCTCGGGCAGCGCGACGGTCAGCGTGCGCCCGACCAGCGAGGTGAGCAGCGCGATGCCGTCGGCCAGGTCGTCCTGGGCGTAGCCTTCCCTGCGCAGCGCGGCGAGCAGGGCAGCATGTTCTCCTTCCGGCGCCGCATCGCCCACCTGCCACTGCGCCCATGCACTGAAGCGGGTGTCTTCGAGCGCCGCATGCAGCACGTTGCCGAAACGGCTGCCACTGAAACGCGGGTCGTACGCGTCGGCGGTGATGCCGGGGGATGCGTCTGCGTCATCGGGCGGCTGCACCGGTTCGTCCGCGGCCGCGCCATCGGCCTCGGTGGCAGCGGCATCGATGGCGTGGCCCGCATCGGCATGTGCGAGCTGGGTGAAGCTGTAGACCCACCAGTCGGGCGCGATGGAACGCCGGGCGATGCGGGCGGGCGGCACCGCGCCCTCGGCCACGGACGGCAACCACGGCAATGCCGCGGGCGGCGACGTGGAGTCGATGCAGATGCCCGGGTCGCGCGCCCGCAGGGCGTCGACATCGCGCACCATCGCCCACAGCGGTGACTGGGCGTGCTGGTAGAAGGCGCCCGCTGCCAGCCACAGCGCGTGGCAGGCACGGGTCAGGCCGACGTACAGCAGGCGCGCATCTTCGGCGCGCTGTGCCTCGCTCCATTGCGCCTTGGCCGCGCTCCAGCCGGAGACCTCTTCCTGCAGCTTCCAGTGCAGCACGCGGCCATCCGCGTCGGTGACGACGACACGCTGGCCGGGATCGGGCGCCTTGCCGCCGATGCCTGCGTACGGCAGGAACACCAGCGGATACTCCAGGCCCTTGCTCTTGTGCAGCGTCACCACCTGCACGCGGTGCGCATCGGATTCCAGCCGCAGCAGCTGCGCGTCGTCATCGGCGCCGGTGCCGGCATCGGCGATGGCAGCGGCCAGCCAGTCGACGAGGCCGGGCAGGCCGAGCGTACGGGCGTCGGCCTCCTGCAGCATTTCGGCCGTCTGCAGGTAGTTGGTGAGCCTGCGCTCACCGTCGAGCAGGCCGAGCAGGCGCGGGGCGTGCTCCGCGCACAGGTCGTTGACCAGCGCCAGCGGGCCACCGCGTTGCAGGCGTTCGCGCCAGTCCTGTGCGCGCTGTTGCCAGCGGCGCATCGCATCGCCGTCGGTCTCGAGTGCGGCGATGCCGGTGGCATCCACGCCCAGCAAGACAGTGGACAGCGCGGTGCGCAGATGGCCGTCGTCCGCGCCGTGCATCAACGTGCGCAGCAGCGCATGCAGTTCGCGTGCTTCCGGCGTGGCGAACAGGCTGAGCTTGCCGGCCGCGACGGCGGGAATGCCGACCTCGGCCAGCGCCTGCCGGATGCGGGTGGCATCCCGGTGCGTGCGGACCAGCACGGCGATGTCGCCGGGCCGCACGGGTCTGCCGGCGATCGTCGCCGCGCCGGACCGCGCCTCGACCAGCACGCCATGGATGGCGGCCACGCAGGCAGCGGTGGCCAGCTCACGCGAGGTGCCTGCGTCCCAGGGCTTGAGCTTGCCGTCCGGTCCGGGCGCTGGCGATGGCGCCTGCCACACGGTCAGCGCAGGTGCGGCCGTGCCATGACGCTGGAAGTCGTCATCGTGACGGGTGCCGCCGGGCGCGACCGGATGGAAACGGATGCGCTCATCGACGAACGCGGCGTCGCCGGCCTGTGCGTACAGCGCTTCGATGGCGCGCAGCACCGAGGGCCGCGAACGGAAGTTGTGCGACAGCGGTGGCGCGGCGACGGCATCGGCCTGCGCGGCGAGGTAGGTTTCCACGTCGCCGCCACGGAAGCCGTAGATCGCCTGCTTGGGATCCCCGATGACGAACAGCGCCGGCTGCGGACTCCTGCTGCCGAACACGCGGTCGAAGATGCGCCACTGGCGTGGATCGGTGTCCTGGAACTCGTCGACCAGCGCGACGCGGTACTGCGCCCGCAGGCGCTGCACCAGGGCGTCCGCATGCGGCGTTTCGAGCGCGTCGGCGACGCCGTCGATCAGGTCGTCGTAGGTCTGCGCGCGCAGCTGCTGTTTGCGCAGCACCAGCCGTGCCCGGGCATCGTCGCGCAGGCGATGCAGCAGGGCGACGCGGCGCGCCTCCCGGTAAGCCTCGATGCGGTCCTGCATCTGCAGGTACACGTCGATGGCATCGCTCAACGGCGACGCCGGGGTGCGGCCCGTGCCGCCCTTGCTGGTTTTCTGCAGCAGCGCCTCACGGCGCAGCTGCGGCAGCTTGTCGTGCGCGAATGGCACGCCGGCATCATCCGCGACCGCCCACGCACCCAGCGCGTCGAACAGCGCGGTGATCCACTCGACCTTGTAGCTTCCGCCGTGCAGCACCTTGCCCTCCACTGCGGCGACCAGGGCATCGCGGAACGCGTTCCCGTGGGCGTGGTACGCGGCAGCGAGTGCTTCGCCCGCTGCGCGCAACGCGGGTGCGGGGTCGGCGGGCAGCGGATCGACGGGGTGCGGCTGCAACCGCTGTTCGCGCAGCAACACGGGCAGGTCGGCCGCCAGGGCCTCGGGGCCGCCCTTCCACAGTGCAAGCAGATCCTCCGCACCGTCATCGTCCACGCCATGCGCGCGCCACAGGTCCGCGGCGATTTCCTGCCGCAGCGATGCGTCGTTGGCGAGCAACTGCGGGGCATCGAAACCGTGCCCGCTTTCCAGGGCGTGTTCGCGCAGCACCCGTGCGCAGAAACCATGGATGGTGAACACCGCCGCCAGGTCCATGCCGTCGGCGGCTTCGCGCAGGCGGCGATGCAGTGCAGTGGGGGATTCGCCACTCCGCGCTCGATGCGCGTCGAGGAGCGCGCGCGTCAATGCCGCTTCCGGCCCTTCATCGGCCGCGGCGACAGCGGGCAGCGATGCCGCCAGCAGCAGGCGGGCGCGGATGCGCGCGCGCAGCTCCTGGGTGGCGGCCTCGGTGAAGGTGACGGCCAGGATCTCGCCGATGCGCAGGCCGCCTTCCACCACCAGCCGCACGACCAGCGTGGCCAGGGTGAAGGTCTTGCCGGTACCGGCGGACGCCTCGATGGATTGCACGCCATCGAGCGGCAGCGCGAGATAGGGATCGTGCGCGGCGGTCATCCGGCGTCCTCCGCGTCGAAGACGGGAGCCAGCGCGCGCAACGCATCGGGATCGGTGCCGGCGTAGACCTCGCCCTGCGTGACCGCGAGATAGATCGACATCGAAAGATCCGCGAACCGCAACCGCGTGGCGTCATCGGTGAACGGATCGCACCCGCGCAGCGCGAGCCGCAGCGCATCTCCGCTGCCTTCGCTCCAGCTGCGCTCGCTTCCGTACCATTTCTTCGCCGCTTCCTTCAGGCCCGCTTCCATGTCGGGCGCGGCGGCGAAGAATTCCCAACCGCTGTAAGGCGCGAATGGCAGCGGTTCGCGCAAGCCCTGTTCGCGCAGCCAGAGCAGGTGCCGGAGCACCGTGCGCGCCTGGTCCGGAGCGAGGGGCGGGCGCACGTGGGGACCGAACGGATGGCCGGATGCCGGCTTCCTGCCGCCTTCGTGGAATTGAACCAGGGGCAGCGCCAGGCCGGCCGCACTGGCGAGCAGCCAGTCCAGGCCGTCGCGGATCGCCGCGTTTCCGCCCGGAGCACCGATGCGAACGCGGGCAAGCCCGTGCGGATACACGCCCGCCAGCGTGCCGTGCAATGCGACGCCGTCGATGTCCACCTCGATGCGCTGCGTCGCCGGCACGTCGCCGCCGCGCCAGTCGGCGAAGGCGCGCGCATACGGCATGACCTCGCTGCGCAGCGCGGCCAGCGTGCGCCGCCCCAGCGGACCCGAGGGCAGCAGTGCGCGGGCGCGCAGGGCGGCATGCAGCGTGGCGTCATCGTCGCCCTGCAGCGCCCCGGCGAACACGGCCGCCTGCACTTCACTGCGCGCCAGGCCGCGGCCCGGCAGCAGCAACGGTTCGACGTCGTCGCCCGTCTCGTCGATCCCGTCCAGCCGCAGGCCGAGCCGCTGGCGCAGGAACTGCTCGGCCGGTGCGGTCAGGAAGCGGCGCAGCAGGTCGAGCGACAGCGGGGAGCCGGCGTCGTCGGGTGGCGGCATCGCGTCGCCCGGGAACCAGCGCGGCAGGGGCGAGCGTCGCCCTGCCAGCTGGTCGGCGGCGGGATGCCATTGCCGGCGGTAGCTGAAGCGGCGCGGGTCGTCATCGCCACCGAACGCGGCGGGCGAGAACGGCTGCAGCGGATGGTGCACCACCAGCGCCCTGGCGACGGACGCCGGATCGGCATGCTGCTGCGCGGCGGCGTCGATGAGTTCACTGACCAGCACCGACGGTTCGCGTGCGCTGCCGTCGCGCGGATCGGCACCGAGATAACTGAGAAGGAACACGTCCTGCGCGGCGGCGAACAGTTGCAGGAACAGGAAGCGGTCGTCTTCGCGCAGCGAGCGGTCGCCATGCCGGCGCTTGTCGGTGCCGAGTTCGGCCGTGAGCTTGCTCAGGCCGGCGGCGGGATCGCGGCGCGGATAGTCGCCATCGTTCATGCCGAGCACGCAGATCACGCGGAACGGCAGCAGCCGCATCGGCACCATGCGGCCGAAGCTGATGCCGCCGGTCAGCAGGGGCGCGCGCGTATCGGCTTCGGCAAGCGTGGTGGTGAAGTGCGCGCGCACCACGTCGGCCGGCACGGTGTCGGCATAGCCCGCTTTCTCCGCCTGCGCGGCGAAGTCGTCGATGAGCATGCGCAGGCGGTCGAGTGCGCGCTGTCGGGCGGGCAGCGTGGGCTCGCGGGGCAGCAGTGCGGCGAGCAGTCCGAGCAGCCGTTCGCGCCATTGCGCGGGCGTGATCGCTTCGCCCAGCGATTTCTGGTGGCGCGCCAGCACGCGCAACAGGCGGACCAGGATGTCCAGCGCATCGAGCGCGCTGCCTTCCAGTTCCGGCCAGGGCGCGACGCCGGCGATGTCGTCCTGCGCGCCGCTGGCGTGGCCCAGCAGCAGGCGGTCGAGCGCGAACTGCCAGGTGTAGGCATCGTCGGCGGGCGCGTCGTGCGCGGCACGGTGCTTCGCATCCAGTCCCCAGCGCGCGCCTGCGGCCTGCAGCCACGCGTGCAGGCGCTCGAAGGCGGGGGCATCGAGACCGGCCGCGTCCGCGATGGGCGCACTGGCGAGCAGATCGAGGATCTCGTGGGTGCCGAAGCGCGAGACCGGCAGGCCGAGCAGGCGCACGAACACGTCGGCCAACGGCTCGCCCGCCAGCGGACTGGTGTCGGCCAGCGCGTACGGCAACCGGTCGCCATCGCCCGGTGCGCCGAACACGGCTTCCAGGTAGGGCACGTACGGGTCGATGTCCGGCGCCAGCACCGCGATCTCGCGCGGCTGCAGCGGCGGATCGAAGTGGTCGTCCTCCAGCAACGCTCGCAGCTGGTCGTGCAGCACCTGCAGTTCTCGCAGGCGCGTGTGGCAGGCGTGTACCTGCAGGCTGGGATCGTCGGTGCGCAGGGCCGGCAGCAGGTCGGGCGGCTGCGCACGGCGATGGAACAGGTCCGACTGCAGTCGCCGCAGCAGGCTGCCCTGGAACTTGCCGCCCCCTGCGCCGGGATCGGCGTGGCCGCGCACGTCCAGGCTGGGATGCACCAGTTCGTAACCGCCGATCACGGCCATGAAGTCGCGCCCCGCCGCACCCCAGGCCTGCAGCAGGCGGGCGTCGGCGGTCGTGTCGTCCTCGGCGCCCGCGCGCAGGCGTTGCAGGTCGCCCCAGTAGTCCTTCACCGGCGAAGGGACATAGAAATGCAGCGTGCCCACGCGCGCCTGCGTAGCCAGCACGCGCAGCACATCGGGGGAGACATTGAGCGTGGCGAACGCGAACACGCGTGGCGGCAGTCCCTGCGGCAACGGCTGGCCCGAGCCCTCGAAGCGGTCGAGATAGCGCTGGATGCGCCGCGCGCGATAGTCGTGGCCACCGGCGACATGGCGCCACAGGATCGCCTGCGGGTCGTCGGGATCGGCGCCACTTTCCCAGCGCAGCAACCAGTCGCGGCGCCACGCCTGGTACTTCTCGAACACGTCGGCCAGTTCCCCCGCCAGCGCCCACGGCTTGAGTGGATCGGGCCGGCGCGACGCGGTACCCGCCAGGTAGGCGGCGATCTGCGCCATGGCCGGACGCGCGAGCAGCACGGGGTCGGTCAGCGCGGCGTACAGCCGCCAGTGCAGCGTCGCGGCATCGAGATCGTCGCCCTCGCCCGGCACATTGGCGTCCAGCGCACATGCGACGAACTCGCCGGGGGTGAGGAATTCCAGGTTCGCGGCGATGCCGTGCTCGGTGGCCAGCGTGGCCTGCAGCCAACGCCGCATCGCGACCTGCGGGATCAGCACGGTATCCGGCGCCAGCAGCGGCACGCCGGGCGCGGCCGTGCTCAATTCCCGTGCCAGCAGGCCCGCCAGCACCTCCAGCGCGTTGGAGTGGTAGAGGCGGAAGTCGGGCGTGGCGTGGGTCGTCATCGTCGTCGCCATTGTGCCGGATGCCGGCATGGCGCCGAAGACACAGCGGTTTGGGCCACAGCATCCCGCACGACCGTGCGCGCGGGCGGCGGTCGGGTGCCACAATAATCAAACTGCGCGGTACGGTTTATGTTCAGCCGTTGGCCGTGAAGCTACATCGTTGTTTTTGCGTTAACCCGCTACTCCCCCGCTCCGCCCCCCTCGCCGACGACGCCCATGACGCCTGCCGACGCCCCTGCCGTGCACCTGTCCGGCCTCCGCCTTGATCGCGGCGGTCGCACCATCCTGCGCGACATCGACCTGTCGGTGCCGCGCGGCAGCATCACCGCGGTGCTGGGTCCGTCGGGCAGCGGCAAGTCGACACTGCTGGCCGCGTTGACCGGCGAATTGCCGCCAGCGGCGGGCAGCGTGGAGGTGTTCGGCCAGCCCGTGCCGCACCGCAGCCGCGCGTTGCTGGACATGCGCAAGGGCATCGGCGTGCTGCTGCAGGGCAACGGCCTGCTGACCGACCTGAGCGTGGCCGACAACGTGGCGCTCCCGCTGCGCACGCACACGAAGCTGCCGGAGGCACTGATCCGCCGGCTGGTGGACTTCAAGTTGAATGCGGTGGGCCTGCGCGCCGCCGCCGACGCCTATCCTCGCGAACTCTCCGGCGGCATGGCGCGCCGCGTGGCGCTGGCCCGGGCGCTGGCGCTGGACCCGCCGCTGATGATCTACGACGAGCCGCTGACCGGGCTGGACCCGATCGCCAGCGGCGTGATCATGAGCCTGATCCAGCGCCTCAACGACACCCTGGGGCTGACCAGCATCATCGTGACCCACCACGTACATGAAACCCTGCCCATCGCCGACCAGGCGGTGGTGATCGCCAACGGCGGACTGGTGTTTTCCGGCACGCCGGCAGAACTGGAAGCGACGTCCGACCCGCTGGTGAAGCAGTTCCTGCGCGGCGAACCGGATGGCCCGATCGCGTTCGACACGGTCAAGCGCGGGGAGGCTGCGTGATGCGTTATTGCACGGCGCAGATTGTCCCTCTCGTCATCCCGGCGAACGCCGGGATCCATGTTGATTTTGATTCTGCCCGCGAGGCCCGGAGCAACCGCAAGAGCACAATGGATTCCGGCTTTCGCCGGAATGACGGCTCAAGCGCGGCAGACGGCGCTGTTGGGGAGGTGCACTGATGCCCTTCGTCGAAGCCACCCGTTCGCTGGGCCGCGCTGGCCTGTTCTCACTGTCGGTGTTCCGTGCATCGAAGCCGACCCGGGACTTCTTCGCCGAGCTGACCCGCGAGATCTACAAGATCGGCGGCCGCTCGCTGCCGATCATCGCGGTGGGCGGTGCGTTTGTGGGTCTGGTGCTGACGCTGCAGGGCTACCGCACGCTGACCACGTTCGGCGCCAGTGATGCGCTGTCCACGTTGCTCGGCCTGTCGCTGTACCGCGAGCTGGGCCCGGTGCTGACCGCGCTGCTGTTCATCGGCCGCGCCGGCAGTTCCATCGCGGCCGAGCTGGGGCTGATGCGCGCCACCGACCAGATCAAGGCGCTGGAACTGATGGCCATCGATCCGGTGGCCAAGGCCGTGGCGCCGCGCTTCTGGGCGGCGGTGCTGACGGTGCCGCTGCTGACCGGTTTCTTCTGCTCGCTGGCGATCAGCGCGAGTTATTTCGAGGCCGTGCACGTGCTTGGCCTGGACAACGGCACGTTCTGGTCCGCGCTGCAGAACAGCGTGGATTTCTGGGACGACTTCGGCGTGGCCCTGCTGAAGTCGGCGGTCTTCGGCGGTACGGCCGCCCTGGTCGCGGCCTACGTGGGTTTCCACGCCGAGCCGACCATCGAGGGCACCTCCGTGGCTACCACCCGCGCGGTGGTGAATGCCTCGCTGCTGGTGCTGATGTTCAATTTCGTCATGTCTGCATTGCTTTTCAGGAGCTGACCCATGTCCGTCCGTGGACCCCGTCTCGAGTTCGCCGTCGGCGCCTTCCTGCTGCTGGCCCTGGCCTCGCTGCTGGTGCTGGCGCTGGCTTCCACCAACAAGCGCTTCGGTGTGGGCGGCGGCAGCTACGAGCTGACCGCGCGCTTCTCCAACCTCGGCCAGCTGCGCAAGCAGGCCCCGGTGAAGATCGGCGGTGTGGTCATCGGTCAGGTGGCCGACATCCGGCTGGATCCGGTCAAGTTCGATTCCCTGGTGACCCTGTCGATCGACAGCCAGTACAAGGACCTGCCGGCCGACACCGCCGCCGGCATCTTCACCAGCGGCCTGCTGGGCGAGAACTACATTGGCCTGTCGCCGGGCGGTGACCCGGAGGTCCTGAAGCCCGGCGAAGAGATCGCCTTCACCCAGCCAGCGGTGGACCTGCTGCAGCTGGCCGGCAAGTACATGTTCAGCGGCGGCACCAACAATGCCGGTGCAGGCTCCGGGGAAACCCCGGCCAGCGGCGAGACGGCCGCGCCCCCCGTTACGGAAGAACCCACGCCATGAAGACCCTGATGAAGCCCTCCCTCCTGTCCGTCGTGCTGTCTGCCGCGCTGCTGGTGTCCGCACCGCTCGCTGTGTCGGCGCAGACCGCGGCACCGGCCACCGCCACCAAACAGGCCAGTGCCAGCCAAGTCGTGCTGGCCAGCAGCACGCGCATCCTGACCACGCTCGACCAGCGCCGTGCCGAATTCAAGTCGAACCCGGCCGCACTGCGCCAGTTCGTCACCACCGAGTTCAACACGCTGTTCGACGGCGACTATGCCGCCCGACTGGTACTGGGCGTGCACGGCCGTGGTGCCTCCGATGCCGACGTGAAGCTGTTCGGCCAGGCCCTGACCGAGCGCCTGCTGTCGGCCTATGGTGCACGACTGGCCGACTTCAACGCGCGTCTGAAGGTGCGGGTGAAGTCTGAAAGCCCGCTGCCCGGCGGTCGCGGCGTGAAGGTCGACACCGAGTTCGTCCAGGCCGACCAGACCGTCACCCCGATCACCTTCTACGCGCGCAACGTGGGTGGCCAGTGGAAGGTGTTCGACGTGCTGCCGGAAGGCGTGTCCTTCGTGCAGACGTTCAAGACGCAGTTCGATACGCCGCTGCGGCAGAAGTCCATCGCCCAGGTGGCGGCGGACCTGAAGGCCGGCAGGCTGCAGGTCAATGGCAGTGCCAGCGGCAACTGACGCCGGCGTCCAGCGGGACGGCGACGCGCTCGTGTTCACGGGTGCGCTGGACCGCGCTGCGGCCGCCGCGCTTTGGCCCAAAGCGTCGGCACAGCTCGCCGGTGCGCAACGCATTGTCCTGACCAACGTCACTACCGTCGACAGCGCCGGGCTGGCACTGTTGGCCGAGCTGGCCGCGCGACTGCGCGCCGGCGGCACCTCCCCGCGTTTGGAAGGCCAGCCCGCTGGCCTGGCCGAGCTCCAGGCCGCGTATCGCCTGACCCCGGAACTGGATTTCCCGACGTAACCCCCACCCCCGCCGTTTGCAGGAATCAGGATGAATCTGTTCCGTCTCAGCACCGTCGTCCTGCTCGCCGCCCTGGCGACCGCATGCGCGTCGGCGCCCAAACCCTCGACAGCCGCGCCGGCCGACGCGGTGGTGATCGACAGCACCGCTTCGGCCCCGTTGCCGACCGAACCGCCCATCGACCCGGCCAGCATCGACACGCAGGCGCCGACGACGGACACCGCCACGGCGTCGGAGGGCGAGGACGACTTCGCCGCCATCTACGGCCAGGGTGCCTACGACCCGGTGGCCGATCCGACCCTCCCCGCACCCGCACAGTCGCCGACCGCCTACGACCCGTGGGAGAAGTTCAACCGGAAGGTGCACGCGTTCAACAACGTCGTCGACCGTGCGGTCGCACGCCCGCTGGCCCGTGCCTACGTGGCGGCGGTGCCGCGACCCGTGCGCTTGGGCGTTGGCAACTTCTTCGACAACCTGCGCCAGCCGCTGACGATGGTGAACCAGCTGCTGCAGGGGCGTCCGCGCGATGCCACGCAGACGTTCGGCCGCTTCCTGCTGAACTCCACGGTCGGCATCGGCGGCATCTTCGACCCCGCCAGCGACCTCAAGATGAAGCGCCGCAGCGAGGATTTCGGCCAGACGCTCGGCACCTGGGGCTGGAAGCGCTCTCGTTATGTGGAGCTGCCTTTCTTCGGCCCCCGTACCGTGCGTGATGTGCTCGGACTTGCAGGCGACATGCCGCTCAGTCCGACCCGGTACGTGGAAGACGACAAGACCCGCATCTTCCTGCAGGGCCTGAACCTGGTGGACACGCGCGCCCAGCTGCTGTCGCTGGACAGCCTGCGCGAAGGCGCGGTGGACGATTACGCGCTGGTCCGCGATTCGTGGCTGCAGCGCCGCAATTACCAGATCGAAAGCCACCGCACGCCGAAGCAGACCGAAGAAGAACTGCCGGAGTACCTGCAGGACGACGAGAACAACCCTACCGTGCCGGCGGACGCCATGCCGATGCCGGAAATCACTGGCGGCGGTTGAGACCGGCAGGTAGCGATGAATGAAAACGGCGCCTCATGGCGCCGTTTTTCTTTGGCTGTTCCCCTCTCTCCGCGCAGCGGGGAGAGGGTGCCGAAGGCGGGTGAGGGGCGAACGGAGTGGGACAAATTCCATGCCTCGATGGAGGCCGCGCTCGCCCCTCATCCGCCCGCTGGGCACCTTCTCCCCGCGCGCGGGGAGAAGGAGAAAAGCCAGAGCCCTCACTCCGCTTCGTCGCTACCCAACAGCTTCTGCGTTTCTTCACCCGGCAACGCTTCCACGCCGCGAAGCTGGCGCTCGATCGCACGCGTGCGCACGCCCGCCTGCTTGATGCTGTTCTGCACCGTGTCCAACTGGCTGTTGGCCTTCTCCAGCACGGTGGCGAACTTGCCGAATTCGGTCTTCACCGCACCCAGCAGCACGCGCACCTCGCTGGAACGCTTTTCGATCGCCAGCGTGCGGAAGCCCATCTGCAGGCTGTTAAGCAATGCCGCCAGCGTGGTCGGGCCGGCGATGACGATGCGATGGTCGCGCTGCAAGGCATCGACCAGCCCGGGACGGCGGATGGCCTCCGCGTACAGACCTTCGGTGGCCAGGAAGAGCACCGCGAAATCCGTGGTGTGGGGAGGCACCACGTACTTCTCGTTGATCGACTTCGCCTGTACCTTGATCGCGCGCTCCAGCTGGGTGGCGGCTGTGCGCATCGCATCGGTGTCGCCGCGCTCCTGCGCTTCGATCAGTTTCTCGTAATCCTCGCGCGGGAACTTGGCATCGATCGGCAGCCACACCGGCACGTCGCCGTCCTGGCGGCCGGGCAGGCGGATGGCGAAATCCACCGCTTCGTTGCTGTCCGGACGGACCTTCACGCTGCGCGCGAACTGCTCGGCCGTCAGCACTTGCTCCAGCAGGTTCTCCAGCTGCACCTCGCCCCAGCCGCCGCGATCCTTGACGTTGCTCAGTACACGCTTGAGGTCGCCGACACCGGTGGCGAGCTGCTGCATTTCACCCAGGCCGCGCTGGACCGCCTCCAAGCGCTCGGACACCAGCGAGAACGACGCATCGAGACGCTGCGTCAGAGTGGCCTGCAACTTCTCATCCACCGTCGCGCGCATCTGCTCCAGCTTCTGCGCGTTGTCGGCCTGCAGCTCCTTCAGGCGATCCTCCAGCGTGGCGCGCATCTCGCCGATCCGCTGCTCGTTGCGCTGGGTCAGTTCGTTGAGCCGCTGGCCCAGCGCGTCGGCGAAACGCTGCTGCGATTCGGAGGATTCCAGCCGGCCCTTGCGGGCATCTTCGGTCAGCGTATCGCGCAGCACGTCCAGGCGCTGGTCGGTGCGGGTGCTGAGATCGGCCAGGCTGCGGGCAAAGCCGTCGATGCGGGCCTCCTGCGCGCGCGACAACCCCTCCAGCTGCTCGCGCAGCTCGCCACGACCCTCGCGCTGCTCGTCGCGCAGCGCCCGTTCCAGCAGGTCACCGATGCGCGCCTCCGGACGGCGCAGCAGTAGCACCGCCAGCAGCACGACGGCGAGGGCCACGAGAATCAGCAGGAGGACGAGCAGGGTCTGGGAATCCATGCGGACAGTGTAGCCGCTGGCGTCTCATCGCCTGAGCCGGCCACGGCGCGAACGCCCTCGCACAGGAAGCGCGCGCCTCGTCACGGGACGTGGAGATGCGGCTTGACCCGCTCGAGCCGGCGGCGCACAGTCGCCGCGCACTGACCGCTTGGGGAAAGCCGGCATGCTGCAACGCCTCCGCACGCTGATGGGCGCCGCGCCCGATCCGCTGCCCGCACTCGCCGGCGCGCGGATCGCCGCATTGCGCGACACGCTGGGCGAACCCGAATACATCGACCGCGACGACGACCGCCGGCACCGCGTGGACGTGCACGTGTACGCACGCGAGTTCTCCGGCGGTGGCGACACCGGCCACGTGCTGGTCACCAGTGGCATGAGCGACCGCCTGATGACGATGCCGGAGGGCTATGACGGCGATGAATCCGCCGCGCGCGAGCTGTTCTGGTACGTCCGCGAGCCGCATCCGGACTTCATCGCCCAGCTGCGCTGGCTGGCCAAACTGCCGTTCGCCGAAGGCAGCTGGCTGGGTTACGGCCATACCGTGCCCATGCCCGTGCCACCCCTGGCCGCCTCGCCGTTCTCCACGTTCCTGCTGCTGCCGCCCGCGGTCGCGGCGGACCGGCACCTGTTCGACAACCTGCATCTGCACGGCCATGGCATAGAGACCCTGGTGGTGCACCTGCTGTCGGATGCGGAGTACGACCTGGTGCGATCTGACGAGGGCCTGGATGTGTTCCTCGACCTGCTGGATGTGCACCACTACCCGCAGGTGTTCGATCCGTCGCGATCGTCCTACCTCTGAGCGATCCCGCATCGCGTGGTGCGGCGCCGATTGCCAGCCCGTGCCCTGCCCGCTTAGGCTGCGGACGGCCCCGGGGCGGGGATTGCGCCGGCGGGTCCTGTCCTCCCCCTTACCATTCCTGCGCCGGCCCATCGCCGGCGTGCAGTCCCGTTGACGCATTCGAGGAGTTTCCATGACCTGGCTACGGCGCAAATCCATCGACCGGATCACCGAGCACGAAGAGGGCCGCCGACTGGTTCCCACGCTGAGCTGGCCGCACCTGGTGGCGCTGGGTATCGGGGCCATCGTCGGTACCGGCATCTACACGCTGATCGGCGTGGGCGCCGAGAAGGCCGGGCCCGCGGTACTGATCTCGTTCATGGTCGCCGGCATCGTCTGCGCGTGCGCCGCGCTGGCCTACGCCGAACTCTCGACGATGATGCCCGCCGCCGGCAGCGCCTACACCTACAGCTATGGCGTGCTTGGCGAAGCGATCGCGTGGATCGTGGGCTGGAGCCTGATCCTGGAATACTCGCTGGTCGTCAGCACGGTGGCCGTGGGCTGGTCGGGCTATTTCGTCGGCTTCCTCGAATGGGTGCAGCAGAGCTTCGGCTGGAACGTCACCCTGCCCGCAGCGTTGTCGGCCGGTCCGCATGCCGGTGGCCTGATCAACCTGCCGGCCATCGTCATCACGTTCCTCGTCGCGGGGATGCTGATCGCGGGTACGCGTGAAAGCGCGACACTCAATGCGGTCCTGGTGGTGCTCAAGCTGATCGCACTGGCGGTGTTCATCGCGGTCGCCCTGCCGGCCTTCAACCCGGACAACCTGCAGCCGTTCATGCCGTACGGCTTCCCGAAATCGATCGGGCCCGATGGGGTCGAACGCGGTGTGATGGCGGCGGCGGCGATCATCTTCTTCGCCTTCTACGGGTTCGATGCGATCTCCACGGCGGCCGAGGAAACCAAGAATCCCGGCCGCGACCTGTCCATCGGCATCATCGGTTCGATGGTGGGCTGCACGCTGATCTATCTGGTGGTGGCGGTGGCCGCGGTGGGCGCCCTGAGCTACACGGTCTTCGGCCAGAGCGCCGAGCCGCTGGCGCTGATCATGCGCGAACTCGGCCACGGCACGGCCGCGCTGGTCATCGGCATCGTGGCGATCATCGCGCTGCCGACGGTGCTGCTGGCGTTTTTCTACGGACAGAGCCGCATCTTCTTCGTCATGTCGCGCGACGGCCTGTTGCCGCGCAATCTGTCGAAGGTCAACGCGCGTACCGGCACGCCGGTGGCGATCACCGTGTTCACCGCGGTGCTGGTGGCGGCGCTGGCCGGCGTGGCGCGCCTGGACGAAATCGCCGCGCTCGCCAATGCCGGCACGCTGGCGGCCTTCGTCGCGGTGGGCGTGTGCCTGCTGGTGCTGCGCGCGCGCGAACCCAACCGTCCACGCGTGTTCCGTACGCCGCTGGCCTGGGTGGTCGGGCCCATCGCGATACTGGGCTGCCTGTACCTGTTCTGGAGCCTGCCGCAGCGCACGCAGCTGTGGTTCCTGGTGTGGAACGCGGTCGGCATCGTGGTCTACCTGGCCTATGGTCGCCGCAACAGTATGCTGGCCAAGGGCGGCGACGCCTGATCGCGTCACGCAGCAACGAAACCGACAAGCGGGCTTCGGCCCGCTTTTTCTTTGTCCGCGCCCATCGATGCATTTCCCCATACGCCTGCGTGTGCACGCGTGATGCTTCATTCCCGGCGCCTGCGGCACTAAGATGCCGCGCAGGCACACCATCCCCCGGGTTACGACGTTGATCATCCATCCCAAAGTCCGCGGCTTCATCTGCACCACCACCCATCCGCTCGGTTGCGAACTCAACGTGCGTGACCAGATCGCCGCCACGCGTGCACAGGGCGTTCGCACCGACGGACCGAAGAAGGTGCTGGTGATCGGTGCGTCCAGCGGCTACGGCCTCGCGGCACGCATCAGTGCGGCGTTCGGTTTCGGTGCGGACACGCTGGGCGTGTTCTTCGAGAAGCCGGGCAACGAGAAGAAACCCGGCACTGCCGGCTGGTACAACTCGGCCGCGTTCGACAAGTTCGCCAAGGCCGAGGGCCTGTACAGCCGCTCGATCAACGGCGACGCGTTCTCCGACGAGGCGCGCGCGAAGGTCATCGAACTGATCAAGGGCGAAATGGGCGGCAAGATCGACCTGGTCGTCTATTCGCTGGCTTCGCCGGTGCGCAAGCTGCCGTCCACCGGCGAAGTGAAGCGCTCAGCGCTGAAGCCCATCGGCGCGCCGTACACATCCACCGCCATCGATACCAACAAGGACGCCATCACCCAGGCGACCATCGAGCCGGCCACCGAGCAGGAGATCGCAGACACCGTCACCGTGATGGGTGGCCAGGACTGGGAGCTGTGGATCGATGCGCTGGACAAGGCCTGCGTGCTGGCCGACGGCGCGCGCACGGTGGCCTTCAGCTACATCGGCACCGACATCACCTGGCCGATCTACTGGCACGGCGCGCTGGGCCGCGCCAAGGTGGACCTGGACGAGACCGCGCAGCGCCTGGACGCGCGCCTGAAGAACACTGGCGGCACCGCGAATGTGGCCGTGCTGAAGTCGGTCGTGACGCAGGCCAGCTCCGCGATCCCCGTGATGCCGCTGTACATCAGCATCGTGTTCAAGGTGATGAAGGAACTGGGGCTGCACGAGGGCACCATCGAACAGCTGGACCGCCTGTATCGCGAGCGCATGTACCGCACCGACGGCACGCCGGCCGAAACCGATGATGAGAACCGCCTGCGCCTGGACGACTGGGAGCTCAAGCCCGAGGTCCAGGCCCAGGCCAAGGCGCTGTGGCCGCAGGTGACCACGGAAAACCTGTTCCAGCTGACCGACTACGCGAATTACAAGCACGAGTTCCTGAAGCTGTTCGGCTTCGAACGCAGCGACGTGAACTACGACGCCGAGGTGGACCCGGACGTGCAGTTCGATTGCATCGAGCTGTCGCCGGAAAGTTGATCGTCTGCTTGGCGCATGGAAAGGCGGGCTTCGGCCCGCCTTTTTTCGTTGTTCTTTTTAGGAGCGACGTAAGTCGCGACCGCACGGCCGGCCAGCAGACAAATCATCAACGCTCGGTGGTGCGTCGGATCATCCTCTGGGGCCATCGACGCCTGTCAGCGTGCGGTCGCGACTTACGTCGCTCCTACACCGGAAGCTACGAGCAGTCGCGGCCCAGCGCGCGGACGCGCATGTTGCGCAGGTGCACAGCGTTGCCGTGGTCCTGCAGCGCAAGATGACCACGACGCGCCTTGGCGAACTGCGCCTGTAAGGCGAACTTGCTGGCGACCACGCGCTGGCGCCAGTCTTCGCTGTCCAGGTCGTACGCCGCGACACGCACGCCGTTAAGCCAGTGCTCCACGCGCGGACCGCAGGCGAGGATGCGTGCCTGGTTGTACTCGCCGATGGGGCGAAGTGCGTCACGCGCAGGCGCGATCAGGTCGTACGCGGCACCCGCGCGATGACTGGGTACGATGCGGTCTTCCGCTTCGCGGTCGTCCAGCAACTGGTACTCGACCGCCCGTGCCCATACCGGCGACACATCAATGGCACGGTAGAACAGACCACTATTGCCGCCGGGTGGCAGGCGCCACTCGAACTCCAGTTCGAAATCGCCGTACATCCCTGCGCTGATGATGTCGCCGCCGCCGGCTTCCGTGAGCGCGAGTTCACCACCCCGGACCTGCCAGCGCGGATCCAGCGTCGATCCGCCGACGGCGCGCCACTGCGATGCATCGACAAGCGATTGCCAACCCGCAGGCTGCGTCGATGCACAACCGCCCAACAGTGCGGCGAGCAGGATCGGAACGATCCGCGCGCCGCGCACCTCAATCCACCACGCGGCAGAACACCGCCTTCAGATAGCGCGATTCCTGCACGTGCGCCATGAACGGATGGTCGGGACCGGCGCCGGCGACTTTCAGGATCTGGATCGTCCGGCCGGAGAAGTACGCGGCGCGGCGCAACATGTCGAGGAATTGTTCCTCGCTGACCAAACCGGTGCACGAGAACGTGGCGAACAGGCCACCGGGCTTCACCACGCCCAGCGCGAGCTTGTTCATGTCGAGGTATTTCTTCAACGCGGCGATCACCTGCTCGCGGTCGCGCGTCATCTTGGCCGGGTCCAGGATCACCACGTCGTACTGCTCGCCGCGGTTAGCCGCATCACGCAGGTACGGGAAGATGTCGGCCTGCACGAACTTCGGCCGCACGTTGTTGAGCTTGGCGTTGCCCTTGGCGATCTGGATGACGTCCTGGTCGATGTCCACGCCGACCACCTCGGACGCACCGCGCGCCGCGGCATACACCGCGAAGCCGCCGGTATTGCAGCACAGGTCCAGCACGGTCTTGCCTTCCACCTGCCGGCTCAACCACTCGCGGTTCTCGCGCTGGTCGGCAAAGAAACCGGTCTTGTGCGCGCCCGCGGGATCGGCGCGGAACTTCACCCCGTACTCGGTAATGACGGCCGCTTCGGTGGTGGTGTTGCCGTGGAAGTCGAAGCTTTCCTGCTTCTGCACGTGTTCGTCGGCGAAGCTGTGGAAACGGCAACCGGGGAACTGCTCGCGCAGCGCCTCGTAGATCCATTCGCGATGGCGGAACATGCCGGCGGCGAAGAACTCCACCACGATCAGGTCGCCATAGCGGTCCACCACCAAGCCGGACAGGCCATCGCCTTCGGCATGCACCACGCGCCAAGCATCGCTGATGGCATCCAGTTTCAGCACGTCGCGGCGCAGCGACACGGCATCGGCGATCTTGCGCGAGAACCAGCCGGCGTCCACCGGGATGTCGGGATGCGTTTCCAGGATGCGTACGGCGATGCGCGAGTGGCCGTTGTAGAAGCCGCGGCCGATCCACTCGCCATCCACGCCGACCACTTCCACGACGGTGCCCGGCTTGGGCTTGGCGGCGGGCTTCTCGACCAGTTTCTGGAAGATCCACGGGTGGCTGGAACGCCAGGCGTTCTTCAGGCGTACGGTCGGGTTGGGGGTATTCATGAACGCATTTTACCCGCGCGGTTGACCGCATCGCGCGCCACCCGGACAATTCGCGGCAGAAGGGGAGTAGCTCCCAACGTGCCGGCCGTCATTTCGAGCAGCGATGCTCCGGTCCCACGGCAGCCCACCGGGCTGTGAGCGAGACCTTCGCCGCGATGGCGAAGGCACCCCCGGACTCCCGTTTCCCCGGTTTCCGAGATGTCCGCGCCTGCGGCCGTCCTCCACTTTTTCGGGAATCTCGATGGAAACGATTGGCAACCCCTGGTTATGGGCCGGCTTCGGCGGCCTGGTGGTGATCGCACTGCTGGTCGACCTGGTGCTGATGCGCCACGGCGGCGCGCACAAGGTGACGTTCAAGGAAGCGATGTGGTGGAGCCTGGGCTGGATCGCCCTTGCCATGGCGTTCAATGGCGGCCTGTGGTGGTACGTGAACGAAACCGCCGGTTTCGTCGAAGCCAACCGCGTGGGCCTGGAGTTCCTGACCGGCTACCTGGTCGAGAAGGCGCTGGCGGTCGACAACATCTTCGTGTTCCTGATGGTGATGACGTACTTCGCGGTGCCGGAGGAGCAGCGCCAGCGCGTGCTGGTGATCGGCATCCTCGGCGCCATCGTCCTGCGCAGCATCCTGATCTTCGCCGGTGCGGCGCTGCTGGCGAAGTTCCACTGGCTGCTCTATCTCTTCGGCGCGTTCCTGCTGCTGACCGGCATCAAGATGTGGTTCGCCGCCGGCAAAGAGCCCGACCTGGAGAAGAACCCGGCGCTGCGTTGGATGCGCAACCATCTGAAGCTCACCGACGGTTACCGCGGGGCCGCGCTGAGCGTGCGCGAGAACGGCGTGCGCTGGTTCACCCCGCTGTTCGTGGTGCTGGTGCTGATCGGCGTGACCGACGTGATCTTCGCAGTGGACAGCATCCCGGCGATCTTCGCGATCACCTCCGACCCGTTCATCGTGCTGACCTCCAACGTGTTCGCGGTGCTGGGCCTGCGCGCGATGTTCTTCCTGCTGGCCGGCATGGCCGACCGCTTCCACCTGCTGCCGTACGGGTTGGCGGTGGTGCTGGGCTTCATCGGCACCAAGATGCTGCTGATCGACGTGTACAAGATCCCCGTGCCTTGGGCGCTGGGCACGGTGGCGCTGATCCTGGGCGTGACCGTCGCGCTGAGCCTGGCGCGGCCGGCCAAGCCCGACGCAATGGGCTGACCGGCAACTGGCAGACCATCCCGCACGCGGGATGGTCTGTCCATCATGGACCGGCCTTGCATTCGCCCGGGCCGCCGCCAGAACTGGACCATGGACCTGCACCCCGACGACCCGGCGTTCGATCCGGAATCCCAACAGCGCCACGACCGCAAACGGCTGCTGCGCGCGCTCAACCTGAGCCTGGCCTTCGTGCTGTTGCTGGCCATCGTGTACTCGGCCCAGAGCAGCTTCGACGTGCGCGCGTTCACCATCTCGCCACTGTCGGTGGAGGGTCTGCTCGGCATCCTCACTGCGCCGCTGCTGCATGGCTCGCTGGAACATATCGCCGCGAACGCCTCTGCCTTGCTGATCCTCGGCACGCTGGCCGGCGCCGTCTATCCCCGCGCCACGCTGTGGGCGATTCCGCTGGTGTGGCTGGGCGCCGGGCTTGGCCCGTGGCTGCTGGCCGATCCGGGCACGCACACGCTGGGTGCCAGTGGCCTGACCCACGGCCTGATGTTCATGATCTTCATGCTGGGCCTGCTGCGTCGCGACCGCGCGGCGATCGCGGCCGGCATGATCGCCTTCCTGTTCTACGGCGGCATGGTGCTGACCGTGCTGCCACGCGAAGCCGGCGTGTCATGGCAGGCGCACCTGGGTGGCGCTGTGGCGGGATTGATCGCGGCGTTCCTGTTCCGTCGCCTGGACCCCGAATTGCCGAAGAAGAAGTACAGCTGGGAGATCGAGGAAGAGGAAGCCGCCGCGCGTGTCGACGATGAGCTCGAACTGCCGGCGCCGCGCGAAGTCCCGCTGCTGTGGTTGCGCCCGGAGCATCCGGAAGTGGAACAGCGCGGCGTGGTGTTGCGCTTCCCTCCGCGCGAGCCGCCGACGTCGTGACGCCTCTTGTGGGAGCGACGCAAGTCGCGACGGGATGGCACTTGGTCTAGGACAAAAGGAAAAGGCAGACCATCTCGATCTGCCTTTTCTTCTTCCGGATGATGACGCGGTGCCCGGTCGCGACTCACGTCGCTCCTACAGTGGAACCATCAGAACTTCGCGCTGAACTCCACACCCACCGTGCGCGGCTCGTTGATGAAGCCGGTCAGGTTGTTGAAGTCGATGCCGCCGACGATGCGGGTCTGGTCGGTGATGTTGCGACCGAACACCGCGACCTCGTAGTCGCCGTAGTTCCACGCGTAGCCGATGCGCAGGCCGCCTTCCAGCGAGGACTTGCCGCGGAACTCCGGCGACTCGTACAGGAAGAAGTTCACTTCACTGCGGTAGGCCCAGTCGGTGTAGATGTACAGTTCGGCACCCTCACCCAAACCGATGCCGTAACGTGCGGTCAGGTTGTGCACCCACTTCGGCGCCTGTGGCAGCGGATTGCCATCGATCGAATAGCCGGCCGGCGTCAGCGGATCGGTGACGGTGCAGCCGCCGCCGCAACCCGGCACGGTGAGGTTGGCGTCCTTGATCTCGGTATCGTTGTAGCTGCTGCCCAGCGTGACCAGCAGGCTGTCTGTCAGGTACGCCTCCAGGTCCAGTTCGAACCCCTGTCCAACGCTCTTGTCGGCATTGAGCAGCGTGGCGATGTTGGAGCCGCCACCGACCGCGATGATCTGCTGGTCATCCACGTTGTAGCGGAACACGTTGAAGCCCAGGCGCGCGCGCTTGTCCCACAGGTCGGCCTTCACGCCGATCTCGTAGGAAATGACTTCCTCCGAATCCGCCGTGGACACGCCGCCATTCGGTGCGGTCGCGGCGGCGAACAGCAGGCGGCCCTGCACCGACGGCGCACGGAAACCCTTCGCAACGCGGCCGTATACGTTGACGTCGTCGTTGATCGCGTAGACAGCGCTCAGGTCCCAGCTGACATCGTTGACGTCGGTGCTGACGCGGTACGGGCCACCGACCGGCGCGCCGAACGGCGCCGCTTCCAGCACGCTGGCGCTGAAGTCCTTCTTGTCCTGCGTGTAGCGCACGCCGCCACGCAGCTTCAGCTGCTCCGTGACGTCGTATTCGCCGGAGGCGAACACGGCCCACGCCGTGTTTTCCTGCTCCTGCACGGCATGGCCAGCGCGCGGGTTGCCCGGCGTCAGCGAGTCGTAGTTGAAGCTGTCGATGGTGATGTCTTCCTTGAAATAGAAGACACCGGCCTGCCAGTTGAACTTGCCAGCGTAGTCGGACTCCAGGCGGAATTCCTGCGTCACCTGCTTGTGGTCCGGCAGGCCGTCGGCAGACTCGGACGCGAACGGGATCACGCCCGGGCCTGAGTCAGGCAGGAACACGGCACCGTAACCCCCGTCGATGTCGCCGCGGTTGAGCGATTCGGCGGTTTCGTAGCCCGTGATCGAGTACAGGCTCAGGTTGCCGAAGTCCCAGCTCAGGCGCGCGCTTCCGCCCCAGGTGTCCAGCCACGAGAAGTTCTGCCCGTCGACCGACACCTTGTCCTTGTCGAAACCGGGCACGAAGTTGTTGCTGCCGGGATCGATGATGTTGGCGCGGAACAGGCGCGCAGTGCCGTTGAGCTGGCGCTTGTGCAGGTTCAGCAGGGCTTCGAACGCATCGCCTTCGTAAAGGAACTGCACGCGCGCGGCGGATTCGTCGTAACCCTCGAAACCGTCGCTGGTGCCGGCGGCGTAGGTGTTGGATACCCAGTCGTCCTTGCGCTGGTACAGCGCGGAGACGCGGGCAGACCAGCGCTCGCTCAGGGGGCCGCCGACGGCACCCTCGAAGTTCCACATGTTGTCGGTGCCGTAGGCGAGCTGGGCGTAGCCCTCCACTTCACGGGTCGGCTTGGCGGATTCGAACTTCACCACGCCGGCCGGCGTGTTGCGGCCGAACAGCGTGCCCTGCGGGCCGCGCAGCACTTCGATGCGCTCCAGGTCGAACACCGGGAAGCCCTTCAGCAGCGGGCTTTCCTGGACGACTTCGTCGTAGATCAGCGAAACAGGTTGCGAGGCATTGAGGTCGAAATCGGTGTTGCCCAGCCCGCGGATATAGAAGCGCGGGAAGGCGCGGCCGTAGGACGACTCGATGTTCAGGCTGGGCACCCGGCCGGACAGGAAGCGCACGTCGTTGCCACCGGAACCGAGTACGTCCAGCTTCTCGGCGCTGACATTGGAGATCGACACCGGCACGTCCTGGATGTTCTCGACCTTGCGCTGCGCGGTCACTTCGACGGTGTCGAGGGTGGTTGCACTCTGCGGCGCCGGCTCGGCGGGTGCGGGCGTTTCCTGGGCGAGGGCGGTGCCGAAAGGCAGCAGCGCGGCGATGGCAAAGGCGAGGCGATGCGGCCGGGCGGCGGCCGGGCGGAGTCGGGACATGGCGGTGGCTTTCCGAGTGGGTGGGAGTCGGGGCGCGCGGAGGCGCTAGCACGCGAATGTTGCATTACAGCAACAACAGGGGCAATGGCCGGAAGTCCCGTTCCTGACGAAGGTAACGGCGGTTGCCCGCCCCGGTCCGCATTTCCGTACGCCAGGCGGCCGACCGGTACGTTTGGGCCAACGACGTGACCGCTGGCAGGTGACGGCACGCGGGGACGGCGAGCTAGACTCGGCGCCCTTTCCAAGCCTCAGGATGACGCCCATGACGCACTGGTTCTTCAATCTTCCCGGCAGCGCCGACCGCACCGGTCCGCTGGACGAAGACGCCGCCCGCGCCTATGCGCAGCGCAATCCCGGCGCGCTCGGCTGGCGTGAAGGCATGCGCGAGTGGAAGCCGGTGCGCGAGCTGCCCGAACTGGCCGCTGGTGCCACGTCGCCGCCCCACCTGCCGCCCCTGCCGGGCGCCGGTGGCCGCCGCGGCGCCGACGAGATCGACTTCCGTATCGTCGGCGGCGACATGCAGTTCGTCGAAGTGGAACTGGACCCCGGCGAAAGCGCCATCGCCGAAGCCGGCGCGCTGATGTTCAAGGACAGCAGCGTGCAGATGGACACGGTGTTCGGCGACGGCTCGCACAGCGGCCAGGGCGGCGGCTTCATGGACAAGCTGTTCTCCGCCGGCAAGCGCGTGCTGACCGGCGAGAGCCTGTTCACCACGCTGTACACGCATACCGGCCAGGGCAAGGCCAAGGTCGCCTTCGCGGCGCCCTACCCCGGCACCGTGCTGGCGATGAAGCTGGACGACCACGGCGGCCGCCTGATCTGCCAGAAGGACAGCTTCCTGGCCGGCGCGCGCGGCGTCACCGTCGGTATCCACCTGCAGCGCAAGATCCTGACCGGCCTGTTCGGCGGCGAGGGCTTCATCATGCAGAAGCTGGAAGGTGACGGCTGGGTATTCGTGCACGCCGGCGGCACCGTGGTGGAGCGCGAGCTGCAGGCAGGCGAACGCATCGACGTGGACACCGGCTGCGTGGTGGCGTACCACGCCAGCGTCAACATGGACGTGCGGCCGGTCAGCGGCATCAAGAGCATGTTCTTCGGCGGCGAAGGCGTGTTCCTCGCCACGCTGACCGGCCCGGGCAAGGTCTGGATGCAGTCGCTGCCGTTCTCGCGCCTGGCCGGCCGCATGCTGCAGGCCGCACCGCAGGGTGGTGGCCAGAATCGGGGCGAAGGTTCGGTACTGGGTGGCCTGGGCCGGATCCTCGACGGCGACAACAGTTTCTGAAGCCGCGAGTGCGGTTGGCCCTCATTGCGGCGGCGCGCTGTATGCTCCGCCGCTGGTCGCCCCACCCTGCCCTCTCCCCATGCGCCTGATCTCCCGTTCGCGTCCCTTCCTGTTCGCGTTGTGCGCGGTTCTGCTTGCCGCTTGCGGCGGCGACAACGTGCGACCCGCACCGCCCGCCGCCGTGGTGAAGCCGTTGCCGGCGGTGCCGAAGCCCAGGGTCGGCATCGCACTGGGCGGCGGCGCGGCGAAGGGCTTCGCCCACATCGGTGTGATCAAGATGCTGGAAGCCAACGGCATCGAGCCGCAGGTCGTCTCGGGCACCAGCGCCGGCAGCGTGGTTGGCGCGCTGTATGCCAGCGGCATGGATCCGTTCCAGATGCAGAAGCAGGCGTTCGCGCTGGACGAGGCGAAGATCCGCGACGTGCGCCTGTTCTCCGGCGGGCTGGTGCAGGGATTGAAGCTGCAGGACTACGTCAACGAGCTGGTGGGCAAGCGCACCATCCAGCAGTTGAAGAAACCGTTCGCCGCCGTGTCCACGCAGCTGGAGAATGGTGAGCGCACGGTGTTCGTACGCGGCAACACCGGCCAGGCGGTGCGTGCGTCCAGCAGCATTCCCGGCGTGTTCGAACCGGTGGTGATCGGCAAGGCCAGCTACGTGGATGGCGGCGTGGTCAGTCCGGTACCGGTGGATGCCGCGCGCCAGCTGGGCGCGGATTTCGTCATCGCGGTGGACATCTCCACCAAGGCGCCCGGCACCAAGCCCGGCAGCATGCTGGGCATCGTCAACCAGTCCATCGGCATCATGGGCCAGCGCCTGGGCGAACAGGAACTCGCGCGTGCCGACATCGTCATCCGGCCGAAGGTCAACGATATCGGCCCGGCCGACTTCGAGCAGAAGAACAACGCCATTCTCGAAGGCGAACGCGCCGCGCTGGCCGCCATGCCGCAGATCAAGGCGAAGCTCGCCGAGCTGCAGCGCAGCCGCAATGCCGCGCATGCGGCGAGGCACGCCCCGCCCAAGCCCGATCCGCGTTGCCTGGAAGAACCCTCGCGCCTGGGTCGCCTGTTCGGCCGCGACGTGAAGTGCGATGCGGCTGGACAACCCGTAAAACAGTAGCGCGGAGCGTGCTCCGCTGCTCCCGATCCCTGCGCTCAACGAATTCCTGACCCCGTACGGAGCCGGGCAAGCCCTGCTCTACGCGGTGGTGACGCGGAGCAGGTTGTCCCGCGCCCTCGCCTCCAGCGCGTCATGGAAGTACGGCGTGCTATAGATCGCGGGACGGTCGAGGAAGCCCTTCAGGATCTCGCGTCGCTTGCGCCGGAACAGGAAGCCGGGGACGTAGGCGTATTCCTTGCGGATCTGCTGCTCGTACTCGTCGAAGCGCGTGCGTTCCGCGCCCAGGATCGACAGGTCGATGTCGACCAGCAGTCGTTCATCGTGTCCTGACGGCACGGCGGTGTGCCGCGTGGCCATGACCAGCGCATGCACGCGCTGTGCAGCCTCTGCCGCGACGCCCGCATCCCGCAACGCATCGCGTGCCCAGTCGGCACTGCGCTGCTCGTTGTCGTGGGCCTTGATGTCGTAGATGGCGTCATGGAACCACAGCGCCAGTTCGACTTCGTGTGTGTGCGCGGCCAGCGCATGCGCGCGGTCGAACGCCAGCAGGCATTCCCCCAGATGTTGCAGCGTGTGGTAGTGGCGCTGGGGTTCGGCATACGCCGCCATCAACTGCGCGAACAAGGCACCGCCCTCGCCCGTCGCGCCGATGCCGGTCCATGCGCGTTGCCAGGATCCGGGGAAGATGTCCATGGTTGCAATCCAGGCGGAGGGCGGTGTTCCCATTGCAGGAGCGACGTGAGTCGCGACCGCACGGCGTGAACATCAATGTACGCACGAAAAGACCGTTCCGCATCACTCCAGGATCACGCCTCTCCTGTCATCCCGACAGCGTGGGCGTGCGGTCGCGACTCACGTCGCTCCTACAAGGATGGAAGCAACCCGTGCCCGCCCACCGGTGCGGTTTCGATGTGGCTGTCGAATCCCGCGATCAGCGGCCGCGCCTTCGCGATGGCCTGCTGCACGGCCGGCAACGTGAGCGAGGCCTTGTGACTGGCCGCATCGGTCCAGACCTCGGTGATCCAGATCGTATCCGCATCGGCGGGATCACTCGCGATCACGTAGCTCAGGCAGCCCGGCATGGCTTCGGTGCCTTCCAGCAGAATCGCGAGCAGCGCGTCGCGCTGGCCCGGTGTGGCGCGCATCTTGCCGATCAGTCCGTACATGGTGGTCTCGAGGGTCGGTAACCGCGTGCGTTGTAGCACGTGTCGCGGACAGGATCCGCGTGGACGCGACCTGGGGACGCTGCGCTAGTCACCCCACTTCGCCAGATAGTCGCCGTAGGCGGCCTGCCAGGCATCCGACCCGAACGCGCCTCCACTCTGGTGCGTCAACGCGATCGGCCAGGTCCCCAGGCGCAACCCCGCCTGCCTGGCGGACCGGCAGAAATCCATGTCGTAGAAGTGGAAGCCGAAGCGCGGATCGAACTCGACGCGCGCCCGCGACAGGGCTGCCCGGCGTGCGGCGAGGAAGACGCCATCCAGCAGTTCGCAGTCGGCAGGCATGCCGCCGAAGTAGGACACCCCGCCAAAAGGATATGCGCCGTGCGCCACCCCGCCCGACAGGTGGGCCTTGTCGTCCCATGCCAACGTCATGTCGGCGAACGCCCATGCGGGCTGACGGGGCTGCCTGCGCCGGTTGCCTGCCACGCCGACCACGTCGTAGCGGAGCAGCGCGTCCTGCAAGCGGTCAGCGAGGAAGCTGTCGTCGATCCAGACATCGTCGTGCACGAATACCAGCACATCACTGTCCTGGCTTTCCCTGATCGCCTGGTTGTAGACCTCCGGCAGGCCACGACCGTTCTGGTACGCGATCTGGCTCCGGATGCGCGCGTCGAACGACAGCCGGCGCAACGATGTCCCCAGCGCACTGGCCTCCCGGAAATCCCGCTCTGTCCGCCGTGTCGCGCTGACAACCATGATCGATGTCATCCGGCATACCCCAATGGCAGGCCGGCGTCGGTCTTCACCGCGCGCAGCACGAAGCTGGAATTGACGTCGGCCACGCCGCTCGCGTTGAGCAGCCTGTCCAGCAGGAAGCGGGAGAAATGCTCCAGGTCCTGCACCACCACGTGCAACAGGTAGTCCATGTCGCCGGTCAGCGCATAACAGGCCACCACTTCGTCCCAGCCCCGCACGCCATCCCCGAAGTGCTGGACGCTGGCCGGGTCGTGCTTCTCCAGTTGCACGCGGACGAAGGCCTGCAGCCCGAGCCCGACCGCCTTGGGGTCGACGCGGGCGGCGTACCCGGCAATCACGCCCGTCGCCTCCAGCCGCTGGATGCGGCGCAGGCAGGCCGAGGGCGACAGGTTCACCTGCGCCGCGATGTCGGCATTGGTGGCACGGCCGTCGCGCTGCAGCAGCGCCAGCAGGCGCAGGTCAATGCGGTCGAGAGAGGCAGGTTCGGTCATTTGCTGCATAGGATAGCCTGTTCACGCAATTTCATTGCGCCGCTGGTCGGTGTGGGCGCAATTTCGCAAGCCTGTTGCGCGCGTCTGCCGCTAGCATCGACCTATTCCTCCTCCCTCCGGGAAGTCGCCATGAACGAGCCTCGCCGCGTCGAGCACCAGCAGACCGACAAGGGCTACGTGCCGGTCTACACCACCGCCATCGTCGACCAGCCCACCGAGTACCCGGCCGACGACCATGCCACCTGGGGTGCGTTGTACGAACGCCAGCGCGCGCTGCTGGTGGGGCGCGCCTGCGACGAGTTCCTGCAGGCGCAGGATGCGATGGGCATGACGCCGGACCGCATCCCGCGCTTCGATGAACTGAACGCGGTGCTGCGCGCCACCACCGGCTGGCAGCTGGTCGGGGTGGAAGGACTGCTGCCGGAGCTGGAGTTCTTCGACCACCTGGCCAACCGACGTTTTCCCGTCACCTGGTGGATCCGCCGGCCGGACCAGATCGACTACATCGCCGAACCCGACCTGTTCCACGATCTGTTCGGCCACGTGCCGCTGCTGATGAACCCGGTGTTCGCCGACTACATGGAGGCGTACGGCAAGGGCGGCGTGAAGGCGCACGGGATCGGTCCGGACGCATTGCAGCACCTGACCCGGTTGTACTGGTACACGGTGGAGTTCGGCCTGATCAACACGAAGGACGGCCTGCGCATCTACGGCGCCGGCATCGTGTCGTCGAAGGGCGAGTCGCTGTACTCGCTGGAATCGGATGCGCCCAACCGCATCGGCTTCGACCTGGAGCGGATCATGCGCACGCGCTATCGCATCGATACGTTCCAGAAGACCTACTTCGTCATCGACAGTTTCGAGCAGCTGATGAACGCGACCGCGCCGGACTTCACCCCAATCTACGCGCGGCTGGACGCGCAGGACGCGGTCCCCGCCGGCGACGTGCGTGATGGCGACAAGGTCTACACACGCGGCACCGGCGAAGGCTGGGCCGACGGCGGCGACGTCTGACACGCGCCGTACAATCGCGGGCATCCCTCTTTTCCGTGGATGTCCGATGCTCCGACGCCTGCTCCCGCTGTTCGCCCTCTGCGCACTGCTGCCCCTCTCCGGCGCCGCGTTCGCCCGCAACTGCGCGGTGACCGTCGAGGCGACGGACATGATGACCTTCAACCTGAAAACCATCCGCGTGCCCGGCGACTGCGCGCAGCTGCGGGTGGTGCTGAAGCACACCGGTCGCATGCCGGCGCAGGCGATGGGCCACAACTGGGTACTGGCCGAAACACGCCATCATCGCGAGCTCGGCCTGGCCGGCGGCCGCATGAAACTGGCCGACGACTATCTGCCCCGCAACGACGCCCGCGTGATCGCCCGCACGCCGGTGATCGCCGGCGGGCAGACGACCGAGGTGGTGTTCCCGACCTCGCGACTGCGCAGGGGCGGCGACTACACCTTCTTCTGCACCTTCCCCGGGCACTGGAACATGATGAAGGGCAAGCTGGTATTCGAATGACCCGCGCATGTTGATGGTCTTCATCAACGCATCGGTGATTTCTTGCCGGTAACAGGCGTTTTCCCGGCCATGGACACCTGCCTCCGGTAGCATGTCCTCACGCGCCGACCCGCATCGCGCGCACCCCGTTCACAGCAGACGGCACGCCATGAATACCGATTTCCGCACCTCGCTCCCGGGCACTGCGCTCGACTACTTCGATGCGCGCGCCGCCGTCGATGCCCTGCGACCCAACGCCTGGGCCACGCTGTCGTACACCGCGCGCGTGCATGCGGAGAACATCGTGCGTCGCGCCGATCCCGCGCGCCGCGACGACTACCTGCGCCAGCTGATCGAGCGCCGCCGCGACCTGGATTTCCCGTGGTTCCCGGTGCGCGTGGTCTGCCACGACATCCTCGGCCAGACGGCGCTGGTGGACCTGGCCGGCCTGCGCGACGCGATCGCCGACATGGGCGGCGACCCGGCCCAGGTGAACCCGGTGGTGCCGGTGCAGTTGATCGTCGACCACTCGCTGGCGGTGGAGTGCGGCGGCTACGACCCGGACGCGTTCGCGAAGAACCGCGCCATCGAGGATCGTCGCAACGAGGATCGCTTCCATTTCATCGACTGGACCAAGCACGCATTCAAGAACGTCGATGTCATCCCGCCCGGCAACGGCATCATGCACCAGATCAACCTGGAGAAGATGTCGCCGGTCGTCTACGTCCAGGACGGCGTCGCGTTTCCCGACACCTGCGTGGGCACCGACAGCCACACGCCGCACGTCGACGCGCTGGGCGTCATCGCCGTCGGTGTCGGTGGACTGGAAGCGGAGAATGTCATGCTCGGCCGCGCGTCGTGGATGCGTACGCCGGATATCGTGGGCGTCGAGTTGGGCGGCAAGCCGCAGCCCGGCATCACCGCCACCGACGTGGTGCTGGCGCTGACCGAATTCCTGCGCCAGTCGAAGGTCGTCGGCGCCTATCTGGAGTTCCGCGGCGAGGGCGCCGCGGCGCTGACCATCGGCGACCGCGCGACGATCTCCAACATGGCGCCCGAGTACGGCGCGACCGCGGCCATGTTCTTCATCGACGACAACACGCTGGATTACCTGCGCCTGACCGGCCGCACCGACGAGCAGGTCGCGCTGGTGGAGAACTACGCGAAGACCGCTGGCCTGTGGGCCGATGCGCTGGCGACCGCACAGTACGAGCGCACGCTGCATTTCGACCTGTCCACCGTGGTCCGCAACATGGCCGGGCCGTCGAATCCGCACAAGCGCCTGCCGACCAGCGCGCTGGTGGAGCGCGGCATCGCCGACGGAACCAAGCTGGAGGCGGGCAGGGCGGATGAAGCGCAGGGGCTGATGCCTGACGGCGCCGTGATCATCGCCGCCATCACTTCGTGCACCAACACGTCGAACCCGCGTAACGTCATTGCCGCCGCACTGCTGGCCCGCAATGCGAATGCGAGGGGCCTGGTGCGCAAGCCGTGGGTGAAGAGCTCGCTGGCACCCGGTTCCAAGGCCGTGCAGCTGTACCTGGAAGAATCCGGCCTGCTGCCCGACCTGGAGAAGCTGGGCTTCGGCATCGTCGCGTTCGCCTGCACCACCTGCAACGGCATGAGCGGTGCGCTCGACCCGGCGATCCAGCAGGAGATCATCGATCGTGATTTGTATGCGACCGCCGTGCTGTCGGGCAACCGCAACTTCGATGGCCGCATCCACCCGTATGCCAAGCAGGCGTTCCTGGCCTCCCCACCGCTGGTGATCGCCTACGCCATTGCCGGCACGGTGCGCTTCGACATCGAGAAGGATGCGCTTGGCGTCGATGCCGACGGCAGGCCGGTGACGTTGAAGGACATCTGGCCGAGCGACGAGGAGATCGACGCCATCGTCAAGGCGAGCGTGAAGCCGGAACAGTTCCGCAAGGTCTATGGACCGATGTTCAACGTGCGCGTCGAGCACGGCGGCAAGATCGAACCCCTGTACGCCTGGCGCCCGCAGAGCACCTATATCCGCCGTCCGCCCTACTGGGAAGGCGCGCTGGCCGGCGAGCGCACGCTGACGGGCATGCGGCCGCTGGCCGTGCTCGGCGACAACATCACCACCGACCATCTGTCGCCGTCGAACGCGATCCTCGCCACCAGCGCCGCAGGCGAGTACCTGACGAAGATGGGCCTGCCGGAAGAGGACTTCAATTCCTACGCCACGCATCGCGGCGACCATCTCACCGCGCAGCGCGCGACCTTCGCCAATCCGCAGCTGGTCAACGAGATGGCGGTAGTCGACGGCGAGGTGAAGAAGGGCTCGTTGGCGCGCATCGAACCGGACGGGCAGGTGGTGCGCATGTGGGAAGCCATCGAGACCTACATGGCGCGCAAGCAGCCGCTGGTCATCATCGCCGGCGCCGACTACGGCCAGGGCAGTTCGCGCGACTGGGCCGCGAAGGGTGTGCGCCTGGCGGGCGTGGAAGCCATTGTGGCCGAGGGCTTCGAGCGCATCCACCGCACCAACCTGATCGGCATGGGCGTGCTGCCGCTGGAGTTCAAACCGGGCGAGACCCGCAGGACCTACAGCATCGATGGCACCGAGACCTTCGACGTGGTGGGCGCGCGCACGCCGCGCGCGGCGCTGACGCTGGTGATCCACCGCGCCAGCGGAGAGACCGTGCACGTGCCGGTGACCTGCCGACTGGACTCGGACGAGGAAGTCTCGATCTACGAGGCGGGCGGGGTGTTGCAGCGGTTCGCGCAGGATTTCCTGGACGCGTCGAAAGCGGCCTGACCCGTTCGTCGTATCGGTACACCCACCGCACAGGAGTCCGATCATGTCCGAGAACACCGCCCCCGGTATCGTCCGCCTACATCGCGTGCTGCGCGCACCGCCTTCGCGCGTCTACCGCGCATTCCTCGATCCCGACGCGATGGTGAAGTGGCTGCCACCGCACGGCTTCACCGGCAAGGTCCATTCGATGGATGCCCGCGTGGGCGGCGGCTACACGATGTCATTCACCAACTTCGGTACCGGCTCCAGCCACTCCTTCGGCGGCACTTACGTGGAACTGGTGGAGAACGAATTGCTGCGTTACACCGACCAGTTCGACAACCCCGGCCTGCCGGGCCAGATGCACGTGACAGTCACGCTGAAGAAGAGCGTCGCCGGCACCGAGCTCAACGTCGTGCAGGAAGGCATTCCCGCCGCGATCCCGGTCGATTTCTGCTACCAGGGCTGGCAGGAATCGCTGGAGATGCTGGCGAAGCTGGTCGAACCCGAGATTCCGGACGGTGCGTGATGCTGTGACCAAGCAGTCATACGCGGTCATCAGGTGATAAGACCTTCTCATCCCCGCATTTTTTTCGCAGCACTGCCTCCGGTCGCATGGTCGGAGGACGTGCTGCAGCGTTTCATCTCCATTGGACTGATACGTGAGCTTGGAACAACCCTGTTTCCCTCCGGAAACTGGCATCAGTCCTTCTCGGAACGAATTTTCGATCCGACGACGAGGGACCGCGATGCGTTGCTGCGGGTCGGTGACCGTATCTCAGCACGCGCCTGCACGCTGCTGTTCAATCGCATCGAGGGGCCGGATCTCGCGGCTGCGAAGCAGCACTGTACATTGCGTGCCTACGGCAAGCCCAAGGCATTCCAAGAACTACTGGCGACCGTTCAGCGTTCGCTGGCCGACGCAGGATTCAGCCAAATCGCGACCGGCGTAACGCCGCACATTACCCTGAGTTACAGAGCTAAGCGCTCGTTCGACAGCATCCCGCTAGCTCCGGCGATCTCTTGGATGATCGACACCTTGTGCCTGGTGATTGGTAGCGGGGATCCCTACAGCTACGAAGTTATCGGGCGCTGGCCATTGCTGTCCGAGCTTGATCCACCTGCAACGCAACCTTCCTTGTTCTGAGCCGTACCACCATCAAAGTCATCGGTGATTTCCATGTCCCAGACCTCTCAAATCCGCATCCCCGCCACCTACATGCGCGGCGGCACGTCGAAAGGCGTGTTCTTCCGCCTGGAGGACCTGCCTGCACGCGCACAGGTGCCGGGGCCAGCGCGTGATGCCCTGCTGAGCCGCGTGATCGGTTCGCCCGATCCGTACGGCAAGCACACCGACGGCATGGGCGGGGCGACGTCGAGCACCAGCAAGGTGGTGATCATCTCGCCGAGCAGCCAGCCAGACCATGACGTGGACTATCTGTACGGACAGGTGCCGATCAACGAGTCCTTCATCGACTGGAGCGGCAACTGCGGCAACCTGTCGTCGGCGGTCGGGCCGTTTGCCATCGCGAACGGCATGGTCGATCCGTCGCGCGTGCCACGCGACGGCGTGTGCACGGTGCGTATCTGGCAGGCCAACATCCAGAAGACCATCGTCGCGCACGTACAGGTCAGTGGCGGCGAAGTGCAGGAAACCGGCGAATTCGAACTGGATGGCGTGACATTCCCGGCGGCGGAAGTGCAGCTGGAGTTCATCGATCCGGCCGACGAAGGTGAAGGAGAGGGCGGTGGCGCCATGTTCCCCACCGGCAACCTCGTCGACGATCTTGAGGTCCCCGGCGTGGGCGTGTTCACGGCCACGATGATCAACGCGGGCGTGCCGGTGGTGTTCATCGAGGCCGCAGCGCTGGGCTACGACGGCACCGAGCTGCAGGGCGCGATCAACGAGGACAAGGCCGCACTGGCGAAGCTGGAAGCGATCCGTGCCCACGGCGCGGTACGCATGGGGCTGGTGGACGATGTGGCGAAGGCCGCCGCGCGACCGCTGACGCCGAAGGTCGCTTTTGTCGCGTCGCCGAAGGATTACCTGTCGTCGAGCGGCAAGCCGGTGCGCGCGGCCGACATCGATCTGCTCGCGCGCGCCATGTCTATGGGCAAGCTGCACCACGCGATGATGGGCACTGCGTCGGTCGCCATCGCCGCCGCCGCCGCCGTCCCCGGCACGGTGGTCAATGCCGCGGCGGGCGGCGGCTCACGCGAGGTGGTGGTGTTCGGTCATCCTTCCGGCACGTTGCGGGTCGGGGCGGAGCTGAAGCAGACGGACGGCCAGTGGTCAGCCACCAGGGCCATCATGAGCCGCAGCGCGCGGGTGCTGATGGAAGGCACGGTGCGCGTGCCGGGTGACGCGTTCTGACAACGCCGCGTCGCTGACCTGCCGGAAGTCACCACTTTCGCCCGACCCATTGCCTCGGCGCCACGCGCACGACAGCATGCGCGCATGTGGCCAACCCTGAATCGACTTCGCGAACCCATGACGCTGGCGGGCGTGTTCACGCTCGCCGCCGTGTCGCTGGGCCTGCGCTTCCTGCCGCCGGAGGTGCTGCCAGCCGCGGCCGCCGCACTGGTGGCGTACGCGCTGGGATTCCTCCTGTTCGCACTGGCACCGGACACCTGGGAGCGGCAGCGGCGGATCGCCCTGGTGGCGATGGCCGGCCTTGCGCTGCTGCTGGCCTGGCTGACGCCGCGCGTGGGCACCGCGCAGGTGCTGCTGGTGGTCTGGGTGGCATGCGCGGTCAACGTGCTGTCGCCGCGCGGGGTCATCGGTGCCGCGCTGGTGTTGAACGTGGCGTTCTACACGCTGATGGTGCACCACGGGTTCGGCGCGCCGCTGACGATGACGCTGATCAACATCGGCTTCCAGGCGCTCGCCGGCCTGTGCGTGCACTACGCCCGGCGCTCCGAGGAATCCCGCGACCAGTTGGCGTTGGTGAATGCGGACCTGCTGGCCACACGGGCGCTACTGGCCGACAGCGCGCGTGACGCCGAACGGCTGCGCGTGGCGCGCGAGCTGCACGACGTGGCCGGTCACAAGCTCACGGCGATGAAGCTCAACCTGCGGGCATTGGCCAGCGATCCGGTGTTCGCCGTGCGCGATGAAGTCCGCATCGCGCAGCAGTTGTCCACCGAGTTGCTGGACGATATCCGCAACGTCGTGCAGGCCCTGCGCGATTCGCGCGGGCTGGACCTCCAGACCGCGATCCGTGCCCTCGCCGCACCGCTGCCACGGCCAACGCTGGATCTGCGTATCGCGGAAGACATCCGCATCACCGATCCGGCCGTGGCGGAGTCTCTGCTGCGCATCGTGCAGGAGTGCCTGACCAACGCCGCACGGCACGCGAACGCGGAGACGTTGATGGTTTCGCTGAGCAGGGAGGACGCTGACATGCGCCTGTGCATTGAGGACGATGGCAAGCTCAGGGGTGGTTTGCGCGAAGGCAATGGACTGTCGGGCATCCGCGAGCGCGTCGCGGCGCTGGGTGGCGATCTTCGCCTGGGCAACAGCCCGACCGGCGGCCTGCGCCTGGACGTGAGGCTGCCCGCATGAGCGTGCGGGTCGCCCTGGCCGACGACCAGGCGCTGGTGCGCGCCGGTCTGCGCGCCTTGTTGAAGGCGCAGCAGATCGAGGTGGTCTTCGAGGCCGACGATGGTGCCGACCTGCTGGCCAAGCTCAAGGCCCAGCCGGTGGACGTGGTGCTGAGCGACATCCGCATGCCCGGCACCGACGGCATCGAAGCCCTGCTGCAGCTGCGCGAAGGTGGCGACCGGACGCCGGTACTGCTGCTGACGACCTTCGACGATAGCGACCTGCTGTTGCGTGCCACCCAGGCCGGTGCGCAGGGCTTCCTGCTGAAGGACGCCGCCCCGGAAGACCTGCACGACGCCATCCAGCGCGTGGCCGCAGGCGAGACGCTGCTGCAGCCGGTGAGCACAGATCCCGTTCGCGCGCGCTTCCGCTTCCGGGACGAAGCGCCGCCCAGCGATACCTTCAGTGAGCGCGAAGTGGCGATCCTGCGGCTGCTGGCGGGCGGTTATTCGAACAAGGAAATCGCGCGCACGCTGTTCCTGGCCGAAGGCACAGTGAAGAACTACGTCTCCACGATCCTCGACAAGCTCGGTACGCGCGACCGCACCCGCGCCGTGCTGAAGGCGATCACGCTGCGGATCATCTGAGTCCGCTGGGTGTTTGTAGGAGCGACGTGAGTCGCGACCGCACGCTCACCATCACCCGGATCTTTCAGTGGCACGGAACGGATCGGCAATCCCTTCTCGCGACGATGTCGCGTTTCACGGCGATTCGGTGCCTCGGTCGCGACTCACGTCGCTCCTACAGAAAAGCCAGGCTCAGAACACCACCATCGCCGCGCCCGCGGCCAGCGCCACCAGCAGACCTGCGGACACTCGCATGCCGTAGGCGGCCCCGCCGCTGACCCAGGCGATTACCGACTTGGCGATGAGGCTGGCCGCCAGCAACGCGAGCATCCACCAGCGTGCTTCCGCAGCCTCGAGTCCGCCGCGCGAAAACTGGTTGGCCAGCGTTGCCACGGCTGCATGCAGTTCCGCGACCGCCGACAGCGCAGCGGCTGCCATCGCGCCCCGTGGTCCGATCCACGTCGCGAGCGCCGCCGCCACGAACGTCAACACCCCCACCAGCAAGGCGAAACCGAGCGCCTGCCCGAAGCGGAACATGCGGCTCTCGGAGGTAGGAGGCTTCACGGTTTCCTCGCGTCCCGCGCGCAGGCCCAACACGCCGCCGGCCAGCAGTACGCCACCGATGGCGCAGAGTTCCGGCAGCAGGTCACGCACCAGGGCTGGGGATACCGCCCACAGGATGGGCACGCACAGCGTCAGCGAGGCCAGATTCGCCAGCAGCGCGGCCGCGACAGCCGAGCGCAACAGGGCCGGTGTTTCCTTCGCCCGCTGTCCGAACCCAATGGTGGCCGCCGTCGACGACACATAGCCGGCAAAGAACCCCGCCGCCGCCAACCCCCAGCGATTGCCGACCACGCGCAGCACGACATGGCCCAGCGCACTGACGGCCATCACCAGCACCACGAGTTTCCAGATGGTGGCCAGGTTGATGGCGTCGAAAGGCCCGATCGGGCGGTCCGGCAGGATCGGCAGGATGACCAGCGCCGAAGCGAGCAGCAGCAGGCCGTCGAACACCTCGCGTTCGCTGAAGGTGTCGCGGGTGAGTTCATGCAGCGGCTGCTTGGCATACAGCAGCACGGCCACCACCACCGCCAGCGCGGTGGCCAGCGCCGGTGCGCGCATCGCCATGGCGCCCAGCAGGAAGGTAAGCACCAGGGTCACTTCGCTCGTCAGGCCGGGATCGTCCTGGCGCGTGGCGTGGTAGGCCATCGCCGCCAGTGCCCCGACGACGCCCAACCCGACCAGCAACACGGGCAGGCCCAGCCACGCCGCCACCGCCGCGCCCAGCGCCACCAGCGCATGCGTGCGCAGGCCAGCGATGGCATGCGCGCGACGACCGTGGCTGCGTTCGCGCACCAGGCCGATCAGCAGGCCCAGGCCCAGCGCCGAGGACAGCGCCAGCCAGGTCTCCGGGGTTGCTTCGTCCATTCCTTCCTCCAGACCCGTCAGCATAGCGAATGGTCTTGCATTGGTCCCATCAACCCGGACAATGCGCGCACCGTTCGCCGTGGATCCCATCATGCCCGCTCCCGCTCCGTCCGCCGTCTCGCTGAGCCGCTACCTGATCGAAGAGCAGCGCGCCGGCCGCATCAGCGCCGACCTGCGCCAGCTGATCGCGGTGGTGGCCCGCGCCTGCACCAGCATCTCCATCGCGGTCAGCAAGGGCGCACTGGGCGGCGTGCTGGGCGACGCCGGTACCGGCAACGTGCAGGGCGAGGCGCAGAAGAAGCTGGACGTGCTAAGCAACGACATCCTGCTGGAAGCCAACGCTTGGGGCGGCCACCTGGCCGCTTGCGCCTCGGAAGAGATGGACCACAGCCAGCCGATCCCGGACGCCTACCCGCGCGGGGGCTTCCTGCTGCTGTTCGATCCGCTGGACGGCAGCTCTAACATCGACGTCAACGTTTCGGTGGGCACCATCTTTTCGGTGCTGCGCAGCCCGGATGGCGTGACCACGCCAAGCGACGAGCACTTCCTCCAGCCCGGCCGCGAACAGGTCGCCGCCGGTTACTGCATCTATGGGCCCAGCACGATGCTGGTGCTCACCACCGGCAACGGCACCCATGCGTTCACGCTGGACCGCGAGCAGGGCGCGTTCGTGATGACCCAGCGCGACATGCGGATCCCGGAGGAGACGAAGGAGTTCGCCATCAACATGTCGAACCAGCGCCACTGGGAAGCCCCGATGCAGGGCTATGTCAACGACCTGCTCGCCGGCAAGGAAGGTCCGCGCGGCAAGGACTTCAACATGCGCTGGATCGCCAGCATGGTGGCGGATGTGCACCGCATCCTGACCCGCGGCGGCATCTTCATCTACCCGTGGGACCGCAAGGACCCGGGCAAGGCCGGCAAGCTGCGCCTGATGTACGAGGCCAACCCGATGGGCATGCTGGTGGAGCAGGCCGGCGGTGCGGCGAGCACCGGGCGCGAGGACATCCTGTCGCTGCGCCCGACACACCTGCACCAGCGCGTACCGGTGTTCCTGGGATCGAGGAAGGAAGTCGAAGCCGCCGTCGGCTACCACCGCGCGCACGACACCGCGGCCGCGTGAGCGGACGAGGCTAGAATCGCGCAAGTGCGGAGCATCCCCTCCGCCGGGAGCGACGAGTGAAGCGACTGCAGACGCGATTGGCGATCATCCTGCTGGCCTGCCTGCCGGGCATGGCCGGCGCCCAGGCTTCCGCCCATGCCGCCGCCGACACCGATGAAGCGAAGTTCGTCCGACTGACGCGCCATCTGGAACGGTTTCCACTTGATCCGGATGCGAAGCCGATGCGTGCCTGGATGCTCCAATGGGCGATCGAGACACCGGACCTGGTGATCACAGCGTGCGACTTCCTCGAGCCCAAGCTGGAGATGGACTCGTACTATGGCGGCATGCTCTTCATGCAGATCCTCTACGGCAACGCCGCCTGGCAGATCGTCCATCCCGAGCAGCGCGCCGATCCCGTCGCCCCCCAGATTGCGGGCGTCCGCAGTGCGCTGAAAGCCTATGCGGAGATCAGCATGGAACGCGCGGACGCACAGATCCCAGCGTTCGATACGCTGGCGCTGGCCGAACGGGGCGGCACCCTGGAGACGTCGCTGACACCCCGGATCCTGCAGGCATGCCGCAAGGATGGTGCCACTCCGACCGACGATGCATCGACCTGACGGCGAGCATGCCCGCATGAGCGCCGACTTCATCGAGGTCTACGAAAACACGCTGGACGCGGCGACCTGTCGCGCCATCGTGGAACGCTTCGATGCCAGCCGGCAGGACCGGCCAGGGCAGGTGGGTGGCGGACACCACCCGGAGCTCAAGCACAGCCGCGACATCAGCATCAGCGGGCAGGCCGACTGGCGCGACGTGGAACAGCGCCTCAACCTGGCCGTGCTCGCCGGGTTGAAGCAGTACCTGCGTACCTATCCCTTCAGCCTGATCGCGCCCTTGATGCTGCAGCAGCCGGGCGCCGACGGGCAGCTGCGCCGCCTGGGTTACGAGGACGTCGCCGGCATGGACGACGACGCACTGATGAAGCTCATCATGGCGGTGTTCGTGCCGGGCCGGATCAACCTGCAGCGGTATCCCGCCGGCGAGGGTGGCTATCCGTACTGGCACTGCGAGCTGTTCCCGAAAGGCGCGGATGCCGAACCGCTGCACCGCCACGTGCTATGGACGCTCTATCTCAACGACGGCTTCGAGGCGGGCGAGACAGAATTCTTCCACCAGCAGCGCAGGATCGTACCCCGCACCGGCAGCCTGCTGATCGCCCCGACGGCGTTCACCCACACGCACCGCGGCAACCGTCCGGTGGGCGGCGACAAATACATCGCGACCAGCTGGATCCTGTTCCAGCGCGCGGAACACCTGTACGGCGGACGCTGAAGCGCGGCAACGTCGCTCAGGCGACATCCCGCCGTGCATCGATGTCGCTGCGCAACCGCTGCAATGCCGCCTCCACACCGCCCACCACCATCACGCAGGGGACTGCGAGCATCAGGTTGAGCGGCAGGCCGAACTCTTCCAGTTGCCAGCCGTGAACGTCCATGCCGGCATCGGCCGCCAGGTACTGGGGACAACGGTGATGGATGCGTTCGGCAAGGCTGCCGCTCTCGGGCACGTAGGCGTAGACCGGCTTGCCGCGGGCGACGGCATACCCGACTTCGAAGCACGTGCCGCTGTCCGGTTCCGCACCACGGAAGAAATCGAGGTTGGCGAGCACCGCATCGGCGGCATCCAGCAGGCCGATGTCGGCGCGGTAGATCCCGCGCGCGGTATCCCGTGCATCGCCTGTCGCGTGTCCGGCCACCTGTGCGTCCAGGGGAAACAGACCCTCGAAGCCATGGCGTGCACACAACGCCTTGAGTCGTTCGCCGTGCGCAACCGCGTCGGGGCGGAAGATGTCCGGACCTGCGAGGTAGAGGGACGTGATCATCGGCGTGCATGCGGAGGAAGGCACACGGGATTGTCCATGCGCGTCGCCGGGGTTTCCCGTGACCGATCGTCGCAGCGCGCTCGCCGATGCCGTCAGAACAGTTCGCCCTGGGGCGACGGTGCGCGTGGCGGCACGAAGCGGCTGCAATCGAGCGGTGGATGCCGGCGCTCCCTGAAACCGGCCCGTTTGAGTGCCAGCGCGAACCGGCGCGCCAACAGATCGGCATAGACGCCTTCGCCACTCAATCTCTTCCCGAACCGGCTGTCGTAGTCCTTGCCGCCGCGCAGTTGCTGGATCGTGCTCATCACATGCGCGGCGCGGTCGGGGAGATGCGTCTGCAGCCAATCACGGAACAAGGGAGCGACTTCATGCGGCAGGCGCAGCAACACATAGCCTGCGGCGGTGGCGCCATGTGCACTCGCCGCGTCCAGTACGGCTTCCAGCGCCTGGTCGTTCACCCACGGGATCACCGGCGCGAACATCACGCCGACAGGAATGCCGGCTTCGCTGAGACGCTTCACGGCCTTCAGCCGGCTGTGCGGTGCGGACGCACGCGGCTCGAGGCGCGAGGACAGCGCGTTGTCCAGCGTGGTGATGGAAAAGTACACATGCACCAGGTTTTCGCGGGCCATCGGTGCGAGGAGATCCAGGTCACGCTCGACCAACGCGTTCTTCGTGATAAGCGAGAACGGATGCCTGGTTTCGGCCAGCACCTCGATGATGCGACGGGTCAGTTGCAGCTTCCGTTCAACCGGCTGGTAGGCGTCGGTGTTGATGCCCAGCGAGATCGGGCTTGCCCGATAGCCGGCCTTCGCAAGCTCGCGCCTCAGTACCTCCGGCGCATTGGTCTTCGCGAAAATCCTGGTTTCGAAATCCAGGCCGGGCGACAGGTCGAGATAAGCGTGCGACGGACGAGCGAAGCAGTAGCTGCAGCAGCAATTTATGGAACCTCCAAATTTTGTTCACTTGCTCGAGGGGGCCTGGAGCAGGGATCTGGGGTGCCATTCGGTCAAAGTGCGCAAGATTGGCCGAGCTTGCGGCTAGCCTAGAGGTTCCATGGGGGACCCGTAAGGTAGGTTGGTGGGGGATTTGAGATTGCCCCGAAGCTGCGGCCGGATGAATCAGCTGCACTTGCGAAAAACAGGTTTCTGATGAAGTAGCCGCACTCTCTCTAGGAAACTGCCAGGCCTAGTCCATGATTGCCTAGCCACAGCGCTGCACATGAACAGTGCGATCGATAGCCACACGAGACCTCGGCAGAATGGAAACTCACACCAGCCCCCCTGATCTAGCAGTGCAAGACCTGCCAAGACCGAAGCTCGCTCACCCGACTCGCGAGTTCATGGCTTCCCTGCCCCCTTTCACCGGGCTGGACATAGGGAGGATCCATTGGATTGGAAGCGAGCAGGCTGCTGCTGCAGCGCTCCAAGTCCTCAAGCTTGAACGAACGCTCGGGTTCGACACGGAGACGAAACCGACCTTTGTGGCCGGCGAGGTCAGGACGGGACCTCACCTGATCCAACTGGCCACCTTCGATAGGGCCTACTGCATTCCTGCTGAGGGCGTGTGGACGAGGGATCTTTTGGCGCCACTCCTTGAGTCCGAAGGCATTCTTAAAGTTGGTTTTGGCCTGGCAAATGATCGGAGGCCGCTCTACGGCAAGTATAAGATCAAGCTAAGGGGGTCCTTGGATCTTGCTCCCGTCGTGCGCAAGCTTGGCTACCGACAGCGCGTGGGCCTTCAGGCCTCCGTGGCAATCGTCTTGGGACAACGCCTTGGGAAATCCAAGTCCGTGCAACTGTCCAATTGGAGTACGCGGCCCCTTAGACCAGCCCAACTTGTCTACGCCGCCAATGACGCTTTTGCATCCCACTGCGTGTTTCTTGAACTTCAGCGCCGTCATCCGAGCCTGCTGGCAGGAGCTCATCCTTGACCGGCTGGAAGCACCAGCTTCATTGCACGGGCTGGGCTAAGCCCGAGCGCTGAAGTGAGCTCGAAGAACTCGATCACGTCCAGCCTGCGGGCCCCCGCCTCGACGGCAGACATCCGCTGCTGGGGCCACCCCAGCTGGCGAGCTAGCTCGCCCTGCGACAGCCCCAGTTCCTCGCGGCGCTCTCTCAGTCTCTCGACCAGCCGTCGATACTCCTCCCGATAGATCGTTTTTGATGCCATGGTCGCCGCCAGTCCTGGACGACTGGGGAATCTATGGCGCACCTACCGATTACATGAAAATTGTGTAGAAAACTCGCGCGGCCGCTGATAAGCTCCCCGACTAATCGCGAGAGGTGCAATGGCATGTGTCCGCACCCAATCGACTCTGCTGCCCGCCGCCCGCGACCTCGTGCCATTTGCACAGTCGCTAGGATTGCTGCGGCTTGGTGCGTGGTACGCCCTTGAGCTATCGACGACAGTCGAGGCCCCTTTCAGCACTGGGACAGCACTAAGCCAGAAGCTCTTTCAGCAGCTGGCGGAACGTCAGGTTCTGCGTACTGCGGCAGGACAGGAGCCCGGCATTCGTCGCGCACTCTATGAGCCTCTGGGATGGTGCTATCTCACCGACTGGGGTGAGCGAAACCATCTCCAAGCCGCGCTGCAGACAGTGATGCTAGATCTGGCATCGCGTCAGGATTCTGTGCGACCGACCCTTGAGCTTTGGGAAGCATTGGCAGCGGCCGAGATTGAGACATACCTCGCGCACCTGCTACGTCGCCACACCCTGGATCCGGCAAGCGCTCCCTTCATCATGCATGCGATGGCAGATGACTGGTCTGACTTGAGTTTGGCTCGTAAGCGCTACCTGGCGTGGCACGCGGCGCGCGGCGCCGCCTCAACCCTTCTTCGCACTGGGATGGACCAGGATGCGGCGCGCTCCGCAATGCTTGAGGAGATGCGTCGCCGCTCGCGGTGGCTTGCCTCGAGATCGGCCAACAATGAGCTGTCTGCCGAGGAGTATCAATTTGTACCTGATCCTCAGTGGAAGAAGCCCATCCTCTTGAACGTCTTCCTCTCCCACCTGTTGCCTGTAGGAATCTCCTACTGGGCAGACCACCCTGGACGATCGACTCATGCGTTGGGACGAAGCAAAGCGGCAGGCAACTCCTGACGACGACCGCATCGTGAGATTCCTAAACATGCCCGCCAGAAGCGAGCGTCTTCGGCATATTCCACTGCGCCTTCAAATGCGGAAGAGGCCTCTATGACCATGCCGCTCGAACGAACTCGACACCTCATCCAGGCCGGTGCGTTTCTTCGCGATCTCGCTGCCAACATGGCCGTTCCCAAGCAGGTGCGCGCGGAAGCGTATCGATTGCTCAGGCACTTTCCGTCTGTATCGGATGTTGAAGCGATAGCCGCCAACGAGGCACGACTGCAGGAGGTCACAGGATCACCGCTTCGCCCGAACTTGCTTGCGACTGAGTTTGATCCAGAGTGGCTACGCGGCTACATGCACGGTCCACACATTGGAGGTTGAAGGATGTCCAACGTCAGCGAGGGAGAGCTGGAACATTGGTTTGAGCGAGCGATGCGGAGCCGTACTGATGAATCGACCTTCTTCGCTTGCCTCGTTCGCGCCACGGTGCATGCGCACGTGCCGATATCCGATGACTCCAAGAATGTGAGGCTGATTCAGTTTCGACACCCGGATGGGTATGACGCGATTCCCTTCTTCACTTCAGCTCACCGTGCCGCACGATCTACTTTCAGTGGCCTGCGGACTATCACGCTTCCTTGTGCGAGGCTATTTGAGCAGACGATTGGAGCAACCTTGATGGTCAACCCTAACGACGGTGGCGCTGTGCTTTTTCCCGAGGAAGTGGCCACGTTGCTGAAGTCAGGGACGCTAGAGACGTTCGAGAAAGTCAGCTTGAGCGAGGGAACCGTGGATGTACGCCCTGCCACATCTCCTCCTGACAACTTGATCAGGGCACTAGAGGGAAACGTGCCTTTACCGCCCTTCATCAGGGAGATCTATCTCCTTGAGAAGCGCACATTGGATCAAGGGTTCAGCCGACCAATTTTGCTCATCTATGCAGGCGTGGAAGCTCGCCAGATGGAGCGAGGAGCACGGCATCTGGTCTCTGTTGTTCAGGCATTGGATCCACGGCCAGAGGACATTGTCGACGTGGCCGTGTTTGACATCGCCCAGGCCAGGCCTGGCTTCTTGAATGACATTGGCGCCGTTCCCGTGTTCGCTTCCAGCGATTAGACCTGCGAATCCAGTACAGACTTGGACAACGGGCTAAGCGAGGACCGTGCGCATGAGATGTGTGCTATCAGCTACCCGAGGCCGCTGCCGACTCTGACGGACCCTCTGATACACCAGGAAACGTATTAATCAGCAGGCCGACGGCCAGTCCAGCCATTACCAAGGTGGCAACGAGCTGCGAGGCCTCAACGAGTTGCGCTAGAAGCGAGTAGATGAACATCACTAGCTTTGAACTGTTAGAGGGATCAAAGAGCGCGAACGTCTCAATCACGAGGCCAAAGAGCGAGTGCGTAAGGATGCTCATCACGATGACGGATAGGCTGAAGAGCACACGCATGCGCTTGGTCGTACCGATGTGCTTGAGGTACATCAGGGTAAGCACCAGCGTCGATACTGCTAGGGCGAGCATGCAGCACCAAAATGCGCCGCCCAGGACTCCGCGGATCACTGGAGCCATGATGGAGTCCACGATCACTACACCCAGAGCCATCAAGGCCAGCCCCACCGCCCAACCTACGTGTACCGCTTCCTTTCTGAAGGTCATCGAGTGCTCCTTTGCTTTGCGATCCTCAACGGTATCGGCTATGTCGGCCAACACATTAGGCCCTGAACCTGCCTTGGGCCTTGGTGAAGCGAGACCGCGAAGAACCCTGACTCATAGCCTCACAGGATCTCGGACCGACGTTTCCGCCACAGAAGTCCAGCGAGTGCCCAACCGTTCAAGCGGATCTCGAGCCAGGTTTCTGGTCCAGATCAAGTTAGCTGTGCGCGCAGGTTCGTTCGAACTCATCTGGCAAGGTACCAAGTGGGCAGGGGGTGGCGGTGCAATCGCGCCGACAGAGCAGTAAGGACGCTCCAGGGCTGCGCATACCAACCAAGTTGTGTTGGGTCTGCTGCACCCTCTGGAATGCGTAAAGATGCCTGAAGCTCCGAAGAAGTATCTTCTCCTAACCCTGCAATCACCCTCGAGACGCTAATCGCATCTAGACTGCGGTTTGAGCCGGTAAAGGTCTCAATGCCAGAGGTGTGGTACCAGCGCTCAAGGGTAACTCCGGACAAGTGGGGCGTGAGACTTCGCAGAAGCGTCAATCCTGCTTCGTCTTCCATTACCGAAAAGATGGTCGCCAGCAAGGGCACGAGCGTCGTCGTCTTGAAGAAGTCGCGGTCACCCGCGTCGCGGGTGAAATGCACCGCAACGGCGTCCTCAAGCAAATCTGTATCGACCGGCAAGCGCTCATTCGTCATCAATGACCGCTTCAAGAGCTGCGTGACTCCCATTGCCAGATTCTGCACAGACTGGATAGCGCCTTCTTTCAACAGTGCTGTAAACACAAGACTCAGGTCGATGCCCTGACCGTCCAACAAGGGCCTTGCAACAATGCTGTTGGCATTGATTACCTTCACGATGTCCTGAAGCACCTGGCGCCGTCTATCTTCAGACCCTTCCATGCGCTGGAGAAGCAGTAGCAGTGTCGCAAGCCGGCCCAACTCATCGAAGACGAGATCCGCATAGAAGACAGGGTTTGGTCGGTGCCGTACGATTGCTCGTGCGTTCCTTAGGGCTGGCAGTGTCTTGTCGAAATAGGTCGACAAGGTGTGAACGTGAAGTTCGACCGTTGCATTGAGACGTCGCAGAAACTCGGAATCACCCGTCAACCCAAGGCTGACCGATGCGGACCACATCCTTAGCGCAAGGTACTCGCCCGCCACGACAGCCGGCTTCAAGTTGTTCTCTGCGCCACCCCACACCACCAGCACACCATGGCCCATTGCCGCAGCTGCACAACGACGTAGGAACTTGCGGCGCGCTGGCGCTGGGCTATCGTCAGCCTCATTCGCGGGCGCGGTCATCACCTTCTCAATGAAGTGTACGAAGCGCTGGATCGAAGCACTCGAGTCACTCAGCCCAGCCAGGGCCGCGCGGAGATCGGACTGTGCGTGCCCAAGCAGCAGTGACTCGTCGAAAACGTGTTTCTCAATTAGGGGCGTGAGCTGGTCGATTCCCCAGAAGCCGAAGATAAAACCGGGTCGGGCGTTGACCTCGTCCGCGAGTCCTGCAAAGCCGGTTGCAGCCTCCTGCTTTATGACCCCACTTGAAACGACCACAACGTGCTTGGTCAGTGCTCGTTGAGACTCCGTTAGACGATTGCGCGCAAAGTCGGTACACGCCTCACGCGCGGATGGCTCAATGGCCTGTTGGCCGGTAAACAGATCTTCTCGACGAATGTCACCGAACTTGATTATGAACAGGTACAGCTCTTCTCTACCTTCAGAGTTCTGAAAGCTCGACAGAACGTCCACCCCTGCCTGAGGGACGCCTGTCTGCGGACGACTTAGTACCGAATGACCCATCGCAGTCAGCAGCTCTGGCAAAAGAGCGTCCAGTTCGTTGCGCTCTCTTAGACTGCTTATGTAGTTCTGAAGAACGAGTTGCAGGCTCATGAACTGGTGCTCCGCCAGAGTTGATTGCGACGCATGAGCCCGAGGACGGGATCCGTAAGCTCAGAAAGCGGAGGCTCAATCGCAAGCTCGTGCGAGGACATGGCCAAAGTCATCTCTTCCGTGCCCGAGTCGTGCGGGACTTCAATGACCGGTCGACTAGTGTACTTGAGCCTCACTTCATGCAGCAGTCCGCGAAATGCTGAGGATTCCTCGGCACGGCGATGAATTTCTCGGTGCTCACTTCGCTTGAGCGAGGAATACAGGAGGCGCATATCCGCCGTCATCTCGAGTTCCCGGAGCCGCGGTAGCTCATCAAGGACCTGCTGCACTTCGCGCGCCTTGCGAAGTGTCTCAGTTGAGACATCGAGCTCCAGGAAGCTCGAATCTGGAGAGCCCAGAAGCTCGACGGTACTGACCAGCAGCTGTTCCACGTGGTAGTCGAGTAGCTCAGTCGTACAGTTGCGAACCTCATCGCTGCCGGGAAAGTCACGCGCCATGCTCAATGTCCATCCGAGCGACACCGAAGGTGCGGCTGCTAACGCGCACGCGCGCCTGGCCGTTGTGATTGCTTCGTCCTCCAGCACTCGGGTCAGGTCGTAGGGCTGGGGAAAGTGCTGATCGAGATGGGTAATGTTGGCGTGGTGCAAGAGCGCCTTGCCCAGTCGGACATCAGAGTCAGTCGTCAGCCAGCGCGCTAGTGCGGTAGGGAACAGCAGGGGCGACTGCGCGATGGCATGGAGGCAATTGTCGATATCAATGCTACCGAACTGATCGGATTCGCTATTCGGCTCCATTTCACGGGCGAGTTGAGACAGACGGGCAAGCAACTGTCCATCTCGGTCGTGGTCACGGTCCTGAGCGGCCAACTGCAGGTAGATATCAAGTCCCTCGGTATCTCGCACAACGGCCTCCAAGTTGCTAGTTTCGGCAACAATCTATTACACCAATTTGGCCGAGCCACGAAGCGGCTTCAGCTTGAATGAACTTTGGCCGCGAAGTCGGTGCACTTTCAAGGCCATCCCCACGGCAAGTAGATCCGCTTGTTGGGATCGATCTCTCTGGCTTGACGCTGCCAATCACCGTGCTGAGATATGTACGTTAGCGGGTCCATTGCACCCGACATAACCGACCTGTTGGCGCCGAGAATGGTGTCATACAGAGAGTTGATCGTATCGCCGGCCGAGCGGTGGCCGAGGCCATATAGGTCACTCGCGATCAGCGCCAGGTAGCTCAGGTTAGCTGGTTCCTGCACCGTCATCTGCGCGCCGTCGCCGATGTAGTTGATCGACCTAATGATCCGAAGTGCTTCTCTGCGAAGCTCGGAAAACCTTGCATACTTGGTAACGATGAGGCTGGAATACAGCCCGCTGACGATGCCGATAGGCAGTGAAAGTATCAATGCAAACAAGGAATCATTGGTCATGGGCGAAAACACCTGAATTGAGACGCGCCGTGAAGGGCCGTCGGCTCGGATGAATTGTTACACCGCACCCGACTTCCCGAAGGTGTCGAAGGGGTCAATGTAGGAGATGCCCGATATCAGATCGGAATGCCCGGACATGAAGTAGTCGCTGTTCATGTCAAGCGCGCCTCGCCAATGGTGAACGCCGTCCTTCAACTCCATGATTCCATACACGGTGAAGTCGTTGTTGTGAAGCGTGCCGTACTGGATGTTTCCCCCAACCGATTCTATCGACTCATCATTGATGATGTCGCGAAGTACCGACAGATAGTCTTTGTTCCGAACTAGGGTCGCCTTCGGATTCACGTGTTTTGATCCAGATCCTAGGAACTCGTGCTTTGACGCAACGAGCACCTCATCAAGCGAGTGCACATTGTTGCTGTTGGTCGAGAACTTGAATGCTCTCAGCAGGCCGGTAGAGGGACATTGGCCACACACAATGAAGCTTGCGATTCCCTTAGGGCCCACTGCGGTTTTGCAGATCTCAATGGAGATTAGTTTGTAAGCTTTGAATATGAACTCGCATATCCCCTTCATACTCACGTCCGTGTGGCCTGGCGCATACTGAAGATCCTGCAGCACTGCGGCAACGGACTCTTTGATCATCAGCGAATTTACCGCGCTTCCGGCAAAGCACATCCCGAGCCGTCCCTGGTAAGCCACACTCCTAGCTCTTGAAGGATCCGGATGCGCCGGCTGAAGGATTCTGTAGGGAAGGGCTAGTACCTTGATGCCAACATCAGCATAAGAATTGGTAGCGATCATCAGCCGCGAGTCCGCAGCTAAGTGAATTGCGTTGTCCTGCTTCCATGCGATGCAAAGAGTCATTGAGGGCTCCAAATTCCGTATCACGCCTAAACTGGCCGATCCGCGTAGCGGGTTCGGCTTGAATGATTTGTTAGCCCGGCCGGCCGGGCCACACTCTATCGACAAGCTCTCGAACCTCCATTGCCCCGTGATGCCCTTGCATGGCGTCTGTCCACTCTGGCGGGCTGGTGAAAGTAGATGATGCGGGGGCGCCCCAAAGAGATGAGTTGAGCGCAACAACAACCACGCCGGCCTGTGCCTCAAAAGCAGGAACGGCCAAGATGGCGGCGCGCAGCTTGGCTGCAGTTGGGCCAGGCAACGCAGGCTTGAAGTCCAGCCAGACCATTGATTGGCCGCCGGGACGGACGGCCAGCACAAGATGGCCACCGGTTGGGCTTGGTGCCTGCCCCGACAGAGCCTGCTCAGAAGAGGTCTGAACCGCCTTGATGTAGTTGGCTAGCGCATCCACCGATGGAACTCGTTCTTGGAGAACTGAGTCCGGCAGGAGCAGCATGACACTCTCGGAGTGATACGGGGTCGCAGCGGTGGCAGTGAAGGTCAGGAATGCTGCTGATAGAGCTACTAGACGCTTCATATGGCACCTAACGCCTAAATTAATCCGCGCTGCGAAGCGGCGTTGGCTTGAGTGAATTGTTAGAGCTACCCACGATAGCCCCTGCCGCGAACCGGATCTACAGGGAAATTTTTGTTGCAGGTCGCGCACCAGAAGTCTCCGTTTGGCTGCTTCATATCCTGAAGCGGAGAAATCTTGCGGCTCTCATAACATGTTGGACAGGCGTAGTGCCTTGGTTCTCCAGAGTACTGATACACAACAGCTCTTCCCGGAGCTTGCACCAGCTTGTACTCGGAGGTGCGATCCTCCCAAGCGGACATTGTAGCAAGCTCTTTGCGCAAGGCCTCATTTGTCTGCTGTAGAGCGAGTAGCTGCTGCTGCGTATGGAACAAGCCATCTTGAAGTTTCGTGATCTGATCCATTGCCGCATGAATCTTTGCTCGAGCCTCCTCGTCGATCTTGGCGTTCAAGGCTAAGGACATTGAGTCCCGCATGAACTGAAGAGCGGTATATGCGCTTGTGATTGCAGAAAGATCCAAAGAACTCTCCTGGTAGACCTAACGCCTGAATTAAGCCGCGCCGTGAAGCAGCGTCGGCTTGAGTGAGTTGTTAGGCCTGTGAAAGCGCCACTTCGAGCATAAAGAGATCGAGCTCAACGCGAGCTAGTTTCTTAAGATCACCAAAAATTCCTGCACTGACAGAGTTCGAATTGATCGCTAGCGCTGGTGCGTCATCGATTGTGGCGTGCGGCCCAAAGAATCCAATTACTATGAAATCTTGCCCCTTGATACGTGGGCAAACAACATCAATTAGGAATCTAAGCTGTGCAATTGAAAGATACGTGCCTTCTGATCTCGCACAGATTGCAACTGTCGTAGGGATGGCGTCTTCGTCAATCTCGTGCGACTGAGCCTCGTACCGATCCATTTGGTACAGGATCTCAAGGTCCACACCTAGATTGCTTGCGGCATCGACAAATTGATTGTGCTCCAACATCTCAAATCCACAGGAGCATATGACGTTGAAGTTATGTGGGTTCTGCACGACATCTCCTTGCATCGACCAACAGGGGCCCAGCTAACTGGTAGCCGGACCCATGGGTCCACCTATACGACTTATCCAAGTCCGCCGTAAGGCCGACTATCCCCTTGAGACGGCTCGATCTTAGGGTGGCTGGGTCCGATCAACAAGCCGACGTATAGCCGGCCCCAGCGACGATGCTGACGGCGGTACGCTGGCCTGAATTGCCCCCAAGAGCAAATCTCCTAGCCATCAGAGCGCGCGTTCTCCAGTGTCCGCTCTGGGTGGCAAACATTACCCGTCAGCAGTCAACCAGACGGAAGCGTGGAGAAGGTGCCGGTGGGTGGCGTTGTGCACAGCACACCCACCGGCGATGCCCGGCGCCACCAATCGCAGGGATGGCGCTTAACGTGGCGGGACGAGTGCTGTACTAGCCCACGCTGGGCATGACCAGCATGTGCCGGCGCCTGATCCGCGAATAGTCGGCGTGTGGCGCGAATGCTTGTAGAGGTTCCCCTACATCCGCGATGGAATCGAAGTCGTCAGGCAGGACGTTGTCCACCTTAATGATCCTGGAGGAAAGACCCCCGCCCGCCGGCCGAGTCTGCTGCCACAGAAAGCGGGCGGCGTCATCGGCCTTCTTGGACTGAGGAGCGGACGCTGCACGGGAGCGGGCCCGCAATCGCGCGCACTCGCGCGCCCGCTCGCTGGACTGGGCTAGCAGCCATCGTTCGATGAAGCGCTTGCCCTGCGCAACGCTCGCCGCCTTCGAGTGGATCTCCCGCTTGTCCCAGGGCTTGATCCGGGTCGACCCGTCTGCAGCAATGCTCGCCACGAAACCGTAGTTCCAGTACAGCTGGCTGCTGCCATCTGCGCTGTCGGACCATCGATAGGCATCGGGGAGGGGCATGCAGCCATCGTACGAGCCGCCATCCCACGGACTGAGACCGACGGTCGTGTCGCAGCCGGTGAGACCGGCGGACGAAGAATGGGGCCCATGCCTACCTACCTGACGCCCTCCGAAGCCAACGCCCTGGTCGATGCCATTCAGGCCAGCCTTCCGGCCATGTACGCCACGATCGCGCCCTCAGATCGGCAGGAGGCCTTCGCCGCGGAGGCGAATGCCATCCTGGAGCTCGTGGAGCCTCAGCACCACATGGCGCTGTTCGAACGCCTGGAGTCGATCGTCCTGCTGACCCGTGGCTTCGAGCGTCCGCTGGCTGCAAACGGCTAACAGGGTCGGCGGTATATTCGGGCCGACTGCCGAGGACTGTGCCTATGTGCTACTCCGCGATGATCCAGGCCGACTACGAGAAGTATGTCCGCCACTACGGCGCGACGATGAGCCTCGAGGACTTCGTCATGAACGTGTGGTCGGCACCCGATCGGGCGAAGAAGAGGCGCCGGCCGAAGGCCATGGAGGACTGGTTCCGCAACTTGGGTGACCCGAAGGCGCAGGAGATCTGGCACGTGATCCAGCGCCAGCGCGCCGAGCGCGAGACCGAACTGCAGCAGGAGCTGTTCAAGCAGAAGAAGCGCCAGGCCGATGCCGAGCGCGCCCTGCTGACCAAGGTCACCAAGAAGGCGCAGGAGGACCTGCGTATATCGACCGACAAGATCAGCAAGCTCAAGTTAGATCTAGATGACCTGCAGCGAGTCGAGCCGCTTGCGCGTGATAGGCGCTTCTATCCCGGCAACTATGCGCCGGTCATCGTCATGGAGAACGGGAGAAAGGTGATCAAGCCGATGCGGTATCGATGCAGACTCCCTGGCTGGACTGCCGAAGTCGAGCGTAAGTACGACACGACCTACAACGCTCGCAGAGACAAGATTGAGACAAGCTGGCAAGCGCTCTTCGGGCATCGCCATGCAGTCATCGTGGTCAGCGCGTTCTACGAGAACGTCGAGCGCCACAACATGGAGCAGCGCGAGCTAGCAGAGGGCGAGAAGTCGGAGAACGTGGTGCTGGAGTTTCGGCCGAAGCCCGAGCAGGACATGGTGATTGCATGCCTGTGGAACGAGTCGCCTGACGGAGATGAGGCGCTGTTGTCGTTCGCTGCCATCACCGATGACCCCGCTCCCGAGGTTGCCGCCGCCGGTCATGATCGCACCATCATCCAGATCAAGCCTGAGCACATTGAGGCCTGGCTGACTCCTGAGGGCCGACCCGCTGAAGAGCTACAGGCAATTCTCGATGACCGACCGCAGGCCTATTACGAACACCAAGTGGCGAAGGCAGCGTGATGGATATGGATGAGGCGATTGACCGGGCTCATGCGCTTGATCGGTGGGTGTGCCTTTACGCGCGCTCGAACACGTTCGCGCAGTTCCACGCCGACTACGCGACACAGGATCCTGAGCTTAAGGCCTTCCTCAATGCCACCGAGCATGAGGATTGACCTGGATCATGGCCGGACGTCGACATCACTACTTGCCTCGCTTCTTGCAGCGGCCGTTCGCTTTTCATCAGAAGGGAAAGCATTTCTACGTCCATGCCCACCATAGGACCCACGGCAGCTTTGGAACCAATGTGATGGAGCTTGGCCAGGAGGTCGACTTCTACGGAGGCCCCGACGATCCGTCACTGGATGACAAGATAACGGCAGGTGAAAAACTGCTTTCGATAACGGTCAATAAGCTCAATCAGGGCGAGCAAGTCACTTCTGCGGAGATGGCAACGCTTGTATGTGCTCTTGGCATTCGCACGAAGGCGATGAGATCGGCGCTCACAACAATGGTTCCTGCACTCATTGCGGGCATTCGGGCCAAAATTCAGAAGGAAAGGTATGTCCAACGTGAACTTATCAGGAGCCTCCATGACCCAGCGAAACGTCGACAACTAATCTACGAGCAGCTTCGCAAGGATCATGGTCATCTGAGCCGGGAACTGCAGACAAGGCTCTATTCGCAGATGGTTCCTAGATGGAAATCCTTTGTTCTTGAACAGGAGCATAAGTTCATCGAGGAGGCAGAGCATCTAGTCGAGCTCTTTATGGATCGATTTGAGTCCGAGTCAGAGAAGATAGCGAACAAGGCCTTTCTCGGAGCTCTGTCGAAGGGCCCCGAAAGCCCATTGAGGGTTCAGAAGATGATGGCTGAGATGACTTTCGAGGTCTTAGAGTCCGGACCGGATGAACGTTTTATCCTTGGCGATTGCGGTCCGGTCGCTACCTTCAGTGATGGTAAGTCGCGACTTGCTCTAGGTGCGATTGAGGAAGATGTCGATAAGTCAATGATCTACCTACCGATCTCACCGACTCGCTGTGTTTTAGCTCGCCGTTCGCCAGAGACTACCCCGCTATCCCTAACCAGCATCAACCAAATGAGCGCTGAGCTCTCGCACGAGTTCTTTATAGCAATCGAAAGTGACGGAGCCAACCTGGCGACCCTTCGGCAGGCGATTGGGTCGCTAGTACCAATAGCCTCGCATTCGGACATCACGCGACTGATAGCGGACGACAGTTGATCGTCGTAGGCTGCTCAACCGGGACTAAAGCTCCTGCCCACCGGGCGAGATGCGCTCAAGTTCCACATGGGAGCGCCGCCATCTCGGACTGACTCCAGCAGATTGGGCTGTAGTGACATGCCTGACAGCAGGTTCTGCTATCGATCGCGGCTATGTGACAACGGTCGTCCCTCACATCGATGACATGTTGATGTGCGCAGTGGTGTGGCTGGTTGTCGGTGAAGAAGGATCTGGGCGATGTTGCAACCCTGAACGCGATCGAGTTGGCGCCACACCCTTGTGCTACTTGGTTGCATGCGCTCCAAGCATGAAATCTGCACTCTTGGGCGGGCGCTGGACGTAGATAGTGCCTTGAGCTGCCGGTCACCATTACCCACTCATTCCTCTCTGGAAGATCGTTTACTAGCACGCGATCAGGCGTCGCAGCTTCTACCCTTCGAGGTCTTACTGGAAAACCTGGAAACTGAGTTAGGGGTGCGGCCTGGAGCTCGAGCCCGAGCATTTCCCCGCATCGACGAAGTAGCTGCTCTGCAGCGTCACTCACTTCGCTCAAGTGATCTAAGATCGAGTCCTGGCGCTCGTCGAGTGGAAACTCAGTATCCTCAATTGCCATTAGCAGTGTGTTGTCTGTTCGCTGGAGGACTACCACCGGATAGACGAGTATTCGCGGCTTTGGCGCAAACCTAGATGATCCGGTCGCTTCGTATTTCACGTGTACCGCGTGAAATGCTGCTGACAACGTATCGGGCTCGATGTAGCCACGGAGCTGGCTTGGCCTTACAAAGGACTGACTGTCTCCGGCTAGCACACGCCGTGCAAGCAAATCCAGTATCGTCGTCGATTCTGCGAGGTAGTCTTCCTTCCTCAGAACAATGATCTGTTCGTCGTCCACCGCCGCGGGGCTAAGAAACGTCTTGGTAGGGCAAACGAATATCACCATCCACTGACCGCTGGTGAGTACGACTCGCGGGACGTCGTGCCCGTGGCGATCTCTCAACTCACGGACATATCCGGCAATCTGTTCTACAAAGTCGTACCAAGCCAGTGCTGCCGGGCAATCTTCTCTTGCGCTGCCGGCTTTGAAGTGCTCAATAGTGAGTATCACGAGATCGACATCGCGCCTGACGACGCGACCTGGACCTCGACTATTAATAAGCGGCACGTCCCAAGCCTTTGCTTCCACAATCAGTAGCGGAGTCCTGACATCAGGATGCACGCCCATGTAGTCGATGTAGAGGGTGGTGTCAGCGCGTACCCGCGCCTCTTCAGGCATATCTCCTCTGACTCCCAGACTCCACCCAAGCTCTGTCAACAGGCCGTCGAGGAACAGTCTTCGCGTCACATGTTCAAGAACGCCAGGCTCTGCCGCACGGTCGTAGGAATTTGTGCCACGATCCGACGTCTCGTCCTCCATGTTGTCAAGAAGGGCCGCGAGAGCGTTTCGAAAGTCCGACCTCTCTCTTGAGCCGTTCATTGGACTAGTTCAGGAAGGCGGTAGAGCAGCCGGCGCGCGGAGGGCCAGCCAGCTTCCATGAAGACCTCGAGACACTGTACGAGTGCAAGCCTGCGACGTTCGTCCTCGAAGATTTCCTTATAGTCGGCTAAGTACACACCAATCAGACGAACCAGAAGATCTGCTCCCATCGGCTCATACTGGTATCCGAAGCGACGACCGCCCGCGAGCAGTGAGGCTGCTATGAGATCGAACACTCTTCCCGCGTCGAACGGGATGAACTTCTCCAACAGCTGCAATAGGTAGTAGATGGTATGTGGGGTCCCTACCTCTCCAATGAGACTCAGAGTCTCCTGGATCTCATCCAAGAGAGTTTCCAGAAACACAGAACTTGCACCATCTTCGCCAAGAGATTCCGCTGCAAAGTACAGCTGCATGCAGGCGCAATCGATGAGGCGAATGTATCTGCCGACTGTTTCGTATAGCTCCGAAGGCTCAGGTGATGCTAGCGCTTCAGTCACCAAGGAATGCAGGTGTCCAACGATCTCATGGAGCAGGGCCTGCGCGCGGTGTCTAATCTCTAATGCGTCCTCCTCTCCCTGCCCGTCCAATCCGTATACGTAGATCTGCCGAAGGTCTGTGATGGCAGTGCGGAGCTCTTTTCGATGATCTTCGGGACGCTGGATCCAACCTCTAATGACCTGTTGAGCTTCGAATCGGCCATAACCCACCCAAGCGTGGGTGAGTACTGTAGCCAACGATTCCCTGACCTTTGCGTCACTCTTTGATTCTTTCTGGTAGCGAGCAAGCAGGCGGAGGGTGAGATCCTCCGTGCGCGCAACGTCTGCATTCAGCACGCGAGTAAGCACATCGCAAACACCTTGACGGATGACCGTTGGGTTTCGCTCACGGTCTACCCGGTCACGCAACAGAATCCACATCCCATCACGATCGATGTTCCAGAGGTTTGTAAGACGCCCGATGGCCTGGAGACGGACTGCGGGATGTCTATCAGCGAGCAAGGTCTCGATGTGCGCGCGTAGCCGTTGGTAGAGGGCAGGATGGCCTTCTAGCAGATCGAAGATGGCCACTGCCGCATCGACACGTGGAGCTGGTGATCCCCATGCGGCAGACTTCGCAAACTCTTTCTCAGTGTCCTCGTCCGACTCGGGATACGGTGAGCCGGCAATCCATACGATGAGATCTAATAGTGCTTGCGAGGCTGCCTCGTCATCCGAGATCTTTCTCGCACGTTTTGCCAGTTTGGCTATCGCTTCGCCAACAGCACCCGTTGCATGCTGCTTCAGACCTTGGTGAGCATCAGCTGATGAGTCGACCAGCTCTCGAAGGACGTGAATCTGACGAACACCTTCACTCAAAGTGAGATCATCAGTGGCGGTACTGCCGCGATCTAGCCCAAAATTTGCCTTGAATGCTTCAATGGCCGTGATTAAGGCGGCATTGGCTGGGCTGGCCTGTTCTAGATCTTCTAGCCAATGGTATGGCGACGGCTTAGCCCAAGTCGCCATTGTTGAGAATAGTCGCGCATTGGACTCCTGTTCGGGGCCTGTGGCTTTCGCTCCCAAGGCTTCCCTAGCTTCTTGAGTTAGGAGATTCTCTTTACCGATAGCACCGAAGAGTCGCGCGAGGATGGTGGCGCGTGCCGCCGTTGAATCGGAGAACTTGGAGAATCGAATGCTCAAAGCCCTGTGCTCGAACTCGATTCTCTCAGTCGTTGACCGCTCCCGATAGATTGACGAGATCAGATCTACAGCATCCTTCCTGGTCTCACTCGCGAGGATGAAGGCCTCTTCGGTAGCGAATGGCCAGAGTAGGTGCGCAACCGCGTCCTTTCGCTCTGCGGCAATCATGAACATTCTGGCCCATAGCAGAGCGAGGCTACTGACGCTCAACAGCTCATTGATGACCAACATGGCATCTTCCTGCGATGCCTCTCGGAGATAGGGCAGGAGCTTTGCTACCAGTGAGTCCGCATCTTGAGCGTGCTTTCCTTCTGGATCATGGGCCCAGATGTGGCTGTAATCCTCCTGAAGTCGCACCAGTTGGCCGTTGACGACCATCTCATGAGGTACTAACTCTGTTGATGTCGCGTGCTCGCGCGCAACGAAACCCTCAAGCGCACTAGAGAGGGCATTTGCCGCCACATCAGGTTGGGCTCGGAGGAACTTGGGAAAGAACTGAGCCAAGCCATATCGAGCAAGCTCATAGTCTTGCTTTGCACTCGAGCGAAGCGGAAGAATTTGGCTATTACCAATGTTTGTAGCGTGATCCTTCTCTACGTCTCTTTTGTATGTTTGCTCGTAGACGAAGCGGGCGAGCTCCGGGTCGCTTTTTGCGAGAGTCTCGATCTTTCTCGCTACTGCCGGCACGCTGCTCCATCCCGTCGCGCCGAAGTTGGCCGGACTGAAGAGTTTCAGGATGAGATCTCGAGACTCTTCTGGATTGGTGTCATAGGTGTCTATTACGAAGCCGATCGAAGATTCGATCAGGTACTCGTCCGAACCCAGAGAAAGGGAGAAGCCAAGCAGCTTTCGTGACACTTCCCCTAAGTCGCTACGTCCTTCAGGTGAGTCAGTGCGGCTGATCAAGAGGTAGCATAGGAGTCGAGCCACACGCGCTAGGTTCGGTAGCCGTGAAGAGATGGCGAGAGATATGGAGATCCAGGGATCTACCGATGTGATCTCTTTATCATCAAGGCGAACGGCTAACGCCCCGACGAAGTGCTGAACCGCCTTCTCGGAATTGGCTTCGCCCGAGGCAAGCATCTTTCCGATTGTTGCCACGTCTTGTTTCGAGGCTGCCAGCTCTGTTGGCATCCAACTAGCCACACTTCTGATAACGGGGTCTGTTTCCTCGTCGGCTACCAGGCGTGTCACGACGTTCCAGAATTCCTGCCGATTGGCCTCCGTCGACCACAGCTCCTGTAGACAGAAAGACACTGCCGGAGCGAGCATCAGACCGAGCCCCTGCAGTCCCTTGGCGGCATTGTCGTGACTGGACAAGAGCGGTCTCAGAAACACACGACTAGTCACATAGTCGAACAACAGGTGGTGCCTGAATTGTATCCAGCGTTCGGACTCGGTCTCGATCAGAACACCTTCTTGGACCAACAACTCCAGCGCCTGAGGATAGACGTCAATGAGATCTAGTCTGGAAGCGCGCAACGCCCGGGACTCCATCATCTGCCCAACAACGCGTTTCAGGCAGGCTTCGGCTTCATAGCCGTGACGTGATATGCGGTGATCCCAGTACACACCTAGAAGTTGCGCTTGCGTCTGAACTTCCGACAGGTCGGCGCTGACTATCCCGTCCTCGAGCAGCTCACCAATAAGTCGCGTATTGAATGGCACAACTGCCAGCTCTCGAAGGCGAGTAGAGGCATGAGCTAGGAGCGCCTTGATGGGCGGTGCTTGCTCAAGCAATTCTTCCAACTCATTCTCAGACCAAGGCGGCACTCGTAGATGCCTAACTCCGCGAAACTCGGGATCACTTAGATCAGCTGAGGGAGGGGCGCCCTTGAAGATCTCTCGAAACGTGCGACCCATTCTTAAGTCAAAAGTACGGATCGAAGCAACAACCCTCCATCGGCCGTCCAGGGCTACTACACGTTCTATAAGAGTTCTGAACGCTCCCTCCCCTTTTCCGCCCCGTGTGGCGTCTAGTGCATCTACTACTAGCCATCCTGGTTCTGACCCATCCCAGGCTGCGATCACGTCCAAGAGTGCGTGACTCAAGCCCAACTCAAACGCAATGCCTTCAAGCGTCTCTACGGAGAACTGATCCACTGCGAGCTCAATTACGTCCCCGCCTTTGTTGGCTAGACTCCGCGCTAATGCATTAAGCACACCGCTCTTTCCAGCGCCTGGCTCTCCGATGATGAGCAGTGAGCCTGACTCTGCTGCCGCTTCAAGCTTGGCCTGGCATTCCCGCCGAATGGCAACTAGCTTTCCATCCCCTGACTTGATCCTTTCATATCGCTCAAGTTGACTACGCACCGCTGAGCTGTGTGCCCGGAGCTTTGCGATATCTGATTGGAACTCGGGGGGCGATGGGAGAGCAGCACCGCGAGTAATGAGCGCGCGTCTCAATAGGCTATTGTCGAAGCCTCCTCGCTTCGACATTTCTTCGCCACAGTAGACTTCGAGGATGGCTGAAAGGGACAGTGCGTTTGTGCGGTTGGTGAATGCCGCGAGATTGCTCACGACTTCCTTTTCGCTTGGGTCGACCGTGACGACGGATATGAGTGCCGAGAGCTCACCGAGTAGATTCTCAGGAAGCTGTTCGGTTCTTGCATTGCTCCAAGAGCGCCTAACGCACACTTGGAAGTCGTCGAGAGCTGCTCTCTGCCCACTGTTCTTCGGGCCACCTCCTCCAGTCGATAGCGACCGAAGCGCATTCGGGAGATCGATGCGTATTTTCTCAGAAGCCCTCGTCCCAACAGCAATGACTAGTCGGTCCTTACTGGGGTCCAGAGGACGATTCCACTCCATGCTCCCATCGCCATCGCGGCATGCGAGCCAATGCCTAACTAGCTGATCCACCGTCTTTGCGTAGGGGGTGCTTGGCTCGGGAGATGATGAAAGGGTCGTCTTAACCTGATATGCCAGGTACCCACCGTCTGAAGTTGCGACCAGAATGTCGTCAACAGGTGCCTCGGTTTCGAACCTCAGCCAGATTGGGCGGGCATTTCCTAGCTCGTAGATTCGGTCGAGAGGGGCGCCCGAGAGCATCCAGGTTGAGACCAGAGCACCTACGTGCTGTTGAAAGACCATGCCGGCTGCAGCTGCAGCCCCTCCGCTATTGGCTCGAGGTTTCGAGGGGCCAGTTTTATCAGTAGGCACGCCAGTGATTCCTTGTTAGGCGACGCTAGAGTAATGCTTCTATGTCTTGGCCGCGCTTTCCTGCGGAGCCGCTCCTAGAAGAGTGAGCCCTGCGGGGAACCAACTTCCGGCCGGATGAAGCGACTGCAGTCCAGCGCGGGCATTCGGCCATAGCCAAGTCGTCGATGGGCCCTTTCAAATCGCGCCTGTATGAGCATAGCGAAGGGCCCCTCCCCTCGCATTCTCGCGCCAAACCTACTGTCGTAGTCCTTTCCCCCACGCATTTGCTGTATCAAGCTCATGACGTGTTTGGCCCGATCGGGATAGTGCAGCTCAAGCCACTCTCGCCAGATCTGGGTCAGTTCATGCGGTAGCCGCAGAAGAACGAACCCAGCAGATCGAGCGCCCTGGTCTCGAGCTGCCTGCAGGATCTGCTCCAGTTCATGGTCGTTGATCATGGGGATAACGGGGGCTACGAGGACCCCCACAGGCACGCCAGCGTTGCTCAGCGCTTTCATGGCTCGTAGCCGAGCATGAGGGGCTGCGGCCCGAGGCTCCATCTTGGCCGAGAGATGGTTGTCGAGTGTGGTGACCGAAAAGTACACCGACACCAGATCTTCCTTTGCCATTTCTTGATAGATATCCAGGTCGCGCTCAACCAGCGCCGACTTGGTGACCACGCTGACCGGATGCTTGGTTTCCGCTAGCAGCTCCAGACATGCCTTGGAAATGCCATAGCGCCGCTCGGTCGGCTGATAGGCATCGGTGTTGATCCCCAAGGCAATCGGGGAGCACTCATAGGACCGCTTCGATAGCTCGGCTCGAAGGAGTTCGGCCGCGTTGGGCTTGGCGAAGATCTTGGTCTCAAAGTCCAAGCCTGGGGAGAGATCCAGGTACGCATGGGATGGGCGGGCGAAGCAGTAAACGCACCCGTGCTCACATCCCTTGTAGGGGTTCACAGACTGGGTGAAACCAATGTCAGGCGAATCATTCCGGCTGATGATGGTTCTAGCCCGCTCCTCGGTCACCGTGGTCTGCGGACGCCCTGGCTGGTCCTCGTAGACCGAACCCCAGCCATCGTCCACGCCCACCGCCGGGGTCGATGCGAACCGTCCGGTCACATAGGACGCTGCACCCCTTCCTTTTAGGGCTGCAGTGGGCTTTAGGGCATTGGGCTCCTCACTATCCCAGATCACGGCGAGCTCCATCCTTTGTTAGCATTAATACTAACAGAAGATGGCTGGGTGATCCCTTCAATGGGCCCCAGCTAGGTGCGCGTGGGATGATGCGCCTTGGTCCGCTAGGTTCAGACTACGTTGAGCGATCCGACCGAAAAGAAGCTCTCTCAGGCCCTGCAGAGACTCATCGAGGGCTCTCCCACCCATCCAAAGGTTCGCGCGAAGCTGGAGAAGCGGCAGGCTGAGGGCGAGCCCTACGGCATGGTCTCTTTCTCCAACGTCGCTTTGGAGGCCGGTGTCAGCCGAACCCTAATCGGGCATGTCGACTGTGCCTATCCCAAAGTCCGCAATGCGATCCTCAAGGCCAAGAAGGCCTCTCCGGCTGCCGAGACCGTGCGCGCGCTCAGGCGGGAGATCGCCGAGCTGAAGAACACACAGGCCCAGCTGATCACGGTGTGCGCTTCATTACGGGCTGAGCTCGATCGCGCCAAGGCGCGGCTGGTCGATTTGGGTGACGATCCGACCGTCAAGCGGATGGGAGTCAACTTTCGTGCGCGGCCCCCTAAGAAGCCAAATGCTTGACCATGGCTTCGGCCTGCCTTTGTCTCTTTTGAACGATTGCGAGCGTCGTCTGGTCGTTAGCACGCTTCGCTTGCTCCACGAGAAGCGCATTCTGATCGCGCCTCTCGATCCAGTACGCCGCGTGTTCGGTACTGATCTCAAGGCAACTGCAGCCGGTACAAAGTTCGACATGGGCAATGGCCAGATTCGGGCTGGTCGATCCCAATACCGAGGCTCCTGCGCGTTGGTTGCATAGACTCTTGGTCGGCAGCTGGGACGACCAGCACCTCCCATATGACGTGTTCCAAAGCACAATCTCCTCTTCGCTCACATAACGAAGGGCCCCCTGCTCGTCGAACTTAGCTTGCTCATCCACCAGATGAAGCTTGAGCTCTTTCCTCATCTCATCGACGTAACGAGAAAAGCCGCCTACCACAGGCGCGCCCTTGAAGGTGATTGATCGTAGAACCTGGACGGCCGCCATGGTCTGAGCATCGTCACAGGCGGCCAGAAATGTCGGATCATTGCCGATGTAGTACTTGGAGGTAATCGCATCACTCACGTGCTTGAAATGCTCACTGATGGCCTTGAGCATCGTGGGATTGGTTCGAAATACAAACGTGGCAAAGGTCGGACGCCACTGGTGGGGCCTGAGCTTGCCCTGCTTGTAGCCTTCGTGGTCCGGTGAGCTCAGCTCACTGAGATCCACCCAGTTGAGAACGAAAGCGCGTTGAAACCTTGCGAGATATCCATTGGTCATGGGGCTAACTGAAGTCCCCACGGCAGGCAGTCCGCCGTTAGTCTTCAGTACGACAAACAGGCCACTGATCTCACCGAGCTCTCGGAACATTGCCAGGAGCCGCGTTACCGCGAGAACTGCGCGTACTGTGGGTGGCAGGTAACTGGATCCAACGGGACGTGCGCCCACAATCCATTCGGCCGTACGTGGCTTGCCGCGCTTTGAGGTGATGGCCTCCACGTAGAAGAGCTCGATCATCCCATCACCGCTCACTCTCCTTGAGAGGCAGGATGGCCAACCATCGTCCTTGACGGGTAGTGCTTTCAGGCTCAAGAGTTCATGGCTCCTCAGGCCTGTTCCTGCCTGAAGGACGATAGAACAGGCCGCTACGCACGATGTCAGCAGGTACCGAAGGACCACTAGCGGACTATCCAGGACGAACTCACGACCGTCAGCGTCTACCTTTGTGACTTGCTGACTCAAAGGAAACTCGGCTTCAACACCATTGGGCATCGGTACGCTCAGCTTTGTTGCGAGCTCGTTGAGCTCGGCATACAAAGCCATGCGATCTGCCGGCCTGATTTGCTCCCAATCTTTGGCAAAGCCGCGGATCGCCAGCAGTGCTTCCATAGCCGTAATCAGACCATCGGCAGACTCGTCGATCATTCTGATGGCAGTATTAAGGATAGGAATGGCGACCTGGTCAGGAATCGGCGCGATGGTAGTGGAGCTTCGCTTGAGGCCAAGGTCTTTAGTGACGACACTGAATGGCTTGTCCCCATCATAGGGAGCCATCTTCAACGACTTGCCGCCCAACTTCGCTATAGCCCGCCGCTGTCGATAGATCAAGGTCAGGATGTTGACCGATCGAATGACGCCAGCATGAGTTGGAGCGCGCGCGCGACCTGGATGACCGTCTCGCGTGCCCTCTTGGTGTAGTTCCAGCACCTCCTCCGCAAACGCCCACGTGTCCTCGGGGTAGATCTCATCAAGGTCTTCGATTCCCTGATCCGTGAGGAAACAAGCAAGATCACGTATTGCAATCGACAATGAGGCGATTCCTCCAGCCGATGTTGCCGTTGCCTCCTGAGGGTCGTACACCAGCGACCAAACAAAGCACCTGAGGGAGAATAGGAGCGCCCGATGCTGCGGGTTCGTGAGTGACTCTCCATTGCTCAGCGGCTTCGCCCACTGAATGGTCGCGTATGGCTTCACCTGGGCTGGCGTTTCGTTCTTGATCACCCATGTGTCTGCGTCGAAGTCGACTTCAGCGAACTTCAGGGAAGCATTGTTCTCAGCCTTCTTGGCCATAGGTCACTCCAGCTCGGGGATTGGGTTTAGGTTGAGGCGGCCGATGCGGGCTAAGCCGGAGTCGGTAAGCCGCATCAACGATGTGTTGAGTGCCTCTGCTGCCGGACCGTAGCGTTGGTTGAAGCGCGCGGAGCCCATTGCCAGTGCAGCCTGCTTATACCTTTGCTGGAGCTGGATTCTCCGGCCCCAGGAGACATCATCCAGCCGCATCACTTTTATTGGGCAGGCCGGACAGAACCCATAGGCGGTGCACATGCGGCCAGGAATCTCTCCAACAACTGGACTCTGAAACGGATCCAGACAGTCGTAACCAGGGGTAGCGGCAGAGCGATCTTCATAGTGGCTTCGAGGGTCTATCTTGCCGGCGCTGTCCTGATGGCGTTCCTTCATCGCCATGGCACCGGCCAAGGCCACTTCGTCATGCCGCTGCGCCTCACTCGATCGGTAGTTCCCGTCCGTCGTAGTCACGCTGCTGTGGCTAAGCAAGATCCTCACTTTCTCTGAGTCCTTCAGGAGGTCCCTCAGGTAGTCAGAACCGGCTTGCCTCAGCGCATTGGCGCCCGCCGGCTCAAGTCCACGTGCCTCGAAGAACTTGAGCTTGCGATCAAGCGACAGGGTGTACAGTGCTCCCAATGGTTGGGCCAACGATCTGGCCGCCTCTACCTTCCTGTTCTTGAATTTACTTGCATAGAGGAAGAGGTCGTGCTTGATGCGCTCCGGAGCAGACCGCCGCATGTGCTTTGTCCAGCGCTCAATGAAGTCAACGACATTGCAAGGATTGAAGACCTCATCGTCCTTTGCAAAGGATCGGAAGACCATCTTCTTCGCACGTACTTTGTGCGATGAGAGCTTGTACTTGTTGTGAAGTACTCCGGCATTCCTGTCGATGTCGGTAATCCTCAGGCAGCACAACGGCTGCTCGTTCCAGTGCGTGAAGCACTGCAGAATGATGAATGCCGGAATGAGGTCATTCACCTGAGGATTGATGATGCGTGCGAAGCCGGTATAGCCGAACCCTTCAATCGCTTCGAATAGCTTGTTGTCTTTCTTCTTCAACCACTCCCTCTCGGGGAGCATGCCGTCATAGCGCTCGATTATCACGGCGGACAGCCCTTCGACAGTATCGAAGTCCTCCTGCCCTGTTTCGATAAGCGCGGCGACCTTCTTGTCTACCTTTGTGAGTAGGCGATCGATCTCCTTGACCTGCTCCTCGTAGGCAGTGATGGCCGCCGCGAGTAGGTCCACGAACTGCTTGAAAGGAATGGTCTCTTTGCCCTTGCCCCGTTGTGTGTGTTGCCCCGACCATGAGTTCACCGGAATCTCGTGATCTACTCCAAGCGCGGAGAGCGTTGGGGAGAGACGCCCGATCAGCTTCTTGAGTGAGCTCAGCTTGTGCAGCTTGTCGAAGTAGCTGCGCTTTGGCTTTCCGTCGGCACCGGGCGCATCAAGCCACTTCACGAAATCGCGAAACAGCTCTGCACGGAGATCCTTGAGTTCCGCATTGGGCTTAACTTCGTTGAGAAAGGCAATAAAGCCGTAGCGCAGGTCACGATGAGTTGCGGTCCTGGTCGTCTGTTTCTCGCTGGACATGACCGCAACGGTCGCCTCGATGAGCTGCTCACCGAGCGTTGGCAAGCTCGACCAAAGATCAAGCAGATACCACCTGTCGTCTTCAGGGTTAAGATTCTCAGACTTTAGATACAATTTTCCGCGTCGCAGATGGCGGGTGAAGGTGACTTTGAGCTTCCCCTCTTCCGGGGATTCGCCTTGGCCACCCTCATTGCCTCCCGAGGTATTGTCGAACCTGTTCTTCCTCACAGTCCACGCTCGCTAAGGAGTTTCGTGAGGTGGCTTTGGTCTGCCTCGGAGAGCACCTCTTCGAGCACAACGCTTGCGTTCAGGTAGATCTTGTCTGTGGTTGCCTTGTCTCGGTGACCAAGCAATGCCTGGACGGTCTTGCCTGGATCCGGATTGCCGTTGAGCTTTTCCGCCGCGTAGTTGAACAAGGCAAACGAATGCCTGCAGCTGTGCGGACTCGGAACAGATTGGCTGCCTACCCGCTCTGCCGCCTTTTGGGCTGCGCGTCGAAAGATCTTTCTGAAGTTTGCGGCAGACAGAGGAGAACCCGCACCGCGATGGGCATGCTGGTGATTCACGAATATTCTGTCGTGAGCTTGATCCGGCGAATGCTTGGCGACGGCTTCCGCTCGCTCGTTCTTGATGTAGAGATCTAGCTCTTCGAGCAGCCAGATCGGCAGCCGTACGTTGCGCTGATGGCCGCCCTTTGCTTTGACCTTGATGAAGCAAGCCGTGAGAGGATCCTTCTTTCCAATCTGCCACAGGGGAAGGTCACTGCATCTGCCGGCCAAGCCTTCGCTGATTCGACAACCCGTGTTGGCGAGATAGGTGAAGAACAGTCTGTCCCTACTCAGTCCATTACGCTCCTCGCTCGGCATGCGGCCCAGCGTCGCTGCCAGTTCTTCAAATAGGGCCGGGGGAATGTGCTTCACCAAGGCGTCGACGGCGGGCGGCTTGGGCAGCTTCACGCGGGGAGCGAAAACAAGCTTGGGTTCGCCCTTCACCACGGCGCGCCGCACATCGATGCGGTTCTTCAATCTTCCTTGGTTCTGGAGGTACTCCAAGGACCTCTTCGCGGTTGACACGCGCTTGAGAATGGTCGCATCGGAGTAGACCTTCTGAGTCTGAGGACTGATGGTTTCCGACATGCTGTCGGCGTAGCCCTGGATCAATTCCTCTGTGAAGTCCGTAAGAGGAACGCGAATGCTGTTGGCGTAGAGCAGCAGATCCACTAGATCTTCAGCATTGGCCTTGCTGGTGTTCTCTTGATTGCGGAGCTGTGGCTTCCCAATGGGGCTGACGCTTTCGGCAAGTAGGAAGTCAAATGCGTCTTGTATGGGCTCAAGAGTTCGTCGGTCGACTATGAAGTGAAAGCCCACGGGTAGGTTCGCGGACTTTCCGAGCAGCTGGGCTGCTTGGCCTTTTCCGTTGATTGGAATGGCCTTGATGACCTTCGGTTGGTAGATGTCCAAGTGATGTCCCTGATTGCGACCGTGATGGAAAAAATCACAGCTCGTTGTCGGGTGCAATTCGCAGCGATGGTCCAAAGCTGCGAAGTGAACACGTTCGAACGAGAAGCAGGGCCGAAAGCTATTTTGTTCAGTTGCTTTATGTCAAGAATGTATCAATTAGGCCATGACGTATTGATTATTCAATACAGTATTGACTGGACACTTCAGTAGAGAACCATACCGTGCTCACACCCCCGGTAGGGATTCAGCGACTGGTCGAAAGGGATGTCCGGCGACTGGTTGTGGGTCAGGACACTGCGCGCGACCTCCTCACGCAGTTCGGTCTTCGGCGCGGACGTGATGTCGCCTTCGCCATCGGCATCACGCCAACCGTCGTCGACGGCTTCCGGCGTGGTCACCGCGAAGCGACCGGGCAGGTATCGGGTGGAACCACGTCCCTTCACGCTGGGCGGGGGTGTCGTCATGCGGACAGTTTGCACCGTGATCGTCGCAGGCTGCGCGACACCGAATAGAATCGCTGGATGACTGATGCGCTGAACGCCCTGTGGGAGTCTTTCACCTCGCTGCCGCATCTGCAGTTGTGGGTGACGGCCGCGTGGCTCTTGTACCTGGTGCCGCTGTGCGCCTGGATCGTGCTGCAGAAGCGGGAACCGGTGGCCACCCTGAGCTGGCTGCTGTCGCTGGCGCTGCTGCCCTATGTGGGCTACCTGATCTACTTCCTGCTGGGGCCGCAACGGATCAAGCGCCACCAGTTGCGTCGTACGCGCTCGCGCGAAGGGCTCGACAGCTACGAAGTCTTCGCGCCCACCGATGGCAACAGCGCCGAGCTGCCCATGCTGGCGCAGAAGATCACCGGGCTGCCTCCCTCCACCGCAACCTCCGTGCAGCAGCTGGTCGATGGGTGCGCCACGTACCAGGCCATCGTCGACGCCATTGAAGCCGCGGACAACCACATCCACCTGGAGTACTACATCTTCAATGGCGACCGCACCGGCATGCGCGTGCTCGACGCACTGGCAGCGAAAGCGCGCCAAGGGGTGAAAGTCCGCTTGCTGTTGGACGCCGTAGGCTCCAACCGCCTGAAGAAGCGCGCACTGCAGGCACTGTTGGACGCCGGTGGCGAGTACGCATGGTTCCACCCCACCCGCTTCCGGCCCTTTACCCGGCCATGGCTCAACCTGCGCACCCACCGCAAGATCGTGGTGGTCGACGGTCGCATCGCCTTCACCGGCGGCATCAACGTCACCGACGACGAAGACGAATCCTTGCGCGACGATGCCTACCGCGACCTGCACCTGCGCCTGGAAGGCGAGATCGTGCGCAGCATCCAGCAGGTGTTCGTCGAGGACTGGGTCTACGCGACCGGACAGCAACGCAAGGATTTCCAGGGCACGCGGTTGTGGAGCGCGGGCGATGCGAACGTACGGGGCGGCATCGCCACGCAGGCGCTGGTGTCGGGACCGGATTCCGCATGGGAGCCGATCCACCGCTTGAAGGTCGCCGCCATCCACGAAGCGAAGCAGCGCGTGTGGCTGGTGACGCCCTACTTCGTGCCGGGCGAAGCGGCGCGGATGGCGCTGACGTCGGCGGCCCTGGGTGGGCTGGATGTAAGACTCGTGGTCCCGAAAGTGAGTGATTCACGCCTGGTGACGCTCGCCGCGCGGTCCTACTTCGACGAGTTGCTGGCCGCGGGCGTGAAGGTCTACGAGTACGGCCCGCGGATGATGCACAGCAAGGCCCTGCTCTGCGACGACGCCATGGCGATCATCGGCAGCGCCAACTTCGACCACCGCAGTTTCCGCCTCAACTTCGAGATCTCGATGATGTTCCGGGACCGGGGCGTCGCCGGCACGCTGGCGCAGTGGCTGGAAGCGGAAATCGCCGCCAGCGAACCGGTGAAGCTGCAGCGCGACCGTTCGCTCTGGCGGCACCGGCTGCCCGAGGCGCTGGCCCGCCTGATGTCGCCGTTGCTGTGAAGCAGGCCCGTTTTTGTGCCGTGCCGGAGGCGGTAATATGCCGCGACCAACCCGGGGGTGGACGATGCACTGGTTGTTCCTGTTGATGGCGGTCGGCGCCCTGTATGTCGGCTTTTCCGTGACCTCCACGGCGGTGATGGTGATTTCCCTGCTCGCGTCGCTGGTGCTGTTCCTGCTCTGGATCATGGGCTGGTACGCACGCCGCATCGGTGAGAGCAGCCGGGATCCGTCGCAGATGATCGATCCCACCGAACTGCGCCGCCTGCGCGAGGTGGCCGAGGCGCGCCGCAACGCGATGCCACCCGCAGAGCCCCCCGCTTCGTGACCGCGCTCAGCGTCAACGTCAACAAGATCGCCGTTCTGCGCAATTCACGGGGAGGCACGGAACCGGACGTCGTGCGCGCCGCGCGCACATGCCTGTCCGCAGGCGCGCATGGGATCACGGTGCATCCGCGACCGGACCAGCGGCACATCCGCACGGCGGACGTGCATGCCCTGTCGGCACTGACGCGCGAGCGCGGCGTTGAACTGAACCTGGAGGGCAATCCTTTCGCCCCGCCCCGCGAGGGCTATCCCGGGTTCCTGGCCCTGTGCGATGCCGTGCGGCCGGCGCAGGCGACGCTGGTGCCGGATGCCGACGGGCAGATCACGTCAGACCACGGCTTCGATTTCAGTCGCGACATGGATCGCCTGCAGCCGCTCGTTGCCGAACTGAAGGCCATGGGCTGTCGTGTCAGCCTGTTCGTCGACGCCGGTTGCGAGGGCCTGGCTGAAGCCGCGCGTGTTGGCGCGGACCGCGTCGAGATCTATACCGGCCCCTTCGCCGAGGCCGCCGCGCGTGGCGACGCTGCAACCGCGCTGGCACTCTGCACCCGGACCGCGCGCGAAGCGCAGGCCCTGGGTCTGGGCGTCAATGCCGGGCACGACCTGAGCCAGGACAATCTGGGTGATTTCCTGACCGCCGTGCCCGGGGTCCTGGAGGTCTCCATCGGTCATGCGTTGATCGGTGAAGCGTTGTACGCCGGCCTCGAGCGCACGGTGGAGGCCTACCTGGCCATCCTGCAAGCACCCGCCGGCGCCGCTCGCTGAGCGCCGGCCGGCGCCATCACGAGCGCATCAGTTCCGCATCACGATATGCTCCAGGCCGCTCGCTTCGGCCTGTGCCAGGGCGCTGACCAGTTGCTGGTAGTCGGCGCCAGCGGAAGCATCCACCTGCAGTACCGTCCGGGGGTCGGCGACAAGGGCATCCTCGAGCCGGAGACGCAGCTCGGCGAGTGATACCGGGCGGTCGTCCAGCGTGTAGGTTCCCCCCAAACCGACCTTGAGGACGAGGTCGTTCGGCGGCTCGGTTCTTTCTCCCGGTACAGGCTGCGGCAGGATCGTTTCGATCGGGCGCGAGAGCAACGGCGCCGTGACGATGAAGATCACCAGCAGTACCAGCATCACGTCCACGAGCGGGGTGATGTTGATTTCGGCCAGTTCACGACGGCTTGCAGGAACGGAGAACGCCATGGCACACCTCCTTCTGTCAGGGACCGTGGCTCTGACGCTACGCCGGTCCCGGGGTTCCGACAAGAGGGGTGACCCGGCGTGTACAGGCGCAAAGAAAAACGCCGCCCGGGAGGGCGGCGTTCAAAGGTCTGTCGCGTCAGGATTACTGTACGAAACCGATCTTCATCATCTGCGCGTTCTTCGCGGCGGCCAACACCTTGGCCATCACGTCGTAGTGCGATTCCGAATTGGCTTCGATGCGCAGCTCCGGCTGATTGGTCGGATCGCGCTGTACTTCCTCTTCCATCTTCTGCTGGAGGTCGGCCACGTTCGCCGGGCTGTTGTTCCAGTAGACCGTGCCATCGGCCTCGATGCGCAGATCGATCGGCGGCGGCGGCTCACGCACCTGCGGCGGCGGGTTGATCACGCGCTGCGGCAGGGCCACTTCGATCGGGTACGTCATGATCGGCGCGGTCACGATGAAGATGATCAACAGCACCAGCATCACGTCCACGAGGGGCGTGACGTTGATGTCGGCCATGGGGCCCTTGCTTCCACCACTGCTGAATGCCATGGCTTACTGCCCCTTCTCTTTCGTGGCCACGTAGCCGATGTCCAGCATGCCCTGACCCTGCGCGATCTTGGTGACGTCGGCGATGGTGCCCATCTTCGTCGTCTTGTCGCCGCGCAGGTTGAGCTTCGGCTGCGGCTGCAGCTGGGCCACGCTGGACAGGCGGGATTCCAGGATCTCCTTGGTCACCGGCTCGTCGCCCCAGTACAGATCGCCATTCTCCTTGACGGAGATGGTGATCGGCGGGGTCGCCGGCGCGGTCTTGTCCGCCGGATCCTGCACCAGATTCGCTTCGGGCAGTTCGATCTTCACCTTGTGCGACATCAGAGGCGCCGTGATGATGAAGATGATCAGGAGCACCAACATCACGTCCACGAGGGGCGTGACGTTGATCTCGGCCATCGGGCCGCTGCTATTACCACTACTGAAAGCCATGACGGGCTCCGTCTAGAACGTTGCGTTGACTGCTTGTACCGCCGGCTCAGCGAACGCGCGAGCCGGTGGCGAAGAAGTCGTGCAGGTCGTGCGCGAACGTATCGAACTTGGCGATGGTCGCCGAGTTGGTCTTGCTGAAGAAGTTGTAGGCGAACACGGCCGGGATGGCGACGAACAGACCGATGGCGGTCATGATCAGCGCTTCACCCACCGGGCCGGCAACGGCGTCGATCGAGGCCTGGCCAGTCGCACCGATGCGGATCAGGGCGCCGTAGATGCCCCACACCGTACCCAGCAGACCCACGAACGGCGCGGTCGCACCGACGGTGGCCAGCAGCGTCATGCCACCCTGGAGATTGGTGCTCTCGCGGGTCACGGCCTGGCGCAGCGCGCGGTCGACGAACTCGGAGCGGCTCAGGGTTTCGCCCAGGCCTGCGGCGGAACCTTCGGCGCGCTGGTGGTGCGCCGCTGCCTGGGCAGCGTCAAGCGCGATCTTGGAGAACGGCTCGTTCTTCGGCTGCTCTTCCATCAGGCGGATGGCGTCCTGCGCGTTCGGCGTTTCCCAGAATGCGCTGGTGACGCGATCAGCCTGGCCCTTCAGGCGGCTGCTGCGCAGCACGTTGATGACCGTCCAGTACCAGGACATGGCCGACATGATGACGAGGGTGAGCAGCACGACCCACGAGACGATGAACTCGCCGGGCTTGCTGATCATTTCGCTGATCATGTGCTCGAAGCCCATCTGCGACAGGGCATTCGCGGCGTTGGTGCCCCCGGCGGCGGCGGCAAAAAGGGTTTCCTGCAGCATGACGCTTACCTTTATATAAGTGTTGATAGAGGGTGTTGCGGTTCTGAAAGGATGGAGCGTTGACGTTGGCCCAGGTGTTGGCCGCGATCTTCCTTCTTAAAGCGTGAAATCCACCGGCACGCGGACCCGGCCAGCTGACTTCTGGCCGTTGACGACGGAAGCATTGAAGCGCCACTTGCGTGCGGCATCGATCGCTGCACGGTCGAGGTCGCGGTTGCGGCTCGACTTTTCCACCGACACGTTGGTGACGTTGCCGTTGGCGTCCACGTCGATGATCAGGATGACCGTACCGGTGATACCGGCGCGCGCAGCGGCGGGCGGGTAACGCGGCGGGTTCATGTTCTTCGACGAGATGTCCACGCTGGCACCGATGTCCGGCGTCGACGGCGGGTTGGAAGGCGGCGTCGGCGGAGTCACGATATCGGTCGGACGCGGCTCGGCGATATCGACCGGCGGTGCTTCCGGCGGCGGCGGCAGCGGGGTCGTCTTCGGCGGCGCCAGGTTCTTGACCGGCGGCGGCGGCGTGTCCTGCTTCGGCGGCGGCGGCGGCGGCGGCGGCGGGGGAGGCGGCGCGTCGACGATGACGACCGAGGTGCGGCGCTCTTCCTTCTTTTCAGCCGGCGGAGCAACCGCCGGGATCAACAGCGCAAGCAGGGCCGCTGCGTGCAATGCGATCACGAAGGCAATACCGATGATACGGGGCCAGTTGAGGCTGTTGTCCTCTTCTTCTTCCCGGTACCTGTTGATGACCAGTTGTTCAGCCATGCGCCAATTAACTCAAGGTTGTTACGAGCGCCGAGACGCCTCGTCGATTCTGGGCCCTGCCGGTGGTTTTCACCGACGGAACCCCCAGCTTATACCAATCCGGCGCCCCGATGCCATCATCCGTATGGATTAATTGGCCTTCGGTGTCATCGAATCCCGTTACGGCAGCGCGATGATCTTCTTCGCGTCGTCCGGCTTCTTCAAACCCTTCCCCAGCGCGGCTCGCGCAGCAACCTTGGCTTCTGGGATGCGGCCTTCCTGCCACAGGACGCGCGCCAGGTTCAGATAGGTTTCGCCATCCGCGGCGAGGGGCGCAGCCTTCTGCCACGCGTCGATGGCTTGCGGGATCTGCTCGGAGTAGTAGTACGCCTGCGCCAGGGCCAGGAAGGTCTGGTGGTCCGGCTTCAGCAAGCCCTTCTCCAGGCCTTCGTTGACGACGGAAATGACGTCCTTCTCCCGGCCGTCCATGTTGGCGTAGGTCACGTAGAGCTGGCGGTATTCCTTTTCTTCGGTCAGCTGGCCAGCGGAACGCATCTTCTCCAGCGTGGTGGCGGCCTTGTCGTACTGGTCCGCCTGCTGGTAGGTCGCGACCAGGTTGAGCTGGGCCTTCTTGTCGGCCGGATTCTTGGCGGCCATCTGCTCGGCGATCTTCACCGCTTCGGCAGGTCGCTCTGCGGCGATGAGCGACGCCAGCAGCAGACCGTACCAATTGTCCTTGGGCTCGGGCGTGGCGGCGATGGCCTGCTCGAGTACCGGGATGGCTTCGGCGTACTTCTCCATCTGGTACAGCGCCTGGCCCTTCTGGATCAGGTCGTCAGGCTTGTTGGATTTCGTCTCTGCGAGATAACGGTTGAGATTGGCCATGCCCGGCTCGAACTCGTCGTCCTGCAGCTGCAACTGGGCCAGCATCAGCATCGACTGGTAGTGGCCGTTGTTGTCCAGCGCGTTGAGGTCGATCACCTGCTGGAGCAGCTGCTTGGCGGTCGCCATGTCATCCAGGTTGTACGCCGCCTGGCCGCCCAGTTGGGCAGCCATGGCCTTGTCATATTCGTTCGCATTCGGTTCGGCCAGCAGCTCCTTGGCCAAGGCCAACGTCTCGGCGTCGTTGTCTTCCTTCTCGTAGGCCTTGAACAGCTTGCCCAGCTTGCCCTGCATCTTGCTGGAGGGCTTGGTCTTGGGGTCCTCGCGCGTCGCGTCGGGGTAACGGACTTCCGCTTTCTGGCTGCCTTCGCGCGAACCGCTCCGGTTGGCAGAACGGGCGGACTGCGCCACGGCGTCGGCGACAACGCCGCCGCCAAAGGCGGCCAGCAGCATCATGCTGAGTAGGGTGTTCTTTTGCATGCGGAGCTTCATGTTCAAACCTCGTCAGGCCATCCGGGGGATGACGGTCCAACCCGCCTGCGTGCGGGGCCGGCAAAACTAACAGAAACCTGGTGCGTGCGGATACCGTTTCAGGTGTTGCGTAGCAGCAATACCGTGCCGTGTGTCAGCCGCATTTCGGCGCGTTTCCGGCCTTCCTGGCCGCCTCGTAGGTGGGTACGAGGGAGGGCGCATCGCGTTGCAGTTCGCGAATGCGGTTGGCGGGGTCGGGGTGCGTGGACAGCCACTGCGGTTGACGGCCACCGCTGGCGGCCATCATGTTCTGCCAGAGATCGACGGCCTGGCGAGGATCGAAGCCCGCCTGGGCCATGAGCCGCTGGCCGACCACATCCGCCTCGCTCTCCTGGGTGCGTGACCCTGGCAACAGGAAAGCCGCCTGTGCGGTCATGCCGCCCAGCTGGTTCACCGTGCTGGCTGCACCCTCACCGTAGCGCGCACCGGCCAGCGCACCGAGGACGCCCAAGCCGGCCTGCGCTCCCATCTGACGGGTAATGCGCTCCTCGTGGTGGCGCGCGATCACGTGGCCGATCTCATGGCCGAGCACCGCCGCAAGCTGATCCTGGTTCTCGGCCACGGTGAAGATGCCGGTGTTCACGCCCACCTTGCCACCCGGCAACGCGAACGCGTTGGGCTCTTTGTCCGAGAAAACAGCGGTTTCCCACGCGACGCTGCGTTGTTCGGGAGGCAGCTGGCGCACGAGTGCGTTGACCACGCAGGTGACGTAGCCGTTCTGTCGCGCGTCGCGACTCAAGGTTTCCTTCGCCTTGGTCTCGGCAAAGGCCTGTGCGCCCAATTGATCGAGTTGCGCCTGCGAGACGCCACCGACCATTTGGGTCCGGCCGGTGGGTGAGGTCGTGGTAGCACACGCCGTCAGACCGAGTACTGCGACGGTTCCGAGAATCCAGACTTTCATGCGCGCCCCCTGCGACATTGCGTACAACGCGAGTCTGGGCAAACGCGTCTTAAACTTTCGTCAATCACATTAAGCCTGCGTCTGGCCGTAAATCTGCAAGACAGCCAGCGCAAGGGCGTTGTTCAGGATATGCGCGGCGATCGGCGCCCACAGCGTGCCTGTCAGCCGGTAGACCCCGGCAAACATGGCGCCCATGCCCGCATAGACCAGAACCAGGAAAAGTGTGCTGGCGAGGGGTTTTCCGTTGAGGCCCGGCATTTCATGGACGAGGGCGAACACGAGGCTGCTCAGCACCAGGCCCAGCACGGGCCAGCCCGCATGCCACAGTCGCCCGAACAGGACGCGGCGGAACAGCAGCTCCTCGTACATGGGCGCAAGGACGACAGCGAACAGGCCCAGGAACACGGGGTATTGCGCGAATCCGGCCTTGATCACGTCCAGGTTGCTCGGTTCCAGGTCCAGCCCCAGCGCGCGGCCGCACCCGCTCATGACCGCACTGAACAGGAAAGTCGAAATTCCCGCAGCAAGCGCCCAGAACCATGTCCGGGGAAGACGCGTGTTGGCCCGTGACTGCTTCTGTTCGGTGATCGTTGCGCGTCGGCGCCAGAAGTACAGCAGCAGCGCCGTGCCGCCCGTGCTGACGAGCGTGGCCACGATGAGGAACAGGACGGGCGGAGCACCCACATTCGCCTGCAGGGCCTGCGCATCGATCATGCCGCCATGCGTGCGCGCCAACTGCACACCGCGCCAAGCGGCCCATCCCAGCAAACCCAGGAGCATGGCTGAGAACGAAAGCACCACCGCCAGCACGACATCCAATGCGAACGCCGGCAGCACGTCGCGCAATGGACGTCCGCCGGGGACTCCCGCGTCGACCAGGGAGGAGGGGACCGGGCTCATCCGCCGAAACATCACACGTCGAGGTTGGAAACCTTCAGCGCGTTGTCTTCGATGAACTCACGACGCGGCTCCACCACGTCTCCCATCAACGTGCTGAAGATCTGGTCGGCGGCGACGGCGTCCTCGATGCGCACCTGCAACAGACGGCGCGTATCCGGATTCACCGTGGTATCCCACAGCTGCTCGGGATTCATTTCACCCAGGCCCTTGAAGCGCTGGATGCTGCGGCCCTTCTTGGCCTCTTCCAGCAACCATGCCTGTGCGTCGGCGAAGGTAACCACCGGCTGCGCCTTGTTGCCGCGGATGACCTGTGCGCCTTCGCGCACCAGTCCATGCAACAGCGCCGCCGCTTCGCGCAACGGACGCAGTTCGCCGGTCTCGAAGGCCGACAGCGACAGCACCTGCACCAGCTCCTCGCCCATGTGCCGACGCGTCGCGAGCAACGCAGCGGGGCGTTGTTCGGTGGCGGGCTGCAGCGTCAGCGCATAGCGCGCACTGCCCAGGCTGCTCCGGTTGAGCTTGGCTTCCAGCGCGGCCAGTTCATGCCGTTCGTCGATGTTCTTCTGCAGGTGCTCCGCATCGAGCGGGGTGAAATCGATCAACGACTCCAGCAGCACCGGATCGTAACGGTGTGCATTGCGTGAGATGGCATCACGCGCGGTGGTGAAGGCAAGCAGCAGTTTCTCCAGGGCTTCGCCGGAGATCGGGGGCTCGCCATCGGCGGGAATCAGCGATGCGCCTTCGACCGCATTGTTGGCCAGGTACACGTTGAGCGCCGCATCGTCCTTCAGGTACAGCTCCTGCTTGCCCTGCTTGAGCTTGTAGAGCGGCGGCAGGCCGATGTAGATGTGGCCTCGTTCGATCAACTCCGGCATCTGCCGGTAGAAGAACGTCAGCAGCAGCGTGCGGATGTGCGAACCGTCGACGTCGGCGTCGGTCATGATGATGATGCGGTGGTAACGCAGCTTGTCCGGGTTGTACTCGTCCTTGCCGATGCCGGTGCCGAGCGCGGTGATCAGCGTGCCGACCTCGGCGGAGGCGAGCATGCGATCGAAGCGCGCGCGTTCCACGTTGAGGATTTTTCCCCTCAATGGCAACACCGCCTGGTTCTTGCGGTTGCGGCCCTGCTTGGCGGAACCGCCGGCCGAGTCACCCTCGACGATGAACAGTTCGGACAGTGCCGGATCCTTCTCCTGGCAGTCGGCCAGCTTGCCGGGCAGGCCGGCGATGTCCAGCGCCCCCTTGCGGCGGGTCAGGTCACGGGCCTTGCGTGCGGCTTCGCGGGCACGCGCGGCGTCGACGATCTTGCTGGCGATGGCGCGGGCTTCGTGGGGGTGTTCCTGCAGGAACTCCTCCAAACGTGCGCCGAACGTGCTCTCAACGGCCGGCCTGACCTCGGAACTGACCAGTTTCTCCTTGGTCTGAGAGGAGAAGCTGGGGTCCGGCACCTTCACCGACAACACCGCGATCATGCCTTCGCGCATGTCGTCGCCGGACAGATTGACCTTGGCCTGCTTGGCGATGCCGTTCTGTTCGATGTAGTTGGTCAGCGTGCGCGTCAGCGCGGCACGGAAGCCGATCAGGTGGGTACCGCCATCCTTCTGCGGGATGTTGTTGGTGAAGCAGAACATCGTTTCCTGGTAGGCGTCGGTCCACTGCAGCGCGACATCCACCACGATGCCACTGGCTTCGCCGGTGACCGAGATGACATTCGGATGCAGCGGTGTCTTCAGCTGCGCCAGGTGCTCCACGAAGCTGCGGATGCCGCCTTCGTACTCGAAGACATCCTGGCGGCCTTCGCCACGCTCGTCGATCAGGGTGATCTTGACGCCGGAGTTGAGGAACGACAGTTCGCGCAGGCGGCGCGCCAGGATGTCGTAATGGAACTCGACATCGCTGAAGATCTCGGCCGCCGGCAGGAAGCGCAGCGTGGTGCCGCGGCGCTCCGAAGCTTCCAGCTGCTTGAGCGGGTAGGTGGGCTCCCCCAGTGCGTATTCCTGCTGGTAGTGATGGCCATCGCGCCAGATGTCCAGCCACAGGTGCGAGGACAGGGCATTGACGACGGATACGCCCACGCCGTGCAGGCCGCCGGAAACCTTGTAGCTGTTGTCATCGAACTTGCCGCCCGCGTGGAGCACCGTGAGGATGACTTCCGCCGCCGAGACGCCTTCTTCCTTGTGGATATCGACCGGGATACCGCGACCGTTGTCCGAGACCGAGACCGAGCCGTCTTCGTGGATCTTCACCACCACGTTGTCGGCGTGACCCGCCAGCGCTTCGTCGATCGAGTTGTCGACGACCTCGAACACCATGTGATGCAGGCCGGTGCCGTCGTGCACGTCGCCGATGTACATGCCGGGCCGCTTGCGGACCGCTTCCAGGCCCCGGAGGACGGTGATCTTGCTGGAGTCGTAGGTGCTGTTGCCGTTCGGTGCAGAAGAGGTCGTTTCGTCGGTCATTCGCTTCGGGTCGGCTGCATGGCAGGCGCCGCGTCACCGGGTCGGTGGGCGCCACGCGCGGGCCAAGGGATTCAATGCGGAATTATAGCACCGGTGGGCACTTAGCCCTCTTTGCCGCCAACCTGCTGTAGTCCGATGGCGCTCTGTTCCACGTGGAACACAGTGGGCGTGGCCTGCATGCCAGTGAGTCCGGAAGGGCTTTCGGTGCCGGTAATCAAGACCTGGGCACCGCAAGCCAGCAGCCGCTCCAGAACGCGGCGCTGGTGATGTCGATCCAGCTCGGATGCCAGGTCATCCAGGGCGATGACCGGCCACTCGCCTCTCCGCGCAGCGAAATCCTCCGCCTGAGCCAGCAGGCAGCACAACGCGGTCAGTTTTGCCTGGCCACGGGAAAGCGTTTCGCGGTGGGGCAGGCTGGAGTAGTCGATGCGCCAGTCAGCCCGGTGGGGGCCGACAGTGGTGTAACCCGCCGCGCGGTCCCGCTCCCGGGCGAGCAGCAACGCGTCCGCCAATGCCAGTTCGTGGCGCCGCCACCCGGGCTGGAACTGCAGGTCCGCGGAACCGAGCGACGGCGCCAGTTCCATGGCGACCGCCGACAGATGGTCCTGCAAAGCTTCGAGATAGCGCAGGCGATGGCCCGTCAATGGCTCACCCGCTTCGGCCATCTCGTGATCCCAGGCATCGAGTTGGGCACCACCTGCGCCTGACTTCAGCAGGGCGTTTCGCTGCTTGAGCGCCCGGGCATACCGACGCCACAACGGCAGGAAGCTCCCCTCACCTCCCTGTTCCACGTGGAACAAGCCCCAATCGATGAAACGACGACGCGGTTCACCTCCCCCAGTGACCAGCGCATGGCTACCGGGCTCGAAGCTGACAACTGCCAGCGCGGCGCAAAGATCTCCGAGTTGAGCCACATTCTCGCCATCCAGCCGACCGGTCCATGTCTGGCCGGTATGGCGAAGGCCCGCGCGACGAAGACGCTCCTGGCCCGTCTCACGCCACTCCACGAACACCTCGACGGCGTCTGCACCGGTTCGGACCAGGCCGTCACGCACTCGGCCACGGAAGCTGCGTCCGTATGCCATCAGGTGCAGCGCTTCGAGCAGGCTGGTCTTGCCCGCGCCGTTATCGCCTGTGATCAGATTGAGCCCGGGTCCCGGGGCCACTGAAACCTGCTGGAATCGACGCAACCCGCTTACCTCCAGGCGGGTTACCTGCACGGGGAGTTCCCCTGCGTGTCCCAAGGCAGCTGGGCACGGGAAAGGCGAGGGTGGAGCAAGGGGCAGGCGAGCGACAGCGGCATCGCAAGATTCTAGCGTGCGATGTTGCCCGGAAGCCGGATCGCTCGAAATCGGCACCTGGAAACGACATCGCCCGGCTCTGGGCCGGGCGACTGACGTGTTTCACGTGGAACAAGGTGGGTCAGAGACGCAATGGCATCACGACATGGCGCGACTTCTCGCTACTCGCCTCACGCACGAGTGCCGAGGAGTTGGCATCGCGCAGCTGCAGGACAATGTGCTCGTCGCGCAGGGCCGACAACGCGTCCAGCAGATAGTTGACGTTGAACCCGATCGCCAGACCGTCCACCTTGGTGTCGGCTTCGATTTCTTCCTGCGCCTCTTCCTGCTCCGGGTTATGAGCGCTGATCTTCAACTGGCCGGGAGAAACCTCGACACGGACGCCCCGGTACTTCTCGTTGGACAGGATAGCGGCACGCTGCAAGGCGGCGCGCAGTACTTCCCGGTCCAGCAGGACTTCTCGGTCCGCGCCAATCGGAATCACGGCGGCATAGTCAGGGAAGCGGCCATCGATCAACTTCGAGGTGAACGTCACATCGTCCCGCTTGACCCGGATGTGGCTGCGGCCGACCTCCAGTTCCAGCGACCGATCGCCACCTTCCAGCAGTCGCTGCAGTTCGGTCACGCCCTTGCGGGGCACGATGATCTGACGCTTGCCCACGGGCGCGCCTTCCAGCTCCGCCTCGCACAGGGCGAGGCGATGGCCGTCGGTCGCCACGCAGCGCAGCGTCCGTTCGCTCAGGTCAAACAGCAGGCCGTTGAGGTAGTAGCGCACGTCCTGCTGGGCCATCGCGAACGAAGTGCGTTCGATCAGCTCCTTCAAGGTGGCTTCCGGCACCTCGATACGTTCGGTCGCTTCGACTTCGTCCACTGACGGGAAATCGTTCGCAGGCAGAGTCGCCAGCGTGAAACGGCTACGGCCGGCCTGCACTGTGACCTTGTCGCCCGTCTGGCTCACCGTCACCTTGCTGCCGTCGGGCAGCGCCCGAATGATGTCGAACAGCTTGCGCGCCGGGATCGTGGTTTCACCGTCCTGCGCCTCATCGACACCGATACGGGAAATCATCTCCACTTCCAGGTCGGTACCGGTCAGCGAGAGCTGCCCGTTCTGCACCTGCACCAGGAAATTTGCCAATACCGGCAACGTCTGCCGGCGTTCGACCACATTGACCACCTGGGCCAAGGGCTTGAGGAAAGCTTCGCGCTGCAGACTGAAACGCATGAGTGTTGGGGCCCCTTCGCTTTGGATTTTTAAAGACTAAAAGCTTAAAAGCTGGTGGTGATGGTAGGGCCCGAAATCCGGGAAAACCCACATAACCATTTGAATTGAATCAATTTCTTCTTCTTCCAACCCGGTGGACAGGGGCAGGTGGGCCTATGCAGAAACCTGTGGACAACTTTCCGGCCTGATTCCACGCACATCTTATCCACAGAAGGCAGGCCTGCTTGTCCACGATGTTATGCGTTGCCCCGTTTCGTCGCCCCACCTACAGTAACGCCACAGGTTGCGGCGGCGGCCTGGAGCAGTGACGTCGACGACAGGAACGGCATGCCATACGCAGAGCCGGCACCTGCGGCGGACACACGGGGCAACGTGAAGCACTGGCCGGATGCCCTGCGTCTACGTGGATGCGCCGCAGGGCGATCCTCGATTACTCGCTGAGTTTCCGGATCAGCTTGTCCCAGTCCTCGCGCAGCTTGCCGTCCGCTTCCATCAGGGTGCGGATCTGTCGGCAGGCGTGCAGCACGGTCGTGTGATCGCGACCGGCGAACGCGTCGCCGATTTCCGGCAGGCTGTGTTCGGTCAGTTCCTTGGCCAGGGCCATCGCCACCTGCCGCGGACGCGCCAGTGAACGCGTGCGCCGCTTGGACAGCAGGTCCTTGACTTGCAGACCGTAGTAGTCTGCCACGGTCTTCTGGATATTGGGGATGCTGATGGCCTGCTGCTGCGCGCGCAGCAGGTCGCGCAGGGTTTCCTGGGCGAACTCCGTGGTGATGGCGCGCCCGGTGAAGTTGGCGCGCGCCGCGAGCGTGTTGAGTGCGCCTTCCAGGTCGCGCACGTTGCTGCGCATCTTCTTGGCCAGCAGGAACGCCACGTCGTCGGGGATCTGCGCACCGCGCTCGTGCGCCTTGGCCAACACGATGGCCGCGCGCGTCTCGAAGTCCGGCGGGTCGATCGCCACGCTCAGGCCCCAGGCCAGGCGTGATTTAAGCCGGGGTTCCAGGCCTTCCACTTCGCGCGGATAGCGGTCGCAGGTCAGGATGATCTGCTGGCGGCCGTCGAACAGCGCATTGAAGGTGTGGAAGAACTCTTCCTGCGTGCGGTCCTTGCCGGCGAAAAACTGGATGTCGTCGATCAGCAGCGCATCCACTTGCTGGAAGCGGCGCTTGAACTGGTCCATCGACTTTTCGATCAGTGCCTTGGTCATGGCGCTGAAGAACTGTTCGCTGCGCAGGTACAGCACGCGCGCATTCGGGTTCTGCCGGCGCATTTCATTGCCGGCCGCGAACATCAGGTGCGTCTTGCCAAGGCCGGTGCCGCCGTACAGCAACAATGGGTTATGCGAGCGATCGCCCGGCTTCTGTGCGGCCTGCCATGCGGCGGCGCGACCGAGCTGGTTGCTGCGGCCTTCGACGAAATTGTCGAAGGTGTAGTGCAGGTCCATGTTGCCGGCGAAAGGCTCGGCGGGCGCCGCAACGCCAACAGCGCCATGGCCTGTCGCGACCGGCGCGTTGATGTCGACCGGTTTGCTGCGCGAACCGATTTCCAGCGAAACGTCACCATGGCCGACGAAGTAATCCAGCAGCTCACGGATGCGGCCCAGGTAACGCTCGCGAACCTGCTCCACGATGAAGGCGTTGGGTGCGTACAGCACCATGGCATTGCTGCGCTGCTCGGCCTGCAAGGGCTTCAGCCAAGTGTGTACATCCTCGGCCGGCAATTCGGCTTCCAGGCGTTCGAGGCAACGGGGCCAGGCATCCATCAGGTGGAACAACTCGCGTGTGGGGTAGAACAGGCCATCCCGCGTTGCCGGAGGCAGCACGGGGCGGAGTCAATGGGGTCAGCCAGACTACCACCGGCGTCGGGACCCGCCAACGATCCTGTGCATAAGATGTGGATGAAGCGCGTGAACGGCACCGTGTTTAGCCCGTTGCGAAGGACCATCGTGTCGAAAGCACAGGGGAGTTGACCGTAAGCCGGTGGTTCCTATAGAATTTCCGGTTCTTTCCACCCGAACACGCCCGAGGGCCCCATGGCCACCAAGCGCACTTACCAACCCAGCAACCTGAAGCGCAAGCGCGACCATGGTTTTCGTGCCCGCATGAAGACCGCCGACGGCCGCAAGATCCTGGCCCGTCGTCGTGCCAAGGGCCGCAAGCGCCTGACCGCCTGATGGCTTGGCCGCACATCGCGGCCATGCATCCATGCGTTCACTGCATCACCAGGAGCCCGCCCGGTCACGAGCGGGCTTCTTGCTGAGATGAGCACCACTTTCCCGCGCGCAGCGCGCGTCCGCGCGCAAGCAGACTATGCGCGCGTGTTCGATCAGGCGCGCCGCACCTCCGATCCGATGCTGAGCCTGCACTGGCTGCCGGGCGAGGGGCCCGTACGCCTGGGGTTGGCGGTATCGCGCAAGGTCGATACGCGCGCCGTCATGCGAAACCGGATCAAGCGCCAGTTGCGCGAACACTTCCGTCGTCTGCGCGCGGGCCTTCCCGGCGGCGACTATGTGGTGGTCGCGCGCGCGCCGGCTGCCAAGGCGGATGCAGGCCAGCTGCGGGCGACCTTCGAACGTGTCCTCGTGCGTGCCGGCGCATTGCCGCCACCGGCACCGGGCGGCACAATGCCGCCGGGCTTGAATTCCCCTTCGCCGCCACCCACTCCTTCTTCTTCGACCAAACCGGTTTCCGACGCCGGTTGAGACTGCCTGCCTGATGAACCAGACCCGTGTATTCCTGATCTTCGCCTGGCTGATGGTGGCGACCTTGTTGTGGATGCAGTGGGGCCAGCAGAAGGCGGCCCCGGTGGCGCCCGCTGCGGCCTCGCTCGCGACGGCAGCGCCTGCCGGCAGCACCGTGCCGACCGCGACCCCCAGTACCGGCACCGCACCCAATGCCAGCGGGACCGTGCCGACGGCGCCGATGGTGCCCGCCACGCCCGCGACGGCGGCGAAGACATCGACGGCTGCACGGGTGACGGTGTCCACGGACGTGCTGCGCCTGGTCGTGGACGGGGGCAGCGTGCTGCAGGCAGACCTGCTGCATTACCCGCAGAGCAAGGCGCCGGGCAGTGGTCCGGTCCGCCTCATGAGCGAAGACCCCCAGCATTTCTACGTGGCCGAAAGCGGCTGGGTCAGCGGGCAGTCGAAGGCGCCCGACCACCATGCGTTCGTGCCCGAGAACGGTGCCGGCGATGTCGCGCTCGCCCAGGGCGCCGACAGTGTCCGCGTGGCGTTCCTCTGGCAGGGCCCGGACGGCGTGAGCATCCGCCGCACCTACACCTTCAAGCGCGCCAGCTATGAGGTGGAAGTACGCGACGAGGTCGTCAACGCGGGCACCGGCACCTGGCAGGGCACGGTCTACCGTCAGCTGCTGCGCGCACCGCCGGAGGTCAAGAGCGGGATGACCAATCCGGAGTCCTTCAGCTTCAGCGGCGCCACCTGGTGGGATGGCGGCTACCAGCGCCGCAAGTTCAACGAGGATTATCTGGAAGACGGTCGCGTCGACGCGCAGGTGAAGGGTGGCTGGATCGCGATCCTGCAGCACCACTTCTTCACGGCATGGATTCCGCACACCGACGACACCACCACCATCTCGCTCGACAACCCGAATGGCGGCGCGCGCGCGTTGATCCGCGAGATGGGGCCGGGTGTGAATGTCGGCCCGGGCCAGCAGGCCACCACGACTGCCCGCTTGTGGGTAGGTCCGAAGCTGGTCGACAAGATCCATGCAATCAACGCGCCCGGCATCGACCGCGTGGTCGACTACAGCCAGTTCGCGATCCTCGCGCTGCTGGGCCAGGGCCTGTTCTGGGTGCTGAATTTCCTGCATGGCTTCATCGGCAACTGGGGCTGGTCGATCATCGGCCTGGTGATCCTGGTGAAGCTGGCGCTGTACCCGCTGTCGGCCGCGCAGTACAAGAGCTTCGCCAAGATGCGCAAGTTCCAGCCACGCATCCAGCAGTTGAAGGAACGCTACGGCGACGACAAGCAGAAGTTCCAGGTCGCCATGATGGAGCTGTACAAGAAGGAGAAGATCAATCCGATGGGCGGCTGCCTGCCGATCCTCGTGCAGATGCCGGTGTTCCTGGCGCTGTACTGGGTGCTGGTGGAAACCGTCGAACTGCGCCAAGCGCCCTGGTTCGCGTGGATCCAGGACCTGACCGCGCGCGATCCGTACTTCATCCTGCCGGTGCTCAACATGCTGGTGATGTGGCTGACGCAGAAGCTGACGCCGGCGCCGGGCATGGACCCGATGCAGCAGAAGATGATGCAGTTCATGCCGCTGGTGTTCGGCGTGATGATGGCCTTCTTCCCGTCCGGCCTGGTGTTGTACTGGGTCACCAACGGCGCGCTGGGCCTGCTGCAGCAGTGGTGGATGACCAAGCGCCACGGCGAGTCGGCCACGCCACCGAAGGCCGCGACGGCGAAATAATTGCCGCCCACCGCTGCGCCGCGAAGCCCGCCCTCCGGCGGGCTTCGTGTTTCCGCTACGCTGAAAGCTCACCCGCCGGCATTTCCCCATGAACAATGCACAGGACACCATCGTCGCCATTGCCAGCGCTCCGGGCGCGGGCGGTGTCGGCATCGTGCGTCTGTCCGGGCCCGTCGCGCAGGCCATCGCGAAGAACATCTGCACGTGTACGCTGACTCCCCGGCATGCACACTACGTGCGTTTCCTCGATGAAGAACGCCGCGTCATCGACGACGGCATCGCGCTTTCGTTTCCTGCTCCCGCCAGTTTCACCGGGGAGGACGTGGTCGAACTGCAGGCGCACGGCAGTCCCGTCGTGCTGCAGCAACTGGTGGCGCGCGCATGCGCACTGGGCGCGCGCATGGCACGGCCGGGCGAGTTCTCCGAACGCGCGTTCCTCAACCACAAGCTCGACCTTGCCCAAGCCGAAGCCATCGCCGACCTGATTGCCGCCGCGGATACCCGCGCGGCGCGCGCGGCCCGGCGCTCGCTCGACGGCGTGTTCTCCACGCGCGTCGACGGCATTGGTCAGTCGCTGCTGGCCTTGCGCGTGCATGTGGAAGCCGCGATCGACTTCGCCGACGAATCGATCGACACGCTCGGAGGCGAGCAAGTGCGCGCGCGTCTGGCGGATACCCGCGATTCGCTTGCCGGTCTGATCGCCGATGCGGAGCGCGGGCGCAAGCTGCGCGACGGCATGCACGCCGTCATCGTCGGTCCGCCGAATGCGGGCAAGAGCTCGCTGCTCAATGCACTGGCGGGCAGTGAGCGGGCCATCGTCACCGACGTGGCGGGCACCACGCGCGATACCTTGCGCGAAACCATCCGGCTGGATGGCCTGGAACTGCATCTGGTGGATACCGCAGGCCTCCGGGATGGCGGCGACGCGATCGAACGCGAGGGCATGCGGCGCGCGCGCGCGGAGCTCACGCGCGCCGATGTCGCGCTGGCGGTGGTCGATGCGCGCGATCCCGACGCCGGCCGCAGTGCGATCGCCGACAGCATCGCCGGCGTGCCCACGGTGCTCTGGATCCACAACAAGGCCGACCTGCTGACCGACGTGCCTGCGGATGACCACGCCAGCGTGCATGTCTCCGCCGCGACGGGCGCCGGCCTGGCGCGCCTTCACGAGCGCCTGCGCGCGCTGGCCGGAGAGCCGGCTGCCGCGGGAGGCGAAGGCGAGTTCTCGGCGCGTGCCCGCCATGTGGAAGCACTGCATCGCGCCTCCCTCCATGCGGCGTCCGCAGCGGAGCAACTGCGGTACGAACACCTGGAACTGGCGGCCGAGGAACTGCGGCTCGCCCATGACGCGCTGGGCGAAATCACCGGCCGCCTCAGCGCGGACGACATGCTGGGGCACATCTTCTCCACGTTCTGCATCGGCAAGTGACGCGCCTCCGTCCGGGTCTGGCCAAAACTGTGACGCACGTCAAGTGTCGATGATGATGAGGCGACGTACCCTGACCACCGGGTAGGGGTACCCGGAAGGCATCGCGCCGTTTCCCGCCTGACCAAGTGTCGGCGTGCGGCGACGGGCCCACGTTGACAACCAACGTCCGATCCCGCGTCCTATGCGGGTCGGGGCTGTGTCGCCATCATTAGAAACGCACTTGGGGGAGTAGAAACTGATGTCCTTGATCAAAACGACCGGGCGCCTGCGTTACATCGCGCCGTTGCTGCTGATCGTCGCGGTGGCGGCGTGCTCGAAGAAGGAAGAACCCGCCGCGCCTGCCGCCGGTGCGGCTGCCACGCCCGCCGCACCGCCGCCGCCGGCCGTGTCTGCCGAGGTCCAGGCCATGAACGCCGATGCCCTGCGTGACGCCGCCACCAAGGCGCTGCGCGAGAACCGGATCTACGCGCCGGGTGGCGACAATGCGATGGAGTACTACCTCGCCCTGCGCGACAAACTGCCGAACGATCCCGGTGTCAGCAGCGCGCTGACCGACCTGATGCCGTACACGCTGATCGCCGCCGAGCAGAGCATCGCGCGCGAAGAATTCACGGAGGCCCAGCGCCTGTCCGCCATCATCGAAAAGGCCGACCCCAAGGCACCGGCGCTGCCGCGCCTGCAGCAGAGCATTGCCGCCGCGCAACAGGCAGTGGCCGAGCGCGCGGTCACCGACGATGCCAAGACCAAGGCTGACGATGAGGCGCGCCAGAAGGAACAGCAGCGCCTGGCCCAGCAGGCCGAGCAGCAACGCGCCAGCGAGGCGGCGGCGGCACAGCAACTGGCGCAGCAGCAGGAAGCGGCCCGCGCCGAGGCCGCCCGCCAGGAAGCCGAACGCCAGGCAGCCGCCCAGCGTGAAGCCGCGGAACGTCAGGCAGCCGCGACCCGTGCCGCGGTTCCCGCCGCTGCGCCGGCGCAATCGCTGCGTGCAGTCAGCACGCCGGCACCGCGCTATCCGCCTGAAGCCCTGCGCTCGGGCACCAGCGGTGAAGTGCTGGTGGAAATCACCGTGGGCACAGACGGATCGGTAACCAACGCGCGGGTGGTGCGTGCCACCCCAGCGCGCGTCTTCGACCGCGAAGCGCTCAACGCAGTGCGACGCTGGCGCTTCGAACCGCTGGATGCGCCGGTCACCACGCGCCGCACGATTGGTTTCAGCCCCGGCTGATCCACGCTTCGGCGAGAAGAGAGAAGAGCCGGCCATGCGCCGGCTCTTTCTTTTTGTGAGACGAATGGTGATGCGAAGTGGGCCGCGCGCGCGACGCAGCGATTGAATGTGATGTGATCGCACGCAGTAGACAATCGTCTTCCCGGTGCTTAATGTGCGCCGCCCGCATGGCGGGCAACACATCACACTCAAGGAAGGATTCCATGAAGCACGTTCTTTTTCCCTGCGCACTGTTCCTCGCAACCCTGTCCGCGCCGACCATGGCCACCGAAGCCGGCCAGTGGTACGGCCGCTTCGAGATCGGCCACAGCGACCTCAAGCTGAGCGTCGATGGCCTCAGCGCCGACGACACCGATACGGCCTATGGCCTGCGCGTGGGCCACTACTTCCACCCCAGCTTCGCCGTGGAAGGTTTCTATTCCATCCTGGGTGATCGCTCGCTGGAAGGCGTGTCGTTCGACATGGATGCAGTGGGCATGGGCGTGGTGGGCAAGAAGAACTTCGGTGCCGACGACACCGGCTTCTTCATCGCCGGACGTGCGGGTGCACAGAGCGTCAATACCAAGCTCAGCGTGGATGGCCTTCGCCTGCGCGAACGGTCGACCAAACCCTACGTGGGCGTTGGCGTGGGCTACGACTTCGATCACCACAACGGTCTCAGCCTGAACTACGACTACAACAAGGCCGACCTGTTCAATGCCGATGTGAAGGCACAGACGCTGACGCTGGGTTACGAATACCGCTTCTGAAGCAGCCCGAAGCGCGCATGGAAAACGGCCACCCGAAGGTGGCCGTTCTCTTCTGAAGCATCGACACGGCAGGAACTACCCGGCGACGGCGAGCTTCTCCTGGTGGTACCTGCGCACGGCGGCGAACCACAACAGTGCAGCCACGCCGAACGCCGCAGCGATGTAGATGGTCCACGTCTGCGGACCGATGTACTCGTTGCGGATGACCTTCAGCAGCAACTGGTTCTGTGCCAGGAACGGCACGGCGAACTGCCACGGCTGGCTCTTCAGCGGGTTCGCCATCAGCGCGAACGTCGGGATCATCGGCAGCAGCATCAGCCAGGTCATGTGACTCTGTGCCTCCTTCATGCTCTTGGCCGACGCCGCGAGATAGGTGAGCAGCGAGGTGCCGATGAACAGCATCGGCAGCAGGATCAGCAGCATCTTGCCCATCGACAGGAACGACACATTCAACTGGCGGCCCAGCGAGCCGGCGAACTGCGCGCTGAACTTGAACGCCAGCAACGTCAGCAGCAAGGTGGTCAGGCCGATCACGCACGCCGCCGCGATCTTGCCGCTCACCACCGCACTGCGTGGTGCCGGCGTGGCCAACAACGGCTCCAACGACTGCCGCTCGCGCTCGCCGGCCGTTGCGTCGAGGATCAGGTAAGCGCCACCGATGAAGGACGTCAGGATCAGCAGGTAGGGCAACAGCACCGACAGCAGCATGCCCTGCTTGGCCTCGGGCGTGGCCAGGTCCTGCATGCCGACGTTCACCGGCCGCGCGACGGACGCATCGACGCCACGTGCCAGCAGACGCAGTGCGCCGACCTGCTGGCTGTAGGCCGAGAGCGCGGCATTGACGCGCTGGGTGGGAATGTCCGCGTCACGACGCGTGCTGTCGCGGATGATCTCCACCAGCGCGGGACGACCGTTGCGCCAGTCCTCCGCATAGCCGGGGCTGATGCGCAACGCGACATCGATCTCCTGCGTGCGGATCGCGGCATCGAGGTTGGCCGGCGCCTTCGCCGCCGTGATGCCGTTGGTGGCGAGGAACTTCACCAGGTTCGGTGCATGTTCGGCGCCCACCATCGGAATCTCCAGCGTCTTGTCGACCTGGGTGCGGATGCGGTTTTCGGTCAGGTAACCCATGCCCAGCATCAGTGCCGGATAGAGCAGCGGCCCCAGGAACAGTGCCAGCGCCAGCGTGCGGCGGTCACGGGAAAGGTCGCGCAATTCCTTGCGCATCACGGTGAAGACTGTGCGGAACATGTTCATGCCAGCAGGCCCTCTTCCGAACCGATCACTTTGACGAACGCATCCTCCAGGTTGTCCTCGCCTGCCTGTGCACGCAGCTCGTCGGCGGTGCCGGCGGCGACCACCGTGCCCTTGGCGATGATGACGATGCGGTCACACAGCGCCGCGACCTCCTGCATGATGTGGCTGGAGAAGATCACGCAACGGCCCTCTTCGCGCAGCTGGCGCAGGAAGCCACGCATCGCGCGCGTGGTCATCACGTCCAGGCCGTTGGTGGGCTCGTCGAGGATGACGTTGCGCGGATCGTGCACGAGTGCGCGTGCGATGGCGGTCTTCGTCCGCTGGCCCTGGCTGAAGCCTTCGGTCTGGCGGTCGAGGATGTCGCCCATGTCCAGCGCGTCGGACAGTGCCTTCGTGCGCTCGGCGATCTGCTTCGATGACAGCCCGTGCAGTTCGCCGAAGTAGGCGATGTTCTCGCGCGCGGTCAGGCGCTTGTACACGCCGCGCGCGTCCGGCAGAACGCCGAGCGCGCGCCGTACCGCGACAGGATCGCGCGCGGTATCGATGCCGTCCACGGTGACCTGCCCGCGATCAGGCGTCATCAACGTGTAGAGCATGCGCATGGTGGTGGTCTTGCCGGCGCCGTTGGGGCCGAGCAGGCCGGTGATCTGGCCGTCGTGGGCGGTGAAGCTGACGCCGTCCACGGCGGTGACCGTGCCGGTCTTGGTCTTGAAGGATTTGTGCAGGTCGTTGGCGATGATCATTCGGTCATGTCCATTGAAGAAGGGCGGGCGCGCAGGGCGCGACTCACGGTTCCCAGCCGTTGAAGCTGGTGAAAGGCGGTACGTAGTCGAGGCTGTCGAGGCACTTCGCGTCCAGGTCCTTGGCGCTCGCGGTCTCCAGGAAGCGGCCGAGGAGCTTGGGCATGCAGCCGACGGCGAACGTGCCGTGGCCCTGACCCTTCAATACCAGGTGGCGTCCATTCGACAGCGTGCGCAGCACCTGGTCGCCGTAGCGCGGCGGCGTGACCGGATCCAGCTCGCCGGAGGTCAGCAGTGTCGGAATGTCGGACGTCCACGCGGTGTGGAAGTCGGCCGGCCGCTTGCCCGTTGGCCACGCACCGCACTGCGTCTTCAGGGTGTCGCCCAGCAGGCTGCCAAGCACCGTGTCGGCGTCGCCGGGGTCGGCCTTCAGCAGGTCGGCGTCCTCGGCGCAGATCACCGACAGCTGCATGCCGTGCATGAACTGGTCGCCGACCTGCGTTTCCAGCAGCTTGGACAGCGACATCAACGAGCCGTAGCGGCCCTGCTGTGCTTCGTTCAACACCAGTGGCAGCAGTGCGGTGCCCTGCGGGAAGTAGGAGTACATGCGCGTGATGCCGGCGACGGTGCCTGCGGTGACTTCGCCAGTGACCAGTTCGCCGGTCGAGGGGTCGCGATACTCGGTGTTCACTGGTGCGGCCGCCAGCCGCGTCATCAGCGTGCGCAGCTGCCCGCGCAGGTCATCGCCGAAACGGTCCCTGCACGTCTGCGTGGCCTGGCAGCGCTGGAACTGCAGCGCCAGCGCCGCATCCAGGTTGCGCGCGTGCTCGCTGCCCAGTACCAGCTCGTTCGGCACCACGCCGTCGATCACCACGCTGCGCGTGCTGTCCGGATGGCGCATGGCGTACTGCTGCGCCACGCGCGTGCCGTAGGAGCCGCCGACCAGGTTGATCTTCGCCGCGCCCAGCGCCTTGCGCACGCTGTCCAGGTCGCGCACGGCATCGGTGGTGGTGTAGAAGCGCGGATCGGCCTGCAGCGACGCGGCGCAGTCGCGTGCGAATGCGACCGCGGCGGCCTCGCTGAGGTCCTCCGCATCGCTGTAGGCATTGCGGCCCTTGTCGTCCTTGCACGACAGCGGGTTCGACTTGCCGGTGCCGCGCTGGTCGACAAGCACGATATGGCGCGACTTGCGTACCTCGCGGAAGGCGGCGTCGATGGCGGGCCAGACCTGCACTGCGGCCTGTCCGGGGCCACCGGCCAGGAAGAACACCGGATCGTCGGTGGCGGCCCCCTCATTGGTCGCCGGCAGCCACGCGATGTTGAGCGCAACCTTGCGGCCCGCGGGCTTGGCCGGGTCTTCGGCCACGTTGAAGGTCGCGCACTGCGCCTCCACCGTGGTGGTCAGGTAGGGCGCCGTCAGCGTGCAGGGCTTGAAGGCGATATCGCCGTAGTGGCGCACGGCTTGCTGGTCGGGGCTGGTAGCGGTGCCCTGGCAGCCTGCCAGCAGCAGGACGCCCAGGGCCGGCGCGAGGGATCTACGAAGAGTGGAGTCCATGCATCTGTTCCGTTGTAGGCGGGTTCCAGCATGCCATGACGGTGCAGCGCGGCGGATGTGACCGGACAAGTGCGGGCGCGATAGCGGAAGGTCGCTGCCCGGCAGGGACTACTTGCTGCTGACGTACTTCTCGCGGCGTATCTGGGGAATCGGCAGGCCGCAGGTCTTCAGCGCCTCGAAGCAGGCGTCCACCATGTCCGGGTTGCCGCACAGGTAGGCGATGTCGCGCGCCGGATCCGGCGCGAACTCCGCCAGGTGCTGCTGCACATAACCCTGGCGCACGTCAGGGTGCGGATGGGACGGCAGTTCACGCGAGAGGCAGGGCACGAAGCGGAAGCCGGGATGCGCATCGGCGAACGCACGGAACTCGTCGCCGTACAGCAGTTCGGTGGGCGTGCGCGCGCCTTGCAGCAGTACGACCTCCACCCCGCGTTCGGACATCAGCGCAGCCAGCTGCGGCAGCATCGAGCGATACGGCGTCACGCCGGTACCGGTGGCGATCAGCAGGTAGCGCGCGTTGTGGTCGCCCGGCATCAGGCAGAAACGGCCGAAGGGCCCGCTTGCCTCGACGTGGCCGCCTTCCGGCAGGCCCTCGAACAAGGCGGTTGCGGCACCACCGGGGACATAACTGACCGCGATCTCCACCGCTTCGCCCGGGCCCATCGCATGGTCGTGGATGGTGGCCAGCGAATAGCTGCGCTTGGTCGCCGTGCCGTCGGCGTAGGTGAAGTGCACCTGGATGAACTGGCCGGGGATGAAATCCAGCGGCTGCCCGTCGTCGCGGACGAAGCTGTAGTGGCCCACGCTGGGCGCCAGCATGCGGCGTCCGACGAGCTTCAACGGGAAATGCACGATCGCCAAGGCGGCTGGAACACTGTGTGGCCCGGGGCGGCCCCGGCGGGACGCCTATAATAAGCGCTCGCATCCCCCGGGCGCCTTCGCGGCGCCACAAGGTATCCCATGGCGTCCGCAACAACGGCTCCGGCGGCGGCTCCCGCGCTGGCCATCACCGACCTGCGCAAGGTCTACGACACCGGCGTACAGGCCCTCAAGGGCGTGTCGCTGCAGGTCGAGCCCGGCGACTTCTTCGCGCTGCTCGGCCCCAACGGTGCGGGCAAGTCCACCCTCATCGGCATCGTCAGTTCGCTGGTCAACAAGACCAGCGGGCAGGTCGGGGTGTTCGGTGTGGACCTGGACCGCGACCGCGACGGCGCGATGCGCCTGCTGGGCCTGGTGCCGCAGGAGATCAACTTCAACATGTTCGAGAAGCCGCTCGACATCTGCGTGAACTACGCGGGCTTCTACGGCATCCCGCGCGCCGAGGCGTTGGTGCGGGCCGAAGAGGAACTCAAGCGCGCGCAGCTGTGGGAGAAAGCCAACGTCATGAGCCGCACGCTGTCCGGTGGCATGAAGCGCCGGCTGATGATCGCCCGCGCCATGATGACCCGGCCCAAGCTGTTGATCCTCGACGAGCCGACCGCCGGCGTCGACATCGAGATCCGCCGCGGCATGTGGAAGACGCTGAAGGACATCAACGAAGCCGGCACCACGATCATCCTGACCACGCATTACCTGGAAGAGGCCGAGAGCCTCTGCCGCAACCTGGCCATCATCGACCGTGGCGTGATCGTCGAACAGGGGCCGATGCGCGCATTGCTGGCCAAGCTGGACGTGGAGGGCTTCCTGTTCGACATCGACGGCGAGCTGCCGGCGCAGTTGCCGGTGATCGAAGGCACCACGCTGTCCGCCACCGACAGCCACACCCTGGACCTGGACATGCCGCGCGCGATGGACCTCAACCGCGTCTTCACCGCGCTGGGCGATGCGGGCATCCGCGTGCGCTCCATGCGCACCAAGAGCAACCGGCTGGAAGAGTTGTTCGTGCGCCTGACCGGCGACGAGGCCGCCGCCAAGCGGGAGCAGGCCGCATGAGCACCCTCACTCCGAAGGAAACCGCCCAGACCACGCCGCTGCAGAAGAACTTCGTCGCGCTGGGCACCATCGTGCGCCGCGAAGTGAACCGCATCCTGCGCATCTGGGGCCAGACCCTGGTGCCGCCGGCCATCACCATGACGCTGTACTTCCTGATCTTCGGCGGCCTGATCGGCTCGAAGATCGGCGACATGGGCGGCTACACCTACATGGAGTTCATCGTGCCGGGCCTGGTGATGATGAGCATCATCCAGAACAGCTACGGCAACATCAGCTCCAGTTTCTTCGGCGCCAAGTTCGGCCGTCACGTGGAAGAGCTGCTGGTCAGCCCGATGCCGAACTGGGTGATCCTACTCGGCTACGTGGCCGGCGCGGTGCTGCGCGGCCTGATGGTGGGCGCCATCGTGCTGGTCATCGCGATGTTCTTCACCAAAGTCCGCGTGCCGCACCCGCTGGTGACCATCACCACCGTGCTGCTGGGTGCGACGATCTTCTCGCTGGCCGGCTTCGTCAATGCGGCGTATGCGAAGAAGTTCGATGACATCGCCATCGTGCCGACCTTCATCCTCACCCCGCTCACCTACCTGGGTGGCGTGTTCTATTCGGTGACCCTGCTGCCGCCGTGGGCCGAAGCGCTCACGCATGCCAACCCGATCTTCTACATGGTCAACGCGTTCCGCTACGGCCTGCTCGGCACCAGCGACGTGCCGCTGTGGGTGGCGTATGCGCTGATGATCGGGTTCGTCGTCGCGCTGGCATCGCTGGGCCTGTGGCTGTTGAAGAAGGGCGTGGGGCTGCGCAGCTGATGCGCGTGCTCGTGCTCGGCGCCGGCGGTACAGGCGGCTACTTCGGCGGTCGGCTGGCGCAAGCGGGCGTCGATGTCGGTTTCCTCGTCCGTCCCGCGCGCGCGGCCCTGTTGCGGGAACGCGGCCTGCGCATCCGCAGCCCGCTTGGTGATGCCGATCTGCCCGTGCAGGTGCTGACGGCGGACGAACTGCCCCACGCCACACCGTTCGACCTGGTGCTGCTGAGCTGCAAGGCCTACGATCTGGACAGCGCGATGGACGCCATCGCGCCGGCGGTCGAGGCAGGTGCCCGCGTGCTGCCGCTGCTCAACGGCCTGCGCCATTACGAAGCCCTGGATGCGCGCTTCGGTTTCCCGAACGTCCTCGGCGGCCTCTGCTTCATCAGCGCCACGCTGGGTGGCGAAGGCGAGATCCTGCATCTCGGCAAGCCGGCATCGATGACGTTCGGCGAACGCGAAGGCCAGTCGCCCGATGCGCGCCTGCAGGCGCTGGCCGCCGCCTGCGCGCAGGCCAGCATCGACCATCAGCACACGCCGGACATCGCACAGGCGCAATGGGTGAAGTACAGCTTCCTTGCCGCGCTCGCGGCGGGAACCTGCCTGATGCGCGCGCCGATCGGCACGATCATGGCGGTCGAGGGCGGCAAGGAGTTCATGGCCGCCCTGCATGCCGAATGCGTCGCGGTCGCAGCCGCCAGCGCCCATCCGATCCCCGACCCGGCGCATGCCGGCGCGCGCGAGACGTTGACGATGCCGGGCTCACCGATGAAGGCGTCGATGCTGCGCGACCTGGAGGCGGGCCAGCGCGTCGAAGCCGCGCACATCGTCGGCGACATGGTCCATCGCGCGGCCGCGCACGGCATCGCCACGCCCCACCTGCAGGCCGCCTGGGCGCACCTGCAGGCCTACGAGGCACAGCGCGCGGCCTGAGCTGCGGGCTTCACGCCGCGCTGACGGCGCCTGCCTCCATCCTGCGCCACCTTTCCGGTGGCGCTGCCATGAAGCACTTGCAGAAACTCTTCCTTGCCGGCCACCTGGCCATCATCGCCCTGTTCTTCTTCGCCGCCGCCGCGCTGGTCGTGCTGGCGGCCAGCGAGTTGTGGCATGGCGTGGTCATGGCGGGTGGAGACGCCGGCCTGCGCGACCGTTTCGACCGCATCCTGGAGAGCATCGGCATGCTGACCATCGGGTTGGTCGCGCTGGAACTGGCGCAGACGGTGTTCGAGGAAGAGGTGCAGCGTGACGTCAAGGTCAGCGGACCCACGCGCGTGCGCCGTTACCTGTCGCGCTTCCTCGTGGTCATCGTCATCGCGCTATCGATAGAAACACTGGTGGCCACGTTCGAGCTGATGCACGAGGACGCGCGCCAGCTTCCGTACGTCATCGCGATAGGCGGCTCGGCGGCATTGCTGCTGGTGGCGTGGGGCGTGTTCGTCCGCCTCAACCGCAGCGCCGAGGAACTGGAGCCCGAGGCGATGGAGCAGGCCAAGTCGGAAGACCGCAAGGTCGACTGACGCCTCATTCGCACACCGCGCCGTCGCCCTGCGCACGGCACTGTGTCGGGAATCCGTGCGCCCGCCAGTAGGCGAGGATGCCGTTGTCGCGCAGGAACCGCTGGAACGCGGGATCGCGCCGCAGGTAGGCCAGGTCCTTCGTCCACAGCAGCAGGTCCCAGGTGGAATAGCCCCGTTGGCGTACCTGGTTGAGGTCGTCGATCAGAGAAGCAGCGTTTGCGGGCGCGTCGGGTGCCAGTACGCGCGAGAAGTTGCCCATGCCGGTGGTTTTTTCGTACGCATCGATTTCGGTGATGGCGCGCGGCCATCGGGAAGGATCGATCAAGGCCTCCGACGTAGCGATGTATCCGGGCGCGAGCTGCTTCGCATACGCATCGGGGTGGTTTGATCCGTCGATGTCCACCTTCGCGATCCGCAACGCGCTCGCGTAGTCCTTGCGCCAGACGGCATTGAACCAGCGCGCATAGGCCGCGTAGGCGGGAAGGGGCTCCAGCAGGCGGTGCGCCTCGTCGTGCCGTCCCTGGGTATCCAGCACGCGTGCCAGCATGAAGCCGCCGTTGCGGCCCAGGGGATCGCGCGCCTGCAGGTCGCGTGCCCTGGCTTCCGCACGATCGAGGTAACCCAGCCGGGCCAGCGAGAGCGTCATGCCATAGGCCATCTCCGCGTTGCTGGGGTTCACGCGCAACGCGCGCTCCTGCAGTGCCAGGCAGCGCTCCCACTCGTCGGCGATGCAGGCATTGGCGGCGAGCACGAAGTACGGCTCGGCGAGGGTCGCGTCAAGGTGTTGGGCCAGTGTCGCTTCGCGGATGGCTTCCTCGCGCAGGGTGGCCGCCAGCGTGGGTCGCCGTTGCGCGCGAATCTCAAGCGCCAGGGCGAGCCCGGCATGGGCGCGGGCATCGTCCGGGCGCTCGCGAAGCAGCACGCGGAACTCCCGCTCCGCACGCTCGGTCGATGTCTCGGGCGGCAGGTCGCGCAGGCTGACCAGCGCGCGTGCCATGTGATAGCGACGCAGAAATTCGGCATCGCCGCTGCGCGAAGGCGGGGTGGTCAGCCCCAGGCGGAGGGCGAGCGAACCTGCAACCGTCTCGGCGATCTCCCGTTGCAGCAACAGCACTTCCGAGGCGTCGCGATCGAAATCCTTCGTCCACAACGCGCCGCCGCCGCGCGCGTCGACCAGGCGCAACCGCACACGCAGGGATTGGCCGGCCTGCTGCAGGTTGCCTTCCAGCGCATGGGTGATGCCGAGCCGTTGCACCAGCGTCGCCGGGTCGGCCGAAGCATCGGTGGCAAGTTGGGTGGAATCGCGCGCGATCACGCGCAGTCCTTGCACTTGCGCCAGGCTGCAGATCAGTTCCTCACCCAGGCCGTCGGCGATGATCCGCACGCTGTCGCCCTCGCCGATCGGCTTCAAGGGCATGACCACCAGCGTGGGTGGCGCGGCAGCAGCGGCTACCTTCGGTGGGGACGGGTCAAGGTGCACGGCGTTCGCCGTCGAGCGGGTCGACCACCACCAGGCCGCGCCGACCGCACCCGCCGCGACGAGCAGCACGGCGTACCAGAGCACGGCAGGCGCGGTGCGGCGGCGCGCATCCGTGTTCGCGTCCGCATGCACCTCGGCTGCGGCTCCGGCAGGCTCGGTTGTCGGCGGCCCGGCGATGACCGGCATGTCGAAGCGGTAGCCCACGCCATGCAGGGTGTGCAGCAGCCGGGGATGGTGCGCGTCTTCGCCCAGTGCGTGGCGCAGCAGGGTCACGATGCGGTTCAGCACGCCGGGGGTGATGTGCCGGTGGCCCCAGACGGCGTCGAGGATCTCATCGCGGGTGAAGACGCGACCGGGATCGCCGACCAGCAGCGCCAGCACGCCGAACGCCTTCGGCTCCAGCGCCTGCTCTTCGCCCGCACGCCACAGGCGTCGGCCGGCCAGGTCGATCGTGGTGTCGCCGAAGTGCAGTGCGTGGTCGGGCGAGGACATGGCGGAGCAGCATCCCCGGGGTCGGTCTTCCTTCAACGCAGCGCGCGTGGCCGGTCGGCCTAAGCATTCCCCAAGGTTTCGCGGGGTATCTCCGCGCCCGCCTCAGCGTTTCCTCAAGACCGGTGGTCCCGAGGGGGCGGACGCTGGTGGCCGACGCCCGACGTCCGGGCCGAGGAGAACGCCATGAACCCGTACGCCCCCATCGTCGCGCTGGTCGTCCTGTCCGTCGCCACACCGTCCATTGCCGGGCCTGCGGGCGCCGACGAGACGATCGCGCCGCGCATCGTGATCGACTGCGCCCACCCGCGCCTGCCGCCACAGCACGAGGTCGGGGCCCTGCTGGGCCAGCACAACGCCAGCCAGGTCTATGCCAGCCGCGCCGCGCTGATGGGCGAGGCACGCCGTGCCTGCCGCCGCCAGGGTGCGCGCCCGCAGCGCGTGGTCTTCGAACGTGCCCCGTCCCGTCCGTCGGACGCGCGCCGCATGGCCGACAACCGGCGCAGCGAATGATGCGCCGGCCAGCATGCCCGTGCCGGACAGGCATCCTCCGGCATGGACTGATTGCCGCCCTGCAGGGCGGCCCTCCACCAACACGAAGGAAGTCCATCATGAACCTGATCTCCACCGCGACCCGCCGCTTCACCGTCCGTCGGCGGCGCTTCGTCCTGCTCATCGCGGCCCTCGCGCCCGGCCTGGCCCAGGCCGACGCCGTCATCGACTGGAACACCACCGCCTGGCAGACCGCGACCGCGGCAGGCGCGCCGCCGATCCAGACGCGCGTCAATGCGATCACCCACCTGGCGATCCACGACGCGCTGAACTCGATCGAGTTGCGTTATGAACCCTATGCGGGCGCACATCCCGCCGCGCGCGGTGCCTCGCCGGAGGCGGCGGTGGCCACCGCCGCCTACATGACGCTGTCGATCACGGTGCCTTCGCAGGCGGCCGCACTGGAGACGACATACGACACCTACCTGGCCGGGCTCACGTGCCCGTCCGCATTTCCCGGTTGCGTGAGCGACGGCATCGCCGTCGGTTCGGCCGCCGCCGCCGCGATCCTCGCGCTACGCGCGAACGATGGCGCGGCAACGCCGCATGCGCCGTACTCGGCGCCGCCGTTGCCGGGTGTGTACCAGCCCACCGCGCCCAATTTCGCGCCGCCGCAGTTCGGCAACTGGGGCAAGGTGAAACCGTTCGCGCTGAACCACGTCACCCAGTTCCGCGCGGGTCCGTCACCCCTGCTGAACCTGCGCAGCGGCACCTACCGGCGCGAGTACCAGGAGGTGATGGCGGTCGGCAGCGCCGCGGTGCGCGCTGCGCCGCAGAACGTGGATTCATACGAAAGCCGCGCTGCGCGCTACTGGGCCGGCGGAGGTGCCAACGCCAATGCCATCGCCCAGCAGGTCGTTGCCGGCCGCGGCCTGGACCTGTGGCAGCACGCGCGCCTGTTCGCGCTGATGAACATGGCACAGGCCGATGCATCCTTCGGTGTGTTCAACGGCAAGTACCACTACAAGTTCTGGCGCCCGATCACCGCGATCCATGCGGCCGGCAACCCGCAGTGGATGTCGTACCTCGCATCGCCGCCCTATCCGGACTATGCCAGCGGCCTGTCGGCGCTCACCGCGAGCGCGATGGAGGTGCTGCGACGCCTGCTGGGCACGGATGCCTTGCCGTACACATATACGGCCGCCGGCATCGAACGCCATTTCGACACGCTGTCGCAGGCCGAACACGAGGCGGCGATGTCGCGCGTGTATGCCGGCATCCACTTCCGCACGGCATGCATGGACGGCCTTAAGCAGGGCAACAAGATCGGCAACTACGTGACCCGCCACTACCTGCGGCCACGCCGGCGCTGACGCGGGGACGTCATCCGGGGCGTCCCCGTCAGGTGGCGTCCCGGCCCGCCGGGGGCAACCGGAAGAACGCACGCGCGGTCGCCGTTGTCGCCACAGCCGTGACCTCGATGTCCTCGCCGCGGTCGCGTGCCAGCTCGGCAACGATATGGGCCAGGTACATCGGCTCGTTGCGACGGTGCGAGGGTTGCGGCTTCACCGTGCGCGGCAGCAGGTAGGGCGCGTCGGTCTCGATCATCAGCCGGTTCGCCGGGATGTTCTTCACCAGTTCGCGCAGGTGCAGGCCGCGGCGTTCGTCGCACAGCCAGCCGGTGATGCCGATATGCCAGTCCTGGTCCAGGCAGTCGAACAGTTCCTTCTTCGTGCCGGTGAAGCAGTGCACCACGGCCGGGCCGAGCCTGCCGTCGAAGTTCTTCATCATCGCCACGAAGTCGTCGTGCGCGTCTCGCTGGTGCAGGAACAAGGGTTTGCCGGTATCCACGGCGATCTGCAACTGGCGCTCGAATGCCTTGCGCTGGGCCGGACGCGGCGAGAAATCGCGGAAATAGTCCAGCCCGCATTCGCCCACGGCGACGACCTCGGCATGCGCCAGCAGCGCGCGCATCTCGGCATCGCATTCGTCGGTGTATTCGGTGGCGTGGTGCGGATGCACGCCGGCGGTGGCGAACAGTTCCCCGGGATGCGCCTGTGCCAGCCGCAATGCCATCGGCGAATGCTCGCGGCTCGCGCCCGTGACGACCTGCTGGACCACCCCGGCCTCGCGCGCGCGCTGCAGCACCGCGTTGCGGTCGTGGTCGAAGCTGTCGTGGGTCAGGTTGGCGCCGATATCGATGAGATCCATGGCGGCCATTTTAGTCGTTGGATCAGGCTGTTGTAGGAGCGACGTGAGTCGCGACCGGAAGAAAAGAGGGTCCGGACGGCCGAGCTCACAAGAAGAGGGTCGTTTGGTAGCGTCGTGGCTGACCCCGTTGTGAGTGTGCAAAACCGTGCGGTCGCGACTCACGTCGCTCCTACAGTGGGACCGCATGCGTTTATCCTTTGCGCCGCATGCCGTCGCCCACGTTCCCGATCACCCCGCTGCTGCCGGACATCGTCCGCAGCCTGTCCGACCACCCGCGCCTTGTGCTGGAGGCGCCACCCGGCGCCGGCAAGACCACGCAGGTGCCGCTGGCGTTGCTGGACCAGCCCTGGCTGCAAGGGAAGAAGATCGTGATGCTGGAGCCGCGCCGCGTGGCCGCGCGCGCGGCAGCCGGCTTCATGGCGAAGCAGCGGGGTGAGGCCGTCGGCGACACGGTCGGTTACCGCATCCGGTTCGAGAACAAGGTCGGACCGAAGACCCGCGTCGAAGTCGTCACCGAGGGCATCCTGACCCGGATGATCCAGGATGACCCGATGCTGGAGGGAGTCGGCGCGATCCTCTTCGACGAGTTCCACGAACGCCACCTCGCCGGCGACCTGGGCCTGGCGCTGGCGCTGGACGTGCAGGCGCAGCTGCGCGAGGACCTGCGCATCGTGGTCATGTCCGCCACGCTCGATGGCGAGAAGCTCGCGCGGTTCCTCGACGCGCCGCGTCTGAGCAGCGAGGGTCGCGGTCATCCCGTCCACGTCGCGCACTTCGCCGCCCGCCGGGACGAGACGATCGAGGTGCAGGCGCGCCGAGCGATCGAACAGGCCCTGCAAACGCATCCCGGCGACGTGCTGGTGTTCTTGCCGGGACAGCGCGAGATCGCGCGCGTGGAGGCGATGTTGAGCCCCTCTCCCGCCGGGAGAGGGGTTGGGGAGAGGGAGCACGAAGGACGCGATGCTGCCGGCAACATGGCTCCGCTCGCCCCTCATCCGCCCTCCGGGCACCTTCTCCCGAGGGGAGAAGGGAAAGAAAATTTCATGGTGCTGGCATTGCATGGCGAACTGCCGGTGGAGAAACAATCCGAAGCCCTGCAACCCGATCCGCAGGGCCGCCGTCGCGTGGTGCTGGCCACCAATGTGGCCGAATCATCGGTGACGCTGCCGGGCGTGCGCGTGGTGGTCGACAGCGGACTGGCGCGCGAGCCGTCCTACGATCCGAACAGCGGCTTCTCGCGCCTGGAAGTGACCAGCATTTCGCAGGCGTCCGCCGATCAGCGCGCCGGTCGTGCCGGCCGCGTGGCCGAAGGCTGGGCCTACCGGCTGTGGCCGCCGTCGCAGCGGCTCGATCCGCAGCGCCGTCCGGAGATCGCGTTGGTCGAACTGGGCTCGTTGGCATTGGAACTGGCCGCCTGGGGCAGTGACGACCTGCGCTTCGTCGATGCACCGCCACCGGGCGCGCTGAATGCCGCGCGGGATCTGTTGGCGCGTCTTGGCGCGCTGAGCGCATCGCAGGCCATCACCCCGCTGGGCAAGCGCATGCTGGCACTGGGCACCCATCCGCGCCTGGCCGCGATGCTGCTGTCGGCGACGGGAGCCGAGGATCGCGCGCTGGCCGCCGATCTGGCCGCGCTCGTCGAGGCGCGCGATCCCTTGCGCATGGGTGGCGATGCCCTGGCCGCACGCTGGCGGGCGCTGGCGGCGTTCCGCATGGGGCGTGCGCCGCACGAGGCCCATCGCACCGGACTGGCTGCCATCGATGCCGCCGCGAAGCAGTGGCGCCGCCGCATCCGCGAAGACGCGCCGCCGCCCTCGTCCCTCGAAGCGCACCGTCTCGGCGATGTGCTCATGCATGCCTTTCCCGACCGCATCGGTACTCAGCATCCGCAGGATCCGCGTCGCTACCAACTGGCGAACGGGCGCACGGCGCGCCTGTTCGACGACAGCGCGCTGTTCGGCGAACCCTGGATCGTCGCCAGCGAACTGCGTTACGAAGCACGCGACGCCTTGATCCAGCGCGGCGCGCCCGTGGACGAGAAACGCCTGCGCACCGAGTTCGCCGACCGCTTCGTCACCGAGGACACCGTGCGCTGGGATGCGTCGCGTCGCGCGCTGGTGGCGCAACGCGAATCGCGCTTCGACCAGATCGTCTTCGATGCACGCCCGGCGGGACGCGTCGATCCCGCGCTCGCGGCGGCGGCATTGACGGACGCCGTGCGCGAACTGGGATTGGACGCGTTGCCCTGGCCTGAGTCGCTGCGGCAATGGCGCGAGCGCGTGCGCTGCCTGCGCGAGTGGATGCCGGAGCTGGGCCTTCCCGATGTTGGCGACGATGCGCTGATGGCCACGCTCGACGACTGGCTCAAGCCCGCATTCGCCGGCAAGACGCGGCTCGACGCGCTGGAAGAGGACGCGCTGGCGAATGCGCTGAAGTCAGGCATGGACTGGTCGCTGCGGCAGCGCATCGACCAACTGGCACCCGTACGCATCATCGTGCCGTCGGGCATGGAGCGCCGTATCGAGTACGCGCACGGCCACCCGCCGGTACTGGCGGTGAAGCTGCAGGAGCTGTTCGGCCTCGCCGACACCCCGCGCGTGGCGGATGGTCGCGTGCCGGTGCTGCTGCACCTGTTGTCGCCGGGCGGCAAACCGCTGCAGGTCACCTCGGACCTGCGCAACTTCTGGAACTCCACCTACGCCGAGGTGAAGAAGGAAATGAAAGGGCGGTATCCGAAACATCCGTGGCCGGATGATCCGTGGAGCGCGCAGGCGACCCATCGCGCAAAGCCTCGCGGCACCTGATCCGTTCAGCCGGGGGCCAGCCCGGCGGCGTAGTGCTAACGCGCCTTGAACATCCCTCCATGGACACTGATCCCGTTACCCACCTTCAGGGAAGGCATCATGAGCAAATTGACCACCATCACCGACCGCGCACTCGAACTGGCAAGCCAGGCGGGCACCAGCCTCAGGCACGCCGTGCCCAGTGCAGACAGGTTGCTGCAGACGGGAGCCGCGCTGGGCGTCGCCAGGACCGGCGGCAAGCTCGCGGTGAATTTCGTGCGGCGCAATCCTGCCGTCGCGGTGGCCACCGGCATTGGCGTGGGCCTGCTGGCGCTGGTCGCCTACCGCAAGCGCAAGCGCGACCAGGCCAATGCGCCGATCGAGGGCAAGTCGCGCCGCGTCGAAGCGCGCAAGGTCAACGGGGCTGGCAAGACCTCCACGGCGCGCAAGACCGGCACGCCGCGCAAACCCCGTAGCACCGCGTCTCATTCGGCGGAGAGCTGATCGACCCAGCGTGTTCCTGTGTCCGGTCCCGCACCGCTCCTACAGGGCGATGCGGTTCTCGCATGTCCTACACCTCGCGCCATTGGCCGGGCGCCAATCGGTCCAGCCGCACGTCTCCCATCGCAACGCGGACCAACCGCAACGTCGGCAAGCCTGCCGCCGCCGTCATGCGGCGAACCTGGCGGTTGCGACCTTCGGTGATCGTCACTGCCAGCCATGTGTCCGGTACCGATTTGCGGAAGCGCACGGGCGGATCCCGTGGCCACAAGGCCGGCGCGGGTTCGAGGCGCTCGATCCGTGCGGGCCGCGTGGGGCCATCGTTCAACACCACACCGCGGCGTAGCGCCTCCAGCTGCCCGTCAGCGGGCACCCCTTCCACCTGGACCCAATAGGTCTTCGGCTGCTTGTGGCGCGGATCGGTCAGCCGGTTCGCCAGCGTGCCGTCGTCGGTGAGCAGCAGCAAGCCTTCACTGTCGTAGTCCAGCCGCCCTGCGGCATACACGCCGGGCGGCAGGCCGAATTCCGCCAGCGTCCGCCGCGGCGGTTCGCTGCGATCGGTGAACTGGCAGAGCACGTTGAACGGCTTGTTGAACGCGATCAGCATGGAAGACCAGGGAACCGCGGCGTCACGCCCATGCGGGACGTGGCGCCGTCAGCGGCGAGATCAGGATTGCGGCTTCACGAACCGCAGCGTCATGCGGTCGCTCTCGCCGATCGCCTGGTACTTCGCGCGCTCCGCTTCCGGATGGTTGTTGGACGGCGGCAGGGTCCACACGCCGTTCGGATGGTCCTTGGTGTCCTTCGGGTTCGCGTTCACTTCGCTCTTCGCATCCAGGCGGAAGCCCGCCGCTGCCGCAAGCGCGATGACCTGCGCCTCGCTGACATAGCCGGAGTCGTCGTCCGCCGCCACGTCCTGGTTCGCGCGGTGTTCCACCACGCCCAGCACGCCGCCGGGCTTGAGCACGTCGAAGAAGCCCTTGAACATGCCCTCCGCCTGCTGCGCACTGCGCCAGTTGTGCACGTTGCGGAAGGTCAGCACGACATCGGCGGAGCCTGCGGTGCCGAATACCGGCGCGGCGGGGTTGTATTTCACCATCGTGGCCTTGTCGAACTGCGCGGGCCCGTCGGTGAACTTCTTCTGCAGGCCGTCCACGCCGCGCTGGTAGTAGTTGCGGCTCTTCTCGGCGACCGAGGCAGGATCAACCACGGCGGCGACATACTGGCCTCCCGCCTTCAGGTAGGGGCCGAGGATTTCCGCGTACCAACCGCCGCCGGGCGTGATCTCGACCACGATCTGCGTCGGCGTCACGCCGAAGAACGACAGGGTTTCCTTCGGGTGGCGATGGACGTCGCGCGCTGCATTCTTCGGGTCGCGCCATTCGCCCTTCAGCGCGGCGTCCAGCGCAACCGTATCGGCAGCGGACAGCGACTGTGTCGCATCGGCAGGCTTGGCCGGCGATGCAGCAAACAAGGGTTGCGAGGCAGCCAGCGCCGCCACGAGCGCCAGGGACAGCGGAATGCGAGTCGTCATGCGTGAGCCCTCCAGAAAGGTGCGCGGAGACTAGCACGCGGCATGTTCAGCCGGCATGGCGGCCACCGCAGGCCGTGCACGCTTCATCGCATCCGGACGTGCAGCGGCGAGTAGACTGGCGGACGTCGGCGGCCATGGAGACAGGATGTGGAAACAGAGAATGCGATCCACACCACCCGCGTCGTGCTGGCCGCACGCCCACAAGGCGAGCCGACCCTCGACGACTTCCGCCTGGAACATGCGGCGATGCCTGCCCCCGCGGAAGGCGAAGTGCTGCTGCGCAACCGCTATCTGTCGCTGGACCCGTACATGCGCGGCCGCATGAATGCGGGGCGCTCGTATGCGAAGCCGGTGGAGATCGGCGAGGTGATGGATGGCGGCACGGTGTCGGAAGTGATCGTCTCGCGCCACCCCGACCTGCAGCCCGGCGACATGGTGCTGGCGCACGGCGGTTGGCGGACGCATGCCGTGGCCGATGGCAGGACGCTCAAGCGCAAGCTGGATGCGCGCGTCGCACCGCTGACCACCGCGCTGGGCGTGTATGGCATGCCGGGGTTCACCGCCTATGTCGGCTTGCACGAGATCGGCCAGCCGAAGCCAGGCGAAACCGTGGTGGTCGCCGCGGCCAGCGGACCGGTCGGGGCGACCGTGGGCCAGATCGCGAAGCTGCAGGGCGCCCGTACCGTCGGCATCGCCGGCGGCGAACGCAAGTGCGCCTACCTGCGCGACGAACTCGGTTTCGATGTCGCGCTGGACCATCGCGCGCCGGATTTCGCGGCGCGACTGCGCGCGGCATGTCCGGACGGCATCGACGTCTACTTCGAGAATGTCGGTGGTGCGGTGTTCGACGCCGTGTTGCCGCTGCTCAACGACTTCGCCCGCATCCCGGTCTGCGGGCTGGTGGCGCACTACAACGACCAGACGTTGCCAGGCGGCCCCGATCGCATGGCGTTGCTGATGAGCCAGATCCTGACCCGCCACCTGACCGTGCGCGGTTTCATCCAGCACGATTTCATCGCGCTCTATCCGCAGTTCCTGCGCGAGATGGGCGCATGGCTCGTCGACGGAAAGATCCGCTACCGCGAGGACATCGTGGAAGGGCTGGAAAACGCTCCGCGCGCACTGATAGGCCTGTTGCGCGGCGAGAACTTCGGCAAGGTGGTAGTGAAGCTTTAAGGACCACCCACTCAGCGCTCGATGCCGTTCTCCGCTTCGTACGCCTGCATCGTCGTAATAGCGTCCAGCAGGTACGCGTACCATGCTTTCTCGATGGTCTCGATCGGGCCGATCAAGCGCTCGAAGTCGGACGTCGACGCGCCCCGTGCGAGCAGCTGCTTGTAGGCCGCGGCGTACCGGCCGTTCTCGTAGTGGAACAGGAAGTGTGTCAGGCCCCAGTAGTGCAGGTAGTACAGATTGACGTGCTGGTTGATGTCGGGACCGCTGCTTTCAAGCAGGTCGCGTAGCCGGATGAAGCGGACGGCTCCGACGTCGGCCTCCAGGCTCCCGGTGAGCTTCATGCGCGACAACCACCAGATCGGGTAGGTGTCCGGGTCGCTCTTACCCGGCGTCAGCACGCCATTCTCAAGCCAGCTCGCGCCCAAGTAGCCTGCGACCCCTTCATTGGCCCACGCGGGCAAGCGCCAGCCTGCGACTTCAGTGTTCAGTTGGTGCACGGCCTCGTGCAGCATCCAGTGATGTGGGTTCGCGCTCCCAACGCCGTAGTACGCGTAGCAGGCGGGACGCAGGTAATAAGCTTCTGCCCATGGGCGACTGCGGTTGTTGCGCGCGAACTCGTCCGCGTCGCGATAGAGCACCAGGGTCAAGGGCGTGGTCGACGGCGCCACCTGGTCCGCGAACAGCGACATGTAGGCGGCGTGCAAACTCTCCGCGGCGGAGGCGACTTCTTGGGTCTGTGTAGGCGCCGCGGTGCTGTGCACACGATAGTGGGCAGTCTGCAGCAGCTGGGCGCCCGCGGGGATCAATGCGCGGGGCGCAGACGTGGGTGAGCGCGCAGGTTGCGTGGACGTCCATGCCAGCATGCCGGCGGCCGACGTTGCCAACATAAAGGAGGCTGCAATGATCGCGGTGCGGCGCTTCACGTAGATGCAGGCACCGGCAGGCTGACATTCATCAGCGTCGGATCGTCGGGATCCAGCTTCACCTGGAAGCCGAGGCTCTCGCACATCGCCAGCATGGTGCGGTTCTCGCGCAGCACCTGGCCTTCGATGAGCTTCAGGCCCTGCCATTGCGCGTACTCGATCATGATCTGCATCAGCTTCCAGCCGATGCCGTGGCCCTTGAGGTCGGAGCGCACGAGGATGCCGTATTCGCCCTTCTCGTAATTCGCGTCGGCGTGCAGGCGCACCGCGCCGAGCATCTCGTGCGTGTCCGGATGCACCGCGACCAGCGCGATCGAGCGCGCGTAGTCCAGCTGGGTGAGCCGCGCGATGAACTCATGGCTGAAGTGGCGCACCGACTGGAAGAAACGCAGGCGCAGGTCCTCGTCGGTGACGTGGGTGAAGAATGCGCGGAACATCGCGTCGTCTTCGGGCCGCACGGGACGCACCAGCGCCGGCTGGCCATCCGCGAGCAGGATCGTGCGTTCCCACTCCGTGGGATACGGGAAGATCGCGAAGCGCGGATGGCCACGGCCCTTGTGCAGCACCCGACCGCGCGCGACCGCGATGCGCGCGTCCACTGCCACCACGCCATCGCGGTCGGCCAGCAGCGGGTTGATGTCCAGTTGCTGGATCTCCGGGATGTCGGCGGCGAGTTGCGCCAGCTTGACCAGCACCAACGCGACCGCGCGTTCGTCGGCCGCCGGCACGTCGCGGTAGGCCTTCAGCACGCGCGACACGCGGGTGCGCGCGATCAGTTCGTGGGCCAGGCGCAGGTCCAGCGGCGGCAGGGCGACGGCCTGGTCGTTGATCACTTCGACCGCGGTGCCGCCGCGACCGAAGGCGATTACCGGCCCGAACACCGGATCGTCGGCGATGCCGGCGATCAGTTCGCGCGCCTTCGGCCGCAGGACCGTCGGCTGCACCAGCACGCCTTCGATGCATGCGTCCGGCCGCCGTTCGCGCGCGCGCTGCAGGATGTTCGCGGCCGCTTCGCGCACCGCGTTGGCATGGGGCAGGTTGAGGCGGACGCCATCGACATCGGACTTGTGTGGAATGTCGGGAGAAAGGATCTTCACCGCGACCGTGGTGCCCTCGGCCAGTAACGGCTCGGCGATGCGCGCGGCGTCCTCGGCATCGGCGGCCCGCCACACGGGGGCCATCGGGATGCCATAGGCGGCGAGCAGCCGCGTCGTCGCAAGCGGGTCCAGCCAGGACTGTCCGGCATCGAGTGCAGCATCGACCAGGGCCCGCGCGGTGGCGACGTCCGGACTGAAATCTTCCGGCAGGCTGGGCGGCGTCTCCATCAGCGCGGCCTGCACCTCGCGGTGGCGGACCAGGTGCATGAAGCCGGCGACGGCGTCGGATTCGTTCGGATAGCGCGGCACCTGCGCGGCGTCGAGCACGGCTTCGGCCTGCGGATCGTTGCCCAGCCACACAGTGAAGACAGGCTTGCGCGGCCCCTGCGTCGGGCGTTGCGAAAGCACGCGGGTGACCGCGTCGGCCGCCTCCGAGGACGAGGACAGCACCGTCGGCACGTTGACCGCCAGCAGTGCATCGTTGCCCGGATCGGCGAGCAGGGCTTCGATGGTGGCGGCGTAACGGTCTGCATCGATGTCGGTCAGCAGGTCGACCGGATTGGTGCGCGACCAGCCCACGGGCAGGATGCGATCCAGTGCATCGCGCGTGGCGTCGGACAGCGTGGCCAGCGTGCCGCCCTGTTCGTACAGGTGATCGACGGACAGTGCGCCGACGCCACCTCCGTTGGTCAGGATGGCGAGCCGCCGGCCCTGGAACGGGCGCACCTGGCCCAGCGTGCGCGCGGCGGCGAACAGTTCGTGCAGGGAGCGCACGCGCAGCAGTCCGGCACGACGGAATGCGGCGCCGTAGACCGCGTTGGGGCGTGCCAGGTTCTGCGTGTGCGTGCTGCCGGCCGGCGTGACCTGCGCGCGCCCGCTGTGGCCGGATTTCACCACCACCACCGGCTTGGTGCGTGCGGCGGCGCGTGCGGCCGACATGAACTTGCGTGCGTCGCGGATGGCTTCCACGTACAGCAGGATGGCGCGCGTGCGGTGGTCGGTGGCGAAGTAATCCAGCAGGTCGGCGAAGTCCACGTCCAGCGCATCGCCCAACGACACCACGGCGGAAAAGCCGACCGGCTGGCTCATGCTCCATTCCACCAGGCCGCCGGAGATGGCACCCGACTGCGAAATCAGCGCCAGGTCACCCGCCTTCGGGAAGCGGCTGGCCAGGCTGGCGTTGAGGCGTGCATGCGGGGCGATCACGCCAAGGCAATTCGGACCCAGTACGCGCAGGCCCTTCTCGCGCGTGAGGGCTTCGAGTTGCGCGGCGGGCGAACCCGGGCCGCTGCCCATCGCCGCAGTCAGCACCACCACCGCGCCGGCACCCTTCTCGGCCGCCTCGGCCGCGAGCTGCGGCACGGTCGCGGCAGGCGTGGCGATCACCACCAGGTCCGGTGTCCACGGCAGGTCGCGCAGATGCCGCACGGTCGCAATGCCGTCCATGGGCGTCGGGTGTTTGTTCACCAGCCCGATCTGGCCCTCGAAGCCACCGGCGCGCAGGTTCTCGATCACCGCACGACCGACCGAACGTGGTCGCGACTGGCTGCCGACCACCGCCACGGCGCGTGGCCTGAAGATCGAATCGAGGCGGTAGGTACTCATGGCGGGAAGCCGTTCTCCACGTGGCGACTAGGGTAGCGCGATGCCCGTTGCGGGGGCACGCGTGCCATCACGCGAGCCTCAACGCATCCGGATACGGCGCAGTATCCGGGTAATCACCGGCACCGAGATGCGACTGGAGGTCGCGCCACCATGCCGGGCGGAACAGATCGGCATGCGCCGCCTTCAGCGCCTTCGCCAGTGCATCGGGCAGGCCGAGGAACTGCGGAAACCGCTCGGGGAACACGTCGCCCGCATCCACGTGGAACCACGGGGCATCCGCTATCTGTTCCTCGTACGTGGTCGGCTGCGGCCAGTCGCGGAACCGGCAGTCGGTGACCAGGCGCAGTTCGTCGTAGTCGTAGAACACCACGCGGCCATGGCGCGACACGCCGAAGTTCTTCAGCAGCATGTCGCCGGGGAAGATGTTGTTGCGGGCCATGTCCTTGATCGCCTGGCCATAGTCGAGTGCGGCGGCGCGCGCGGCATCGGCTTTCTGCTCGCGCAGGTACAGGTTCAGCGGTCGCAGCCGTCGCTGCACGTAGCACAGGTGGATGACCAGGTCCTCGCCATCCTCGCTGAGGCTCTGGCCGCAGCTTTCGCGCAGCTCGCGCAGCAGCTCCGGTGAAAAGCGCGCACGCGGAAAGCGCAGGAACCGGAACGCCTGGGTATCCAGCAGACGGCCGACGCGGTCCAGGTGGAAGACCAGGTCGTACTTGTCCTCGACGTCCTGCCGGCTCATCGCCTTCGGATAGGCGAAGCGGTCGCGGATCACCTTGAACACCAGCGGGTAGCTCGGCAGCGTGAACACCGCCATCACCATCCCCGGCGTGCCCTCGGCATGCACCAGCCGTTCGTCGGGATGCGCGGCAAAGTGATGGAAGAAGGTGCGGTAGCGCTCGGTCTTGCCCTGCTTGGCGCGACCCAGCACGGTGTAGATCTCGTCGATCGGCTTGCCCGGCAACAGCGAACGCAGGAACACCACCGCATCGCCCACGGTGGTCAGGTCGGCATGGAAGTAGCTGCGCGAGGTGCCGAACAGGTGAGCCACATCGCCGCGATGGGTCAGCACCGCTTCGGCCTTCAGCTGTCCGCCGTCGTTGATCAGGGCGATGACGCAGGGCGAGAACCGGTGTTCGCCGAAGACGCGGCCCACCAGGTAGGCACGCCGTTCGCGGTAGAACACGGTGTCGAGCAGCTCGATGCCGCGCACCGGATTCGCGCCCCAGTGCGCAAGATCGTCCTGCAGGCGCACGGCAATGGCGGCGGCGCAGCGGGTGCGATGCGCGTAAGGCACCTCGAACCCGTAGTCCGCAAGCACGCGCGCGAACGTATCCGTGGGACGCTGCTCGGACACGGCATAACTGTGGCGCGCGACGGGATGGGTGATGGCGTCGGTCGGCTCCACGTCCAGTGCCACGAACTCGAGTGCGGGATCCACGCCGCGGGTGCGGAAGAAGCGCCGGCTCAGCGTGTTGTAGAACGTCTTGTAGAGCTCCCGGTCGATCTGTCCGGTGATGAGCTGCTCGAACGCCGTGCGCGCCGCGATCCACGATGCGCGGTCGTGCGCCTGGCCCAGCAGCACGGACTGCAACCGCAGCGCACATTCGGCGATGCACTGGTCGTACAGTTCGATGCGTTCCACCGCGTCGGCGCGCGCACCAGACCAGTCCGACGTCTCGAAACGGAGCTTCGCTCGCCGCGTGATTTCCGCGAAGCGTGCGTGGTAATCCGCGAATGCATCGTGGATCAGGCGGGCAATGGCGTCGGCATGGACCATGATGCGATGTTAGCCGCCGCGCACTGGAGTCATCGCTCCACCGCGACGCCGGCCTGTTCCAGCAACCATTCGCGCACCGTGCGGAAGCCGGGATGCGCCAGGCTGCGCTCGGGATAGACCAGGTAGTGGGCGAAATCGGCCTGCAGGCGCTTCTTCGTCAGCGTCACCAGCCGGCCTGCCTTCACCAGCGGCTCGGCCAGCGTCCAGCGCGCGAGCGCGACGCCGACGCCCTGCGCGGCAGCCTGGTGCAGGGTTTCGGTGTCGTCGAACTGCGCCACGTAGCGCGCGGGCGGCTGCCCGCCGAAGTGCTCGAACCAGTCCTTCCAGCGATTGGCCGGATCGCCCAGCAACGGCAGCTTCGCCATCTGGTCCGGCGCCGGCTTGCCGTGCCGCTTCACCAGCGCCGGACTGGCCACCGGCGTGATCCATTCGTGGAACAGGAACTCCGCGTGCACGTTCGGCCATCGGCCACCGCCCAGGCGCAATGCAAGGTCCACCGGTTCGCGCTCGAAATCGACCACGTGCGTGCTCGACTGCAGGTTGAGGCCCAACTCGGGATGTTCCGCCAGGAACTCCGGCAGGCGTGGCACCAGCCACGCCGTGGCCATCGACGGAATCAGGCTGAGCGTGACCATGTGGTCGTTGCGCAACGTCGCGCGACGCAGTGCGTGCTCGATGGTGTCGAGCGGACCGGAGATGGCGTCGAACAGCCGCTGCCCGTCTGGGGTGAGCTCCACGCCACGCGGGCCGCGCGCGAGCAGCTTGTGGCCCAGTCGCTGTTCCAGCAGCCGCATGCGATGGCTCAACGCACTGACGGTGAGGTGCATGGCTTCCGCCGCACGCGTCAGGTTGCGCAGGCGGGCAGCGGTGACGAACGCATCCACCTGGTCCAGCGGTAGCCGACTCATCTTGAATCCACCTCAAGTCTGGGTTGCAGAGCTTTCGCTTTTTCAAGGCCGATGATGCCCCTACCTTGGTAGTCCTTCAAGCCGGACGCCGGCGTAACGGAGCAATGTCATGCAATCCGAAACCAGGCAGCAATGGTGGCAGCAGCTGGGAGGCATGAGCCAGGGCATGCTGTTCCTGCAGGGTCATGTCGTCCATTCCATCGCGCCTCCGCAGGCACAGGAAGACCACCGCCACCACGTGCATGATGCGGCGGGCAAGGTCCGGCACCGGCGTGCCCTGGAACGACTCAGCGCGCGTCGGCTGCGCACGATGACCTCGCTGTCGTTGTTCCGCTGACCAGCGTCAACGAAAGATCTCCCTGTAGGAGCGACGTGAGTCGCGACCGGAATCCTTCCGTTCTCGCAAACTGTCCGGCGGCCAAGCCGTGCGGTCGCGACTTACGTCGCTCCTACAACGGGCTGCGGGATGCGCTTTGACTCACGCCTTCACGTAGACCCAGGCATCGCGGCCGGACGCCAGGCGCACTTGCATGCGTCGGTAATCGGCGACCTCGTAGCGGTCGGCGGCCGCGAGTTCTTCGGCACTGATGCGGAAGACGGTGCCGGCGACTTCGTCGGACGGATCGTCGCTGGGGCTGACGATGGGATGGAAGTGTTCACCGCTCGCAGCCAGCACGGCAGGGTCGGTGATCTCCACCATCGTTCGCGTGTAGCCGGGCATCGCATCGGGTTCACCCTCGAGCCGGCGGCCGAACGACGACCGCTGCACGCTCTCCAGTTGCAGCGTGCCGTACGAGAAAAGGAGGATGTTGCGGGCGTCGTCCATCGAGTCGGAACCGATCCTGTAGAAGGGGCTGACCAGCCATTCGGATGTTGAAAGCCAGCCCCGACCTGGATGCACGCGATGTCATGCTGGCGGGGCTGAAGCCCCTCCTACAGTGGAGATCGCGGACTGGAAACACAACGCCCGGCAAAAGCCGGGCGTTGGATGCAGCGGTGATGCGCTGGACTCAGGCCGACAGCGTCGCCAGTGCGTCGTTGAGGGTCTTGCTGGGGCGCATCGCGGCCGCGGTCTTCGCCAGGTCCGGGTGGTAGTAGCCACCGATATCCAGCGCCTTGCCCTGCGCACCGTTCAGTTCGGCAAGGATGGTCGCTTCGTTGTCGGCCAGCAGTGTTGCCAGAGGGGCGAACTTCGCCTTCAGCTCCGCATTCTCGTCCTGGGCGGCCAATGCCTGCGCCCAGTACAGGGCCAGGTAGAAGTGGCTGCCGCGATTGTCGAGTTCGCCCACCTTGCGTGCCGGCGAGCGGTTCTCGTCGAGGATGCGGCCGTTGGCCACGTCCAGCGCGTTGGCCAGCACCTTGGCCGGCGTGTTGAGGTAGCGCTGGCCCAGGTGTTCGAGCGACGCTGCCAGCGCGAGGAACTCGCCCAGCGAATCCCAGCGCAGGTAGTCCTCTTCCAGGAACTGCTGCACGTGCTTCGGCGCCGAGCCGCCGGCACCGGTTTCGAACAGGCCGCCACCGGCCATCAGCGGCACGATCGACAGCATCTTCGCGCTGGTGCCCAGTTCCATGATCGGGAACAGGTCGGTCAGGTAGTCACGCAGCACGTTGCCGGTCACCGAGATGGTGTCCTCGCCCTTGCGGGTGCGTTCCAGCGACACCTTCATCGCCTCGACCGGCGGCAGGATGCGGATGTCCAGTGCATCGATGGTGTAGTCCTTCAGGTACTGCTCGACCTTGGCGATCACCTGCGCATCGTGCGCACGGTCCTTGTCCAGCCAGAAGATCGCCGGCGTCCTGCTCAGGCGCGCGCGGCCGACGGCCAGCTTCACCCAGTCCTGGATCGGCGCGTCCTTGGTCTGGCACATGCGCCAGATGTCGCCGGCTTCCACTTTCTGCTCGAACACGACCTTGCCGGCGTCGTCAGTGACGCGCACGGTGCCGTCGGTCGGGATCTGGAAGGTCTTGTCGTGGCTGCCGTATTCCTCGGCCTTCTGCGCCATCAGGCCGACGTTGGGCACGCTGCCCATCGTGGCCGGGTCGAACGCGCCGTTGGCGCGGCAGTCGTCGATCACGGCCTGGTAGATGCCGGCGTAGCAGCGGTCGGGGATGACGGCCTTGGTGTCCTGCAGCTTGCCTTCGGCATTCCACATCTTGCCGGAGTCCCGGATCATCGCCGGCATCGAGGCATCGACGATCACGTCGCTCGGCACATGCAGGTTGGTGATGCCCTTGTCGGAGTTGACCATCGCCACGGCGGCGCTGTCGGCATAGACGGCCTGCAGGTCGGCCTTGATGACCTCCTGCTGCTCCGCCGGCAGTGCACCCAGGCGGCCGTACAGGTCGCCGATGCCGTTGTTGGCATCGAAACCGATCTGCTCCAGCACGGCGGCATGCTTGGCCAGCGCGGCCTGGTAGAACTCGTTGACGGCCACGCCAAACATGATGGGGTCGGAGACCTTCATCATCGTGGCCTTCAGGTGCAGCGAGAACAGCACGCCCTTCGCCTTGGCATCCGCGATCTCGGCGGCGATGAACGTGGCCAGCGCCTTGCGGCTCATCGAGGCGGCGTCGACTATCTCGCCAGCCTTCACCTTCACCTTGTCCTTCAGCACGGTGACCGTGCCGTCGTTGGCGACCAGTTCGATCTTCAGCGCGCCATCCGCAGCCAGCGTGGCGGACTGTTCGCTGCCGAAGAAGTCACCGGATGCCATGTGCGCGACGTGCGATGCCGAATCCTTGCTCCACGCGCCCATGCGGTGCGGATGCTTGCGGGCGAAGTTCTTCACCGACAGTGGCGCGCGGCGATCGGAATTGCCCTCGCGCAGCACCGGGTTGACAGCACTGCCCTTGACCTTGTCGTAGCGGGCCTTGGCGTCCTTTTCCTTGTCGTCCTTCGGCTCGTCCGGGTAGTCCGGCAGCGGGTAGCCCTGTGCCTGCAGCTCCTTGATCGCGGCCTTCAGCTGCGGCACCGAAGCGCTGATGTTGGGCAGCTTGATGATGTTGGCTTCCGGCTGCGTCGCCAGCTGGCCCAACTCGGCCAGGTCGTCGCTGATCTTCTGCGCGTCGCCCAGGTACTCGGGGAACTGCGACAGGAGGCGGCCGGCCAGCGAGATGTCGCGGGTTTCCACGGCGATGCCGGCGGGTTTGGTGAACGCCTCGACGATCGGCAGCAGCGACTGGGTGGCGAGGAATGGGGCTTCGTCGGTGAGGGTGTAGATGATGCGGGGCGTATCCGACATGGGGATCAGGACTCTCGACAAGGGGCGATGGGGAATTCAGCGCGCCATTGTCGCGCGCCGCCGCACGCAGGGCAAAACGAGGGGGTATGGAGGGGAGGTCGCCCACGCCAGGGGTGTCCAAAAGACAGCGATCGGGGAGCGGGCTCGGAGAATGCGGTTCCGCTGCCGGACTTGGCGGGCTGGGTGGAGCGGAAATGGAGGAGCGGGCCGTCAGGCCCGCTCCTTGCCGTGCACAGTCGAAGCTATGCTCAGCGGATCGTGCAAGCGAACGAGTAGTACGGCATGCCCCAGGCCGACGATGTGCCGGGCGAGCAGGTCGACACGACGGGCGCAGTGGACGTGACGGTCGCGGTCACACCGGAGAAGTCCGCGGTACCACCAGAAACCATCTGCACTTCAGTAGCGTTGAGTTCTTTCATGATTTTCCATTCCTTGGTTGAAGTCCCGCATCGGGACGTGTCGAAGTTGACTCAGCCGAGCGGTGTGCGCAGCTGACTTTTCAAACGACAGGTAGCGCGAGGGCTGTCGCGCGCAAGCTTTCAGATCTTGAGTGCCGAGGCGCTCAGCGGAACATGCCCGGCGCTAGCATGGCGACCTTCTGCAGGAAACTCTTTTCCTGCACGATTTCTTCCGTCGAGTCGACTGTGGCGGTTACATCGGAAAAATCAGCTTGCCCACCGGAGACCAGCGCTAATTCGATGTCATTCAGAACTTTCATTGCCACTCCTTGGTTATGTCCCGAGGCGGGACGACGCAGTTTCGCCTGCGTACTCCGAAGAGGCTACTAACATTTGCAAAAAAAGCGGGCGTGGATTCCTCCACGCCCGAGCTTGCCCCACACACGTGGGAGAGAGACTTGCCTTGCGGGTTACTTGACCTCGAACTCCGTCACGCCGGCCGAAGTGCCGTTGAGCGTAGCTTCGAACTTGTACTTGCCTGCCGGCAGTCCATCAGGCTTGGAGATGCTGAACGTTGCCGCGCCGGGGCCGGTGGTATTGAGCGTCTTGGTTTCTTCGCTGACGGTCTGACCATCCTGGAACGTCCACTTGGATGCCAGCGTGGCGCCATTGGCGGCGCCATCGGTCGCCACGGACGCATAGATGGTGTCCTTGGGCGCAAACGTGGTAGCGGCGGTCGTCACCTTCTGCTCGGCATCGACGGCATTACCCAGCGTCACGCCCGTCACGGAAACGACCGCAGGCGCCGGTTCCATCGGCGCGGGAGCCGGTGCCGGCTCCACCGCCGCCGGGGGCGCTGCGACCGGCTCTTCCTTCTTCTTGCAGCCAACCAAGGCGACGGTGCCGATCATGGCGGCGGCGAGGGCGTAGGCGATGCGATTCTGCTTCATGGATTCGGTTCCTTTTGAATAGGGAGATGTCGTGTGGTCAAGCGTCGCTCGGCTTGGGCGGAAGCTTGATGACCTGACCGGGGAAAATGCGATCGGGATCGTCGATGACGTCGCGATTGGCCTCGAAGATCTGCTTCCAGGCATTGGCGCTGCCCAGATGTTCCTTGGCGATCTTCGACAACGTGTCACCCTTCTCCACCGTATAGGTGGTTTCGGTTACGGGCGTCACGTCTTCCATCTGGCCCGACACCGCGAACCCTTCCTTGACGTTTGAAAAGTCGGGCGCCTGCTTCACCTCGCCCGAGGTGGCAAAACCTTCTTTCACGTCCGAAAAGTCGGCCTTCTTCTCTGTGCTCATTGCAACCACCCTTCCTGGCGGGCTGTGGGATGAGCAAGACTTGCACGCGCCCTGTTAAGAATCCATAGCGCGAGTGTGAAAACAGCTCTATTGTTACGTGAGTAACTTCACTGTCGTACGTCGCGCTTCATGAGCGGTGCAGCCACGTCGGGCGTCGCCCGCCACGGATTTATGTCCAAACCGCCGCGCCGCGTGTATCGCGCTTCGACGGACAGCGACGAAGGACGGCAGTGCGCCTGCACGTCGTGGAAGATGCGTTCGACGCACTGCTCGTGGAATTCGGCGTGATCGCGGAAGCTGACCAGGTAGCGCAGCAGCTCGACACGGTCGATGCGTGGGCCGCGATAGCAGATGACCACGGTCGCCCAATCGGGCTGCCCGGTGACCGGGCAGTTCGACTTCAGCAGTCCGGACGAAAGCACTTCCTCGACCTGTTCTTCCGGATCGGCGGCCAGGAACTCGGCACGCGGCGGGCCGTAATGGTCGATCTCCACGTCCAGCTCATCGATCGATTCACCCTCGGGTGCTTCCGCCATCGGTGGAAGGCCGAGCACCACGCCCACATCCGCGCCGGCCCGCGCCGACAGGTCCGTGGCGATGCGTTCCAGCACCGCGGCATCGCTGTTGAAGCGCGTGCTGTTGAGGGAGTTGAGGTACAGCTTGAGCGATTTCGACTCGATCAGGCATGGCGAGGTGCACGGGACGGTCAGGGTGGCCGTCGCGACACGGGGCTTGCCCCGGGCATCCAGCCAACTCAGTTCGTACGCATGCCAGCGGTCGTGGCCGACGAAGGGGAGCGCATCGGCGGCGATGCCGATCTCGTCGCGCGCGGCCTGGCGCGGGATCGGGAACAGCAGGGTGGGGTCGTAATGCGCGGGATACGCGACCTCGCGACCCAGCGAGGAATCCTGGGGGGTGCTCATGCGGCCATTCTACGGACGGCGCCTAAAGACCGGGTGTATAACGGCGTCGTCTCCAGGGAGGACGCGACGATGAAGGGGTTGCCGACGCTGTGCCTGTGCACGCTGTTGTCCGCCTGCGCCAGCGGGACGGCCATCGGCAACGACCCGCCCACGGATGCGCGGCCCGAAGACGGCCTGGTCCGCCCGCAAGGCGACGCGCCGGTGACGATGCGCGTGGGCCAGGTGCTGGAGATCGCCCTGACGGCCAATGCCAGTACGGGTTACCAGTGGGAATTCGCTTCCGATGGTTCCCCTGTGCTGGCGAAGACCACGGGGCCGGCCACGCCACCGCCGATGGATACCCAGCCGCCGATGCCGGGTGCGTCATCCATCGCGCGCTGGTGGTTCCGCGCGGAGAAGCCGGGCGAGGCCACGGTGAGGATGGTCTATCGACGGTCGTGGGAAACAGTGCCGCCGGTGGAAGTGGTCGAGTACCGCGTGGTCGTTCGCTGACGCTTCGTTTGCCGCATGCCGGCGGCAATGCAGGGCATGTGCATCATGAATGATCGGCTTGGCTTCGATGTCTTCGCAAGGCAAAGTGATCGCTCCCCCGAAGGCCAGGGAGGCCGTCATGACCTCGCATGTCTCCGTTCTCTGGCTGGCGTTGATGGTCGCAGCCCCCGTCGCAGCGCAGACACCACCGGCCACTCCACCGGTCACCCCGCCGGTCGCCGCCGACCCGGCATTCACCGCCTGCATGGCCAGCCTGCGCGGCGTTGCCGAGAAGCAGGGCATCACCACGACCACCTTCGACACCCATGCGCAACAGCTGGCTGCCGACATGAGCGTGCTGGATCTGCTGGATGCGCAGCCGGAGTTCACCACGCCGCTGTGGGACTACCTGGCGGCATTGGTCGATGAGCAGCGCGTGGCGGATGGAACAACGATGCTGGCGACGCACCGCGAACTGCTCGAGCGCGTGGCGACTGCCTACGGGGTTGATGCCGCCACCGTCGTCGCCGTGTGGGGCGTGGAGAGCGACTACGGCCGCGTATTCGGCAAGCGGCCGCTGCTGGTATCGCTGTCCACGCTGTCGTGCTTCGGGCGGCGCCAGGCATTCTTCCGCGGCGAATTCCTGACCACGTTGAAGCTGTTGCAAGCGGGCGACGTGCGCGCCGATGGATTGACCGGCTCGTGGGCGGGCGCGTTCGGGCATACGCAGTTCATGCCCAGCACCTACGAACGCATTGCCGTGGATTTCGATGCCGACGGCCGCCGCAATCTCATCGACAGCATCCCCGACGCCTTGGCCTCGACAGCGAACTACCTGGTGAAGTCCGGCTGGCGCACGAGCGAACCCTGGGGTTACGAAGTGAAGCTGCCCGCCGGCTTCGACCTTGCCCAGGCCGGACGCACGAACCGCAGGCCACTGACCGAGTGGGCGACGCAAGGCATCGCCCGCATCGATGGCCAGCCGTTGCCTGCGGACGATCGCGCCGCGGCCGTGCTGGTGCCGACCGGCATCGGCGGCCCGGCCTTCCTCGTGTTCAAGAACTACGATGCGATCTATTCCTACAACGCGGCGGAGAGCTACGCGCTGGCGATCGCGCTGCTGGCCGACCGCCTGCGTGGCGGAACGGGGCTGGTCGCCGCGTGGCCGACGGATGATCCCGGCCTGGGACGTCCGGAGCGACGCGCATTGCAGACCTTGTTGCTGGCGCGTGGCCACGCGATCGGAACGGCCGATGGCATGATCGGTACGCAGACCCGACGCGCCATCGTCCTGGAGCAGCAACGTCTCGGTCTGCAGCCTGCAGACGGTCGTGCCGGCGCGAAGATACTCGCCGCCCTGCGGGCGGAAGGGCCGCCCGTAACGCTGCCGGAGTCCGTCATCCCGTGAGTGCACTGCCCGAAGGCGTTACCCGCGAGGTCTGGCAGGGCCTGGATGTGTTGCGGGTGGACACGCCATTCTCCATCGCGCGCCTGAGCCTGCACGGTGGACAGGTCGTGTCGTTCGAGCCGGACGGATTCGACGATCTGCTGTGGGTGTCGCCGATCACCGCGATGCCGCCCAAGGCGATCCGCGGCGGGGTGCCGGTGTGCTGGCCGTACTTCGGACGGCAGGGGCAGCCGGATGACGCACCCCAGCACGGCCATGCACGCATCTCGCGCTGGCCGCTGACCGACGTGCGGCGCGAAGGCGATGGCAGTGTGGTACTCAAGCTCGCCTTGCCGGTGCGCGATGGCGTGCCGCTGGAACTCCAGATGTCGGTGCATGTCGGCCGTGAGCTGCGGCAGAGCATCGATACCCTGCATCGCGGCGACGCACCGTATCGATTGACGCAGGCGCTGCACACCTATTTCCGCGTGGCGGACGCCACCCGGGTCCAGGTCACCGGTCTCGATGGCCTGCGCTACGCGGACAAGTACGACGGCGACACGCACGTGCAATCCGGTGCCTGGTCGCTGCACGACCCGCGCGATCCCGGCCGCAGCGACCGCATCTACGCCGGCACCGGCCACCGCTTCGATCTCCTCGACCCGGTGGCAAGCAGGCGCATCCGCCTGGACACGTTCGGCAGCCGGTCGCTGGTGGTGTGGAATCCGGGTGAAGCCGGTGCACGCGACATCGCCGATCTGCCCGACGATGGTTGGCGGAACTTCGTCTGCCTGGAACCCGCGAATGCCGGCGAGGACGCCATCGAACTGGAGCCCGGGCAGCGCCACCGGCTGAGCCACGTGATCTCGGCAGGCTCGTTGTAGGAGCGACGTGAGTCGCGACCGCGGACCGTCCGCGGCAACTTCTTCTGACGGCAGGCACGATTCCTGCGGCCCGTCGATCTTCGATCGCGCAAGGCTCGCGGTCGCGACTCACGTCGCTCCTACAGGTGCGGCCATGGAGCGTGGCATGGCCTACACTTGCGCACCCTTCCGCCCGTCTCGGTCCCGTGAACGCCGAATCGCACGCACAACCCGGCCGCCGCGCCGCGCTGATCTTCATCTTCATCACCGTGCTGATCGACGTGCTGTCGTTCGGCGTGATCATTCCCGTGCTGCCCGGCCTGGTCCGGCAGTTCACCGGCGGCGACTTCGCGCAGGCGGCATGGTGGGTGGGCGTGTTCGGCATGCTGTTCGCGGCCATCCAGTTCGTCTGCACGCCGATTCAGGGAACGCTCTCCGACCGCTTCGGCCGTCGACCGGTGATCCTGCTTTCGTGCCTGGGACTGGGCATCGATTTCATCCTGATGGCGCTCGCGCAGTCGTTGCCGTGGTTGCTGGTGGCGCGCATCTTCTCGGGCGTGTTCTCGGCCAGTTTCACCACGGCCAACGCGTACATCGCCGACATCACGCCGCCGGAAGGGCGCGCGAAGGCCTTCGGCATGATCGGCGCCGCGTTCGGCGTCGGTTTCATCATCGGCCCGATCATCGGTGGCGAGCTGGGTGCCATCGACCTGCGTTTGCCGTTCTGGTTCGCGGCGGGCCTGGCGCTGCTGAACTTCCTGTATGGCTATTTCGTGCTGCCGGAATCGCTGCCGAAGGAAAAGCGGACCGCGACATTCGACTGGGCGCACGCCAACCCGGTCGGATCGATGGTGTTGCTGAAGCGCTATCCGCAGGTGTTCGGGCTGGCCGCGGTGGTGCTGATCGCCAACCTCGCGCACTACGTCTATCCGAGCGTGTTCGTGCTCTTCGCCGAGTACCAATACCGCTGGAGTGAGCGCCAGGTCAGTTGGGTGCTGGCCGCGGTGGGCGTGTTCAGCGTGATCGTGCAGGCCGGCCTGGTGGGGCGTGTGGTGCCGAAGTTCGGTGAGCGCCGCACGTTGCTGTTCGGCCTGGCCTGTGGCGTGGTCGGTTTCTTCATCTACGGGATTGCGGACGTCGGCTGGATGTTCCTGGTCGGATTGCCGATCAGTGCGTTGTGGGGCCTTGCGGGTCCGGCCACGCAGGCGCTGATTACGCAGCAAGTGGGTGCCGACGTGCAGGGTCGCATCCAGGGCGCGCTCATGAGCCTGGTGAGCCTGGCCGGCATCGTCGGCCCGATGATGTTCGCCGGCACGTTCGCGTTGTTCATTGGCAAGCAGGCGCCCGCGCACCTGCCCGGCGCGCCGTGGCTGCTGGCGGCGTTGCTGCTGGCCGTCGGCTGGCTGGTGGGCTGGCGCTTCGCGCGGCCATCGCGAACGCCCGCGGCCGCCCCGTAGACGAAAAAGGAAAGCCGCCCTGGGGCGGCTTTCCTGTAGGGGACGACGCAGACCGGGTGGTCAGTCGTTTTCGACGTGGATGATCTCGCCGGTGTTGGCGGCCAGATGGATCTCCACATCGTTGCCGTCGGCGCGTTCGGCCTCGGCCTTCCACACGCCGTCATCGAAATCCACATCGTGGATCTTGGAGTAGCCGGCGGCGGTCAGCTTCGCCTTCACATCGTTCTCGCTGAGGTTGGATACCAGTTTCTCGGCGACCACGTCGCCACTGGCGGGGTTCACGCGGACATCCACGCGGTCACCGTTGGCGCTGGTGGCATCGGTTTCCCACTGGCCGTCCTCGAAATCGAGATCGTCGATGTTGGTGTAGCCCTTCTCGGTCAGCAGCGCGCGCACCTGCGGCTCCTTCAACGCATCCTTGCCGGCGGTGGGGGCCGGCGCCTGCGCAAAGGCGGCACCGGAAAGGGCGGCGAGCGTGGCCAGGGTCAACAGGCGGTGGCGGGTGGTCTGCATGGGATTCTCCTGCAAGGGTGTAGCGGCGATGCTGCCCACGCCCGCATCACCCAGAGGTGAATTCCACGGCTTCAAACTGAACGCTCCACGCCGCTTTCACCTGCATGAGTGGCGTGCGAACGCAGCCGGACCGCTATGCGCGCCGCCACACCAGCAACGTGACCACGCCTGCGACCAGCCCCCAGAAGGCGGATCCGATGCCGGCCAGCGACAGTCCGGAGGCGGTCACCAGGAAGGTGACCAGCGCGGGTTCGCGATCGGACTCCTCGCGCAGCGCGGCGGCAAGACTGTTGCCGATGGTGCCCAGCAGCGCGATGCCGGCGATGGCCAGGATCAGTTCCTTCGGGAACGCGGCGAACAGCGCCGCCACCGTGGCACCGAACAGGCCGACGATGACGTAGAACACGCCCGCGGCGATGGCGGCCACGTAGCGCCGCGACGCATCCTCATGCGCTTCGCGGCCCATGCAGATCGCGGCGGTGATCGCCGCCAGGTTCAACGCGAACGCGCCGAACGGCGCCAGCAGCAGGTTGGCGACGCCGGTCCAGCCGACGACGGGCGAGATCGGGATCGGATACCCCGACGCGCGGATCACCGCCACGCCCGGCACGTTCTGGGAGGCCATCGTCACGATGAACAACGGGAGCGCGATGCCGACAACCGCAGCCAGGGAGAAGGTGGGTGCGAGGAAGATCGGCTTCGCCAGTTCCAGCGTAAGCCCGTTCACGCGCAGCAATCCGAGCCCGGCGGCGAAGGCAATGCCGACCAGCAGGGTCAGGATCACCGCATAGCGGGGCAGCAGGCGACGCGCGAGCAGATAGACGACGAACATCGTCAGCACCATGCCCAGCTGCGTCTTCATCGCGCCGAATGCCTCCAGGCCGAAGCGCAGCAGCACGCCGGCCAGCATGCCGGATGCGAGCGACACCGGGATGCGGCTGATCATCCGTTCGAAGAAGCCGGAGAAGCCCGCCAGGCAGATCAACAACGCCGACAGCATGAAGGCGCCCACGGCATCGGACAGCGGCAGCCCGGCGGCGCTGCTGATCAGCATGGCGGCCCCCGGTGTGGACCATGCGGTCACCACCGGCATGCGGTAGCGCAACGACAGGCCGATGCAGGTCAGGCCCATGCCCAGGCCGAGCGCCCACATCCAGGAGCTGATCTGCGCCGGCGACGCGCCCAGCGATTGGGCCGCCTGGAACACGATGACGGCAGAGCTGGCGAAGCCGACCAGCACGGTGACGAAACCGGCGGCGATGGCGGAGAGGGAGAGGTCTTTGAGCAGGTGGCGTGGAGAGGCCGTCATACGCGATTGCTATCCCTGTAGGAGCGACGTGAGTCGCGACCATGAAAATGAAACTACCACCATTCTGCCGGTGCGCTCGATAGCGGCGCCGTGCGACGTCACGGCGTGCGGTCGCGACTTACGTCGCTCCTACAAGAGCCTGGCGCTTGGTTACCGCCTCACACCATCGTCGCGCCACGGCCAGCGACGTGGTGCAGACCGCCTCGTCGGTGACGGTGGTGACGGCGCGCTCCAGCAGTTGGATGTCGGCCTCGTGCTGGCGTGCGACGTGCGGGTTCTCGAAGAAGATCACGCGCTGGCAGCGGTGTTCCAGCACGCGGTCGGCGATCTGCGCGTCACCGCCGAGCGGGCCGCTCTGGAAGCGTTCCACCCACGGCGTGTCCGTCGGCCAGCCGCGGCTCCATGCCAGCTCGTTGAGCTGCTGGCCGGTGGTGCCGGTGGCCATGCGGTGGGCGAAACGCGACAGCACGTCGAAATGGTCGTCGGCGAACGCGACCATCTGCGGTTTCATCGCGTCGTGCGCGATCAGGGCCAACGTTTGCGTTTCCAGTGCATGGAAACGGTCCGCCCCGCGGTCCGGTGCGAAACCGGCGTGGATGCGTTCCATCTCGACCCAGTCGCGTGCCGAGGCCACGGTGGAGAGGAACGGTTTGCCGTGGATGACGCACTGCCGCTTCAACGCTACCGCTTCGGGGAAGATCGAGGACGGATCCACGGGGTCGATGAAGTAGATCGCGCCATCCAGGTTCCGTTCCGCGCCTTCCAGCCCCACGACCTCCGCCACCAGCTTCATCAGCCCGCCATCGCGGCCGTAGGGGTAGCGCTTGAGTCCCTCGTAGCCTCGCAGCATGCCGGCGGCGGCGATCGCGTCGTGCGTGCGTCCCACGGCATGCAGGCCCAGCTGCAGTTCGCGGATGCCGGGTTCGCTGGCGCGCAGCCAGCGGAACAGCGCGGCGTCTTCGGTGTGGTGATGCAGTCGGTTGGCGGCAAGACCCAGGCGCATTGTCGATAGTGTAGCGGTAGGAGGGGCTTCAGCCCCGATGCTTCTCTACCCGGTATGCAGCGGGCCGGACCGGAAAGCGTCTGGGCTGAAGCCCCTCCTACAACAGCAGGGTGGCGATGCTCGCTGCCGCGTCGCGTCCTTCCGCCACAGCCGTGACCACCAGGTCCGCGCCACGCACCGCATCACCGCCGGCGAACAGCTTCGGATTCGTCGTCTGGAAGGGAAGGCGCTCGCCGCCGCCGACCACGATGCGCCCGTTCGGCGTCCCTTCCACGCCCTGTTCGGCCAGCCACGCCGGCACGCTGGGCGAGAAACCGAACGCAATGATCACCACGTCGGCATCCAGCACCGATTCGCTGCCTTCGATCGGCACGGCGCTCTGGCGCCCGCGTTCGTCCGGCTCGCCCAGTTTGGTCTCCACCACCTGCACGCCGGCCACCTTGCCGTCGTCGCCGGCCACGACGCCCAGCGGCTGGCGGTTGAACAGGAAGCGCACGCCTTCCTCGCGCGCATTCGCCACTTCGCGTGCGGAGCCGGGCATGTTCGCTTCATCGCGGCGATAGGCGCAGGTGACCTTGGCTGCGCCCAGGCGGATGGCACTGCGCACGCAGTCCATGCCGGTATCGCCGCCACCCAGCACGACCACGCGCTTGCCGTGCAGGTCGGGCAACGCCAGCTTGTCTTCCCAGCCCGCGATCGGGCGACCCCACGGATCGCTGCCACCGACAATGCGGCCGTTCTGCACCAGGAAGGGCAGGGCAGGCAGCACGCCTTCCAGATCCTGTCCCGGCAACCCGCCATCGGTGTAGCGATAGGCGCCGGTGCCGAGGAAGACGGCGTCGTACTCGTCCAGCAATTGCGCCAGCGTCACGTCGCGGCCCACGTCAACGCCCAGCCGGAATTCGACGCCCATGCCTTCCAGCACCTCGCGGCGCTGCGCGATCACGCTCTTGTCCAGTTTGAAGCTGGGGATGCCGAACTGCAGCAGACCGCCGATCTGTTCGTAGCGGTCGTACACCACGGCCTGGATGCCGGCGCGTGCGAGACGGTCGGCGCACCCCAACCCCGCAGGCCCGGCGCCGATCACGGCCACGCGCCTGCCGGTCGGCTTCACGTCGCTCAAGTCCGGGCGCCAACCATTCGCCAGCGCGGTGTCGACGATGTACTTCTCCGCCGCACCGATGGTGACCGCGCCGAATTCCTCCAGCGTGCAGCTGCCTTCGCAGAGACGGTCCTGCGGGCAGACACGACCGCAGACTTCAGGCAGGGGATTGGTGGAATGGCACAGCTCGGCCGCTTCTTCGATGCGGTTCTCCTGCAGCAGCTGCAGCCATTGCGGGATGGCGTTGTGCACCGGGCATTTCCAGCTGCAGTACGGATTGCCGCAATCCAGGCAACGGCCCGCCTGGTACTGGGCTTCCTCCTTGCCGAACTTGCCGTACAGCTCGCCCCAGTCGCCGCCCGTGCGCAGTTCCAGCGGAATGCGCTGCGGCATCGTGCGCGGCAGATCGAGGAACTGGAATACCTGCTTCTTGCTCATGGGGATTGCCTCGGCCCCCTCCCCCGTTCACGGGGGAGGGTTGGGGTGGGGGGGAGACCGGAGCCGGGATCGAGTTGAGGCAGCACGCGTTTCGAGTGTCGGCTTCGAGCCGGGATCGGGCGACCGAAGGCACGTGCGTCGGCTTGCCCCCATCCCAACCTTCCCTCGCGCGCGGGGGAAGGGGCAGTTTCCTGATGACGAGTCGCACTCATGCCGCGCGCCTCAGCGTCTCGTTCAACGAATCGATGCTCGCCGCCTTCGGCTTCACCAGCCAGAACTTGCCCACGTAGTCCCGGAACTCGTCGAGGATCTGTTGCGCCCAGATGCTGCCGGTCAGTTCGCGGTGGCGGCTGATCAGCGTGTGCAGGTGCTGGCGATGGCTTTCGAAGCCTTCCGGACTGATGCGGTGGATGTCGATCAGCTCATGGTTGTAGCGGTCGACGAAATCGCGGTCCAGGTCCAGCACGTAGGCCAGGCCTCCGGTGAAGCCCGCGCCGAAGTTCAGGCCCACCTTGCCCAGCACCAGCACGATGCCGTCGGTCATGTACTCGCAGCAGTGGTCGCCTGCGCCTTCGATCACCGCCAGCGCGCCGGAGTTGCGTACGCCGAAGCGCTCGCCTGCGCGTCCGGCCGCGAACAGTTCGCCGCCCGTGGCGCCATACAGGCAGGTGTTGCCGATGATCGGCGTGTTGCGTGCCTCGAAGCGCGCGCCGCGCGGCGGACGCACGACCAGCCGCCCGCCCGCCATGCCCTTGCCGACGTAGTCGTTGGCTTCGCCTTCCAATTCCATCAGCAGGCCACCGGCGTTGAAGGCGCCGAAACTCTGTCCCGCGGTGCCGCGGAAGCGCAGGTTCAACGGCGCGTCGGCCATGCCGTGATTGCCGTGCGCGCGGGCGATGGTGCCGGACAGCCGGGTGCCGATGCTGCGGTCGGTGTTGTGGATCAGGAAGCGGTGGTCGCCCCCGGTCTTCTTCCGGATCGGTTCGGCCAGCAGGCCATCCAGCTGCGTGGCCAGGCTGTCGGGCGATTCGTACAGGCGCTGCGCCGCACAGCTGTTGCTGTCGAACTGCGCATGCTTGAGCAGGCGCGACAGGTCGATGTTGACACCCTGGCGCGGCGACACGTCGATCTGCTGCAGCAGGTCGGTGCGGCCGACGATTTCGTCCAGCGAGCGCGCGCCCAGGTACGACAGCCACTGCCGCACTTCTTCGGACAGCAGGCGGAAGAAGTTCTCCACGCGCTCGGGCTGGCCGGTGAAGTACTGCGAACGCAGGCGCTCGTCCTGCGTGGCTACACCGGTGGCGCAGTTGTTGAGGTGGCAGATGCGCAGGTACTTGCAGCCCAGCACGATCATCGGGCCGGTGCCGAAGCCGAAGCTGTCGGCACCCAGCAGCGCGGCCTTGACCACGTCCAGACCGGTCTTCAGGCCACCATCGGTCTGCAGCACGGTGCGGTCGCGCAGCTGGTTGACCACCAGCGCGTGGTGCGCCTCGGCCACGCCGAGCTCCCACGGCACGCCGGCGTAGCGGATGGAACTGACCGGGCTGGCGCCCGTACCGCCGTCATGGCCGGAAATCGTGATGAGGTCCGCGCCGGCCTTCACCACGCCGGCGGCAATCGTACCCACGCCCGCGTGCGACACCAGCTTCACCGACACCAGCGCGGTCGGGTTGACCTGCTTCAGGTCGAAGATCAGCTGGGCGAGATCTTCGATGGAATAGATGTCGTGGTGCGGGGGCGGCGAGATCAGGCCGATGCCCGGCTTCGCGTAGCGCAACCGCGCGATCAGTTCGTTGACCTTGTGGCCGGGCAGCTGGCCGCCCTCGCCGGGTTTGGCGCCCTGCGCCACCTTGATTTGCAGGACTTCGGCGTTGACGAGGTACTCCGGCGTCACGCCGAAGCGGCCGGAAGCGACCTGCTTGATCTTGCTGCGCTTCTCGGTGCCGTAGCGCACCGGGTCTTCGCCGCCTTCACCCGAGTTGCTGCGTCCGCCCAGGCGGTTCATCGCGATGGCCAGGGCTTCGTGGGCCTCCGGCGAGAGTGCGCCCAGGCTGATCGCGGCGGTGTCGAAACGACGCAGCAGGTCGGTGGCATCGGCGACCTCGTCGAGGGGCGTCGGCGTGTCGGCCTTCTTCAACTGCAGCAGGTCGCGCAGCGCGGACGGCGGGCGCGAGTTCACCACGTCGGCGTAGGCCTGCCAGTCGCGGGTGTCGCCGGTGCGCGCCGCGCGCTGCAGCGTCATCACCACGTCGGGGTTGTACATGTGGTACTCGCCGCCGTGCACGTACTTCAGCAGGCCCCCGATTTCCGGCGATTCGCGGTCGTTCCAGGCGCGCGCTTCCAGTTGGCGGGCCTCGATGTCGAGCCGCTCGAAGCCGACGCCGCCGATGCGCGCGGGCGTTTCGGCGAAGCACAGGTCCACGACGTCGGCATCCAGCCCGACGATCTCGAACAGCTGCGCGCCGCGATAGCTGCTGATCGTGCAGATGCCCATCTTCGAGATGATCTTCGACAGGCCCTTGTAGATGCCCTTGCGGTAGCTGCGGCCGATCTGCGCCTGCTCGCCGCCCTTCTTGATCTGCAGGATGCCGCGCCGGCCCAGGTCGAACAGGGTCTGGTAGGCGAGGTAGGGATACACGGCGGTGGCGCCGACGCCGATCAGGCAGGCGATGTGGTGCGGATCGCGCGCGGTGCCGGTCTCGACGATCAGGTTGACGTCGCAGCGCAGGCCTTCGCGGCACAGGTGGTGGTGCACCGCGCCCGTGGCCAGCAGCGCGTGCACCATCGGCCGGCCCTGCTGCGGACGGCGGTCGCTCAGCACCACCATCACCATGCCTTCGCGCGCGGCCTGCGCCACTTCCGTGCTGATGCGTTCGATGGCGGCCTTGACGCCTTCCACCGGGTCGTACGACAGGTCGATGTAGCGATGCTTCTGGTCGTACGGCGCCATCTTCACGATCTGGCGCAGCTTGCGCTGCGACAGCACCGGCGAATTGAGGATGATGTGGTGCACCGTTTCCGGGCCGGCATGGAAGATGTTGGTCTCCTTGCCGAGCTGGGTGGTCAAGGACATCACGCAGTCTTCGCGCAGCGGATCGATCGGCGGGTTGGTCACCTGCGCGAACGCCTGGCGGAAATAGTCGTACAGCGGCCGCGTCTGCCGGCTCAGCACCGCCATCGGGGTGTCGTCGCCCATCGAGCCGGTGGCTTCCTGCTCGGTCTCCGCGAGCGGGCGCAGTACCTGTTCCACTTCTTCGTCGGTGAGCTGGAACAGCTTGTGGTAGCCGCGCAGCGTCTTCTCGTCGAACGGCGCGTCGGTCAGCGACGGATCGATCAGTTCGGTCTGCAGGTAGGTGACGCCCTGGTGCAGCCACTGCTTGTACGGGGCGCGTCCGCGATTGATGCGGTCCACCGCTTCGCTGTCCAGCAGGTCGCCGCGCTTGAGGTCGATGGCCATCATCTCGCCCGGGCCGAGCTTGCCCTTGCGGGTCACGCGTTCGGCGGGCACTTCCCACACGCCGGCTTCGCTGGCGACGATGAAATGACGGTCGCTGGTGAGCATCCAGCGCGCGGGGCGCAGGCCGTTGCGGTCGAGCGTGCACGCCGCGTAGCGCGCGTCCATCGAGACGATGCCGGCCGGGCCGTCCCACGGTTCGGTATTGAGGCCGTAGAACTCGTAGAACGCAGCGAGATCGGCGTCCTTGAATTCCAGCGACTGGGTGGCCGGCGGCACCAGGATGCGCAGCGCCTGGATCAGCTCCATGCCACCGGCGACCAGCAGTTCCAGCATGTTGTCCAGGCTCTGAGAATCGGAGCCGTGCATGGAGATGACGGGGTCGAACTCGCCGATGTCGAAGCGCGGCGTCTTCCACACCTTGCTGCGCGCCTGCGCCCAGCGCCGGTTGCCCTCGATGGTGTTGATCTCGCCGTTGTGCGCCAGCAGGCGGAACGGATGCGCCAGCGGCCAGCGCGGCAGCGTGTTGGTGGAGAAGCGCTGGTGGAAGACCACCGCGCTGCTGGCCAGTTCGGCGCGCTGCAGGTCCGGATAGAACACCGCCAGCTTGTCCGGCAGCACCATGCCCTTGTAGCCGATGGCGTGCGGCGACAGCGTCACCACGTAGAAATCCGGCACGCTCTTGCGCAGCTGCTGTTCGCTGCGGCGACGGGCGAGGAACAGGGCCAGCGAGAAGGCGTCGTCGTTCTGGTCGGCGCCCGCTTCGACATACAGCTGTTCGATGCGGGGCAGGGTGTCCTTGGCCAGTTGTCCGCAGACGGCATCGTTGGTCGGCGGCACGCGCCAGCCTTTCACGGCGACGCCGGTACGGAACAGCTCGGCTTCCAGGGTGGCGCGGCACTGTGCGGCCTGCGCCTCGTCGTGGGGCAGGAACACCAGGCCCGCAGCGAAGCGCGCGCCCAGGGCGATGCTGGATTCGGCGGCGAGCGCACGGAGGAACGCGTCCGGTTTGCGGATCAGCAGGCCGCAGCCGTCGCCGGTCAGCCCGTCGGCGGCGACGCCGCCACGATGGGTCATGCGCGACAGCGCGGCGATGGCGGTATCGACCAGGGCCCGCGAGGGCTGGTCGTCGAGTTGCGCGATCATGCCGAAACCGCAGGCATCGCGCTCGTCGTTGGGGTCGTACAGACCGGGGTCAAAGCCGCCTTGGCGATTGCGAGGGGCCATGTGTTGCCTCAAACCGGAGTGACGGCGACACCGTGCCCTGCCCGCGCAGCGGCACTTCGAAATGTCACCGGAAACCCGACTAAAACACAGTTGTTGCGATGCCGCAACAACACCTATTGCACGCCACTCGTTGGTTGCAAAGGCAACTTTTCCGGGCGTCTCGTCCCGCCTCGCGGACAAGAAAAAACCGCCTGCGCGAAGCAGGCGGTCCGGGGGCACTGCAGGATGGCCGGGCGTGGGTCAGCCGCAGTTGACCGAGGTCGCGACGCCCTTGTCGTCGAGGATGATGTTGAGGCGGTCGGGATTGAAGTCCATCGTCGCGGCGTCACCCGGTTTCAGGCTGCGCACGGCGCTGGACTTGCTATCGGTGCGCGCCTGTTCGATGTCCTTTTCGGCCGGTGTCTTGCCGATGATCCATTGCGCCTGGGTGTCGTCGCAGCTGCCGGCGAGTTCGGCCGGTGCAGGCCCGGCAGCGGGAGGCGTGGCGGCTTCGCTGGCCGCGGCCTGCGACTGTTCAGCGGCCGCCGTCTGTTCATCGGTATCGGGTGCGGAACAGGCCGCCAGCGAGAGGGCCAGCAGCAGGGCGGGGAGGGCGGCTCGGATCATGCGGAACTCCGGACAATGGGACTGAAGGAAGGATTACGCACCTGACATTCGATACTCGTTAACCGGCCGCCGGGCGACGCCGTTCCAGCCACCACAGCAGGCCCGCTGTCGCCAGCCAACCCAGGAACCACGGCCAGGCCGGACCGCGCGGACCCTGCGCCGCAGGCACGCGCGCCGGGTGGCGAGCGCGTGGTGCCGCAGCGAGGTGTTCGGTGCGCGTGCGCAGGTCCATGGCGTGCAGGTGCGGCGCGTCGTCCGCGGCGCGGACGTGGAAGGGCGTGCTGTCTTCGCCCACGTTCAACTGGTGCCATCCGGCAAGGCGTGGCCAGAAGCCGGCGCAGCGCGCATCGCCGGTGGCCGGGTCGCGCTGCAGTCGGGTGACGGTGCCGTCCGGGGCGGTGATGCGCGCGCCATCGGCGAGGTGGCAGAACGCGGCGCGCTGCGGTGCGCGGATCTGTGCAGGGATCTGAGGTGATGCGTGCGTGCCGGCGCGCGCGAGCGTGCCGAATGCCTGCGACCACAGGGAGGCGTGCAGGTCGGGATGTCCCGCCAGCACCAGCGCGTACGTGTCGACCGGCGTCCACAGCCCGATGCGACCCCGTCCTTCGCTGCGCCACCATGCGATTGCCGCGTCGTTGGCATCGCGTACCAACGGAATCGCGTCCGTCGACACCACGCGCACATCGCGTCGTGTCAGCACGGGCAGGCCAGCGGTGATCGCCTCGCTGTCGATAGGCGTGTCCGCGGTGCCCACGCCGCGTCGTGCGCGCCAGGCGTCGTCGTCCGGCGCGGCCCGCGGCAGGTGGAACTCGGCTACATCGTCGCCCGTCAGGGACACGCCCAGCGTCCGTTGCGTCGCCGGTGGCACCGTTCCGTCGATGCGCAGCAACACGCCCAGGCCGTCGCGTACCGCAGCGGCCAACGCCGCGCGCTGGCCGTCGCCCAGTGCCGCTGCGCTGCGCGCATCCAGCACGACCAGGTCGAAGCGGCGCAGCGTATCGGCCGTCATCGGCAGTGGCGCATCACCCAGTTGAAGGCCACCGCCCAGGCTGACCTGCAGGTGCAGGTCGATCCCCGCATCGGTGGCCCAGCGACGCAGGTACTTCCATTCGGCGTTGGGCGCCCCGGCGAGTGCCCACACGCGGGGGGGCGTCGCCGCCTGCGTCCACACCGGCAAGCCCACTGCATCGATCACCGTGTGGCGCGCATCCAGCATTTCCACCCGGAACAACGCGGGGCCGGGCAGCCGCGCCAGTCCGGTCAGATGGAAGCGGCCGCGCGCATCGACGGCGGTCGCGTCGATACGCTGGCCTGCGGGGTCGCGCAGCACCACGGTCACCGGTGACGCGCCGTTCACCCGCCCGCTGACGGCGAAGGGCGCGCCTGGCGTGGCAATGGCGACGGGCGACAGCGCCACGATGCCGCGTGGCAACGGTGCGGGCGAAAAGGTGATCGGCCGGCCACCGACCGCATCGCGATCACGCGCTTCCAGTCCGGCACCGACGATGTGCAGCGTCTGCGCATCCGGATGCCGGCGAAGGGCCGTGCCCAAGTCTGGCGCACGCTCCGCATCGGCCATCGCTGGCGCTTCCGGGAGCGCGATGCGCGGCTGACCCTGCCATGGGGCGGGCAGGGCGACGCGGTCGGCCTGCGCCGTCATCACCACCAGCATGCCGGGGGTTGCGGTCTGGCGGGGCGGCAAGAGCGTGAAGAAGAGCAGCACCGCGAAGACCGGTTGCAACGCGCACAGCATCGCAAAGCGCAGCGACGTGCCATGCCGGTCGGCGGCAGCGCGCCGCCTGCGCGTCAGGCGCACCCACGCGATCACGACAGCGAGCGCCAGCAGCGCGGCCAGCAGCAGCGGCAGCGAGGTGTCCAGGCTCATCGCACCGGCTCCGGTTGCAGGGCGTCGAGATAGCGGCGGCCCACGTCATTCAGCGCATCACGCCGCGGCACCTGCGCGGGCGGTTGCGCCGACGCCGACCACAGCAGCGCACGCAGCCGGGCCCGGCACGCGGCACAGCCCGGTTCGCCCCGCACCTCGTCGATGGCGGCGAACAGATCGAGCGCGTCGGGCATGCGTACCTCGTTCGCACGCAACCAGGCCTGCAGTGCATTCAGGTCGGCCGCGTCGGCGGGAATGCCATCGTGGGCGAGCGACCGCCATGCGCGTGCCGGCGCCGATTCCGCGCCCTCAGGCGCGCGTTCGAGGCTTCCCAGCGGACGCGGCGCGAGGCCCGTGCGATCACCGCCCATGCGGCGAGTCTCGTCGATCGGCGGCAGTTCCGGCCCCACGCGCGCCAGGTAGATGCGCGTGGCCTGCTGCACCTGCTTGATGTACTCGAGTGCCTTGTAGGCAAAGGGCAACGCCCTGTCGGGCTGGCCCTGGCGCAGGTGCAGTTCCGACTGCCACATCTGGTCCAGCGCCTTCTTCAGCGTCGCACGGGTTTCCGGATCCAGCAGGGTCGCCGCTTCGGCGTGGTCGTGCGTGTGGCCATAGGCTTCCAGCACGTCGGCTTCGCGGCCGAACGAAGCACCGGTCGCGCTGGTGGCCTGCTCGTGGCCGTGTCCGTCGTCCGTCCCGCCCGCTTCGTTGGCGTGATCGTGCCCGTCGTCGTCCGTGTGGGTTTCGCCGTCATTCGTCGGTGGCGGTTGCGGCTCGCCCTCGGCCTCTTCGCCGAGGAACTGGCCATAGCGCAGGCGCAGGATGCGCTGGTCCACGCCGATCGCGTCTGAGCGGGCGACGAACTTCTCCGACGACATCGTGCGCTTCTGCTTCTGCAGCGCTTCGGCATCGATGATGATCTGGCGCTGGCTGCGGAAGTAGGCGGGCATCACCTTCTTCACCATGCCCTCCAGGCCCGTGCTTTCGGCGCCCAGGTCGGCCGGCCAGCGCAGGATCAAACCGGGACTCTGCGCGGCCTGCGGCGATGGTGTGCGGTTGTCGTGCACGGTCAGTTGCGCGATCAGGTCGTCACCCACCGCCATGCCGAGTGCTTTCAGGTCCAGAGAGGCACTGAAGCGCCGTGCGTTTGCCGGGCCCGTGCCGCGCACCGTCATCACCTGCTCCTTGAAGGCGATGTTCTCGCCGCTGCCCTGGGCCAGCGTCAGCTTGAGCGTCGCGGCCGGCGCAATGCCGTAGTCGTCGCGCGCCTCGAAGGCCAGCGCCCAGCGTGTCTGTCCCACGCTGACGAGACTCAGGCCGCGATCCGGGGCCAGCACCCGCACCTCCGGCGCGCGATCAGGGATGGCATCCAGCCGGCGCAGTTTCGATGGCGGCTGCGCCTCGGTGCCGGCGGCGACCACACGGTACAGCGTGGACTTGGCCAGCACGTGCGTCGCGCGCCAGGTGTCGCCGTCGCGGTCCAGCGCGATGCGCTGGCCATCGTGGAAGACAAGATGCGCCTGCGTCGGTTGCGGGTCGAAGCGCAGCGTCCACGTGAGCCGCGAGCCTGCGGGCGCCTTCGCGTCCAGCGTGGCCTCGTCGCGGGGCGATTGGCCGGTGTACGACGGCGGCGCCACGTGCAACCGCTGCGCGACCAGGCGCGGAACACCGGGGATCACCGGCGCGACATCGTCCGCGGGTGCCAGCGCGCCGGCGTCCGGCGTGCGCGCGGGCCAGAGCGCCGCCGCGACGATCACGATCGCCGCGACGCACCACATCGCGACGATGCGTGCCCATGGCCACGGTGCGCGCAGGTCCGGCGCCGGCTGGGTGCGCAAGCGTTCGCGCACGCGGGCCTGCTGCAACTGCTGCAACGGCGTCAGCGTTGCCTGCGGTGCAAGCAGCAGGTCGCTGCTGTCGTCGAGGTCCCTGCGTCGCGCATCCAGCTGGCGCACCAGCCAGGTGTTGTCGAAGGCGCGCGTCCGCCGCCAGGCGAGCAGCGCCAGCACCGCGATTCCCGCCACGGTGACCGCGATCGCCAGCGCGGGCGATGCGACGCGCCACAGCACACCGCCCAGCGCAACGGGCATGGCCGCGCCCAGCAGCAGCTGGCCCGCGACCACGTGGCGGCGGACCTGGGCGAGGCGGTCGAAGGCCGACAACGTCATGGCGCCGCGCTCCGCGTGCGTCGCGTCGCCATCCAGCGCTCCACCAGCACGAGCAGCGCGATCAGCAGCGCCAGCCAGGGTTGCAGGTCGCGCGGTGCGACCGGGTAGGCCGCACCGCCGCCGACGGGCGCGTAGTCACCGGCGGGCACGCGCGTCGGCGGTACGACGGGCGCATCGAACAACGCGCGCAAGCGGCGCGGGAAATCCGCTTCGACGAGAGCCGGCATCGCGTCGGGCCGCAGTGGCCGGGTGAAACGCAGCACGCGACCCTGGCCGTGCACCGCCGCTTCGACCAGCGGCGCGCCATCGGCATCGCGCCAGGCCACCGACGTCATCGCGACGCCATCCAGCGTGCTCTCCCGGGCCAGCAACGCAGTGCCGCCGGCCGAGATCCACTGCACGACCGGCACCGGCACCGGCCCGGGCGCCAGCCAGACCAGCGGATGCGACGGCGCGGGCAACGGCGCGCCGGTCGTGCCGACCTCCACCGCCGCTGTCCCCGTTGCGTTGGTCGGTTGCCATGCGCGCGCGGCGGCTCGCAGGTAGCGCAGCCCGCGCTCATTGTCGGCTTCGTGGCGAACGACCAGCGCAAGCGGTGCCGCGGCGGCGGCGGGTGTCGCCTGCATCGCGCCCTCGACAATCTTCCAGGTCACCGTGCGCGACAACGCGGGTCGCTCGGCATCCGCCCCCTGCAACGTCGCTGGAACGAGGACCGTCAACGCGACGCCGGGCGGCAGTTCCGCGTCCAGCTGCCGCAGCAGGCTGCCGATGGCGGGCGTGCCGGACGGCGCCGGTTCTTCCAGCGCCGGGAAGCCCGACGCCAGCCAGTGCAGCCGCATGCGGGGTTCCTTCGCCTGCGCTTGCGCCACGGCGGCCTCCACGCCCGGCACGACGACGATCCACGGGCGTGTATCGTCCAAGCCCGACAGCACGGGCCGTGCCAGCCAGAGTGCGAGCAGCGCAAGCAGCAACAGGCGCAGCAACAGCAATGGCCATTCGTCGAAGCGGATGCGGTGGCGCGGCTTCGGTTTCTGCCGCAACCAGCGCAGTGCGGCGAAGTCGGTCGGCTTCTGTTCGTGCCTGCGTGCCAGGTGCAGCAGCAGGGGAAGCGCCAACGCGGCGAGTGCGGCAAAGCCGGCCGGCAGCAGGAACGCCAGGCTCATGCGTACTCCGCGGCATCGCGTGCGCCGAACAGCCGTCGCAGCGGCAGGTCCAGCGGTTGGTCCATCACGTAACGGGCATGGCGGATACCGCTGGCGTCCAGCCGCGCATCCAGTGCGCGTTGCGCGTCGGCGAAGCGTTGCAGGTAGTCGCCGCGCAGCGCCGCCGCGTCGCCCAGCAGCTCCTCGCCGGATTCCGGATCGCGGAAACGATGGCCGCCATTGAACGGGAAGTCGCGTTCCTCGGTCGTCAGCAGCTGGATCGCCAGCACCTCGCGCCTTGCGGACGCCAGGCGTTCGGCCAGCGCCAGCATCGCATCGTCGAACCAGTCGCTGAGTGCCAGCACCAGGTCGCCCGCGCCAATGCGCTCGAACACCGGCGCCAACGTGTCGACGGCGGGAAACATGCCGCTGGCATGCAATCCATGCAGCGCGAGGAGCAGCTGGTCGCGCTGACGCGCCCCGTTCCCCGGCGCCACCAGGCGCACGCCGCCGCCATGCAGCACCAGGAGACCGAAGCGGTCGCCCTGGCGCAGCGCCAGTTCGGCGATGCAGGCGACCAGTGCACGTGCGGCATCGAAGCGGGTACCGCGCGTGCCGTCGCCCTGTGCCATCGAGGCGGTGGCGTCGAGCATGATCCATACCGTCAGCGGACTCTCCCGCTCCGCCTCGCGCACGAAGAAGCGGTCCGAGCGCGCATACAGTTTCCAGTCGATCTGGCGCAGCTCGTCGCCGGGTTCGTACGCGCGGTATTGGGCGAACTCCAGGCCCGCGCCGCGGCTGCGGCTGTGGTGCAGCCCGATGCCTTGCGTGCCGATGGCGCGACGTGCGGTCAGCCGCAGGTCCTTCAACCGGCTGCGGACGTCGGCGGGGATCAGGTCGTACGCCACGGTACGTCGATCAGGCGGCGAGCGGCACGCCGCGCAGCAGCGCGGCGATCACGTCGTCGGCGCCCACCTGCTCGGCTTCGGCGGCGAACGACAGCAGCAGGCGGTGGCGCATCACCGGCTTGGCCAATGCGGCGATATCCTCGCGCGTCGCCGCCAGGCGGCCGTGCAGCAGCGCGCGGGCTTTGGCCGCCAGCACCAGCGACTGGCCGGCGCGCGGACCGGCGCCCCAGCGCACGTACTTGCGTACCTCGTCGGGCACGCCGTCGCCGGGGCGGCTGGCGCGCACGAGCCTGGTGATCCAGCGCAGCAGATCCTCGCTGACATGCACGTCGCGCACGTGCTGCTGCAGGGCCAGCACCTCGGTGCCGTCCATCACCCGTGGCACGTCGCCACCGGCGCGACCGGTGGTCTGCGCCAGGATGTCGTGCTCTTCCTGTTCGGTCGGATACTCGACCCGGATGTGCAGCAGGAAACGGTCCAGCTGCGCCTCCGGCAGCGGATACGTGCCGGCCTGTTCCAGCGGATTCTGCGTGGCCAGCACGAAGAACGGTGAAGGCAGTGCGTGCGTGGTGCCGGCATAGCTGACGGTACGTTCCTGCATTGCTTCCAGCAGTGCGGCCTGCGTTTTCGGCGGCGTGCGGTTCAACTCGTCGGCCAGCAGCAGGTTGGTGAAGATGGGGCCGGGCTGGAAACGGAAATGGCGGTGGCCGGTGCCGTGGTCCTCTTCCAGCAGCTCGGTGCCCAGGATGTCGCTGGGCATCAGGTCGGGCGTGAACTGCACGCGGCGGAACTGCAGGTGCAGCGCCTGGCCCAGCGAGCGCACCAGCAACGTCTTGCCCAGTCCCGGCACGCCTTCGAGCAGGCAGTGGCCACCGGCCAGCAGGCCGATCAGCAGCTGCTCCACCACGTCCTGCTGGCCGACGATGGCCTGGCCGATGGCGGCACGGAGTTCGCCCAGTTTGGCGAGCTGTTGCTGGAGGTCGGATTCGGTGATGGGGGGCATTGGCGTGTTCGTCGGAAGGAAGGATGTAGGAGGGGCTTCAGCCCCGATGCTCTTCTGCGGGTTCACGGTCGGGGCTGGAAGCCCCTCCTACAGAGGTGGTTTGGTGATCATGTCGTCAACGCATAGATCACGAGATTGACGCCGAACTTCGTGTTGTCCTCGGCCAGGAAGCGCTTGTTGCGCCAGTCGTAGTCCCACTCGCAGCCATAGTCCTTGTTGCTGTAGAGCACGCCGAGGCGGCCGTTGATCTCGATGCCCTGCAGGTACTCGTGCACCAGGTCGTCGCCCCAGCCATTGAGTTCGAAGCCGGTGGCCGGCGGCCCGTCGAACTTGAAGAAACTCCGGTAGATGGCATGCGTGTTCGGCAGTTTCTTCATCGCCTTCGCGCCGAAGATCGACGCCATCTGCGCTTCGAACGACTTGGCGAACAGGCCGTCGATGTCGTGGTTGCAGTCGTCCACGAACACGAAGCCGCCATTGCGCACGTACCGCTCGAAGTTGCGCCGCTCGGCCGGGTTGAACTCCACCAGCTTGTGACCGGCCAGGTAGCAGAACGGTGCGGCCAGCATGCGTGGGTCGGACAGGGCCAGCACGTGTTCCTTCGGGTCCACGCGCAGGGTGGTGTAGTCGATCAGCGAGGTGATGAGGTTGGACGGCATGCGCGCGTCCACGTCCCAGTCGCCGGAGTCGTACTTCAGGCGGGTGAACCAGAAGTCATAACGCCCGGTCGCATGTGCGCTGCGGGCCGGTGCGGCCAGCAGCGCGCCGGCCAGGCCGCCGGCCATGAGTCGCAGGAACCCGGCGCGTGTCATCGTCACGGGAAACCACCCCTTACCCCGCGTGCGAGGGAAGGTTGGGATGGGGGCGAGGGCAAGAGCACGAGGGGTTTCATCGAAGGATGCGGAGCACAAAGGAGAGAGCTTTGGTGCGCTCCGTAGTGCGGAACGCTTGCGATTTCGTCGGGCCCCCACCCCAGCCCTCCCCCGCGGGCGGGGGAGGGAGCAGATCGCGCTCGCGTTTACACCGCGTCCGACAGCGACGTGAACGTGAAGTCGCGCAGCTTCATCGGCGGGATCATCATCACGAAGCTGGACTCGTCGCCAGCCACGCGCACCGGCTTGCCGAGTTCTTCGATGTTGTTGAGCATGATCACCGGCGATTCGTTGAAGCGGAAGTTCTTCACCGGGTGCTTGATCTGCCCGTTCTCGATGTAGAACGTGCCGTCGCGGGTCAGGCCGGTCAGCAGCACGGTCTGCGGGTCGACCATGCGGATGTACCACGTGCGCGTGACCAGGATGCCCTTCTGCGTACCGGCGACCAGCTCGGCGGTGGACTTGGTGCCGCCGGCCACCAGCAGGTTGCCCGGCGAACCGATCGCACGCTTGCCCTGCTTCTGGGCCCAGAAGCGCGAGTACTCCAGGTTGACCACCTTGCCATTTTCGACGATGGCCATCTTCTCGCGCGGCAGACCTTCGCTGTCCCACGGCATCACTTCCGCGCCGGGGTGCCACGGGTCGGCGCTGATGTTCACGCGGGGATCGTAGACCTGCTCGCCCAGCTTGTTGCCGCCGCCCTTCTTGGACAGGAAGCTGCGGCCTTCGTCGGCCTGGCGCGCATCGAAGAAGTTCATCATGAAGGAGATCAGGCCGGCCGCCGCTGCGGGCTCCAGGATGACCGTGTACTTGCCCGGCTCCAGCGCCTTCGCTTCGGCCGATTCGCTGGCCTTGCGCATCGCAGTGCGGATGTCGCTGTCGGCCTTGAAGGTGTTCGCATCCTTCAGGTTGCGGCCCACCCAGCCGGAACCCCGGCCGTCTTCGGTGCGTACCGTGCAGGTGTAGTTGAACGCGGTGGCCTTCTGGTAGCCGAAGTTGCCCTTGCTGTTGGCGAAGGCGACGAAGCTCTGGCCGTCTTCCAGGAAGCCGGCGGCGATCAGCTTCTCCGCCTTGCACGGACCGATCGAGTCGGCGGCCACCTGCGCGCGGAACTCCGGCGTGATGGCGGCGGTGGATTCGCTGAACGTGGGGCTGGGCTTGTAGGTCTGCTTCTCGACGGCCGGCATGAATTCCGGGTTCTCCGGCGCCAGGCGGGCGAGGTCTTCCGCCCGACGGACCACGCGCTCCAGCGAGGCGTCGTCGAACTCGTTGATCGTCGCCACGCCGGTGCGCTTGCCGAACGCCACCTGCACCGCCAGGTCGGTATTGCTGACGATGCCGCTGGTGGACACATTGTTGAGGGCGAAGCGGATGTTGCCTTCGATCGAGCCGGTGAGGGACGCGGTGCACTCATCGGCCTTGGACAGCGCGATGACCTTGTCCAGGATGGCCTTGGCCTGCGCTTCGGTGAGGATGCTCATGTTCTGGTGATCTCCTTAAAGCGCCGGTCAGCCGAGCGAGCGGGCGGTGTTGATGACGTTGATGCCGTTGAAACGCGCGGTGGACGAACCGTGCGAGACGGCGGACACCTGGCCGGGCTGGCCCTTGCCGTCGAAGAACGAACCGCCCAGGCGGTAGTCGCTTTCGTCGCAGACGGCGGCACAGGCGTTCCAGAACTCCGGCGTGCGGATCTGGTAGGCCACGTCCTCGATCTGCTGAGTGATCTTGCCGTTCTTGATCTCGTAGAACAGCTGGCCGCCGAACTGCGCGTTGTAGCGCTGCTGGTCGATGGAGAACGAACCGTCGCCGATGATGTAGATGCCGTTCTCCACATCCTTGACCATGTCGGCGACCGAGAGCTTCTGCTTGCCTGCCGCCAGCGACACGTTGGCCATGCGCTGGAATTGCACGCTGCTCCACGAGTCGGCGTAGCAGCAGCCGTCGGATTCGGTCTTGCCCAGGATGTGCGCCTGGTCACGGATGGTCTGGTAGTCCACCAGCTTGCCGGCGCTGACCAGGTCCCAGCGCTTGGTCTTGACGCCTTCGTCGTCGTAGCCGACCGCGCCCAGGCTGCCGGGCTGGGTCTTGTCGGCGAACAGGTTGACCAGCTCGCTGCCGTACTGGAAGCGCTGCTCGCGCTTGTCCAGGGTGGCGAAGCTGGTGCCGGCGTAGTTGGCCTCGTAGCCCAGCACGCGATCCAGTTCCAGCGGATGGCCGACGGATTCGTGGATGGTCAGCCAGGTGTGCGACGGGTCCAGCACCAGGTCGTACTTGCCCGGCTTCACCGAGGGCGCGGTCAGCTTGGCGCGCGCCTGCTTGGCCGAGGCGATGGCGTCTTCCTTCATGTCGTAGGACAGGCCGTAGTTGACCACCCCGTTGGGCGTGGTGAACTTCTGCGACGCGTCGCCGTCCAGGTACTCGTAGCCCAGGCCCATCGGCGAGGACAGGCCGTCGCGGGTACGGAACTTGCCGCTGGCCTTGTCGATGGCGGTCACGGTCATCGGTACCCAGATGCGGTGCACGTCCTGGTCGATGTACGAGCCGTCGGTGCTGGCGAAATACTTCTGCTCGTTGACCAGGAACATCATCGAGTTGACGAAGTCCGCGCCCGCGTTGATCGCGGCGGCGTTCACACCCAGCAGCAGGTCGACCTTGTCCTTGATCGGCACCTCCATCGCGTTCTTCTTGATCGGCGTCTTCCACGCCACTTCACCGAAGCCCGGCGCCTTCGCCAGTTGCACCGGCGCGGTCTGGGTCTTGCTGTTGGCCTTGGCGATGGCGGCCGCCTGGCGCGCGGCGCTGGCCACGCCTTCGGCGGTGAGCGTGTTGGTGGCGGCGAAGCCCCAGGCGCCGTTGGCGATCACGCGGATGCCGGCACCGGTGGACTCGGTGTTCACCACGTTCTGCACCTTGTCCTCGCGGGTGATCACGAACTGGCGCAGGTAGCGGCCGATGCGGACGTCGCAGTAGGTCGCGCCGGCCTGCTTGGCCGCCGCCAGTGCCGCATCGGCAAGGCGCTTCTTGAAGGCGACATCCAGGGTGGACTGCAGTTGCTCGGCGGCGATCGCCTTGCCGAAGAAGGACGGCACCATCAGGCCGCCTACGCTGAGGCCGGTCAGGGCCAGAAAGTCACGACGTTGCAAGGCTGTTCTCCACCGGTTGGGCCTGCATGGGCAGGCGGGGCTGCGACGGTAGTGCGTCCGCCCGCGCTGTCCCCGCGCAGGTCGTCCCCGATTCTTGCCTCCGCATGCAGACAGCGTCAAATGACTTTCGGCATAGAAGATGCTCGTCATCGTGATCGCATGCACCATCCTGGGTCCATTCGCACACTTCACGCGGTCATCCCGGCGTACGCTGGGATGACGGCAGCCTCTTCACCCCAGCGATCGCGCCGTATTGATGATGTTGATGCCGTTGAAGCGCGTGGTCGCCGATCCATGCGATACCGCCGACACTTGGCTGGGCTGGCCCTTGCCGTCGAAGAACGAGCCCCCCAGGCGGAAGTCGCGTGCGTCGCAGATCGCCGTGCACGCATTCCAGAATTCGGGCGTGCGGATCTGGTAAGCGGCGTCTTCAACCTGACGGGTCACTTCGCCATTCTTGATCTCGAAGTACAGCTGTCCGCCAAACTGCGCGTTGTAGCGCTGCTGGTCGATCGAATACGACCCGCGTCCATGGATGTAGAGGCCGTTCTCCACATCCTTCACCATCTCCGCCACCGTCAGCGGCGTCTTGCCCGGCGCCAGCGAGACGTTGGCCATGCGCTGGAACTGCACGCTGCTCCACGAATCGGCGTAGCTGCAGCCGTGCGAAGCGTCCTCGCCGAGGATGTGCACTTCGTCGCGGGTCGCCTGGTAGTTCACCAGCACGCCGTCCTTGACCAGGTCCCAGCGGCGGGTCTTCACGCCTTCGTCGTCGTAGCCGACCGCGCCGAGGCTGCGCGGCTCGGTCTTGTCGGCGGTGAAGTTGACGATCGGGCTGCCCCACTGGAAGTTCTGTTCGCGCTTGTCCAGTGTGGCGAAGCTGGTACCGGCGTAGTTGGCTTCGTACCCCAGCACGCGGTCCAGCTCCAGCGGGTGACCGACGTTCTCGTGGATGGTCAGGAACAGGTTGGACGGGTCCAGCACGAGGTCATACTTGCCCGGCTTCACCGACGGCGCAGTCAGCTTGGCGCGCGCCTGCTTCGCCGCCGCCACGATGTCCTCGCGCAAATCGTACGACGCGCCGTAGGCCACCACGCCGCCTGGCAGCGCGACTTTGTCGTCCGGATTCGCATCCAGGTACTCGTAGCCCATGCCCATCGGCGCGGACAAGCCGTCGCGGGTCTTGAACTTGCCCGTCGCCTTGTCCACCACCGTCACCGTGAACGGCACCCAGATGCGGTGCACGTCCTGGTCGATCCAGGAGCCATCGGTGCTGGCGAAGTACTTCTGTTCGTTGATCACGAACATGCGCGACGCCGCGAAGCTGGCCCCGGCGGCGAGTGCGGTGGCGTTGGCACCGAGCAGCAGGTCCACCTTCTCCTTCACCGGCACTGCCATCGCGTTCTTCACGATCGGAGTGCGCCACGCTACCTCGCCCACGCCCTTCAAGGGTGCCAGCTGCACCGGCTTGCCCTGGATGCGGGCGTTCGCACGCGCGATGGCCACCGCCTGCCGTGCCGCCATCGCGACGCCGTCGGGTGTCTGGTCGTGGGTCGCGGCGAAACCCCATGCGCCCTGCGCAATCACGCGCACGCCGATGCCGGAGGATTCGGTGTTCACCACATTCTGCACCTTGTCCTCGCGGGTGATCAGCGACTGTCGCAGGTAGCGGCCGATACGGACATCGCAATAGCTCGCGCCTGCTGCCGTTGCGGCCGCCAGCGCGATATCAGCCAGGCGCTTGTTCTTCGCCGCGTCACCGGGTTCCAGCAGCGCCTCCGCGGCGATCACGCGCGTGCCGGGCAGGGCCAGTCCGGCGAAGGTCAGTCCGCCCAGGGTGAGGAAGTCGCGTCGTTGCATGTCGGGGTCCGGAAGCGAAAGCCCCCGGACTTTCGTCGGCATGCAGCGCAGCGTCAAGTGACGCCGGTCATGCCATGCACACGTGGTGCACAATGCGCCTCATCCCGCACAGGAATCGCCCCGCATGAAATCCCGCCCGGTCGCCCGGTCAGAGAACGACGAAGAGCAGCCGCGGCTGGCGGTGCTGATCGATGCCGACAATGCCCAGCCTTCGGTCATCGAAGGACTGCTCGCGGAAGTGGCCAAGTACGGCGTGGCCAGCGTGAAGCGCATCTACGGCGACTTCACCAGCACGCGCATGACCCAGTGGAAGCAGGCGCTGCTGAAGCATTCGATCAATCCGGTGCAGCAGTTCGCCTATACCAGCGGCAAGAACGCCACCGACAGTTCGCTGATCATCGACGCGATGGACCTGATGTATACGCGGCGCTTCGATGGCGTGTGCCTGGTGTCCAGCGACAGCGACTTCACCCGCTTGGCGCAACGGCTGCGCGAAGAAGGCCTGACCGTGTACGGCTTCGGCGAACGCAAGACGCCGGACGCGTTCGTGCAGGCCTGCGACAAGTTCATCTATGTCGAGGTGCTGCGCAGTGAAGTGCCCGCACCACCGCCGCCACCGGCCAAGCCCGCGAAGAAGGCCGCGAGGCCGGCCGCGAAGAAGCCTGTCGCCCAGGCCGAGCCGACCGCCGCACCCGCAGTGGAGCAGGGCCGGCATGAGTCGTTGCCGCTGCGGCTGATCCGCCAGGCCATCGAAGAGGCCAGCGACGACCAGGGCTGGGCGTTCCTCGGCAGTGTCGGCAGCTACCTCAGCAAGGTGCGCCCGGATTTCGACACTCGCCTTTACGGGCACAAGAAGCTCAGCGACCTGATGAAAGCGCATCCGCGCCATTTCACGGTCGAGGAGCGCGCGGGCGAAGGCGGCGCGAAGCGCTTCTACGTGCGCGCAGCGGGCGGATGATGGCGGAAAAGCCCTTCGCACCTTCCTGCGAACGCAATCAGGGGCCGATCCTCGAGGTACTCCTGCGTCACTTCGCAGACACCCGCCGTGTGCTGGAAATCGGCAGCGGCACCGGCCAGCATGCGGTCCACTTCGCCGCGGCGATGCCGTGGCTCTCGTGGCAGGCAAGCGATCGCGCCGACAACCTGCCGGGCATCGCGCTGTGGCGCGACGATGCTGGCCTGCCCAACACGCCGCCTGCGATTGAGCTGGATGTCGACGGCCCTTGGCCCGACGCGACCTTCGATGCGGTCTTCAGCGCCAACAGCCTGCACATCATGGGATGGGCACAGGTGCAGGCGTTCTTCGCCGGCATCGCCGCCGTGCTGGAAGACGGTGGGCTGCTGGTGGTCTACGGCCCGTTCAATTACGGCGGCGATTTCACCAGCGACAGCAACCGCGCCTTCGAGCAGTGGCTGAAGGATCGCGATCCCGCCTCGGGCATCCGCGACTTCGAAGCGGTCGATGCGCTGGCGCGCGGCATCGGACTGGTGCTTGAGGAGGACAGCGCCATGCCGGCGAACAACCGCTGCCTGGTGTGGCGACGGAGCGCGTGACCGACCGTTAAAGAAAACCCCGCCGGAGCGGGGTGTTCATCGTCAGGCTGCCTGCACGATATGCAGCGCCTTCGGGTTGCGCCAGATGCCGAGCAGTTCGGCCTCGCGCGCCTTGGCGGCATGCAGGTGCTTTTCCTTGACGTGGCCGTAGCCGCGGATGTGCTCGGGGATGCTGGCGATCTCGACCGCCAGTTCCAGGCGGTCGGCGTACAATGCCGCCAGCAGGTCGCGGATCGTCTTCTCGTAGTCGGCGATCAGCTGGCGCTCGCCCTTGCGTTCGTCGGTATAGCCGAACACGTCGAACGTGCCGCCACGCAGGAAGCGCAGCTTCGCCAGCAGGCCGAACGCCTTGAACACCCACGGGCCGTATTCCTTCTTCATCAGGCGGCCCTGTGCGTCCTTCTTGGCGAACAGCGGCGGCGCGAGGTGGAAGTGCACCTCGTAGTCGCCGTCGAACTGCTGTTGCAGGCGGCGCTGGAAATCGCCGCTGGTGTACAGGCGCGCCACTTCGTACTCGTCCTTGTACGCCATCAGCTTGAAGAAGTAGCGGGCCACGGCCTCGGTCAATGCCGTCGAACCGGGCGCCTTGATGTTCTCGGCCGAGCGCACCTTGGCCACCAGGTCGGTGTAGCGGCGCGCGTACGCGGCATCCTGGTACTCGGTGAGGAAGGCCGAGCGCCGTGCGACCAGTTCATCCAGCGAGCGCGACAGGCGCAGGTCGTCCAGCGGCAGGAAGGCGACGTTGTCGCCACCGCCGGTGCCGCTGTCGGGCAAACCGCGCAATTCGCTTTCGTTGCCTGGATTGCGCGGGGCGGCATTCGCGCCCCACTCGGTGCTTTCCCATTCGCCCGGCGGCAGGATCTGCAGCGTGCCCGGCGTGCGCTCGCTCTCGGTCTGCGTGTTGTGGATCAGGCCGGCGGCTTCCTGCACCGCCTGCGGGTTGACCACGGCCAGTCGACCCCAGGCGAACGCGGTCTTGTTCATCTCGATGGCGGCGCCATTGAGTTCGACCGCGCGCATGATCGCCTCGAACGAGATCGGCACCAGGCCCTGCTGCCAGGCGTAGCCCAGCATGAAGAGGTTGCTGCCGATCGCGTCGCCGATCAGTGCGGTTGCGATCTGCGTGGCATCGACCAGCATCGGATCACGACCACCGAGGGCGACCTTGACGCCGGCCACGATGTCGGTGGCCGGGAACTGCATGTCGGGATGCGTGGTGAACGTGCCCGGCATCGCCTCGTAAGTGTTCAACACCACCTGCGAGCGCTCGCCGCGCACCTTCGACAGCACCCAGTAATCATTGACCACCACCATGTCGCAGCCCAGCACCAGATCCGCCTCGCCGGCGGCGATGCGCACGGCATGGATGTCTTCCGGCGTGCGCGCGATGCGGATGTGCGTGGTCACCGCGCCGCCCTTCTGCGCCAGGCCGGTCTGGTCGAGCACGCTGGCGCCTTTGCCTTCCAGATGGCCGGCCATGCCGAGCAGGGCGCCGATGGTCACCACGCCGGTGCCGCCGACGCCGGTGATGAGGATGTTCCAGGGCTGGTCGAGGTCGGACTTGAACGCCGGTGCCGGCAGTGTGGCGAGAAGATCCGCCGCATTGGCCTTCTTGCCCTTGCGCGGCGTGCCGCCGTGCACGGTGACGAAGCTGGGGCAGAAGCCGTCGACGCAGCGGAAATCCTTGTTGCAGTTCGACTGGTCGATCTCGCGCTTGCGGCCGAACTCGGTTTCCTTCGGCAGCACCGATACGCAGAAGCTCTTCACGCCGCAGTCGCCGCAGCCTTCGCAGACCAGCGTGTTGACCATCGTGCGCTTGGCCGGGTCCGGCAGCTTGCCGCGCTTGCGGCGGCGGCGCTTCTCGGTGGCGCAGACCTGGTCGTAGATCAGGATGGAGACGCCCTTCACCCCGCGCAGGCGGCGCTGCACGTCGTCCAGTTCCTTGCGGTCGAAGAATTCCACGCCCGAGGGGAACAGCTCGCGCTTGCTCCACTTGCCGATCTCGTCACTGACCACGACGATCGTGTCCACGCCTTCCGCACGCATCATGTGCGCGATCTGCGGCACCGACAGCGTGCCGTCCACCGGCTGGCCGCCGGTCATCGCCACCGCGTCGTTGTAGAGGATCTTGTAGGTGATGTTCACTCCGGTGGCCACCGACTGGCGTACCGCCAGCGAGCCGGAGTGGAAGAACGTGCCGTCGCCCAGGTTCTGGAACACGTGCTCGGTCTCGGTGAACGGCGCCTGCCCGGACCACGTCACGCCTTCGCCACCCATGTGGGTGAAGGTGTCGGTGTTGCGGTCCATCCAGGTGACCATGTAGTGGCAGCCGATGCCGCCGAGCGCGCGCGAGCCTTCCGGCACCACCGTCGAGGTGTTGTGCGGGCAGCCCGAGCAGTAGTGCGGCACGCGCGGGAAGTTGGCACGCGGCAGCGCCATCTCGGCTTCCTTCTCCTCCATCCAGCGCAGGCGCTGTTCGATGGATTCCGTGAAAGTGCTTGATGGAAGCGGGAAGCGCAGGATGCGGCGACCGATCACGCCGGCGATGGTGGCCGGGGTCAGTTCGCCGGTGGACGGCAGGATCCACTCGCCGGCTTCGTCGTACTTGCCGACGATGGACGGGCGCGTGCCCGCATTCGCCGGCCAGTTGTAGAAGTACTCCTTCATCTGCCGCTCGATGAAGGCGCGCTTCTCCTCCACCACCACGATGTCTTCCAGTCCCTTGGCGAACTCGGTGATGCCCACCGGTTCCAGCGGCCAGGTCATGCCGACCTTGTAGACGCGGATACCGATGTCGGCGCAGGCCTGCTCGTCCAGGCCCAGGTACTCCAGCGCCTGCAGCACGTCCAGGTAGCTCTTGCCGGTGGTGACGATGCCGAGACGCGCGCGCGGCGAATCCAGCACGATGCGATCGACGTTGTTGGCGCGGGCGAAGGCCTGCGCCGCGGCGACTGCGTACTTGTGCAGGCGCATTTCCTGGTCGAGCGGCGGATTCGGCCAGCGGATGTTGAGCCCGCCTGCCGGCATCGCGAAATCCTCCGGCAGCACGATCGAGCGCGCAAACGGATCCACCTGCACCGAGGCCGACGACTCCACCGTCTCGGCGATCGTCTTGAAGCCGATCCAGCGGCCGGTGTAGCGGCTCATCGCCCAGCCCACCAGGCCCAGGTCGAGGATGTCCTGCACGCCGGCCGGGTTCAGCACCGGCATCATCGCGCTGACGAATTCGTCTTCCGAGCCGTGCGGCAGCGTGGAGCTGCGGCAGTTGTGGTCGTCGGCGGCCAGCGCCAGCACGCCGCCGAACTTCGAGGTACCCGCCGCATTGCCGTGCTTGAACACGTCGCCGCAGCGGTCCACGCCGGGGCCCTTGCCGTACCACATCGAATACACGCCATCGACCTTGGCGCCCGGGAACAGGTTGGTCTGCTGCGTGCCCCACACCATGGTCGCGCCCAGGTCCTCGTTGAGGCCCGGGATGAACTTCACCGCCGCCGCCTCCAGGTGCTTGCGCGCGCGCCACAGCTCCAGATCGAAGCCGCCCAGCGGCGAGCCGCGGTAGCCACTGATGAAGCCTGCGGTGTTCAGCCCCGCCGCCTGGTCGCGCAGCCGCTGCATCAGTGGCAGGCGCACCAGCGCCTGCACGCCACTCAGGTAGATGCGCCCGTCGGTGCGGGTGTACTTGTGTTCCAGCGTGTAATCGCTGTCGATCACCCCGATCTGCGGCGTGTTGGCGGACGAGGGCGAGGTGAGTTCGGCGGTGCTGGTCATGGCGGGCCCAAAGCGGCTGGCGTGGCCCGAAAACCCCTCGGGCATGAAGGCGCGCATTGTAACAGCGGCTTTTTCTGTGACGCGCGTCACTCCGTCGTTGTGCGTTGCAGCGGTTAGGATGACAGCCGGGGGAACACTGTTGTCTGGGGGATGTCGTGAAATCCGGTAAGTATTTGCTGCTGGCCACCGTGCTGGCATTGAGCGTTTTTTCGGCGCAAGCGCAGAACGTGCCCAAGCCGAAGGAATTCTATTTCGACGAAGACCGCGCGGCGGCGCCCGTGGTGGCGATCACCGGCGTGGAAGGCGACGCGTTGATCGACCAGCTGATGAAGGCGCGCGAACGCGGTCGCAAGACGCTGGAAGCCACCGCGCAGCTGGCGCATGTCGCCAGCGCGGGCGGGCGCGCCGATCTGGGTGCGCAGCTCTACCAGCAGGCCCTGGCTGGCGCACAGTCCGGCAGTCATACGTGGCGGTCCATCCGCTGGAACTATGGCTGGGACCTCTATCGGCAGGGCCAATACCAGGAAGCATTGGACCAGTGGAGCCCGCTGGTGGGCGCCGTGGGCGGGGCCTCGTGGGTGCCGCCCACCTTCGCGCTGGCCCTGTGGAAACTGGGCCGCAAGGACGAAGCCGTGCAGTGGTTCGGGGCTGCCGTGCGGACCGAGCCTACGCAGTGGACCGATGCGCGCAACTTCGCCGCGCAGCTGCCCGACTGGCGGCAGGAAGACCGCGACACGCTGGCCGAAGTGCTGGGGGCCTGGCAGGTCAATCCGCCCACCTGGCCGTAATGCGTAATATCGGCGGCTGAAGGCGCGCGCGGTGCGTGCCATCGCCCGACGATGATGCGTACTCTCCTGATGTCCTGCCTGGCGACGGCGCTTGCCGCCGCCGCCGCGCTGCCCGCTTCCTCCGCCGACCGCATTGCCGGTCGCGCGTTCGCCACGCGTTCGGACGTCATCGCGCCGCATGCGATGGCCGCCACCTCGCATCCGCTGGCCACCCAGATCGCACTGGATGTGATGAAGCGGGGCGGCACGGCGATGGACGCGGCCATCGCCGCCAACGCTGCGCTCGGCCTGATGGAGCCCACTGGCAACGGCATCGGCGGCGACCTGTTCGCCATCGTCTGGGATCCGAAGACGAAGAAGCTGCACGGTTACAACGGCTCGGGACGTTCGCCGAAGTCGTTGACGCTGGACTACTTCAAGCAACAGGGCATCACCGACATCCCGCCGCACGGACCGTTGCCGGTCAGCGTGCCGGGCACCGTGGATGCCTGGTTCGCGCTGCACGGGCGCTTCGGCAAGCTGCCGGTGAAGGAGCTGCTCGCGCCCACCATCCGCTATGCGCGCGAAGGCCACCCGGTGCATCAGACGATCGCCTACTACTGGGAACGCTCGGTGCCGAGGCTGTCGAAGTTCCCCGGGTTCACCGAGCAGCTCACCATCGGCGGGCGTGCACCGCGCACCGGCGAGATGTGGAAGAACCCCTATCTGGCCGACACGCTGCAGAAGATCGCCGACGGTGGCCGCGATGCGTTCTACAAGGGCGACATCGCCCGCACCATCGATGCGTACTTCAAGGCCAACGGCGGTTTCCTGTCGTACGAGGACATGGCGACGCACACGGGCGAGTGGGTCGAACCCGTCAGCACCAACTACCGCGGCTACGACGTCTGGGAACTGCCGCCGAACGGACAGGGCATCGCCGCCCTGCAGATGCTCAACGTGCTGGAAGGCTACGACTTCAGCAGGATTCCCTTCGGCAGCCCCGAGCACGTGCACCTGCTGGTGGAAGCCAAGAAGCTGGCCTTCGCCGACCGCGCGCGCTGGTATGCCGATCCCGCCTTCCAGCCCGCACCGGTCGCGCGCCTGATTTCCAAGCCGTATGCACGCGAGCGCGCGACACTGATCTCGCCCGACAAGGCGCTGCGCGAAGTGCAGCCCGGCACGCCGAAGGAACTCGACGAAGGCGACACCATCTACATGACTGTCGCCGACAAGGACGGGATGATGGTCTCGCTGATCCAGTCCAATTACCGCGGCATGGGCAGCGGCATGACGCCGACCGGCCTGGGTTTCATCCTGCAGGACCGTGGCGAGATGTTCGTGCTGCAGGGCTGCGAGGGCACCGCGCCGCATCCCAACTGCTACGCGCCGGGCAAGCGCCCTTTCCACACCATCATCCCCGCCTTCATTACCAAGGACGGGCAGCCGTGGGTCAGCTTCGGCGTGATGGGCGGCGCGATGCAGCCGCAGGGCCATGTGCAGGTGGTGATGAACCTGGTCGACTTCGGCATGACCCTGCAGGAAGCCGGCGACGCTCCGCGCGTGCAGCACGACGGTTCCACCGAACCGGTCGGCAGCGCCACCGCGATGAGCGACGGCGGCGTGGTGCAGCTGGAATCCGGCTTCCCCTACGAAACCGTGCGCGCGCTGATGGACAAGGGCCACCACGTTGAATGGGCCCTCGGCCCGTATGGCGGCTACCAGGCGATCAAGCGCGACCCGGAGACCGGTGTGTATTACGGCGCCAGCGAGAGCCGCAAGGATGGACAGGCGGCGGGGTACTGACACCGCGTAGCCCGCCGAGACACTTCACCGCATCCAGCTCATCCAATGAACGGGAAGATGCCTGGCAGCACGGGTTTCCGGCTGAACGGAAGCGGCCCGGGTCCACATCGGTGGTCCGGTGACAATGCCGTAGCGCACGCGGTTCTTCGTTTGGAGCTGGCTGCGGGAGGGCTGTGACCGGGCGGCGGCGTACCGATGATGCGGGCGAATCCCCGTTTCGATCCTGGAAATCCCGGTTTCGTCGCAAGCCGGCTTGACGGCTCGGGGCTGTTTGTACTGTACTAGTTCAAATAGTACAGACAGGACGGCACGATGGCTCGACCCCAGGCCCTGATGATCCAGATCGCCACCGGCGACCCGCGCCCGATCGGCCGCCAAATCGTCGACGCGGTGCGGATGAAGATCGCCACCGGCGAGTTGAAGGCCGGCGACCAGCTGCCCAGCGTACGCGGGCTGGCGCAGCAGCTGACCATCAACCCGAACACGGTGGCCAAGGCCTACGCCGAGTTGACCACCGAGGGCTGGCTGGAGTCGCGGCAGGGCATGGGCCTGTACGTGGCCGCGCCGCGCCAGCGCCTGTCCAACGACGAACGCGAACGTCGCCTCGACGATGCCATCGGCCGCTTCGTCAACGACGTGATCCCCCTCGGCTTCCCGCCTGACGAGGTGCAGGCGCGGGTCGAGCACGAATTCCGCCAACTGGTTCCCCGCAGGATCGCCTGAGCGCGATCTCATCGAATCGTTTCCCGTTGAAGTCGCATCGAGCACCCACATGAGCCACGACTACGTCATCGAGACGCGCGCGCTGAGCAAGCGCTATGGCCGCAAGCTGGCGCTGGACAACCTCGACCTGCGCATCCCGCGCGGACGCATCCACGCCATCGTCGGCGCCAACGGCGCCGGCAAGTCCACCCTGTTCCGCATCCTGATGGGCTTCATGCCGCCGAGCGCGGGCGAAGCGCGCATCCTCGGCAAGGACAGCCAGGCGCTCACGCCGCAGGACCGCAGCCGGATCGGCTTCGTCAACGAGGAACACACGCTGCCGAACTGGATGCGGGTCTCGCAGGTCGTGGCGATGCAGCAGCGCCAGTACGCGCGCTGGAACCAGCAGGCCTTCGACGGCGTGATCGGCCACTACAACGTGTTGCCGGAGCAGAAGGTCGGCCAGCTCTCGCGCGGCGAGCGCGCCGGCTTCAACCTTGCGCTTGCGCTGGCGCAGGGGCCGGAAGTGCTGGTGCTGGACGAACCCACGCTGGGCCTGGACGTGGTCGCCAAGCGCGCGTTCCTGGAATCGCTGATGTACAGCAACGCCGCCGACGACTGCACGGTGATCTATTGTTCGCACCAGATGGAGGAGATCGAGCGCGTCGCCGACAACCTGATCATCCTCGAACGCGGCCAGCTGAAGAACATGTCGGCGCCAGAAGACTTCACCGCACGCGTGAGCCACTGGGTCGCCGACGTGCCGTTCAAGGGCCCCGAGCGGCATACCGTGCCGGGACTGCTGGAAGTGCAGCGCCTCGACGGCCTTCACCACTACCTGGTGCTGGACCAGGACGACGGCTTCGAGCGCTTCCTGCGCGAAGCCGGCGCCCGCAACGTGCAATCGATGCCGGTCAGCCTGGACCGCGCGGTCAACGCCTTCCTTGCCAAGAACCACGCCGCGCCGGCTGCCGCCTGAGCGCGCGACACGAGGACATTCCCATGATCGATCTCTTCAAGGGCGAGCTGCTGCGCTTCCGCCTGTGGGCGGCCATCGCCGCCGCCATCAACCTGGCCGTGCTGGGCTTCCTCAGTCGCATGGTCGACCTAGCCCAGCAACCGATCTTCGTCTACCAGGTGTTCGCCGCGGTGTACGCCGTGGCCGGCATCTTGCTGGGCCTGTACCAGATGCGCACGTACCGCAAGCCGAACCAGTGGCTCAACCTGCTGCACCGCCCGCTGCATCGACTACGGATCGCCGGTGCCCTGAGCGGCGCCAGCGTCGTGCTGCTGCTCGCCGCCGTAGCACTTCCAATCGTGCTGGTCTGCCTCTACCAGGACACGATGACCGCGCGCGTGGTCGATACGCGGCATTGGCTGCTGCCGGTCGCGGGCGGGTTGATCGCGGTGTCCGGCTACCTGGCCGGCGCTTATGCGATGGTCGGCAACCGCCGTTATTCGTTCGCCGCCTTCCTGCTGCCGAATCTGTTCATGTATGCGCAGGCCTCCGGCATGGCGATGCTGGGCGTGCAACTCGTGGTCATCGCCTTCCTCGCGGTACTGCTGGCAGTCGCGTTCAAACCGGATCCCGCCGTGCAGCCGCGCAATCCGCTGGCAGTGCTGGCGGTTGCACTGCCGGTGCAGGTGGGCGCGTATTTCCTGATCTGGATGCTGGGTTTCGGCATCGAACTGTGGTGGACGGTGAGCGGCACGCATCCGCTCAACATGCCCGCGCCGCCGAGGGGCGGCTACATCGAAGCCGAGCGCGCCGAGGGCAAGGACATCCTGCTGCTGGGGCTCGAGGGCAGCCGCGATCCCGAGGCCGCGCTGTGGCGCGAGCAGATCGCGTTGTCCGACGTGTACACCACCTATCCGCTGCGCAACCTGCCGGTGCAAGGCAGCCTGACCAACTTGTCGCCGCTGGAATTCGCCGATGGCGACAACAATGTCTTCCTGGTGTTCAGCCACGACCGCGAACGTTTCGTCACCCGTGGCCTGCGCGACCAGCGCCCGATCGGCGAACTGGGGGTGGGCGAGAAACAGGCTGCATTCCCGGCACCGACCATGCCGTACGGCACCACCTACCTGTACAACGCGCATGCGGCCTACCAGTACGACAGCGACCAGCAGCGGATGTTCGAACGCGTCCGCTTGCCGCAGGGCGAGGTGATGGCCAGTCCGCCCGCGCCCGCCGGCGACAACATCCTGGTGCTCAGCGACCGCGCCGCGTACTTCTATCCCGGCCGCGAGGCGATGAACAGCCTCGACCTGCTGCAGCCGCTGTTGCGCGTGGCGATGCCGGGCCATGTGGGCAACCTCAGCCGGATGGACATGATCGAGCTGCTGGATGGCTACCTGGTATCGCTGACCTATACCTGGGGTGTGTGGTCGGGCGAAATGCAGCATCCGTTCCAGCAGGTGCTGCGGATCGACAGCCATGGCAACGTGCGCACGGTCGCGCATCGCGCACTGAACGTCGATCTGCCGCCGGTCTACACCACGCGCATCTGGTGGCTGTCGCCAGTCCTGCGCACGCTGTGCCTGCGCGCGCAGGAGCTGTTCGCAGCAAAGGACCCGCTGCGCACCGCGCCGCAGCCGGTGCCGCGCACGATGGTCTGGCTGGCGCTGGCCTGCTGCGTGGTGTCGCTGCTTGGTGCGATGGGGGTGAGCGGACGGCAATCGCATTCACCACGCGCGCGCTGGGCCTGGGTGCTGCTGTGCGGCGTGGTCGGACTGCCCGCGCTGGTCAGCCTGTGGCTGATGTATCCGATGCGCGAACGGCTGGATGACCTGCGGCTCGTGCAGCCCGCCGCCGCTTGACCAACAGTCCAAGGGCCCGCCGCGAGCGGGCCCGGCAGGAGACGAAGATGAAGACGTTCCCGAAATTATTGGGGGCGCTGGCCTGCAGCGCCTTCTTGTGGACGGCGACGCCCACCCGCGCCGACGACGCGCTGGCCTTGCGCGCCGCAATCGCTGCCGAACGTGCCCGCGCGCCGGCGTCGCAGTATCCGCGCACCGCGTTCGAAGCCTCGCGTGCGCTGCAATCGGTGCGGCTGTCGCCCGACGGCCGCCACGTCGCCTACCTGCGCCAGCTCGGCCAGCAACGCAGTGTGTGGCTGCTGCCAACTGCCGGCGGCGCTGCGCGGCAACTGCTGCCGCGCACCGAAGCGGACGAGCTGTACTGGTCGCGCGATGGCCGCTGGCTGTTCGCCAAGGCGCGTCGAACGCTGGTGACACTGGAGATTGGCGGTCGCGGCGGTATGCGCATCGCCCTCGATAACCCGCGCGGCATGCTGCGGGTCGATCCTTCGCAACCGGCGGCGGTGGTGCTGCGCGAACGCGTGCGCATGCCCACCGGCGAACGCTGGCGGGTGGTGCGCAGGGACGCGCGCGGCAAGCGCACGCTGCTGTGGGAAGACCAACGCTTCATCCACGACGTGGCGCTGGATGCGCGCGGCCGGCTGGTGGCGCTGATGCGTTTCGATGGCGACCACGACGCGCTGTACCGCGTCGACGGCAATGGCCGCCTGCGCGAAGCGCTGCGCTGGACCACCATCCGCGACCAGGCCCAACTGCTGGCGGCGACGCCACAGGGCGACCTGTTCCTGGACAGCGATGCGGGCGGTAACTTCCGCCGCGTGCTGCGGCTGGATCGCGATGGCGTCCTGCATACCGTGCATGCGGATCCGCGCGGCGAAGCCGACCTCGACCGGGTGGTGCTCGATCCGGCCACGCAACAGCCGGCGATCGTGAGTTATCGCAGCATCGTGGCCGCGACCTACGGGCTCGGCGCCGCACAGCCGCAGGTGGCGGCGATCACCAGGAAATTCCCGGGCCGCGACATCGGCATCACTATCGGCAACGGCCCCGCTGCCGGATGGCTGGTGTCCGAGCGCGCCAGCACCCTGCGCGATGTGCGCTGGTACCTGTACGACCCGCGCAGCGGGCGCCTCCGCCGCATCCTCGGGCAGGAGGCGAAGGTGTCGCCGCCGCCGCCGCCGCCGGAAACGGCGCTGGCGCGCAAGCTGCCGTTCGCCTACCGCGCCTCCGACGGCATGCGCGTGCACGGGTTCCTGTTGCTGCCGCCTGGCGCCGATCCTGCGCGCGTACCGCTGGTCGCGTTCGTGCACGGCGGGCCGATCAACCATTTCCGGGCCGACTACGACGGCATCGCCCAGTTGCTCGCCAATCGGGGCTATGCGGTGTTCGAGTCCAACTTCCGCGGCTCCACCGGGCACGGCCGCGACTACGCGCTGTCGCCGCGCGGCGACTACGGCAATGGCCGCGTGCAGCAGGACATCGTCGAAGGCGTGCGCTGGCTGCTGGCGCAGGGGATCGGCGACAAGGACCGGGTCGGCATCGCCGGGCATTCGTTCGGCGGTTATTCGACCCTGCTCGGCGTGACCTTCCAGCCTGATCTGTTCAAGGTCGGGGTGGCGGGCGCACCGCCGGCGGACATGGGCTGGTCGATGCGCTGGCTGTACGAGTACGGCAACCAGGGGGCGCGTGCGGATCGCTCGCTGGCGACGACGATGCGCCTGCTCGGCCTGGACCTCGACAAGCCGGCGAGCTACGCCCACTTGCGCGTGCAGTCACCGCTGGCCAACGCCGGCAAACTGCGGCGGCCGGTGCTGCTGATCGCCGGCGGCGAGGACCGCACGGTGCCGATCCGCGAAGTGATCCACTACGCCGCCGTGCTGCGTCGCCTCGGCAAGGACGTCAGCCTGTACGTCGAAGCGGACGGCGGCCATTCGCCGACCGAGCCCCTCCCGCGCGAGGCCTACGTCTACCTGATGGAAGCGATGCTGCACCGCCATCTCGGCGGCGCCAAGCCGGAACCGCCGAGCCCCGCGCTGCACGCATACCTGAAGTCGGCGTTGCGCATCGCGGACAAGGATGACGGCTTGCTGGCGGAGCGCTGATGCATTCCCTTGGCCCATTTCCCTTTCGTGCGACAGGCGTACGCACGATGGCCGGGTGTAGCCGCATGCAATCGGATGGACGCATAGTGCCCCCATTCTGCGAATCGAATCCGGACATGCCCATGGCCACACTCCCCGCCCTCCCCGAACTCACCCCCGGCCTCTACCGCCACTACAAGGGCAACGACTACGAAGTCGTCGCGGTGGCGCGGCACAGCGAAACACTGGAACCGGTGGTGGTGTATCACGCGCTGTATGGCGAAGGCGGGTTGTGGGTGCGGCCCTACGTGATGTTCTGCGAGGAGGTGGTGGTGGATGGGCGTAGCGTGCGGCGCTTTGCGCCGGTCGAATGAGGCGCGCGTGACCACCTACATCGCCCTGCTCCGCGGCATCAATGTCGGCAAGGCCAAGCGCATCGCGATGGCGGACCTGCGCGCGCTGCTGGAAGGGCTGGGCCATACCGACGTCGCCACGCTGCTCAATAGCGGCAACGTGGTGTTCCGCTCCGGCAAGAAGACAGCGGCGAAGATCGCGGCGGATATTTCCGCCGCCATCGCCACGCAGCTCGGGATCGACGTGCCGGTCATCGTGAAATCGGCGAAGGACCTGGCCGCGATCATCGACGGCAACGCGCTGGTCGATGCTGCCGCTGATCCCTCGCGCCTGCTGGTCGCGTTCGTGCAGGAGGCCGATGCACTGCCGGCGCTGTCCGCCATCGCGCCGCGGGTGGTGCCGCCGGAAGAATTCCTGATCGGTCGCGAAGCCGCCTACCTGCACTGCGCGAACGGCATCCTCGAAAGCAAGGCCGGCGAAGCGCTGGTGGGCAAGGCGGGCAAGGCCGCCACTACCCGCAACTGGGCCACCGTGTTGAAGCTGCAGGCGCTGGTGGACAAGATCGGTGCCTGACGACCGTTCTCCCTTCTTCCGATCCGGCCGCCCATGACGATCGCTCGCTTTCGCCTGTTCCTGATCGCCTCTGCAGTCTTGTCCATCGCGGCCGTCGCGACGGTCTTCCTTCCCGATGGCTACTCGCCGGCGCTGGCGGAGGCGTATGCGAGTGAGCCGCTGCCGTGGCTGTTCGAGAACGAAGGGGTCGCGATCGGCGTGGGCATCACCGCGCTCGCCATCATGATCGTGGGGTGGGTGGGCCTCTTCATGCTGAAGCGCTGGGGCCGCGCGCTGTCGCTGGGCATCACCGTGCTCGGCTTTCCCCTCTATCTGCTGGCGGGCCCCACGCTGCTGTCGCCGCTCGAAGCGATGCTGACCGATGCGTCGACGCTGGTCTGGGGCGCGTGCCTGGCACTGGCCTACTACTCGCCGGTCGCCGCCAGGATGGAGGGCGGCGCGCGTTTCGCAGAATAGGTGGGGGTGAACGGAGTGAAGCCCAACGATCATGGCAACGACGTGTCCACGCGTTGGGGTTCGCACGCTCACCCCAACCGATGGGGTCTGATCGGCAAGCGGGACTGCTGAGGGGAACGTAGAGGTGCACTCGGCGTTCTTTTGTTCCATGACGAGGCAATGTTCCTCGATATTCGAGGCTCTTCCACTTCACCAGCAAGGCGCTTCTCCTTGCCATGGAACAGAACAGCCTCGTCACCTCACGTCAGCGGCTTGTCATCGCACACACACGCCTCGGATGGCGCACCTCGAGGGTGCGGCATCTCACGACAATGCGTCGTCGACTCACCTCAACACGTCGCCATGGCGCACCGATGCCTCACCAACGAAGTAAAAAGCCTCGTCAGCTCACCTCAGCGCTTCGTCATCGCACCTGAAAGCCTCGATGTCGCCCGACAAAACGTGCGCGTCGACGCCGGCCGCGCCGACGGAACGGTGTCAGAGATCGAATCCCAGCAGCAGCGGATCGTGGTCGGAACTGCGGTAGGGCGTGGACGCATCACCGTCGGCGTAGCCCTGCGCGTCCTGCTCGTCGGCATTGATATGCCATTCGGCCGCACCGCGTAGCTGTTTCGCCAGCGAGGGGCTGAGCAGGGCGTGGTCGAGGCGGCCGGTCAGGCCGTTGTAGACGTAGCTGTAGGGCTGTTCGATGCCGGCCTGCTTGAACGCATCCACCCAGCCGGCGTCGTCGCGTAGCCAGCGCACGGGCGCTTCCATCGCGTAGGCGTTGAAGTCGCCGAGCATGACGACGCGGTCGCTGCGGGTGCGGGTGGGATCGGTCTTCAGCCACGCGTCGAGGCGTTGCGCCGAATCCAGGCGCAGCGCATTCCAGCAGCCGGCGCCGTCCTTCTGGTCGGTGTCCGGGCCGATGGCTTCCGAGCAGCCCTTGGACTTCAGGTGGTTGGCCACCACGACGAAGGGCTTGCCGGTGCCGCGCACGAAGGCCTGCGCCAGCGGGCTGCGGCTGCGTTCGCCGAAAGGACCTTCCAGCAGCGTGGCGGGTTTGCCGGTGGGCTTCACCTTGTCGCTGCGGTAGATGATGCCGACGCGGATGGTGTCCGGACCCGGACCCTGCTTCGCATCGACGAAGCGCCACGTGCCACCGCCGGTGTTCAGTGCGGCGACCAGCTGCGCGAGGCTGGAGTCGGCGCCGTAGCCGTCGTTCTCCAGTTCCATCAATGCGGCGATGTCGGGGTCGAGGCCGCGGATGGTGGCGACCAGCTTCGCCATCTGCGCCTTCAGCTGCTCCGATGTCTTCGCGCCGCGCTCGGTGGGGAAGCCGCCGCCGTTGCCGTCGCCGTTGAAGAGGTTTTCCAGGTTGAACGCGGCCACGCGCACGTTGCCGGCGACCTGTGGCGGGGTGGGGCGCTGCGGCGCGGCGATCATCGGCGTGGTGGTGAGTTGCAGGCGCCAACTGCCCAGGCGCTGTTCGACGATGCCCTGCACGCCGGTCAGCAGGGTGCCGGTGCGGAGCGGCTGGCCATCCTTGACGTACCTGACGGCGGCGGGGTCGCGCGCGGTGCTGCCGTCGTCCAACACCAGGGTGCGGCGTGCATTGTCGGCGGCGAGGCGCTTGGCTTCCGGGCTACCGGGCGCGGCGCGCTCGCTGGGTTGCCACAGGCGGCCATCGAAACTGGTGATCAGTTCGCCGAAACGTTCGAGCGTATGCGTGCCACTGAGCGTGAGCGGCGCGTCGATGCGCACGAGCATGCCCTCCAGCGCTTCCCAGTCGCTGGACGGCGCACTGAGCACGGTCGGTACGACGCTGCCCTTGCCGCGCGGCTGGATGACCGGTGCATGCAGCGCGGTCTGCGTGGCGTCGCCGCCGGCCTTGCGTTCGCCGACGATGCCGCTCACGCGGACACGGTCGCCAGCACTGAGCGACGGCGGTGGCACGCCTTCATCGAGCGCGACGAACAGCGCATCGGAGGTCTTCGGATTGCCGTCACCGGCGTCCTGCAGGAAGAAGCCGCCGAGGCCCTCGAGGAGCGCGCCGCTGACGACGCCTTCGACAGTGACGGTCTGGCCATCGAGTGCGCTGCGCGCGCTTTCACCCTGCACCTGGCCGATGGGCATGACGCGCTCCTTCGGTGTGGCCGCGCAGGCCGGCAGGGCGAGGGTGGCGAGCAGGGCGAGGGTGAGCAGCGAGCGGGGGGATGTCATCGTGGGGCGACCATTGAAGCGAGGCGGCAAGGGTAAACGGAATGGGTGACGGGCAGGTTTTCCCCACACTCCCGCTTGTGGGAAGAGGGTGTGCGGAAAGCCTGCCCGGACCTGATCCGGGATGGGTGAGGGCGCTGGTGCCGTGGAGCGCGCGTTACCCCCGTGCGTCGAGTGGTGAGGGTGGCGCCAGACAGCAGGAAATGGACCTCGCTCGCCCCTCATCCGCCTTTGGCACCTTCTCCCCGCAAGCGGGGAGAAGGAATGTTCCCCACAGTTCTTGTCGTCCCAAACAAAAACGCCGCCCGGGGGCGGCGTTTCGTTGAAGGCGCGGGGCCTTACTTGCTGTTGGCCAGCATCCAGTCGACCGTGGCGTGCACCTGCTCGTCGGTCAGGGCCGGGTTGCCGCCCTTGGGGGGCATGATGCCGCCGTCCGGACCGGTGAAGCCCTCGATGGCGTGCTTGTACAGCGTATCCACGCCCTTGGCGGCGCGCGCGCCCATGCCGGCGGCGGTCAGCATGGGAGCCTTGCCCACGCCGTTGGTGTGGCAGGCGCCGCAGAGGTTCTTGTAGATCTCGCCGCCATCCAGCGTGCCGCCATAGGCGACCTGCGAAGCGGCGGCGGCCTGGGCGGCGGCCGCGGCGGCAGCCTGGGCGGCGGCACCGGTTTCACCGGCATAGACGGCACCGGCCGGGGCGATGCGCGCCTCGGTGATCTGCACGGCCTTGGGGTTCACTTCCGGCGGCAGCGTGTCGTGCAGGAAGTACGCGCCGACGATCAGACCGCCGGTGACCAGCACCAGGAAGCCGATCACCATCGAGAAATGCTTGAGGAATTCGAGGTCGTAGTTACGCACTTTCCACCTTTGGCAGCACGGCCTCAAGGCCGCGCATGGCTACGAAAACGGGGGCCGACGGAGTGCGCGGTGCGCGATCCAGGCGGGACCGGGCGCCGGAGCGCCGCGGGCAGGGGGGCATTATAAGCAGTGCGGCCCGCTTTGCCTCAACACCGGCACGTGCCGATCACTGCGCCAGATAGACCTGCAGTGGCGTGCGCAGGGCCTGCATCAGTGTGCGGATCGGGTAGCCGGCGCCCGCGCCCTGGCCTGACAGGGCCTGCTGGAGCACCTGGCGCTTCTCGCCGCCTTCGATGTGCAGATACAGACGGCCGGCATCGCGCAGCACGGGAAGCGTCAGGGTGATGCGGGGCTCGCCGGCACCTGGCGCGCGCATCGGCAGTACGGTGGTCGTGGTGGCGGGGTCCATGGCCTGGGCGAGCAGGTCGCCACCGGGGAAGAACGATGCCGTGTGCCCATCGCCGCCCATGCCGAGCACGGCTACGTCCAGCGGTGTCGGCAGCGTGGCGGCAATGGCCGGGAGCGCTTCCTCGGGCGTGGCGGTGGGCCGGTGCAGCGGAAGGAAGCGGGCACCGGCAGCTGCGTTCTGCAGCAGGTGTTCCTTCACCAGTCGTGCATTGGAGCGGTCGTTGTCGTCGGGCACCCAGCGTTCGTCCACCAGGGTGACGGTGACGTTCGCCCAGTCCAGCGGTTGTCGGGACAGCGCCTGCAGGAAGCGGCGCGGGGTGGTGCCGCCGGACAGGGCGACGCTGGCGGTGCCCCGCTGCGCCAGCGCAGCGCGCAGGTCGTCGGCAACGGACAGTGCGAGGGCATCGGCGACTGCTTCGCCGTCGGGGAAGGGGTGCAGCTGGACCTGCAGCGAGAGATCGGTGGGGGGCATGGCGCGACTCGGGAGTGGGGGCTTCCCGGGGGAAGGCAGGCCGGCAGGTGGCCGGGGGGAGGCCCCGCGCAGGCGGGGCCGGGCGTCAGACGGTGTCTTCGTGCCAGGTACGGCCGTCGCGTTCGACCAGGGCCACGGCGGCGCTGGGGCCCCACGAACCGGCGGTGTAGGGCTTGGGGGCTTCGCGCAGGTTTTCCCACGCGGCCAGGATCGGGTCGACCCACTTCCAGGCGGCTTCCACTTCGTCGCGGCGCATGAAGAGCGTCTGGTTGCCGCGCACCACGTCCATCAGCAGGCGCTCGTAGGCTTCCGGCTGATGCACGCCGAAGGCTTCGGCGAAGCTCATGTCCAGCGGCACGTGCTGCAGCCGCAGGCCACCGGGGCCAGGGTCCTTGATCATCAACCACAGCTTGACGCCTTCGTCCGGCTGCAGGCGCAACACCAGTTTGTTGCCCATCACCGGGCCGGCGCTGTCGTCGAAGATGGAGTGCGGCACGTGCTTGAAGGCGATGACGATCTCGGACACGCGCTCGGACAGCCGCTTGCCGGTGCGCAAGTAGAACGGCACGCCGGCCCAGCGCCAGTTGTCCACTTCGGCCTTGATGGCCACGAAGGTCTCGGTGCGCGAATCGTCGCGGCCCAGTTCGTCCAGGTAGCCGGGCACGGCCGCGCCATTGCTGGCGCCGGCGCGGTACTGGCCACGCACGGTCAGCTGGCCGGCATCTTCGGCGGTGATCGGGCGCAGCGAGCGCAGTACCTTGAGTTTCTCGTCGCGTACGGCGTCGGCCTGCAGCGCGGCCGGTGGCTCCATCGCCACCATGCACAGCAGTTGCAGCAGGTGGTTCTGCACCATGTCGCGCAGCGCGCCGGAGGTGTCGTAGTAGCCGGCGCGCTTCTCCAGGCCGACGGTCTCGGCCACGGTGATCTGCACGTGGTCGATGCGGCTGGCATTCCACAGCGGTTCGAACAGGATGTTGGCGAAGCGCAGCGCCAGCAGGTTCTGGACGGTTTCCTTGCCCAGGTAATGGTCGATGCGGAAGATCTGGCTTTCGGCGAACGCGCTGCCGACGGCGTCGTTGATGACCGCGGCACTGGCCGAGTCATGGCCGATTGGCTTCTCGATAACCACGCGGGCGTTGCCGGTGTTCAGGCCATGCATGCGCAGGCGGTCGCAGATGTTCACGAACAGCGTGGGGCTGGTGGACAGGTAGAAGACGCGGATGCGGTCGCCGGTGGTCTGCAGGCGGGCGGCGAAGTCATCCCAGCCCTCGTCCTTGGTGGCATCCAGGGCCAGATAGCCCAGCTTCTCGAGGAACGCCGGCAGCTTGGACTTTAGCGATTCGTCGTTGCCGCAGGCGCGGGCCAGCGCGTCACCGACCTTCGCCCGATACTCGGCATCGCCCTGCTTGTCGCGGGCCACGCCGATGATGCGGCTGTCTTCCGGGATCTGGCCATCGGCATAGCGCCGCAGCAGGCCCGGCAGCAGCTTGCGCAGCGCCAGGTCGCCGGTGCCGCCGAAGATGACGAGATCGAAGGTATCGACGGGCAGGGTCTTCGCGGTCACGGGCGTCTCGGTGAAGCGGGAATGTGCGGCAACAATACCACCGGGGTACCACGGCGCGCCAACAGGTCCGGCCCTGCAACGCAATTGTTGCAGCATTGGTACTTCACTGGTATCTTGATTCGTATGCAAAAGAACCTGCTCGAGGAATACCAGCGATTGCAGACGGGCGAGTCCACGCGTGCAGTGGCCTATCTGCGCTTGCGTCGCGCGCTGCAGAACCTGATGGATGCTGGCGTGTTGCGGCCCGGGCAGGCCCTGCCGAGCGAACGGGACCTGGCCCAACTGCTGGACCTGTCGCGGGTGACCATCCGCAAGGCGCTGGCGGGTCTGATCGAAAGTGGTCTGCTGGTGCAGCGGCAGGGAGCGGGCACTTTCGTGGCCGAGCGCATCCTGCGCCAGTTCTCCCGCCTGACCAGCTTCACCGACGACCTGCGCGAGCGCGGGCTCAACCCGCAAGTGAAGTTCCTCGAGCGCTCGGTGGGCGAGGTGACCCCGGAAGAATCCATGGCGCTGAACCTGTCACCGGGCAGCGGCGTGGTTCGCATGTACCGCCTGCGCCACGTGGACGGGGCACCGATCGCCATCGAACGGACCCTGGTGCCGTACCTCCTGCTGCCGGACCCGGACAGCGTGACCACATCCTTGTATGAGGCACTGGATGCCTATGGCCATCGGCCGCGGCGCGCCCTCCAGCGCCTGCGCGCCGTCGCCCTGGACGAAGAGGCGGCCCGGCACCTCGAACTGCCGGTCGGGGCGCCGGGCCTGCTGGTCGAGCGCCGCGCCTTCCTTGAGGATGGTCGGGTCGTCGAATCCACCCGGTCCTTCTACCGTGGCGACGCTTACGACTTCGTCGCCGAACTCCAGAGCGACTGACCCGCCCCGGCCCGTTTGACCGGCCGGACTGCAAGGTCCGCTTTTCCCCATCGCGTCCCCGCATCCCTTTGCCTGCAGGCCGTCAGTGTCTGCGGGCACGCGCTGCGTGGCCCTTTCCCGGCCGCCGCTTGTCTGTCGGCGGGGGCCATTGGTCGGTCATGTCGGTTTTCGGGCGCTTGACACATCTTATTCTGTGATGAAGTTCACACGTTTACCTGGTGACGCCAACTTGTTGACGTTAAGAAATGGTGAATGTGTAATGTATGTCTCATTTGGTTGTGACAAATGTCCTCTTTCGGGGATGCAATGCGATTTGTGACGTAATCCCGCTCCGACAGGGCTGTCCTGGCCCAGGTCGAGGGGAGTTGCGACTTTCAAGACAGCCTTGGGGGAGGCAGTCCCTGGCTGGCTTTTCTCCCGATCCAGCGTAAGGGACCACCCGTGTACGTCTCGACTCAATTCCGCCATATGGCCCAGAAGAGCCGCTCCCTCCTCGTTTTGGGGGTGCTGGCCATGTGTGGCGCGTTTACGGCACCGGTGCTCGCCCAAACGCAGGTCGCCAACACGGCGACAGTCGCTCCTCCTTCTGGCGTGACGGATCCCACTCCGGGCAACAACACGTCAACGGCGACGGTCAACGTACTGGCGCTGCCCCGCCTCACGCTGGTCAAGAACGTCCTCAACGACGATGGCGGTACCGCCGTAGCCACTGCCTGGACCCTGACGGCAACGGGATCCGCCCAGACAGTGAGCGGAACCAGCGGCAGCGCTGCGGTCACCAATGTCGCGGTGCCGGTCGGTACCTATGCATTGAGCGAAGCGGGCGGCCCCGCTGGCTACACCGCCGGTACCTACAGCTGCGTCGTCAATGATGGGGCGGCCATCGTTTCCGATTCGATCGCCCTGGCTGGCGGGGATGTCGCGACCTGCACCATCACCAACGACGACCAGGCGGCAACGCTGACGCTGGTCAAGACGGTCATCAACGACAATGGCGGCACGGCGACGGCCAGCGACTTCCCGCTGACAGCAACCGGGCCCACCACGATTACGGGCATCAGCGGCACGGCTGCTGTGACCAACGCCCCGGTGAATGCCGGCGTTTACACGCTGTCCGAACCGGTGGTCGCGGGCTACACGGCAGGCGCATGGAGCTGTACCGCCGGGACTTTGTCGGGCAATCAGCTGACCTTGGCCAATGGGAATTCCGCGACGTGCAGCATCGTCAACGATGACCAGGCGGCGACGCTGACGCTGGTCAAGACGGTGAGCGGTGGTCCTGCGGTCGCGACCAACTGGACGCTCTCCGCTGCAGGCCCCACGCCGGTCAGCGGGCCGGGAGGCGTAAGTGCTGCTCCGGTGGGCGCGGGCGTCTACACGCTGTCCGAAGCCGGTGGAGTAAGCAATGTCACCTATACGGCCAGCGCCTGGAGTTGCACCGGCGGCGCGCTGTCGGGCGATCAGTTGACCTTGGCGAACGGTGAGAGTGCCACCTGCTCGATCACCAATACGTATGTCGCGCCTGCGGTGACCTTCACCAAGACGGCGAACACGACCGGCCCGGTGGTGGTGGGTGACACGATCACCTACACGCTGACGACGGTGGTGGCGAACTCGCAGACCACGTCGGTGACGACGCTGACCGACAGGCTGGGTACGGGCCTGACCTTCGGGTCGGTGACCAATGCCGGCGCGTACACGGCGAACACGGCGGGAGCGCCGGTGCTGACGTTCACGCTGCCTGCGGGCACGGTGCCGGGCACCTACACGGTGAGCTACACGGCGACGGTGAATGCCGATGCCTTTGGGATGGTCCGCAACTCGGCCAGTTGCCTCAGAGGCCCGGTTGGTGGCTCGGGAGGAGATCCCTCGAATCCAGGAGGGCCCTCGGGTTCGTCTCCTTGTGGCAATGGATTCACTGAGATCCCGGTGACGGCGCCTGCGGTGACGTACAGCAAGTCGGCGAGCCCGACCGGTCCGGTGGCGGTGGGTGAGACGATCACCTACACGCTGACGACGGTGGTGGCGAACTCGCAGACCACGTCGGTGACGACGCTGACCGACACGCTGGGCACGGGCCTGGACTTCGTGGCGGTGACCAATGCCGGTGCGTACACCTGCAACAGCACCAACCCGCTGGTGTGCACGCTGCCGGTGGGCACGGTGCCGGGCACCTACACGGTGACCTACACGGCGACGGTGAATGCCCAGGCCGTGGGCACGGTGGACAACGCCGTGGTCGGCACCAACGCGACCTGCACGACGAACTGCGGCACCAGCACGCCGGTGACGGCGCCTGCGGTGACGTACAGCAAGTCGGCGAGCCCGACCGGTCCGGTGGCGGTGGGTGAGACGATCACCTACACGCTGACGACGGTGGTGGCGAACTCGCAGACCACGTCGGTGACGA
>NZ_JACVAU010000004.1 GCF_014852005.1 Pseudoxanthomonas sp. PXM03 | reverse complement strand
GATGCCGGGGAAGTATTCCTGGGCGCCGATGAAGGGCTGGGTGCTCATGGTGCGGGGTCCTGTGGTTGTGCGTGATGTGCGTGGGATGTCAGCCGCGCTGCAGCGGCGTGAGGGCATCGAGGTGCTGAAGGAAGCGGCGGTAGGCCGCGGCATAGGCCTGCGTACGGAGTGGATCGGGCGTGGCGGACAAGGCCGGCTCGGTGGCGACATGGGCGCGTGCGATGTCGGCGATGGATGCGGCATCGCCATCGGCACGGCCCCATGCCCACAGCGCCTGCAGCGCCGCACCGAAGGCCGCGCCCTCGGCCTGCACTGGCACATCCACCGGCAGTCCGAACACATCGGCCACCAGCTGCCGCCACGCGGCGCTGTTGCTGCCCCCGCCGGTCAGCACGATGCGATCGAACTGCATGCCGGCGCGCACGAAGGCATCGAAGCCGTACTTCAGGCTGTAGGTCGCCCCTTCCATCGCCGCGCGGTAGACATGGGCCGGGGTGAAGTTGCTCGTATCCAGGCCGGCCAGCACGCCCTTGCCCAGCGGCAGGTCCGGGGTGCGCTCGCCGTTGAGGAAGGGCAGCATCACCAGCCCGTCCGCACCGGGCGGCGTGGCGTGCAGGTGCGCGTCGCCCTCGCGCGTGCTGAAGCTGAAGGCCTTGGCCACCTGTTCGGTGGCCACGGTGCAGTTCATCGTGCAGATCAGCGGCAGCCAGCCGCCGGTGGAGGAGCAGAACGCGGCCCAGGCACCGTGCGGATCGACGACCGGGGTATCGGAATAAGCGAACAGCGTGCCCGAGGTGCCCAGGCTCATCGCCAGCCGGCCCTCTTCCACGCAGCCGGTACCGATGGCCGCCATCATGTTGTCGCCGCCGCCGACGGCGACCTTGACCGTCGTCGGCAGTCCCAGCTGCTTCGCCATGGCCGGATCGATGTCGAACAGCGCGTCGGGTGCTGCGATCGGCGGCAGGCAGGCGGCGAGATCGCGGTCCGCATCCGTCGCCCGCAGCAGATCGGCCGACCACGTGCGGGCGCGCACATCCAGCCAACCGGTGCCGGAGGCATCGCCCCACTCGCAGAAGCGCTGGCCGGTGAGCACGAAGTTGAGGTAGTCGTGCGGCAACAGGATCGTCGCCAGTTGTGCATAAGCCTCGGGGCGATGGGTCTTCGTCCACGGCAGCTTGGAGGCGGTGTAGCCGGCCAGGATCGGATTGCCCGCAAGCGCAATCGTCGCTGTCGAACCGCCCACCGCGTCCATGATCTGCCCGCACTCGGCCGTGGTGCTGGTGTCGCACCACAGCTTGGCCGGGGCCAACACCGCACCGTCAGCATCCACCGGCACGAAGCCGTGCTGCTGGCCCGACACCGACAGCGCGGTGATGCGTGCACGCACCGCCGGGTCGATGCGGTCGAAGCACGCATGCATCGCGGCGACCCAATCGGCGGGATGCTGCTCGCGGCTGCCGTCCTCGCCGCTGATCAGCTCCAACGGCGCGCTGGCACTGGCCACCACCGCACGCGCCGCAGCGTCGTACACCACCACCTTCAGGCTCTGCGTGCCTGCGTCGATTCCGGCGACAAGGCTCATGCTGTTTCCTTCTTCATGCGCGCACCAGCGCGCCATTGCGCAGCCGCACCGTGGCCGATGCCCCGGCGGCGAGTTCGATGTCGAGCGTCTGGTCCGCATGGACCAATGCGTAGCGGCCGCCCTTGTCCGAGTGCAACGTCGCGTGCGCCAGCCGTCCTGCCTTCCAGTTGAGGTCCAGTCGCGCGGCATTGCGCACGCGCACGCCTTCGACTTCGCCGTCGCGCCATGACGACGGCAGCGCGGGCAGCAGGAAAATCGATCCGCCCCAGCTCTGCACCAGCATCTCGACGATGCCGGCGGCGCCACCGAAGTTGCCGTCGATCTGGAACGGCGGGTGCCCGTCGAACAGGTTCGGGTAGCTGCGCTGCGGCGACAGCAGCATGCGCAGGATCTTCAGGCTGTGCTCGCCATCCCACAGGCGCGCCCAGAAGTTCAGCCGCCACGCGATGCCCCAGCCGGTGGCCTCGTCGCCGCGGATCTCCAGCGTGCGTTGCGCGGCGCGCGCCAGCTCGGGCGTGTCGCGCCGGTTGATCTGCGCGCTGGGATGCAGACCGTAAAGGTGCGAGATGTGGCGGTGGTGGATCTCGGGCACCTGCATGTCCCAGTCCTGCTGCCATTCCTGCAGCTGCCCGACCTTGCCGATGCGGTTGGGCGGCAGCCGGTCGCGCAGCGCGGCGAGCCGCGTGGCGAAGTCTGCCTCCACGCCAAGCACGCGTGCGGCCTCGATGCACTGGCCGAACAGATCGCGCAGGATCTGCGCATCCATGGTCGGGCCGGCGCAGATCGCCGCACCGAAGGGATGTTCGTTCTCCGGCGACAGCGACGGCACGGTGACCTTGTGGCCGGTCTGCGGATCGTCCTGCAGCGTGTCGACGAAGAACTGCGCGGCGCCCTTGAACAGGGGCCAGACCTGCTTCAGGTAGTCCGTATCGCGGCCGTAGTCCCAGCGGTCCCACAGCGCCTGCAGCAACCAGGCGCCTCCTGTCGGCCACAGCGCCCAGCGCGCGCCATCCGGCGGCGTGGCCGCGCGCCACAGGTCGGTGTTGTTGTGGAGCATCCAGCCACCGGCGCCGTACATGTCGCGGGCGACGCCGGCACCGGTCTTCGCCAGTTCCTCCAGCATGCGCTGCAGCGGCTCGACGCACTCGCCCAGGCCGTTCGCTTCGGCGGGCCAGTAGTTCATCTCGGTATTGATGTTGACCGTGTACTTGCTCTCCCACGGCGGATCCATCAGGTCGTTCCAGATTCCCTGCAGGTTGGCGGGTTGGCTGCCCGGCCGCGAGCTGCAGATCAACAGGTAGCGTCCGTACGCGTGGTACAGCGACACCAGCGCGGGATCGTCGCCCTGCGCAAACGCGGCGATGCGCTCGTCGGTGGGCAGGTCGGCCGCGGCGGTACGTCCCAGGTCCAGCCGCACGCGATGGAAGAGCCGGCGGTGCTCGGCCAGATGGTCGGCCAGCACCGCATCGAACGCCTTGTCCTTCACCCGCCCCAGCTGCGCGGCCGTGCTCGCGTCGGGATCGCCGCTGACATCGTCGTATGCCACATGGCTGGTCGCGGCGACGATGCGCAACTCCAGCTCGCGCACGCCATCGAAGGCGATCTGATCCTGCTCCACCCGCAGTTGGCCCTCGCGGTGCGCGACCTGCACGCGGAAGGCGAAGCGCAGGCGGCCCTCGATGCCGTGCTTGCCGACGTTGCGACCACTGACGTGCCAGCCGCCGTCGACGACCCGCGTGGTCGTCGCATGTTCGTTGCCGGTGCGTATCCGGCCGATCATCGCGTCGCCGCCTTCGACGGTGTAGCGCACGACGATGCACTGGTCGACCGGCGAGACGAACACCTCGCGACGGTGCACGCCGTTGCCGACCCGGAACGTGGTGCGCGCCACGGCGGCATCGAGATCCAGCTCGCGCCGGTAGTCGGCCACGCCGTCCAGCCGGTCGAACTGCAGCCACAGGTTGCCCAGCGGCTGGTAGGCCATCTGTTTCACCGGCCGCGAGATCAGCGTGTCGTCGGCCAGCGCGGCAGCTTCCGCGTAACGACCCGCGAAGATCAGCGCGCGCACCTGCGGCAGCCCCTCGCGCGCTTTCGGATTCACTGCCGAATACGGCCCGCCCGCGTACAGCGTGTCCTCGTTGAGCTGCAGGCGCTCGTGCGCCACGCCACCGAACACCATTGCGCCCAGTCGGCCGTTGCCGACCGGCAACGCTTCCACCCAGACGCGCGCCGGCTGGCGATACCACAGGCGCAGGTCCTGCGCCGTCGTCGCGCCCGCTGGCGCCGCAGCGGCATCCCAGGGCAGTCCCGCCACCAGTGCACCGCCCGCCACGCCCTTGAACAGGGTGCGGCGACCGGGATCATGTGGCCCGGTGTCGACGGCGACCGGCGACATGCCCGGGCGCGGGGACTGCATCATCCAGCCCTCCCGGACAGGTGTTGTCTACCGGTTTCCATGGTGCCGCCCGACCACCCTGCTGTCATCGTGCAGTGCGGGGAAACCGCACGGCCTGCGCCTTGCCGTCGTAACGCACGGTGACGTCGGCCGCCGGTTCCAGCGCGCCGGCATCGGCGCGGGGACCATCAATGAAACGGACCCGCACCTCACGGTTGGCGACCATGCCGGGATAGCGACCTTCGCGCGCGCCGATGCGCAGTTCACCCGCCTTTTCGTTCCACGCCAGCGGAATGCGGCTGGATTCGCCGCGCTCGTAGCCGTAGCTGCGGCCGTTGTCCTCGTACAGCGAGAACGTGCCGTCGGCGCCGGTGTAGACCTCGATCGTCAGCGGCGCATCGGGCTTCTCGTCCACGTACTGCTGCACCACCGTGCGCGGCACGATGGCGCCGGCACGGACGAACAGCGGCATGCGCTGCAGCGGTGCGGCCGCCTCGATCGTCTGGCCGCCGTCGTAGCGCTTGCCGGTCTCGAAGTCGATCCAGCTCGCGCCCGCCGGCAGGTAGACCTGGCGCGTGGTTGCCTTGAACGTGGTGACCGGGGCGACCAGGAACGCCGGCCCGAACATGTACTGGTCGGCGATATCGCGCACCTTTGAGTCGGACGGGAAGTCCATCGCCAGCGTGCGCAGCAAGGTGCCATCCTGGTGATACGTATCGCCGGCCAGCGTGTAGATGTACGGCAGCAGCGTGTAGCGCAGCTTCAGGTAGTGGACGAAGCTGTCGTAGTGCGGCGTGCCTTCCGGTGCAATCTCCCAGATCTCGCGGTACGGGAACTGGCCATGCAGGCGGAAGATCGGCACGAACGCACCGTGCTGGAACCAGCGCAGGCTCAGCTCGCGCCACTCGGCCAGGTGCGCCGGGTCCTTCGTTTCGTAGCGTCGTTCCGGCGAGAAACCGCCGATGTCGAAGCTGACGTTCGGTGCGCCCGCCATCGAGGCGTTCACCAGACCGGAGATCTGTTCGCGCAGGTCGTCCCAGCGCGGCACGATGTCGCCGCTCCAGAACGCCGCGCCGGCGCGCTGCTGGCCCGCGAAGAACGCGCGCGACAGGATGAAGACGCGCTTGTCCGGATCCTGCTCGCGCGAACCGCGGTAGACGCCTTCCGAATGCACCAGCGGATACGAGTTGAAGAATTCCACCGACGGACCCAGCGAGGTCGGCGTGGTGCGCGCCTTGCGCTCGCCGATGTCGATGTTGCTGTGCAGGTCCGGCTCGCTGGCATCCAGCCACCACGCATCGAATCCTTTGGCGTTGAGCTTGCCATTGACCTGGCGCCAGAAGATGTCCTGCGCTTCCTTCGAATACGGGTCGTAGAACGAGTTCAGGTAGCCTTTGCCGATCCAGTCCAGCTCGCCCACTTCCACGTTGCGGTGGTACATGTGGCCGGCGGCGTCGAGTTCCTTGTAGTTCGCGGTGGTCGGATAGAACTTCGGCCACACCGAGATCATGATCTGCGCATGCTGGTCGTGCACGTGGTCGACCATGCCATCCGGATCCGGGAAGTTCTTCGCATCGAAATCATGCGAACCCCAAGCGTCCTCCGGCCAGTACGACCAGTCCAGCACGATGGCGTCGATCGGCAGCCTGCGCCTGCGGTACTCGTCCAGCGCACCGGTCAGCTCGGCCTGGGTCTTGTAGCGCTCGCGGCTCTGCCAGAACCCGTACGACCACTTCGGCAGCAGCACGGCCTTGCCGGTCAGAGTGCGGTAGCCGGCAAGCACCTGGTCGGCGTCGTCGCCGGCGACGACGTAGTAGTCGATGGCCTGCGCGGCTTCGGACCAGATCGACAGGTCCTTCGCCTCGTCGGCGGGCAGCGGATCGCGATGCAGCAGCGCGATGTACGCCGGCTCGATGCGGTCCCACACCAGCTTCACCTTGTGGCGCTGGCCGGCCTTCATGTCCAGCGCGAACTCGTGGTGCCACGGATTCCAGTTCTGGCGCCAGCGGTCGATGACCAGCTTGCCGTCGATGTAGAGCTTGGCGTACTCGCTGTTGTAGACCGAGAACGTATGCCGGCCATCGGTGCGGGCGGCGATCTCGCCCTCCCACACCACGTCGCTGCGTCCGCCCTGCGCCATGTTCTTGCCCGCGGCGGGGAAGTTGGCGAGGTCCTTGATGTACTGGTAGTTCACCTCGCTTTCGCGACGCTCGACCACCTGTTTGCCGTTGACGGTGTAGCGCGCCGTCAGCGCGCCCGGTTTGCCCTGGGCGTCGAACAGGTCCAGCGATGCGCCCAGCGGCTGCAGGCCGCGCGGATCGCCGTAGCGGGTGATGGCATTGCTGTCCCACAGGATGCCGTAGTAGCGCGTGGAGACGAGGTAGGGAATCGCCTTGTCGATGTTGTGCTGGAGCAGTTCGACATCGCGGCCCTTGAGGTTCATCCAGCCCTGCTGGTGCAGGCCGGTGCCGTAGAAGGCTTCGTCGTCCGTCGATTCGAAGCGCTGGCGGATGCTGTAGTAGTCCTTGCCCTCGAACGTCGCCGGAGAAAAGGTGCGCGCGCGCTCGGCGAGCAGCGGCTTGCCGGCGGCGTCAAAGAAGCTGACCTGCCCCGTGCGGGCATCGACCTTCGCCGAAATGCCCTGCGTGCTGACCGTCACCTGCCCGCCGGCTTCGCCCACCTTCACCGCCGGCGGCGCACCGGTCTTCGCCCGCATCAGGCTGGGCGTGCGGGCGAAGTCGCCGTCGGGATCGGCCATCACGCGCAGGATGCCCGGCGCGACCGCTTCCACCTTCACGTCGGCGGCGGACGCGTCGGCGGGGCGCACGATCACGCCGTGGTCGATCTTCTCGACGGCCTCGTTGCCCGCGGCGTTGGCGCCCGCTGCAGCCAGGGCCAGCAGCGGCACCGTCAACGTCTTCAAGTAACCCATCGCTTGCTCCTCGTGGGCGCCCGCAGGCGTCCCGGTTCATGGACCGGCGGAACCGGCCCGTGGATCGTTCAGTAGGTCGCCAGCTTCACCCGCAGCAATTGCGGGACGCTGGAGAAATTGAGGCCGTAGTCGGTCTGGTCGCCATTCCAGCGACGGCGGAACACCCACTTGCCATCGACGTAGGTGCCCTCGTCGACGACGTCGTAGATCTGCCGTGCGGCCAGCGCCGGATCGGCGGCGTGGATGTTGATGCGCGCGTGCGCGCCGGTGACCAGGAACTCGTCCGGCCCCAGTTGCACCACCAGCGCGCGGCCGATGGGCTCCGGATTGCCGGGCGGCTCGCCCTGGAACCAGAACTGCGGCACGCCATACGTCACCACCATGTTCCAGCGGTCATCGATCTTCACCGTCTGCACCGCCTGCCCCGGCTGCTCGGCGGTGCCGCGCACCTTGCCCTCGAAGCTCGCCTGCGCGATGACGCGAGCCGCCGGCTTCACCATCGCGTAGTTCATCGCGAACGTGGCCAGCGTCTTCTCGTCCATGTGCTTGGCGCCGAGCGGCCAGTTGGAATAGCGCGAGTAGTCGATGCCGAACGGCGACCAGCCGATGGCCTGCTCACCCAGCGCGGAGAAGAAGTAGCGTGCGTATTCCTCGCGGTTGCCGGTCTCGGCGACGAACAGCGGGTTGTCCGGGCGTGAGTAACGGTCCAGCACCGTGGTGTAGTGGGTGTACTCGGGCATGTAGATGTCCGGCGCCAACAGATCGATGTGCGGCGCCGCGGCCTTGTATACGTCCAGCACGTTGTCGGTGGGGCCACCGCTGGCGTACTGCCCCGGCTGGCCGGGATTGAACGGCCCGCGCAGCGCGGCGTTGACGAACATCGGCAGCGGATAGACCGCCTTGCCGGCCTCGGCGACCTGGTCGATGTAGTGCGCGATATGCCAGGCGTGGAAGAACTCGTCGGCATCGGCGCCGAACACCTCGCGCCAGGTGCCCGGCGTCTTGCCCAGCTTCTTCAGCAACGCGTCGGGCACCGGCCCTTCGAACACCTTCTGCGCCAGCGGCGAGAAATCGCGCACGCTGCCGTAGGTGCCGGGTTCGTTCTGCGGCTGCACCAGGATGACGGTGCGCTGCGGGTCGGCGGCCTTCAGGTGCGTCATCAGCGCGACGAAGGCCTTGCGGTCGGCATCCAGCGTGGCCTGCGCATGCGGCGACAGCGAGTTCAGCGTGCGGCCGTCGGCGGTGATGACGCGCGGGAAGCGTACGTTGTCCAGCTTGACCCAGGCCGGCGCGTAGTTCGGGCCGTTGTTCTTCCAGGTGGCGAACCACAGCAGTACCAGCCGCACGTTCTTCTCGCGCGCCTGCTTGAGCAGCACGTCGACGAAGGAGAAATCGAAGGCGCCTTCCTTCGCTTCCACCTGCTCCCAGGCCACCGGCACCATCACCGTGTTCGGCTTGACCACGTCGATGGCCGGCCACACATCGTCCAGCGCCTGCGGCCAGTTGCTGGAATTGTTGACCTGCGCACCGAGGATCAGGAACGGCGCGCCGTCGACCATCAGTGCGTGGCGACCGTCCTTGCTGACGATCTGCGGGATCGGCGTGGCACCGGAGGCATCGGCCGCGCCGTCGCCCTTCGCCGTGGCCGGCGCATCGCCTTTTCCGGTGGGTTGGCAGGCGGCTAGGCCGAGCAGCGCGACGAGCGACAGCAGCAACAGGCGACGGGGCATCATCGAAGGCATTCGGGGGTCACCACGCATCGGTACGGAAAGGCGAGGCAGGCAAGCCCGCCGCGTTGATCAGGTCGGCGTCGGCCGGGTTGTCGGACCAGCCATAGCGCAGGGCCACCGGCGTCTTCACTTCGTCGCTGCGCACGACGACACCACCGTCGACGAGCGCGGCCTCCGCCGGATGGAAGACGCGATCGGCACCGGCCAGCGCGAAGCCATGCACGCGCGTGCCGTCCCCGCGCACGGCGAGCGCGCTAGCGCCGGCATCGAAAGCGAGGGTCGCGACGCCGTCCGAGAACTGCGCCTGCGTATGGACCGGCCCGTGGTAGACCATTGATTCACCGTACGCGACGTGCCGCGCCGCCAGCGCGAGTCGCTTGCCGACGTCCTGCTTGTTGAGCGGATGGATGTCGGCCGGATTGCCGATATCGATGGTCACGACCTGTGCGGTGGCCGGCAGCGACAGCGTGGCCGACTGCGATTCGCGCAGCACCGCCCACGGACTCTGGTCGCCCTGGTCGACGCCGGACGAGAAGTTGGCCAGCTGCGCCCACAGGAACGGCAACTCGGGCGCCTGCCATTGGCGACGCCATTGCTGGATCATCTCCGGGAACTGGGTACGGTACTTCAGCGCATCCGCCACCGTGTTCGCGTTCGATTCGCCCTGGTACCAGATCACGCCGCGCAGTGCGTAGGGCTGCAGCGGATGGATCATCGCGTTGTACAGCAGGGTGGGATGCTGGTTCTTGTCGTCGACCAGGGCGACGCTGACACTGGACGGCCGGAACGACCAGTCTGCCAGCGTGCGCGGTGCGGCGCCCTGCGGCTGGACGAAGACCTCGGCCGCGTCGCCGTGGATGCCGCCCCCGCCGCCGAAGTCGGATACGCGCACGGCCACGTGATTGACGCCCGCATGCAGGGCCGATGCCGGCACGGTGTAGCGGCGCGGCAGGTTGTACTGCATGTGCGTCTGGCCGACCTGGGTGCCATTCACCCAGGTGGTGTCGGAATCATCGATGCGGCCCACGCCCAGCGTCACGCCGGCAGCGGCTTCTTCGGCGGTCAGCGTGAACGTGGTGCGGTACCACGCCACGCCGTCCATGCCGTTCCAACCCGTGGCTTCCCACAGCACGGGCACCTTGATCGGCGTCCACGCGGACGCGTCGGTCCCGGCGGACTGCCAGCCTGCATCATCGACGGGAAGATCCGGCCAGCGCGCCAGATTGCGGCGCGTCCGCGCCAGCGCCTGCTCATCCTGCGCGCGCAGCGTGCTGGCCTGCTGGGCGAGCGCCTTTTCGTCCAGCCCCTGCGATGGCGCATCCATCCAGGCTTCGATGCGACTGCCTCCCCAGGTGCTGTCGATGATGCCGATCGGCACGCCGGTGACCTTGCGCAGTTCGCGCGCGAAGAAATGCGCCACCGCCGAGAACTTGCCCGCGGCCTGCGGCGACGAGGCGACCCATTCGCCGCCTGCGAGCTGCGCCTGCGGCGTGCCGGCCCAGGACTTGGGGATCTTGAAATGGCGGATCTGCGGATCGGTCGCGCGCGCGATCTCCCCCTCCGGATCCGCCGACTGCGCGATCGGCCACTCCATGTTCGATTGCCCGCTGGCCAGCCACACATCGCCCACCAGTACGTCCTGCAGCACACGCGCGCCGGCGCCATCGTCGATACGCATCACGTGCGGACCACCGGCGGGCAGCGCGGGCAATTCCAGCGACCAGTGGCCGCTGGCATCGGCGTGCGCCGTGCCGTCACGGTCGGCGAACGCCACCACGACGCGCGCGCCCGGGGCCGCCTGGCCCCAGACCTGCACCGGCTGGTCGCGCTGCACCACCATGCCATCGGCAAAGATGCGCGGCAGTTCGACGGCGTGTGCGGCCGGCATTGCGAGAAAAACGAGAAGAGCGAGGGCGATTCGATTCACTGCGGATCTCCGTACCAGATGCCACGTCCTTCGGTGCCGAAGTAGACGCGGCCATGCAGGCGGGGATCGCCTGTCACGTGACGGATGATGCCGCCAAACCGCAGTGCGTCGGTATCGATCCGCTGCCAGTGCCGGCCGTTGTCGCCGGAGCGATACAGGCCACGCTGGCCCCCCACTTCGCCGAACACGAACAGCACCGGCGCATCGCCGTCCTTCGCCGGCTTGCCCAGGCCCACCGACATCACGTTGTCCACGCCCGGCACGCGTGCCAGCTTGCCGGGGGAGAGATGCAGCAGCCCGCGCCAAGACGACGCGATCCAGGCTTCGCCGGCACGCTGCGGATGCGGCCGGATCTCGGCCCGGTACCAGTCGCCGATTTCGCCCACCGGCGCGCGGACTTCCTCGAATGCGACGCCGCCGTTGCCGCTGACATAGAGCTTGCCGCTGATCGCATCGAACCCGTAGTAGATCCCTTCATCGACGCGGTCGGCTTCCACCACCGCGGTTTTCGGCAGGCCTTTCACCGGTTGCCAGCGCCCGCCCATGTCAGCGGTGATCCAGTGGTGTTCGCCGTTGCGCGGATGCCAGATCGCGCGCTTGCCGTCGGCCGCGAGGGTGATCTGTCCGGCTCCCTCGCCATCGGCCGGCTCGGTCTCGAAGGCGGTCCACGTACGCCCGCCATCGTTCGACCATGCGCCACGCACCGCGCCTTCCGGCCGGTTGTGGAAATAGCCCGTGCGTACCATCACCTGCGGCACCTGTCCGGCGAAGGCCAGGCTTTCGGTGTTGGAGAAGCGCACGCCGGCAAAACGCGGCTGCGACACATCAAGCGTGTCATGCACGAAGCCGTCGACATCGCCCAGGCCGCTGACCAGATGTGCGCCCTGCGGCGGACTGGCCAGCGCCAACGGCACGGTTTCCTCGAAGCCCGCCTGCTCGAAACGCCACTGCATGTCGGCGCCCTGGTCGAATGCACGCGCGTTGGTCGACGCCCACACGCCGTAGCCGGTGACGAACAGGATGCGGTCCGGATCGTGCGGATCGATCTCGATGTCGGCCATCCAGTGCGGCTTCGCATCCGCGGTCCACGGCGCGGACGAATGATCGAAGCGGGAGCGCGGCAGCGTGGCCGTCCACGTGCGGCCGCCATCGACGCTGCGATAGAGGTCATCGTGCGGCTGGTAGCGACGGAAGGTGGTGGCGATGATCACGTCCGGGTTGTCGGCCTGCACCGCGACCGCGCCCCAACCGAACCCTTTGCCGGACGCATCGGAGGAACGGGGTGCCGGCGTGATGTTTTCCCAGCGGTCGCCGGCGGGATCGAAGCGCCATACCGCACCATCGGCCATGTTGTTGGGGCCCGGCTCGTCGCCGTAGCTCAGCAGCCAGCGACCGCGCGCGTCGCGCACCATGTGGCTGGGTCGGAGCCCGACAGGCTGGCCGGGCACGGCCTGCCACGTCGCGCCACCGTCGCGGGAGCGATAGAGGCTGGTGTCGTTCGTCGAAACACCCGCGTAGATCGTTTTCGTCGGTGTGCCTTTCGCGCCGTCGACCGGATCGAACACGACGAAGGCGATGCCCACCGGGCGCAGCTCGCGCCACCCCATCGCCCAGGCCGACCGGTCCTTCGCGACCGCGGGAAAGCCGGAGCTCTCGCGCCAGGTCGCGCCGGCATCGCCGCTGCGCCACAGCCCGTCAGCGCGCGTGCCGAACAACAGCACGCGTCCGTCGTGGGGATCCACCGCCAGTCGTTCACCGTTGCCGCGCCCCTGCTCGTTGCCGCCGAGCTTGAAGGGCAGCGACGTGCGCTGGAACGTCGCGCCGCGATCCGTCGAACGCAGAATCGCGCCGTCCTGTCCGCGTTCGTGCAGGTAGGTGCCGACGGCGAGGTACACACGATCCGGATCGGACGGATCCAGCGCCAGGCTTTCCACGCCGAAGCGGCCACTGTCCTCGTGGCCCATCCAGTCCATAAGCGGTTGCCAGCGCTGTTCGCGCGACACCCACCGATACGCGCCACCGATATCGGTGCGGGCGTACAGCAGGCCCTTCTCGCGCGGATGGAACACCAGCCCGGTGACGAAGCCCCCGCCGCCGATGGCGACGTTGCGCCAGCGGTAGTCGGCGGTTTCGTCCTTCGCCGTGGCGGCGGGTGCCAGCAGCAGGACGGACAGCGCAAGGATCAGGCGAAGCGTGTGCACGGAGTCTCCTGTGGAGAGGGAGAGCCGGTGCGCCAGCGTAAAGCACACCCAGATAGCCGCGAGCGATGCGGGAAGGGCGGTTTCTGCTGCCCTTCCCGCAAAGCGCGCATCAGAACGTGAAGCGGAGCGTCGCGGCGTAACGGCGGTCGTTGACGTACCACGACGTGGTGCGCTTGCCGGCGCCGTTCTGGTCCATCAGCGTGCGCTGCTCGGCGTTGTTGAGGTTGTTCATCTCGAGGCCGAACTGCACATTGTCGGAGAAGCGATAGAAAATCGATCCGTCGAGCTGGCCGAAGCTGTCGCTGTATACCGGCAGCTTCCACGGGATGCCGCCATCGCCGCCGTTGTAACCGTTCGGGCCGATCGACAGCAGGTACTCGCTGCGCCAGTTGTAGGCCAGGCGGATCTGCCACGGTCCCTTCTCGTAGAACGCCGCGACGTTGTACGAATTCTTCGACAGTCCATCGGCCGGCAGGTCGCCGAACAGCGATCCGTCGGTGTCGACGGGCACCGCGTTGGAGGCGGCCGGGATGCTCGTCGAGCTGTCGATGTAGGTGTAGTTCGCCGACATGCCCAGGCCATCGAACGGCGCCGGCAGGAAGTCGAAGAACTGGTTCCAGCCGATCTCGGCGCCCTGGATCTTCGCCTTGCCGACGTTCACCAGGCGGGACACGCGATAGTCGTAGTCGTTGCCGTCGATGCCCGGGTAGGCGACCAGCTCCGTCTGTTGGCGGAAATAGTCCTTGATGTCCTTGTAGAAGAAGTTCACCCAGGCCATGCCGCCGCTATCCGGTGCGAAGTACCACTCGAGCGACAGATCGAACTGGTTGGCCTCCATCGGCTTCAAGTACGGGTTGTCGGTGGAGCTGCCGGTGAGCTCCAGGTCCTCCGGGCCGAGTTGGTCGCCCGGCTGCGGATTGACGCCGTCGCGGACGGCCACGCTGAGCACCTGGTAGGCCTGCATGTCGCTGAAGGCCGGACGCGCGATGGCCTTGGACGCGGCGAAGCGGACGACCCAGTTCTCCCTCGGCTCCCACTTCACGTTCGCGCTGGGCAGCACGTCGGTGTACGAATTCTCCGCGGAAATCGGCTCCGACTGACCCGTGCCGAGGTACGGCGCGAACGCGTTGTTCGGATACACGAGGTAGCCATCGGCGCTGTTCTCCGTACGCACGACACGGACGCCGACGTTGCCGTCGATGCGCGCATCGTCCATCGCGAAGTTCAGCATCGCGTACGCGGCGTACGTCTTCTCGTTCTGCACGTTGCCCCACTGGGGATCCGCGAGGTTGCGCGGCGTGATCTGCCCGTAGGGTGCGCCCGGCAGGTAGTACGGAATCGCCGCGCCGTGGATGTCGAGATAGCTGTTCGGGAAGCCGAGCGCCGTAGCCAGCACCGGCGAGTAGAACGAGCCCGGCGTCGAAGCACCGCCACGATAGAAATTATCGAACGTGATCAGGTTGGTCAGGCTGGAGTTGACCGTGCCGTTGAGGTCCAGGCCCGGCAGCGGCACGCCGCCCGGCAGCGCCCACCACTGCATCCAGGGCTGGAACACGGGCTGCCAGTCGTAGCCGGTGTCGATGCTGTGCGCATCGCGATCGGTGACGCGCACGCCGACCTTGAAGGAATCGAAGAAATTGCTGTCGAAGCTGTGCTTCAGGTCCGCGCGCCAGGCAACTTCGTCGGCGGTGTTGTCGTCCTGGTGGTCCATCGTGAACCCCCAGTAGTAGTTCGCGGGGTTGGCGGTGAACTGGTTGTCGACACCGATGCGCGGCACGCCATGGCCCAGGTCGATGTCGATGTAGGGCACGTTGAGGCCCAGCGATACGGTGGAATCCAGCGCCTCGGTGTTCGCCTTGATGTACTGCAGGTCGGTGGAGAACTCGGTGCGGTCGCTGAACAGCCACTTCAGGCCGAACGAGTAGTCGGTGGTGTCGGACTTGCGGTGCGAGGCGCGGATGTCCGTGCCCATCGGGATGTCGCCGTTCGACCGCAGGCGACCCGACACGAACACGTTGCCGTCGAATTCGTAGGGCTGGCTGGCATCGACGCGCACCTGCAGCGGATCGTTGGAGACGAAGATCGCATCTTCGTACCAGAGCTCGTCGTATCGGCTCTGGAAGGCGGTGGCGAACAGCTCCAGGTTGTCGTTCGGCCGCCATTGCAGGGCGACGTAGGCGCCCTGGCGCTCGCGCTCGTACTCCAGCGTGCGCCAGTCGGCGCCGCGGGGCAGCCACAGGTTTTCGTTGGTGCCGTCGTTGTTGAGGTCGGAGTTGGCGGTGTTGAAGAACGGCCGCACGAACATGCCATCGGTGCGCGTCGCCAGTTCGGAATGGGCCAGGTTGACCAGGATGCCGAACTCGCCCGCGTCGGTGTCCCAGCGGTTGCTGAAGAGGACAGAACCCGCGGGCTTGACCTGCTCGGCGAAGTCACCGCGGTTGGCGCTGAACGACATGCCGAAGCGGCTGCCTTCGATGTCGAACGGCATGAACGTGCGCAGGTCGACGCTGCCGCCGAGACCACCCTCGATCATGTCGGCCTTCTGGTTCTTGTAGACGTCGACGCCGGCCATCAGCTCGGCGGGCACGTCTTGGAAACTCAGCGCGCGGCCGCCGGACGCGGAGAAGCTGTCGCGACCGTTCAACTCGGAACGGACCTGGGTCAGTCCGCGCACCTGCACGCCGCCGCCTTCGGCGGAGAAATGCTCCGGATCGCCGACCGTCAGGAAGCGATCGATGGTCACGCCGGGAATGCGCGACAGTGTTTCCGTGACGCTGCGGTCCGGCAATGCGCCGATGTCGAGCGCGGTGACCGAATCGACGAACGTGTCAGCATCGCGTTTGATGTCCTGCGCCCGGTAGACGGAGCCGCGGATACCGGTGACGACGACCGCGTCGAGCTCGGTAGCGGTCTCTTCCTGCTGCGTGGCGGGCGCGGTGTCCTGCGCATACGCAGGCGCGGCCAGCATCATGGCGATGCCCAGGGCGAGGACGGTGGGTTGCAGCTTGCGGCCATCGGAGCGGACGGCACGGAAGGCCGCCGCAGGGCGGCGCTGGAGCGTTGACATGGATGTTCCCTCCCAGGACACATGACAAGCGATTGAGTTGTGGTCCCGATCCGCGGACGTCTTCGCGTCTTTCGGCCGGATGAAGCATGTGGCGGCTGCGGCTCCGGCCGCGGTCGTCGGTGGTGCGGATCCATCCGTGGCGGATGTCAGGGCGGCGAAAGCCATCTGGCCGACCCGGACAATCAACCGGCGGCCGTGGGACCGCGCTTTGTGACTGCGGCGGGAGCATAGGCGGCGCTGACATGCCGTACCAATGAAATATTGATCGCCAGCTATATCGAACCCGAATAGCTGGCCCAGCTCAGTCCGGGGAACCCTCACCCGGCGGCGGTGCACCTGCAGGACGCGGCGGCTCCGGTTCGGCATACAGCCGGCGGGCGGTTGCCCGCAGCGCCTCCAGTACGCGTTCGGCGCCCGGCGACAGCAACTGGTCGCGGCGGCGCACGATGCCGAAGAACTCCATGCGCACCCCCAGCTCGATCGGCAGCACGCACATCTGGCCGGTCTGCAGGTACGGGCCCACGGATTCGGCGGGCAGTGCGGTGAGCATGTCGCTGTGGCGCAGCAGGTGGATGATCACCGGCAGCGAGGCGGTTTCCACGATGTTCTGCGGCGGCGGCTGGCCGTGCTCCAGGAACACGGCATCCAGCCGCGAGCGCAGCACGCTGGCGGCCGGCGGCATGATCCAGCCGTAGTCCACCAGGTCGGCATGGGTGATGCGGGGGCGCCGGGTGAGCGGATGCCCGGCGCGCACGATGACGGCGTGCGGCTCGTCCGCCAGCGGCTCGAAGTCCAGTTCGCCCGCGCCTTCCGGGCCCATGATGCGACCGATCACGATGTCCAGCTGCCCATCCAGCAGCTTGGCAACCAGGGGCCGGCTGTAGTCCATCTCGACCTTGATGAGGATGTCGGGGAAGTCGCGCTTTACCGCGGCAACCGCCTGGGGAACCAGGGTGGTGCCCGGGTTCACCACCGTGCCGATGGACGCCTGGCCCATCCGCCCGCTGCGCAGCGCGGCGATCTCATCGTGGGCGCGCCCGATCTCCGACAGCGCGGAGCGCGCGCGGCGGATCAGCACCTGGCCGTACCAGGTGGGCTCCACGCCACGCGCGTGCCGCTCGAACAACGGCACGCCCAGCAGGCTTTCCATCTCCGCCAGCAGCTTGGACGCCGCGGGCTGGGTCATGTTGGCGGCCTCGGCGGCACGCAGGACCGACCGCTGCTCGTACAGGTGCAGCAGCAGGGTGAGATGGCGGGTCTTGAGCCGGGTGGCGCCGAACCAGCCGGTGGTGGGTTGGACCATGGGAACCTCCGGGCGAATGACCTATTCGCACTGGGAATAGCCTATGACAAAAATTTCATTTGTCGTACATAGATGCCCACGCGAGGCTATGCCACGCTTCAAGGGCGGGCTGGCCGGGACATCGGGCCGCCCGCAACGGGGGCACCCACGGACGGCCGGCACAGGCACGCCGCACGGTGATCCCGCATCCGATCAACGCCGGGAGGAGGGCCCCATGGCGACATCGCAGTCCGACGGCACCTCGCGTGCCGGCGCCATCGTCGCGTCCATGCCCCCCGCAGGTGCGCGCCCGTGAGCACCCGGCTGTCCGGCAAGATCGCCATCGTCACCGGCGCCGCCAGCGGCATCGGCGCGGCGACCGCGCGCCTGTTCGCCCGCGAAGGCGCCACCGTCATCGGGCTCGATCGACAACCGGCGACCTCCACCGACGCGGGCGTCACCCACCACCTCGCCGACATCACGGATGCCGCCGCCGTCGATGCCGTCGTGCAGTCCGTGCGCGAGCGGCATGGCCGCATCGATGCGCTGGTGAACAACGCCGGCGCCGACGTGTTCTCCGAGCCGCTATCGCTGTCGGACGAAGACTGGGACCGCTGCTTCGCGCTGAACCTCAAGGGCGCATGGCACCTGTGCCGTGCCGTGCTGCCGGCCATGCTGGCGCAGGGCGCCGGCTCCATCGTCAACATCGCCTCGGTACACGGGCACAAGATCATCGCCGGCTGCTTCCCGTATCCGGTGGCCAAGCACGGCCTGATCGGCCTGACCCGTTCGCTCGGCATCGAGTACGCCGCGCGCGGCATCCGGGTGAATTCGATTTCGCCCGGCCTGATCCTGGTGCCGCGCATCGAAGCCTGGTTCGAACGCGAGCCCGGCACGCGCGAGAAACAGACCGCGCTGCTGCCGCCGCAACGCATCGGCACGCCGGAGGAAGTGGCCTATACCGCGTTGTTCCTCGCCAGCGATGAAGCCCGCTTCATCAACGCCACCGACATCGCCATCGATGGTGGCCGTTCGCAGGTCTACCACGACTGAGCGCATGGACAGCCCCCCCCTCCCCTTCGCTCTGCCGCTGATCGCGATCCTGCGCGGCATCACGCCCGCCGAGGTGCCTGCGCACGTCGGCGCGCTGGTGGAGGAAGGCTACGACGCGATCGAGATACCGACCAATTCGCCGGACTGGGAGCACAGCGTACGCATTGCCGTGGACGCCTTCGGCCAGCGCGCGATGATCGGCGCCGGCACCGTGCTGACCACGGCGTCCGCCGATGCGCTGGTGGCGGCCGGCGGCCGCTTGATGGTGACGCCGAACACGCGTCCGGCGGTCATCCGCCACGCGGTGGAGCACGGCCTGCAGGTGGCGGCCGGCTTCGCCACCGCGAGCGAAGCCTTCGACGCACTCGATGCCGGCGCGCAGATGCTCAAGCTTTTCCCGGCTTCCGTACACGGACCGGCGCTGGTGCGCGCACTGCGCAGCGTGCTGCCACCCGTCCCCCTATTCGCCGTCGGTGGCGTCACGCCCGACACCCTCTCCGGCTACCTCTCAGCCGGCTGTCAGGGCGCCGGCATCGGCGGCGAACTTTACAAGCCCGGCCAACCGGTCGAGCGCACGCGCGAACACGCGCGGCGTTTCCGGCAGGCCTACCTGGACCACGCCGCATGAAGATCGTCCGCCTCAGCACCTACCATGCCGCACCGCGCTGGCTGTTCCTCAAGGTGGAAACCGACGAAGGCATCACCGGCTGGGGCGAGCCGGTCATCGAAGGTCGCGCGCACGCGGTGGAAGCGGCGGTGCACGAACTGTCCGACTATCTGGTTGGCCAGGATCCGGCGCGCATCAACGACCTCTGGCAGGTGCTGTATCGCGGTGGCTTCTACCGGGGCGGCGCGATCCTGATGAGCGCCATCGCGGGCATCGACCAGGCGCTGTGGGACATCAAGGGAAAAGCGCTTGGCGTGCCCGTGTACCAGTTGCTCGGCGGCCTGGTGCGCGACCGCATGAAAACCTACCGCTGGGTCGGTGGCGACCGTCCTTCCGACATCGTCGCGCAGATGCAGCAGTACCAGTCGCTCGGGTTCGACACGTTCAAGTTCAACGGTACCGAAGAACTGAAGCTGATCGACAGCCCGCGCGCGATCGACGCCGCGGTGGCCAAGGTCGCGGCGATCCGCGAGGCGATGGGCGACCGCGTGGACTTCGGCATCGACTTCCATGGCCGCGTCAGTGCGCCGATGGCGCGCGTGCTGCTGCGCGAACTGGCGCCGTTCAAGCCGTTGTTCGTCGAAGAGCCCGTGCTGCCCGAACAGTGGGAATACTACCGGCCGCTGTCGGATGCCACCTCGATTCCGCTGGCCGCGGGCGAGCGCATGTACTCGCGCGCCGAGTTCAAGCCGGTGCTCGCCGCCGGTGGGCTGGCGATCCTGCAGCCCGACCTGTCGCACGCCGGCGGCATCACCGAGTGCGTGAAGATCGCGGCGATGGCCGAAGCGCACGACGTTGCGCTGGCGCCGCATTGTCCGCTGGGCCCGGTGGCGCTGGCGGCCTGCCTGCAGGTGGACTTCGTGTCGCACAACGCGATGCTCCAGGAGCAGAGCATCGGCATCCACTACAACGCAGGCGCCGACCTGCTGGACTACGTCCTCAACAAGGACGACTTCCGGTGCGATGGCACCGGCAGCATCGCCGCATTGCCAAAACCGGGCCTGGGCGTGGAGATCGACGAAGCCCGCCTGGTCGAAGCGAGCCGGCAGCCGCCGCGCTGGCGCAATCCGCTGTGGCGGCACGCCGATGGCAGCGTGGCCGAGTGGTGACGCCATGACGACGGCGCTGGCGACCCTGGCCGTCGACAGCCGCTGCGCACTGGGCGAAGGCATCCTGTGGTGCGATCGCCGCCGGGTGCTGTACTGGACCGACATCCTCGCCGCCGAACTGTGGCGACATGACCCCGACAGCGGGCACACGCATACCTGGTCGCTGCCCGCCCCGCTCGGCTGCCTGGCACTGGGCGAAGATGGACGCCTGCTGCTGGGCCTGGCCAAGGGCCTGTACGCCAGCGATGTCGAAGCGCAGCTGTCCAGCCGCGAGCTCTCCCTCGAGAAGCTGGCCGACGTCGAAGCGGACGACCCGATGACCCGCGTCAATGACGGCCGCGCGGATCGCCACGGGGGCTTCGTGTTCGGCACGAAGAGCGAACACACTGACCTGCGTCCGACCGGCCGCTTCCACCAGTACACGGCCGCGCATGGTCTGCGTGAACTCACGCTGCCGCGCGCCGCCATTCCGAATTCGATCTGCTTCGACGCCAGCGGCACGCGGATGTACTTCTGCGACTCGGTGACGCCGCAGATCCTGCATTGCCGGTACGACGCTGCCACCGCAAGCGTGTCCGACATCGCGGTGTTCGTCGACCTCGACCTGACGAGCGCGGAGCCGGATGGCTCCATCGTCGATGCAGAAGGCGCGGTGTGGAATGCACAGTGGGGAGCAGGCCGCGTGGTGCGATACCTGCCGGATGGCCGGATCGACCGCATCGTCCGGGTGCCGGCATCGCAACCGTCCTGCTGCACGCTGCGCGACGACCTGCTGTATGTCACCAGCGCGCGCGTTGGACTGGATGCTGCTGCGCTGGCGACGCATCCGTTGTCGGGGGGCGTCTTCGCGCATCGCAACGACCGTCGTCTCGCCCGCGATGTCGACCGGGTGCGGCTGCCATGATCGCCGTCGACTGGGGCACCAGCACCCTGCGCCTGTACCGCATGGCCGACGACGGCCAGGTCCGCGAGCGCCGTCGCAGCGACCATGGCGTGATGGCCTGCGATGGCCGTTTCGGCGACGTGCTGGCGCAGGAGATCGCAGGCTGGAACGATACCGACGTCCTGCTGTGCGGGATGGTCGGCGGTCGCGGCGGCTGGCACGAAATGCCCTACCTGCCGTGCCCCGCCGGCAACCATGCGCTGGCGCTGGGCATGCAGCGCTTCCAGCCTCCGGGCTTCGACGACCGGGCGCTGTGGCTGGTGCCGGGGTTGCGCGACAACGATTCCGACACCGTGCCCGACGTGATGCGCGGCGAAGAGACGCAACTGGCGGCATTGCTGGACGTGCTGCCGGGCGGCACGCACCTGGTCTGCCTGCCCGGAACGCACAGCAAATGGGTCACGGTGCGCGACGGCAGGGTACAGCGGATCGCGACCGCGATGACCGGCGAGCTTTATGCGGTCCTGCGCCAGCACAGCATCCTGGGACGACTGATGCCCGTCGGCGACGTGCGCTTCGATGGCTATGCGTTCGACGCCGGTCTCAAGCGCAGCGCGGATGCGGGCGGCCTGCTGCACCATCTGTTCGGCGTACGCACCACCGGCCTGTTCCAGCAGTTCGCCGAACCGGCGCTGCCGTCGTACCTGTCCGGCCTGCTGATCGGCCATGAGCTGCGCGCGTCGGGTCTGTTCTCGCATGCGCCGCGTCCCGCACAGGTGCACCTGATCGGCAACGACCGCCTGCTGGCGTCGTACGCGCACGCGCTCACTACGCTGGGCGTCGGCGTGCAGCGACACCCCGAAGACCTGGCCGCACGCGGCCTGCATGCGCTGTGGTCACGCCGCACGAGCGCCGCCACCACCACCTGAGGAAGCAGACGATGCTGACGCGTTGCGCACTGGCGGTGATGGGCGTTCTTTCGATGGCATCCGCATGGGCGGGTGACGCCGTCTTCCGCGAGGTCCGTTATGCCGGCGACGACGGTGGCCCATCCGTCGACGCCACGCAGTTCCGCAACCCGGTGGTCGCCGGCTTCTATCCGGACCCGTCCGCCATCCGCGTGGGCGACGACTTCTATCTCGTCACCTCGACTTTCGGTTATTTCCCCGGCCTGCCGGTCTTCCACAGCACCGACCTGGTGTCGTGGACGCAGATCGGCAACGCGATCCATCGCCCGGAACAGATCCACTACGGCGACAAGGAAGAACTGACACGCGGCCTCTTCGCCGCCACCCTCGCCCACCACGACGGCACCTTCTACATCGCCAACACCTGCTTCTACTGCGACCGCGGCAACTTCGTGGTGACGGCAGAAAATCCAGCCGGCCCTTGGTCCGACCCGATCTGGCTCGGCGTCAGCGGCATCGATCCTTCGCTGTTCTTCGACGACGATGGCAGCGCGTGGGTGGTGCACAACGACGTGCCCGATGGAAAGCTGCGCTATGACGGCCACCGCGCGGTCTGGCTGCAGCGCTTCGACTTCGACAAGCGCGAGCGCGTGGGCGGACGCATCCTGCTGGTGGATGGCGGCGCGGATCCGTCGACGAATCCCGAGCACATCGAAGGGCCGCACATCTTCAAGCACGACGGCTGGTATTACCTGACCGCCGCCGAGGGCGGCACCGGCGAGCAGCATGCGCAGATGGTCTGGCGCAGCCGCAAGCTGACGGGGCCGTACGAAACGTTCCCGGGCAACCCGTCGTTGACCCAGCGTGACCTCGACCCGAAACGCCCCGATCCGGTGACGTCCACCGGCCACGCGCAGTTCGTGCAACTCAAGGACGGCACGTGGTGGGCGGTCTTCCTTGCCACGCGTCCGTACCGTGGCAACCAGTACAACCTGGGCCGCGAGACCTTCCTGCTGCCGGTCACGTGGAAGGACGGCTGGCCGGTGATCCTGCCGCGTGGCGAGCGCGTGCCGATGGTCGTGAAGCGCCCGGACCTGCCGCGCAATCCGCAGCCGCTGCCGACCAGTGGGCCGATCAAATGGACGGAGCGCTTCGATGCGCCGGCGCTGCCGCCGTCGTGGATGACGCTGCATCCGCCGAAGACGAGGTGGTACACCACCGGTGCACAGGGTCTGGCACTCTCGCCCGGCACGATGCCGCTCGGTGGATTCGGCGCCACCGCCGGCCAACCGTCCTACGTCGCGCACCGCCTGCAACACCACAACGCCACGCTGGAGACCACGATCACCTCGTTCGATCCCGCGCCCGGGGAGCTGGCCGGACTCGCGCTGATTCAGAACGAGTACGGCCACTACGTGCTCGGTGTCGAACGCGACGCGCGCGGCGTGGCGGTGTCGCTGTACCAGCGCAGCCGCCGCGATGGCGCGAAGGAAGGCGAACGGCTGGCGCGCATCCCGCTGGATGCGAATGCCATGCCGATCACGCTGCGCTTCCGCCTCGACGGACCGCGCCTGGATGCCGATTACGCGCTGGCATCAGGCGAGTGGATATCCGTCGCGACCGACCTGGACGCAAGCCTGCTGAGTGCGGACAAGGCCGGCGGCTTCATCGGCAACACCTTCGGACCCTACGCCGTCCGTCGCTGACCGCGCCATCACGGGAGTTCGCATGTCGGGTACCTCGCGTCGCGGATTGTTCAAGGCTGGGCTCGCGGGACTGGTCGCCTGGCCGCTGTCTTCGCGTGCCAGTGCGGCAGGCACATGCGCGGCGCCGCTGCCACCGCACGCCACCGGCATCGAGGGCCAGCGCAAGGCCGATCTCGGCGACGGCACCTACCTCAATCCCGTCGTCGCGGGCGACCGCCCCGATCCCACGATCCTCAGGGACGGCGACGACTACTACATGACGTTCTCGTCGTTCGATGCCTATCCCGGCCTGGTGATCTGGCATTCGGCCGACCTGGTCAACTGGACGCCGCTCGGGCCCGCATTGCACAAGCATGTCGGCACGGTCTGGGCCGTCGATCTCTGCAAGCACGGCGACCGCTATTTCATTTACCTGCCTTCCCTGGCGAAAGGCGGGGCGTGGAAGATCCACGTCATCTGGGCCGACGACATCCGTGGCCCCTGGAGCGAACCGGTCGACCTGCACATCGATGGCTGCATCGATCCCGGCCACGCGGTCGGCGAAGACGGCCGGCGCTATCTGTTCGTCAACGGCATCCGCAAGGTGCGGCTCACCGACGATGGCCTGGCGACCGACGGGGCGCTGGAGCATGCGTACAGTCCGTGGCGTTACCCGGATGACTGGATCACCGAGAACTTCGCGCCGGAAGGCCCCAAGCTGACGCGCCGCGGCGACTGGTTCTATCTGGTCACCGCCGTCGGCGGCACCGCCGGCCCGGTGACCGGCCACATGGTGATCGCCGCACGTTCGCGTTCGATCCACGGCCCATGGGAACACTGCCCGCACAACCCGCTGGTGCGCACGCAGGACGATGCCGAACCCTGGTGGTCGCGCGGACACGCGACGCTGGTCGACGGTCCTGCCGGCGACAGCTGGATGATCTACCACGGGTACGAGAATGGGTACCGCACGCTCGGGCGGCAGACGCTGCTGGAACCGGTCGAATGGACCGACGATGGGTGGTTCCGCGCACGCGGCGGCGATCTGTCGCGGCCGTTGCCGAGTCCGCGCGGTGGCCTGGCGGGCGGCGCGGGCATGGCGCTGTCGGATGATTTCACTGCCGACCGGCTCGGCACGCAATGGGCCTTCCACGCGCCGCGGCCTGACGAGATGCAGCGCATCCGTTATGGGACGCAATCGCTCCGCCTCGCCGGCGCCGGCGCCGGCACTTCGCCTGCCGATGGCAGCCCGCTGGCCTGCATCGTCGGCGACCGCGCCTACCAGGCGGAGGTCACGCTGACTTTGGTGGGTGAAGGCGAAGGCGGCCTGCTGCTGTTCTACAACCCGAAGGCCTTCGTCGGGCTCGGCTTCACACCGACGGGATTGCGCGTGTTCCAGTACGCCGAAGAACAGACCTGGGCGCGACAATCGATGCCGACCCGGCGCGTACGCATCCGCTTGACGAACGACGACCACGTGATCACCTGGCACCACTCGCACGACGATGGCCGCACATGGAAGCGGCTGGACACGCGGATGGAAGTCTCCGGCCTGCACCACAACGTGTTCGGCGGCTTCCTCAGTCTCCGGCTGGCGCTCTACAGCGCCGGCACGGGCACGGTCGAGTTCAGCGACTTCCGCTACCGCGCGCTCGCCTGAGGCGCGTCACGTCACGCCACGGGCTTCGTTGGCGCGGTCGTTCTCGCGCATCTCGTACCACATGCCATTGAGGATGGCGAAGCTGGCCGCGAGGCTGACGCCGAGTATCCAGGAGAAGTACCACATGGTCGTTCCTCAGTAGGCGTTGTGGTTCTGTTCCAGGCTTTCCGGGCTCACCTTGCCGCGCAGCACGCGGTAAACCCAGGCGGTGTACAGCAGCACCAGCGGCAGGAACACGGCGGTAGCCACCAGCATCACGAACAGCGTCAGGTGGCTGGAAGACGCATCCCACAGCGTCAGGCTCGATGCGGGATGGGAGGAGGACGGCAGCAGGAACGGGAACACCGCCAAGCCTTCGGTCAGGATGATGCCGGCGATGGCGAGCGCCGAGGCGAGGAACGCCGCCATGCCGCGCCCGGCGCGCAACAGCCCGGCAGCGGCCAGTGAGCCCGCCACGCCCAGCATCGGGAAGATCCAGGTCCACGGCATCGCCTGGTAGTTCGCCATCCAGCCGCCGCGCGCGCTGGTCACCTGCTTGAACAGCGGATTGGACGCGGCATCGGTCACGGCCGCTCCCACCACGGCATAACCGTCCACGCCCTTCGCCACCCACACGCCGGCCAGCACAAACAACACCGCCGTCGCCACCGCCGCCAGCGAGCCGAGGCGCCGCGCACGCAGCGCCACCGGCCCGTCGGTCTTGAGCACCAGCATGCTGGCGCCATGGGCCACCAGCATGGCGACGCTGACCAGGCCGCACAGCACCGCGAACGGCGACAGCAGACCGAAGAAGCCGCCGCTGTAATGGATGCGCAGCGTGTCGTCGAAATGGAAGGGCACGCCCAGCAGCACGTTGCCCATCGCCACGCCGAACACCAGCGCGGGCACGAAGCCGCCGACGAACAGCGCCCAGTCCCACACCGCCCGCCAGCGCCGGTCTTCGACCTTGCTGCGGAACTTGAAGCCGACCGGCCGCAGGATCAGTGCGAACAGGATCAGGAACATCGCCAGGTAGAAGCCCGAGAAGCTGACTGCATACAGCGCCGGGAATGCCGCGAAGATCGCGCCACCGCCCAGGATCAGCCACACCTGGTTGCCTTCCCACACCGGGCCCACCACGTTCAGCACCAGCCGGCGCTCGGCATCGGTACGCGCCACCGCGGGCAACAGCGTGCCGATGCCCAGGTCGAAGCCGTCCATCACGGCGAAGCCGATCAGCAGGATGCCCAGCAGCAGCCACCAGATCAGGCGCAGGGTCGCGTAGTCGAGGGGAATCGTGTCCATGTCGTCCTCCTGTCAGGCCACGGTCGTGGACGCGGGTGCCAGCGGCGTGCCTGCCTGGTCGGGTCGCCGTTCGCCGCCGGGCACGTCATCCGGGCCTTTCAGGATCACCTTGCGCAACAGGTACACGTCGATGACCGCCAGCGTGGTGTAGACCAGCACGAAACCGGTGAGCGAGATGACGACCTGGTGCAGTTGCAGTCCCGAGGCGGCCATGAATGTCGGCAGCACGCCGTCGATGGCCCACGGCTGCCGTCCGTACTCGGCGATCAGCCAGCCGGCTTCGATCGCCAGCCAGGGCAGCGGCAGGCTGTACAGCGCCAGCTTCAGGAACCACGGGTACTTGTCGAGCTTCTGCACCGTCGCCAGCCAGAACGCCAGCGCGAAGAACGCGATGAAGTAGAAACCGATGCCCGCCATCAGGCGGAAACTCCAGAACAGCGGCGCTACGCGCGGGATGGTGTCGGCCGCGGCGCGCGTGATCTCCGCGTCGGTGGCGCTGCCGATATCCTCGCGGTAGCGCTTCAGCAGCAGCGCATAGCCCATGTCGCGCCAGTGCTGGTCGAACACCGCCTTCGCCTGCACATCCTCGCGGTTGGCGCGCAGCTGCTGCAGCGCCGCGTAGGCCAGCTGGCCGTTGCGGATGCGGCCCTCCGCGCGTTCGACCAACTCCCCGATGCCCGGGATTTCAGTGTTGAACGAGCGCGTGCCGATCAGGCCCATCACCCACGGGATGTGCACGGCGTAACGGTTGGCGCGCGCTTCCTGGTCGGGAATCGCGAAGGCAGTGAATCCTGCCGGCGCCGGCTCGGTCTCCCACATCGCCTCGATGGCCGCCAGCTTCATCTTCTGGTTCTCGCCGGCCACGTAACCGCTCTCGTCGCCCAGCACCACCACCGACAGCGCCGCAGCCAGGCCGAAGCTGGCCGCCACCGCCATCGAGCGCTTGGCCAGGTCCGCGTGGCGTCCACGCAGCAGGTAGAACGCGCTGATCGACATCACGAACACCGCGCCCAGCACGTACCCCGCGCTGACGGTGTGCACGAACTTGGCCTGCGCCACCGGATTGAACAGCACGGCCGCGAAGTCGGTGACTTCCATCCGCATGGTGACGGGATTGAATTCGGCGCCGACCGGGTACTGCATCCAGCCGTTGGCGATCAGGATCCACAGGGCCGAGAAGTTGGTGCCCAGCGCCACCAGCCAGGTCACCATCAGGTGCTTCACGCGCGACAGCCTGTCCCAGCCGAAGAAGAACAGGCCGATGAAGGTCGCTTCCAGAAAGAACGCCATCAACCCTTCGATGGCCAGCGGTGCGCCGAAGATGTCGCCGACATAGTGGCTGTAGTAGGACCAGTTCATGCCGAACTGGAACTCCATGACGATGCCGGTGGCCACGCCCATGGCGAAGTTGATGCCGAACAGCGTGCCCCAGAACATCGTCATCCGTCGCCAGATGTCGCGCCCGGTCATCACGTACACGCTCTCCATGATCGCGATCATGAAGGACAGCCCCAGCGTCAGCGGCACGAAAAGGAAGTGATACATCGCCGTCAGCGCGAATTGCAGACGGGACAGTTCGACAACGGTCATGTCCGGCATGGCGTAGCGGCTCCCGGGTGTCCGTGGTGGATTCTAGACCCCGCCCATCGCCGAGGGGGGTGACCTTCTGTCGCACCCCCCTTCGCGCGGCCCTGCGGCATCCTGCGCGCCCCGCAGCCGACCGGCTGTCGGGAAAGGGTTGATCCTGATCAATGCGGCCCCCCTGAATGGGCCCGAGAATCCACCGTACCAGAATAGGAGAGGCCGCATGCAAGGCGTCCAGGGGACTTACAACGACAAGGTGGTGCGCCAGTTCACGGTGATGACCGTGGTCTGGGGCATCGTGGGGATGCTGGTGGGGGTGCTGATCGCGGCCCAGCTGTACTGGCCGGCGCTGAACTTCGACCTGCCGTGGCTGAGCTACGGCCGCCTGCGCCCACTGCACACCAACGCAGTGATCTTCGCGTTCGGCGGCTGCGCCCTGTTCGCCACCAGCCTGCATGTGGTGCAGCGGACCAGCCATGTGCGGCTGCTCTCCGACAAACTGGCCGCGTTCGTGTTCTGGGGCTGGCAGCTGGTTATCGTGGCCGCCGCCGTCTCGCTGCCGCTGGGCCTGACCCAGGGCAAGGAGTACGCCGAGCTGATCTGGCCGATCGACGTGCTGATCGCGGTGGTCTGGGTGTCCTACGCCGTGCTCTTCTTCGGCACCATCGCCAAGCGCGCGGTCAAGCACATCTACGTGGCCAACTGGTTCTTCGGTGCCTACATCATCGCGGTGGCGCTGCTGCACATCGTCAACAGCCTGGCGCTGCCCAGCGGCCTGCTGCACTCCTACCCGGTATACAGCGGCGCGGTCGATGCGATGGTGCAGTGGTGGTACGGCCACAACGCGGTGGGCTTCTTCCTGACCGCCGGCTTCCTGGGGATGATGTACTACTTCGTGCCGAAGCAGGCCGGCCGCCCGGTCTACTCGTACCGCCTGTCGATCGTGCACTTCTGGGCGCTGATCGCCATCTACATGTGGGCCGGCCCGCACCACCTGCACTACACCGCGCTGCCGGACTGGGCGCAGAGCCTGGGCATGGTGTTCTCGCTGATCCTGCTGGCGCCCAGTTGGGGCGGCGCCATCAACGGCGTGATGACGCTGTCGGGCGTGTGGCACAAGCTGCGCACCGACCCGATCCTGAAGTTCCTGATCGTCTCGCTCTCGTTCTACATGATGTCGACCTTCGAAGGTCCGATGATGTCGATCAAGACGGTCAATTCGCTGAGCCACTACACCGACTGGACCATCGGGCACGTGCATGCCGGTGCGCTGGGCTGGGTGGCGATGATCACCATCGGCTCGGTCTACGCGATGCTGCCCAAGCTGCTGGGCCGCGAACAGATGTTCTCCATCAAGGCCATCGACACGCACTTCTGGCTGCACACGCTGGGCGTGGTGTTCTACATCGCCTCGATGTGGATCGCCGGCGTGATGCAGGGCCTGATGTGGCGCGCCACCAACGCCGACGGCACGCTGACCTACAGCTTCGTCGAAGCGCTGAACGCCACGTATCCCTACTACCTGGTCCGCCTGGGCGGCGGCCTGCTGGTATTCGTCGGCATGCTGCTGATGGCCTGGAACACCTGGAAGACCTTCCAGGCGGCCCGGTCCACCGCGCCGCAGCCGATCCTGCCGCCCGATGCCAGCCAAGCGCGCGCCTGAGGAACCGACATGAGCAACGGAAATTCACACGAGAAAGTCGAGAAGAACGTCGGCCTGATGGCGGTGCTGATCGCGGTGGCGGTGTCGTTCGGCGGCCTGGCCGAGATTGTCCCGCTGATGTTCCAGGCCGAGGCGATCAAGCCGCTGGAAGGCGTCAAGCCCTACCCGGCGCTGCAACTGGCCGGCCGCGACATCTACATTCGCGAGGGTTGCTACAACTGCCACTCGCAGATGGTGCGCACGCTGCGCTTCGAATCCGAGCGCTACGGCCACTATTCGCTGGCCGGCGAATCGGTCTACGACCGCCCGTTCCAGTGGGGCAGCAAGCGCACCGGGCCCGACCTGGCCCGGGTGGGCGGACGCTATTCCGACGACTGGCATCGCGTGCACCTGATCAACCCGCGCGACGTGGTGCCGGAATCGAACATGCCGTCCTTCCCCTGGCTGGAGAACGCCAAGGTGGACGGCGCCGAAGTCGCCCAGCGCATGAAGACGCTGCAGCGCATCGGCGATCCGTACACCGACGAGGAAATCAACAGTGCCGCCACCGACGTGGAAGGCAGGACAGAACTGGACGCCGTGGTCGCCTACCTGCAAGGGCTGGGCAAGGCCGCGCCGAGGGGAGGCTGAGCCATGGTATCGGGGATCGTGACCGGGGCACTGATCGTGCTGTTCATCGCCGGCTGGGTGTGGGCGTGGAGCCCGCGCCGCAAGGCGGATTTCGAGGATGCGGCACGCATGCCGCTGGGTGAGGAAGGGGAGAACAACCCATGAGCGCAGGCTGGATCGGATTCATCGTCGCGCTGGTCGTACTGAACATCCTGGGCTGCGTGTGGCTGCTGTGGTGGACCGGCCGGCGCCGGCCCGGCGACCCCGCACCGGAAGACACCTCGCACGTGTGGGACGGCGACCTGACCGAGTACAACAAGCCGCTGCCGAAGTGGTGGATCAACCTGTTCTACATCACCATTTTCTTCAGCATCGGCTACATCGCGTGGTACGGCGGCCTGGGCGTGATTCCCGGCTATGCGAAGTGGTCCTCCACAGGCGAGCACGACCAGGTCAAGGCCGTGCAGGACAGGAAGCTGGAAGCGACGTTCGCACCATTCGCCAACCAGCCCATCGACCAGCTGGCCAAGGATCCGAAGGCACTGGCGCTGGGACAGTCCATCTTCAACAACACCTGCGCCACCTGCCATGGCTCCACCGGCCAGGGCGCGATCGGATATCCCAATCTCAGCGACGACATCTGGCATTGGGGCGGCACGCCCGACCTGGTGTTGCAGACGGTGCTGGATGGCCGCGAAGGCGTGATGCCGGAATGGGGCACCGCGCTGACCAACATGGGTGGCGAGAACGCGGTCGACTATGTCATCGCCTACGTCAACGTGCTGAACAACCCGCAGGACGGCATGAAGAACAACTTCATGGCTGCCCAGGGCAAGCCGCTGTACGATGGCCTCTGCGTGGCCTGCCACGGCGTGGACGGCAAGGGCAACCAGGAACTGGGCGCCCCCGACCTCACCGACGACTACTGGCTGTACGGCAACAGCAAGGAGAGCATGCGCACGACCATCAACAAAGGCCGTCATGGCGTGATGCCCGCCCACCGCGAACTGCTGGGCGAGACACGTGCCCGCCTGGTCGCCTCGTATGTCTGGTCGCTCTCGCACAAGCAGGACCAGGCGACCGCCGGCGCGAAATGACCGATTTCACCGAGCCCCGCCTAGACCATCCGCCCCGACCGCTCGCACAGCGCATCGGGGCGGTGTTGTGGCCCAGCTTCTTCGCCGCCGGCGTGGCGACGATGGTGTTCTTCGCCTTCGTCGACCCGCTGACGCTGCGCGACATGACCTTTCCCGACCTGGCCATCAGCCGCGAACTCGGCTACACGCTGGGTTTTTTCATGTTCTGGCTGGCGACGTCGGCCAGCAGCCTGTTCACCTGGATCCTGCTGCGTCCGGCCAGCCGCTTCAACCGCGCGCTGCGCCCGGACTGAGCGCGGCCTGCGACAAACCGTCGCTCCCTCGCGCGCCGATGCGGCGCGAGCATGACGCCAGCCAAGACAGAGTAGCCCATGTCCACGCCAGCACCTCCTCCCTCTCCCGCTCCTGACACCGCCAAGCGGCGCATTCCGCTGGACGTGGTGGATGCGCAGGGCAACTCGTTCTACGTGAGCGAGCGCAAGGTGTATCCGCGCGACGTGGCGGGCACGCTCAACCGCCTGCGCGTGGCAGCGGTGTGGTGGCTGCTGGGCATGTACTACGTGTTCCCGTGGCTGAAGTGGGACGACCGCCAGGCGGTGCTGTTCGACCTGCCTGCGCGCAAATTCTACGTGTTCGGGCTGGTGTTCTGGCCGCAGGATTTCCTGCTGCTGGCGGTGCTGCTGATCATCGCGGCGATGGCGCTGTTCTTCTTCACCGCGCTGGCAGGCCGCCTGTGGTGCGGCTATGCGTGCCCGCAGACGGTGTGGACGGAAGTGTTCCTGTGGATGGAGCGCTGGACCGAAGGCGACCGCAGCGCGCGCATGAAGCTGGATGCCGCGCCCTGGAGCGCCAACAAGGTGATGCGCAAGGGCGGCAAGCACGTGCTGTGGGCGCTGTTCGCACTGTGGACGGGCTTCACCTTCGTCGGCTTCTTCACGCCCATCCTCGATCTCGGCGCGCGCCTGTGGCCCTTTGCCTGGGGCGGCTGGGAAACCTTCTGGGTGTTCTTCTACGCGCTGGCCACATGGGGCTTCGCCGGCTTCCTGCGCGAGCAGGTCTGCAAGTACATGTGCCCGTACGCGCGCTTCCAGAGCGCGATGTTCGACCGCAACACCCTGATCATCGCCTACGACCCGATGCGCGGCGAGCCGCGCGGTCCGCGCAAGCGCGGCCTGGGCAGCGTGCTGGAACGTGCACGCGGCCTGCTCGACCAGGTCACCGCCTACGACTACGTGGTGCGAGCCAACGCGCATCCCAGCGCCGCCGACCAGCGCCTCGGCGCGCACGGCACCATCACCTTCGCCGGTGCCGGCGCGGTGATCGAACCGCTGCCGAAGTTCGTCCCCGAGCAGCTTGGCGACTGCATCGACTGCACGATCTGCGTGCAGGTCTGCCCCACCGGCATCGATATCCGCAACGGCCTGCAGTATGAGTGCATCGCCTGCGGCGCGTGCATCGACGCCTGCGACGACGTGATGGACAAGATGGGCTACCCGAAGGGGCTGATCCGCTATACCACCCAGAACGCCATCGACGGCAAACCGTCGAAGGTGCTGCGGCCGCGCATCTTCGTCTACGGCACCATCCTGCTGGCGCTGGTGGCGGCGTGGGGCTGGGGCGTGTTCAACCGCGACGTACTGATCGCGGAAGTGCTGCGCGATCGCAACGCGCTGTACCGCGAGGTGGCCGGCGACCAGGTCGAGAACAGCTACACGCTCAAACTGGTGAACAAGGACCAGCAATCGCACCGCTACCGCGTGACGCTGGCGTCCGGCCAGCCCGGCATCCGCCTGCGCGACGGCGAACTGACAGTGCAGGCAGCACCCGAGGAAGTGCTGTCGCTGCCCGTCACCGCCACCGCCCCTGCCACCCTGCGCGGCCGCCATGCCGTGACGTTCACTGTCCGCGATGTCGATACCGGCACCGGGAAGACCGTGGAAAGCAGCTATTTCGGACCCATGCAATGACCACGAAGCCCGATCCCTCCGTCGCCGTCGCGCGCCCGTTCTGGAAAGAGCCGATGGTGTGGCTGGTCTGGGGCCTGCCGCTGGCATCGGTCATCGCCGGCCTCTGGCTGGTGGTGGTCGCCGTGCGTGCGGGAGGAGCGGATTCCGTCACCGACAAGGTGCAGCGCGTGTCGCAGATCCAGACCACCGACTTGGGCCCCGACGACAATGCCGCGAAGCGCAAGCTCAGTGCGATCGTGCAGGTCCGCATGGATCACGTGGAGATGATCGCCGTCACCGGTGATTTCGCAGGCACGTCCCCGCTGGTGCTGACGCTCGCCCATCCGACCGAAGCCGCGAAGGACGTCGTCCTGACCCTGGCACGCGACACCGCCGGCTGGACTGCGCCTGCGGAAATCGAAACCACCCACGACTGGAACATCCAGCTCGCGCCGCAGGACGGCGCATGGCGTATCCGGGGACGCCTGCAGAAAGATACCCAGGCCGTGCGACTGGCTCCCTCGCACGGGAGCGGCTGAGCGCCCCTGCATGGACATCCCCGTGGTGCCCTGCCACCACTGCGGCGAGCCGGTCGGCGATGCCGCACGCCGGGTCGATGCGGGCGGACGCGCGTTCTGCTGCGAAGGCTGCGCGGCGGCCGCCGCGTGGATCGAGGATGCGGACCTGGGCAGCTACTACCGCCTGCGCAGCGCGAGCGCCAACCGCGTGCAGGCCGACCGGCTGGATCTTGCAAGCTGGGACCGTGCCGAGTTGCAGGATGAACACAGCCGCGCCATCGATGGCGGCCGCGAGATCGTGTTGCTCACCGACGGCATGCGCTGCGCCGCGTGCGCGTGGCTGATCGACCGCGCACTGGCGCGCGAAGCCGGCGTGCTCGACACCACGGCGAACGCGGTCACTGGCCGCATCCGCATCGCGTGGGATCCGGCAAGCACGAAGCTCTCCGCGCTGCTGCACCGCCTGGCGATGCTCGGCTACCGGCCCTACCTGGCCACCGGCGATGCGCGCGAACAGGCGCGCATGTCCGAACGCCGCCGCTGGCTGCTGCGGCTGGGCGTGGCCGGCCTCGGTTCGCTGCAGGCGATGATGCTGGCCGAGGCGTTGTACCTCGACGTCAACGCCACCATGCCGCTGCCGACACGCGACCTGTTCCGCTGGCTCACCTTCCTGGTCAGCACGCCAGTGGTGTTCTACAGCGGCTGGCCGTTCCTCGCCGGCATGGCGCGCGAACTGCGGGCGCGCCACGTGGGCATGGACACGCTGATCGCCAGCTCTACCCTGCTCGCCTACTTCGCCAGCCTGGTCGAGACGATCCGTGGCGGCATGCATGTCTGGTACGACGCGGCGGTGATGTTCGTCTTCCTGTTGCTGGCCGCGCGCATGCTGGAACAGCGCGCGCGCAACGTTGCCACCGCGCAGGTGGATGCGCTGGCGCGCGCGCAGCCGGTGTTCGCGATCCGCGAACGCGACGACGGCACGCGCGAATCGGTGCCGCCGTCGGCGCTGCGGGTGGCCGACGTGGTCTGCGTGCCCGCCGGCGAGGGCGTGCCCGCCGATGGCGTGCTGCTGGACGCGGCCGCGGATTTCGAGGAAGCACTGCTGACCGGCGAATCGCGACCGGTGCGCCGGCATGCAGGCGAAACCGTGTATGCCGGCACCACCTGCCGCGAGCGTCCGGCACGGCTGCGCGTGACCGCCACCGGCACGGCGACGCGGCTGTCGCAGCTGGCCGAACTGGTCGACCGCGCGCAGGGACATCGGCCGCCACTGGCGCAACTGGCGGATCGCGTGGGCCGGCATTTCGTGGTCTCGCTGCTGGTGCTGGCGGTGTGCGTCTACATCGGCTGGCGGATGTACCAGCCCGAACGGGCGTTCGAGGTGACCCTCGCCCTGCTGGTCATCAGCTGCCCCTGCGCGCTGTCGCTGTCGGTGCCCGCCGTGCTCGCCGCCGCGCACGGCGCGCTGGCGCGCTGCGGCGTGCTGGCCACGCGGCCCGAGGCGCTGGACACGCTGGCGCGCGCCACCGACGTGGTGTTCGACAAGACCGGCACGCTCAGCGACGGCCGTCCCGCACGCGTGGCCGTGGAGGTGTTCGACGGCCTGGACGCGGACGCCGCCACGCGCATCGTGGCCGCGCTGGAAAAGGACAGCGGCCACCCGATCGCGACCGCATTCGCGGATGTCGATGCACGCGCATGGGCGCAGGCCGTGGTCGCGCGTCCCGGCCAGGGCGTGGAAGGCGATGTCGACGGTCGCCATTGGCGCTTCGGGCGCGCGGACTGGGCCGCACACCGGGCAGACGATGGCGGCCTTTGGCTGGGCGATGGCACGCACGGCGTCGCCCGCTTCACCTTGAACGAGCGACCGCGCGAGGATGCCGCCACCGCCATCCGGGCGTTGCGCGCACAGGGCCTGGACATCCATCTGGCCAGCGGTGACAGCGAGGGCGCGGTGCAGCGCCTGGCGCACGTCCTCGGCATCGCGTCGACGCTTGCCCGGCAGTCGCCGGAGGACAAGCTGGCACGCGTGCGGCAGCTGCAATCGGAAGGCCGCATCGTGGCGATGGTCGGCGACGGACTGAACGATGCACCGGTGCTGGCTGGCGCGGATGTCTCGATCGCGATGGGCGAAGGCGCGCCGCTGGCGCAGCGGGCGGCCGACCTGGTCGCCACCGGCCCTTCGCTGTTGCGCATCTCCGACGCCGTGCGCGTGGCGCGGCTGTCGCGGCGGCTGGTGAAGCAGAACCTGGCCTGGTCGGCCGGCTACAACCTGCTCGCCGTGCCGCTGGCCGCCGCCGGCCTGGTCACGCCATGGATCGCGGCGCTGGGCATGGCGGTATCCTCGCTGGTGGTCACCCTCAATGCGCTGCGGCTGGCGCGCACCTCCACGGAGATGGCGGCATGAACATCTTGCTGATGCTGTTGCCGATCAGCCTGGTCCTGCTGGGCCTGGCCATCGCCGCGTTCGCGTGGGCCGTGCGCAAGGGCCAGTTCGACGATCTCGACACACCCGCGCTGGACATCCTCGACGACGCACCGCCGCAACCGCGTCAGGACGCGCGCATGCGCGAAGGCGACGATGGCGCCTGACGTTCCGGTCCTGCTCGCCGCGCTGCTGGCCGGCCTGGTGGGCAGCACGCACTGCGCGGTGATGTGCGGCGGCATCGCCACCGGCTTCTCCGCGATGTCCTCCCGGCAACCAGGCTGGAGCGGTGCCCTGCAGCTCAACCTCGGCCGCGTCGCCGGTTACACGCTGGCGGGCGCGATCGTCGGCGCCTTCGGCGGTAGCCTGCTGGCGCTGGCACGGCACGACACCGCCGTGCTCGCGATGCGCGTCGGCGTGGGACTGGCCCTGGTGGTCCTGGCGCTGCGCCTGTTCGACCAGCGCGGCCGCCTGGATTTCCTTGCCCGTCCCGGCGCGAAGGTCTGGCAGGCATTGCGGCCCCTGCATGCACGCGTGCTGCCGGCGGACACGCTGCCGCGCCGCCTGGTGGCCGGTGCGCTGTGGGGCTGGTTGCCGTGCGGACTCAGCTTGAGCCTGCTCACCGTCGCCTGGCTGCAGGCCAATGCGCGCGATGCCGCCTTGACCATGGCCGCGTTCGGGCTCGGCACGCTGCCGATGATGGTCACCCTGACCTGGTCCGGCGCGCGCCTGGGGCGGCGCTGGCAGCAACCGGCCGTGCGGCGCGTGGCTGCGACCTTCGTGCTCGCGGCGGGCCTGCTGACCATCGCCTCGCCCTGGTTGATGCGGCACCCGGCGCTGCACGGCGTGCTCACGGCACTGGGCTGCCAGCCATTGCCACCATGAGGGCGGATGCGACGCCGGCTTCAGAAGGCGCGAACGCGAAGATGCGCCTGCAGACGCTGGGGCGCGTGGCGCGCGATCCCTTGCGGGCCGCCAGCGCGCTCGCCCTGTTCGCTGGCTGGCTGCTCGTGCCGCAGGCCGCGCTCATCGCCGTGTGCATGCAGCGCGCGTTCGTCGCCCACGAGCCCCCTTTCGTCCTGCTGCCGCTGCTTGGCAGCCTGCTGATCCTGTTGCTGCTGCGCGCAGGACTGGGATGGGCGAGCCGGCGATGCGCCGACCATGCGGTCGAGCGCATCCGCGTTGACCTGCGCGGCAGCATCGCGCGTGCCCTGGTGGCGCGCGGTCCCGCCTGGGTACGCACCCGGCAGAGCGGCGCGCTGGCCGAACGCATGGGCGCACACGTGGATGCACTGGACGGCTATTTCGGCGGCTTCGTGCCAGTACGCGCGGAGGTGGTGGGTGTACCGCTGGCGATCCTGCTGGCGGCGTTCTGCGTGGACCGCACGGTCGGCCTGATCCTGTTGCTGACGATGCCCTTGGTGCCGGTGTTCATGATGCTGGTCGGCTGGAGCGCGCAGGCCGCGAGCCAGCGGCAGTTGCAGGCACTCGCGCGCATGGGCGGACACTTCGCCGACCGCCTGCGCGGACTGGGCCTGATCCGCCTGTATGGGCGTGGCGAGGCTGAACTGGAAGGCATCCGTTCCGCCGCCGAGGAACTTCGCATGCGCAGCCTGCGCGTGCTGCGCATCGCATTCCTGTCGTCGGCGGTGCTGGAGTTCTTCGCCTCGCTGAGCGTGGCGATGATCGCGCTGTACCTCGGCCTGAGTTATCTCGGCATGATCGATCTGCGTGCGCAGCCCTTGACGCTGGGCACGGGCGTGTTCTGCCTGCTGCTGGCGCCGGAGTTCTATGCGCCGCTGCGACGGCTGGCCACGCACTACCACGACCGCGCTGCGGCACTGGCGGCGATGGACGAGATCGCGCTGGTGCTGGACGATTCGGATGCCGTCACGCCGCCCGTCCTTCCGACCACAGCGCCTGCGGGCGCGCTCGTCAGCGCGCGCGACGTCACGTTGCGCCATGCAGGCAATGCACGCGACGTGTTGCGCGATGTCGATGTGGCACTGCATCGTGATCAGCACATCGCCCTCGTCGGCGCCAGCGGCGACGGCAAGAGCACGCTGCTGGAAGCCCTGGCCGGCTGGATTCCGGCCACGACCGGCACGGTGGAGCGCGCACGCGGCCTGCGCATCGGCTACGCGCCGCATCGCCCCTTCCTGTTCGCCGGCAGCCTGCTCGACAACCTGCGCCTGGCGAAACCGGATGCGGGCGACGACGAACTGCGGCGAGCGGCCGAGGCGGCACAGGTGCTGCGTTTCGCGGACCGCCTGCCTGACGGACTGGATACGGTGATCGGCGAACGCGGCTTCGGCCTGTCCGGCGGCGAAGCGCGACGCATCGCGCTGGCGCGCGTGTTCCTGCGCGACCCCGACCTGCTCCTGCTCGACGAGCCCACGGCCTTCCTCGATCCGGACACGGAAGCCGCCGTGCTGCGGGCGATCCTGCACTTCGCACGCGGACGCGGGCTGGTGATGGCCACGCACAGCGCCGCCGCGCAGGCGGCGATGGCGCAGACCTGGCGCGTGCATGGCGGGAAGCTGCATGCGACCGCGGTAGCGCCCCGATGACCGACAGCAACGACACGCTGCCGGTGCGCCTGCGCGAGGTGGTTCTGCGCCACCGCAGGAGCATCCTGCTCGCCATCGCGCTACTGTTGCTGACGCTGCTCGCAGGCACGGCACTGCTAGGCCTGTCCGGACATTTCCTCACTGCCGCGGCTCTGGCGGGCAGTACCGCACTCGGCTTCAACTTCTTCGGTCCGTCGGCCGGCATCCGTGCACTGACCTTCGTACGCATCCTGTCGCGCTACGCGGAGAAGCTGCTCGGCCACGATGCGACGCTACGGCTCGCGCGCGACCTGCGGGTGTGGTTCTTCCGCCGCGCACTGCCGCTGGCGCCGCTGGGCCTTGGCCGCTTCCGCATCGGCGAACTGATGGCGCGGTTGATGGCGGACATCGAAGCGGTCGACGGCGTGCTGGTCCGCGCGCTCGGCCCGCTGCTGGCCGTGCTGTCGCTGTGCGCGCTGGCGACGCTGGTCGCGACGTTCGCGCTGCCGGCAGCCGGCGCCCTTCTGCTCGTCGCGCTGCTGCTGATCGGCGCGCTGGCGCCGTGGCTGGCCGCGCGCAGCGTGGCGGCACTGGAAGACGAACGCGCCGAGGCCCGCATGCGCCTGCGCGCGTCGGTGCAGGAAGGCATCGAAGGCCAGCAGGACCTCGTCGCGATGGATGCCACATCGGCCTGGCTGGCCGCGCTGGACGACCGCAGCCGCGAGGTGGCGCAGTGGGAAGACCTGCGCAAGCGCCGGCTTGCACTCGCCGGTTTGGCGCATGCCCTGGTCACGGCCGCCACGCTGCCGGCGATGCTGTGGGTCCTGCTGTCAGCGGTGCACGCCAACCGTATCGGCGCCGCAGCCGCGGGCGGCCTGTTCTTCATGACGGTCGCCGTACTGGAAGCCTGCAGCGCCATCGCCCCGGCCTGGCAGGCATGGCGCGCCGCCGTCACCGCAGCCGGACGGCTTGAAGACGTGGTGGAGCCGAAGCACGAAGCACGAAGCCACGGGCGCACAGGTGCGCAACCGCCAGCGCCACGCGGTGCGCTGTGGTTCCGCGAGGTGGTGTTCGCCTGGCCCGGCAGCGCGCGACGCGTGCTCGATGGCGCCAGCCTGCGCATCGAAGCGGGCGAGCGCGTGCTGGTCTCGGGCGACAGCGGCGAAGGCAAATCCTCCTTGTTGGCCTTGGCGCTTGGACTGTGTACGCCGCAGGCAGGGGAAGTACGCTTCGCCGGCGACGACCTGCGCACGCTGGATCCTGCACTCTGGCACACCCGCATCGCCTGGCTGCCGCAGGACGCGCCGGTCTTTTCGGGCAGCGTGCGCGAAAACCTGCGCCTCGGCGACCCCGCTGCCGACGATGCGCGTCTGTGGCAGGCGCTGGCGCAGGTGAAGCTGGACGCCCGCTTCCGCGATGCGGACGACGGCCTGGATACCTGGGTCGGCGAAAACGGCGCGACGCTGTCGGCGGGCCAGGCACGTCGACTGGCGCTCGCGCGTGCGCTGCTGCGCGATGCACCGTTGCTGCTGCTCGACGAGCCCACCGAAGGCCTCGACCAGGACACCGCAGATGCCCTGATGCGCGACATCGCGACCGCCGGCGAGGGGCGCAGCGTGCTGATCATCAGCCATGCGACGCTGCCGGATGGCGTGGTGGATACGCGGTATCGGCTGCGCGATGGCAGGCTGGTGAAGGAGGCCATCCCCCTGTAGGAGCGACGTGAGTCGCGACCGCACGAATGATCGACCGTTGCATCGTCGGGTGGAACAGCGCTGCGGAAACACCGGCATGCCCTGTTGCGCTCCATTGTTCGCTGGGCGCACGGTCGCGACCTACGTCGCTCCTGCAGAGAGCAAAAAAGCCTCAGGCGCGCGCTTCGGCCAAGGCGTCCAGCCGCTGGCGGTTGAGCAGCCGCACGTGGTGCGGGTCGTCGGTGGCGATGCTGCCTTCCTGGCGCAGGCGGGTGAAGCTGCGGCTGACGGTCTCGACGGTCAGGCCCAGGTAGTCGGCGATATCCGTGCGCGTCATCGGCAGGATCACCTCGGTGTCGTCCTGGCCCTGGCGCCGACGACGCTGCGCCATGTCCACCAGGAAGCCGGACAGGCGTTCCATCGGATTGAGGCGAGCCAGCGACATCAGGTTGCCGCGGGTCGCATCCAGTTCCACGCAGGCGCGCTCCAGCAGCTCGCGCTCGAGTTCGGGATGGTCGTGGCAGAGGCTGCGCATGTCGGCCATCGAGAACTCGCACAGCGCGCTGTCGGTGATCGCCTCGATCGTGTGCTTGTAGTGCGAGGTCCCGCTGAAACCGATGAAGTCGCCCGGCATCAGGAACCCCGCCACCAGCCGGCGGCCGTCGGGCAGCAGGCGGATGCGGCGCAGCGCGCCCTTGGTCACCGTGAACACGCCCCGCCGCGGCTCGCCCTCGCGGACCAGCGCTTCGCCCGCCTTCAGCCGGGCGTCGTCGGCAAGGGCTTCCATGGCGTGGGCCTTGGACACCGGCAGGGCCGCGCAAATGGCCAGGTGGCGTACCAGGCAGCCACCGCAACCCGCCGCATTGGCCTGGCAGACCACGCCGTCGGCCGGCGCGGCGAGCACCGGGGCGTCGTTCTGGCGGAGGATGCGAAGGCTCATGGCGGTCGGCTACGTGGTCTTCCCAGGCCATGATACGCCCGCAAGTCACTGATTTCCGGGCTGCGACAATTGGTCGCAGACCGGGGTTTAAGCACCCATTCCCCCATTCAGGCCCGGATTCGGTTACAGTGCGCGCCGCTTGCCCGCGGCCGTTCGTTTCCCCATGGTCCGCCGGCGCCGGGATGTCCACACGACCTCCCGCGCCCGCCCCGCCCCGACTTCTTTCGTGGGCAAGCCCGGATCCGCCGCTTTGGCGCCTCCGCACCCCTTCTCGCAGCGCGGTTTCAGGGAACGCTTCGAGTCACGGCCTCACCGCATTCCGCGCGTCCCACGTTGCCGCACTTCGCTGTGCCGGCGTTGCGTGCGTGTCCGGCCGGCCGGCTTTGGAGCTTCCACCATGACGTTTGAAAACCTTGGCCTTGCGCCCGCCCTCCTGCGTGCGCTGGACGAACAGGGCTATACCCAGCCCACCGCCATCCAGGAACAGGCCATCCCGCTGGCCCTGGCCGGGCACGACCTGCTGGCCGGCGCCCAGACCGGCACCGGCAAGACCGCCGCGTTCGGCCTGCCGCTGATCCAGTACCTGGCCACCACCCCGCAGGAAGTCGCCACCCGCGGCCCGCGCAAGCCGCGCGCACTGGTGCTGACCCCTACCCGCGAGCTGGCCGTGCAGGTGCATGACAGCCTGCGTGGCTACGGCAAGTACCTGCGCATTCCCAGCACCACCATCTATGGCGGCGTGGGCATGGGCAACCAGCTGGACGCGCTGCGCCGTGGCGTGGACATGGTGATCGCCTGCCCGGGCCGGTTGATCGACCATATCGAGCGCCGCAGCATCGATCTGTCCGGCATCGAGGTGCTGGTGCTGGACGAGGCCGACCGCATGCTCGACATGGGCTTCCTGCCCTCGATCAAGCGCATCCTGGCCAAGCTGCCCAAGCAGAACCGCCAGACCATGCTGTTCTCCGCCACGTTCGCCGAGCCGATCCGCGAACTGGCCATGGAATTCATGCGTGATCCGAAGCAGATCCAGGTCACGCCCAAGAACACCGTCGCCGAGACCATCACCCACCGCGTCCACCCGGTCGACGGCAGCCGCAAGCGCGACCTGCTGCTGCACCTGCTGGCCAAGGACAGCCGCCTGCAGACGCTGGTGTTCGCCCGCACCAAGCACGGCAGCGACAAGCTAGCGATGTTCCTGGACAAGAGCGGCATCAAGACCGCAGCGATCCACGGCAACAAGTCGCAGGGCGCACGCCAGCGCGCGCTCAACGACTTCAAGGCCGGCCGCATCAACGTGCTCGTTGCCACTGACATCGCCGCGCGCGGCATCGACATCGACCAGTTGCCGCAGGTGATCAACTTCGACCTGCCGATGGTGGCCGAGGACTACGTGCACCGCATCGGCCGCACGGGCCGCAACGGCTCGACGGGCGAGGCGATCTCGCTGGTGGCGCAGGATGAAGCCAAGTACCTGCGCGCCATCGTGCGCATGCTCGGCCGCGATGTGGACCTGCGCGACGTGCCGGGCTTCGAGCCGCAGACGCCGATCCGCTGGGGCAACAGCGCGCCGGGCAAGGCCGAACAGCCCGGCGGCGAGCGCACCCCGCGCCGCAACGGCCCGCAGAAGCACGCGCGCCGCCCGCACAGCGAGGCCCCGCGCCACGCCCACGCCGGCCCGAAGAAGCACAGCAGTGGCCCGCGTCGCGAAGGCGACCGCCGCCCCGGCGGTGCGCGCCCCAGCCAGGCACGTCCTGCCCGTTGAGTCGATCGTGCGGCGCCCTCACCGGCGCCGCACGCTGGTTGCCACGCCCTCTAGAATCGCCGCATGGATATCTTCAAGGTCTTCACCGTGGAAGCCGCGCACCGGCTGCCGCACGTGCCGGACGGGCACAAGTGCGCCCGGCTGCACGGCCACTCATTCCGCATCGAGCTGCACCTTTCTGGCCCGATCGATCCGCAGGCCGGCTGGGTGATGGACTTCGCCGACGTGAAAGCGGCCTTCAAGCCGATCTACGACCGGCTGGACCACCACTACCTCAACGACATCCCCGGCCTGGAAAACCCCACCAGCGAGCAGCTGGCCAAGTGGATCTGGGACCAGACCAAACCGGTGCTGCCGCTGCTGAGCGCCATCGTGGTGCATGAAACCTGCACGTCCGGGTGCCGTTATACCGGCCCGTGAGGCATGAAACCGGTTTCATACCACTGCATACAAACGTTTGATTTTTAACGGCTCCTGACCGTTCGTCGGATTTCCATACGCCACTTATTGCACTGCAACATGGATGCGTCTATGCTGCATCGCAACAGATGGGAATCCCCTTTCAGGAGCACGCCATGACCACGCAATTCAACGAAAGCTTCAGCCAGTTCACGCACCAGTTCGCCGCCGCTGCCTCGCGCGCCAACCGTCTGGCCCTGGAAAGCGCCGAGACCGTGTTCGGCGTGCAGCTGAAGACCTTCGAAAAGAACATCGACGCCACCACCGCCTTCTTCGGCGAGTTGGCTGAAACCCGCGACCTCGAAGGCTACAAGACCCTGTGGCCGAAGGGCATGCAGGTGGCCAAGGACAACGCCGAGCGCGTCGTCGCCGCCAGCCAGGAAGTGTTCGGCCTGGGCCTGAAGACCGGTGAGGCCTTCGGCCAGCTGGTGAAGACCCAGTTCGAGACCGCGACCGACAACGTCCAGGCCTCCGTGGCCAAGGCGACCAAGGCCGCCAAGGGCAAGTAAGACCCGCCCCAGGACCTACGCGTCCAACGCTTATTGCGCGGCTCCCCCTCCCTCCGCGCAGCCGACCCGGCAGCCCCCACGCTGCCGGGTTTTTTATTGCCCGCGCACCCAAGCTTTCTGTAGGAGGGCCTTCTGGCCCGATGCTTTTTCCCGCAACGCCTGTCGGGCCTGAAGGCTTCCTACACGGAAACAGTGATGTGCCGACTCAGTTGCCTGGCGTCGATATCCAGCGCATACGGCAACCTCCCCCAGCACGGCACCGGCATGCGCGCGGACAGCAGGGCGAAGTTCTCGTCCCGGCGTTCCATCTCCGGATCGACCTCGTTCGCTATCCAGCCCACCAACCGTGCCCCGTCGTCCTGGATGGCGCGCGCACTGAGCCGTGCATGGTTGATGCAGCCCAGCCGCATCCCCACCACCAGCACCACCGGCAGGCGCAGTTCCTCGACGAGGTGCCGTTGATCGAGCGTCGCCGTCAGCGGCGCGGCCCAGCCGCCAACGCCTTCCACCAGTACCAGATCAGCCAGCGGATGCAGGCGTTCGAACGCTGAAACCAGCACCCCCAGTTGGACGTCCACGCCCGCATCGCGGGCCGCGATCTCCGGCGCCAGCGGGGCGGGCAGCGCATACGGATTGAGGTCCTCGTACGGCGGCACGGGATCGCTCGCTGCCTGCAGGGCCAGTGCATCGTCGTTGCGCCAGCCGGCCGGCCTGAGGGTACAGCCGCTGGCAACCGGCTTCATGCCGACCGCGTGCAACCCGCGCGCGCGGAATGCATGCAACAAGGCGGCACTGGCGACGGTCTTGCCGACGCCGGTGTCGGTACCGGTGACGAACAGCCGGTCCATCGGCCTATCCATCTGCGCGCTCCGGCCAGCGGCGCGCCCCCCAGCGCTGGCCACGCACATGCACCAGGCCGGTGAACGAAAGCAGGAAATACACGCTGCCCGGCAATGCGACCTGCCACGACCGCGAGTGCTCGGTCAGCAGCAGCGCGATCAGCACCGACACCAGGCTGACGACAACGAAATAGGCATGGGATGCGACTTCCCCTGCCGCGTTGGCGGCGGCATCGCCGTCCAGCCCCAGCCGGCCACGGGCACGCCATGCGAGCGCATACAGACCGCCGACGCAGGCAGACATCGACGCGAACGCGAGTCCGTAGAAAATGAACATGAAAGCCAGCGGACGCGGACCGTTGGCGTCGGACAGCGGCATCGGCAGCCACCCGCCCGTGATCCACCCGAAGAACGTACCCAGCAGCAGCCGCAGCGGATACACGTAGACCAGCACCAGGAACACCAGCAACAGGCTGAGCAGCGTGGCCGGGACGGTGCCCAGCCGATAGCGCCGGCTCCAGCGCACATGCGCGTACCAGAACATCGCCACCATCGCGAAGCTGGCGGCGAACGCCGGTATGTTCTTCAGCGCCTGCAGTACGCCGCCGATGCTGTCAGGGATGCGCTCCACCGAGATGACCAGCAAAGTGACCGCGAACGCGAACGCCGCATCGACGAATGCCTCCAGCCGCGTCACGCCATGTCCACGCCAACCCGCTTCTTCTTCATCGCGTGCATTCGCGCCCACCTGTCGCCCTCGTCAGCCCATGCGCATGGGACGCATCATATCGGGCCGTCCCGCAGGACGCGGGAGTAGAATCGACGCCATGTCATTCGCCTCCCAGACGCTCACCGGCAGCAAGCCGGAACAATACGCACAGCTGGCCGCGCAGGCCCGTGCCCTGCTGGCCGGCGAACCGGACCGGATCGCCAATGCCGCCAACCTGGCCGCACTGCTTTACCACGCCCTGCCGGACTTCAACTGGGCCGGCTTCTACTTCTTCGATGGCCGGGAATTGGTCGTTGGCCCGTTCCAAGGCTTACCAGCCTGCGTGCGGATCCCGTTGGACAAGGGGGTCTGCGGAGCCGCCGCACGCACCCGCCAGACCCAGCGCGTGGACGATGTGGAAGCCTTCCCGGGCCACATCGCCTGCGATTCCGCTTCACGCTCGGAGTTGGTGGTACCGCTGGTGAAAGGGGACGAACTGGTCGGCGTGCTCGACCTGGACAGCCCACGCCTGGCGCGCTTCGATGCCGACGACCAGGCGGGCATGGAACGCATCGCCGCCATCTTCGTGGATTCGCTGACATGACAGGCACCAAGCTGCGCAACATCGGCCCCAAGTCCGCCGCCTGGCTGCGCCAGGTCGGCCTGCGCACGCAGGAGGACCTGGAGGGCGTCGGCGCGGTGGAAGCCTTCATCCGGGTCAAGCGTGCGGGATTCCGGCCCAGCCTCAACCTGCTGTATGCGCTGGAAGGCGCCCTGCTGGACTGCCACTGGCAGCAGCTGCCCGAGGATCGCCGCAGCGCACTGCTGGTGGCCTACGACGCGGCAGCGGCCCTGCTGCCGCCGCCGCGCGGCCGACCCGCTGCAGGCCCGGTGACCACGACGCACACCGAGCGCGAAGAAGACACGGGCCCTTCGCTCAACCTGTTCGACTCGCCAGGCGGCGACGACTGACTCCTGCATCGGGGCTTCAGCCCCGATGCTTTTCAGTCACTGCGTAGGGGCTGCTCGAAGAGCATCGGGACTGAAGCCCCTCCTGCACCTGTGCGGGCAGGAACGCGTGGGCTTCCCGTATACTGCGCGCGCTTTCAGGTGACCCGCGGCTTCCACGCCCGGGTTGAAACGGGAAGCCGGTGACCCGCGATACGCGGCATTCCGGCGCTGCCCCCGCAACGGTAGGCGAACAACAGCCGCGGCATCGGCCACTGTGCATTTTGCATGGGAAGGCGCCAAGGCGGAGTGCCCTGCACTCGTTCGCAAGCCCGGAGACCGGCCTGGGAGTCCACTGGTTGCGATGCGGAGGGCGTCGCGGCGTGCCGCGCCGCTGCCTGTCTGCTGCGCTGTCCGCAACGCTCCCTTCCCCGTCGCAACTCCACGCCGAAGAATGCGCGCGGGGCGCGCGATGGAGTTGAATCCGATGTACAGCCGTTTTCCCCTTTCCCACCTGGCCCTCGCGGTCGCATTGGCGCTGCCGTTCGCGGCGCAGGCGCAGGACCGCGGCGCGACCGACCTCGACGAAGTCGTGGTATCCGGCACCCGAACCGCTGTCGCGGTCGAGGACAGCCTGGTCCCCGCGCAGGTGATCAACCGCGAAGCGATCCAGCGCAGCCAAGCCCGTTCGTTGTCCGAACTGCTGCAAGGCCGCGCCGGCATTTCGCTTGCCAACCAGGGCGGGGCCGGCAAGATCACCACGCTCAACCTGCGCGGCACCGAGTCGGACCATGTGCTGGTGCTGATCGACGGCGTCCGCATGGGCTCGGCGACCGCCGGCCTGCCGGCGCTGCAGGACCTGCCGATCGACCAGATCGATCGCGTCGAGATCGTGCGCGGCCCGCGCTCCAGCCTGTACGGCTCGGAAGCCATCGGCGGCGTGATCCAGGTGTTCACCCGCCGCAACACCGGCAAGGTGCGTCCGAATTTCCGCATCGGCGTGGGCAGCGACAGCGCGCGTGAAGCCAGCGCCGGCATCGGCGGCGGCAATGCGCGCGGCTGGTTCGGCGCGGACGTGGCGCATACGCGGACGGATGGCTTCAATGCCTGCCGTGGACGCGGTCCGGATCCGGGCATCCCGTTCGACTTCGGCGCTGGTTGCTTTACCGACGAACCCGACCGCGATGGCTACCGCAACACGTCGGCCAACCTGCGCGGCGGCTACTCTTTCACCGATACGCTGACGATGGAAGCCAACGCACTGCGCGCCGAGGGCAAGAGCGAATTCGACGGCAGCTTCACCAATCGCTCGGAAACGGTGCAGCAGGTGATCGGCACCAAGCTGCGCTATGCGCCGAGCGAGAAGGTCGGCCTGCAGCTGAGCCTGGGCCGCAACGACGACAAATCCGACGATTTCCATGACGACGTGCAGTCCGGCTATTTCGAGACGCGCCGCTACGTGGCTTCGCTGCAGGGCGATTTCACGGTGGCCGCCAACCAGCTGCTGACCGCCGGCATCGACTGGCAGGACGACAAGGTGGAAAGCGCCACCGACTTCGACATCACCCAGCGCGACAACCTGGCCGGCTTCGTCGAGTACCAGGGCCGCTTCGGTGCGCACCAGCTGCAGGCCAGCGTCCGCAACGACGACAACGAACAGTTCGGCAACCACACCACCGGCAGCCTGGGCTACGGATTCGGCTTCGAGAACGGCCTGAAGCTGACCGCCAGCGTGGCCACCGGCTTCAAGGCGCCGAGCTTCAACGATCTGTACTACCCGTTCTTCGGCAACCCCGACCTGAAGCCCGAAGAATCCGAGAGCGTCAACCTGGGCATCGCGCGGTACGCGGACAGCTGGAACTGGACGTTCAACGTCTACCAGAACAAGGTGGACCAACTGATCTCATACGATGCGGCGATCTTCCTGCCCAACAACATCGACGAAGCGCGCATCCGCGGCGCGGAGTTCACGGTCGACTTCACGCTGGGCGGTTTCGACATCGCCACCCAGCTGAGCCACACCGACCCACGCAACCGTTCGGCGGGCCCCAACCACGACAACCTGCTGGCACGTCGTCCACGCAATACCGCGCGCATCGACGTGGATCGCGCGTTCGGCGCGTTCCGCACCGGCGTGACGTTCAACGCGGCGGGCGAGCGCTACGACAACCTGGCCAACACCGATCGCCTGGGCGGCTACAGCACGCTGGACCTGCGCCTGGAGTACGCCATCGCGCCGGCCTGGACGTTGCAGGCGAAGGTCGGCAACGTGTTCGATCGCGACTACGAAACCGTCGCCTGGTACAACCAGGCTGGCCGCACCTACGGCCTGAGCCTGCGTTACCAGCCGACCGAGTGACACGACGGAACACGCGACAGAAGAAAGCCCGGCATCGCCGGGCTTTTTTTTCGATCACCCCGCCACCCGCTCCGCTTCGTCGAACAAGCCCGGCTGGGCCGCCACCTCGTCCCGGTCGCGGAAGCCGGACAGGCCCACGCCCACCAGCCGGTAACGCGTGGCCGCCGGCAGGTCCACGCGCTCGCGCAGCGCGAGTGCGATGTCGATGAAATCCTGCGCCGTCACCGGAGGCGACTCCGGCGTGAAGCTGCGGGTCAGGATGCGGAACTGTGAGGTCTTGAGCTTCAGTACCACCGTGCGGCCCACGCGCTCGGTCTTGCGGCTGGCGGCCCAGGCCTTTTCCGCGATACGGACGATGTGCGGTTCCAGTTCGGGCAGCAACAGGTCGGTGGCGAACGTGTCTTCGGCCGAGATCGACTGCACCGGCTGGTCAGGCTCCACGGGTCGCTCGTCGATGCCGCGCGCGCGCCGATAGAGACTTCCGCCGAAGCTGCCGAAGCGCTGTTCCAGATCGCGCTGCTCGAAGGTGCGCAGATCGCCGACGGTGTGGATGCCGGCCGCGTTCAACTTGCCCTGCATCACCTTGCCCACGCCCGGAATGCGCTCCACCGGCAAAGGCGTCAGGAACGCCTCCACCTGGTGCGGCCGCAGCACGAACTGCCCATCGGGCTTGCGCCAGTCGGACGCGATCTTGGCGAGGAACTTGTTCGGCGCCACGCCGGCCGATGCCGTCAGCTGCGTTTCCTCGCGGATCTGCGCACGGATCGTTTCGGCCACCGCGGTGGCGGTCGGCAGGTCGGACTTTGGCGCGGTGACGTCGAGATAGGCCTCGTCCAACGACAGCGGTTCGACCAGGTTCGTGTGGCGCAGGAAGATCTCGCGCACCTGTCGCGACACCGCCTTGTAGCGCGCAAAATCCGGCGGCACGAACACCGCCTGCGGGCACAGCCGCTCCGCGCGCACCGCCGGCATCGCCGAGCGCACGCCGAAGACGCGGGCTTCGTACGATGCCGCGCACACCACCGAGCGCTCGCCGCGCCACGCGACGACCACCGGCCGTCCACGCAGCGACGGATCGTCGCGCTGTTCGACCGACGCGTAGAAGGCGTCCATGTCGATGTGGATGATCTTGCGCATCACGCGATGATATCGGCCGCCGTACGCGATCGCATGGACGCAGGCGGGAACGATACGGTTGCGTTTGGACATGCGGACAGAGAGTGCGAAACCCTTGCCGCAATTACGCCTCGCCGATGGTACGCCGGCGTATGGAAAAAACCCGGTTGATTTGCATCAAGACAAGCGTATGCACATGTGTGCATTATTTGCGCCTTCGTAGAACGGACCATGCAATGACCGCCCCTGCTTCCTTCTCGCGCGAACAGCTGCTGGCCAGCGCGCGCGGCGAACTGTTCGGCCCCGACAGCGGCCGCCTGCCCAATGACCCGATGCTGATGTTCGACCGCATCACCGAGATCCGCGAGGACGGTGGTGCGCACGGCAAGGGCCTCATCCGCGCGGAACTGGATATCCATCCCGACCTGTGGTTCTTCAAGTGCCACTTCCTCGGCGACCCGGTGATGCCCGGCTGCCTGGGGCTGGATGCAATGTGGCAGCTCACCGGTTTCTTCCTGACCTGGATCGGCGCGCCCGGCCGCGGTCGCGCATTGGGATCGGGCGAAGTGAAGTTCACCGGCCAGGTTTTGCCGACCGCCAAGCGCGTCAGCTACGAGATCGACATCAGCCGCGTGATCAACCGCAAGCTGGTGCTGGCGGTGGCCGATGGCCGCATGCTGGTCGACGGCCGTGAGATCTATACCGCGCGCGATCTGCGCGTGGGCCTGTTCACCTCGACGGAGAGCTTCTGATGCGCCGTGTCGTCATCACCGGCCTGGGCATCACGTCCTGCCTCGGCAACGACGCGGATACCGTGTCGGCCGCGCTGCGCGCCGGCCATTCGGGCATCCGCCATATCCCGCAATACGCCGAACTCGGCTTCCGCAGCCAGGTGGGCGGTGCGCCGGAGATCGATCTCGATGCGCAGATCGACCGCAAGCAGAAGCGCTTCATGGGCGACGCGGCCGCGTTCGCGCACATCGCGCTGCGCGATGCCATCGCCGATGCCGGCCTGGACGACGCGCTGGTCAGCCAGCCGCGCACCGGCCTGATCGCCGGCTCCGGCGGCGGCTCGGCCGAATGGCAGATCGAAGCCGCCGACCTGCTGCGCGCGCGCGGCATCCGCAAGGTGGGCCCGTACATGGTGCCGCGCACGATGTGCTCCACCGTATCGGCGACCCTCGCGACGGCGTTCAAGATCAAGGGCGTGAGCTATTCGATCTCCGCCGCCTGTGCGACCTCGGCACACTGCATCGGCGCGGCGGCGGACCTGATCCGCGCCGGCCGCCAGGACATCGTGTTCGCCGGCGGCGGCGAAGAGCTGCACTGGGCGCTGACGATGATGTTCGATGCGATGGGCGCGCTGTCGAGCAAGCGCAACGATGATCCCGCGCACGCCTCGCGTCCCTACGATGCGGACCGCGACGGTTTCGTCATCGCCGGTGGTGGCGGCATGCTGGTGCTTGAGGATTACGACCACGCGGTGAAGCGCGGCGCACGCATCCACGCCGAACTGCTGGGTTACGGCGTGACCTCCGACGGCGCCGACATGGTCGCGCCGTCCGGCGAAGGCGCGGTGCGCTGCATGCAGATGGCGCTGGAAGGCGTCACCGCGCCGCTGGACTATCTGAACACGCACGGCACCTCCACGCCGCTGGGCGACGTGATCGAACTCGAGGCGATCCGCACAGCGCTGGGCGATACGCTACCGCCGATCTCCTCGACCAAGGCGCTGTCCGGGCACTCGCTGGGCGCGGCCAGCGTGCATGAAGCGATCTACTGCCTGCTGATGATGCGCGATGGCTTCATCGCGGGCTCGGCCAACATCGAGACGCTGGACGAAGGCGCCAAGGATTTCCCCATCGTGCAGGCGAGCCGCGACGCGACCCTGGCCACGGTGATGTCCAACAGCTTCGGCTTCGGCGGCACGAACGCCAGCCTGGTGTTCGGCCGGGTCTGACCCGGCTCAGCGCCCATCCACCGCGCGCCGCCCCAGCGCCGGATCGTCGGTGAAGAAGCCGCCGATCCCCAGCGCGAGATAGGCGCGGATCTCGGCAAGGGATCCCGCCTCGTTGCGCATGCGCGGATCGTCGCCTTCGCGCAGCGCCTTTGGCAGGAAATGGTTCTCCGGCCGGAAGGTGTACGGCCACACGTGCAGGCCTTCCTCACGCGCATCCGCCATCAGCGCGGTCGGCGCTCTCAATGCGCCGTCCTCGGAAACCGGCATCAGCAGACGCGTCCATGGCCCGATGATGTCGGCATAGCCGGCGATGTCCTGCAGTCCCGCCGGCGTCATCAGGTCGGCATAGCGGGTCGGCTTTCCCGCAGCCAGCGCATCGCCCGGTTGCGTGTCCGCCGGACCCAGCAGCTGCAGCAGGCGGATGTTCCGGCTGGACGGCCCAAGGCGCGTGCGCAACGCGCGCAGGTTCGCCTGTTCGAATGATTGGATCACCACCGGGGCCTCGCGCGTGTACGCGTGCGCCGCCAGCGTCTCCAGCAGCCGCGCTTCCATCGGCAGCCCGATGCGCTGGAAGTGGCTGGGATGCTTGATCTCGGGAATCAGGCCGATGCTGCGTCCGCTGCGTGCGGCGTGCTCCGCCGCCAACGCGATGACCTCATCCAGCGTCGCGATGTCGTATCGGCCATCGTGCGCCATGCCGCGCAGCTCGGGCAACCGCTCACGCGCGCGCAGCGTCTTCAGTTCGGCGAGGGTGAAGTCTTCGGTGAACCAGCCTTCGAACGTCTCGCCATCGATTACCTGCTGGCGCTTGCGGGCGGCGAACTCGGGCCGCTGCGCGACATCGGTGGTCCCGCCGATCTCGTTCTCGTGCCGCGCGACCAGCACGCCATCGCGCGTGGATACCACGTCGGGCTCGATGTAGTCCGCGCCGTCCTCGATTGCGCGCGCATACGCCTCCAGCGTGTGCTCAGGCAGATGCGCGCTGGCGCCGCGGTGTGCGATGACGACCACGTCGGCCGGCATGTCGCCGGACTGTACGGACGCGGCCGGCATCAGTGCCAACAGGACGGGAAGCAGACGACGCAACGGCATGGGCAATCCTTCATGCATGCAAGCATGCCACGCGCGGCACGGGACCCGGACAGCACAAAGCCCGGCTTTCGCCGGGCTCCGGTGCAACGCGGGAGGAGAGAGGACCTCGTTGCAGGTCGCATTCTGCGCGCCGCCTGTTACAGGAAGGCGACAGCGGTCACTCCACCGTCACCGACTTCGCCAGATTGCGCGGCTTGTCCACGTCGGTGCCGCGCGCCAGCGCGGTGTGGTACGCCAGCAGCTGCACCGGGATGGTGTGCACGATGGGGCTGAGCACGCCGACGTGGCGCGGGGTACGGATGACGTGCACGCCTTCGGATTCGCTGAAGTGGCTGTCCTGGTCGGTGAACACGAACAGTTCGCCGCCGCGCGCGCGCACTTCCTGCATGTTGGATTTCACTTTCTCCAGCAGGACGTCGTTCGGTGCGATCACCACCACCGGCATGTCCGCATCCACCAGCGCCAGCGGCCCGTGCTTCAACTCGCCTGCCGGATAGGCTTCGGCGTGGATGTACGAGATTTCCTTCAGCTTGAGCGCGCCTTCCAGCGCGATCGGGTAATGCAGGCCGCGACCGAGGAACAACGCATCGGATTTCGGCGCGAAACGCTCCGCCCACGCGGCGATCTGCGGCTCCAGGTTCAACGCGTGCTGCACGCTGCCCGGCAGGTGGCGCAGCTGTTCCAGGTAGTCGGCTTCCTGCTCCGGAGTGACCTTGCCGCGCAACTTGCCCAGCACGACGGTCAGCTGGAACAGCGCCGCCAGCTGGGTCGTGAAGGCCTTCGTCGACGCCACGCCGATCTCGGCGCCGGCGCGGGTGTAGCAGACCAGTTCGCTGGCGCGCGGGATGGCGCTCTCGGGCACGTTGCAGATCGACAGCGTGTGCTGGTGGCCCAACGACTTGGCGTACTTCAGCGCCTCCATCGTGTCCAGCGTTTCGCCGGACTGCGAAATGGTGACGATCAGGTGCTTGGGGTTCGCGTACGCGGCGCGATAGCGGTACTCGCTGGCGATCTCGACGCTGCACGGCAGCCCGGAGATGGCTTCCAGCCAGTAGCGCGCGGTCATGCCGGCGTAGTAGCTGGTGCCGCAGGCGAGGATTTGCACACCCTCGATGTCCTTGAGCGCGGCTTCGGCGTTGGCGCCGAACAGCGCGGGCGAGAAACCGCCGTCGACCACCGCCTCGATGGTGTCGGCGATCGCGCGCGGCTGCTCGTGGATTTCCTTCTGCATGAAGTGGCGGTACGGGCCCAGCTCCAGCGACGCCAGCGACACGTCCGACACATGCACGTCGCGCTGCACGGGTTCATTCTGCCCGTCGAACACCTTGACGCCTTCACGCGTCACTTCGGCGGTATCGCCTTCTTCCAGAAAGATCACGCGACGCGTGGCCTGGATGATCGCCGACACATCGGAGGCGATGAAGTTCTCCCCCTCACCCAGGCCGATCAGCAACGGGCAGCCCATGCGCGCGCAGACCATGCGGTCGGGTTCCTTGCGACTTACCACGGCCAGTGCGTACGCGCCGGTGAGTTCCTTCACCGTGTGCTGCAACGCGGTGAGCAGGTCGTCGCCCCCCTTCAGGTGGTGGTGCATCAGGTGGGCGATGACTTCGGTGTCGGTCTGCGACTCGAACACGTAGCCGAGCGCGCGCAGTTTCTCGCGCTGCTCCTCGTGGTTCTCGATGATGCCGTTGTGCACCAGCGCCACCCCGTGGCTGATGTGCGGGTGCGCGTTCGCCTCGGTCACGCCGCCGTGCGTGGCCCAGCGCGTATGGCCGATGCCGAGCGTCGCATTGAAGCCCTCGGCGGCGGCCGCGCCTTCCATCTCGGCCACGCGGCCGGTGCGGCGCACGCGGCGCACGTCCTGCTGCTCAACCACGGCGATGCCGGCGGAATCGTAGCCGCGGTATTCGAGCCGCTTCAGTCCCTCGATCAATACCGGCACCACGTCGCGATCGGCGATCGCACCCACAATTCCGCACATAGGCCTGTGTCTTCCATCTGAGTCAAACGAACGGACATTCTACGTGTCCGGCACTGGACAACCCCTGTCCGGCGGGTGTCCGCGGACACCCGGACAGTCCTCCGCCCCGGACAAGCCCCTTGTAAATCAATCGCTTGCGTTTGGCACGCATCCTGCTAAGTACGGCAGGTCATTCCAAAGAACGCATGCCGCCGATGATTCGGGACACCTCCGCGCAAGACCGAGTGCTCAGTTCCTCGCAGACCCACCCAGCCTGGCGCCGCTGGGTATGGCCCGCCGCCGGTGGCGCGCTGCTGCTGGCCGGCATCGTGTTCGCGGCACGCGGCTGGCTGGCGGGCACGACCTCGATCGACGGCGCCCGTCTGCGCATCGCCGAGGTGACCCGCGGCGATCTGGTCCGCGACATCGCCGCCGACGGTCGGGTCATCGCCGCCAACAGCCCCACCCTGTACGCGGTGGCCGGGGGCGTGGTCACGCTGAAGGTCGTGGCCGGCGACAAGGTCGCCAAGGGCCAGCCGCTGGCCGAGATCGACAGCCCTGAGCTGCGCAGCAAGCTGGCGCAGGAACAGACCACACTGGCAGGCATGCAGGCCGAGGCCAGCCGTGCGACCCTGGATGCGAGCGTCACCCGTGCCAATGCGCAGAAGGCACTGGACCAGGCCGGCATCGAGCGTCAGGCCGCCGAGCGCACCCTGCAGCGCTATCAGCGCGGCTTCGAAGGCGGTGCGGTGCCGCAGGTCGACGTACTGGAAGCGGAGGACAATCTGCGCAAGGCCGAGATCGCACTGTCCCATGCCCGCAAGGATGCGGGCCTGCAGGGTCAGGGCGCCGGGCTGGATGCGCGCAACAAGCAACTGCTGGCCGAACGCCAGCGTGCCGTGGTCACCGAAGTGCAGCGCCAGGTCGATGCACTGACCTTGCGTGCGCCATTCGACGGCCAGGTCGGCCAGATCCAGGCAGTGCAGCGCTCCAACGTCGCCATCAACGCACCCGTGCTGAGCGTGGTCGACCTGTCAGTGTTCGAAGTCGAGATCAAGGTGCCGGAAAGCTTCGCGCGCGACCTCGCCATCGGCATGCCCGCCACGCTGACCAGCGCCGGCCAACCGTATCCGGGTGAAATTTCCGCGGTGTCGCCCGAAGTGGTGAACGGCGAAGTCGTCACCCGCCTGCGCTTCTCCGACAAGCAGCCGCCCGGCCTGCGCCAGAACCAGCGCCTGTCCGCCCGCATCCTGATGGACACGCGCCGCAACGTGCTGATGGTCGAGCGTGGCCCGTTCCTCGAACAGGGCGGCGGTCGCTACGCCTACGTCATGGACGGAAGTTCCGCGGTGCGTCGCCCGGTGCAACTTGGCGTCAGCAGCCTGAGCAACGTGGAAGTACTCAGCGGCCTGCAACCCGGCGACAAGGTCGTCGTTTCCGGCAGTGACCAGTTCGGCGACGCCGAGCGTGTCTCAGTCAACTGATCATCAGCCCCAGCCCTCCCCTACGTCTCCCACTCCACTCCCGAACCCGAAGAAGAAGGAACCCGCCATGCTTGAGATGCGCCAAGTCGCCAAGGTCTACCGCACCGAACAGGTGGAAACGCATGCGCTGCGTTCCCTCGACCTGCATGTCCGCGAGGGCGAGTTCGTCGCGGTCACCGGCCCATCGGGCTCGGGCAAGACCACGTTCCTCAACATTGCCGGCCTGCTGGAAACCTTCACCGGCGGCCAGTTCCTGCTGGATGGCCAGGATGTCAGCGGTCTGGGCGATGACGCGCGCTCGCGGCTGCGCAACCACAAGATCGGATTCATCTTCCAGGGCTTCAACCTGATCCCCGACCTCAACCTGTTCGACAACGTCGATGTCCCGCTGCGCTATCGCGGCATGCCGGCGGCCGAGCGCAAGCAGCGCATCGAAGACGCGTTGGGCCGGGTCGGCCTGGGCTCGCGCATGAAGCATTTCCCCGCCGAACTCTCGGGCGGCCAGCAGCAGCGCACCGCGATCGCGCGCGCATTGGCCGGCAGCCCACGCCTGCTGCTGGCGGACGAACCCACCGGCAACCTCGACTCGCAGATGGCCCGCGGTGTGATGGAGCTGCTGGAGGAGATCAACCGTCAGGGCACGACCATCATCATGGTCACCCACGACCCCGAACTGGCCGCGCGCGCGCAGCGCAACGTGCATATCGTGGACGGCATGGCCACCGACCTGTCGGTGGAGCCTGCATTGATCCGTGCGGCGCACGCCGCCGAAGCCAACGCCTCGGCCTGAGGAGACCGCCATGTTCGGTTACTACTTCACCCTCGCCCTGCGCAGCTTCAAGCGCAACCGGGCGCTTACCGCACTCATGGTGCTGGCCATCGCGCTGGGCATCGGCGCCAGCATGACCACGCTGACGGTGTTCTACGTATTGTCCGGCGACCCGATCCCGCAGAAGAGCGACAAGCTGTTCTATCCCCGCATCGACCCGCGCTCGGCGAACGGCTTCACCCCCGGCGACGAGCCGGAAGACCAGTTCACCCGCTACGACGCCGAGCGCCTGCTGCGCGACAAGAAGGGTGATCGGCAGGCCTTCATGACCGGCGGCGCTTCTTCGATCGAGACGGAAGACGGCAGAATCGAGCCATTCCGCATCGACTCGCGCTACACCACGGCCGATTTCTTCCCGATGTTCGAGGTGCCATTCCGCTACGGCAATGGCTGGTCGGCGGCCGATGACGAGTCGCGCGCGCGCGTGGCCGTCATCTCCAAGGCCCTGAACGAGAAGTTGTTCGGCGGCGCCAACAGCGTGGGCCGCGAGATCAAGGCCTCCGGCGCGACGTTCCGCGTGATCGGCGTGCTGGATGAATGGCGTCCGGCACCGAAGTTCTACGACATGACCCAGGACCGCTTCACCGAAGTGGAGCAGCTGTTCGTGCCGTTCTGGACCTCGCGCGCGTTGAAGATGGGCACGCAGGGCAACATGAACTGCTGGGGCGATTCCAGCGCCGAAGAGGAAGGCTCGCAAGGCCCGAATGCGCCGTGCGCGTGGCTGCAGTACTGGGTCGAACTGGGCACGCCAGCGAAGGTCGAGGCATACAAGCAGTACCTGAAGAACTACTCCGACCAGCAGCGCGCTGCCGGCCGTTTCGAACGCGCCGCCAACGTGGACCTGCACAACGTGATGCAGTGGCTGGACAAGCAGGGCGCGGTGCCCGCCGACGTTCGCTTGCAGGTGTGGCTGGCGTTCGGCTTCCTGGCCGTCTGCCTGCTCAACACCGTCGGCCTGCTGTTGGCGAAGTTCCTGGGCCGCGCCTCGCAGATCGGCGTGCGGCGCGCGTTGGGTGCAACGCGCAAGGCCATCTTCGCGCAGTGCCTGGTGGAAGCGGGCACGGTCGGGCTGGTCGGTGGCGTGCTGGGCCTCGTGCTCGCCTGGCTGGGCCTGCTCGCCGTTCGCCAGCAGCCGGCCGGCTACGCCGACCTCGCGCACATGGACCTGAAGATGCTGCTGGCCACCTTCGCGCTGGCAATTCTCGCCAGCCTGCTTGCCGGGATGCTGCCTGCCTGGCGCGCCATGCAGGTGACGCCCGCCATCCAGCTCAAGAGCCAGTGACCCATCCATTCAAGAGGCACGTCATGGACATCCGCCCCATCCTTTCCACCCTGTCCCGCCACAAGACGGCCGCCGCACTGATCGTGCTGGAAGTGGCGCTGTCGTGCGCCATCATCTGCAACGCGGTATTCCTCATCACCCAGCGACTGGAGCGCATCGATCGCCCCACCGGCATGGCCAACGAGGAGATCGTGCGGATCAGCATGGGCAACCTCGGTGAAAACCCCGACGCCGACGCACTGGTGAAGCAGGACGTCGCCAGCCTGCGCGCGCTCGCAGGCGTCAAGGCGGCCGGCAGCATCAACCACGTGCCGTTCGACAATTCATCGTGGAACACCTCCATCCAGCTCGCACCGGAACAGGAACGCCCCAGCGCGCAGGCGAACGTCTATCTCGGCGATGCGGTGGTCGAAACCCTCGGCCTGAAGCTGGCCGAGGGACGCGACTTCAACGCCGACGAGTACGTCAACTGGACCGAGATCAACAAGCAGAATGCGAAGTACGCAATGCCCGCCGTGATCCTGAGCCGCGAGCTGGCGAACAAGCTCTTCCCCGGCGAAAGCGCGATCGGGAAGAACATCTACGCCTGGAACACCGACAACGTGCCGCACCGCGTGGTCGGCGTGGTCGATCGGCTGATCCGCACGAACGACAACGGTGGCATCGCGGAAGCGGGCTTCGCGATGATCCTGCCGGCGAAGGACCTGACCATGGGGACCTTCGTGATCCGCACCACGCCGGAACGTCGTGCCGAAGTGCAGAAGGCTGCGATCGCCACGCTGGAGAAGAACAGCGCGCGTCGGCTGGTCCTGCGCGAGGGCACGTTCACCGACATCATGAGCGACTACTACCGCGGCGATCGCGCGATGGCTTGGCTGTTGATCACCGTGATCATCTCGCTGCTGGTGGTCACCGCGCTGGGCATCGTCGGCCTGGCCAGCTTCTGGGTGCAGCAGCGCACCAAGCAGATCGGCATCCGCCGTGCGCTGGGCGCGACCAAGGGCCAGATCCTGCGCTACTTCCAGACGGAGAACTTCCTGCTGGCCACGCTGGGCATCGTCATCGGCATGATCCTGGCCTACGGCATCAACCAGCTGCTGATGGGCAAGTACGAACTGCCACGCCTGCCGCTGCTGTACCTGCCCGTCGGCGCCGTGCTGCTGTGGCTGCTGGGCCAGGTTGCCGTGTACGGGCCGGCGCGCAAGGCCGCGTCGGTGCCGCCGGCGGTGGCGACGCGTACCGCCTGACGCGCACGGTCCGCCGCACATACTTCCGGGTGTGTGCGGCGCCGGAATATTCATGCCTCGTCCGGGATTCCTGCTGCTAGGGCGCCGCCACGCAGGCACATGGCTGCTCGCGTTGCAGCTCGCCATCGGCGTCGTGCTGTGCGTCCATGCCTGGCAGACGTTCGCCGCGCTCCAGGCCCGACGCTTCGAACCCAGTGGCATCGACGAGAACACGTTGATGCTGGTGCCCTGGATCAAGTTGCCTGCCGCAGCCGATCCGGGCGTCGAGCCTGTGCTGCAGACGCTGCGCGCCATTCCCGGTGTCGTCTCGGTGGCGGCAAGCAACCAGGCCCCATACGGACGCAATGCGTGGAGCGTGCATGCCTGGACCGGATCGGACCGGAGCCCCCGCCACCTGACCTCCCTCTATCTCGTCCATGAAGGCTTCTTCGATACCCTCGGCCTCTCCACAGCAAGGGGGCGCCGCTTTCTCGCCGATGAGTTCCACGACTATCCGGGCGACCAGGGCCGGCTGCACGCCGGTCCGACGTCCGCCATCGTCTCCGTGGCACTGGCGAAGCAACTGTATGGCGATGCCGATCCCTTGGGCCGCACGTTGCACGTGATGCCTGGCGTGCCGCTTCACATCGTCGGCGTGGTGGACAGGATCCCGTTGCCGGCCACGGCACATGGCACCGACGGTGCGGCCATGGTGCTGCCGGTGCGCTTGCAGGATACGGCGGCAGCCCAGTTCCTGGTCCGCCACCGGCCCGATCCCGGGACGATGACGGCGCGCATCCGCACCGCGCTGTCGGCGTCTTACCCGGCTGCCGTGTCCGCGATGCCCGTCAGCATGGCGATGCTGCGCGAGCAGACCTTGCGCGCGCCCGCAGCGGACGCATGGCGGTCGGCGCTCACCTGCGCGACCTGGTGGCTGCTCACGCTGGGCATGCTGGTGCTGGGCGGCCATCGCTGGATCCAGGAGCACGCGCAGGAATTCAGCCTGCGACGGGCGATGGGCGCTAGCGGCGCCCAACTCGCCTTGCGATTGAGGCTGGAGTACCTCCTGCTGGCGGCAGGTGCCTCCTTGGCTGCGCTGGCGTGCATGGCATGGCTGTTCCCGTCGCTCGTGCCCGGATGGCGCGCAACGGCCGCGTCACCGTGGACGCATGCAGCAGCGTTTGCCTGGACCACCCTTGCGGCGCAACTCGCTGCCGGGTGGCCTGCCCGTCTCGTGCGCCGCATTCCGGCACACCTCGTCAGCCGCAGTCCTTCGGTTAGGCTATAGCGCATGCCCACGATCCTCGTCATCGACGACAACCTGGCCGTCAGCACGGCCTTGAACGTGCTGTTCTCGCTGCACGACATCGACACGCTGCATGCCGAATCACCCGAGGCAGGCCTGACCCTGCTGCGCGAGCAGGCGGTCGACCTGGTCATCCAGGACATGAACTTCACCGAGGACACCACGTCCGGGGTGGAAGGCGAGCAGTTGTTCACCGCGATCCGCGCGCAGTGGCCCGACCTGCCCGTGATCCTGCTGACAGCATGGACGCATTTGGAAGCGGCGGTGAACCTGGTCAAGGCCGGCGCGACCGACTACCTGGCCAAACCCTGGGACGACCGCAAGCTGCTGGCCACCGTCAACACGTTGCTGGAACTTGCCGAGACACGCAATGAGCTCGATCGCCGCCGCAACCGCGAACGCCGCAGCCGCGACCAGCTTTCGGCGAAGTACGACCTGCGCAACCTGGTGTTCGAGGACCCGGCCAGCGAACGCGTCGTCGCCCTCGCCTGCCAGGTCGCGCGTTCCGACCTGCCGGTGCTGATCACCGGCCCCAACGGTGCAGGCAAGGAGAAGATCGCGGAGATCATCCAGGCCAACTCCAGCGTGAAGTCGGGTGCCTTCGTGACGCTCAACTGCGGCGCATTGCCTTCCGAGCTGATCGAAGCCGAGTTGTTCGGCGCCGATGCCGGCGCCTACACCGGTGCCAACAAGGCGCGCGAGGGCAAGTTCGAAGCGGCCGACGGCGGCACGCTGTTCCTCGATGAGATCGGCAACCTGCCGCTGGCGGGCCAGATGAAGCTGCTGCGCGTGCTCGAGACCGGGCGTTTCGAGCGCCTCGGCTCCAATCGCGAACGCCAGGTCACGGTGCGCGTGATCAGCGCCACCAACGCCGACCTGCCCACGATGATCCGCGAGGGTTCCTTTCGCGAAGACCTGTACTACCGGCTCAACGCGATCGAACTCGCGCTGCCGCCCCTGGCCGAACGTCCCGGCGACATCCTGCCGCTGGCCGAGCGCTTCCGTCCCGCCGACAAGCCGCTGGGTGAAAGCGCACGCGCTGCGCTGCTCCGGCACGCATGGCCTGGCAACGTGCGTGAACTGCGCAATGTCATCCAGCGTGCCGGGCTGCTGGCGATGGGAGACCGCATCGAGGCAGCCGACCTCAACCTGCCCCGGCCCGCACCTGTGCGCAATACGGTCGTGGCGGAACCGGAGCGGGCCGACATCGAAACCGCGCTCGCGCGCGCCGGCGGCATCATCGCCCAGGCCGCGGCCGATCTCGGCATGAGCCGGCAAGCCCTGTACCGGCGCATGGAACGCTTCGGCATCAAGACCCCATGATCCGTCGCTCCCTCGCCGGTCGCGTACTGTCCTGGCTGCTGCCCTTGCTGGCGCTGGCACTGGTGCTGCCGGTCGCGCTGTCGCACTGGCTTGGCGACGACATCATCGCGGTGCTGGTCTCGGCCATCGTGGTGCTGCCGCTGGCGATGTGGGCGATCCATCGCGGGCTGCGCAGCACGTACTCGCTGTTCCGCGCGCTGGCCGGCAGCGTCAACAGCTATCGCGATGGCGAATACAACTTCGGCATCCACTGGCGCGGGAACGACGAACTCGCCGAACTGGTGCAGTCGCATGCCGCGCTGGGCGAGGTGCTGCGCGAACAGCGCCTGAGCCTGGTCCAGCGCGAACTGCTGCTCGACACCATGGTGCAGAACACGCCGGTGGCCATGCTGTTGATCGCGCCCGGCGGCGACGGCGTCCGGCGGGTCATCTTCGCCAACGTGGCCGCGCGCAAGCTGCTGCACAGCGGCTGGAAACTCGAAGGCCAGGACTACGACGCGCTGATCGGATCCGCACCCGTCGAGATGCGCGAAGCCCTGGCCCGCGGCGGCGACAGTCTGTTCGCCATCGGCAGTGAGGAAGAGGACGGCGAAGAGCAGGTCTACCACCTGGCGCGCAGGAACTTCCGCCTGAACGGTCGACCGCACGAATTGCTGCTGCTGCGCCTGCTGACCAGCGAGCTGCGACGACAGGAAGTGATGACCTGGAAGAAGGTCATCCGCGTGATCAGCCATGAACTCAACAACTCGCTGGCGCCCGTGGCGTCACTGGCGCACTCGGGCGCGGAGCTCGTGCGGCGTGGCCGCCACGACCGGCTGGAAGAAGTGTTCGGCACCATCGAGGAGCGCGCCCGCCACCTGGAAGGCTTCATCCGCGGCTACGCACGCTTCGCCAAGTTGCCGCAGCCGCAACTGCAGACCGTGCACTGGCGTGCCTTCTTCGAAGGGCTGCAGCGGCAGATCGCCTTCGAGCTCACGATGCCGGAGGCCGACATCGATGGCCGCATCGATGTGGCGCAGCTCGAACAGGCGCTGCTCAACCTGCTGAAGAACGCGCACGAATCGGGCACCACCCCGGAGGGCGTATCGGTCCGCGTTACGCGCCTTCCCGACTGGTTGCGCATCGAGGTGATGGATCGCGGCACCGGCATGAACGACGCCGTGCTGCAGAACGCGCTGGTGCCGTTCTATTCGACCAAGCGCAACGGCACCGGGCTGGGCCTCGCGCTGACGCGCGAGATCATCGAGGCGCACGGCGGGCGCCTGTCGCTGCACAACCGCGATGGTGGCGGCCTTTGCGTGGCGATCCAGCTGCCCGAAAATTGATCTTTCCGAGGAGGAGGCTTCGGAGCCCTCCCGCTGCATCCGAGGCCGAACCCGCATGGCATTCACTCCCCCTCTCCCTCCGGGAGAGGGCAAGGGGTGAGGGTGGGCCGCCGCGACCCCGCTCAATGTACTTCCGCAAATGGCGGGCTTGAGCCCGCCCTACGCTACTTCGGCTTCTTCACCGGCCGCTGCCAGCCTTCGATCGTGACCTGCCGCGCGCGGGCAACCGTCAGCTGGTCAGCGGGAGCGTTCTTCGAGATGACAGAGCCCGCACCGATCGTCGCGCCGTCGGCCAGCGTTACCGGCGCGACCAGCGAGGTATTGGAACCGACGAACACGCGGTCGCCGATCGTCGTCGTCGACTTGTTCACGCCGTCGTAGTTGCAAGTAATCGTGCCGGCGCCGATGTTGGTGCCGCTGCCGATGACGGCATCGCCCAGATAGGTCAGGTGGTTGGCCTTGCTGCCGGTACCGATGTGCGCGTTCTTGGTCTCGACGAAATTGCCGACGTGCACGCCATCGGCCAACACGGTACCGGGACGCAGCCGCGCATACGGACCTATCAGCGCCGCACCCTGGCTGACCACGCCTTCAAGGTCGCAATGCGCGCGGACCTGAGTCCCGGCGGCCAGCGTCACGTCCTTCAACCGCGTGAACGGGCCCACGATGACGCCGTCGCCCAGTTCCACCTCGCCTTCCAGCACCACGTCCACATCGATCTGCACGTCGCGCCCCACACGCACGGTACCGCGCTGGTCGAAACGTGCCGGATCGATCAGGCGCGCGCCCAGCGTGCACAGCGCGCGCGCGGCGCGCAGCTGGTAGGCACGCTCCAGCTGCGACAGTTGCCACGGATCGTTGGCGCCTTCCGCTTCGATGGGTTCACCCACCAGCACCATCTCCGCAGGCGTGAATTCTTCCGCCGCCATCGCGAACACGTCTGTCAGGTAGTACTCGCCCTGCGCGTTGTCGTTGGACAGTCGGGTGAGCCACCCCTTCAGGGCACTGCCGTCGGCGGCGATGATGCCGGTGTTGATGGTGCGGATGCGGCGCTGGTCTTCGTCCGCATCCTTGTGTTCGACGATGGCGGCCACGCGCCCCGCTTCATCGCGCACGATGCGTCCATAGCCGGTCGGATCGCCAGGCTCGGCGACCAGCACTGCCAGGCGACCCGGCGCATCCAGCAGGCGCTGCAAGGTCTCGCTGCGGGTCAGCGGGACGTCGCCGTAGAGCACCAGGACGCGTGCACCGTCGGGAATCTCCGGCATGGCCTGCACCACGGCATGCCCGGTGCCCAGCTGTTGCGCCTGGTGCGCCCAGTGCAGGTCAGCCTGGTCGGCAAATGCCGCCTGCACCTGGTCGCCACCGTGGCCATGGACCACGTGCACCCCGGCGGGCGACAGGGCGCGCGCCGCATCGATGACGTGCGCCAGCATCGGCCGCCCCGCGATCGGCTGCAGCACTTTGGGCAGCGCGGACTTCATGCGCTTGCCTTCACCGGCGGCCAGGATGACGACGTGTAGTTGCTTCATATGGTTTCCCATTACGATGATGCACGGCCTCGCGCCGAGCTGCGATGGTATCAATTCAACCCCATGCACAAGGATGTTCTCTTGATCCAGTCCCCCTCCGTCATGCCAAGTGCGAATCCCTGGAAGGCGCCCTCCCTCACCGCGCTGTTGCTGATTCTGCTGGCGATGGTGATCCAAGGACAGGACGGCAACTGGGACTTGCGCAATTACCACTTCTATACGCCATCAGCGTTGCTTGACGGCCGCTTCAGCCAGGATATCGCGGCTGCGCAGTTGCAGACGTGGCACAACCCGACGCTCGACGTGCCCTTCGCGTGGATGGTGCGCGCAGGTTTCCCGGGCTGGCTGGTCTCGCTATGGCTGGGCTTGCACGCTTTCATCGCCGTGCTGTTCGCCCTGCGGCTGCTCGACCAGCTGTGGCCTCAGCATCGCAGTCCGCTGCGCACGGCTGTGGCCGGCTTGACGGCCGTAGGGGGGGCGGCCGTGATGCCGAGCATCGGCACCACGTTCAACGATGCCTTCGTGGCGGCTGGCATGATGGCGGGCTTGTGGTGGGCCGTAGATTCGCAGGGCCGACGCGGCGCGTGGGCCACCTGGATACCCGTTGGGCTGGCGGCGGGGCTGGCTGCCGGCCTGAAACTTACCGGTGCGATGTACTGCATCGGCTTCATCGGTGCTGCACTGGTCGCCGGTCCGTTGCGCGGGGTGCCCGCACGCCTGCTGGCGCTCGCGGCCGGCGGCATCGCGGGCGGCCTGCTGACAGCGGGACCCTGGGCGCTGTACTTGTGGCAGTCGCATGGCAACCCGCTGTTTCCCTACTTCAATGAATGGTTCAGCTCGCCGGATGCACTGCCTCATAGCCACAAGGACATGCGCTTTATTCCACAGGGCCTGAATGCGCTGCTGGTGCCATTCCACCTGCTTAGCGAAAGCACCCGCTTCTCCGAAAGCAAACTGGCCGACCCGCGCGTCCTGCTTGGGCTTTCTGCACTCGTAGCCTGGTGGGTGACGGCATGGCGTGCACGTGCCCAGCAGGCGCGCGACATGGGCATGGTCCATGGGCTGCTGGTGTTCGTGCTGCTCAGCTTCGTGGTCTGGGTCAAGCTGTACGGCATCTATCGGTATCTGTTCGCGCTGGAACTGGTTTGCTCCATCGCGATCATCGGTATGCTGTCGCAGTGGCTGCCCCGACGCTTTCCCAGCACAGTGCTGGTGCTGTCGGCCTTGCTGCTGGTCGGTGCCGCCAATCGACCCGGCTGGGGCCGCGAGCCCTTCAGCACGCCGATGGTGGACGTGGGTCTGCCCGCCTTGCCCCGCGACAGCCTGGTGGTGCTGGCCCAAGACCATCCGCTGGGTTACGCGGTGGCGTATCTGCCCAGCGGCGTGCCGGCGATCTCGATCCACAACAACTTCATGACACCGGAACGCTGCACGCGACTGCAGGCCCGCGCCGAGCAACGCGTGCGGCAGCACACCGGGCCGTTGCTCCTCCTGCGTGAAGTGCCGAAATCCGCCCCACTCACGGAGTACTACCGGGCATACGGGCTCGCCCTTGGCGGCGCGTGCCAGACCGTGCCGACCAACCTGAGCCGGCTCGAACTCTGCCCGCTAGTACGCCGCTCCGCTACTCCGACGATCTGCCCCGCGCCAGCACCTGGTCGGTGATCAGGCGCAGGATCTCGTTCGAGCGGCGATTGACCGTGTCCAGGATCAGGCCCGTGGCCAGCGCCACTACGCCCATCAGGGTGAAGGCCACCGCCAGCACGGCGGTGGACGGATGCGTCACCAGGCCGATCTGGGTGAATTCGTGGATGACGAACGCGCCGAAACCCAGTCCCGCCAGCACGCAGAGCAACGATAACGTGCCGAAAAAGAGCAGCGGCCGCATGTCCTTGAACAGGAACAGGATGGTCTTCAACACCCGCATGCCATCGCGGTAGGTGTTGAGCTTGGACTCGCTGCCGTCGGGTCGCGTGCCGTACTCGATGGTGCGCTCGGACAGAACGAAGCCATTGGACAGCGCGAATACGGTCATCTCCGTTTCGATCTCGAAGCCGCGCGACAGCACCGGCATCGACTTGACGAAGCGCCGCGAGAACACCCGGTAACCCGACAGCACGTCGCGCACGGGATGCCCGAAAAGCGCACCGATGCAGCCGCGCACCAGGCGGTTGCCGAATCCATGGAAACGGCGGAACGATGCAGTTTCATGCGACTCCAGCCGCGTGCCCACCACCATGTCGGCGCGTCCGTCGGCCACGTCCCGGATCAGCGCGCGCGCGGAGGCTGCCGGATAGGTGTCGTCGCCATCGGCCATCACGTAGATCTCGGCATCGACATCGCGGAACATGGCACGCACCACGTTGCCCTTGCCCTTGGCCAACACCCGGCGCACGCGCGCGCCCGCCTGCGCGGCCAGCTCGGCTGTGCCGTCGCTGCTGGCGTTGTCGAAGACCCACACCTCGGCTTCCGGCAGCGCGTCGCGGAAGTCGGCGACGACCTTCTGCACGGTCAGTGCTTCGTTGTGGCAGGGGATCAGGACGGCGATGCGCAAGCGAAGTTTCCCGGGTCCGTGTGGGCGGCAAGCATCTTACACGGCAAGTCGAGCGCCTCCCGCGGTTTAAGATGGCGGAATGATCCATCGCGTACTCCGGCGCCACCTGCTACAGCGGGACCTGCTCCGCGAAGGCGGAAGCTTCATCGCCGTCGGCGTGGCGCAGTTGCTGCTGGACTGGCTGGTCTTCGTTGTGCTCACCGCCGTTGGCGTACCCGCCGCACCCGGCAACCTGGCCGGACGCGCGTGCGGCGCGCTGCTGGGCTTCTGGTTGAACGGCCGGCTGACGTTTGCGCAGGCCGGTGCGGCGCGGCTGGGCTGGTGGCGCTTCACCAAGTTCCTGCTGGTGTGGGTGCCGCTGACCGCAATCAGCACACTGGCGGTCACCTGGGTGGCGTCGTCACTGGGACTGGCGCACGCCTGGCTGGCCAAGCCGCTGGTGGAGGGCGTGCTGGCGGTGGTCGCGTTCTTCCTGTGGCGGCACGTCGTCTACCGCTAGGTCCGGAAACGGAAACGCCGGCGCGAGGCCGGCGTTCCGATGAAGCGAAGGCGGTGGACCTCAGTGCTTGAGGTTCTTGCGCAGGCGCTCCAGCGCGCTGAGCTGGGCGATGCTCATGGCCAGCTGGGCCTGGGCTTCTTCCACGCTCATCTTCGGGTCCTTGTGGGACAGCACGCGCTCGGCTTCTTCCTTCGCCTTGCGCACCTGCGCCTCGTCGATGTCGGTCGCACGCACGGCGGTGTCCGCCAGCACGGTGACGACCTGCGGCTGCACCTCGAGGATGCCGCCGGAGATGGCGAAGTCCAGATGCTCGCCGCTCGGCAGCGTCACCACCACCTTGCCCGGCTTCAGGCGGGTGATCAGCGGCGCGTGCTTCGGCGCGATGCCCAGCTCGCCCAGTTCGCCGGTGGCGACGACCAGGGTGGCTTCACCGTGGAAGATTTCCTGCTCGGCACTGACGATGTCGCAACGGATGGTGCTCATGGAACTCTCTTTGCCGTTTGGGGCGGACCGAGGCCCGCCACCGGTTGCCGCGAAGGTGGGCCGGGGCCCACCCTACGTGCTTACGCCTTCTCGGCGAGCTTCTTGGCCTTCTCGACCGCTTCTTCGATGCCGCCGACCATGTAGAACGCCTGCTCCGGCAGGTGGTCGTACTCGCCGTCGACGATCGCCTTGAAGCCGCGGATCGTGTCCTTCAGCGAGACGTACTTGCCCGGCGAGCCGGTGAACACTTCCGCCACGTGGAACGGCTGGCTGAAGAAGCGCTCGATCTTGCGGGCGCGCGACACGGCCTGCTTGTCTTCTTCGGACAGCTCATCCATGCCGAGGATGGCGATGATGTCCTTCAGTTCCTTGTACTTCTGCAGCGTCGACTGCACGCGGCGCGCGGTGTCGTAGTGCTCGTGGCCGATGACGTTCGGGTCCAGCTGGCGGCTGGTCGAGTCGAGCGGGTCCACGGCCGGGTAGATACCCAGCGACGCGATGTTGCGGCTCAGCACGACGGTCGCGTCCAAGTGGGCGAACGTGGTGGCCGGCGACGGGTCGGTCAGGTCGTCCGCGGGCACGTACACGGCCTGGATCGAGGTGATCGAACCGGTCTTGGTCGAGGTGATGCGCTCCTGCAGCACGCCCATTTCCTCGGCCAGCGTCGGCTGGTAGCCCACGGCCGACGGCATGCGGCCGAGCAGCGCCGACACTTCGGTACCGGCCAGCGTGTAGCGGTAGATGTTGTCGACGAACAGCAGCACGTCCTTGCCCTTGCCGGACGCGTCCTTCTCGTCGCGGAAGTACTCGGCCATGGTCAGGCCGGTCAGCGCGACGCGCAGGCGGTTGCCCGGCGGCTCGTTCATCTGGCCGTACACCATCGCGACCTTGTCGAGGACATTGGAGTCCTTCATCTCGTGGTAGAAGTCGTTGCCTTCGCGGGTACGCTCGCCCACGCCGGCGAACACGGACAGACCGCTGTGCGCCTTGGCGATGTTGTTGATCAGCTCCATCATGTTGACGGTCTTGCCGACGCCGGCGCCGCCGAACAGGCCGACCTTGCCGCCCTTGGCGAACGGACACATCAGGTCGATGACCTTGATGCCGGTTTCCAGCAGGTCGTTGGCCGAGGACTGGTCCTCGTACGACGGGGCCGAACGGTGGATTTCCCAATGGTCGGTCGCCTGCACCGGGCCGGCTTCGTCGATCGGGTTGCCCAGCACGTCCATGATGCGGCCCAGCGTGCCGGCACCGACCGGCACCGAGATGGCCTTGTCGGTGTTCACGGCGATCAGGTTGCGCTTCAGGCCGTCGGTGGAGCCGAGGGCGATGGTGCGGACGACGCCGTCGCCGAGCTGCTGCTGCACTTCGAGCGTGATGGCGGTGTTTTCCACCTTCAGCGCGTCGTACACCTTCGGCACTTCGTGGCGCGCGAATTCGACGTCAACCACCGCGCCGATGATCTGAACGATCTTGCCCTGACTCATTGCTGCATTCCTCTAGATGAATTCTTGTGACTACGCGCGTCAGACTGCCGCCGCGCCGCCGACGATTTCGGAAATTTCCTGGGTGATCGCCGCCTGGCGGGCCTTGTTGTAGACCAGCTGCAGGGTACCGATGAGCTTGTTGGCGTTGTCGCTGGCGGCTTTCATGGCCACCATGCGCGCCGCGTGTTCCGACGCGATGTTCTCCAGCACCGCCTGGTACACCAGCGACTCGATGTAGCGCGTGATCACGTGGTCGAGCACGGTCGCGGCATCGGGTTCGTAGATGTAGTCCCAGTCGTGGTGCGCGACCTGCGTCTCCGCCGCCGGCAACGGCAGCAGCTGGTCGAACGCGGCACGCTGGGTCATGGTGTTGACGAAGTCGTTGTAGACGACGAACACGCGATCCAGCTTGCCTTCGGTGTACGCATCCAGCATCACCTTGATCACACCGATCAGCTGGTCGAGCTTGGGCGAATCGCCCAGGTGCGACACGCTGGCCAGCATGTCGACCTTGACCCGGCGGAAGTACACCGAGGCCTTCTGGCCGATGGTGACCACGTCGACCTCGACGCCCTTCTCGTTCCACTGGCGGATCTCGCCGAGCATCTTGCGGAACAGGTTGTTGTTCAGGCCGCCGGCCAGGCCGCGGTCGGACGACACGATGATGAAGCCGACGCGCTTGACGTCCTTGCGCTCCACCATGAAGGGATGCTGGTAATCGGTGTTGGCCTGCGCCAGGTGGCCGATCACCTGCTTCATCGCGCGTGCGTACGGGCGCGAAGTCTTCATGCGCTCCTGCGCCTTGCGGATCTTGGAGGCCGAGACCATCTCAAGCGCGCGCGTCACCTTGCGGGTGTTCTGCACGCTCTTGATCTTGGTTTTGATTTCGCGTCCGCCTGCCATGCTCTGCTCGCTTGATTCGTCTTCGTAGGGCGGGCCCGGCCCGCCGCCTTCACGAATGGTGGGCCGGGGCCCACCCTACGCTTACCAGGTACCGGTCTGCTTGAACTCGGCGATGCCCTTCTTGAAGGCGCCTTCGATCTCGTCGTTCCAGTTGCCGGTGCTGTTGATCGTGTCGACCAGCGCGCCCTGGGTATTGGTGAAGTGCGCGTGCAGCGCGTCTTCGAACGCCAGGATCTTGCCGACCGGCACGTCGTCCAGGTAACCCTCGTTGACGGCGTAGATGGACAGCGCCTGCAGGGCGATGGACATCGGCGCGTACTGCTTCTGCTTCATCAGCTCGGTGACGCGCTGGCCGCGCTCCAGCTGCTTGCGGGTGGCTTCGTCCAGGTCCGAGGCGAACTGCGCGAACGCCGCCAGCTCACGGTACTGGGCGAGCGAGATGCGGATGCCGCCCGACAGCTTCTTGATGATCTTGGTCTGGGCAGCGCCACCGACGCGCGACACCGAGATACCGGCGTTCACGGCCGGGCGGATGCCGGCGTTGAACAGGTCGGTTTCCAGGAAGATCTGGCCGTCGGTGATCGAGATCACGTTGGTCGGCACGAACGCGGACACGTCGCCGGCCTGCGTTTCGATGATCGGCAGCGCGGTCAGCGAACCGGTCTTGCCGGTGACCTTGCCTTCGGTGAACTTCTCCACGTAATCCTCGGACACGCGGGCAGCGCGCTCGAGCAGGCGGGAGTGCAGGTAGAACACGTCGCCCGGGTAGGCTTCGCGGCCCGGCGGACGCTTCAGCAGCAGCGAGATCTGGCGGTAGGCCACGGCCTGCTTGGACAGGTCGTCGTACACGATCAGGGCGTCCTGGCCGCGGTCCATGAAGTACTCGCCCATGGTGCAGCCGGAGTAGGCGCTGATGTACTGCATCGCGGCCGACTCGGACGCGGTGGCGGCGACGACCACGGTGTGGGCCAGCGCGCCGTTCTCTTCCAGCTTGCGCACGATGTTGGCCACGGTCGAGGCCTTCTGGCCGATCGCGACGTACACGCACTTGATGCCGGTGCCCTTCTGGTTGATCACGGCGTCGATGGCCATCGCGGTCTTGCCGGTCTGGCGGTCGCCGATGATCAGCTCGCGCTGGCCGCGGCCGATCGGGATCATGGCGTCGACGGACTTGTAACCGGTCTGCACCGGCTGGTCGACCGACTTGCGCCAGATCACGCCCGGGGCCACGCGCTCCACCGGCGCGGTCAGCGAGGTGCCCAGCGGGCCCTTGCCGTCGATCGGCTCGCCCAGCGCGTTCACCACGCGGCCGAGCATTTCCGGACCGACCGGCACTTCCAGGATGCGGCCGGTGGTCTTGGCCACGTCGCCTTCGCGCAGGTGCTCGTAGTCGCCCAGGACCACGGCGCCCACCGAATCGCGCTCCAGGTTCAGCGCCAGTGCGTAGGTGCTGTTGGGCAGCTCGATCATTTCGCCCTGCATGACGTCGGCCAGGCCGAAGATGCGCACGATGCCGTCGGACACGGAGGTCACCGTGCCTTCGTTGCGCGACTCCGCGGCCAGCTTGACCTTCTCGATACGGGTCTTGATCAGGTCGCTGATTTCAGAGGGGTTGAGCGTGGTAGCCATGGGTAAGTCCTGTGTGCCGGCTCGCGCGCGGCGGTTCAATGGGAATTCAGTGCGTCAGCGCCGACTGCAGGCGCGCCAGCTTGCCTTTCAGCGAGCCGTCGATCACCACGCTGCCGGCATCGATCACGGCGCCGCCGATCAGCGATGCGTCGATGGCCGTTTCCACCTCGACCTCGCGGCCGAAGCGCTTTTTCAATGCCGCCTTGATCACGTCCAGCTCACCGGCCGGCATCGCCGTGGCGGAGGTGACCTTCGCCTTGACGATATGCTCGGCTTCGGCACGCAGGTCCTCGAACAGGCCGGCGATCTCCGGCAACTGCGGGAGGCGGCGGGCATCGGCGAGGATGCCGAGGAAGCGGGCGAACGTCTCGCTGGCCCCCTCGGGCGCGAGCAGCGCCACCGCGTCGGCGGGCAGCAGCTGCGGATTGGGCAGCAGCGCGGCCACGCGCGGGTCCGCCGCGACATGCGCGGCGAAACCCAGCGCCTGCGACCAGACAGCGAAGTTGCCTTCGTCGCGCGCCGTCGCAAAGGCGGCGCGGGCGTAGGGGCGGGCGACGGTAAGGGCCTGGCTCATCGATCAGATCGTCCGGATCAGATTTCGGCGGCGAGTTCGTCGAGCAGCGCCTTGTGGGCGTTGGCATCGATCTCGCGCTTCAACAGCTTCTCGGCACCGCTGACGGCCAGCGCGGACACCTGCTTGCGCAGGTCCTCGCGGGCACGCGTGGCGGCGGCGTCGATCTCGGCTTCGGCCAGCGCCTTCTGGCGGTTGGCTTCGGCGATCGCGTCGTTCTTGGCCGCATCGACGATCTGGTTGGCGCGCGCGTGGGCCTGGTCGATGATCTCGTTGGCCTTGACGCGGGCTTCCTTCAACGCCTCGTTGACCTTTTCCTGGGCCTGCGCCAGATCCTTCTGGCTGCGGTCGGCCGCGGCCAGGCCTTCGGCGATCTTCTGCTGGCGTTCCTCGATGGCAGCCAGCAGCGGCGGCCAGATTTTGGTCGCAATGATCCAGATCAGGCCGGCGAAGGCCAGCGCCTGGGCAAACAGAGTGAGATTGATATTCATCGTAAACCTGCCGGTGATGAAGGGCCCGCGCACATCGCGCCGGCCCAGCTACGCCTGGTGACTGACCGCGGGCGGATGCCCGGGGTCAGGCGTGCACGCGACGGATCAGCCCGCCAGCTTGGCCAGCTGCTCGGTGAAGATCGTGATGAACGGGCTGGCGAAGGCGAACAGCAGGCCCACGGCGACCGAGATGATGAACGCGGCGTCGATCAGGCCGGCGGTGATGAACATGCGCACCTGCAGGACCGGGATCAGTTCCGGCTGGCGGGCAGCCGATTCCAGGAACTTGCCGGCCATGATGGCCAGACCCAGACCCGCGCCCAGCGCGGCCAGGCCGATCATGATGCCGATGGCGAGGGCGGTCGAAGCCTGGACCTGGGCGAGGTTGGTGAGGATGCTTTCCATGGTGATCTCCGGAACTTAAGTGCTTGAAAGGTGGATGGTAAAAGGCGAAACGGTGAAGCGGAAACTCAGTGACTGTCTTCCGACAGGCTCAGATAGACGATCGACAGCATCATGAAGATGAAGGCCTGCAGCGGGATGACCAGCAGGTGGAACAGCATCCAGCCGAGGCCGAACGCCGCGCCGCCGAGCATGCCGACGATGCCTGCGCCGCCCAGCACCCAGATCAGCAGGAAGACGATCTCGCCGCCGAACATGTTGCCGAACAGTCGCATCGCCAGCGAAATGGGCTTGCTGACCCATTCGACGATGTTGAGGATCAGGTTGAACGGCATCATCCACTTGCCGAACGGCGCCGTCAGGAATTCCTTGGCGAAACCGCCCAGGCCCTTGGAGCGGAACGCGAAGACCAGCATCAGGAAGAACACGCTGATCGACATGCCGAGGGTGGCATTGACGTCGGCGGTGGGCACCGGCTTCCAGTAGTGCACGCCCATCAGTTCGAGCGGCTTGGCGATGAAGTCTGCCGGGATCATCTTCAGCAGGTTCATCATCAGGATCCAGAAGAAGATGGTGATCGCGATGGGCGTCACCAGCTTGCTGGTCCCGTGGTAGGTGTCGCGGGCCTGCTTGTCGACGAACTCCAGCATGATCTCGACGAAGGCCTGCCACTTGCCCGGCACGCCGGCCGTGGCCTTGCGCGTGGCCATCCAGAAGGCGAACACGATCAGCAGACCCATCAGCACGGCGGTCACGAAGGTGTCAACATTGATCGTCCAGAACGGACCATCGCCGCCCACCTGGGCCGTGAGGTTCTTCAGGTGATGCTGGATGTAGCTGGTGGGAGTAAGAGCCTCGCCCGCCATGAGTCGGAAACCTTTCTAGTTGGGTTATCGCTGCTTGCCGGTCGCGACCAGCACCTGTGCCACCAGTCCGGTGATCACGCCCGCCAGGAGAGGCAGCGGGGGCAGCTTGTACAGCCCCGCGCCAACGACCAGCACACCGATCACCACGACCCACTTCACCACCATCCCCGCAGCCAGCCTCAGGACCGCCGAGACGGCGCCGAGCACGCCACCACCGAAGGCCATCCAGGCCGCCAGCAGCGCGCCGACCACGATCGCCAACCCTCCGACGGCCGCCGCAACCGCCTGGGGCACACCCCAGAGCAGGAACAGCAGCGCGACCAGCAGTACCGCGACCGTCTGCCAGACGGCGGCGCGCAACACCAGCCGCCGGCCCGCAGCGACGGAATTCAGCACACGAAAGCCCTACGGAATTGGCGGGGTACAAGGCGGTAAAGCGCCTCGCCGAGCCGCAAAAGTATAGCAGCGGGACAATTTCCGGGACAACCGCCAAAGGTCGAAACCGCGAGTTCGGCGCCGGATTCCGCCAAAGCCAGCGGGGACAAGGCTGTAACCGTTTCCCCTGTTCAGAATTTTCCGCAGGATTTCCCGGAACTTTGACGAAAACCGCCTGTCAGTCCCTCTGAGGCCTGCCGCTCAACTTCCTCGTCCGATGCTCCGTCGCAGGTTCTCCAGAAGCCCCGGTTGCCCCCGGGGCTTCCTTTTTTTCCGGCGGGAAACGCTGCGGAGAGCGCCACTCGTTCAGTCAATTCACTCCCTGTCGACCCGGGCATGGCGAACGTTGGGCTCCCCACACCCAACCGCATGGACCCCATGAGCCGCCACATCCCCCATCGCACCGCCGCATCGGTCTTCTGCTGCCTGTCCCTGGCCATCGCCACATCCACCGCGTCCGCACAGGAGATTTCCGACGACGCCCGCTTCGAACTGAGACTCTCCGCATTCAATCCCGAGGCGAACATCCGCTTCACCGGCGATGCCTTGGCCACCAATGGCGAGCGAACGGAGGCGTTGGGTGCGGCCGGGGAGATCAATGCCGACGGCCGCTGGCGCCCGCGCGGCGAGCTCGCCTTCAACATGACGCCCCGCCAGTCGCTCCGGCTCAATTACTACGACTATCGACGGGATCAATCGTGGGGCTTCGATGGCGATTGGGTCGATCCCGGCACGATCTTCGACGAGGTCGAGATCCCCGGCGAGCCGGTGGAGGTGCCTGCCGTCGACGTGTCGGGCCGCATCAGCTTCGAACTGGCCAGCCTCAACTACGAGTTCGCGATGGTCGATACACCGCGCTTCCAATGGGGCCTCGGTGCCGGCATCACCCACGCGACGCTGGCGGCGCGCGGTACCGCCACCAGCGCGGGTACCGGGGAAATCGATCCGCAGTGGGATAACCTGGACTGGAAACGCGATGGCACCTCGCCGAACCTGCACACTCGCGTGGGGTGGTCGCCCACACCGCGCCTGCGCGTCGAGGCGCAGGGACAGTACCTGGATACGCGCTGGGGCAATTTCATCAATGAGCAGGGACACTTCGAACGCGGCGGCCTGCTGGTCGAGTACCGGGTCACCGAGCGGATCGGCGTGCATGTGGGCTACGACTGGTTCCGCCTGAAGCTCAGCGACGACTATCGCGGTTCGTTCGAAGCGCCGGCGGAGTCGGGTATCGGCACGGTGGATGTCGCGGGCAAGGCCACCGGCGAGTTCAAGGTGCATGGCCCGATGGCGGGCGTGTCGGTCCGGTTCTGACCCGGTCGCACAAGGCACGCCCGGCGCCGAATACGCCTGGGCCGCCTTGGCCAGCCATCCAGGTATCCCACCCCGACCGATAGGCAATATTTATCGGTAGCAGCGGATCATTCCATTGGACAGCGGCAGCTTGGCCCCCATAATGAGATCAATTCTCATCTGGAGCCCGCCGTGAACAAGACCCTGAGCTTCGCGATCCTGCATTTCTCGGTGGCCTTCACCCTGGGCTACCTGTTCACCGGCAGCCTGCTGGTGGGCGGCATGCTGGCGTTGATCGAACCGGCGACCAACACGGTGGTATTCCACTTCCACGAAAAGGTCTGGAAGCGGATCGAGGCCCGCCGGGCGTCCAAGGCGATCCCCCTGCCCGCCTGACAGGCCAGTGGCCGGAAACGGAAAGGCCGCGCATCCGCGCGGCCTTTCCGTTTCTGCTTCACCCGGTGTCGCTTACTTCTTCTTCGGGATGTACAGGTCGGTGATGGTGCCTTCGTAGACCTCCGCTGCCATCGCGACCGACTCGCTGAGCGTGGGGTGCGGGTGGATGGTCGCGCCGATGTCGCCGGCTTCCGCGCCCATCTCGATCGCCAGCGCCAATTCGCTGATCAGGTCGCCCGCGTGCACGCCGACGATGCCGGCACCGATGATGCGGTGGGTGTGCTCGTCGAAGATGAGCTTGGTCGAGCCCTCGCCGCGACCGATGCCGACCGCGCGTGCGGACGCCACCCACGGGAACTTGCCCACGCCGATCTTCAGGCCCTTCGCCTTCGCTTCGGTCTCGGTCACACCGACCCACGCGATTTCCGGATCGGTATAGGCCACGGACGGAATCACGCGGGCCACCCACTCCTTCTTCTCGCCCGCAGCGACTTCGGCAGCCAGCTTGCCTTCGTGCGTGGCCTTGTGCGCCAGCATCGGCTGACCCACCAGATCGCCGATGGCGAAGATGTGCGGCACGTTGGTGCGCATCTGAGCGTCCACCGGGACGAAGCCGCGCTCGGCGACGGTGACGCCGGCCTTGTCGGCGTCGAGCTTGCCGCCGTTGGGCGAGCGGCCCACGGCAACCAGCACACGATCCCAGGTGCCCGACTCGAGTTCCGGCTTCTGGCCTTCGGTGGCGCTCTCGAAGTGCACGGTGATGCCCTTCTTCGACGCCTCGACCTTGGCGGCCTTGGTCTTCAGCTGCACGATCACGCCCTGCTTCTTCAGGCGGTCGGCCAGCGGCTTCACCAGGTCCTTGTCGGCGCCCGGCATCAGCTGGTCCATGAACTCGACCACGGTCACCTCGGCGCCCAGCGCGCGATACACGGTGGCCATTTCCAGGCCGATGATGCCGCCGCCGACGACGAGCAGCTTCTTCGGCACCTCGGCCAGCTGCAGCGCATCGGTGGAATCCATCACGCGCGGGTCGTCCCACGGGAAGTTGGGCAGCTTCACCGCCTGCGAACCGGCGGCGATGATGCACTGCTCGAAGCGCAACAGCTGCGTCTTGCCGTCGCCGCCCACGATCTCCAGCTCGTTCGGCGACACGAACTTCGCCAAGCCCGTCACCGTGCGCACCTTGCGCTGCTTGGCCATGCCGGCCAGGCCCTTGGTGAACTGGCCGACCACCTTGTCCTGCTTGAAGCCGCGCAGCTTGTCGAGGTCGATCTTCGGCTTGCCGAAGCTGATGCCGATGTCGTCGGAGTGGGAGGCTTCATCGATCAGGGCCGCCGCATGCAGCAGTGCCTTGGACGGGATGCAGCCCACGTTGAGGCAGACGCCGCCGAGTGCTTCGTAGCGCTCGATGAGGACCGTGTCCAGACCGAGGTCGGCGGCGCGGAACGCCGCCGTGTAGCCGCCCGGACCGGAACCGATCACGACGATGCGGCATTCGATGTCGGCCGGCTTGCCGGTGCCCAGCGCGGGCTTGGGCGCCGAGGTGGCCGGTGCGGCGGGTGCCGCCGGCGAGGCCGCGACCGGCGCAGGCTTGGCCGGCGCCGCAGCGGCGCCCTCGCCTTCCAGGATCGCGACCAGACTGCCCTCTGCCAGCGAATCGCCCAGCTTGACCTTGATCTCCTTCACCACGCCGGCGGCAGGCGACGGCACTTCCATCGTCGCCTTGTCGGATTCCAGCGTGACCAGGCCCTGGTCCTTCTTCACCGTGTCGCCGACGGCGACCAGGATCTCGATGACCGGCACGCCGTCGTAATCACCGATATCGGGCACTTTGGCTTCGATCAGGCCACCGCCACCCGACGCGACGGGCGCTGCGGCCGGCACGGCAGCGGTGGGCGAAGGTGCAGCCGCAGCCGCCGGCGTGGACGCAGCGGGTGCCGCTGGCGCGGCCGGCGCAGGCGTCGGAGCAGCAGCGCCCTCGGCCTCCAGCACGGCCACCACGCTGCCTTCGGACAACGCGTCGCCCAGTTTGACCCTGAGTTCCTTCACAACGCCGGCCGCCGAGGACGGCACTTCCAGCGTGGCCTTGTCCGATTCCAGCGTGACCAGGCCCTGGTCCTTCTTCACCGTGTCGCCGACGGCGACGAGGATCTCGATGACCGGCACATCGCTGTAATCGCCGATGTCGGGGACTTTGACTTCGATCGTGTTCGCCATACCACTCTCTTTCGTAGGGTGGGCCTTGGCCCACCGTGGTTTGTTCGGGTCGGTGGGCCGGGGCCCACCCTACGGACTTACAGCAGCACGCGGCGCATGTCGCCGAGCAGCTGGGCGAGATAGGCGGTGAAGCGCGCGGCGGCGGCGCCGTCGATCACGCGGTGGTCGTAGCTCAGCGACAGCGGCAGCATCAGGCGCGGCTGGAACTGCTTGCCGTCCCAGACCGGCTGGATCGACGATTTGGATACGCCCAGGATGGCGACTTCCGGCGCATTGACGATCGGGGTGAACGCCACGCCGCCGATGCCGCCCAGCGAGGAGATCGAGAAGCAGCCGCCGGACATCTCGGCCGGGCCGAGCTTGCCGTCGCGGGCCTTCTTCGCCAGTTCGCCGCTTTCCTGGGCGATCTCGTTGACGCCCTTCTTGTCGACGTCGCGGATCACCGGCACGACCAGGCCGTTCGGCGTGTCCGCGGCGAAACCGACGTGGAAGTACTTTTTCAGGGTGAGGTTTTCGCCGCTGGCATCGAGCGAGGCGTTGAAGTCGGGGAACTTCTTCAGCGCCGAGACGCTGGCCTTCATCAGGAAGGCGAGCATGGTCAGCTTGATGCCGGCCTTTTCGTTTTCCTTGTTCAGCGCCACGCGCAGCGCTTCCAGATCGGTGATGTCGGCATGGTCGTGCTGGGTGACGTGCGGGATCATCGCCCAGTTGCGCGCCAAGTTCGCGCCGGAGATCTTCTTGATGCGCGACAGTGCGACGACTTCGGTTTCGCCGAACTTGCTGAAGTCGACCTTCGGCCACGGCAGCAGGTTGAGGCCACCACCCGCCGTAGCCGGTGCGCCCGCAGCGGCAGGCGTCGACACGCCAATGGCCAGCGCGCCCTTGACGTACTTCTGCACGTCTTCCTTGCTGATGCGGCCACCGCGCTCGCTGCCGCTGACCAGGTTGAGATCCACGCCGAGTTCGCGCGCGAACAGGCGCACGGCCGGGCTGGCGTAAGCGACCTTCTCGGGGAGCACGCGATCGGCATTGAATTCGACCGGCGGCGTGCGCGGCGGCGAGGCTTCCGGGTCGATGCCGGGCTTGTCGTCCAGCACACGCGAGGCAGCGGGGGCGACGGCCGGCGCGGCGCGTTCCTGCGCGATCTCGCGCTGGGTGATCTTGTCGGGTGTCGGCGATACCGCGACCGGCTCCACCTTCGCGCCGGTTTCAGCGGTGGCGGTCGGTGCGGGTGCGGCTGCAGGTTTCGCCTCGGTCGCGCCTTCGCTCACTTCGATCAGCGCCACCACCGCGCCTTCGGCGATCTCGTCGCCCAGCTTGACCTTGATCTCCTTCACCACGCCGGAGAAGGCCGACGGTACTTCCATCGTCGCCTTGTCCGATTCCAGCGTGACCAGGCCCTGGTCCTTCTTCACCGTGTCGCCCACGGCGACCAGGATCTCGATCACCGGCACACCGTCGTAGTCACCGATGTCGGGAACCTTGGCTTCCTTGATGTCGGACATGGCGTTACTCCGGTGCGGACTTGAAGAGGGGAACCCCTATTGTGTCCGCAGCGGCGCGATGCGCCAACCATTCCTTCGGACTAATTGCTGTCCACGGCGGGACATTGCGTGCCGGCGCGGAGGAAAACGACCGCGTCACGCGAGCCTGCGGACACAGTGGTATCGCTTTGGTTCGACGTTCGACTCACACGATACGCCGCCGCATTGTCAGGCGGGCATGCGCAACAACGGCGAGATCGCGGTCCAGGCTTGCTGCAAGGCGTCGTGGCGAATCGCTGCGTTGGCGGGGCTGGTGGATGGCAATGCGAACAGGGCCGGCATGCACGCCTCCGGCAGTTGCGGCTGCACGTAGCGACGGAAGGCCTCCGCCGCCTTTCCCCCGTTGAACGCGATCGCCACGATGCTGCGGTGCGCCACCAGCATCTCCTCCAGCGGATTGGCGACCTCGCTGCCGCGCACGATGGCGGCATCCAGACTGCCGCGTCGCTCGCACTGGCCGATGACATCCCACAATCCCACGCCGGCCTCATGCAGGGAACGGAGGCGATGCTCGTACGGGGCGGCCGGATCGAATCCGCAGATCGACGCCATCACCGGCCAGAACCGGTTGCGTGGATGGGCGTAGTAGCGCGCGGCCTGCAGCGAGGCGTCGCCGGGCATCGATCCGAGCACGAGTACGCGACAGCCCGCACCCACGCTGGGTGGCAGCCCGGTCAGCAGGCCCGCCACGGATCAGCCGCCCGCCGACTGCCAGGGCTTCACCACCAGCAGCGCGCCGGCGACCACCAGCAGCAGGCCGACGACACGCAGCGCATCCACCGGTTGCCGCGCATGCAGCACCCCGAAGTGGTCCAGCACGACCGAACCCGCCAGTTGTCCCGCCACCACCAGGCAGATCAACGACGCCGCTCCCAGGCGAGGCACCAGCAGGGTGGCCGAGGCAACGAACACCGCCCCGATCATGCCCCCCGTCCATGCCCACCACGGCACTTTGCCCAGCGCGGCAGGCACGAATACCGGCCGGCTGAGCCACCACCACGCCAACAGCACCCCGGTTCCGACCATGAAGGACGCCAACGAGGCGAACACGGGGCCGAAGGTCTGTTTGCCGAGCGACGCGTTGATCAACGCCTGCAGCGGCAGCAGCATGCCGATGAAGAGGGCCAGGGCCACGCCGGTCGCGTTCATGCGTCGTCTCGTCTCGGTAACGGAAGGCGGACACGATACGCGAAGCCACCCGCCAGGCGGCGTCAACGCGCTGACGTCACGCGGGTTGCGGCGTGCCTCGCTTCCCCGACACCGCGCGCTGCAGCAGCGCCATCGACACCAGCAACATGGCCATCGGCGCCAGCAGCAAGTAGAACGCACGCGACCCGTCGAAATGCGCGAACAACTGGCCGGTGACGTAGGAGCCGGTGGTTCCGCCCAGGGCGGAGAACACCACGATCAGCCCCGTCATCGCTGCATGCCGCGACTTGGGCAGTGCACTGAGCACCACCGAATTGATCGCCGGATAGATCGGCGCCATCAGCAGGCCGATCATCGGGAACACATAGGCAGCTGCGGGCGCGTTCCACCAGGTCATGCCGTCGCGTGCCTGCACATTCGCCGCCAGCGGCAACGCCAGCAGCACCAGCGCTGCCATCGCCGTCACGCAGCCGGACAGTAGCCAGAACCACGGCACGCGCCGCAGCAGCACGCCGCCTCCCAGGCGACCGAGCGCCAGCGACCCGGCGAAGATACTGGCCGCCTGCACGCTGAGCGTGGTGGGCAGGTGCAGGATCTCGCGATTGAACGTGGGCAACCACGTATTGATGGCCTGCTCCATCAGGACGTACAGGAACGCGGACACCAGGAACACCACCACCAGCGGCATTGCCAGCAGGCGGAACATGTCGATGAAGGATTCCCCCGCCGCATGACCGTCGCGCGCGGCGCGTTCGTCCAGCGTACTCGTCGCCAGCAGCCCGACCACCACTGCGCACATCGCCGCGAGCACCCAATAGACATCCAGCCAGACGGGATCACCCGGCGCATCTGCATTGATGAAGGCCGCGAACAGCCAGGCACTGCCGAGGATCCCGACCATGAACCAGCCTTCGACGGTGCTCGTGAGCGCCGCATGCGTCTTCGCGTCGTCGGTCAGCAGCCCGATGCTGGAGTAGACCGACACCTTCACCAGCGCGAACGACACACCGACCGCCGTGAAGAGCAGCTTGGTCGCCCAGAACGCCTGCAGCAGCGGCATCGCGATGCAGGCGGCGGCGACCAGCAGCAGGCCGAGCATCATCGCGCGGCGATAGCCCAGCCTTGGCAGGAACGAGGCCACGAGGAACGAGGTGATCGCGATCGGCAGGTCCTTGAACGCCTCCAGCAGGCTGGCATCGGCCTTGGTGATGCCGAATCCCTGGATGGACTGCAGGATCACGGTGCCCACGGAATTCAACAGCATGGCGAAGATCATGTAGGTCAGGATCATTGCCAGGATCATGCGGGTGCGTGTCATGGGCGGTACCGGTAAGCGCAAGCGCCTCCTGGCCGCCTGGCCCGGAGTGCGCGGGGGGAGGTCGCGTGGTCACGCTACGCGGCACCCGGCGGGAAACAGTATCCACCGCCGCGCCGGGGAGAGACGGCGCGGCGGTGGTGGACGGCCCGCAGCATGGCGGGCCCCGATGCCTCACCAACGATAGGCGACGGAGGCCTGGTACGACGTGCCTTCCAGCGGGCGACCCATGAACACTCCGCCACTGGTCGCATTGCCCAGCACGCGTGCATTGCCCTCGGTCAGCGCGATCTCGTCCGTCACGTTGCGGCCCGAGAAGGTGAACTCCCAGTTCTCGCCCACGTGAGCGCTGGCCCCGATGTCCCAGGTGTCGTATTCGGGAAGCACCTGGCCATTGGCGGGATCGGAGTAGCGGTCGCCGACATGCGTATAGGTGGTGAACACCTTCAGGTCGCCCCACGGCATGGACCAGTAGTAGCTCGGTGTCAGCCGCACGCGGAACTTCGGCTGGCGCACCACCTGGTTGCCATCGTAGGTGGCGAAGTCGCCGTACTTGGCACGCAGCCAGGTCGCATTCCACGCCAGCTCGAAGCCGCCCGCCGGACGCCATGCGCCTTCGAACTCCAGGCCGCGCGCCTTCGAATCACCGATGATGACGACGTTGTTGCCATTGTTGTCGAACGCCTGGTAACGCAGGCCGGTGAAGTCGTTGTAGAACGCGGTCACGTACATCTCGTACGTCTCGCCGCCCGCCTTCAGGCCCAGCTCGTACTGGTCGATCTCGGTCTTGTTGTTGGCGCCATCGCGCAGGTTGTCGAACTGCGGGAAGGTGAAGCCCGAGTTCACGCGACCGAACAGGCTGACGCTGTCGTTGAGCGTGTAGTTCAGGCCGGCGGTCCAGGACACATCGCTATCGTTCTGGTCGATGCTGCGCGGCGTGGTCGAAACCGACGTGGTGTTGTCGTACAGCGTGTTCGGATTGCCGTCCAGATCGACCGTGACCGGATCCCACACCGTGCCGTTCACTTCCTGCCGCTCGTAGCGCACGCCGGCATCCAGGCGGATGCGGTCGCTGACCGTCCACTCGTCGGCGACGAAGAAGGCCGTGTTCTGGCCGTCGTAGTCGCCGCGGATGTTGTAGAACGCCGTGCCCACGAAGCCGTCGCGCGTCGCCACGCGACCGTCGGACAGCGCTAGGTTCACGCGGCGCGCGTTGTCCTGCGCAGTGAGCAGCATGTTGTTTCCCAGCCACCAGCGGTCCTTGGACGAATAGTCCGCGTAGTACACGCCGAAGGTCAACGCATTGCTGTCGGTCAGGTCGATGCTGAAGCGCAGGTCGTTGGTGAACGAGCTGATCTCCTTCTCCACCACCCAGAAGCCTGCGGTCAGCACCTGCTGGTTCGGATCCACCGCGCCGCCGCCATTGACAAAGGTGCCGGTGCCGGTGACGCCCGCCCCGTAGGTGTCGGTGATGTAGGACGACAGGGTCTGCGGGTTGGCGCCGGTGAACAGCGCGTAGGTCGGCGCGTCGCCCTTGAGGTAGTTGAACTTGTCGCTGATGGTCCAGTTGCCGACGTACCAGTCCAGCGAGCCGCCGAACACGTCGATGTCCACGCCACGGCCATCGGCCAGGTCGCGCGTCATCGTCTGGTTGCCCACGCCGGTGGGCAGCGTTACCCGGCGGAAGTCGTCACCGACCAGCGTGCCCGTGGTGGCGTCCAGGCCCGGGAAGCTGGAAATGTTCTTGCCATTGTTGCGCGAAACCAGCGGCACCGCCGTATAGAAGGTGTTCTGGTCGTCGGTATGACGCGCGTAGAGGTTGAACTCGCCTTCGGCCCAGCGCTTGGTCAGCGTGGCGCTCAACTGGCCGCCCTTCTCCACCGGGAAGCCGGTCTGGCGCACGCCGTCGGTCTCACGGTAGAAGCCGCCCACACTGTAGTACCAGCCGCTGTCCGCGCTCAGCGGACCACCGCTGTAGAAGTCGACCCGGCGCAGACTGTCGGTACCCAGCGTCAGGCGCACGCTGCCCTCCGGCGTGTCCTCGCCCTTCTTCTGGATGAAATTGACCGTCACGCCGGGCTGCCCGTTCGAGTAGATCGGGCTGGGACCGCCGCGCAGGCCTTCCACGCGCGCGATGGTGTCGTCGATGCGGAACAGCGTGGTGTTCTCGAGGAACGACAACGTCGGCGGCGGGAAGATCGGCGAGCCGTCCAGCTGCAGGGTGAAGAACGGTGCGTCGCCCTCGGACGGCATGCCGCGCACGAAGACGTTGGCGCCGGTACCGCCACCGCTGGCCTCGGCCCAGACGCCCGGCACGATCTTCAGCAGGTCGGCAGTGCTGGTAGGCGCGGTTTCCTGGATCTGCTCCGGCGTGGCCGTGCTGATCGAGAAGCTGGCGTCGCGTTTGCGCAGGCCCTTGAACTTGGCCGTGCCGCTGACGACGACGGCGTCGAGTGTCGTCGCCTCGTCGTTCGCGGGCGCCGGGGCGGCTTCCTGGGCGCTCGCCAGTACCGGCGCGAGCGCCAGCGCGATGGCGGCCGACAGGGCGTAGCGCATCGGGTGCTTGGTGTGTTGCATGGTCTCTCCCTCCACGTAGTGCGTTTGTTGTTGTAGTGACAGGCTGCCGCCGCGGCTTCTGTGGCCGTGTGCGGTCAAGGCGAAACGAACGTCCTCAGGTCGAACTTGGCGATGCGGGGAATCACGGCATCGGCGTGGCGCAGCGCGCGGGCGTCGCCGATGCCCACGGCGGCCATGCCGGCGGCATGGATGGCCTCGATGCCGGCGGCAGCGTCTTCCACTCCGATGCACAGGTGCGCGGGCACGCCGAGTGCGGCGGCCACGTCCAGGAAGATGGCCGGGTCCGGTTTGGCGCGCGCGATGCGGCCGGCATCGGCGATGTAGTCGAAGCAGTCGGCGATACCCAGCTTGTCCAGCAGCGCAGGCGCGTTGCGGCTGGCGGACGCCAGCCCGAGCTTCAGGCCCGCGGCACGCGCGGCATCCAGCACCTCGCGCACACCCTCGAACAGATCCTGCGGACCCACGCTGGCGATTTCCTGCACGTAGTAACCGTTCTTGGTATCGGACAGCGCGCGCTTCTCGTCTGCGCTGTAGGCGCGTGATGCGCGCTCCAGGATGATCTCCAGCGAGGCCATCCGGTCCACACCCTTGAGCCGCTCGTTCACCAGCAGGTCGAACGGCACGCCGATTTCATCGGCCAGCCGTTTCCATGCCCGGTAGTGCGTATGCGCGGTGTCGGTCAGTACGCCGTCCAGGTCGAAGACCAGGGCACGGCAGGCGCGCGGGAACACGGCTTTCGGCGGCGACGGTACGGCAAGCGGCAACACGGTTTCTCGCCCCGGCTTAAGCACCACTTCGCTCCCGGCATGGGCGAAGGCGAGCAGGTCGCCCTCGTCCAACCGATAGCGCACGCCCCGCGCATCCACGTCCACCCGCAGTGCGCAACCGCGCCAACGCAGGTTGAAACCGTAGCCCTTCCAGGCGGTGGGCAGCGTCGGCGCGAACTGCAGGCGACCGCCCACGATGCGCAGCCCGCCGAAACCCTGCACCAACCCCAGCCAGCTGCCCGCCATCGCCGCCATGTGCACGCCGTGGTCGGTGTTGCCATGCAGGTCATCCAGGTCCACGCGCAGACTGGCGTCGAAATAGCGCCATGCCTTTTCGTCGTGCCCGACCTCGCTGGCGAGGATGCCGTACACGGGCGCCGACAGCGTGGAATCATGGGTGGTGACCGCTTCGTAATAGTCGAAGTCGCGGCGCTTCGCACCCAGCGCGATACCGTCGCCCGCCAGCACCAGCGCCATCACCACGTCGGCCTGCTTGCAGACCTGGTGGCGGTACAACGTGAGCGGGTGGTAGTCGAGCAGCAGCGGACGATGCGGCCCTTCGCGCTTCGGAAACGGCCAGCGCGGCTTGCCTAGGAAATCGTCGTCCTGCGGATGGATGCCCAATGCCTCATCCACCGGCAGGTACATGGCATCGGCGGCGCGCTGCCACAGCACGACTTCGTCAGCATCGAGTCCGATACGGGCCGCCAGCATGTGCAGCGCCTCCGGGCGATCGGCCGACAGCCGGTTCCATGCCTCGACAGCGCGCAGCAGGTGCCGCTGCGCCATGCGGTTGGTGTACCAGTTGTTGTTGACCAGCGTGGTGTATTCGTCGGGACCGGTCACTTCGTGGATGCAGAAGGCCCCGTCGAGACGTGGATTGAAATGCCCGGCCTGCGGCCAGATGCGCGCGGTCTCGAAAAGAATCTCGGCGCCAGCCTCGCTGAGGAAGTCGAGATCATCGCTGGCGTCGAGATAAAGCCCGATCCCGTACGCGATGGCGGCGTTGATGTGGTACGCCGCCGAGCCGCTGGGATAGTGCGCGGAACATTCGCGGCCGGCAATGGTGCGCCACGGGTACAGCGCGCCGCGCGGATGGTTCATCGCACGCGCGGTGTCGCGAGCGCCTTCCAGCGTGCGGTAGCGGTACATCAGCATCGCGCGCGCCACGTCGGGCGCCGTCAATGCCATCACCGGCAGCACGAAGGCCTCGGTGTCCCAGAAGCAGTGGCCCTCATAGCCTTCGCCGGTGATGCCCTTGGCCGCCGTGCCGTTGATGCCGTCGCGACCGGCCGATTGCAGCAGGTGGAACAGGTTGAAGCGCAGCGCCAGTTCGGCCGCCGGATCGCCCTCCACCGAAATGCCGGCGCGTTGCCAGAACGCCTGCAGAGTCTCCGCCTGTGTACGGGCGATCGCATCGAAGCCCGCGGCCTGCGCACGCGCCAGCACTGCCTGCACGCCATCGCGCACGGTGCCATTGCCATCGTCGTAAGCGACGAACTTCTCGACCACCACCGACGCGCCCGGCGCGAGTACGGCCTCGAAGCACTGCTCGACGCGCCCTTCGCCGGCATCCGCTGACGCGAACGCGACCCCTTGCGACAACCTGTGATGCTGGGCACAGACCAGCGTGATTCCGCTGTGGTGCGTGCGCTGTCTGAGCCATGCACCGCCGGCACCGGCATGTTCGTCGAACACGTCCATCGCCTCGCCACCGGCCACGCCGATGCGGGGATCGTCGCCCTGTTCGATCGCCTGGCGCCCGGTTTCGATCGACGAACGCAAGGTCAACGGACCGGCATAGTCGATCGAGGCGACTTCGAAGCGGATCGCCAGCAGCGCGCGCTCGGCCAGCGGCACCACGCGCTGCGCACGGATCTCCAGCGTTTGGCCCTGCGGCGTCTTCAGCCGGAGGCGGCGGTCCAGCGCGCCCGCAGCCAGGTCCAAGGTGCGTTCGAAGTCCAGCCACGCCGCTTCCTCGACTCGCAGCGGCGCATCGCCCAGCTGCAGCCGGATGTGCTTGCCTTCTGCCACCGGCACGCGCGTGTCGGTGCTGCGCGTGAAGCCCGGGAAGCGTTCGTGGTAGTGGATCGGGTTCTGCTCGAACACGCTCGACAGGAAACTGCCGTCGCTGACACTGTCGCCTTCCTCGAGGGCGCCGCGCACGCCGAGCGTGCCGTTGGCCAGCGCGAACAAGGTCTCGTCACGGGCCGCACGCGCCGCATCGAAGCCCCGCTGGGTCAGTCGCCACGGGTCGGGCCGCACGTCTTCGATGCCCGCGTCCGTTCCTGCTGCATTGCTTTGCCTCTGTTCCACCGACATCCCCGCTCTGGCCTGGCGCATCCCGCAGTGGCACCACGGGCGGAGGCACGCTAGGAGTCGTTGTTATCGATGTCAAGTTATCGATGTCAGAGCAGCGCTACAGTGACTTGAAACGTCGCACCCCGGAGGGCAATCCCGGGAAAACAACACGTTTTTTCAATGACTTGGAGGCAATACCACCCAAAGCGACCGACGAAAATGTCCACCGGGTGGCCGCTGCGATGCAGCAGCGGCATGCGCTCAGGTCGCGCGTACCACCAGGTGCGTGGGCAGGGTCTCGGAGGTGGTCGCTTCGCCCTCGATCAGGGTGCGGACCTTGCGCGCCAGCAGCACACCGGCATCGATGAAGTTCTGGTGCACGGACGTCAGTGGCGGTACGTAGGTGGCACCCAGGGGCGTGTCGTCGTAGCCGATCACCGACACGTCCTCCGGCACGCGGCGGCCGCGCTCGATCAGCGCGCGGATCGCACCGATGGCGAGCAGGTCGCTGGCCGCGAACAGTGCATCGACCTGCGGGTTGGCCTCCAGCAACGCATGCACGGCTTCGGCGCCAGCGCTGACGGTGAAGCTGGCAACGGTGGGCGTCTGCGGGGTGATGCCGTGGCGGGCCAGCGCGCCAGCGAAGCCCTCCAGCCGCTCGGCGAACTCGCCATGCGCGGGATCGCCAAGGAAGGCGGGCCGTCGACGGCCCAGGGCGATGAAGCGCTCCGCGGCAAGCGCGCCGCCGCGCCGGTTGTCGCTGCCCACCACCACCTGCGATTCGTGCCTGCTCACCGCGCCCCAGACCACCATCGGCCGGCCCCAGCGCTGCACCTCGTGCATGGCGTCTTCGTGCGCACCCTGGCCCAGCAGGATCACCCCGTCCGCCGCCTGCACGTTCGGCAGCGAGCCACCCTGCAGCGAGGTCAGCAATACGCTGTATCCGGTCGTTGTGAGTTCCTGGGTGATGCCGCCGAGCAGGTCAAGCGGATAGGGGCCGGACATCTGGCGCTCGACGGTGGGCTTCATTTCCACCACCACCGCCACCGTCATGCTGCGGCGAAGCTTGAGGTTGCGCGCACTGACATTGAATGCATAGCCGTACTGCTGCGCCACCTCACGGACGCGGGCGCGCGTCTCCGCATTGACCAGCGGACTGTCGCGCAGCGCGCGCGACACGGTGATCGCCGATACGCCCGCCACTTTCGCCAGGTCCGCCATCGTCAGGTGGTCGCCGGGCGATGGCAGCGCCGTCGTGGCGGTGCCGGTACGGCGCTTGCGTTTGGCGGGGGGCATGCGGGTCACGTCCGTGCGCGGCTGGCTTCGTATTGTGCAATAAGCGTGTCCACCGGCGTGGAGGCGATCACGCGGCCGATCACCTCGGGCAGCAGGTCGTCCGGTTTCTTGAAGCGCAGGCAGCTCTTGCCCATGTCCAGCTTCATGCCGGCGTCCGCGTAGGCGTTGCGCAGCACCACGTCCTGCGCGGAGTTCGCGTAGCACACCGTCAGGTAGAGCGCGTAGTACTGCTTCTGCGCCGCAAGCGCGACGTACGGCAACGGCTGCTTGTTGTAGGTGGTCGGATAGCGCGACAGCGACACCTCCCACGCGATCATGCCCCAGCTCATCGCCTCGACGTAGCCGTCGGGGATGTGCCGATTGACCAGGTCGCGGACCGAGGCGATCACCTTGCGGCGATCCTCCGGCAATTCCGCGAGGTATTCCTCCACCGTCTTCGCCTTGCTGCTGGCCATGGGCGCTACTCCGTTTGCGCGAACAGTAGCGCAGCCCGGGGCCTCCTGCCATGCCCCGCAATGCTCCGCACGGCGCGATCGAAGCATGGCCTACTGGATGAACGACGCATCGCACGCGCTCAGCGAGATGCACGCGCGGTGAAATGGAAGAGCGAAAAGAAGGATTTTCTGGCTTGTTTCCGATCGGTTCACGTCGAGCAGCAGGAGACATTCATGCGGTGGCGGTTACGGTGCGCTCGCCCTGACGGCGACGACGCATCACGCATCGCACCGCACGGAAGGGACATAAGAAAACAGAACAGGAGATTCCTGCATGAAATCCATTCGAACCCTCACGATTGCCCTGGCTTCCCTCATTGCCGTGCCTGCCCTGGCGCAGGATGCAACGACCGACACGACATCCGACGCCGCCAGCAAGCGCTTCGCCGTGGTCGGCGGCGCCGCCATCCTCAAGCCCGATCGCGATCCCGCGCCCGGCCTGAAGATCGACGGCGACGTCGCGCCGGTGATCAGCGCCAGCTGGTATGCCACCCCCAACATCGCCGTTGAACTGTGGGGCGCCGCGGACAAGTTCAACCACCGCGTCAAGGCCGACGGCCCCGGCAAGATCGGCACCGTCGACCAGCAGCCGATCGCGCTGAGCGGCCAGTACCACTTCGGTACTCCCGACAAGGTGATGCGTCCGTTCGTGGGACTGGGCTACTACGAGTCCAACTTCAGTGACGAGACCATCGGCGGCGATGGCGCACACGTGGGCCTGGAAACCGCCAAGGGCGCCATCGCCACGGCCGGCATGGACTTCAACATCAACGAACGCTGGTTCGCGCGTGCGGATGCCCGTTACATGAAGGGCGATGCCGGCGTGCGTGTCGCAGGCCAGGGCACCGGTGAAGAACTGACGATCGACCCCTGGGTCGTGGGCGTGGGTATCGGCGCGCGCTTCTGATCCATTGCTCCAACGCGTCGATGCGGCGGCGGGCCTTCGGGCCCGCCGCCTTTTCATTGGGCGGGAGGGCTCACCGCATGACGTGGCCGCGCAGCCGCTGCAAGCGCGTGACGCGCCACTTCACGCCCCAGGCATAAACCAGGTAGTAGCCCAGCAGCAGGCCGGCCACCGCCAGCAGGCTGCCGTGACCGCTCAGCAGCGCATGGGTCGCCGGCACGCCGCCGCTCCGCCAGTACTGCGCCATCTGCACGAATCCCAGCACGATACGCCCGGCCACGATGGCGACCAGCAGCAACGCCAGCCAGGCATTGGGCTGATAGAACACGCCCTGCGGCGCGACTTCCCAGCGCGTGAGCCATACGCCTACCAGGCCGAGCAAGCTGCCGGCAGCCAGTCCCACTCCGGCACCAACCAGGCTGTCCGGCCACCAGAACAGGCCGAACGCGCTGACCGCGACGAAGATCGCCACCGACACCAGCAGGCTCCATGCGTTGAGCGTCAGCAACCAGCTGCGTGCCATGCGGCGCGCTCGGCCGTAGCGGTAACGCTGCCACAAGGAGACGGGCAACAGCACCGCCCACAACGCCAGCAGCAGGAAGACGAAAAGCAGGACAAAGATGATGGGCATGCGCGCATCATGCCGCAACGTACGTCAGGGGTGTTCGGCTTCCACATGGACCTTTTCGCGCCGCAGCAGGTACAGCCCGCTGGCGACGATGATGCCGGCGCCGATCCAGGTGACCCCATCCGGCAGCACCGACCACAAGGCCACGTCCAGCAGCACGCCCCATACCAGCGCGGTGTATTCCAGCGGCGCGATCAGCGAGGCCTCGCCCCGGCGGAACGCTTCGGTCAGTGCCACCTGCGCCAGCGAACCGGAGACACCGACGCCCGCGATGATCCAGCCATGCGCGGGCTGCAGCGGCTTCCACGCGGGAAGCGCAAGCAGCCACGCGCCCAGCGACAGCAGGACGACGAACCAGAACACCATCGCCTGCGTACTGTCGCGTTGCGCCAGCATGCGCACGGTGACCGCACCCAGCGCATAGCAGATCGCGGCCAGCAGGATCGCCAGCCCACCCTGGGTCAGCATGCCCTCGCCGGTGGGTCGCAGGATCACCAGGACTCCCACCAGGCCGATGAAGATCGCCACCCAGCGCGCGGGTCCCACGCGCTCTTTCAGCAACGGACCCGCCATCGCCGTGACCAGCAGCGGCGCGACGAAGGTGATCGCGTACGCCGTGGACAGCGGCATCGTCCTCAAGCCGTAGACGAACCCGCCCATCATCGCGATGCCCAGCACGCCGCGCAGCAGGTGGAGCGGCCAGTACACGCGCAGCAACGAGCGCGGCGGCACCGTGGCCAGGACCCACAACGCGACCAGGGGCAGCGAGGAGAGGCCGCGCAGCGCGGCGACCTGCAAGGGCGGATAGTGCGCAGAGAGCAGCTTCAGCCCTGCGTCCATCAACGCGAACATCAGGACGGCCGCCAGCATCAGCAGGACGGCGGAAGCGAGGGAGGGGCGGGGCGCGGACATGCGCCATTATCACCGGCCAGCGCTCGGCGGCGAGGGCGGCACGCTAGAATGGCGGCGCATCAGACAGGAAGACCCCCCCATGCCCTCTTTCGACGTCGTCTCCGAAGTCAACGCCCACGAACTGACCAACGCCGTGGATCAGGCCAACCGCGAACTCTCCACCCGCTTCGACTTCAAGGGCGTGGAAGCGAAGTTCGAGCTGGAAGACAAACTCATCACCCAGTCCGCGCCGAGCGACTTCCAGCTCAAGCAGATGACCGACATCCTGCGTGCCCGCCTGATCGCCCGCCAGATCGACGTGCGCTGCCTCGAGTTCGGCGACGTGGACACCAACCTGGCCGGCGCGCGCCAGAAGGTCACCGTCAAGCAGGGCATCGAACAGAAGCTGGCGAAGAAGATCGTCTCCACCATCAAGGACGCCAAGCTCAAGGTGGAAGCGCAGATCAACGGCGAGAAGCTGCGTGTGACCGGCAAGAAGCGCGACGACCTGCAGGATGTCATCGCCCTGCTGAAGAAGACCGAGTTCGAACTGCCGCTGCAGTTCGACAATTTCCGTGACTGACGTTCCGCACATCGCCAACGGCGTGGCCGACCCGATCGCCACCACCCGCCAGTGGGTGGAGCGCGCGGTGATCGGCCTGAACCTGTGCCCGTTCGCGAAAGCGGTGTACGTGAAGCAGCAGGTCCGCTTCGTGCTGAGCGATGCGAGCACCCCGGAAGCACTGCTGGAAGAACTGGCGGAAGAACTGGTGCTGCTGCGGGATGCGGACCCCGAACAGGTCGACACCACGCTGATCATCCATCCCGACGTGCTGACCGACTTCCTCGACTACAACGATTTCCTCGACAACGCCGACGCCGCGGTCGAGGCACTGGACCTGCAGGGCGTGATCCAGGTGGCCAGCTTCCACCCGGACTACCAGTTCGCCGGCACCGCCCCGGACGACATCAGCAACTACACCAACCGATCGCCCTACCCCACCCTGCACCTGCTGCGCGAAGCCAGCATCGACCGTGCGGTGGAGGCCTTCCCCGATGCCGACGTCATCGTCGAGCGCAACGTGAAGACGCTGGATTCGCTGGGGCATGCGGGGTGGGCGAAGCTGTTCGGGGAGTGAGAGAGGTCTGGCTCTTCTGTAGGAGCGACGTAAGTCGCGACCGCCGACCGCCCCCCCTAAGCTCCATCATCGCTTCTCTAGGCCTGGAGCCACACCGCATCCCAGTACGGATAGCTTCCGATCCTGTCGACCAATCCAGCGCGCAATGGATTGGCAACAAGATAGCGCGCGGCGGCCCGCAGGCCGTCATCCGAACGGATCGCACGATCATGGAAGCCAGGCGCCCACACACGTCGCGGACCTTCAGGCCTGGCCGCCGCGCGTGACGTATTGGTCTTCAGGCGCTGCACGCAGACGGACAGGGATTCCATAGCTCCCAACTCGATCAGCCCATGCCAGTGATCCGGCATGAGTACCCACGCCAACAGCCGGGAGCGATACCAAAGCCGCCTGTCGGTGGCCGCACGCGCGGCATCATGGGCCATGGTGGTATCGGAGAACAGCGGTCGGCGGTCATGCGTGACGAAGGTGACCAGGTAGACCTGTCCTTCCGCTGACATGCGTCCGTGACGCAAAGCGGCGTGACCTCCAGTTCGTCGCAGGCAGTCGGCGTTATCCATGCCGGTGAGCATGGAATCACACCAAGGGCCGCCATATCAGGAGACCTCGCGCATTCGAGTGGGAATTTGCCGTGCGGTCGCGACTCACGTCGCTCCTACAAAACCTCTCCAAGCAAACGCTGCTCCAGCAACATGCGTGCATCGTCCAGCGATGACAGGATGGTGTGCCCAAGCGCACGCACGGCGTCGTCCGGTTCCAGCAGGTCTGGGATCTGGATCGGATGCATGCCGGCGGCAAGTGCGGCGCGCACGCCGGTGGGCGAATCCTCCAGCACCAGGCACCGCCGTGGATCGACGCCGAGCGAGCGAGCCGCGAGCAGATAGACATCGGGCGCAGGCTTGGGATGCTCGACATCGCTGCTGGTGCAGATGACGTCGAACCGTGGCAGCAGGCCGGCGGCGTCCAGCTTGCGCAGCGCCAGCGGACGACGCGTCGACGTGGCGACGGCGCGTGGAATCCTGCGGGAATCGAGGAAATCCAGCATCTCGATGATGCCGGGACGGTGTGGTACGCCCGCCGCGACCACCGCCTCGTAGAGCACGTGCGAGCGCTGCAGCACACGCTCGCGCTGCGCTTCGCCGATGGCTTCGTCCAACAGGTGGCGGCAGACGGCTTCGCTGTGGCCGACCATCGACAGCCACAACACCTCGGGCAGATCGTGGCCAAGCTCGCACGCGGCTTCCGCCAGGCAACCGATGATCGCGCGTTCGCTGTCCAGCATCAGGCCGTCCATGTCGAAGATCACCGCCTCGGGCGCGAACGGCAGGCGTGCAGGATTCACGCGTTGTCCTCGAACAGCTGGCGGAGGTCATCCTCGCCCAGGAGGCGCCACTGCCCAGGCTCCAGGTCGCCCAGCGTCAGTCCCCCGGTGCGACTGCGATGCAGCGCCTCCACATGGTTGCCGACGGCGGCGAACATGCGACGCACCTGGTGGTAACGACCTTCGGTGAGCGTGACCTGCGCATGGCGCGGGTCGATCACGTGCAAGCCGGCCGGCGCCAGCGGCGTCTGCTCCGATTCCAGCATCAACGTGCCACTGGCGAAGACCGCGCCTTCGTCGCCGCGCAGGTCCTGCGCCAGCGTGACGTCGTAGACCTTGGGCAGGTTGGCCTTCGGCGAGATGATCCGGTGCAGCAGTCCGCCGTCGTCGGTGAGCAGCAGCAGGCCGCTGGTCTCGCGATCGAGCCGCCCCACCGTGGACAGCACCGGCGAGCGATCGCGGAAGCGCGACGGGAACAGATCGTAGACGATGCGGCCGGTGTCCTTGGTCGAGCAGGTGTAGCCTACTGGCTTGTGCAACAGGATCGTCAGCCCCGGCGCAGGATCGAGCGGCTCGCCATCCACCCGGATGTTGTCGTGGTCGACCGGATCATCGGCGTACAGCACCTCGCCTGCGGCGTCGGTGATGCGGCCTTCGCGGAACATCCATTGGACCTGCTTGCGGCTGCCATAACCCAGGTTGGCGATGTGCTTGACGATCTTCATGCGTTCACCGCCTCGCCTTGATGGCGGCAATCACCTTGAAACCGTCACGCTCGCCGGCCACGCGCACGTCGCCGAAGCTGTCGTTCAAGGTCTGCTCGTACGGCAGGTGGCGGTTGGCGACCAGCCACAGGCGGCCACCCGGCTTCAACGCCTCGGCGGCCACGCTGATGAAACGTTGGCCGATGTCGGGGCGATCGGCGCGGCTCTGCGTATGGAACGGCGGATTGCTGACGATGAAGTCGTAGCGCGTCGGCAGACCGCGGGTGACGTCGTGCCACAGGAACTCGCGGGTGGCGGACGATGTGGACGCGGCCAGATTGGTCCTGGCCAGTTCCAGCGCACGCGCTTCGGCTTCGTACAGGTCGAGCGCGGTGATCCCGGCGCACCGCGCGAGCAGTTCGCTGGAGAGATATCCGTAGCCGGCACCGAGATCCGCGCCGTGACCAGCGATGTCGGATGGCAGGTGTTCGACCAGCAGCGCGGACGCCGGATCGATGCGGTTCCATGCGAATACACCGGGCCGGCTGAGGAAGCGGCCGCCCTCGATGCGGCGTGGCGCATCGAGCGATGTCCACTTCTCCAGCAGTGCAGTGTCGATTCCGTCGTCCAGGGGCCGCGTCCAGAAAGTGCGGCAATGGAACTTGGTCAGTGTGCCGGCCAGGCCGGCAAGCTGCTTGAGGTCGGCCTCGCCGGACTTGGCGCCTTCGTTGTTGGTCATCGCGGCCACCACGATGCCACCGGGCGATGCCAGCCGCACCGCACGCGCCAGCAGCGCGCGCGCTTCTTCGCGCTGGCGCGGCGGAAGCACCAGTACGAGCGCATGGCGCGCCGCATCGGCCACGGCATCGGCCACGACGTTCAAGCCGGCGTGCTCCAGCAACTCGGCATCCGGGCGGAAACTCTGTTCGCACACCAGCTGCGACAGCGGGAACTGGCGCAGCGCCGCGCCATCACGTGCGCGCAGGAACGCAATCGGCCCCGTCGGCCAAGCCAGTTGGCCCTGCGCGAACGGCAACATCAATGCGTCCAGCGCGGGATCGGAATTTCGTGCAGCCAAGGGGCACCGTCAGCAGGAAAACAGGTGGCGATTCTACCCGCGTACGAGCGGGTATCCCGCATGCGTCGCCTGACATGACGACCCACCGTTTGTCGGGCTTTCGATACCGCAGTTAAAAATTTGTTGCACATCGAAAACAACCGGCGTATTGTGCGCGGCCTTCGGCCCTTGCGGCTGTTTTTTCACCAGAATGATTTCCATGAAGCCCGCGCACTCCATCGCCAACACGCTTGACCTGCAGCCATCGCGCTGCGGCCTGCGCGTGCGTGCGTATGCGTTCGATGCCAAGCCCGGCAACGAACCCGCGCGGCATCTGGCCACCTGACATCCGGCTGACTCCCAGGGAGATCGGCCACCCCGATCTCCCGAGGAAACGCGAACGCCCTCGGGTCGCAAGCCCCGGGGGCGTTTTGTTTTCAGCGTTCGCGGAGGATGCGCATGCATCGACCAGATTCCCTCCATTCCACCACGGAAATTCTTTTCCGCCCTGAAGCATCCGGGTAACGCGCCTGCGCGTCCCGAGGCAGGGGCGCGGCTGCGACCGGCGCATGTGCGCTGCGTTGTGATGCTTCGACGCGAGCGGCGCGGGGAGTGGACACCACAAGGGCGCATGGCGCCCAAACGAATTGCCGGTTGGCGACAGCCGGCAATGAGGAACATCGATCGAACACGCTACAGCGGTACGGGTTTGTATTCCGTCCGGTGCGCGCGGCGCTGCCGTGGCGTATGCCGAAGCGTGGGAGGCGGTGTTCCTCGAGCGGACGATAGCTCAGCTTGGGAGAGCAGCGGCGCATGCCGTTGGCCACCGGTTCAAATCCGGTTCGTCCACCACTGGATAGCTCAGATGGTTAGAGCATCGGACGTTGACTCCGACGGTCGCGGGTTCGACTCCCGCTCCAACACCAGACTGTAAATCTGGAAACGGGGACGAAAGTCCCACTCAGGAAACGCCCCGTGCGGCGTGTCGTTCTTCCGCGATGGACTGCGGGAGGCGACGCACGCAGCGGGGACGGTGCCGACACCGCGCCCTCGACGCAGAGGCGCGCAGCGTTCGATGCGATCTGCGGATCGCCTTGTCGCCGCGATGCCTCCGCCGGCAGCGCCGGTCGCCCGCATCGCTTCCGTGCAGGGGCGTTTCCACCTTGTCCCGTCGATCGCAGGTGCGCTCGACACACATCGCCGCCGCGGCATTCGATCCTCCGCGGCGGATTGCTTACTGGATCGAACCACCAGAGCCAACAAGGAGAACAACGCCATGCTTCTGAACAGCATGTTCTGGACCAAGAGGGTCGTGATCGGTGACGGCGAGCGCGGCCTGGTGTATCGCAACCGTCGGTTCGAGCAACTGCTCGCGCCCGGCGTGTACCACTGGTTCGACCCGATGGGTCGGATCGAGGTGCGCACCTTCAACATCGCCTCGCCGGAATACGCCGGCCACGACGTCGACGCGCTGATCGCGCGCCTCGGCGAGCGCCTGGGCGAGGTCTTCGTGCTCGCCGACATCGGCGTGGATGAGGTCGGCCTGGTGCTGAAGAACGGCAAGCTGGAAGACGTGCTGCCGCCCGGCACGCGCCGCCTGTACTGGATCGGCCTGGTGAAGGTCGAAGTGCAGGCGGTGACGCTCGCCACGCCGGACGTGGAAGTCGCCGTGGCGCGGCGCCTGCGCCAGCTGGGTGCGTTGTCGAAGCTGGCCGTGGTGGCCGACGTGCCGGCGGAGTTCGCTGGCCTGGTGTTCATCGACGGCAAGCTCGAGCGCACGCTTGCACCGGGCAGCTACGCCTTCTGGAACTTCCAGAAGAACGTGGTGGTGGATGTGGTCGATACGCGCGTGCAGACGATCGAAGTGTCGGGTCAGGAACTGTTGACCCGCGACAAGGTCAGCCTGCGCGTAAACCTGGCCGCCAGCACCCGCGTCACCGACGTGGTGGCTGCGCGCACCAAGGTCGCGAAGGTCGGTGACTTCGTCTACCGCGAGCTGCAGTACGGCCTGCGCAAGGCGGTCTCCGCCAAGACGCTGGACGAGCTGCTGGGCGACAAGGCCTCGCTGGACGCCGACATCTTCGCTTACGTGCGCGGCCAGTTGACCGGCTTCGGCGTGGAGGTGCTGGGCGTGGGCGTGAAGGACGTGATCCTGCCGGGCGAGATGAAGGAGATCCTCAACGGGGTGGTGCAGGCGGAGAAGACGGCGCAGGCCAACGTGATCCGCCGCCGCGAGGAGGCGAACGCCACGCGTTCCCTGCTCAACACCGCGAAGCTGATCGACGAGTCGCCAGTGCTGATGCGCCTGAAGGAGCTCGAGGCCCTGGAAAAGGTCACCGAGAAGATCGACAAGCTCACCGTGTTCGGCGGCCTGGATGGCGTGCTGAAGCAGTTGGTGACGCTGAAGTAGCGGAAACCTGCCCCCTCCCCCGTTCACGGGGGAGGGCTGGGGTGGGGGCCGCCGGAGCACGGCACGCGTCGGCGCAAGGATCGCGCGAGGACGTGGTCCGGCTTTCGGCGGAGGACGGCGCTGCGGCGTAGTCCGCCCCCATCCCAACCTTCCCCCGCACGCGGGGGAAGGGGCTTTATCCTTTCAATGGAGTGAACACATGAACATGCAATCCCAATTCGAACTGCTGCACGCCGAGGGCAGCACCACGCCGATCAAGGGCTGGGTGCGCGGCGTGCCCCTGGACCAGGGTGCCCATGAGCAGCTGCGGAACATCGCGGCCGTCCCCTTCGTCGGCCCGTGGGTCGCGGTCATGCCCGACGTGCATCTGGGCAAGGGCGCGACCGTGGGCTCGGTCATCCCGACGCGCGGCGCCATCATTCCGGCGGCGGTCGGCGTGGACATCGGCTGCGGCATGGCTGCGGTGCGGACCACGCTGCGCGCGAAGGACCTGCCGGACACCCTGGCGCAGTTGCGCTCGAGCATCGAACGCAGCGTGCCGGTGGGCAACGGGCGCGGTGGCGAACACTGGAAGCTGCCGGACAGCATCGCCACGCGCATCGCGCAGTCGGGGCTGGAGCCGCGCCTGGAGGCGATCAAGCAGAAGCATCGCAAGATCCGCACCGACAAGCTGGACCGCCAGATCGGCACGCTGGGCGGCGGCAACCACTTCATCGAGATCTGCCTGGACGAGGCCGACGCGGTGTGGGTGATGCTGCACAGTGGATCGCGCGGCACCGGCAACCTGATCGGCAACTACTTCATCGAGCGGGCGCGCGAGCAACTGGCGCACCGTGTGCTGGGCTTCCATCTGCCGGACAAGGACCTGGCCTTCTTCATGGAAGGCGAGCCCTTGTTCGACGACTACGTGGAAGCGGTCTCGTGGGCGCAGGACTACGCCCGCGAGAACCGCGAAGCGATGATGTCGCGCGTACTGGCGGAGATGCGCCACCGCCTGCCGAAGTTCCAGCTGGAGAAGATGGCGGTGAACTGCCACCACAACTACGTGCAGAAGGAAACGCACGGCGGCGTGGACCTGCTGGTGACCCGCAAGGGCGCGGTGAGCGCGCGCGCAGGTGAGCTGGGGATCATTCCCGGCAGCATGGGCGCGAAGAGCTTCATCGTGCGCGGCAAGGGCAACGCGGACAGCTTCCACAGCTGCAGCCACGGGGCCGGCCGCGTGCTGAGCCGTACCGCCGCGCGCCAGCAGATCACGCTGTCGCAGCACCGCGAGGCCACGGCGCATGTCGAATGCCGCAAGGACGCCGGCGTGATCGACGAGTCGCCGGCGGCCTACAAGGACATCGACGCCGTGATGTCCGCGCAGAGCGACCTGGTGGAAGTCGTCCACACGCTGCGTCAGGTGGTCTGCATCAAGGGGTAAAAGTCTCCTGATGCTGCCTCGGAGCCATCCAGCAACGGATGGCTCTTTTTTTGTAGGAGGGGCTTCAGCCCCGACCGCCATCCCTGATGGTCAGGTCGGGGCTGAAGCCCCTCCTACAGGCGCTATCCCTGCAGTTCGCGCAACGTAACCGACGGCGGCGCATCCAGCACCCTGCGCGTGGCGAACAGGCCGGCACCGAGGGCTGCGAGCATGCCCAGCCCGCCACCGATGGCGGCCAGCTGCCAGTTCGCTTTCCAGGGCAGGTCGAACACCTGCGTGGCCACCACGCCTGACAAGACTGACGCCGCGATGGCGGCGACCAGACCGGCCAGCAGACCGATGGCCGCGAACTCCGAGGCCTGCGCAAGCCGCAGCTGGCGCCGGCTGCCGCCCAGCACACGCATCACGCCACCTTCCAGCAAGCGTTCGTCCTGGCTGGCGCTCACCGCCGCCATCAGCACCAGCAGGCCCGCCGCGAGCGAGAACCAGAACACCACCTGCACCACTTGCGAGACCTGCTCGGCCGTGCTGCGCACCTGGTTGAGCACCGCCTCCACATCGATCACCGACAGGTTGGGGAACTGGTTGACCAGTTCGCGCGTGAAGGCGGCATCGCCCGACGGTACGCTGACGGCGGTGATATAGCTGGCGGAATAGCCATCGAGTGCGCCCGGCGAGGCGACAACGAAGAAGTTGGGACGGAAGCTCTCCCAGTCCACGCTGCGCAGGCTGGTGACGCGGCCCTCGAAGCGCTGGCCGGCGATATCGAACGCCACCCGGTCGCCGAGCTTCCATCCCAACGCCTCGGCGAACTCCTCCTCCACCGACAACTCCGGTGACGACGGGGTACGTCCGGTCCAGAACTCGCCGGCCGTCACCTTGTTATCGTCGCGCAGTGTCGTCGCCATCGACAGGTTGAACTCGCGCTCGGCGCGGCGCTGCGTGCGCTCGTCGGCCTCTTCGTAGTCGGCACCGCTGCTGGGCTTGCCGTTGAGTTCGACCAGGCGGCCACGGATCATCGGATATAGGTCCACCGCCGAGAGCCCGCGCGTCTGCATGAAGGTCTTCACCGGATCCACCTGGTCCGGCTGCACGTTGATGATGAAGCGGTTCGGTGCATTGGCGGAGAGTGCGAGTTGCCAGCGATCCAGCAGATCGGTGCGCACGAAGGTCAGCAACAGCAGCGCCATCAGGCCAAGACCGAGCGCCGACACCTGCGCGATCGATGTTCCAGCCCGGCGACTGACATTCGCCAGGCCGTAGCGCAGGCTGCCGCGCAGGCGCGAGCGCAGGCGACGCACCAGCAGGATCATCGCCCAGGCCAGCAGCGAGAGGACGGCGAGCGTACCGACGATGCCGACCAGCATCGCCGTGCCCAAGGTGGGCGAGCCTGCCTTCCACCACAACAGTGCGCCCAGTCCGACGAAGCCGGTCAGCGCGACCAGCCATGCGCTGGGTTCGGTACGGTCGAGATCGCGCCTCAACACGCGCAATGCCGGCACGCGACGCAGCGCCAGCACCGGCGGTGCGCCGAACGCGAGCAGTACGATCATGCCCACGCCATAACCTTGCAGCGCCGGTATCAGGCCTGCTGGCGGGATGTCGATCTTCAGCGACTGCTGCAGCCAGCTGCCGATGCCCCACTGCAGGCCGAAGGCGATCAGCACGCCGACGGTGCACGCCGCCAGGCCCAGCAGTACCAGTTCGCCGACGTGGATACCCACCAGCGTGCGCTGCTGCGCACCGAGGCAGCGCATCACCGCCGTGCCCGACAGGTGACGCTCGCTGTGGCGACGCGCGGCCATCGCGACGGCGACCGCCGCCAGCACCACGGAGACCAGCGCGGCGAGACCGAGGAAACGACTCGCGCGATCAAGTGCGGAACGCACCTCGGGCCGTGCGTCCTGGATGGTTTCCATCCGTTGCCCACGCGCGAGTTGCGGCTTTGCGGCCGCCGTGAAGCTCTCCACCGCCGCCGCCTCGCCGGCAACGACGAGTCGGTAACGCAGTCGGCTGCCTTCCTGCACCAGGTCGGTGGACGGCAGATCGGCAAGATTGAGGAAGACCTTCGGCGCCACGTTGAAATAGTCCAGCGCGGCATCCGGCTCCTGGGTGACAAGCGCGGCCAGCTTCAGCGTGCGCGTGCCGATGCCGATCCCATCGCCGGGCTTCGCACCCAGCGTCTCCGCACCGGCCTGGCTGATCCACACCGTGCCGGGTGCCGGAATGCCTGCAGCATCGCGTTCGACGCCACCCGCGCGATCCACCAGGCGGAAGTTGCCGCGCAGCGGGAAGCCTTCGCCCAGCGCACGCAGGTCGCCCAGCGAGAGCGATTCGCCCGCGCGCACCATGCTCTGCAGTTCATGCGTCTCGGTCACCCGCAAGCCGGGCGCCTTGGCGAGTGCGCGCAGTGCCTCCGAAGGCGGTGCATCGCCGCGCACCACCACGTCGCCACCGAGCAGCCGGTTCGCCTCGATCGCCAGCGCGCGCTCCGCGCGGTCGGTGACGAAGCCGACGGAGGTCACCGCCACCACGGCGAGCACCAGCGCGGCGAACAGGATGCGGATGTCCCCCGCCACCAGGTCGCGCCGCAGCTGGCGCCAGGCCAGCGCGAGCGTCTTCATGCCGCGGAACCTTGCAGGCGACCGGCATCCAGGCGCAGGCGGCGCTGGCAGCGTTCGGCGAGATGAGCGTCGTGGGTGACCAGGATCAGCGTGGTGCCTGCATCGGCGTTCAGCGCGAACAGCAGCTCGATGATGGCCTGCCCGGTATGCGTGTCGAGATTGCCGGTGGGTTCGTCCGCGAACAACAGCGAGGGCCGCGTGACGAACGCGCGCGCCAGGGCGACGCGCTGCTGCTCGCCACCCGACAACTGGCGCGGATAATGGCCGAGGCGCTGGCCAAGGCCGACTTTTTCCAGGATCTGCCGGGCAGGCCCTTCCGCATCGGCATCGCCACGCAATTCCAGCGGCAGCATGACGTTTTCCAGCGCGGTCAATGACGGCAGGAGTTGGAAACTCTGGAAGACGAAGCCGACCTTCTCCCCGCGCACGCGCGCACGACCGTCCTCGTCCATGTCCGAAAGGCGCTCGCCATCCAGCGTCACCGTGCCGGCACTGGGCACGTCCAGGCCGGCCAGCAGCGACAGCAGCGTGCTCTTGCCGGAGCCGGATGCCCCCACGATGGCGACGGTGTCGCCATGCTCGATGCGGAAGCCGATGTCGTCGAGTATCGTCAGGGCACCGTCGGGCAGCGGCACATGCTTGCCCAAGCCCTGCACGTCGAGCACGGCATGGCGCGCAATGGAGGGGGCTTCAGTGGGGAGTCTGCTGGCGTCGGCCATGATCGTCTCGTCGGTCATTTCGTGGATCATCGGGAGCAGGGATTAAATGTTTCTTAATTTGAACAGGTATGGGGCCAGCGGCGTACGCATGCAATGGGCCATGGGCTTGGCGCTGCTTCTGCTCGTCGCATTATTCGCACGTCCCGCCGCAGCGCAGAGTGCGCAGGCCGCGCCCGCGAAGGGCACGCGCACCGTCCTGGTGATGGGCGACTCGCTCTCGGCGGCATACGGCCTGGCGCCGTCGCAGGGATGGGTGTCGCTGACCGCGGACCGGATCGGCAAGACGAAGCCGGGCTGGCGCGTCGTCAACGCCAGCATCAGTGGCGAGACCACTGCAGGCGGGGCGGCGCGCATCGCGGCGGAACTGCAACGCCACAAGCCCGCCGTCGTGGTCATCGCGCTGGGCGCGAACGACGGGTTGCGGGGCCTGCCACTGGCGCAGACGCGCGCCAATCTGGAAAAGATGATCAAGGCTGCGCAGGCAGGCAAGGCGAAGGTGCTGCTGGTCGGCATGCGGATGCCGCCGAATTACGGCCCCGATTACACGCGCGGCTTCGAACAGAACTTCAGTGCGCTGGCCAAGCAGTACCGCACTGCGCTGCTGCCGTTCCTGCTGGAACCCATCGCACTGGACCGCAATGCCTATCAGGCCGACAACCTGCACCCCGTCGCCAGCGCCCAGCCGAAACTGCGCGACCACGTCTGGACGGCGCTGGAGCCGATGCTGCGCTGAGGACCGGCGTTGCACCTACACGGTGGTAGGAATTTTCCTACGCCGATACGGGCAGTCCGCCGAATGTGATAACTGGCACATTCGCGCACAGTCCCCATGCCGGTTCCCTGCCCGGCATGCTGACTGGAGTACGCAATGCCCCGCCTGCTTTTCACCATCGCCGCCGATGCCAGCGGCTGGCAGCTGTACGAAGGCCAGTTCGGCCGCGACTGGTTCGACAACCTCGGCGACGCGCGCGAGAACGCCAAATTGCTCGCGGCCACCCTGCACCAGCATCACGGCATCCCGACCGCCGTGGTGGTCGAGATGCCCAGCAACGAGTCCGTGCTGTTGGCACGCCACGGCTGAAACACCGCTTCTGGCACGCGGGCGACTGCGCGCCGCTGTCCGCCCTCCGTCACCGGATGGCATGATCCGCGGCACACACCTGGAGACTCCGCCATGGGCAAGCACGCGTTCGAAGAGTCGCTGGCGCAAGGCCGGCACCGGCAACTGGCGCAGATGGCCGGTGAGTGGGAAGGCCGCTTCCGCCTGTGGTTCACGCCCGACGAACTGGCCTGCGAGGCCCCGCAGCGGGGACGCATCCGCAGCGTGCTGGGCGGACGCTTCCTGATGCACGAGTACGAGAGCCGCTTCAACGATGAGCCCATCGAAGGCATCGTGCTGTACGGCTACCACCTGGACGATGGCCACTGGGAATCCGCCTGGGTGGAGAGTTTCGGGACGGGCACCAACATCATGTTCTCGACCGGCGCCGGCAGCGCACCGAGCCCCAACGTCCTCGGCAGCTACGGCGACGGGCAGGGTGGCCCGCGCTGGGGCTGGCGCACGACGCTGGAGCAACCCGACCCTGACACGCTGGTGATCACCATGTTCAACATCACCCCGCAGGGCGAGGAAATGCGGGCGGTCGAGACCCAGTACACCCGCGTCGGATAGGCAGCCGTTGCAGAGCGGGAGCGATCAGGCCGCAATATCCGACAGCTGGCGCAGCGCCTGTTCGAACACCTCCACCGGTTGCCCGCCCTGCACCAGGTGGCGGTCGTTGAAGATCACCGATGGCACCGCGCGGATGCCCTGCCGCTGGTAGAAGTGTTCGCGTTCGCGGACCTGTGCAGCGAAGGCATCCGTGTCGAGGATATGCCGCGCCGCCGCGCCATCCAGTCCGGCGGATCCCGCGATGGCGGCCAGCGTGTCGCGGTCGGACACGTTTCTTCCTTCGCCATGGTACGCATTCAGCAACGCATGCTTGAGGGCACGCTGCTGCGGGGCGCCGAGTTCGCCCGCCCAGTGCAGCAAGCGATGCGCGTCGAAGGTGTTGTAGATGCGGTCGCGCTTCTGCAGGTCGAAGACGAAGCCCAGCGCCTCGCCGCGCTGGCGCAGCGCCTCGCCGTTCTGCGCCAGCTGCTCGGGCGTCAGACCGTACTTGCGGCCAAGATGACCCGCGATGGACTCGCCTTCCGGCGCCATGTCGGGATTGAGCTCGAACGGCTGGAAGTGCAGTTCCACCTGCAGGTCGCCGCCGATGTTCGCCATGGCGCGCTCCAGCGCGGCCAGGCCAACCGCGCACCAGGGGCAGGCCACGTCGGACACGAAATCGATCTTCACGGGCATGGACATGCGCTGCGCCTCACTCGCTCGCGGTGTTCTTGTAGACACGTCCCTGCTTCATCACGAAGCCGACGTTTTCAAGCACCGCCACGTCCTGCAGCGGGTCGCCATCCACCGCGATCAGGTCGGCGTAGTAGCCCGGCTTGAGGACGCCGGCATCCTTCTCGATGCCGAACAGGCGCGCATTGACCAGCGTGGCCGAGCGGATCGCCTGCAGGGGCGTCATGCCGAACTGCACCATGCGCGAGAACTGGCGCGCATTGAGGCCATGCGGGTAGACGCCGCCATCCGTACCGAATCCCATGACGACGCCGGCCTGGTGCGCCTTGCGGAAGTTCTCGCGCTGGGTGGCGCCCACGCGGCGTTCCTTCTCCAGCGATTCGGGCAGGAAGCCGGCCTTCTCGCCTTCGCCGAGGATGTACTCGGTGTTGTAGATGTCCATCACCAGTACGGTGCCGTTCTTCTTCGCCAGCGCGATGCCCTCGTCGTCGATGAAGCTGGCATGCTCGATGGAATCCACGCCGGCCAGCAGCGCATTGCGGATGCCGGTGGCGCCATGCGCGTGCGAAGCCACCTTGCGGCCCAGCGCATGCGCTTCATCCACGAGCGCTTTCAGTTCCTCCAGCGAATACTGCGGCGCACCGACCTCGGTGCCCTTGGACAGCACCCCGCCGGTGGAACAGGTCTTGATGAAATCGGCGCCGAATTTGACGTTCTGCCGCACCTTCTGCCGCGCGGCCCACGGGCCATCGGCCACGCCCTCGCCCACGGCCTTGTACTCGGCCGGCAGCAGGTTGTTGTCGCTGCAGTGGCCACCGGTGATGCCGATCGAGACGCCGCCAGCGAGGATGCGCGGGCCGTCGACTTCGCCCGTCGCGATCGCATCGCGCAGCGCCACGTCGGCGTAGCCGGGCGAGCCGGGCACGCGCACGGTGGTGAAGCCGGCGAGCAGCGTGGTGCGCGCGTTCTTCGCGCCCTTGATCGCAGCGGCGGGCAACGAGATGGCCAGGCGGCGATAGCCCTGCAGGTCGGCGTCGCCGTGCAGGTGCACGTGCGCGTCCATCAGGCCGGGCAGCACAGTCTTCGTCGACAGGTCATGGACCGTCGCACCGGTCGGTACCGGCGTGGTCGCGGCGGGACCGATGGCGGTGATGCGCGTGTCCTCGATGACGATGGCCTGATCGGCCAGCAGGCGTCCGGATTCGACATCGAGCAGGCGCCCTGCCTTGACGTAGGTGGTGGCCGCGAGCGCGGGCACGGCGGTGGAAAGCAAGGCGGCAATGGCCAGCAGGGAAAGGCGGCGCATCGGGGCTCCAGTGGAAGATGATCGCGCGACTGTAGCAAGCCAGCCCTGTAGGAGCGACGTAAGTCGCGACCGCACACCCAACGTCCGCGCGAAAAGCAGGTCGTTCTCCTTCCGGGCGCGCTGCGGCGCGCTCATCCCCTTGCGGGTTGACCGGCCATCGGGGGGCGGTCGCGACTCACGTCGCTCCTACAGGGAATTCCGTCGCGCCGCGGACGCCGGTCGGTCCGCAAGCGGCCGCTGCCTCAGATCGGCGTGGGATTGCGGTACGCGAAGCCCGCCTGGTGCCAGTAGGGGTACGGCTTTGGCCGCTGGCTCGCCGCATCCAGCTTGGCTACCTGCTCCGCCGTGAGATTCCAGCCCACCGCGCCGAGGTTCTGCTTCAGCTGCTCCTCGTTGCGCGCACCGATCACCACCGTGCTGACGGTGGGGCGTTGCAGCAACCAGTTCAGCGCGACCTGCGGGATGGTCTTGCCGGTTTCCTGCGCGACTTCGTCCAGCGCATCGACCACGTCGTAGAGATAGTCCAGCTCCACCCGCGGGCCGGCGTCGTTCGCGGTCTGCGACTGCAGGCGGCTGTTCTCGGGCAACGGCTGGCCGCGGCGGACCTTGCCGGTCAGGCGGCCCCAGCCCAGCGGACTCCACACTACTGCGCCCACGCCCTGGTCGGCGGCGAGCGGCATCAGCTCCCACTCGTAGTCGCGGCCGACCAGCGAGTAGTACGCCTGGTGCGCGACGTAACGCGACCAGCCATGACGGTCGGCGGCGGCCAGCGACTTCATCAGGTGCCAGCCGGAGAAGTTGGACACGCCCAGGTAACGGATCTTGCCGGCCTTCACCAGCGTATCGAGGGTGGACAGCACCTCTTCCACCGGCGGACGCGCATCGAAGCCGTGCAGTTGGAACAGGTCGATGTAGTCCGTGCCCAGCCGCTTCAACGCGGCATCGACCGCATTGATCAGATGATGACGCGAGGAACCGACCTGGTTCTCGCCGTCGCCGAATCGGAAGGTGGCCTTGGTGGAAATGATCAGGGAGTCGCGCGGCCTGCCCTTGATGGCTTCGCCGAGGATCTCTTCTGCAGCGCCCTTCGAATAGACGTCGGCGCTGTCGAACATGTTCAAGCCCGCATCGAGGCAGACATCGACCAGTCGGCGCGCCTCGGCCACGTCGGTGCTGCCCCAGGCACTGAACAACGCGCCCTGGCCACCGAAGGTGCCGGTGCCGAAGGAAAGGACGGGAACGCGGAAGCCGGACGCGCCGCGGTAACGGTATTCCATGAGCGGATGCTCCAGAAGCGGGGGAGTGCGCCATTGCACTCCCCTGCCGCGACAGCGGCAACCCCTGGCGGTGGAAAACTCCGTTGCCTGCCGACGAAAACTCAGTTGGGGCTGGCCGCCGGGCGCACGATGATCTCGCTGACGTCCACGTCGTCGGGCTGCTCCACCGCGTAGGCGATGGCGCGCGCGATGGCCTCGGCGGGAATCGCGACCTGGCGGAAGTCCTCGATCCACGTCTTGATGCCGGGATCGCTGATGGTCTCGGCCAGTTCGCTGGTGGTCACGCCCGGCGACACCACCGTGACGCGCAGGTTGTCGTGTTCCTGCCGCAGGCCTTCGGAGATGGCCAGCACCGCGTGCTTGGTGGCGCAGTAGACCGACGCACTGGGCCACACGCGGTGGCCCGCGGTGGAGGCGATGTTGATGATCTGTCCGCCACCCTGCACCTGCATGACCGGCAGCGCTGCGGCGATGCCGTGCAGCACGCCGCGGATGTTGACGTCGATCATCTGGTTCCATTCGTCGATCTTCAGCGCGGCCAGCGGCGACAGCGGCATGACGCCGGCATTGTTGACGATCACGTCGAGGCGGCCGAATTCCGCCGTGGCGAATTCGACGAACGCCTGCACGTCGTCCAGGCGGGTGACGTCGAGCGCACGCTGGCGGGCCGTGCCGCCTTCGGCTTCGATGCCGGCGACCAGCTGTTCGAGCCGGTCGGTACGGCGCGCGCCGAGGACGACGCGGGCGCCACGGCGCGCGAGTTCACGCGCGGCGGCTTCGCCGATGCCGCTGCTGGCGCCGGTGATGGCGATGACTTTTCCTTCGATTCCGGACATGGAGCACCTCGTTTGGGGGAAGCACGGCGCGGGCTGCGCCGAAGCGGAGCGCAGTCTGTTCCTCCCGGCCGGGATTTCGATATCCGGTTCCTCCGCGATCATTGCCTGATCCTGCGGAGGCCGCCCGCACCCCATTCCCTCCCCCGGCCTGTTGCGTAGACTCGTTTCCACTCCCCATGCACGCTCCACAGGCCTTCCCATGCCCGAAGCCGCCCCACTTCTCGATGACCGCGTCCGCGAACTGGCCGGCCTGATTGAACGATCCACCGGCAACGATGGACTCCACGCCACGGCTATTCCCGCGCTGCAGTTCTCCCGCCTGAGCGCGCCCATGCCGCTGCCGCTGCGCGGCGTGCAGGAAGCCGCACTGTGCCTGATCGTGCAGGGCGCCAAGCGGGCGATCCTTGCCGACGAGGTGTACGAGTACGACGCCAGCCGTTTCGTGGTGGCCTCGGTGGATCTGCCCGTGACCGGCCAGGTCACCCGGGCATCGTCCGAAGCACCCTACCTGTGCCTGGTGCTGAAACTCTCGCCGGCCACCATCGCCGAGATGGTCACCGAAGCGGAATCCGCGAAGACACCGCTGCCGCCACCTTCGCGAGGCCTGTTCCTGCAGCCCAGCAGCGTGGAGATGCTGGATGCCGCGATCCGGCTGGTGAAGCTGCTCGATGCGCCGCACGACATTCCGCTGCTGGCGCCGTTGATCGAACGCGAGATCCTCTACCGTGTGCTGTGCAGTCCGCAGGGCGCCATGCTGCGCCACATCGGCATCGCCGACAGCCAGGGCCAGCGCGTGGCGAAGGCGATCCACTGGTTGCGGCAGCACTACGCGCAACCGCTGCGCATCGACCACATCGCCCGCGAAGTGCACATGAGCGCCTCCGCCCTGCACCACCACTTCAAGGCGGTCACCGCGATGAGCCCGCTGCAGTACCAGAAGCAGCTGCGCCTGCAGGAGGCCCGCCGCCTGATGCTGAGCGAAGTGATGGATGCCGCCAGCGCCGGCCATCGCGTGGGCTATGAAAGCCCGTCCCAGTTCAGCCGCGAATACAGCCGCATGTTCGGCGCACCGCCGGTCCGCGACGTGGAGCGCCTGCGCAACCTCTGACGGGTGTGGAAACAGGGGCTGAACGCTGCCGCCGCGGACCCGGTCCCGACGTTGCCGCACCCCCGGGAGCAGGCGCACACTCAAATGTGACACCTACCGAGGAACGGCCATGAAGACGCCCGCCCTGTTGCTCATCGCCATCGTCGCGCTGGCGACCGCCGTGCCCGGCATGGCGCGCCAGAAGAACGTTACCGATCCCGGCATTCCGCGCAGCCTGCCGGCCGAAGGCGGCGCTGTCAGCGTGAGCTGGACCGATCCCGCGCAGTTCAGCGAGATCAAGTACAGCGGCAGTCGCTGGGAATCGGAGCGCGGCACCTGGGTCACCGACCTGGCGAAGTATCTCCGTGACGAGGCCGGCCAGCAGCTCGCCCGCGGCCAGACCCTGGACATCGTGATCACCGACATCGACCGTGCAGGCCGTTACGAGCCGTCGGCGCGATCGGCCATGAACGACATCCGCATCGTCAAGGACATCTACCCGCCGCGCATCGCGCTGAGCTTCAGCGTGAAGGGGCCGGATGGCCAGGTCATCGCCGAAGGCGAGCGCAAGCTGGTCGACCACGGGTTCCTGATGGGTCCCAACCTCAACAACAATGACACCCTGCGCTACGAAAAGCGGCTGATCGACGACTGGCTGCGCAAGGAGTTCCGGAGCGGCCAGGCCGTCACTTCCACGCCCTGACCCCGCGTCATCGCATCCGGGACCCGCGTCCAACCGGTGCGGGGCCCGTGCGTTTCAGGCCTCCGGTTCGTGCGGATACACCGCCGCTACCGAACATTGCACGCGCATGCCCATGCGCCCTGACCGTCGCGGATCGTCCGCGAACACGAAACCCGGATCCCCGGCGTCGAAGAGGCTGCCACCCCCGCTGTCCTGGGCGATCACGCGATCGCCGGGATTGCCGCAGATCAGGCCGATGCCCACGCCGGACCGGAAGACGATGGCCGGCGCCGAATCCAGGTCGGGACACGTCTGCGCCAGTTCCACGCGGTAGTAGCGATGACCGCCGGAGCGGCGCGGCGAGAGTTCCACCAGCATGCCCTTGCTGTCCTCCGACCATGCACGCAGGTAGCGCGGATTGAAGCAGAAACTTGGCGAGCCCGCGAAACCCTTGCGCTGCGGTGCCCGCACCTGCACGGTCTCCAGCGTCTTCACGTCGTCGCCCGCGCTCCGGATGGATGCCTCGCGCGCCATCGCGGCGTAGGCACGCGCGTCGATCCGCTCCACCCCGGCCACGGCACAGACCGAAGCACCGATGCGGACGAGCTCGCCGCCCGCACCGCAGACCCAGCCCTCGCGGGCGAGCAGCACGGCGCTCGCTTCGCCTGCACCCGGGCAATCTTCGCCCAGCGTGATGCGGAAGCGCTGGCCATCCTGTCCCTGCACCGCAAGCTGGCGGGACGAGGCCTGCCGCACTTCGGCCATCTGGCGCGCATCGAGGCAGCCGGGGGCGGGCGGCACTCGCTGCGCCAGTACCGGCGTCGCCGCCACCAGGAGCAGCAGCGCGCACCCGGGCAATGAACAAGACAAGCGCATCCGTGCCTACCTCCCTGAAACCGATCCGGATGGTAACCCAGGGTTGCAGCATGACGATGGCGACACCATATCGGCGCCATCTTCCCGCGGAGTTCCCATCATGACGATCTTCGACCTGACGCCCCCCACCGACGCGCAACGCGAGCGCCTGATAGCGGACCTGAGCGATGAAGAGCGCCGCGTGCTGCTGAACCATGGAACCGAGGCACCGTTCTGCGGCGTGTTCCTCGACAACAAGCAGGACGGCGTCTACACCTGCCGGCTGTGCGGGCTGCCGCTGTTCCGCTCGAGCGCGAAGTTCGATTCCGGCACCGGCTGGCCGAGCTTCTTCCAGCCCGTGGACGAGGCGCATGTCGGCCGCATCCGCGACAGCAGCTACGGCATGGTCCGCACCGAGATCGTCTGCGCACGCTGCCACAGCCACCTGGGCCACGTGTTTCCCGATGGCCCGCCGCCGACCGGCGAGCGCCACTGCCTGAATTCGGCGTCGCTGGCATTCACGCCCAATGGCGACGCGTTGCCCGACCTGCTCCAGCGTGGCGGCGCGGAAGCGCAGCCCGCCGGATAGATGCCCGTCGCCTGTCACAAGACCGGCACATGACGGCGGTAGCCTGACCGTCACCCAACCGTCTCCCGGCTGCCGCACGGGTGCAACACATGCCGCTGCCCGCCGATCCCGAAGCGCCTGCATCGCCGTTTGCCGGACTGCCCGGCGCACTCTGGCTCTATCGTTTCGATGCCGAAGGCCAGGCACGGGTACTGGATGCGGCCAAGTGCGGGCTCGACGCGCTGGCTGCCCTCGCCGATGGCTGGCATTGGTTGCACCTGGACCTGAGCGATGCACGCAGCGCGCAGGTGGTCGCGATGCTGCCGATCCCCGACGACGCGCGCGCCGCGCTGCTGTCGCCCGATACCCACGTCAACCTGCAACTGGAAGACGATGCCGCGCACGGCGTACTCGTCGACTGGGTGCACCAGCGTGGCGTCGACCTCGCGGCCGAAGGCCAGCTGCGTGGCGATGACGGCATCGGTTGGCTGCACTTCGCCGCGACGCCCGGCCTGCTGGTCACCGCACGGCGGCAGGCACTGCGCTCGGTCGAGGCGGCACGCCGCGGCATCGCGGGCGGCCTGCGCGCCGGCTCCACGGTGCGGTTGCTCGAAGTGATCGCCGACCATTTCGCCGACACGGTGGAGCGCAGCAGCGACAGTCTTTCCGTGCGACTGGACCGCATCGAGGACCGCGTGCTGGCCGACAGCATCGGCGAAGAACGCCGCGACCTGGCGCAGCTGCGCCACCAGACAGTCCGCCTGCACCGCCCGCTCACCGCCATGCGGCGCGTGCTCAAGCAGTTCGAGCAGCGCCATCCCGCCGATGCCGAGCACGAACTTCTGTCCGCCGTCTCGCGCCTCAACCAGCGCTTCGACGACCTCGATGGCGATGTGGGCACGCTGCAGGAACGCGCGCGCCTGCTGCAGGACGAAGTAGCCGCGAAGCTGGCCGAACGCACCAACCGCCACCTGTACGTGCTCTCGATGATCACGGCGTTGCTGCTGCCGCCCAGCCTGGTGGCCGGCATCTTCGGCATGAACCTGCCCGGCCTGCCGTTCGCCCACGGCACGCATGGCCTTGCGTTCGCGCTGCTGCTCGGCGTGGCGTCCAGCGTGGCGGTCTATCTGATGTTGCGGCGCATGGGCGTGGCGCGTTCGACCTGAGCACGCATGGGAGGGGCTTCAACCCCGACACGGACGTCACAGGACAGGATGAAGCGTGTCCGGCGCAATGTGCGGCACGCGCAGCATGAGGGCCAGAGTTCCACGGCGCCGGGATTCTGCGGTCGGGGCTGAAGCCCCTCCTGCACGGGTATCCTAGCGGCCTGATGACGCTGCCCCTCCGTACCGCCACCCGCTATGTCACCCCGCTGCGCGAAGGCGGCTCGATGCCGGCCGTGGTCGAGGCCGACGACGACGGCCTCTACGTGCTCAAGTTCCGCGGTGCCGGCCAGGGACCCAAGGCGCTGGTCGCCGAACTGATCGCCGGCGGCCTGGCGAAAGCGCTGCAGTTGCCGATGCCGGACCTGGCGCTGATGGAACTGGACGCCGACCTGGCGCGCACCGAAGGCGACCCGGAGATACAGGACCTGATCAAGGCCAGCGCCGGACTCAACCTGGCCATGGACTACCTGCCCGGCGCGGTGAACTTCGATCCCGTGGCCGAACAGCCGGATGCGGACCTTGCCTCGCGGATCGTCTGGTTCGATGCCTTCATCAGCAACGTCGACCGCACGGCACGCAACACCAACCTGCTGATGTGGCACCGGCGGCTGTACCTGATCGACCACGGGGCGTCGCTGTACTTCCACCACGGCTGGGACGGCGACGTGTCGGGCGCCGGCAAGCCCTTCCCGCTGATCCGCGACCACGTGCTGCTGCGCTGGGCCTCGCGCCTGGCGGACATCGATGCGGCCATGGCGGCACGCCTGCCGGATGCCGTGATGGCGGGGATCGTTGCGGAGGTCCCCGACGCCTGGCTGCAGGGACCGGACAGCTTCGGCGATCCGCCGGCACAGCGCGCGGCCTACACCGACTACCTGATCCGACGTCTGGCACAGCGGGACGCGTTCGTGCAGGGAGCGATCCATGCGCGCGCATGACACCTACGACTATGCAGTGATCCGCGTGGTGCCGCGCGTGGAGCGCGAAGAGTTCGTCAACGTCGGCGTCATCCTGTCATGCGAACGCGCGGGATTCCTGGAAGCTCGCATCGAACTGGACGAAGCCCGCCTGCAGGCCCTCGATCCCACGCTGGACATCGAATCGCTGCGCCGCCACCTGGACACCATTCCCGCCATCTGCCGCGGTGGCGAAGCGGCTGCGCCGATCGGGCTGCTGCCGGTGCGCGCCCGCTTCCACTGGCTCACGGCGAAGCGGAGTTCGATCATCCAGACCTCATCGGTGCACATGGGCCGTTGCGGCGATCTTCCTGCGACGCTGGAGCATCTGATGGATCGCATGGTGCGGCCACCGAAGGCGACCGCGCCGCGATGAGCGTCTACGTGGATGACGCCGTCACCCTGTGGCGCGGTCGTCGCTGGGCACACATGATGGCCGACACGCTGGACGAACTCCACGCCATGGCGGCACGGCTGGACATTCCGCGCCGCGCCTTCCAGGACAAGCGCAGCGGAGCGCATTACGACCTGACCGAAGAACTGCGCGAAGAAGCATTGCGGCGCGGCGCCATTGCCATTTCCCGCCACCGCGACCGCGAGCAGGTCCGCGCGATCATCCGTCAAGCGCGTTCGCAGTGGAGCGGCGCGCCGGACGGCGAACGCTCCCTGTAGGAGGGGCTTCAGCCCCGACCGCGCCGTGCTCCAACCCCACGCAGGCGCCCGCCAGAAACCCGGCCCCGCGATCTGCGTCAGAGCTGTTGCGCCTTCCCGCTGCGGATGGCGTCGTCCAGCAAGCGCTTCACTTCGCGCTGCATCTGTTCCGTCGCGGCCACCTGCCTGCGGCTCAGCGCTTCCTGCTGCCGTGCGAGGGGCTCCTGCTGCCGCGAAAGGACTTCCTGCTGGCGCGCCAGCGCTTCCTGCTGCTGGGCGAGCGCGTCCAGGCGACGGTCGGTCTCCGCATCGCTGGCACGGCTGCCCTGCAGCGCGGCCGACGCGCGTTCGGTGGCGATGGCGGCCATCTTCAGGCCCAGTTCGCCCTGCTTCACGCCCAGCTCTCCCTGCCGCTCGCCCAGTGCGCCCTGCTGTTCGCCGAGCTTGCCCTGCTGCGCGCCCAATGCCTCGACCGGCGCATGCGCGGCCTTCACCCGCTGCACGGTGGCGGCATCACGCACGATGTACTGCTTGCCGTCCTCGCGCATCCACAGCACGGGCGCTTTGCCCTGCTGCAATGTCCTGGCGATGCGGATGTCGTCGCTGTGCCCGGCCATGGTCACCTCGTTGTCCTGGATGAGCACGTAGGCGTCGCCATCGCGTGCGCCGCCGATGCTCCACGTGCCGCGCATCGGGGGCGGTGCGGGGGGCGTGGGCGCCGCCGGGGCGCGCACGCGGGGCGCCGCAGGGGGTGCCGGTGGTGCCGGTGGTGCCGGTGGTGCCGGTGGTGCCGGCATGTCGCGCGCTGCCGCGACCACGACGGCACGCGGGGCTGCCTCCGGCCTGGGCGCCGCGACAGGATCGGCCTGCGCCGCGATCACGGGTGCCGCGACGGGCGTCGCTGCCACCGGCACTGCGGTGGCCACCGGCGCGACCGGGGTGCTGCTGGCAATCACGCGATAAGGCACCACGCCCAGCAGCACGATGCCGACGGTGACGGCCAGGGCGCTGGTGCGCAGGGGGGAAGCGGTGTGCTGCAGCATGAGCAGTCTCCTCTTGAGGATGCGGAATGTGGGGGAGGCGCCGGCCAACGCTGGCGAGGGAGCGGTGGAAACGCCCAGCTTCACCAGCAGGCGCCCGTAATCGCGCGGAGCGTGGCGCTCATCCGCGAGCACGGCGGCGTCGCAGGCGACTTCACGCGCCAGGCTGTATTCGCGTGCCGCGAGGTGTGCGACGGGGTGGAAGAAGAACAGGTGCTGCGCCAGTGCCGGCATCCACGCCCACCACAGGTCGCGACGCTGCAGGTGGGCCAGTTCGTGATGCAGCGACATGCGCAGGTCGTCTGCATTCATGCGTTGCAGGGCGGCAGCGGGCAACATCAGCACCGGCCGCCACGGCCGCGCGAGCTGCGGCGAGTCGATGTCGTCGCTGACCTGCAACATCGGCAAGACCGGGATGCCGAGATGGCGGCCCAGCGCGTGGTACTCCTCGCGTACGTGATGATCCCGGCACGGCCGCGCGCGCGCGATCTGGCGCCGCAGTTGCCACGCGTGGCGCATCGTGTTTGCCAGCATCACCGCCACGCCGGCCAGCCATGCAACCAGCAGCAGCACCCCGACATCGAGGGAGGTCTCCTGCGTCGATGCCGCCGGCGACGTGACGGTCACCGCCGGTCCCGCCGCCGTGAAGGCAGACGAGGCGTCTCCAGCGGCCGCCATCACCATCTGAGCCGCGACGGGCTCCGCCGGCAGCAACGGCAGCGCAACGGGGGCATGCCACACCAGCCCGACCACCATCTGCGCGGCCACCAGCCACCACAGCCAGGCCCGCGTGCGCGCATCCAGGCGTGGCAGGTAGCGGCACAAGGCCCACACCAGGGCGGCAAGCAGCAGCGACTGCATGCCGACGTCGAGCAAGCGGGAAAGCAGGCTGTCCGCCCAAGCGACAAGATCCATGTCAGCCCTCCTTCCGCCGGGACTGCAGGCTCGCGACCATCGCCTCCAGCTCCGCCAGTTCGTCGTCGCTCACCTCGGTGCGCTGGGACATCCACGCCACCAACGGCGACAGCGAGCCCTGCAGCGTCTTCTCGACGAAACTGCCGACCGCATGGCGCATCACTTCATTGGACTGCGCGACCGGCGCGTACCGGTACACGCCCTCCACCTGGCGGCGTCGCAGGTAGGCCTTGGCACGCAGGCGCTCCATCATCGTGAGCACCGTGGAGCGGGCCAGGCCGCGGGCCTCGCCGAACGCGGCCGCCACTTCGCCCACGCTGGCCTCGCCGTGTTCGGACAGGTATTGCAGCAGCGCCAGTTCCTGGTCGCCGATGGACTTGCGGGCCTTGCCGGGCATGGGATCGCCTTGTGACTACAGCTGTCGTCAACATGCCCGTGACGACAAATGTAGTCAACCCTGCCGAAGGTCATTCCCGCGCACCGGCCGACAGGCGGTCGCGGCTCAAGAAACCGGTGGCCAGGCCGATCCTTGGACAACCCCACCGTGTGCCCCCGCCATGCTCATCATCGTCGGCTTCATCATCGTCACCCTGAGCGTGATCGGCGGCTACCTCGGCTCGCACGGCAAGCTGGGCGCCCTGTGGCAGCCGTTCGAGCTGGTCATCATCGGCGGCGCGGCGCTGGGCGCCTTCATGGCCAGCAATCCGACCAAGGTGGTCAAGGGCACGATCGCGGCCACCCTGTCGGTGTTCAAGGGCGCGAAGTACAAGTCGGCCGACTACCTGGACGTGCTGACGCTGATCCACGAGATGCTCAACAAGGCGCGTCGCGACGGCTTCATGGCGCTGGAAGAGCACATCGAAAACCCGACCAACAGTCCGCTGTTCCAGAAGTACCCGAAGATCCTCGCCGACCACCACCTGCTCGACTTCCTGACCGAATGCCTGCGCCTGATGGTGGGCAGCAACATCGAGCCGCACGAGCTGGAGCCGCTGCTGGAGCTGGAGCTGGAGAAGCACCACCACGAGGCGATGGCACCGGCACACGCCCTGCAGAAGATGTCCGACGGCCTGCCCGGTTTCGGCATCGTGGCGGCGGTGCTGGGCATCATCGTGACGATGGGTTCGATCGGCGGCGACATCGCCGCGGTCGGCGCGCATGTCGCGGCGGCGCTGGTCGGCACCTTCCTCGGCATCCTGCTCGCCTACGGTTTCGTCTCGCCGCTCGCCGCCGCCATCGAGGCCCAGGTCGAGCAGGACAGTCGCATGTACGAATCGGTGAAGACTGCGCTGCTGGCCTGCCTGCGCGGCTACAACCCGGCCGTGGCGCTGGAATTCGCCCGCAAGACGCTGCCGTCCGACGTGCGCCCGCCGTTCGTCGCGTTCGAAGCGCACCTCAAGGCCAACAAGTAAGCCATGGCGATGAGCGACCAACGCCCCACCATCATCGTCCGCCGCATCAAGAAGGTCGCCGGCGGCGGCCATCACGGCGGCTCATGGAAAGTCGCCTACGCGGACTTCGTGACCGCGATGATGGCGTTCTTCCTGGTGATGTGGCTGATGGGCGCCACCACCAACAAGGAGCGCGCGGCGATCTCGGAATACTTCCGCAATCCCAGCCCGCTGAGCGGCAAGAGCTTCTCGCCCGCGCCCGGGCCCGCCGGTCCCGGGGGCGCCAGCAATTCGATGATCAAGCTGGGCGGCACGATGGACATCCCACGTGGCGACGCCAACGATCCTTTCAGCAAGCCTTCGGCCGATGCGCAGAAAGCGGAGGCCGAGGAGCAGCAGAAGGCGCAGGAAAAGCAGCGCCTGGAAACCCTGATGCAGGCGCTGGAGGAAGCGATCGGCAAGAGCCAGGCGCTGGAACCGTTCAAGGACCAGTTGCTGCTGGACCTGACGCCCGAAGGCCTGCGCATCCAGATCGTCGACCAGCAGAACCGGCCGATGTTCGACCTCGGCGGAACAGTGCTGAAGTCCTACACGCAGACGATCCTGGCCGAGCTGGCCGGCTTCATCAACCAGGTGCCGAACCACGTCAGCATCACCGGACACACGGATACCACGCAGTACACGTCCAATCGCGGTTACACCAACTGGGAGCTCAGCGCCGAGCGTGCCAATGCCGCGCGGCGCGCGCTGGTGGCCGGCGGCATGCACGAGGACAAGGTTTCGCGCGTGGTCGGGCTGTCGTCGTCGGTGCTGTTCGACAAGCAGAATCCACAGAACCCGATCAACCGCCGCATCAGCATCGTGGTGATGACGAAGGCGGCAGAGCAGGCAATGCAGGGCGAAGGCGGAATGCTGACACCCGGCGCACCGCTGCCGGACGCGGATACCGCGATGCCGGAACGCACGGCCAGCGTCGCGCCTCCACCCGCAACGCAGCAGGTCGCCGTCGCGTCAGCACGCCCCTGACACGCATCCGTGATCCCGGCAGGGGCGGCGCTCGCATCTGACCGCCCACGACGATTACGGCGGTCATGCGTCTCCTTCCCGCACGATTGCCGGGCCTTTCAGCTCCAGCGTGTTCCCGTCGGGATCGTTGAAATAGAGCGACAGTCCCTCGCCTTCCGCGCCGAAGTTGGTGTCCGCCGGCCCGGTGGGCGTGATGCCGAAGCGCGCAAGGTGTTCGACCAGTGCGGCCTCATCGAACGGTTCGATGCGCAGGCAGAGATGATCGACGTTGCGCCCTTCGCGGCCAGCCGGCGCGCCGCCGCGCGCACCCAGCTTTCCGTCCACGCTCACCAGATCGATCATCGATGCACCCGCGCGCAGGTGCACCAGCCCCAGGTGCTCACGTTGCCGTTCCATGTCGCAGCCCAGGACGTCGCGGTAGAACGCGATGCTGCGCGCGAGGTCGCTCACGCGCAGGACGAGATGATCGATTCGCTGGACATCGAAGGGACGCGGCATTGTCGGACTCCCGGGTAGTTGCAGACGCGACGATCTGCGCACCGGGATTTCGACATGCGGTGCGACCTCGTGGCGTTGACGCAGCTGAACGGAGCGCGCACAATCCGCGCCGATCAGCCAGCACCGAGTCGCTTCGTCGAAGTTCTCACCGCCAGCGGAATGCGCCCTTCGGGCCCCCACCCGCTCCGAGAACTCGATGAAACCTTTGACCCTGGCGATCCTGTCGGCGTTGTCCGCCGGCGCGCACGCGGCCGAGACCGCACCTTCCGATACTCCCGCTCCCGCCGCCGCACCGCTGGCGACCACGCCGGAGTACCTCAAGCCCACCACCATGGACACGCTGAAAGTCGTGGGCCAGCGCCTGTTCCCTTATCAGGAAGGCATGGTGCTCAACGAGCGCTACATCCAGGACCAGGCGAAAGGCAACGGCGACATCGGCACGTTGCTGCGGATCAATCCGAATGTGCAGTTCGACGACTCGGCGGCGATGTCATCCAACCGCATGGGTGAGATCCGACCAACTGACTTCAGTATCAACGGCGCCCAGTATTACCAGAACTTGCTGCAGCTCGATGGAGCCAGCTTCAACAATGACATCGACCCCCAATCCAGCAATCCGCATGTGGTGGCGGAAGTCCCTTCCGTCGCGCAAGGTATCGCGCTGGACACGGATCTGATCGGCAGCCTAACGGTCTTCGACAGCAATGTCCCGGCGAACTTCGGCGGCTTCAACGGCGGCGTCGTGGATGCCCGCAGTCGCCAGGCGGGGGATCGCTTCGGGGGCAAGCTGAACTTCCGCATGTCGCGGTCGACATGGAACGAGATGATCATCGATCCCGGCGACCGGCAGGATTTCCTCGAGTCCGCGCAGTACTCCAATCAGCCCGTCTACGACAAGTACAAGGTCGGCCTGATGCTGGAGGGTCGGCTGGACAATGGCCTGGGCTTGATCGGCACCTTCACTCGCACGCGATCGGATATCCCGCTGCGCGGCTATACCGACAACAGGACCAGCCCGGACGACGCCTTCATCAAGGAACAGCGACGGGAGAACACGAGCGCCAGTCTCCGTGGGGATATCGACCTCGGCGGCGTCCGTCTTTGGGCGAGCGTCACCCATGCGCCCACCGATGAGCGCTACTTCACCATCAATACCAAGAACTCCTGGTTCGACATCAAACAGGGCGGGCCCGTTGCCAGCGTACGCGCCGCCTTCGACGTGGGCGCCTGGACGGTTGGCAATACGCTGTCGTACAGCGATGTGGAGAGCTCCCGACGCGGGCAGTCCGGCGTCGAGTACTGGAAGACATGGGCGCGTTCCGAGGCCTACGACTGGGGTGTGAACAACAACAGTCAAGAAGGCAACTGGGGCAACGTCGACCAGACATCGCGCGACATCGGCTACAAGCTGGTCGCCGATCGTGCGCCGTTCCGCTGGGGCGACGCTGAGCACCGTATACAGGCGGGTGTCGAGTACGCGGACCGTCGGGCCACATACCATCGCCTCAACGACCACGACAGCTACCTCTCACCTGGCACGACCACGTCCTGCCTTGGGCCGGGTGGAGTGGAAGACAGCGTCTCATGCTCGCTGTCGCCCGTGTTCACCAGCGTCACCAATGGGGTTGTCGCCGGTCGCGGCCAGTTCTTCCGCACACGCAACATCTACAGCGCCGGCTACTTCGAAGTCGCGATGGCGCAATGGGCTCTGTTCGTGCAGGACGACATCCGGCTGGGGCGATGGAGCATCCGTCCCGGCCTGCGGCTGGATGGCGATGACCTCATGGACCAGAAGACGCTGGCGCCACGCCTGGCCCTGTCATGGGACGTGTTCGGCAACCAGTTGTCCCTGCTGACCGCCGGCGCGAATCGCTACTACGGCCGTAGCCTGTTCTCCTACAAGCTGCGAGAGGGGCGCGAGAACCTGCAGACGGCCTACACACGCTCCTCGGCGGCCCAGCCCTGGCGGGTGTCCCGCCGCTACACCGCCGCCAACCGTTTCGAAGCACTGGACATTCCTTACAGTGACGAACTGATGACCGGCTGGAACCAGCGCTGGTCGAACCTGGACATCAACGTGAAGTACGTACGGCGCGAAGGCCGCGACGAAGCCCTGCGGCGGGAAGTTCCCAGCGAGGACGGCAGCGGCTACTACGCTTCCGATGTGTACGAGTACTTCAACGGCGGACGCAGCAGTAGTGACATCTACACCTTGGCCGTCGGCCTGGTCCGCCCCTGGGAGGCGTTCGGGGCCCACACCCAGATACAGCTGGCGACCGACAAGACCGAAACCAAGCGAAACTACGGCGACTACATGACCGATGTGACCGCCACCAGCTACAACCAATGGGTGCGGTACAACGGTGCGCTGATCCGGCGCCATGATCTGCCGCCTTCCAGTTACAACCGGCCGTGGACCGCCAGGCTCTCCACGCAGACACGCTGGGAGAAGCCGGGACTGCTGTGGAGCAACTTCCTCCGGTATCGAGCAGGCAATCGGACCACGACGACCGTCGGCACGGAGGTGCACGAAGGACGATCCATCGACGTGATCGAGGACATCGATCTGCCGGCGACCTGGACCTGGGACAGCACGGTCGAGTACACGGTCGCACTACCGCGCGACCGGGAAGTCTACGCGCGCGTCGAGGCCATGAACGTACTGAATCGTTCGAATGCCTATCGCACCGGCACCGCGGTCTACTACGAACCCGGCCGCAGCTACTGGCTCGAGCTGGGCTACAGGTTCTAGTCATGCGCTTTGCACGTCGCGCCTTCCCTGCCCTGTTGTTCCTGTCGTTGCCCGGCACACTGGTTGGCGTAGGGATGGCGCAGACCCATATCGAGTCCCCCCCGGCTCCACCACAACAGAGCCTCGCCGAATGCCGCCAGCGCATCGCCACCAGCACACCCCGCGTCGACGCCGATTGTCTGCGCCGCGTCTACGCACTGCCGATCAACGAATGGCCTGCCCCCACGGTCGACGCAGGCGCGTCGTGGCAGGAGCTCGCGCCACTGCCTGACATGCCGCCGGCGCCTGCGGACAACCCGCAGACGCCGGACAAGATCGCGCTGGGCAAGCAGCTGTTCGAAGACCCGCGCCTCTCGCGCAGCGGACAGATCGCATGCGCGAGCTGCCACGACCGGCAACTGGGCTGGGGCGATGGACGCAGCGTGTCGTTCGGGCACGATCGGCAGGCGGGCAAACGCAACGCGATGAACGTGTCGATGGCCGCCTTCTCCACCCCGCTGTTCTGGGATGGTCGCGCAGCAACGCTGGAGGCGCAGGCACTGCATCCGATCCAGGATTCCGCGGAGATGGCCTTCGCCCCCCGCGAACTGGAGCAGCGTCTCAACCGGGAAACCGACTACCCCGCCGCGTTTGCGCGCGTGTTCGGCGAAAGGAAGGTCACCATGCCTCGGGTGGCACAGGCACTGGCCAGCTACCAGCGCAGCCTGGTGCCCCGCTTCAACCGCTTCGACCGTTTCCTGGAAGGTAGGCGGGACGTGCTGACGGACCAGCAGCTGTGGGGACTGCATCTGTTCCGCACCCAGGCACGATGCATGAACTGCCACAGTGGCCCTGCACTGACGGACAACCGCTTCCACAATCTCGGACTGCACTTCCGCGGTCGTCCGAAGGAGGACCTGGGGCGCTACCGGGTGACCGGCGATCCCGCCGACAGCGGCAAGTTCCGCACACCGACCTTGCGCGGCGTGGGAAAGACGGGCCCCTACATGCACAGCGGCGGCTTCATGGAGTTGCGCGGCGTGGTGAACATGTACAACGTCGGCATGCCGCGGCCAGCGCGCAAGCCGGACCAGCAGGACGACCCGCTGTTCCCGCAGACCGATCCCCTGCTCAAGCCCCTGGATCTGCACAAGACCGAACTCGAGGCGATCACCGAGTTCCTGCAAACGCTCTGACGGCACTCAGCGCGCGTCGTGATCGCCCTGTTCCGGGCCGCGGCCGGGACGCCCCAGCGACTGCAGCACGTCATCCGCCACCGTGCGCAGGTGCAGGTCCTGCTGCGGGAAGGGGATCTCGATACCCGCCGCTTCCAGCGCGGCGTGCAGGCGCGTCATCAACTCGCTGCGGAGGGTCGACCAGGTGTCGAAGTCGTGCGTCCATGCCCGTATCGCGAAGTCCAGCGAACTGGCACCGAACCCGGTGAACAGCACGGCGGGTGCGGGATCGTCCGCGATGCCCTGCGTTGCGCGCGTGGTTTCCTGCAACAGCTGCATCACCCGCGTGACATCCGTTCCATAGGCGACGCCCAGGTCGATGTCGATGCGTCGGGTGGGGTCGTTCAATGTCCAGTTGGTCAGCTTGTCGGACAACAGCATGCCGTTGGGAACCACCACGTCGGCGCCATCGAAGGTGCGCACCGTGGTCGCGCGCATGCCGATGTTGCGCACGCGGCCCGCCGTGCCGCTGATGTCCACCACATCGCCCGGCTGCACCGGGCGCTCGAACATGAGGATCAGGCCGGAGACGAAGTTCTTCACCACGTCCTGCAGGCCCAATCCGATGCCCACGCCGAGCGCGCCGAACAGGAACGCCAGCTGGCCCAGCTTGAAACCGGCCGCCGAGAGCGCTGCCAGCAGGCCGAGCAACAGCAACGCGTAGTAGCTCAGCGAAGCCACGCTGTTGTCCACGCCGCGTGGCAACGACATGCGCGGCAGCACTTCTTCCCGCAGCAGGGCGCGCAGCGTCCTCGCGGTCCAGACCGCCAGCACCACGCCGATGCAGAACACCAGGATGTGGCCGAGGCTGATCGACAGCTCGCCGTACTCGAACCGGTGCGTCACGATCGTCTTCGCCAGGTCGTATACCGGCCGGAAGATGCGGAAACGGTTCATCGTGTAGATGATCCAGCCGATCACCGCCGCCACGCGCGCCCACCGTGCCAGCGATTCCAGCACGTTGCCGCCATGCCGGCGCATCAGCCACAGCCGCCTGACCTCGCGGCGCGTGCCCAGCCGGCGCAGCAATGTCTCGAACACCGTGACCGCCGCGTACAGCACCAGGGCGAAGTAGCCGCTCTCGATGATGCCCGAGGCCAGCATTTCCGCCAGCGACACATTGCCCAGCACGTTGGCCCCGATCGAGACGACCAGCACCACCACGCCAACCCAGGCCAGCGCATGCACCAGCCGACCCGCCCGTCCCGCCACCTCCGCGAACTGCTGCCTGCGGGAGCGCCACAGCAGCCACCCCGTCGCCAGCAGCGCCAATGCCGCCAGCCCCAGGTAGTACATGCGGTAGAGATAGTCGCTGGCCATCAGCAGTACGGACAGCCGCTGCAACAGATAGAACCCGGTGGCCAGGTACGGCCACGGGCCGAGCAGGCGCCGTCCCTGCTGCGGCATCAGGCGCAGCACCGGCACCAGGGCGACGAGCATGGCGATCTGGTGCAGGAACAGCGGGGCGTTCGGCTCCAGCAGCAGCGTGCCGATCATCGAGAGCAGCAGCCAGGTGGAGAATGGCCGGCGGATCACGCGCGATTCGGCATCGGTCGCCAGGACCGACGTCGGGTCCACGCCATCGCGCCGATGGCGCCAAGCCACCCACAGCAGCACGACCAGCAGCAGCACCTGCAGGATGTGCAGCAGCCGCTGGTTGCCCACGTCCGCCGCCGCGTACTGGGCGACGAAGCTGTTTTCCGACTGGATGTCGCGGCTGAGCTTGTCCGTCACGTCCTGGCGCAGCGTCGTGGTGCCTTGCACGCGCCACAGCGGCGGCGCATCGAGCCGCAACAGCCGACGGTCCGCATACGCGATGGCTTCTTCGACCGACCGCTGGCCGGACTGGATGCGCGCAGCCAGCAGGTTGGCGCGACGACCCAATCCGATCTGCTCGGCGAGTGGCGATGAAAGCGACTGCTCGGCCTGCTGCAGGCGGTCGGCGACCGCGTCCACGCGCATGCGCAGCGCCTCCGGCGTGCTCCCGGGCGCCATCGCCTCGCGCGTGAGGTCCCAGTCCGCGCGCCGCAGCGCAAGCTCCGCGGCGTCCTGCGCATAAGGCCCCACCAGCGCCTGCATGTCGGCACGCCAGCGCGCGTATTGCCGCGCATCGAACTTCCAGTGCCGCTCCATGCTTTCCAGTCGCAGCACCGGCAGCGTGCGCAACTCGCCATAACGGAACAGGCGGGTCTTCTGGTCCACGGACTGCTCGATCGCGGCCAGCCGCGGCACCAGCCGGCCCAGCGGATCCACGTTGGCTGCGCGCAGCGTCACTTCTTCTGCGTAACGTTCGTCCGCATCGGCGCGCCCCGGAATGTCGGCCAGTGCGATGGCCTCCGGCGCCTTGGGCTTGGCGGGGGACAGCAGGGTGGTCGCATCCTGCGCAGCCGCGAACGCCGGCAGCAGGCAACACAGGCAACACAGGCAAGCCAGCAACAGGCGCATCACGGGCATGATCGCTCCAGGCAACATGGCGCTCGCTTCAAGGTGGAGCCGGCCCCGATGGCCGGCGACGACGACCGCAGTCTAACCCGCGCGCCGTCGTGGCCATGGTCGACGATGGCTCAGAACGCGTCGCTGCCCGGGCGGATCTCGACTCCCATCACTGCGGCCAGTTGCTGCATGCCTTCGTCGTCGCGGCGCAGTGCCATCCAGCCCGCGTACGCATCCCCGCCGGTGTTCCAGTTCCACAAGGTGTAGCCGTGCTCGCGCAGGCGGTCGTGGGCGGTGGCCATGAGCGCGGGCACGTCGGTATCGTCCAGGAAGTCCTCGTCGCTGGTGTCGCCGCCCCAGTCGATCTCGATGGCGTAACGCGCGGCGAGCTGGTTGATGCAGTCGATGAAGGACTCCGCATCCTTCCAGTCCACGTAGAAACCGGAGGTCCAGTCGATGGCGTCCTTCAGCGTCCACAACACCTGGTCGGGTTCGACGCCTTCGTCGCCACCTGCTTCGCGGTAGGCCGCGAACTGCCGCAATGCGGTTTCCTCGTCGCCGGGGTTGATCAGGACCAGCAGGTTCCACACCAGTGCTTCGGTGTCGTCCAGGTCCATGTCGTCCTCGTCATCGAAGGCATGGCGGAAGTTGTCGTCGGGGTCGAATTCGTGGTCGGGCGATGACATCGGCGTCGCGTGAGGGAGGTGGGTGCACAGCATGCCGCGCCGGCCGCGTCCGGGGAAGCCGTGCCGCACCGTGCAGGACATTAAGACCGCGTGATGCATCCAGTCGGGTGAGCGCGTCGTAAGGAACTGCGTGTCCGCAGCGCAGGACACCTCTTCCCACTCCTGGAGCACACCATGAAGTACACCTTCCTGTCCGTCGTCCTGACGGCCACCCTCGCCGCCACGGCCTGTTCGCCAAAGACCGCCGATGCCGAAGCAGGTGCCGCGCCGATGCCGGTACCCGAAGCCGCTGCGGACGTGACGGCCGATATGGCCGCGCCCGCTGCCGAACAGAACGATGTGGTGGATCTCGCCATCGGTTCGCCCGACCACACCACGCTGGTGAGCGCGGTGCGGGCGGCGGGCCTGGTCGATACGCTGAAGAGCGCGGGACCGTTCACGGTCTTCGCCCCCGTCAATGCCGCCTTCGACGCGCTGCCCGCAGGCACCGTCGACACCCTGCTGAAGCCCGAAAGCAAGGGCGACCTCACCACCGTGCTGACCTACCACGTGGTGGCCGGCAATGTGGATGCCGCCGCGCTGACGCAGCAGATCGAAGCGGGCGGCGGCACCGCCACGCTGAAGACCGTGCAGGGCGGCGAACTGAAGGCGCAGTTGGCCGACGGCGGCGTCACCCTCACCGATGCGAAGGGCAACACGGCCAAGGTCACGACCGCCGATCTGAAGGCCACCAACGGCGTGATCCACGTGGTCGACAAGGTGCTGATGCCGTAATTCCTCGACGGCGGCACCGCCGGGCGCGGCCGTGGTGGGCCGCCCCGGCGTTTTTGTCACCGGCACGGCCAGGGTCTATCGTGGCGGGGCCGGTCCGCACGCCGGCCTGCCGGGGAGGCCGCGCCATGTTCAACCCCCGTCCCGTGGTGCAGCGGTTGGCGATCGGCCACGGCCATGCCTGCGTGGTCATCGACGATGCATTGCTCGCACCGGACCGCCTGCCCGCCTACGCGGAGGCCTACCGCGAGGATTTCCAGCCGGCACCGGCATCGGTGTTTCCTGGTGCGCAGCTGCGCATGCCGGAAGAATTCATCCACCTGCTGCACGACGTGTTCCGCGAGCACGCGCGCCGCGCGCTCGGCGCACGCCGCGTGCTGTTCAGCGCGGGCCGGCTGTCATTGCTGACGTCGCCGCCGGCCACGCTTTCCCCCGCGCACTGGATCCCCCGGCGCGTGCGTACGTTCGAGGCGGACCAGTGCGCCGCCATGGCCGAACTGTTCCTGTTCCAGGATCCCGGGCTCGGTGGTCTGCAGTTCTTCCTGCCACGCATCTCGCCGCAGCAGGTGGAACAGATGGAACACGATGCCGATGCGTTGCCGCCGGAGGAATTCTCGCAGCGTTACGTCCTGCCGGCCGGCTATCCGGACGGGTCGAATGCGTGGTTCACCCATGTGCTCACCGTGCCGGCGAAATGGAACCGGCTGGTCTTCCATGACGGCGCCGCCTTCCATGCCCCGGCCGTCCCCCATCCCGGGCAGCTGCGCGCCGACCCGCGATCCGGAAGGCTGACCCTGCAGGCCACGCTCATCTGCAGCCGCAACCGCGTGGCCTGGTAGCCGCCGCGCTTCGGTTATCCTTCCGCCTCCCATCCGCACGACGCATTCCCATGTCCGACACGCCTCCCGACCACCTGGCCTCCGACCCGCGCAGCCCGTTCTACAACGCCGAGGCGATGGATCGCGGCGTCGGCATCCGCTTCAATGGCGTGGAGCGCGACAACGTGGAGGAGTACTGCATCAGCGAAGGCTGGGTGCGTGTCCCCGTGGGCAAGTCGAAGGACCGCCGCGGCAATCCGATGACGATGAAGGTCAAGGGCACGGTGGAGGCATGGTTCCGTTCGCCCGCCGGCGAATGAACGTGGCGACGCCGCCGCGCTCGGCTTGAACGTCGCCAGTCGGCGCACCATGGCACAATCCCGGCTTGCATGGCACGCCGGGAGGGCGCATGAAGTTCCTGTTGATGGTCTACACGGATGACCAGTTGCTCGATGCGCTGCCCGCCGGCGCGTTCGACCAGATGATGCATGGCTGCATCACCCACGCCGACGAGCTGAAGGCGCAGGGCACGCTGGTGGAATCGCAACAGCTGGAACACGGGAGCACCGCGCGCACGGTGCGGGTGCGCGATGGCAAGACCAGCATCGTCGATGGCCCCTTCGCCGAGACGAAGGAGATCCTGGGCGGCTACAACCTCATCGAGGCCGACAGCATCGATGAAGCGGTGAAGATCGCGCAGGAATTCCCGTGGGTCGGCACCGGCAGCATCGAGGTGCGGCCGGTGCGCGACTTCGACGCGGTACGCCGACGCGTGGGCGCCTGACCCGCGCCTACTTCGCCTTCGCGCCGCCCAGGTGGCGCGAAAGGAAGTCCAGCAGCCTCGTGTAGTAGGTCCGCTGGTTGGCTTCGGCGTAGAAGCCGTGGCCTTCGGTACGCACGTACAGGGTTTCCACCGGCACCCCTGCGGCCTTGAGCGCTTTCTCCATGCGCTCGCTGTGGGCCTGCGGCGCGATTTCGTCCTTGCCGCCCGCCGCCAGGAAGACCGGCACCCGGATCCGCGATGCCAGCGCGGTGGGTGAGACGTCCACCAGGCGCGCACGATCGTCACCCACCCAGTCGTCCATGTAGGTGCCCATCCAGCGCGCGCTGCGCGACTTCTGCTTGTGCATCAGCTCCAGGTCGTAGACGCCGACGTAGCCGGCGGCGCAGCGGTAGAGGTCCGGCTCCTTCGCCACGCCCATCAGGGCCGCGTAACCGCCATAGCTGGCGCCGTACAGGCAGATGCGCTGCGGGTCGGCGATCTTCTGTTCGATCGCCCACCGCGTGGCGTCGGTGACGTCGTCCTGCATGGTTCGCCCCCACTGCCGCGCGCCGGCCTGCTGGAACGCGCTGCCGTAGTTGCCGGAACCGCGATAGTTCAGTCGCAGCACCGCATAGCCCGCACGCGCCAGCATCTCCGCCTCGTCGTTGAACTCCCAGCCGTCGAAGACGCCGAACGGACCGCCATGCGGCATCACCACCAGCGGCAACGGAGCGGCGTGTTGCCCGCGCGGCCGGGTGAGGTAGCCATGCAGGGGGAGTCCGTCACGCGCCCGCAGCGTTACCAGTTCACTCGGCGCCACGTTCGTGGGGTCCAGCCAGCTGCGCCGGCTGAAGACCAGGTCCGCCGAGTTGTTCGTCGTATCGAAAAGGAAGAAGTCGCCCGGACTGGTATCGCTCCATGCATGGACGATCTTCAGCCGGCCATCGCGCGTGCCCGAGGTGATCTCGATCGATGCGCCGGGGAGCGAGCGCTCCAGCTTGCGGTACAGGCGCGCGGTGGTGGATGTCTCATCGAAGAACGCGGTGCGCAGCTTCTCGTGCATGAAAAAACTGCCGACCGGCGTGCGGCCATCGTCTGCATAGATGATGTCGTGCGGATCGACCACCGCGTCGCGCATCACCTGGGTGCGTCCACCGTTGGTGGTGTCCAGCGCCATGATGGCGTCAGGCCCTTGCGCCTGTTGCACCTGCAGGTAAGCGGTGCGCCCGTCGGTGGAGAGACCGAGCGGCCACTCCACGTGCCCGCTCTTGCCCTCATCGTTCACCAGCGTCCACGGCGAATCATCGTCCGCCCGATGGTAGAGCTTGCTGATGTTGTCGTCGCCGGACCCGATCGCGAACCGCACACGGCGGGCGGGATCGACGACGAAGCGCGCGTTCCTCACCGGCGCGGTCGCCACCGTGTCGAGGTCGCCAGTGAAGACATCGAGCATCTCCACCCGCGTGCTCGGGGACGAGGTGTCCAGCGCGTACATGCCCACCAGCACCTTGCGCGACTGATCCGGCAAGGTGTCGATCAGATAGGCGGCCCGCGGCTGCAGCTCCGTGCCCTCCAGCCCGTAGCGGGCGAAGATCTGGCGCCGCGCGCTGCCATCGGCGTTGGTCGCGTACAGCTCGCCGGTCGCATACGGCTGGTCTCGCGAGCCGTACTTCTTCGCCACCGAAACGACGACGCGCTCGTCGCTGACCCACCACACGCCATTGATCACGCTGTCACGGCCGGCACTGACCTTGGAGGTGACCTGCTTGTCGCTGCGCCGGATGACGGCCAGGATGGTCTGGTCCTCCAGCGGCACCGTCATCGCGTAGTACTCGCCCGTCGGCGAGATCTTCAGGGTTTCCAGCACGTCCTTTTTCAGGAACGGCTCGAGCTCGACCTGCGCATGCACCAACGGCGCCAGCAGACACCCCAGCAGGATGCCCGCACTGCGTATTCCCCACTTCATGGACGCCTCCCGTGGCATCACGTGTCCCCGCGCGGATTAAAGCGCAGCGGCACGGTGAGGGACAAGCGCACGCGGTCACGGCATGCGGACCTCAACGCGCCAGCGCTGGCTCCTGCGGCCGCTCGATCGCGGGCGCCTGCACGAGGAAGGCGGCCTCCAGCCGCTGCTGCCCGGCCTGCAGCCAGGCCTGCCCGGCCGCCCCTTGAAGTCCGTCGCGCGAGATGCGTTCGATCGCCGCGCCATCCCCGCGCTTCGCCGCGTCGAGCAACGGTCCGACCATGTCGCCTGCACGGGCAGGCACTGCGGCGTCCGAACGGGTCTGCGGCACCGGGCCGATCTCGACTGGCCGCCAAGCCAGTTCGCGTGCCAGCGCTTCGCTGCGTGGCTGCGCATCCAGGCAGTCGATCCTGCACAGGGCTCCGGGCGCGAGTTCCTCCTCCATGCCGCGCGCGCCCGCCTTGTCGTAGATCGAGGCGCGATAGAAGAACTGGTGCTCTTCGGAGCGATGGATGACGTTGCGCGCCGGATCGGTCGGCTCCTCGCGCTTCTCCAGATAGGGCGTGTCGCTGAGTGCGTTGAGGTAATCGATCATCAGGTTGCCGCTGCGGATGCCGATGCCGTCCTGGGAATAGCCGCCGCCGATGTCGCTGTGCGCACCTGCCACGGTGACGTTGAGGAAGCGTCCGCCATCGGTCACCCCGGGATCCATCACACGCGTGGACTGGAACAAATTGCGCCGCTCGTCGTCGGCCGTGATCTGGAAGCCCGACACCACGGACGGCGGCAGGCGGCGATCATGGTCGCGCGGCTCACCCGTGCCGACCGGATCGAACAGGCCGACGGCCTGGATGACGGTGCCGGGTTCGCGCAGATTGGGGCGTGTGGGCTCGAGCCTTTCGATGTGACCGTTACGGTCGCGCACGACGTCCATGCCCCTCGGATCCTGGATGCCCCGCTCCTCCACCAGGCGCGTGAAGCCCGCCGCCTGCTCGGCACCACGGCTGAATCCGATGGCGGCGATGCGGATGTCGGCACCGGGATTGTCCCGCAGCCAAGCCGAGGCCTGCTGGATGAACTGGAAGTACATTTCCTCCATGCGGGCTTCGTAAGTGCCGCCGGTGGCCTGGTCGATGACACCGCCCAGTCCGCCCTGCGTACCCGGGCCTTCGACGTATCCGAAGCCGATCGCCGGATCCTTTGCCTGCTCAAGCTGTTTCGCGATGCGGGCCACGTTGGTGTGGTTCTCCGGCGCATCCTTGTACATGCTGTTGCCGGTGCCGTCGAAGGCAGCGACGAACAGCCGATGGTCCGGCGCATCGCCGTCGCGGAGCAACGGCGCCGAGAAGCTCGCGAGTTGCCTGCTGGCGTCCGGGAAGGTCGCCAGATCCGATGCCGTCGCCGGTACCGTGCTTACACCGTCAGGATGCCGTTCGCCGCCCATGCTCCACTCCTTGGAGGTGTGTCAGTAGGTTTTCGTCCAGGCCAGGATCAGATCGTCGCGGAAGCCGCTGTACTTGTTGCCCGGTACCTGCAATGTCTTCGTTGGCACGAAGGCGCGCATGTAGACATTGATGGTGCGATCGTTCACTTCAAGGATGATGTCCGGATCACTCAGATCTCCATAGATCTCGTCGCGCGGCACGTTGTGCAGCACGACGCGGTCCTTGAAGATCTCGCCGATATCGACTTCGGCTTCATGCGGCACGCCATCCTTGGAGCGCCATTGCACTTTCGCCGGCGCCGGAAAATTGCGCCGGGCAATGTGCCCCGCACTGAGAAGCTTCTCGTGACTTGCGCGATAGGACGAAACGGGAGGACTTACCTCGTCGTCGTGGTCAACGCCATGGACGAAACCGCTGTATACGATCTTGCAGCCGATGGTGTCGAAACAGTGCGCGCCGAAGTTGTGCTGGAAGAACTTCAACGGCCACTCCGACGCAGCCGTGTCGCCAGCCCTCTTTTCCTCCAAACCCGATTCCTGCGTCATCGCCATGCCCTGGCATCCTGCGGTTGAGACGATCATCGCCGATACCAGCGCCAGCGATCGCGCATGGCCCGAAGAACGTCCGTGGAGTGTCGGCCTCCTGCCCTGCATTCGTGCACCTCTCGCGTCATGCGTCGGCTCTTCTGTACTTCAGATGTGTTGCATGCGCAAGCTTTCACATTCAAAACCGCGCACCTCACCGGCTACATTCATATACATCAATCCCCAGGCATCTTGCCTTCGTCCATGTGCACCACTTCCCACAGGTGGCCGTCGAGGTCCTGGAAGCTGCGCTGGTACATGAAGCCGTAATCCTTGGCTTCCATCGGTTCGCTGCCACCAGCGGCGAGCGCCTTGTCCACCATGCTGTCGACAGCGGCGCGGCTTTCGGCGGAGAGACAGAGGATCATTTCGGTATGCGTGCGCGAGTCGCAGATCGCCTTGCGCGTGAAGCCCTGAAAGAAAGGCTCGACCAGCAGCATGACGTAGATGCTGTCACTGATGACGACGCAGGCGGCGTTCTCGTCGGTGAACTGCGGGTTGCTTGCGTAGCCCAGCGCACGGAAGAACGCCTTTGAGGCGTCCAGGTCGCGGACGGGCAGGTTGACGAAGATCTGGTGCCTCATGGCGATGACCTCAAGGTTGGTTCTGCGACGAGATCTCTGCGGCGAGTCGCGCTTCCTGCTCGCGCAGTTCCGGCGTCAGTGCGTCGCCGAAATCATCGGCCTCGAACACCGGGCGCACCTCGATCTCCGTGCCGCCGTCGAACGGTGCGCGCTTGATCCACTCGATCGCCTCGTCGAGGCTGCGCACCTGCCAGAGCCAGAAGCCGGCGACCAGCTCCTTCGTTTCACCGAAGGGCCCATCGATGACACTGCGCTGCCTGCCCTCGAAGCGCACCCGCGCGCCACGCGAGGACGGATGCAGTCCTTCACCCGCCAGCATGATGCCGGCCTTCACCAGCGCTTCGTTGAACCTGCCCATCTCGGCCAGCAGTTCGGTGCCGGGCATTTCGCCGGCTTCGGACTCGGGGCTGGCCTTCACGATGACCATGACTTTCATTGAGGATCTCCTGTCACGCGGTCGGGACCTTCCGCCGCTTTCAGGGAGACGACGAACGGGCGTGGCGCGGATCGACATGATCCTGCGCGACGGGCCTCGACGCGCCGAGGCCCGTCCTACTGGAGACGCAGCTTCAGGTCGCGGCGGCCCTGCGCCTCGTTGCCGCTGTAATCGCGCGCGGTGATGCGCAGCAGGTAGTCGCCCGGCGGCAGTTCGCCCGCCTGCCACGTGCCTTCGCCCCACGCGCCGTCGCGCACGGTGTTGGTCACGCTGTACTTGAACCGTGTCACGGCGCTGCCATGCACGGTGATGCCGCTACCGGGCGCGTAGGCGACCTGCACCGCGTCATCGGATGGCAGGCGCTGGAAGTCCAGCGTCATGCGCGGCGCCTCGAAGCCGGCGACGGGCGTGCCGTCGTCATGCAGCACCTGATAGCCCAGCGCATACAGGCCGAGACGGCGCCGCGGCAGGTTGCGATCCACCTGGTCCCACGCGTCCACCACGATACGCACGCCCTGCAATTCGCGCGGTACCAGCACGCGATCTTCCTGGCGCTGGTCGATGGGCTGGTCGAGCGTATCGAACAGCGCGACATCGTCGATGCGCGGCGGATAGGCATCGATGAAACCGGTGAACCCGAGTGCGATGGCGTTGCGTTCGTAGCCCGATGGCCCGATCGACAGGTGCACGTGTGCCATGCGGTTGATCGTTCCCAGTGCATCGCCCGCCTCGAAGCGCGTGCCGCGACGCACCCGGATGCGACTGGGATCGCCGCTGAAATCCCGCAGCAGTTGGAAGCGGGCCGGATCCAGCAGGTCGCCGCGCGGTGTGCGGCCGACGCGCATGTGGATGTAGTCCAGCGGGCCCACGCCGAGTCCTTCGCCAAGGCCATCGAAACCCCAGGCCGCGGCCGGACTGCTGACCTTGCCGTCGGCGATGGCCAGCACGTTGGCACCCACGTCGCCGCGAATGTCGAGTCCGCCGTGCAGATGGTGGCGACTCTCGCCTTCGTAGTCGCCCCGGACTTCGCCCAGCGTACCCACCACTTCGTGCCAGGCGTCCTGTGGCTGCAAGGGCCAGCGGCCCGCAGTATCCGGCAATGGATCGTCCGTCGAAGGCCCCACCGTCGCCGCCATCGGGACGGCGCCCGGTGCGAGTGGCGTGATGCGGTGCACGCGATGGCTTCCCGCATCGGTGAAGTGCACATCGCCGGAAGCATCGACGGCCAGGCCGGCGGTGCGCGACAGGCGCTGGTCCGGCATATGTCCCGCCAACGCATGCCAGCGACCGTCGCGCATCACCTGCATGACGCGACCGCTGTACATCTCGCCGACGTACAACTGGCCATCGTGCGTCAACGCGAGGCTCAAGGGCCGACGCGGGCCTGCCAGTACCGGCAGGTCCTGCTGCATCGGCAACGTGCTGACACCACCCTGCGGCGCGATCCGGCGGATGGCATTGTTGCGGAGATCGGCGACCCAGGCCACGCCGGTCGCATCGACCGCGATGCCGGTCGGCGTGTCGAACCGCGCCTCCGTTCCCGAACCATCGAGGAATCCGGGATGTTCTCCGCCCGCCAGCGTGGTGACGTCGCCTTCGCGGGAGATCAGCCGGATGCGGTCGTTGTAGGTGTCGGCCACATAGATGCGACCGCTGCCGTCCACCGCCACGCCGATGGGGCCATTGAACTGCGCCTGCCTCGCAGGCCCATCGCGGTACCCTGCCTCGCCCGTGCCCGCGACCGTAGTCACCACGCCCTGCGGCGTGATCCTGCGGATGGCGTGGTTGCCGGTATCCGCCACATAGAGATTGCCGTCACCGTCACGCGCCAACGCCGACGGTGTATGGAAGGCGGCGGCCGGACCGGTGCCGTCGGCGAACCCCTCGCGCCCGCCCGCCAGCGTGGTGACCGTGCCGTCGGCCGCAATACGGCGGATGCGGTTGTTGTCGCCCGCATCGGCGACATAACGGGTGCCGTCCTCCATCACCACGATGCCCCAGGGGTCGTCGAAGCGGGCCTGCAACCCCACGCCTTCCCGCAGGCCGCGCACGCCATCGCCCGCCGTCAGCGACAGCTGTCCCGGCCAGCCGAAAGGGGTGGCCGGCGGGCCGGCGTCAGGCACGGGAACCGGGAAACGCGGTGTGAACAGGAACGTGGCGGCGAGGGCGGCGGTGGTAAGCACGACCACCACCCATAGCCAGGCAGTACGACTCATTGCATCAGGACGCCGGAGAACGACGCCGCATGATGGGGATTCGACGCCCGCTTGGGAAGCGCGTCGCGCGGATCTACAGGCCCGTCGCCGTCACCTGGCAAGGCACGACGAACGTGACGAGTCCTCCGGAAGGGAGGGTGGGCACGACCACGCCACCGCTTACCAGGCCGGGTAGCGCTGCTGCGCCCGGACACGCAGCGCCACCGTTGGCACTGCAGGTGATGGGAGTGCCCGCCACCGCGCAGCCGAGACCGTCGCCGGGCGCATCACTCACCAGCGCACCGTCCGCAGCGTTGGGGCCTGCGTTCGATACCGTCAGCGTGAAGTTGCGCACCTCGCCACTGAGGGAAGGGCCGGCCGCGGTCGATTTCACCACCGACAGGTCGGCCACGCGCCCGGTGTTGGTGACCGTGCAGACGATGGCCTGGCCCGCATGCGCGCTGGTCAGTGTCAGCGTGTTGCCGCTGAGGTTGCCACCGCTGCAACTCCAGGTGCTGGCGGTGTAGGTGCGCGCATTGCCCGCACCCGGCGTCTCCGCCAAGGTGATGACATTGCCCGGCACCACCTGCACGGCGGTTCCGGTGTCGGTCTCCGACGCATTGTCGGCGGTGGACGAGAGCGTGGCGTTGTTGGCACCGCCGGTCGCCGACAGCACGGCCGTATCGTTGATTGCCGCGTTGACCCACTTCTTGGCCACGGCCAGCGTGGCCGTGGCGCTGTTGGTCAGCGTACAGGTGATGGTCTGGTTGGCGCGGTAGTTCGCGACGGGAACAGTGAGCTGCCGGGTGGCCGTATCGACGGTGGAGGCCACTGCGGTGCCGCTCTGGTCCGTGCACGCACCGGCCGTGAGTACGTAGCCGGCGGGGACGCTGGATTCGGTCAGCGTGATCGCAGCCGCGTGATTGGTAACGGGATAGGCCACCGATGCCACCGGCGAATTCTGCACCGTCGTGGTCAGGTTGAAGGCTTGCGACACCGCATTGCTGGCGGTGATGCCGAAGGTGCCGGTGCCACCCGCGGACTGCTTGCGCACGATCACGCTGGAACCTTCGAAGCTCCAGCGCAGTTCCAGCTGGTCGCCTCCGGTCGGCCCCTGCAACCCCGCGTTCAAGGTCAGGCTGGTGATGCCGGTGCCGTTGAAGCGGACCGAGCCGCAGGCCGTGCCACGGGCGACCGATCCCGTGTTGCCCGTCCGGCATTCCGCATCGGCTTCGCCAGAGAAGCCGTTACTGGTGTCGCGCACGATGGTGTTGCCGTTCACCAGGAACTGCGGATTGCCGCTGAGCCGCGTCAGCGAGACGGTCCCGCCCTGGGAGACCGAGTTGCTCAAGGTCCAGCGCGAACTGTTGGGGTCCGAGCCGATGGCGCCGCCCAGACGATCGATGTGCAGCACCGGGTTGTCCACCGGTTTGCTGAAGGTGACCGTGTAGTTGCGGCTGCTCACTTCGTGCAGCAACGTCAGCGAGGCACCGCTGGTGACCGTGCCGCCGTAGGGATTGGTCCAGCGGCTGTCGTTGGTCGCGTTGAAGCTGCCGTTGGAGTACGCGCTGTCGGCCGCGCCAGTCCACGTCACGGTGATGCCGTTGACCGTGGTGGTGGCCGAGGCGGACCCGTTGGTGGTCCAGGTGCCGGTGATCAGCGCCAGCGCCGAACCCGCCGCCAAGAGGCCCGCGAGCAGCAGGCCAGCCTGCCCGGCGCGACGCCGCCAGCGGCGGGTATTCGGGGTGACCAGGGCGATGGTGGAAGACGACGGACGTGCAGAAAATGCGCCACACGGGCGCAGGCCATCAATAGCGTGGTACGACATCGACGAACGGATCCCCTGACGCTTCTGTGAAAGAGGCGCTCCGCAGGTCCATCCGACACGGACCCTGTTACTTGCCCCCTGTGGCAAGCCGACCCAAGACGCCGTCCAGGCAAGGAGGGGTCGACCGCAAATGTGATCTGTATCTTAACTTACAGAGTTCACATTTGCGACATGAGTCACATTGCGGCCCTCGTTCCAACGACGGGCAGAGGGCCACTCGCGACCGCGACCGCCGCGCGGCGAGATCCCGCCTGGAGGCGTCAGCCGGTTTCCTTCAACTTGAATGGCGAATCCAGCACAACGGGGCGTTGAGGATCTTTGCTTTCACCCACGGCCGCCTGACACTCGACGGATTGCCTGGCGGCGTCGCGCTGCTCTTCTCTGAGCTGCTTGATGGATACATTGGGGAGCGAGAACGCGACGGGATATACCACTCGAGTGGCGATCGGCTTGCCGTCCACTTCCTCTGGCAAGTAGCGCATCGACGTCACCCAGTCACGCAACGCCTGCTCGAACGGCTTGAGTGAACCCGACACCGTTTCCACCGATGCGATCTTTGCCCGACCATCCTCTCCGATCTGCGCCACCACCCTGAAGCTGCCCTCTTGGTTGTAGCGAGCGGCACTGGGCGGAAAACGGGGAGGCGACAGCAACGGTGCGCCACTGGCATAACCGGGGCCATGGTGCCGGTAGTTCATCGCCACGCTCATGCCATCGCCCGGAAGCGGGGCCAAGCAAGCATCGAGGAACACATGCGTGACACCCGCCATAGCCACACCGTTGACCCGCGCCGGCTCGAACCGCCACTGCATGACCTGCTGCTCGACCACGCTGCGTATGGCGGGCGGCAGCTTCTCGTTCACCTGCACCTGCCGCGGCACACCATATGCGTCCAGCTCGACGCGCGCATTGGCATGGAACCGAACAGGCTCTGCCTCTTTACTCGCCGCCGTGGCCCCCATAGCGACGGCCAGAAGTCCCGCTCCCAACATCATGCGCATGGCTCCCCCTCCCTGATCGACCACTCCGAGCATACCGCCATCCGCCCTCAGCGCGCGGGCAGCGCGTCTTCCTTGTAGATGGCCACGTGCGGCACGCCGTCGGCACCGATCCAGCCGCGGTACATGCCTTCGGTATTGAAGGGGAAGGCCATGCTGCCGTCCGCGCCGAGGGCGATGGCGCCGCCGTCGCCGCCGGCCTTCGGGATGTCGCGGTTGATCACGCCGTCCGCCGCGCGTGCGATGCCCTGTCCGGCCAGGCGCACGCGCGCGCAGATCTCGTGGGCGGCGGCGGCGCGGATGTAGTACTCGCCCCAGCCGGTGCCGGAGACCGCGCAACGGTCGTCGGCCCAGGTGCCCGCACCGATGATGGGCGAATCGCCCACGCGGCCGTAGCGCTTGTTGGTCATGCCGCCAGTCGATGTGCCTGCGGCCAGCTGCCCCTTCGCATCGAGCGCCAATGCGCCGACCGTGCCGAAGTAAGCCTTGCCCGGCAGGTCCAGCGGCGCGTTGGCCGCCTGCGCCTGCGCTTCTTCCTTGAGTGCCTTCTGCAACTGCTGCCAGCGCTTTTCGGTGCGGAAGTACGACGGGTCGACGAGCGGGATGCCCTGCTCCTTCGCGAAGGCTTCCGCGCCGCCGCCGACCATCATCACGTGGCGCGACTTGTCCATCACTGCGCGTGCCAGCGTGATCGGATTCTTGACCCGGTGCACCCCGGCCACCGCGCCCGCCTTGCCGGTAGCACCGTCCATGATCGAGGAATCCAGTTCGTTCTTGCCATCGTGGGTGAATACCGCACCACGGCCCGCGTTGAACTGCGGTGCATCCTCCAGCACGGTGATCGCGGCGGTCACCGCGTCCAGCGCCGGCTTGCCTGCGGTGAGTTGTGCATGGCCCGCGCGCAGCGCCGCTTCCAGTGCCTTGCGTGCGGCATCCTCGTCGGCCGGCGTCATGCCCGCGCGTTCGACACCGGCACCGCCATGGATCACCAGCACCGGCGACTCCAGCGCCACCAGCACGCCGTTGCGCACGGCGTACTGGCGTTCGGCGGCGGGCTTCTCGACGCGCCCACTCGGCAGGTGCAGCACGGAGTCGACGCCGGCGATGACGGTGTCGACACGATCGAGGTTCATCGCCTCGTCTTCGACCTGCTTCTGCGCGAAGCCGCCCTTCACCACCGTGGCACCCGCACCGGGCGCGGTGGCGTATACGCGCGCACGGCCATCGCCTTCCACGGCGACCGCAGCGTCTTCATCCACGCCCAGGCCGATGAGCGGACGCTGCGCCATCGCTTCGGCCTTGGCGACGAACGCGACCAGGCGGCCGAGACGGTTGCGTTCACTGAAGTGCGTGTCGGTGATGACACCCTTCAGCAACGCCAGATGCAGGAAATCCGTTTCGATGGTGTTGTCCGGGCCGAGCGGGTCGGCCAGCGCGCGCGGGCTGATCTGGCTGCCGCCATCCATCGCGCCATAGAGGTATTCGCCCTGCATGGCGAGTCCGGCGCTGGTGCCGCCCAACGGCTTGCCGGCGCGCACGTGCGCGTCCAGCGCATCGCCCACCGGGGTGCCACGCCAGTAGCGCACGTAGCGCGACTGGTCGCCGCCCGCCAGGAAGATGCCGTCGGCGCGCTTCAGGCTGCGCAGCATGGCGGGATCCGTCGCCGCGTCCCGATCGCTGAAGACGAACGTTTCCACCGACGCGATGCCGCCCACTTCGTTGAAGAATTCCTCGCCGATCTCACCGGCCTGCGATGCGCGCAGCACCACGATGTGCCCGTTGCCCGCCTTCTGCATGAACCAGCGCATCGCATCGAAGTTGCGGTCGCCGCCGCCCATCAGCAGCAGGCCCGGCTGCACTTTCCCCGGGGTCTTTGCACCGGTGTCGCCCAGTACGTAATGCGCCGGCTTGCCCGCCAGCGCAGGCAACGACAATGCCAGCGCGAGCATGCACACCACGCCACGCCGCACTGCACCAAGGACAGACACCATGCCGCTACTCCCGCGTCGAAGGTGGCGGCAGGATGCCACGCACCGATGCCAAGGAGAGACGAACCGGCGCGCACTTCCCCCCATCCGGATGGACCGCGCGTACGGTGTGCGTGATCGGCTAGAGTGCGGCCATGCCCACCGAATTAGACGACTGGTTCGTTCGCGAGGTGCTCGTCCACGAACGGGCACTGGTGCTGTTCCTGCAACGCGCATGGCCACATCGCGACGAGTGGCATGACCTGCGGCAGGAGGCCTACGCGCGCGTCTACGAGGCGGCGGCCCGCGCACGGCCGGACGCGCCGAAGGCCTTCCTGTTCGCCACCGCCCGCCACCTGATGACCGACCGCCTGCGCCGCAGCCGGGTGGTGTCGATCGAGTCGGTGGGTGATTTCGAGTCCTCGAACGTCTACCTGATCGACGAGGTGTCGCCCGAGCGGTGGACCGGGACCCGACAGGCGCTCAAGCGCATGGTCGAGGCCCTGGACCGGCTTCCCGACCGTTGCCGCGAGGTGGTGTGGCTGCGGCGGGTGGAGGAACTGCCGCAGAAGGACGTCGCCCGGCAATTGGGCATCAGCGAGAAGACCGTGGAAAAACATCTGGCCAAAGGGATGCGCCTGCTCGCCGACCACCTGTACGGCGGCGATGCCGTGCGTGGGCCGGTCGCGCGGACGGCTGCCCGGCCCGTCATGGACGAGGACGACGGACATGACCGACAGCAGTCGGATTGAAGAGGCCGCAGCCGACTGGCTGGTCCGTCGCGATGGCGATGACTGGAGCGCGCAGGACCAGCGTGCGCTGGACGCATGGCTGGCCGCATCGGCGCAGCACAAGGTGGCATGGCTGAGGCTGGAATCGGCGTGGCGCGAAGCCGGTCGCCTGCAGGCGCTGGCGGCGGGTCTTCCCGCGGGCTCGCCACCGCCGCGCATCGAGTCCGGTGCGCGCGTGCCGGAAGGATCACCCGACCGGATCCCCGACCTGCGCGACGTCGCCTTCGCGCCACGCTACCGGGACGACCGGGCGCGGCGCAGCGGATGGCGGCACGGCATGGCGGCGACGCTGGCCGTCCTGGCGCTGGGCTCCGCCGCCTGGGGTGGCTGGCAGATGACCGGCCGCGAGCAGGGCACCTATGCCAGTACTGTCGGCCAGATACAGACCGTGACGCTGCCCGACGGCTCCACCGCCACCCTGAGCAGCGACAGCCGGCTGGAACTGCGCATCAGCCGCAGCGAACGGCACGTCTCCCTGGTGCAGGGCGAAGCCTTCTTCGACGTGGCCCGTGATACACGGCGCCCGTTCGTGGTGGAAACGGAGGGCCGCCGTGTGGCTGCGGTGGGCACGCGCTTCTCCGTGCGACGCGATACCGAGGCCGTGCGCGTGGTGGTGACGGAAGGCAAGGTGCGGCTGGAAAGCCGGGCCGGCCGCGATGGCCGCGCGCAGCCGGTGGCCCTGCTGCCGGCCGGCAGCGTAGCGACCGCCGGCCGCAACGGCGTGCTGGTGCGCTCGCTGCCGGTGGCCGATGCGGAGCGCTACCTGGAATGGCGCGAGGGCTTCCTGACCTTCGACGACACGTCGCTGGCGGAGGCTGCCGCCGAGTTCAACCGCTTCAACACCCGCAAGCTGGAACTGGCCGACGCCACCGTCGCCGAGCTGCGCGTGGGCGGCAACTTCCGCTGGTCCAACGCCGAGGGCTTCGCGCATATCCTGGAACAGGGATTCCCGGTGCGCGCCGAACGGCATCCGGACCGCATCGTGCTGCACACACGCTAGGGCCGCGCACGCCACGACGAAGGTCATGGGGGGATTTGCGCGGCTCGTTCGTCCTGATAGCGAGAGGTGCCATTCCGAGCACCACGGGGAGAGTCGTCGATGCAGTATCCAGTGCGAGTCCTGCTGTTGAGCATGGCCTGTAGCGCGGCACTCGCCGCGCAGGCCCAGGCGGCCCCGGGCCGCATCGACCTGCCTGCGGGCGAACTGACGGCAGCGCTCAACACGCTGGCCAAGCAGTCCGGCACGCAGCTGGTCTATCGCGCCGATCAGCTGAAGGGCCGGCGCACCACCGGGGTGCAGGGCGCCACGTCGACCGACCAGGCGCTGGATCGCCTGCTGCAGGGCAGTGGCTTCCAGGCCAAGCGCGACGCTTCCGGCGCGGTGTTGATCGTGCAGGCCGACGCCACTCCGCGCCGCGCACCGCCCCCGCGTCCTGCACCGCAGGAAACACCTCCCGGTGGAGGCGCCGCGCAGGTCGAAGAGCCCGTGACCCAGCTGGAAACCCTGCAGGTCACCGGCTCGCGCATCCCGCGTGCACAGATCGAGGGGCCTGCACCGATCACCGTGGTGACGGCGGAGCAGATCCAGGCGGCGGGTTTCACCTCTGTCCCGGACGTCCTGCGTTCGCTCAGCCAGAACAGCGGCAGCGTGCAGGGCCAGCAGAACACCACCAGCGCACAGTCGACCCCGGGCGCGCAGGCCGTCGATCTGCGTGGCCTCGGCCCCAACCACACCCTGGTGCTGATCAACGGCCGCCGCATCGCCGACTTCCCGCTGCCGCTCAACGGCCGCAGCAACTTCACCGATATCGGCAACATCCCGCTGGGCATGATCGACCGCATCGAAGTGCTCACCGGCAGCGCGTCGGCGGTGTATGGCTCGGATGCCATGGCCGGCGTGATCAATTTCATCCTGAAGAAGTCCACCGACGGCACCATCATCGACTATCGCTACGGCGATACCGAACGCGGCGGCGGCGAATCCCACAAGCTCACGCTGACCACCGGCTTCGAGCGTGATGCGTTCAGCGGCATCGTCGGCCTGGAGCTGCTCGACAAGCGACCGCTATGGGGCTTCGAACGCCGCAACCAGGACTCCACACTGGATGCGCCGACCTCGCGCCGCCAGCTGCCCCGCCTCACCGCCCAGCTCTACGACTGGGACGACGACGCCAACATCGCGCCGGCCGATAACTGCGCCGCGATGGCGGGCCTGAACGATGGCACCACCGTGCTGGCCGAGGACCGGTTCGGCGAGCCGTATTGCGGCAGCGAGCGCGCGATCGCGTACCGCACGATCCAGAACGAGCGCAAAGGCTTCACGGCCTACGGTTCGTTCGAGTACCGCTTCTCCGACACCCTGTCCTGGTTCGCCGATGTCCAACTGGGGCGCCAGGAGGTCAAGCTGCTGACCGGCACCAACGGCAACGACGTGGTCAGCGACGTCATGGGCTGGCAATTCCATGACCCGAACTCGACCGACAACAACGACAAGATGTTCTACAACGCCGCTACCGGTCACTACGAGATCTGGTCGCGGCAGTTCACGCCCGAGGAAATCGGCGGCCTCGGCAACCGCATGAACACCACCACCCAGAAGACGTTCGCGGTGACGACAGGCCTGCAGGGCAGCTTCGGCGACGCCTGGAACTGGGAAGCGGCCTACAACCATTCGCAGTACAAGGCCGACGTGGGCATGCCCCGCATCCGCGCCGCCGCCGCCAACCGCCTGTTCCTGGGCGAGCAGCAAGGCTACGACGCGGACGGCTATGCGATCTTCAGCCCGGACCCGACGCGCCTGTTCACGCCGCTGACGCCTGCCGAGTTCGCTTCCATCGGCGCGATGTCGACGTTCCGCCCCAAGGCCGACAACGACAACCTCAGCTTCACCGTGGACACACCCGCACTGTTCACGATGCCGGCGGGCGATGTCGGTTTCGCCGGCGCCATCGAATACGGCCAGCAGTCGTACGAGATCAATCCCGACCCGCTCGCGCTGACCGCCGATGCCTACTTCGGCCCGCGCTACGGCGATGGCGAGGGCGACCGCGACCGCTGGAGCGTGGCGGCGGAGTTCCGCCTGCCGCTGCTGTCCTCACTGCAGGCCAGCCTGGCGGGCCGCTACGACCGCTACGAGTACGGCAACAAGAATCCGGGCAAGTTCACCTACAGCGCAGGCCTGGAATGGCGTCCGCTCGACACGCTGCTGGTGCGCGGCTCGTATGGCACCGGCTTCCGTGCGCCCGACATGCACTACCTGTTCGCCGGCGACGACTACTACCGCACCGTGTCGACCGACTACTACCAGTGCCGGACCGACGAACCGGGCTTCAGCGACGACGAGTGTTACGACGACGGCACCTGGGACATCAACACGTTCGACGTCTACACCGGCAACATGGACCTGGACGTGGAGACCAGCAAGTCGTTCTCGGCCGGCTTCGTGTGGTCGCCGTTCGCCGACTTCGACCTGGCGGTGGACTACTACAGGATCAAGGTGTCGAACCAGGTGCAGAGCCAGAGCCGCGAGCAACTGCGCATGGACGAAGCCAACTGCCGCCTCGGCACCACCGATACCGGGGCGCCGGTGGACATCACCTCGCCGACCTGCGTCGATGCCCTAGCCCGCGTGATGCGCGATGCGGACGGATTCATCACCAGCGTGCATTTCAGCCCCATCAACATCGCCAACGAAGAAACCTCGGGCGTCGACGTCACCGCCAACTACCGCCTGCAGACCGCCAACGCCGGCGACTTCCGCTTCACCGGCACCTACACGTGGACCGACGAGCACACGCGCCAGCAGTATCCGGGCGACCCCGAGGAGGACATGCTGGATGTCAGCTTCAGCGCCACCACGCTACCGCGCACCAAGGGCAACCTGGGCGTGAGCTGGGAGCGCGATGCGGTAGGCGCCAGCATCTTCGGCAACTACCTGGGCCGCGTCGCGAACTACGCCAACGATGCCTGGACGGGCTCCACCTGGCGCTTCAATGCCGGTGCGCGCTATGACATCAACGACCATCTGCGCGTGTCGCTGACCGTCAACAACCTGCTCGACAAGATGCCGCCCAAGGACGCGACGTGGGCGAACTATCCGTACTACGATACCTCCTGGTTCGATTCGGTGGGCCGCAGTTACTTCCTGCAGGTCACCTGGAAGCTGGGCGGCGAGCCGCTGTAAGGCATTGCGCCACGGACAGGAACGAGGCCCGCCGAAAGGCGGGCCTTTGTTTATCTGATGGAACGCCATCGCGACCCGGCGCGCCCGTGGTGACGGGTTCCGTCATCCCAGCGAACGCTGGGATCCATTGCGCCGTTGCCACCTGGTCAACCCGAGGTGTTCCCGCAGCGGCTTCACTGCCCTTGCACGCGCTACCCGGGGCCAACCCGTGCAAGAGCAGAATCAAGATGGGTCCCAGCCTTCGCTGGGACGACGGGGTGTGGTCACTTCGTTATCCCGTCGAACGCGGGGATCCATTGGCATCAACGCGTGTGGATCGGATGGCCGCTTACCCGGCCTGCAGCCTCACACCGTCCCGCGGTTCTTCCCCTGCCACGGCCGGTACCAGTCGCGGATCGCGGCCATGTCGATGTCCATGTTGCCGGTGGGGTAGTAAACGTCGCCGATGCCGATGGTCTTTTCCGGATAGTGGAAGTACGCCATCAGGATCGGCACCTGCGCCTGGTGGGCGATCTTCAGGAAGCCCCCCTTCCACTTGTCCACGCGCTTGCGCGTCCCTTCCGGCGTCAGCGCGAACCACATCTTCTCGGACTGTCGCAGCATACGTACGGCCTGCTCCACCGTGCCCTGCGGCGAGCTGCGGTCCACTGGCACCACGCCCAGCTTCCGGAGCAGCGGCGACAGCGGCCACCAGAACAGCTGCGCCTTGCCCAGCACGCGCACCTGGAAGCCCATCGCGATCTTCGCGGCCATGCCCCAGATGCCGTCCCAGTTGGACGAATGCGGTGCCACGATCATCACCAGCTTCGGGATGTCCGGCAGCGTGCCGGTCATCTTCCAGCCGAACGTGCGCAGGAACGTGCGGCCCAGCCAGCGGGTGAACCGGTTCGGTGGCACCTGCGGCATGTTGGGCGGGATGCGCGGAATGATGTCGTCGCTCAAACAATTACTCCCATTGGTTCTTCTGCGAGCGGCCGCGCTTGATCTGGCTGCGCTCGCGCTTTGCATCCAGCCGACGCGCCTTGGCGGCGCGCGAGGGTCGGGTGGCCACGCGTTTCTTCGGCGCCACCAGCGCGGCGGCAATGATGGCGGCCAGCCGTTCGCGTGCGTCCTGGCGGTTGCGGTCCTGCGTGCGGAAACGCTGCGCATCGATCACCAGCACGCCCTCGTCGGTCAGGCGACGGTCGCGCTTGGCCAGCAGGCGCTCACGCACCACGTCGGGCAGCGACGGCGAGCCGGCCACGTCGAAACGCAGTTCCACGGCGGTGGATACCTTGTTGACGTTCTGGCCGCCGGCGCCACTGGCACGCACGAAGCGCTCGACCAGTTCGTCGTCCGGAATCGTCAGTGTGGGCGTGATCTCGAGTGCATTGCTCCCCATGTGGGGATTGTAGTCAGGATGCGTGTCCGTTCGCAGCGCGAGGGGGTGGATTTGCCGACGATTAACACCAGATTTACTCCCGGACAGGCACCCTGTGGCCCCGCTCCACGCCGTCCCTACCGCATGATTCGACCCTCGCTGAACGCGGCGCACCCGTTCCTTCGCGCGCTGCTGGTCCTCGCACTGGCCCTGGCCGGTCCAGCCTTCGCCGCCGAGCCTTCCGATACCGACATCGACCGCCTGCTGAAGGCGTCCCGTGCCGAGAGTCTGCTGGCCGGGATGATTCCGCAGATGGAAGCGGTGCAGCAGCAGGAGTTCGACAAGCACTTCGCCGGCAAGGAGATGACCGAGGAACAGAAGGCCGAAGTCGCCCGGATCCAGGCAAAGACCCGGGAGATCGTGCGCAAGGCGCTGTCGTGGGAAGAGATGCGCCCTGTATATCTGGACGTCTACAAGAAGACCTACACGCGCGAAGACGTGCGCGCGATCACCAAGTTCTACGAAAGCACCGCCGGCCAGCGCATGCTCGAGAAGAGCCCCGCGCTGATGCAGAACATCATGACCGCCGTGCAGCAGAAGATGGTGCCGATGCTGGAAGAGTTGCAGGGCGAGATCAAGAACATCCCGGTCACGCCGCCGCCTCCGGTCTCACCACCGCAGAAGCGCCGCCGTACGCGCTGACGCCTGGAAACAGGCTTGTGCGGTGTTGGAGCGACGTCAGTCGCGATGATTTGCCGGTAACGCTTCATCGCGACTGACGTCGCTCCCACATCCCAGCGCACAGCTTGCTTCAGGGCACCAACTGGTCGCGCGGCGGCAACCGCCAGTCGATCGGCGCGTGTCCGCGCTGCGCCAGGTACTGGTTGGTCGCGGAAAAATGCCCGCAGCCCAGGAACCCGCGATGCGCCGACAACGGCGAGGGGTGTGGCGCGCGCAGCACGCGATGGCGACGCGTGTCGATGATCTTGCCCTTGGCCTGTGCGTAGCTGCCCCACAGCAGGAACACCAGACCTTCGCGCTCGCGTGCCAGTGTCTCGATGGCATGGTCGGTAAACCCTTCCCAGCCCTTGCCCTGGTGCGCACCCGCACGACCTTCCTCGACCGTCAGCACGGCATTGAGCAGCAGCACGCCCTGGCGCGCCCACGGCAGCAGGCAGCCGTGATCCGGCGGCGGAATGCCGAGGTCGGCATTGATTTCCTTGTAGATGTTCACCAGCGACGGCGGCACCGGCACCCCCGGCAGCACCGAGAAACACAAGCCATGCGCCTGGCCGGGCCCGTGGTACGGATCCTGGCCGAGTATCACTACCTTCACCGCATCGAACGGCGTGGCGTCGAACGCGGCGAAGATCTGCGGCCCCGGCGGATAGATGCGCGCACCCGCAGCCTTGCGCTGGCGCAGGAAGGCCGACAGATCGCGCATGTCCGGCCGCTGCAGCCAGTCGCCGATGTGCGCCTTCCACGAAGGCTCCAGCTTGATGCGGTCGTCGTCGGTCATGCGGTGTCGCGCGCGCCTCAGACCAGGCTGCGGGATTCGTCCATGCGCGCGAGGCGCAGCTGGAACAGCACCTTGGTCACCAGCAGGCGTTCGGCGATGGGCTTCAGCACCAGGTCGTTGGCGCCGGCCTGCAACAACTCGGCCTGGTTGTCGCGGTTGCTGTCGCCGGTCATCACCAGGATCGGCAACCGCCGCTTGCCGTAGGCGAAGTCCACGCGGATGCGCTGCACGATGTCGCGACCGCTCAACTCGCCCTTCAGGATGACGTCGGTGAGCACCAGATCGAACTTGTGCGTGGACAGGCCCAATGATTCCGCCGTGAGCAGGGCGAACGCGTCCTCGGCCTTCAGCACGTGCACCACGTTGAGCGACTGGCGCTCCAGCATGCGCCGCGTGGTCTCGGCGACGACGCGGCTGTCTTCGATGTACAGGATCGTGGCGCCCACGATCGGTTCGGGCTGCACGTAACCCCGGATGAAGGTCGCAAGTGCTTCGTGGCCGAGCGACTTGTCGAAGTAATCGGTGACGAACTCGGTGAAGCGACGCTCTTCGAGATGTTGCTGGGCATCGCCGGAGACCACGATCACCGGCACGTACGCCTGTCCCGCCGCCTCGCGCACGCTGCGCGCGATCTCCAGTCCGTCGCCATCAGGCAGTGCGAGCGCCGTCGTCACCAGGTGCACTTCGCCACCCGCCAGTGCATTGCGCGCTTCGGCGACGCTCGAGCAGCCGATCACCTGCACCCCCGGCAACTCGCGCTGCAGCACGTCGGCAATCAGCTTGCGGACCAGCTTGGACCCGTCCACCACCATCACGCGGGGCGCGTCGCTGATCAGGTGCCGGAGCTCTTGGGCCATGAAGGGGAGGAATCTCAGGTTTCAGTCGGTCGAGTCTGACGCAAGAAGTGGCCTGTCACCAGCCATGCCCCCACCCAGCCGATGACCGTAGCCGCCGCCACGACGGCCGTCGCGCCAAGCGGGTCCAGCCCGACCAGCGAGAACGGGCTGCCGTAGCTGCGCACCAGCGCAGCCAGCGGCGCCTGCAGCGCCAATGCCGCCAACGTCAGCAGGCCCAGCGCCAACGCGCCTGCGGCCAGGCCGTACCAGGCGCCCAGGTAGACGAACGGACGTCGAATGAAGCCATCACTGGCGCCCAGCAACTGCAGTACGCCGATTTCCTCGCGCCGCGACTGGATGTCCAGGCGCACCGTGTTGCCCACCACCAGCAAAGCACCCAGTCCGAACAGCGCAGCGAGCACCCAGACCAGTCGCTTGCCGAAGCCCATCCACCCGGCCAGGCGCTCGCGCCATGCCGCGTCGTGCTGCAGCAGATCGGTTTCCGGCAAGGCTTCGAGCGCAGCGACAAGCCGCGCCTCGTCGCCTTCGGGCACGACTACCAACAGGCTGGGCAGCGGATTGCCATCGAGCAGGTCCAGCGACGCGCTCAACCCGCTGCGCTCGCGGAATTCGGCCAGGCCCTCTTCGGGCGTACGTACCGCCACGCTGGCGACATCGGCGCGCGCGCGCAATTCCTCGGCCAACGCCTGCGCACGTGCAACCTGTGTCTCCGGCGCGAGGAAGAGATCGATCTCGCGCGACTGTTGCACATCGCCCGCGAAGTGGCCCACGTTCTGCAGGGCCAGCCACAGGCCCAGCGGCAGCACGAATGCCACCGCCATCACACCGATGGTCAGCAGCGTGGCCCATGGGCGCCGCACCGCACGGCCGAGGCTCGAAACGAAGCTGTAGAGATGCTGGTCCAGCCAGATGCCGGCGCCGGAGCGCCGCCGCACGCGGGTGTTCTCGAGATCGCTCATTCGGCCAGGTCCGCAGGCGAGATGTCGTCGACCAGCTTGCCGTGGTCGAGGATCAGCACGCGCTTCTTCATCCGCTTGAGCAGCGACAAGTCATGGCTGACCACCAGCACGCTGGTGCCACGTTCCGGCATGGATGCGAACAGCGACATGATTTCGGCCGCCAGCGTGGGGTCCAGGTTGCCGGTCGGTTCGTCGGCCACCAGCAGGCGCGGCTCGGCGACGATGGCGCGCGCGATGCCCACGCGCTGCTGCTCGCCGGCGGACAGCTGGGTGGGGAGCGCCTTCTCGCGATGGCCCAGGCCCAGCCGCGCCAGCACTTCGCGCACGCGCTTGCCGATGTCGCCCCGGCGGTCGCCGCGCAGGATCAGCGGCAGCGAGACGTTCTCCATCACCGTGCGGTCGGTCAGCAACCGGTGGTCCTGATAGACCACGCCCACGTCACGGCGATGCAGCGGAATACGCCCGCCACGGACCTTCAGCAGGTTCCTGCCACCGAACACCACCGCACCGCGGCTGGGCCGCTCGCTCAGGTGGATCAGCTTCAGCAGGGTGCTCTTGCCGGCGCCGGAATGGCCGGTGACGAACAGCATCTCGCCCTCGGCCACCTCGAAGCTGACGTCCTCCAGTGCCGCATGGCCACCGGGGTATTGCTTGCTGACGTTTTCGAATCGAAGGACGCTCATGTCCGTCGATTATGCCGGACCGATCAAGACACTGGCGATGCCGCCGCACAAAAGAAGAAGCCGGGACATGCCCGGCTTCTTCTCCTCACGCGCAGCGACGCGACTCAGCCGCCGGACACCAGCGAGCGGATCTTGCGTCCGAGCCGCGTCAGGAAACCCGCGTTCTCGTCGGCCGGCTTCGGTGCGGACGCGGGCTTCGGTGCGGACGGCGCGACGTTCGCCACGGCGCCCTCGGCCCCTTCGAGCGGACGGCCGTGGCGACGACGGCGGCGCTTGCGCGGCTTGCGCTCGCCTTCCGGCAACGCGGCAGCCTCGGGACGCGCCACTTCGACAGGATGCGCCGCCGGTGCCGCTGCGGCCGCCACAGCGACGACAACCTCGCCTTCGGGGCGTGGCGGACGCGGTGCGCGCGGCGGACGCGGCTTGCCATCGGCCGAACGCGGACCGTCGCGGCGAGCACCTTCGCGACGACCCGCGCCACCGGATCCACCGGGCTTGCGGCCACCGCCACGACGCTCTTCGTCGGCCGCCTTCTGTTCGCGGGCCTCGCGGAAGATCTGGCTGACGCTTTCTTCTTCGTCATCGCCCTCGCCCGCTGCCGGCTTCGGACGCTCCGGACGCGGCAGCGCGGTCAGCAGCTCGGCGGTGACCGGCTCGGACGGGATCTTCTGTTCGATGTAGGCCTCGATGTCGGGCAACGACATCGCATAGCGCTCGCAGGCGAAGCTGATCGCATCGCCCTCGGCGCCCAGGCGCGCGGTACGGCCGATGCGATGCACATAGTCCTCGGCATCGAACGGCAGGTCGTAGTTGAACACGTGCGACACGCCATCGATGTGCAGGCCGCGCGCGGCCACGTCGGTGGCCACCAGCAATTCGAGCTGGCCGGCCTGGAATCGCCTCAGCAACGATTCGCGCTTCTTCTGCGGCACGTCGCCGGACAGCACGCCGACGCGGTAGCCGGCCCGTTCCAGCGCGCGCGCCACGCGCTCGACGAACGCCTTGGTGTTGACGAACACCATGGTGCGCGCGCCTTCGCTGCGCGACAGCAGGCCGATCAGCAGCGGGATCTTTTCTTCATCGGCCGGGTAGTAGAGCTTCTGGCGCACCCTGGCCGCGGTGATGAACTCGGTCTCGACAACGAGCTTCTCGGGCTCGTTCATGTGCTCGTAGGCCAGCTCCAGCACGCGGTGCGACAGCGTGGCCGAGAACAGCAGTGTCTGCCGTGTGGTGCGTTCGGGCATGCGCCGCAGCAGGAAGCGGATGTCCTTGATGAAGCCGAGGTCGAACATGCGGTCGGCTTCGTCCAGCACGCACATCTCGCAGGCGTGCAGGCTGACCACCTTGTGCTGCTTGACGTAGTCGATCAGGCGACCGGGGGTGGCGATGATGACGTCCACGCCCTGCTGCAGGATCTCGCGCTGCTTGTCGTAGTCCACGCCACCGTAGACCAGCGCGAAGCGCAGCCCAAGGTCGGCGCCGAACTTCACCGCATCCTTGTGGATCTGGATGGCCAGCTCGCGGGTCGGCGCGAGGATCAGCGCGCGCGGATCCTCGGGCTTGCGATCGGCCAGCGCCGGGCGGATCAGCAGGCGGTTCATCACCGCCACCAGGAACGCCAGCGTCTTGCCGGTGCCGGTCTGCGCCTGGCCGGCCACATCGCGGCCCGCGAGGGCAACCGGGAGCGTCATCGCCTGGATGGGCGTGCAGCGGGAGAAACCTGCGGCTTCCAGCCCAGCCAGAAGCGCCGGATGCAGGTCGAACGAGGAGAAAGTGATATCGGTTAACGGTTTGTCGCTCATGCCTTCTTCTTTGCGTCGCTGTGTTCCGCGCGCGTCTCTTATGAATGCGGTGGGTGTGCTTGCATCGGCCGTACCGGCGTCGCACACTGCGCCCCCTGTGCCGGGTTGCGCGACCACCTGGGTAACCTTGAAAAGGTCGCGGAACGCCCCAGTTTACCCCAATAGTGGTGGCCGTCCCGGCCCGAACCCGTCCGCGCCCGGCCGCGGACTCCGCAGGAGATCCCCGTGAGCGACAAAGTGACCCACGTCGGCGATGCCGATTTCGATGCTGCCGTGCTGCAGTCCGGCGAACCCGTACTGGTGGACTTCTGGGCCGAATGGTGTGGCCCGTGCAAGATGATCTCGCCCGTGCTCGACGAGCTGGCCGAGACCTACGGCGGCAAGCTGAAGGTCGCCAAGGTGAACGTGGACGAGAACCGCGCCACCGCCATCAAGTACCACGTGCGCTCCATCCCGATGCTGCTGCTGTTCAAGGATGGCCAGATCCAGGCCACCCAGATCGGCGCCGTCGGCAAGGGGCAGCTGACCCAGATGATCGACAAGGCCCTGGGCACCCAGGCCGCCTGATGCCCCGTGAGCCCCCGTCCAGGCGGGGGCCCAGGCTGAATCCGCTTGAACCCATCGCCCCCACGCGGCTTGCCGCCCTCCCGGGCCGGTGGTAGTGTCGAACCCGAAATCCGGCGCAGGGGATGCGCCGCACCCATCTGATCTGAATACCCACTCTTCACTTCACCCCGCCGCCGCAACGCCGGCGCTCGCCACCTAGCGAGGAATCGCACCTTGTCCGACAGCAGCAACGAAACCGGCGCTCCCGCCGAAAAGCGCGTGCGCAAAGCCCGTGTCCCGAAGACCACGCCCGCCGATACCGCCGCCGCACCGGCAGAGCGCATCGACCCGGCGCCGCAGCTCCCGCTGCCGCCGGTGACCAACGAGCGCCCGCCTACCCCCGCGCCGTCCGTCGAGTCACATGACGGCGGCGGCGGCGCGCATGCGCCGCAGACCCAGGCCGGCGGCCAGCAGCAGGAAGGCGGCGACCAGCGCGACGGCCGCTTCAACAACAACAACCGCCGCGACCGCTTCCGCAACCGCCGCGAGCGCAACCGTGATCGCCAGGGCAACGACGGCCTGCCGCAGGACGGCAACGGCAACGGTCAGGACAACACCTTCGTCCCCCGCGCCATGCCGAACGTGCCGGAGGGCTTCCCGCAGTACTCGCTGGGCGACCTCAAGCGCATGCCCGCGCCCAAGCTGCTGGACATCGCCGAGCAGCTGAACATCCAGGAAGGCGTCGCCCGCGCCCGCAAGCAGGACGTGATCTTCGCGCTGCTGAAGGTGCTGACCCGCCATGGCGAAGGCGTGGCCGCCGACGGCGTGCTGGAAATCCTGCCGGACGGCTTCGGCTTCCTGCGCGCGGCCGAGGCCAGCTACCTGGCCGGCCCGGACGACGTGTACATCAGTCCCAGCCAGATCCGCCGCTTCAACCTGCGCACCGGCGACCACCTGGCCGGCCGCATCCGCTGGCCGAAGGATGGCGAGCGCTACTTCGCGCTGTCGACCATCGACACGATCAATGGCGAGCCGCTGGAAGCATCGAAGAACAAGGTCCTGTTCGAGAACCTGACGCCGCTGTTCCCGCGCCGCCGCTTCACCCTGGAGCGCGGCAACGGCTCGTCGGAAGACATCGCCGGCCGCATCCTCGACCTGATGGCACCGCAGGGCAAAGGCCAGCGCGCGCTGATCGTGTCGCCGCCCAAGGCGGGCAAGACGATCATGATGCAGCAGATCGCCACCGCCATCACGACCAACCACCCGGACGTGCACCTGATCGTGCTGCTGGTGGACGAGCGTCCGGAAGAAGTCACCGAAATGCAGCGCACCGTGCGCGGCGAAGTGGTGTCTTCGACCTTCGACGAACCGGCCGCCCGCCACGTGCAGGTTGCCGAAATGGTGATCGAACGCGCCAAGCGCCTGGTCGAGCACAAGAAGGACGTGGTGATCATGCTGGACTCGATCACCCGCCTGGCCCGCGCCTACAACAACGTCGTGCCCAGCTCCGGCAAGGTGCTGACCGGCGGCGTGGACGCCAACGCCCTGCACCGCCCGAAGCGATTCTTCGGCGCCGCGCGTAACGTCGAGGAAGGCGGCTCGCTGACCATCATCGCCACGGCGCTGGTCGAGACCGGCAGCAAGATGGACGAGGTGATCTACGAAGAGTTCAAGGGCACCGGCAACAGCGAAGTGCATCTGAACCGCCGCATCACCGAGAAGCGCGTCTACCCGGCCATCGACATCAACCGCTCCGGCACGCGCCGCGAAGACCTGCTGATCGAACCGGAACTGCTGCAGAAGATCTGGATCCTGCGCAAGCTGCTGCACCCCATGGACGAGATCGCGGCGATGGAGTTCCTGCTGGACAAGATGAAGAACACGAAGTCCAACGACGAGTTCTTCAGCTCGATGAAGCGCTGAACCGCTCCGACAGCAGACAAGAAAAAGCCCCGCGATGCGGGGCTTTTTCGTTGGCTTCCACGCGCGTATCGGGCGCGAATGGCCTTCACGCTATGCTAGGCGCCATCCAGTGGGGTCAGCAGCCGGGGGCCGCTCTTGTTGCCGGCAAGGTGGACGCCACCCTCGGCGAGCGCGCCAGGGGCGAACCCCGGTTGATCTTCATCCGGCGCCCAGATCGGACGTGATCGCGGGCCGGGTACGTAAACCTCCCACTTGCCCTGGCGCTGCTGGCCGCTGAAGGTGAAGTCCACGGGCACACGCACCACCCAGTACGGTTGCGTTGCCTCCTCGCCTGCGGTCGGCGGGGTGAACGTCCATGTCCGGGCCGCCGCCATCGCGGCGGTGGCGAAACGTTCGCGATACTGGTTCATCTGCGCCTCGTTGGTGACGATGCGCAGATTGACCTGCTCGGTCGCCACTTCGCCGACGCTGCCGTCACGCTCGACCTTGACCAGCAGATAGGCGGTGCCCTGTGCACCACTCCGGGCCGGACCGGCCGGGTAGCTCGGCGGCTTGAGTTTGAGCGCAACAACGCGCTCGGCCTCGGGAATCGCTGCATAGTCGCCGAAATCCGCGCCGCGGATGGACACCTGCATCTGGTCATCACCTATCGACTTGCCCACCACCAGCGCACTCATTTTCGTCAACGCGCGGCGTGGCTTGCCATCCACCAGCACGGGTTCGAAGCGCCACGCCGCGACATTGCCGCCGACGAACGCCGCGATGCCCTTGGGCAACGCGTCCGGCGCATCCAGCTCCACGCGCTCGACGCTGCCATCGGTGGCGATGGTGATCGATCCGGTCACCCGCAGGCTGGCCTCCACCTGCTTGCGCACGGCCGCCGCCCCCTGGGCCAAGGCTGGCTGTGCCAGCATCAGGGCGGCAACCAAGATCGCGGCACGCCACATGATTCCTTGCTTCATCATCCTCTCCCTCATCCGTGAAAATGCGGCCCGGTCCGGGCCCTTCCGCCGCATACTATCGCCACGAGACAACGCATGCACGGCCAAGGCCGGAACCGGCCCTGTGCACAAGACGAGGGACGGGAAGCGCGATGACGACCGCCTCCGGCAGGCAAGTGCAAGTGCCAACGCGCGGCCAAGCAAAGGGGGTTGCGCTCATCGGCACTGGAAATCGTCGGCTCCCACCGGACCACAACCGTCGCCCCACCGGCCAGTCTGCCGCCAGTAGTCGACCACGCCGGCTTTCACGAGCAACGTCTTGAAGTCGGGGTGCGCGCGTGCACCGGAGTACGGCACGTTCCAGAAGGCGACGTAGGCGTGTTGCGCCATGGTGCCGTCCTCGAATCCGGGCCGGGCTTCGAGTTCCTTGCGCAACGACCTCACCGCCAGGCCCGCATCCCCCAGTGCGTCAGCCACGCTGGTGCGTACGTACGCGACCTCGACTCCGCCGGCGTAAGCATCGTCCGCCAGCGCACGGCGCACGAGCACAAGCATCGCCTCCCGATCGTCCAGCACTTCGCCCAGATCGTGCAAGAATGGCGTATCGAGACCGTCGTATCGCAGCAAACGGCGATGCAGGGCTTGCAGCTCAGGCGTCCCTCCGGGCCGCCGGCCCGCGAGCTGGCGGAAAAAAGCCACGTAATCCGGCTCGCGCTGGCTGCCCTCCAGCCGAAGACCGCGCTGGTATTCGGCCTCCGCGTCCGGGTAGCGACGCGCGGCGGTGTAGTCGTACTGCAGGTCGCGCGACAGGAACAGCGCCCTGGGTTCGGTGGCACGCACCTGCTCCACCAGCGCGATGGTGTCCTCCAGATGGCCCATTGCATAGAGCATGTAGGCGTAGTCCCACGTGCGCTCCTTGGTCAACGGTCCGGCATCGGCGATCTGCCTGGCCAGCGCGATAGCCTCGGCCCGCCTGCCTTCGCGCCACAAGGCATTGGACCGGTCGCGCCTGGCCACCCAGCTCTCAGGCGCGATGCGGGCGATATGGTTCCGGATCTGCAACGCCTCTGCACGCAACCGATCGGCCTGCACATCGTCGAGTTCCTCTGCCATGGCATTCAGCGAAACCGCGAGCGCATCCCAGCACAGCACGCATTGCGCATCCAGCACCACCATCTCGCGTGCAAGCTGCAGACGCAGGCGGTCGTGTTCGAAGTCGAACTGCTCGCGCATCACGATGCTGCGCCAGCGCAGGAATCGTTCGTAAGCATCGACCTGCGTGGTGCCGCCCTGCTCACGGTTGAACCTGGCCACATCCAGCTTCACGCTGAGCGCTCGCGCCACATCGCGCGCAACCTCGTCCTGCACGGCGAATACGTCGCGCAGTTCGCGCGCGTAGGTCTTCGACCACAGCTGGGAGCCATCATCGGCACGGATCAACTGTGCGGTGACACGCAGGTCGCTCCCCTCGCGGCGCACGCTGCCCTCCAGCAGATAGGCCACACCAAGCGCATGCCCGACGGCGCGCGGGTCATCGCGCTTGCGGTTGACCGCCGCACTGGAGGTACGACCCACCACGCGCAACGCGGGAGACTGCGCCAACTGGTTGCGGATTTCCTCGGCAAGGCCGTCGGCCATGTAAGCCTGATCGCGCGCCTGCGACAGGTCGGCGAACGGCAGGACGGCCAGCGAAGGCCGTGCTTGCGCCCCAGCCGCCACGCTGGACGTGTTGCGAACGGCGCCGCGCGGCATCCAGGCGGTCACCGCCACGATCAGCAGCACCAAGGCCGCCGCGGCCACGATCCACACCCAGCGCAAACGGGGTGCGGCCGTCGGCGCTTCTTGCGCTGCGACGCCATCGACCGGCGGCGCATCGAAGCGATAGCCGATCCCATACACGGTATGCAGCAGGCGCGGGTGCTGTGCGTCCTCGCCCAGCGCCTGGCGCAGCAGGCTCATGATCCGGTTAAGCGCGCTCTGGGTGACGTGGCGATGGCCCCAGACCGCATCCAACAGCTCCTCCCGGGTGAACACCCGGCCGGGCGAACCTGCCAGCAGCGCGAGCACGGCGAAGGCCTTGGGTTCCAGCGACTGCTCGCCGCCCGCGCGCATCAGCCGCCGACCGGCGAAGTCGATCACCACGTCGTCCAGGACCCATCGGCTGGGATTGGGATCAGGCGGCGGCATGCGGTCCCCCACGGGGCGACGCCCGCTCGTTCAAGTATAGGCACGACCCGAGTCGCGACGCCGGAGTCCGACAGGCGCGCCCTCACGACTTCCTGCGATTCTCCTAACGACATTCCCGTGCTCCATCCGGACGCTGCCGGCTGTGGAAGCGATCCGCCGCCAGGCCGGGAGAGAAGCACACATGAATACACCGCGCACGCGCTTGGCCCCCGCATTGCCCGGGGCGACCGGACAGCGTCTGATCCACGGGATGGGCCGCGTCATCCAGGCCACCGCCGTCGCCGGCCTGCTGGCATTCGGCGCTTACATCGTCCTTCGCGCCGCCGGTGCCACGCACAGGAATTTCGATCAGTGGCGCGCGCTGGTCGCGGGTCTGGCGATGCCGACGGCCCAGGACTGGATCGCCAATCTCGGCATCGGGCTGCATTTCGTCATGGGCGCGGTGCTGGTGCTGGCGTGGCCGATCCTGTTGTCGGCCCGCATCCGCGCCCGCCATCGCGCCGTGCATCGCTGGACGGGGCGGACCTATGTGACCGCCGGCATCCTGGCGGGCGCCGGGGGCATGTCATTCATCCTCACCCATGGCGCGTATACCCCATCGGCATCCGTCGCGTTCGCGATCTGGGGCGCGGTGATGATGCTGAGTGCGGTCATGGCCTATGTACACGCGCGCGCGAAACGTTTCGATCTGCACCGCGCATGGGCGATCAGACTGTTCGCGATGGTGCTGGGCTCATGGGTGTTCGACCTCGAGATCCGCGCATGGAAGGACCTGACCGGCGGGCTCGGCATGGGCGCAGGCAACGCCAGCGGTCCGTTCGACTACGCGATCCTGTACCTGTTCTTCGTTCCCAATCTGCTGATCGCTGAGTTCTTCATCCGCAACCAGCACAAGCACATCGCTGCGCATCGCGTCCTGAGATGGCTGGCGGTTGCGGTGCTCGCCGCCGTGGTGCTGGTGTTTGCGTATGCGGTGACTATGGTGACCGCGACATCTACCGGGAAGTACGGGAAGCACCTGCAACATTTCGTGACGGGTTGATTCACGCCCTTCGATGACGTTGGCCCTGGCGAGCCCATGGCTGACGCCTCCCAATCTGCAGCCGGACACGCCTCGCGGCGGGGAGTCACATCTTCTTGGCACAACCCTCGTCAGCCACCTTATGGCAATGGTGTCACCAGGCGTAGACCTTGCTTGCTCAATTGGCGAGGCGTTCCCGCCGTCATGGCTTCGGGTGAATCGCCGGCAAGCTCCTCGTCGACCCAAGCGGCCTTCGCGCGCGGACCTGGGATGTAGGCGGTCCAGCCGCCGTAGGGCGGTGGCTCGTCCAGGCTGAAATCCACGGGTACGCGGACCGACCGGAATTCCGCTCCTGCATCCGCGCCACCCGCCGTCGATGCGAACTGCCATTTCCTGGCCGTCCTGATGGATGCATCGGCGAACAGCTTGCGCAACTCGGCCATCTTCTTCTCACTTTCCAGCAACCGCAGGTTCACCTGTTCTGCGACGACATCCAGGACACGGCCGTCGCGCCCAACCTTGAGGATCAGGTACACCGTTCCCTGGGCTCCGCCGATGGCGGCTTCCTTGGGATAACGCGGCGGTTTCAGTCCACTGGCCGCAACCGCCTGGCCGTCTGCGGTTGATTCGGGAATGAAGCTGGCTGCCTGCAACCGCATGAGGAAGTCGCCGCCCTCCACCTCCCTGGCGACCAGCAGCAGGTTCATCCTGCTGCGAAGCTTGACCAGATTGGCGGTACCCCGCCGCGGCTCGAATGCCCACCCCGCCACACTGGCACGAATGAACTGCACCACGCTCGGTGGCAGCTTGCCTGGGTCTTCGAGCGTGTATTCCACAACCTCGCCATCCTCGCCGATCGTGATCTCTCCCTTAACCAGCAAGCTGATTTCGACCTGACTGCTCGCGATGCCGACTTCCTGGGCCTTTGCAGCATTGGCGACCACCATCAATCCCAACCCGAGCACGACGCCCCAGACACTCCACTGCTTCATCGTCCGCCCCCTGATCGTTGGAAATGCCCGGCCAGATCCGGCTCCGTCCGCCGCATACTATCCGCACGAGGTGATGCATGCACGGTAGTGGCCTGGAGTTGACGCTGGTGTTCCTGCTGGCCGCGGTGATCGCGGTGCCGGTGTTCAAGCGCTTTGGCCTGGGGGCCGTGCTGGCGTATTTGGTGGCCGGCGTGGTGTTGGGTCCGGACGGGCTGGCGCTCGTGCGGGATGCCGACCGCATCCTGGATGCGGCCGAGATCGGCGTGGTGATGATGCTGTTCGTCATCGGCCTGGAGCTGTCGCCGTCGCGCCTGCGGGTGATGCGCAAGCCGGTGTTCGGCGCGGGCGGCCTGCAGGTGATGCTGAGTGCGCTGGTGCTGGGCGGGGTCGCGCTGCTGTTCGAACATCACTGGAAGACCGCGCTGGTGATAGGGCTGGGGCTCGCGCTGTCGTCCACGGCCGTCAGCCTGCAGCTGTTGTCCGAACACAAGGAACTCACCACCGAACACGGCCGGCTCGGCTTCGCGATCCTGCTGTTCCAGGATCTGGTCGCCATTCCCCTGCTTGCCGCCATCCCGCTGCTGGGTGGCGCCAAGAACGAAACGCTGACCTGGACCATGGTGCTGCATGCGGTCGGCGCCGTCGCCATCGTGATCGTCGGCGGACGGCTGCTGCTGCGGCACCTGTTCCGCATCGTGGCGCGCACCCGCATGCCCGAAGTGTTCACCGCCACCGCACTGCTGGTGGTGCTGGGCATCGCATGGTTCATGCAACTGGCCGACCTCAGCGCCGGCCTTGGTGCGTTCCTTGCCGGCGTGCTGTTGTCCGATTCGGAATTCCGCCACGAACTGGAATCGCAGATCGATCCGTTCAAGGGGCTGCTGCTGGGCCTGTTCTTCATCGCCGTCGGCATGGACATCGACCTGGACGCGGTGGTGAAGCAGCCGGAACTGATCACCGCCGGCGTGCTGATCCTGCTGACGGTGAAGTTCACGCTGCTGTTCTGCGTCGGGCGCTGGCCGGGACGGCTGGATCCGCGCGGCGCGCTGATGCTGGCCGGCACCTTGTGGCTGGGCGGCGAGTTCGCCTTCGTCGTGTTCAGCGAAGCCGCGCGCGTGCGCCTGATGGACGCCGAACTGCGCAACCAGCTGACCGCCATCGTGGGCATCTCGATGGCGCTGACGCCAGTGCTGTTGCTGGGCCTGCATCGCCTGCCGGCGCACGTGCGGCGATCCGGACCGGCGACCCGTGCCTTCGACGACATCCCGGACGAGCAGCCGAAAGTCCTGATCGCGGGCATGGGCCGGTTCGGCCAGATCGTCGCGCGCCTGCTCACGGCGCAGCGCATCCCGTTCGTCGCGCTCGAGAACAGTCCCGAGACGGTGGACACGCTGCGGCGGTTCGGCAACATCCGGCTTTACTACGGCGACCCGACGCGCCCCGACCTGCTGCGGTCGGCCGGCGCGCAGCATGTGAAGGTCTTCGTGGTGGCGATGGACGACCCCGACACCAACATCAAGGCGACACGGCTGATCCGACGCATGTTCCCCGAGGCGCGCGTACTGGCGCGGGCGCGCAACCGGCAGCACGCGTGGCGCCTGATGGACCTGAGCGCGGAGGCCTATCGCGAAACGCTGGGATCGAGCCTGGAGATGGCGCAGCAGGTCCTGGTGGAACTGGGCATACCGCCCGAGACCGCTGCCGAGCACACCCGCCGCTTCCGCCAGCACGACGAAAGCCTGATGCGCGCCCAGTACCTGGTGTACGACGACGACGGTGCGGTGATCCAGACCGCGCGCGATGCGATCAGCGACCTGGAGAAACTCTTCGAAGCCGACGCGACCGGCGAAGACGTTCCGCCGCCGGCACGTTAACCGCGATCGCGCAGGAAGCGGGCCATCGATGCGCCCGCGCCCGGCGTGGCGGGAACGAATTCCGCCGCCACGTCGATGAAGCCGCGCATCACCGCGATCTCGCGCGGCGTGCGGTTCAAGGCATCGCGCAGCTCCGGATCGGCGCCCGCGCGGAGCAGGCGACTGACCACGCGCAGCAGGCCATGCAGCGACGCCAGGTGCAGCGGGCCGAAGCCGCGCGGATCCTGCACGTCCAGCGAAACGTCTTCGTCCAGCAGCCGTTCCAGGCCGGCCAGCACGACCTCCTCGTCGCAGGCGGTGCCGGGCTCCGCCCGGGAACCGAGCAGCAACAGAAGCGGCGTCACCGATCCCGCCGCGACCTGTTCGGATTCCGCGCCGGACAGCAGCAGGGTGTCGAGCAACGCTACCAGGCGCGGCTTCTCGCGCGCGGTGAATCCATACAGGGCGGCGCAATGCAGCGGCGTCAGTCCCTGCGCATCGCCGGCATGCACATTGGCGCCGGCGGTGATCAGGCGGGCGACGATTTCGGGCAGGCCCAGCGCCGCCGCCAGCATCAGCACGGTCACGCCACCGGGCAGCCGGTATTCGATGTCGGCGCCTGCGCCGAGCAATGCACTGACGATGTCGGCCTGGCGCATGCTCACCGCAGCCGACAGCGGCGTCGCGCCGGTATTGGCGGCACGCTGCGCATCGGCGCCACGCGCGAGCAACAGTTCCACCGTGGGCGTGAATCCGCCGCCTGCGGCACGCAGCAACGCCGTGCAGCCCTGGGCGTCGGGCGAGTCCACGTCAAAGCCGAGATCGAGCAACCGCCGCACGGCATCGCGATCACCCGCCATGGCCGCCGCCGGCAGGTCGGCGGGACGCAGCGCGCGACGCGGCAGCGACCAGATGCGCCAGTCCAGCCAGTCGGCCAGGTCACGGCGTCCGCACGCCAGCGCTACACCCAGCGGCGTCTGCCCATCGGCCGCGCGCGACTCGGGCGACGCACCCTTGGCAATGAGGTGTTTCAGCGCGGTCTCGCGGCCGAGTACTGCCGCCAGGTGCAGCGCGGTCATGCCGTGGCTGTCGCGCGCCTCGCGGTCCACGCCGATATCCAGCAGCCGGTCGAGCACCCGTTGCCAACCCAGGCGCACCGCCAGCGACAGCGCAGGATCGCCCTGCGGGGAGGCGGCGAACGGATCCGCGCCACGCTCAAGCAGGTCCAGTGCGCAGGACTCCAGCGTCCGCGCCGCCTGGTCGTCCGCCGCGCAGGCGGCCATGAAGCGCGCCAAGCCCCCGGCACCGGCCGGCGAAACCGCACGCGACATCAATGTCGCCAACGCGGGCATGCCCGCAGGCCCCTGGGACAGCAGGGCGAATGCGAGGGTGTCGCCCTGCGCGTTGCGATGGTCGGCATCGGCACCCTGCCGCAGCAACCATGCCAGACGCGTCGGACGCTGCATCTCGGAGTCGTGGAGCAGGGCACCGAGCTCATCGCGAGAACTCAGGCGCGCCAGCGCTTCCATGCCCTCCACCTGCCCGCTCGCCAAACCCTCGCGCAGCAGTGCCACCGGTGCACGGTCGGGGGGCGTTTCATCATCCGCCGTCGCCACGGCGGTGGGCAGCGCATAACCGGGGTCCAGGGCCGAGACCAGCGCCCAGCGCCCCGCTTCGGCGGCGAGATCGACCGCGCGCCGGTCGAGGGCGTCGGTGGCTTCAGGATCGATGCCCCATTCCCGCAGCCGGCGCACCAGCGCCGGCGAAGCGTGCTCGGCGGTGCACGCGAGCATCAGCGCATTCCTGCGATCCGCGTCGACCGCCTGCCGATCGGCTCCCGCCTCGGCGAGCTTTTCGAGCACGCCCAGATGCCCTCCCCGCGCGGCTTCCAGCCAGGGCGTGCGCTGCTGCGCATCGCGCGCATGCACATCGGCACCGGCGGCCAACAATGAGGCCGCGATTTCCGCATGGCCTGCATACGCGCCTTCATGCAGCGCGCTGCGGCGCTGGGCATCGCGCGCATCCACCTTCGCCTTGTGCTTGAGGAGCAGTTGCACGCCGGCAGGGTCGTCTTCTTCGGTCGAGGCCGCCGCCAGCAGGACGGGCTGCCCGCCCTGCGGATCCGGACGCGCCCCCCGCTCCAGCAGGAATTTCGCCAGCCGCCAGTTGCCGGCCACACAGGCAACGCCCAGCGGAGTGAGACCGTCATGGTTCAAGGCATCCAGTTCCGCAGCGGCGTCGCGCAGCAATGCGACCACGCCGGGATCGGAACTGCGGGCAGCGTGATGCAGCGGCGTGTTGCCATCCGCGTCGGCGATGCGCGGATCGGCGCCGTTGGCCAGCAGCGTGGTGACCGCGTCCGGGCGGCCGTGCCAGCTGTCGCGCGTCGCGGCCAGCAGCGGCGTCACGCCGGCATGCGCATGATTGAGGTCCACCCCGTGCGCGATCAGGGTGCGCAGCAGGCGCAGGTCGGGCAGCACGGCCGCCAGAGCGCCGAGACTGCGCTGGTCGCGCGAGCCTTCCGCCGGCACGGCATGCGGATCCGCGCCGGCTTCGATCAGTTCCAGCGCGCGGTCCACGCGTCCGGCGCGGGCGGCATCGAACAACGCCTGCTCCAGGTCCAAGCCGTGTCCAGGCGCTTCCTCCACGTCCGTTGCGTGGGGGGCAACGGCGTCGCTCCCGGGCATTTCCACGACGGGCAGCACGCCGGCTCCGTCCAGCCGTTGCACGCCCCAGTGCACCAGTGGCAACAGCAGGGCATACGCCACGGCGGCACCGGTACGCGCAGCGTCCGGCACCAGGTCCGTCCATGCCAGGGAAAGGCCACCGGCCACGGCGAGCATCAACAGCGTCGCCACCGCCAGGCCGCGCCACGCATGGAAGTCGCGTTCGACCAGGCCACGCCAGTGCGCGGACAGGGCGCCGCCATCACGCTCCAGGCCATGCCAGAGGGGCCAGGTCCGCCACAGCCCGACGATCACCGCACCCACCACCGCGCTGACACCCAGCGCGGCCGGGAGGCTGCCACTGTCGCGCAACGAGGCCAGCGGCCACGCCAGCAGCAGGGCCGTACCCGCGAAGGCGACCGCCCACGCCAGCACCAAGGCCGGCACGTCCTCGCGCCAGGCGCGCGAGGGCGCCAGCACGCGGGTGCCCCGCAGCCACGACACGCCCAGCGCCACGGCCGGTTGCGCCAGCCATGCCGCCACAGCAGCGAAAACCCCACCCACCCATCCGCCAATGCCGGCCAGCAGCAGGCCCGCCAGCAAGGCGACCAGGGCGACAGGACGGGGCTGCAGCCGGAAATCAGGCATCGGGGCGAACGGTGGGATCGGCTTGGGGCGGGAACTGGATGTGGAAGCCGCGCGCGGTCAGGTTCTCGCGGACCACCTTGGCGTCTTCGCGCGCCAGCTTGCGGTCGGGGGTCAGCGCCACTTCCAGCACGAACGAAAGGGGGCCCAGTTGGGTACGCAGCGGCTCGGGCACGAGGGTGAAGTCGTCGCGCTTCGCCAGGTAGACGAAGGTGTCGGCCTTGCGCTCGGTCTTGTAGACGTAGGCTTGCATTCGCGCGTATCGCGCCCCGCGAGTGGACAAGCGGGGATTGTGCGGGAAATGCCCCATGCGCGAAACCCGCACGGCGTTCACGCGATGCATGACCATCGGCGGCAGGAGTGCGGCGGAGGGGCTGGTAATCTTGCCCCTTCACCTCGCACTAACGGATGCCTGATGCGCCCCGCCCTGCTTGCCCTGCTGCTGCCGTTCGCCCTCGTCCCCGCGGCACACGCCCAGACCTCCACACCGCTCACGATCGAACAGGCGATGGCCGAGCCGGACTGGATCGGCCCCCCTGTCGAGCGCGCGTGGTGGGCATGGGACGGCAAGCAGGTGCAGTACGAACTCAAGCGCGACGCCAGCGTGGTACGCGACACCTTCGAGCAGGCACTGGACGGCAGCGCCGCGCGGCGCATCGCCGATGACCAGCGCGCAGGACTCGACGCCGGCAATCCCGTCTACGACGCGACCCGCCAGCGCATGCTGCTGACGCGCAACGGCGACCTGTTCGTGCGCGACCTGCGCAGCGGCACGCTCACGCAGGTCACGCGCACCAACGAAGCCGAGCAGCAGGCACGCTTCACCCATGACGGCGCCGTGATCTGGCGCGTGGGCAGCACGTGGTATCGCTGGGCCGCAGGCACCGGCACGACGACGGTCGCCGAACTCAAGGCGGAACGCGATCCGCTGGCCGCACCGAAGGCCGACGCCCTGCGCGAGCAGCAACTGCGCACGATCCGCACGCTGGCCGACGACCGTGCCCAGCGCGAAACCGCGCAGAAGCAGGCGGAAGCCTGGCGCAAGGCGGACCCCACCCGCGCGCCCGCCCCGGTCTACCTGGGCGCCGAGGTGGAGATCGAAAGCAGTTCGCTTTCTCCCGATGGCCGCTGGTTGCTGGTGGTGACCCGCAAGAAGGGGGCCGATGCCGGCCAGGGCGGCAAGATGCCGAAATACGTCACCGAATCCGGCTATGAAGAGTTCCAGGATGTGCGCACGCGCGTGGGTCGCAATGCGCCGCTGCCGCACGCCCTGTGGCGCGTGGACCTGGCCGATGGCAGCGTGAAGCCGCTCGCCTTCGATCCGTTGCCGGGCATCGACAAGGATCCCCTGGCCGCGCTGCGCAAGAAGGCCGGCAAGGAGCCCCAGAAGGGCAACCGCGACGTGCGCGTGGAGAACGACAGCAACGGCAGCGCGATCGCCTGGACGAACGACGGCACGCAGGTCGCGGTGCAGGTGCATGCCATCGACAACAAGGATCGCTGGATCGCCACGGTCGACCTGCCGGGCGCCCGCCTGCTGCCACGCCACCGTCTGACCGACGATGCGTGGATCAACTGGGGTTTCAACCAGTTCGGCTGGCTGCCGGACAACCGCACGCTGTGGCTGCTGTCGGAAGAATCCGGCTACGCCCACCTGTATACGGCGACCGGCAACGAGAAGCCACGCGCACGCACTTCCGGCAAATGGGAAGTGTCGGAACCGGAGATCACGCCCGACGGCAACGGATTCCTCTTCCTGTGCAACCGCGACTGGCCGGGTGACTACGAAGTCTGCAAGCTCGACCTTGCCAGCAACGGCCTTCGCGAAGTCACCGCGCTGGACGGCGTGGAGAGTTTCAGTGCATCGCCCGACGGACGCCAGCTGCTGGTCCGCCACTCCCGCAGCTACACGCCGGCCCAACTGTCCGTCGTGGGCGTGGACGGCGGCACGCCGAAGCCGCTCACCGACACCCGCAGCGCGGCGTTCAAGGCGCGCGAATGGATCGAGCCGCAGTACGTGCAGGTGCCGTCGAAGCATGGCGCCGGCGTGGTCTGGGGCAAGTACTACGGCCCGAAGACGATGGAACCCGGCAAGCGCTACCCCATCGTGATGTTCGTGCATGGCGCGGGTTATCTGCAGAACGTCACCGCGCGCTATCCCAACTATTTCCGCGAACAGATGTTCCACCACCTGCTGGTGGAGCGCGGCTACATCGTGCTCGACCTGGACTACCGGGCCAGCGAGGGCTACGGCCGCGACTGGCGCACCGCGATCTACCGCAACATGGGCCATCCGGAACTCGAGGACTATCTCGATGGACTGGACTGGCTGGTCGAGCAGAAGCAGGGCGACCGCGGCCGCGCCGGCATCTACGGCGGCAGCTACGGCGGCTTCATGACGTTCATGGCGCTATTCCGCGAGCCCGGCAAATTCAAGGCCGGCGCCGCGCTGCGCCCTGTGGTGGACTGGACCCAGTACAACCACGAGTACACCAGCAACATCCTCAACACGCCCGAGCTGGATCCCGAGGCCTACCGCACCTCGTCGCCGATCGAATACGCCGCCGGACTGCAGGACCACCTGCTGATCGCGCACGGCATGATCGACGACAACGTGTTCTTCAAGGACTCCGTCGTGCTGACGCAGAAGCTGATCGAACTGCGCAAGGACAACTGGGAACTGGCGGCATATCCGCTGGAGCGCCATGGCTTCACCCGCTCGGACTCGTGGCTGGATGAGTACAAGCGCGTGCTGAAGCTGTTCGAGCAGACCCTCAAGTAGGCGATGGCGTCTTCACCGAACACCATGGCCCGCGCCGGCTTCGTCACCGTCACGGCGAAGGTGTCGATCGCCATGGGCATCGTCGCCACGCTGTACGCGGCGATGCAGGTGATCGCGGCGTGGCTGTTGCTCGGGCAGGTGGATACCGAGACGGTGCTGGGCTTCCTGGCTTCGCGGTCGACCCCCGCACTCGCGCTGTGGGTGCTCACGCACCTGACCGCGATCGCCGTCGGCTTCCTGGGCGTCTGCGTCGCCTTCCTGGCGGTTGCGGTGGGCCTGCTCCGTCGCCGTGCCTGGGGCTGGTGGGGTTTCGTGTTCTTCATGGTGGTGGGGGCGGCGGCCAATTTCGCCGGCATCGCGGTGATCGACGCCGCTTTTTCCTGGATCCAGTCGCTTCCACCCCAGCCCGGCACGGAAGAGATGCGGAACGAACTGGCCGGCTTGCGACTGCTGGCGCTGGCCATGCTCTGGGCGACCGCCCTCGCGTTCGCCGTGCTGCACGGCCTGGTGGTCTGGCAATTGTGCAGGCGCGACGTGCGGGCGGAATTCGGGATGATCCGGACGCCCCGGTAGAATACGTGGCATGAACGACATCAAGCCCGTCCGCGATTATCTGACCGACCTGCAGGACCGCATCTGTGCCGCCATCGAAGCCGCCGATGGCAGCGCGCGCTTCCAGGAGGATGCATGGGCACGGCCACCCGGCGATGCGTCGCCGATCCGCGGCGGCGGACGCACCCGCGTGCTGCGCGACGGCGCGGTGTTCGAGCAGGCAGGCATCGGTTTCTCCGATGTATCCGGTGACCGGTTGCCGCCCTCGGCGTCGGCGCATCGGCCTGAACTTGCAGGCGCCTCCTGGCGCGCGGTTGGGGTGTCGCTGGTGTTCCACCCCCGCAACCCCCACCTGCCCACCACGCACGCCAACGTCCGCCATTTCCGCGCAGAACGCGACGGCGAGACCGTGGCATGGTGGTTCGGCGGCGGCTTCGACCTGACCCCGTTCTATCCGGTCGACGAGGATGTGCATCACTGGCACCGGACCGCACACGACCTGTGCGAGCCCTTCGGCGGCCAGGCGCGTTACGACGCACACAAGCGCTGGTGCGACGAATATTTCTTCCTCAAGCACCGCAACGAGACGCGTGGCGTGGGCGGTCTGTTCTTCGACGATCTGAGCGGGGATTTCGAGCGCGACTTCGGTTACCTGCGCGCCGTCGGCGACGGTTTCCTCGACGCCTACCTGCCGATTGTCGCCCGTCGCAAGGACGCGCCCTATGGCGAACGCGAAAGGCAGTTCCAGCTGTATCGTCGTGGCCGCTACGTCGAGTTCAACCTGGTCTACGACCGCGGCACACTGTTCGGCCTGCAGAGTGGTGGGCGCGCCGAGTCCATCCTGATGAGCCTGCCCCCCCTGGTGCGCTGGGAATACGGCTACGCCCCGGAAGACGGCAGCGACGAGCAGAAGCTTGCAGACTACTTGCGCCCGCGTGATTGGCTGGGCGAGTTCGCCTGAGCCTGCTCTTCTGTAGGAGCGACGTGAGTCGCGACCGCACGCCATCCAATGTGCGGGGCTCGGCCGGCTCACGCGGGCCAAGAATTCCCTGTTCCCCGCGCGGTTCGGGTTAGACAAACGTCAACGACGTTTCATTTCCACGGCCGCGACTCACGTCGCTCCTGCAGGGAGCTACGCTTGCCTGCCCACCACCGTGATGTGCCCGTTGTTCTCCAGTACCGCCAGCCGGATGTCGGCCATGTCCAGGCAGCCGGCTTCGCGCATCGCCTTCTCGAAATCCTCGCGGCTGATCAGCTCACGGCGCAGTACGTCGCGGTAGACCTGCCCGTCGCGCGCCAGCAATACCGGCGCGCCCTCCACCCAGCGCTCTACCTTCGGCGAACGCGCCGATACCAGGCCCACGATCCAGTTCAACGCGATCAGCGTGGCCGCGAGCAACAGCCCCCCGCCCACCGACGTGTCCGCGCCGAGCAGCGCGTTCTGCACCGCATTGCCCAGCAGGACGACCAGCAGGATGTCGAACGGCGTGAACTGGCCCATCGACCGCTTTCCGGACACACGGAGCATCGCCAGCAGGATGAAGTACACCGCACACGCTCGCAGCACGAACGCCCACCACGGCATGGCCAGCTGGAACATCTCGGCGAACGTTGCGCTCATGCGTCACCCGGTGGCGAAGGACTGCGCGCAAGGTAGCGCACGCGGCGAGGGCAAACGACAGGCAATAAAAAGCCCCGCAGACCAGGGGGAGATCGGCGGGGCCAGGGAGCGGGACCTGGGGAGGGGTCGTCGCTCCGGGGGAGATCGCTCCAGGGGATGGGAGAGATCAGTGACAGACGTTGCATCTGTCACGGGCTATATGACCACTCCGGACATGGATGGTTCGTGAAGATTCCGGTTAAAAAACCGTAAGATTCAGGAGGAATTCAGTTTATTGAACTCGTCAGTATACAAATATACCTGACAGGGTTTTCCTGAAGCTTCCGCAAGTCCATGTTCCGGAAGGAAAACCGTCCTGAGGCCCGCTCAGTGGGCCTCTTCCCAGTTGTCACCCACGCCGCTGTCGACCACCAGCGGAACGCTCAGTTGCGCTGCGGCAGCCATCCGCGCTGTCGCCTCTTTCAGCAAAGTCGGCACGAAGCCGGCGTCGGCTTCGAACACCAGTTCGTCGTGCACCTGCAGGATCATCAGCGCCTGGTCGCGGTGATCCGCAAGCCACGCATCCACGCCGATCATCGCGCGCTTGATGATGTCCGCCGCCGTGCCCTGCATCGGCGCGTTGATCGCCGCGCGCTCGGCGCCGGCGCGCTGGCCCTGCGTGCCCTTGTTGATGTACTCCAGGTACAGGCGGCGACCGAATACGGTTTCGACATAGCCGTGTTCGCGCGCCTGCTGGCGCGTGCGCTCCATGTAGTCGCGCACGCCCGGGTAACGACTGAAGTACAGCGCGATGTAGTCCTGCGCCTCGCCACGGCCAATGCCCAACTGGCGCGCCAAGCCGAAGGCGCTCATGCCGTACATCAAACCGAAGTTGATCGCCTTGGCGGCGCGGCGCTCGTTGCCGGTGACCTCTTCCAGCTTCCTGCCGAACACTTCGGCGGCAGTGGCCTTGTGGATGTCGGCACCGGACTCGAACGCGCGCACCAGCCCAGGATCCTGCGACAGGTGGGCCATGATGCGCAGCTCGATCTGCGAGTAATCGCAGGCCACGAGCTTGCGACCCGGCGGCGCGACGAATGCCTTGCGGATGCGGCGCCCGTCGTCGGTGCGGATCGGGATGTTCTGCAGGTTGGGATCGGTGGACGACAACCGTCCCGTCGCCGCACCGGCCTGGTGGTAGCTGGTGTGCACGCGACCGGTGTCGGGATTGACCATCTCCGGCAGCTTGTCGGTGTAGGTGCTGCGCAGCTTGGCCAGGCCACGGTATTCCAGGATCACCCGCGGCAGTTCGTGCTGGTCGGCGATGGCTTCGAGTGCTTCTTCATTCGTGCTGGGCTGGCCGGTGGGCGTCTTCACCAGCACCGGCAGCTTGAGCTCGTCGAACAGCAGCGCCTGCAGCTGCTTGGGCGAATCGAGGTTGAACGTGCGGCCCGCGAGTTCGGTGGCCTTCTGCTGCGCGGCCAGCATGCGCTTGGACAGGTCGGCGCTCTGCCGGCGCAGTTCATCGCCATCGATCATCACGCCGTTGGCCTCGATGCGCGCCAGCACGGGGACCAGCGGCATCTCGATGTCGCGGTAGACGCTTTCCAGTCCGGCTTCGGCTGCCAGCTTCGGCGCCAGCGCGCGATGCAGGCGCAGGGTGATGTCGGCGTCCTCGGCGGCGTAACGGGTGGCGTCGTCGATGGCCACCTGCGAGAACAGGATCTGCTTGGCGCCCTTGCCGGCGACGTCTTCGTACTTGATGGTGTCGTAGCCAAGGTGGCGCTTGGCCAGGCTGTCCATGTCGTGCCGGTTGCTGCCGGCATTCAGCACGAAGCTCTCCAGCATCGTGTCGTCGGCGTAGCCCCGCACGTCCACGCCGTGGCGGCGCAACACGTGCAGGTCGTACTTGCCGTGCTGGCCGAGCTTGTGCCGGCCTGCATCGGCGAACACGGGTGCGAGCGCCGCAAGCACCGCCTCGCGGCCGAGTTGCGGCGGCGCGCCGGGATAGTCGTGTCCCACCGGCACGTAGACGGCCTTGCCGGGTTCGGTGGCGAAACTCAGGCCGACCAGGTTCGCGCGCATCGGATCGAGGCTGTCGGTTTCGGTATCGAAGGCGAATTCGTCTGCCTGCTCCAACTGCGCCACCAGCGCTTCAAGTTGCGCCGGCTCCGTCACGGCCGTGTATTCGCCCGCGACACCGAGCGACGCGTCGATGACTGCATCGTCCGCGATCGTCGCCGCCACACGACCGGTGCCGCGCGCACGGCCCGGCTCCTTTTCAGCCACGGCGGACGTGTCGACAGTGCCGCCCTCGAGCTCCTTCAGCGCCTGGTTGAAGCCATAGCGCGCGTACAACTCGCGCAGCTCGTCCACATGGCGTTCGCGCAGCGGCAGCGTGTCCGGCCCGCCATCCAGCGCAACGTCGGTCTTGATGGTGACCAGTTCGCGATTCAGCGGCAGGCGTGGCAAGGCCGCGCGCAGGTTGTCGCCAATCTTGCCCTTGATCTCGCCGGCCCGGTCGATGATCGCAGCCAGCGTGCCGTATTCGCCCAGCCATTTGGCGGCGGTCTTCGGACCGCACTTCTCCACGCCGGGAACGTTGTCCACGGTGTCGCCCATCAGGGCAAGGAAGTCGACGATCTGCTCCGGCCGCACGCCGAACTTCTCCACCACGGCCTCGGTGGAATCCAGCCGGCTGCCGCTCATGGTGTTGACCAGCGCCACGCCAGGGCGCACGAGCTGCGCGAAATCCTTGTCGCTGGTGGAAATGGTCACGTCCATGCCCTGCGCCGCGCCCTGCAGCGCAAGCGTACCGATCACATCGTCCGCTTCCACGCCCTCGACACGCAGCAGCGGGAAACCGAGCGCCTGCACGATGCGGATCATCGGTTCCACCTGCGCGCGCAGCTCTTCCGGCATCGGCGGGCGGTTGGCCTTGTAGTCCGGATACAGTTCGTCGCGGAAGGTCGGCCCGCTGGCGTCCAGCACGAAGGCCACGAAGTCGGGCTTTTCCTTCAGCGTCGCGCGCAGCATGTTGACCACGCCGAAGAGCGCGCCGGTAGGCTCGCCCTGCGCATTGGTCAGCGGTGGCAGCGCATGGAACGCGCGGAACAGGTAGCTGGAGCCGTCGATGAGTACGAGTCGTGTCATGCCGGCATTCTACGCCGCGTGCATTGCATGCGGCGTCACGCGCGCCGCCCGGCGTTGGGCGCATAATCGGGCCATCCATCCCCCCGAAAGGTCGCCACGATGACCCGCATGACGAAGCGTGCCGTGCTGCTCTCCTGCCTGCTGGCACTGGCCGGCTGCGCATCGACCGGCAGCGATCCCACCAACGTCGACCTCGCCAACGCGCAAGTCGCCGTCCGCACCGAGAAAAATGGCGACGTGATCGAGGAGTACCGCGTGGCCGGCAACCTGCGGATGGTCAAGGTCACGCCATCGCGCGGCGCGCCCTACTACCTGTACGACTCCGACGGCGACGGGCGCCTGGACAAGAGCAAGGACAACGTTGACGTATCGCCCGTCTACTGGAAGCTGTATGGCTGGTGAGATGCCGCGCTAGCGGATCACCAGCAACGGCACCCCGCAGCGGGCCAGTACTTCGCTGGTCTGGCTGCCCAGTAGCAGGCGCCCGAGCGCACGTCGGCCATGCGACGCCATGACGATCAGGTCGCAGCCCTGGCGTTCGGTGGTTTCGACGATGGCTTCCGCGGCGTACCGGTCGGCGACGTGCAGGCACTGCACCTTGATGCCATGCCGGGTCGCCTGTGCGGCGGCTCCGTCCAGCACCCGGCGTGCGGCCTCTTCGCGGGCCGCCTGGAATTCCGGCAGCGAGGTGCCCACCGCGCTCCAGCCCAGGCCGTCATCGAAGCCGGTATTGATGGGCTCGCTGACCGTCAGCACGGTGGCCCTGGCCTGCAGTCGCGTCGCCAGCGCGAGGCCATGTTCCACGCCCTTGCCTGCCAGTTCGGAACCGTCGGTCGCGATCAGGATATGCCGGTACATGCCGCACCTCAGGGTGATGGGGTGCGGCCATTACACGCCTGGCGGGCTTAGTGCGCCGTGATCTGGATCAATCGCGGCCTAGACGGCCTGCAGGTTCGCGTAGGCCAGCACCAGCCACTTGCTGCCCTCGCTGTCGAAGTTCACCTGCACCCGCGCATGGGCGCCGCTGCCTTCGTAATCGGTGACCACGCCATGGCCGAACTTGGCGTGGGTGACGGTCTGGCCCAGCTTGAGGCCGGGCGTTTCCAGGCTGGCATGCCCCGGCGTCGCCCGGGTAGCGAAGCCGGAGGCCGGTCGGCTGACCTGCACGCGGGGCCGCACTTCGTTCAGCAGGTTGGCGGGGATCTCGCGCAGGAAGCGTGAGGGGATCCCGTACATGTCCTGCCCGTGCAGGCGTCGCGCCTCGGCAAAGCTCAGCACCAGTTTCTGCCGCGCCCGGGTGATGCCCACGTAGGCGAGGCGGCGCTCTTCTTCCAGTCGCCCGCTCTCGTCCAGCGAGCGGTTGCTGGGGAACAGCCCCTCCTCCAGCCCGGCCAGGAACACCAGCGGGAATTCCAGGCCCTTGGCCGAGTGCAACGTCATCAGCTGCACGCCATCCTCACCGGCCTCGACCTGGCCTTCGCCCGCTTCCAGCGCGGCATAGGACAGGAAGGCGACCAGCTCGCTCATGCCCTCGCTGCCATTCTCGTCATCGGCGATGTCTTCGCGACGCACGAAGCGCGACGCGACCGACACCAGTTCGTCCAGGTTCTCGGTGCGCGATTCCGAATCCAGTCCCCCGCGGCTCTCGCGCGCCCAGTGCTCGCGCAGGCCGGAGCGCGCCAGCACATGGTCGACGCGCTCGGCCAGCGTCATCTCCGCAGTCTCCTCGGCCAACTGGTCGACCAATGCGGCGAATGCGGCCAGCGCATTGCGTGCGCGCCCGGCCAGGTCGCTGCCCTGCGCCGCCAGCATCGCCGCGCCCCAGAGCGATACGCGTGCGCCGCGCGCCAGCCGGCGGACTTCGTCGAGCGTGCGCTCGCCGATGCCCCGCGTGGGCGTGTTGACCACGCGCTCGAACGCCGCGTCGTCCGCCCGGTTGGCCATCAGGCGCAGGTACGCGAGGGCATCCTTGATTTCGGCGCGCTCGAAGAAGCGCATGCCGCCGTACACGCGATAAGGCACCTGCTCCGAAAGCAGGGCCTCTTCGAACGCACGCGACTGCGCGTTGCTGCGGTAGAGGATGGCGGCATCGCCGAGGCTGCCGCCGTCGCGTACCCATTGGCGGATGCGCTCGACGACGAAGCGCGCTTCGTCCATCTCGTTGTAGGCGGCGTACAGGTCGATCGGTTCGCCGTCGCCGGTATCGGTCCAAAGCTGCTTGCCGATCCGGCCGGGGTTGTGCGCGATCACGGCGTTGGCCGCGCCCAGGATGTTCGCGCTGGACCGGTAGTTCTGCTCCAGCCGGATGGTCCGCGCGGACGGATAGTCGCGCAGGAACTGCTGCATGTTCTCGACCTTGGCGCCGCGCCAGCCGTAGATGCTCTGGTCGTCGTCGCCCACCACGAAGACGTGGCCCGTATCGCCCGCCAGCACGCGCACGAAGGCGTACTGGATGGCATTGGTGTCCTGGAACTCGTCCACCAGGATCTCGCGGAAGCGCGTGCGGTAGTGCGCCAGCAGGGCCGGCGTGTCGCGCAGCACCTCATGCGCGCGTAGCAGCAGTTCGGCGAAGTCCACCAGGCCGGCGCGGTCGCAGCGTTCCTGATAGCCGGCGTAGACCTGTCGGCGTACATCCAGCCAGTCGTCGTTCGGCGCCGGCTGGATGTGCTCGGGGCGGCGACCCTCGTCCTTCTGCTCGTTGATCCACCAGGTGAGCTGCTTCGGCGGGTACTTGCCCTCGTCCAGCTCCATCGCCTGCACCACGCGCTTGACCAGCCGCTGCTGGTCGTCGCTGTCCAGCACCTGGAAGGTTTCGGGCAACTTCGCTTCCTGCCAGTGCAGGCGCAGCAGGCGATGCGCCAGTCCGTGGAAGGTGCCGATCCACATGCCGCGGCTGCCGTTGCGCAACTGCACGTCGGCGCGGGCGCGCATTTCGCCGGCCGCCTTGTTGGTGAAGGTCACCGCCAGGATGCCGTGCGTGGGCACGCTGAAGACTTCGTTGAGCCAGGCGATGCGGTGGGTCAGCACGCGGGTCTTGCCGGAGCCGGCACCGGCCAGGACGAGGTAATGCCCCTGCGCTGCGGAAACGGCGTCGCGCTGGGCGGGATTCAGGTGGTCGAGCAGGTGGGAAACATCCATCCGCGCATTTTACGGCCTGCAGCGACCCAAACCCTGAGACGCAGTCCGTTCAGGCCAGTTCGGCGACCTGCATCGAGACCTGCTTGTGGCCATCGCCCAGCCACTGCCGGCCCGCTTCCACGAAGCCATGCCGGGCATGGAACAGGCGCGAGGGCTCGTTCGGCGGCACTACGTTGAACTCGCAGGTGATGCGCGGGATGCCACGTTCGCGGGCGAAGGCGAACAGGTCGCCGTAGAGCGCGGACCCGAGGCGATGGCCCTGCACCGAAGCATCCACGACGATGCGGTCCACGTACAGGAAGTCAGGGTAGCGTGCAGCGAACCAGGCGAAATTGTCGTTGCGATAGTCCGCGCCCGCACGCATCGCCAGCAGGAATGCAACAACGCGACCGTCGAGCGTCGCCACGCGGAGATAGGCCGACAGGCTCGCCAGGTGGCGCGCCCTGTCTTCGTCCATCGGGCTGGTATGGCGGACCTCCGCGGCGTTCAGGGCGACGATGGCGGTGAAGTCGTCATCGCCTGCCGCGCGGATCAGGGATGCACCTGCCTGCATGCCGGGATCAGTGCGCCGCGTGCTTGGTCTGCGCGCCGTTGTTCATCAGCCTGTCGGTGTAGGCGATGCCGATGGCGGACAGGATGAAGATGGCGTGGATGATGGTCTGCCACATCACGCCGGTGGCGGTGAAATCACTGCAGGTCTTCGCCAGCCAGCCGGCCGTCTTCGCGGCTTCCGCGGCGGCAAAGGCTTCGGGCGTGCCGCACAGCGGCAGGCCACCCAGCGTGCTGGCGCCGATGAAGGTCTTCAGCAGGTGGATGGACGAGATGCCGATGATCGCCATGGCCAACTTCACCTTCAGCACGCTGGCGTTGACGTGGCTCAGCCATTCCGGCTGGTCGGGATGCTTCTCCAGCCCCATGCGCGACACGAAAGTCTCGTAACCGCCCACGATGACCATCATCAGCAGGTTCGAGATCATCACCACATCGATCAGGCCCAGCACCAGCAGCATGATGTCCTGCTCGCTGAGGCTGGTGGCGCCATGGACCAGATGCCACAGCTCCTTCAGGAACAGGATGACGTACACGCCCTGCGCCACGATCAGGCCCAGATACAGCGGCAGCTGCAGCCAGCGCGAGCTGAAGATCAGGGCAGGCAGCGGGCCGAGGCGCGCGGATTTGGGATCGGTCATGTGGGGAACGGTCTTTTCCAAGGATGGCGCAGGGTAGCGGCCGGATTTGACGCTGCCAAGTCCGCTGCCACCGCTAGACTGCGGCTCTCCCCCTCGCGAGGAACCGCCATGATCGACCTGTACTACTGGCCCACGCCCAACGGCCACAAAATCACGCTGATGCTGGAAGAACTGACCGAGGCAGGCGCGAAGCTCGACTACCGCATCGTGCCGGTCGACATCGGCAAGGGCGACCAGTTCAAGCCGGGATACCTGGCGTTCTCGCCCAACAACAAGATGCCGGCGATCATCGACCACGCACCGGCCGACGGCGGCGCGCCGATCAGCGTGTTCGAATCCGGCGCCATCCTGCTGTATCTGGCCAACAAGACCGGCCGCTTCTTCGGCGCCGACACCCGCCAGAAAGTGGCGGTGAACCAGTGGTTGATGTGGCAGATGGGCGGCCTGGGGCCGATGACCGGGCAGTACGGCCACTTCACCGTGTACGCGCCGGAGAAGATCCCCTACGCCATCGACCGCTACACGCGCGAGGTGCAGCGCCTGCTCGGCGTGCTGGACACGCAGCTGGCGAAACATGCCTACATCGCTGGAGAGGACTACAGTATCGCCGACATGGCCACGCATCCGTGGATCAACGCCTACGACAAGGCCCCGCTGGATCTGTCGCCCTATCCAGCCCTGCAGCGCTGGCACGCGGAAATCGCAGCGCGGCCGGCCGTGCAGCGCGCGTATGCGCTGCAGTCGCAGGTCAATCCGAACGCGGGTCAGCCGCTCAGCGACGAGGAGCGCAAGCACCTGTTCGGCCAGTCCTCACGGTAGACGGAGCCGAGTTTGCTCGGCTGCGCCGCATCAGGACGCATCCGGCCCGCGAGCGGCGGAGCAAGCGCCGCTCTACGGCGCGCGCGGCGGCCAATGCAATAATCCGGGACTGACCGGCCCTGCCGCCCGAGAAGTCCCATGCGCCTTGCCCTGTTCGCCCTGATGACCCTCGCCACCACCCTGCCCGCCCACGCTGAAAAACTCACGCTGGAAGCCATCACCGGCAGCGCACCGCTGACCGGACCCACGCTGACCAAGCCACAGGTCGCGCCGGACGGATCGCGGGTGACCTTCCTGCGCGGCAAGGACAGCGACCGCAACCGTCTGGACCTGTGGGAGTACGACATAGCCAGCGGGCAGACGCGCCTGCTGGTGGATTCGTCGGTGGTACTGCCCGGCGAAGAAGTACTGAGTGATGAAGAAAAGGCACGCCGCGAGCGCCAGCGCATTGCCGCGCTGTCCGGCATCGTCGACTACCAGTGGTCACCGGATGGCAAAGCGCTGCTGTTCCCGCTGGGCGGCGAGCTTTACTTCTACGACCTGGCGAAATCCGGCAAGGACGCGGTGCGCAAGCTGACGGATGGCGGTGGTTTTGCCACCGATCCGAAGATATCGCCGAAGGGGGGCTTCGTCAGCTTCATCCGCGACCGCAACCTGTGGGTCATCGAGCTGGCCAGCGGCAGGGAAACACAGCTGACCCGCGACGGCAGCGACGCGATCGGCAATGGCGTGGCGGAGTTCGTGGCCGACGAAGAAATGGATCGCCATACCGGCTACTGGTGGGCGCCGGACGATTCCGCCATCGCCTTCGCCCGCATCGACGAAACGCCGGTGCCGGTGCAGAAGCGCTACGAGGTCTATCCGGATCGCACCGAGGTGGTCGAGCAGCGCTATCCGGCCGCCGGCGACCACAACGTGCTCGTGCAGTTGGGCGTGATGGCGCCGAAGACCGGTGCCAAGCCGCAGTGGATCGACCTGGGCACCGAGAAGGACATCTACCTGGCCCGCGTGGACTGGCGTGATCCGCAGCGCCTGACGTTCCAGCGCCAGTCGCGCGACCAGAAGAAGCTCGAGCTGATCGAGGCCACGCTGGCGACCGGCACGCAGCGCACGCTGGTGACGGAAACCTCGAAGACCTGGGTGCCGCTGCACAGCGACCTGCGCTTCCTGAAGGACGGGCGCTTCCTGTGGGCTTCGGAGCGCAGCGGGTTCGAACATCTGTACATGGCGTCGGAAGATGGGTCCGAGCTGACCGCATTGACGCAGGGCGAGTGGGTGGTCGACGGCCTGCTGGCCATCGACGAAGCCGCCGGCCTGGCCTATGTCAGCGGTACCCGTGATGGCGCCACCGAGACGCACGTGTATGCCGTGCCGTTGTCCGGCGGCGAGCCGCGTCGTTTGACGCAGGCGCCCGGCATGCATGCCGTCGCCTTCGCCCGCAATGCCAGCGTCTTCGTCGACAGCTGGTCCAGCGACACCACGCTGCCGCAGATCGAGCTGTTCAAGGCCGACGGCACGAAGCTGGCGACCCTGCTCACCAACGATGCGACCGATGCCGCGCATCCCTACGCGAAGTACCTCGGCGCCCACCAGCCCACCACCTACGGCACACTGACGGCCGCTGACGGCCGCACGCCGCTGCATTACAGCCTGATCAAGCCGGCCGGCTTCGACCCGAAGAAGAAGTACCCGGTGGTCGTTTTCGTGTACGGCGGCCCGGCGGCGCAGACCGTCACCCGCGCCTGGCCCGGCCGCAGCGATGCCTTCTTCAACCAGTACCTGGCCCAGCAGGGCTACCTGGTGTTCTCGCTGGACAACCGCGGCACGCCACGTCGTGGCGCGGCCTTCGGTGGCGCGCTGTACGGCAGGCAGGGCACGGTGGAAGTGGACGACCAACTGCGCGGCGCGGCGTGGCTGGCGTCGCAGCCCTTCGTCGATTCCTCGCGCATCGGCGTGTACGGCTGGTCCAATGGCGGTTACATGACGCTGATGCTGTTGGCCAAACACAGTGAGGCGTATGCCTGCGGCGTGTCCGGTGCACCGGTGACGGACTGGGCGCTGTACGACACCCACTACACCGAGCGCTACATGGACCTGCCGAACGCGAACGAAGCCGGCTACCGCGAGGCCAGCGTGTTCACCCACCTGGACGGCCTGCACTCGAAGCTGCTCTTGATCCACGGCATGGCCGACGACAACGTGCTGTTTTCCAACTCGACGAAGCTGATGAGTGACCTGCAGAAGCGCGGTACGCCGTTCGAGCTGATGACCTACCCCGGCGCCAAGCACGGCTTGCGTGGCAGCGACCTGCTGCACCGCTACCGACTGACCGAGGATTTCTTCGGTCGTTGCCTGAAACCCTGAGACGAAGGAGACGCCGATGTCCGCTTCCCCGCCGCCGATGCCCGCCGCCGTGAAAGCGGGCTGGTGGAGCCGCAACTGGAAATGGTGCGTGCCCGTGCTGGCGGTGGTGGTGCTGGCCTCGTTCCTGGCCTTCATCGCCGGGCTGATGACGCTGATCTTCGGCGCGATGAAATCCTCCGAACCCTACCGGCATGCGATGGCACGGGCACAGGCCGATGCAGCCGTGGTCGCCGCATTGGGCACCCCGATCAAGCCGGGCTGGTTCGTGCAGGGCAGCCTCAACAGCAGTGGAGCGGGCGGCGAGGCAGAGCTGGCAATCCCGCTTGATGGCGGCAAGACCGATGGCACGCTGTTCGTGGTGGCGGAGAAGCGCGCCGGTGAATGGCACTACGAAACGCTGGCGGTCAACGTGGACGGCGGCGAACGGATCGTGATGGAAGCCGGCAACGAGGGGCCGGCATCTCCCTGACCCCACGAACGACGAAGGCGGCCGTGGGCCGCCTTCGGATCGCATCCGGCAGGTGGCCGGCTCAGTTCTTCGGTGCCGGGTCCGGCACGACCAGGGTGGGGTCCACCGCCGTGCCCGGCGGCACGTAGATCGCCACGCCCGCCGCCTGCTTCTGTGTGGTGGGGATGCCCATGCTGAGGCCACCACCGGAGTGGCGGCCGTAACTGCCGGCACCCACCGACATGCCGACCGGGGATCCACTGGATCCCACGCCGACCAGCACCACACCGTTCGCGCCGAGGGCGGCGGCTTCGCGCTTGAGGCGTGCCACGGCGGCGTCGGTCTGGCCCTGCGTGCCGAAGCCGACGGCACTCTTGGATTCAAGCTGCGCGATTTCCAGCGACCCCGCAGGCGCGGTGCGGTAGACCTGGACCTGCGCAGGATCGATGGCGGGGCGCGCCTGCCCCAGCATGACCTTGGAGCTGCTGGCGCAGCCGGCACTGAGTGCGGCGACGAGCACGATGGCAGCGATACGGAACGACATGGCGGCTTCTCCCGGTGACCTGCGGCGATCTTCCGCCGATGCCGCTGAATACTGGCACAGCCAGCAGGCGTCCGGCGTGACGGGACGGGCGGGTTATCATTTCGCCCCGACATGCCCCCCGTTTCCCGCACGATGAGCTCCGCCCCCGACCATCCACCCGCGCCGCAGCGGCTGGCCGTCGACTACATCCACGCGCCCACGCCACGGGCGTTGCTGGGCCTGCCGGAGACGCTGGCCGTGTTCGGTTTCGGCGCGCTGGCGCCCGCCACCTCGACCATCGACGACCCGCGCTACCTGCGCGTGCCGCTGTCGCCGTTGCGCGAAGCCGCGGCCCCGTACGAAGTCTGGCGTGCGGCGGGCCCCGTGACCACCGGCCACGAAGGCGCGGTGCGCTACAGCCACGACGGCGCGCTGATGTTCGGCGTGGTGGAGTGGGAAGAACCCGAAGGCGGCATCCTGCACGCTAGCGCGCATGCATATGCCGCGATGGCCGCCTTCTGGCGCGACAGCGGATACCCGCACCTGCTGCGCATCTGGAATTACTTCGATGCCATCACGCAGGGCGAAGGCGACGGTGAACGCTACCGGCAATTCTGCATCGGCCGCGTGCAGGGCCTGGGCGATATCGATACGCGCGCGCTGCCCGCCGCCACGGCGATAGGCAGCCGCGATGGCCGCCGCGTGCTGCAGGTCTACTGGCTCGCCGCACGTGAACCGGGTACGCCACTCGAGAATCCGCGCCAGGTCAGCGCCTACCGCTATCCGCGCGAGTACGGCCCGCAATCCCCGAGCTTCGCGCGCGCGTTGCTGCCTCCATCGCACCAGGTACCCCTGTTGCTGTCCGGCACCGCCAGTATCGTCGGCCATGCGTCGCAGCACGCGGACTCGCTGCGCGCGCAGCTGGACGAGACCCTCACCAACCTCGACAGCCTGCTGGGCGCGGCGCGCACGCATGCGGCGACGTTGCCGGCGCACCTGGATGCGAGTTCGCGCCTGAAGGTCTACGTGAGCGATGCCGCCGACGCCGACACCGTGGCCGCGCAACTCGAGGCCCGCCTGGGCACGCGCGTGCCATGGCTGATGCTGCATGCCGACGTCTGCCGGCGCGAGCTGCTGGTCGAGATCGAGGGCATGCACGGCGTGGGTGCTTGAAGCGCCCGGCGACCGTCCGCATAGTGGAAACACGGGGCGACCTTCCGCACGCCCGCATGGAAACCGCGACATGGGACTGATCAGCCTGCTGTGGGGCATCGTGGCGATGCTGTGGATGGTGCTGGCCCTGATCCCGCTGCTGGGCTGGGGCAACTGGTTCCTGATCCCGTTCGCGGCGGTCGGCGCGGTGATCGCCGCCATCGGCATCCTGTTCACCCGCACGGAACACCGCGGTCGCGCGAAGGCGGGGCTGGTGCTCAACGGCATCGTCATCGTGGTCGGCATCTTCCGCCTGTCGCTGGGCGGCGGGATCATCTGACGCCACCGGATGCAGCGTTCCGTACTGCGACCGCCTGTCGCAGACTGGCCGGAGGGCGGCGGGCGTATCATTCGCCGCTCTGCCAGGAGCCCGTGATGGCCTATCCCCATACCCGCCCGCGCCGCATGCGTCGCGACGAGTTCTCCCGTCGCCTGATGCGCGAGAACGTGCTGACCACCAACGACCTGATCTACCCCGTGTTCGTGCACGAGGAGAAAGGCCGGGTGCCGGTGGGCTCGATGCCGGGCGTCGAGCGCCTGTCCATCGACGAACTGCTGCGCGTGGGCGAGGAAGCGCTGGAGCTGGGCGTGCCGGTGCTGGACCTGTTCGGCGTGCCGGATCCGTCGGCGAAGACCGCCGATGGCCGCATCGCATGGGACGAGGACGGCATCATCCCGCGCGCGATCCGCGCACTGAAATCCCGCTTCCCCGAACTGGGCGTGATGAGCGACCAGGCCCTGGACCCGTACACCACGCACGGCCAGGACGGATTGATCGACGACACCGGCTACATCCTCAACGATGAGACGATCGAGGCGCTGGTGAAGCAGTCGCTGGCGCATGCCGCCGCCGGCGTGGACATCCTGTCGCCCAGCGACATGATGGACGGTCGCATCGGCGCGATCCGCGAGGCGCTGGAGAACGCCGGCTATATCAACACCCGCATCATGTCGTACGCGGCCAAGTACGCGTCCGCGTTCTACGGCCCGTTCCGCAGCGCGGTGGGCAGCGCCGGCAACCTCGGCAAGGGCAACAAGTTCACCTACCAGATGGACCCGGCCAATTCCAACGAGGCGTTGCACGAGATCGCGCTGGACCTGGACGAAGGCGCCGACATGGTGATGGTGAAGCCGGGCCTGCCGTACCTGGACGTGATCCGCCGGGTGAAGGACGAGTTCGGCGTGCCGACGTTCGCCTACCAGGTCAGTGGCGAGTACGCGATGATCAAGGCTGCGGCCGCGAACGGCTGGCTCGACGAAAAGGCCTGCGCACTGGAAGCGCTCACCGCATTCAAGCGCGCCGGCGCCGATGGCGTGCTGACCTACTTCGCGCTGGATGCGGCACGCTGGCTGCGGAGCAGCTGAGTGACGTCCATCGTCATCCGCGATGCGCGATGCGCGATGCGCGATGCGCGGCATGATGATGCAGCGGAACTGGCGCGCCTGTGCACGCTGCTTGCCTATCCGGTCGATGGCGACAGGATGGCAGGACGGCTGGCCACCCTGCTGGCATCGCCCTCACATGCGGTGATGGTCGCCGCCTCAGCGGACGACGACAGCGGCCTGATGGGAATGGTGGCCGCGGAGTGGCGGCTGATGATCGAGTTCGGCGGGCGCGCCGAGATCACGGCCTTGATCGTCGACCCCCAGGCGCGACGCCTCGGTCTGGCGCGGCGACTGGTGGATGCGGCCTGCGACTGGATACGGGGCCAGGGCGGCACGGACGTCTTCGTGCGCTCCAACATCCTGCGTCCGGAATCGCATGCGTTCTATCCGGCAGCCGGCTTCACGCTCGCCAAGACTCAGCATGTCTACGTGCGACGGCTGGCACAGCCGGCAGGCGATTGACCGGATACTTCGCGGCATCGACGGCCCCAAAAAAAACGGGAGCCATCCGGCTCCCGTTTTCGTTCAACGCTCAGAAGCGCGCTTCGACACCCAGCATCACGGTGTCGGCACGGTTGAAATCGCAGTCGAGGTCGTCGTCGCAGTCGTCGTAGGTGTAGTCGTCGGCGTAGACGAACGCGGTATAGCCGAGGCTGATGTTGAGGTGGCGATTGATGTCCACGCCGATGGCGATGCCGGCGTAGCCTCCGTCGGCGTCGAATTCCTCGTCGGCGCCATCGACCTCGGCATCGAAGTAGCCGCCGCGCACGGTGGCGAACCACGGGCTGTCGCCGAAGTTCATGCGTGCATTCGCACCGATGGCCTTGTAGGTCGCCTTCGCGAACCGCCAGTCGCCATCGGTGGTCTCGTCAAGGCGGCCGCCCGACAGTTCAACGCCCACCTGCGCCCACGGACCCGCCTGCCAGCGGTAGCCCGCGCTTACGGCGACGGCATCCTGTTCGACGTCTTCGTAGATCCAGCCCTGGCCGGCCTGCACGCCGACGAAGAAGCCGCCGTCTTCCTGCTCTTCCCGGGCAGACGCGGACGAAACATGAGTCGGTGCCTGGTACGTCGGCGCAGGGGCCGGCGGTGCGGGCTGGGGGGCGGCTGCCTGCGTTGCCGGCGTCACGGGCTGGGTGGCGGTGGGCTGGGGCGCCTCCTTCTTGCGGAAGGCCTCGTACGCGGGGGAGACGGATTGCGCTTGCGCATGCAGGGCGAAGGCTGCCAGCGCGAGCGGCAGGCAACGGAACAATGGCTTCATGGAATTCTCCCTTTCGGTCGTGGTGGAATCCCCGCGTCCTTGCGGTACCGGCGGGGTGGATGGTGTGTCGCGGAAACAGCCGGCCCGGCGCGCGCACGTGGCGCCCGTCCGACCGGTTCGCGGTCGGCGAGCGCCCTCGCTGCAGGGTTCGATGGATGGCGACCGGACTCCCCAGCCCGGCCTGCCTGTCGCCTTGATCCCTGGCGCCCCTTTTCGGCGGCGGCACAGTGAGGCCGGGCAGCACTGCCTGTCAAGCGGACCGCCGTGCGCGGTAGACTCGGATCGAAGCGGCAGCGGCCTCCCGTATTCGCGGCGCGCCTCTGCGGCATCCCATCCTTTCTCCCGACGGGGTCCTGCGCCATGTCCAGCCATCGCTACGCCGTCTTCGGCCATCCCGTCGCCCACTCGCTGTCGCCCCGCATCCATGCGGCGTTCGCGCGGCAGGTCGGCATCACGCTGGAGTACACCGCCATTGACGTGGCGGCGCACGATTTCGTCGCCACGCTCGATCGCTTCGTGGGCGACGGGGGTGCGGGCGCCAATGTCACGCTACCACTGAAAGAAGCCGCCTTCGCGATCTGCGCGCGGACTACCGAGCGCGCGCGACGCGCCGGCGCGGTGAACACGCTGACCCGCAACGACGGCCAATGGCATGGCGACAACACCGATGGCGCCGGCCTGGTACGCGACCTCACCGGTCGGCATGGCCTGGACCTGCGCGCACGCCGTGCACTGCTGCTTGGTGCCGGTGGTGCGGCGCGCGGCGTAGCACCGGCATTGCTCGATGCAGGCATCAGCGAGCTGATCATCGTCAACCGTACTCCTGACCGCGCGGATGCGCTGGCGGACGCGCTGGGCGAGCCGGAGCGCGCGCATTCGCGCTACTGGGACGATCTGCGCGACCTCGGCGACTTCTCGCTGATCGTCAACGCCACGTCCGCCTCGCGGCAGGACCACGGCGAGTTCAGCCTGCCCTTCCACCTGGCCACGCCGCGCACGCTGGCGGTGGACCTCAACTACGGCGAAGCCGCGATTTCCTTCCTCGCATGGGCACGCGCCGCCGGCTGCCACGATGCCGTGGATGGATTGGGCATGTTGGTGGAACAGGCAGCCGAGGCATTCGAGCAATGGCACGGCGTGCGCCCGGAGACCGATGCGGTGTACACCGCGTTGCGCGACAGGGACAAGGTGCTGGTGACGGCGGATTGACCAGCCGTCCATCAATGCGGCGGATATGGAATCAACAGGGACAAGGAGCGGCAGGGATGCAACCGGACTTTTCAGACGTCAGTTTCAGCAAGGATCGCCAGCGCAACGGGGCGGCACTGCAGGCGGCACAGGGGTTGCGGTTGCTGCCGGTCGCCGTCGTGTTCAACATGGCCGCCTTCGTCCTCGGTTTCGGCGCGGATGCTTCACCCATGATGGGCATCGCGGCAACCGTACTGACGGTCGCCGGCTTCGCGTTCGGCGCTTACGGCACCTATCTGTGCATGGACGGCTTTGGTTGGGCGGGCTACATCAACGTCCTGATCGTGGCATCACTGCTGATACCTTACGTCAAGATCATCACCCTCGTGGTCGTGTTCGCAAAGACAGTGGACATGATGCGGACCGCGGGCTATCGATTCACCCTGACCGGAAAAATCGTCAGGCAGGAAAGTTGAGTCCCGCGATCATCGATCCGGAACTCGCCCTGCGGATCGATACACTCCCTCGCCCCTGATACAGGAAAGCATGCATGGACGGATTCCTCACCCAACTGCTGACGATGCTCGGCTACCAGCTGCCCGAGTTACTGGCCTGCGTGGCGGGTGTCGCCATGCTGGCGATGTGGGTGCCGGCAGCGCCCGGCCGCAAGCTGGCGTTGGCCGGCGTCGCACTGATGCTGGTCACCACGCTGCTGCGCGTGGCGATGAGCGTGTGGCAGGCATGGCTGATCAACAACACCGCTGACGGCTACGCCTCACTGAGCGGGATGATGTCCCTGTTCGGTGCCTTCGGCATGCTGCTGAGCGTGGTGTCCGCTGTCGGGCTGGTGCTGCTGGTCTGGGGTGCCTGCAAGGCCATGCAGGCAGCGCGGACGGCCTAGGCGATATCCGCATAGGCGTCGCCGAAATCGGAATAGCGGAAAGGCACCCGGCCGGCACCGGCCGGGCTAGCATCGCGGAATGAAACGCCTGCTGCTGCTCACCCTGTTGTGTATCGCCGGACTCGCCACGCCCGCCTTCGCGCAGGGCCAGTTCAAGGTGCTGGTCGTCGCGATTCCCAACCGCTATCACCACGACTACGCCGTGGTCGCCAAGCCGCAGTTCGAACGCATGGCGCAGCGGCATGCATTCGACCTCACATGGTCGTGGAACAGCACACCGTTCGATGGCGATCTGTCGGCCTATGCCGCCATCGTGCTGCTCAACACGCCCGGCGATGAACTGAAAGGCCCGCAACGCGAAAGGCTGACGTCCTACGTGCGCGCCGGCGGCGGCGTGGTGGCGGTGCACCGCGCGCTGATCTTCAACCCGCCTGGCGAGTGGCCCTGGTTCGAACGGCTGATCGGTCGCACGTTCCGCATCCATCCGATGGTGCAGAGCGCCACCGTGCGCGTGGAAGACCCTGCGTTTCCCGCCACCTTCGGCCTGCCGGCGTATTGGATCTGGACGGACGAATGGTACGAGTTCAATGCCCCCGTCACGCGCGGCCTGCGGACGGTGCTGAGCGTGGATGAATCCACTTACGATCCTTCCCGCATCTGGCCGGGCCAGACCGCGCACGGCATGGGGAAAGAACACCCCGTCGCGTGGTACCACGCCTACGACGGTGGCCGCGTCTTCGTCACCGCACTCGGCCATACCCCCGCGCTCTACGACGATCCGCTCTATCTCGCGCACCTGTACGGCGGCATCTGGTGGGCCGCGACCGGCCAGGGCATCGACGAACCGCGCTGATCCGCGTCAGCGCACGGCAGGTCCGGCGCAGAGCTGCAGCCGTGAACACAGGAACGCCACCTGCGCGTCCCGCGTCTCGGGGCCTTCGTAAGGCAATACCGTCCAGCGCTCGCGCGCCTGCATCGCCTCACCGGATGCAAGCGTGCGAAAGGCGGCGTGCACCTCCATCTCAAGCAAGCCGGCCTTCATGTCGCCGGCGTGGTCGAGATAAAGCTCGACCTGCCCATGTTCCGGATGGATCGCTGCACGTGGCAGGTGATCGAAGCGGATCACGAACACCTGCCCGTGCGCGAAGCCGGCCATCCAGCCTGCCGATGGCTGAAGGAACACCTTGCCACGGCGCATCTCCATCTCCTGCGGCTTGGGCAGGAACGAGAACACGCCTCCTTCGATCGTCCAGGCAGGCGCGGCTCCCTCCGCAGCTTCCACCCGCACGTCGCGCGCGTCGACAACGGGTACGTACACGCGCGTGGCCGCCGAGGTGCGGGTGTTGAACCACAGGTCACGCGCGACCGGGCGGTCGCGGATGTTGCGCGCGGTCGCCGCCACGATGACGGTGGACGGATCCGCCGGATCGAACGCGAACGTTTTCAGCAGCCGCACGCCGGTGACCGGGCTGTCGATGCCCTCCAGCACCAGCCGTTCGGGCGAACGCGCGACCACGCGGGTCTCGGCGAAAGCCAGGTAAGGGTCCGGCGGCCACACCGCCTTCGAAGCGCGACGCGCAGGATTCACGTACTGGTCGGACCACCAGCCGCTCTGCGGCCCCAGCCATACGTCGTGGCCGAGATAGCCGATGTCATCCGCATCGGGCGATACGACCGGCGCAGGTTGCGAGGCGACGGGATCGCCGACCTTGATCAGGTTGGGCCGATCGGCCAGCCCGAACCGCAACACACGCCCACCCAGGGCGGGCGTGACGTCGAGCACCACGTCGCCGGACTGCAGGCGGACGCGCTCCATCTCCGTCGACTGCTGCGCCGTCGCGCCCTGCGGACACAGGGCCGTCATGAGCAACAGGCAGACAGAGGCAGAGACCGAGCGCATGCGCGGCACTAGAGCACGCCATCCCGCTTCACCGCCAGATAGCGCTCCACCAAGGCGCCGGGCAGTTCGTCGCTGGAAACATCCAGCACCATCACCCGGTGGCTGCGCAATGCATCGTGCGCGGCCGTGCGCTGCTCCAGGTAGCGTGCAACCGCACCGGCATGGATGGCACCGTGCAGGTCGCGGACGTCACCGTCGAGCGCCTCATCCAGCGAGGTCTCGCGCAGGCTGGCGACGCAGACCAGGTGACGGCGCTGCAACAGGCGCACGGCGGCCAGCAGGTCCTCGATGTCTTCGTCACGGACGTTGGTGACCAGCATCACCAGCGACCGCCGGCGCTGCCGCAGGCTCAGCTCGGTGGCCGCCGCCAAATAGTCCGTGGCCACCGCGCGCGGCTGCAGGTCGTAGCTGGCGCGCAGCAGCGTGTCGATGGCGGCCATCCCGCGCTGCGGCGCCACCCAGCGGCTGTCGCCACCCGCCGCCAGCAGGCCCACGCCATCGCCCTGGCGCAATGCCAGGTACGACACCACCAGCGCGGCATTGAGCACGTGGTCGAAATGCCCCAGCGCATCCTCGCGCGCCATCATCCGGCGACCGGTATCGATCAGCATGACCAGTTGCTGGTTCTTTTCGTCCTGGTACTCGCGGGAGATCAGCTTGCGCGAGCGCGCCGTCGCCTTCCAGTCGACCTGGCGCAGGCTGTCGCCCACACGGTACTCGCGCATCTGGTTGAAGTCGGTGCCTTCGCCGCGTCGCCGCTTGAGGTGCGCGCCCACCAGGCGCGACGCCTGTTCGGCACTGAACAGCGCGAAACGCGTCAGCGGTGCGAAGTTGGGATACACGCGCACGCGTTGCGGCGCGCCCGCCACCCGCGACTGTCGCCACAGTCCCAGCACGGAACGCAGGCGCAGCTGCACGCCCTCGAATGCGGCATCGCCGCGCGCATTGGGCCGCAACCGGTAGGTGATGCGGGTCGCCGACATCGGGGCGAGTGCGAGCCGCCGCGGCATGCCGGACGACGGCCAGCCGCCGGGATGCAGGTCGAACACATCGAGCCGCTGCCGTACCCGCGACTCGAAGCACAGCGCGACGTCGCGCTCGATGCCCAGCGGCAGGGCCTCAGGCAGCTCGCGCACCACGTCAGGCAGCGGTCGCGCGCGCAGCCGCCATGCATCAAGCCCGGCAAGCACCAGCAGTGCCGCGCCGACCGCCTGCCACTGCCACAACGGCCAGCCGAGGAACGGCACGGCCAGGCCCGCCAAGCCCCAGCAGGCGATCAGCAGGATCAGCAGCGGCGCAGGCCTCATTGTGGCGCTCCTTCCCCCGCCAGCGGGGGAAGGCTGGGATGGGGGCAATCGGAGACCGGATACGTCGGCAAAGGATCAGGCTGATCGCTCTCCCCCACCCCGACCCTCCCCCGCAGGCGGGGGAGGGAGCTGATCGCGAGATAGGTCGGGGCCACGCGTACGATCATTTCCGCGGCGCGTCCACTTTCGCCAGCAGCGCGCGCAACGCATCGTCAGGCGACTGCCCTTCGATCTGCAGTTCCGGCGCCAGGGTGATGCGGTGGCGCAGCGCCGGGCGGGCGATGTCGCGCACGTCGTCGGGGGTGACGAAATCGCGTCCCTGCAGGACGGCCTGCGCGCGTGCGGCGCGCACCAGCGCGATGCTGCCGCGCGGACCCGCGCCCAGTGCGATGCCGGGCCACTTGCGGGTGGCGGCGACGATACGCACGGCGTAGTCGATGACTTCCGGATCCACGCGCACGGCGGCGGTTTCGCGCTGCATGGCGATGATGTCGTCCGCGCCCAGCACGCGCGCCACCTGCGAAAGATCGAAGTCGGACGCAGTCCGGCCGGTGGTGATGGCGTCGACCATGCGCTTCTCGTCGTCCAGCGCCGGATAGTCGATCAGCACCTTCAGCAGGAAGCGGTCGAGCTGCGCCTCCGGCAACGGATAGGTGCCTTCCTGTTCGACCGGGTTCTGGGTGGCGAGCGTGATGAACGGCGGCGACAGTTCGAAGGATTTGCCTTCGATGGTCACCTGGCCTTCCTGCATGACCTCCAGCAATGCGGACTGAGTCTTGGCGGGGGCGCGGTTGATCTCGTCGGCGAGCAGGATGTTGGTGAACACCGGCCCGCGCCGGATCTTGAAGCTCTCCGTCTTCGGGTCATAGACGGCGTGGCCGCTGACATCGCTGGGCATCAGGTCGGGGGTGAACTGCACGCGTCCGTAGGTCAGTTCCAGTGCCTGCGCGAGGGCCCGCACCAGCAGCGTCTTCCCGAGCCCCGGCACGCCTTCGATCAGGACGTGGCCGCCCGCCAGCAGGGCGATCAGGATCTGGTCGAGGACATCCGGCTGGCCGATGAACGCCTTGGACACTTCCTCGCGTACGGCATCGACGCGCTGGGACAGCGCATTTTCCGGCATCGGCGGAAGCGCGGGCGGCGCGGCGGCGGTCTCGTCGTTCATAGGCGGTTTCTCAGTTGGATCAGCAGGGAAATGCGGTCACGGAATGCCTGCCTGTCGTGCGAGGCGGGCGCATTGAGGGCCACGCGGATGCGCTCGGCCGGGAGGCCGGTGCGGTCCGCGATGGCGGCCACCTGGGGATCGCCGGACAGCGCGGCGGCGACAGGATCGCGTCGGCGCAGCCGGGCGAGGAATGCCTGCCGGACCGCCGCGTACAGCATCACCCCGCGACCGTAGCGGTAGAGATGTTCGCCGCTCGCGCGCACGTGCTCCAGCAGCGAGCGGCGCTCGCCGGCCGGTGACGGCACCGATGGGCCGAACCGCTGCATGCGCATCCACAACCAGGCGGCGAGCGCGAGCAGCAGCGGTGCCCACACCATCCAGCCGCGGACGAACAGGATGCGCCACAGCGACGGCATCTCGGCGGCATAAACCAGGTGCATGGTGCCGCGACCGTAGTTGGGCGCCAGCACCTGCCGCGCCAGCGCGCGATGCGGACCGTCGCGCAGGCCGCCCTTCGGCGGCTCGTCCAGCGCACCGCGCGCGCGCGCCCGCATTTCGGTATTGGCCATGAAATCGAAGTCGGCCAGCACATCCACGTGGCCACGCCCCTGCGACAGCCGCGCGTAGACATAGCCGTCCTGCAGGTTGCCCCAGGCGAGTTCGGGCTCCACGTCATCGAAAGCGAAACGCCGCCCGGCGCAGAACTCGACATGATGGTCTTCGCCTTCCACCTGGAAGGCTTCGCACTCGGGCTCCCCGTCCATCAGCCAGACCGACAGCAGGTCCAGCATGGCCGTCTGCGGTGCATCCTGCCCGGCCAGGTCTTCGCCCGGCGAGTAAAGCGGCGTGCGGATCAGAAGATGCCCGCCGGCCTCGACCCATGCCAGCAGGCGATCGGCCTCGGGTGGCGACAGCGCGCGCGGATCGTTGAACAGCAACAACGTATCCTCGCGCGCCAGCGCGTTGTCATCCAGCAGAAGGCGCTGGCGCGCGTTGACCTTCACGCCGTCGGATTCCAGCGTCTTCGCCAGCGCGTACAGCGGGTTGTAGGCCGCTTCGCCATCGGGCGGAAGATAGAACGTCTTTTCGACACGGTGGAAGGTATGCCGGAACCACACGGCCAGCAGTGCCACCACCACGAACACGACCAGCAGGCCCACACCCACCAGGCGACCATTGCGGCGCGCGGACGTCATGACGCCCACCCGTAACGGCGCTGCAGTTCACCCACCAGCGCATCGAACTCGTCTTCGCCGGGCAGCCGCTCGGCGTAGGCCGCGTACTGCCAGGTCCTGACGATGCGCGCGAAGGCATGCCGGTCTTCCGCCTGTGGCATGCGTCGCGATGCGCGCAGGCATTCGGCTTCCGTCGCGCCCGGCGGCAGCGCGATGTCCGCGCGCTGGCTCATGCTCTCCACGCTCGCGCGGTAGAGCAGCCCCAGCGCATGCCGCGGACGTCCCTCGCGCCACAGCGCGCGCGCCGCGGTGGCGATGTCGTCCGGCAGCGCCTCGGGCAGTACCAGTGCATCCGACTGCGGCGCGTCCGGCGGCTGCATGCGCGGACCCCGGATGCCGCGCATCCACGGCCACCAGTAGCGCGCCGTCGCCAGCAAGGCGAGCACCAGCACGCCCACCACCAGCCAGAGGCCCCATTCGCCAATGAAGGCGAGCACGTTGCCGAAGCCGGACAGCCAGGCCTTGTCGCCGTCGAGCGGATCTTCGATATCTTCTTCCGCCGTGTCGCGACGCTCCCACGACGCCTGCGTGCGCGTGCGATCCAGCAAGGGATCGCGGTACGCCTCATCGGCTGCTTCGCGGAACGCGCGATCGTCCACACGCTGGTCGCCGAACACGATGGGCAGCGTCGGCGGCGTTGGCTTGGCGGGAGCTTCGGCTTGCGGCGTGGTCGTGGCCGGCGGTGCGCCGTGGCGCTCCTGGGCTTCGGCAATGCCGCCCGCACCGGCCCACAGCACCGCAGCCAGCAGCATCGGCGCAACCGCCGCCAGCCGTGCGCGCAGCTTGCGGAACACGATCTCCAGGTCCCAGGCTTCGATCTGCGTGCGGCGGTTGAGGTACAGGCCGAACCCCGCGCCGACGTAGAACGGCTCCACCACGCTGATGGCCGCCCATGCCAGTGCATTCCACGCCAGCTTGAGCCACGCCGGCCACTCGATGGCCACCATGCGGAACGCCGTCTGCATGCTGTCCGGCAGCAGGTCCTGCGGCAGGTACATGACGACGGCGACAACGCCCCCCATCACCAGCACGGCCTGGAACAGCAGGCAGATCCAGGTCAGCAGGATCGCGGTGCCGTACGCCTGCCCACCGAGGACGCCACGACGCTGGCGCAGGCGATCCCCCTGGACGCCTTCCAGCAGGTCGATGGGCATGTACAGCGAGCGCACGGGACTGAAGCGCCGCCAGGTGAGCAGGTGCGGCAGCGTGCGCAGGCCCCAATGCCGTTGCGCCCGCAATGTCTCGCGCGTACCGGGCGCGCTGCCGAACACGGCACGCGAGATGACGTACAGCGGGATACGGTCAAAGGCCGGTTTCAGCCACCACATCAGCAGCATGGCCAGCCAGAACTGGTCGATCCACCACGCGCCGAGGTTGAGCAGGGCGAACACGGGCAGGGTCAGCCAGAGCCAGGGCTTCCAGACCGCACCGGCATGCTGGCGCACCAGCGCCATGCCCAGCTCGACGGCCTCCCAGTCCGAACGCGCCCGCAGGCGGACGGTCAGCTGCTCAATCCTCATCGGCCATCCCGCGTCCGCCGACGCCCAGCCACAGCGCCACAAGGGTCCACAGCACACCGGAGACGCTGTACTTCACCGCAGCCGGGATGGATTGCGTCGATGACCAGAAGGCTTCGATGAACGCGGCCACCAGCAACATGAAGGCCACGCCCAGGCACAGTCGCGCGCCCTTCGCACCCGCGCTGGCAAGCGCATCGACGCGCCGCTGGCGTCCCGGCGCCACCAGGCTCAGACCCAGTCGCAAGCCCGCGCCACCGGCCAGCACGATGGCGGTCAGTTCGAACGGTGCGTGCCCGCAGACGAAGCGCCACAGCGGATCGCCGTATCCGATCTGCTGCAGGTGGCCGAACACCGTGCCGATGCCGATGCCATTGAAAATCAGCACGAACAGCGCGCCCACGCCCGCCAGCAGCCCACCCGCGAAGGTCCTCAGGCCGATGCTGATGTTGTTCCAGATGTAGTGGCCGAACATCTGCCAGTCGCTGCCGCTCTCGCGCCCCAGCGCATGGCGCGTGTCGCTCGGGTCGTACATGCGCTCGTACATCGCCACCTGTTCGGGCGACACGATGCTGTACACCAGCTCCGGTCGGACCTGCAGCAGCACGAACATCAGCACCAGCGGTACCACGAACACGGCGGCGGCCACCCACATGCACCCGGCCTCGCTGCGCACCAGGCGCGGGAACTCCGCCAGCAGGAAGCGCACCGCGCGCTGCCAGCGCGGTGGCGCCGTCCTGTACATGACGCCGTGGCCCTGCTGCATCAGTGCCTGCAGACGGTCCACCACCACGGGGCTGTAGCCGCGCTTGCGCGCCAGCGCCAGCTGCTGGCAGATGCGGCGGTAGCGTGCCGGCACGTCTTCATCGGTGAGCACACCGTTGTTGCGCTCGCGGCGCGCGCTCCGGGCGCTGCCACCACGCGCCTGCAACCAGGATTCGAAGGCGAGCCATTCGGGCTGGTGGCGGGCGACGAACTGTTCCTGCCTCATCGCCGCCCCAGCAGCCAGTTGGCCATGCCGTACAGGCGCTGCACGCCGACCTCTCCACGCGCACCGGTGACCGGCTCGGCGAGGTTGGCCAGCTCTTCCTGGCGCGAGGTCGTCAGTTGTGGCGCGCGCTCGCCGAACGCCACGATCGCGCCCTGCTCTTCCGGCAGCAAGCGCGCCGGCGGCACGAACACCGTGTTGACGGGTGCCGGCGCGTGTTCGCGCTCGTTGCCGGCATGCACCACCAGCGTACCGGCCACCATGTCGCCCAGGCGGCGCGCATGCGGGTCCGCCAGGCAGGCGACCAGCCCGGCGGCATAGCCGAAGGGCAGCATGTCGACGGTGCGCAGCAGGTTGCGCGTGATCGCCGCCAGCCAGCCCACCGGCGCGCCATCGGCCGATACCACGCGCAGTCCGAGCGCCTTCTTGCCGGGCGTCTGCCCGTGCCACACGGATTCCAGCACGATGGGATAGGCCCAGAACACAAGGAACAGGCCGATCAGGTACAGCCCTTCACCCACCTTGCCCAGCATGGCCAGCACCATGCCCATGATCATCAGCACGCCGAGCCGGATGGCCAGGTCGATGCCCCACGCCAGCGCACGCGGCACGGGGCCCGCCGCAGGCAGGTGCAGGCCCACGCCCTCGGGCGTGATGACTTCGCGGTAGGTGTCCAGCATCAGCCGTTCACCATGGGCGCTGCGCCCTTGGCGGCGTGGTGGCCGCGACCGGTCCGATGTGATTGAAGTGGCGTGTTCCGCTGTCCATGCGCCTTCCCCGTGCCTTGCGACTTTAGCCGGCCGCGTCGCGCTTGCCCAGCCGCACTACACTGCGCGCCATCATGGACACGTCCTTTTCCTGTCGCCCGGGCTGCGCGGCCTGCTGCACCGCGCCGTCGATCACCTCGCCCATCCCCGGCATGCCGCACGGCAAGCCGGCAGGCGTGGCGTGCGTGCAACTGGACGATGCATTGCGCTGCCGGTTGTTCGGCAGGCCGGAACGCCCCGCGTTCTGCGGCACCCTGAAACCGGGGCCCGACATGTGCGGTGCCAGCCGCTCCGAGGCACTGGCACTGCTCGCCGCGCTCGAGCACGCGACAACGCCCTGACGCCGGTACGACGTCACGCCACCTGCGTGGAAATCCACCACGTGGTGCCGCCGGCATCGCGGAAGCCACCGCGACGGTCACCGTCGCCCTTTTCCTCCGGCGCCTGCACCGGGTCGGCGCCCGCCGCCAGCGCACGCGCCCACGTGGCATCGACGTCCGGCACATACAGATGCACGTGGCTGGCGATCGCGGGCCAGCCATCGGCCGCGTCGGCCAGCATCAACACGGTGTCATCGATCCGGACTTCCGCATGCCCCAGCCTGCCTTCGCCGACCGGATGCATGCGCAGCGGTTCGGCGTTGAACACAGTGAGGAGGAACTCGATCGTACGTTGCGCGCCGTCGACGACCAGATAGGGCGCGACCGATGTATAGCCTTCCGGTTTCCAGGCCATGCGGCCCTCCTGCGATGCCGGCGCCGGATGCGCCACGCGGCATCATGCCGCAGGCGGTGTTGGTTGCAGGTAATGGTCCTTGAGCCGCACGTAGTGCGCGGCGGAATAATGCAGGCTCTCGATCTCCTTGTCGGTGAGCCTGCGCGCGAAACGGGCGGGATTGCCCAGCCACAGTTCGGCCTCGCCGACCACCTTGCCGGGGCCGAGCACCGCGCCGGCACCCAGGAAGCCGTACTTCTTCACCGTGGCGCCGTCCAGAATGCAGGCGCCCATGCCGATCAGGCACAGGTCCTCGATGGTGCAGGCGTGGATGATGGTGCCGTGGCCGATGGTGACGTCCGCGCCGATCAGCGTCGGGTACCCGGCCTTGTTGTACGGGCTGTGGTGGCTGACGTGGACGATGGTGCCATCCTGCACGTTGGTGCGGGCCCCGATGCGGATGAAATTGACGTCGCCGCGCAGGATGCTGCCCGGCCAGACGGACACGTCTTCGGCCAGTTCGACATCGCCGATCACGGTGGCGGCCGGGTCCACATAGACACGCGGGCCGAGGACGGGAAAACGGTCAAGATAGGGGCGCAGGGAGGTCATTCGCGCATTGTAGCGAGCAGGCCCGATGCGGCCGGACTACACTCCGGCGTATGGACATGACCGCCACGCCCGACCTGAGCGCCACCCTGCAACGCCTGCGCGAGGCATGGCAGGCGAAGAAGCCCGACCTGGCCCAGCGCCGCAACGACCTGCAGCGGCTGCGCGAGGCGCTGAAGCGGCGGTTGCCGGAGATGGCGGACACCATCGCCGCCGACTTCGGCCACCGCTCGCGCCACGAGTCGCTGATCGCCGACGGCATGACCGTACTCAACGAGATCGACCACCTGGCCTCGCACCTGCGCAGATGGATGAAGCCGCGCCGCGTGGGCGTGGGCTGGCGGTTCTGGCCGGCGCGCGCGGAAATCCGGCGCGAGCCGGTCGGCGTGGTGGGCGTGATCTCGCCGTGGAACTACCCGGTCAACCTGGCGCTGATTCCGCTGGCCACCGCCATCGCCGCAGGCAACCACGTCTACCTGAAGCCGTCCGAACATACGCCGCATACCACCGCGTTCCTGCGCTCGCTGCTGGCGGAGGTGTTCCCGCTGGAGCGCGTCGCGGTCGCCACGGGTGGCGCCGACGTGGCGAGCGCCTTCGCCGCGCTGCCGTTCGACCATCTGGTGTTCACCGGCTCCACTGCCGTGGGCCGCAAGGTGATGGCGGCGGCGGCGGCGAACCTGACCCCGCTGACGCTGGAACTGGGCGGCAAGTCGCCTGCCATCGTCTGCGACGACTTCCCGGTAGAACAGGCCGCCGCGCGACTGGCGACCGGCAAGTGGTTCAACGGCGGCCAGACCTGCATCGCGCCGGACTATGTGCTGCTGGTGGGTCGAAGCCGCCGCGATGCGCTGGTGCAGGCGCTGCGCGGACAGGTCGCCGCGCGCTACGGCAACCTGTCCGATGCCGGCGACTTCACCCGCATCATCAACGATGGGCAGTTCGCGCGGCTGGAAGGCTATCTGGACGACGCCCGCGCACGCGGCCACGAGGTGGTCGCGCTGGCACCGGCGCATGACCGCGCGGAGCGGCTGTTCGCGCCTTCCCTGGTGATCGAACCCGGCGACGATGCGAAGGTGATGCAGGACGAGATCTTCGGCCCCATCCTGCCGATCCGCACGGTCGGCTCGCTGGACGAGGCCATCGCCTATGTCAACGCGCACGACCGGCCGCTGGCGCTGTATCCCTTCAGCCACGACCGCGCGCGGGTGGAGAAGATCCTGCGCAGCACGCTGGCTGGCGGCGTCACCGTGAACGACACCGTGCTGCACTTCGGCATCAATGCGCTGCCGTTCGGCGGCATCGGCCCCAGCGGCATGGGCGCCTACCACGGGCGCGCGGGGTTCGACGCGATGAGCAAGGCGCTGCCCGTGCTGTGGCAGCCACGGTGGGCCGGCAGCGACCTGCTGAAGCCGCCTTATTCCAAAGTAGCGCGGTTCATCGACTTCATCATTCGCTGAGCCGGTCCGTTGCATTGCGGGCGGCATTGGTCCGCGTCCTCGTCGAGAATCGTCGCTCCCGTTCGTCGAACGGGATGACCCCCTGCTGACGGACCGCCATGTCGACCACCGCCGTACCCGCCAAAGCCACCCGCCGCGAATGGATCGGGCTGGCCATCATCGCGCTGCCCTGCATGGTCTATGCGATGGACCTGACCGTGCTGAACCTGGCCCTGCCTGCCATCAGTGCCGAACTCGACCCCACGGCCAGCCAGTTGCTGTGGATCGTCGACGTGTACGGCTTCCTGGTGGCCGGCTTCCTGATCACGATGGGCACGCTGGGCGACCGCATCGGCCGGCGCAAGCTGCTGCTGATCGGCGCGGCGGCGTTCGCCGCGGCGTCGGTGATGGCGGCGTTCTCGCGCAGTGCCGAGATGCTGATCGCGATGCGTGCGCTGCTGGGCGTGGCCGGCGCCACGTTGGCGCCTTCGACGATGTCGCTGATCCGCAACATGTTCCATGACGAACACGAACGCCAGTTCGCCATCGGCGTATGGATCGCGGCGTTTTCGGTCGGCGGCGCCATCGGGCCCCTGGTCGGCGGCGTGCTGCTGCAATGGTGGTGGTGGGGCGCGGCCTTCCTGGCGGCGGTACCGGTGATGGTGCTGCTGCTGGTGCTGGGCCCGAAGCTGCTGCCGGAGTATCGCGACCCCGATGCCGGCAAGCTCGACCCGGCCAGCATGGTGCAGTCGCTGTTCGCGGTGCTCGCCGTGGTCTACGGCCTCAAGCGCATCGCGGAATACGGCATGGATGTCCGCGGCATCGCGGTGCTGCTGCTCGGCCTGGGGCTGGGGGTGCTGTTCGTGCGTCGCCAGCAGCATCTGGCGTATCCGTTCCTGGACGTGACGCTGTTCCGGCGGCCGGCGTTCTCCGCCGCCATCGTCGCCTACGCGCTGGCCGGCCTGTCGATGATGGGCGTGTACATCTTCATGACCCAGTACCTGCAACTGGTACTCGGGCTGACGCCGTTGCAGGCGGGCATCGCGACCGTCCCGTGGTCGCTGTGCTTTACCGTCGGCTCCCTGCTCGCGCCGCGACTGGCGCGGCACTGGGGAGCGCGGCGGGTGATGGTGCGGGGCCTGCTGTTCGCCGCCCTGGGTTTCGGCATCACCGCACTGGTCATGCCACCGTACGGGCTGTGGATCCTGATCGCCGGCATGCTGGCGATGAGCCTGGGCATGGCACCGGTGTTCACGGTGGGCAACGAACTGATCATCACCACCGCGCCGCCGGAACGGGCGGGTGCGGCCTCAGCGCTGGCGGAAACGAGCGCGGAGCTCAGCGGCGCGCTGGGCATCGCCGTGCTCGGCAGCGCCGGCATGCTCGCTTACCGGCTGTGGCTCGACCCCGCGTTGCCCGCGACGCTGGGTGACGCCGACGCGACACGCGCACTGTCCACGCTGGGCGGCGCGGTCGCGGTAGCCGGCGAACTGGGAGGCCAGGCCGGGACGCTGGTCGGCGACACTGCACGTGCCGCGTTCACCGGCGCCATGCGCGCCATCGCATTGTTCGGCATGGCGATGATGCTGCTGGCCGCCTGGATGTCGGCGCGGCTGATGCGCGACGGCGAGGGTGCCGCGCATGCCGCCGTGGCCGACGAAGGAGCCGGCGCCTGACCGGCGTGCCTGGCTTAGAATCGCCGCCATGAAGATCGCCAGCTGGAACGTCAATTCGCTCAACGTGCGCCTGCCGCACCTCACGCAATGGCTGGGTGCGTTCGCCCCGGACATCGTGGGCCTGCAGGAAACCAAGCTGGAGGATCACCGCTTCCCGGATACTGCGCTGGCCGAGCTCGGCTACCGCAGCGTGTTCGCCGGGCAGAAGACCTACAACGGCGTGGCGCTGCTTTCGCGCGAACCCGTCAGCGATGTGCAGATCGGCATACCGGGCTTCGAGGACGAGCAGAAGCGCGTGATCGCCGCGACCGTGGGCGGGGTCCGCATAGTGAACCTGTACGTGGTCAACGGCCAGGACGTGGGTACCGACAAGTACGCCTACAAGCTGCGCTGGCTGGATGCGGTGCACGACTGGGTCGCCGCCGAACTGCAGGCGCACCCGAAGCTGGTCGTGATGGGCGACTTCAACATCGCGCCGGACGACCGCGACGTGTTCGACCCCAAAGTCTGGAACGACGACCACATCCTCACCTCCACCGCCGAGCGCGCCGCCCTGCACCGGCTCTACGCACTGGGCCTGCACGATGCCTTCCGCCTGCACAGCGACGAAGCCAACGTCTACAGCTGGTGGGACTACCGGATGGGTGGCCTGCGCCGCAACCTGGGCCTGCGCATCGACCTGACCCTGGTCTCCGACGCGCTGCGTGGGCACGCCGTGGAATCCGGCATCGACCGCGAACCGCGGACCTGGGAGCGCCCCAGCGACCATGCGCCCGCGTGGGTGCGCCTGGGCGGCTGATCGACGGAAACGAAGAAGGCCCGGCGGATGCCGGGCCTTCTCCTTGCCACGGGCCTTGGGTGCGTCTCAAGCGCGCACGCGGCCGCGGCGAAACCGTTACCTCGCCCTGCCCCGGGTGAACAGGTTCACGATGAGCAGCAACACCACCGCACCGATGAAGGCGGTGATCAGGAAGCCTACCCAGCCACCGCCCAGGCCAAGGCCCAACGTCGGCAGCAGCCAACCGCCCAGGAAGCCGCCGATGATGCCGACCACGACGTTCAGGATGATGCCCTGCGACCCGTCACGCTTCATCACCAGGCTGGCCAACCAACCGGCGACGCCACCCACGATCAGATAGATGAGAAAATTCATTTCGTTGCTTCCTCCCTTGAATGGACAGAACCCCATGGTGCGGGGCACGCTTGAATCTTCAACGCGCGGCGTGAAACCGCCGTTAACTCACATGGGGGAAGCGTCCCTGCCCCTGCTACATAGCGCCATCGCAGCATGCTTGCACGCCGTGCCGCACCACGCATCGGGCCTGGCGGGATGAACTGGCGCAGCGTGGCCGCGGACTGGCGGCTGGACGGCATCGCCCTGTGGTTGCTCCCGCACGCCCCGCGGCTGCGTGGCGAGCCGGCAGCGCGCGAGCAGCTGGCGCGCGTGCTCGATCTCGCACCGCACCTGCTGCCGATCACGCGCGACACGCTGGGACGGCCGCACTTCATCGCCCCGCTGCACTCGCTGGAAACCGGCTGGAGCCACAGCGGCGAGGCGCTGCTGCTGGCGCTGGGCGAGGACATCGAACTGGGCGTGGACCTGGAGCGGTTGCGCCCGCGCCCGCGCGCGATGGAGCTGGCGCAGCGCTTCTATCATCCGCAGGAAACCTCGTGGCTGCATTCGCTCGACGAGGATGCACGCATGCTGGCCTTCGTGCGCCTGTGGTGCGCCAAGGAAGCCGTGCTGAAGGCGCACGGCCAGGGCATCTCCTTCGGCCTGCACCGCTTCCATGTCCGCCTCGACGGGGATCGCGCATGGCTGGCGGCATGCGATCCCGCGCTCGGCCACGCCGACGACTGGCACCTGCACGAATGGGCGCCGCGCGCGGACTACCGCGCCGCGTTGGCCTGGCATCCGCGCGGGGCCGCGTGGCGGCCTGCAATAATGACGCGATGAACGACACCGCCTTTCCCGCCGATATGCGCGAAACCCTGCACCATGGCCTGGCCGCCCTCGGCTTGGATGCCGAGGCGTTGGCGCCACGGCTGCTCGCGTACCTCGCCCTGCTCGATCGCTGGAACAAGACCTACAACCTCACCGCCATCCGCGACCCGCGCGAGATGGTCACGCGCCACCTGCTGGATTCGCTGGCGATGCACCCGTTCGTGGACGGACTCGCCGCGAACGGTGGCGCACTCGCCGACCTCGGCACGGGTCCGGGCCTGCCCGGGATTCCGCTGGCAATCGCCAAGCCGGGACTGCGCGTGACCCTGGTGGAGAGCAACGGCAAGAAGGCGCGCTTCCTGCGCGAAGCGGTGCGCACCTTGAAACTGGACAACGCCCGCGTGGCCGAATCCCGCGCCGAGGCGCTGGACGAACCACAGGCTTACGACGCCCTCACCGCCCGGGCACTGGACGTGCTGGCGGGCATCATCGAGGTGGGCGGCCACCTGCTGAAACCGGGCGGGGCACTGCTGGCGATGAAGGGCGTACGGCCTGACGAGGAGATCGCGGCATTGCCGGCGGGCTGGTCGCTGGAGGCCCTGCACGCGCTGACGGTCCCGGGCCTGGTCGGCGAACGCCACATGGTCATCGTGCGCCGCGACTGAGCGGCGCAACGCGGCCACGCGGAACCTGTAACTCCTTGAAAAGACTGGTCACGCCCGAATGCCGGCGCGGGGCTGTCCCTCGGGCTGACCGGGAGCGGGCGCCTTGTGCGTACCCTTCATTTCGCACGGCCCCGCCCGAGCCCGCATAATCCCCCCTCACCCCGTACTCGATAAGGCGCCCCTCGCATGGCCCGCATCATCGCCGTCGCCAACCAGAAAGGCGGAGTCGGCAAGACCACCACCGCCGTGAACCTGGCCGCCGCGCTGGCACGCGCGCCGCAGCGGGTGCTGCTGGTCGACCTGGATGCACAGGGCAACGCCACGATGGGCAGCGGCGTGGACAAGCGCGAGGTCGAGGCTTCGACCTGCGACGTACTGCTCGGCGAGGTCGAGGCGAAGGCCGCCGTGGTGACCACCCCGGAAGGTTTCGACCTGATGCCGGGCAACATCGACCTGACGGCGGCCGAGATCCAGCTGATGGATGCGGACGGCCGCGAGCAACGCCTCAAGAGCGCGCTGCAACCGCTGCGTGGCGACTACGACTTCATCATCGTCGACTGCCCGCCCGCGCTGTCGCTGCTCACGCTCAACGCGTTGACCGCCGCCGACTCGGTGCTGGTGCCAATGCAGTGCGAGTATTACGCGCTGGAAGGCCTGTCCGCGCTGATGGAAACCATCGAAGCGCTGCGCGCACGCCTGAACCCCACCCTGGAAATCGAAGGCGTGCTCCGCACGATGTTCGACATCCGCAACAACCTGGCCAACGCGGTCTCCGGCGAACTGACCACCCACTTCGGCGACAAGGTGTTCCGCACCATCGTGCCGCGCAACGTGCGCGTGGCCGAAGCGCCCAGCCACGGCCAGAGCATCGTGGGCTACGACCGCACCTCGCGCGGCGGCGTGGCCTACCTTGGCCTGGCCGGCGAGATCCTGCGCCGCCAGGCCGACCGCAAGAAGCAACAGCAGCATATGGAGCATGCGTGATGAGCGCCCCGAAGAAGCGCGGCCTGGGTCGCGGACTGGAAGCCCTGCTCGGCCCCAAAGCCGCCGAGACGCCACCGCCGGAAGCCCAGCCGGGCGAAGCCCTGCGTACGCTGCCGGTACAGCAGCTGCAACCGGGCAAGTACCAGCCGCGCACGGCGATGGACCCCGGCAAGCTGACCGAGCTGGCCGAGTCGATCAAGGCGCAAGGCGTGATCCAGCCGATCGTCGTGCGGGAACTTTCACCCGGCAAGTTCGAGATCGTCGCCGGCGAACGCCGCTGGCGCGCCTCGCAGGAAGCCGGCCTGGCCGAAGTACCGGTGGTCGTGCGCGACCTGGACGACCGTACCGTCATCGCGATGGCGCTGATCGAGAACATCCAGCGCGAAGACCTCAATCCGCTCGAGGAAGCGCAGTCGCTGCAGCGCCTGATCAACGAATTCGCGCTGACGCACGCCGAAGCTGCCGAAGCGGTAGGCCGCTCGCGCGCGGCCGTGTCCAACCTGCTCCGCCTGCTGGAATTGCCGCCGGCCATCCGCGCGCTGCTGGAAGCGCGCCGTCTTGAAATGGGCCACGCCCGCGCCCTGCTGACGCTGTCGCCGGACCTGGCCAGCAAGCTCGCCTCCGATGCCGCCGAGCAAGGCTGGTCGGTGCGCGAAGTGGAACACCGCGCGCAGCAGTTCGCCGCCGGCAAGGTGCCGGTCAACGGCAAGAAAGCCAAGCCCGCCAAGGCGGCACCGCAGCCCGACATCGCCTCGCTGGAAACCGAACTGTCCGAAAGTCTCGGCACGCGCGTCACCATCGCCCACGGCCGCGGCGGCAAGGGCAAGCTGATCATCCAGTACACCGACCTGGACACCCTGGACGGCGTGCTGGAGCGGCTGCGCCCGCGAGTGTGATGCTTGTGCTTGTTGTAGGAGCGACGCAAGTCGCGACCGCACGCCATCAGGCCACCGCGCCTCCCTCCCGAGGCGGGCGCTGACGTCAGAAACCACTCTCGTACCGCAGCCCACGGCACGAAGCAGGCATCGCGCGTGTCGGCGCCATGGTCGCGATTCACGTCGCTCCTACAGAAAGCACCGATGCCGACGCTGCATTACCATCCGGTTTCCGCTTCCACCGGATGCCCGCCTTGAACCTCCGCATCGCCGCCCTGCTGCTCGCCTGCGCCCCCTTGCAGGCGTTCGCCTTCGCCCCGTCCGACGCCGACCAGCGCTTCCAGGCGCTCTACGAGAAGGAATGGAAGTGGCGGCAGGAACAGACCGGCCAGGCCGATGAGGACACCGACACCAGCGGCGACAAGCGCCGCCTGCCGGACGTGGGCGCCGAGGCGCACCAGGCGCGACTGAAAGTCTGGGAACAGGTGTTGAAGGACCTGGATGGCATCGACGCAGCGGCCCTGTCGCCGGAGAACCGCATCAACCTGGCCATCTACCGGCCGCAGGTCGAGAACCTCGCCGCCGAGGTGCGCCTGCGCGCCTACGAGATGCCGTTCAATTCCGACTCGTCGTTCTGGTCCAACCTGTCGTTCATGGCGCGCCGGCCGATGAAGACCGCCGAGGACTACCGCGCCTATGCCGCGCGCCTGCGCGACGTGCCGCGCTACTTCGACCAGCACATCGTCAACATGCGTGCAGGCCTGAAGCGCGGCTTCAGCGTGCCGCGTGCGGTGCTGGACGGGCGCGACGTCTCCATCGCCACGGTGGCGGAGTTGAAGGATCCGGAACAATCCACGTTCTACGCCCCGTACAGGAAGATGCCGGCCAGCATCCCGGCGACGGAACAGGAAGCGCTGCGCAAGGAAGTGCGCGACGCGATCGGCCAACAGGTGGTGCCCGCGTTCGGCACGCTGCTGACCTTCTTCCGCACCGAGTACGTGCCGCAGGCACGCACCACGCTGGCCGCGGAAGCCATGCCGGGCGGCAAGGATTTCTACGCCCAGCAGATCCGCGAATACACCACGCTGGACCTCAACGCCGAACAGATCCACCAGATCGGCCTGAAGGAAGTGGCACGCATCCAGGCCGAGATGCAGGACGTCATCAAGCAGTCCGGCTTCAAGGGGACGTTCGCAGATTTCCTGACCTTCCTGCGCACCGACCCGCAGTTCTACGCGAAGACGCCACAACAGCTGCTCGACCGCGCGGCGTGGATCTCCAAGCGCGTGGATGGCGAAGTCGGCAAGTACATCGGCACCCTGCCGCGCGGGCGCTTCACCATCGTCGAGGTGCCGGCCGACATCGCGCCATTCTGGACCGCCGGCCGCGGCGGCCTGGGCACGTACTGGCTGAACACCTACGACCTGCCCTCGCGCCCGCTGTACAACCTGCCGGCCCTGACCCTGCATGAATCCTCGCCCGGCCACTCGCTGCAGGCGGCACTGGCACAGGAACAGGGCGCACAGCCGGCGTTCCGCCGCGACAACTACATCTCCGCCTACGGCGAGGGCTGGGCGCTGTATACCGAGAAGCTGGGCAGGGAGATGGGCATCTACGAGACGCCCTACGAAGATTTTGGTCGCCTGACCTACGAAATGTGGCGCGCCGCCCGCCTGGTCATCGATACCGGCGTGCACCACAAGAACTGGACCCGCGACCAGGCGCTGGCCTACCTGCGCGACCATACCGCGCTGTCCGAACACGAGGTCACCACCGAGGTGGACCGCTACATCTCTTGGCCGGCGCAGGCGCTGAGCTACAAGCTGGGCGAGATCGCCATCGTCCGCCTGCGCGGCGAGGCCGAGCGCGAGCTGGGCCCGAAGTTCGACATCAAGGCCTTCCACGACGCCGTGCTCAAGCAGGGCTCGGTGACCCTGCCGGTGCTGGAAAGCCAGATCCGGGCCTTCATCGCCGAGAGCAAGGCCGGCCCGCCCAAGGCGGCTGCGGCCGCGCCGTAACACAGGTGGGCCGCGGCCCACCCTGTCCACAAGCCGCCCCTGCAATGCCGGACCAGGGCCTGGCTCTCGGCGTCACGCTGTAGGAGGGGCTTCAGCCCCGACACACGATGTTTCCGAAGCCAGCGCCCTGTCCAGGACCCCCGGTCGGGGCTGAAGCCCCTCCTGCAGGCGTCTTTCTCCACCTAAGTGCTTGCGGGGCAAGGGAAACATCGGCATAATGCGCGGCTCGCTGCGTCCGGCATGACCGGATCTGCGGCCGGAAGCGCGATTCCGGCTTGGGTCAGCAGCGGTTTTCCTGCCGTATCGCGTGGTGTCCGTCCTGCCCTGCAGGCCGTCCGCCGGGCCGCCGTCTCCCGGGCTACGGGCGACACAATTATCCATCGAGGTGCGTATGTCCCGCGTATGCCAAGTGTCCGGCAAGCGTGTGATGACGGGTAACAACGTCAGCCACGCGAACAACAAGACCCGTCGTCGTTTCCTGCCCAACCTGCACGAGCGCCGTTTCTGGGTCGCCAGCGAAAACCGCTGGGTCAAGCTGAAAGTCTCCGCGCATGCACTGCGCACCATCGACAAGAACGGCATCGACTCCGTCCTGGCCGAGCTGCGCGCGCGCGGCGAGAAGATCTGAGGAGTAATCGAACATGGCATCCAAGCGCGACAAGATCCGTCTGATCTCCTCGGCCAACACCGGCCACTTCTACACGACGGACAAGAACAAGAAGAACACCCCGGGCAAGATGGAAATCAAGAAGTACGACCCGGTCGTGCGCAAGCACGTGATCTACAAGGAAGGCAAGATCAAGTGAAATAGCGGCGCGCATGCTCTGCATGCGCCTGTGCCGCTGTTTCACCCCGGCGAAGGCCGGGGTCCAGCGCCTCCCAGAAAGCCCCGCTTCGGCGGGGCTTTCTGCTTTTCGGCTTCGGAGAGTCAAAAGCTGCCCCTCATCCGCCCGCTGGGCACCTTCTCCCCGCTTTGCGGGGAGAAGGAACTACTTTCGGGTTTTCTTTACCCGCGAGCACCAGCAGAATCGATCCATCCCCCTCGGACGGATCCACCACATGGACTGGTCCTTCGGCACCGCCCTGCTGATCGTCGATTGGCTGATTCGCCTGGCGGCGCTGTGGTGGATTCCCAGCCGCACCACGCCGGCCGCTGCACGCAGCTGGTTGCTGCTGGTCGGTTTCGTGCCGCTGCTGGGCCTGCCGCTCTATCTGCTGCTGGGCCATCCCTGGCTGTCGCGCGAACGCATTGACCGGCAGTCGCGGGCCACCGACGTGATTCGCGAAGAACAACGTCCGCTCAGCGCGCTGCGCTGGTCCCCACACGAGGGCGCTGCCGTCGAAATGGCGCCCCTGATCGAACGCCAGGGCGCCTTCATGCCCACCCATGGCAATGCCGTGGATCTGCTGGACGACTACGACGCCTCGCTGCGCGCGCTGCTCGACGACATCGACGCCGCCACCCAGCAGGTCCACCTGCTGTATTACCTGATGTTCGACGACGCGGTGGGCGAAGCGATCGCCGCCGCACTCTGCCGGGCCACCGCACGCGGCGTGGCCTGCCGCATGCTGCTCGATGCCGTCGGGGCGAAGCGCGGCTTGCGCGCCTATGCAACGCGCCTGCGCGCCGCGGGTGTCGATGTACACGACATGCTGCCGGGTGGCCTGCGCTGGCGACGCAGCGGGCGCATGGACCTTCGCAACCATCGCAAGGTGGCGGTGATCGACAACTGTATCGGCTACGTGGGCTCGCAGAACCTGGCCACCGCGACGTTCGTTCCCGGCCATCCGAATCGCGAACTGGTGGCGCGCGTGCGGGGCCCCGTGGTCGCGCACCTGGAGGGCGTGTTCGCCAGCGACTGGTACATCGAAACCGGCCAGCGGCTCGAGGTGCACCCCGACCTGACGGTGCAGGCACAGGATGTCGCCGCGCAACTGCTGCCCAGCGGACCGGCGTATCCATTCGAGAACGCGCGCGACACGGTGAATGCACTCATCCACCTGGCACGCCGCAAGGTGGTGCTGACCACACCGTACTTCGTCCCCGACGACGCCACGCTCAGCGCATTGCGCATCGCCGCGTTGTCGGGGGTGGACGTGCAACTGGTGCTTTCGGCCACCAACAACCAGACGCTGACCGCGTGGGCGCAGCAGTCGTACTACGAAGAGCTGCTGGCCTGCGGGGTGAAGATCGCGCTGTACCGGCCGCATTTCCTGCATGCGAAACACCTGACCGTGGACGACGGCATCGCCCTGGTCGGCTCGATCAACCTGGACATCCGCTCGTTCGCGCTCAATGCCGAAATCGGCCTGGTCTGCTACGACACCGGGGTGGTCGCGCACATCCGCGCGATCGAGGCCGACTACCTGGCGCATGCGGACCACGTCGAACGCGATGCCTGGCGGCGACGCCCCGGCTGGCAGCGCAGCCGGGAAGGCATCGCACGGCTGGCCGACTCGCTGATGTAGGGTGGGCACACCCTCATGCAGCTTGCGCATGAGGGCCGGCATGCCGTTCGCCTACAATGGCGACATGAGCGCTGCCACGACACCCCGCCTGCCGCCCTGCGACCTCGCGATCATCGGTGGCGGTGCTGGTGGCGTACTGGCGGCGATGCAGGCACTGCGCCAGGCCACCACGCCGCTGCGTATCGTGATGATCGAGCCTCGCGAGGTGCTGGCGCAGGGCGTCGCGTATGCGACGTCCCATGGCGAGCACGTGCTGAATGTCCCCGCGGGCCGCATGAGTGCCTTCGACGACCGGCCTGCCGATTTCCTCGACCATGTCGTGGCCACCACGCCCGCGGGCGGTCCCGACCGCGATACGCTGGCGCATGCATTCATCGAGCGTCGCCGCTACGGCGACTACCTGCGCACGCGACTGCAGGAAGCCATCGCGGCCAGTCCGGCCTTGCTGCAGGTCGTCCACGACAGCGTGCTCGAACTCGACGCGCGCGACGACAGTGCGACGCTGCGACTGGCCGGGCATGGCGCGCTGGAGGCACGTGGCGTGGTCCTGGCCGTCGGCAACACGCCCAAGCCGCTACCGGCACGGGGTGCGCCGCAACTGCCGGACGGCCATTCGATCGCCGCGTGGGATTTCGATGCGGTGAAGGCGATTCCCGTGGATGCCGACCTCTGCATCGTCGGTTCCGGCCTCAGCATGGTGGACACCGTGCTCAGCCTCGCCGACAACGGCCACGCCGGCACGATCCACGTGTTGTCGCGGCACGCGCTGCTGCCGCTGCCGCATTGCCACGGACCGGCTGCGACCTACGATCCTGCTCCCCTGCAGACGATGGACCTGCGCGCACGCATGCGCTTCCTGCGTGCGGCAGCGAAGCAGGCGGTCGCCGACGGACTGCCGTGGCAGGCGGCCATGGAGCGCATCCGTCCGCATGGCCAGGCGCTGTGGCAATCGATGTCCATCGCCGACCAGCGCCGGTTCCTGCGCCATGTGGTGCGCCAGTGGGATGTACACCGGCACCGCATCGCGCCGGAGGTGCACGCGAAACTGCAGGCCCTGCTCGATCGCGGCCAGTTGCGGCTGCACCGCGGCCGCCTGGACACGGTGATGGCCGAGGGACGCTGCCTGCGCGTGACCACGCATACCCGCGACGGCCGTACCGACGAGTTCGACGTCGACTACGTGGTCAACGCCACGGGTGTGGAGATGCGCGCGCAGACCATGCGCAATCCGCTGCTGCACGACCTGCTGGGCAAGGGGCATGCGCAGGCGGGTCCGCATGGCATCGGCCTGAAGGCGGCGCGCGACGGCCGCATGGTCGACGCGGAAGGCAACCCGCAACCGCGCGTGTTCATTCTCGGCAGCCTGCGCATCGGCTGCGTGTGGGAGAGCATCGCCATTCCCGAACTGCGCGGCCAGGCCGAGACCGCCGTACGCGAACTGCTCGCCACCACGCCCGCCTGACCGCCCGCCGCAGCCCGCGCCACGCAGTACACTCGGCGACGGGTTGAGCGCCGGGGGAGAGGGCGTTGGTTTCCAGCTGGATCCTGCTGTTGGTGTCCGTCGGCTATGCCGCGCTGCTGTTCGGCGTGGCGTGGTGGGGCGACCGTCGCCCGATGTATCCCGACCGCCCGTGGTTGCGGCCGGTCGTCTACAGCCTGGCCTTGGCGGTGTACTGCTCATCGTGGACGTTCTACGGGGCGGTCGGCAGCGCGGTGCGCAACGGCCTGGGCTACCTGCCGATCTATCTCGGCCCGGTCCTGCTGCTGCTGTTCGGCTGGCGCATCATCGAACGGCTGGCCCTGATCGCACGCAGCGAGAACACGGTGTCGATCGCCGACTTCATCTCGTCCCGCTACGGCCGTTCACGCCGACTCGCTGCACTGGTCACCGTGATCGCCCTGATCGGCGTGGTGCCATACCTGGCGCTGCAGTACAAGGCCGTCGCCATGAGCCTGAGCGTGCTCAGCGGCGAAGGTGGCGACAGTTCGCACGGCTTCTTCACGGATCCCGCGTTGTATGTCGCGCTGTTGATGGCGCTGTTCGCCGCACTGTTCGGCACCCGCCAGGTGGACGCCACCGAGCACCACCACGGCATGATGCTGGCGATCTCGCTGGAGTCGGTGGTGAAGCTGGTGGCGATGATCGCGGTGGGCGTGTTCGCCTATCTGTGGCTGGACGGGAACAACATCCACGTCGCGGACTCGGCCCGCACGCTGTTCGAGAACGCGCCTCCGGTCGGCTTCATCGCGCAGACACTGCTCGGCTTCCTCGCCATCGTGTGCCTGCCACGGCAATTCCACGTGGCGGTGGTGGAATGCAGCGACGTGGGCGATATCCGCAAGGCGCGCTGGCTGTTCGGTGGCTACCTGGTGCTGTTCTCGCTGATGGTGGTCCCGGTCGCCGCCGCCGGCATCGCGCTGTTCGGGGGCACCAATGTGGCCGACGACAGCTATGTGCTGGCGTTGCCGCTGGCAGAGGGCCGTACCGCGCTGGCGATCGTCGCCTATGTCGGCGGCTTCTCCGCAGCGACCGGCATGGTGATCGTGGCCAGCATCGCGCTGGCCACCATGGTCAGCAACGACCTGATCATGCCGGTGCTGCTGCGCCGCGGCTGGGCCGAGCACCATGCCGAAGCCGACGTGGCCTCGCGCGTGCTGTGGATCCGCCGCGTGGCGATCCTGCTGCTCGCACTGACGGCCTACTCGTACTACCGCAGCAGCAGCAACGACAGCACGCTGGCGTCGTACGGCCTGATGGCGTTCGCCGCGGTGGCGCAGTTCGCCCCTGGGCTCATCGGCGGCCTGTACTGGCGTGGCGCCAGCCGGCGCGGCGTGGAAGTGGGCATGGTGCTGGGCTTCGCCACGTGGATCTACACGCTGCTGCTGCCCACGATGACCCAGGCCGGCTGGTTCGATCCGCACTGGTTGCATGCCGGTCCGTTCGGCATCACCTGGCTGCGGCCGCAGCAGCTGTTCGGCCTGAGCGGCTGGGACACGCTGACGCACGGAACGTTCTGGTCGCTGCTGGTCAACACCGGCGCGATGATGATCGTCTCCGCGCGCTCGCGCCCCGGCGTGGACGAACGCCTGCGGGCCGCGCCATTCCTCGATCCCTACGCACAACGCCCCGCGCTGGTGGCCGGCGAATGGCCCGGCAGCGTGCGCGTGGGCGACCTGCGCACGCTGGCGGAACGCGTGGTCGGCGAGCGCCATGCGCGGCGTGCATTCGCCGAACAGGCGCAGCTGCTGGAACGCGAACTGCAGCCGAATGTGCCCGCCGACCGCGTCTGGGTACAGTTCACCGAACGCCTGCTCGCGGCCGCCATCGGCGCCGCCTCGGCGCGCATCGTGCTGACCAGCGTGCTGCGCGGCTCGGGCATGGAGCTGGGCGAAGTGGTCGCAGTACTCGACCAGGCCGGCCAGGAGCTGCGCTTCAATCGCGAGATCCTGTCCACCACGCTGGAGAACATCAGTGCCGGTGTCAGCGTGGTCGATCCCGACATGCGGCTGGTGGCCTGGAACCGCCGCTACCAGCAGATGTTCGGCTATCCCGATGGCATGCTCTACGTGGGCCGTCCGGTGGCCGACCTGATCCGCTACAACGCGGAACGCGGCGAACTGGGCGATGGCGACATCGACGAACAGATCAACAAGCGCATCCGCTACATGCGCGCTGGCTCGCCGCATATTTTCGAGCGCGTGCGCGCCGATGGCCAGGTCATCGAGATGCGCGGGCAACCCCTGCCCGGAGGTGGCTATGTCACCAGCTACAACGACATCACCGACTTCAAGCATGCCGAAGCACAGCTGCTGGAAACCAACGAGACGCTGGAACAGCGCGTGGCCGAACGCAGCCAGGCCGCCGAGCATGCGCAGCAGTCGCGCACGCGCTTCCTCGCGGCCATCAGCCACGACGTACTGCAGCCACTGAACGCGGCACGCCTGTTCGTCAGCGCGCTGCGCGACAGCGAGCAGGGTGCGGATGCACAGGCCCAGGAACGCCAGCACCTTGCCGAGCGCGTGGACGCGTCGCTGCGTGCCGCCGAGGAACTGCTGGATGGCCTGCTGGATGTCTCCCGCCTGGATGCCGGCGGTCTGCAGACGCAGATCAGCGATTTCGATGCGGGCGAACTGCTGCGTGAACTCGCCGCACAGTACGCGCCGGTTGCCGCAGGCCGCGGGATCAGCCTGCGCGTGCACGCACGTCCCATCCCCGTGCGCAGCGACCGCCGCCTGTTGCGCCGCGTGCTGCAGAACTTCCTCGCCAACGCGCTGCGCTACACGCGCGACGGGCGCATCGTGATCGGCATGCGCGCACAGGCCGACAAGGTGGTCTTGCAGGTCTGGGATACCGGCCCCGGCATTCCCGAAAACCACATGCGGCAGATCTACGACGAGTTCCACCGCTACCAGCAGCCGTTCGACTGGGGCGAACGTGGCCTCGGCCTCGGCCTGTCGATCTGTCAGCGCATCTCCCGCCTGCTGCAGCACGAACTGGATGCGCGCAGCAAGGTCGACCACGGCAGCATGTTCTCCATCGTCGTGCCGCGCGGCAGCCCCACCAGCGAACGGCGCGCGTCGCCACGACGCACCACGCTTGCAAACGATTCGCTTGCCGGGCTGCGCGTACTGTGCGTGGACAACGACCGCGAAATCATCGACGGCATGCAGGCTTTGCTGGGTCGCTGGCAGGTGGAAGTACTCACCGCCACCACGGTCGACGAAGCGCTCGAGAAGATCGCACAGGCACCGACCGTGATGCTGGTGGACTACCACCTGCACGACCGCCTCGATGGCCTTGCCACGCTCGACGCCCTCCGCGCCGCCAGCCCCGGCCCCATCGCCGGCGCCCTGCTCACCGCCGATGGCCGTGACGAACTGAAGCGCGAAGCCCGCGAACGCGGATACCGCCTGCTGACCAAGCCGGTCAAGCCCGCCTCGCTACGCGCCTTCCTCGCCGCCCACCACGTGTCCGCATCGCTACCTGCGGTGGATTGAGTGGCCCCGCCGCGCATGTGCTCACGTTCCGCAACTGAATCAGACCGCCGGATGGGAACCAGTTTCATGTAACGACGGATCGCTAGAATCCGTATCGATGAGCGACAAACCGCGGCGACCCACCATGCAAGTTGTCCGCACAAACCGATCCCGTTATCACCCCGCACTCGCCCTGCTATTTGACCGCCACCCTACTCCCCGCAGATAACACCGACGGCACATCCCGAGCGCTCGACTCCTGGCCCCTGCAAGGCATTGAATGAGAAGGTCATCTCCCGGTTGACGCTTCACTGCGCCGCCTGAATACTCCGCGCTATTACCCCTAAGTGGGGTCTACTAGGTGTTAGGCACCAGATCAATGTCCTCGCAACGTGCACTTGCTGGTGTGACGCATGACATAGCCCATCACGCTGGGCAGCGGCTTGAGTTATGTTCACCCGCACCTCTATCAAGCTTGCCAGGAAGCTGGGGTTCGAGAGGCAACGGTCGACCTCTTGGAGGATGACCCGTACCCACCCGGGCTGCCGCGTATCGAGCCACTGCGGCTGTCCCTGACCGCATTGCACACCAAGTTCCTTGCCATACTCGTGGCAAATGGCTTCGGGCCTTCAGACGTATCGGCAGCAACTCTAAGGTTTCAGTTCCCTCTGCTTGGCGCCGATGGTTATGCCTGCTAAGTAGTCGCCCGTCTAGAGTCGTCTCGTGGCAGGCTTTTCACTGCGGTTCTCAGTGGGTAGGCTGGTGCCTAACAATTCATTCAAGCCGAACCCGCTTCGCGGGTCGGCTTAACTCAAGCGTTAGGCCCCGTATGAGAGTTCCACAGCTTGAGCCACTCCTTGCAATGACACGTCAACTGGATGGACAGCCCGACGTGGAAGATATTTTTGCCTTTGTTCAAAGCAAGGTGGAGTCAGCGGCCACTCCCAGCATGGGTCAAAGTGTCTGTTCCCAAATTATTGATCTCTGTCATCCAAAGGCTTGGGGCGATCGGACGGTCGCCGGCATCGGAAACATTGAGTGGTGCACTTGGCTGTCTGCACTCGCCCAGCAAGCTGAGCAATGTGGGCAAGCCATCTACAAGGCTTCCAGCACATCTAGTGCCGGGGCCTAACAATTCATTCAAGCCGACCCCGCTTCGCGGGTCGGCTTAATTCAGGCGTTAGGCGTCATGGAGAAGCAGCCTCGCATGCGTAAGCTTAGCGACCCGGAGTTTCAGCGTACCCTCACTCTAGAGCAGGCGTACATGCTGCTTATTCAATTTGTCGAGCAATACAATGCTCGCGGCGAGAGCAGCACGCTGGACTTGCTCGGAGACCTTTCTTTGACCGTCTGGGGCGATGGCGGTAGCGGGGATCCAGCTCAACTTTCGGACTTCCTGAGTGTTGCAGAGCGGGTGTTGGGGCCGGTCGGCCATGACGCCTAACAATTCATTCAAGCCGAACCCGCTTCGCGGGTCGGCTTAATTCAGGCGTTAGGGCTCATGGGAAGGACTTGTGGCTCGTCAATGCATCGGACGCAACTGCTCGCAAGTGAGATCGCGGTCTGTTTCTACTGCTTTACCGAGTTCTCCCCTGGCGTCATCCAGGAGTGGACGGACGGTGAGCCTATCGGACAAACCGCGCTCTGCCCGCACTGCGGCATCGACGCTGTCGTCGGATTCAATGGCCCAGTAGATGCAGCATGGGTGACCGAAGCACACAACCGGGGTTTCAACTAGCATGAGCCCTAACAATTCATTCAAGCCGAACCCGCTTCGCGGGTCGGCTTAATTCAGGCGTTAGGCTGCTATGGATGCTCAACAGTTCAACCGAGAGATGGACGCGCGCCTTTCGACTAGCGGCGTCGTGGACAAAGATCTCTTCTTTCAACTTGCGGATGCGCACGGCTACGACACTGCCAGCACCGTGGGATGGGTCGAGGCAAAGTTGCGCGTCCTCCAGGTCCGCCTACAGACTGGGGCAAACCTAGATCTCTACGTTCCAAGTCTTAGTCACGTAGTCTCGGTAGCTACTGAGGATTCGTTTTCGGCCTGGGCCGGCCAGCACTTCCCAAACGCGTCGTTGCAAAATCACAGGGCGCCGCCTAACAATTCATTCAAGCCGAACCCGCTTCGCGGGTCGGCTTAATTCCGGTGTTAGGGCCCTATGGGAGTAATCCAAGCGTGTGCGGCATTAGATCAAATCTGCCTCACGCCAATGGAGGCAGATGACCTGCATACCATTGCTCATCTTGGCCGGCACCCCGAGATCTTTCAGCACATCCCTCAAATTCCGCAGCCATTCGATGCTCACGCCTGGTGTTCCAAGGCGATCGACAACGGCGAGAACTATGTGAGACACATTGTTCGCGTAGGCCCCGCGAGAGTTCCCGTTGGCTACGTGCAAATTTGCCGACGCAACAACTGCGACCTAGAGCTCGGCTATTGGCTTGGAAAGGATTACTGGGGCAATGGCATCGGCTTTGCTGCTGCAGGGGCCGCGCTTGTATTGTTTGTTACAGCTGGAGGCCAACCAAAAATATTCGCGGCCACCACACCAGGCAACGTTGCATCTCGCCGCATACTTACCAAGTTGGGGTTCAAAGAGACCAATCTCAGCGAGCCGCCCGAGGGTATGATTGATCACATGTGGGAGCCGTAATGGGTACGGGCCCTAACAATTCATTCAAGCCGAAGCCGCTTCGCGGCTCGGCTTAATTCAGGCGTTAGGTGGCCCATCAAACATGAAGGTTGTCTTCATCCTTATAAGGCTCACCGGCTACCTTCTCGGGTCCTTTGCTCTGTTCTCCGGCGTGGCTGACGTGCTCGGCTTCATTCCGCACTCGTATGAGACCCCGCCTTGGCCGGCTCGCCTTATGGCCTCTCTTCCATCAATGCTGGCCGGGGCTGTTCTTCTTGTGCCAATCAAGTATTGCCTGCGTGGCGCCATGCTCTACGTTCTCGCCGCAGGCTATGCGCTTGTTGTCTTAGCTGCGGTAGTCCTTAGCGTGCAAGCACTCATCGGCTATTCCTCCGGCACCAAGGACCCAGCAATTGTCCCCGCCGCGATGATTTTCTTATACATTCCCGTGGCCAATGCATTCGTCCTCTGGCGCATGCGTCGAGATTACAAGGGGCCACCTAACAATTCATTCAAGCCGAACCCGCTTCGCGGGTCGGCTTAATTCCGGTGTTAGGCCGCAGGGAGAGTCTGTAGTGAAGCCAAAAGAGCACTTAGCTGTATCAGCTGTCAGACTCCTCACCTTTGCACTGACCGGGTTGGTCTCATTTTTACTTGGCTGCTTTGCTGCTGTTTTTTTGCTCTTCCGTGTATTCACGCCACCCGCAAACTGTCCTTCGCCATGTGACGCTCCGGCATACGTCGCGTTGGGTGCCGCAGCATTTGTCGCGCCGGTCATAGGCATACTATTTGCCGGCGGATGGAGCTATGCCTTATCCAGGCTTTGGCGTCGCAAATCTGGCGCTACGGCCTAACAATTCATTCAAGCCGAACCCGCTTCGCGGGTCGGCTTAATTCCGGTGTTAGGCTGCACATGAGAAATCCGTACCAGCCTCCACAAGCGACGCCGTCAGCTGTCCCACGAGCTTGGCGCTTCGGCCATTCGTTCACGGCGTTTGCTTCCGGACTAGTAGTGCCGCCTTTGATCCTCTACCTTACGGCTCGCCTTGTATTTCCCGACGTCCCGCTTGCCCGAGGCAATTCAACTTTCTGGGGAGCGGTCATCTTGGGGAGCATGCTGGCTGCGGCTGCGGTCTATCGGCACAAGCGCATTTCCCTGTGGCTCGCTGCGGCAGTCGGACCTACCATCGTTCTCGTGCTGGCCCTCGCGCCTGCGGTATGGTCAGAGGTGCTGCGTGCAGCCTAACAATTTATTCAAGCCGAACCCGCTTCGCGGGTCGGCTTAATTCAGGCGTTAGGCGGCAATGGCGAATCTATGCAAGTTTGCTGGACTTACTCTGATACTAATCGGTCTTGCCGGATGCGGGCCACGGCTCACAGACAGAGACCTTCTCAACTACGCGTCTAGCAGCTATGACAAGAATCTGCACGACCAGCCAACCAAGATACTTGGCAGGCTAAAAGGAGTGGATGTTGTAGTTGAGTACAAGTGCAGCGACATTTGTCCCAACTATGCCGTTCGTGTTATCCGATTCGAGTTGCCGCAGGGTAAGACCTGTGACGAGGCTGGTGGCCGCTACAAAAAGTTTGAGCTTCCTCCATTTAGTGTGCAGCCTGATGGTGGTTACTGCGTCCCTGCAGTACTGCTGGACAATTGGGACCGATACATAAAATGAGTTGCCGCCTAACAAATCATTCAAGCCGAACCCGCATCAGGTTCGCTAACTTCGGTTCGTTCTGGGTACTATCGGCTTCGGTGCCAATCCAGTGCGGGTCGGCTTAATTCAGGCGTTAGACCGCATGAAGAATTCGCTGGCAAAGCCCCTTGCTCTGACACTCAACATTCTTGGGGCCGGCTTGCTCTTTTATGGCTTGCGTCAGATCAACAACTGTTACGAGCGGGTTTATGAGATTGCCTCGACTGGATCTTCAAGTGTCGGCGCAAAGATTGGCGATTTTCCTTCATCGATCACACTATATTTTGGCGTCCTCCTTGCTGCCGGCTTGTACTGGTGGATTGCGGACAAGGTCAAGCAGCGGGATGCGGTCTAACAATTCATTCAAGCCGAACCCGCTTCGCGGGTCGGCTTAATTCAGGTGTTAGGCGCCAGGAGAATTATCCAGTGTTTGGATTCTTCAAAAAGAAGCCCGAGCCAGAGCGGCAAACTTCGCATCCGCTCCATGTGCCGGAAGACGTGGAAAGTTTTTTGACGCGGGCAAGATCCTTAAACGACCCTGCGCTTCTCATAAACATTCTTGACCCCGCTTCCGCTACCGCATACACAGAGTCTTTGCGGGGCATTCCCGTAGCCGATCGCCTCGGCCTTATCGCGCTGGATGACGCTAATGATTCAAACCCTTACTGCCTGATTACCAATGGCCCAACCTCCGGCATGGTGGTGCACTTCAGCCACGACACAGAGCCAAAAATTGAGTTCTTGAGTCTAGATGCATTTGAAGCATTCCTAGTGAAACTTCACGAGCAGAGGGCCTGCATGTTCGATATGGATGCCCCATCAGTTTCCCATCCGGATCAATCATTGTTAGATGCCTCAATCCTGTCGCTCATTGACGAGCAGCCCAGCGACGAGGTCGAGTTTCTAATCTGTCTTTACCTCCCCTTGCTTCGCGGCGATCACGCGGATCTTCTTGCTCGCTTAGCTACATATGACAACTTCTTTGTCAGGGAGGCAGTAGCTGAGGCGATTGGATCGGCTGGACTTAGCGGCAGTAGGGAGATCCTCGTCAAGCTGACCGACGACCCCCATCCTCAAGTCCAGGCTGCCGCTGCAAGGGCTCTAAAGCTGCAAGCGTGGGGCTCATCGCATGGCGCCTAACAATTCATTCAAGCCGAACCCGCTTCGCGGGTCGGCTTAATTCAGGTGTTAGGGGCCACTCATGGACTACATCTGGCTGACTAGAGAGCCTTACGTCACTCATTCGGAGTTCCTGGCGCTTCCGAACTTACGTACCGATCTTATTGAGATCAACGAAAGTCTTGTTTGCTCACCTTACGGAAATCTTCTGTTCTTAGCTGACCCTCATAACCATCTTTACTGGGTAGGCCACCCCAGCGGCGACGCAGTTCCGTTGTCGTTTACACAACGCGGGATTTTCTGCCCAGCAGTCGACCCCTCCGCTATGGAGTTGGCGCAGGAGCTCGCGGTGCTTTTAGGAGCTGCACTTTCGGTTCGCCGCGGTGGCCCCTAACAATTCATTCAAGCCGAAGCCGCTTCGCGGCTCGGCTTAATTCAGGCGTTATACGTGGGCGGGGCTTTGGTCGTGTCGGCTTCGATTACGGGTCGATCATGCGGCGCCCGCGGCTTCGGTGCTGATCGATTGTTGATACAAAGCAACCAATCGCGTCCTTCTGACTTCGCTTCACTCGGCTTCGGACACATCGCTCTCGCGCCGCGCGGCCTCCGGATGACCTCCCGACTTGCGGACCGGCGTCGCTGTCGGCTTCGGTCTCTACGGGCCCCATCCTGCTACGGGCTGGCGGCGAGTGATTTCCTGCTCCCGGATGTTCCGACCCCGTTGCAGGCCGCAGGCTTCGGGCTTACCTTGGCGTATAACTATTCGTTCAAGCCGAACCCGCTTCGCGGGTCGGCTTAACTCAAGGTGTTAGGCCTCATGGCACTTTCTCCAGAACAACTTGGCACGATTTTCCCTTACTTCATCGCGTTCTGGGTGGCCGTCGCCCTTGCTGCCCTGGCGTTCTTCCACTTCAACAAGAATGGGCCGCTAAAGCGCAAGTTGTTCCTCATCCTTACCATCGTCGCCGACATTGCCCTGCTCGGCTTCATTTGGGTCTCGGGCGCCCCGCTACCTTTTCTTGCTGTTGTCGCCGCATTTATGGTTTTTGGCGCTTGGCAAGCGGTTCGCTTTACGCGATTCTGTGGCAAATGTGGTGCCAACAACTTCCCGCAGCGTCCATTTCAATCGCGGACGGAGTGTAAGAAATGTGGCGATCACCTGGCGGTCGACTGAGGCCTAACAATTTATTCAAGCCGAACCCGCTTCGCGGGTCGGCTTAATTCAGGCGTTAGGCCCTCGATGAAGATCATCGCGTTCTACATTAAACAGATCATCCTCCTTGGCACGACCGGCTTCCTCGCATGGTTATGTGTCGGCTGGTGGCACATTGGGTGGTTCTGGGCCAATGACGCTCATTACGCTTGGTTGATTGCCCTTGCACTTGTTGCCCTTTTTCTCCTACTGATATGCACACCGATTCAAGTTTCAATATCAAAGGTGCACAATGATTCTGTTGCATACCTTGGCGGTCTTCTTGCAGGCCCAACTGCCATCCTTCTTTACCTAGCTCTCAACACTCGGTTTGAGCTCAATTGGCAAAACTACGTAACACGCCAGGCTTGGATGCACGTCATATTTGGTCTGCTCGGGCTTTGGTTCTCCTTCAACTACAGGCGCCGCTTCGGGCCTAACAATTCATTCAAGCCGAACCCGCTTCGCGGGTCGGCTTAATTCAGGCGTTAGACCGCATGAAGAACATCCTGGCAAACTCTTTCATCACCTTGGGCATAGTCGTTCTTTTCTATGCGCTCATTTGGGTTCTAGGTTTGCTTCCTGTTGATTTCACGCTTCCTGCTAACTACCAGGCTTCCTCTCGGTATTGGCGTGCCGTTCCGACCGAGTCGCAAAGTGTTGCTTATCTGCCGTACGCTCTCGCGATTGGAGGGTTGGTGATTCTAGTTGCGGGAGTGGTTCTTCGTCGTAGGCTGCGCAGCAATGCGGTCTAACAATTCATTCAAGCCGAACCCGCTTCGCGGGTCGGCTTAATTCTGGCGTTAGGCCCTTGATAAGCCTCTTCTACTGTTCTACATGCGACATCGTGATTACCAGTGGCCTAGTGCTTCTGCCGACAGGCGTTTCCCTCAATCAAAAGGACGGAGAGGACCTACTCGCCCCCGGGTATTATGTGGTTTCCGACGGAGAGTTCGAGCCGGAGCTTGCTGGCGATTTTCTAGTCAACCTCAGAAATCTTCAGCACACTCGGCATCACCCGGACGGGTCCAGACTCAATGGTTGCTGTGGCCTCGATGGTTTGGACGGTTTCAACCTGCTGTGCTCCAATGGCCATGAGATCGGCACAGAGCGCAGTGACTGCTGGGTCCCTCACCATGCCGTCTTGGCTGGCGGCAAGGTCAGGCGGGCCTAACAATTCATTCAAGCCGAACCCGCTTCGCGGGTCGGCTTAACTCAGGCGTTAGGCCCCTATGAGACAACCTCGGCTATCCCTTGAATTCGCACTTCGCAGCCGATACGGCGAAGACGATCCTCAGGAGCTCAAGGTCTCGGTTACTGGCGACTCGTTCTCCGGCGACCTGGTGATCTACGACGATCACAGAAAGCTGGCAGAGCTCTGCTCGGCTCTCGACGGATACCCAAAGCAACCCAGTGATGAGGTTAGGTTCAGTCTCGGGATGGCCCACAGACTGGACATTCATTTGAGTTGCCCTGATCGCAGCGGCCATATTCTTCTTACGGCGACGCTTGTAGGGACGTTCTTTGGGCCGCCCATGGGTACGGAGACGCTGTCCGCGGTCTTGCGCTGCGATCCGTCTAGCATCGATGCTTTCCGTGCGACGATTCAGCGGGCTCAACCCGGTAGCCTTGAAGAGGCAACAGTTCTGGGGCGTCGGCAAGGCCAGTAGCCGGGGCCTAACAATTCATTCAAGCCGAACCCGCTTCGCGGGTCGGCTTAATTCAGGCGTTAGGGGGCGGGATCACGTGCAACGTAAGTTGAGATGGTTCGCACTCGTACTGCTGATCGCATCGGTAGCTCTCGGCTTCCGGAGCTGCACCATGTTCATAGCGTCAGGGCATATCGGCACCCCTGCCTCTCAGATCTGCCGCGACATCGCAAATGACCTGGAATATCAGCAACCCCAGATGTCGGAAGCTTGCCGCTCGTTCGACAAGCAGGTGTCTCGCCTGAGGCACCAATACGATATTGGAATTGCCGCACTGCTGTTTGCTAGTCTCGGGCTGCTGCTGTCTTCTGTCTTTGCTTGGGGGCTCAGCCGGAACTTCCGCCGGCCCGCCCCCTAACAATTCATTCAAGCCGAAGCCGCTTCGCGGCTCGGCTTAATTCAGGCGTTAGGCCCCAATGGCGACAGCAACGCAAACTGCAGCAGAAATCCAACGGCTCGTTTGGTTGTTCCTCCCTCGTTGCAATGACCGCGAGACCTTACTGGCTCTCGATACGATGGCTGCCGAGCCAAGTCAGTGGTCTGAGGGACACGAGTTGTTTCAAAGGATTCGTTCCAAGACTTTGGCCGCGGCGCGGGCCGGTGACCGCCTGAGCAATACCCAGTACTGCTTTGAGGAGGTTTGTGCCAAGACCCTCTACAACCTCAGCGGGTTCCCCGCGCCCTTTGACAGGGATTCTCCGGATTGGATTCGTCCCAATGCGTTAGCATTGGCCAAGGTCTTGAGCATTCCCGATCCTGATTCAGCGATCCGTCTTGGGGCCTAACAATTCATTCAAGCCGAACCCGCTTCGCGGGTCGGCTTAATTCAGGCGTTAGGCCGCAATGCAAGATCACTTTGTTGCCGAGATCCATCTTCTACCCACCGAGGCCGGTGACCTATCAACTCCGCTCGTACCCGGCGAGTGGCGCACAATTCTCGGCATCGGCAACGAGCATTGGTCAGCCCGCCTTACTTTTGCGGACAGTCCAGCGCCCGGCGATACCTTTCAGGCCACGGTGCAGCTGCTAGTCCCAGATGCGGTTCAGTACTTTACTGTGGGCACTGATTTCACGTTCTGGGAAAATGGCAACAAAGGGACAGGTCGCGTTTTATCGGTTGCGACCTAACAATTCATTCAAGCCGAACCCGCTTCGCGGGTCGGCTTAATTCCGGTGTTATACGTGGGTGAGGCTTTGATCGTTGTCGGCTTCGGTTGCCAGCCGGTCGTGCGATGGCCGCGGCTTCGGTACTGATCGATTGTTGATACAAGGCAGCCGGGCGTGTTCTTCTGGCTTCGCTTCACTCGGCTTCGGGTACATCGCTCGCGCGCCACGCGGCCTCCGGATGATCTCCCGGCTTGCGGACCGGCGTCGCGGTCGGCTTCGGTCTTTACGGGCCCCACCGTGCTACGGGCTGGCGGCGAGTGATTTGCTGCTCCCGGATGTTCCGGTCCCGTTGCAGGCCGCTGGCTTCGGGCTTACCTTGGCGCATAACTATTCGTTCAAGCCGAACCCGCTTCGCGGGTCGGCTTAACTCAAGGTGTTAGCTGCCATGGAAAATGTAGTTGCAACGGAGCCAGGTGCGCGGCTGATAAACCTCTCGCCAGACCGGTTCACTGGGCGGCCTGTCTTTGGCCACCCAGCGGCATACCGTTGCGCCGCGTGCGGCACATCTACTCGGTTCCAGCTCGGTCGCAAGAATCCCCAACCGTTCACATCAAACATCCATGCGGCGCTAGACGCTGCGTCCGGCCCGGCAGTGCCGTGGGAGACGGATTACACTGACTTCTGTTGCCTTGGGTGTGGGCTTCCGGTTCGGGTAACTCATGAGATCCATGAGTTCGCAATGTCGTCTTATCGGTATCTACCGCTCCGCGTGTATGAGTACGTCGCTGGCAGCTAACAATTCATTCAAGCCGAACCCGCTTCGCGGGTCGGCTTAATTCCGGTGTTAGGTGCCATGGGAAGGATTCTTTCCGTCATTGCGAGCATCGTTGCCATCGTCATCCCGTTTGGTGTCGGCTATGCGCTTCGCCCTACTCCAGGGCAAAACACCCACGCGATGATGTGGCTACTCCTGACCGCCGCGAGCTTGGGCGCCTCCACTTTGCTTTCGGGGTTCGCCATCTACTACGGCCAGGCCAGGTTTCGGACGCTACCGGCGCCACGTCCAATGCACCGCAAGATTGAGCTTGGCTTACTGATGCTTCCGCCAGTATTGTTCACCGCAATCGTTGTATTTCGGGTGCTGCGGTCTGGCACCTAACAATTCATTCAAGCCGAACCCGCTTCGCGGGTCGGCTTAATTCAGGCGTTAGGCCGATTGGATAGCTATGAACAATCCAGAATCAAAACCCGATCGCGCAATTGACAGGCTCCACTATGTGAAGAACCTCATTGGCCTCGCCGGTTTCACAGCGTTGTTTCTGTATTGCGCATACCTTCTTTTGACCACGACCAGGCCAAATGGCCCGCTCGTCTATGGCATCTTCATGTTCGCGCTTCTTCTGACAATCATCCGGTCGGCTAGGCGCTTACTCGCGATACGCCGCATTGTTTCAACTAGCCCAAAGTGACATGCGCGGCTATCGGCCTAACAATTCATTCAAGCCGAACCCGCTTCGCGGGTCGGCTTAATTCCGGTGTTATACGTGGGTGGGGCTTTGATCGTTGTCCATTTCGGTTGCCAATCGGTCGTGCGATTGCCGCGGCTTCGGTGCTGGCCGATTGTTGATGCAAGGCAACCAGGCGCACTCTTCTGGCTTCGCTTCACTCGGCTTCGGACACATCACTCTCGCGCCACGCAGCCTTCGGACAGTCTCCCGGCTTGCGGACCGGCCGCGCCGTCGGCTTCGGTCTTTACGGGCCCCACCCTGCTACGGGCTGGCGGCGAGTGATCTCCTGCTCTCGGATGTTCCGGTCCCGTTGCATGCCGCTGGCTTCGGGCTTACCTTGGCGTATAACAGCTCATTCAAGCCGAACCCGCTTCGCGGGTCGGCTTAATTCAAGGTGTTAGGGCTCATGGGAAGGACTTGTGGCTCGTCAATGCATCGGAAGCAATTGCTCGCGAGCGAGATCGCGGTCTGCTTGTACTGCTTTACCGAATTTCCCCCTGACGCCGTCCAAGAGTGGACTGACGGTGAGCCTATCGGACAAACCGCGCTCTGCCCGCACTGCGGTATAGACGCTGTCGTTGGATTCAATGGCCCGGTGGATGCCGCCTGGGTGACTGAAGCACACAACCGGGGTTTCAACTAGCATGAGCCCTAACAATTCATTCAAGCCGAACCCGCTTCGCGGGTCGGCTTAATTCCGGTGTTAGACCGCATGGAAGTCTTCTCACTACCAAGCAAACTTGTTCTTTCGCTGGTTCGAGGACTTTGGGGCGAGGTCCACCCAGCGCTGCGCCAGGCATCTATCGAGGCGGACGAGAGTGCGCGAGTAGTCCGCCTTCGCTTCGAGTACGACGGCGAGGCGTCCGGTCCAGCCCAGGAGAGTTGCTCATGTGCAGCAGCCGAGGTTATAGCTGACTTTCCTTCTTCGTGGGACTTGGATGAGCAGCACGTAGCTGCTCCGGTTCCCCGCCCGTTATCCTCTTTGACTTACGTCGTTTACCGTCGCTGGGAGTCCGACAATGCGGTCTAACAATTCATTCAAGCCGAACCCGCTTCGCGGGTCGGCTTAATTCCGGTGTTAGGCCTCATATGACCCACCCTCACAACTTCGAGTCATGGCCCTTTGCAGATGCAGTCAACACCGCTTCCTACACAACAAGGCAGGTGCTTGACGGCCTCAACCCGATTGTCGAGGTCTATCACGATCACGACGGAGACTGGCAGTTTCTTTGCGGAACGACCACGGATGCCGCAGACCTCAAGCTCGTCTGTATGGGGTGTATGCTTGACCGTGATCCATCGCTCGCCAAGCTGGCGGATTTACCTCGCGGCTGGTCGGCCATCCGCAACGACCCGCAAAGCGACTGGGCCCGGGACGCGTACGAAGATAGCGACGATGAGGCCTAACAATTCATTCAGGCCGAACCCGCTTCGCGGGTCGGCTTAATTCCGGTGTTAGGTGCCATGGACCGCATCCTCGCAGACATAGAGAAGAGCTTTGGTGGCTTGCATGCCTATCCACCCCTCTCGCTCCGCGGTGGAAACGCCTTGGATGACCACGAGCGCGCGCCCGCATTTGACCCGGTGATAGACAAGACCACGCCCGAGTATTTTGAGAAAAATTTCTGGGGCATTGCGCATCTCGACAGTGAATCCTGGCGCTTCTATTTGCCGTACTTTCTCAAGTACGCACTCCTAAACATCTCAGACCCCTCATCCAATGCACTGGATGCGTTCTTGTTTTCGCTCCGGCCACCTGATCGAGACCCGCCGCGCTTCGGCTGCCTCTCAACAGCACAGGAGCAAGCGGTTGTGGCAGTTCTAGATAAGCTCGCATTCTCAGAGGAGTCCGAATGGCAGGATCCCGCTATGATCGCGCTCGAGGAGTACTGGGCGCCCGGGGCCACCTACAGGTGAGCTGGCTGGCACCTAACAATTCATTCAAGCCGAACCCGCTTCGCGGGTCGGCTTAATTCCGGTGTTAGGCGCTTTCTATGCATCCCATCTTCATAAAAGCGTTGGTTGCTCTGCTGTTTAGTAGCTGTTGCGGTGAAGTCTTCGGACAAGAGTTGCTTGATCAGTTATCCGACCAACTTAAGGCGGCAAGATCAAATCTGCGGGTCGAGCCCATCAAATGTCCAGCACGCATGGACGTTCTGGTCGGGGCTCCAGGTGGTGTGGTGGTATCAAAGCTTGGTAAGCCAGACCTGTCCGAGGTCGGCCGACATTCCGACGGAGAGTTTATTGTTGACCAGTATATTTTTGCCAATTCCAAGGCGACCTGGTTAGGCACTGGCGTTTCGGTAGGAGGCTATTCTGCAATCACTCCATTAGGCGACGTGTTCACTGTGGTGCAGTTCCACTATGGAGCAAACCATAAGGTTGTTCGAGCATTCTGCTATGAGCGTTGAGAGCGCGCCTAACAATTCATTCAAGCCGAACCCGCATCAGGGCGGCGCCTAAGTGCATGCCTTCGGCTATATTCGCACTCAGTCGCCGCCCTGCTGCGGGTCGGCTTAATTCAGGTGTTAGGCGCGCAGGGGAGCATCTGGAAGCCATGAAAGACAGGACCGAAATCTGGCTCTGCATCATCGCTTTCATCGGACTCATGAGCATCGGCATACTCAATCGGCTTTACCGCGTCTCGAGCCGGGAGGGTATCTCCATGTTCTCCATGGAGGCACTGACGGCGGGTTGGCCTTGCTGGGTGGGTGGCGCTATCGGGCTTGCTCTTGCTGGCGTCTACTACTACAACACTCGTGAGTAGGCGCACTTGGCTGACGCGCCTAACAGTTCATTCAAGCCGAACCCGCTTCGCGGGTCGGCTTAATTCAGGTGTTAGGTGGCCCATCAAACATGAAGGTTGTCTTCATCCTTATAAGGCTCACCGGCTACCTTCTCGGGTCCTTTGCTCTGTTCTCCGGCGTGGCTGACGTGCTCGGCTTCATTCCGCACTCGTATGAGACCCCGCCTTGGCCGGCTCGCCTTATGGCCTCTCTTCCATCAATGCTGGCCGGGGCTGTTCTTCTTGTGCCAATCAAGTATTGCCTGCGTGGCGCCATGCTCTACGTTCTCGCCGCAGGCTATGCGCTTGTTGTCTTAGCTGCGGTAGTCCTTAGCGTTCAAGCACTCATCGGCTATTCCTCCGGCACCAAGGGCCCAGCAATTGTCCCCGCCGCGATGATTTTCTTATACATTCCCGTGGCCAATGCATTCGTCCTCTGGCGCATGCGTCGAGATTACAAGGGGCCACCTAACAATTCATTCAAGCCGAACTTGTCCGCTGACGCGGCCAAGTCGGCTTAATTCCGGTGTTAGGTGCCATGGGAAAGGTTGCCCGCAACTGGATTGAGCACACCCAGGACTGGCGCGACGAGCCGATGGCCTACTGGGTTCACCTAGAGCTAGACGGTTCCGCATGGCGCGCGTCCGAGTCATACAGCCCGCCGGCCCCTAGAGCCGAGGGCCGCAGCGGCTATCCCGTGCTTTGCATCGAGTCACAGGGTTTTACTTTCCGCTTCTCCTCCGCCGCACAGCTTGCCGAGTGTGTCGATGTCCTCGGGCGCAAGCCCCTTCCTACGTCGCGCCGCCTATCCGCTGTTCGTGGTGGCGGGCATGGTCCCAACAGTCATTGGCTTAGCCGCTTGCCTGGCCACATAAAGTCTCCCAAGATTCGACAACGTGCTGTGGAGGATCTCCGCTCAGTGATCTCGGCCATGGCACCTAACAATTCATTCAAGCCGAACCCGCTTCGCGGGTCGGCTTAATTCTGGTGTTAGGCGTCATGGAGAAGCAGCCTCGCATGCGTAAGCTTAGCGACCCGGAGTTTCAGCGTACCCTCACTCTAGAGCAGGCGTACATGCTGCTTATTCAATTTGTCGAGCAATACAATGCTCGCGGCGAGAGCAGCACGCTGGACTTGCTCGGAGACCTTTCTTTGACTGTCTGGGGCGATGGCGGTAGCGGGGATCCAGCTCAACTTTCGGACTTCCTGAGTGTTGCAGAGCGGGTGTTGGGGCCGGTCGGCCATGACGCCTAACAATTCATTCAAGCCGAACCCGCTTCGCGGGTCGGCTTAATTCAGGCGTTAGGCGGCAATGGAAGGAACCACATCCTTGAGAGACCTGATCACTTCAATCGCCAGAGAGCGCGGACTTTCACTTGCCTATGACACGCACTACGACGCAAACAATTGGGAGCTGTGCTGGTGGCAAGGAAACACCTTTTGCTCCGTTGATGTGCAGCCTTATCCGGATGGTCGTATTGACATCTCGGCACTTCAAACAATCTACCCGCTATTTCCCCGACTTCTTGCATGGGCTTGGCAGTCGATCCCAATGTTTCCGACGCTAGGGCACACGCAGCGCGAGGCACTGGGCACGGTTACTTGGCCATGTCCTCCAGATCAGTTGCGAGAGTTGATTGGCCGCGGCTTGCCGCCTAACAATTCATTCAAGCCGAACCCGCTTCGCGGGTCGGCTTAATTCCGGTGTTAGGCATCATGTTCAAGCACCAATGCCAATTTGAAGATCTCAAGATCATCGCTCAGCGGGTCAATCCGCTTGACCCGTCATGGAGCGAGTGGACTCTCATTGTTTGCCCTAAATGCCGGGCATTGAAAGAGTGGCAGCATCACTCAGAAGAGCAGATGCATGGCGGGGACCTGCATATTGACGCTTTGCCAACGCGCGACTATCTGCACCATATTTATGACCTCTCTGAGAGCGACGTAGATTTGATCTTGGCGCACAAAAAGAAGGCTCGTCGCTACAACCGTTACACCAAACTGGTTGAGGAGCATGATGCCTAACAATTCATTCAAGCCGAACCCGCTTCGCGGGTCGGCTTAATTCAGGCGTTAGGCCTCAGGAGGAGGTATGCCAAAGATCTTCCGCATCGGATTGTACTTTGCGGCCTTGGCGTTGGCCCTGAGCTGGCTCTTGCTCGCTGAGAGTTCTCCTGCTCATGATTGGCTCCTAGTGCATCCGCTTGCCTCCAACCTCGCCATGGCGGCCAACTTACCCGCCTACTTTGCAGCGGTTCTTGTCTCAGGTAACGCCCATGCGCCTGACAACGCGCTGATCAATGGCGCAATGGCTGTGCAGTGGATTCTTGTTGGCCAGCTGTTCGCGTGGGGCTACTCCCGGCTGAGGCCTAACAATTCATTCAAGCCGAATCCGCTTCGCGGGTCGGCTTAATTCAGGCGTTAGGCCCCTATGAAGGCACTCGCGGCACTGATGATGATCTTTTCTCAACTGACGCCAGCGCATGCCGGCGTCAGTTCCGTTGCTTCCCCCGAAGAGCGCCTGACATTGGGTGGGATTGCGATTGGGCAAAGCGAGGCCTCTGTTATTGCGTTGCTGGGTAATCCCAAGAAACGCACTGAAGAGTCGGAGTTCTTTCTGCCCATAACTTTGTCCTATCCGGGCTTGGTCGTTTCTCTTGATGAGCAAGGTGTCGGCGGCGTTCACAGCTCCAGTGAAAAATTCTGCACTCTTGCAAATGTTTGTCCTGGCATGACATATGCACAGGTTACGGAGGCGTACGGCCAGGCAGATCCCTATGATCGCGACGGGCGCGTATTCAGGGACTATCTATGGGACGATGGTTGCTGGCTTCGGATCAGTTTTCAAGCCAACGTGGCAACCACTGTAGAGACCACATGCTCACCGTGACGGGGCCTAACAATTCATTCAAGCCGACGCCGCTTCGCGGCGCGGCTTAATTCAGGCGTTAGGCACCACATGGATCTATCGCGCTACTTCGAGAATGACGACGGATCGTTGCCTGAGATCGAGATTGAGTTCAGTAGCGCTGAGTCTTTACAGCGAGCTTTTACCTACCTCTTCGACTTGGGCGCCGAGAACATCGCAGCAAATGGATCGTATTTGTGGCTGCGGAAAGAGCTAAGCGAATTGCCTTTCTCTGGGCCAAAGGATGCGGCATTGGTCTCTGATGGGCGAGCCGACTCTTTTCATGTGGTTCTAGCCTCAATCAGGATCGGCAACCATCAACTCCCGGCTCTCGGGGTTCTTGTCGACCCAACCTCGCTTGTCATTGACTACCGCATGGGGCCGGACTGGAGCCGCAGCGAAATCGGAGCGCTGATAGTTCTACTCAAGTCTCTGATCGCTCTCGGTGGTACTGTTAGTGTCGCGAGGTGGTGGGGTTCCGACGGTCAAGATGATTTCAGTCGCTATCTCGGCCGTGGTGCCTAACAATTCATTCAAGCCGAACCCGCTTCGCGGGTCGGCTTAATTCAGGTGTTAGGCGGCAATGGAAAGTTCTTTGCAGATCGGCAGATGGAGCATCCGCTTCGACCCGGAGCTGACAAGACAACTCTATGCACGCACTTCATCTATCGCTTGCGACTGCATGGACTGTGTCAACTTTCGCGCCTCCGGAGAAAGAGCATTCCCTCCAGCGTTTTTGCGCCTGCTTCAACAGTTTGGGATTGATCCTGGCAAGCCAGCAGAGCTTTGCCATTACGGCACTAGCGGAGAGCCTATGCCAACGCAGGGCTGGTTCCATTTTGTAGGCCATCTTGATGGTGGCGCAGACGCTTGGCGGCAGACCAGCGAGACGACCCATGTCCTTGATGCAGAGCCATTTCCAGGCATGAAGAGCGTTGGTTTCACAGTGCGTCTGTCGCAGGTACCGGATCCATTTGAGGGGCAACCACTGGTTCAGTTAGAGTTCGAGTCGGTTGTTCCTTGGGTTGCGGCAGGATCATTGGCATGAAAACTCGGTTGCCGCCTAACAATTCATTCAAGCCGAACCCGCTTCGCGGGTCGGCTTAATTCCGGTGTTAGGCGGCAGACATGACTGTCAGTAGTGCTTACAAGAAACCAAAAGCTCGAACCAAGGCAATTGGTGCATTTTGGCTGCTTGTCGGCGGCATCTTGCTTGCAAGTTCTATTGCACTTTACCAGACTGATTTGGCCAAACGTTCAGACCCAGACCCGGGAAACTTGGAGTTCTTTGCCAGCATCTTTAACACCATGCTGGCGATTCCATTCTTGATCTGCGGCTTGGCACTGGTCACGAGGCAGCGAAATTCCATGCGGTGGATTACTATCCCAAGCTGTCTTGTTCTGCTCGCGGCATACTCACTCTGGTCAACTCGCGACTGGTATGCCGCCTAACAATTCATTCAAGCCGAACCCGCTTCGCGGGTCGGCTTAATTCAGGCGTTAGCGGGCATGTCCAGATCATCTCGAGTCGTCTTGCCAATTCTCCTCGCTTGCGCCACAACCGGCTGTCTCGACACGACGCTGGACGCTTCCTATACAACAATGGCCGCCGCCGTCTCAGACGGTGCGGTGACTCGCGGCTGGATCCCGGCATGGGTACCTACCACTGCCACCAACCTTCATGAGGTTCATGACCTCGATTCAAACGAGAGTGCGCTGTCATTTGACATCCCAGCGGAAACTCAATTGGCGCTTCCCAGCAATTGTCAGCCCGTCCAATACGGCGACACATTGCCTGTTCGCCTCAATCGTAATTGGTGGCCAAAGGCCGCTGATCTTGAGCAGTACTACAAGTTCTATAGCTGTCCTGCAGAGTTTGTTGGCTTACATAAATCAGGGCGTAGCATCCTGCGCTGGCGTACTCTTGCCCGCTAACAATTCGTTCAAGCCGAGCCCAAATCGTGGCAGCGCCTTCGCGCCTACGCTACGCTAGCACGCAGTCGCCGCCCCGCTTTGGGCAGGCTTAACTCAGGCGTTATACCTCAGCCCGGCATGCGCATAGCCAAGCATCAAACCGTATGTGAGTGGATCGGAGCGGAGCCGTCACCTCCAACTCTCGGCTCCAAACTCGGCCTTGCCGTCGGGAGTCTGACGACGGGCCCCATCCACGGGCTGCGCCATCCAACCTCGGATGAAGCGAATGGCTGGTATATCTGGTGCGGAGAGCTATCCGAGGCGGATGACTTCTTCTCTCCGCTGCATGTTGAGCATCTCGCCGAGTATCTTCCCGCGGCAATCGAGTACCTTGCTCTACCACCCGGCTATCGGTTCCTGGTTGACGGGGCTGACTACGAGGATGTGTGGTTTGATGCATCATTGCTTGAGGTATAACAATTCATTCAAGCCGAACCCGCTTCGCGGGTCGGCTTAATTCCGGTGTTAGGCCCATGCCCAGACTTCTGCTCGCATTACTACTGACACCGCTAATTCTCCAGTTGCCCTACCTCGTGCCGCCATACGGCACATTCACGGGTTGGTGGTTCCGCTTAGAGTTGGTCATCGCTTACACGGCAATGTTCTTGTTTGGTGCGCCCTTGGTCTGGCTGTTCGTGCGCAAGCGTTGGGTCGCTTGGTGGCAATCTGTTCTTGGTGGTGTAATCGCAGCCAGCTTGCTCCTCATTTTGTGGTTTGCCACTTCATCGTGGGAGCATTTCCTACTCAACGGGCTTAATCTGACGTTGTACGCATGGGCCACAGCGGCTGCAGGCGGTCTGATATTCTGGTTCATTGGCTTGTGGCGAAATCCTCGCCTTCATGGGCCTAACAATTCATTCAAGCCGAACCCGCTTCGCGGGTCGGCTTAATTCTGGCGTTAGGCCCCAATGGCGACAGCAACGCAAGCTGCAGCAGAAATCCAACGGCTCGTTTGGCTGTTCCTCCCTCGTTGCAATGACCGCGAGACCTTACTGGCTCTCGATACGATGGCTGCCGAGCCAAGTCAGTGGTCTGAGGGACACAAGTTGTTTCAAAGGATTCGTTCCAAGACTTTGGCCGCGGAGCGGGCCGGTGACCGCCTGAGCAATACCCAGTACTGCTTTGAGGAGGTTTGTGCCAAGACCCTCTACAACCTCAGCGGGTTCCCCGCGCCCTTTGACAAGGATTCTCCGGATTGGATTCGTCCCAATGCGTTAGCATTGGCCAAGGTCTTGAGCATTCCCGATCCTGATTCAGCGATCCGTCTTGGGGCCTAACAATTCATTCAAGCCGAACCCGCTTCGCGGGTCGGCTTAATTCTGGTGTTAGGCGTCATGGAGAAGCAGCCTCGCATGCGTAAGCTTAGCGACCCGGAGTTTCAGCGTACCCTCACTCTAGAGCAGGCTTACATGCTGCTTATTCAATTTGTCGAGCAATACAATGCTCGCGGCGAGAGCAGCACGCTGGACTTGCTTGGAGACCTTTCTTTGACCGTCTGGGGCGATGGCGGTAGCGGGGACCCAGCTCAACTTTCGGACTTCCTGAGTGTTGCAGAGCGGGTGTTGGGGCCGGTCGGCCATGACGCCTAACAATTCATTCAAGCCGAACCCGCTTCGCGGGTCGGCTTAATTCTGGTGTTAGGTGGCCCATCAAACATGAAGGTTGTCTTCATCCTTATAAGGCTCACCGGCTACCTTCTCGGGTCCTTTGCTCTGTTCTCCGGCGTGGCTGACGTGCTCGGCTTCATTCCGCACTCGTAT
>NZ_JACVAU010000003.1 GCF_014852005.1 Pseudoxanthomonas sp. PXM03 | reverse complement strand
GGCTCAAGCGGACGGCAGAAGCCTTGAAGGCATCGCTGTAGCGATGGATGGTTCTGGGGCCTGGCTTTGGCATTGGGACACTCCTGAGGGTTAGGTCAAGGTGTCCACTGAACCGTGGGAACTACCGGTTCGGCTTGAATGAATTGTTAGCCATCAACTCGGCCATGTTGATCGATGACGAGTGTAGAGCCTATTGGAATATCAGCGGGAACGAGCCCAGGGAATCGGAGGAGCACTGGCTTGAGTGGTGGGCGCCTTCGGTACTCAACAATGGCTGGCACCTCAAGAAGGCTCCCATCAGGGCGGGTCACATGTACCGGATGGACGCTGCCGGGAGGAAATTCAGGCAAGTCAGGGGTAACAACCACGGCAATGAAGCCGGCCTGAGACACATCAAGAACGTCTACAGCAGAGAACTCCATGGATTAGCCCTGATGTCCGTTGTGATGGCTAACACCTGAATTAAGCCGACCCGCGAAGCGGGTTCGGCTTGAATGAATTGTTAGCCGCTAAGCCAGTAGCGCCCGATAACCAGGCGGAGCAGTAGCCATACGCTCAGCAACGCCCTCATAGAAGAAAGTGATGCTGTCGGCTGGGTCCTTCAACCTGCGACGAACCTTAGCCCATGTAGCGATTGCGATATGACGAGTTGGCTCACCTAGCACCAGTACAGGCTGGCCCATCTCGGCATGCCAACGATACTCGCCACCAAACTGATGGTGAGCGACCTCTAGGACATAGCAGCCGAACTGCTGCACGAGGGCATTGAGCTCGCCTTCCGGGAGCTCCGACCAATACGGACCAGCCTCCTCCAGCACCGCTTCAATGACGCGCAGGCTTTCTGGTGAGTAGTCCGCGGCCCCCACGGGGTGGCCATCCAGTAGTGCTGGAATAGCCGAGACAACCCTAACTACGTCTGCTTCTACCTCAGTCACCGATGTGCTCCCCATAGCGGCTAACGCCTGAATTAAGCCGAACCGCGAAGCGGGTTCGGCTTGAATGAATTGTTAGGTGCCGCCTTGGGCGCGCGTGTATTTGCCAAAGACAGCGCCCAGCCACCCGAAAAACGAAAACATTACTGCTGCAATCATGGCTGACGCGAAGCTCTGACGCTCTGTTGCAACGGCTGGAACTAGAAGAACGGCTGTGCCTAGTACAACTGCTAATACACCGGTACCAATAGGTTTATCTGCTGCGAGGCGAGCAGCAGCGACTCCAGTCAGAATGGCAATGATGTAGCTAGAAAATTGAATGAGCAGCCAGGCGCCGTTGGCCAGGGTGCCGCCGCCAGAGGAAGTGCCAGCTCGAGCGACGAGCACACCAGCTATGAGCTGTCCCGTTACGAAAAGTGCAGCTCCTATTGCGAGAGATTTGCGATTGCCACTGAGCATGATGCGGCACCTAACGCCTGAATTAAGCCGACCCGCGAAGCGGGTTCGGCTTGAATGAATTGTTAGGCCGCAGCGCCAGATTTGCGACGCCAAAGCCTGGATAAGGCATAGCTCCATCCGCCGGCAAATAGTACGCCTATGACCGGCGCGACAAATGCTGCGGCACCCAACGCGACGTATGCCGGAGCGTCACATGGCGAAGGACAGTTTGCGGGTGGCGTGAATACACGGAAGAGCAAAAAAACAGCAGCAAAGCAGCCGAGTAAAAATGAGACCAACCCGGTCAGTGCAAAGGTGAGGAGTCTGAGAGCTGATACAGCTAAGTGCTCTTTCGGCTTCACTACAGACTCTCCCTGCGGCCTAACACCTGAATTAAGCCGACCCGCGAAGCGGGTTCGGCTTGAATGAATTGTTAGCGCTCATGCGACGTACTTGGCGACAATCGCAGCGAGCGCAAGTGCGGCCCCAAAAATGGAGGCCCAGTTGAGATCTTTGTACGTGCCGAAGGCCATAAGAGCGAATCCCGCAGCTCCAGCTAGGTTCCGAATCTTCTGACCGTAGAGCACAAAGTCTATGAGATTGACTGCTGCGAGCAGAATAGCAATTACGACGAAAATCTTGTTGGTAGTACTCATCCTGAGTGAATCCTCCGTTATCTTTCCTGAGCGCTAACACCGGAATTAAGCCGACCCGCGAAGCGGGTTCGGCTTGAATGAATTGTTAGGCCGTAGCGCCAGATTTGCGACGCCAAAGCCTGGATAAGGCATAGCTCCATCCGCCGGCAAATAGTATGCCTATGACCGGCGCGACAAATGCTGCGGCACCCAACGCGACGTATGCCGGAGCGTCACATGGCGAAGGACAGTTTGCGGGTGGCGTGAATACACGGAAGAGCAAAAAAACAGCAGCAAAGCAGCCAAGTAAAAATGAGACCAACCCGGTCAGTGCAAAGGTGAGGAGTCTGACAGCTGATACAGCTAAGTGCTCTTTTGGCTTCACTACAGACTCTCCCTGCGGCCTAACACCGGAATTAAGCCGACCCGCGAAGCGGGTTCGGCTTGAATGATTTGTTAGCGCTCAAGGCGAGATCCTCGCATCAATGAAGAAGACTGCTCTCAGCCGCTCGCTGCATGGGACATTCTCTGCACGGGCGGTATCGGCCTGCCATTTGGGGCTTACTGCGGTCACCGAAAGGATTTGAGAGGGATCAACTCCATGTTGGACTAGGAACGTCCTGGCGGCTATCGCTCTGTGGAACCATAGCTGGTTAGAGCCCTCCTCGGTGGCGCAGGCGCTCCCCTCTATCCGGGCTTTCATTTCTGGGTTACGCATCATCAGCTCCGCACCTTCGTGCAGGATCGCCACCGAGTCAGGTCTCAGGTTCGAGCTGTTGATGTCAAAGTTTATTCGGTGAAAAGTGGTTTCCGCTGCTGCCGTACTGACCATAGAGAACGCAAGCACAGCTGCCGTCCATTGTGCTGCTTTTTGGCTCATGTGACGTCTCCATTGAGCGCTAACGCCTGAATTAAGCCGACCCGCGAAGCGGGTTCGGCTTGAATGAATTGTTAGGTGTGCTGTGTCCGCAAGCCATGACCTTGGCCTCACCTAACCCGGAACGCTCGCTGCTTTGCCGGAATGCCATGGGCCTGCTCCCTGATTGCCTCCAGCATAACTAGACGCTTGAAGTGAACGATTTGCGGCCTTGGGACGTTCCTCCGTTCTCGTAACCCCATAGACAGCGGCCAATCTCATGATTGAGATCGCTCAACGGCAAAGCTGCCAGCACCTCCGGGTCTTGCTCCTTGATGGTTGGAGTTGCCATTGCACACCTAACGCCTGAATTAAGCCGAGCCGCGAAGCGGCTTCGGCTTGAATGAATTGTTAGGCGGCACCTGAGGCAGTCAATGCTGCCACTGCCGTAAGTGCCACCCAGCCAGGATGCCGGCCCTTGGTGCCGACGAGGACAAGAACCGCTCCGCCAAGATAGGCGAAAACAATGGCACCGGTCACGAGCGACGCCGACATGGGGTGGCCAAGCGCCAGTTGGAGAAGCACGCCCGCAAATGCCCAGCCGAACAATGTGGCGAGGTGCCATGTGGCCCAAATGATTCTGACGTTTCGCTCACGCAGAGGTAGTGCGTCAAGTGCCGGCACCAGACTGCCGTTACGGAGGTGCCGAAAAATGAGGATCTCGCCAAGTACTGAGTGCGCCAGGCCGGTCAACGCCGCGATGATTGCTGCGACCAAGTAGGGGGTTTGCATGCGGATCATCCTTGAAGGTTGGTGTGCCGCCTAACACCTGAATTAAGCCGAGCCGCGAAGCGGCTTCGGCTTGAATGAATTGTTAGGCCGCGAACAAGCCGCCCCGACAGGCGTCGATGTCCAAGACCAGGTCGAGTTTCCGGTGGCAGTCTGTGCACTCGAGGAGCGCCGAGATTGATTGAGTTGGGCGACTGTCTGGCGTTGCGTCATTTGCCGGGAACCCCTCACTAGAAGCGACAACAAGCTTGCCCTGCTCAATCCACTCCAGCAGCTTTAACTGGACCCAATAGTAATCGCCGGCACGCTGAAATCCGCGCGGGCTTGTCCAGTAGTCACAGGAGCGGCAAATGCTCATTAGCGGCCTAACGCCTGAATTAAGCCGAACCGCGAAGCGGTTTCGGCTTGAATGAATTGTTAGACATCAACTCGCCTAACTTGGCCCGCCTTGGCCAAGGCGACAACGTAGTTGAGTTGAGCCTGGTCTAGATAGCGTAACGGAATGCAGTGCGCACATTGCTTGGTAAAGAACAACATAAGAAATCCACTCTTTACCTGCACGCGCCTAATCACCGACCAATCTTGCATCACTTCTGTATGTGCGGAACGAGAGCGAACACCTTCGCTGTTGATTGTGTATGTATGAGCGGGGGTGTCAGTGAACGCTTTATGCGCTGTCCACGTATTCCACATGATCATCGAGGGCATAAAGGCCACGAGGAACGCAGAGAAGAGTGCGTCCGCGATCGAAAAGTGGCTGCCTACGACATAGGAAACGATTGGGAGTGCGATCCCAGCCGCTGGAAATGCAAGGGTCCACGCAAGACAACCGAGGCATGCCGCAGTGACGGCCAGGCCGGCCCTCAGCCGATCTGTAAAAGTGAAAGGAAATTGCAGCTCCACCACAGATGTTTCCATTGATGTCTAACACCGGAATTAAGCCGACCCGCGAAGCGGGTTCGGCTTGAATGAATTGTTAGCCCTCATGCTGCAGGACTGACCAAACTGCCTCCATGATTACCATGGACGCATCATCCGGATGGCATCCTTTTCCGCAGGCCGACTCGATCAGTTTGTCGTTACCCCGCCACAGGCCGTAATGGTTACGGATGCCCGTGCCCCAGCCGTGATGGAACATGATCAGGTCGTCCTTCTTAGTCTTGCGCAGAGAGGCCTTAGCCTCGTCAGACAGTGAGCCCAAGATGTCTGCGGCGGTCGCCCGGACTGTGGTGGGCCAATTCTCAGGGCCCAACTCTGGCTCATCCTGCGCCAAAAGTGGGCTGGCGAAAGAAAGAAGGATCAAGAGCAGCAGTAGCTTCTTCATGAGGGCTAACACCGGAATTAAGCCGACCCGCGAAGCGGGTTCGGCTTGAATGAATTGTTAGGCCGATAGCCGCGCATGTCACTTTGGGCTAGTTGAAACAATGCGGCGTATCGCGAGTAAGCGCCTAGCCGACCGGATGATTGTCAGAAGAAGCGCGAACATGAAGATGCCATAGACGAGCGGGCCATTTGGCCTGGTCGTGGTCAAAAGAAGGTATGCGCAATACAGAAACAACGCTGTGAAACCGGCGAGGCCAATGAGGTTCTTCACATAGTGGAGCCTGTCAATTGCGCGATCGGGTTTTGATTCTGGATTGTTCATAGCTATCCAATCGGCCTAACACCTGAATTAAGCCGACCCGCGAAGCGGGTTCGGCTTGAATGAATTGTTAGGTGGCGTCCTAGTTGTCATAGCCATCTATGTCGGCATGAACTATGCATTCATCACGGACGACAATGTAGCCTCCAAAACCCCAGTACCTACCCTCTTTCGATTGTGCACTGTAATAGAAGGAATAAATTGGATCGTCGTCCTGAACCCCTGCTGGGAACTCAAGATAGGAGCGATCTGCTGCTCGGTACTCCTTCGGTGAGTATGGCCCAGTGACATGCATGTGCTTGCGGAGATCATCTAGCGTGCCGCCAGCGCATTGCTCAGTTGGCTGAACAATGACTCGGAAGTCGCGATTCCATGATGCCGGATCGGAAACCAAAACTGCTTGCTGCCGCGCCGTTGCCACCGATGCGGAGAGACAGATAATCGCTAGCAAGAGGTAACGTGCCGCGTACATGATTGAGCCACCTAACACCGGAATTAAGCCGACCCGCGAAGCGGGTTCGGCTTGAATGAATTGTTAGATTGCGCGCTCATAGTGACTCCGCTTGTGCCTGGCATATGCCACCAAACTCCATCCAACCAGAAGCCCGGGCAAAGCAAACAGTACCAGGCCAACAATGGGCAAAGCCATGCCAAATCCGTGAGTGTCTTGGTCCGTCCCAAAGATCGTTCCGACCAAGCTAACGCACAGGCTCCCGAGCAAGACGAGGGCAATCATCCCTGCGAAGAAAAGAATGACCCATCCAATTGCCTCTATCAGCTGCGTCATAGCGTCCCGAGCAATCTAACGCCTGAATTAAGCCGAGCCGCGAAGCGGCTTCGGCTTGAATGAATTGTTAGGCCCCAACCGAGGGTCTAGGCCTGACTCACCGGGCATGCTCTCACATGCGTCTATTGCGGCGGGATGTGGTGCGCCAGGGTGAAGCCCAAGCGTGCAGACATGGCCGCAACCCCCGCCAGTGAACACACCTGCCGGGCTGCTGAGGCAAGTGATATAGCAGTCATCAAGCGCCGTGCAGCGGGCTTTGAAGGCAGCAATCTCGCAGCGCTCGCGGGATGAAAGGGCTCTGCGCGGTTCTGCAGAGCAGTTGAGAAAGTGCGAGACGTCACCAACGTCCGGCGGAGGTAGCGGCGGAGGCGGTGCTTGGATGGCCGCAGGGCTGACCTGTGAGGGCGCAGGCTCCGGCGCGCACGCCAATAGCAACAAGACAGTCGCAGATAGAACTATCAGGAGTCGCAGATGTGCCATTGGGGCCTAACGCCTGAATTAAGCCGACCCGCGAAGCGGGTTCGGCTTGAATGAATTGTTAGGACTCACCGGCCCGTGCAACAAGCGTGAAATGCTCTGCGCCCGTGTCTGGGTAATGGATGAGCCCACCGAAATCCGTTTGGACCAAGACGCCCCCACCCAAGCATGCCCACTCAGCCTCTGGGTGCTCCAGAGAATACTCGGAGCGGTCGAGGCAAGCGACAACAACGCCACGGTGAGCAACAGCGATGGCAACAGTATCCCCAAGTATTGCCTCGTGGCCGTCGCTGTAGTGCATGGTGTGAGCCCTAACACCTTGAATTAAGCCGACCCGCGAAGCGGGTTCGGCTTGAATGAGCTGTTATACGCCAAGGTAAGCCCGAAGCCAGCGGCATGCAACGGGACCGGAACATCCGAGAGCAGGAGATCACTCGCCGCCAGCCCGTAGCAGGGTGGGGCCCGTAAAGACCGAAGCCGACGGCGCGGCCGGTCCGCAAGCCGGGAGACTGTCCGAAGGCTGCGTGGCGCGAGAGTGATGTGTCCGAAGCCGAGTGAAGCGAAGCCAGAAGAGTGCGCCTGGTTGCCTTGCATCAACAATCGGCCAGCACCGAAGCCGCGGCAATCGCACGACCGATTGGCAACCGAAGTGGACAACGATCAAAGCCCCACCCACGTATAACGCCTGAATTAAGCCGACCCGCGAAGCGGGTTCGGCTTGAATGAATTGTTAGCCCCCGCCACGAGACCAACTTCCATCTGCGAGCTTCTCATACGAGAAGCCTTGGGTCTTTGACTCTTGGATGATGAAGCCGGTAGGGCGGCTGTGGGCCACGATAGCAGCCTCACTCATCCCAGCCTGCTCAACGTCATTCTTGAAGAAGACCCATATTTCATCGGCCTCCTTCCCCAGGGCTGACTTGTCGGACATCGGCAGGTCAGTTTGATAGTTAAGAACGAGCCACTTGTTCTTGCCGTTGGTGGAGAACATCTTGGTGATTCCTATGAGCTTGATCACTTGCCCGTTGGGTAGCGTGTGGTCTTGGTGCTGTGAGCCAGCAGAGCAGGCTGTCAGCAGTGCAATTACCGAAGCGAGAAGTATCTTGCGCATGGAGTCTCCCAAGGGGCTAACGCCTGAATTAAGCCGAGCCGCGAAGCGGCTTCGGCTTGAATGAATTGTTAGGCCCGAAGCGGCGCCTGTAGTTGAAGGAGAACCAAAGCCCGAGCAGACCAAATATGACGTGCATCCAAGCCTGGTGTGTTACGTAGTTTTGCCCATTGAGCTCAAACCGAGTGTTGAGAGCTAGGTAAAGAAGGATGGCAGTTGGGCCTGCAAGAAGACCGCCAAGGTATGCAACAGAATCATTGCGCACCTTTGATATTGAAACTTGAATCGGTGTGCAGATCAGTAGGAGAAAAAGGGCAACAAGTGCAAGGGCAATCAACCAAGCGTAATGAGCGTCATTGGCCCAGAACCACCCAATGTGCCACCAGCCGACACATAACCATGCGAGGAAGCCGGTCGTGCCAAGGAGGATGATCTGTTTAATGTAGAACGCGATGATCTTCATCGAGGGCCTAACGCCTGAATTAAGCCGACCCGCGAAGCGGGTTCGGCTTGAATGAATTGTTAGGTTGCAGCTCCGCTAAAGGTGGCAACCCATTCCGCGGCAGATTGCCTTGTTAGTGGCCGGGTAAGCAAGGGGTTGGCCAACTCATCAAGTGCGTCAGCGACAGGGGGGTCCTGGAGGAACCCAATGTCTTCACGGCACTCAATGGCATTGGCCCAGTCCTCCACGTCTGTGTCCGAAATATCTCCGGAAAGGAAGCGGTTTAGGACGGCCGAGATATGCGCCGCATCCAAAGTAGCTAAGTCCTCGTCCGCGTCCCATCCAAAGGCTGACAAATCACTTACAACGTCAGCGATCGGTCGGCTGAAGTGCAGGAGCTCTTTGAGCAGAGATGCGCGAGTTATTGCCACTGCAACCTAACGCCTGAATTAAGCCGACCCGCGAAGCGGGTTCGGCTTGAATGAATTGTTAGAGCCCGCCAGAGATGCCGGCAAGCTCGCTAGTGAGTGCAGCCCAGACTGCCGTCACAGTGGAACGACCCGTCTGTGCCGCCCGGAACAGCGCCATCCCGGATGGAGTGAGGGCATGAAAATTTCCCCGAGGTTCAACGAGTTGAAAAGCAGCAAGCCGCTGTAGCGCGCCATTGAGCTCTTGTTGCGTCGGAACTGCATGGTTGATCGCGTCGGCAGCAGCAGAGATATCCGTGCGGGATGCCGGAGCTTTACCCGACGCGATAGCGACCGAGTACAGGATCCAAGCTTGTGTTCTCGGGTCGATCACCAAGGGCTCTAACGCCTGAATTAAGCCGACCCGCGAAGCGGGTTCGGCTTGAATGAATTGTTAGGTGCCAGACCGCAGCACCCGAAATACAACGATTGCGGTGAACAATACTGGCGGAAGCATCAGTACGCCAAGCTCAATCTTGCGGTGCATTGGACGTGGCGCCGGTAGCGTCCGAAACCTGGCCTGGCCGTAGTAGATGGCGAACCCCGAAAGCAAGGTGGAGGCGCCCAAGCTCGCGGCGGTCAGGAGTAGCCACATCATCGCGTGGGTGTTTTGCCCTGGAGTAGGGCGAAGCGCATAGCCGACACCAAACGGGATGACGATGGCAACGATGCTCGCAATGACGGAAAGAATCCTTCCCATGGCACCTAACGCCTGAATTAAGCCGACCCGCGAAGCGGGGTCGGCTTGAATGAATTGTTAGACACCGGCTGCTCACCGATGAAGTAAGCGACAAAGCATAGATGGTCCAGCGGCGAAGCTGCAGGGTCGGCCAACTGTGGCACATCCGGCCAACGACGCGCCTCAGCGAGAAAATCAGTGCTAGCTAGCACCAGTTTGAAACGGTCGGCGGTTTGAGTGCATGAGCGCACTGAGTAGTCGGCCCACAACTCACCAGGCATGCGCTCATCGGGGTCTGCGCTAAGCCAGTACATCTCGCACGTTGCGCCGGGCGCGCGAAACTGAAATTGGCCGCCGAGACAGCCGAAGCCAAGCTCCCGGGCCTTTGCGATAACGGCCGGAAAGTCCTGCGGCCGCCACGCGTACTCGTTTCCGCGCAGGTCCGCTTTTTCTGTCAGCTCGCTAGAAAGTTCCACCGATGTCTAACGCCGGAATTAAGCCGACCCGCGAAGCGGGTTCGGCTTGAATGAATTGTTAGGCCGCATTGGGCGGAAGCTCAATAAACGCATCATGTGTCCAATAGTAGGCGATGGCGTCAATGATTTGCTGCGGCGTTGGCGCGGGATGCTGCTGCCTACCATTCTCCACGATCTCTTGGAGTTGATCGGAGTTGAGAAAGCGCTTGACCCCGGCTCCGGCCACATGGTCCTCGAACGCGTCCATCTCGGCATCAGTCATTTCGCGGGCATCGAATGCTTGGGCGTAGCAAGGCGTGTGTAGCGAGATTTCCGATGTGTCGGCAGCAACATACAGCCACGCCCAAGAAGGAATCTCGAATAGATGCCCGATGAAATAGCTGAGTGGCCTTGCTTCTTGTAGCGGACTTTGCGTGAGAATGGTCATGCGGCCTAACGCCTGAATTAAGCCGGCCCGCCCGACCAACTGTCCGCTCGTTGCCGTAACGATGCGGGCTCGGCTTGAATGAATTGTTAGGGGGTGGCTACGGAGCGTTGAGCTCTGAAAGCTCGGCTGAGTAAGAGCGGCCCCCGGTTGTTGTGAACTCTACTCGGCAATCGTACGCCACGGACCCGCCCGGCTCCGGCAATGGACCGCGGAACCGGTACGTAGCGGTGGCACTGGCAAGCAAGTCGGTGGCGAAGCCTTCCTTTGCAAGAAGTTGTGGGAGTTCTTGGGCAAGCAGCTGAGGGGCATGCGCTCCTTCGCCAGAGAGTTCAGGGCTTGATGTACCAGCAAGGAGATCTACCGTGACAAGGTTGCCGGCGCTACCGGCCGATCGGGCCAGATGATTGATAGCGTAATCGCCGCCCCAGTAGTTCATTGTGCTCGCGAACTGGTGGCAAACGTTGTGCGCTACGGACTTTAGTGGTTTTAGCGATGACACTACCCAAGCCCCCTAACACCGGAATTAAGCCGACCCGCGAAGCGGGTTCGGCTTGAATGAATTGTTAGGCAGCATGAACCGCTGCCTCCGAGATGTCTGTCTGGATATCAGCAGGCACGTTGACCCAGCGGGTGCTGGAACCCAAGACAAGCGCTACGCCTTGCGCAGATGCGACCGATTGGATTTGTTGAAACCAACGGCCGTAGCTCCATTCCCGCGGAATTGGGGAGCCGAGTGTTCGGGTGGCTGGGTCCCATGACACCTCCATTGCCTCGCGGTATGCGAACGGAAACTCGTGGGTTGCTGGCGCAACAAGCAAGCGACCGTCTAGATCGATCTCAACAACGGCAACCTGATCTATGTCCATGCTGCCTAACACCAGAATTAAGCCGACCCGCGAAGCGGGTTCGGCTTGAATGAATTGTTAGGCCCAGCCGCCAGCTTGGTGGCTGATCCTGCCATCGCCGCACACCCACACGACCAGCTGGGCATCAAACGCTAGCTCGTTTGGTAGCCACATGACCGACCAGCAACTTTTCTCTGGGTGGCCTGGCTCCTCATGCCACGAGATGCTAGCAAGGTAACGGTGGGTGTTTGAAATTTTATGGCTTGAGACATAAGCCTCGGCCGAGCGTAGTGCTTCAGGAAGCTCAGTGCTGGGCTTGGCTAAGGATGCCCCGCTAGCTAGTAACAGTGTGCCGAGAAGAAAGGCGCGGTTGAGCATGGATAGGGCCTTTGAGAATGTCTGACTGGGCCTAACACCTAGTAGACCCCATTCCGGGGTAATAGCGCGGAGTATTCAGGCTTGCCTTGTGGGCGTCAATCGGGGTTTTCCTATGCTGGATCAATCGTTTGGCTGATGGCCTTGGTGCAGCGCGGATGCGACGTTGCCTGCATTAGTCGCATGGAATGCAGGGGCTATGGAATATCAGTCGGGAGACGGGGCGGTATCGGGCCCGGGGGCGGTAGGGCGCGTGGGGTTGATGGAGGAAGTCACGCGCAGGTTGCGCGTGGGCCATTACAGCTTGCGCACCGAGCGGGCTTACCTGGGATGGATCCGGCGGTTCATTCTGGCCAATGGCAAACGTCATCCGCGCGAGCTCGGGGCGGTGCAGGTCGAGGCATTCCTGACGAACCTGGCAGTCGAGGGCAAGGTGGCGGCGAGTACGCAGAACCAGGCGCTGTCCGCAGTGCTGTTCCTGTATCGCGAGGTCCTGGGCCTGAAGCTCGCATGGATGGACGATGTGGTGCGCGCCAAACGACCGCTGCGGGTTCCCACGGTGCTGTCGCATTCGGAGGTAAGAGCCTTGCTGGCCCACATGGACGGACGCATGGCGCTGCTCGCCCGGCTGCTGTACGGCAGCGGCATGCGATTGATGGAAGGCGTGCGCCTGCGTGTGAAGGACGTCGATTTCGCCCGCAACGAGATCACCGTGCGGGAGGGCAAGGGTGGAAAGGATCGCCGGACGGTGTTGCCTGCGTCCCTGGTGCCGGCGTTGCAGGCGGAGGTGGAGCGCGTGCACGTCCTGCACCAGCAAGACCTGGCGCAGGGTGCGGGAGAGGTCTGGCTTCCGCATGCGCTTTCGCGCAAGTATCCGAGCGCCGGGCGCGAACTGGGGTGGCAGTACGTGTTCCCCGCGCGGAACCTCAGTCTGGATCCACGCGATGACCGGTGGCGACGCCACCACCTGGACGAGGCGATGCTGGCGCGGGCGCTCAAGCGGGCGCGGGTATCGGCGGGCATCACCAAGCCGGTGACCGCGCACACGCTGCGCCACTCCTTCGCCACCCATCTGATCGAAAGCGGCTACGACATCCGCACCGTGCAGGAACTGCTCGGGCACAAGGACGTCGCGACGACCCAGATATACACACACGTCCTCAATCGGGGCGCTGGCGCGGTGCTCAGTCCCCTGGACCGCTGACATGGAACCGACGGGCATGCGGACGCTGCCGTTGCCGCCGTTCGGGATGGCGTGCACGGCTGCCTTGTTGCTCGGCATGGTCGTCATGCTCTGGCGTCCTGCGCTGCCCGCGATGGCGATCCTGGGGTGCGCGCTCGCGCTCGGGCTCGTCGGATGGTTGTCTCCCTCCCGGTGGCGTTGGCTGGGCGCCGCGTTGGCGGGTATCGGATGGGCAGGACTGCATGCGGCGTGGAGCCTGGGTTCACAGCTGCCTGTGGCATGGGAAGGGCGTGACGTGGTAGTCAGCGGGCAGGTGGTCGGCCTGCCTGACCCACAGGCGCGGCGAACCCGCTTCCTGCTGCGCGTTGATGACGGGGAACGTCAACCCGCGCCATTGCGTGGCAGGCAGATCCGGTTGGCGTGGTACGACGATTTCGGTGCGACGAAGCCTGGACCTCGCATGCAACTGGGTGCGGGCGAGCGGTGGCAGTTCGAGGTTCGCGTGCGGGCGCCGCGCGGGCTGGCCAATCCCGGCGGCGTGGATGCGGAACGCCATGCGGCGGCCCAGCGCATCAGCGCCATGGGCTACGTGCGCGATGCCACGCGTGCGCGTCGGCTGTCGCCGGGAGGGGGTATTGAGGCGTGGCGCAGCGACATGGCCGACAGGATCGGACGTGCGACGCCCGGTCCGTCGGCGCGCTTCGTGCAGGCGCTGGCACTGGGAGACACGCGGGCGCTGGAGGACGCCGACTGGCAGGTGCTGCGTGCCACGGGCCTGACCCACCTGATCGCCATCTCCGGATTCCACGTGGGGCTGGTGGCGGGATTCTGTGCCTTGGGTGGGGCGGGGGTGTGGAGCTTGTTTCCCGCGCTGTCGAGGAGGATTCCACGTCCGCAGGCGGCAGGCGCACTGGCGTTGTCCGGCGCGCTGGGATACGCCGCCGTCGCCGGCTTCGCGCTGCCGACGGTACGCACCGTGCTGATGATCGCGGTGGTGGTGATCGCGCGGCTGGCACGGCGCCATGTGCGGCTGGTCGACGCATTGGCGCTGGCGATGCTGGCCGTACTGGTGTTCGACCCCTTGTCGCTGCTGGCGGCAGGTTTCTGGCTGAGCTTTGGCGGTGTGGCGTGGCTGGCATGGTGCCTGCCGGCCTCGCAGCATTGGGCGAAGGCGTTCCTGCCAGCCCAAGGAGTGGCTACGGTAGGCCTGCTGCCCTTTACCGTTGTGTTGTTCGGCCAGGCTTCGCTCGCAGGCCCGGTGGCCAACTTGCTTGCAATTCCATGGTGGAGCCTGGTGGTGGTGCCGCTGTCCTTGCTCGGGACAGGGCTGGAAACGGTGCACGTGGGTGCGGGTGCATGGGCATGGCGCGCCGCTGCGGCGTGCTTCGAGTGGAGCTGGGAGCTCTTCGAAGGCCTGGCGAAACATCCCTATGCGTTGTGGTGGCTGCCCGAAAGTCGCGCATGGGCGCTTTGGCTGGCGCTGGGGGGCGGGTTCTGGTTGCTGCTGCCGCGTGGTGTACCGGGGAAAACGCTTGCGTTGCTGTTGTGGCTGCCACTGCTGTGGCCCGATCGCGAGTTGCCGCGCGAAGGTGAAGTCGAACTGGTGGTGATCGATGTGGGGCAGGGGCTGGCCGTGCTGGTACGCACGGCACACCACGTATTGCTGTTCGACGCGGGGCCCGCCGTCGAGGAAGGTTTCGATGCGGGCGAGCGGGCCGTGGTACCGGCTCTGCGTGCGCTGGGGGTATCGCGCCTGCATGCGATGGTGATCAGCCATGCCGACAACGATCATGCCGGCGGCGCCGATGCCGTCCGCGATGCCTTTCCGGTGCAGGCGGTGTTGGCGCCGCCGGGCAGCCCGCTGGATGTGCGGGCGCCTTGCGTGGCGGGCGCGTCATGGACGTGGGACGGCGTGCGCTTCAGCTTCCTGCATCCGGGCCTCTACTTTCCGTACCTGGGCAACGAGGCGAGCTGCGTGCTGAAGATGGACACGCCGCATGGGGGCGTCCTGCTGCCGGGCGACATCGGCGCCATCGTCGAGCGCGGACTGGTCCATCGCGATGCGGGCTCGCTCAGGTCGGAGGTCGTCGTGCTGCCGCATCACGGCAGTGCCGGCTCCTCCGATCCGGCATTCGTGGCCGCCACGTCGCCCCGGCTTGCCGTGAATTCCAGCGGGGCAGGCAACCGCTTCGGGCATCCGCGGGCCCAGGTGGTGGCCCGCTGGCAGTCACGGGGCGGTGAATTGCTTGACACACAGTCCGGTGGTGCGTTGCGCATATGGCTGGGTGGCGATGGGCTGTGCGTGCGTGAACGGCGTCACGACCGGCCACGCTGGTGGGATGCCGTGCGGCGCCAGCGGGCCGGTGGGCTATCCTATCGGCTGGAAGAAGGACGGCCCGATGTGCCGGAGGACTGAACGTGCTGGAACTGGTGAAGGCCGGCGGTTGGCCGATGATCCCGCTGCTGCTGCTCGGCATACTGGCCCTGGCCATCGTGGTGGAACGCTTCTGGTCGCTGCGCCGCAAGGAAATCCTGCCGCCCGGCCTGGGTGAGGAAGTGCGCGCGTGGGCCGGCCGCGGGCAGCTTGAGGCGGCGCACATCGATTCGCTGCGCCGCAACTCGCCCCTGGGTGAAGTGCTGGCGGCGGCGCTGGATGTGCGCAACAAGCCGCGCGAGCAGATCCGCGAGCGCATCGAGGACACCGGCCGGCATGTCGTCCACCGGATGGAGAAATTCCTCAACGCCCTCGGCAGCATCGCCTCCGCCGGTCCGCTGCTGGGCCTGCTGGGCACCGTGGTGGGCATGATCCAGATGTTCCTGGGCATCCAGGACAGTGGCGTGGGCGATGTCAACGCGCTGGCGGGGGGCATCGGCAAGGCACTCGTGTGCGCTGCCGCAGGCATGATCGTGGCCATCCCGGCGCTGCTGTTCCACCGCTATTTCCGCGGCAAGGTCACCGGCTACGTGATGGAGATGGAGAAGGAAGCCACGGCGCTGGTCGATGCGCTGGAAGCCCGCCATCCCCGCCCGGTGGCACGCCCGTCCGGCGTGGTCGCGCCGGCACCCGCCAGCGCCTGAGGCCGGCCGCATGCGCATCCGCGACGACCGCGCGCAGGAAGAGCCCGAGATCAACCTCGTGCCGTTGATCGACGTGATCCTGGTGCTGATCATCTTCTTCGTCATCACCACCACGTTCGACGCTCGCTCGATGCTGCAGCTCCAACTGCCCAGCGCCCATGGCGAGCCGGTGGCGGCGCAGGTCAAGGCGCTGAGCGTGCTGGTCAATGCGGACGGGCGCTACTTCGTGGACGAACATGAAGTCCTCCGCCCCGACATCGACGCCCTGAAGCAGACGGTGCAGCAGGTGGCGGGCAGTGACCGCAGCCGCCCCGTGCTGTTGCGCGCCGATGCGCGCACGCCGCACCAGGCGGTGGTGACGGCGCTGGACGCGCTGGGCCAGCTGGGTTTCCGGAAAATCAACATCGCCACCGCGCCGGAGGCGAAGAAGTGAGCCGCGACGGCTCTGCGTGGCAGGTCTACAAGCGGCTGATGGGCTTTGCCAGGCCATACCGCGGGCTGCTGGCGCTGGCCGCTGTCGGCATGCTGATCGAGGCAGCGGCGGGCGGTGCGTTCAGCAAGCTGATGGAACCGGTGGTCAACGAGACCTTCATCGATCGCGACAAGGCCAAGAGCTTGTTGCTGCCGTTGGCCATCGTGGGCCTGTTCGTCATCCGCGGCATCGCCGGTTACATCACCGACATGGGCATGGGCAAGGCAGCGCGCAGCATCGCCCGCGACGTGCGCGTGAACGTGCTGGGCAAGTACCTGCGGTTGCCGGGCCTGCGTTTCGATACCGAACCCGTGCCTGCGATGCTGGTGCGCCTGGGGTCCGATGCCGACCAGATGGCGCAGGCCGCCGTCGATGCGATGAAGGTCATGCTGCAGCAGGTGCTGCAGATCATCGCGGCACTGGTGGTGATGTTCATCACCAGCTGGCAGGTCACGCTGGCCATCCTGGTCATGGCGCCGCCGCTGGCCTGGATCATGGACAAGGTGGCCAAGCGCTACCGGCGCATCAGCCATCGCATCCAGGAAAGCGGCTCCGAGATGATGCAGGCCGCCGACCAGACCCTGTCCAACCAGCAGGAGGTCAAGGTCTACGGCGCACAGCAGAGCGAGTTGACGCGATATGCCGGCCTGGCCAACGCGAACCTGAGGCTGGCGATGAAGGTAGAAGCCACCCGCAGCATATCGTCGGCGATGGTGCAGTTGATGGGCTCGGTCGGACTGGCCCTGCTGCTGTTCTTCGCCGGGCGCGAGGCGATGGCCGGGCGCTTGACCGCAGGTGGATTCGTCACGCTGATGATTTCCATGATGGCCATCATCCCGGCCCTCAAACAGCTGACCAACGTGCAGAACATGCTGCAGCGGGGCGTCGCCTCGGCACAGCGCCTGTTCTCCGTGCTCGATGCCGAGGATGAGCGGGATGTGGGCAGCCGCGCGCTCGGGCGCTCGAAGGGACTGCTTGAATTCCGCGACATCACCACGCGCTATCCCGGCCAGAGCCGGCCGGCGCTGGAGGGCATCAGCTTCACCGCGCGCCCGGGTACCGTCACCGCCATCGTCGGGCGTTCCGGCAGCGGCAAGTCGACGCTGATCAAGCTAATCCCGCGCTTCTACGAGGCCGAATCCGGCCAGATCCTGCTCGACGGCCATCCGCTGCAGGACTACCGGCTCGCGGACCTGCGCCGGCAGATCGCGCTGGTGGGGCAGCAGGTGATGCTGTTTGACGGTACCGTGGCCGCGAACGTGGCGTATGGCGAACTGCAGGGAGCCGAGGCCACGGCGATGGAAGAGGCCGTCCGTGGCGCCAACGCGATGGAGTTCGTGCAGGAGATGCCCGAGCGCATGCAGGCGCCGATCGGCAACAAGGGGGGACGCCTGTCCGGTGGCCAGCGCCAACGCCTGGCGATCGCCCGCGCGATGTTGAAGGACGCGCCGATCCTGATCCTCGACGAGGCCACGGCCGCGCTCGACAACGAATCCGAGCGGCTGGTGCAGAACGCCCTGCAGAAGTTGATGCCGGACCGCACGACGCTGGTCATCGCGCATCGCCTGTCGACCATCGAGCACGCCGACCAGGTGCTCGTGCTGGACCAGGGCCGTCTGGTCGAGCAGGGCACGCACGCCGAACTGCTGGCACGAGGCGGGCTGTACGCACATTTGCACCAGATGCAGTTCCGCGAGGGTGAGGCGGGGTGAGCCAGCGCGCGATGCCGCAACCGCCGGATTACTGGTTTGGCGACGGGCGGGTGCCCCTGTGGGCCCGTGCGCTCGCTCGCGTGTACGGGGTGCTGGTTGCCCTGCGCAGCTGGCTGTACGGGATTGGGCTGCTCCGCCAGCAACGGGTGGGCGTGCCGGTCATCGTGGTGGGCAACATCACGGCCGGCGGCACCGGCAAGACGCCCTTGACCATCGCGCTGATGGAGCGATTGCGCGCAGCGGGTTTCAGGCCGGGCGTGGCGAGCCGCGGTTACGGCCGCCGCGACGAGGCGCAGGCGCGCTGGGTGGATGCGGCGACCCCGCCGGAAGAGGGGGGTGACGAGCCCGTCCTCATTGCGCGGCATACCGGCACGCGGGTGCGCGTGGACCGTGATCGTGTCGCAGCCGCCAAGGCCCTGGTGGCCGCCGGTTGCGACGTGGTGATCTGCGACGACGGACTGCAGCACTACCGCCTGCAGCGCGACGTGGAGATCGAGGTGATCGATGGCGCGCGCCGCTACGGCAATGGACGGCTCATGCCCGCCGGCCCGCTGCGCGAGCCCGTGGCGCGCGCGGCGACGTGCGGGTTCCGGGTGGTGAACCTGCCGTCGTCCGATGACACGGCCGCCTTCGGTGAATGGCCGATGCAGTTGCAGGCCGATGACGCGCTGCCGTTGCGTGGCGGCCGGCCGAAGCCGCTGGCGGGTTTCGCCGGCCAGCGCGTGCATGCGGTGGCGGGCATCGGCAATCCGGCCCGCTTCTTCGCCATGTTGCGGAGGCAGGGGCTGGGCGTGGTGCCGCATGCGTTCGCGGACCATCATGCGTACCGCGCGGAAGATTTCGCGTTCGGCAGCGAACTGCCGGTCCTCATGACCGAGAAGGATGCGGTGAAGTGCGCCGCATTCGCCAACAACTGGTTCTACAGCGTGCCGGTGGCGGCGAGGCTGCCGGAGGCGTTCTGGATCGCATTGCTGGACCGGTTGGGCCGCGCGCGTCCGCCAGCAGCCGATGCCAAGTAGATCGCTCCCTTCATCCCTGACCCGATCCGGATCCCGATGACCGATTTCATCGTCGCCATTCCTGCCCGCTATGCCGCGTCGCGGCTGCCCGGCAAACCGCTGCGCCTCCTCGGCGGCACGCCGCTGGTCGTCCATGTGGCGCGCCGCGCGCTGGCCGCCGGTGCGCGCGAAGTCTGGGTCGCCACGGATGACACCCGCATCCGTGATGCATTGGTGGCCACCGAGGTATGTGTGGCGATGACGTCCGAACGACATGCCTCAGGCAGCGACCGCCTGGCCGAGTGTGCCGACATCGCCGGATGGGCCGACGACGCGCTGGTGGTGAATCTCCAGGGCGACGAACCGTTCGCACCGCCGGCCGGCATCCGGGCGGTTGCCGACACGCTGGCGTCCAGTGGCGCGGAGATGGCGACGCTGGCGGTATCCGTGGACGACGCGGCCACCTTGTTCGACCCGAACGCAGTCAAACTGGTGCGTGCCGCCAATGGCGATGCGCTGTACTTCAGTCGTGCGCCGATCCCCTGGCACCGCGATGCCTTCGCGCAGTCGCGCGATGCCCTCCCGCCCGGTCAGTGGCTGCGCCACATCGGCATCTACGCCTATCGCGCCGGCTTCCTGCGCCGGTTCTCGCAGATGCCGCCCGGCCGGCTGGAGCAGGTCGAGTCGCTGGAGCAGTTGCGGGCACTCGAAGCCGGCCACCGCATCGCCGTGGCGCTGACGCCCGAGCCGTTTCCACCGGGCGTGGACACCCCCGAAGACCTTGCCCGCGCGGAGTCCATCCTGCGGGGCGCGGACCCGTGAAGCTGCTGGTCGTCTGCCTGGGCAACATCTGCCGCTCTCCGATGGCCGAAGGCGCGCTGCGCGCCCGGCTGGAGGCGTCGTCGCTGGCCGGTCAGGTGGAGGTGGATTCGGCTGGCACCGGTGGCTGGCATGCCGGTGAATCGCCGGATCGCCGGGCCATCGCCTGTGCCCGCGGCCATGGCGTCGATATCGGCATGCAGCGCGCACGCCAGCTGTCCGCACGTGATTTCGATGCCTTCGACTGGCTGCTCTGCGCCGACCGCGCGAACCTGCGCGACGTGTTGCGGATCGCGCCTGCAACCCGACGCGACCGGGTGGCACTGCTGCTGGAATGGGCCGGCGTGCAGGCCGGAGGCGAAGTACCGGACCCCTATACGGGCGGGCCGGAGGACTTCCAGCGGGTCTGGCGACTGGTCGATTCCGCCGCACAGGCGGTCGTGGCCCGGCTCTCCCCGGAATGAGACTTGGGCATAATCAGGGAAGATGACGGACATGACCTTGGCCCCCGAACTGCCGCGTGCCCTGCAATGGCTGAATGCACCAGCGACCACGCTGCACGAACAGCGGGGTCGTATCGTGGCGCTGGCCTTCGTCAACAGCGCCTCGGCCTGGTGCGCGCAGCGGCTCAATGACCTGGCCGTACTGCAGGCCCGCCACCTGGGCCGGCTGCAGGCATTGGCCATCCACGTGCCGCGCTTCGACAGCGAGCGCGACCCGCAAAGCGCCCTCAAACGCTTGCGCCGGCACGGCAACGTGCTGCCGCTCGCGCACGACGCGGACTGGGTGGCGTGGCAGCGCTTCGGGGTGGAATCGTGGCCGACGGTCCTGCTCATCGATGGCGAAGGCCAGGTCCAGCACCGGATCGTGGGTGCGGATGGACTGGCCGAACTGGAGCGGCACATCGCGCGCCTGTGCGATGGATTGCATGTGCCACCGGACGACGACCTGCGGGCGTTCCGCGAGGCTCATCCGGAACCCCGGATGCCGCTGTGTTTCCCTGCCGGACTGGTGGCCACGCCTGATCGCCTGTTCGTCGCCGACAGCGGCCACCACCGCGTGCTGGAGTGCAATCACCTGGGGCGGGTGATCCGGCAGTTCGGCATGGGGACACCCGACCTGGCCGATGGTGAGCTCAACCACGCCGCATTCCGCCGTCCGCAGGGTCTGGCCCTGGTGCGCGAGTCGCTGTACGTGGCGGACACCGGAAACCATGCCCTGCGGCGCATCAATCTGCCCACCAGCACCGTGGATACGCTCTGCGGCAACGGCCGTGCTGGCGAACCGACCGAGGGCGTGGTCGCCGCGCCCCGCAACGTGGCGCTCAACCAGCCGCAGGCGCTGGTGGTGAACAACAACCAGATATTCCTCGCGATGGCGGGCGACAACCGCGTGTGGAGCTACGACTTGGGCACGCGCGAGATCCGCCCGCGGGCCGGCTCCGGGCAACTCGATGTCCGCGATGGCAGCGGGCCGATGGCGGCCTTCGCGCAGCCGGCCGGGCTGGCGGCCGTGCTGCAGACGCTCTACGTCTGCGATGCGGTCGGTTCGGCGGTGCGTTCGATGCAATTGCGTGGCGATATCGTGCAGACGCTGATCGGGCAGGGCGCGTGGACGTTCGGTGCCGAGGATGGCCCCCGTGACCGCGCGCGCCTCCAGCATCCGCAGGCCATCGCACTGAGTCCCGATGCACCGGTCATGTGGATTGCCGACAGCGGCAACGGCAGCCTGCGCACCCTGCGCCTGGGTGGCGGCGAACTGACCACGGTGGCGCTGCCTCGGGCCCTGCAGGGTCCGGCGGGTCTCTCCGTCGCCGCAGGCGCGGTATGGATCGCGGAGACGGATGCACACGCAGTGCTGCGCTACGATATCGCCACCGGCGAATTGAGCCACGTTCCGATCGACGAATGAGCGGCAGTCCCCAGGCGGAATTCGACGGCAAGGCGTTCGCTGCCGGCTTGAGCACGGCGCCCGGCGTGTACCGCATGTACGCCGCAGACGACGCCCTGCTGTACGTCGGCAAGGCCGGCGCGCTGCGCAAGCGCGTCGCCAGCTACTTCAACAGTTCGCCCAAGTCGCCGCGCATTCTTTCGATGCTGTCGCAGGTCGCACGCATGGACGTGACCGTCACCCGCACGGAGGCCGAAGCACTGCTGCTGGAGAACCAGCTGATCAAGTCGCTGACGCCGCGCTACAACGTGCTGCTGCGCGACGACAAGAGCTATCCCTACGTGCTGCTCACGCGCGAGGAATGGCCACGTATCGCATTCCATCGTGGCGCCCGTGCGGTGCCGGGGCGCTATTTCGGCCCGTATCCCAGCGTGGTCGCGGTTCGCGAAACGCTGAACCTGATGCAGAAGCTGTTCCGCATCCGCAACTGCGAGGACAGCGTGTTCCGCAATCGCTCGCGCCCGTGCCTGCAGTACCAGATCGGACGCTGCAGCGGGCCGTGCGTGGGGCTGGTGGAAGAGGCGGACTACGCGGAGTCGGTACGCCGCGCGGCATTGTTCCTGGACGGACGCAGCGACGAACTCACGCGCGAGCTCGGCACGGCGATGGAGCAGGCGAGCGCGGAACTCGAATTCGAGAAGGCGGCCCGCCTGCGCGACCTGGTGGCGTCGATCCGCACACTGCAGGCGCGCCAGTACGTGGATGGGCATGCTGCCGACCTGGACGTACTCGCCTGCGCCATGCAGGGCAGCCACGCCTGCGTGCTGCTGCTGGCCTTCCGCGACGGCCGCAACCTGGGCACGCGCACGTTCTTCCCGAAAACCAACGGCGAGGACAGCGCGGAGGAGGTGCTGGGTGCGTTCGTATCGCAGTACTACGCCGAGCAGCCCGCGCCGCAGGAGATCGTCCTTGATCGCGAGATTCCGGAAGCGGAACTGATCGAGCATGCGCTGGCCTCGGCGGCGGGTCGCAAGGTCCAGTTGAAGTGGAACGTCCGCAGCGAACGCGCCGGCTACCTGGATCTCGCGAAGCGCAACGCCGAAATCGCCCTGGTGACCGAGCTGGGCAGCCGCAACGCCCAGACCGCGCGCAGCGAAGCGCTGAAGGAGCTGCTCGCGCTGCCCGACGTCGCCAAGCGCATCGAATGCTTCGACATCAGCCACACGATGGGCGAAGCCACGGTCGCTTCATGTGTGGTCTTCGATGCCAACGGTGCGGTGCGTTCCCAGTACCGGCGCTACAACATCACCGGCATCACGCCGGGGGATGATTTCGCGGCCATGCACCAGGCCATCGAGCGCCGTTTCCGGCGTGCGGTGGAGGAGGGCGGGGTACTGCCCGATGTCCTGCTCATCGACGGCGGAGCGGGCCAGCTGGCCCAGGCCCAGGCCGCGCTCGCCGACCTGGGCGTGGACGGGGTGGTGCTGGTGGGCGTTGCCAAGGGCGTCGAGCGTCGGGCCGGCCACGAGACGCTGGTGCTGCCTGACGGCCAGGAAATACGGCCAGGCCCCGCGTCGCCGGCGTTGCAACTGATCCAGCAAGTGCGCGACGAGGCGCACCGTTTCGCGATCACCGGTCATCGCGGCAAGCGACAGAAGGCGCGCATGACCAGCAAGCTGGAAGACATTCCCGGCATCGGTCCGCGGCGGCGCGCCAGCCTGCTCAAGCATTTCGGAGGATTGGCGGGCCTCAAGGCCGCCGGTGCCGACGAAATCGCGCGTGTGGAGGGCGTGAATGCCGCACTGGCCGAGCGAATCTACGCTAACCTGCACGGGCTGCCGATGCCCGAGACCGGAACCGAGTAAGCCTGCGATGAAGTTGACCGTCCCCACCTGGCTCACGTTGCTGCGGATCGTGCTGATCCCGGTGCTGGTGCTGGTGTTCTACCTGCCGTATTCGTGGACCAACTTCGCGGCTGCGTTCATCTTCGTCCTGGCGGCGGTCACCGACTGGCTGGATGGCTGGATCGCGCGCCGCTACCACCTGTACTCGGCCTTCGGCGCGTTCCTCGATCCGGTGGCCGACAAGCTGATGGTGGCGGTGTCGCTGTTCCTGATCGTGCAGGACAATCCGACCATGTGGATGGCCATCTGGGCTGCCGTCATCGTCGGCCGCGAGATCGCGGTGTCCGCGTTGCGTGAATGGATGGCCGAACTCGGCCAGCGCGCCACGGTGAAGGTGGCTGCCCTCGGCAAGATCAAGACCATCGTGCAGATGGTGGCGTTGTCCTGCCTGCTGTATGCGTCCACCCCCGGCAAGCAGGTGCTGGGCGACATCTGGATGGGCCGCTGGGTGTTCCTGCTGGGCGACTGGTTGCTCGCCATCGCGGCTCTGCTGACACTGTGGTCGGGCATCCAGTACCTGCTCGCGGCGTGGCCCATCCTGCGCGACGGCGAGGAAAAGAGTGTTGACATGCCGAAACAAGACGCTACAATTTCGACCTTCTCGACGCGGGAATAGCTCAGTTGGTAGAGCACGACCTTGCCAAGGTCGGGGTCGAGGGTTCGAGTCCCTTTTCCCGCTCCAGATTTCGTCCTGAGAAGGATGGTTCCCAAAGCCCCGTTCGCGGGGCTTTGTGTTGCAGGACGCTTGAAAAGGCGTCGTGATTGCGCCAGTCTGGCGCGGTCGCCACCGGCCTGGTGGCAGAGTGGTTATGCAGCGGACTGCAAATCCGCGTACGCCGGTTCAATTCCGACCCAGGCCTCCAAATCCGGGGATCGCCACGATCTCCCAACGCGGGAATAGCTCAGTTGGTAGAGCACGACCTTGCCAAGGTCGGGGTCGAGGGTTCGAGTCCCTTTTCCCGCTCCATATACGCTCCCTGGTGAGCACGGAAGAAGCCCCGCATGCGGGGCTTCTTCTTTTCCGGTCTGTCCATCGGTACGTTCAGGCGCTTTCCAATGCGGCGTGACTGAGGCAGGCTATCCGCATGCCCGGATGGCGAAACTGGTAGACGCATCGGACTTAAAATCCGCCGGCCGCGAGGCCATGCCGGTTCGATTCCGGCTCCGGGCACCATCGCGCCGCTGTCGCCTCAGCGTTGCCGTTTCTTCTCTTCCTCGCGCACCTTGCGGCGCACGAACAGCGCCACGAAGACGCTGATGCCCACCATGATGATGCTGCCGCCGATGGCCAGCCAGCCCACCGGCTCCATCAGGATCTCGCGCAGGATCGGATGCATGTCGTGTTCTCCCCGGTTGTGGTGGCGCCAACGTCGCACCGTGCGTTTCGACCGGCATTGATCCGGATCAACCCTGCGCGGTGGCTGCGGCATGCGGTCGCAGGGCATGGCATAGAATCGTGGCTGGCCCACGGGAGACTGCCGGATGCAGCGTTACCTCGCCTTTGCTGTCTGCGTGTTGCTGGCTGCCGCTTCACTGGCGTTCGCGTCAATGTGGCCGGGAGCGTGGTGGGGTGTCGCGGTGTTCGGCGTGCTGGCACTGCTGGGCACGTGGGACGTGCTGCAGACGCGCAGCACGCTGCGGCGCAACTATCCGGTGCTGGCGCACTTCCGTTACGGGCTGGAATCGGTCGGTCCCGAGATCCGCCAGTACTTCATCGAGGGCGACACGGCGGAAGTGCCGTTCTCGCGCCAGCAGCGCGCACTGGTCTACCAGCGCGCGAAAGGCGTCAGTGACGTGGTGCCGTTCGGCAGCCAGCAGGATGTCTACGGCGTTGACTATGAATGGATCAACCATTCGATGGCGCCGGCGCACGTGGATTCGCATGACTTCCGCGTGGTGATCGGCGCCGGCACCGCGCAACCGTATTCGGCCAGCGTGTTCAATATTTCGGCGATGAGTTTCGGTTCGTTGTCGGCCAATGCCGTGCGCGCGCTGAACGAAGGCGCGCGACGCGGCAATTTCTACCACGACACCGGCGAAGGTTCGATCTCGCCCTACCACCGCGAGAAGGGCGGGGACCTGGTGTGGGAAATCGGCTCGGGCTACTTCGGTTGCCGCGACGGGCAGGGGCGCTTCAGCGAGGCGCGCTTCATCGAGAACGCGCATTCGCCGCAGGTGAAGATGATCGAGCTCAAGCTGTCCCAGGGCGCCAAGCCGGGTCACGGTGGCGTATTGCCGGCGGCCAAGGTCAGTGCGGAGATCTCCGCGACACGCGGGGTGCCGATGGGGCATGACTGCGTCTCGCCGGCGAAGCACTCCGCGTTCTCCACACCGGTCGAGCTGCTGCAGTTCGTCGCCCGCCTGCGCGAACTGTCGGGCGGCAAGCCGACGGGTTTCAAGCTGGCGATCGGCCACCCGTGGGAATGGTTCGGCATCGCCAAGGCCATGCACGAGACGGGGTTGTTGCCGGATTTCATCGTCGTGGACGGTGCGGAAGGCGGTACCGGCGCGGCCCCTGCGGAGTTCATCGACCACGTTGGCGTGCCGATGCACGAGGCGCTGCTGCTGGTGCACAACACGCTGGTCGGGCTGAATCTGCGTGACCGCATACGGATCGGTGCGGCAGGCAAGATCATCAGTGCTTTCGACATCGCCCGCACCATGGCGATGGGTGCGGACTGGTGCAACGCCGCGCGCGGCTTCATGTTCGCGCTGGGCTGCATCCAGTCGCAGAGCTGCCACAACGATCGCTGTCCGACCGGCGTAGCCACACAGGATCCCGCGCGCTGGAAGCACCTGGACGTGGGCGACAAGTCGGTGCGCGTGCAGCAGTTCCACGACAACACCTTGAAGGCGCTGCGCGACATGCTGTGCGCGGCGGGGCTGGAGCATCCCCAGCAGCTGGGGCCGGAGCACATCCTGCGGCGGGTGTCGCCGATCGAAGTGCGGTCGCTGGCGGCGCTGTACCGCTTCCTGGAGCCGGGCGAACTGCTGGACCGCGTGCCGTCCCACGCGGTGTTCCGCGATTTCTGGCCGGAGGCGCGCAGCGACGCCTTCGCGCCGCCCAGGCGGGTCAGTGCGCTGTGCGATACCAAGGATCGCTGAAGGCGGGCGCGTTGACCGGGCGCCCGGTCCGCGCTTATCATTCGCGCCCCGATGATTTCGGGCGGTTAGCTCAGCGGTAGAGCACTGCTTTCACACGGCAGGGGTCACAAGTTCGAAACTTGTACCGCCCACCAGTTCCATCGGAAAAGCCCGGCCTTGGCCGGGCTTTTCCGTTTCCGGTCCGCCACGGTCCGGGCAGTCGTCGCCCCGGTGCTCCCGCGCGCCGGCAGGTGCAGCCATAAGTGCTTGTTTCTCTGGGTGAAACGGTCCGCTGGATGGGGTGTCTGTGATACACTCCGCAGGCTGCAGAACCTGCCGGAATCCCCGCCCGATCCTGCCCCGCCGGACTTGTCCCGGCCGGGAAGGTGTGGGCCCGGATTCGGGCCCGAGACAACCAAAGAAACACGGAACCCGAATGGCCGATACCGCCAAGGAAATCATCCCCGTCAACCTCGAAGACGAGATGCGACGCAGCTATCTCGATTACGCGATGAGCGTGATCGTGGGGCGCGCGCTTCCGGATGTCCGCGACGGTCTCAAGCCTGTCCACCGGCGCGTCCTGTTCGCGATGAACGAACTGGGCAACCACGCCAACAAGCCGCACGTGAAGTCCGCCCGTATCGTCGGTGACGTGATCGGCAAGTACCACCCGCACGGCGACCAGTCGGTCTACGACACGCTGGTGCGCATGGCGCAGCCGTTCTCGCTGCGCTACATGCTGGTCGACGGGCAGGGCAACTTCGGTTCGGTCGACGGCGATTCCGCGGCCGCCATGCGTTACACCGAAGCCCGCATGGCCAAGCTCACCCACGAGCTGCTGGCGGACATCGACAAGGAAACCGTCGATTTCCAGCCCAACTACGACGAGAAGGAACAGGAGCCGACGGTCCTGCCGACGCGCTTCCCGAACCTGCTGGTCAATGGCTCGGCCGGTATCGCGGTGGGCATGGCGACCAACATCCCGCCGCACAACCTGTCGGAAGTGGTCAACGGCCTGATCGCGCTGATCGACAATCCGGAACTGGATGTCGACGGCCTGATGCAGTACATCCCCGGTCCGGATTTCCCCACCGGCGGCATCATCAACGGCACCGCCGGCATCATCGCCGGTTACCGCACCGGCCGCGGCCGCGTGCGCATGCGCGCCAAGGCCGACATCGAGGTCAACGACGACAACGGCCGCGAGTCGATCATCGTCACCGAGATCCCGTACCAGGTGAACAAGGCCCGGCTGATCGAGAAGATCGCCGAGCTGGTCAAGGAAAAGAAGCTCGAGGGCATCAGCGAGCTGCGCGACGAGTCCGACAAGGACGGCATGCGCATCTACATCGAGGTCAAGCGCGGCGAGTCGGCCGAGGTCGTCCTCAACAACCTGTACCTGCAGACGCCAATGGAATCGGTGTTCGGCATCAACATGGTCGCGCTGGTCGATGGCCGTCCGCAGCTGCTCAATCTGAAGCAGATGCTGGAAGCGTTCGTGCGCCACCGTCGCGAAGTGGTGACCCGCCGGACCATCTTCGAACTGCGCAAGGCGCGCAACCGCGCGCACATCCTGGAAGGCCTGACGGTCGCGCTCGCCAACATCGACGAGATGATCGAGCTGATCAAGACGTCGGCCAATCCGCAGGAAGCGCGCGAGCGCATGCTGGCCAAGACCTGGGAGCCGGGCCTGGTCGGCGCGCTGCTGGCGGCCACCGGCGCCGAGGCCTCGCGTCCGGAAGACCTGCCGGCGGCGATCGGTTTCGTCGATGGCCGCTACCAGCTCAGCGAGGCGCAGGCCACGCAGATCCTGGAAATGCGTCTGCACCGCCTGACCGGCCTGGAGCAGGAAAAGCTGACCGAGGAATACCGGCAGTTGCTGGAGGTCATCGCCGGGCTGATCCGCATCCTGGAAAACCCGGACGTGCTGCTGCAGGTGATCCGCGACGAACTGCTGAACGTCAAGGCCGAGTTCGGCGACGAGCGCCGCAGCGAGATCCGCCACAGCGAAGAAGACCTGGACATCCTCGACCTGATCGCGCCGGAAGACATGGTGGTCACGCTGTCGCATGCGGGTTACGCCAAGCGCCAACCGGCCAGTGCCTATCGCGCGCAGAAGCGTGGCGGCCGTGGCCGCAGCGCGGCGGCGACCAAGGAAGAGGATTTCATCGACCAGCTGTGGCTGGTCAATACGCACGACACGCTGCTGACCTTCACCAGCAGCGGCAAGGTGTTCTGGCTGCCGGTGTACCAGTTGCCGGAAGCCGGCTCCAACGCGCGTGGCCGTCCGATCATCAACTGGATCCCGCTGGAAGCAGGCGAGAAGGTGCAGGCGGTGGTGCCGGTGCGCGCCTACGAAGAAGGCCGCTACGTCTTCTTCGCCACCAGGAACGGCACGGTCAAGAAGACCCCGTTGACGGAATTCGCCTTCAAGCTGGCGCGCGGCAAGATCGCGATCAACCTCGACGAAGGGGACGCGCTGGTCGGCGTGGCCCTGACCGATGGCGAGCGCGACGTGATGCTGTTCGCGTCCAACGGCCGTGCCGTGCGCTTCTCCGAGTCGCTGGTCCGCGCGATGGGTCGCACTGCGACCGGCGTGCGTGGCATGCGCCTTGCCGCGGGCGCCGATGCCGAGATCGAGGGTGAGCAGGACGAGGGAGAGGCGGGCGATGCCGATGGCGTGCCAGCGTTGCCCGAGGCCGGCTCCGAGGTCGTCAGCCTGGTCGTGGTCGATGGCGAAGGCGATATCCTGACCGCCAGCGAGCGCGGCTATGGCAAGCGCACCCCGGTGGCCGACTACCCGCGCAAGGGGCGTGGTACCCGCGGCGTGATTGCGCTGAAGACCACCGAGCGCAACGGCCGCCTGGTCGGTGCCATCCAGCTGTCCGACCACCACGAAGTCCTGCTGATCTCCGATGGTGGCACGCTGGTGCGTACCCGTGCGGCGGAAATCTCGCAGGTCGGACGCAATACCCAGGGCGTTACCCTGATCCGCCTGTCCGATGGCGAGACGTTGCAGGCGGTAGAACGCCTGGATGCCTCGCTCGAGGAGGATGAGGTCATCGAAGGCGTCGGCATCACACCTGCCGCGCCGGACGCCACCGAGGCGCCGCCGGAAGCATGATCCGGCGGTGAGTCATGGAGACGCGCGGCATTGACCCCGCCGTCTCCATTCCCGCGTTCTATACTGCCTGTACGACCAAGGCAGGGAATGGCACATGGGATCGCTCTATCGGAACAGGACGAACGCGCGCGGCCACTGGGTGCGCGCGTTTTTTGTTGTCTTGCTGGCGGCAGCGGCATTGGCCGGCTGCAAGCGCAACGAGACCGGGCAACTTCCCGACATCAGTGGCGAACCCATCAAGGCGAAGGCCGAGAAGGTGGAAGGCTTCGCGCTGGTCGGTGCGTATCCCGACCAGCATGACGGTGACCTGGCCATCGCGCTGGAGTTCAGCCGGCCGCTGGTGAGCTCGCAGGATTTCGACACGCTGCTGGTGGTGAAGGACGCCAACGGCGCGGCCGTCAAGGGCAGCTGGGTGCTGGACGACAAGGGCCTCGTCCTGCGCTTCCCCTCGGTGGAAGCCGCGAAGGACTACGAGGTCACGCTGAAAGCGGGTCTTTCCGCCGCGGACGGCACGCGACTTGGCAAGGACGACACGCGCAAGGTGCATACCGGTGAACTCGACCCGGCGGTGGGCTTCGCCTCGCAGGGCAGCGTGTTGCCGGCACGCGAGAGTCGCGGCTTGCCGGTGGTGTCGATCAACGTGCCGGAAGTGGACGTGGAGTTCCTCCGGGTCAGCGAGAAGCAGCTGCCCAAGTTCTTCGCCGAGTACCAGCGCGGCGGTCGCCGTGGCAGCTGGGACCTGGACAGCGACTACGGCGACAGCACGCCGCTGGGCCAGCTGGCCGAACCGGTCTATCTCAACCGCTTCGTGCTGGGCGGCAAGCCCAACGAGCGCGTGCTGACCTACCTGCCGATCCAGGACATCCGCGAACTGCAGGATCCGGGCCTCTACTTCGCGGTGATGAAGCGTACCGGCAAGTTCGCGGGCGAGTTCGAGACCGCCTTCTTCACCGTCAGCGACATCGGCCTGCACACGCGCGCCTACAAGGACAAGCTGTTCGTCCACACCGCGTCGCTGCAGGACGGCACCGCCACGGGCAGCGTCGAATTGAAGGTGCTGGATGCGCGTGGCGAAAGCATCCTGGCCGGCAAGACCGACGGCAATGGCAATGCACTGCTGAACTACACGCTGGACGCCGGACACGTGCTGGTCGCCACGCGCGGCAAGGACGTGTCGATGCTGCCGTTCAACCAGCCGGCGCTCGACCTGTCGGAGTTCGCCGTCGCCGGGCGCGAACAGGCGTGGTTCGACGTGTTCGCGTGGTCCGGGCGCGACCTGTACCGCCCCGGTGAAACGGTGCGGATCTCCGCGCTGCTGCGCGACAACGACGGCAAGCCCGTGCCTGCGCCGAAGCAGGGGGGCGGACAATCCGTGTTCCTGCGCCTGAAACAGCCGGACGGCAAGGTGTTCCGCGAGACGCGCCTGCAGCCGGGTGCGCAGGGCTACTTCAACTTCGAGCAAGTGATCCCGGTGGAAGCGCCGACCGGGCGCTGGCAGGTCGAGTTCCGCACCGACCCGGCCAGCAAGGAAGCCGTGCAGGGCATGACGCTGCGCATCGAGGAGTTCCTGCCCGAGCGCATGAAGCTGGACCTGGACACCGCGCAGTCCGTGCTGAAGCCGGGAGAGCCGTTCAAGCTGAAGGCGACGGCCGCCTACCTGTACGGGGCGCCAGCCAGCGGCAACCGTTTCACCGCCAAGCTGGCGGTGGCGGTGGAACAGCACCCGCTGGAGCAATTGCCCGGTTACTTCTTTGGCGACCCGACGCTGGAACTGCCGAAAGAAGCCAAGGACGTCATCGATACCACGCTGCCCGAGAGCGGCGTGGTGCAGGAAGACATCGCATTGCCGGCCGAGGCCAAGCCTCGCAGCACCATCGCCGCCATCGTATCCGGCAGCGTGTACGAGACCGGTGGTCGCACGGTGAACCGCACGCTCAAGCGCGTGCTGTGGCCGGCCAACGCACTGGTCGGCATCCGCCCGTTGTTCGACGACAAGGACGGCGCCGATGCCAACGCTAATGCGGGCTTCGAACTCGTGCGCGTGGATGCCGCCGGCAAGCCGCAGCCCGGCAAGGGCCTGAAGGCGACGTTGGTTCGCGAGCTGCGCGACTACCACTGGAACTACGATGAGGATGGCGGCTGGGACTACGACTTCACCCGTCGGTTCGAGAACAAGGACACGCGCACGCTGGACGTGGGCACGGGCGCGTCGAAGATCGATTTCCCGGTGGAGTGGGGCGAGTACCGGCTGGACGTGTTCGATCCGGCGACAGGCCTGACCACGCGCTATCCGTTCCGTGCCGGCTGGAGTTGGGACGACCAGAACCGCGGTCTGGATGCGCGCCCCGACAAGGTCAAGCTGGCGCTGGACAAGACCGGTTACAAGGTCGGCGATACGCTGCAGGTCACCATCACCCCGCCGCACGCGGGCAAGGGCCTGCTGATGGTGGAGAGCGACCGCATGCTGTACGTGCAGGCGATCGACGCCAAGCCGGGCAGCACGTTCTCCATCCCGGTGACCAAGGACTGGGAGCGGCACGACGTCTACGTCACCGCACTGGTGTTCCGTGGCGGCTCCGCGCCGAGCAAGATCACGCCCGCCCGCGCGGTCGGCGTGGCGCACGTACCGATGGACCGCCGTGACCGTCGCGTGGCGGTCGGCCTGTCGGTGCCGAAACAGATGCGCCCCGAGCATAACCTGCCGGTAACGGTCAGTGTTCCCGAGCTCGCGGGACAGGCCGCGCACGTCACCGTGTCGGCGGTGGATGTCGGCATCCTCAACATCACCCGCTTCCCCGTGCCCGACGCGAACGCGCAGTTCTTCGCCCAGCGCCGCTTCGGCGTGGACGCCTATGACATCTACGGCCGCGTGATCGAGAGCTTCGAAGGCGGCAGTGCGAAGATGCGGTTCGGTGGCGACATGGCGCTGGCGGCCTTGCCGCAGGCCAAGCGGCCGACCTCGCGCGTGCAGACCGTGGACCTGTTCTCCGGTCCGGTGAAGCTGGACGGCAAGGGAAATGCACGCATCGCGCTGAAGGTGCCGGACTTCAACGGCACGCTGCGCGTGTCGGCGCTGGTCTACTCGGACACGCGCTACGGCAACCGCGACCGCGAGACCGTGGTGCGCGCGCCGATCGTGGCCGAGGCCAGCCTGCCGCGCGTGCTGGCGCCGGGCGACAGGAGCACGGTGACGCTGGATGTGCAGAACTTCACCGGCAAGGCGGGCGCGTTCAAGGTGCTGGTGAACGGCGAGGGCCCGCTCGACATCGGCGAAGGCAGCAAGAACGCCGACCTGCCGGTGGACGCCAAGCGTACGCTGACGTTCCCGATCACCGCGGGTGAGGGCTACACCACGGCGCAGGTGCGCGTGCGCGTGGAAGGCAATGGCTTCAAGGTCGACCGCCGCTACGACGTGCCGGTGCGTGCCGGTTGGCCGGCGGTGCTGCGCTCGCGCACGCAGGTGCTGGACAGCCTGGGGCCGGTGGAAATGGGCGCGGGCTTCGCGGATGGACTGATGCCCGGCTCGGTCACCGCGCGCATGACGGTCAGTGCGCTGCCCCCGATTCCGTTCGCCAGTGCGTTGAAGGGCGCACTGGAGTACCCGTACGGCTGCGCCGAGCAGACCACCAGCAAGGGCTATGCCGCGCTGGAACTGGATGATGCGACGGCCAGGCTGCTGGGCATCGATGGGCTGGAGGCGAAGAAGCGCCGCGAGCGCATGGAGGGCGCCTTCGGGCGGTTGGCGTCGATGCAGGTGGCGAACGGCCACTTCTCGATGTGGGGCGACGACGACTACGTCAACCCGGGCCTGACGCCCTACATCGCCGAGTTCCTGCTGGATGCGCGCGAAGGCGGCTTCGCGGTCCCGGATGCGGTGCTGCAGAAGGCGCTGGCGCGCCTCAACGAAGACCTGCTGGCCGGTGGCGCGCAGTTCTACGGCTACGACCGGCGCGATCACCTCAAGTTCGCCAATCAGGCCTATGCAGGCTATGTGCTGGCACGCGTGAACCGGGCGCCGTTGGGTACGCTGCGTGCGTTGTACGACAACGAGCGCGGCAAGAGCCTGACCGGCCTGCCGTTGGTGCACCTGGGTATCGCGTTGTCGCTGCAGGGCGACAAGAACCGTGGCGCCAAGGCGATCACCGAAGGGTTCGCCAAGACGGGTGACCGCCCGGAATACCTGGGCGACTACGGGACGAAACTGCGCGACGACGCCTTGATGATCGCGCTGGTACACGAGCGCAAGCTGGCCAAGCCGGAGTTCGACCGTCGCGCCATCTCGCTGGGACGCGAACTGGACGCGCGCCGCAACAGTGGCTGGCTGTGGTTGAGCACCCAGGAGCAGGTGGCGCTGGCAAGGCTGGGCAAGGCGTTGATGGTCGACCAGAAGAAACTGGTCTCGGGCCAATGGAGCATCGGCGGCGACGCGCAGGCGGTGGCGCCCGTGCGCCTGTTCGGGCGCAGCGTGGACCATGCCGCGCTGGCGCGTGGCGTGCGTTTCGTACCCGAGGGTTCGCCGCCGCTGTACGCATCGCTCGACGTGGCCGGCATCCCGCGCAGTGCGCCAGCGCCGGACAACCGCCAGATCGGCATCGAGCGTCGCTACTACACGACCGATGGAAAGGAATGGAAAGGCGGCACGCTGAAGGAGGGCGAAGCCTTGATCGTGCGCGTCGGCATCACCGCCAATGTCGCCATGCCGGATGCATTGTTCACCGACCTGTTGCCGGCGGGGCTGGAGATCGAGAACTTCAACCTCGGCGATGCCAAGCAATGGGCCGAAGTGGTGGTGGATGGCATCTCGATCAGCGACCGTGGTGGCGCGGCCGACGTGAAGCACGAGGAGTTCCGCGACGACCGCTACGTGGCCGCACTGAAACTGGACCGCGGCGACACCGCCAAGGTGTTCTACCTGGTGCGTGCGGTGACGCCGGGCACGTACACCGTGCCGCCCTCGCTGGTGGAGGACATGTACCGTCCGGACATCCGCGGTGTCGGCAAGGCGTCGCCGGCGACGATCACGGTGGTGCAGCCGTAGCGCGGACGGTCTTCTTTCGTCATCCCGGCGCTAGCCGGGATTCCTCCTGGTCTTCAGCCGCTTCCGGTCAATGACGCTGCGGACCGGTACCAAAAAGGATTCCAGTATGCGCTGGAATGACGGGGTTGGAGTTGGCGAGAAGTTTCCCGGACGTCATCCCGGCGAACGCCGGGATCCATCTTGATCTTCAGCCATCTACGGCCAATGACACAGCGGATCAAAAGCGAAATGGATTCCAGCATGCGCTGGAATGACGAAGGTCGGAAACGACGGTGGTTATCCCGCCTGCGATGGTCGACGGTGGTCCTGCTCGTCGCGCTGCTGGCGGCGGATCTTGCATTCCCGCCGCCGCTGCCAAAGACCCGTGACACCAGCACGCTGGTCGTCGCACGCGACGGCACGCCGCTGCGCGCCTTCGCCGATCGCGACGGCGTCTGGCGCTATCCCGCATCACCCGACACGGTATCGCCGCTCTACCTGCAGGCGCTGTTGAGCTACGAAGACCGCTGGTTCTGGAAGCATCCCGGCATCAATCCGTGGGCGCTGGTGCGTGCGGCGGGGCAATTCGTCCGCCACGGGCGTGTCGTGTCCGGCGGCTCCACGCTGACCATGCAGGTCGCGCGCATGCTGGACCGGCATTCGCGCACGCCATGGGGCAAGGCCAAGCAGATGCTGCGCGCGCTGCAACTGGAAGCGCACCTGTCCAAGCGCGAGATCCTGACGCTCTACCTCGAGCGTGCGCCGTTCGGAGGCACCATCGAAGGCGTGGATGCGGCGAGCTGGGCCTACCTAGGCAAGCCTGCAGCACGGCTTTCGCATGCCGAGGCGGCACTGCTCGCGGTGCTACCGCAGTCGCCCAGCCGCCTGCGCCCGGATCGCCATCCTGAGGCGGCACGGGTGGCACGCGACAAGGTGCTGCAGCGCATGGCCGATCTCGGCGTCTGGTCGAAGGCCGAGGTCGATGATGCGCGTGTCGAGCCCGTCGTCGCCCGTAGCCTGCAGGCGCCGTTGAGCGCCGCACTGCTGGCCGAACGTCTGCGCCGCCAGCAACCGCGAGCATCGCGCATTACATCCACCCTCGATGCCGGCCTGCAGCGCACACTGGAAGAGCGTGTGCAGAGCTACTTCTCCACGCTGCCTGCACGGACATCCGCGGCGCTGCTGGTGATCGACAACGCCACGATGGAAGCCCGCGCGTATGTCGGCTCGGTGGCGTTCGGTGACCGCGAACGGCTGGGACATGTCGACATGGTGCAGGCATGGCGTTCGCCCGGTTCGACACTGAAGCCGTTCCTGTACGGCCTGGCGTTGGACGACGGACTGATCCATTCCGAGAGCCTGCTGATCGACGCGCCGCAGTCCTTCGGTGGCTACCGACCCGGCAACTTCGACGCGGCCTTCAATGGACCCGTCGGCGCCGCTGATGCGCTGCGCCTGTCGCTCAACGTGCCGGCAGTGGACCTGCTGGACCGCGTCGGACCGGCGCGTTTCTCAGCGCGTCTGGCGAACAATGGTCTCGTGCTGCGCTATCCGCGTGGTGCGCAGCCCAACCTGTCGCTGATCCTCGGCGGCACCGGTGCGCGCCTGGAGGATCTGGTGGGCGCATACGCAGGATTGAACCGTGGCGGACTGTCGGGCCGCGTGCGTTACACCGCAGAGGACCCAGCCTCCGATCGTCGCCTGCTGTCGCCCGGCGCGGCATGGATCATTCGCGAAGTACTGGAGGCGCATCCGCGTCCCGGTTACGGCAGTGGCGTGCTCGACACCGCGAACCGCCCGCGAGTGGCGTGGAAAACCGGCACCAGCTATGGCTTCCGCGATGCGTGGGCGCTCGGCAGCACCCGTCGCCATACCGTCGGGGTGTGGGTGGGCAGGCCCGACGGCACGCCACTGCCTGGCCAGTACGGCGCGGTCACCGCGCTCCCGTTGATGTTCGAAGTGATCGACAGCCTGCCGCGTGCGCAGGGCGATGCGGGTCCGATGCCGCCACCTGCCGACGTGGCCGAACAGGAGGTCTGCTGGCCGCTGGGCACGCAGGCAGAAGCCGAGTCGCCGCAGCTCTGCCAGCGCAGGCGCGATGCGTGGACGCTGGGTGGCAATGTGCCGCCCACGTTCGCCGAACGCGACGCACGCCTGTGGAGTGCCGGCCGCGAGCGCTTCGAGGTGGATGCGCGGACCGGGCTGCGTCTCTCGGGCGAGTGCGCACGCACGCACGACGCGCGCAGCACGGAGATCGCGCGCTGGCCTGCATTGGCGTCGCCTTGGCTGCCTGCGCGCGAGCGGACGGCGTCGCGGCTGCCGCCGTTGTCGCAAGACTGCCAGCCCGACGGCCGCGATGCGGTTGAGGAACTGCGCATCGACGGCTTGAATGACCTCGCCACGCTGGCGCGTGCGCCGGGCAGTGAGCATGGCATCCGGCTGCAGTTGCGCGCACTGGGCACCGACACCGGCGTGCAGTGGCTGCTCGACGGTCGTTGGATCGCGGAGACTCGGGGCGCGCAGGCGTTCCAGCATGATTTCACCGAAACGGGCGAACACCAGCTCACCGCGCTGGCTGACAACGGTGCATGGGCGCGGGCGCGATTCAACGTGTTGCGTTGAGGTCATTGGAAATGAGCAAGAAACTCACCCAGCGACGTGGCATCAGGTACCAGCAGGTTCATCAGGGCGCCGGCGACGAGCAAGGATAGCGTGGCTGCCACGAATGGCTTCCCCGTATGTCGCAGCGTGGTAGAGATCCAATGATCGTCGGTGGACGGACGCTTCAGGCGTCGGTAGAGGCCGGCGGAAAGGACCGCGTCCAGCGCGAGTTCCGCCAGCAGTGTGGGCGCAATCCAGATCACCCAGCCCACCGCGAGCAGCGCGCCGCCCAGCAACACCATCACGAACACGACCGGCAGGGCCTCGTCGGCATCGAGAGTGTTGTCGAGCGACGGAAGCTCGGCCGAGGTCGGGATTGGACCGAAGGAAGCGGACGATGCATGCATTGCCGGGGCATCGAACGATGCGCTGGCGCCGCCGCCGCCGGAACTGCCGCCGCCGCCCTGCCAATCATGCTTTCCGGACGACGACGATGGTGAAGCGCCGTCACCGGAGGGCAAGCCGCTCAGATCCCATTCGCGATGGCGGCGCCAGGCCCAGATCAAACCGAGGAACGTGCAGTACGCGAGCAGCACGCATACCGGGTAACGCAACCAGAGCGCATCCATGCCGATCGCGGAGAGCACCACGGACGCGAGGAAGCCGGTGGCGGCGGTCAGCAGCACCAGCAGGCTCATCTGCAGCCGCGGCACGCTGACCTGTGCCGCGACCAACGCCCTTAGTGCGTCGTTGGAGCGGTCACGACGCCGCATCCGTCAGCCGATGTGTTCCAGCACATGCTCCGCGCCGGAGACCTTGTACTCGCCGGGCGCTTCCACGAACACGTTCTTCACCACGCCGTCTTCCACATACAGTGCGAAGCGCTTGGCGCGGATGCCCATGCCGTAGGCGCTGGCGTCCATCTCCAGGCCCAGTGCCTTGGCCAGGTCGGCATTGCCGTCGGCGAGCATCTGCAGGCCATCCGGCACGTGCTGGGTCTTGCCCCAGGCCTGCATGACGAAGGGATCGTTGACCGACACGCAGAAGACCTCGATGCCGCGGCTGCGGAAGTCGTCGAAGTGCTGCACGTAGCTGGGCAGGTGCTTCTCCGAGCAGGTCGGGGTGAACGCGCCGGGGACAGCGAACAGCACGGCCTTGCGGCCATCGAACAGGGTGACGGTGTCGACCGTCTCCACGCCCTCGCGGATCCGCTTGAGGGTCACTTCGGGAATGCGCTCGCCAACCTGGATGCTCATGGGAATGCCTTGTGTGGAGGAAAACTGAATGCAGTTTAGCGTGTCGGTGTGGTGTGGCCGTGACGGTCTTGAAATGACCGGGCAAGCGCCTATTTCCGGGACATCGGCGCCCGGCAGGACCGGCGCCACTTCCAGAGGAGCTACCGACATGAGCATCGTGCAGTACAACCCTTGGGGCAATGCCCGCGGCCTGCAGGACGAGATCAAGCAGGTCTTCGACCGTTTCCTGGGCGAGGCCGACGCCGACCAGTCCAACGTGGTGACCAGCCAGTGGGCGCCGCGCGTGGACATCCGCGAGGACAACGACCGTTTCGTGATCCTGGCCGACATTCCGGGCGTGGATCCCAAGGACATCGAGATCCACATGGACAAGGGCATCCTGACCCTGCGGGGCGAACGGGTGTCGGAAAAGGAAGAGGGGGCGCGTTATTCCCGCATGGAACGCGTCCACGGCACCTTCTACCGCCGCTTCTCGCTGCCGGACAGCGCCAACGCCGATGGCATCACCGCCACCGGCAGGCATGGCGTCCTGCAGATCGATATCCCCAAGAAGCCTGAAACCACGCCACGCCGCATCCAGGTGCAGTAAGCCGTGCCGCGGCCCCGCCGGGCGACACGGCGGGGCCGCGGGCGGAGCGATAGAATCGGCCCGTGGCGCCCGCGTCGCGGGCCTTTTCTTTTTTCCGGATGCCTCCCCGCCATGGTGGACGGCATCCCGCGTGATCGTGCGGAGATTCCATGCAGTTCAAGGACTATTACGCGGTACTGGGCGTCGAGCCCACGGCCGGCGACGCCGAGATCAAGACGGCGTACCGTCGTTTGGCCCGCAAGTACCACCCTGACGTCAGCAAGGAGCCCGGTGCCGAGGATCAGTTCAAGGCCGTCAACGAAGCGTACGAAGCCTTGCGTGATCCGCAGAAGCGGGCAGCCTACGACCAGCTGCGCGCGCGCGGCTATCGGCCCGGAGAGGAGTTCCGCCCGCCGCCTGATTTCGGGCGCGGCGGGCCGGGATCGCAGGACTTCGATTACGAGGAGATCTTCGGTGGTGCGGGCGGTGGCACTGGCGGGTTCAGTGATTTCTTCGAGGGGTTGTTTGGCAGGCGCGCCCGCGCGGAGCAGGCGCAGTCGCGCGGACCGCAGCCAATGCGGGATTCGCGCGCGAAGCTGTCGGTGCCGTTGCAGGCGGTGCATGACGGCGGCAGCGTGCGGGTGAACGTCAACGGGCGGCAGCTCGATGTCCGCGTGCCGACGGGGGTGAAGCCGGGGCAGGTGATCCGGCTCGCCGGGCAGGGTACGCAAGGCGGAAACCTGCTGCTGGAAGTGGAGTACGCGCCGCACCCGCAGTTCGAGGTGGACGGCCGCAACATCATCCATGTGCTGTCGTTGACGCCCTGGCAAGCGGCGCTCGGCGCAACCGTCAGCGTCCCCACGCTGGGTGGCGCAGTGGACCTGAAGATCCCGGCGGACTCGGATTCCGGCCGCAAGCTGCGCCTGCGCGGGCGCGGCCTGCCCGGCACGCCACCCGGTGACCAGATCGTGGAACTGGAGATCACGGCGCCGCGTGCGGAGACCGATGAGCAGCGCCAGGCCTATGCGGCGCTGGGCAAGGCCTTCGACGCCTGATCCCATCCGCGAAACGTAGGGTGCGCCCTGGCGTGCCACGCTCTCGATCAACCTTCAAGGCATCGAGGGCGCCGTGATGGTGCGCCAGGGCATACCCGATGTTCGGCAGTGCGGAGTGGCGAAATTTTCGCCGCCCGTCTTGACATGTCCGCCGCACAAGGCGGCCAGAGGGTTATCCACAGTTTCGTGCAGGTTCCATCCACACGCATTGTGGAAAACCCTGCGCGTCACCCGTGGATTCCAGCCCCCTGAAAGCACCACGCCACCCGAAGGTGGCGTGGGAAACATCATGCAACCTGGCAGGTCCGCTTACTTGACCTGCTTGGCCGCCGGCGCAGTGCTGGCGGGTGCCGTCAGGCCGCGCTTTTCCAGCAAGGGCTCGATCCTGGGATCGTGGCCGGCGAAGTCGCGGAACAGCTTCATCGCATCCTGGCTGCCGCCCTGCGACAGCAGCGTCTTGCGGAAGTGGTCGCCGTTCTCGCGCTTCAGACCACCGTTGTTCTTGAACCATTCCACGCTGTTGGCGTCCAGCACTTCCGACCAGATGTAGGCGTAGTAGCCGGCCGAGTAGCCGCCCATGATGTGGCTGAAGTACGGGGTCTTGTAGCGCGGCGGCACCGGCTTGTAGTTGATGCCGTCGGCGGTCAGTGCGGCGGCCTCGAACTTCATCACGCCGGCGGCGTCCGGCACCTGGTCGGCGGTGATCTGGTGCCAGCGCTGGTCCAGCATCGCGGCGCCCAGGTACTCGGTGGTGGCGAAGCCCTGGTTGAACTTGGACGCAGCAATCACCTTGTCCAGCAGTGCCTGCGGCATCGCCTCGCCGGTCTTGTGGTGCTTGGCATAGTTGGCCAGGATCGACGGCCAGTCGGCCCACATCTCGTTGACCTGCGACGGGTACTCCACGAAATCGCGCGGCACGCTGGTACCGCTGAAGTACGGATACTTCACGTCGGAGAACATGCCGTGCAGCGCATGGCCGAACTCGTGGAACGTGGTGGTGACTTCATCCCACGTCATCAGCGTCGGCTCGCCGGCCGGCGGCTTCGGTACGTTCAGGTGGTTGGCGACCACCGGCTTGTCGCCGGTCAGGCCGGACTGCGACACGTACGAGTTCATCCACGCGCCGCCGCGCTTGGAGTCGCGCGCATACGGGTCGAAGATGAAGATCGCCAGCTGCGAACCGTCGGCGTTGAACACGTCGTAGGTCCAGGTGTCGGCGTGGTACTTCGGCAGGTCGGTGCGTTCCTTGAACGTCAGGCCGTACAGCTGCGTCGCGGCGTAGAACACGCCGTTTTCCAGCACGTTCTTCATCTCGAAGTACGGCTTGAGCTGCGACTCGTCGAAGTTGTACTTCGCCGCGCGTACCTTCTCGGTGTAGAACGCCCAGTCCCACGGCTCAAGCGCGAAGGTCGGCTCGCCCTTGGCCTTCTGCTCCTGGTCGATCATCGCCTGCAGGTCGGCGGCCTCGCGCTTGGCGTTGGCCACGGCGGCCGGCGCCAGCTTGCCCAGCATCGCATTGACGGCTTCCGGCGTGCGCGCGGTCTGGTCTTCCAGGCCGTACGCGGCGTGGTTGGGGTAGCCCAGCAGTTTCGCGCGGTCGGCGCGCAGCTTCATGATGCGCGAGACCAGCGCGGTGGTGTCGAACTCGCCGCCGCGGCTGCCGCGCACGACCGACGCCTCGTGCAGGCGCTGGCGCAGGGCGCGGTTGGTCAGCTGCGACTCCGGCGGCTGGCCCGTGGTGTTGAGCAGGGTCAGGACGTACTTGCCCTCGAGGCCACGCTTCTTGGCGGCTTCGGCAGCGGTGGCGATCTGGCCATCGGTCAGGCCGGCGAGTTGCTTCACGTCGTCAACGACGACGGCCGAGGCGTTGACTTCCTTCAGCACGTTGTCGCTGAAGGTGGTGCCCAGCGACGCCAGTTCACCGTTCATTTTCTTCAGCGTCGCCTTGTCGGCGTCGTTGAGGTTGGCGCCGGAGCGCACGAAGCTGGTGTGGTAGCGCTCGATCAGGCGCACGCCCTGCGCGTCCAGGCCCAGGTCGTTGCGCTTGTCGAACAGCGCCTTGATGCGGGCGAACAGCTTCGGATTCAGGCTGATGGCGTCGCCATGCGCGGCGAATTTCGCCGAGTAATCGGCGCGCAGCTTGTTGCGCGCATCGTTGGTGTCGGTGCCCACCAGGTTGAAGAACACGGTGGTGGCGCGGTCCAGCACCTGGCCGGATTTCTCCATCGCGATGATGGTGTTCTCGAAGGTGGGCGCGGCCGGGTCGTTGGCAATGGCGTCCATCTCCTTCAGCTGCTCGGCCATGCCGGCGTCGAAGGCGGGGGCGAAGTCGCTGTCCTTGATCTTGTCGAACTGCGGGTAATGCAGCGGCAGCGGGCTTTCGGCGAAGAAGGGATTGGCGACCTGGGCGGTCTGGGTGGCCGGGGTGGCGGCCTGGCTGTAGGCGGGCATGGCGAGTCCGAGGGTCGCGGCGAGCGCGATGGCGAGGCGGGTGGTCATGTAGCGCAACGTCCTGACAGAGTGGATTCCCAAGGGTAACCCAGGGGGGCGGACCGGACCCATGACGAAAGGCATGGGCGACGGACCCGGCGGGGCCTCAATCTGCGGGAGAATCGCATCGTGCGTCCCTAGCCGGAGAGTCCTGTGAAGCCTGTCCTTGCGTTCTGCTGTGCGCTGCTGCTGGCCCCGTCGGCGCTGGCCGCCGAGACCCTGAAGTACATCGCGCTGGTCGATGGTGGCAAGAAGGCCGGGGAACAGACCGTGACGGTCGGAAATGACGGCGTCACCCGGGTGGACTTCATCTTCAAGGACAACGGGCGCGGACCGGAGCTGAAGGAAGAGTACCGGCTCGCGGCCGACGGTACGTTCGAGCGTTACCAGGTGAAAGGCGTATCCACGTTCGGTGCGCCGGTGGACGAGACGTTCACCCGTGACGGCGACCGTGGCCAATGGAAGAGCACCTCCGACGCAGGCACGCATAGCTTCACCGGCACGGCGCTGTACACGCCGCTCGGCGGCACGCCGGCCACGACGTCGGTGGCACTGGCGGCGCTGGCCAGGCAGGCGGATGGGAAGTTGCCGCTGGTTCCCAGCGGCACGCTGACGCAACGCAAGCTCGCGTCGATGGACATCCGCACTGGCACGCAGTCGCGCACGGTCGACCTGCTGGCGCTGACCGGCATCGGCTTCACGCCGAGCTTCGTATGGGTAACGCGTGATGCCGAGCCGCGCTTGTTCGCTTACATCTACCCGGGCTTCCTGCAGCTCATCGAAGACGGCTGGCAGGGCACGGCCGACACGCTGGAAGCCCGCCAGAAGATCGCCGAGCGCGAGGCACTGGTGGCACTGCAGCAGCGCCTGGCGCATCCGTTGCCGGGTACCACGCTCATCCGGAATGCGCGCGTCTTCGACAGCGAAAAGGCCGTGCTCGGTGCTTCCTCCGACGTGGTCGTGCGCGATGGCAGGATCGTGTCGGTGTCGCCGGCCGGACAGGTGACGGTGGAGGCGCAACAGGTCGTCGACGCCGGCAACCACGTGCTGCTGCCGGGGCTTTACGACATGCATGTGCACGCCGGCAGCTGGGAAGGCGGCCTGCACCTGGCGGCGGGCGTCACCAGCGCACGTGACATGGGCAACGACAACGCGACGCTGCAACAGCTGATGGCCGAGGAGAAGGCCGGCACGCTGATGCATCCGCGCGTGATTCCCGCCGGCTACATCGAAGGCCAGAGCCCGCATTCCTCGCAGGGCGGCTTCGTGGTGAAGGACCTGCCCGGCGCGAAACAGGCGATCGACTGGTACGCCGACCATGGTTACCCGCAGATCAAGATCTACAATTCCTTCCCGAAAGAGATCCTGCGCGACACCGCCGCCTACGCTCACCAGCGCGGCATCCGCGTCAGCGGCCACGTGCCTGCCTTCATGCGGGCGCAGGACGTGGTGGAACAGGGCTATGACGAGATCCAGCACATCAACCAGGTGATGCTGAACTTCTTCGTCACCCCCGAAACCGACACGCGCACGCTGGCGCGTTTCTACCTGGTCGCCGACAAGACCGATGGGCTGGATTTCGACAGCAAGCCGGTACAGGACTTCATCGCCGAACTGGCGAAGAAGCAGGTCGTCGTCGATCCGACGCTGGCGACGTTCGAGTTCCTGCACCAGCGCGAGGGCCAATTGTCGCCGATCGTCGCCGATGTGGCCGACCACCTCCCGCCGGACGTGCAACGCGGTCGCCGCGCTGCGGAACTGAACATTCCTGACGACGTCACCGGTGCCCGCTACAAGCGCAGCTTCGACAAGCTGGTCGACTTCACCGGGCGCATGTATCGCGCAGGTGTCCCGCTGGTCGCGGGCACGGACGAACTGCCCGGCTTCACCCTGCAGCGCGAGCTGGAACTGTATGTGCAGGCGGGGCTGACGCCCTCGCAGGTGCTGCAGGTGGCGACCTGGAACGGCGCGAAGTACAGCCGCACGCTGGACGACGCCGGCTCCATCGCGCCCGGCAAGCGCGCCGATCTGGTGCTGGTGGATGGCGACCCGACGGAGAACATCAGCGACATCCGCAAGCTCGCGCTGGTGATCAAGGACGGGCGTGCGTACTACCCGGCCGAGATCCACGAAGCGCTGGGGATCAGGCCGTTTGCGCCTGCACTGAAAGTGCAATCTGTTCGCTGACCCAGCTGTTGCAGGAGCGACGTCAGTCGCGACCGTATGCCTTGAGGATTCCCAGTCTGCGGTCGCGACTGACGTCGCTCCTACAGGAGGGCAGGGCTACGTCAGGATCTCGTAACGCCGCCAGATCCATGACAACTCGTACAGCAGTGCCATCACCGCGAACGTGCCGTGGAAGCGCGGGTTGCGCGTGGCGATGGCCACCAGGCTGCCGGCGACATACACCGTGTTGCGCACCCAGTACTCCGGTCCCAGCTGCTGGGCATAGGTCGCGCCCTTGATCAGGGTGTCGCCGATATCGACGACGAACATCAACGCCAGCAGACCGAAGAACCAGTGCCGTCGCCCGTAGTAGTACTCGCGGTAGCCACCGCCTTCCGGCAGCGATTCCGGGAACACCAGTGCGCACAGCAGGTACAGCAGCAGCGCGTACAGCGTGACGTACAGGTAGAGGTTGAAGTTCCAGTGCGCCTGGTGGGACAGGCTGAATTCCCACCACCAGAAGTGCAGGAGATAGACGAACATGAAGGCGGCCCAGACAAGGTGGACGCCATGGATGCGGTGAGCGTTCGGTCGCTCCACCAGGCGCGCGACGTGGCGCAGCAGGTGGGTCAGGCCCAGGCCGACGATCATGCCCAGCAGGATGCGGACATGGATGTAGAGGCTGGCGTGGCTGGCGGGATCGGCAGCTTCTTGCATGGGCAGCATCCTGGACCGGGTGCGCGGCCACGTTAGCCGATCATCGGAGGCTTGGACAGCCGCTGGGCGCAAGCCTTGCCCTGCACGCGCGCGCGGTGTCTGATAGCGCCTTTCCCGGAGCGCACACATGACCACCGCCTACGATTTTTCCGCCCAGGACCTCGATGGCCAGGAGCGTTCCCTGTCCGAGTACCAGGGCAAGGCCCTGCTGATCGTCAACGTGGCGTCCAAGTGCGGCTTCACGCCGCAATACACCGGCCTGGAGGCGCTGTGGCGCGAGTTCGGACCGCAGGGGCTGGTGGTACTGGGATTCCCGTGCGACCAGTTCGGCCACCAGGAGCCGGGCGATGAAGCCGAGATCCGTAACTTCTGCTCGCTGAACTACGACGTGACGTTCCCTATGTTCGCCAAGATCGACGTCAATGGCGAGGGTGCGCATCCGCTGTGGAAGTGGCTGAAGCAGGAGAAGAGCGGACTGCTCGGCATCAGCGCGATCAAGTGGAATTTCAGCAAGTTCCTCGTTGGCCGCGGTGGCAAGGTGATCAAGCGTTATGCGCCGACCGATGCGCCGGCGTCGCTGGCGGGCGACGTCCGCGCTGCATTGGCCTGACGCCGTGGGCGAGGGCGTGGACAGCCGGCTGTTCCATATCGAGTTCGCCACCACCGACTACGGATTGCGCGCGTGGGTGACCGGCGTCAATGGCACGCTCGAGACCACGCTGGCCTACTGGCAAGTCATCGCGGGAGAGATCCGCCGGTTGACGCCACGTGCACTGCTGGTGGTGGATGACATGGAAGGCGAGCCACCGCCGCCGGGACAACTGCTGGAGTTCGTGCAGGCGATGCAGGGGCAGGGCATGGAGGCCGTGCGTATCGCCTACGTTGAGCGGCATGCGGACCAGCTGCCGCAGGTGGAGTTCGCGGGCCTGCTGGCCAACGAACACGGATTCAACGCGCAGGTGTTCGCGGATGAGGCGGCGGCCGTGATCTGGCTGCGCTACGGGGGTGGCTGAGCGGGGACGCGCCGCTGCAGTGCCTCTTCGGGCAGCAGCGCGAGCAACTCCCGGGAGAAGGATTCCAGCACGGCCTCCGAGTAACCTCGATGGGTGCGCACGATGAGGCCATCCTGGCCGATGACGAACATGTTCGGCAGCGCAGTCACGCCGTAACGGTCCGTCACCACGCCACGGACGTCGTGAACGAAGGTCAGGTCCAGATCCTTGTTGGCACGAAGGACGCCGAGGTAGTCGCTGCGCGGTTCCTTCATGTTGATGGCGATGACTTCCAGGTGCTCCCGGCCGACGATCTTCTGCATGTGGCCGAGCATCGGCAGCTCGCGCCGGCAGGGGCCGCACCACGATGCCCAGAACGTCACCACGACCACTTTGCCCTTGAGGGCATCCAGATCGACGGGATTGCCCTCGCGATCCTTCAGTGTGATGGGGGGCGGCACGTCGCCCACGCCAGGCTGCCGGAGGGCATCGGCGGCGTGCACATGCGGGACAGCGGCCAAGAACATGGCCAGCAGCAGATTCCGGATCACGGCTCGTCCTCCCCAGGACCTCGTGTCGGCAGCGTAGCAGTTGGCGTGGCGGTCGTCCCGCGTGGCCTGTTCCCGATGCGCGCAGGGCGTGGCCCCGGCGCGGGCCTCGCGCCTATTTCTCGACGAAGGCGCGCTCGAACACATACTGCCCGGCGGTGCCGATGCGTGGTGCGGCGGTGAAGCCGCGGCTGTCCAGCAGGGCACGGAAATCGGCCAGCATCTGCGGGCTGCCGCAGATCATGGCGCGGTCGTGCTCCGCATCCAGTGCGTCGATGTCGAGGCTCTCCATCATCCTGCCGCTGGCCATCAGGTCGGTCAGGCGGCCCTGGTGGGGGAAGTCCTCGCGGGTGACGGCGGGGTAGTACAGCAGCTTCTCGCGGATGGTCTCGCCGAGGAATTCGTGCTGCGGCAATTCCTTCTCGAAATAGTCGCGATAGGCCAGGTCTTCTGCATGGCGCACGCCGTGGGTCAGGATGACCTTGTCGAAGCGCTCGTAGGTTGCCGGGTCCTTGATGATCGACAGCCACGGCGCCAGTCCGGTCCCCGTGCCCAGCAGATAGAGATTGCGGCCGGGGTGCAGGTCGCTGATCAGCAGTGTGCCGGTGGGCTTGCGTCCGATCAGCACGCTGTCGCCCGGCTTGATGTGCTGCAGGCGCGAGGTCAGCGGACCGTTCTGCACCTTGATGCTGAAGAACTCGAGCTGTTCTTCCCAGTTCGCACTGGCGATCGAGTAGGCGCGCAACAGCGGCTTGCCTTCGACTTCCAGCCCGATCATGACGAACTGGCCGTTCTCGAAGCGGAAACCGTCGTCGCGGGTGGTGGTGAAGCTGAAGTAGGCGTCCGTCCAGTGACGGACGTCGAGCACCGTCTCGGTGCCGAACGCAGAGGACATGGGGGGTCTGGGCTATCGAATCAACGGCGCATTGTAGCCGACCGCCGCGATGCGGCCTTGATCGTGCTCAATCCGCGCGCTTCGGGTCGGGCGTCGGACCGCCACGCCGATGGAAGCAGAGTTGCTCCACCATGCGACGCATGGGGCGCGCGGTCAGCAGCAGGTTCACCGGGGCATCGAACTGCGCGTGGTCGAAGGCCCATCGCAGCATGCGCTTGAAGGCGAAGGCGGGTACGGCAGGCATGGCGGGGAGCATGGGCATGGCATCGTCCTGCAGCCGATGGGCGAGCATGCGCCCGATCGTCGCACCGTGCCGCAGGCCCGCGTGTATGCCACCAGCCGAGAGCGGGGACACCATGCCGGCCGCGTCGCCCGCCAGCAGCACGCCATCCCGCTGCCAGGGCTGCACGGGGCCGCCGCAGGGGATCAATCCGGCGCGAATGCTGTCCGGTCGACGTCCACCCGGCAGTCCCGTCATCGGGGCGACATGCCGCAGGAAGCCTTCGATGTCGGGCGGTGAGCGCGTGCCGGCACGGTGCCGCATGGCGAGTCCGGCCTGTACGCCGGTGGGCGTCTGCGCCACCCAACCCAGGTAGCCAGGCGCAAACCGTTTGCTGAGGAAGCAGTGCAGGGCATCGGGTTCGCGCAGGGCGACGTCGTCGAATTCGTGCTCGACGCCGTAAAGGAACTGGCTTGCGCGACCCAGCCCCATGCGTTCTGCGACCCGTGAACGCGCGCCATCCGCGCCGACAAGAAAGCGCGCGTGTCCGATGCCGGGCACGTGCCACCCACTGGCGGTCCGCACGGCATCGCGGAAGGCCCATCCCAGCCGCAGGTCGATGCCGGCAGCCCGCGCTTGTTCGCCCATCCATCGCATCAGGGCGGGCGTGTCGGTGGTGTAGAACCGGTAGTCTTTCGCGCCAAGCCGCACGCTGCGCAAGCTCGGCGCATACAGCCGGATGTGCGGTACGGCGCGCACCAGCGCTGCCGGCAGGCCGGCGAGCAGGGGGGATTCGCAAGCCTCCTTCACCAGGATGCCTGTCGTATGCAGGCGTTCGCCGAGATCGTGCTTGCGATCGATCACGCATACACGGAAGCCGCCGGAGGCCAGCTCGCGCGCGCATGCAAGGCCGGCGAATCCTGCACCCACCACGATCACGTCATAGCGGTTGTCCTGCATGGTGGGGCAAGCGCTCCGTCATCGGTCTGGAGGCGCAGCGTGCAGACCGAGCAGGGAGTGACGATGAAGTCGCGATGAAGTCGTCTGGTCGCGAACCGGCAGCCCGAAAAGAAGAAGGCGCCGAGGGCGCCTTCTTCGTGTTGCTTCAACCGTGGCCGCCGCCGCGGGGGCCACGCTGCCCGCCGCCGCCGCCGGGCCGGCCACCGGGCCCACGCCCACCGGCCGGGCGACCACCGGGGCGCGGACCGGCATGTTGCGGACGGTTGCCACCGCCGCCGGGGCGTCCCTGCGGACGCGGGCCGCGTGGCTGCTGGCCATACGGACTGAACCCGGGATTGGCGTGGTCGGACGGGAAGCTGGGCGCACTGGCGGGATGACCGTACGGGCGCGCCGCGCGCTGCGGCTTGCCCGCAGCACCTTGCGCACCACGCGGACCACGTTCGGCACCCGGGCCGGCGCGGTCACTGCCGAAGCGGTCGCCACCGAAGCCACCGGGACCACCGCCCGGGCCGCGCTTGCCCATGCCGCCACCCGGCTTGCCACCGGCACCCGGACGACCGCCCGGCTTGCCGCCATAAGGCTTCTTCGGGCCACCGGGGCCGGCGTTGCGGTGTCCGGCCGGGCCGGTATCCACGCCGTCCGGCACGTACCAGCTGCGGAACGCCGCCGGATTGCCGTCCGGCAACGGCTTGGGGCCCTTCTGCGTACGCTGCTTGAACGGCCGCTGCGACTGCTTCGCAGCTTGCTCGCCACTGACGGTCAGCCCGCCATGCGGCTTCTTGCCGCGACCACCGCGGCCACGGTCTTCACGGACATGATCGAAGCGGCGCAGTTCGCGGCCTTCGTCGGCGCTGTTGTGGCCGTTGACGTAGGCGCTGCCGCTGCGTCCCCCGCCCACGTGCACGGTGGACTTGGATGCCTTGCGCTGGCCGATGACCGGCTGCAGCGTCAGCGCGGCGGGCGTGCCGTCTTCAAGGCCCAGCTCCTTGCGCAACGCCAGCACCTGCGCGTCGGGCAGTTCCTGCGACTGGCCGCGCAGCAACGGCTGCGGCAGGCTGACCTTGCCGTAGCGCACGCGCTTCAGGCGACTGACCTGGCAGCCCTGCGATTCCCACAGGCGGCGCACTTCGCGGTTGCGGCCTTCCTTGACCACCACGCTGAACCAGTCGTGCGAGTCGGTGCCGCCGATGCGCTCGATGCTGTCGAACTTGGCCGGGCCGTCTTCCAGCGCCACGCCGCGGCGCAGGCGGTCGACGACGTTGTCCGGCACGCTCTCCTGGCCTTCCGGCGCACGCACGCGTACCACGTACTCGCGTTCGACTTCGTAGGACGGATGCATCATCGCGTTGGCGAGTTCGCCATCGGTGGTCAGCAGCAGCAGGCCGGTGGTGTTGATGTCCAGGCGGCCGATGGCAATCCAGCGCGCGCCCTTCAGGGCCGGCAGCGCTTCGAAGATCGTCGGGCGGCCTTCGGGATCTTCGCGGGTGGTCACTTCGCCTTCCGGCTTGTTGTAGATCAGCACGCGGGAAGGCTCGGTCAGCGCGCTGGCAACGAACGTCTTGCCGTCGAGCTCGATGCGGTCGCCGCCCTTGACTGACATGCCGGTCTGCGCGACTTCGCCGTTGACCTTGACCAGGCCGTCGGCGATGCGCTGTTCCAGCGCGCGGCGCGAGCCCAGTCCGGCCTGCGCCAGTACCTTGTGCAGTCGCTCTTCAAGGCGTTGGGTGTCGGGGGTTTCGGCGCCTTCGCCGCGCTTCAGCGACAGCTTGCCGAGAGAGGGTTTTTTCGGGGTGTTGCTCATTGTTTCTGCTCCGACGGTGCCTGGTGTTCCTCGTCGGAAACTGCGGCGTCGTCATCTTGGGGTTGAGGTTCATCGTTGGAAGCGTGTGCGGCGTCATGGCCGGCTTCCGTCGGGGTGTCGTCATTGGCGGCATCGTCCTGCGACGCGTCCGCGTGGTCCTGCGTATCGGTATCCGTTCCGTCGTCCCTGTCGCCTGCGTCGTCGTCCGACGGCGCGGCCTGCTGGTGTTCGTCCCGTGCCTCATCCACGGCATCGCCGCTTGCGATGCTGACCGGCAGCGGCGCGCCGTCCAGCGGCAGTTGCGGCTCCAGTTCGCCGATGTCCTTGAGTTCGGACAGGGGCGGCAGTTCGTCCAGGCGCTTCAGGCCGAAATAATCGAGGAAGCCCTTGGTGGTGCCAAACAGCGCCGGCTTGCCCGGGACATCGCGGTGGCCCACCACGCGGATCCATTCGCGCTCTTCGAGGGCCTGGATGATGTTGCTGCTCACCGCGACGCCACGGACCTGCTCGATCTCGCCACGCGTGATCGGCTGGCGGTAGGCGATCAGCGCCAGGGTTTCCAGCGTGGCGCGGGTGTACTTGGTCTTGCGTTCCGTCCACAACCGGGCGACCCAGGCATGCACGTCGGCCTTGACCTGGTAGCGGTAGCCGGAGGCGACTTCGACCAGTTCGACGCCGCGGTCGGCGCAGGCGTCGGCAAGCTGTTGCAGTGCCTGCTCGACACTGCCTTCCGGTGCCGGCTCGTCCTCGGGGAACAGGCCGTGCAGCTGCGCGAGTGTCAGCGGCTGGGTCGCCGCCAGCAGGGCGGCTTCCACGATGCGGTTGATGAGCGATTGATCCATGCGGTCCTGTCGTTCGGGCATGCGGCGCGGGCGGGTCGGCCCGGCTGCGTCAGGGGGTGTCGTTGGCAGCGTCGCTGTCGTCGAACTCGCTGTTGAACTGCAGCGGTTCGTTGGTGTTGTTCAGCGCCAGCGACTTGATGTAGATCGGTGCCAGCGGGGCTTCCTGCACGATGTCCAGCAACTGTTCCTTGGCCAGCTCCAGCATGGACAGGAAGGTCACCAGCACGCCCAGCTTGCCTTCTTCCGGCGTGAACATGCTTTCGAAACGGTGGAACTTGCCGTCCTCCAGCCGCGTCAGCACATCGCCCATGCGCTGGCGCACGCTGAGCGCCTCGCGCTTGATCGCGTGGCCGCTGAACAGCTCGGCGCGCTTGAGCACATCGTGCAGCGCCAGCAGCATTTCCTTCAGTTCCACCGGGGGCGGCAGCCTGACCGCCGCCCGGTCCGGAACGTCCGCGCTGACCGGCGTGGTGTCGCGGTCCTGGCGTGGCAGGGCGTCCAAGTCCTCGGCCGCCTGCTTGAAGCGTTCGTACTCCTGCAGGCGACGCACCAGCTCGGCGCGCGGATCGCCTTCCTCGCCATCCTCGCTCACCGGCCGGGGCAACAGCATGCGGGACTTGATCTCGGCCAGGATGGCCGCCATCAGCAGGTACTCGGCGGCCAGTTCGAACCGCAGTTCCTGCATCACGTTGATGTAGTCCACGTACTGCCGGGTGATCTCGGCGACGGGGATGTCCAGGATGTCCAGGTTCTGCCGGCGGATCAGGTACAGCAGCAGGTCCAGCGGCCCCTCGAACGCGTCCAGGATGACTTCCAGCGCATCCGGCGGGATGTACAGGTCCTGCGGGATCTGCAGTACCGGCTGGCCATGCACCATCGCCAGCGGCATTTCCTGCTGCTGCGGATGCGTGGACGGGGATTGTGGGTTCGCGTCGGACGCGAGTTCTGGGCTCATCAAGAAACAGTCATCGTGCTAACCACCGATCCATCCTGCACGCGGCAGGGCCGGCTTGGTGCCGTCATTCCGCAAACCAACATCATGCGTCGCAGGGCGAACGCTTCCCTTGAAGCAACCAGCAAAGCACACCGCAGGATGCGGCGGTGGACAGCGAGAGGTCGTCGGGCGCGGGCGGGTATCGGCAGCGAATCGAACGTCCCGGTGGTCCCCGTGCCGGGGATCGGGGAGGGCGGCGTGGCCGGGTCTTCCCCTGGACGGGCCGCTGCTTCCGGCCGTGCAATGAACGACAGGGTAAGGCTTGGCCGGGAGCGTGTCCAGCACCCGCCCAGGGGAGGGCACGTACAATTCAGGCTCAGCCCCTGGAGTAAACAGCATGTGGTATGCCATTGAAGGGCATGACGCCCCCGACGCCCTTCCCAAGCGCCTGGCTTCGCGGCCTGCGCACCTGGCCCGCCTGACCGCGCTGCGCGACGAGGGTCGCCTGCTGCTGGCGGGCCCGTGTCCGGCCATTGATGCGGAGGATCCGGGTCCGGCCGGCTTCAGCGGCAGCATCGTGATCGCCGAGTTCGACTCGCTGGAAGACGCCCGCGCCTGGGCCGATGCCGATCCCTACGCAACCGCCGGCGTGTACGCGCGCACGGACGTCCGGCCCTTCCGCAAGGTCCTGCCGTGAACCGGATCGAGCGCATCCGGGCAGCCCTCGAGTCCGCCCTGCAGCCGGTGTCGCTGGATGTTCTGGACGACAGCCACAAGCACGCGGGCCATGAGGGGGCCCGTGACGGGCGAGGGCACTTCACGGTTCGCATCACCAGCGCCGCCTTCGCCGGCAAGCCCCCGCTGGCCCGCCATCGTGCCGTCTACGCCGCCCTGGGCGAGATGATGCAGACCGATATCCACGCCTTGGCCATCGACGCGCGTACACCCGACGAGGCCCGCTGAGCACCGTCGGCCTTTCCGGCGCTGCCGCATGCAGTCGCCGCTGAAAACGCTTACATTCGCGCCCTTCGCTATGCCGGGAGGGCGCCATGAAGCATCACAATCCCCGAATCCCCCACGCACTGCTGGCCGGACTGGTGGCTACCCTGCTGGCCGGGACCGCCACCGCCAGGCCGCCGGTCTACGCGACGACGGCCGAAAAAGCATTCGTTGACGCCCTGCTGGCGAAGATGACGGTGGATGAGAAGCTCGGCCAGCTGAACCAGCCGCCCGGCGTGGGCAACAACACGGGGCCGGCCGCGATGGCGGGCAGCGAGGACCAGATCCGTCGTGGCGAGATCGGCTCCTACCTCGGCACCCAGGGCGCGGTGCTGACCTGCCGCCTGCAGCGCATCGCCGTGGAGCAGTCGCGGCTCGGCATTCCCCTGCTGTTCGGGTACGACGTCATCCACGGACATCGCACGGTGTTCCCGGTGCCGCTGGGCGAATCGGCGAGTTTCGACCCGGCCGAAGTGCAGCACGCCGCCCGCGTCGCGGCGATCGAGGCGTCGGCGCACGGCATCCACTGGACCTACGCTCCGATGGTCGACATTTCGCGCGATCCACGCTGGGGCCGCGTCGTGGAAGGCGCCGGCGAAGACCCGTACCTGGGCTCCGTGCTGGCTGCGGCACGGGTGCGGGGCTTCCAGGGCGAAGACCTGCGCGCACCGGATGCGGTGCTCGCCACCGCCAAGCATTTCGTCGCCTACGGTGCGGCGGAGGCGGGACGCGACTACAACGTCGCCGACATCTCCGAGCGCACGCTGCACGAACTCTACCTGCCGCCGTTCAAGGCTGCCGTCGATGCGGGCGCGCAATCGATCATGGCCGCATTCAACGAGATCGCTGGCGTGCCGATGCACGCGCACCAGCCGCTGATTGAGGATCTGCTGCGCAAGCAGTGGGGCTGGGACGGCCTGCTGGTCAGCGACTACACCGGCGTGATGGAACTCATGCCGCATGGCGTGGCCGCCGACCGCGAACAGGCCGGCATCCTCGGCCTGCGCGCGGGCGTGGATGTCGACATGGTCAGCCAGATCTACGTGAAGGATCTTCCGGCGGCGGTGAAAGCGGGGCGCATCCCGATGGCGCAGCTGGATGCATCGGTGCGTCGCGTGCTCAACGCGAAGTATCGCCTGGGCCTGTTCGATGATCCCTATCGCTCCTGCACCGACGACGGCGCCCGTGAGCGCGCGCTGACACTGACGCCGCAGCACCGTGCCGACGCACGCCGGATGGCGCAGAAGTCGCTGGTGCTGCTGGAGAACGACGACCAGGTGCTGCCGCTCTCCAAGTCGGTGCGAACGCTTGCGGTGATCGGGCCGCTGGCCGACCATCGTCGCGCCATGTTGGGCAACTGGGCGATGGCGGGGCGCGAGGAGGACGCGGTCACGCCGCTCGAAGGCTTGAAGGCCGCGCTCGGCGACAGGACGCGCCTTGTCGTGGCGAAGGGCACCGACATCGACAGCCAGGACACCCGCGGTATCGCCGATGCGGTCGCCGCCGCGAAACAGGCCGACGCGGTGGTGATGTTCCTCGGCGAACACCCGGACATGAGCGCGGAGGCGAACAACCGCACCTCGCTGGACCTGCCGGGCGTGCAGGAGCAGCTCGCGCTTGCGGTCGCGGACACCGGCAAGCCCGTGGTGGTCGTGCTGTTGAATGGCCGGCCGCTGTCGATCGGCGGGCTGAAAGGCAAGGTACCGGCGATCCTGGAGGCGTGGTTCCCGGGCATCGAGGGCGGGCACGCCATTGCCGACGTACTGTTCGGCGACGTGAATCCCTCCGCGAAATTGCCGATCACCTTCCCGCACAACGTAGGCCAGGTGCCGATCTACTACGCACACAAGAACACCGGCCGCCCGCCGCGCACGGAAGAGAAGTACACCAGCAAGTACCTCGACGTCCCGTGGACGCCTTTGTACGCCTTCGGCCACGGCCTGAGCTACACCACGTTCCGGTATGACGTACCGGTCGTGTCATCGGCGACGCTGAAGCCGGATGCCCTGGAGCAGCAGGTCAGCGTGCGCGTCACCAACACCGGCAAGCGCGCAGGCGACGAAGTGGTACAGCTCTACGTGCGCGACGACGTGGCCAGCATCACTCGGCCCGTGAAGCAGTTGCGCGGGTTCCAGCGCGTGTCGCTGCAGCCGGGTGAAGCGAAGACTGTGACGTTCACGCTCGGCTTCGATGACCTGGCCATGTACGACGCGCGCATGCAACAGGTCGTGGAGCCGGGCACGTTCACGGTCTTCGTGGGCGGCAGTTCGGACCGTACGCAGCAGGCCACGTTCACCGTCGGGGCGCGCTGAGGCGAGCCGGCCGCGCCCCGTCGTCGATGCTGCGCCGCAATATGTTTCGCGGGCAGCGCGAGGCGTGCAAGTCGTTGAAAGAGAAATATTTTTGCCACCAACTAACGCGCGCTTTACACGTTTCCGTGAAAACGGTTACAGTCCGCGCCACTTGCAGCAGTCATCACCGCGGAGGGGCGGGGAATGGCGCGAACCTCGGTCACCATCAAGGACGTCGCACGTGAGGCCCGGGTATCCGTGGCTACCGTGTCGCGTGCCTTGAACGGGCACGAGAACGTGGCCGAATCCGTGCGCCAGCAGGTCCTGGCCACGGCAGACCGCCTGCGCTACCAGCCACACGCCGCCGCGCGCAGCCTCAGCAGCCGCCGCACCCAGACCATTGGCGTGGTGTTGCCAGACCTGTATGGCGAGTTCTTCTCCGAACTGATCCGCGGTGTCGACCAGATCGCCCGCGCGCGTCGCCAGCACCTGCTGGTGTCCAGCTACCACGGCCACCCCGAAGAGCAGGGCGAAGCCCTGCGCGCGATGCGCGGCCGCGTGGACGGACTGCTGGTGCTGTCTCCCTACACCGACCAGCCGGGTTTCCTGGTGGACAACCTGCCGTCGTCGTTGCCTGTCGTGCTCATCAACAGCGATGTGCAGGACGCGACATATCCCACGCTGACCATCGACAACTACAGCGCCGCCGTGGCGATGATGGAACACTTGGCACAGGCTGGTCACACCAGGATCGCGTTCATCGGCGGCCCGGAAGGCAACTTCGATGCGCGCGAACGCCTGCGAGGTTATCGCGATGCATTGGCGCGTTTCGTGCCGGATGCGTCGCCCTTGGAGTTCCGCGGTGATTTCAGTGAATCCACCGGCTATGAGGCCGGCAAGCGCATCGCGCAGATGGCCGAGAAGCCGCAAGCCGTGTTCGCGGCCAACGACATGATGGCGCTGGGTTGCCTGTATGCCTTCAACGAAGCCGGCGTGCGTGTACCGCAGGACGTCGCGCTGGCGGGCTTCGACGACATCCCGCTGGCGCGATTCGTTCACCCGACCTTGACCACGATGCGCGTCAGTATTGCCGAGTTGGGTGGTCAGGCCATGAGCCGCCTGCTGGATGCCATCGACTCTGACGGCGCACGCGTGGCGCCATCGGCGATGTTGACCCCCGAATTGATCGTCAGGGCTTCGAGTGTGGGAGAGGGCCGCCACGCGAAAAGATAGGCAATGTTCGACCGCTTTTTTTTGAGCGGAGATGTAATCGATTACAAGCGGCGCCAATGCCGATATGCAGTACATCAATCTTTGGAGGGAGAGCCAATGAAACATCGCAACCGCACCACGTTCCAACCCAATCGCAAGTTGTTGTCCTGCGCCCTGGCCAGCTGCCTGGCCATGGCGGCACCGCACGTGATGGCGCAGTCCACGTCGGCCACGCTGCGTGGCGTTGTCGCACAGGACGCAACGGTCACTGTCACCAACGTGGACACGGGCCTGACGCGTACGTCGAAGGCTGCCAATGGCAACTACAACATCGGTGGTCTGCCGCCGGGCACCTATCGCATTGAAGTGAATGCGGGTGGCCAGACCAGCAGCCGCGCCGTGACACTGGCCGTAGGCCAGACCGCCACGCTGAACCTGCAGGATGCGCCGCCTGTCGCTGCACCCACGGGTGATGCGACGACGCTGGACACCATCCGCGTCACTGCACCGATACTGGTGGAAACCAAGACCTCGGAAGTGGCCACGTACGTGAGCCAGAAGCAGATCGATTCGCTGCCGCAGAATTCGCGCAACTTCCTGGCGTTCGCAGATACCGTGCCGGGCATGCAGTTCATCTCCAGCGTCAACGGAGACGAGTCACAACTGCGAAGTGGTGCGCAGGGTTCCAGCCAGATCAACGTCTTCATCGATGGCGTTGGGCAGAAGAACTACGTGACACCCGGCGGTATCACTGGCCAGGACGACAGCCGCGGCAACCCGTTCCCGCAGTCGGCGATCGGCGAGTACAAGGTCATCACATCCAACTACAAGGCCGAGTACGACCAGATCAGCAGCGCGGCGGTCACTGCCGTCACCAAGTCCGGCACGAATGAGTTCACCGGCAGCTTCTTCTGGGACCGCACCTCCGACGACTGGCGCAAGTCCACGCCGCGGGAAGATGCAGCCGGCGCCAAGACGCCCGAAACGACGGAGCAGTACGGTGTGTCGTTCGGTGGCCCGATCATCAAGGACAAGCTGCACTTCTTCGTGTCGTATGAGGCGAAGGACTTCGTGGTCCCGGCGGACATCATTCCACCCAACCAGGTCAATCCCGCCACGCTGCCTGCCGCCATCACGTCGCAGTACGTCAGCGCCACTCGCCCCTTCAATCAGGATCTCTACTTTGGCAAGTTGAGTTGGCAGGCGTCGGATGCTCACCTGATCGAGCTCAGCATTCGCCAGCGCGACGAAACAGGCACGCTGGACATCGGTGGGCAGAATTCCGTCAGCCGCGCGACGCAGCTTGTGAACGACGAGACGCGGTACGATCTGCGTTCGGTTTATTCGGCCGAAAACTGGATGAACGATGCGCACATCACGTTCGAAGAGTCGGCGTACAACCCGCAGCCATTGACCAACGCGCCGAGCAACGCCTACACCGTCGTCGATCCCAGCAACCCGGGCAACCTTTCGTTGATCGTGCTGAACACGGGTGGCGGCGGCAACTTCCAGGACAAGGGCCAGGAAGGCTGGGGCATCCAGAATGATTTCACGTTCTATGGTTGGGACCGCCATACGGTCAAGGCAGGTGTTAAGTACAAGGACGTCGAACTGAAGGCTTTCCAGCAGTTTCCCCCGTATCCACGCTACTGGTACGACGTCAACGAAAGCATGACCCAGCCATACCGGGTCCAGTACACGACGCCTTTCACCGGCCGCACGCCGTTCGTGGAATCCAACAATCGTCAATTCGGCATCTACGTGCAGGATGACTGGGAAGTCACCGACAAGTTGACGCTGAACCTCGGTATCCGCTGGGATTATGAGCAGACCCCGAGCTATACCGATTACGTCGTGGATCCGGGCATTGCCGCGGCACTGCGTGGATGGACCAACATCCAGAACACCGATTTCGATGTCGAGGACTACATCAGCAATGGTTCCAACCGCGACGACGACAAGGATAACTTTGCGCCGCGTTTCGGCTTCTCCTACGATCTCAATGGCGACCAGCGCCACGTGATCTTCGGCGGCGCCGGCCGGGCGTACGACCGCAATCTATTCGACTACATGGCCAGCGAATACTACGCTGGTGCGTTCACCACCTACGAGCTCAATTTCGCCACGCCGATCCACGGCTGCAGCGGCACCAACTGCATCCCGTTCAATCCGGCTCTGCTCACGCCGGAAGGTCTGGCAGCCTACGCTGCGGCCAACCCGCGCTCGGGTGGTGAGGTCCGGCTGCTGAACAATGATCTGGAGACGCCGTACTCCGACCAGTTCAGTCTGGGTATGCGTAATGCGGTGACATTGTGGGGCCAGGAGTGGAATACGTCGGTCGCCCTGTCGCACATCCGTGGACATGACGGCATCTACTTCCGCCTGGGTAACCGCTACTCCGACGGTCGTTACTACAACGTCCCGGGCGCAACGTGGGGCGGACAGCCGTGGGGCCAGGCGATTCCCGGCTACGGTTCCCTCATCCTCGGTGACAATGGCGTCGAGACGCGGCTGAATTCACTGCTGTTGTCCATCGACAAGCCGTTCACCGAAGCCTCGGGCTGGGGCGCTACCCTGGCATACACGTATAGCGATGCCGAAGAGAACCTGATCGATTCTGCACAGAACAATGGCAATTTCGTGGGCGACTATCCGGTCATCCCCGACACGTTGATCACGTCGACGGGCGTACCCAAGCATCGATTGGTGATGTCGGGCATCGTCGATCTGGGATGGGACGTGACGCTGAGCAGCAAGCTGACCCTGGCCAGCCAGCGTCCGCGTTACGCCATCAATTGCAACGACGCACCGAGCAGCAACAATTGCTTCTTCGATCCCTTCGAGCCGGAAGGCACGCTGGGCTACAAGCAATTCGACCTGGCCCTGGAAAAGCGTTGGAGCACGGGCACCGACATCGGCTTCAAGGTGCGGGCTGATCTGATCAATGCATTCAACTGGCGTAACTGGAACCAGTACACCGATTGGCGAGGCGGCGCAGGCGAAGTCCAGAATCCGAATTTCGGCCGCCGCAACGGCAACGAGATTCTGTGGCCCACGCGCACGTTCAAGCTGTCTTTCGGCTTCGACTGGTAATACTCACCCGCCCTCAGGCGGCGCCTCGTGCGCCGTCTGACCGGCGGGTTTGTTTCATGCGGTCCTGTAAACGATTACAACGGAACGACGTTTTGAAAAAGATCACCCAAGCCTCGCGTTCGTCCTGGTTCACCGGCGTAGCGCTGACTCTGTTGATCGCGGGCTGCCAGAAGGCACCCGAGCAGGTTGCGGCGCCTGTCGCCAAGCCTGCCGCGCCTGCGGTCGCCGCCAAGCCCGAGCCACCCGCGAAGCCGGAACTGCCCCCGCTGTTCCGCGACATCGAACGCCGCACGTTCCAGTTCTTCTGGGACACCACCAACGAAGTGAACGGTCTCACGCCGGACCGCTATCCATCGCGTCCGTTCGCCAGCATCGCGTCGATGGGTTACGCGCTGACCGCGTATCCGATCGGCATCGAGAATGGCTGGGTGAGCCGTACCCAGGCAGTGGACCGCACGCTGACCACCCTGAAGTTCCTGCGCGACGTACCGCAAGGTCCGCAGAAGGAGGGCAAGGGTGGCCACAAGGGCTTCTACTACCACTTCCTCGACATGCAGAATGGCCACCGCTTCGACAGCTGGGTCGAGCTGTCCAGCGTGGACACGTCGCTGCTGTTGATGGGTGTGCTGTTCGCCCAGTCGTACTACGACCAGGACGACGCGCGCGAGAAGGAGATCCGCGACATCGCCGACACGCTGTACCGGCGCGTGGACTGGACGTTCCTGCAGAACAACAAGCCGCTGATCTCGATGGGCTGGTTCCCCGAAAGCGGCACCATCCCGCACGACTGGAAGGGTTATAACGAGGCCATGATGGTCTATGTGCTGGCGATGGCCTCGCCGACGCATCCGGTGGGCCCCGAGGCGTGGGAAGTGTGGACGCGCAGCTACAGCGAGCTGTGGGGCGTGTTCCAGGGCCAGGAATACCTGACGTTCGCACCGCATTTCGGCCACCAGTACAGCCACGTCTGGATCGACTTCCGTGGCATCCAGGATGCGTACATGCGCGAGCGCGGCATGGACTACTTCGAGAACAGCCGGCGCGCCACGTACGCACAGCGCGCGTATGCGATCGAAAACCCGATGAAATGGAAGGACTACGGCGAGAACGTGTGGGGCCTGACCGCGTCCGACGGTCCGCAGCAGACCACGCAGGAGTATCGCGGCGAACAGCGCCCGTTCCGCCACTACTCCGCGCGCGGCGCCGGCTTCCGCGAAAACTTCGACGACGGCACCATCGCGCCGACCGCTGCCGTGGCCTCGCTGCCGTTCGCACCGGAGATCGTCATCCCGGCCACCGAGGAAATGCACCGTCGCTACGGCGACTACCTGTATTCGAGCTACGGCTTCCTGGATTCGTTCAATCCGAGCTTCGACTACGACATCCCGCTGAAGACCGGACGCATCGTGCCGGGCAAGGGCTGGGTCTCCAGCGACTACATCGGCATCGACCAGGGTCCGATCCTGGCGATGATCGCGAACTACCGCAGCGACTTCGTCTGGAGCGTGATGAAGAAGAACCCCTACATTCGCGAGGGTTTGCGGAAGGCGGGGTTCCAGGGCGGCTGGCTGGAGGCGGAGACCGACAAGGCGGTGGCAGCCGCCACCACAGAACCGGCGGCGCCGGCGGATCCCGACGCCGCGGCCGCACGTGCGCTGGGCACGGCGGAGTCGCGTGCCAACCAGGCCGCGCAGCCTGAGGCGGCGCGTCCGCAGCAGCCAGAGTAAGCTGCGCACATGGATGAGCGTGCGCCAGCATGGGTCTCTCCAGCACGCATCAGGGTCTTCTCCGGTGGAAGGAGGGCCCTGGTGCGCTGCTGTTCTCTGGCGTTCCTGCTGTTCGCGATGACCGTCGCCGGCTGCGCGGACACGCGGGACGAGCGCACGGTGGTGCGCTTCTGGGTGATGGGATACGAGGGCGAGGTGGTGGCGAAGCTGCTGCCGGAGTTCGAACGCCAGCACCCCGATGTCCATGTCGACCTGCAGATCGTGCCCTGGCTGTCCGCTCATGAAAAGCTGCTGACGGCTTTCGCGGGTGAATCGCTGCCGGATGTCAGCCCGATCGGCAATACCTGGATACCCGAATTCGCCGCGCTCGGTGCACTCGAGCCGCTGGACGATGAAATCGCTGCGACACCGGGTTTCGATCAGGGCGATTTCTTCCCCGGTGTCTGGGATACCGGCGTGATCGAAGGCCGCGCGTACGCAGTGCCGTGGTACGTGGAGACGCGTCTGCCGTTCTACCGTCGCGACATGCTGGCCAAGGCCGGCGTGGAGACCCTGCCGGCGAGCTGGGATGAGTGGCGCGTGGCGTTGCGGCAGGTGAAGCAGGTCGCGGGGCAGGGCAACTACTCGATCCTGCTGCCGCTCAACGAATTCGAGCCGCTGCTCAGCCTCGCTATCCAGCAGCCCGAACCGCTGCTGCGCGATGGCGGCCGTTACGGCAACTTCCGCAGCGAGGGCTTCCGCCAGGCGCTCGGTTTCTACAAAGAGATGTTCGAACAGGGATGGGCGCCGATCGTCACCAACAACCAGATCTCCAATGTCTGGGACGAGTTCGGCAAGGGGTTCTATTCGTTCTACATCTCGGGCCCCTGGAACATCGCCAAGTTCAAGGAGCGCCTGCCTGCCGCGCAGCAGGACGACTGGATGACGATGCCGCTGCCGGGTCCCGAAGGTCCCGGCGCCTCACTGGCCAATGGCACCAGCTTCGTGGTGTTCAAGGATTCGCCGAACAAGGCGGCGGCGTGGAAGCTGATCGCATGGTTGTCGTCGCCGTCGGTGCAGGCGGAATTCCATGCGCTGACCGGAGATCTGCCGCCGCGTCGCTCGCCGTGGCAGACACCGGCGCTTGCGGGTGATCCGTATGCCCGTGCATTCCGCGAACAGCTGGAGCGTGCCGTCTCCACTCCCAAGGTGCCGGAGTGGGAGCGTATCGCCACCGAGATGCGGCTGGTCGGCGAGCAGGTGGCGAACGGCCGCATGAGCGTGGACCAGGCGGCCGAGGAACTGGACCGCCGCGCCGACCGCATCCTCGAGAAGCGTCGCTGGATGCTGGATCAGGCCGCGAAGTCCGGAGCGGCGCCATGAGGTCGTCGCATTCGCTTGCGGGCTGGCTGTTCGCCGCGCCCGCCATCACCGTGATCGTGGTGTTCTTCGGTCTGCCGGTGCTGGCCGCGCTCGCGCTCAGCCTGACCGATTTCGACATCTATGCATTGGCCGATCTCGACAACCTGCGCTTCGTCGGCGTGGACAACTATGTCGGCCTGCTGCAGAACCCGCTGTTCTGGAAGTCGCTCGGCAATACGGTGTATTTCGTCGCCGCAGGCGTGCCGTTGTCGGTGGCGCTGTCGCTCGGCGCCGCGCTGCTGCTGCATTCGAAGCTTGGCCGCTTCAAGGGCTTCTTCCGTACCGCCTTCTTTGCGCCGGTGGTCACGACCGTAGTCGCCGTCGCGGTGATCTGGCGCTACCTGTTCCACACCCGATACGGGCTGGTGAACTGGGCCCTGTCCTGGGTGGGCATCGATCCGGTCGACTGGCTGGGCGATCCCGCCTGGGCCATGCCGACGATCATCCTGTTCGCGGTCTGGAAGAACTTCGGCTACAACATGATCATCTTCCTCGCCGGCCTGCAGAGCATCCCGGAAGACCTGTACGAAGCTGCACGCATCGACGGTGCCTCGCGCTGGGCGCAGTTCCGCCACATCACCCTGCCGCAGCTGGGCCCGGTGTTGCTGCTGGTCGGCATCCTGACCATGGCCGGCTACTTCCAGTTGTTCGCCGAACCCTACGTGATGACGCAGGGTGGCCCGCTGGAGAGCACCAAGAGCGTGCTGTACCTGATGTATGACGAAGGCTTCAAGTGGTGGAACCTGGGCAACGCGTCCGCCGTGGCATTCCTGCTGTTCGTGCTGATGACGGCGGTCACCAGCGGGCTGCTGTGGTTCGCACGCAGGCGGGGTGTCGAATGAATACGCGCGTCGCCGCCGTGGCCGTCAATGCGCTGCTGGTCGCGCTGGCCATCGTCAGCCTCGGCCCGCTGCTGTGGATGCTGTCGGTGTCGTTCATGCAGACCGGCGAGGCGGGGCATTTCCCGCCGCCGTTGCTGCCGGCGGCCCCCACGCTCGACAACTATCGCGAACTGTTCGTGCGCGCGGGCATGGGGCGTTACCTGGTCAACAGTTTCATCGTCTCCACCTGCGTGATGCTGCTGTCGCTGCTGTTCAACACGATGGCCGGCTACGCCTTCGCCAAGTTGCGCTTCAAAGGGCGCGACCGCACGTTCCGCGCGCTGCTCGCGGCGCTGGTCATCCCGGCGCAGGTGGCGATGATGCCGCTGTTCCTGCTGTTGAAGCAGATGGGGCTGGTGAACACCTATGCTGGCGCCATCGTGCCGGGCATGGCGGCGATCTTCGGCATTTTCCTGGTGCGGCAGTACGCGCGCTCGATCCCGGACGAACTGCTCGAGGCCGCACGCATCGATGGCGCCGGCGAGGCCCGCATCTTCTTCCAGATCGTGCTGCCGGGCCTCAAGCCGATCCTCGTGACGCTGGCCATCTTCAGTTTCCTGGGCGCCTGGAACGATTTCATGTGGCCGCTGATCGTGCTGAGCGATGACGCACTGCAGACCCTGCCGGTGGCACTGGCAGGACTTTCGCGCGAGCACGTGATGGATTACGAACTGATGATGGCGGGCTCGGTCGTCACCATCCTGCCGGTGCTGCTGCTGTTCCTCGCATTGCAGCGCTACTACATCCAGGGCTTGTTGCTGGGCAGCGTGAAAGGCTGAGCCTGTCGCCTTGCAGCCCCTTGTCGGAGACGAAAACATGATGTCGACCCATTTCCGCGCTGCGGCCGGTTTCCTGCTGCTTGCCTTGGTCGCGTTCAGTGCCGCGGCCGCCGAACCGGTGCGCGTGCTGGACGGTTTCGACGACGTCGCCACCTGGCGGGTGGTCACGTCGAACCAGGTGAGTGCCGCCGTTCGGCTCGTCGATGGTGTGGAAGGCAAGGCGCTTTGCCTGGACTACGATTTCAATGGCGTGTCCGGGCATGCGGGCATCCAGCGCGACCTGTCGCTGGAATACCCGGCGAACTACCGGTTCGGCTTCCAGTTGCGTGGCGATTCCCCACGCAACGACCTGCAGTTCAAGGTCATCGACGCGAGTGGCGACAACGTCTGGTGGGTCAACCGGCCGAAGTACGACTACCCGACGACCTGGACACCGGTGCGCTACAAGCAGCGCCACATCGACAAGGCGTGGGGACCGGACCCCGACCGCGTGCTGCGTCGGAGCGCGAAGCTTGAGTTCACGGTCTACAACAATGCAGGCGGCAAGGGCGCGATCTGCTTCGACCAGCTGACATTCCAACCCTTGCCGGTGGATGACGGCGCCGCACTGACAGGCAAGGCAAGCGCCACCGTGGCGTTTCCGGCAGGGACGGCGACGATGGCTGTGGACGGCAGGCGGGAGACGGCGTGGTCGGCCGATCTGCATGGCGACACGGATCCCCAGCTGACGCTGGACCTGGGCAAGGTACGCGAGTTCGGGGGCCTGGTACTGCGCTGGAAATCCGGGCAGTACGCATCGGACTATCTGGTGCAACTGTCCGACGATGGCATGCGCTGGCGTGACGTCCGCACGGTGGTGGGCGGCAATGGTGGCAACGACTATCTGGCGCTGCCGGAATCGGAGGCGCGCTATGTGCGCGTCAATGTCGGCGATGGTCCCGGACGTTCGTTCTCGCTGGCCGAGCTGGAGGTGAAGCCGCTGGCGTTCGCCGCACACCCCAACGACCTGATCAAGGCGATGGCGGCCGAATCGCCGAAGGGCTGGTTCCCGCGCGGATTCAGTGGTGAGCAGCCGTACTGGACCATCGTGGGCCTGGATGGCGGGCGCGAGCAGGGATTGATTGGTGAGGACGGGGCGATCGAGATCGCGAAGGGCGGCATCAGCGTCGAGCCGTTCGTGCAGGTCGATGGACGCTGGATCGGCTGGGCGGACGTGCAGGCGACCCAATCGCTGCAGGATGGCTATCTGCCGATGCCGACCGTCGCCTGGAAGCATGCCGCCTTCGCGCTTTCCACCACGGCGTTTGCCGCAGGCAGACCCGGCGACTCGCGCGTCGTCGCCCGTCATCGCCTGACCAACACGGGTGTCGCCCCGCGCGACTATGTGCTGGCATTGGCCGTACAGCCCTGGCAGGTGAATCCCCCCAGCCAGTTCCTCAACACGACGGGCGGCTTCAGCCCGGTCAACGCGCTGGCGTTGCGTGACGGCGTGGCCACCGTCAACGGGCGCGACAGCGTGCGGTTCGTGCAGCCGGACGCGGTGCTGGCATCCCGGTTCGATGAAGGGCTGGTCCGCGAGCGGCTTGACGTCGTCGATGCCGGGGGCGAACAGGGCAGCGCGCACGTGACGGACGATGCGACCGGCCTCACGTCGGGCGCGATGTTGTACCGGTTCACCCTGGCGCCGGGCGAGAGCCGCGACATCGACTGGGTCGCGCCGCTGGAAGGCGATCTGCCGGCGCGTATCGATGCCACGCGCGACCGGGATGCGACGGCCGCCATGTGGCGCGGCAAGCTCGGTGAAGTGAAGCTGCAGGTGCCTGCGGAAGGGCAGCCGGTCGCCGACACGCTGCGCACCGCGCTGGCGCACATGCTGATCTCGCGCATCGGCCCGCGCCTGCAACCGGGCACGCGTTCGTACTCGCGCAGCTGGATCCGCGACGGTGCGATGATCTCCGAAGGGCTGTTGCGCCTCGGCCGCCCGGAGGTGGTCAAGGAATACGTCGAGTACTACGCGCCGTACCAGTTCGAGAACGGCAAGGTGCCGTGCTGCGTCGACGACCGCGGCAGCGACCCCGTGCCGGAGAACGACAGCCACGGCGAGCTGATCTTCAACATCGCCGAGTACTACCGCTATACCGGCGACAAGGCGTTCCTGCGGAAGATGTGGCCGCACGTGCAGGGCGCCTTCGCCTACATGGACGAACTGCGCCTCAGCGAGCGTACCGAGGCCAACCGTGCCGTCAATCCGGCCTTCTTCGGCATGATGCCGGCCTCGATCAGCCACGAAGGCTATTCGGCCAAGCCGATGCATTCGTACTGGGACAATTTCTGGGCGCTGCGGGGCTACAAGGACGCGGTCGAAGTGGCGGAGGCGCTGGGCGAGACCGCTGCGTCGAAGCGGATGGCCGCGTCGCGTGACCAGTTCCGCGATGACCTTTACGCGTCGCTGCGTGCGGCCACGAAACTGCACGGCATCACGTATCTGCCAGGCGCAGCGGAGATCGGCGATTTCGACCCCACATCGACCACCATTGCGCTGGCGCCGGGCGGGGAACAGGGCAAGCTGCCGGCCGACCTGCTGCACGGGACGTTCGAGCGCTACTGGACCGAGTTCGTGCAGCGCCGCGACGGCAAGCGCGAGTGGAAGGATTACACGCCCTACGAATGGCGCAACGTGGCGGCCTTCGTCCGACTGGGCTGGCGCGACCGTGCCTGGGACGTGCTGGACTACTTCTTCAAGGATCGCGCACCGCAATCCTGGAACCAGTGGGCGGAAGTGGTGTCGCGCACGCCGCGCAAACCGTTCTTCGTCGGTGACCTGCCGCATGCATGGGTGGCGTCGGATTTCGTGCGCTCGGCGCTGGACATGTTCGCCTACACGCGCGAACTGGATGACAGCATCGTGCTGGCATCGGGCGTTCCCTCCCGTTGGCTGGATGGCGATGGCATCGCCATCGACGGCCTGCGTACACCGAATGGCGTGCTGGGCTACTCGCTGCGTCGCGCTGGGGACGAAGTCGTGCTGGAAGCGAAGGCCGGGCTGAGATTGCCGGCGGGCGGACTGGTGCTGCCGTGGCCCTACGGGACGACGCCGGGCGAGACCCGCATCAACGGCAAGCCGGCGCAGTGGAAGGATGGTGAACTGCGCATCACCTCGCTGCCCGCCCGCGTGGTAGCGAAGATGCCCTGACCGGAGCAGCGGAGCTCGCTCCGCTGCCCTGCCTTGCGGCGGAGATCCGCACGGCGGCCTGCACAGGCCGGGCAAACTCCGGCTCTGCGCCGCATCGTGGGTCGGAGTACATTGCCCATGTGACGTATCGTCCCGTCGCCGCCATGCCCGCCGACACCACCCGCATCCCGCTCTGGCCGCTCCCGTTGCTGATCACATTGTTGTTCGTGGTCGCCGCGCACGCCGCTTACCTGTTGTCGATCCAGGGCGGCCATGTGCCTGCCTGCTTGCCCTACACGGAAGGTTGCGTCTCGATCAGTCGTGCGGCTCGGCACGGACTGGGCAATCACCTGTTCCGCCTGATGGTGATCCCCTGCGCGGTGCTGCATGCGCTGGTGTGGTGGCTGTCGGTGCGCTGGTTGCACGGCGGGCGTGCGATGCTGCTGCTGGGTGTCCTGTCCGCGTTCGCACTGGCGGTCTACGCCACCTTCCTTGGCACCGAAGGCGAGACCTACCGTTTCCTGAGGCGCTACGGCGTGGTCGTCTACTTCGGATTCGGCTATCTGGCGCAATTGGCGCTGATGCGGCGTGCCTCACTCTCGCATGCACTGCCGGCAAGCACGCTCGCAGGAATGTCGTGGATCGCGCTGGCGATGCTGTTGCTTGGCGTCGCGAATGTCGTCGCCGGTTTGCTCGTCGCCGACCCGGCAGCGAAGGACCGGTGGGAGAACGTCTTCGAGTGGTGGCTCGGACTGCTGATGGTCGGCTGGTACGCTGTGCTCGCCTGGGGATGGAGACGGCAGGGCCTGGCAATGGAACTCAAGCGCCGTGCTCCAATGTAGGAGCGATGTGAGTCGCGACCGCAAGGCAGCCGAGTCCGGTGGTGTCGGTACAAGCATGATGCTTCAAGCGGCAGCACCCCGATTGCGCCCAACTTCACGATGCTTCATTTTCGCGGTCGCGACTCACGTCGCTCCCACACACGGCGGAGATGTCAGCCGCGCACGCGCTGCACGATGCCGGCGGCCTTGGCCGAACTCTCGGTGACCTTGTCCCACTCGCCGTTGTCCAGCCAGCCTTTCGGGACCATCCACGAGCCGCCGATGCAGACTACGTTGGGCTGCGACAGGTAGTCGGAGGCGGTGTCTTCGGTGATGCCGCCGGTGGGACAGATCTTCAGTTCCGACATGGGGCCGGCGAGCCCTTTCAGCATCGCCAGACCGCCCACGGCGGTGGCGGGGAACAGCTTGCACACGCGGAAGCCGCGCGCCATCAGCGACAGCAGTTCGGTCGGCGTGGCGGCACCGGGCACCACCGGGATGTCCGCGGCGGCCAGCGCTTCCGCCATGTGCGGCGGCGTGCCGGGCGTCACCAGGAAATCCGCGCCTGCCGCGATGGACTGCTCCATCTGTTCGACGGTCAGCACCGTGCCCGCGCCGATCACGATGTCCGGCAGCTCCTGCTTCAGCATCGCCAGCGCTTCCATCGCCACCGGCGTGCGCAGTGTCAGCTCGATCGCGGGCAGGCCGCCTTTCAGCAATGCTTCGGACACCTTGCGCGCTTCATCCAGCGTATGGACGGTGACGACCGGCAGGATGCCGGCGGCGCGGAGGAGGGATTCGGCTTTCTGCTGGCGGGCTTGGATGGTCATGGCGTGTCGACTTGTTGGGTTGAGCCCCTCTCCCGTCGGGAGAGGGGTTGGGGAGAGGGGTGACGAAGGTCCGGATGGTTCACCACCGGGACGGCCTTCGCCCCTCATCCGCCCTTCGGGCACCTTCTCCCGAGGGGAGAAGGGAAAAGCTCATGCATCCTTGGCTTCATGCGGCGCTTCGGCGGCATGCGCGGCGTCGCCCAGTTCGTACTCGGCATCGTATTCCCACGTGCCGTCGTGGTACGGCAGGCCGCAGGAAATCGACATGGCGCCGCGATCCGCAGGGGTGACCACGTCGCGACTGACCGCGAACAGGTTGCGGCCCATGTCCAGCGCGGCGGGCGAGGTGTTCGGCGCGATCTCGCGCGCCGCCCATTCCGCCGCATCGACCAAGGCTTCCAGCGTGCCGGCTTCCGCATCGAGACGCACGATGTCGCCTTCGCGCAGCTTGGCCAGCGGACCACCGCGGGCGGCTTCCGGGGTCAGGTGGATGGCGGCGGGAATCTTGCCCGAGGCGCCGGACAGGCGGCCGTCGGTCACCAGTGCCACGCGCCGGCCCTGGTTCTGCAGCAGGCCCAGCAGCGGTGCCAGCGAATGCAGTTCCGGCATGCCATTGGCGCGAGGGCCCTGGTAGCGGACCACGGCCACGAAGTCCTGCGGCAACACGCCGGCAGCGTGCAGCTTGTTCAATGCGCGCGGATCATCGACGACCACCGCGGGCGCTTCGATGTAGCGGTACTCCGCCTTCACTGCCGATGTCTTGATCAGCGAACGGCCCAGGTTGCCGCGCAACAGGCGAAGCCCACCCTGCGGCTCGAACGCACGCGAGACGGGACGCGCGACCTCCTCGTCGGCACTCTGGGCTACGCCGGGTGCGTAGGCCAGCTTGCCGTCCTGTAGGCGCGGTTCATCGCAGAACGCGCGCAGCCCACCCGGCACGATGGTGGTGATGTCGTGCATCAGGCCGGCATCCAGCAGTTCGCGGAACACGAACTGCGTGCCACCGGCTGCCGCGAAGCGGTTCACATCGGCTTCGCCATTGGGATAGACGCGGGCCAGAAGCGGCACGGTCTGGGCGATCAGGTCCATGTCGTCCCAGGTCAACACGATCCCGGCCGAACGCGCCACTGCGATCCAGTGGATCGTGTGGTTGGTGGAGCCGCCGGTCGCCATCAAGGCCGCCATCGCGTTGACGATGGCGCGCTCGTCGATCAGGCGGCCGATCGGACGGTAGTCGTCGCCCAGCGCGGTGATGGCCAGCGCGCGTTCGGCGGCGGCGCGCGTCAGCACGTCGCGCAGGGGCTGGTCGGGATTGACGAACGAGGTGCCCGGCAACTGCAAGCCCATCGCTTCCAGCAATACCTGGTTGGAGTTGGCGGTGCCGTAGAACGTGCAGGTGCCGGCGGCGTGATAGCTGGCGGCCTCGGCTTCCAGCAGTTCCTCGCGCGAGGCTTCTCCGGCGGCGTAGCGCTCGCGTACCGCCGCTTTTTCCTTGTTGGGGATGCCCGGCGACATCGGGCCGGCCGGCACGAACACCGCCGGCAGATGGCCGAACGCCAGTGCGCCCATTAGCAGGCCCGGCACGATCTTGTCGCACACGCCCAGGTAGAGCGCGGCGTCGAACATGTCGTGGCTGAGCGAAATCGCCGTGGCCTGCGCGATCACATCGCGCGAGAACAGCGACAGTTCCATGCCGGGGCGACCCTGGGTCACGCCATCGCACATGGCGGGCACGCCACCGGCGACCTGCGCGGTGGCACCGAGGTCGCGCGCCACCTTGCGGATGATCTCCGGGTAATGCTCGAACGGCTGGTGTGCCGACAGCATGTCGTTGTAGGCGTTGATGATGCCGAGGTTCGGCGTCACGTCGGCGCGCAGCCGGCCTTTGTCGGTGGGCCCGCAGGCGGCGAAGGCATGCGCCAGGTTGCCGCAGCTCAGGCGCGAGCGTTGCGGCCCGTCGCGGTGCGCGGCATCGATGCCGTCGAGATAGGCACGGCGCAGGGGGGCGCTGCGCTGGCGGATGCGTTCGGTGACTTCCTGGATGCGGGGGTGCAGGCTCATGGGCGTAGGGCTAGGCTGCAGAGGGATGCATTCTGCATGGCGTGGCGAGATGAGGCCGTGAGGCGCAGCCTTCCGGCATCTCCAGCGCGTGGAGGGGAAGGGCGGGGAACGACGGCGACGGCATGATGCTTTCTACCGCCTTTGACGCAGGTGCGAAAGCGACCAAAGGCAGACCAGTCCCTGCATCGGAGTATTGCGCGTGTTGCATTGCAGCGCGCATCTGCGCAAAACCTCAGGTGCGCGCGGGTGTCTTGGGGCCGAACAGTTCGACCGCGTACGCCGCCGCACCCAGCAGGCCCGGCCGCGGATGCACGTTCGCGAGCGTCGGCACGCGGCCCATCGCGGGCGAGAAGCGTCCCTTGTGCTCGAAGCGCTGGCGGAAGCCGGAATGCTGCAGCGACGCCAGGAGTTTCGGCACCAATCCGCCGGTGAGGAACACGCCATCCCACGCGCCCGTGGTCAGCACGAGATCGCCGGCGATGGCGCCGAACACCGCACAGAACACGTCCAGCGTACGCACGCAGCGCGGATCGCCTGCCGCGGCGCGCGCAGTGACATCCTTCGGTTCCAGCGGGCCGCCCGGATCCTCGCCCGCGATCTCGCTGAGCGCGCGATACAGGTTCACCAGGCCGGGGCCGCAGATCAGGCGTTCGTTCGATACACGGCCGAACTGCGCGGACAGGATCTCCAGGATGCGGATTTCTTCCGGCGTGCCGGGCGGGAAGCTGACGTGCCCGCCTTCTGTTTCCAGCGGATACGCACGGCCGTCGCGGATCACCAGCGCCGCCACGCCCAGGCCCGTGCCGGGCCCGATGACGGCGTAGGTGCGCGGCACCGACAACGGCGCAGGCTGCCACTGCGCGGCGCCGATGGCGACCACGTCGCGTGGCGTCAGCAGCGACACCGCCATCGCCTGCGCGGCGAAGTCGTTGACCAGTTTCAGGCCCTGGAATCCCAATGCCTGGCGCGTGCGGTTCACCGAGATCACCCACGGATGATTGGTGATGCGGGCTTCATCGCCATCGACGCGCCCGGCAACGGCGAAGACACCGTTCTGCGCCGTGGCGCCGGTTTCATCGAGGTAATGCTGCGCGGCCTCGGCGAGCGAGGGGAAGTCGGCGACCACGAACTCGCGCACGCTGTCGTCCAGCAGCGGAACGGCAGCGGCCGCATCGGCAAGCGCGAAGCGCGCATTGGTGCCGCCGATATCGGCGAGAAGGACGCGCTCGGCGTTGCTCATGCGGCAAACATCCTGTTCGATGCGGGGTGGCTTCCAAAACGGGTCCGCTGCATTCGCCTGGTCGATCCTGTGCTGCCGGGGAAGGGCCACATCGCGTGGGCGGCGCATGATAGCGCGCACCTGCACCGACGGGATGCCGGCATGCGCGTCCATGCGGCATCCGTATACGTATGCGCCATTCCGGAATAGGAGGACGTGCGGTCGGAGGCGCAGGGAGGCGTGGCGGACATGGCGTGCGTGGGCAGTGCGACCCGCCCGCGCACATCAGCATGCAGGGGACGGCTTGCGTTGTGAAAACGGTTACATGGCAGAATAGCCGAACTTCCCCGCCTGCGGAAAGGGAAGCCGAACGCATCGCCCGCGAGGGCATGCCTGCCATCGGGAGGGCCCGATCGCAGCGAATACAACCCATGGGCGTCGCCCGACCGGAGCAATGATGGCCAGTGTCCAACTCGACCGCGTGCGCAAGGTGTACGACAACGGCCAGGTGGCCGTGCACGGGGCCAGTTTCGAGATCGCCGATGGCGAGCTCATGGTGCTGGTCGGACCGTCCGGCTGCGGCAAGTCCACGCTGCTGCGGATGATCGCCGGCCTGGAGGAGATCTCCGACGGCAACCTGCTGATCGGCGAACGGCGCGTCAACGACGTGGCACCGAAAGATCGCGATATCGCGATGGTGTTCCAGAGCTACGCGCTGTACCCGCACATGACGGTGGCCGAGAACTTGGCCTTCGGCTTGAAGCTGCGCGGGGCGCCGCGTGCCGAGATCGATCGGCGCGTCAACGCCGCTGCCGAAACCCTGGGCATGACGCACATGCTGGGCAAGCTGCCGCGCGAAATGTCCGGCGGCCAGCGCCAGCGTGTGGCGCTCGGGCGTGCGCTGGTGCGCGAGCCTTCGGTGTTCCTGCTCGATGAGCCGCTGTCGAACCTGGATGCCAAGCTGCGCCACTCGGTGCGTACCGAGATCGGCCGCCTGCATCGGCAGCTGGGCGCGACCATGATCTACGTGACGCACGACCAGGTGGAGGCGATGACCCTGGGCCAGCGCATCGTGGTACTCAAGGATGGCGAGATCCAGCAGATCGACACACCGATGGCGTTGTACGAACGGCCAGCCAACCTGTTCGTCGCCGGTTTCCTAGGCAGCCCGGCGATGAACGTGCTGCATGGCACGCTCGACCAGGCCGACGGCCTGCATCTGTCACTCGACGACGGGACACGGCTGCCGCTCGGCAACGCACCGGTCGCCGATGCATGGAAAGGACGCCGCGTGGCGATGGGCGTGCGGCCGGAACACCTGCAGCCGGCAAGCATCGGCAAACCGGCCTTCGAGGCGCAGGTGGAATTGATCGAGCCGGTGGGCAACGAGGTTTTCGTCAACCTTGCGTACGCGGGCCAGGCGCTGGTCGCGCGCGTGCCGCCGCAGCGCCTGCCGGAACCGGGCCAGGCGTTGCGCGTGACCGTCGAAGGGGCTGCGCTGCATTTCTTCGACCCCGACACCGGCTTGCGGTTGGCCTGACCCACCGCAAGACAGAAAGCAAAGAAGGGAGGCCGAGGCCTCCCTTCTTCGTTTGCAGCAGGATGCGTTCCGGTCAGTCGCGGCTGACCGTCCGGATCGCTTCCGCTACGTAGCCCAGGTTCTGCTGGTTCAGGGCCGCCACGCAGATGCGGCCGGTGCCCACGGCATAGATGCCGAACTCATCGCGCAACCGGTCCACCTGCGCCTTGCCCAGCCCCGAGTAGGAGAACATGCCGGCCTGCTGCTGGATGAAGGCGAACTCCGGCGCGCCGAGGGCGGCCAGCTTGTCCACCAGTCCGGCGCGCAGGGCATGGATGCGCTCGCGCATGCCGCCAAGCTCGCTTTCCCAGACCGCACGCAGTTCGCTGCTCGCCAGCACGCCGGCCACCAGCGCGGCACCGTGCGTGGACGGACTGGAGTAGATCGTGCGGATGATGCGCTTGACCTGCGACTGCACCGCCTTGGTGGCGTTGGCGTCCGGCCCGACCACCGACAGCGCGCCGACGCGCTCGCCGTACAGCGAGAACGACTTGGAATACGAATTGGCGACGATGAAGCTGTCGATGCCGGCCTGGGCGACGATGCGTACCGCAGCGCCATCTTCAGTGATGCCCTTGTCGAAGCCCTGGTAGGCCATGTCGATAAAGGGGAACAGTCCGCGGTCCTTCATCAAGGCAGCGACCTGCTTCCACTGCTCGACCGTCAGGTCGGCGCCGGTGGGGTTGTGGCAGCAGGCGTGCAGCAGCACGACGGTGCCCGGCTTCAGCTGGCCCAGGTCGGCCAGCAGGCCGGCGAAGTCCAGGCCGTGCGTGGCGGCATCGAAGTAGGTGTAGTCGACGATGTCGAAGCCCGCCGCGCCGAACACCGCGCGGTGGTTTTCCCAGCTCGGGTTGCTGATCGCGATGGTGGCGTGCGGCAGCAGCTTCTTCAGCAGGTCCGCACCCACGCGCAGCGCGCCGCTGCCGCCGACGGTCTGCGTGGTGGCCACGCGGCCTGCAGCGACGAGGTCCGAATCTTTCCCGAACACCAGTTCGCGGGTGGCGGCGTCGTAGGCGGCCAGGCCATCGATCGGCAGATAGCCGCGCGGCTTGGCGGCGTCGGCCAGCGCCTGTTCCACCTGGCGGACGCAGTCGAGCAGGGGGATGCGCCCCTGTTCGTCGTAGTAGATGCCGACGCCCAGGTTGACCTTCTGGGTGCGGGGATCGGCGTTGTAAGCCTCGGTCAGCCCCAGGATGGGGTCGCCGGGCACCAGTTCGACGGATGCAAAAAGAGACACGGAGTGGGGACCGTTGATGAGTGAGGGAGGAGGGGTGAAGCGGCCTGCGATGCTAACAGGCGCCGGCCTCTCCGTACGCCAGCAGCGGCCGGGAGTACGGCGCCGGAAGGCCCGGGCATCCCATGGCAGGGGCGGCTATACTCATTCGTTGGCACGCCTTCGGGCGGGTCGGATTGCCATACGAATCAACAGGTTGGCCGTCCTAGCTGATCCCACTTCACACTTGCGGCAGCGCGCCGGCCCGGTCCGGTCGCGGTGCCCGGAAGACACCGCCGCATGCGCCTTTCCACCATCAAGCTGTCCGGTTTCAAGTCCTTCGTCGACCCCACGGTGCTGCACCTGCCGACCAACATGACCGGCGTGGTCGGTCCGAACGGCTGCGGCAAGTCGAACATCATCGATGCGGTGCGCTGGGTCATGGGCGAGAGTTCGGCCAGCCGCCTGCGCGGCGATTCGCTGACCGACGTGATCTTCTCCGGCTCGGCGGCGCGCAAGCCGGTGTCGCAGGCCTCGGTCGAGCTGATCTTCGACAACAGCGACCACACCATCAGCGGCGAGTTCGCCGCCTTCAACGAAATCTCGGTCCGGCGCCTGGTCAGCCGCGACGGCCAGAGCAACTACTACCTCAACGGCACCAAGTGCCGCCGCCGCGACATCACCGACCTGTTCCTCGGCACCGGCCTGGGCCCGCGCAGCTACTCGATCATCGAGCAGGGCATGATCAGCCAGATCATCGAGGCGCGGCCGGAAGACCTGCGCGTGTACCTGGAAGAGGCGGCCGGCATCTCCAAGTACAAGGAGCGCCGCAAGGAAACCGAGACCCGCATCCGCCATACCCGCGAGAACCTTGACCGCCTCAACGACCTGCGCGAGGAAATCGGCAAGCAGCTCGAGCACCTCAAGCGTCAGGCCAAGCAGGCCGAGCAGTACAAGGCGCTGCAGGAAGAGCGCCGGGTGAAGGACGCCGAGTGGAAGGCGCTGGAGTACCGCGGCCTGGACGGCAAGCTGCAGGGCCTGCGCGAGGCGCTGTCGCAGGAAGAAACCAAGCTGCAGCAGCTGATCGCCGAACAGCGCGAAGCCGAGCGCCTGCTCGAAACCGACCGCGTGCGTCGCGAGGAAGCCGCCGAAGCGCTCAACAAGGCGCAGGGCGAGGTCTACCAGGTCGGCAGCACGCTGGCCCGCATCGAACAGCAGATCCAGCACCAGCGCGAACTCGGCGACCGCCTGAAACGCGCCCGTGACGAAGCCCATAACGCACTGCAGGAACTCGGCCAGCACATCAGCGGCGACGAGACCCGCCTGAACGTGCTGCGCGAGTCGGTCGCCGATGCCGAACCGCAACTGGAGCAGTTGCGCGAGGAGGACGTGTTCCGCCAGGACGCGCTGCGCGAAGCCGAGACACGGCTGTCCGACTGGCAGCAGCGCTGGGAAACCCACAGCCGCGAATCGGCGGAAGCCTCGCGTGCCGGCGATGTCGAGCGCACGCGCGTGGACTACCTCGACCGCCAGTCGCTGGAGGCCGAACGCCGTCGCGAGGCGTTGGCCAACGAACGCCTCGGGCTGGATCTGGACGCACTGGCATCCGCCTTCGAACAACTGCAGCTGCAGCACGACACCCAGAAGGAATCGCTGGACACGCTGGCCGAGCAGGTCGAGGCGCGCAAGCAGGGCGCCGCCGACATGCAGGAACAGCAGCGTGGCACCCAGACCGAACTGTCCGACGTGCGCAAGCGCACACAGGAAGCGCGTGGCCGCCTGTCCTCACTGGAAACCCTGCAGCACGCCGCGCTGGGCCAGGAACAGGGTGCCGCGATGAGCTGGTTGAAGGCGCGCGGCCTGGACAGCGCGTCGCGCGTCGGCGAGAAGCTGACCGTCGAGCCGGGCTGGGAGAATGCCGTCGAAGGCGCGCTCGGCCAGCTGATCGAAGGCGTTCTGGTCGACGCGCCCGAAGCCCTGGTCGATGCGCTCGGCGAACTGGGTGACGGCCGCATCGCCCTGGTGTCGGATGACCGTGGCGATGTCGCGTTCGCACCGACCTCGCTGGCCGCGAAGGTGCAGGGGCCGGCGGCGATCCGTCGCCTGCTGGCCCGTCTGCACGTGGCCGAGGATTTGGGCGAAGCCCGCCGCCTGCAATCGCAGCTGGGCGAGGGCGATTCCGTCATCACCCGCAATGGCGAGCGTCTCGGCGCAGGCTGGGTGCGCGTGCTGCGCTCCGGCGCGGCCAAGCAGGGCGCGTTGCTGCGCGAGCGCGAGATCCAGTCGCTGCGCGGCGAGATCGAAACCCTGCAGGCGCGCGAAGCCGAACTCGAAGAGCGCCTGGCCCACCTGCGCGACCAACTGCTCGCTGCCGAGCAGCAGCGCGAGGATGCGCAGCGCACGCTCTACATGGCCCATCGCGGTGTCTCCGAACTGGCCGGCCAGCTGCAGAGCCAGCAGGGCAAGGTGGAGGCCACCCGCACCCGCCTGGAACGCATCGACGGCGAGATCGCGCAGCTGGTCGAAACGCTGGATGCCAGCCGCGAACAGGCGCGCGAAGCCCGTGCCAAGCTCGAGGATGCGGTTACCCGCATGGGCGACCTGGAGTCCGCACGGCAGGCCCTGGAAGGCGAACGCCGCCAGCTGGTCGAGGCCCGCGACCAGGCCCGCGAAGCCGCCCGCAGTTCGCGCGACACCGTGCACGCGCTGGCACTGACGCTGGAATCGCAGCGCGCCCAGATCGTGTCGCTCAGCCAGGCGCTGGACCGCATGGGCGGGCAGCGCGGGCAGCTGGATTCGCGCCTGGAAGAGCTCACCCTGCAGTTGAACGAAGGCGACTCGCCGGTCCAGGAGCTGGAAACCCAGCGCCAGGTCGCGCTGGAACACCGCGTCACCGCCGACCGCCAACTGGCGGAAGCGCGTTCGCTGCTGGAGGGCATCGACAACGAGCTGCGCCAGTACGAGCAGACGCGCCAGCAGCGCGACGAACAGGCACTGGCCCAGCGCGAGCGCATCTCGCAGCGCAAGCTCGACCAGCAGGCACTCGCGCTGAAGGCCGAGCAGCTGTCCGAGGCCGTGGTCGCGGGCGGTTTCGTGCTGGACGACGTCATCAACACGCTGCCCGAGGTCGCCGACCTGCGTGAGTGGGAGCAGACCGTCACCCAGATCGACGGCCGCATGCGCCGGCTGGAGCCGGTCAACCTCGCCGCCATCCACGAGTACGGCGAAGCCAGCCAGCGTTCGGAGTACCTGGATGCGCAGAACGTCGACCTGACCACCGCGCTGGAAACGCTGGAAGAAGCCATCCGCAAGATCGACCGCGAGACCCGTGGCCGCTTCAAGGACACCTTCGACCGCGTCAATGCCGGCGTGCAGCAGCTGTACCCGCGCCTGTTCGGCGGCGGCCACGCCTATCTGGAACTCACCGGCGAAGACCTGCTCGACACCGGCGTGGCGATCATGGCGCGTCCGCCCGGCAAGCGCGTGTCCAACATCTCGCTGCTGTCCGGCGGCGAGAAGGCGATGACCGCCGTGGCGCTGGTGTTCGCCATCTTCCAGCTCAATCCCGCGCCGTTCTGCCTGCTGGACGAAGTCGATGCGCCGCTCGACGAGGCCAACGTGGGCCGCTTCACCAACATGGTGAAGGAGATGAGCGAGAAGGTGCAGTTCCTGTTCGTGTCGCACAACAAGGCCACGATGGAAGCCGCACACCAGCTCAGTGGCGTTACCATGCGGGAACCCGGTGTCAGCCGGCTGGTGTCGGTGGACCTCGAAGAGGCCGCCCGCCTGGCCGGCGCCGCCTGACCCTGATCGATCCCACCCTGCCGGAGAAACCCCTGTGTCCGACATGGCCATGCTTCGTATCGGAATCGTTGTTGCCGGCGTCCTGCTGGTGGCGGCGATCTTCCTGTTCGGTCGTCCCAAGAAACCCAGCCAGGGTCGCCGGCTGGAACCCGCCGAGCGCGACACCGCGCGCGTCGAGCCCAGTATTGCCGGCGACGACACCAGCGAGCAGGTGCAGGACTACAGCGACGATCGCGTCAGCCAGCCCGAGTTGGGCCTGCCCGGGGGTACGCCGGTCGCCGGCGTGGAAAGCGATCTGGGCAAGCGGCCCAGCCAGGATTTCGACAAGATCGTCTCGCTGTATGTCGCGGCCAAGGCCGGGCAGGTACTGCGTGGCGAGGACATCGTGGTCGCTGCCGAGAAGACCGGCCTGACCTTCGGTCACATGAATGTCTTCCACCGCCTGGTGGAAGGCCACCCCGAGCGCGGCCCGGTCTTCAGCATGGCCAACATCATGCAGCCGGGCAGCTTCGACATGGCCAACATCCGCACGCTGGAAACCCCGGCCATCGCGTTCTTCCTGACCCTGCCCGCACCGATGACCGCACTGGAAGCGTGGGAGAAGCTGTTGCCCAACGTCGAACGCATGGCCGAACTGCTGGGCGGCGTGGTCCTCGACGACAGCCGCAACACCCTCGGCCGCCAGCGCATCCAGCACATCCGCGAGGAACTGCGCGCGTATGACCGGCAGCATGAGGCGCCGCCGCTGACGAAGGCGCCGCGGTGGTGAGGTGCTGCAACTGATGGGTTGGCAAGCCTCTTAGGATGGATGGAGCGAAGCGGCTTTCAACGGCGCAGCAACTCTATTCATCGTGCATGACGCCAAAGATCCTAGGCAGATTCACTTCCCTTCTAACGTTCCCGCTAGCGTGATGGAGGCATTGGATGCAGTTACTCCATCTTCTGCTAACGATGCTTGTTGGCCTAGGATTTCTGATCCAGGCCGTCTTCTGGCTGCTCTTCTTCTTCGTCGTCAAGGTCCGTATCGTCGATCGAGCGCTGGTCGTTGATGAGGCTTCACGGTTCTCGTTCCTCGTAAGAAGGTGGCCGCACGAGGAAATGCGCGCGTACCGGCGAAGTCTTAGCAGCGAAGAGAGACAGCAGTGGCTCAACCGTTTTCTCTGCAATGCAAATTTCATCGGACTGGTCTGGATGGGCTTGCTCTTCGCGACCCTGATTGCTGCATCCATCGTTGCTGGATGAGCGCATTGGTTGCGTTAGCACGTAGGATGGGTTGAGCGAAGCGATACCCATCGCTTGCCGCTGAAAGATCCTGATGGGTAGACCGGCTTCGCCGTTGAAAGCCGCCTCCGGCTCAACCCATCCTGCGATTGCTTCAGATGACGTTGTCCCGGTCTACTGGAGTGCTCACGATATCCACTCACCGCATCTTCACCATCTCCTTCGCCAGCGTTTACCCGCTGTACGTGCAGAAAGCCGAGCGCAAAGGACGGACGCAGGCGGAAGTCGACGAGGTCATCCGCTGGCTGACCGGTTACGACCAGGCCGGACTGGACCGGCAGATCGAGTCGAAGAAGGATTTCGCCACATTCTTCGCCGAGGCGCCGGCGTTTCATCCGAACGCGTCGCTCATCAAAGGCTTGGTCTGCGGCGTGCGCGTGGAAGACGTGGGCGACCCGCTGATGCAGAAGATCCGCTACCTGGACAAGCTGGTGGACGAACTGGCGAAAGGGAAGGCGATGGAGAAGATCCTGCGGTGAACCTGGATGGCGGGCCGGGGCCCGCCCTACCTACGTGTCGGCTGCACCACGTAGGGTGGGCCTTGGCCCATCGCCCTGTGGTCCCGCACACTCCCACCATGCCCCGCCACGTCCTCTTCATCTGCACCCAGAACCGCCTGCGCAGCCCCACGGCGGAGCAGGTGTTCGCCGACTGGCCGGGAATCGAGACGGCCTCGGCGGGACTGGGTCATGAAGCCGAGGTGCCGGTGTCGCCCGAGCTGCTGGCATGGGCGGACCTGATCTTCGTGATGGAGAAGGTCCACCGGGCCCGCCTGTCAGCGAAGTTCGCCCGCCACCTCGGCGGCAAGCGCGTGGTCTGCCTGGACATTCCAGACAACTACGACTTCATGGATCCGGCACTCATCCAACGGTTGAAGGAGAAGGTGGTGCGGTTCCTGCCCACCGGAGCCGCGCACCCGGGTTGAGCTTCCCCGTGTTGCGCGTGTGCAGTACCTTGCGCTGGGTCGCCCCTTGCAGGATCCACCATGCCATTGCCCGTCAAGATCGGCTTGTTCCTCGTCTTGTGTGTCGCATTGTGGCTTTTCATCCGATGGCGTTCGCCGCGTCCCGAGTTTCCGCCGTTGCAGACGGACCCGGACGATCCCCTGCTGCTGGCCGCGATGGAGCGCGCCACCGCCACCCTGGAGGCATTCCGCTCGCACCTGGCAGGGCCGCGCGAGAGCGCCCTGGTCAAGCTGCGCTTCGTCAGCAGTTCCGGGCAGGTGGAGCACCTGTGGGCCGAGGTCGTCGAAGTGCTCGGGCCGGGCGAACTGGGCGTGCGCCTGGTCACGCCGCCCGTGACCCACAACGGCACGCTGGACCGCCTGCATCGCTGCGCCTTCGAGGACATCGAGGACTGGCAGGTGCGGGACAGCGCCGGAAAGATCCATGGCGGCTTCACCCAGCGTGCGATGTTCGCGATTGCGCGACGCGACGGCATCGCATTGCCCGAGCAGCTCAGGGCGCATGAAGCCGAGTACGCCGACACCTGATCACGCGGCCCGGCGTACACGCAGCACAAACGAATCCTTTGCTTGAGACACCAGGATATGCCCATGCTCGACCTCCGCATCACCGATGTCCGTCCCTTCATCGGTGCGAAGGACTTCGACATCTCCCGGGCCTTCTACGAAGCCCTCGGCTGGACGACGGACTACCTCGACGACCAGCTCGCCCTGATGACGAACGGCGCGCACCGCTTCTACCTGCAGCGCTACTACCAGAAGGACTGGCTGGAGAACACGATGCTGCACCTCACCGTGGCCGATGCCGCAGCCTGCCACGCGCAGATCGCTGCGTTGCTGGCGGACGGCGCCTACGGAGACGCCCGCGTGGCGCCGCCGAAGCAGGAAGACTACGGAGCACGGGTGACCTACGTCTGGGATCCTGCGGGCGTGCTGCTGCATCTTGCGGAATGGAGGGATTGACGATGAGCCGCTACGCACTCGCACTCGGGGTCACGCTGTTGGCATGGTCGGGCATTGCGGCGGGGCAGCAGGTGTCGGGATCGGTCGACAGGGAGGCCTACGTTCGTGCACGGTTGATCCTGATCGAGCGACAGCCCCCTTGCGGCTTCATCTATGCAGGCTCACGCGTGCTTTACATGGTCCAGGAAGGGCCGGATGGACTACAGGGTGAGCCGTTGGAGGTCATTGTCGGCTGCATCGAGATGCCAATGACCGAATGGAACGGCATGGGAGATCTGGAAACGTTCGTGCCCGGTGATACCCATTACCTGCGCATCAGCCGTGACAACCTCCGCGGGGTAGGGTTGTTTGACGACAAGGACGGACGCGCATGGCATATGCTTGCCGCATCGCTAACGCCTCTGGTGGCCATGGAGGCCTCTCCAAATCCCTGAGCGGATTTGGTCGTCTAGCTTGAGCCCCGTCAGGACAGCGCACACCATGTCGTCACGCCCCCTGCAGACCCACACCGGCCGCTGCCACTGCGGTGCCGTGCGCTTCGAGATCGACACCGACTTCCCCGAGTTGACGCAGTGCGATTGTTCGATCTGCCGCAAGAAGAACGCGCTGATGGTGAAAGTGCACGAGAGTGCCTTCCGCCTGCTGGCCGGGACGGAGGCGCTGGCCGAATACCGGTTCCACACCCACACCGCGCGCCACCACTTCTGCAAGGTGTGCGGCATCTATCCCTTCCACCGCAAGCGCGTCACCCCGGATTACTACGGCGTCAACGTGTTCTGCCTGGAAGGCTTCGATCCGGCGGGCATCCCGGTGCGGATGACGGTCGGGGCGGGCATGCCGTGAACCAGCTCCACTAGACTGCGCCCATGTGCCGATTCGTCACCGCCACGCTGCCTGCCAACGCGCCGCTTGCGGCGCTGGATACGCTTGCGCGTGCGCATGGCAGGCAGCTCCGTCCGCTGGCAAGCCCGTCGGTGCAGGGACAACTGGCACCCGGCGAGGCGTACTTCCTGACCACGCCCGGTCATTGCGACTGCGACGCGCCGTTGGGATGGGCGCGCAGGTCGCGCACGACCGACTGGGACGAAGAAGCGAGGAAGCTGACGCGCAAGGGGTGGAGCGCTGCCAAGGCGGCGCGGGCGCTGGCTCAGAAGCGCGAACAGGCGGACGTTGACGCGCAGGCCGAGGCGCGCCGTGTCGACACCGCGATGGCGAAATGGGTCGCCTTCATCGACGCGATGCTGGGTTCCGGGCAGGTGCGAGCGCTAGGCCTGCTGCTTCACCATTACAGCGGTCCGCTGGATGAGGACATCCGGATACGCGAGCGCTGTCCCGTGAAAGTAGGGGACGCCCTGCCCGAGGTCCTGCGTGACCTGGACGAGGATGTGCTGTACCTGTTCCACGCGTGAAGCAGGGCCCGGCGGGCGTCGAGTCTCACATTCCTGCCGCCAGATGGGGCTCGGAGCCCCATTGATGGCACTCCGAGCGTTGCGCGCAAGGCTCGGATTCCCAACGGCGGGGCACGGAAGGCGATCGATGGCTTTCGGAGAGCCATCGATCGCATTCAAAGACCCATCGATCGCTTTCTGAAACCCATCGACGGAGCCCCCGAGCCCCAGCGATCACATTCCGGGAGCTATCGATGGCTTTCCGGACCCCATCGATGGCTCCCGGACACCCATCGATGGCTTTCAACGGGCGATCGATGGGGCTCCGAATGCCATCGATGGGGCAGGTGAGCCTTGCGCTTGGGATTCGGAGCCTTGCGGATGGGGCGTCGAGGGCGATGGGCTGCTGGCGGCCGCCACGACGCGACGCGATGGAGGGCAGGGGGCGGCCCTCAAGGCGCCGCCACTGCACCTCGCGTCACGGCGCCCGGCCTTAGAATTCACGTATGACGACCCCTGCCGCCCGCATCGCCGACCTCCGCCGCCAGCTGGAGGACGCCAACCACCGCTACCACGTGCTCGACGAGCCCAACATCCCGGACGCCGAGTACGACCGCCTGCTGCGCGAGCTGGATGAACTGGAAACGGCCCACCCCGAGCTGGTCACCGCCGATTCGCCCACCCAGCGCGTGGGCAACGCCCCGGCCGGCAAGTTCGCCGAGGTGCGCCATGCCATTCCCATGCTGTCGCTGGGCAATGCCTTCAGCGACGAAGAGGTGGAGGACTTCGTCCGCCGCATCGCCGACAAGCTGAAGCGGCCCACGCTGCTGTTCTCCGCCGAGCCCAAGCTGGACGGGCTGGCCATCAGCCTGCGCTACGAAGGCGGTGCGTTCGTGCAGGGCGCCACGCGCGGCGACGGCGCCACCGGCGAGGACGTCACCCTCAACCTGCGCACGGTCAAGGCCATTCCGCTGAAGCTGCGCGGCAAAGGCTGGCCCGACGTGCTGGAAGTGCGTGGCGAGGTGTACATGCCGCGTGCGGATTTCGAGAAGTACAACGAACACGCCCGCCTGCACGGCGGCAAGGTGCTGGCCAATCCGCGCAACGGCGCCGCCGGTTCGCTGCGCCAGCTGGACCCGCGCATCACCGCGCAGCGGCCGCTGGCGTTCTTCGCCTACGGCACCGGCCTGGTGGAGGGCGGCGAACTGCCGGACTCGCATTCGGCCACGCTGAAGCAGCTGCGCGCGTGGGGCTTCCCGGTCAGCAGCCTCAGCGAGACGGTGGAAGGCGTGGACGGGCTGCTGGACTATTACCGGCGCATCGGCGAACGCCGCGACGCATTGCCGTTCGACATCGACGGCGTGGTCTACAAGCTGGACGACGGCGAAGGGCAGCGCACGATGGGGTTCGTCTCGCGTGCGCCGCGCTGGGCCGTCGCGCACAAGTTCCCGGCGCAGGAACAGATGACCGTGCTGGATTCCATCGAGGTCAACGTGGGTCGCACCGGCGCGGTGACGCCGTGGGCGCTGATGCAGCCGGTGCACGTGGGCGGCGTGACGGTGACGCGCGCCACGCTGCACAACGCCGACCAGGTGGCGCGCCTGGACGTGCGCAACGGCGACACCGTGATCATCCGCCGCGCCGGCGATGTCATCCCCGAAGTGGTGGGCGTGGTGCTGGAGCGCCGCCCCGCTGGCACGCAGCCCTGGCAGATGCCGACGGCGTGCCCGGTCTGTGGCTCGGAGATCGTGCGCGAGGAGGGTGCGGCGGTGTGGCGTTGCAGTGGCGAGCTGACCTGCCCGGCGCAGCGCAAGGAGACGATCATCCACTTCGCCTCGCGCCGCGCGATGGACATCGAAGGCCTGGGCGAGCGTTTCGTCGAGGACCTGAGCGATCTGGACTTCGTGCAGAACGTGGCCGACCTCTACAAGCTGACTGTCGAGGACCTGCTGGAGATGAAACGGCGGGTGGATGCACGCGATGGCACCACACCCGAGACGGTGAAGTCCGGCAAGGTGGCGACGAAGTGGGCCGAGAACCTCATCGAGGCCATCGACCGCAGCCGCCAGACCACGCTGGAGCGCTTCCTGTTCGGGCTGGGCATCCAGCACGTGGGCGAAAGCACGGCCAAGGCGCTGGCGCAGTGGTTCGGCGACCTGCAACTGATCCGCCGCCTGCCGTGGCCGCTGTTCAAGCGCGTGCCGGACATCGGTGGCGAGGTGGCGCGCTCGCTGGGCCATTTCCTGGACCAGCCGGGCAACCAGCAGGCCATCGACGACCTGCTGGCGCGCGGCGTGGTGATCGGCGACACGCATCCGCCCTCGGGCAAGCTGCGCGCCGGCCTGGACCTGGCCACGCTGCTGGTGGACCTGGAGATTCCCAAGGTCACCCGCGTGCGTGCCGAACAGCTGGCCTCGGCGTTCCCGTCGGCGCAGGCGCTGCTGGATGCGCCGGTGCACAACTTCGTCACCGCCGGCCTGCCCAGCGATTCGGCCAATGCCTTCGCCGCGTGGCTGGAAGACGAGGCGAATGCGCAGCTGCTGGTGCGCAGCGGCGAGGCGCTGGAGGAACTGTCGAAGGTCACGCCGGAAGACGTCGCCATCGCTGCCGGTCCGCTGGATGGCAAGACCGTGGTGCTCACCGGCGGACTGGCGGCGATGAGCCGCGATGAAGCCGGCGAAAAACTCGAAGCCCTCGGCGCCAAGATCGCCGGCAGCGTGTCCAAGAAGACGCACCTGGTGGTGGCCGGCGAAGCCGCCGGTTCCAAGCTGGCCAAGGCGCAGGAACTGGGCATCGAAATCTGGGACGAAGCCCAGCTGCTGGCGTTCCTGGAGCAGCATGCATGAGGTGCTGCCCGCCCCCCTGTAGGAGCGACGTAAGTCGCGACCGGAAGAATTCCCCTGTAATGCAGCATGTTGTGCACGCCTGTATCGAAGGGTCCGGGCACTGTAGGCGTGCGGTCGCGACTTACGTCGCTCCTACAAGGGCAGGGGGATTGTCTTGACCTGGCAACCTTCCGCACCCCTCGGCGCATCGCACCTGCGTGCCTCGATGAATCGCCTCATCCGCGCTTTCTCGCACGGCGCAGGAACTGGGCATCGAGATCTGGGACGAAGCACAGCATCTGGCGTTCCTGGAGCGGCATGCATGAGGCGCGATCTGCTTTTCTGTAGGAGCGACGTACGTCGCGACCGCACGCCTGCAGTGCCATGGACCTTCAACAGAAGCGCGGTGAACACGCTGCACGGAAGGCGAGGTCTTCCGGTCGCGACTCACGTCGCTCCTACAAGGTGCATGCGATGAACTGGCAACCTTCCGCGTCGATGGACGCACTGCGCCTGCGCGCCTCGCTAAACCGCCTCATCCGCGAGTTCTTCCACGCGCGCGGCGTGCTGGAGGTGGAGACGCCGATGATGTCGCAGGCGGGCAACACAGACCCGAACATCGCTTCGTTCGCGCTGGAATTCTCCGGGCGCACCGATGGCGCGTCCCGCACGCGCTGGCTGCGGACCTCGCCGGAATTCTCACTGAAGCGCCTGCTGGCCGCCGGCGTGGACGACTGCTACGAACTGGGCCGGGTGTTCCGGGACGGCGAAGCGGGCGGGCGGCACAACCCGGAATTCACCATGCTGGAGTGGTACCGCGTGGGCTGGACGCTGGCGCCGCTGATCGATGAAACCGTCGCGCTGGTGCAGGCCGCGCTGGCGCTGGTCGGCCGCAAGGCCACGGCGTCGCGCATCAGCTTCCGCGACCTGTACGTGCAACGGCTGGGGTTCGATCCGATGACCGCCGACCTGGACACGGTGCGCAATGCGGCCAGCGGCATCGCCATCGACGGCGAGGGCCTGACCCGCGACGACTGGCTGGACCTGCTGATGACGCACCGGATCCAGCCGGACTTCCCGCGCGACCAGTTGCTGGCGGTGTACGACTACCCGGCCTCGCAGTGCGCGCTGGCGCGCATCCGCCACGACGCGGTGCCGGTGGCCGAGCGCTTCGAGCTTTATCTGGGGCCGCTTGAAGTGGCCAACGGCTACCACGAGCTGGCCGACGGCGCCGAACAGGCACAGCGCTTCCAACGCGACGTGGCCACGCGTTCCGCACGCGGCGAGCCGTCGCCGGCGATCGACGCGCACCTGTTGGCGGCGCTGTCGCACGGCTTTCCCGACTGCTCGGGCGTGGCGCTGGGCGTGGACCGGTTGCTGATGGCGATGCGGGACACGCCGCGGATCGCCGATGTGCTGGCGTTCGATTTCGCGCGCGCCTGAAAGCCAGCCAAACACGTCATGGGCGGATCGATTCCTGCAAACGGTTTCGTGGGTTCACGTTCATGATGGCTGCGTAGATTTCAATGCAACACACACGAGGATGCATGCCATGGAACGTCGACTTCTTGCTTCGCTGACGCTGGGCGCCGCCGCGCTGCTCGGCACCGCCGCTGCCCATGCCGCGCCGCAGTACGGCAGTGATGGCTACGGCCGCGACGGTCAGGTGATCCGCTGCGAATCCAACGATGGCCGTTACCGGGAATGCCGCATGGACACGCGTGGCCGCGTGCAGGTGGTGAGGCAGTTGTCGAAGACGCGCTGCGATGAAGGCAGCACCTGGGGCCAGACCCGCGATGGCGTGTGGGTGAATCGCGGCTGCCGTGCGGAGTTCGCCAGCGGTCGTGGCGGATGGAATGGCGGCAACAGCGCACAGCGCATCCGCTGCGAGTCCGACAACGGCCGCACGCGTACCTGCGCGGTTTCCACGCGTGGCGATGTGCGCCTGGTGCGCCAGCTCTCCAGCGCGCGCTGCGTTGAAGGACAGAGCTGGGGCCAGGACCGCAACGGGATCTGGGTGTCGCAGGGCTGCCGTGCGGAGTTCGAGGTCCAGGGTCGCGGCAATGGCTGGGGCGGTGGCGGCTGGAACAACGGAGGGGGCTATGGCCAGGTGTTCCGTTGCGAGTCCGACCGCGACCGCACCCGTGTATGCGACGTGGACGGCCGGGGCGGTGTGCAGCTGGTACGCCAGCTGTCCAGCGCGCCCTGCATCGAAGGCCGCACCTGGGGCCGCGATGGCCGTGGCGTGTGGGTCACGGCGGGCTGCCGGGCGGAGTTCCGCAGCCGCTGATATCGCGGCCGGGAGGGCTTTCACGGCGGGCCGTTACAATGGCGGCATGACCAATGCCATCGACTATGCCCGTTACGACCACGTCCGCCCGATCCGCTGGACCGGCAGCGCCCTGGAGCTGCTGGACCAGCGCAAGTTGCCTTTCGTGGTGGAGTACCTGAGCTGCACTACCAGCGACGAAGTGGCCACCGCCATCCACGCACTGGCGGTGCGGGGTGCACCGGCCATCGGCATTGCCGCGGCGTGGGGCGTGGTGCTGGCATCGCGTGACGTCATGGCGGCCACGCCCGCCGATGCACTCGGGAAGCTTGAGCCCGCGTTGCAGCGCCTGAACGATGCACGCCCCACCGCCGTCAACCTCGCGTGGGCACTGGCCCGCATGCGCGCGGCGCTGAAGACGGCGGGCGCCGACTGGCGCGGCGTACTGGAACTGGAAGCCCTGGCCATCGCCGAGGAAGACCTGGCCGCCAACCGGCACATGGGCGAACTGGGGGCTGCGCTGATTCCCGCGGGCAGTGGCGTGTTGACCCATTGCAACACCGGCTCGCTGGCCACGGCCGGCTTCGGCACCGCGTTGGGTGTGATCCGTGCCGGTGTGGCGCAGGGCCGCATCGGCAAGGTGTATGCCGGCGAGACGCGGCCCTGGCAGCAGGGCGCGCGGCTGACCGCATGGGAACTGCTGCAGGATGGCATCCCGGCCACGCTGATCGCCGACTCTGCCGCCGCCCACCTGATGAAGACCGGTGCCGTGCAGTGGGTTGTCGTGGGAGCGGACCGCATCTGCGCCAATGGCGACACCGCCAACAAGATCGGCACCTACCAGCTGGCCATCGCGGCGCGCCACCACGGCGTGGGCTTCATGGTGGTAGCACCCTCGTCCACCGTGGACATGGCCACGCCGAACGGTGATGCCATCCACATCGAGGAACGCGACCCGGCCGAACTGCTGGGGATCGGCGGCACGCGGACGGTGGCCGAGGGCGTGCCGGCGTGGAACCCCGTCTTCGACGTGACCCCGGCGACGCTGATCGATGCCATCGTCACCGAGAAAGGGGTGATCGAACAGCCGGATGAAGCACGCATGCGGGCCGCGTTCGGCGGATGAAGCGGGTCACGCGCATGCGCTGGCCGGCGGAAAGCGCCCCCGTGCGTCAGTCCGGCAGGCCTGCGGGCAGGGGCGGGGCACGCGCTGCGTGAGACGTTGCAGGCGGCGGCCCCGCGCTGAACAGGCGGTGGCACGGGAGTTGCATCGTGATGGTCATTCCGTCCAGGAACCGAGCATGCGCGCCCGACTCCTCAACGCTCCGATCGCCGCCCCGGGCTTGCTGCACAGCCTGCGCGGACTGCTGTCGCGCCATTCCACCCGCGCGCTCAGCACCGAGGAGCGGGAAGACCTGACGCTGGCGCAACTGCGGGCCACCCGGCCCATCGTCAGTGGCGTGCTGCTGTGCGGTGCCGTGCTGTTGGCGATTACCGCGCTGTTCGACATGGCGGGCGTCACGCCGTCGATCGGGTATCCGGTGTGGTCGCAGTTGCTGGCATCCACCGTTGTCGCGGGCTGCGCGGCAGGCGTATCGCGGATGGTGAGCTGGCAGCACCGTCTGCTACTGATGCTGCTGGCCACGCTGATCACCGGCATCTTCATGAGCATGCCGCTGCCCGGGTCGACCGGCCAGTTGGCGCTGCGCACGGGTCTCTTCCAACTGTTGCCGCTGGCCTTGATGGCGCTGATGGTGCGCCCGGTATCGCTGCTGGCGCTTGCCTTGCTGATCGTGGTGATGGCGCTATTGCGCATCGTGTTGTACGGGGCGCCGGGCACCGGCAGCGCGCTGTACTGGCTGTACACGTTGACCACGATCGGCTTCGGCCTGGTGCTGGCGGGTTATCGCACGGACTTCGCGGTATCCGCGTGGCAGATGCGTCGCCGGCTGGTACGGCAGGCGCATACCGATGAGTTGACCGGCCTGCTCAATCGCAACGGATGGAACGAGCACGCGGTGTCGGCGCACGCGCGAGCGGTCGCGGCGGGCGTCCCGGTGGCGGTTGCGGTTCTGGACATCGATTACTTCAAGCGCATCAACGACCGCCACGGCCACGACGGCGGCGATGCCGTGCTGCAGCGGCTGGGCGACATCATGCGTACGCGCGTCGGTGCCAACGGATGCGCGGCACGCATTGGTGGCGAGGAGTTCGCGGTGCTGCTGGAGGGCGAGGATGCGCTGTCGGCGCGCGCATTCGCCGAGCGCGTGCGCGGCGAATTCGGCAAGGAGCAGGGGGGTGTTGTCGCCACGCTGTCCGCCGGCATCGCCGAGCACCGGCCCGGCGAAACCCTGCGCGACCAGATGCGTCGTGCCGACGGAGCGTTGTACGACGCCAAGCGTGAAGGGCGTGATCGCGTGAACGTTGCGGACGTTTCCTGAACGCCTGAATTTCATTCCAAATGTGACATGGCTGCGATAGCATCTTCGGATGCCGACGTGGCAGGGCGCGCGATACGCGGCTCCGCCCGTCACCCATGGATGCCAGGGGATCATGAACGACGACGACAGTGCCCGTACTAGCTGGGGTGGATGGCGACTGCCGCTGTTGGGTTTGGCCATCCTGCTGATCGTGGTCGGGCCCGTGGTGCTGCTGCAGCGCCTTTCGCGGGCCAACCTGGAAGCCGCCGATGCCGTGGCGCACACGCACCAGGTGGAAGCGGCCGTGATGGCGATGGCCGTCGAGGTCCGGGAGATCGAATCCTCCGGCATGATGATCGCGCTGGGCGCGGACCATCCCCTGGCCCGCGAGCGACTGGTTTCCGGGCGCAAGGCGCTGCCAGGCCGGTTCGAGACGCTGGCTGAATTCACGGCCGACAACCCGGAGCAGCTCGTGCTGATCGGCCGCCTGCGTGAACTGGTCGAGGCGCGCGTTGAAGTCATCGATCAGTTGATGGAGGCTCCCGAAGCCTACCGGGGTTCCGTGGTGGCGCCGTTGGCCACGCGTTTCCCCATCCGCGGTCTCCTGACCCAGATCCTGGACAACGAGCGCCAGCTGCTGGCCCAGCGCAACTACGATGCACAACGCCAACGCCAGCGCGCGGAGTGGTTGGCGCTGGTGGCCATGGGTGCCCAATTGCTGCTGCTGGCGCTGGTACTGCTGTCGCTGGGGCGCCAGGTGGCGCGCCGGCTGAATGCGGAGAAGCGGATCGCACAGGCCAGCCAGCGCGCGCTGGTCATGCTGGACACCGTGCGCGAACCCATCGTGCTGCTGGATGGCGAGCAGCACATCAAGATGCACAACATCGCCTTCGGCGAGCTGTACGGCATGGGCAAGGGCGTGAAGGCGGGCAGCCTCGATGAACTGGGCACGGCCTGGCAGGACAAGGTGATGCGGCAGCGCCTGGACGATGTGCTCGCACGCGGGCGCGAACTCTGGGACTACGAACTGCAGCAGGACACCGTCGATGGCGTGCGGCGTACCGTGCTGCTCAATGCGCGCCGCATGCCGCTGCCGGGTGAGGACGAGCATGCCGTGCTGATGACGGTCAGCGACATCTCGCTGCAGAAGACGGCGCAGCAGGAAATCGCGGCGCTGAACCGCCAGCTGGAAGGCAAGGTGGAGCAGGTGTCGGAAGTGAATCGCGAGCTGGAAGCCTTCAGCTACTCGGTATCGCACGATCTGCGTGCGCCGCTGCGGCACGTGGCCGGCTTCTCGGACAAGCTGGGCCGCCATCTTGGCGAGGACATCGACGACAAGAGCCGCCATTACCTCGACGTGATCGGCAATTCCGCGCGCCGCATGTCGCAGTTGATCGACGACCTGCTGGTGTACTCGCGCCTGGGCCGGAACGCGCTGCGCCTTCAGGCCGTGGACATGCAGTCGCTGGTAGCCGAAGCGCGCGCCATGCTGGATGCCAACGAGGCGAATGAAGGCCGCGCCGACCGGGTGGAATGGCGCATCGCGCCGCAGCCCATCGTGCTGGCCGACGAGAACATGATGCGGCAGGTATGGAGCAATCTGCTGGGCAACGCGCTGAAGTACAGCAGCCAGCGCGAGCGCTCCATCGTCGAGGTGGGCCATCAGCTGCAGCGTGACGGCAGCCACCTGTTCAGCGTACGTGACAACGGCGCAGGGTTCGATATGGCGTACGCCGGCAAGCTGTTCGGCGTGTTCCAGCGCCTGCACAAGGCCAGCGATTTTCCCGGCACGGGCATTGGCCTGGCCAGTGTCCGGCGTGTGCTCGGCCGGCATGGTGGCCGCATCTGGGCCGAGTCGGTGCCCGACCAGGGCGCCACGTTCTATTTCACCCTTCCCGCGGCGCTCGACGCTCCGCTTTCCAGAGAGAGAGACGCATGAGCGCCATCCGCACCATCCTGTTGGCCGAAGACAGCCTGGCCGATGCCGAAATGGCGATCGACGCGCTGCGCGAGGCCAACCTGGCCAATCCCATCGTGCACGTCGAGGACGGCGTGGAAGCACTGGACTACCTGCTGCGCCGCGGCGCGCACGCCCAGCGTGAAGACGGCCTTCCGTCGGTGCTGCTGCTGGACATCAAGATGCCGCGCATGGACGGGCTCGAGGTGCTGAAGACCATCCGCGGCGACGAGAAGCTGAAGCACCTGCCGGTGGTGATCCTGTCGTCCTCGCGCGAGGAAAGCGATCTGGCGCGCAGCTGGGACCTGGGCGCGAACGCCTATGTGGTCAAGCCGGTGGACATCGACCAGTTCTTCCAGGCGGTCAAGACGCTGGGCACGTTCTGGGCAGTCATCAACGAAACCCTGCCGCGAGACTGATCCGTGCCGCAATCGGGAACACCGCTGGGACCTGTCCGCATCCTGCTGGTCGAGGATTCCGAACTCGATGCCGAACTGCTGATGGAGCAGTTGCACGAGGCCGGACTGGATGCCGAATTCGTGCGCGTGGATGCAGCCGAGGACCTGCGCGCGGCGCTGGCGGGTGCGCCATTCGACCTGGTGCTCTCGGACATGGAGCTGCCCGGCTTCTCCGGTTACCAGGCTCTGGAAATCCTGCGCGCACATGATCCGCGGCTGCCGTTCGTGTTCTTCTCCGGCACCATCGGCGAGGAAGCTGCGGTCAAGGCGTTGCAGGAAGGCGCCAGCGACTACGTGCTCAAGCATACGCCCGCACGGCTGCCGTCGGCGGTGGCGCGCGCCATCCGCGAGGCGCGCAGCGAGCGCGAACGCGAACATGCCGAGCGCGAACTGATGCGATCGCAGCGGCTGGACTGCCTGGCCATGCTGGCGGCGGGCCTGAGCCACGACCTTCGCAACATCCTGCAGCCGCTGCTGATCGTGCCCGACCTGCTGTCGACCTACAGCGACGATCCGAAGATCCTGCGCCTGGGCGCGGTGATCTCCGAAAGCGGCAAGCGCGGGCATGAGATGGCCGATTCGATGCTGTCGTTCGTGCGCGGTTCGCGCAAGGCCAGCGAGACCATCAGCGTGGCGGCGCTGTTCAGCGCGGTGCAACTGCTGCTGCAGGGCAGCCTGTCGCGGCAGGTCCGGCTGACGGTGGAGCTGCCGCCGGAGGACCTGCTGATCGAAGGCAACTACACCGAGTTCCAGCAGTGCCTGATCAACCTCTGCTTGAACGGCATCCAGGCCATGGCCGAACGCGGCGGGCAGCTGACCCTGTCGGCGACGCAGACGGTGGCCGACGACGGGCAGGACTACGTGGTGCTGCGTGTCTCCGATGAAGGCAGTGGCATGGACGAGGCCACCCGCCAACAGCTGTTCACGCCGTTCTTCACCACCAAGGCCAGCGGCACGGGCCTGGGCCTGATGTCGTGCAAGCGCATCGTCGAATCGGTGCGCGGGCGCATCGAGGTGAACAGCGCGCAAGGGCAGGGCACCGCGTTCGAGCTGCACCTGCCGGCTCCGGCTGTCGACGATTGGTCGGGCACGGAAGACGCGGCGTTCCGGGATGGCGAGGGTCGCCGCATCCTGTTGGTCGATGGCGATGCCACGCGCCTCTCACTGCTGGGCAACGCGCTGGCCAGCCAGGGCTATGATCCGATCATGGCGCCTGACGGTGCGAATGCATTGCAGCAGATTGCGCGTGACGGGCTGCCGCAGCTGGCGATCATCGACGACGACATCCTGCTGCTGTCCGCCGCGGACGTGCTGGCAGTGTTGCAGGAAGCCGGCTTCGACGGTCCGGTGATCCGCCTGCGTGAGCCGGGCACGCCGGACGGCGGTCACGACTGCGCGGCGACACTGACAAAGCCGGTGCAGGTCCAGGCCTTGTTCAGCGCAATCGAGCACGCGCTGGGTCTGCGCAGCTAGGCGTACCCCGCCCATGGGCAGGGCGCATCGAGGATCAGGCGTGGCCCATCGCGACGGCAGGCTTCAGCCGTTGCCATACCGCGCGCATGATCGGCTGCGCACGGTACCAGCCGATCGGCGTATCCGGGCAGTAGCGCTGCAGGCGGTCGCGTAGCGAGGGCGCGATGTCGTCGAAGTCCTGGCGATGGTGCAGCAGGTAGGCGTCATAGCCGACTTTCAGGCACTGCTCCAGGTCACCCACCGTGGCTCCGACCACCTGGAACGTGTCTTCGTTGAGCCGCGTTTTCCAGTAGGCGAGTTCGGCATCGATGTCGACGATCTGAGCGGTGGCGTGGGCGTTGCGATGATGCAGGCTGGCCATTGGTGATCCCCGGTCGGCGTGGTGGTGGCGACGAGGATTTTTTGTTCCGCGCAGTGATGCTTAAGTGAAATAAAGAGTGTTTTAACCCGCGTTTAACCGCACAACGCCTTTTACGTTCACCTTTGCATTCGCTGCGTGATGGTACGGGTGCCCGCTTTGTTCATCGCCTCTGCCAACAAGGCGCGCTCGTCCACGACGGTTGTCGGTGGCGGGGCGAACAGCGGGGGATCTTCTTCAAGCGGCGCATTGAGCCGCTCCCATACGCGTGCGATGACCGCATGCGCCAACGGCCAGTCCAGCCGGACGCCACGCACGATGCCCGCCTCGTAGCGGGAGGGCAGCGAAGGCAGCAGTTCTTCGAGCGATCGCCTGTGCGACAGCAGGTAGATGTCGTAAGCGAATTTCAGCGTGGGCACGTAGTGGCGGAACGGGGTCCCCGGGCGGTGGAAGCTCTGGCGCGCGTAGGTTTCTTCCCAGAAGCGCAGTTCCGAGTGGATGTCGATGACGGCACAGGGCATCGCATCATCTATCCACGCGGGCGCGGACGGATCAGGCAGGCAAGACATGAGGTCCCCTCCATGGCGCAAGACCATGGCCGAGCGTGGACCTTGTGGATGAAACGCGGCTTACCTGTACATGACAGCCGTCTGCGCGACCCCGTCGCGACAGTCCCTGACTGCGCGCGGCCCCTGTGGCAACGTGTCACCCCATTCCCCGAAGGAGATGCGTGGTCCACGACCCTGCCGGATCTTGTCGTTATCGTGCCCCTGCGTTGTTGAAGACGGCGGGTCGTGCCATGGCCGGCCTACCGTTCGTCGTCTTCTGCAACGCGTGGATGATTCAATGCATGCGGGTCGCACCCGCGCCGTGTTCATCGAGCCAGCGCCACGTCTCGCGCAACAGCGTACGCGCGACCGGCCAGTCCGGACCGCCATCGCCACGCAGGCGTTCCCAGTGGTCCTCGAGTTCGAGTTCCGTGTCCAGGTCGAGCTGCCCGGCATGGTCCGCATGCGAGGCCGCCGCGAACGCGTAGGCACGGCAGGCATCTTCCCACGCGACATCCGGATGCAGGCGGCGGCGACGGCCATAGTCGTAGGCCGTGAATGCGGTGAATGCATCGTCGGCCATGGCGCTGGCATGACGGGGTGCCTGCCGAAGCGTGTCGAGCTGTTCGCGATAGAGGTGGCGGTTCATGGGCGTCTCCGGTTCACGGTGACGTGGTATCGCGGGAGACGTTACCCACGGGTGAGAAATGCCTTCAAACTCCGATCACAAAGCTGAGACAGGGGCCGCCTGTCAGCAGGCAGTCAGTCTCAGGGATTGAGACGCGGCGCGGTTCTGATGGCGCACACGCCGCCGAGAGACCGCCATGCCCACCCAGACGTCCCTGATCCGCCAGCACGCCACCGATGCAGCGCTGCTGCCCGTGGCCGCAGCCGATGGCCGTGCCCTGGCAGAGCGGCTTGCGGGCAAGTACCGTGATCGCGTGACCGGGCAGTTCGTCATTCCGGGGCGTGAAGGGCGTTACGAGCCGCTGCCGCCGGATCTGCCCGTGGAACTGGCCGAAGCACTGCGCGCGCGTGGCATCGGGCGTCTGTATTCGCACCAGGCCGAGGCATGGCGGCATGTGCAGGCGGGTGGACATCTGGCCGTCGTGACGCCGACCGCATCGGGCAAGTCGTTGTGCTACACGCTGCCGGTGGTGGCCTCGGCGCTGGCGCGCAGGGGCAAGGCGCTGTACCTGTTCCCGACCAAGGCGCTGGCGCAGGACCAGGTGGCGGAACTGCTGGAACTCAGTCGCGCCGGTGACCTCGGTCTGAAAGCGTTCACCTTCGACGGCGACACGCCGGGCGATGCGCGCCAGGCGATCCGCCTGCATGGCGACATCGTGGTCAGCAATCCCGACATGCTGCACCAGGCCATCCTGCCGCACCACACCAAGTGGGCGCAGTTCTTCGAGAACCTGCGCTACGTGGTGATCGACGAAGTGCACACGTACCGCGGTGTGTTCGGCAGCCACGTGGCCAACGTGCTGCGGCGCTTGAAGCGGGTATGCGCTTTCTACGGCGCCACGCCGCAGTTCATCGTCTGTTCGGCCACCATCGGCAATCCGCAGGCGCACGCGGAGGCGTTGCTGGAGCTGCCGGTGCATGCGATCACCGAATCCGGCGCGCCGACCGGCGAGAAGCACGTGCTGTTGTGGAATCCGCCTGTGGTGAATCCCGATCTCGGCCTGCGGGCATCCGCGCGCTCGCAGAGCAACCGCATCGCGCGGCTGGCGATCAAGGCGGGCCTGAAGACGCTGGTGTTCGCGCAATCGCGCACGATGGTGGAGGTGCTGACGAAGTACCTGAAGGACGTGTTCGACCACGATCCGCGCAAGCCGGCGCGCATCCGGGCGTATCGCGGCGGCTACCTGCCTACCGAGCGCCGCGACGCCGAACGCGCGATGCGTGATGGCCGCGTGGACGGCATCATCTCCACGTCCGCGCTGGAACTGGGCGTGGACATCGGCAGCCTGGATGCGGTGGTGCTGAACGGGTATCCGGGTTCCATCGCGGCGACCTGGCAACGCTTCGGGCGGGCAGGGCGGCGACAACAGGCCTCGCTGGGCATCCTGGTGGCCAGTTCGCAGCCGCTGGACCAGTACGTGGTACGGCATCCGGAGTTCTTCGCCGACAGCCCGCCGGAACACGCGCGCATCGCCCCGGACCAGCCGATGATCCTGCTGGACCACGTGCGCTGCGCCGCGTTCGAACTGCCGTTCCTCGCCGGCGAGCCGTTCGGGCCGGTCGATCCGTCGCCGTTCCTGCAGCTGCTGGACGAGGACAGCGTGGTGCATCGCGAAGGCGACCGCTACGAGTGGATCGCCGACAGCTACCCGGCCAATGCGGTCAGCCTGCGCTCGGTGGCGGACGGCAACTTCGTCGTCGTCGACCGCACCGATGGGCGCCAGGTGATCATCGCCGAAGTGGATTTCAGCGCCGCGCCGCTGACGCTGTACGAGGGTGCCATCCACATGATCCAGTCCACGCCGTACCAGGTGGAGCGACTGGACTGGGAAGGGCGCAAGGCCTACGTCACCCGTACGCACGTGGACTACTACACCGATGCGATCGACTACACCAAGCTGAAGGTGCTGGAGCGTTTCGATGGCAGCATCGCGGGGCAGGGCACCTGCCACCACGGCGAAGTGCACGTGGTGCGGCGCGTGGCCGGCTACAAGAAGATTCGCTACTACACGCACGAGAACATCGGCTACGGCCCGGTGAACCTGCCGGACCAGGAGATGCACACCACCAGCCTGTGGTGGCAGTTGCCGCCGGCACTGCTGGAGTCGGCGTTCGAATCGCGGCAGGAAGCGCTGGATGGCTTCCTCGGTGCCGCCTACGCCTTGCACATCGCCGCCACCGTCGCCGTGATGGCCGAAGGCCGCGACCTGCAGAAGGCGGTAGGCGATGGCGACGGTGCGTGGTTCGCCTTGCCCGACACGCAGGGCCGCGGACAGTTGCGGGGAACGGAAAGCCAGGTGCTGTCGCCGGTGTCGGGCGAACGTTTCGTGCCCACCGTGTATCTGTATGACAACTATCCCGGCGGCATCGGACTGAGCGAACCGCTGTGGCAGCGACAGCGCGAGCTGGTCCAGCGTGCCTCGCAGCTGGTGGCGGCTTGCGACTGCAGGGCCGGCTGTCCCGCCTGCGTGGGGCCGGTACTGGCGAACGACGAGCACGCCGAAACCACGCCGCGCGCGCTGGCGGCACGCGTGCTGCGGATGCTGGATGCCGCATGAGCGTCAGCCTGGAGAAACTGCAGCGGCTGCGACGGCAGGCCGGGCATGACAGTCCCGGGGCGCAGTCCAGCAAGGCGCCGCCGGTGCACGATCCCTTGCCTGGGCTGCGCCGCATGCTGGGCATTCGCGAACGCACACGTCCGTCCATCGGCGTAGGTGCATGCGATCGCGCCTTGCCGGGCGAGGAGATCGCGCCCGGGTTGCTGCGACTCGAACAGATCCTGCCCTTCGACAGCGTGATGCCTCATGTCGACGGTACGTTCGCGCGGACCGGCCCCCTGTCGACGCATGGCATGCTGTTCTTCGACACTGAAACCACCGGCCTGTCCGGTGGTACAGGCACGCGAGCCTTCATGATCGGCGCGTCGGATTTCGTGCCCGGGGGATTGCGTATTCGCCAGATGCTGATCACCCATCTGTCCGCCGAGCCGGCGATGCTGCGCGCGTTCGCCGGCTGGCTGGGCGAAGAGACACGACTGGTCAGCTACAACGGCCGCTGCTATGACTCACCGCTGCTGGCCACGCGCTACCGGCTGGCGCGACTGGGCGCGCCGCTGGCAGGCATCGAGCATCTCGACCTGCTGTTCCCCACGCGTCGCCGTTATCGCGGGGTGTGGGAGAACTGCCGGCTGGCCACCATCGAGCGCAATGCGCTGGGCATCGTGCGGGAGGACGACCTGCCGGGCTCGGAAGCACCGGGCGCCTGGCTGCAGTACCTGCGCGGTGGCGACGCGGGCCTGCTCAGGCGCGTGCTGCTGCATAACTTCCAGGACGTGGTGACGCTGGCACACCTGCTGCTGCATCTGGCGCAGCCGGATGCCGGGACACCGGCCGTGGGGCCAGCGTTCGCCTGCGATCCTCCGTGATCGCCCCCCCGCCGAACGGATGCTGGCAGGGTCGGGGTGTCGGCGATGACGCCATGCCTGTCCGCTTTGCCGCAGGAGTCGCCCCATGCGCCATCCCTTTTGTCCCCGGCTTGCTGGTCTGCGCAGAATCGGCTTTCTGCGGGATCGCTTTTCCAGGGACGAATGGCCTTCCATGCTGCGCGGCCAGTATGCGTGGTTGCTGTCGGGACACGGGCGATGTACGCCGCGCTGGCGTACACAAGGAAGGACAGTGGCAACGTCACCGGCGGCGCGCTGGAAGCGCAGGTGGAAGTGGAGTACTTCCCCTGGGAGTACTTCGGCTTCTTGTAGCGCTGCAACGACAACGACGTGGACTCGATTCCGAGCGCACGCGCTTCGTTGGAACCTCAACCTCGACAATCGCGGGCCGCAGCGCTGGGCACGTTCCGCTTCCGAGTCGCAGCGCTGTCGGGAATCCACCGACAGCGGAATGTGAAGGACTGCGCATTCTCCGCATCGCGATTCAAGAACTCCCGGCCGCGGCCGACATCCTTGCTAGATTTCATCTGGTCCGCGCCTCCGCAAGCAGGGGGTGCGCGTTGAAGCTTGCAAGAACGATCCAAGGGGAAGTGCTTTGCGCATTCTGTATGTTGGCGACACCGCCTGCCTGCCTGACGACCTGGCCGATTACATCGGCGACATGGGGGACGAATGGACCGTGGAGGTCGTCGCCGACGCCAAGTCGGCGATGTATACCGTCGCCAATGGCCCGGTGGACGTGGTGATGGCGGGCCCGGCGCTCGCCGACCTGCCACCGGCCACGCTGCTCGGCCAGATCCGCACGCTGCGTCCGGAGACCATCCGCATCGCGCTGCTGGAAGGCGCTGCGGAGAGCCTGGCGGCGCCGATCAAGCTGATCGGCGTGGCACACCGCTTCCTGCCGCTGCCGCTGTCGTCGGAAACGGTGCTTGAGGCGATCCACAGCCTGGAAGAATTGCGCGACCTGCTGGACAGCCCGCGCCTGCGCCGCGCCATCGGCCGCGTCGAACACCTGCCATCGCCGCCGCACCTGTATTTCGCGCTGACGCGTGCGCTGGAAGAGGACGAAGGGACCGCCAATGACATCGCCACGCTGGTGGCCGGCGATCCCGCCATCGCGGCCAAGGTGCTGCAGTTGTGCAACTCGGCCTATTTTTCCAACGGCCGTTCCATCACCGACCTGCGCGCTGCGGTCACCCGGCTGGGCCTGGGCACACTGCGTGACCTGGTGCTGGCCAGCGAGGTGTTCTCGATGAAGACCGCCTCCAACGTCGATCGCAGTGTCCTGCAGCAACGCGCTTTGCTGGCTTCGCGGCTGGCGGCGAAGATCCTGCCGCGCACCAGTTCCGAGCTCGGCGCCACGGCGGCCTTGCTCGCCGATATCGGCCTGTTGTTGCCGGGCGTGCGCGACGAGCGCGATACGCCGGCCGCCGAGGACGATGACCGCCCCGGCCACACCGAGGCCGGCGCCTACCTGCTGGGCCTGTGGGGCCTGCCGATGCCGATCGTGGAAGCGGTGGCCTTCCATCGTCAGCCGCAGCGCTCCAGCCTGCGCAGCTTCTGGGTGCCGGGCGCCGTGCATGTGGCCGGTGCCCTGGCCAGCAACGAGCCGGTGGATGAGGGTTACCTGAAGTCGCTGGGCGTGCTCGACCAGCTGCCCAGTTGGCGGCAGATGGCCGAGACCATGGTCGAGCGCGCCGAGGAACAGGCCGCCTGACGTTTCATCCGATGCCACGTGCGCTCCTGCGCACGACATGACCGCCTGCGACTCCATGCGTCCGTCACGTGGAACGCGGCCGTTTGGGAGGTCTTGGCCGTCATTTCAGCGCAAGCTGGAATCCATTACCCCTGATGTCCGTCCTTCCCGCATGTCAGGGAAGGCAACGGCAAGATGGGTCCCAGCTTTCGCTGGGACGACGGCGAGTGTGCGTCGCTGTCAGGGGCTGTAGGCGGGAGAGGGCTCCTGCACTTTGCCTGGAGACCTGGCGATGATCCGCGGACGCAGCCACGCGGCGAATTCGTCCTCGCCGAGGCTGCCTTCGGACAAGCCGAGGTACTGCGGATACAGCTCGTGGTCTTCGGCCGACAGGGTGGCGCCATTGAGCACGATGAAGACTTCGCAGGCCACGGCCGCCATGCGTTTGTTGCCGTCCAGGAAGGGAGGGTTGCGCGCCAGGCCGAAGGCAGTGGCGGCCGCCAGATCGGCCAGGTCCGGCACAGGCTGTCCGTAGGTGTGCAACTGCCTGGGGCGTGCGAGCGCCGATTCCAGCAATCCCTCGTCGCGTATGCCGGTGGCGCCGCCATGCTCGGCCAACTGGCGGTCATGGATGGCCAGGGCCAAGGCCCGGCTGATCCAGACGATCATGAGCGCTGCGTCACTGGGCCAGCTTGTTGAGCAGGGTGCGGCGGCGACGCATCACCTGCTCGGCCACGTCCATCTGCTCGGCCAAGGTGGGGTCGTAGACGGTCAGGCGGATGCCGTCGGGCGTCTCGAGCGCGTGGAGTTCATCGCCTTTGTCCAAGCGGAGGCGCGACAGGAGCTCCTTGGGCAGGATGACACCGGCAGAGTTGCCGACCGTGGTGATCTTGAGCTTCATGGCTGCCTCTTTGACGTTATAACTGAAGTTATATTGAGGCGTATGAGGCTTGGAGGCAAGCCGCATCTCTTTTCTCGCCATGCGAGACCTTTGGGTGTACAAATGTACACCTATGAATGCCGTCGACCTGCCTCCCCAACGTGCCGCCGTGTTGGCTTTCCTGCGTCGTGAGTTGGCGGCCGGGCGCGCGCCCAGCCTGGCGGACATCGCCGACGCCTTCGGCTTCGCCTCGCGCAATGCCGCGCAGAAGCACGTGCAGGCCCTGGTGGCCGATGGTCTGCTGGAGCAGGCCCCGGGACAGAAACGCGGCCTGCGCCTGCCGGGTGGGACGGCCGATCTGTTGCCGCTACCGGTGCTGGGTCGGGTGGCCGCTGGCCAACCGATCGGAGCCGATATCGGCCTGGATGAGCAGTTGTGGCTGGACCGTCGGCTGTTCTCGCCGCAGCCGGACTACCTGCTGAAGGTGCAGGGCGACTCGATGATCGACGACGGCATCGTCGATGGTGATCTTGTCGGCGTGCACCGCACTCCCGACGCGCGCGACGGGCAGACCGTGGTGGCGCGCATCGACGGCGAACTGACCATCAAGCGCCTGCAGCGCGAACGCCGCCGCATCCGCCTGCTGCCGCGCAATCCCGCGCATGCGCCCATCGACGTGCAGCCCGGGCAGGACTTTGCCATCGAAGGCGTGTACTGCGGCCTGGTAAGGCGCGGCTGACATGGGTGCGGTTGTCGCCCTCGACACGCTGCTGGCCGCGCGCACGCTGTGGCACGCGGGCCGCAGCGCAGCCATCGCCGCCGATGGCGAGCCCACCGGCCATGCTGCGCTCGACGCCTTGCTGCCGCAGGGTGGCTGGCCACGCCGTGCGCTGACCGAACTGCTCCTGCCCGCCGATGGCGTGGGCGAACTGGCGCTGCTGCTGCCCACGCTGGCGCGGCTCACGCAGGCGGGGAATCCGGTGGCGGTGATCGCACCGCCCTACATTCCGTATGCCCCCGCGTGGCAGGCGGCCGGCGTGGACCTGGCGCTGCTGGAAATCGTGGAAGCAGCGCCGCGCGATGCGCTGTGGGCGTTCGAACAATGCCTGCGCAGCGGCGCCTGCGCTGCCGTGCTGGGGTGGCCGGTGCAGGCGGATGGGCCTGCGTTGCGCCGCCTGCAGGTGGCCGCGGACAGCGGCGAGTGCCTGGGCTTCGCGCTGCGCGACCGCCGCCATGCCGCCAATCCGTCGGCGGCCGCGTTGCGCGTGGAGGCCACCCGCGACGCGCAGGGCGGCACGCACTGGCAGGTGCGCAAATGCCGCGGCGGCCCGGCGCCCGCGCAGCCCTTCGCGCTGCTCGCGCATTGAGGCCTGCGCATGCTCTGGGCCTGTGTACTGCTGCCGCAGCTGGCGCTGGACGCCGTCCTCCGGCGTTTGCCTGATCCCGACGCGCCGCTGGCGCTGATCGGTGGCGCCGCGCAACTGCGCACCCTGCATGCCGTGAATGCGTCGGCCGCGCAGGCGGGCCTGCGAGCCGGCATGCGCCTGACCGCCGCGCACGCGCTGCTGCCGGACTTCGCGATGGTCGAACACGACCCGCCGGCCGAAGCGCGCTGGCAGCGTTTCCTCGCCGCCTGGGCGTATCGCCACAGTTCGCTGGTCAGTGCGCAGTGGCCGGGGTGCCTGGTGCTGGAGGTGCGCGCCAGCTTTCGCTTGCTGGGACCGTGGCCGCGCATCGAGGCGCGGCTGCGCGAGGAACTGGGGCTGCTGGGTTTCCAGCATCGCCTCGCGCTGGCGCCCACGCCGCGCGCGGCGCATGTGCTCGCCGGCCTGCGTGATGGCCTGGCGGTGATGCAGCCAGCGGCGATGGCCGAGATGCTGGACCGCGTGCCGGTGCGGCGCGCGCGCCTGCCGGACGACGCCGGCGAGCGCCTGCACCGCATGGGCATCCGCGACCTGCGCACGCTGCGTGGGTTGCCGCGCGACAGCCTGCGACGCCGCTTCGGCCTGCCGGTGCTGGAACACCTGGACCGCCTGTACGGCCAGGCCGACGATCCGCTGGCCTACTACGCGCCGCCGGATCACTTCGATGCGCGCATCGAACTGGGTTACGAAGTCGAGAGCCACATGGCGTTGCTGTTCCCGCTGCGCCGGCTGATCGGGGACCTGTGCACCTATCTGTCCATCCGCGATGGTGGCGTGCAGCGCTTCGTGCTGCGGCTGGAACATGAGGAAGGCCATACCGATGTCGACGTAGGCCTGCTGGCCGCCGAACGCGAACCGGCGATGCTGTTCGAGCTGACCCGCAATCGGCTGGAGCGCGTGCAGATCGCGCAGCCGGTGGTCGGCGTGCGCCTGCTGGCACGCGAGCTGCCACCGTTCGTGCCGGCGGCGCGCGATCTGTTCGATACACGACCGCAGCAGCAGTTGCCGTGGCCGCAGCTGCGTGAACGCCTGCGCGCGCGCCTGGGCGATGAGGCGGTGCACCGCGTGGCGCCTGCGGGCGATCCGCGCCCGGAACGCGCGTGGCGACGCATGCAGGGCGATGGCGGCCGCATCGAACAGGCGCCGATACGTCCGCCACGGCCGACGTGGCTGCTGCCGCAGCCGGTGCCGCTGCGCGACCCACATCCGCGCATCGTCTCCGGCCCGGAGCGGCTGGAAAGCGGCTGGTGGGATGGCGAGGACGCGCGCCGCGATTACTACGTGCTCGAGACCTCGCAGGGCCAGCGCGCCTGGGCCTTCGCGCCGCCCGGCGAGCAGGGCGGCTGGATGCTGCATGGGTGGTTCGCGTGAGCCGCGACGAGGAGCGCGGCGACTACCCGGGTGCCCACGTGCCGCGCGCCTGGGAGACCGCGCATCGGCTGCGGGTGCACGCGGCCGCCAATGACGACGCGCTGGCCGACGACAGTCTGCCGGCCTACGCCGAACTGCACTGCCTGTCGGATTTCTCGTTCCTGCGTGGCGCTTCCAGCGCGGAAGACCTGTTCGTCCGCGCGAAGCACTGCGGCTACGAGGCCCTGGCGATCACCGACGAATGCTCGCTGGCCGGCATCGTGCGTGGGCTGGAGGCGTCGCGCGCCACCGGGCTGAAGTTGATCGTCGGCAGCGAATTCACCCTGGCGTGTGGGCTGAAGTGCGCGTTGCTGGTGGAAACCCTGCACGGATACACGCGCCTGTGCGAACTGATCACCACCGCACGCCGTGCCGCACCCAAGGGCACGTACCGGCTCACGCGTCAGGATGTGGAACGGGTATTGGGGAACGAAGAACCGGAGGCCGGCGGTCTGTTCGCGCTGTGGCTGCCATGCCGCACACCGGACGATGCGCAAGGGCGCTGGCTGCAGCAGGTGCTGGGTGCGCGTGTGCACCTGGCGGTGGAACTGCACCGTGAGCAGGACGACGCGGCGCGCCTCCAGCAGTTGCTGGATCTGGCCGTACGGATGTCGATGACGACCATCGCCAGCGGCGATGTGCACATGGATGTGCGTCGACAGCGGGTGCTGCAGGACACGATGACGGCGATCCGCCATACCTTGCCGCTGGCGGAGTGCGGAGAACATCTGTTCCGCAACGGCGAGCGCCACCTGCGCACGCGGCGGGCGCTGGGCAACATCTATCCCGCGGCGTTGCTGGAAAACGCCGTGGCCCTGGCGCAGCGCTGCACGTTCTCGATGGAGGAGGTGAAGTACCGCTATCCGGCCGAACTGGTGCCGGCCGGTCATACGCCGGCCAGCTGGCTGCGCGCGCTGACCGAGCAGGGCATGCGGGAGCGTTGGAAGGATGGCGTCCCGCCGGCCATCGTTGTGCAGATCGACGAGGAACTCGCCCTCATCGCCAAGCTCAAGTACGAAGCATTCTTCCTGACGGTCGAAGACATCGTCCGCTTCGCCAAGTCGCGGGACATCCTGTGCCAGGGGCGCGGCTCCTCGGCCAACTCGGCCGTCTGCTTCGCGCTGGGTATCACCGTGGTTGATCCCGCAGAAAGCCGGCTGCTGATGGCGCGCTTCCTGTCCGAGGAGCGCGGCGAGCCGCCGGACATCGACGTCGACTTCGAGCACGCGCGACGCGAGGAAGTGCTGCAGTACGTCTACGGCAAATACGGCCGCCGCCGTGCGGCGTTGGCCGCCACCGTCATCCGCTATCGCGGCAAGAGCGCCGTGCGCGACGTGGCCAAGGCCTTCGGCCTGCCGCCGGACCAGATCGCATTGCTGGCCGAGTGCTTCGGCTGGGGCAATGGCGAGACGCCGATGGAACAGCGCCTGCGCGAAGCCGGCTTCGATCCGGAGAACCCGCTGATCCATCGCGTGCTGGCGGTGACCACCCAGCTGCGCGGACATCCACGCCATTTGTCGCAGCATGTCGGCGGCTTCGTCATCAACGACGGGCCGCTGTCCGAAGTCGTGCCGGTCGAAAACGCCGCGATGGACGACCGCACCATCATCCAGTGGGACAAGGACGACCTGGAGACGATGAAGCTGCTGAAGGTCGACTGCCTGGCACTGGGCATGCTTACCTGCATCAAAAAGGCCGTGGACCTGGTGGCGAAGCACCACGGCTACACGATCGACCTGGCCGGACTGCCGCCGGGAGACAAGCGGACCTACGCGATGATCCAGGCCGCCGACACCATCGGCGTGTTCCAGATCGAATCGCGCGCGCAGATGAGCATGCTGCCGCGGCTGAAACCGAAGAATTTCTATGACCTGGTGATCGAAGTGGCCATCGTCCGTCCCGGCCCCATCCAGGGCGGCATGGTGCATCCATACCTGCGGCGCCGGCAGAAGAAAGAAGCGGTGACGTATCCGTCCGAGGGCATCGAGGCCATCCTCGGCAACACGTTGGGCATCCCGCTGTTCCAGGAGCAGGTGATGGAACTGGTGATCCATGCCGGCTATACGCCTTCGGAAGCCGATGGCCTGCGCCGTTCGATGGCGGCGTGGGGCAGAGGCGGCGACATGACGCCGCACCGCGACAAGATCCGTCGGTTGATGGAGGACAAGGACTACTCCTCCGAATTCATCGACCAGATCTTCGAGCAGATCAAGGGTTTCGGTTCCTACGGTTTCCCGCAGAGCCATGCCGCTTCGTTCGCCAAGCTGGTCTACATCAGCTGCTGGCTGAAGCGGCATGAGCCGGCGGCGTTCGTGTGTGCGTTGCTCAACGCGCAGCCGATGGGTTTCTACTCGGCGAGCCAGATCGTGCAGGACGCGCGGCGGGGTCATTCGGCGGGGCGGCCGCGTATTGAAGTCCGTGCCGTGGATGTGGCCTGCAGTGACTGGGACAACACGTTGGAAGGCGGCCGGATGCGAAGCGATGCCGTTCGAGGAGGGCAAGCCGCGGTGCGTCTCGGTTTTCGCCAGGTCAGCGGGTTATCGGAAACGGTGGGCAAGGCGATCATGTCCGCTCGCGCACAGCGACCTTTTACCGACGTACGCGACCTGTGCCTGCGCGCCAGTCTCGACGAGAAGGCACGCAGTGCGCTGGCAGAAGCGGGCGCACTGCAGTCGCTTGCAGGCCATCGCCATGCTGCACGTTGGGCGGCGGCCGGCATCGAGCGCCAGCGCCCGCTGTTGCCGGGAAGTCCTGACGAGGACGACATCGTGCTCCCCGCGCCGAGCCAGGTCGAAGACGTGCTGTCGGATTACCGCGTCACCGGACTGACGCTGGGCGTGCATCCGCTGGCGTTGCTGCGAGAGCGCCTGCGCCAGCAGCGCGTGGTCGATTCGCGCCAGCTGCAGGACCTGCCGCACGGGCGTGGTGTGCATGTGGCCGGCATCGTCACCCAGCGCCAGCGGCCCGGTACGGCCAGCGGCGTCATCTTCGTCACCCTGGAAGACGAGCATGGCGTGGTCAATGTCGTGGTCTGGGCACGCATCGCCGAACGCCGGCGCAAGGCCCTGCTGGGTGCGCGCCTGCTGGGTGTGCGTGGTCGCTGGGAGCATGTCGATGGCGTGCGCCATCTGATCGCCCACGACCTGCACGACTTCAGCCATCTGCTGGGCGAACTGCAGACCTCTTCGCGCGATTTCCACTGAGGCCGCCATGCACGCTCTGTCCACGTTGACCGACGATCTGTTCGCACCCGGCGTAGTGCCGCTGGTGGACGACGCGGAGGGCGGCATCCGCTACTGGCCCGGGGTGATCGATCCCGTCACGGCAGGACACTGGTTCGACATCCTCCTCGCCCAGGCCGCGTGGACGCACCTCCAGCGCCCGATGTACGACCGCATCGTCGACGTGCCGCGGCTGCTGGCGAACTATCCCGTGGACGCGCTGCCGGACGACCTGCCGCTGGCGGCGCTGCTGGCCTGCGTACAGGCGAAGGCGCTGGCACCGTACTCGCGCATCGGCATGAACCTCTACCGCAACGGCGACGACAGCGTCGCCATGCACGGCGACAAGCTGCACACGGTGGCGGCCGGCCATCCGATCACGCTGGTCTCGCTGGGCGCACCGCGGCGCATGCTGATCCGTGCCCGTGCGGGCAGGCGCGAGACGCTGGCGGTCGACCTCGCGCCTGGCAGCGTGCTGTCGATGAGCCATGCCTCGCAGAGCACGCACGAACACGGCATACCGAAGACGCGGCGGCAGCAGGGGCCGCGGATCAGCGTGGTGTTCCGGGTGCGGCCGATAAGTTCCCCTCTCCCTGCGCAGCGGGGAGAGGGTGCCGAAGGCGGGTGAGGGGCGAACGGAGAGGCGAGAGTGCTGCGCCCGATGAATTACAGCGCTCGGCCCCTCATCCGCCCTCCGGGCACCTTCTCCCCGCAGGCGGGGAGAAGGGGAGATACAAAAAAACGCCGCGAGGGAGCGCGGCGTGAAGGCAAGGACTGCATGAAAGTTTGGGCGCCGCCGTCAGCCCATCAGCTTGAACAACGACAGCGATTGCATCTGCATGAAGACCGTCTGTGCGGCCTGCAGGGCGGTGTTTTCCATCTGGTAACGGCCGATGGCTTCGGCCCAGTCCAGGTCGCGCAGGGTGGACAGCGTGCCCTGCAAGGTAACGTTGTTCGCCTCGCGCAGCGCAGCGGCGTCGTCGATGGCCGACAGCTGTGCACCGCCGCTGGCGCGCGCGTCGATCATCCTGCTCTGCGCGGTAGCGATATCGCGCATGGCTGCCTGCAGGCTGTTCTGCATGACGGCACGCTGGGTGTCGGTGGTGGGGCTGGTCTCCAGCGTGTCGATCAGGCCCTGCACGGTGGCGAAGATGTCGCGCGAGCCGGCCGGCCCCAGCGTGAAGCTGTCGCCATTGGCGGGCTGGCCGTCGATCTTCATCTGCACGCCGGCAAAGGCGATGCTCTCGCCCTTGGCATACGCACCCGTGGCGACCACCGCGCCGCCGCCATCGACTACCTGGTAGGTATTGCCCGCGCCGAAGCTGAGCGTGTAGGTGTCACCGTCCCAGGCCGTGGAATCAGTCACGCTGAAGCCCATCAGCAAGCCCGTGCCGGTATTGCCGGCAGCCGGCTGACCGTCGATGCGGCCATCGCCGGTGCGCAGGCGCAGGAACACCTCGCTGCCGGGCAGGGTGTCGGCGACAAACATGTCCGGCGCCACTTCCACCTGCCGCTGGGTCTGGTCGCCGCTGTAGATCACGTTGCCGCCGGCGATGGCGAACGGCGCGCTGCCGTCGCTGGTGCCGCCGAACAGGTAGCGGCCGGCGCCGTCGGTACTGTTGGCCAGGTCCAGCAGGCCGGCATAGATCGATTTCAGCTCAGTGCTGATCGCCTGGCGACTGTCGTCGCCCATGGCCGCATTGTTGGCCTGGATGACGAGCTCGTTGACGCGCGCCATCGCATCGCCAACCTGGGTCAGCGCGTTCTCCTGCAGGCCCAGGCGGTTCTGCACGGCGCTGGCGTTCATGCCGAAGCGTTCGAGTTCGGCCACCGCACGGTCCAGTCCCACGGCGGTGCCGGCGGCGACCGGATCGTCCTTGGCGGTGACCAGGCGCTGTCCGCTGGAGAGCTGTTGCTGGGTATGCGCCAGCTTCGCCTGCTTGGCCAGCATCGTGTTGATCGACTGCTGGTACATCATCCCGGTGGAGATACGGTAGTTCATCGGCGTGTGGCTCCCAGCAGCGCCTGGAACAGGGTGTCGGCGGTGGCGATGATCTGCGACGCGGCCTGGTACGCCTGCTGCAGGCGCATCAGGTCGGCGGCTTCTTCGTCCAGGTTGACGCCGGAAACCGCATCGCGTGCGGCCTGCGCCTGGTCATGGATGACCTGCTGCGCCTGCGCGGAATAGTCCGCCTGGCGCGCCGCCGAACCGACCTGCGTGGTCAGGCCGCCGATCGCGCCGTTGAGCGTCAGTGTGCCGCCGTTGAGCGCGCGCGCGTCGTCCAGGTTCGACAGCAGCTTGGCGTTGCCGTTGTCGCTGGAGTTGGCGCCGGTGGGTCCGACACTGAAGGTGTCACCCGCCGCAGGCGCGCCATCCAGCACCAGGCTCCAGCCGTTCGATGCGATCGTCTGCCCCGGCGTGTAGGGGAACGGGCCGGTGCCATTGATGGTGTATTGCGTGGCGTCGATGAACTCGATGTCCACCGGCGCCAGCAGGCCAGCGTTGGCCGCGTCGGTCACCTTCAGTCCGCTCAGCTTGCCGCTGCCGGTGTTGGCCATGTCGGTCGTGGCCTTGACCGGCGTGGCGGCCGCGATGCGGCCGGGATCGGTGATCGCGACCCCCAGGTTGCCGGCGGCGCCGGCCGTGGGCTGCAGCAGGAAACGGTCGTTGGTGGCCGGCGCGCCGGAGGCCAGCACCACTTCGATGCCGTTCACCACCAGCGGATCGGCGGCGGTGCCTGTACCGGTGGTGGCGATGGCCGCGCCGGTTTCCGGATGCGTCGCCACCCACGCGCCGCCGTCGAAGCGCAACAACACATTCTGCGCATTCAGCGCCGATACGCTGCCGATCGATGTCTGCAGCACCGCGTTGCCGGCATTGCCCGCATGCGACGAAATGCGCGGCGCGGGCAGGCTGAAGAAATCGCCGCCGATCTGCCCGTACTGGTCCATGCCGGCGCGATGTCCTTCATTGAAGGTCTGCGCCAGCGAGGTGGCCACGCGCCCCAGTTCGGCCACGGCCGGATCAAGCACGGTGGTACGGAATTCGATCAGGCCGCCGATCTGGCCGCCAAGCGCGCGCTTGTCCAGGGTGATGCGTTGGCCGTTGGTTTCCAGCGCCACCTGCAGGCGCTCGGGACGATACGCATCGGGCACGGTGACCAGCGTGCTGGCGCTCGCACCGACCACCAGCGGTTGACCACCGGCGCTGAAGACGTTGACCAGTCCGCCGTCCTGCGTCACCGCGTTGCCACCGGTGAAGGCGACCAGTTCGCTGATGAGCTGGTCGCGGCGGTCCAGCAGGTCGCCGGAGGGATTCGTATTGCCGCCGATCTGGCCGTTGAGCTGGGCGATCTCCTTCGCCAGGCGGTTCACTTCGCCCGTGGCGGCGGTCAGGCCCGCATTGACTTCGGTATCCAGGCCGTCGAGATGCTGGTCGATCTGGCGGAAGCGGGTGACCAGCGCATTCGCCTGCGCCAGCACGCTTTCGCGGTCGGCGGAGCCGGCGGCGTTGGAGGACAGCGCGCTGACCGAATCGAAGAAGCTGGACCACGGCGCACTGATGCCGGTCGCCTTCTCGGAGAACAGCTGGTCGAGCCGGGTGGAGAGGACCGACAACTGCTGCAGGCGCGAGAGTTCGCCGCCACTGTCGAGCAGGCGCGAGGTGGCCAGCGAGTCGGCCATGCGGCGCACGTCGACGATCTGCACGCCGTTGCCCTGGTAGCCCTGGCCGAAGAAGGTGCCGTCGCGCGCTTCGAATTCGGCACGCTGGCGCGAGTAGCCCGGCGTGTTGATGTTGGCGACGTTGTGGCTGACCGTGGACAGGGCGCGCTGGAAAGCGAGGAGGGCGCTGCTGCCGGTGGCGAGAAGGTTGGACATGCGTGCTCCCTGGATCAGCGCTGCAGTGCGTTGCCGATGGCGTTGCCGACGAAGCCGCCGACCTTGCCGCCGACGGTGTCGCCGATCGCCGACAACACCTTGCCCAGCGTGGGCCCGTTGGCGATCGACGCGATCTTGTTGGCGTAGGTGGGGTCGGTGGCGTACCCGGCGCGCTGCAGGCCGCGGGCGAAACCGGCGATGTCCTTGCCGGCGGCGAGGGCCTGCTGGTAGCGCGGATTGCTCTTCAACAGCCGCACGTAGTCGGCGAAGCTCTCGGCGGGCGAAGCGTACGCGCGGAAATCCGCCGTCTCGCTGCGCTTCACGCCGTTGCTGTACTCGTGCGTGGCGGTACGGGCGCGCTCGCCCTTCCAGCCGGTGGCCTTGATGCCGAACAGGTTGTGCGCGCTGTCGCCGTCGCCGGTCCTGATCTGGCGCTTGCCCCAGCCGGTTTCCAGCGCGGCCTGCGCGACCAGGGCGCGCGGATCCACGCCCAGTTCCTTCGCGGCCTGCTTGGCGTGGTCCCAGATCTCGGCGACGAAGCGTTCCGGTGTGTTGCGCGCGTATTTCGACGGGTCGGCCGACGCCACGCTCTCGACTTCGTCGCAGGCCGCATCGGGACGCACGGTGATGGTGTCCAGCGTGATCGTGGCCGGTATGCCGGCATCGCCGCGCGCAGAGGTGCTGCCGATCCCGCGGCCGGCGATGGCGTCGAGCATGGAATCGGCCTCGTTGCCCGGCAGCAGCCGCTTGTAGGCCGACAACGCGGTGCTGGCGGGCACGGCAGGCGCAGTCGCATCGGTGGCGCCCAGCTGGCGCGCGATCATCGGTGCCAGGCCGAGGCCGCGTCCTTCGCTCATCGCCTTGGCGATCTGCTGGTCGTACATGTCGCGGAACACCTGGTTTTCACCCGGGAACAGCGAATCCCCGAAGCCTGCCTCGCGCATGCACTTGATCATCATCTGTGCGAACTGGCCTTCCAGCTTCCGCGCGACATCGTGGATGCGGGCGTTGTCGGGCTTGCCACTGGCGTCGGCCAGCGGCAAGGGAGAATTCAGTGCGCCGATGGGCGTGCTGGCCATGTCAGATCACCTCGAGCTCTGCCCGCAGGGCGCCGGCCTGCTTCAGGGCTTCCAGGATCGCGATGAGGTCGCCGGGCGCGGCGCCGACTTCGTTCACGGCGCGGACGATTTCGTCCAGCGAGGTGCCGCCCTCGAACTTGAACATCCGGTTGCCTTCCTGGCTGACGGAGACGGTCGACTGCGGTGTCACCACCGTGTTGCCGCCGCGCGAGAATTCATTCGGCTGGCTGACGTTGGCCGATTCGGTGATGGTCACCGTCAGCGAGCCATGCGTCACCGCCGCCGGCATCACCTGCACCTGCGCGCCGATCACCACGGTGCCGGTGCGCGCGTTGACGATCACCTTGGCCGGCGCACTGCCGGGCGTAAGTTCCAGGTTCTCGACCTGGGCGAGGAAGTTGATGCGGCGGGACACGTCGGCGGGCGCGCGCACGGCGACCGTGACGGCATCCAGCGCATAGGCATTGCCCGCGCCGAAGTTCTGTTCCAGTGCGGCGACCATGCGCGAGACCGTGGTGAAGTCGGCGCGATGCAGGTTCAGCGTGATCGTGCCGTCGCCGGTGTCCAGAGCGTTGGGCACCGCGCGCTCCACCGTGGCGCCGTTGGGAATGCGGCCCACGCTGGGGACATTGATCGACACGCGCGAGCCATCGCGTCCCTGCGCGCCAAAGCCGCCGACCACCAGGTTGCCTTGGGCGATCGCGTAGACCTCGCCATCGGCTCCGCGCAAGGGCGCCATCAACAGGCTGCCGCCGCGCAGCGAGGTGGCGTTGCCGATGGAGGACACGGTGATGTCGATCGGCTGGCCCGGCTTGGCGAAGGCAGGCAGGTCGGCGTGGATCGCCACCGCCGCCACGTTCTTCAGCTGCGGATTGACGTTGGCCGGCACGTTGACGCCCAGTTCGCCCAGCATGTTCTTCAGGCTCTGCACCGTGAAGGGCGCCTGGCTGGTGCGGTCGCCACTGCCATCCAGACCCACGACCAGGCCGTAGCCAACCAGCGGATTGCTGCGCACGCCGCCGACCTGGGCGAGATCCTTGATGCGTTCGGCGCGCGCGGCGGGTGCCAGGCAGAGCAGCACCAGCCCGATCCATGCCAGCAGGCCCAGCAGCGTATAGGTATCGATGCGGCGCGGCTTCTTCGCGGGCGCGGGGTTCGAGCGTTCGGCGTTGGGCGTATCCATGGCGCGATGCTCAGTTGGGGAAGACGGGCGAGTTGAAGAACCGGCCCAGCCAGCCCATCGAGTTGGACTGAGCGATGGCGCCGCGGCCGCCGAAGGCGATGCGGGCGTCGGCGACCTTGCTGGAGGCGATGGTGTTGTCGGTGCCGATGTCCGCCGGGCGCACGATGCCCTGGATCTGCACCAGTTCGTCGCCCTGGTTCAGGCGCATGTTCTTCTGGCCCTGCACGACCAGGTTGCCGTTGGGCAGGCGCTGGATCACCGTGACGGTCACGCTGCCCTGCAGGCGGTTGCTCTGCGCGCTGTTGCCGGCGCCGCTGAAACCGCGGTCGCCATTGACCGAGGCGCTGAGGATGTCGCGTCCGTTCCAGGTGACCGGGGCACCGGCGATGTTGGGCGCGGCCATGCTGATCTCGCTGCTCTTGTCGACCGAGGTGGTGGCCGAGGTCTGCGCGGCGGTGTTCTCCACCAGGTTGATCGTCAGCAGGTCGCCCACGTCGCGCGCGCGGCGGTCGGCGTAGAGGTTCAGGCCGGGGCCGGCGCGGTAGATGGAGCCCGCGGTGGCCGGTGCCTGCGCGGCGACGATGGGCTGGATGGGCTGCATCGGCGCGTACGGGCGCACGTCGCCGTAGTAGCGTGCGCAGCCCGGCAGCAGCATCAGCGCGCAGGCGAGGGTGGTGGCGGACGTGGAGCGCTTCATGGCGATTCCCGGTATGCGTGGGTCAGACGTTGTTGTTGAGGTAGCCGAGCATCGAGTCGGTGGTGGAGATGGCCTTGGCGTTCATTTCGTAGGCGCGCTGGGTTTCGATCATGCTGACCAGCTCTTCCACCACGTTGACGTTGGAGCCTTCCAGTGAGCCCTGCACCAGGCTGCCGAGGCCGTTGAGGCCGGGGGTGCCGTTCTGCGCAGGACCGGACGCGGTGGTCTCGACGTAGAGGTTCTCGCCCTTGGCCTGCAGGCCGGACGGATTGACGAAATCGGTGAGCGTCAGCGAGCCGATTTCCAGTGCCTGCGCCTGGCCGGCCATGGTCACGCTGACGGTGCCGTCGTTGCCGATGGTCATCGACTGCGCACCCTCGGGCACCTGGATGCCGGGTTGCACGGGGTAGCCGCTGTTGGTGACCAGTTCACCCTGTGCATTGATCTGGAACGAGCCGTCGCGCGTGTAGGCCGGTGAACCGTCGGGCAGTAGCACTTCGAAGAAGCCGCGGCCGTTGACCATCACGTCCAGCGAGCGGCCGGTCTGCTGCGGGTTGCCCTGCTGGAAATCCTTGGAGGTGGATACGACGCGTACGCCAGTGCCGAGTTGCAGGCCGGAGGGGAGCTGGGTCTGCGAAGAGGTGGAGCCGCCGGGCTGGCGCACCTGCTGGTACAACAGGTCTTCGAAGCTGGCGCGGTCGCGCTTGAAGCCGGTGGTGTTGGTGTTGGCCAGGTTGTTGGAGACCACGGACATGCGCGTCTGTTGCGCATCCAGTCCGGTCTTGGCGACCCAGAGGGCTTGGTTCATGGCGTGGTTCCTCGCGGTGAAAGGGGTGGAATCGCGCGATGCGGTTCCTCGCCTCCTCTCAGGCAAGTCCTGTGCCGAAACGGGTGTCGTGGTTCTGGCGCGGGGAGCGGCGCCGAAGTGGGACCGTGGGCATGGCCTCGGACCATATGCCGGCATTTTTCTGGCGGCGGGGCCTGTTCAAGCCCCTCTCCCATCGGGAGAGGGGTTGGGGTGAGGGGCAACGAAGCCGGTCTACCCCGGCCATCAGCGACGTCTCCGCATCCGCTGCTCACTCGAAACGCACGCTCATGATGAACGTGTTGAGTGCGTCTTTCGTAGGCGGGGCTTTGGGTCAGGCATGGCGCCGCTCGCCGCGGGGGCGTCCCTTTCTTTGCTCGTGCAAAGAAAGGAACCAAAGAAACACGCCCCAGGCGGCACGCCCGCCGCTGCGCTTCGGGTCCGCGAGCGGTCCGGGAATTTTCGTAAGGCACATCCATGTGCCATACGAAAACGCCGTCATCCATGACGGCGCCCTTCGGGTTGTACCCGGCCCACTCGCCGTGCCTCATGGGGACCCCGAAGCAGCGGCAAAAGCACGCGCGGAGTTCTCGACTTTGATTCTTGGGGCCCCTTAGGTCCGGCAGTCGCGGCGGATGAAACCCCGCAGGGGCGGCGCACAGGGATGTGCGCCGTTTTCGGCCAGGGCAGGATGCCCTGTCCGAAAATTCCCGCCGGGACTGCGAACCCGCCGCGCAGCGGCGGGCGGACCGCCGGGGTGTGTTTCTTTTGCCTACTTTTCTTTGCACAAGCAAAGAAAAGTAGGGCCCCCGCGGCGAGCGGCACCATGCGTCGGAAAAGTAAATCCATCCCGCAAGGCCATCGAACCAAAGGTTCGCCGCGGATGTGGTGACAGCCGATGGCGGCCTGAAGACACGGGCTCCGTTAGCCCTCACCCCAACCCCTCTACCGCAGGGAGAGGGGCTAGAAAGGGATCAACCGCCCAATCGCAGCAACTGGTTCGACGACTGCGCCATCTCGTCGCCGCTGCGGATCACCTTCACCTGCATCTCGAACTGCCGCTGCAACTGGATCATCTGCACCAGCGCACCGGCTGCATCCACGTTGCTGCCTTCCAGCACGCCCGTGGTGAGACTGTTGCCATTGGCGACCGGCAATGCCGGTGCCTGCGGATCGGAGGGCCGCATCAGGCCATCGCCACCGCGCGACAACTGCTGCGGCGTCGCCTGGACCACGCGCATGCGCCCGACAACAGCCATCGTCTGCGGGCCTTCGCCCTGCGGAACGATGGATACCGTGCCATCGGCGCCGATGTCGATGGACTGCGCGGGCGGTACAGCAATCGGATTGCCGTTGTCGTCCAGCACCGCCCGACCGCCGGCAGTGACCAGCTGGCCGTTCGGGGTGACGCTGAGCTCGCCATTGCGCGTGTAGGCCGTGCCACCGTCGGCTGCCTGCACGGCAAGCCAGCGGTTCGGCTGCAGTGAGACGTCGAGGGAGCGGCCGGTGACCATCTGCGAACCGGTCCGCGAATCGAAGCCGGGATCGATCAGCATCGCGTCCACGCGTGAAGGAAAGCCCTGTCCCTGGATCTTGAATGCCTCGGTGCCGGCCAGCGCGGCCTTGAAGCCCTTGGTGTCCACGTTGGCCAGGTTGTGCGACACCGTGCCCTGCGCCTGCAGCGAAGCGCGGGCACCGGTCATTGCGACGTAGAGGGCTTTGTCCATGGAAGGCTCGTGATGGGTGATTGGTGAATCGTGATTGGTAAGGGCGGGAGCGGGATCTGTCGCGGGTGCTGACGGCGAGCCGGCTTGCCGTTCTTCAGATGTCAGCTCTTTTGCGAATCACCCCTCACGCATCACGAATCACCTGATGTTGATGACCGTCTGGGTGATCTGGTCCTGCGTGGACAGCATCTGCGAGTTCGCCTGGAAGTTGCGCTGCGCCACGATCATGTTCACCAGCTGCTCGGTCAGGTCCACGGTCGAGGCTTCCAGTGCGCCGGAGGCCACCTGGCCGAAGTCCGAGGTGCCCGGCGCCCCGATGCGCGGCTCACCGGAGGCGAAGCTGTGTGTCCAGGTGTTGTTGCCCTGCGATACCAGCCCCTGCGGGTTGGTGAAGTTGGCCAGCCCCACCTGCCCGATGGCGCGGTCCACGCCGTTGGAGTAGCGCGCATACACCACGCCCTCCGGCGAGACGCTGAACTCGTTGAGCTTGCCGGTGGCATAGCCGTCCTGGTTCTGGATGCGCTTGGCGAACTGTTCGCCGTACTGGGTGGTGCCGCTGATGTTCAGCGTCATGTTCAGCACGCCCGCGCCGGTGCTGGGCGTGAACGGCGACAGCGTCACCAGGCCGTTGGCCGGCGCGGTCAGCGTGCCGTTGTTGTCGAACTGCACGTTGGTCGGTGCACCCATCGAGGTGCCGTCCACGTATACGTGCATCTGCCACTGGTTCGGGGTCGGCGTCTTCACGTAGTAGACGGCCTGCTGGTGGGCCACGCCGAGCGAGTCGTAGACGGTGACCGAGGTGGTCTCGTTGTAGCTGGCGCTGTCGGTGGGCGAGAACGGGGCGATCGTCGGCTGCGCGGCATTGCCGGGCAGGGTGACGCCGAGGTCGACGTTGGTGGTGGGCGCAGGCGCGCTGTCGGTGGTCAGCAACTGCAGGTCGACCAGGTTGCCGGTGTCGAAGCCGATGCCATCGGCGCGCGGCGGGAACACCTGCAGGCGGTAGCCGTCCGGCGTGGTGACGTAGCCGTTCGGATCGCGCTGGAAGTTGCCGGCGCGGGTATACACGTTCGTCCCGTTGTTGCTGACGGTGAAGAAGCCTTCGCGGTCCACGGCCAGGTCCAGATAGCGCCCGGTCTGGTTGATGTCGCCCTGCGAGAACTGCTGCGCGACGTTGGTCACGCGCACGCCCGCGCCGATGCCGTTCTGCAGCAGGCCGTAGCCGGTGGTGGAGAACACCTCGGCGAACTCCGCGCGGGACTCCTTGAAGCCCGTGGTGTTGACGTTGGCGATGTTGTGCGAGGTGACGTTGAGGTCGGCGTTGGCCGCCCTCATGCCGGACAGCGAGCTGTTGAAAGCCATGGATGACTCCTTGCAGGATGCGGTGGGAGTGAGGGGGTCAGGACGCCGACTTGCCGATGCGCAGCACGTAGTCGAGCGGAGCGGTGCCCAGGCCGGGCAGGTTGAGGTACAGGCCGTCGGAGCCGATGGTCACGCTGTCCACGGTGGCGTCGACGTAGGTGTTGAGCGCAGTGCCGGTGCCATCGGTGGCGGTGTGCGTGGCCTTGATGGAGTACGCACCGGCGGCGGCGCGTTCGCCGTTGGCCTTGATTCCGTCCCAGGTGAAGGCGGTTTCGCCCTTGCCGGTGGACTCGACGTCGAGGGTGTCGACCACCACGCCGCTGGCATCGGTGATCTCGAACGTGACCTTGCCTGCGCCGGGCGACATCACCAGGCCGCTGGCATTGCCGGTGGCCGGCAACGCGACCGAGTCGGAGGGCACCACGACGGCGTGACCCACCAATGCGGCGCCCTTCAGCACCTGGTCGCCGGTCAGCGCCGAGGTGAAGCCGCCGACGGTGGTGTTCAGTTCGCTGATGCCCTGCACGGTGGAGAACTGCGCCAGCTGGGCGACGAACTCGCTGTTGGACAGCGGCTTGAGCGGATCCTGGTGGCTCAGCTGCTCGGTCATCAGGCGCATGAAGTCGGCCTGGCCCAGCGTGTCGGCCTTCTTGGTCGTGGCAGCGCCCGACGTGGCGTTGTTGATGGCGGCGAACGGATCGCCATTGATGGTGGTCATGTGCGTGGTCGCTCGGTGGCAGGGCGTCAGCGGCCCATGGTCAGGGTGGCCAGGGCGAGTTCCTTGGCGGTGTTCAGTACTTCCACGCCGGCCTGGTAGCCGCGTGATGCCGAGATCAGGTTGACCATCTGCGCGACCGGATCGACATCGGGCGCGTAGACGTAACCATCGCCATCGGCCATCGGGTGGCCGGGCTCGTAGCGCTTGATCGGCGGTGCTTCGCTCTGGGTGATCTCCTTCACCTGCACCGATGTCAGCGAGCCGTCCGCATTCAGAGGGCGCGCCTGGAAAATCGGCTCGATGGGCTTGTAGACCGCCTCGGGCGAGGATGCGATGGAATCCGCGTTGGAGAGATTGCTGGCGATGGTGTTCAGGCGCACCGATTGCGCCTGCAGCGCGGAACCGGCGACGTCGAAGATGGGCAGGTTGCTCATGGCGCGTCCCCTTACTGGCCGGTGATCGCGGTGAGCATGGTGCGCACCTTGGATTCGATGAAGCTGAGCGAGGCGCGGTATTCCAGCGCCGCGCGGCCGTAGGCGGCGCGTTCGGTATCGGCGTCGACGGTGTTGCCGTCCAGGCTGGGCTGCACGCCGGCACGTTCGAAGATGCGCGGGGTGGCATCGAGCAGGGTCAGGTGCTGCTCGCTGGTGGTCAGCAAAGAGGAGGCCTTGGCCGCCGCGCTCTCCAGCGCGGCCTGGAAGTTCAGGTCCTTCGCCTTGTAGTTCGGCGTGTCCGCGTTGGACAGGTTGCTGGCGATCAACTGCATGCGCTGCTCGCGCAGGGGCAGGGCCGCTCCGTGGACACCCAGGTAGTTGGAGATGGGATTGGACATGGCACCGCTCCGGCAGACCGTTGCCGGGGATGCTGCAAGGCGTGTGCCAGGACGGGGCAGGTCGGCATCCCGGCAGGCAGTGATTCCCTGTGCCGTCATCCCAGCGAACGCTGGGATCCATCTTGATCCTGCCCTTTGCCTCTTGCCTCTTCCGTGGGAAAAGCAAATGGGTCCCAGCGTTCGCTGGGACGACGATCAGGCCGCCATCTGCGCCGCAACCACCTGGTTCAGGCGGAACAGCACGTGCTCGGCCAGTTCGTGCGGGCTGTACTTCGCCACGAAGGCATTCGCGCCCACGCGTTCCACCATGGCGTTGTTGAACACGCCCGAGAGGGAGGTGTGCAGCAGCACGTACAGGCCGGCCAGGCCGGGATGGCGACGGATTTCCGTCGTCAGGGTGTAGCCGTCCATGGCGGGCATCTCGATGTCCGAGATGACCATGGCGTAGCGCTCGGCCGGATTCTCGCCGGCGGCGTGTACCTGCAAGAGGTGGTCCAGCGCTTGGCGGCCATCGGACAACAGGGTGGTGGTCACGCCCAGTTGCTCCAGCACGCTGCGGATCTGCGAGCGCGCCACGCGCGAGTCGTCCACCACCAGCACCTGCAGCGGCGGTGCGTCCGCGGGCAGGGCCATCTCCGGCGCCAGGGTGGCGTCCATGCGCGACTGGCAGATGTCGGCCAGGACGCTTTCCACGTCGATCACCTGGATGAGTTCGCCCTGGAAGCGCGTCACGGCAGTCAGGTAGCTGTTCTCGGCGCCGAGTTCCGGAGGCGGGTGGATGTCTTCCACCGCGATGTTGACGATGCGTTCGACCCCGCTGACCAGGAAGCCCTGCACGGAGCGGTTGAATTCGGTGACCACCAGGTAGTTGGGGGTGTTCTCCGGATTCGGGTCGCGTTCGGGGTGGCGGATGCTCAGGCCCAGGTCCAGCACCGGCACCGAGCGGCCGCGCACGTCGGCCACGCCGACGAATTCGGTGGGCAATCCGGGCAACTGGAACAGATCGGGCCGGCGCAGGACTTCCTGCACCTTGAAGACGTTGACGCCAAAAAGCTGACGCCCGCCCAGGCGGAACAGCAGCAGGGCGAGGCGGTTGTGGCCGGCCAGGCGGGTGCGCTGGTCGATGCGGTTGAGCAGATCCTGGGTCATGCACAGCATATCGGCATCTTCGAGGGGTGCTTGAGCGTCGTTGCTTGTTCCTTCTCGCCGCCTGCACAGGGAGAGGGGAGTGTTGTCAGAGAGTCAGGCTCTGGCACGCCCCTTGCAGCCTCCCGGCCGATGAACCTCCGGATCCCGCCCATGCTGCGCCTGACCCTCGCCCTGATCGGCGGCCTGACCGCATGCACCGTGCTGGCGGCCGACTTCCAGACCGTGGACAGCATCAAGGCGGCCGCCCTGGGCGCCCTGCCTGCCGGCAGCGAGGCCGAGGCCACACTGGACGCCGCCTTGCGCCTGCCACGCTGCGACGCATCGCTGGTGGCACGCGTCCAAGGTAGCCACAGCGTGGAAGTCAGCTGCCCGGATGGCTGGCGCCTGTTCGTGCCGGTGCGGGTACGCCGCAGCCAGACCGTACTGGTGCTGAGCCGCGGCATCGCGCCGGGCGAAACGATCACCGCCGACGCGTTCATTCCCGAAACCCGCGACGCGTCGCGCATCGTCGGCACCGCCGTTGCTGATCCATCCCAGGCCTTGGGCCGCGTGGCACGGCGCATGCTGTCGGCAGGCACGGTACTGTCGGCCACCGATCTGGTCGCCCAGCGCCTGGTCCGCCGCGGCGACAACGTGGCGCTGGTGTCCCGTCGCGGCGGGGTGGAAGTGCGCGTGGCCGGCAAGGCGCTGGCGGATGCCGGCGAGAATGAGCGGGTGACCGTGGAGAACCTGTCCTCGCGCCGGGTGGTGCAGGGCGTGGTGGGCCCGGGCGGCGACGTCTGGGTCAACCGATGAAAAATGTGCGACATCGCCCTCAAGTTGTTCAGGGGGCGGCCGATACCGAACGCGGGTGGAAGGAAACCGGGCAGCATCGGGTCCTTTCTCGGAAATGCGGCATCCGTCACTAAAGTCGGATCAGTCGCGGCCGATATCTCCCATGAACCCTGTTACAGGTGAACCGACATGAGCCAGAAAATCGAAGGCACTCCCCCCGCCGCCGTACGCACCACCGGTCCCGTCAGCGGGCGTGTTGCCAACGCGGGTGCCGACCGTTCCAGGCCGGTGGAAGCCAGCGCCGGTGGTGACAGCCTGCGCCTGACCGGCGAGGCCGCCAGCCTCCAGGCCATGCAGCGCGAGCTGTCCACTGCGCCTGCCATCGACAATGCCCGCGTGCAGGCCGTGCGCGAAGCGCTGCAGGCCGGCACGTACAAGGTCAATCCCGAGGCCATTGCCGACGGGATGCTGCGACTGGACGACCAACTGGGCGGTTGATCGCGATGACACCGGCCCCCCTCCAGCGACTCTCCGCGGCACTGGGAGAGGAGCGTCGCGCCATCCTCGAGCATGATGTCGAGGCACTGGTGCGCGCAACGCAGGAGAAGCTGGAGGCATTGCGCGCGCTGGAGGCGGCCGCGGCCGGCTTCGGCTTTCCCGATGAACTGCAGGGGCGGCTCGCCGAACTTGCCGAGATGAACCATGCGAACGGCATCCTGCTGGCCCGGCGCCGCCGCGAAGTGAACTGGGCACTGCGCCATCTGGGTCGCACAGAGAGCAGCGGCGCCTACGACGCGCAGGGCCAGACCGCGACCCTCTCCGCCACCCGCCCGCTCGCGGTTGCCTGAGCCTGGTGCCGGATCCGCAAACTGCGACGCCGCAACTTGCCGCTCCAGCGGCCGCGCCGGATACTGGTGCCCCATCGCCGCCGCCCGATGCGTCCTTGGCCACCGCACCTCCCTCGAACCCACCGTCCAGAGCCTGCACTGCGGATGACGTCCCGACCTTCGCCGATCTGAAGGCGTTGGCCGAACTGATGGACGACGGCTACCTGTTGTGCCGTGGCGACGCCCGTCCGTTGCACGCCAACGCGGCGGCGCGCGCACTGGTGCAGGATGCTCCCGATGTGCTCGGCGCCCTGTCGCGGCTGCTGCCGCCCGACGCCATTCCCACCGCGCGCCAGTCCGGCCGCTGGAACGGCGACCTGGCCCTCGACGACGGCCTGGTGCTGCAGGTACGCGCGTACTTCCATGACAACCCGGGCGGCGGCCACTGCCTGATCGTCTTCCACGACGTCAGCGAAGCGCACGCGCGCCAGCAGGAACTCCAGCGCCGGCACGCGCAGCTGCGGCAGACGCTGGTGCGCCTGGCCGGCACGCAGGAACAGCTGGTGCAGTCGGAGAAGATGGCCTCCATCGGCCAGCTTGCCGCCGGCGTTGCGCACGAGATCAACAACCCGATCGGCTACGTGCACTCCAACCTCGGCTCGCTGCAGGAGTACCTGCACAGCCTGTTCTCGCTGATCGAAGTCTACGAGCGCGCGCTGCGCCTGCCGGACCCGAAGGCGATGCTGCCCGAGATCGAGGACCTGCGCGCGCGCTACGACATCGACTTCATCACCGGCGACCTGCCGCAGCTGATGTCCGAGTCGCGCGAGGGCATCGAACGGGTCACCGCGATCGTGCGCAACCTGAAGGACTTCTCCTACTCGGGCCGCGACGACAGCTGGAAGTCCGCCGACCTGCATGCCGGCCTCGATTCCACCATCAACATCATCTGGAACGAGCTGAAGTACAAGGTCACCCTGGAAAAGCACTACGGCAAGCTGCCCCTGGTGCAGTGCCGGCCGTCGGAATTGAACCAGGTGTTCATGAACATCCTGCTCAATGCCAGTCATGCCATCGACGAGCGCGGCACGATCACCGTCGCCACGGGCGTGGAGGGCGACGAAGTCTGGATCGAGATCCAGGACAGCGGCCATGGGATACCCGACGACATCGTGCAACGCATCTTCGACCCGTTCTTCACCACCAAGCCGGTGGGCAGCGGCACGGGCCTGGGCTTGTCGATCTCCTACGGCATCGTGAAGAAGCACAACGGCCGCATCGAAGTGCGCAACGAGCCCGGCTCCGGCGCCTGCTTCCGCATCATGCTGCCGATCCGGCAGCCGGCCGTCGACGCGGCATGAGCGATTGACGCGTATCACGGTAGGAGCGACGTAAGTCGCGACCGGAACAATGCGGTGGTCGCGAGCGTGGGTTCGTGCGATGAACCACTCGCAGAGTGTTTGATTTCCGCGGTCGCGACTTACGTCGCTCCTGCAGAGGGCGAATCGAAGAACGCCAGCTTCTTCGCGCGCGGCATCCGCTTGAGCTGTGCTTCCGCGCGCGACGCTGCGCTGCGATCCGGATAATCGCGGCTCGCCAGCACGCGTACCGGCGGATTCGCCCGCGTGTACTTGGCGCCCGTACCCGCCACATGCGCAGCGTAGCGCGCGTCCAGCCGGTTGGTGATGCCGGCGTAGTACGCGCCATTGCGGCACTCCAGCAGGTACACGCACCAGCCGTCCTGTGTTCCGGTGCGGATCTCAGGCATGCGCACGATGGTGCGGCTGGTGCTCGTAGGTGGTGAACGCCTGGCGGATGTGTTCGCGCAGGTCGTCGTCGTTCCACGGTTTGGTCAGGAAGCGGTAGATCTCGCCGCGGTTGATCGCCTCGGTCACCGTGGCCAGGTCGGTGTACCCCGACAGCACCAGGCGTATCGTGTCCGGATACAGCATGCGCACGCGGCCCAGGAACTCGGTGCCGCTCATGTCCGACATGCGCTGGTCGGACAGGATCACCTGCACGTCGTTGGTCGCCAGCAGTTCGAATGCGTCGGTGACGTTGCTGGCGGCCAGGATGCGGTAGCCGTCGCGGCGGAACAGGCGCACCAATGAACGCAGGATGTTCTCTTCGTCGTCCAGCAGCAGCAGGGTGCGATCGGGCTTGGTGGCGGCGAAGGCATCGGCGCGCAGGTAGCGGCGGCGCAACACCGCGCCGGCATCTTCGGCCGACATCGGTTCGCCGAACAGGTGGCCCTGGAACATGTCGCACTGGTTCCTGCGCAGGAATCCCAGTTGCACGTCGGTCTCCACGCCGTGTGCGATCACCTTCATGCCCAGCTGGTGGCCCATCGCGATGATGGCGCAGGTGATGGCCACCTCGCGGTTGCCGGACGGCACGCCCTTCACGAAGTTGCGGTCGATCTTGATCTTGTCCACCGAGAAGCGGACCAGCGAGTCCAGGTTGGAATCGCCCATGCCGAAATCGTCCAGCGTCAGCCGCACGCCTTCGTGGTGCAGTTGCGCCAGCGTGCGGTGGACCAGGTTCATGTCCTTGGCCAGCGCGTTCTGGCGGACTTCCAGCACCACCATCTGCGGTGGGATGCCGGCCTCCTGCATGGCCTCCAGCACTTCGGACACGAAGCTGGGGCGCAGCAGCTGCAGCGTCGACACGTTCACCGCGATCTCGAAATCGTCGAAGCCCCAGTCGCGCCAGACGCGTGCCTGCTTGAAGGCATTGCGCAGCACCCAGTCGCCGATCTGCACGATGACGCCCAGCTTCTCGGCCACGTGCATGAAGCGTTCCGGCACCAGCAGGCCGAGCGCGGGCGAGTACCAGCGCAGCAGCGTTTCCATGCCCACCACGCGGCCGTCGTGGGCGTTGATCTGCGGCTGGTAGAACAGGCGCAGTTCGTTGTGCTGGATGGCGTTGACGATCTGGCGGGCGATGATGCTGTCGCTGCGCGCGGTGATCGCGGCGCCGCGCCGGTACAGGCGCACCAGGTTCATGCCCTCGTGCTTGGCCTGTTCCATCGCGCTTTCGGCGCACTGCAGCAGGCCGGAGGCGGTGTCCGCATGCTCCGGGCACAGCGCGATGCCGAGCGTGCCGGTCAGGAACAGCGTGTAGGGCAGCACCGTCATCGGCAATTCGATCTGCTCGCGCAGGGCATCGCCGAAGCGTTCCGGCGGCAGCGTGCCCGGCAGGCGCGGCACCGCCACGATGAATTCGTCGCTGCCATGGCGCCAGGCGCGTGCTTCCGGGCCGAGTGACCGCTGCAGCCGGTCGCTGAGGATCGCCAGCGCTTCATCGCCGACTTCCACGCCCATGTTCTCGTTGATCGAGCGGAAGTGGTCGATGTCCAGGTACAGCAGCATCAACGGCGTGCCGTCCGCATTCGCGGTGTCGACCATCCGCTGCAGGTCGGGTTCGCCGGCGCCGAGGCGGGGCAGGCGGGGCAGGTGGGCGTGCTCGGTGTTCAAGCGGCGTCGGTGGGCGTCACGGGTGCAGGCGCATAGGGTAGGCGAAGTTGCCATCGGCTGCCGCGCCCGCCGCTGCTGGATTCCAGCCCGCCGCCAAGCGTCGCGGCCAGGGCCTGCAGCAGCGGCAGTTCGGTGCATGCCGCGTCGACATCGGCATCCAGGGTGACGGCGAGTCCGCCCTCGGCATCGGCGTCGCCGGCCAGCGCCAGCGCCAGCCGGCCTCCCGCACCCGCCACCGCGCGCATGGCGACCTGCGCGATCCGGAACGCCACCAGCGCCGTGTCGGCCGCAGGCATGTTCGGCAACGGAGCGAGTGTCACCGCGGTGCCGGGAAACACGCGTTCGTGCTCGGCGCGCAATGCGGCCTCCAGCCCGATCGCTTCCAGCTGGGGCGGGTGCAGCGTGGCATGCAGGTCGCGCAGGATCGCGACGGTCTCGTCGCAGGTGCGGATGATGTCCTGCAGGTCTTCCTGCTGCTGTGCCGGATCATCCTCGGACTGCACCAGGTGCACGCCCATCTTGATCGCCGACAGTGCCTGCCCGACCTGGTTGTGCAGGGCGCGCCCCACCTGGAGGCGTTCGGCTTCCTGCAGCCGGAACAACTGCAGCAACAAGGGGGAGGGAAGCGGCGGGTTCGACATCGTCAGCAGCGGTGCGATCAGCCTGCAGTATGCCAGTGGCGATCCGCAGCCGGGCATGCCGCCGCCCGGAACGCGACGGGGCGACCAGATCCTGGTCGCCCCGTCGGGATTTAGTGGTGTGCGGACGCTGTCGCGGTCAGAACAGTTCCACCGTGCCGGCACCCATGTTCTGCTGTGCGACCGGCTTGTGCGGCGGGCGTTCCCACTCGGTGCGCTGATCGCGCAGGCGGTTGCCGATCAGGCGCAGTGCGCTGAGCAGTTCGTTGTCGGTCGCGCCGCCGGAGCGGTGCAGGAGTTCCTGCAGGGCGAGGGCTTCCTTGTTGATCGCGGTCAGGCGGTCAAGGTGGGTGTTCGCACTTCCCAGCGACTGGGTGGCGATGTCCTCGAACTGCAGCGAGCGGACGGCATCGGCCACGCTGGCGTCGATGGCATGGCCGCACATCGAGACTTCGCGCATGCCATCACCCAGCGAGGCGTTGATCGCGGCCACCTGGTTGAGCATGCCGGCGGCCTCGGAGCGCGCCTCGCGGGAGCGGTCCAGGTCGCGCGAGGCCATGTTGGAGACCGTGTCGCGCACCTTGGCGATGGATTCCTTGGAGCTGTGCGCCAGCTTGCGGATCTGTTCGTTGAACGCGGTGGAGCGCTCGGACAGGTTGCGCACTTCGTCGGCGACCACGGCGAAGCCACGACCGGCCTCACCGGCACGGGCGGCCTCGATGGCGGCATTCAGCGCGAGCAGGTTGGTCTGGTCGGCGATGGACTTCACGTCTTCCAGCAGCGAGAAGATGCCGTCCAGGTGCTGGGCCATGTCGTCGATGTGGTGCACGGTGGTGCCACTCTGGCCGGCGACCTGCTCCAGCGCCTCCACCAGCTGTTCCATGCGCTGGCTGGCGTTCTGCGCGAAGCGCGCCACGTCCACGCCGGCACGGTCGCCCTCGCCATTGCGGTCGATGATGCGGGAGATCGCGGCACTCTGTTCGCGCGACTTGCGGTTCATCGCATCGAAGCTGCCGCCGAGGTTGCTGACGGCTTCGCGGATCAGCTCGCGGGCGCGGTCGATCTCGCTGCGCGAACCTTCGATCTCGTTGTTGACGAAGCGGCGCAGCTCGGTGAGCAGCGCATCCTGTTCGCGGATGACGGTGGCGTGCTCGGGCGACACCACGTGGCTGTTGACGGCCGTCAGCCAGGCGAAGATCAGCCAGGCCAGCGTCAGCGAAGTCAGCAGGGCCCACTGCAGCGCGTTCGGCCAGTCGAAGGCGACCGACAGCGGGAACAGCAGGGTGAGGATGAGGGGTGCCGCAAGACGAACCAGGATGCGCGAGTACATGGGTGCTCTCTGATGAAGCTCACTGTTGAGTATCGGCCGTAGGGATCGGCTCTTTAGGCGGGAAATCGGGTGGTTTTTCGATCCCCCGCGATCTGTGACGGGCGTTGCGACCTTCTGTAGGAGCGACGTGAGTCGCGACCGCCGCAGGGAGGGGCCATTGGCATTGACGGAGTGGGATGCTCGCCCGCCACAGCCCCTTGCCTGTATCGCGAGCCAGGGTAGCGTCGGCCGTGCGGTCGCGACTTACGTCGCTCCTGCAACGGCGCAGCGCCTCAGGCGATCGCTGCCGCCAGGTCCAGCAGGCGCTGCGCGATGCGTTCCAGCGGCAGGGCTTCCTTGGCGGCGCCCAAGCGCATGGCGGCGCCGGGCATGCCCCAGACCACGCTGGTGGCTTCGTCCTGCACCAGGGTCGGCGCGCCGGCCTGGCTCATTTCCAGCAGGCCGCGCGCACCGTCGTCGCCCATGCCGGTGAGGATGGCGCCCACCGCGTTGCCGCCCGCGCTCTGCGCGACCGAGCGGAACAGCACGTCGACCGCCGGCTTGTGCCGGTTCACCGCCGGGCCGTCGTCGATCCGGCAGCGCCAGCGCGCACCGTCGCGGATGACCCGCATGTGCTGGCCGCCAGGGGGCAGGTAGGCGTGGCCGGGCAGGATGGCTTCGCCATCGCTGGCCTCGCGCACGGCCATGGCCGAATGACGGTCCAGCCGTTCCGCGAAGGCGCGGCTGAAACCGGCCGGGATGTGCTGGGTCAGCACGATGGCCGGCGCGTCGGCGGGCATCTGTTCCAGCACCACGCGCAGGGCTTCGGTGCCACCGGCGGAGGCGCCGATGGCGATCAGGCGGTCGGTGGTGCGGAAGCGCAGGGCCGGAGGGGATGGCAGTGCGGTATCCAGGCCGACGCGGGGGGCGCCGGTGCGGGCCAGCGGGCGGACACGCGCCTTTGCGGCGGCCTTCACCTTGGCGATGATCTCGTCGGCATACGCCTGCAAGCCGCTGGCGACGTCAAGCTTGGGCTTGGACACGAAATCCACCGCACCCAGCGCCAGCGCCTGCAGCGTGGTGTCGGCGCCACGCTCGGTCAGCGAGGAAATCATCACCACCGGCATCGGCCGCAGGCGCATGACGTTCTCCAGGAACGCCAGCCCGTCCATGCGCGGCATTTCCACGTCCAGCGTCATCACGTCGGGATTCAGGCGCTTGATCTTGTCGCGGGCCAGCAGCGGATCGGCGGCGGAACCGACGACTTCGATGCCCGGATCGCGCGAGAGGATCTCGGTCAGCATCTGCCGCACGACCGCCGAGTCATCGACGATCAGCACCTTGCAGGAGGAAGGACTACTCATCAGAACAGCTCCACGCCTCCGGTGACCGGCGCCCTCGACAGGCGGGCGCGGGCGGCGGATTCGGCGGCCAGGACCTCGGCATCATGGGCATGCGGCAGGCGCTGCACGACCACGCGGCCGGTGTTGGGGAAATACCAGACCTTGCGCGGATGGATGCCGCGCAGGTCTTCGGCGACCACGGGAATGCGTTCGGCATCCAGGTACTTGCGGACGAACTCGGCATTGCGCGTGCCGACCGGGTTGCTGGTGAAGCCTTTCAGCACGTTGGCACCGCCGAAGACCTTGGCCTCCAGGCGGTTGCGCGCGGCACCCCGCTTGAGCAGGTCGTTGATCAGCAGTTCCATCGCGAAGCTGCCGTAGCGCGCGGGCGCACCATCGCCCACGTTGCCGTCCGGCAACAGGAAGTGGTTCATGCCGCCCAGCTTGAGCAGCGGGTCGCGGATGCAGGCGGCCACGCACGAGCCCAGCACGGTGACCAGCGCGGTGTCGTTGTCCACCACCAGGTACTGCGTGGGCAGCAGCTTGGCCGCTTCGGTCTTGAAGCGAGCGTCGTGGTAGCGCATCACGCTGCCGTCGGCGAACGAGGCGGCGGCTGAACTCATGCGCCGGTCCCGGCGCGGCGGTACAGCGTGCGACCGCAGGGCTGGATGATGTCGGCGGCGTGCAGGTAGTTTTCCGAGTGGCCGGTGTACAGCATCCCGTCTTCGGCCAGGTGCGGCACCAGGCGCGCCAGGATGCCGCGCTGGGTGGGCTTGTCGAAATAGATCATCACGTTGCGGCAGAACACCGCGGTGAACGGGCCGGCCACGTCGTAGCGCGCGGTCAGCAGGTTGAGCGGGCGGAACGCGATCAGCTGGCGCAGGGCCGGATGCACGCGGCACTTGCCTTCGTTGGGGCCGCTGCCGCGCTGGAAATAACGCCGCTTCAGGGTGTCGTCCAGGCCGGCGATGCGCTCGACCGGATAGACGCCGCGTTCGCCGGTGGCCAGCACCTGGGTGTCCACGTCCGTGGCCAGGATGCTTACCGGCGGGGTCAGCGTGCCGTAGGCCTCGCAGGCGGTGATGGCGATGGAGTAGGGCTCTTCGCCGGTGGACGCGGCACATGACCAGATCTTCAGCGGGCCGTCGTTCCGGTGCTTCGCCAGTTCTTCCTGCAGCCGCTCGAAGTGGTGCGGCTCGCGGAAGAACGAGGTGAGGTTCGTGGTCAGTGCGTTGGTGAACGCCTGCCACTCATCGCCACCGTCCCGTTCCAACTGGTCGAGGTAATCCTTGAAGCTGCGCAGGCCCAAGGCGCGCAGTCTGCGCGACAGGCGGCCATAGACCATGTCGCGCTTGCCGTCGGCCAGGGCGATGCCGGCGCGCTGGCGGATCAGGTCGACCACGCGACGGAAGTCGCGGTCGTCGAACTCGAAATCGCGTCCTGCCGATCCTGCCGCGCCGTCGTCGGCGGGAAGCGGCGCAGGGGTCCGTCGTGTCGTGGCAGCCGGAGCAGGGGAGCGGGTACTGACGGACATCGGATTCTCGACGGGACGGATGAGGCTAGGGGCGTGGCGGGACCCTTTCCCTGCCGCAGGGACAGGGAAAGGGAGCTGTTGCCGGGATGCGATGCAAACCGCGTGCCTCAGAATTCCTGCCAGTCGTCGCCATCGGCCAGGGCGGGCTCCAGCATCGACGGCGTGGCGGCGCGCGGCGCGGGCCTGGACGGAGCCGGGGCTGCTGCCTTGGCCGGCTTGGCGACCGCGGCGGTCGGGGCGGCGTGGGCATGCAGCTTGAACACCGACACCGACTCGCTCAGCGCCTGTGCCTGCTCTTCCATCGAACGGGCGGCGGCAGAGGCTTCTTCCACCAGCGCGGCGTTCTGCTGGGTGGTTTCGTCCATCTGGGTGATGGTCTGGTTGACCTGTTCGATGCCGGCGCTCTGTTCCTGCGAGGCGGCGGAGATCTCGGCCATGATGTCGGTCACGCGCTGCACGCTGGCGACGATCTCGCCCATCGTCGCGCCCGCCTGGTTCACCAGCTTGGAGCCATCGGCCACCTTGTCCACCGAGGTCTCGATCAGGCCCTTGATCTCCTTGGCGGCATTGGCGCTGCGCTGGGCCAGCGTCCGGACTTCCGAAGCGACCACCGCGAAGCCGCGACCCTGCTCGCCGGCACGGGCGGCTTCCACGGCCGCGTTCAAGGCCAGGATGTTGGTCTGGAAGGCGATGCCATCGATGACCGAGATGATGTCGGCGATCTTCTTCGACGACTGCTCGATGTCGCGCATCGTGGTGACGACCTTGCCGACCACTTCACCGCCTTGCGAGGCGACACCGGCGGCGCCGATGGCCAACTGGTTGGCCTGGCGGGCCGACTCGGCATTCTGGCGCACGGTGGAGGTCAGTTCCTCCATCGAGGCGGCGGTCTCTTCCAGGTTGGCGGCCTGCTGTTCGGTACGGCGCGACAGGTCGTTGTTGCCCGATGCGATCTCACCGGCCGCCGTGTTGATGCTGGTGGCCGCCATCTGGATGCCGCCGACGATCTCGGTCAGCTGGGCGACGGTGGCGTTGGCGTCATCGCGCATGGTGGCGAACACGCCGTGGAAGTCGCCTTCCATGCGTGCGGTCAGGTCGCCGCGTGCGATGGCCTGCAGCAGTTCGGAGACCTCGGCCAGGTTGCCGTCGGTGGTTTCCATCAGCTGGTTCAGGCCGTCGATCATGTCGCGGAAGTCGTACTGGTACTTGTCCACGTCGCCGCGCTGGCTGAAATCGCCGGAGGAAGCGGACATCGCCAGGCGCTTGATCTCGCCGTTGATCGCCGACAGGTTGGCCTTGGTGGCGTCCATCGTCTCGGTGAGGTTGGCCTTCTCGCCCGGCAGCTTGGGCATGTCCAGGCTCAGGTCGCCGATCGAGTAGCGCTGCATGATCTTCAGCGCGTCGCCGATGGCCTGCAGGTGCGAGGCGACCAAAGCGTTGGTGTCGCGCACCATGCGGCCGTACTCGCCCGGGAACGCACTGTCGTCCATGCGGTAGCTGATCTGGCCCTCGTCGTGGCGCGCGGCCATTTCGCTCTGGGCGGAAATCACCGACTGTACCTGCGTCTGCATGCGCTGCATGGCGGTCAGCAGCTGGCCCACTTCGTCCTGGCGGCTGGTATCGATCTTGCCGTCCAGCTTGCCGGCGGACACATCATTGGCCACGCGCACGGCTTCGCCGACGGCGCCGGCGATGGCGCGGGCGAAGAACCAGGCCAGGGCCAGGCCGCCCACGATGCCCACCAGCAGCATGATGACCATCAGCGTGCTGGAAGCAGCGAAGGTGCTGTCGGCGCTGGCGCTGGCCGTCTTGGCCTGCTGGTCGACCACGTTGACCAACGTGTTCAGTGCCGCGACCGCCTTCCGGTGCTGGTCGCGCGTGGTGCCGATGAAGGTGTCCACGGCGTCGTCCGGCAGGCCGAGGTCCAGCATCTCCTGCACTTCGGCATACGACTGCTTGGCTGCCTTCCACTCCTTGACGAAGGTGTCGTAGGCCTTCTTTTCGTCCGGGCTGATGATCAGCGTGGCGTAGTCCTTGATGGACTGCTCGATCTTCTTCTCGGTCTGGGCGGCCAGCGTCTTGGCTTCCGCCTTGACGGCGTCGCTGGCGCGCACATGCTGCCGGTAAGAGGTCGTGCGGTATTCGCCGATCAGGTTCTGCAGGTCGCCCGCGGCCTTCACGCTGGGCAGGACGTTGCCGGTCACCTCGGTGGTGGCGCCGTTCAACGAGTTCAGGCCGACGAAAGCGGCGATGCCCTGTACCAGCATCAGCGCCAGCACGGCGCCGAAGGCGAGCATCATCTTCGTCGTCAGTTTGAGGTTCTTGATCCGCTGCATGGGATTCTTTTTCCTTTACCGGTGGCGTGCCGCGCCGCTCTCAGGTGCGACCAGGGCGGGCAGGGCGTGGCGCCCTGCCGTTGGAACGGATCAGCGGATCGTCGCCAGCTTCAGGTTGGCCGGCGAACTGACCACGATTTCGGCGCGCGAGTTGTCGCGCTCGATGGCGCCGATCACGCAGACGTCCTTGCCTTCCAGTTCTTCCGGGGCCGGCTTGAACTTGGCGCGGGCATCGCCCGGGATGCGTGCGGTGAAGGTATGGCGCGGGAAGTTGCCGCCCATGTACAGGAAGGTCGGCGTGCCTTCGGAATTCTCGGCGAAGCGGGCCTTGCCCACCTTGCCGCACACCGTGCCGTTCTTGCCCGCGAAGCGTGCGGCCATGTCGGCGGGGATCGCGTTGTCGACCTGCGACTGGCTGTTGGCCGGCGTCGCGGGCATCAGCAGGGCGGCGCCGACGACGGCGATGGACAGGGTCAGGGCGGATGCGATTTTCATTCCAGTAACTCCGGATGGACAGAAGAGGGGTAACGACTCACTGCCTGAGATCGGCCCGCCTTGGCCAAACTTGAGGCGAAGGCGTGGTGCGGGATCGTCCGTGTGCGCGACTGGGCGCTGGGTCACACTTTCCGGGGGTCGGGGCGAACACCGGTCGCGCGGCGCTGCACTTACCCGGGTGCGCCGGCTTCGGTTTCGACTTCGCGGGCTGCGGTGTAGCCCTGTGTTTCCAGCCACTGTTCCAGCGGACCGGGTGGCAGCGGTGGTGAGAACAGATACCCCTGCAGCACGGGAAAGCGCTGCTCGGTCAGGAAGCGGTGTTGCGATTCGGTCTCCACGCCTTCGGCGACCACCTTCATGCCCAGGCTTTCGCCGATGCGCAGCACCGATGAGGTCAGCGTGCGCGCAATGGCGCTGGTGTCGATGTCGCGCACGAAGCTCTGGTCCAGCTTGAGTTCGCTGATGGGCAGGCGGTGCAGGTGGCTGAGGCTGGAGTAGCCGGTGCCGAAGTCGTCCAGCGACAGCCGCACGCCCAGCACGTAGATGGCCTCGATGTTCTCGAGCACGTCCGGGTCCGGGTCCAGCATGACGCTTTCGGTGATCTCCAGCGTCAGGTCGCCCGGCTCCAGGCCATGCTCGTCCAGCAGGTCGGAGATCTGCAGGGACAGCTCCGGATCGCGGAAATTGATCGCGGAGACGTTCACCGACACGCGCGGGATGTCGATGCCGCGCTGCTGCCAGTCGGCCATCTGCGCACACGCCTGGCGCAGCACCCACAGGCTGAGATCGGCGATCAGTCCGCATTCTTCGGCCACCGGCACGAAGCGCGCGGGCGGAATCACGCCGAGCTCCGCGTGGTGCCAGCGCAACAGTGCTTCCACGCCATACAGCTGCCTGCCGTCGCAGCCGCCGACCTGGGGCTGGTACTGCAGTTTCAGCTGGTCCAGCCGCAGCGCCTCGCGCAGCGCGGTCTCCAGCGAGACGCGCTCCTGCGCCAGCCGGTTCATGTCGACGCTGAAGAAGCGGAAGCTGCCGCCGCCATCGGTTTTCGCGCGGTACATCGCCATGTCGGCATGACGCACCAGCAGGTCGATGTCGCGGCCGTCGTCCGGGAACATCGCCACGCCGATGCTGGCACTGGGGTGCAGGGTCATCAGGCCGGCGGCGGTCGGCGCCGCGATGGCCCCCAGCAGGCGCTCGGCCACGCTGCCGGCATGCTCGGTGCTGCACATCGGCAGCACCGCGACGAATTCGTCGCCGGCCTGGCGTCCGACGATGTTGATGCCGCCGAGTTCCTCGCTCAGGCGCGCGGCGACATCGCGCAGCAGGCCGTCGCCGGCCGCGTGCCCCTGCGCATCGTTCACGCGCTTGAAGCGGTCCAGGTCGATGAAGAGCACCGCGGCGGTGCCGTTCACCTGGGCGACGTTGGCCAGCGCCTGTTCGGCCTTGGCGCTGAACATGATGCGGTTGGGCAGGCCGGTCAGGGTGTCGTAGAACGCCAGCTGGTGCACGCGTTCGTTGGTCTGCTCCCGCTCCAGGGTCAGCGAGCACAGATGCAGGCAGGTATCGGCCAGGCGTTCGTGCAGCTCGTCGGGGCCCCGGTTCTCGCGGTAGTAGAACGACAGCGTGCCCAGCACGCGGCCGCTGCTCGACTTGATCGGATGGGTCCAGCAGGCGCGCAGCCCGAGCGGCGAGGTGAGGTGGCGGGTGTTGGCGCACAGCGGATCGCTGGCGATGTCCTTCACCAGCACCGCGCGGCCCCGCCAGGCGGCGGCACCGCACACGCCGGCACGCGGGCCGATCGCCATGCCGTCGATCTTGCGTGCCCAGGCTTCGGGCAGGCTGGGCGAGGCGAGGGCGTGCATCAGCCCCTCGTTGTCCACGGTGATGATGGAGACCGTCAGTTCCGGCGCGATGTGCTCCACCTCGCGGCAGATCAGCGTCATCACGTCGGCCACGCTCCATTCGTGCACCAGCGCATCCAGCACCTTGTTGTGCAGCACCTGGTGCATCTTGGTCTGGGTGATGTCGCTCAGCACGCTGACCAGGCCCAGCAGTGTCCCGTCCTCGTCGTGCACGGGGTTGATCGCGGCCGACAGCCACAGCGGGCGGCCCGACTTGGTGTACAGCAGCACTTCCGTCTGCAGGCCTTCGCCGGCCTTCATCGCCTGGCTGATGCGATCGTCCAGGGTGGCGTCGGTATGCGCGCCGGACAGCAGCTGCGAGGGCTTGATCCCGCGCAGCTCTTCAAGCCGGTAACCCAGCATGCGGGTGAAGCCGCTGTTGACGTAGACCACTTCGCGGTCTGGTGCGCTCACGAAGATCGCGTTGTCGCTCTTGTCCACCACGATCGACAACTGGCGCAGGCGCTCGAGCTGGCGCTTCTGGTCGCTGGTGTCGCGCACGAAGGCGGTGTGGAAGACCTGCGTGCCCAGTTGCACCTTCGACATGGAGACCGAACAGGCGACCTCGCTGCCGTCGGGCCGATGCAGCACAGCATCCCGATGGCTGCCGAGCAGTTGCGCCAGCGCGGCGTCGGCGGTGTTGTCCGCCTGGGGGCTGGACAGCAACCGGGTGAACGGCATGCCATGCACATCTTCGCGCAGGCAGCCCCAGAGGGCTTCCGCCGCCGGATTGAACAGCACCACCCGGTGGCGCCCGTCGATGACGAACGCGGCGTCGACGGACTGTTCCAGCACGTGCCAGAGGCTCTCCGTGGGGAGATCCGTGGACGCCTGTGTGTCGCGCACCGATGTCAGCGAAGTCAGCGTGCGGCGAAGCATGCAGTGTCCTCGCGGCGCACTTGCGTGCAGCGGCTGGCGTCGTCGGTGGCGGAGGGTGCGACGGTCATCGGGTGCCAGGGAAGAGGGCCTTCTGGTGACATATCGGCCGGAGTCCGGGTTACTTGAAGGCGGTCACGGAACAGGGCGCGCGCCGGGCGCGCCCGGCGGCTCAGAACTCCTGCCAGTCCCCATCGGCGAGTGCCGGTTCGGGCTTGCGGGCGACCGGCTTGCGGGCCACGGCCTTGGGCGTCGCCACCGGCCGCGATGCCGCGGCAGCCGTAGGGGCCTGGCGCACCGGGGCACGGGAGGCGGCCTGCAGCTTGAACACCGACACGCTCTGGGTCAGCGCACCGGCCTGTTCTTCCATGCTGCGGGCAGCGGCGGTAGCTTCTTCGACCAGTGCGGCGTTCTGTTGGGTGGTCTCGTCCATCTGGGTGATGGTCTGGTTGACCTGCTCGATGCCGGCCGACTGTTCCTGCGAGGCGGCCGAGATCTCGGCCATGATGTCGGTCACGCGCTGCACGCTGGCGACGATCTCGCCCATCGTCGCGCCCGCCTGGTTCACCAGCTTGGAGCCATCGGCTACCTTGTCCACCGAGGTCTCGATCAGGCCCTTGATTTCCTTGGCGGCATTGGCGCTGCGCTGGGCCAGCGTCCGCACTTCCGAAGCGACCACCGCGAAGCCGCGACCCTGTTCGCCGGCACGGGCGGCTTCCACGGCTGCGTTCAGGGCCAGGATGTTGGTCTGGAATGCGATGCCGTCGATGACCGAGATGATTTCGGCGATCTTCTTCGACGACTGTTCGATGTCGGTCATCGTGATGACTACGCGACCGACCACCTCGCCACCCTGCGAGGCGACACCAGCGGCGCCGATGGCCAGCTGGTTGGCCTGGCGGGCGGACTCGGCGTTCTGGCGCACGGTGGAGGTCAGTTCCTCCATCGAGGCGGCGGTCTCTTCCAGGTTGGCGGCCTGCTGTTCGGTACGGCGCGACAGGTCGTTGTTGCCCGATGCGATCTCACCGGCCGCCGTGTTGATGCTGGTGGCCGCCATCTGGATGCCGCCGACGATCTCGGTCAGCTGGGCGACGGTGGCGTTGGCGTCATCGCGCATGGTGGCGAAGACGCCGTGGAAGTCGCCTTCCATCCGGGCGGTCAGGTCGCCATCGGCGATCGCACGCAGCAGCGCGGACAACTGGGCCAGGTTGCGGTCGCTGATCGCCATCATCGCGTTCAGGCCCTGCACCATCTGGCGGAAGTCGTGCTGGAAGCGCGCCTCGTCGCCGCGGGCGCTGAAATCGCCCGCCGCAGCGGCCTGCGCCAGGCGCTTGATCTCGGCATTGATGGCCAGCAGGCTCTGCTTGGCTGCGTCCATCGCTTCATGCAGGAACGCACGCGTGCCCGGAAGGCGGCGCGCATCCTGGCTCAGGTCGCCGTTGGCGTAGCGCTCGAGGATGCCGATGGCATCGCGGAAGGCGTCCAGGTGCTCGAACATCATGGTGTTGATGCCGCCCGCCAGCTCGCCGTACACACCGGGGAAATCCTCGGGCATGCGATGGCTGATGTCGTCGGCTTCGTGCAGGCGGATCATCACGTGCGTTTCCTGCGAGAAGCGTTCCAGCATGTGCACCATTTCGTCGGTGGCCTTGAGCATCTGGCCCACTTCGTCGCGGCCGTGGTGGCCCGTGCGGACGCTGAGGTCGCCACGCGAGACGCCGCGGATGGCGGAGAGGGCGCGCGCCACCGGTTCCAGCACCGACTGCCCGATCACCCAGCCGATCGCCATGCTCAGCAGCACCAGCAGGCCGCCGGCGATGGTCATGATGAAGGTGAACTGCAGTGCCTGCGCCTGGGTGTCGTCGATGTAGACGCCGGTGCCGATCACCCAGCCCCACGGCTGGTACAGCGCCGCATAGGAAGTCTTCGGCACGGGGTCTTCCTCGCCCGCCTTGGCCCAGCTGTAGTCGACATGGCCACCGCCTGCGCGCGCCACGCGGACGAACTCGGGGAAGATGCGCTTGCCATCCGGGCTCAGCACGTCGTCCAGCGGCTTGCCGATCAGGTCGGGACGGGTGGGGTGCATCAGCATGGTCGGTGCTTCGTCGGTAACGAAGAAGTAGTCCACGCCCTTGTTCGCCTGCATCGAGGCGAGCGTGGCCAGCGCGCTTTCCTTCGCCTGGGCTTCATCCAGGGTGCCGGCCTGCACCTGCTTCGCATACCCCTCGATCACGCCCAGCGCCATCTCGGTCTGCGCCTTCAGGCCGGCCTGCCGCGTTCCGGTGAGATCCAGGTACTGCATGCGCGCCGCCACCACGGCCAGTGCGATGGTGCCGATGGCGACCAGCGCGGTCTGGATGAGGAACTTGCGCTTCAGCGGCAGGTTGGAGAGCAGGGCGGCGATCTTGGCGTTGAACGTCATGGCGGGGTCTCTGGCGACAGGCCGGGTGGCCTGGGCATGCGGATTGCGGGGGCGGATTGCCCTCACCGTTGATAGCGGCCCGGGTCGGCGGAATTTCAGTGGTTTTTCGCGCCCCTACGACGAAAGGCGGGGAGTCCGGATGCCGGCGGCCGCCCAAACGCAAGGGACCGCACGCCTTGCGGCCTGCGGTCCCCGGGGATGCACGCGTTGCGTACCGCGAGGGCGATGCGTCAGGCGGCGGCCTGTTCCGGCAGCGGCTGGCCCAGGTCGGCGCTGTCGATGAGCGTCTCGATGTCCAGCAGGATCAACATGCGTTCATCGACGGTGCCGATGCCGGAGATGAAGCGGGTATCGACGCTGGCGCCGAATTCCGGCGTGGGGCGGATCTGCTCGGCGCTGAGCGCGATCACGTCCGACACGCTGTCCACCACGATGCCGACCACGCGGTCCTCCACGTTCAGCACGATCATCACGGTGAAGGCGTCGTAGCGTGCATCCTTCAGGCGCAGCTTCAGGCGCAGGTCGATCACCGGCACGATGGTGCCGCGCAGGTTGATGACGCCCTTGATGTAGTCCGGGGCATCGGGCAGGCGGGTCACGGAATCGTAGCCGCGGATTTCCTGGACCTTCAGGATGTCCACGCCGTAGTGCTCGTCCCCCAGGGTGAAGCTGAGGAACTCGTCCGCGCTCGCCGCGGCCTGGGTCTTCTTGTCGCTCATTCGTCGGGCTCCTGTTGCAGCCGGTGAAGGTGTCGGGGTTCCCGGGACGGAACCGGTCATGGCCTAGATCGGCCCCGGGACGGGTTTCTTTAGGGGTTCAGTACGGATGCGGTTCGGCAACGCCCCGCGGCGCGGTGCCGGCCGCGATGCGGGTCACGCGTTCGTGCACCAGCCGCGCGACACGGCCATGGCCGTCCAGGCGGAAGGTGGACACCGCCTCGGCCAGTGCCTGCGCCTGTTCTTCCATGCTGCGGGCAGCGGCGGTGGCTTCTTCCACCAGTGCCGCGTTCTGCTGGGTGGTTTCGTCCATCTGGGTGATGGTCTGGTTGACCTGTTCGATGCCGGCGCTCTGTTCCTGCGAGGCGGCGGAGATCTCGGCCATGATGTCGGTCACGCGCTGCACCGAGGCCACGATCTCGCTCATGGTCGCGCCGGCCTGGTGCACCAGCGCCGAACCATCGGTGACCTTGTCCACCGATGTTTCGATCAGGCCCTTGATCTCCTTGGCGGCATTGGCCGAACGCTGGGCGAGGGTGCGTACTTCGGAGGCGACCACCGCGAAGCCGCGACCCTGTTCGCCCGCGCGTGCCGCTTCAACTGCAGCATTGAGCGCCAGGATGTTGGTCTGGAAGGCGATGCCGTCGATGACCGAGATGATCTCGGCGATCTTCTTCGACGACTGTTCGATGTCGGTCATGGTGCTGACGACCTTGCTGACCACTTCACCGCCCTGCGAGGCGACTCCGGCGGCACCGATGGCCAGCTGGTTGGCCTGGCGGGCGGACTCGGCGTTCTGGCGCACGGTGGAGGTCAGTTCCTCCATCGAAGCGGCGGTCTCTTCCAGGTTGGCCGCCTGCTGCTCGGTACGGCGTGACAGGTCGCTGTTGCCTGATGCGATTTCGCCGGCCGCGGTATTGATGCTGGTGGACGCGTCCTGGATGCGGCCGACGATGTCGGTCAGCTGGGCGACGGTGGCATTGGCATCGTCGCGCATGCTGGCGAACACGCCGTGGAAGTCGCCTTCCATCCGCGCGGTCAGGTCGCCCTTGGACAGCGACTGCAGCACGCCGGAGACCGAGTCCACGCTGCCCGCGATGGCGACCAGCAGGCCGTTCAACTGTTGCGACAGCGCCAGCAGGAAGCCCTGCTTGCCCGACTCGGAGATGCGCCCGCTCAGGTCACCCTGTGCGGCCGCCTGCACGATGCGCGTCACTTCCTGTTCCACCATCACTTCGGCGGTGCGGTCGGCCCACTCGACCACGTAGCCGATGCGCTGGCCTTTGCCGTCGGTCACGGGGTTGATGATCAGCTGCATGATGCGGCCGCCCACGCTGATCTGCGCGCGATGCGTGCCCTGCAGCTGGGCCAGCATGCGCGACTGGTGCTCGGGCTTCTTGTGGAAGATGTCGATGCTGCTGCCGATGACCGTACGCACATCGAAGGCGGGCAGGTCGCGGCGAAGGTCCTGTTCCACGTCGGCCAGCATCTTCATCAGTGGTCGGTTGGCATAGACGATGGTGCGGTCGGCGTCGGCGATCATGACGTTGGTGGTCACATCCTCCAGCGCGGTACGGATGCGCAGGCTTTCCTTCGCCACCACGGCGTCGCGCTCGATGCGCTCGCGCAGGTTGCCCTGCATGCTGCGCATGGCCTTCATCAGGGTGCCGATCTCGTCGTCGCGACCGACATCGATCTGGCTGTCCAGCTTGCCGCTTGCGATATCGTCGGCCACGCGCACGGCGCCGGCCAGCGGCACACCGACCTGGCGACGCAGCAGCCAGAACACGGCGCCGCACAGCAACACAGCACCCAGCGCGCCCACGGCGACCACCGTCCACAGCACGGCACGCGCTTCGCGCATCAGCACCGCGCGCGGCACCACCACGCCCAGCGCGAAGCGCTCCTGCGCGGCGCCGATCTGCAGCGGCACGTAGGCTTCCATCATCGTTTCACCCGCGGCATCGGTCGCCTCGCGGAACACCGGCTTGCCGGCGGCCACCTGCTTGATGACGTCGGCAGCGTGGGCGCCTGCATATGGCTTGCCGACCGAGGCGGCATCCTTGTCCGCGATGACCACGCCGGCCGGCGTGAGCAGGCGCACGAAGCCGGCATCCATCGGCGTGAGCTTCGCGATGCGCTCCTGCAGCGATTGCAGCGCGAAGTCCACGGTCATCACGCCGAGGTAGTCGCCGTCCTGCAGGATGGGCGTGGACAGCGTGGTCATCAGCACGTCCTTGCCGGCGATCTTGTAGACGTAGGGCTCGGCGACCACCGGACGCTTGAGTTCGCGCGGGCGACGGTACCAGTCGCCGGCACCGGGGACTTCGTAGTCGCGCAGGGCTTCCAGCAGCGGGGCGCCGTTGCTCCATGCCCAGTAGCTCATGAAGCGGCCGGTGTCGTCGTGGCCTTCGGTGCCGATGTGGTCCGCATCCTTGCCGTCGAAGGCATCGGGTTCCCAAAGCGTGCCGACGCCGACCCATTCCGGGTGCGCTTCCAGCTGGCGCTTGAAGATGGCGCTGGCGGCACTGCGGCTGATGCCGTCGCCCCCGCGCTGGGCGAGCAATGCATGCGTAAGCGCATCGTTGCCGTCGAAGGCGCGGGTGAGTTCGCCCGAGATGCGCTGGGCCTCCTGGTTCGCCAGCCCTTCCATCGTGGTCCGCGCACCGGCCAGCAGGGACTGGCTGCTGCGCAGGTAGCTGGCCGCGGCGGCAACGCCGAAGGCGAGCAGGGCCACCAAGGCGGTGCCGTACATCACGCGCGTGGCGATGCTGCGGGAGGAGGATCGGGAGGGAGTGGATGACATGCGGGCCTCTTGCGGACTGGACGGTACGGCTTGGCGATGCCTGCGAGTGCAAGCACGGCCTTGGATCGCCGTGACGCCGGTATGCAGGACCGTTACAGGGAGGTATCGGCGCGTGCGCGGGGAGGTTGAGCGGGTGTCGGCCAGAACCGACGAAAGGCGTCCGGAAGGCGGACGCAGATCACGCAGCGCCGCGTTCGCGGGCGCTGCGCTGGCGTTCGAGGCGGAAGATGTAGCGCTGGATCAGCGCATCGCCCCCGCGCGGCAGGTCGGTGAACTGGCAGCCGGCACGCCAGCTTTCGGAACCGTTCTGGTTGAGCTGGCGATGCAGGCTCTTGACCATCAGGCGGATGCACAGCGGGCCGCTGTCGGGCAGGTGCAGGAGGCTGCCGGGGAATTCCTTGTAGGGGCGGAGCGTCGGCTCTTCGGCCTGCACGGCCAGCGCGATGCCGCCGCCGCTGATGTCCAGCACGCGATAGTTGCGGTAGGTGGTCTCGCCGTCCGGGTGACGCTCGGCGACGGCGCACTCCATGGGCTGCGTCACCGGCACCTGCAGGCGGTAGAACTCGCGACGCTGCAGGCGCAGGATGCTGTCCGGCAGCGGCGCCAGGAAGGCCACCTGGCCTTCCTTCTGCACGCGCTGCAGGTCATGGAGCTTGAACTGCACGTGGATGCGGTCGAGCCGGGAGACGCAGGAGACGTGGCGCGCTTCCTCGATGCTGCGGTTGATGGTCTCCGATGCGCTGCCGTCGATCAGGACGCCGTCTTCGTCCTCCAGTACTTCGATGATGGAGGTGGGAAAGGTGTGGTTGCGTGGCATCGCGCAGCCACTGACGAGCGCGCGCCTGGCGATCAGCGATTGCAGGATCTGCCGGATCTCGTATTCGCCATGCACCAGGTACTTTTCTTCTTCGTCGTACCTGACGGGATCGGCCAGAGGGGCGTCGCTGGGCTCGGTCATGCGGGCGTCGGAAAGCGTCTGGGCAGGGAAGGCGTCACAGGCTGTATCGGCGGGCGTTGCAGCATCTTTAGGGGGTGACTGCGGAGGACCATCAACGCACACGGCCCGGGAGTACCGGGCCGTGTGCGTGGTGAAGGGTGACCGCATTCTCCGCTCAAAACTCCTGCCAACCCTCGCCATCTCCCTCGACAAGCACGGGTTCCGGTTTGCGTGCGGGCTGCTTGCGGACTGCGGCCTTCGGTGTCGCCACCTGCCGCGATGCAGCGACGGCCATCGGGGCCTGGCGCACCGGGGCACGGGAGGCGGCCTGCAGCTTGAACACCGACACGCTCTGGGTCAGTGCACCGGCCTGTTCTTCCATGCTGCGGGCGGCGGCGGTAGCTTCTTCGACCAGTGCGGCGTTCTGTTGGGTGGTCTCGTCCATCTGGGTGATGGTCTGGTTGACCTGCTCGATGCCGGCCGACTGTTCCTGCGAGGCCGCAGAGATCTCGGCCATGATGTCGGTCACGCGCTGCACCGAGGCCACGATCTCGCCCATCGTCGTGCCGGCCTGGTTCACCAGCGCCGAGCCCCCGGCGACCTTGTCCACTGAGGTCTCGATCAGACCCTTGATCTCCTTGGCAGCATTGGCGCTGCGCTGGGCCAGCGTACGCACTTCGGAGGCGACCACCGCGAAGCCGCGGCCCTGTTCGCCCGCGCGTGCCGCTTCAACGGCAGCATTGAGCGCCAGGATATTGGTCTGGAACGCGATGCCATCGATGACCGAAATGATCTCGGCGATCTTCTTGGAGGACTGCTCGATGTCGGTCATCGTGGTGACCACACGACCGACCACCTCGCCACCCTGCGAAGCGACCGATGCTGCACCAATGGCCAGCTGGTTGGCCTGGCGGGCCGACTCGGCGTTCTGGCGCACGGTGGAGGTCAGTTCCTCCATCGAGGCGGCGGTTTCTTCCAGGTTGGCGGCTTGCTGCTCTGTACGGCGCGACAGGTCGTTGTTGCCCGATGCGATCTCGCCTGCAGCGGTGTTGATGCTGGTGGCCGCCATCTGGATGCCGCCGACGATCTCGGTCAGCTGGGCGACGGTGGCGTTGGCATCGTCGCGCATGGTGGCGAACACGCCGTGGAAGTCGCCTTCCATGCGTGCGGTCAGGTCGCCCCGTGCGATGGCCTGCAGCAGTTCGGAAACCTCGGCGAGGTTGCCGTCGGTGGTCTCCATCAACTGGTTGAGTCCCCCGATCATCTCGCGGAAATCGTGCTGGTACTTGCCCACGTCGCCGCGCTGGCTGAAGTCGCCCGAGGCGGCGGCCAGCGCCAGTCGCTTGATCTCGCCATTGATGGCCGACAGGCTGCCCTTGGTGGCATCCATCGTCTGCGTCAGCACCGCCTTTTCACCGGGCAAACGGTCCATGTCCACCGACAGGTCGCCGATGGCGTAACGCTGCATCACCTCGACAAGGCGCAGTTTCACCGCGATGTGCGAAGCGACCAGCGCATTGGTGTCGCGCACCATGCGGCCGTACTCGCCGGGGAACGCGCTGTCGTCGATGCGGTGGCTGATCTGGCCGTCGTCGTGGCGGCGCGTCATCTCGGTCTGTGCGTCGATCACCGACACGACCTGGGTCTGCACATGGCGCATGGCCGACAGCAGTTGGCCGACCTCGTCGTGGCGTGAGGTGTCGATGCGAGTGTCCAGCTTGCCCGCGGCCACCTCCTCGGCGATGGCGACTGCACCGCGCAGCGGACGCGAGACCACGCGGCGCACGCCGAGCCAGGTCAGCGTCGCGATGACCGCCAGCGCCAGCAGCGACAGCAGCAGAATGATGACCGTCAATGCGTGGCTGGAGGCCACCACGGTGGAGCGGGGCTCCACGGCCACCAGCGCCCACTTCCACGGGGCGAACTGCTTCACCGCGATCAGTGCAGGCACGGCGCCTTCGCCGGCCTTCGGTGCGATGTCGAGCACCGTGTGACCATGGTCCTTCGCCAGCAGGGCCTTCATCTCCGGCACGGAGCCGGCGTCCACCACCGAGGAGTACAGCGCGTCCTGGCTGGCGGGATGCGCGGCCAGCGTGCCGTGGTGCTCGCCTTCAGCGATATCCACCACGAAGAAATAGCCCGCTTCGCCCAGTGCCGTGTTGCGCAGCTTGTCCTTCAGCGCCGCGAGGCCATCGCCGTAGTTCTGGCCGACGAACAGGATGCCGATGGTGTTGCCTTCCGCATCCTGCAGCGGCTCGTAGTGGGTCATGTAGTCGCGGCCGAAGAGGCGCGCGCGGCCGGTGTAGGGCTTGTCCTGGAGGATCAGTGCGTATGCCGGGTGCTTGTGGTCCAGCGCGGTGCCGATGACGCGTTCGTCCTCGGTGTTGCGCAGCGACGTGGTGGCACGGATGAAATCGTCGCCCTGGCGCACGAAGAGGGTCGCGACCACGTCGGTGGCTTCGGTGAAGCGGTCGACGGTGGTGAAGTCCAGGTTGATCGGCTGCGCACCGAAGCGCAGTTCGGGAACCTCGAAGTCGCCGATCGGCGTGGTGCGGCCGGCATCGATCGACACGTCGCCGGAAGGCAGGGCAGCGCGGAAACTCATGGCCATCCGCTGCGTGGCGTCGGTCAGGGTGCTGTCGTAGAGGGCGATGGATTCCAGCATCACCTGCGCGGCTACGTCGAGGTCGGCCAGGGCACGCGCCTCGATGGCGCGGCTGGATTGCCGCTGCACGACGGCGGCGAGGAGGGTGAGGACGACGGCCACGGCGACGGTGACCTGGAGGGCGAGCTTGCTGCCGAGAGAAAGGCGCTTCAGTCGATTCATGGGGGCAGGGCGGGTTGTGGTGGTAGCTGATCCGATATCGGCGTCACAGTTCGGTCATTGAGCCCCCGTGGGGATTTCCCCGACGAACGGTAAATGCGGATACCTGTGCGAACGGGGTAGCCCAGACAGGCACGGCCCGGGAAGTCCGGGCCGTGCGGGGTGCTTCAGTCGCGCGTTCCGATGCGCGATCAGAACTCCTGCCAGTCCCCGTCGGCGAGTGCCGGTTCGGGCTTGCGGGCGACCGGCTTGCGGGCCACGGCCTTCGGTGGTGCGACCGGCCGCGGTGCCGCGGCCGCCGCGATGGCCTGGCGGACGGGGGCACTGACGGTGGCATGCAGCTTGAACACCGACACGCTCTGGGTCAGTGCACCGGCCTGTTCTTCCATCGAACGCGCGGCGGCGGTGGCTTCCTCCACCAGTGCAGCGTTCTGCTGGGTGGTCTCGTCCATCTGGGTGATGGTCTGGTTGACCTGCTCGATGCCGGCCGACTGTTCCTGCGAGGCGGCGGAGATCTCGGCCATGATGTCGGTCACGCGCTGCACCGAGGCCACGATCTCGCCCATCGTCGTGCCGGCCTGATTCACCAGCGCCGAGCCGTCGGCCACGCGATCCACCGAGTTCTCGATCAGGCCCTTGATCTCCTTGGCGGCATTGGCCGAGCGCTGGGCCAGCGTACGGACCTCGGAGGCGACGACGGCGAAGCCGCGGCCCTGTTCGCCCGCGCGTGCCGCTTCAACGGCAGCATTGAGCGCCAGGATATTGGTCTGGAACGCGATGCCATCGATGACCGAGATGATCTCGGCGATCTTCTTGGAGGACTGCTCGATGTCGCGCATCGTGGTGACCACCTGGCCGACCACATCGCCACCGAGTGAAGCCACGCCGGCGGCACCGATGGCCAACTGGTTGGCCTGGCGGGCGGACTCGGCGTTCTGGCGCACGGTGGAGGTCAGTTCCTCCATCGAGGCGGCGGTTTCTTCCAGGTTGGCAGCTTGCTGCTCTGTACGGCGCGACAGGTCGTTGTTGCCGGAGGCGATCTCACCGGCGGCGGTATTGATGCTGGTGGCCGCCATCTGGATGCCGCCGACGATCTCGGTCAGCTGGGCGACGGTGGCGTTGGCATCATCGCGCATGGTGGCGAAGACGCCGTGGAAGTCGCCTTCCATGCGTGCGGTCAGATCGCCCCGTGCGATGGCCTGCAGTAGCTCGGATACGTCCGCCAGGTTGCCGTCAGTGGTCTCCATCAGGCGGTTCAGGCCTTCGACCATGTCGCGGAAGTCGTACTGGTACTTCTCGGCGTCGCCGCGGTGGGTGAAGTCACCGGCTGCGGCGGCGCTGGCCAGACGCTTGATCTCGCCGTTGATCGCGGACAGATTGGCCTTGCACATGTCCATCGCTTCGGTGATGACCACCTTCTCGCCCGGCAGGCGGTCCATGTCCACCGACAGGTCGCCCACGGCGTAGCGGCGCATCACATCCACGGCGCGCATCTTCACCCCGATGTGCTGTGCCACCAGCGCATTGGTGTCGCGCACCATGCGCCCGTATTCGCCGGGGAAATCGCCGTCGTCGATGCGGTAGCTGATCTGGCCTTCGTCGTGCCGGCGCGCCATTTCGCCCTGCGCGCCGATCACCGAAACGACCTGCATCTGCATGCGCTGCATGGCGGACAGCAACTGGCCGACCTCATCCTTGCGCGACGTGTCGATGCGGCCGTCCAGCTTGCCGGCGGACACGTCGTTGGCGACCCGCACGGCCTCGTCGACCGGCTTGACGATGGCACGCGCGATGATCCAGCCCAGGCCGATCGCCAGCAGCGTCAGGCCTATCATGCCCGCGACGATGGCGCGCGCACTGGCGCGGTAGCCGGCGTCGGCATTGGCGATCTCTTCGTTCAGTACGTTGACGCTGTGCTCGTTGAGCGCCTTCAGTGCAGCGAACAGGTCGCGGCGGCGCGGGCGCGACTTTTCGTCCGAGACCGACTGCGCAAGCACGTAGTCGCCTGCTTCAAGCGCGGCATCGATTTCCTTGCGCGCGTCGAAATAGGCGGTCAGCTTTGTGGTGACGTCGGCATACAGCTGCTTCTCTTTGTCGTCGGTCGGCAGCGCCTCGAACAGCGCCTGCTGCTCCTCGACGATCTTCTTGCTGGCGGCCATGCGCTTGTTGTAGTCGATGATCGCGTCGGGTTCGTCCAGGCGGGTCAGCTGGGCGATCTCGAAGGTCCGGAATTCGCCCAGCTGCGAACGTACTTCGCCCATGTACTGGACGGACGGCATGTCGACGCCGCTGACGGCCTGCAGCTTGTCGTTCAACGCACCGAGTCGCAGCAGCGAGAACACGCCGAGGATCACCGTCATCAGGGCGGTGAGGGCGAAGGCCACGGCCAGCTTCCGGCCGATGGACAGGTTCTGGAACCATTTCATGTGATGCATCTCCGGTTGAGCATGGAAGGCGTGCAGCCAGCCAGCGCCCACGGCGTTCGTGGACGTTGCGGTGTGATGAGGGAGTCCCCGTCCCGAACCGGCAATGCCGGTGTTGCATCATCTGCAGAGGTGGTAACGGCGGCTGTAGAGCCTTCTTGATGACCGTTCGGCGGGAATGTAATCGTATTTACCAAACTGTCGGTCGCGTCGTGCGCGAACTGTGATGCGCGCGACGCGTCCGGCGTGGTGCGCGATCAGAAATGCATCTGCGCGCGCAGTTCGAACACGTCGGGGCTGGCCGAGAACGCGCCGCGCTCGGCATCCACCTTCACGTAGTTGGCCTGGAACTTGAAGTTCTGCGCGAGGTACCACGTGGCGCCGAGCGTCCAGTTGTCTTCGCGGCCGCCTGCAATGCCATCGCTGTCCAGGTCGATGCGGCTGTAGCGTGCGAGCAGTTCAAGCGCACCGTACTTGCCCTTCGGCTTCGGATTGCCGACGTTGCCGGCGCTGTAGACGCGCGACTCGCCGGTCACCATCCAGCTGCCGAACACGTAGGCGCCATCCGCGGAATACGAAGGCAGGCCGAGCTCACGCGTGGTCTTCTGGCGCAGGTATTCGCCCTGCAGCGACCACGCGCCATGGATCCACAGGGCTTCGAGGCCGTTGCGGTCGATGCGGTCCACGCGCGTCAGCGTGCCCGAGTCCACCAGCCGTACCGCCGTCAGTGCGGCTTCCGGCTTGGCGCGCCAGCGCGCGCTCGGGTAGACGGTCACGCCCAGTCCGTTGACTTCGCTGTCCGGTCGCTCCTGTGCGGCCGAGATGCCCAGATGCAGCACGTTGCCGGCCTGCTTGAGGGGGGTCCATGCCACGCGCGCGGCGGCGGTGTCACCCTTGTTGTTGCCCTGCAGGTCGGATTCGAAGAAGTAGCCGGCATTGACGATGTAGGCCTCACGTTCGAAGGCCCAGTCGATGCCGGTGCGGCGCCCCTGGTAGAACGCCTGCGTAGGCAGCGAGGCTTCCACGAAGGCTGCGCTGCGCGTGGCGGTATTGCCTTCGAATCCGAGCGGCAGCTTCATCTGGCCGACGCGGAGCTTGCCTGCATCGTGCCCGAACAGCGCCTTGGTTTCGACGCGCAGGGCGACGTCGTTCCAGGTCTTGGCTTCGAAATCGAAGGTCGCGCCGAAGTCGTATACGCCCTTGCGCTTGAGCGTCACGCCCAGTTCCTGCCGGCGCCAAGCATCGTCGTCTTCCAGCACCGCGCCGTTGTAGCCCGTGCCCGAGAACTGGTTGGCGTCGTACTGCAGGTTGCCGCCCAGGCTCAGCTCGGTGCCATTGGCGAAGGTGATCTTCGGCGGCCAGGCAGTGGCCTTGGTGCCGGCATCTTCCGCGTGGGCGTTGGCATGAATGGCCATCAGGGCCAAGGCGAGGGTCGACACGTACTTCATGGATTTACCTGCTGGGTGTGGGCAAGCGCCCGCCTGCCGCGACCAGTCTACGGTCGCGTCCGGTGACGGCGCATTCGTGAAAAGGGGGAGCGGCGGCGTCAGGCCGCCTGCAGCGTCTTGCGTGCGCGGACCAGTCCGCCGACATCGACGATCAGGGCCACGCGGCCGTCACCGAGGATGGTGGCGCCGGAGATGCCGTCGATGCGGCGGTAGTTGTTTTCGATGTTCTTGACCACGACCTGCTGCTGGCCGATCAGCTCGTCCACTTCCAGCGCCAGCTTCTGGCCGTCGGCTTCCACCACGACCACCAGCGGATCTTCCGCCTCGCTCTGGCCGTAGCGGTAGTAGTCGTTCAACGACACGATGGGCAGGTATTCGCCGCGCACGCGCAGCACGCGGCCGTCGCCGGCTACCGTGCGCACGTCCTCGGCCTGCGGCTGCAGGGCCTCGAGCACGTAGCCGAGCGGCAGGATCAGGGTTTCCTCGCCGACCGACACGCCCATGCCGTCCAGGATGGCCAGGGTCAGCGGCAGCCGGATGACCACGCGCGTGCCGCTGCCGGACGCGCTTTCCAGTTGCACTTCGCCACCCAGTGCCTGGATGTTGCGACGGACCACGTCCATGCCCACACCGCGACCGGAGAGATCGGTCACGGCTTCGGCGGTGGAGAAGCCCGGCTGGAAGATCAGGTCCCAGACCTGCGAATCGCTGGGATTCTCCGGCACGGCCAGGCCGCGCTCGGCGGCTTTGGCCAGGATGCGCTCGCGATTCAGGCCGCGGCCGTCGTCGCTGACCTCGATGACGATATGGCCGCCCTGGTGCGATGCCGCCAGCGTGATCGTGCCGGTTTCGTCCTTGCCCGCCTCGCGGCGCGCATCGGGCAGTTCGAGGCCATGGTCGATGGAATTGCGGACCAGGTGCACCAGGGGATCGGCGATGCGTTCGATCAGGCCCTTGTCCAGTTCGGTGCCCTCACCAATCGTGCGCAGGCGGACCTGCTTGCCGAGGCGTGCGGACAGGTCGCGGACCAGGCGCGGGAAGCGGCGGAACACGGCATCCACCGGCAGCATGCGTACGCCGATGACGGCTTCCTGCAGGTCGCGCGTATTGCGCTCCAGCAGGTCCAGGCCGGCGAACAGGCGCTCGCACTGGGCCTGGTCGAGCAGGCCGGAGACCTGCTTCAGCATGGCCTGGGTGATGACGAGTTCGCCGACGAGATTGATCAGACCGTCGATCTTGTCGACGCTGACGCGGATGGAGGTTTCTGCGGTGTCATTGGCGGCGGGCGCGGTGCCTGCCGGTGCCTGCGCACCGCCGGCGATAACCGTGGCAACGGGTTGCGCGGCGACGGCCACGGCGTCCACCGGCAGCGCATCGCGCTGCATGGGCTGGATGTCGAGTTCGCAGTCGTCCACGACCCAGGCGAACACATCGTCGACGGCGCTGCGCGGCACCTTGCCGATCAGGCCCAGGTCCCATGCGAGATAGGCTTCCAGCGGATCGATCTGCTCGAAGCCCGGCAGGCGTTCCATCCGGCATGCGATCTCGAGCGGACCGAGGTGTTCCAGTTCGCGCAGGATGCGCAGCGGATCATTGCCGCTCATGAACAGCGACGGTGCGGGCGTGAAGCCGATCTTCCAGCCTTCCGGCGTTTCATCGGCCTTGGCGCCGGCGGCAGCGGGCGTGGCGGCAGGTGCATCCTGGCCGGACAGGACGGCGTTGAGCCGGTCCTTCATGGCCTGCACGGCGGCGGGGTCGGCCGGAGTGCCGTGTTCGGCCTCGGCCAGCAGGGCACGCAGCACGTCCACCGAGGCCAGCATCGCGTCGACCGCCGGCGGGCTGACGGCGCGCTGGCCGGCGCGCAGTTCGTCCAGCAGGGTTTCCAGTACGTGGGTCATGCCGGCGATGGCGTCGAAGCCGAACGTCGCCGAACCGCCCTTGATGGAATGCGCCGCACGGAAGATGGAATTGATCAGGTCGCCGTCGCGGCTGCCCTGTTCCAGCGACAGCAGGCCGGCTTCCATGGCTTCCAGCCCTTCGCGGCTTTCCTCGAAGAACGTGGCGTGGAAGCGCTGCATGTCCATGTTCATTGCGGTGGAGCCCTGTGGCGGTATGCGAAGTGGGGAGGAAGTGCGGGGCTCAGCCCAGGACTTTCTGGACGGTGGCGACCAGCTGTTCCGGATTGAACGGCTTGACCAGCCAGCCGGTGGCACCGGCGGCCTTGCCTTCGGCCTTCTTGTCGGCGGCCGATTCGGTGGTCAGCATCAGCATGGGCGTGAACTTGTAGTCGGGGATGCCGCGCAGGGCGCGGATCAGCGAGATGCCGTCCATGTTGGGCATGTTGACGTCGGTGACCACCGCGTTGAACTTCTGCCCCTGCGCACGTCCCAGCGCGACCTGGCCATCTTCGGCTTCATCCACCGAATAACCCGCCGAAGTCAGGGCGAAAGCGACCATCTGTCGCATCGAGGCCGAATCGTCCACTACCAGAATGCGTGCGCTCATGCGGCGTTCTCCACTTGTTGCATGTTGTTTTCGTTGTTGGTGGTCGCCAGGCCAAGCTGCGGCGCGAGGCCGAGCAGGCGTGCCGCGTCGCGGAAGCTCTGGCTGACCGCGCTGAAGTCGGTGGCCAGCCCGGCCTGCTCGCGCTGGCGCACGAAGCTGCACAGCACCTGCAGGCTGGCGGTGTGCACGCGCTGCACCGTGCCGGCGTCCAGCACCAGCGGGCCAGGCTGTGCGACATGCATGGCCAGGTGTTGCTTGAGGTCGGTGGCGGCCTCGATGCCGAGGTCATCACCCAGGGGCACTGCGCTCATCGTGTCTCCGGAAGGGCGGCTCTAGTGGGGTATCGGCGCACGCGGGCCACTCTTGAGCGTCCGGTGTGAATATGTGATGCGCGTCGACCTGCCATCGCCATGGTCTAGGTGAGCAGCTGCGAGGCGTCCAGCAGGATCACCGCGCGTTCGTTCAGGCGCGCCACGCCGCGGAACAGCGGGTTGGCGATGCGGCCGACGCGCGCGTTGTCCGGGGATTCGATCTGGTTGTCGGTCAGGTTGGCGACGTCCTCCACCGCGCTGACGCGCAGGCCGAGCGTCTCGCCATGCTCCTCGAGCACCACGATGCGCGTGGCGGCATCGGTGTCGATCGCGCCGCGGCCCAGATACAGGCCCATGTCGATGACCGGCACCACCTGCCCGCGCAGGTTCATCACGCCCAGCATGTGCGGCGCGGCACCACGCAGGGGCAGCAGGGTGGCGGGGCGCACGACTTCCTGCACCTTCAGCAGTTCCAGCGCGTAATGCTGCTGGTCGCAGCGCAGCCGCAGCCAGCGGGTCTTGCGTTCGGTCGCGCGGCGGCGCTCGCCGGTATCGGGCAATGCCTCCTGCAGGTAGGGCTTGCTCGGCAGCGGCGGCAGCGCGCGCGGCGTCTGCACGGGGCGTGCAGCGGGTGCAGCGACCGGAGCGGCGACCGGAGCGGGTTCGGAAACCCGCGCAGTAGGCGCCGCGCTTCCGTGCAGGTCGTCCAGCAGGGCTTCGAATTCGTCGTCGCTGATCATGTCGCTGGCGCTGCCTGCGCGCGCAGGTGCGACGGCGAGCGCAGGCGCGGGCGGGGCGGTGACGACAGGTTCGCTGGGGGGACTGGTCACGGCGGTGGGCGCGCCGCTGCCGTGCAACTGGTCCAGCAGCGCTTCGAATTCGTCGTCGCCGATCATGTCGGCGTCGCTGCCTGCACGTACCGGTGCGATCGCCAACACAGGGGAGGCTTTGACGTTCGCGGCGGGGGGGGCCGGTGTGTCGGCCGCATCGGGCGATGTCCCGGTGGTGGCGGCCGTTTCCGCGGCGACCGCGGTCAGGGACGGGGCGGCGGCGGTCGCCGTGCCCACGTCGCCCAGCAGGTCGTGCAGGTAGTCGTCGAGGACGGCGGGCGTGGTCATGCGGCTTGCTCGGTGGCGCGTGCTTCCGTCAGCAACAGCCAGTCCAGGGCGCGGCGGTACGCCGACAGGCCACGGCCGGGATACTGCGCGGCAGGGCTGGAACGGGTCAGTGCATCGACGCTGCAGATGCGCGTGTCGTTGGGGATGGCGTCGTTCCAGACGCGTCCGCCGTACTCGTCCTGCATCGCCTTCAACGTCTCGGCACCGGTGCGGGTGCGCTTGTCGTAGAGCGTGGGCAGGATCGAGACCGGCAGTTCGCGATGGCGCGAGCGCTGGATCATGTCGGCGGTGCGGCACATGCCTTTCAGTCCGTGCAGCGCCAGCGGTTCGGTCTGGGTCGGAATGATGACGTGGTCGGCGGCAGCCAGCGCATTGACCATCAGCAGGCCCAGCGTGGGCGGGCAGTCGAACAGCACGTGGTCCCAGGCCTGGCCGCCGCGCGCGAGCGCATTGGACAGGGCCAGGCCCAGGCCGGGCTGGGTGGCGCTGCGGCGCTCCAGCGTGGCCAGCGGCGTCTGTGCCGGAACGAAGGCGAGGTTCTCGATCTCGGTGGCGCGCGCCACGCTGGCGAGCAGCGGCGGCTGCTCGTCGAACAGGTCCAGCACGCCGGCAGGCTGCGGCTCGGCGGGCACGCCGAACGCGCGCGTCAGCGACGCATGCGGATCCAGGTCGACCAGCAGCACGCGACGGCCACGCATGGCCAGGGCGCGCCCGAGGGCGAGGGTGGTGGTGGTCTTGCCGACGCCGCCTTTCTGGTTGGCGATTGCCCACACGCGCATCACTGGACTCCTTCATGGACCTGGGGCGCCGGCGGCGCTCCGGGCATGGGCGACGCGGCGTGGGTCGGCAGCGACGGCAGTGCGATCACTGACGGCGCTTCGACGGCCTGTTCCTGCGCATGCAAGTTCGGTGCCGGGCCGGCCGGGCTGGCCAGGATGATCAGCAGCACGCGGCGGTTGGCGTTGCGGCCTTCGAGGGTGGCGTTGTCGCCGATCGGCCGGAACTCGCCGTAGCCGATCATCGCCAGCCGCTCCGGCGGAATTCCGTCGCGGACGAACAGGTGCACCACGCTCGCCGCACGGGCCGAAGACAGTTCCCAGTTGGACGGGAACTGCGCGGTGCGGATCGGGCGGTCGTCGGTATAGCCTTCCACGCGCACCGAGTTGGGCACGTTGCCCAGCACTTCCGCCAGCTTGCCGACGGTCTGCTGCGCCTGCGGGTCCAGCGCCGCCGAACCGGTGGCGAACAGGATGTCGCTGTTGATCTGCACTTCCAGCCACAACTCGGAGCGCTTGATGACCACCAGCTTCTCGTCGATCAGCGGCGCCAGCGCGCGCTCCAGGTCATCGGCGATGCGCTTGAGCTCGCCCTGTGCGCTCTGCAGGCCCTTGGCGTCCAGCGAGAGGTTCATCTGCGAGGCCATCGCCGCCAGCAGGGTGACATTGGGCGAAGGCGAAGGTGCGGAGGGTCCCTGTTTGGCGCCGGACTTGATCGGCGAGGGCCGGTCGAAGTCGGCGCCCTGCAACTGGTGGTTGCCCACCTGCACCGGGTTGATCGTGCGCGGGGCACCGCCGAAGGCCGCCGTGAGCGCATCGGCCATCACGCGGTACTTGCCCTCGTTGATGGTGGAGATGGCGTACATCACCACGAAGAAGGCGAGCAGCAGCGTCATCAGGTCGGCGTAGGGGATCGCCCAGGCCTCGTGGTTCGCGTGCTCCTCGTGTTTCTTCCTGCGCGCCATCGCCGTCGTTCCGCCGGGATCAGTGCAGGAAGCCGGCCAACTTGGCCTCGATGTTGCGCGGGTTCTCGCCCTGCGCGATCGCGATCAGTCCTTCGATGATCATTTCCTGTTCGCGGCTGCGCCCGCCGATCACGCTCTTGAGCTTGCTGGCGATGGGCAGGAAGAACAGGTTGGCCGAGGCGATGCCGTAGATCGTCGCGGTGAACGCGGCGGCGATGCCATGGCCCAGCTTGCTGGGGTCGGCGAGGTTCTTCATCACCGCGATCAGGCCGAACACGGCGCCGATGATGCCCAGCGTGGGGGCGTAGATGCCCATGGCCTCGAAGACCTTGGCGGCCGCGAGATCCTGGTGTTCCTGGCCGTTGAGGTCGATCTCCATCATGTGGCGGATCGATTCGGGCTCCACGCCGTCCACCAGCATCTGCAGGCCCTTCTTCAGGAACGGGTCGTCCTGCTGGTTGACCAGCGGCTCCAGCCCCAGCAGGCCCTGCTTGCGGGCGATGTTGCTCCAGTCGACGATCTCGGCGATCAGCGCATCGCCATCGGTGCCTGGTGGCCGGATCACCCAGCGCACGATGGACAGCGCGCGCTTGAATACCGGCGGCGGCGTATGCACCAGGATCGCGGCGATGGTGCCCAGGATCACGATGACGAAGGCTGCCGACGACCACAGCGAGGACAGGCCCGCGCCCTTGAGGATGCTGCCGCCTACCAGGGCGACCAGCGCCAGGATGAGTCCGATGAGGCTGAAGATGTCCATGTGCAGATCTATCGGCCCGGTTCAGGTGGACTTGAGGTGCGCTTCTTGTAGGAGCGACGTGAGTCGCGACCGCGATCACACAGGCACCGGAATGTCATGTTGCGCACGATGTGCGGTCGCAGGCAGTTGTATTGCTGTTGTAGGAGCGACGTAAGTCGCGACCGTGATCACACAGACATCGAGCTGCCGTGTTGTGCAGGGCGTGCGGTCGCGACTTACGTCGCTCCTACAGGGAGCACAATGCTTCACGCCGTCGCGCGCAGGCCGTCCACGTCGAGGATCAGGGCCATGCGGCCGTCGCCGATCAGAGTGGCGCCTGCGTAGCCGGGCAGGCCGCGCACGGCGCGTGGCAGGGGCTTGATGACGACTTCTTCGCGGCCGCGCACCTGGTCGACGATCAGGCCGAAGCGTTGTTCGCCCATCTGCAGCACCACGATGGTGAGCAGGGGCGTCATCACCGGGTCCACCTGCAGCCAGTGGCGCAGGTCGACCAGGGGCAGGGTATGGCTCTGGCGGTCAAGCACGGCCTGGCCATCGAACCAGCGCAGGCTTTCGGACGGTGCGTGCAGCACTTCCATCACGCGCGCGAGCGGCAGCGCATAGACGGGGTCGCCGGCCTGCACCAGCAGGGTGGGCAGGATCGCCAGGGTCAGCGGCACGCGGATGACGAAACGGCTGCCGCGCCCGATGTCGGAGTGGATGGTGATCTGCCCGCTGAGCTCGCGGATGCGCGATTGCACCACGTCCATGCCCACGCCGCGGCCGGAAATGTCGGTGACCTCCGCCTTGGTGGAGAAGCCGGGCAGGAAGACCAGCTGCAGGCATTCGTCGTGGGTCAGGCGCGCGGCGGCTTCGGGATCGATCAGGCCCTTTTCCAGCGCCTTGGCGCGCAGGCGTTCGGGATCGATGCCCGCGCCGTCGTCGCGGATTTCGATGGTGACGAAGTCGCCTTCCTGCTGCGCCGACAGGCGTACGTGGCCGGCACGCGGCTTGCTGCAGGCTTCACGCAGGCTGGGCACTTCGACACCGTGGTCGATGGCATTGCGGACCAGGTGCACCAGCGGATCGGCCAGCGCTTCCACCAGGTTGCGGTCCAGCTCCGTCTCGGCGCCGACCAGTTCCAGGTCCACTTCCTTCTGCAACTGGCGGGCAACGTCGCGCGCGACCTTGGGAAAGCGCGAGAACACCTTGCCGACCGGCTGCATGCGCGTACGCATCACCGCCGTCTGCAGGCGCGCGGTGGCGATGTCGAGGCTGCTGACGGCGCGGTCCAGTTCTTCGTCGCGGATGCGCGCGCGCAATGTCTTCAGGCGGTTGCGCGACAGCACCAGTTCGCCCACCAGGTTGACGATGGCGTCCAGCCGCTTGGTGTCCACGCGGATGGTCTGTTCGGTTTCGCCGCCGGTTTTCGCGGCCGGCTTCGGCGCGGCCGGCTTCGCAGGCGAAGGTGCCGGTCGCGCGACGGGTGCAGGCGCGGCGGCGCGGGTGGGTGCGCCATCGCCGTGCAACTGGTCCAGCAAGGCCTCGAACTCGTCGTCGCTGATCAGGTCCGCGCCGGCCGCAGCGGGCGCGGCGCTTGTCGCGGCGGTGGGTTTCGGCGCGGCGGGTGCGGCATCCCCCCGGGTATCGAACTGGTCGATCAGCATCTGCGGGGCGTGCGGCGGGTCTTCGCCGGCACCGATCGCATCCAGCATCTGTTGCAGCCAGTCCAGCGATTGCTGGGCGGCATCGAAGTGTTGCGGTTCCAGCGTCGCCTGGCCGGCGCGCACCAGGCCCAGCGTCTCTTCGGCCGCATGGCACAGGTTGACCATCGGCTGGATGCCGAGGAAGCCGGCGCCGCCCTTCAGGGTGTGGAAGCCGCGGAACACCGCGTTCAGCTGCTCGCTGTCGGAGGGGTCCTGTTCCAGCGTGACCAACTGCTCGCCCAGCCGGTCGAGGATTTCCTGCGCTTCGATCAGGAAGTCGGCGGCGATTTCAGGGGTGACGGCGGACATGGGCGGGGCAGGTACCGGGACGGGGGATCAGCGGGAGGAATCGAGCAGGTGCAGGGCGTGCGCGTGGCGACGCCGCAGGAAGCGGCCGACCAGGACATCGCAGACCAGCAGCGATCCCACGAACAGCAGGACGAGGGGATGGCGGGAACGGCGGGCGGAAGCGTCGGGCATGGCAGGTCTCCGGTTCCGCTGCGCGTTCGCGGGTGCCTACAGCCCCAGTCCGGAGAGCAGGTCGTCTGCGTCGTTCTGTGAAAACGCGTTGCGGTCCAGACCAGCAACGGCCGGACCGGCCAGATCTGAAGGGTTCTTCTTCTCCGGCGGCGGCAGGCCCAGCGCGCCGAAGCCCTCGTGCACGCGACGGACGATGCCCGCGACGCGGCGGATGATCTGGCCGGTGAGGTCCTGGTAGCTCTGCGCCAGGGCCATTTCCGACAGGCCCTTGCCGATGCTGTCCACCAGCGCCGCCTGCTCGGGCGACAGCGCGGTGCCCTTCAGTTGGGTGGCGTAGCCACGGCACTGTTCGGCCAGGTCCAGCGTGGTGTGGCTGGCCTGTTCGGTCATTTCCACCACATGGTCCAGGCGCGCGCAGGCGTCGTCCAGCTCGCCCGGTCCGGTGGGCGGCAGTTCGCCCAGCGTCTGCGCCAGCTCGCGCGCCAGGCGGCCCAGGCCCTGCATCATCGGCTGCGTGCGCCAGGCGGCGATGGCATCCAGTTCGCGACGCCAGCCGGCTTCGTCGCCCTGTTCCAGTGCGTCCAGCGCGTGCTGCAGTTTTTCCACCAGCGCGGCGCGTGCGCCAGCGACATCGGCCACGGCGCTCATCAGGCGGCGGCTCCCAGGCGTTCGAAGATCTTGCCCAGCTTCTCTTCCAGCGTCTGCGCGGTGAACGGCTTGATGATGTAGCCGTTCACGCCGTTCTGCGCCGCTTCGATGATCTGCTCGCGCTTGGCCTCGGCGGTGACCATCAGTACCGGCAGGGTCTTGTAGCGGTCGTCGGCGCGGATGGCCTTCAGCAGCTCGATGCCGGTCATGCCGGGCATGTTCCAGTCGGTGACCACGAACTCGAAGCTGCCCTGGGACAGTGCGGTCAACGCGCTGTTGCCGTCTTCGGCCTCGGCGGTATTGGTATAGCCCAGGTCATTGAGCAGATTCTTGATGATGCGGCGCATGGTGGAAAAGTCGTCCACGATGAGGATGCGCATGTTCTTGTTGGCGGTCACATCGAACTCCAGTAAAGCGTGCCCGGTCAGGGGCGACGGCAAGGCAGGGGCTGCACGCGGCGGCCTACCGGAGCCTTATCGGCAGGCCGTGGGGATTCTTCAGTCGTTGTCTTCCAGGCCGGCGTCGGCCTTCTCGAACACCTGCAGGCGTCCGCGCAGCCGCACCATGGCCTGGCCGTGGATCTGGCAGACGCGCGACTCGCTGACGCCGAGGACGGCGCCGATCTCCTTCAGGTTGAGCTCCTGCTCGTAGTACATGGACAGCACCAGCTGCTCCCGTTCGGGCAGGTGGCCGATGGCCTTGACCAGTTGCTGGCGGAACTCGCTGCGCTCCAGGTGTTGTTGCGGCGAGGGGCCGCCGGTACGCGCGGTGTTGGGTTCGCCATGGTCGTCGATGTGCGATTCCAGGCTCAGCACCTGGCCACGCGCGGCATCTTCCATCAGGCGCAGGTATTCGGGCAGTGGCATTTCCATCGCACTCGCCACTTCGGTGGCGATGGCGGCACGGCCGGTGCGCTGTTCGATCTCGCGCACGGTGGCGGCCGCCTGGCGGGCGCGACGGTGGACCGAGCGCGGTACCCAGTCGCCGCGGCGGATCTCGTCGATCATCGATCCGCGGATTCGGATGGAGGCGTAGGTCTCGAACGAGGCGCCCTGCTCGGCATCGTAGCTGCGCGAGGCTTCCAGCAGGCCGATCATGCCGGCCTGCACCAGGTCGTCGATCTCCACGCTGGCCGGCAGGCGCGCGGCCAGGTGATGGGCGATGCGGCGGACCAGGTCGGCGTGCTGGGTGACGAAATCGTTCGCACTGCTGCGCTGTACGGCGCGGTATTGGGCGGCGGCGGTGTTCATGCGGCGACTCCCCGCTGGATCAGGCGTTCGACGAAGAACTCGACGTTGCCGCGCGCTCCCAGCGGCGGCTGCCAGCGTGCCGTCATGCGCGCGATCTCGGCGATGGCACGGGCCGACGGGCTGCCCGGATAGGCTTTCACGACCGGCTGCTGGCGCTGCACCGCACGGCGCAGCCAGTCGTCCTGCGGCACCGCGCCGAGGTAGTGCAGGGCGACATCGCCGAGGAAGCGCTCGCAGACGCGGGCGAGCTTTTCATACAGCTTCCGGCCCTCGTTGGGGTCGCGGACCATATTGGCGATGACGTGCACGCGGTCCAGGCCGCGCTCGCGCGCCAGCACCTTGATCAGCGCATAGGCGTCGGTGATCGAGGCCGGCTCGTCGCAGACCACCACCACGGTGTCCTGCGCGGCCTGGCAGAAGGTCAGCACGCTGTCGGTGATGCCGGCGGCGGTGTCGACCACCATGAAATCCAGCGCCCGCTGCAGTTCGGAGAACACGTTGACCAGGCCCACGTGCTCGGCCGGCGCCAGTTCGGCCATGTGGCGGAAACCCGACGAGGCGGGAACTACCAGCACGCCCTCGGGGCCTTCCAGCAGTACGTCTTCCAGTCCGCAACGTCCTGCGACCAGGTCGGCGAGGGTGAACTTCGGCGACAACCCGAGCAGCACGTCCACGTTGGCCAGGCCCAGGTCGGCATCCATCAGCAGCGTGCGCTTGCCCATCCCGGCCAGCGACACGGCCAGGTTGACCGACACGTTGGTCTTGCCCACGCCGCCCTTGCCACCGGTGATGGCGATGACGCGCACGGGATGGAATGCGCCGGGGGCCGGCGGCGTGCTGCGGGGATTGGTCTGCAGCAGGTGGTCAGGCGACATGGGTGGCCTCGGTCGAGCAGGGTTCGTCGGCTTCGCGGCGCAGCTGGTCCAGCCGCAGCACGAGGTGGGCGCTGTTGGCGCGGTGGAGATCGTGGGGAACGCGCTGGCCGTCGGTCACCCAGGTCATCGGCAGCTGGTGGTCCACGACCACCGACAGGGCGCTGCCCAGGCGACCTGTCTCGTCCAGCTTGGTCAGCACCACGCCTTGCGGCTGCACGCTGCTGAAGCGGCGGACGACCTCGTCCAGGTCGGAGAAGTGCGAGTTGGCCGGCAGGCACAGCAGGGTCTTCACCTGGCCCGATGCGCGCAACCAGTTGAGCTGGCCCACCAGGTTGCGGTCGCGCTGGCCCAGGCCGGCGGTGTCGATCAGCACCAGCTTGTAGTCGCGCAGGCGCTCCAGCAGCAGCGCGAGGGCCTGCGCGCTGTCGGCCTCGTGCACGGCGATGCCGAGCTGGCGGCCGTAGCCGTGCAGCTGCTCGCGACCGCCGACCCGCACGGTATCGGTGGTGATCAGTGCCACGTCGCGTGCGTTGTAGCGCTGTGCGAAGCAGGCGGCGAGCTTGGCGATGGTCGTGGTCTTGCCCGCGCCGGTGGGGCCCACCAGGGCGATAACGCCGCCGGTTTCCAGCAGGTCGGTATCGACCACCGGCAGCTTCTTCGACAGCAGGCCCAGCATCAGGCCACGACCGCGGTGCAATTCGGTGTCGGCGGGAATCTGCAGGGCGATGTCGCGGGTGATGCCGGCATCGAAGCCGTAGTCTTCCATCAGTTCCATCGCCTGCATCCGCACCGGCGAACCGCGCAGGCGTTCGTCGGTGAGGCGGTGCATCTCGCGCTCGATCATCTCGCGCATGGCGGACAGTTCGCCGCGCATCTGCACCAGCTGCTCGTCGCTCTCGCGGGCGTGCGTGGCGTTGTCGGTGACCACGGTCAGCGTCGGCACGGTGACGGCGGCGGGCACCGGTACTGATGCGATCACCGGTGCACGCGTGGTGTGCAGCGCGACGACCGGCGCAAGCTCGGGTTCCGGCAGCGACACCGGCGGCGCGATCGAGGGCAGCAGCGCATCCAGGTCGAGCGTGTCATCGGCGTCGGCGCGCGGCGCGGGCTGACGGCGCGGCGGTGCAGCGGGTTCGCTCGCGGCGACCGGCTCGTTGGCGGGAGCGGCCGGCAGGCAGGCGGCCAGCTTGGCGGCGAAGGATTCGGGTTCGATCAGCAGCGGCGCGATGTCGCGGACGACCGGCGCCGGGATCTCGCCGGTGATCTGCGCGGGCGTGGCGGCCACCGGCGCGCGTGGCGCTGCGATGGGTGCTGCCGGCGGTGCGATCGACGCTGGCGCGGCGATAGCCGGCTTGGCGGTCCCGGCATGCGGGGCAGCGGGGGCGGCCGGCTGGCGGCGGGCGAAGTAGCTGGCGGCGGCTTCGGCCGGTGACAGGGCCGGAGCGTTCGCGGTCGGTGCCTGTGGCGCCGGGTCGAGCAGCGGATGCAGCGGCGCAGGGGGCGTGGCCGGGCGCATCGCTTCCAGCGTGCGCTGCACCAGCGCTTCGTCGTAATTGCTGGCGGCGACGATCTCGATGCCATCCTCGGTCACCCGGTTGGACAGGATCACCGCGTCCGGGCCGTGTTCCTGCCGGACCATCGCGAAGGCGGTGCGCATGTCGGGGGCGACGAAGCGTTTGATTTTCATGGCGTGCTATCCGGTTCGATGTCGCGTCGGGTTCTGCTGCTTCCGGTCTCAGCTGATCGTGCCGACCAGCTTCAACCGCTTGTCCTCGGGAACCTCGCTGTAGGCCAGCACCGACAGCGAGGGGACGCTGTGGCGGACCAGGCGGGCGAGGGCGGCGCGGACCGAACCCGGTACCAGCACCACCGCAGGCTCGCTGCGGGCTTCCTGCTTGTTCACCACGTCGGCGAGGCTCTGGTGCAGGCGTTCCGCCAGTCCCGGTTCCAGCGCCGCGCCGGTTCCCTGGGTACTGTCCTGCAAGACGCGTTCCAGATTCGGCGCCAAGGTATAGACGGGCAGTTCCGGCGCCATGCCGGAGATTTCCTGCACGATGAAGCGGCCCAGCGAGGTCCGCACCGCGGCGGTCAGCGCGGCCGGATCGGCGTTCTGCGGGGCGAACTCGACCAGCGCCTCGACGATGCGGCGCAGCTGGCGGATCGGCACGCGCTCGATCAGCAGGTTCTGCAGCACGCGCACCACGGTGGCCAGCGGCAGCGCCTTCGGGGTGAGGTCCTCGACCAGCTTCGGCGCGCTGCGGCCCAGCTGGGACAGCAACTGCTGCACTTCCTCGTGGCCCAGCAACTCCGGCGCGTGTTCGCGCACCAAGTGCGAGAGATGGGTGGCCATCACGGTGGCCGGATCGACCACGGTATAGCCCAGCGATTCGGCGGTGGCCTTCTGGTGCGACTGGATCCACACCGCGTCCAGCCCGAACGCCGGGTCCTTGCCGGGGATGCCGTCGATGGCGCCGAACGCGCCGCCCGGATCGAGGGCCAGCTCGCGGTCGGGATGGATCTCGGCCGACGCCACCGGCACGCCATGCACCAGCAGGCGGTAGCCGTTGGACGGCAGTTCGAGGTTGTCGCGGATGTGCACCGGCGGCACCAGGAAGCCGAGGTCCTGGGTCAGCTTGCGGCGCACGGCCTTGATCCGCGACATCAGCTCACCGCCCTGGTTCTTGTCCACCAGCGGGATCAGCCGGTAGCCGACTTCCAGGCCCAGCGGATCGACCGGGCGCAGTTCGTCCCAGGTCAGCTCGGCGTTGCGGTCGGGGGCACCGGGTGCAGGCAGGGCCGCTAGGTCGCCGGCAGCGGCCTCGGGGCTTTCCTGGGTCCGCTTCCACATCTTCCAGGCCAGGTAACCGATGCCGGCGGCCAGCGTCAAAAAGGCGACGTTGGGCATGCCGGGCACCAGCCCGACCAGGCCCAGCACGCCGGCGGCCACTGCCAGCGCCTTGTGCTGGCCGAACGCTTGGCCCATCACGGCCTTGCCCATGTCTTCCGAGCGCGAGGCGCGGGTGACCAGCATCGCCACCGCCGAGGACACCAGCAGCGCAGGCAACTGGGCGACCAGGCCGTCGCCGATCGACAGCAGGGTATAGGTCGAGGCCGCTTCCGCAGCGGGCATGCCGTGCTGGAACATGCCCACGGCGAAACCGCCGATGAGGTTGATGAACAGGATGAGGATGCCGGCGATGGCGTCGCCGCGGATGAACTTGTTGGCGCCGTCCATCGAGCCGTAGAAGTCGGCTTCCGCGCGCACTTCCTCGCGGCGGGCCTTGGCCTCCTCGCGGGTCAGGACGCCGGCGTTGAGGTCGGCGTCGATGGCCATCTGCTTGCCGGGCATGGCGTCCAGGATGAAACGCGCCGACACCTCGGCGATGCGCCCCGCGCCCTTGGTGATGACCACGAAGTTGATGATGGTCAGGATGGCGAACACGACGATGCCGACCGCGTAGTTGCCGCCCACCACGAATTCGCCGAAGGCGGCGATGACCTTACCCGCAGCTTCGTGGCCGTTCTGGCCGTTGAGCAGGATCACGCGCGTGGACGCCACGTTCAGCGCCAGCCGCAGCATCGTGGTCATCAGCAGGATGATCGGGAAGATCGTGAAGTCCAGAGGACGCTTCACGTAGATCACCGCCAGCAGCACCACGAGCGAGATGGCGATGTTGAAGCTGAAGAGCGCATCCAGCACCGGCGGTGCCAGCGGCACCACGATCATGGCCAGCAGCGCCAGCACGACCAAGGGGGCGCCGAGGCCGTTCTTCAGCGTCTCCATCCAGCGCATGCCGCCGACGGGTTGCGCGCTCATGCCTTGCCCCCGTGCTCATCCACGTCCACCGCGGGCAGGTCGGGCAGCGGCGCCTCGCCCACGCGCCAGGCACGCAGCTGGTACACGTAGGACAGGATCTGGGCGACGGCGGCGTAGAGTCTCACGGGGATTTCCCGGCCAAGTTGACCTTCGCGATACAAGGCGCGTGCCAAAGGGGGCGCCGAGACGATGGCGATGCGGTGGGCATCGGCCACTTCGCGGATCCGCATGGCCAGTTCGTCCACGCCCTTGGCGACCACCGTGGGTGCGCCCATCTGCCCGGCCTGGTACTTCAGCGCGACGGCGTAGTGGGTCGGGTTGACCACGATCACGTCGGCGGTCGGCACGTCTTCCATCATCCGGCGCTGCGACAGCTGGTGCTGCATCTGGCGGATGCGGCCCTTCACCTCCGGGCTGCCCTCGCTCTCCTTCATCTCCTTGCGCAGCTCTTCACGGGTCATCTTCAGCTTCCGTAGCCAGTTCCACTTCTGGTAGGGCGCGTCGATGGCGGCGAGCAGGATCAGGCCGCCGGTGGTGGCCAGCAGCAACGTGCTGGTGAATTTCAGGCCGCTGCGAACCGCTTGTTCGAGCGGCATGGTCAGCAGTTCGCGCAGCGGATTCAGGCCCAGCTTCAGGCAGATCGCCGCCGCCCCGCCGATCAGGGCCACGCGCAGCAGGGACTTCAACAACTCTGCCACGCTCTCGGCGCCATACAGCCGCTTGAGGCCGGCGGCGGGGCTGAGCCGCTTGAAATCCGGCATCAGCGCCTTCTGCGAGAACTGGACGCCGCTCATCGCGATCGGTGCGGCCAGGCCGGCCAGCACACAGATGCCGGCCACCGGCGCGACCACGGCCAGCAGCTTCAGCAGCAGCAGGCCGACATGCCCGAACAGCTGGTCCGGCTGGCGCATCAGCGCGGGGTCGGGTGTCAGCGCGATCTTCATCCAGCCCAGCGTGTCGCGTGCCAGGCCCGGACCCATCGCGATGATCGCCAGCACGCCGGCCCCGAAGACGGCCGCCGTCGCCAGCTCGCGCGACCGCGGGATGTTGCCCTGCTCACGGGCTTCGCGGCGTCGTTTTTCGGTAGGAAGTTCTGTGCGTTCGCCGCTTTCGTCCTGCTCAGACATGGCGCGTTTCCGACGGGGTCGGAGGGGGCACTGCAAGACCTGTTCCAGTTCGTGACCGCGGTGCGACGTGGAATTGTCTAACGTCGATGGCAGCCGCTAGGATGCGGACCGATGCTCCGTCTTCTCCGCCGCCATTGCTTCCGGCTGCTGCGCCTGCCCGCGCTGGCGGTGCTGTTGCTGGCCGTGCTGGCGAACCCGGTACTGGCCTCGCTGGGCGACCTGCACGAGCTGGGCAGCGGCGGCGACCATCTGCATGCGGTCAGCGAACATGCGGGTGAATCCGCAGGCAACGACCATGGTCATGCGGATGGGGAGGCGGGCGAGGGGGATCTTCTGCACGCCCTGATGCACGCCAGCCACTGCTGCGGCCACCTGACCGCCATCGTGCCCGCGGCGATGCGCGTGCCCGCCATGAAGCTGCTTTCCGCCGCGCCCGTCGCGGCCACGGTGCCGGTGCCACGCGCGCCGGCCACGTCCCTGCTGCGTCCTCCGATCAGCGCGTGATGTCCATGCCGGGCTGACGTCTTGTCGCCCGCGCTCCATCACCGACTTTCCGGAGAATTCCCATGAGGTTGCGACTGGCGGCACTGGCCGCCTTCGCGATCGCGCCGTGCGTACATGCACAGGCGCCATCGCCCGCTGTTGAGTCCCTGACGCTGGACGACGCCATTGCGCGCGTTGCCCGTGTCCATCCCGACCTGCGCCTGTTCGGCGCCCGCACCGACGCACTGCTTGCTGAGCGCGACGCCGCGATCCTGCGCCCACCGTTGAGCGCCGGCATCCAGGTGGAGAACATGCTGGGCACGGGCGACGCCCGTGGTTTCTCCGGGGCCGAACTCACGCTGACATTGGCCGGCGTGCTGGAACGGGGCGGCAAGCTGGATGCCCGCCGCACGCTGGCACAGGCGCGCATCGATGCCCTGGCCGTGCAGCGCGAGGCGCAACGCCTTGACCTGCTGGCGGAGGTGGCGCGCCGCTATCTGGCCGTCACCGCCGCGCACGCGCAACACGAGATCGCCGAACAGGACGGCGCGCAACGCCGCCGCACCGTGGCGGCCGCGCGACAGCGGCTGCAGGCAGGCGCGTCCCCGGAGTCGGTGCTCCTCACCGCGCAGGCCGCACTGGCGCGTGCAGAGATGGCGGCGGCACGTGCGAAGCAGCAGCAGGACGCCGCGCGCCAGCATCTGGCCGCGCTGTGGGGCGAGCGTGATCCCGGGTTCGCAGTGGCCCCAGGCGATCCTCTGGCGCTGCCGGCCATCGAAGACACGCAAGCCCTGGCCGCGCTGCTGCAAGGCACGCCGGAACTTGCCCAGTTCGCCGACGAGCGCCGCCTGCGCGAGGCCCGCCTGCGCCTGGCGCGCAGCAGCGGGACGGCAGACCTCGATTGGCAGGTCGGTGTGCGCCGGCTGCAGGAAAGCGGCGACACGGCACTGGTCGGCAGCGTGTCGCTGCCGTTGGGAAGCGCGCGCCGTGCCGGCCCCGAAGCGAGGGCTGCGGAAGCAGACCTGGCGGCGCTGGACATCGAGCGCGAATCGCGTGATATCGCACTGTACTCGACGCTCACCGACGCCCACGGCCGCTATCGCGTTTCGCAGCTCGAAGTGCAGCGCATGCAGGACGACGTGCTGCCGCGCCTGCTGCTCGCCGAACAGGCGGCCGAGCGTGCCTACCGGGCCGGCGCGGTCAGCTACCTGGAGTGGGCGCAGTTGCAGTCCGACACCACCTCCACTCGCCGCCAGCAACTCGAGGCTGCGCTCGAAGCACACCGCGCGTTGATCGAACTCCAACGCCTTACCGGCCAAGCCCTCGTGGCCGGGACCGCAACTGCCGAACAAGGAAGCACGCCATGACCCTGCGACCTCTCCTGCGCGCGCTCGCGCTCTCCCTGATGCTGGCAGGCTGCGGCGGCGCGACCGACAGCGCGTCCACGGACGACCACGGCCACGAAGAAGGCGGCGCACACGAAGACGCCGATGCCGCACGGGGTGGACACGGTGGCCGACTGCTGAGCCAGGACGGTTTCACCGTCGAGCTGGCGATCGCTGAAAGCGGCACGCCACCCAGGTACCAGGCCTGGCTCTACCGTGGCGGCAAGCCGTTGCCCGCGAGCGCGGGCAGCGTGGAGGTCCGCCTCGTCCGCCTGGGCGGGGTGCGCGAAACGCATGCGCTGACGCCGCAACCGGACGGCAGCCTGCTGGCGAAGACCGTGGTGGGCGAACCGCACTCCTTCGACGTCGAGGTGGTTGCGAAGATCGAAGGGCGCACGTTGCGCTGGACCTACGACAGCTACGAAGGCCGCACCACCATCGCCGCGAAGATCGCCGAGGAATCCGGCATCCGCGTGGCACCGGCACAGGCCGGCACCATCGCCGACGAGCATGAAGTGCAGGGACTGCTGACGCCGGTCGAAGGACGCGTGGCCATCATCGCCGCGCGCTTCCCCGGCCCCATCCGCCGACTGGCCGCCAACGTGGGCGACCGCGTGCAGGCCGGCCAGACGATGGCCACCGTGGAAAGCAATCTCAGCCTGACCACGTATGCCGTCACCTCGCCGATCACGGGCGTCGTGCTGGCGCGGCATGCGACCGTGGGCAGCGTGGCGGGCGAGGGCGCCACGTTGTTCGAAGTGGCGGACCTGTCCACCTTGTGGGTGGACCTGCATATCTTCGGCGCGGATGCGCAGCACATCGTGCCCGGCGTACCGGTGACGGTGACCCGGCTGAGCGACGGCGCCACCGTACAAACCACGCTCGAACGCGTGCTGCCCGGAACCGCCACGGCCAGCCAGAGTACGGTTGCCCGGGCCACGCTGGAGAATGCGGATGGACTGTGGCGTCCCGGCTCCGCGGTCAAGGCACGCATCACGGTGGAGCAGCAGCCTGCCGCGCTGGTGGTGCCGGTAGCGGCGCTGCAGACATTCCGCGACTGGGAGGTGGTGTTCGTGCGCGTGGGCGACACGTATGAAGTGCGGCCCGTCGAACTCGGCAAGCGCGATGCGCGACAGGTGGAAGTGCTGTCCGGCCTGAACGCCGGCGACCAGGTGGTGGTGGAACAGAGTTACCTGGTGAAGGCCGACATCGAGAAGTCGGGGGCATCGCATGACCACTGACCGATCCCTTCCGGCATCGCACGGATTGCTGGAACGCATCCTGCGCTTCGCCATCGCGCACCGCTGGCTGATGATGGCGCTGACGTTGGCACTGGTCGTGGTCGGCGCCTGGAGTTTCAGCAGGCTGCCGATCGATGTCACGCCCGACATCACCAACGTGCAGGTGCAGATCAACACGCAGGTGGACGGCTACTCGCCGCTGGAAGCGGAACAGCGCGTGACCTATCCCATCGAGACTGCACTCGCCGGCCTGCCGGGGCTGGACCATACGCGCTCGATTTCCCGCTATGGCCTGTCGCAGGTGACCGTGGTCTTCAAGGACGGCACCGATCTCTATTTCGCCCGCCAGCAGGTCGGCGAGCGCATCCAGCAGGCCAAGTCGCAGCTCCCCGTCGGGCTGGAACCCGGCATGGGACCCATCGCCACCGGCATGGGCGAGATCTTCATGTACACGGTGGAAGCAAAACCCGATGCGCTGAAGGCCGACGGCACCCCGTACACCGCCACCGACCTGCGCACGCTGCAGGACTGGGTGGTGAGGCCGCAACTGCGCAACGTGCCGGGCGTGACCGAAGTGAACACGATCGGCGGCTTCGCGCGGCAGATCCACATCACGCCGGATCCGGCACGACTGGTCGCGCTGGGGTTCACCCTGCACGACGTGGTGGAGGCCGTCGCGAGCAACAACCAGAACGTCGGCGCGGGCTACATCGAGCGCAACGGCCAGCAGTTCCTGGTGCGTGCGCCGGGCCAGGTGGCCGACCTGGACGGCATCCGCGACATCGTGCTGGACCGCCGCGAAGGCGTGCCCATCCGTGTGCGCGACGTGGCGCAGGTGGGCGAGGGACCGGAGCTGCGCACCGGCGCGGCCACGATGGACGGCAAGGAAGTCGTGCTGGGAACGACCTTCATGCTGATCGGCGCCAACAGCCGCGACGTGGCGCGCGCCGTGGCCGCACGGCTGGCCGAGGCCAACCGCAGCCTGCCCGCGGGCGTACGCGCCGAACCCATGTACGACCGCACCTCGCTGGTGGACCGCACCATCCGCACCGTGGCGAAGAACCTGGTGGAAGGCGCGGTGCTGGTGATCGTGGTGCTGTTCCTGCTGCTGGGCAACGTGCGCGCGGCGCTGATCACCGCCGCGGTGATTCCGCTCGCCATGCTGTTCACGCTGACCGGCATGGTGCGCGGCGGCGTGTCGGGCAACCTGATGAGCCTGGGTGCGCTGGACTTCGGCCTGATCGTGGATGGCGCCGTGATCATCATCGAGAACTGTCTGCGCCGCTTCGGCGACCTGCAGCACGCGCTGGGTCGTCTGCTGACGGAGGAGGAGCGCCTCGATGCCACCGCCTCGGCAACGGCGGAGGTCATCCGTCCCAGCCTGTTCGGCCTGGGCATCATCACCGCCGTGTATCTGCCGATCTTCGCCCTCACCGGCGTGGAGGGAAAGATGTTCCATCCCATGGCGATCACGGTGGTGCTGGCGCTGACCGGCGCGATGGTGCTGTCGCTGACCTTCGTGCCCGCCGCCGTCGCGTTGTTCATGCGTGGTCGCGTGCAGGAGAAGGAGACCCGCCTGATGCAATGGGCGCGGCGTGCGTACGCGCCGGCGCTCGCATGGGCGCTGCGCCGCCGCATGCTGGTCGGCGCGGGTGCGGCGTTGCTGGTCGTGGTGTGCGGCGTACTTGTCACGCGCCTGGGCACCGAGTTCGTGCCCAGCCTGGACGAAGGCGACATCGCCATGCACGCCATGCGTATTCCCGGCACCAGCCTGGACCAGGCGGTGCGCATGCAGGCGACGCTGGAGGCACGCATCAAGCAGTTTCCGGAAGTGCACCGCGTGTTCGGCAAGCTCGGCACGGCGGAAGTGGCGACCGATCCGATGCCGCCCTCGGTGGCCGATACGTTCATCATGCTCAGGCCGCGCGCCGAATGGCCCGACCCGCGCAAGCCCAAGGCCACGCTGGTGGCGGAGATCGAACGCGCCGTCCAGCAGATTCCCGGCAACAACTACGAGTTCACCCAGCCCATCCAGATGCGCATGAACGAGCTGATCTCGGGCGTGCGCGCGGACGTCGCCATCAAGGTCTATGGCGATGACCTGGACGCACTGGTGGAACTCGGCGAACGGATCGAGGGCGTGACGAAAAACGTGGATGGCGCGGCCGACGTGCGGCTGGAACAGGCGACGGGACTGCCACTGCTGACGATCACGCCGGACCGCCAGGCGCTGATCCGCTACGGACTGAACCCCGGCGACGTGCAGCACACGGTGGCCACCGCCGTGGGGGGCGAAGTGGCAGGGCAGTTGTTCGATGGCGATCGCCGCTTCGACATCGTCGTGCGCCTGCCGGAGGCGCTGCGCCAGGATCCGGCCGCGCTGCACGACCTGCCCATTCCGCTGGGGCGCAGCGACAACGAGGACGAATCCACGCGCTCCGCTGCATGGGATTCCGGCACGCCGCGTACCGTGCCCCTGCGCGAGGTCGCGAAGATCGAGACCACGCTGGGACCGAACCAGATCAACCGCGAGAACGGCAAGCGCCGCGTGGTGGTGACCGCGAACGTGCGCGGCCGTGACCTGGGCGGCTTCGTGGCGGAGCTGCGGGAGAAGATCGGCGCCGGGGTGGAGGTGCCGGCCGGCTACTGGGTCGAGTACGGCGGCACGTTCGAGCAATTGATCTCGGCCAGCCGGCGGCTGGGCCTCGTGGTGCCGACGACCCTGGTGGTCATCTTCGCGCTGCTGTTCTGGGCGTTCGGCTCGGCGAAGGACGCCGCCATCGTGTTCACCGGTGTGCCGTTGGCACTGACCGGGGGCGTCGTGGCGCTGGCGTTGCGCGGCTTGCCGCTCTCCATTTCGGCCGGCGTCGGCTTCATCGCGCTGTCGGGCGTGGCCGTGTTGAACGGGCTGGTGATGATCGCCTTCATCCGCAAGCTGCGCGAGCAGGGCACCCCGCTTGATACCGCCGTCGTCGAAGGGGCGCTCGGCCGCCTGCGTCCGGTGTTGATGACCGCACTGGTGGCATCGCTGGGCTTCCTGCCGATGGCGCTCAATGTCGGGGCGGGATCGGAGGTGCAGCGTCCGCTGGCCACGGTGGTGATCGGCGGCATCGTCTCGTCCACGCTGTTGACGTTGCTGGTCCTGCCGGTGCTTTACCGGTGGTGGTGGAGCAGGCAATGAGCTCAGCGACCATGCCTTGCCGGATGATCCCGATACCGTCATCCCGGCCGATGCTGGATTCCATCGCGTGCGAATGCAGGGACTTTCAGTTCAAGCGCCGATGGGTCCTGGCGTTCGCTGGGACCACGGCAGGGAAACCGGGGCAGTGACGCGTGCGAAGCCGCCGGTCGGCCACGCGATTCAACGCAGGCCTAGAACAGGTCGTCGGCGATCACGTAGCTGTCGCGACCGGCCGACTTCGCGCGGTAGAGCGCGGCGTCGGCGCGCGAAAACCAGTCGTGCCAGGTCTTTTCCTGCTCGCGCAGCAGCGCTGCGCCGAGCGAGATGGTGATACGCCCGCCGGGACCGCGCAGGGCGCTGCGCACGGCCTTGCGCAGGCGCTCCGTGGCGGCTTCCAGGTCCTGGCTGTTGTCGAGGTCCAGCAGGGCGACGAACTCTTCGCCGCCGAAGCGGAACACCTGGTCGTTGCGGCGCATCTCGAAACGCAGGATCGAGGCGAGGTCGGCGATGGCGGCATCGCCGGCAGCATGTCCGTACTGGTCGTTGACGTCCTTGAAACGGTCAAGGTCGAGCACGACCAGCCCGTAGTTGTGTCCGCTCCGCTGGAATGTATCCACCGCATCCGCAAGCGCGCGCTCCATGCTGCGCCGGTTGGGGACGCCGGTCAGCGCATCGATCGCGGCCAGCTTCTCCAGCCGCGCCCGGTCTCCCTGCGTGCGCTTGGCGAAGATGTACGAGAAACCGGTGATCAGCAGCACGCTGACCGCCACGGACGTGGCGTGGAATCCGTCGTGGAAGAAGTCGGGCAGCAACTGCACGCCGACCAGGATGACGAGGTTGGCGGAGGCCGCCAGCCAGCGGTTGGCGATGAAGAAGTTGGTCAGCAGTACCAGGTAGATCCATGTCAGTGCGGTGTGTCCCGCCATCAGGCACGCCGCCAGCGTGCCTGCCGAGTTCAACACGCACAGCGCTGCGCCGGCCCGGATGCTCTCGCCGGTTCGCCAGGCATACAGCACAGGCAGCATGACGCAGGCGACGATCGCGAAGTCGAGCCAGGCGAGGGCGTGCTGCCCGCTGAGCCAGCGATAGATGCCGAAGACGGTGATGGTGACGCCCGTGATCGAACCCAGCAGGACGATGATGTCGAGGCGGAAGTCGCGGCGGGTCGGCTTCATGGCAAGGGCCGGATGCGCCCGGGGGCGGGATGCTTCTTCGTCGTTCAAACGTTCACGCGATCGCAGGCAAGTCGGCGGAGATGGACCACCGCGCAGTGTATGCGGTTGCCCGTGGACGGGCGTGATGAGAGTCACGCTTGGGCGTTGGCATCGGCGTGCGCGAGCGCTCGGCAGCGCGTGCCGGATTCGCATGGCACGGCGTTCGGTACGTCATTGCCCATTCAGTGCGGAGCATCAACACTCCGGCCTCCCGAAGCAGGAGAAGTGGCATGAGAGCATTCGCACGCTGGGCCGTGATCTTTGCGGTATGCGCTTCCGCCTGGGCGGGCGCCGAACCTGTCCATGCGCAGACCGTGGGCTACAACATCCGCACCGGTGATGTATGGGTCGACACCCGCCTGGGAGAGATCAACGACTACGGACGCCGGTACCGGGACCCGTTCGTTTCCGAGATGACCGGGCACTACGGCGCGCCGCGCTCGCTGGTCCTGGATCTGCTCGACCGTCGCGGGTGGGCCCCCGCCGATGTGTACTTCGCCTGCGCCATCGCGCGCGCGCTCGGCATTCCCTGTCTGGATGTCGTGCAACGTTACGAACGCAATCCGGGCCAGGGTTGGGGCAACCTCGCCAAGCAGATGGGCATCAAGCCCGGTTCGCCGGCCTTCCATGCCCTGAAGAATGGGGCGGTGGGCACCTACGACCGCTGGGGCTATCCCATCCGCATCGACCAGCGCACCAGCGTGGACTGGTCCAAGCATGGTCCCGGCCAGGGCAAGGGTGCAGGCGGCCGGAAGCCGGCGCAGCAGAGCCAAGGCGGCAAGCCTGCCCACGCCGACCATCCAGGCAAGGGCAACAGCGGGAAGGCTCAAGGCAACAAGGGCAACGGCCGCGACAAGTAATCGCACCGGCGTTGCCCGATCCCATCCACGACAACGGCCGCCGACGCGGCCGTTGTCGCGTCTGTCCCTGCGCTTGCGGGCATCACCCGGCTTTCCAGCGCACCACCCACACTACGCCCAGCGCCAGATTCAGCAGCATGCCGGCGATGGTCAACGCGTAGGCCACCGTGGGGCTGCCCGCGATGGGCAGCAGGGTCAACAGTGACCATGGCAAGGCCAGCAACCAGGCGAATGCGTGCGCGAGGGGGTCGGGCTGCAACCCCAGTAGTTGATGCTCGGAGACATGGATCAGTCCCAGCGCGCCAACGCAGCACAGCAGGTAGAAAGCGAGCAGGGCGCAGGAGGTGGCGCGCATGGCGGTTCCTTGCGCAGGAGCGGGCGCGAGCAGCATGACACCTGGAACCACCCCGGAATGGCCCGTGGCCGGACATGTCTGGCGGGCTTCCGATATACGGCGCCCAGGTGCGCCGTGGCTCAGGCCGTCAGCGCTTCCAGCGTCTTGAATACCTGCGGCACGGCCATGGCCGGGGTGCCGCCATTGACCGAGACGGCACGCAGGCCGTGCTGGTAGCTCTGCCAGATCATTTCGTCCGCGTGCTGGATGTCCACGCCACGGAATTCACCGGCGGCCATGCCGCGGCTGAGTTCCTGGCGCACCGGCTCGCGCATGCGGCGCAGTGCGGTGTTCATTTCCGCTTCGACACTCGGCGACCAGCGCGCCGATACGCTCCAAAGCGCGGGGAACGCGATGAAGTTGGCGGCGTCCTCGCGCGCCGTCCAGAAATAGAAATCGAGGATGCGCTGGGCATGCGTCGAACCCTGCGGGCGTTCCACCATGGGCGCCTTCCGCGCGGTGTAGTCGCGGATCAGCAGGGTGGCGATGATGTCCGCCTTCGTCTCGAAGTGCAGGATCACGCCGCGGGCACTGAGTCCGGTTTCTTCGCCCAGGTCCATCAGGGTGGTCTGGTCGAACCCCTTGGTGAAAAACAGCCTGCGCGCAGCGATGAGCACGGCTTCCCGGGTCTCCTGGCTGGTACGGCGCTTGTGGGTAGGGCTTGGACTCACAGGCATTCTCCGGTTCGCGGGGGAAGCTCTCCTGCGTCGGCCTGGACCTGGGTCCATTCCGTGCGCTGGCGTATGTGGCGCCTCCCTCTGGCCCATTCTGCACAAATTCATGCAGTTAGTGGAACAGGAGGCGCATACATCATGTGAAACCCGCACGCAGGGGCCTGAATGGCAGGCGCCGCGTGGCCCGTCGGAGGATAACCGCAGTTTCGTTAAGCGCTGATTTGCCGCGCTGCATCAAATGTGAGATCGAAGATGCGCTGTACCGGCGGCCCCAGCTCGCCTGCCAGCAGCGCCAGCAGGAACAACCCCAGCAGCAGCGCCGTCGGCAGGCCCAACTGGATGGGATTGAGGGCAGGCGCGGCGCGGCCCAGCACGCCGAAGGCCAGGTTCACCGCAAGCATCGCGACCATCACCGGCAGCGCCAGCCCGACCGCCGCACGCAGGATGTGGCTGAACAGCATCGGCGCGACTTCGAGCATCTGCTGCACATCCGGCAACGCGGTGCCGATCGGCAGCGAGCGATAACTGTCCACGAGCAGCGAAACCAGCGCCAGATGGCCGTTGGCGGTGAAGAACAACAGGCCGAAGGCCAGGTAGAACCATTGGCCGACGACACCGGAGTTCACCCCGCGCAACGGATCGGACATCTGGGCGAAGGCCAGGCCCGTACCCTGCGAGATCAGTTCGCCCGCCATCGCCCCGGCTTCGAACGCCAGTCGCAGCATGAAGCCCATGCTCGCGCCGACGGCCAACTCGCGCGCCACGTTCAGCACGGTGCTGGCGTCGAAGGCGATCCGGTCCGGCGTGCCCGGAAGCAGCGGTGCCAGCGCCATCGCCAGTGCACCGGCGATGATGACCCGCACCCGCACCGATACGGCGCGCGTGCCGATCAACGGTGCCGCCATCAGCAGCGCGCCGGTGCGCAGCATCGTCCACAGGATGGCGTTGACCATGCCGAAGGCCTGCTGGCCGTCGATGACCATCTGGGTCGCGGGATCCATCGCGTCGCGTCCGCGTCGTCAGCCGATCAGGTGGGGCAACCGCTGGAACAGGTTGGTCGTGTATTCGACCAGCACGCCGAGCAGATAGCTGCCGGTGGCGAACAGCGCCGCAGTCAGCGCGATCGCCTTGGCGACGAAGGCGATGGTGGGCTCATTGAGTTGTGTCGCCGCCTGGATCACGCCGACCACCACGCCGACGATCAGCACCACGAGCAACAGCGGGCCACCGACCCACAGGGCGATTTCCAGGCCGTCACGCAGTTCGGTAAGGGCAAGTTCGGGACTCATCGCGTGCTCCTCAGACGCCGTTGAAGCTGGCGGCCAGCGAGCCGACGATCAGTACCCAGCCGTCCACCAGCACGAACAGCAGGATCTTGAACGGTGCGGACACCAGCATCGGCGACAGCATCATCATGCCCATCGACATCAGCACGCTGGCGACCACCAGGTCGATGATCACGAAGGGAATGAAGATCAGGAAGCCGATCTCGAACGCGGTCTTCAGTTCGCTGGTGATGAACGAGGCCACCACGATCGGGAACGGCACGTCCGCCGGGCTGGCATAGCTGCCGTGGCCGGCAAGACCGGCGAAGGTCATCAGGTCGGTTTCGCGCACCTGCGCCAGCATGAAGTCGCGCAGCGGCCCGGTGGTCATCGTCCACGCAGTGGAGAAATCGATCTGGCCGTTGAGGTACGGCGCCATGCCCTGCGCCCAGGCCTTTTCGCCTACCGGCATCATCACCAGCATGGTCAGGAACAGCGCCAGGCCCACCAGTACCTGGTTGGACGGCGTCTGGCCGGTCCCCAGCGCCTGCCGTAGCAGGCCGAGCACGATGATGATGCGGGTGAACGCGGTCATCGCCAGCAGCGCCGACGGAATCAGCGTGATCGCCGTCATCAGCAGCAGCGTCTGCAACGGCAGGCTGACGGTGTTGTCGCCGATCTGGCCCACGTTGACCTTGGGCAGGACAGGCAGGGTCGGTGCGGTCGGCGCGGCGGGCGTCGCCGCAGGCGCGGGGTTCTGCGCCGGTGCGGCGGCGGGCGCCGTCTGCGCCAGCGCCAGGACTGGCGCGCACAGCCACAGCAGGCAGATCAGGGAAAGAACGAAACGGCGCATCTCAGCTCTCTCTGCGCAGGCGCTTGGCCAGCAGCTCGGCGAAATTCGGCATCGTCGGCGCGGGCGCGACGACCAGGGGTTCGGGCAGCGTGTGCAAGGCCGTGATGCCGCCGGCGGTGACGCCGATCAGCAGCTGCTGCTTGCCCACCTCGATCACCATCACGCGCTCCTTGGTGCCCACCGACAGCATCGAGACCACGCGGAGCTGGTCGCTGGGCCGGATGCCCAGGCCGGCGCCCGGCATGCGCTTGAGCAGCCAGGCCATGCCCAAGATCAGGCCGAGCACCAGGATCAGGCCGACCAGCGCGCCGCCGATGCCGGGCGTGGACGGCGCGTGCTGGCCGATCTTCTGTGCGGGTGCCGCGGCGGTGGCGAGCAGGGCGAAGGCGTGCATGGACATCGACTCAGCGCAGGCGGCGGATGCGTTCGCTGGGGCTGACCACGTCGGTCAGGCGCACGCCGAAACGGTCGTTAACCACCACGACTTCGCCGTGCGCGATCAGCGTGCCGTTGACGAATACGTCCAGCGGTTCACCGGCGCCGCGTTCGAGTTCCACCACCGAGCCCTGGTTGAGCTGCAGCAGGTTGCGGATCGGCATGCGCGTGCGGCCCACTTCCAGCGACAGCGTGACCGGCACGTCCAGGATCACGTCCAGGCTCATGTCGCTGTCGTTGTCGTTGTCCTGCACGGAGGCATCCGGGCGGGTGTCGCCGAAGGCGGCGAGGGTGTCTTCGTTCTCGGGAATCATGGAGTGGCGTCCTGGAAGGCGACGGGTGTCAGGGCATGGCGGGGCGGCGCCGTGTGCTTGTGGTGGCTGCCGGGAGGATGCTTGGCGGTGATCTTCACCGCGTTGTTGCCGTTGGAGATGCCGAACTCGCCGGTGAACACCGGCACCTGCTCGACGCACACCGGCACCGACTTGGGCAAGTCGATGGGCAGGATGTCGCCCACCTTCAGCCGGGTCAGCTGGCGCAGGTTGATGCGCTTCTCCGCCAGTACGCTGGAGACGGTGACTTCGGCGCCACGCAACTGTTCGTGCAGGGTGACGCGGAAGCTGTCGTCGTCGTGCACGCGGTCGGACTGGATGCCCGCATCGAGCAGCTCGCGGATCGGTTCCAGCATCGAATACGGCAGCGTCACGTGCAGGTCGCCGCCGCCGCCGTCGAGCTCCACGTGGAAGCGGCTGACCACCACGTATTCGCGCGGGCTGACGATGTTGGCGAAGTGCGGATTGACCTCGCTGGTGATGTACTCGAAGTCCACCGGCATCACCGGCGCCCAAGCGTCGATCAGGTCGGTGAAGGTCTGCTTCAGCAGCAGCTGGATCACCCGCATCTCGGTGGCGGTGAACTCGCGCCCCTCGATCTTGGCCGGGTAGCGGCCGTCGCCGCCGAAGAAGTTGTCCACCATGGTGAACACCAGCTTGGGTTCGAACACGATCAGGCCCACGCCGCGCAGCGGCTTGAACTTGACCAGGTTGAGGTTGGTGGGCACGTACAGCGAGTGCAGGTAATCGCCGAACTTGATCGTCTCGATGCCGCGCACCGACAGTTCGGCCGAGCGCCGCAGCAGGTTGAACAGGCCGATGCGCCAGGTGCGCACGAAGCGCTCGTTGATCATCTCCAGCGTCGGCAGCCGGCCGCGCACGATGCGGTCCTGGCTGGCGAAGTCGTAGGTGCGCGCGATGGTGGGATCGACCGGCGGTTCCTCGGTCTCGATCGCGCCGGTATCCACGCCATTGAGCAGGGCGTCGATCTCGTCTTGCGACAGCAGGTCACTGGTCATCATGGCGTCGCGGTTCCGTCACTGCATCACGAAGCTGGTGAACAACAGGGCGTCGGCGGAGGGCTTGCCGGTTTCGGCGACCAGCAGCGCTTTCACTTCATTGAGTGCGGTGTTCTGCAGGCGCTCCTTGCCTTCGCGGCTCATCAGGCCGGCAGCGTCCTGCTGCGCGAACAGCATCAGCAGGCGCGCGCGGATGGCGGGGGCATGCAGTTCGATGGCCTTGAGCGCTTCGGGATCGCGCGTCATCAGCTGCACTTCGACCTGGAGGTAGCGTGCGCCGCCCGTTTCGCCGACGAGATTGACGACGAACGGCGGCTCCAGCGCGAAGTACTGGGCCGGCGCAGGCACCTCGCCCGGGCTCTTGGCCTTGGGTGCGTCGGCCTTCACTTCCTTGCCGGCATGGCTGGCGAAGTACCACGCGCCACCGCCGGCGGCACCGGCCGCGACCAGCGCCACCAGCCCGATCGTCAGCAGCGACTTGCCGCCCTTGGGCTTGTCGGCCTTGTCGGCCTTGGATTTGCTTGCGGTCTTGTCGGCAGCTGCCACGGCGGTGGATCTCCTGAGGGGTCTGCCCAGGTGATGCAAGCGGCATGCCGTGGTGGGCAGGAGAGCCCGACGGGGTTTTGACGGGGTAGCTTCTGTAGGAGCGACGTGAGTCGCGACCGCACGTCACGGCGGTCCGGAAACGATGTGCGCGCAAGGATGGCCGCGTGGGCCGGCGCCAATGGCGCCGAATTTCCATGGTCGCGACTCACGTCGCTCCTACAGGAACAGCGATCCGTCAGGCGTACGCGTCCACCAGTCCCCGCGCCGTCATGCGGACGGTACGCGGTGTCTCGGCTGCGGCGTCGCTGGTGTCTGCGGCGCTTTCACCGTGTTGCGCCGTGCCGCCGTGCGACGGCGGGGCATGCTGCTGGCCGACATCGGCGTGGGCGAGCTGGAAGCCATGCTGGCCCAGCATGTCGCGCAGCTTGGGCAGGCTGTTTTCCAGCGCCTGCCTGACGTCCGCCTGGGCGCTGGTGAAGTCGGCATGCACGCGGTCGCCGTCCAGTCGCAGGCGGATCTCCACGGTGCCAAGGTCGTTCGGGGTCACCTTGATGTGCGCGTGGCCGATCTTCTGGTCGGCCATCCAGCGCACCGCATCGGCGACATCCTCGTCGAAATGGCCACCATGCAGGTCGGCGCTCGGTGCTTCCATCGCATTGACGGTCTCCGTGCGCGAGAGGCCGAGCGGGGCGTTCGACGCGCCGACGCCGGCGAGGAGCGTGCCGGTGGGCGACGTGGTGGTCTCCGCGTCGTCGCTGCGCAGGGCGTCGATGATGTCGCGGCCGAGGTTGATCACGTCCGGTATCGCGGCGGCGACCTGGCCGGTGGCCAGGTGGGCGGTGAAGGAGAGCAGGTTCTGCAGCGGCGCCCTGGCCACATTGCCCGTCGCGGCGGTGGCCGTCGGCGACGCCGTCGCGGGCGCGTCGGTTGTGGGGGTGGCGGCGTTCTGGAGGTCGGGCGGAACCGCGTTGCCGGTGTCCGCGGCGACCGGGGTAGCCAAGGCGCCCGCCGGAGAAGCCGGCGTCGTGGCGCGACCGCCGGCCAACACGGCGTCGGGGGAGGGGACGGCTTCTGCAGGCATCACGTCGCCGAGCAGTGGATTGCCCAACAGCGGATTGCCCAGGGGATCGGTCGGCACGGTGATGCCGGGATCAGTCAGCGGAATGGCAGCCGCCGGTAGCGGAACCTCCGGCAGCACCAGCGTCGCAACGCCAGCCTCCTTGATGTCCTGATCGTCCGTCGTGCGCGCCATGTCGTCGGGGTGGCGGTTGGCGGCGTGCGGTTGTTGCAGGGCGGTGGTCTCCTGCCCCTCGTCGCGCCGGGGCGCGGACTTTCGGGCCGGGGCTTCGTCACGCGTCGCCGGGTGACGCACCATCTCGTCGAAGCTGGGCTTCGATGGGTCCGGTGTGCTTTCCCGTGCCTGTGCGACACCGCCTGCGGCGGCGGGGAACACGGTCTTGCCCGCGGGAGGCAGCGACGCCATCGGGGATGGCATCAGGATTCCTCGCTTTCCTGTGCGGTGGCGGCCAGTCGCGCACGGCGCGCGCCCAGGTCATCCATCTCGCGCTGGTCGCGCCGTTCCACCACCTGTCGCTCCTGGGCGCGGTAGCTGGCGGCGAGCTGTTCGAGCACCTGCTTGTCGCGGCTGGCCAGCAGCAGGCGGTCGCGCTCGATGTCCACGCTACTGCGGCTGCGGTCGACGTTCTGCAACTGCTGCGCCAGCGCCTGGTCGATGCGTTCCAGGAAGGCACGGCGATTGGCCAGCTGTGCAGGACTGGTGGCGGCCATCTGGCTGTTGGCGTAGTCCTCGGCGTACTGCCGCAGTTCCTCCAGGCGCGACTCGTGCTGCGCCAGCGTGTTCTGGCGTTCGGCCAGGTCGCGGGCAACGGAATCCTCGTGTTCCTGCGCGCGGCGCAGCAGGGGGTCGATTCGGCGGGACTGCATCATGGCGGGGATTCCTTGGCGTTACTGCGGGCTGCGGGGCGCGGGGGCACCGGCAGCGACGTTGCGTTGGACCAGCGATTCGAGGGCGGCACGGCTGCTGGGCAGGTCGGCGGCGTGCGCCACGTCCTGGCCCAGGAATTCGACGATCTCGGGCCAGCGTTCCAGCGCTTCATCCACGGTGGGATCGTTGCCGCGCTGGTAGGCGCCGATGGCGATCAGGTCGCGGTTGCTGGTGTAGGCCGACAGCAGGCGCTTGAGCTTGCGGATGCGGTCGCGCCAGGTTTCGTCGGCGATCTCGGTGACCACGCGGCTGACCGAGGATTCCACATCGATGGCCGGATACAGGCCGCTGTCGGCCACGCGGCGCGACAGCAGGATGTGGCCGTCGAGGATGGCGCGCGCGGCATCGGCGATCGGATCCTGCGGATCGTCGCCTTCGGTCAGCACGGTATAGAACGCGGTGATGGAACCACGCCCCTTCGCACCATTGCCGGCACGTTCCACCAGGGCGGGCAGGCGCGCGAACACCGACGGCGGATAACCGCGCGTGGTGGGGGGCTCGCCGACCGACAGGCCGATCTCGCGCTGGGCCTGCGCGAAGCGGGTCAGCGAGTCCATCAGCAGCAATACGTTGAGGCCCTGGTCGCGGAACCATTCGGCGATGGCGGTGGCGCGATACGCACCCTGCAGGCGGGCCAGCGGCGGCCGGTCGGCGGGACTGGCCACCACCACCGCACGTGCCAGGCCCACCGGGCCGAGCGTGCTTTCGACGAAGTCGCGCACTTCGCGGCCACGTTCGCCGATCAGGCCGACGACGATCACGTCGGCGGCGGTATAGCGGGTCATCATCCCCAGCAGCGTGGATTTGCCCACGCCGGAACCGGCGAACAGGCCCACGCGCTGACCACGGCCGATGGGTAGCAGCGCGTTGATCGCGCGCACGCCGACATCAAGGGGTTGGGTGATCGGTTCGCGCGACAGCGGGTTGATCGCCATGCCCGCGAGGCTGACGCTGCCTTCGGCCCGGATCGGGCCACGGCCGTCCAGCGGCACGCCATCGCTGTCGATCACGCGCCCCAGCAGCCCTTCGCCCACCTCGACGCCGCCGCGCCGCCGCGAGGGCACCACGCGCGCGTTCGGCAGCAGGCCGTGCAGTTCGGCGCTGGGCATCAGGTAGGTGCGTTCGCCCGAGAAGCCGACGACTTCGGCATCCACCCAGCCGCCGTCGACCACTTCCACCTTGCAGGTGGCGCCCATCGGCGCTTCGCAGCCGATGGCCTCCAGGGTGAGGCCGACGGCACGGCGCAGGATGCCTTCGCGGATCAGGCCGCGGCCACCGAGCTCGGGATTGATCTGCGACAGGCGCGCGGACAGGCGCAGGTCGCGGGCGGTCAGCCATTCCAGCGGTTGGGCGCTCATGCGCGCGTGCTCCGGTTGAGCACGGTTTCCAGCGCGCCGCGCAGGCGGGCCTCCAGCGTCCCGTCGATGCGTACGCTTTCGGCATGCACGCGCAGGTCGCCGCGGCTGAGCGAGGTGTCCGCCGTCAGTCGCGTACCCGGAGCCATCGCCAGCACCGGGGTCAGGGCCGCGATGTCGTCGGGATGCAGCCGCAGTTCCACTTCGCGCTGCGCGCCGCCGACGGCATCCAGTGCGCTGGTGGCCAACTCCTGCAGCAGGATCGGGTCGGTCTGGTAGGCGCGGCCCACCAGGGCACCGGCAATGCGGACGGAAAGTTCGGACAGTGCAGCGACGACTTCGTTCTCGAGCCGGTCCAGCGGGCGCGAGAAGTTGTCGAGGATGCCTTCCATCTGTGCGGCCAGCCGGCGGACTTCGGTCTGGCCGGTCGCGAAGCCTTCGGCATGGCCTTCGGCCAATCCGCGTTCGAGCCCTTCGCGGTACGCGGCATCCTGGATGGCCTGGATCTCTTCGATCGTCGGCGGTACCAGCGGCGGGGCTTCCTGCTCGGGGGCGGGCGCCGCGACGACGACATCGAGCGGCGCGGGCATCCAGCGCAGCGGCGACGGCGTGCTCATACCATTTCCTCGGCACCGGCCATCAGCGAGATCACGCCCTGGTCAGCCAGGCGGCGCACGATGGCGAGGATTTCCTTCTGCGCGCCTTCCACATCGGACAGGCGCACCGGGCCCCGTGCTTCCATGTCTTCGACCAGGATCTGCGCGGCGCGCTGGGACATGTTGCGGGTGATCTTTTCTTTCACCTTGGCGTCGGCGCCGCGCAGCGCCAGGCCGAGGCGATCGTTCGGCACTTCGCGCAGCAGCGCCTGCAGTTCGCGGTCGCCCAGGTCGGCCAGGTTGTCGAACACGAACATCAGATCCTGGATGCGTGCGCCCAGGTCGGCGTCGACCTGGGTGATGTTGCCTAGGATGAGCTGGTCCTGGCCGGAGTCCATGAAATTGAGGATGTTCGCCGCGACCTTGACGCCGCCGATGCTGGAGGCCTTGAGGTTCTGGTTGCCGGCGAACTGGCGCTCCATGATCTCGTTGAGCTCGTTCAGTGCATTCGGCGGGATGCCGTCCAGCGTGGCGATGCGCAGGAGCACGTCGGTGCGGGTGCGCTCGGGCAGCAGCTTGAGCGTGTCGGCGGCCTGGTCGCTGTCCAGGTGGGCCAGCACGATGGCGATGATCTGCGGGTGTTCGTTGCGCACCAGGTCCGAGATCGCGCGCGGGTCCATCCACTTCAGCGTGTCCAGGCCGGTGGTGTTGCGGCCCAGCAGGATGCGGTCGATCAGGCTGCCGGCCTTGTCTTCGCCCAGTGCCTGCACCAGTACCTTGCGCACGTAGTCGTCGGCGCCCATGCCCAGCGAGGTCTGCTTGTCCAGCGATTCGCCGAACGTGGCCATGACCTGCATCACCTGCTCGCGGCTGACGCCGGAGATGGTGGCCATGGCGATGCCGAGCTTCTGCACCTCCTTGGCGTTCATGTGCTTGAGCACTTCGGCGGCATCTTCCTCGCCGAGGGAGAGCAGCAGCACGGCTGCGCGCTGCACGCCGTTGAGTGCCGGTTCCTGTACGTTATTCATCGCTGGCCACCCAGTCCTTCACTACCTGCGCCACCTGCTTGGAATCGGTCTTCACCGCCTCGCGCGCCTGGCGCAGGCGGTCTTCGTAGGCGTCGGAGGGCAGGGCGCGCATCGGGGGCAGCGCGTCGTGCGACAGCGTGGCCACAGCGCCGGCCTGCATGTCGTCATCGTCCATCACGGTGACGTCGATGCCGTCGTCCTCGTCCTCCACCTTCCGCCGGGCGGCGGGGTGGATGATCTGGCGCATGGCCGGACGCAGCACGCCGAACAGCAGCGCGATCACCACCAGCGCGCCCAGGCCGTAGCGGGCGATGTCGCGCAGCATGGGGTTGTGCAGCCACGGGCTTTCCCAGAACGGCACGTCCTGCGGTGCCTCGGTTTCGCGCACGAACGGTGCGTTCATCACCGACACCGAATCGCCGCGCGCCGCGTCGAAGCCCACGGCTTCCTTCACGAGCGCTTCGATGCGGGTCAGCGTGGCGGCGTCCAGCGCGGTCATCACCACCTTGCCGTTCTCGCCGGTACGCGGCACGTGGTCGACCAGCACGGCGGCGGTGACGCGGCGCACGCGGCCGGCCGGCTGGCGCGTGTGCTGCAGCGTGCGGTCCATTTCGAAATTGCGGGTGGCGCTGCTGCTGGTCTCGACCGGCGCGGCGGGATTGGGCGCGGCGGCCGCGTTGGGGCCGGGCGGCGTGTTGCTGGTGGCGCCGGGCACGCCCTCCGGGCCGGTGCCGGCGACGCTGTTCTGGCTGACCTGCTCGCTGCGGATCTTGGCCGGATCATTGGCGAAGGTTTCGCGCGCCTCCTCGGTGACCGAGAAGTCCATGTCCACCGCGACTTCGGCATTCACGCGGCCTGGGCCGGTGAGCGGCTCCAGCAGTTCGCGGATGCGGTCGTTGAACGAGGTCTCCAGTTTGCGCACGCGTTCGAACTGGGCGGCGTTGAGCGCGGCTTCGCTGTTCGGGTCGCTGATGGTGAGCATGCGGCCGCTCTGGTCGACCACGGTGACGCGTTCGGGGGCGAGGTCGGGGATGGACGACGACACCAGGTGCACGATGGCATCCACCTGGTTGCGTTCCAGCAGGGCGCCCGAGCGCAGGTCCAGCACCACCGACGCGCTGGCCACTTCGCGCTGGCGGGTGAAGGCGCTGGGCTTGGGAATGGCGAGATGCACGCGAGCGTCGCGCACGGGGCGCAGGGTGGTGATGGTGCGGACGAGTTCGGTTTCCAGCGCGTGCTGGTAGCGTGCGTTCTCGACGAACTGGCTGACACCGAAGCCCGGATCGCGCTCCATCATCTCGAAGCCCAGGCGTCCGCTTTCGGCCAGGCCGGCGCCGGCCAGCTTCAGGCGGGCGTCGTGCAGGTTTTCTTCCGGCACGGAGATGGCACCGGTGCCCTGGTCCAGCTGGAACGGGATCTGCGCCGCGCGCAGCATGTCGGTGGCTTCGGCGGTGGCCTTCGCGTCCAGGCCGGTATACAGCGGTGTGTAGGCGGGTTTCTGCGACCAGAAGAACACCATCATTCCCACGGCGACCGCACCGGCGATCAGCAGCAGCGTGCCCATCTGCTTGAACACGCGCGCGTCCTGGATCCTGGTCAGCGCCGCGCCTGCCTTGTCGGCGGTCAGCGATTCCTTCAGGGCTTCCTTGGAAAGGGTCAGGGCCATGGTGGTGCGGTTCCTGCGCGGTCGGCTCGGTGGAGTGGGGCGGTCAGCGGTCGGGCATTGCGGCGGCGGGTTTTACAACGGCGGGACCTACAAAGGCGGGACCTACAAAGGCATGTTCATGACGTCCTGGTACGCCTGCACCAGGCGGTTGCGGACTTCCACCGTGGCGCGGAAGGCCACCTGCGACTGCTGCGCGGCCACCATCACCCGTGCCAGGTCCGCGCGCGGGTCGCCCAGTTCGAAGGCCTGCGCGAGCGCGCCGGACGTCTTCTGTGCTTCGTTCACGCCTTGCAGCGCGTTCTGCAGCGTGTCGCCGAAACTCGGCGCCTTGACGCCCGGCTGCTCGAGCCCCACCCGGTTCGGGGTGAACGCACCCGGGTTCGGCATCGGCTCGAGGGCACGCGTACCGACCTGGTGCTGGTAACTGCGGATCTGCGAGAGGATGGAGGAGACGTCGGACATGGGCGGGTGCTTCGGTCGTCGGGGTGTCTTGTCAGATCAGTTGCAAGACCCGTGCCGAAAACGCCGTCCGTCGCCAGTCAGTTTTCCGTCGCCAGGGCGACCTCTTCGCGCTCGATGCCGTACTTGCGCAGCTTCTCCACCAGCGTGGTGCGGCGCAGGCCCAGCAGTTGCGCGGCGTGCGCGACCACGCCACCGGCGCGGTCCAGTGCATCGCGGATCAGGTTCAGCTCGATCTGCGCGATGTGTTCGCGCAGGTCGATGCCGGATTCGGGCAGGCGGTCGGCCGGCGACACGGCAGCGGCCACGACGGCGGTCGGCAGCGGGGCCGGTGCAGCGGCCACCGGTGCAGGGGCCGGCGTCTGGGCGACCAGCGCCTCCACGCCTTCCGGCTGGTAGCGCTTGGGCAGGTCGGCCACGCGCACCAGTCCGCCCGGATGCAGTACCGCCAGCCGTTCGACCAGGTTGGTCAGCTCGCGTACGTTGCCCGGCCACGCATACAGGCGCAGCGCCTGCAGCGTCTCGTTGGCGAAGCGCACTTCCCCGCGGCCGGTGCGTGCCAGCTGCGCGGCGATGGTGGTGACCAGGTCGGGCAGGTCGTCGGCGCGCTCGCGCAGCGCCGGCATCTCGATGGGGAACACATTGAGACGGTAGAACAGGTCTTCGCGGAAGTGGCCGTCGGCGATGCGCGCTTCCAGGTTGCGATGGGTCGCGGCGATCACGCGCACGTTGCAGCGGATGGTCTGGTTGCCACCCACGCGCTCGAAGCTGCGCTCCTGCAGCACGCGGAGCAGCTTGACCTGCATGGGCAGGCTCATGTCGCCGATCTCGTCCAGCAGCAGCGTGCCGCCCTCGGCCATCTCGAACCGGCCCTTGCGGGCGCTGAGCGCGCCGGTGAAGGCACCCTTCTCGTGGCCGAACAGTTCGCTTTCCAGCAGGTCCGGCGGAATGGCGCCGCAGTTGATGGCGACGAACGGCCCGTCGCGGCGCGGCGACTGGTCGTGGATGGCGCGTGCCACCACTTCCTTGCCGGTACCGGATTCGCCCAGCACCAGCACGGTGGTGTCGAAGTTGGCGACCTGTTCGATCATGCGGCGCAGGCGGAGGACGGCCGGGCTGTTGCCGGTCGGGCCGCTGGTGGTGACCTGCTGCGCCTGGTGTTCGGTATCCAGCCGCTTCAGGCTGGCGCGGCGCAGGCAGGCTTCCAGCTGCGCGTGGCGGATGGGGCTTTCCAGCGTCCATACACCGGCGTGGTGCAGGCCGTGCGTGGCGGCGAAGGCGGCGGTGTCGCCTTCCATCAGCAGCACCGGCGGCGGCAGTTGCGCCTTGCCAAGCCAGGCGAAGAAGGCGTCGGCGGCCTTGCCATCGTCGAGGGTGCCGACGACGATCGCCAGCCAGTCGTGCGGGCGCTGGCGGCGCACATCCACGTCACCGGCGCTGGCGACCCAGCGGGGTGTCAGGTCCATGAATTCGAGCAGGCCGGCCAGGCGTTCGGCACGCGTGGCGTCGGCGTCGATGACGAGGATGCGGGATTCACTCATGGCGGCTGTCTTTGAACCTTTCGAGGATGGGCAAGACTTCCTGGATGTAGGAAAGCTTGCTGACGAATTCGTCGGCACCGGCGCGCATCGCATGTTCGCGGTGCTCGGCGTCGTCGAAATGGCTGGCGATCACGATGAAGGGCGGTGCGTCCTGCGTCTTGATGAGGCGGGTAGCCTGCAGGCCCCCCATCTCCGGCATGGCCAGGTCCATCAGCACCACGTCCGGACGCAGGGTCTCCGAGCGTTCGATGGCTTCCAGGCCGTTGCTGGCGCGGCCCACGATGTCCAGCCACTCCACCTTGCGCAGGTGGCGCAGGGCGGCGTTGATGAAACCTTCGTGATCGTCCACCAGCAATACGGTGATCTTGCTCATTGCGGTCGTGCTCCGTTCTTATCCGGCCTTGGCCAAGACCGGTACGGTAGCGCGTCGGCGTTCCCGGGCGGGAGCGATATCGAGCTGTTCCCGGTACTTCGCCACAGTTCTGCGGGCAATGTGGATGCCCTGGCGGGCCAGCAGGCCGGCGATGGCTTCGTCAGCCAGCGGCTTGCCGGCCGGTTCGGAATCGATCAGGCGGCGCACCATGGCGCGCACGGCCGGGCCGGACACGTTGGCGCCTTCCAAGCGCACCGCGAAGAAGTGCTTGAGCTCGAACGTGCCGCGCGGCGTCTGCATGTACTTGCCGGTGGTGATGCGCGAGACGGTGGATTCGTGCATGCCGATGGCATCGGCGATTTCCTTCAGCGTCAGCGGGGCCATCGCTTCATCGCCCTGGGCCAGGAAACCGGCCTGGCGCTCGACGATGGCGCGTGCCGTCCGCAGCAGGGTGTCGTAACGGATCGACAGGCCACGGGTCAGCCAACGCGCTTCCTGCAGCAGCTCGCGCAGCTTGCCGGCGCCTTCGGAGGCTTCGGCCTGGTCCAGTGCGCGCTCCTGCATCGGATTGACCCGCACGCGCGGCGTGGTCGCCGGGTTCAGGGCCACGCGCCAGGCGCAGTCGGCGTGCCAGGCGACCACGTCGGGGACGATGTAGCCGGTCGGTGCCGGCGCCAGCGACGCGCCAGGACGGGCATCCAGCGACAGCACCAGGCGCACGCCTTCCATCACCTGGTCGAGTTCCAGGTCCAGCAGTCGGGCGAGGGCGTCGTATTCGTGTGCGGCCAGCAGCGCCAGGCCTTCGGCGACGATGCGGCGGGCGACGTGGCGGCCGGGCACGCGGCCCTGCAGGCAGTCCAGCTGCACCTGCAGGCATTCGCGCACGTCGGCGGCGGCCAGGCCGGGGAATTCCCCGCGCAGCAGGCGCTCGCGCAGCAGCAGCGCAGCGTCGGTGGTCAGGTCGAAGCGGGCCGAGGCCAACAGCGCCAGGGTGTCGGGCGCCTGCTCCAGGTAGCCGGCATCGTTGGTGTGCTCAAGCCAGAAGGCGACCACGTCCAGCGCCCGGCCATCCAGTTCCAGCGCCAGGCGGTCGAGCACGCGCACGTGCGGGTCGCTGGATTCGCCGGCCTCGACCCGCTGCATGCGGTCGTCGTCGCCGTCCTGCCAGTTGGCGCCGGCCACGTCCCACAGGCTGGATTCGGGCAGTTCGTCGAACGCGGCGGCATCGAGGGCGGCGGCGTCCTGCGCCGGCAGCACGTCGATCTCGGCGACCGTCTCGGCATCCTGGGCTTCTTCGACTTCGAGCAGCGGATTGAGGTCCAGTGCGCGGCGCACTTCCATCTCCAGCTGCAGGCCGTCCAGTTGCAGCAGCCGGATCGACTGCAGCAGTTGCGGCGTCAGGTGGAGTTGCTGGCCGAGCTGGGTGGAAAGTCCCGTCTTCATTCCCGTTGTCCCCGATTCGATGGCGTGCCGAGGTCGGCTTCACATCGTGTGAACACTTTGGATGTCGGGTGACGGAAAAAAAATCAGGGCGTTTCTGGTTGTGCTGCGGGCGCGCCCCACTGGCCGTCAGGGTTTCCCCTACAGCGTCGGGTTATCGTCGATGGGAAGTGCCCGTCAGGGCGATGCGGCAACGGGAATCCGTCGCCGGCGGGGGTCATCCACGCCGTTCCTGCAAGGCTCAGGCCAGTTCGTTCTGGTGGCGTGCGGCCAGCAACAGCAGATCGTTGGCGCGACGGCAGCCCAGCGATTCCATCATTCGTGCACGGTGGGTTTCCACCGTCTTCACGCTGATGCCGAGTTGGGCCGCGATTTCCTTGCTGCTCATGCCGCTGCCCAGCTGGCGCAGGATCTCGCGCTGCCGCGGCGACAGCGCGGCGATGCCGGTGGGACGCTGCGGGTTGAGCATCGGCGCCAGCATCTTCGAGGACACCTGCGGACTCAGGAACACCTGGCCGCTGGCGGCGGCGCGCAGGGCGAGTTCAAGTTCCATCGGCGCGGCTTCCTTCACCACGAAACCGGCGCAGCCGCGGTCCAGCGCCACGCGCACCTGGGTGGGATCGTTGTGCATGGACATGATCACCACGCGGGTCTGCGGCAGCGATTCGCGCAGCAGCGGAAGCAGGTCGAGCCCGCTGCGGTCGGGCAGGGAGAGGTCGAGCAGGATCAGGTCCGGGCGGTGGATTGCCGCCATGTCCAGCGCCTGTTGCGCGTTGCAGGCTTCGGCCACGACATCCACGTCGGGCAATGACTGCAGCAGCCGGCCGATGCCGGCGCGGACCAGGGTGTGGTCGTCGACGATGAGTACACGCACAGGGAAGAACCAGTCGATATCGCGTTGCTTGGTGATGTCACGATAGCCGCGCTGTCCGCGTGCGCCAATTCAGAATCGCGATGGGAAAGTGAAACCACGACATCAGTCACACTTGTGGTGACCGTGTTTCCGTGAAAAGGGCGAATACCGCAATCGCGGCGTGTGATGCGTGCACATCGCGGATGCCGCAGTGGGCGTGGATGCGCGAAAGGTGGCTACGGACGAGCTGCGTGCTGGGACTGGCGGGCTTCGGCGATCTGGCGGCGATGCAGGCGGAACAGGTGGCGGTCCATGGCCTCGGCAAGGCCGGCGCCCAGGGTGTCGAACTGCAGCCAGAGATGTTGCATGCCTTGCGAGCCTTCAGCCTGTGCCAGCAACGTGGCGGGCAGTTCGATGTGGTCGCTCAACCAGGTGGCGGGCTGCACGGTCACCACGCCGGCGGCGCCGACGGCCAGTTCCGGCGGCGACACGACATCCAGGCGCAGGCCACGGTGCGACCAGCGCAACGGGGTGGCGGGCAGGGTTTCGTGCTGGCTGCGCGCCAGCCGGCCGAGCAGCGACAGCACCAGGTCCAGCTTGGCTTCGATGCGCTGCTGCGTGGGGGTGGCTTCCTTGCGGTCGTCCGGGTCTTCGCCGCGCACGTCCTCGGCGACCGCCAACCCTTTCAGCAGGGCCTCCGACGGGGCCTGCATCAGGACACGTGAACCCGCGTCAAAGCGCGCGGGCAGCACCACCTCGCAGGTGAGCGCGCCATCGAACAGCGCGTGCTCGGCAGGGTGCTCCACGAGGATGATCGAAGCGGTCATGGCTCACCCCTCGACAACGGAAAGGTAGGCGCGCGCGGCGCGGTCGGCGCTCTGGTTGACATGCATGCGGATACGCACCTGTTCGCGCGCATCCTGCATCGACTTCTGGAGTTCCAGTTGCGCACGCAGCAACACGGCCAGCGCGTCGTAACCGGCCGAGCGGCCACCGTCGGCATGCAGGAAGGCCCGCACGTCATGGTCGTGACGGTTGAGCAGGCGCTCGACGTCTTCCAGTTCGCCCGCGTGCAAGGCATGGCGCATGCCGTCGAGCTGGGCGAAGAGGTCGTCGAGGGCCGGTGTGGCGTTCATCGCGCGGCGGCCATGGCCGGGGGCTGGCGCTGCTCGGAGGGGATGGCGTTCCAGGCGGACTCGATCTCGCCAAGCAGATCGAGCGACTCGCGCAGTGCGGCGGCATCGTTGTGCAGGTTGGCATCGATCAGGCGCGTCTGCACGTAGTCGTACAGTGCGGAGAGACTGCCTGCGATTTCGCCGCCTGCCTCATGATCCAGCGAGCCATTGAGGTGCCCGATGATCGCGCACGCTTCGCCGATCGCCTTGCCCTTGCGTGCCAGGTCGCCACGTTCCATGCACGCGTCCGCCAGTCGCAGGCGTTCGCAGGCGCCCGACAGCAGCAGGGCCACCAGGCGATGCGGATCGGCGTCCATGACGGCGCTGCTGAGGCCGGTGTTGCGGTACTGGGCGGCGTACGAATGCGATGACATTCCATTTTCTCCTGCGATCCCCGCGCGTCACCCGACGGCGGTTCGAATCGGCGGTTATCCGGTCTGGTTGGCGAGCGAGGCGAGTTGCTGGGCCAGGTAGCTGCTGGTGCTGCTCATCTGGGCGACCATCGAATCCATCGCCACGAACTGGGCCTTGTAGCGGTTGCCGACGGCTTCCATTCGCGCGTCCAGGGCCAGGCGCTGCGTGGCGACGTCCTTGATCTGGGCATTCAGGCCGCTGGTGCGCTGGGTGAAAGCCCCATTGGTGCCGATGTAGCTGCCCACGGCCGCCTGCAGCTTGCCCGCGAAGCCGCTGTCGCCGGTGAAGGCGCTGCGGATCTTCTCCGGGTTGCTGACCAGCGCGGCGGTGAACTTGCTGCTGTCGAATACCAGGGTGCCGTCGGAAGATGGATAGCCCTTGGTCTGCAGGCCCAGCGTCTTGGCGTCCAGGCCCTGCGAGGCGAGGTCGCCCAGCACGCCGCTGAGCACATTCCTCAACTGGCCCGAAGCGCTGCGCATCTGCGCGTCGCCGGTCAGGGCAGAAGGCTCATCGCTTTCTGCGTTGTACTTGGTCGAGGTGTTGATGGCGCCGATGGCCGCGTTGTACGCGGTCACGAAATCCTGGATCAGCTTGCTGGCGGCAGCGGTGTCGGTGGACACGGTGACGGTGCTGGTGCCCTTCGTCTTCACGTCCAGGGTCAGGCCGGGCACGGCGTCGGTGATCTTGTTGCCGCTGGCGGTGACGGTCAGGCCGTCGATCTTCACTTCGGCATCGGCGGCGGGGACGCGTTCCTGCAGGCTGGCGGCCAGCGCCTGCAGGTCGCTGCCACCGGAGGTGAACGCGAGCGAGATGCCGTTGGCCGCGCCGGTCTTGTCGGACGACACGGACAGGTAGAGCCCGTCATTGGACGTCAACACGCTGGCCTGCACGCCCTTGCTGCGGGCGGCGTCGTTGATCGCGCTGCGGACATCCTGCAGCGAGCTGTCCGCGTCGATGTCGATGGCCAGCGCCTCGCCGCCCACCGTCAGCGTCAATTGGCCGGCGCCGAAGGTCGTGCCGGCGGTCACCGGCTGGTTGGTGATCCATTTGTTGGCGGTGGCCAGTTCGACCACTTCGACCGCATACGTGCCGTTGGGCGTCCCGCTGCCCACCGTGGCGCCAACGACCGTGTCGGTGGCGGACTTGACGGTGCGGGTATCGAAGGCGGTGGCGGCCTTCAGCGCGGTCAGGGCCTTGTCCAGGTTGCTGAAGGCGGAACTGACCGTGCCCAGTGCGGACAGCTTGAACTTGGCCTGGCTTTCGATGCGGGTCAGGCGGTTCTCCGCAGGCGCGCGATCGGCCGCCACCAGCTGGGACACCATGCCGTTGATGTCCATCCCGGTGCCGATGCCGCCATAACCCAGCGAATAGTCTGCCATTGCCGTCTCCTGTCAGTGCCCTTCCGAAAAAGGGTGGCCGGGCGGGCCTGGCATCCGGTACCGGATGGGGCCCGCCCGTGCAGTTTCAGTAGCGGCCTGCCGCGGCCGTTCTTTAGCCCGCATCTCTCCGTCTCCCACCGCCGCCGTGGGTCCGGCGACTGGTGAGAAATGCGGGCGCAGGAGCTGATGCAGGGTTTGTGCCAGAAAGCGGTGATTGGTGATTGGCGAGGCGCTAACTCGCAGAATCCCGCCATCAATCACCAATCACCGATCACCCACAAAAAAATACCCCCTCCGTCGCCGGAGGGGGTTGGGGTACTGCCAAACGGAGGGAGACGAATCCGTCCGTGACGACAGGTAACTAGGAGGAACTGTGGATGAAGCGTGCCGCGTATCAGCGCAGCAGGGACAGCACGTTCTGGGGCACCTGGTTGGCCTGGGCCAGCATGGCCGTACCGGCCTGCTGCAGGATCTGGGTGCGGGTCAGTTCGGCGGTTTCCTTGGCGAAGTCGGTGTCGCGGATGCGGCTGCGCGAAGCGGCCAGGTTTTCCGAGCTCGTCTGCAGGTTGGCGACCACCGAGGTGAAGCGGTTCTGCACCGCACCCAGGTCGGCGCGCGCGCTGTTGACGGCCGTCAGCGCCTTGTCGACGATTTCCAGGGCCTGCTGCGCGCCCTTGAAGGTCGAGATGTCCAGGTTGCTGGCGTACTGCTTGGTCGTCGCGACGGTGCTGGCGGCCACGTCGGCCGGAGCGGTACCGCCGGTCCAGGTGCCGGTTTCCACGGCGATGCCCAGGAAGTCGCCATCCGAATCCACGCTGTCCTTGACCGAGGTCAGGTTGACGGCGCCGTTGGCACCCAGCTCGGCCAGCACGCCGGTCTCGCCGATCTTGGCGTTGATCGCGCCGACCAGCGCGGTGGCGGCGGCGTCACGCGTACCCGCGGCCGTGCCCTGCGCTGCCACTTCGACGGTGTCGATGGTGACGGCGGTGCCGTCGGCGTTCGTCAGCTGCAGGCCTTCGATCTTCAGATCGGTGGTGCCGTCGGCCGGGGTGGCCGTGGTGAACGTCGCGGTGGCGAACATCGCACCGCCCAGTGCATCGGCCTGCGCATCGACGACCTTGTCGATGGCGATGGCCTGCGACGCATTGGCACCGACCTGGAACAGCTGGCTGGTGAACGAACCGTCCAGCAGCTTGGTGCCGTTGAAATCGGCCTGCTTGGCGACGCGGTCGATTTCGGAGGTCAGCTGCTTGACTTCGGCATTCAGCGCAGCGCGGTCGGACGAAGAGTTGGTCGCGTTGGCCGACTGCACCGACAGCTCACGGATGCGCTGCAGGTTGTTGCCGATTTCGGTCAGCGAACCTTCGGCGACCTGGGCCAGCGAGATGCCGTCGTTGGCATTGCGCACGGCAACGTCCAGGCCACGGATCTGGGTGCTGAAGCGTTCGGAGATGGCCAGACCGGCGGCGTCGTCCTTGGCGCTGTTGATGCGCAGGCCGGACGAAAGACGCTGGATGGTGGTGGCCAGTGAAGCCCCGCTGCTGCTCAGATTGCGCTGCGCGTTCAGCGAGATGGTGTTGGTGTTGATGACCTGTGCCATGGAAGTTTCCTCTAGGCGGGATTACGAAGGGGAGAAGCCCGGGCCGGAAGGGGTGGCGATGGAGACCACCCGTTCCGGCGCTTCACCGCGTTAGCGGAGCAGGCTGAGCACGTTCTGGGGCACCTGGTTGGCCTGGGCCAGCATGGCCGTACCGGCCTGCTGCAGGATCTGGGTGCGGGTCAGTTCGGCGGTTTCCTTGGCGAAGTCGGTGTCGCGGATGCGGCTGCGCGAGGCGGCCAGGTTTTCCGAGCTGGTCTGCAGGTTGGCGACCACCGAGGTGAAGCGGTTCTGCACCGCACCCAGGTCGGCGCGCGCGCTGTTGACCGAGGTCAGGGCAGCGTCGACGATTTCCAGGGCCTTCTGCGCGCCTTCGAACGTGGTGATATCCAGGTCCTTGGCGAACTGCGCGGTGCCGGCGGATGCCGCCGTGGTCGCAGCCGTCAGGCCCGAACCGGTGACCGTGCCGCCCACGACCAGATCGGTGTCGGCCTTGACCGAGGTCAGGGTGACCTGATCGGCGTCGACCGAGGCGTACACGCCGGTCTCGCCCAGCTTGGCGTTGATGGCAGCGGCCAGACCCTTGGCGATGTCCTCACCGCTCGTGCCGTTCGTGTACTCGACGTCCGCGATGGTCACACCGTTGATGGTCAGGTCGGCGATGCTGCCGTCGGCGGCGGCATCGGCGATGGCCGCGCTGGTGACGTCGGCAGCGAACTTCACGTTGCCCAGTGCATCGGCCTGCGCATCGACGACCTTGTCGATGGCGATGGCCTGCGACGCATTGGCACCGACCTGGAACAGCTGGCTGGTGAACGAACCGTCCAGCAGCTTGGTGCCGTTGAAATCGGCCTGCTTGGCAACGCGGTCGATTTCGGAGGTCAGCTGCTTGACTTCGGCATTCAGCGCGGCGCGGTCGGACGAAGAGTTGGTCGCGTTGGCCGACTGCACCGACAGCTCACGGATGCGCTGCAGGTTGTTGCCGATTTCGGTCAGCGAACCTTCGGCGACCTGGGCCAGCGAGATGCCGTCGTTGGCGTTGCGCACGGCAACGTCCAGGCCACGGATCTGGGTGCTGAAGCGTTCGGAGATGGCCAGACCGGCGGCGTCGTCCTTGGCGCTGTTGATGCGCAGGCCGGACGAAAGACGCTGGATGGTGGTGGCCAGTGAAGCCCCGCTGCTGCTCAGATTGCGCTGCGCGTTCAGCGAGATGGTGTTGGTGTTGATGACCTGTGCCATGAGTTCTACTCCTTAGGCGTTTTCTGCACGGGGGAAAAGTTTTCCAACGATCCCCGCCGTGCCGCCGGGGATACCTGGTTCAGCGTTGCAACAAGCTCATTACGTTCTGCGGCACCTGGTTGGCCTGGGCCAGCATGGCCGTACCGGCCTGCTGCAGGATCTGGGTACGGGTCAGTTCGGCGGTTTCCTTGGCGAAGTCGGTGTCGCGGATGCGGCTGCGCGAAGCGGCCAGGTTTTCCGAGCTGGTCTGCAGGTTGGCGACCACCGAGGTGAAGCGGTTCTGGATCGCGCCGAGGTCGGCGCGCGAGCCGTTCACGGCCGTCAGCGCCTTGTCGACGATTTCCAGGGCCTGCTGGGCGCCGGCGAAATCCGAGATGTCCAGGTCGGACACGAACTTCGGCACTTCGCTGGTGGCGACGGCCGTCGCGGTGTACGTGCCGCCTGTGATGGCGACGCCGAAGGCCGCGAAGTCGCCGTTGGCGTCCACGCTGGTCTTGACCGAGGTCAGCTCCAGGCCGGTGCCGGCGGCATCGACGTTGGCGTAGATGCCGGTTTCGCCGAGCTTGCCGTTGATATGGGCGGCCAGCGCCTTGGCGGCGGCTTCGTTGGTGGCCGCGACCGAACCGGCGCTCTTGACGGTCAGGTCATCGAAGGCGACGGCATTGCCGGCGCTGTCGGTGAGGGTCAGACCGGTGATGGTGATGTCCGCCGTGGCGGAAGCCGCAGCCGTGATGGCCAGCGTGCCGCTGTCGAACTGCGAGCCGCCCAGGGTCAGGGCGCGGGCGTCGACCACCTTGTCGATGGCGATCGCCTGGCCGGCATTGGCGCCGACCTGGAACAGCTGGCTGGTGAACGAGCCGTCCAGCAGCTTGGTGCCGTTGAAGTCGGCCTGCTTGGCGACGCGGTCGATTTCGGAGGTCAGCTGCTTGACTTCGGCATTCAGCGCCGCGCGGTCAGAGCTGGAGTTGCTGGCGTTGGCCGACTGCACGGCCAGTTCGCGGATGCGCTGCAGGTTGTTGCCGATTTCGGTCAGCGAACCCTCGGCGACCTGGGCCAGCGAGATGCCGTCGTTGGCATTGCGCACGGCGACGTCGAGGCCGCGGATCTGGGTGCTGAAGCGTTCGGAGATGGCCAGACCGGCGGCGTCGTCCTTCGCACTGTTGATGCGCAGGCCCGACGACAGGCGCTGGATGGTGGTGGCCAATGAAGCGCCGCTGGTGCTCAGGTTGCGCTGAGCGTTGAGCGACATCGTGTTCGTGTTGATTACCTGTGCCATGTTCGTCTCCTCTTATTTGGATTCACGGCGTTGAAGGGAAAAGACGCTGCCGGTTTGTTTTGTGGTGGCTAGTCGTCTTCGTGTTGCGAAATGAATAACGGCGCTGCCGAAAAAACCTTTAGGGCAGGTGCGAAAAAATGTGTTAGGCCACGTAATCGCGCGGGAAAACCGGCGGTTTCCGGGGTGCGCGAAGTGGCCTAAAGAACGGGTGCGCGATGCCGCTAAGCGGCGGCACGGCAGGGGGCGGTGTGATCGGGGTACGCCGCTGCGCGGTGTGGAGGCGCCGGCCTCAGGGCTGCGGCGTGCGCCACGCGTCAGCGGGATCGGCCAGCAGCAACACGCCGGGCATGCGGTATTCGCAGCCGATCAATGTGCGTTGCCTGAGGCCAGGGTGTTCGCCGGGATAGATCACCAGGGCATGGAAATCATCGAGGGCGCCGGACAGGGGGGCATCGCGGCTGTCTTCCAGCGCGCGTTCCAGCTGCACCGCCGCCTGCTCGATGGAGTCATCCACCAGCAGCAGGACGCGGTTGTCGGTGATGACGACGGCATCACTGTGATGCCCCCACGCCTGCACGGGTTCGGCCAGGCGGTAAAGATCCATCATCGGCGCGCTGAACTGACGCTCGGTCTGGGTGAATTCCGTCGGACGCTCGCGGCGGAGCCGTTGCAACAGGGTGGCGAGATCGCCGTTGGCCGTGCGGCAGGTGAGGGCATCGAGCAAGGTATCGGACGGTGCGCCGGCCGCAACGGGCGCGGGCGCGGGTGGCACGTCGGTAACCGACTGTGCCGACACGACAGGTACGCCAGCCAGCCACAGCGCGGCCAGCACGAAGGAAACCGTCTTACTCGATCTGCGCATTCGCGTGGGCAGCATCCAGCGCTTCCATGGCGTCGCGCGGCTTGAGCTTGCCGGCTTTCTCGAAGGATGCCGCCGCCGCGTCTTCCTTCTTGTCGCCGTGAAGCAGCAGCAACACGTTCGCGTATTCCACGTGCGCGATGGGCGAGTCCGGTGTCAGCTTGAGCGCGGTCCTGATATGCGACTCGGCTTCACTCGCCTTGGCGCCGTAGGTCAGGCCGCCGATCATCGCGCCGATCTTGTCGATGATCTCGGCGTGGTATAGCGCCAGCGCGGTATGCGCTTCGGCATGCTTGGGATCCAGTTTCAGCGTGGCGTCCAGTGCGGTGCGGACCTTGCCCGCGATGCCCTGCTTGAGCGCCTTGGCGATGCTCAGGCCCTGGCTGTAGCGGCCGAGCGCGAAGGCGTGCCGGTAATGACTGTTGGCTTCCTCGGGCAGTGCCTTGATGGCGGCTTCGGCCAGTTTCGCGGCCTGTTCGAAGCGCTTGAGCTGCTCGGATTCGTCTTCCACCAGATAGGTGGCATGGATGCCCAGCGCCTTGACCGCGACCGAAGCGCCCAGCGGGCCCAGGACTTCACCGGCCTCATACGCGGCCTGGAAGTCGCCGCGGTGGAACGCGCGCCACGCATCCTGCAGGCGCTGCGCGAGGTCGGCGGGTTCGATGCCTTTGGCTGCCTTGCCTGCGGCAGCGATCAACGCCTTGGCGCGCTTTTCGTCGGGGTAGGGCTCCTGGTCGCCGGCATGCAGCGCCGGCCACGCCTTCTTCAATGCATCGCCCGTATAGGCGTAGCCCTTGGCGTCATGCGGAAACGCAGCCCACTTCGAAGACTTTCCTGCCATTGGTCGTCCCTCCCAGGATGCGGGGAGCATCGCCGCGAACGCGGTCGTCAGGCAACCCCTACGCATTCCGTCGCGCGAGCGGCCAATAGTGTGATTGCTCGACGCCGGCAGGACAGCATCGCGTCATGGAAGCCGGCCATCGTGGTCGGCATGTGGACTGCCCCCATGGCCGCCAGGAAGACCACCCGCAAGACCCCCGAACCCACCCTGCGCCACGTCTGGCTTGCCGGACTGGGCCTGATCGCCGTCGCGCGCCGTGAAGCCGTCGCGGCCGCGACCGATGCCGCTGGCCGGTTGCAGGCGGCGCGCGAACAGGCCGGGAGCTTCGCCGGCCAGGCGCAGCGCGACGTACTTGACCGCCTGGCCGAAGTCCGTGAACAGGGCGAGGCCCGCGTGGGCCGGTTCAGTGCCGAGGTGGAAACCCGCCTGGAACCAGTGCTGACCAAACTGGGCCTGAAGCAGCCCGCCCGGAAGGCCGCGCCCCGCGCCCGCAAGAAGCCGGTCGCCAAGCGCGCCCGCGCCACCCCCGTCCGCAAGCCGGTGGCCAAACGGCCGGCGCGCCGCAACCGGGCCTGACGGCCCACGGAAGCAACGCGTCCCGAACGCCCCGGTTCCCGGGGCGTTCTGTCATGCGTTCCCGATCAGAGGTGCGCGGTGACGGCGGGTTCGGAGAACCAGTCGTTGTCGCGGCCGTTGGCGTAGCGGATCGGGACCTGCGCCAGCGCGGCCGGCTCCATGTCGTCCAGGCAGGCCAGGTTCACCGAGTAGTAGCGGCCGCCGAGGACTTCCAGCTCGCCCCGGCCGAACGACTTCACGCCGCAGTGCCGGCAGAACAGGTGCTCGGCCGCGCCGCTGCCGAAGGGGTAGCGGGTCAGCGCCTCTTCGCCCTGCCGCAGGCGGAAAGCGTCCGGCCGGACCACCGTGCCCCAGTAGCGCGTCTTGGTACAGATCGAACAGTTGCAACGGCCACTGCCGGCGGCCAGGTCGAGGTCGACTTCGTAACGCACGGCGCCGCAATGGCAGCTGCCCTGATAGGTCTGCACGGTCATGGGGTTTCCTTCCGGCGGGAGACGAGCTTCCAGTGTGGCGGACATCGAGGACAGAATCAGTCCTCAATGGGCGGCATACTGCGCCCATGCTCAGCACATCCAACCGCCTGCTCCGCCTGCTGTCGCTGCTCCAGTCGCGCCGTCACTGGACGGGCGCGGAACTGAGCCAGCGGCTGGAAATCGACCGCCGCACGCTGCGCCGCGACGTGGAGCGCCTGCGCGAGCTCGGGTATCCCATTGATGCGTCGCCAGGCCTGGGCGGCGGCTACCGGCTGGGCTCCGGCGCGACCATGCCGCCGGTGCTGCTGGAGGATGACGAGGCCGTGGCCGTGGCGGTGGCACTGCGCACGGCGGCGGCCAGCGTGGGCCGGATGGAGGACACCGCGCTGCGGCTGCTGTCCAAGCTGGACCAGTGGTTGCCGGCGCGGTTGCGCAAGCGCGCCAGTGCCCTGTATTCGGTCACGCTGTCGCTCGCCGGCGGTGCGCCCACGTCCGATGTGGACGCGCTGCTGCGCATCGCCGGTGCCTGCCGCGACGGCTTCCGCCTGCGCATGCAGTACCGCGACCGCACGCAGCGAGCCAGCGAGCGGCTGATCGAACCGCTGCGTCTGGTGCATACCGGCAGCCGCTGGTACCTGGTGGCTTGGGACCTGAAACGCGAGGACTGGCGGACGTTCCGCGTGGACCGTGTGCAGGCGCTGCACGATACCGGCACCCAGTTCCCGCCGCGCGACTTTCCCGGCGACGTGGCGGACTACGTCGCGAAATCGATCACCCAGCCGTTCACCCGCTTCCAGGTGAGGCTGCGGCTGCCGGGGTCGGTGGAAGAGCAGGCGACACGGGTGCCCACCTGGTGCGGGATCCTGGAAGCCGGCGATGCACACCACTGCGTGCTGGAGCTGGGCGCCGAATCCGTCGAGGCGCTGCTCGCGCTGCTGGCCCTGGTGGGGCCGGAGTTCGAGATGCTGGATGATCGTGGCCTGCTGCCGGAACTGCGTGCGGCGTCGGCGCGGCTGGGCGATGCGCTGGCGGCGGCCTGATTCCCGGCTTCGCCGAAGTAATGTTGGAGGGGCTCAGCCCCGATGCCTTTCCCATGATCCTCGTTGATCTGACTGCACAGCGTCGGAGCTGAAGCCCCTCCCACGGGCAAGCACGCTAGTTGGTATAGGCCTGCGTCAGCGTGTTCAGGTGCACGCGTTCCGCGTCGCGCAGGAACGGTGCCACCAGCATCATCACCTGCACGATGCCTTGGCGGATGGCGGCCTGTTCGTCCTTCTCGCCACGCGTCGACGCGTAGTTCAGCCAGAAAGTGGAGATGACCAGCACGTTGGTGGCGGTGGCGGCCAATTCTGCGGCCGACGCCCGCATCACGCCGGCTTGGCCCATGCCGCGCATCACCGCATGCGCGCTGTCATCGGCGCGCTTGAGGATGCGGGCGAAGCGCATGCGCAGCCGCCGGTTGCGGCTCAGGATTTCCACCAGGTCCCGATACAGGAAGCGGTAGTCCCAGATGCACTCGAACACCAGGTGCAACTGCAGCCAGATGTCCTCCAGCCCCGGCAGCCGGTCGGTGGGGGGCGTCAGCGCAGCATCCATCCGCTCTTCGTACCGCGCGAAGAGCTGCTCGATGATGTCGTCCTTGTTGCGGAAGTGGTAGTACAGGTTGCCCGGGCTGATCTCCAGCTCGTCGGCGATGTGGTTGGTGGTGACATGCGGCTCGCCCTGCGTGTTGAACATCGCGAGGGCGGCGTCGAGGATGCGCTGGCGGGTATCGCGCGCCACGTCGGGCTTCAGGCCAGCAGCTTCTTCACCAGGTCCACGTACTTCTTCTGTGCGTCTTCCTGCGCCGTGCCCTTGAGCTTGGCCCAGGCTTCGTACTTGGCGGTACCGACGAAGTCGAAGAAACCCGGCTTGTCACCCTTCACATCACCTTCTGCGCCTTGTTTGTAAAGGCCGTAAAGCCGCAGCAACGTGTCGTTGTCCGGGCGCTCGGACAGCGTCTGGATGTCCTTGGATGCCTGGTCGAACGCGCTCTTGAGGTCTGCCATGGATGATCCCTCCCAGTGATCCAGGCCATCACACCACGGGTGGTGGAAGCGGTCAATGCGTGACGGGATTGTCGAATCTGGGCGGCTCTGGCAAGTTAGGCCGCAGGGCAGTCGGAGGGGCTCGCCCATACAACTTGAGGATAGGGGTCGTCATGAGCTATTTCGTCACGGGCGCCACAGGATTCATTGGCCGTTACCTGGTCGGCAATCTCCTCAAGCGCAGCGGGACGGTCCACGTGCTGGTCCGCAAGGACTCGCAGAAGAAGTTCGACGCCATCGCGAAGAAGGCCGGCTGGGACATGAAGCGCGTGTCCGTGGTGCACGGCGACATGACCAAGCCAAAGTGCGGCCTGACGCCTGCCCAGCTGCGTGCACTGACCGGCAAGGTGAAGCACTTCTTCCATCTGGCGGCCATCTATGACCTGACCGCGACCCGCGAAGCGCAACAGGCCGCCAACATCGACGGCACCCAGCATGCGCTCGATCTGGCCGCCGCACTGAAGGCCGGGTGCTTCCACCACACCAGTTCCATCGCGGCGGCCGGGCTGTATCCGGGCATCTTCCGCGAGGACATGTTCGAGGAAGCCGAAGGACTGGATGATCCCTACCTGCGCACCAAGCACGAATCCGAGGGGCTGGTGCGCAACGAGAAGCGCATCAAATGGCGCATCTACCGTCCGGGCATGGTGGTGGGCCATTCGAAGACCGGCGAGATCGACAAGATCGACGGCCCGTACTACTTCTTCACCCTGATCAAGAAACTACGCGAACTGCTGCCACCGTGGATGCCGGTGCTCGGCATCGAGGGTGGGCGCATCAATATCGTGCCGGTGGATTTCGTGGCCGATGCGATGGACCACATCGCGCACAAGCCGAAGCTGGACGGACACACGTTCCATCTGACCGATCCGGAACCGATGCGCGTGGGTGAGGTGCTGAACACCTTCGCCCGCGCCGGCCATGCGCCGGAAATGACGATGCGCCTGGATGCGCGCATGTTCGCCTTCGTCCCCAGCGGGATCCGCGCGGCGGTCGGCAACCTGCCGCCGGTACGCCGTTTCATCGGCATGCTGCTGCGCGACTTCAAGATCCCGAAGGAAGTGTTGAAGTTCATCACCTATCCGACGCGCTTCGACAGCCGCGAGACCGAGCGGGCGCTGAAGGGTAGCGGCATCGCCGTGCCGCGCCTGGACGACTACGCCTGGCGCCTGTGGGATTACTGGGAGCGCCACCTCGATCCGGACCTGTTCATCGACCGCTCGCTGAAGGGCAAGGTGCGCAACAAGGTGGTGGTGATCACCGGCGGCTCGTCCGGCATCGGCTTGTCGACGGCGCAACGCGTGGCAGAAGCCGGTGCCACCACGATCATCGTGGCGCGTGGCGAGGAAGAATTGTTCAAGGCCCGCGACGACATGAAGAAGGCGGGCGGCAAGGTGTTCGCATACACCGCCGACCTGGCCGACATGGCCGATTGCGACCGGCTGGTGAAGACCGTGCTGGACGAGCATGGCCATGTGGACATCCTGATCAACAATGCGGGTCGCTCGATCCGCCGTTCCATCGAGGCCAGCTACGACCGCTTCCACGATTTCGAGCGCACGATGCAGCTGAACTATTTCGGCAGCATCCGCCTGATCATGGGCTTCCTGCCCAAGATGACCGAGCGTCGCAAGGGCCACATCATCAACATCAGTTCCATCGGCGTGCTGGCCAATTCACCGCGTTTCTCTGCCTACGTCGCATCGAAGGCGGCGCTGGATGCGTTCAGCCGCTGCGCGCAGGGCGAGCTGTCGGGCAAGGGCATCAGCTTCACCACCATCAACATGCCGCTGGTGAAGACGCCGATGATCGCGCCGACCAAGATGTACGACAGCGTGCCGACGCTGTCGCCGGAGGAGGCGGCCGACCTGCTGGTGAAGGCCATCATCGAGAAGCCAAGCCGCATCGCCACGCGCCTGGGCATCTTCGCGGCGCTGGTCAACGCCGTGGCGCCGAAGGCCTACGAGGTGGTGATGAACACTGCGTTCGAGTTGTTCCCGGATTCGGCCGCAGCCAAGGGCGACCGCAAGGCGTTGAAGGAAGCAGCGCCCAGCCAGGAGCAGATCGCGTTCGCGTCGTTGATGCGGGGCGTGCACTGGTAGCGCTTTGCATAGAGCCGAGCCTGCTCGGCTCTATGCCGCCACGTCACTGACACAGGAGCAGCGGAACAAACCCCGCTCTACGCGTCCTGGGGGTCCGCCCACCGCAACGGCACCGCCTGCATGTTTCGCATATGCAGCGCCAGCGGTTCGATCCGGGACCACAGGAAGTCACGCAGCTCGGCGTCTTCGACTGTCTCGACCATCGCACCATGGAAACAGGCCAGCCAGCCGCTGGCTTCCTCCATGCCGATCCGGAAGGGCAGGTGGCGGGCGCGCAGCATGGGAGCACCGTGCTTCTGCGTGAACAGCGGTGGGCCACCCAGCCAGCCGCTGAGGAACTCGAACAGCTTCTGCTCGCTGCCGTCGAGCGTGGCCGGATGCTGCGCGCGGACGGCGGCGGCTTCCGGCAACGTGTCCATCAGCGCGTACATGCGTTGGGTTATCCGGCGCAGGCAGGCTTCACCGCCGATGCGGTCGTAAGGCGTAGGAGCGGCAGGATCGTTCATTGAAACGGGACGTGGGTCGACGGCAGCACGATCATCCTGCAGCGCTGCCCGGGCGCACAGCGACGAAGTGTCGCGGCGGAATCACATCGTCTTGCACTGGCGCCAGCGCACCGGCTCGCTGCTGCCCGGTGGCGGGTTGAGCTGCACGCGGGTGGCGCGCAGCGCCGGGTAGCGCTCCAGTTCCAGGCAGATCCACGGCCATATTTCCTTCTCGCTGCCCATGCGATCGATGCTCAGCGTCAGCTTGGTCTGCCAGACGCCGCGGGTAATGCCGGGGGTTTTCGACAGCGCCTGGAGCACGCTGCGCATCTGTGCTTCCAGTTCTTCCTGCGTCGGTTCGCGGAAGGCTTCCTGCGGCGCAGGCGTGGCGGGTGCAGGTGCGCTGACCGTTCGTGCCGGCACGGTTGCTGCCGGCCGTGCATCGACGCTCGTGTCCGCCGCCTGCCTGCCGGCCCATCCCGCCATGGCGAGGGCACCGAGCGTCACCGCCCCGAGCCAGCTGATGCCGACATGCCGTTTGGCGCGTGCCGATGCATAGGTCACGATCTGCTCGCGCAGGCTCGGCTCGATAAGGTGTCGGACTTCCGGCCACAGCCGCGGCCCGTCGAGCAACTCGATGTTGTTGCCCTGGGCCGCCTCCCGGCCTTCCTTTTCCACTTTGCCCTCGGTGGCGAGGATGCCGCCGCTGGCCGCACCCAGGCGGATGCTGGCCGCAAGTTCCTGTACCGGGGCAGCGGCGATCCGGTAGGCCGAACCGTGCTTGCACGAGAGCAGCCACTTTTCCTGGCCGCGCGCGAGCAGGAAGGTCGTCTGGGGTTCGCGGGACTCCTGGGGGTCGGGGCCGGTTTCGACCAGGCCACGGCCTGCCATCGCGGCAAGGACGAGTTTCGAGAATTCCCTCCAGCGCAATCCGGACAGGGCATGCAGCCCGTAGGACATTTCGTCGCTGGGGCGCCGCACAAGCCAGAGATAGGCGGTGGCTGCCGCACCGGTCACAAGGGTGACCGCCAAACCGAGGAGCCAAATGGACATGCGTCGCGGGTGCGTTGTTGTTATTAGGCCCGCGATTCTACCGGGCCGCACCCACGGCTGTCTGTGCTGGCGGGTGCCCGCGCCGGGCGGCAGGCAAAGAAAAGCCCGCCAGTCCGAAGCCGTAAGGGGAGGGGAGCAAACGAACTTCGATGGACTGGCGGGCTGGAATGATTGTTACGCCATTCGATGTTGCCGCGCAACAAAATTTTATTCAGAAATACGCATGAAAATGCGCATGCAACCTTATGGTGCAGCCTTCTTGCGCGCTGCACGTTTCGCGGGCGTTTTCTTCGCGGCAGGCGCCGGTTTTTTGACGGCCGGCTTGGTGCTGCGCTTGGCACGGGACGGCTTGGTGGCCGGTGCACCGCCCATCGTGCGCAGTTGGGCATTCAGTGCGTCAACACGATCGATGAGCGCGGACAGATCCTCGCGGCTGGGCACCTCGAGACGGCGCAGCGCGCGATGCACGCGCTCTTCGAACACCTTCTCCAGACGGTCCCAGGTATCCGACGCGCGTTCGCGCGCCTGGCCGACGGTGGTCTCCATCGCATCGCGCATGGCCTGGGCCTTGCCGCCCGCCACCTTGCGCGTGGTCTGCTCCAGCGACAGGCCTTCCTTCACCAGCGTTTCGAACAGCTTGGTGCCTTCGGCCTGCGCGCGCCCGAAAGCGCCCACGCCTGCCAGCCATACCTGCTGTGCGGATTCGCCCAGGCGCTTGGACATCTGCTCGGCCTGGGCCTGCAGGTTGTCGTTCTTGGAAGCGGATGCAGAAGCGGTCTTCTTGCGTGCGGATTTCTTCAGCGTGGCCATGGCGTTCCGTCGGTGGGTGGTGTCGGGGATTGCGCGCCAGAATCGGCGTGCTGTCTAGAGTTTTCACACCAGCCGGTGACGCGGCCGTGAGTACATCAGCCGCGACGGGCCGCGCGATGCCGCGACACGAGCTGGTCCACGTCGTCCAGGGCACGCCGCAGGCGCGCCGTGGTTTCGGTCATCCGCGGCATCACGTCCAGCCCGTCGAGGATGGAACGGTGGCGGTCGTTGACGATGTCCTCGTTGTAGCGGATGCCGTGCGCGGCCAGCATGGGCTTGAGCACCGACGCGCGCTTGCGCAGGTCGGCCAGCGTGTTGCGGTAGGCCAGCTGGCAGACCCGGTGGCGCGAAGAGAAGCTGAAGAGATTGGTGAAGAACAGTTCGCTGTCGTCCGAATTGGGCTCGAACACCAGCTGGTCGATATCCGGGTAGCGATGCGGATATTTCTCCATGCCGATCTGCATGCGCGACTGCAGCAGAGTGCGCAGGGTCTGCGACAGCACGGCCGGGAGGCCGCCGCTTGCGAGGCCCACCTGTTCGGCTTCGTCGGCCTGGGGCGTGGCCTGGTTCGCATCGAACGGCACCAGCGGGTTGATGCCGATCATCAGGTCGATGCCACGGTCCAGGACCGTGCTGGCATGCATGGTCCGGCGCAGGGCGCCATCGAGGAAATGCCGGCCCCCGATCTCCACTGGGGGATACAGGCCGGGCAGGGCGGAGCTGGCCTGCACGGCGCGTGAGATCGGGATGTCGTCCCAGCCTTCCTCGCCGAAGCGCACGGCCTCGCCGCTGTCGAGATCGACCGCGACGACGAAGAGATCCGCGTCGAGCGTGCGGAAGTCATTGCTGCGGCCACGGCGGCTGAAGATGTCGCGCAGGAAACGCTCCACTTCCTCGTTGTCGAAGATGCCGGTGGGTACCAGGCCGCCAAAACGCAGGAACATGTCGGACCAGCGCGTCGCGCGGCGCGGATTGCGTACCAGCCGGTTCAGCCAGTCGGCGTACAGGCCGGGGAGGCTGGCCGCACGGCGCAGGTACTCGCCGACATTCGGGCGCAGGAAGGTTTCGGGCCGGAATTCCGCATCGTCGCTGGTGCCGGTGATGAAGATGCGGCACATCTCGGCCGTGCCCATCCGGTTGGCCAGCCCGGCGGCGAGGAATGCACCGGAACTGACGCCGACATAGCAGTCCATCCGGGTCAGGTCCAGGCCGTCGAGGGCTTCGTCCAGGGCACGCAGCGCGCCCAGCTCGTACATGCCCCCGATGGGACCGCCGCCGGCGATGGCCAGCCCGATCTTGCCGTTGTGGCCCCGCCGCCGCGCACTGTGGATCGAAAGCATGTACTACCCGTGGTGACCTTGCCGCCCGAGTGTAGCCGACCCGCCGCCGGGTTGCGGCGCCCGCAGCGGCCCCGGATCATGGCCGGCATGGCCTCAGGAAATCCCTTGATCGAACGCGTTGGCAGACGCCTGGCCTGGCACCAGGCCCTGCATGATCCGGTGCAGGAGCCCCGCAATCGGCTGCGCTGGCTGCCGGAGCTGCGGCGCTGGCAGGCGGCACGGCTGGAGACCAGCTTCGAGCATTTCCTGAACGACCCGACGCGGCGCGCGGCGGCGATGTTCTTCCTGACCGACGTCTATGGCGACCATGACTTCAGCAAGCGCGACGCCAATGTCGCAAAGGTGATGCCGATGATGCAGCGCCTGCTGCCAGGCGCCGTGCTGGAGACCGTGGCGCACGGGATCGAACTGGGCGTGCTGACGCACGCGCTGGACATGCGGATGGCCGAGGCGCTGCATCGGCTGGCGCCGAATCGCCGCAAGCTGGACGCCGGACTGTACGGGCGTGCCTATCGTGAGGTGGGCCTGCCGCGCTTGCGCGGGCACCAGATCGACCTGATCGCCGAGGTGGGAGTGGGCCTGGCGCGAGCGGTGAAGACGCCCGGCGTCGCCACCCTGCTCAAGCTGTCGCGCGGCCCGGCAAAGGCTACCGGGCTGGGTGAGCTACAGGGATTCCTGGAACGGGGATTCGCGGCCTTCGCCGCACTCGGCGACGGCAAGGCTTTCGTGCGCGACATCGAGCGGGCAGAGCGCGCCGTGTCGCAGCGATTGTTCGAGGACGAACCCGACCCGTTCCGCGACTGACGTTCAGTCGAACTTGTCGCTCAGGACCCGACGGATCTCGGCTTCGATGGGGCCTTTCATCGCCGACAGCAGGAAGCCCAGGTTGGCGGTGACGCGCAGCGTGTCGGCGAGCAGGGCGATCTTTCCGTCCACACCCGAACGGCTGAAGTTCAGCGTGTCGCCGTCCCAGCCGTACTCCATGTCGAAGCGCTCGGACAGTTTCTTTGCCACGTCTTCGACCGCCTTGCGCGCCTGCTTCGGCGACTTGGAATGCGGGTGCAGGATATCGATGCTGGCCATGCGGGGCTCCCTTTGTCCGGCGCTATTCTGCGCAGCGTGATGGGCATGTGCCAAGCCGGGGCTGCCGGATGCGCCTCAACCTGATAGGCTCGCGGGGCGTGCAGAACCTCAGACTTCACTTCGCAAATCGCCCTTCGCCCGACCGGCCGCTCACCACCGGCGTGCACCGCATCGTGCGTGAAGCGGCGGGCACGGTCGGTGTCGGCGATGCGCTGCAGGGTGCGCTGCTCGCGCAGATCTGCGTGGACCGGCGCGGCCTGTGGTTGCAGGTGGCCAACGGCATGCGGGGCGTGCACATCAACGGCCGTCCGGTGAAACGGATGGCGGTGCTGCGTCCGGGCGATGCGGTCTACGTGGAAGGCGTGGAACTGCTGCTGCAGTCGGGCTACCAGTCGGCCGCGGACCTGCGGGAAAGCGACGCCGGCCAGGGCGATGTCCGTGTGGTGCTGCGGGGCCTGGGCGGCAAGTACCACGGCAAGAGTGTGTCCCTCGAGCAGCCGCGCGTGGTCGGACGTGCGCGCGATGCCCATATCCGCGTGGACGACCCGGCGTTCGCCGAGCGCCATGCCCGGCTCGAACTGCGCGGTGAACGCGTCCTGCTGCGCGATCTGGGATCCGCCGATGGCACCCGGGTGAACGGTGTGGCGGTGCGCGATGCGCTGCTCGTGGCCGGCGACCAGATCGTCTTCGATGCACAGCATCGTTTCGTGCTGGAGGTGCCGTGGGCGCCCAGCGCCAAGTCGGACGAGCCTGCGCAGCAGGACGAAACAGGGCCGACACCCGCAGCCGGCGACATCGCCCCGGCGTCGTCATCATCCGTGTTGCGTTGGCCCTGGCTGCTGCTGGCAGCCTTGCTGATGGCCGGCGCGCTCAGCGCGCTGTTGCTGTTCGGCGCAGGCTGATCTTCTTCCAGGCGCGCCACCCCAGCAGCGCGGCCAGGATGCCCGCATACAGCAGCGGCTCGCGGATGTCCGACTTCACCAGCCACCAGAAGTGCAGCACGGCGAGCACTCCGATCGCATAGACGAGCTTGTGCAGCTGGCCCCAGCGCCGGCCGAGCCGACGCATCCAGCCCTGGGTGGAGGTGATCGCCAGCGGCACCAGCAGCAGCCACGCGGTGAAGCCGACGGTGATATAGGGACGCTTGACGATCTCTTCGAAGATCTGCGTCCAGTAGCCGCGCAGGTCCAGCGCCAGGTAGGCCGACAGGTGCAGCGTGGCGTAGAAGAACGCGTACAGGCCCAGCATGCGCCGGAAGCGCAGCAGCACGGCCTTGCCCGTCAACTGGCGCAGCGGCGTGATGGCCAGGGCCACCATCAGCAGCCGCAGCGCCCACAGGCCGGTACGGTGCTCGATCTCCGCCACCGGGTCCGCGCCCAGTGCATCGCTTCCTGTCTGCCATACGTCGAAGAACTGCCAGGACAGGATCGCCAGCGGAGTGAGTGCCAGGGCATGGACCAGGGTCTTGGCGGCGATGATGCGCGGGGTTGTCTTGGTCATGCAGGGGTCAGGTCGATGTCAGGAGGAGGGCGATGCGGTGATCGGGTGCGGGAGGGCAGGAACCGGAATTCAGGATGCCGTGGGTTGCAAGCCCGCCGGACCGCCCTTGATCGCAGCGCCCCCCAAGGACCTGCTTGCGGGCACGGGCGCTCGTGGTGAGCCTGTCGAACCACGCTTTTTGCGGAGTGTTTGAAGAACCTGCTTGTGTCGCGTCGAAATGCGCGGCCCGGATTTCCACGAGGTTTCGGAGGGCGTGGTTCGACAGGCTCACCACGAACGGGTCTTGAGGCCCCGGCACGATCGGGCCATCAATACCACTTCTTCAGGTCCAGGCCTGCATACAGTGACGCCACCTGGTCGGCATAGCCATTGAACATGCGTGTCGGGATGCGCTCGGCGAACAGCTTGCTCTGTTTGCCGGCGATGCGGCGCTCGGTCTTCTGGCTCCAGCGTGGATGGTCGACACTGGGATTCACGTTGGAGAAGAACCCGTACTCCGACGGCTGCAGGTCATGCCACGCGGTTTCGGGCATCTTTTCGACGAACTTGATCTCGACGATCGACTTGATGCTCTTGAACCCATACTTCCACGGCACCACCAGGCGCAGCGGCGCGCCGTTCTGCTGCGGCAGCGGCTTGCCGTACAGGCCGGTGGCCAGCAGGGTGAGGGGATGCATCGCCTCGTCGATGCGCAGGCCCTCGCGGTAGGGCCAGTTGATCGAGCGGTAGCGCACGCCGGGCATCTGCACCGGATCGGCCAGTGTGGTGAAGGCGACGTACTTGGCCTTGGCGGTCGGCTGGAACTTCTTCAGCACCTCGCCCAGTGGCACGCCCAGCCATGGGATCACCATCGACCAGCCTTCGACGCAGCGCAGGCGATAGATGCGCTCTTCGGGTGTCAGCCCCTTCAGGAGGTCTTCGAGCGCGATCCGGCCCGGCTTCGCGCATTCGCCGCCCACCACCACCGACCACGGCGAAGTCTTCAGTGTCTTGCGTGCGGTGGACGGGTCGGCCTTGCCGGTGCCGAACTCGTAGAAGTTGTTGTAACTCGCCACGTCTTCGTACCGGGTCAGTTCCTCTGTCGTGCGGAATCCGGACCGGGCCTGCTCGGGCGTCACCGTCATCCTGGGGGGCGGAGGCGGCTCGGCCTCCGCACAACCGGACAGGGCCAGCGCCGGCGCCATCGCGAAGGCACGCAGCAGGGCGCGCCGCTCCCGGTATACGGACTCGTCGGTGATCTCGGAGGAGGGGATTCGCAAGGCGTCGCGCAGGGACATGGGGAAACTCCGGAACGTTGCAGGTGTTCTTGGACGCCTGTGCGGCGGGAAAATTCCCGGCCTGGGGAGGATCTGCTGCAAGCCTATACGTCCATGGCCCGGTGCGGGATGCAGTCCGCCCGCATTTCATGCCCCAACTTGCGCATGGTTGCCCATGCAACGGATGCCCTGCGGCATACTAGCCGTTCATTCTTCCAGGTGCCCCATGACGCGCGCGTTCAACTTCAGTGCCGGTCCCGCCACGTTGCCCGAGTCGGTGTTGCGGCAGGCCCAGGCCGAGATGCTCGACTGGAACGGCATCGGCGCGTCCATCGTGGAAATCAGCCACCGCAGCCAGGATTTCATCGCCGTGGCCGCACAGGCCGAGGCCGACCTGCGCGCCCTGGTCGGCATCCCGGACGACTACGCCGTGCTGTTCCTGTCCGGTGGTGCCACCACCCACCAGGCCCTGCTTGCACTGAACTTCGCCGCCCCAGGCCAGGTGGTCGACTACGTGGTGACCGGCCACTGGGGCAAGACCGCGATCAAGCAGGCCAGGCCGTACTGCACCGTCAACATCGCCGCCGATGGCGAGGCCGGCGGCTTCCACGACATCCCGGCCCGTAGTACCTGGCAGCTCACGCCGGATGCGGCCTACGTGCACATCACCGCCAACGAGACCATCCACGGCGTCGAGTTCCGCGACACCCCGGACGTGGGCGACGTGCCGCTGTTCGCCGATTTCAGCTCCTCGATCGCTTCCGAGCCGCTGGACGTATCGAAGTACGGCGTGATCTATGCCGGTGCGCAGAAGAACCTCGGCCCGGTCGGCGTGGCGGTGGTCATCATCCGCAAGGACCTGTTCGAGCGCAGCGGGCAGCCGCGGGCCGACATCTTCGACTACCGCTCGCATGCCGAACGCGACTCCATGCTCAACACGCCGCCGACCTGGAACTGGTACCTGGCCGGGCTGGTGTTCAAGTGGATGCTTGCCGAAGGCGGCGTGGCCGAATTCGCGCGCCGCAACGCGATGAAGTCATCGCTGGTCTACGGTGCCATCGATGCGTCGGGCGGCTTCTACCGCAATGAAGTGGCCCCGGCCGTGCGGTCGCGGATGAATATCCCGTTCTTCCTGCCCGACGAGACGCTGACCTCGCGCTTCGTGGCCGAATCCAAGGCCGCCGGCCTGCTGGCGCTGAAGGGGCACAAGGCGGTCGGTGGCATCCGCGCTTCGCTGTACAACGCGCTGCCGGTGGAAGGCGCACAGGCGCTGGTGCAGTTCATGCAGGATTTCCAGCAGCGTAACGGATGATCAAAGCTGTTGTAGGAGCGACGTGAGTCGCGACCGCCAACCTTCAGGTCGCGACTCACGTCGCTCCTACAGAAAGCTTCCCCAGGAAACTTGAAACATGGCCTCCAAGCCCAGCAAACCCACCAAGAAGCCTGCAGCCAGCAAGAAGACCGAAGCCACGCCCGCTCCGGCCCTCTCCGACGTGCGCGCCAAGATCGACGGCATCGACCGCCAGATCCAGTCGCTGATCGCCGAGCGCGCGCGCTTCGCCCACCAGGTCGGCAAGGCCAAGGGCAAGCTCGCCGCCGCCGTCGACTACTACCGTCCCGAGCGCGAGGCCCAGGTGTTGCGCATGGTGGTGGACCGCAACGAAGGCCCGCTCAGCGACGAAGTGCTGGTGCATGTGTTCCGCGAGATCATGTCGGCCTGCCTGGCGCAGCAGGAGCCATTGAAGATTGGCTACCTCGGCCCCGAAGGCACTTTCAGCCAGCAGGCCGTGCTCAAGCATTTCGGCCGCTCGGCGCACGGGCTGCCGCTGGCGAGCATCGAAGAAGTGTTCCAGGAAGTGGCCAGCGGCAATGCCGATTTCGGCGTGGTGCCGGTGGAGAACTCGGGGCAGGGCACGATCCAGATCACCCTGGACATGTTCCTGACCTCGGACCTGAAGATCTGCGGCGAAGTCGAGCTGCGGGTGCACCAGTTCCTGATGTCGCGCACGGGCCGCATCGACGACATCGAGCGCATCTACGCGCACCCGCAGTCCTTCGCGCAGACGGCGGGCTGGCTGCGTGCCAACCTGCCGAAGGTGGAGAAGGTGCCGGTGTCGAGCAACGCCGAGGGCGCGCGCCGCGCGCGCGGCAATGACGACGCAGCCGCCATCGGCGGCGAAAGCGCCGCCCACGTGTACGGCCTGAAGAAGGTCGTCATGAGCCCGATTCAGGACGACAAGGACAACACCACGCGCTTCCTGGTGATCGGCCGCAGCATCTTCCCGCCGTCGGGCCACGACCGCACCTCCGTGCTGGTCTTCATCCACGACAAGCCCGGCGCGCTGTTCGACGTGCTCAGCCCGTTCGCGCGCCACGGCATCAGCATGAACCGCATCGAGTCGCGGCCCTCGCACCACGCCAAGTGGGAGTACGGTTTCTTCATCGACTTGGCCGGCCACATCGATGACGAGGCGATGAAACAGGCGCTGGCCGAACTGAAACAGCATTCGGCGCAGATCAAGGTGCTGGGCTCGTATCCGGTCGCGGTGCCTTGACGCACATCCTTCCTCCGCTTGCGGGGGAAGGTGCCCGAAGGGCGGATGGGGGCGAACCGTGAATGCTTGCCCCCAGCGCCCGCTTGCCCCACCCCAGCCCTCCCCCGCAAGCGGGGGAGGGGGCAGAACACGAGAGATGGAATGAGCAGCAAGCAAGACTGGATCGCATCCGCAGGCCAACCTCTGAGCGGCACCCTCGACATCCCCGGCGACAAGTCGGTGTCCCACCGCGCGGTGATGTTCGCCGCGCTGGCGGACGGCATGTCGACGATCGACGGTTTCCTGGAAGGCGAGGACACCCGTGCCACCGCCGCGATCTTCTCGCGGCTCGGCGTACGCGTGGAGACCCCGTCGCCGTCGCGGCGCGTCGTGCACGGCGTGGGCGTGGATGGCCTGAAGCCTGCGGAGGGTGCGCTGGACTGCGGCAACGCCGGCACCGGCATGCGCCTGCTGGCCGGGCTGCTGGCGGCGCAGCCGTTCGACAGCGTGCTGGTCGGCGACGAATCCTTGTCCAAGCGCCCCATGCGCCGCGTCACCGGGCCGCTTTCCTCGATGGGCGCGCGCATCGACACCGAAGAAGGCGGCCTGCCACCGTTGCGCATCCACGGCGGCCAGCCGTTGACGGGCATCGACTACACGCTGGAAGTCGCCAGTGCCCAGGTGAAGTCCGCCGTCCTGCTGGCGGGCCTGTATGCCGATGGCGAAACCCTCGTGCGCGAGCCGCATCCCACCCGCGACTACACCGAGCGCATGCTGAAGGCGTTCGGCGTGGACATCGACTTCTCGCCCGGCTTCGCGCGCCTGCGCGGCGGGCAGCGCCTGAAGGCGACCGACATCGCCGTGCCCGCGGATTTTTCGTCGGCCGCGTTCTTCCTGGTCGCCGCCAGCATCATTCCCGGGTCCGAGCTGCGCCTGCGCGCCGTCGGCCTGAATCCGCGCCGCACCGGCCTGCTGCAGGCGCTGCGCCTGATGGGTGCGGACATCAGCGAAGAGAATGCCAGCGAGCACGGCGGCGAGCCGGTGGCCGATCTGGTGGTGCGTCACGCGCCGCTGCAGGGCATCGAGGTGCCAGAAGCGCTGGTGCCGGACATGATCGATGAGTTCCCCGCGCTGTTCGTCGCGGCGGCAGCGGCGAACTGTCCCACGGTTGTGCGCGGTGCTGCGGAACTGCGGGTGAAGGAATCCGACCGCCTGGCCAGCATGGCCAACGGCCTGCGTGCGCTCGGCCTGCGCGTGGACGAGACGCCCGACGGCGCGACGATCTTTCCGGGCCCGCTGCACGGCGGCACCGTGGATTCCCACGGCGACCACCGCATCGCGATGGCGTTCTCCATCGCCGGGCAGGTCGCAACTGGCGAAGTGCGCATCGGCGATGTCGCCAACGTGGCGACCTCGTTCCCGAACTACGACGGCCTGGCGACCGGCGCGGGGTTTGCGTTGCGGAAGGCGTGACGCTTTCGCTTTCTGTAGGAGCGACGTGAGTCGCGACCGCAGACCCCGGGTTCCTGTATTGCTCTCCCGTTCCGCGCCTATCCCGCGGTTGCTTGCCGTGATCCTGTTGCGGAAGGACCATGGTCGCGACTTACGTCGCTCCTACAAGAAGCCAGGCATGAGAAAGGGGGACGCGCGCGCGTCCCCCTTTTTCTCTCCTCGTCAGCTCCCTGTGCGGAGCGGTGCAGCGCTTAGATGGGCTTGAAGTCCACCGGCACCTTCACGCTGGTGGCGATCGCCTTGCCATTGCGCATGGCCGGCTCGAAGCGCCACTGGCGCACGGCGGTCAGCGCGGCGCGATCCAGGTCGCGTTCACCGCTGCGCTCGACCACGCGCACGTCGATCGGGTGGCCCTGCGCATCGACCTCGGCCAACACCACGACGGTACCGCCGACACCGGCGCGCAGCATCGAGGCCGGATACTTCGGCTCGGCGTTGCTGGCCAGCGGACGGGCATCGCGGCTGATCGAAGCCGGACGAGCGGCCGCAGTGCGCTCGGCGCGCTTGCGGTCGGCCGTGGCGGCCGCGCGCTCATTGGTCGGCGCATTGGCGGCATCATCCGCCACCGGGGCAGGCAGCGTGGCGACCGGCGTTTCGGTGCCGGCATGTCGCGACTGCGTCCACCACACCAGGCCTGCAGCCGTGACCGCGAGGGCCAGCAGCATCAGCAGTACGGGCGAGGTGGTGCGGCGCGGTTCCACCGTGGTGTCTTCCACGGTATCCGGGGTGCGGTACTCGTTGTTTGTGGGAATCGACATGTGAACCTCCGTTTCGCGTTGTGGGTTCCGCGTTGGAACGGGGCCGAGTCTTGGCGGGGCGATGTTTGCGATGCGTGATGTCGCGATGAAACGGGCCGGTTTGAGTTCAGGTACTGGAACCCGCGTTCACGTGTGTGCAGGTCGCGTGCATACGGCAAGCGCTTCGGGATCGCGCCAAGACTCGTGGCGCATGACAAGCTCCGAAGACGTGCTCCGTTCGTGGTGAGCGTGTCGAACCACGCTTCTAGAACCAAGGCGCGCTGTCTTGGCTTTTCGATGTCCCGCGAAGAGCGTGGTTCGACAGGCTCACCACGAACGACACTTGAGCGGTCTCGATTTTCAGGCGGGGTTTTGCATGCGCCCTAGTGGCATCGTGCCCGATACCGGCACCGCGATCACCGCATCTTGAAATCGATCGGCACCGTCACCGCACCGCTTACCGCCTGGCCATCGCGCTGGGCGGGCTGGAAGCGCCAGCGGCGCACGGCGTCCACCGCAGCGCGATCCAGATCACGGGAGCCGCTGCGCTGGGCCACATCGACAGCGGTGGGAACGCCGTCCGCGCCCACTTCCACCCGCACCATCACCGTGCCTTCCGCGCCATTGCGCATGGCAGACGGCGGGTACTCGGGCGCGGGTGTCTGGCCGGGGATCGGCACGGGCACGTCGCCGGGGGCGAGCGGAACACCCGCCGCCGACGGCGTGGCATCGGCCGGTGCCACGGGCATCGGTGTTTCCGACACGGGCGCGGGCATCGGCTTTTCTTCCACCAGCTGCGGGCGCTCCTCGGCGGCCGGTCGTGGTGCGGGTTCTTCCATGCCGCTGGCGCCATCGCCGGTGGAAAGGGGCTCGGGCAGCGCCTCGACCGGCAGCGATTTTCCCGGCACGGTGGCTTCCGGCGTGTAGAAACCGTCGTCGCGGCCCGCCCACCAGACGATCACGAACAGCAGCAGGCCGATGCCGAAGGCGATGGCGGCGTTGCGCAGGGCGGTGCGGGGCAGGCGGAAGGTGAAGTGCGGTTCGTGCGGTTGCTGGGCCGACATGGGAATCACCGGTGAAGTCGCGCCGATTCTTGCACAGCCGCCGTTAACCGCGCGGGCAACCGGTCGCAGATGGGCGATAATGCCGGCTTCCCACGCCAGACTGCTGTTTCCATGCTCGATCCCGTCCTGCTCCGCACCCAGCCCGCCGAACTCGCCCAGCGCCTCAAGGAGGCCCGCGGTTTCGACCTGGACGTGTCCCGCATCGCCGACCTGGAAGCCGCGCGCAAGCAGATCCAGAAGCGCACCGAGGAACTGCAGAACCTGCGCAACACCCGCTCCAAGGCCATCGGCCAGGCCAAGGCCAAGGGCGAGGACGTGTCCGCGCTGATGGCGGAAGTGGCCGGCTTCGGCGACGAGCTGAAGGCCTCGGAAGTGAAGCTGGACGAGATCCGCGCCGAGATCGAAGGCATCGCCCTGGGCATTCCCAACCTGCCGCACGCCAGCGTGCCGGTGGGCAGCGATGAGGCCGGCAACGTCGAACAGCACCGCTGGGGCACGCCGCGCGCGTTCGACTTCCCGGTGAAGGATCACGTCGAACTCGGCGCCCGCCACGGCTGGCTGGACGCCGACACCGCCGCCAAGCTGTCCGGCGCGCGCTTCACCGTGCTGCGTGGCCAGCTGGCCCGCCTGCATCGTGCGCTGGCGCAGTTCATGCTCGACCTGCACACCAACGAACACGGCTACGAAGAGACCAGCGTGCCGGTGATCGTCAACGCCGATTCCATGCGCGGCACCGGCCAGCTGCCGAAGTTCGAGGAAGACCTGTTCGCCACCCAGTTGGGCGAACACAAGCGCTACCTGATCCCGACCTCGGAAGTGCCGCTGACCAACATCGTGCGCGACGAGATCCTCGACGACGCCCGCCTGCCGCTGCGCATGACGGCGCATTCGATGTGCTTCCGCTCGGAAGCCGGCAGCGGCGGCCGCGACGTGCGCGGCATGATCCGCCAGCACCAGTTCGAGAAGGTGGAACTGGTCTCCATCGCGCGCCCGTTTGAGAGCTACGACGAGCAGGAGCGCATGACCCGCGCCGCCGAGACCGTGCTGGAGAAGCTGGGCCTGCCGTACCGCCGCATGCTGCTGTGCACCGGCGACATGGGCTTCGGCGCCACCAAGACCTTCGACCTGGAAGTCTGGCTGCCGTCGCAGGACATGTACCGCGAGATCTCTTCGTGCTCCAACTGCGAAGACTTCCAGGCCCGCCGCATGCAGGCCCGCTGGCGCAACCCGGCCACCGGCAAGCCCGAGCCCGTGCACACGCTCAACGGCTCCGGCACCGCCGTCGGCCGTGCGCTGATCGCGGTGATGGAGAACTACCAGAACGCCGACGGCTCGATCACCGTGCCTGAGGTGCTGCGGCCGTACATGGGCGGGGCGGAACAGATCGCCTGACGCCTGTTCCTCCTCCCGCGCGGAGAAGGTGGAGCAAATGCCTTCTCCCCGCCAGCGGGGAGAAGGTGCCCGGAGGGCGGATGAGGGGCTGCTGTTCGCTCGGGTCTTTCCGTCCCGCTGTCTGCTTCTGATCGAACGTCGGGGGCGAGTGAGCGCTTCCGGCATCCCGTCTCCGCTCGCCCCTCACCCGCCTTCGGCACCCTCTCCCCGCGCGCGGGGAGAGGGGAGCATCAAGCCTTCTTCGCACGTCCCTTCGTCGCCTTTGCCACCTTGGCGAGCACCGCCGCGCGGCCCAGGTCGCGCAACGCATCCTTGCCGACCCAGCGTCGCGCCGGATCGTCGGTCGCCGCCAGCGCGGTGGCCCGGTCGATCGCTTCGGCATGCAGCGCCGCATTGCGGTGGCCGATGGCACGCAGCGCCCAGCTCACGCCCTTGCTGGCGAAGTTGCGCGCATCGCCAGCCGCCGCGTCCACGTGGGCCAGCCCGGCGAGGAAGGGCGCATCCGGCGTGTGGCGGTCGTGCACCGCCAGTCCGGCGAGCAGCGCGAACGCCGCGCGTTTTTCGAACTCACCGCGCTTGAGCGCCCAGGCATCGATCCGTCCCCATGCATGCGGACTGCGGTCGAACAGGTGCAGGCACAGCGTGTCGCAGACCGCCCAGTTGTCGAACTGTCGGCACCAGCGGTCCATCTGCGCAGGGGTGAGGTGCGTGGGATCGGCGATGAAGGCCACCAGCAGGCGGGCTTCGTAGATGCCGCTGTCCCAGAGGGGGTGGGCCATGGCGTGACGACGGCCAATGCGCTTGCCCAGCGCCTGGATCTCGCGCATCGGTACGCCCAGCGCGTGCGTGTCGGGAATGCCGTATCGCGCCAGCCCGGCGCGGTGGTCCGGGCGGGCGGCGGCTTTCAGCAGGGCCAGCGCCTCTGGGGCGTCGATCGCGTCGGGCGTGGTGTTCCGGGCGGGCATCGGCGGGTGGCGGAAACGGGTGCCGGCAGCATACCGGCCCCGTCCCGCGACCCGAAGGCTCAGGCCGCCTTGCGCAGCGGTGCGGGGATGCTGGCCAGCGCGGTTTCGATGGCTTCGGCCTTGTGCTGCGGCGAATACGCCACGCGCTCGGCACGAATGAACTCCACGTCGGTGATGCCGAGGAAGCCGAACACCTGCTTCAGGTACGGCGCCACGAAGTCGATCGCCGTACCGGCGTATTCGCCACCGCTGGCCTCGGCCACGATCACCTGCTTGCCGCCGGCCAGGCCGACGGGGCCGTTCTCGGTGTACTTGAAGGTACGGCCGGCCACCGCCACGCGGTCGATCCAGGCTTTCAGCGTGGACGGGACGCCGAAGTTGTAGCGCGGCACGCCGACCACGATGACATCGGCGGCCAGGAATTCCTGCATCGCCTGCTCGGCGGCTTGTACGGCGGCGGCATCGCCCCCACCCAGTACGGCGTTGGTCAGGTGCGGAAGCGGGTTGGCGTCGAGGTCGCGGTAGGTGACCTCCAGCCCGGGCACGCTGTCCTGCCAACGGGCTACGATGGCGGCGGTGAGCTGTCGGCTGACCGAATTGTCGGCCAGGGCGCTGCTGTCGATATGCAATAGTTTCATGGTGGTTCTCCGGTCGGGATGCGGCCTCAACCGCGTTGGAGAATACTGTAGGTCGTTGCATTGATGGGATAAACGTGGTTAAACGTCACTGATCGTTCTAAAGGCGAGACTAATTCATGCAGCACGACCTCAATGACCTCTATTACTTCGCGATGGTGGTGGACCACGGCGGCTTCGCCGCGGCGGAACGGGCGCTGGGCATCCCCAAGTCCCGCCTGAGCCGGCGCATCAGCCAGTTGGAGACCGACCTGGGCGTACGCCTGCTGCAGCGCTCCACCCGCCGCTTCGCGGTGACGGACGTGGGCATGAGCGTGCACCGCCATGCGCAGACGATGCTGGCCGAAGCCCAGGCCGCGCGCGAGGTGGTCGATCGCCTGAGCGCGGAACCGCGTGGTGTGGTGCGTGTCAGCGTGCCGGTGGCGGTGGCGCAGATGCAGTTGCCGAAGATCCTGCCGGCCTTCCTCGACAAGTATCCGAAGGTGCGGTTGCAGCTGCACGTCAACAACCGCCGCGTGGACATCATCAACGAGGGTTACGACGTGGCCCTGCGCGTGCGCGCCAAGCTGGACGACGACGGCAGCCTGGTGATGCGCAGCTTCGGCCAGATCCAGGAATTGCTGGTGGCCAGCCCGAAGTACCTCAACCGCGCCGGCCGCCCGAAGGTGCCGGAAGACCTGGCCGAGCACGTCACGCTCAGCATCAGCGAGGACGAGGCGCGACAGCGCTGGGAGCTGCATGGGCCCAATGGCGAGGTGCGCCGCATCGAGTTGAATCCGCGCCTGGCGGGGTTCGATTTCCCGCTGCTGCAGTCGATGGCGAAGGACGGTTACGGCATCACGCTGCTGCCGGAGACGGTGTGCGCCGACGCGGTGCGCAAGGGCGAGCTGGAGGTGGTGCTGCCGGAGTGGAGCCTGCCGCAGGGCATCTGCCATGCGGTGTTCGCCTCGCGCCGGGGCATGTTGCCGGCGGTGCGGGTGTTCATCGATTTCCTGGCCGAGCACCTGCCGCAGCAGATCGAATCTTCGCGCCTGGATTGCGGCGGCAAGTGTTCGGAGGAGAAGGAGAAGGCCATCGCGATGGCCATCGACAACACCAAGGCGGGCAAGGTGAAGAAGGCCTCGTAAGCCACGGGCAGGGTGTTCGTGCGAAAATGCCGTCCGGCCTGCAAGGGGCCGGGCGCGCCGCCGGGGCAGGGTGGCGATGCACCGCGATGGGGTCGCGGGCAGTTCCAGACAACGGAGAGATGGCCGAGCGGTTTAAGGCAGCAGTCTTGAAAACTGCCGTAGGTGCAAGCCTACCGTGGGTTCGAATCCCACTCTCTCCGCCACTTCGGCAACCATGAAATGTAGGATGGGTTGAGCGTAGCGATACCCATCGCTTCGGGGTGTCTTATCTCCGCGCTGATTGGTAATCGGCTTTGTCGTTGAAAGGCGCTACGCTCATCCCATCCTGCGTGTTGGAGGAACCGGTCATGCGTCGTCTTCTAGTGCTGGCATTGCTCCTTCTCCATGGGGCCGCGTGGGCCTCCGACCCGCCGGCGCGCGTCATCGTCGTAGGCACCTACCACTTCAGCAATCCGGGTCAGGACCAGGCCAACGTGGAGTCGGTGGACGTCACGGTGCCCCGGCGTCAGGCAGAACTGCAGGCGGTGACCGATGCCCTGGCCGGGTTCCAGCCGACATTCGTTGGCGTCGAGTGGCCGGCTGAAGCGGCGCGCGACAACTACGCGCGTTATCTCGACGGCACGCTGCCGGCCTCCCGCAATGAGGTTGTGCAGTTGGGATTCCGCTTGGCCAAGCAAGTCGGGCTCGAACGCGTTCACGGGCTGGATGTCCCGGGTGACTTCCCATTCGAACCGTTGAGCGCGTGGGCGCAGGCCAATGGCAAGTCAGGCGATCTGCAAGCACTGATGGCGCAGGCCCAGGGCATCACGGCGCGCATTACCGCACTGCAGACCACCCACAGCATCGGCGGCGTGCTGCGCGAAATGAATACCCCGCAAGCCCTCGATGAGGCCGCGAGCTTCTACGCGGAGTTCCTGCGCTACGGAAGCGGCGAGCAACAGCCCGGTGTCGAACTCAATGCCGCCTGGGCGAAGCGCAATTTCGCGATCTGCGCGCGCCTGCTGCAGGCCCTCAAGCCCGGTGATCGCGCGGTGGTGTTCTACGGCCAAGGACACGTTCCTCAGCTGGCAGCCTGTTTGCGGTCTGCGCCGGGCGTCGAGCTTGTCGAGGCGGGGGCGTTTCTTCCGGCCTCTTGACCGCAAGAAAGGTGGGATGGGTTGAGCGTAGCGATACCCATCGGTTCGTTGTGTCGGATGGTCCGTGATGATGGGTATCGCTGCGCTCAACCCATCCTACGTCCTAGCGGTGCTAAGTTCGAAGAATCGGGAAGACATATGGCTCAGAAATACATCGATCTTCGTCCACACGGACTAATCATCACGACGTACGAGCGTGTCTTCCGGGACATAGAATCAGGCATCACTAAGCCTGTTCCCGTTGAGGTGGGCGAGAACAATTACATGCTTCGCTTGCCGCAGCGCGATGTCCCGCATGCAATCATTCTGAAGCTGGCGAAAATCCTTAGCGCCCTGCATGCCGCTTTTATTCTATTGAATGAGGGGCACGTTATGGAACAAGCGATAATTCAAAGAACTATCGACGAAGCAAATGAAGATGTGCTGTTCCTTTCGCTTGCAATCACAGAGGGCGAAACAGACCTCCACCGAAGGTTTCTGAGTGGCTTTTGGGAAGAAGAGTTCGAGGATTTCGAACATACCGTTGCATCGCACAAGACTAGAGATCAAGTGCGGAGGAAGAAGATTCACGCTTATAACTCTAGTTTTCTAGATAATCCGAGTGGCGCGAATGTAGTCGCGAACGTCGTGCATAAAGCCTACTCCGGCTATGTGCACGGAGCAGCGCCACAGATCATGGAAATCTACGACGATCGTAGCGAGATGTTCCTGGTGCGCGGCATGCATGGTACGCACAAGATTGTCGACTACGCGGACGATGTATGGAACGTGGTTTACCGAGCGGGCCTGTCTTTCATCTATGCGACGAGAGCGCTTGGGATGGAAGCGCACTCGGAAATGGTCCATCGGAGGCTTCAGCTCTTTCAAGAGCAAACCGGACGTGATGGGGGGCTGCCTAGTATTGCGACCTCAACGGACGAGACCCCCGCAGGAAATGAAAGGCCGCGTACTTAGGCCCGTAGGATGGGTTGAGCGCAGCGATACCCATCAGTAGCGCTCTCCGAAGCCAGCGTCGTTTTCAGCGCAAGCCCAATTCTCCGTCAACACCCCATCCTGCACAAACCGATGGAATGTGGAGTAAGGCCAATCCACATCACGCGCCACGTGCCCATGCTTCACCGGATTCCAGTGGATGTAGTCCACATGCCGCGCGAAGTCGGCCTCATCGCGTATCAGATGCTCCCAATATCGCCGTTGCCAGATGCCGCGCTCGCCTTCGTTGATACGGCTCGCGCGTCGATGTTCGCCGTGGGGCAGGTGGCGTGAAAACCAGGTCTTGATAAGGCGCCAGCGCAGGGGGAAATCGGCGTCGCCGGATGGTAAGGTCAAGATGGCGTGCAGGTGATCCGGAAGCACGACCATGGCGTCGATATCGAACGGATGGCGGCGGCGCACGTACCGGAATGCATCGCGTAACAGGTCGATGTGGTCGACCAGCAGCGTTTCACGACGGTCGGCGAGATTGACGGTGAAGAAGTAGGTGGCACCGGGGATGAGGGTGCGTCGGTAGTCGGTCATTCCTTGACCTCGGGGATGGTGTTGATGGGTGTCGCTTCGCTCGACCCATCCTACGACCATTCGGGAGCCGATCCTCTACCCGTCGTCCGTTAGACTGCGATCAAGCCTCAACGCAACGCCACCAGCATGAAACTCACCCCCACCCCCCTCACCGCCGCCATCGCCGGCCTCTTCGCCGGCATCGTGATGCCGTTGATCTGGCCGCGATTGGGGGACGAGACGTTGAACTGGGTGTTCGCGTTCCTGCTGGTGGTCGCGCTGCCGGTGCATGTGCTGGTCGTGGGTTTCACTCCGTCACGCGAAGCGCGGGCGGCCGGGGCACTGGATGCCGCGTTGCTCAAGCGCGTGACGATCTGGCTGGTGGCGGCCGTGGCGACGGTCGCGCTGATGAAGATCCTGTTGGCGTAACCGACGGGCCGACGCGTCGGGTGCTGCCAACCCCGTGACTTCCGACGCTTAACCCACTCCCTGGAGTCCGTATCATCGGGCTGAAACAGGAGGGGTCATGCGTCCACTGCTCGGAATCTGCCTGCTCGCCATGCTGCCGTTCGCCGCGTCTGCGGCAGGACCTGCGCCGCATCCCATTCCCACCCGCGCCGCGCTGGATGCCGAAGTCGCCGCTGCGATGAAGGCCGCGCAGGCCAACGGCCTTGCCATCGCGGTGATCGACGATGGCAAGGTGGTGCACGTGGCCGCCTACGGCCAGCGCAATGCGAAAGGCGATCCGTTGCAGACCGACACCGTGATGTACGGCGCCTCGCTGACCAAGGCGGTGTTCGCCTACACCGTGATGCAACTGGTGGAGGAGGGCAGGCTCGACCTGGACCGTCCCGTCGGCGAGTACCTCGACAAGCCGCTGACCGAGTACCCGGCCGAAGACGCCTACGGCCCGTGGCCCGATCTGGCCGGCGATCCGCGCTGGAAGACGATCACCGCACGCCACCTGCTGACCCACAGCAGCGGCTTCGCCAACTTCGCCTACCTCGAACCCGACGGGAAGCTGCGCTTCCACTTCGATCCCGGCACCCGTTATGCGTACTCGGGCGAGGGCCTGATCCTGCTGCAGTACGTGATCGAGCGCGGGCTGGGCCTGGACCTCGGCGCGGAGATGCAGCGGCGCGTGTTCGACCGTTTCGGCATGCCGAACACCAGCATGATCTGGCGCCCCGACTTCGCCGCCAACCTCGCCGATGGCTGGACAGAAGACGGCACCGTCGAGCCGCACGACGAACGTAGCCGCGTGCGTGCCGCCGGTTCGATGGATACCACCATCGCCGACATGGCGAACGTCGCCGCGGCGTACATCAACGGCGAGGGCTTGCGCGCGGACACGTTCGCCGCGATGACGTCGCCGCAACGGCCGATCACGACGGCTTCGCAATTCCCCACGTTGCAGGACGAACTCCCGCCCGCGCAGCGCCGCAAGGACCTGGCCGCCGGGCTGGGCGTGGTGGTGTTCGAGGGACCGCAGGGCCCCGGCTTCTACAAGGGCGGGCACAACGATTCCACCGGCAACACCTGGGTGTGCGTGAAGCAGCGCAGGCGCTGCGTGGTGATCCTGGGCAACGACGTGCGCGCCGAGCGCGCATTCCCGCGGCTGGTGGCCTTCGTGCTGGGGGAAACCGGCGTGCCGTGGAACTGGGAATACGGCAAGAAGGCGTTCATCGACTGACGCCGAGCGTGTCGCGAAGGTCGTTGGACCTTTTTTAGTCGCGCGCCACTCTTTTCCGGTGTCGCATGGGTCTTTTCCGGTCTCCCGATACCCGGACTGTGAGAAGAGAGACGCTTTTTCGGTCTCGCGTGGACCTTTTTCAGTGTCGCGCGGATCTTTTCCGGTCTCGCGACACCCTTACTGTGAGAAGAACGGATCTTTTCGGGTGTCGCGATACCCCTACTGTGAGAAGAACGGACCTTTCAGGGTGTCGCGACACTCTTTGTGTGAGAAGAGACGTACGGGCGCCCCCTGCGCCCGCCGGAAAGGCAGGCGCTGGGCAGGCGCCGGTCGGTGAGGGTCAGTCCAACCGCTCCAGCAACACCTTCGCCACACCCACCGCCGAGGCCGGGTTCTGGCCGGTGATCAGTTCCCGATCGACCACCACGTTCGACTGCCACGGCTGGGCATTGCTGCGGTACTGCACGCCCGCCTGCTGCAGTGCCGTCTGCGGGTAGAACTTCATGCGGCCGCCGTTGAGCGCAGCCTTGGCCTGTTCTTCTTCCTCGTTGCTGATCACCGTGACCTGATAGCCGGCATAGATCCAGTCGGCCGGCGCCGGGGCGCGGTTGTCGCGCTCCATCCGCTGCACGAAGGCGGCGTTGCCCGGCAGCGTGGAGAGCAGGGCGATGGGGCCGTGGCAGACCAGGGCGGTGGGCTTGCCCTGCTGGTGGAAGTCGGTCAGCAGGCGGCCCAGCGCCGGGCTGGCCAGCAGGTCCTGCATGGGCGCGTGGCCGCCGGGCATGTAGACGGCGTCGAATTCGCCGTAACCGATCTGTTCCACCCGGGCCAGGCTGAGCACCGGCGACTGGGTGGCGGACGTCAGCTTCAACTGCGCCAGCAGGTCGGCGTGCGATTGCAGGCTGGCAGCGTCGTTGCCGAAGTAGGCCTTGTCCACCGAGGTGCGGTCCACCGTCGGTGCGCGGCCTTCCGGCGTGGCGAAGGTGATCTCGTGGCCGGCGTCGCGCAGCGCCTTGACCGGCTGCATCAGTTCGTTGAGGTAGAAGCCGGTGGGGTAGATCTGGCCGTCGCGCAGGTCGAGGTGGTCGGCATCGGACAGCACCACCAGTACGTGGGCGGCCTGGGCGTTGGCCGAGGCGACGGCGAGCAGGACGGCAGCGGCGAGGGGGGCGAGCAGTTTCATGTGGGTCTCCGGTGCGGGCGGGAAGCCCGGGATGGCGCGCACTGTATTCCCGGCGCGCGAGGCGATAAATTGGTCCGAGAGGGATTCATCTGTTCTCCGGAGGCAAGAATGGCGCGACGGTTCGATCACCTGGCCGATGTCGAGGCGCTGGTGGCGGTGGTGGATCACGGCTCGCTGACCGCCGCGGCGGTGGCGCTGTCCACCACGCCGTCGGTGATCAGCCGCGCGGTCGCCCGGCTGGAGACGCGGCTGGGCAACCAGTTGCTGCGGCGGACCACGCGCCGGACCAGCCTGACCGAGGCCGGCCGCCTGTACGTGGAACAGGCGCGTGCCGCGTTCCACCTGATCGACGATGCCGAGCGCGCGGTGCAGGGCGAGGCCGGCACGCTCAGCGGGCAGGTGCGGCTCAGCGTGCCGACCACCTACGGCCACTACCGGCTGCCGTGGCTGCTGCGGGACTTCGTGCAGCAGCACCCGCAGGTGCGGCTGGAAGTGAACATCGCCAACCGCAACGTGGACCTGGTGGCCGAGGGCTACGACCTGGCCATCCGGCTGGGCGCGCTGCCCGACAGCGGGCTGGTGGGCAGGACGCTGGAGGACGCGACGCTCAGCGTGGTGGCCTCACCGGACTACCTGGCTGCGCATGGCACGCCGCAGACGCTGGACGACCTGGCGGCGCATGCATGCCTGCCGTTCGTGCTGCCCAGCAGCGGACGCGTGGCGCCGTGGCTGTTCCGCGTGGACGGCGGTGACGTGGACTGGGTGCCGTGCTCGCGCATCGAGGTGTCCGATGACGTGCTGGGCGTGGTGTCGCTGGCACAGGCCGGCGTGGGCATCTGCCAGACGTACGACTTCATCATCGATGCCTGCACGCGTCGCGGGGCGGAGCTGGTGCGTGTGTTGCCGCACCTGTCGGGACGCACGCGTCCGTTCTCGTTGATCTACGCGCCGCACCGTCGCCTCTCCGCGGCATCGCGCGCGTTGATCGATGCGCTGGTGTCGGCGACCACGATGCGTGCGTGAGCGTGGCTCGCACGTGATGCACGTGCAGTGATGTTGGAAAAGGTGCGGATTTCCCGGCGAAATTCAACGTTCTTAACATCGCGTTGACCTTCGCGTGAGCGATGCGGACTACAATGCTGCATCGCATCAGTCGATGTCCGCGTCCACATCCGGGGAAGGACGCGCATCTGCAGCGCGCTTGCGCGCAGCGTGTTCCGCACGCGGCAACCCTCTTCCTGCGCCTGCCTTGCAGCGCCTTTCCGATGCGATCAATCCCCGCCTGCGTCCGTTGACGCGTCGCGTCGTGCCTCCGTGCGCGGCACACCACCCACTGGGAGTGCACCTGCATGAGCCTGTTGAAGAAAACCCCCGATCCATTGCTGCTGGCCACCGACCTGGACGGCACGTTCCTGGCCGGCGATCCGGTCGCGCGCAAACAGCTGTATCACCTGGTCGACGCGCATCCCGGCGTGCAACTCGCCTGGGTCACCGGGCGAGGGCGCGAGGCGATCCTGCCGCTGCTGGCCGATCCCGGCCTGCCCACGCCGGACTACCTGATCTGCGATGTGGGCGCCACCGTGCTGCGCACCGCCGACATGCAGCCGATCCAGCCGCTGCAGTCGGCGATCGAAGCGCGCTGGCCGGGTGAGCACGTGGTGGCGGAGGCGATGCACCGCTTCCCGACGCTGGTGCGGCAGGAAGTGCCGCAGGAACGCCGCTGCTCGTACTACTGCCATCCGGAACAGCTGTCGACCATCCACGCCGAGGTGGACGCCGTGGCGGCATCGCTGGGCTGCGAGGTGCTGTATTCGGCCGACCGTTACCTGGACATCCTGCCGCGCGACACACGCAAGGGCAGCACGCTGACGGCGCTGGTGGCCGAACTCGATCTGGAACACGGCCGCGTGCTGGTGGCCGGCGACACGCTCAACGACCTGTCGATGTACGGTGAAGGTTTCCCCGGCGTGTGCGTGGGCGACTCCGAGCCCGCGCTGCTCGCCGCCACCGCCGGCATGGACCAGGTGCTGCATGCGGAGGCGCCGGGTTGCGGCGGTATCCTGCAGGCGATGGCGCACTTCGACCTGTTGCGGGCCGACGATTACGCGCCGCCCACGCACGCGCCCGGCAAGGCGGAACTGGTGATGGTCTACCACCGCCTGCCGTATGAAGAACACATCGTCGACGGCAAGCGCGTGCGTCGCCCGCACAGTTCGCCCAACGGCATCATTCCCAGCCTGCTGAGTTTCTTCGGCGAGGGCCAGCCCGGCTCGTGGGTGGCCTGGACGGTGGACGATCCGAAGGGACCGCCGTTGGAGGTGCACACGCCGGTGGATGCGGCGCGCTACCCCGGCCTCACTGCGACCCACGTGCCGTTGAGCAAGCACGAGGTGGACGTGTTCTACAAGCGCTTCTCGAAAGAAGCGTTCTGGCCCGTGATCAACAGCTTCTGGGAGCGCGCGCGCTTCAACGAGGACGACTGGGCGCTGTTCAAGCGCGTCAACCGCCGCTTTGCCGAAGCCGCCGCCGCCGAGGCCGCCCCGGGCGCGACGGTGTGGCTGCACGACTACAACCTGTGGATGGTGCCGTCGGTGCTGCGCGAGCTGCGTCCGGACGTGACCATCGCCTTCTTCCACCACACCCAGTTCCCGTCGGCCGACATCTTCGCGATCCTGCCGTGGCGCCGCGAGATCCTCGGCAGCCTGCTGGCGTGCGACTACGTGGGCTTCCACATCCCGCGCCACGCGGAAAACTTCACCGACGCCGTACGCAGCACGTTCCCGGTGGAAGTCACCGCGCGCGCCCAGTGCGCGCCGCGCTTCCTGACATTCGGCTGCGCGGTGGGCGTGGAGGACATGGCGACCGAACTGCGCATCGACGGCCGCACGGTGCGCATCGGCGCGCATCCCATCGGCACCGACGTGGGCCGCATCCGGGCGTGCCTGGAAACGGAGCAGGTGGCCGAGGACATCGTGCGCATCCGCGACGAGATCGGCCGGCGCAAGCTGGTGCTGTCGATCGAGCGGCTGGACTACACCAAGGGCATCCTGCAGAAGCTGCATGCGTTCGAGCGCCTGCTGGACGAGTCCCCGGAACTGCAGGGCGAAGTGACGCTGGTACTGGTGTGCGTGCCGGCCGCGAAGGAGATGACGGTATACCGCCCGCTGCAGCAACAGATCGAACAGGCGGTGGGCCGGATCAACGGGCGGCTGTCGCAGCTGGACTGGACGCCGGTGCGTTTCTTCGCACGCGTGCTGCCATTCGCCGACGTGGTGGCGCACTACGCCGCCGCCGATGTCATGTGGATCACGCCGCTGCGCGATGGCCTGAACCTGGTGGCGAAGGAGTTCGTCGCCGTGCAGGGCCTGGAGGGTGGCGATGGCGTGCTGGTGTTGTCGGAATTCGCCGGCGCGGCGGCGGAACTGAAGGGCGCGGTGCTGACCAATCCGCACGATCCTGCGGATCTCGCGCGCGCATTGCGGCACGCGCTGGTGATGACACCGGGTGAGCGCGAAGACCGCCAGCGCAGGCTGTACGACATCGTCCGCCACTACGATCTGTCGCGCTGGGGCAGGGAGTTCCTTGCCGCAGCGCGGGGCGTGGAGGGTGAGGTAAATGCGGAAACGCGGACGGCCATCGCGGCTTAATGCATTTACCTTTGACTCGTCGCGCGCCTGCGTCGATAGTTGTGTCACACACGGGACAGGGAAACCCTTACATGCGCAACCTGCTGGTGCGGAGCATGGCCTGGATGCTGATCGCCGCGACGGCGCTGGTGCTGTTCGGCCTGCTGCAGATGCCCGAGCTCTGGCTGGGCGGCGGCAACGGCTGATCCTGCTGCCGCCAAAAGAAAACCCGACCAAAGAGGGTCGGGTCTGAAGGGGGAGTCCCCGGCTCCGGCAGTGCTGCTTGCTCAAGGCAGCGCCCGTTTCCATTGCAGAGCGGCCTTTCGTGGCCTGCGCAGGGCGTGCTGCCGGGGACGCGAGCATCGTCGTCGAAAGCCGTCACATTTGCCGTCGGTCGTCGCCCCGACGTGCTGTAGGAAAAATCCTACCCGCTCATGCCGTGTGCGTTGTCAGGCGAACAAGCCGTTGATCGCGCCATAGCCCATTGCCTGGGGATCGGGCAGGGCGGTGCGGTCATCGCGCAGGAATTCCTCCACCTGCGCACCCAGGCGTCCGTACATCGACTCGGCTAGCGCCGAGCCGGTGCTGATGCGGCGCACGCCGAGACGTTCCAGCGCGGCGAGATCCTGCAACTGCGGGCGCAGCATCACGTTGAGCGGCATGCCGCAGCGTGCGGCCAGGGTGGCGATGGCATCGGCGTCGATCAGGCCCGGCACGAACAGGCCATCGGCGCCGGCTTCGCGGTAGGCCTTGGCGCGTGCGAGGGTTTCGTCGATGCGCGCGGTTTCCGTGACCAGTCCGCGCAGGTAGACATCGGTGCGCGCGTTGATGAAGACGTCCAGCCCCTGCGCAGCGCAAGCGGTCCGGATCGCGCGGATCTTGGCGGCGAGGAGTACGGGCTCGCCTGCGCCGTCTTCCAGGTTGATGCCTGCAGCGCCGGCCTGCACCACGCGCATCACCGTGCCGGCAGCGGTGGCAGGGTCGTCGGAGTAACCGCCTTCCACATCGACGGTCAATGGCACATGGAGGGCGCGCACGATGCCGCCCACGGCGTGCAGCAGTGCATCGGGCTGGAGGCGGTCGCCATCCGGATACCCCAGCGCCCATGCCAGGCCGGCGCTGGTGGTCGCCACGGCGGGGGCGCCAAGGTGTTCGATCAGGCGTGCGGTGCCGGCATCCCACGCGTTGGCGAGGCGCAGCAGGCCCTGCTGATGGAGCTGGCGGAAACGGGTGACGGCGTCAGAGGAGGCGGTCATGGGCAGCGGCCGGCATTGGAATGGGCATACAGGGTGCCATGCCGCCGCGCAGGCTACTCGCCGGATGCGGACGTCAATGCCGTCATCGGGCCCGCGATGTCAGGCGCAGAGCCGCCAGCCATTGAACAGGCGCCAGCGGCCGTCGCCGCCCTCGATGTTGATGGCGTAATCGAGCCCTTGCTGGTGACGCTGGTTGGCCAGCTTGATGGCGTAGCCCAGTGCCGCGCCGCGGCTGGCGAAGTGAAGGGGCGCGGACTCGTTGATGGAAAGCTCGTAGCTGCCGTCATCGGTGGCGTCGTGGAACAGGTCGAAAGTCATCATGGCGGCTGTTAGGGAAATGCGCGTGCCTGACACGAAATTACGCAGCGATCCGTGAGGTGGATGCGAATCCGCCCCCGGGGCCGTTCGCCCGGGTTCATCGATGTGGAGCCGGCGTCATGAAACCGTGCGCTGCAGCTGAATGCCGTACACGCCGTCTTCGCAAATGCCAACGTAAAACGTCGCCAGTGGTCGGGCAGGCGGAACCACCCCCTCCGTCCCCCGCGCAACCCTGCTTCCGAGCCGCAAGGCTGGCACCCAGGGCGCCACGAGAGAACCGAACGCAGCGCACCGGACACCCCCTGTTCCTTGCTGCGCCTGGCGGTGGACCGCGAGTCCGACACCGTCGCCGCCCGAAGAGCCAGGCGTGTTCTCGTCCATATGCAAACGGGCCCCCCAGGGCCCGTTTGCATGTGTGTTGAGGCAGGTGTGTTCAGGGCGCCGGAGCGGCATCCCAGGCGCGCAGACCCGCTTCCACCACGCGCAAGGCGTCGTCAACGCGGGCACGGTCCAGCTCGGCCGTGGTATCGCGCGGGCTGTGGATCACCTGCATCACCTTGGGCATCCGGTCCGGCTTGGCACCGCCGAAGACCGCGAGGATCGGGTCGATCTCGTCGCCGCCGACCAGCGAGAACGACACCGCCGGCCAGCCCGCCTTGAGGAAGGCCAGGTGGTCGGTGGGCGGGTATTTGTCGCCGGGCTGGAAACCGAGCTTCTCGTGCTGGCTGGCGGTACGCAGGGCGGCCACCAGCGGCGTGCCGGCGTCCGGCGCCATCATCCACAAGGTGTCGCCCCAGCCGAACACATCGAAGTTGACGTACAGCGCGGGCTTTTCGCGGCCGGGCGTGGCGACCCATGCGCGCGAGCCCAGCAGGCCCTTCTCTTCGAGATCCCAGAACGCGACCTGCACGCGATGGCCGGCGAGGGGTTTGGCCTTCAGGGCCTGCGCCAGTTCCAGCACGGCCGCCACGCCCGAGGCGTTGTCGGTCGCACCATGGCCCACGTCCACCTGGTCGTAATGCGCGCCGATCAGCAGCAGCGGCGCACCGTCGGGGCCACCGAGATCGGCGACGAGGTTGTGGCCGGCCTGGCCGTCCTGCTCGAACGCTTCGCGCTTCCACGCGATGCCCAGTGCGTCGAGCCGTCGGCTGATCGCATCGCCTCGCGCCGTGGTGTCGGCGTGCGCGCTGACATCGCCGACCTGCGTGTGCCAGCGATCGGAGACGCCGTCATCGGCCCAGGCGGGCATGATGGCAGCAAGGGAGAGCAACAGGGCAGCGCGGAGATACGGACGGATGCCGGGCATGTCGGATTCCTTTGGGAAAGCCGGAGTATGCCGCAGCGGATGCGTGTGCCGAATGTGGCTTCCTGCATGTAGCGACCCGACAACCGATAGAATGTTAATTGCGCGGCGATGGACGGCCACCTACGCTCGATCCGTACTTCAAGGCAACCGTTTCCCATGACGATCCGCGTTTTCCTCATCGACGACCATGCGCTCGTACGCACCGGCATGCGCCTCATCCTCGGTACGGAAACCGACATCGAGGTGGTGGGCGAAGCGGACACCGGCGAGGCCGCGTTGCCGATGGTGCGCCAGCTCAAACCGGACGTGGTGCTGTGCGACCTACATCTGCCGGGCTACAGCGGGCTTGAGGTGACCGAACGCATCGTGCGTGCCGACATGGGCGTGCGGGTGATCATCGTGTCGGTGCTGGAAGATGGCCCGTTGCCCAAGCGGTTGCTGGAAGCCGGTGCGTCGGGTTACCTCGGCAAGGCGGGCGATGCGGCCGAACTGATCCGTGCCGTGCGCGACGTGTCGCGCGGCAAGCGCTACCTGGGCAGCAACGTGGCGCAGAACCTCGCCCTGCATACGGTGGGCGGCGATGCGTCGCCATTCGATGCGCTGTCGCCGCGGGAACTTGAGGTCGCCATGCTGCTGACGCAGGGCCTGCGCCAGGAAGAGATCGCCAAGCGCCTGAGCCTGAGTGCGAAGACGGTGAACACGCACAAGACGCGGCTGTTCGAGAAGACCGGCGTGCAGGACAACATCGCCCTGGCGCGCCTGGCGGCGCAGTGGGGACTGATGGATCCGTCGCGCGCGCTCTGACCGACCCGCCCGGAACGTCCAATCCGACGAACCGGACCGCAGACGGAACTCCTCGCTGTTTCTCCACGTCATTTCAGCGAACGCTGGAATCCATTGCCCGTGCGTGCCGAGGTATCCACAGCAACGTCAAGATGGGTCCCAGCGTGCGCCGGGACGACGGTTGTAGTCGCCGAAGACGACATCAGGTGGGTCGGTCCGCGCCAGATCGGGTGGGTCATTCAAGGCCAGGCTGCGATGCCGCGACGTAGCGGAGCCTGAAACGACACTGGCCGCTTGCGCGGCCAGTGTGCTTTCACCTCATCGGGAGCGTGCAGCGCGTCAGACGCTGCGTTCTTCCGAGGTTTCGTCGTCCTGCTTGTCATCGCGGGCGATGTCATCCGCTGCCGGCTTGACCGGCGTCACCACCGGCTCGAACAGGCTGCGCGTCACCGACGGCGGTGTGTCGGCGTCGGCGACGAAGAACAGCGAACCCGTTGCCGGCATGCTGGCCGGTTTCGGTGCCTGCTGCGGCGCGGGGGTGGCCACGGCCACCTCTGCTGGCGCGGCAGGTTCGCTGGCGGCTTCGTTCACGGCGTCGACCAGATCGATCTGCACGGGCTCGCTGCGCACGTCGGTCACCGAGACCTCGGCTGCGGCGGGGGGCGCTGCGATGGCTTCCGCCACCACGACCGGCGCTTCGAGCGCCGGCACGGGTTCGGCGGCGATCTCGGCCTTCACCGTCTCGACGATGGCGACGGCTGCCGGTGCTTCTTCCTGCACCGTGGCCGTCACCTCGGGCTGGGCGAGCACAGCCCGGGCCTTCACGTCCTCGATGACATCGGCCGCCTGCGCGGCCTCGACCACGACGGGGGCGGGCGTCGACGCCTGGGGCGCCTCGGCCGCCGGGACGTCTGCCATGACAGCCACGGCCGCGACCGGCGCGATGGCAGCCGGCGTGGTGCGCTCACGTACCGGTGCATCGATGGCCTGGGGCTTCGGCTGACGGGGAGCGGCGACGGCCGGCTCTTCGTCATCGAAATCGAACTCGGGCTGCGAACGGTCGGCCACCGGGGCTTCGTCATCGCTGCCGAGGTCGTCGACCGACAGGCCTTCTTCGCCGGCGGCGGCGCCTTCGCCATTGCCACGACGGCGGCGGCGACCGCCACGACGGCCGCGACGGCGGCGGCTGCCACCTTCGCCACCATCACCGGCATCCGCAGCGGCGTCCGGGTTGGCCGGGGTTGCCAGGCTATCCGTCACGTCGGTGTCCAGTGCCGGTGCGTCGATCGACGAGACCAGGGCGGGCTCGACGACAGCTGCCACGCGGGTGGTTTCGACCACGGCTGCCACGGCCGCCGTTGCGATCACGGCATCGTCAGCGCCCGGGGCAGCCGATTTGGCCGTCTCCTGCTGGGGCGTGCGCGGTGCGTTGGGCTGGCGCGCTCCTTCCTGCTTGCCGGGCTGCGCCTGCCTGGGTGCCTTCTGCTGCGGAGCATTGCCCTGCGCGTTCTGCTGGCCGCCCTGTGCTTTCTGCGGCTTCGGGGCCTGCTGTTCGTTGCGCGGCTTCTGCTGCTGGGCATTGCCGTTCTGCGCGTTCTGGCTCTTGTTGCCGCGCTCGTCGCGGCGGCCACCGTCCTGCTTGCCGCCACGGCCCTGGTTCTGCTGGCCGCGGGTGTCGCGGTTTTCACGACGACCGTTGTTGCGATCGGTGCGCTGGCGGTTGTCCTGCTGCGGCCGCGCCTGCGGTGCGGGCGTGGTGGCCTCGCTGCCGCCGAGCAGTCGCTTGAACCAGCCGATCACACCGCCGCTGGCGGGTGCGGCCACCGCGACGGGCGTGGCGACCGGAGCCGGTGCGGGGGCCGCCACGGGGGCTTCGCGCTCTTCGCGTACCGGCGCCGGCTGCGCGTGCTTCACGTGCGTGACGGCGGGCGCGGCGGGGATGTTGAGCTGGGCCTTGGTCAACGCATGCACAGGCAGCTTGCGCTGGGTGCCGCGGTGGTAGCTGGGCTTGCTGCTTTCTTCGCCCAGCTCGTTCTCGCGGATGCGGGTGACTTCGTAGTGCGGGGTGTGCAGCGCTTCGTCGGCCACGATGATGACGGGCGCGTCGTGGCGCTGTTCGATCTCGCGCAGGGCGCTGCGCTTCTCGTTGAGCAGGAAGTTGGCGATCTCGAGCGGGGCCTGGATCAGCACCTGCCCGGTGTTGTCCTTCATCGCATGCTCTTCGGCCACGCGGATGATCGACAGCGACAGCGACTCGACGCTGCGCATGCGGCCATGGCCTTCGCAGCGCGGGCAGACGATCTGGCTGGACTCGCCCAGCGACGGGCGCAGGCGCTGGCGGCTCATTTCGAGCAGGCCGAAGCGCGAGATGCGGCCGATCTGCACGCGGGCGCGGTCGTACTTGAGCGCGTTCTGCAGCTTGTTCTCGACTTCGCGCTGGTGCTTGTTGCTCGACATGTCGATGAAGTCGATCACCACCAGGCCGCCCAGGTCGCGCAAGCGCAGCTGGCGGGCCACTTCCTCGGCCGCTTCCATGTTGGTGTGGAACGCAGTCTCTTCGATGTCGCCGCCCTTGGTGGCGCGCGCCGAGTTGACGTCGATGGCGGTCAGGGCTTCGGTCTGGTCGACCACGATGGAGCCGCCGGAGGGCAGGCGGACGTTGCGTTCGTACGCGCCTTCGATCTGCGATTCGATCTGGAAGCGGTTGAACAGCGGGATGTCGTCCTTGTACGCCTTCAGCTTGCGCAGGTTGTGCGGCATGACCTGCTGCATGAACTCGCGGGCGGTTTCATACAGTTCGTCGGTATCGACCAGGATCTCGCCCACGTCGCTGCGCAGGTAGTCGCGCAGGGCGCGCACGATCAGGCGGCTTTCCTGGTAGATCAGGAACGGGGCCGGCTTGGTCAGCGCCGCTTCGGCGATGGCCTTCCACACGCTGAGCAGGTAATCCAGGTCCCACTGCAGCTCTTCGGCGTCACGGCCGACGCCGGCGGTGCGGATGATCACGCCCATGTCGTCCGGAATGGCCAGGGCGTCCATCGCCTTCTTCAGCTCGGCCCGGTCGTCGCCCTCGATGCGGCGCGACACGCCACCGGCGGTGGGCGAGTTGGGCATCAGCACCATGTAGCGGCCGGCCAGCGAGATGAACGTGGTCAGGGCCGCGCCCTTGTTGCCGCGCTCGTCCTTGTCCACCTGGACGACGACTTCCTGGCCTTCCTTCAGCAGTTCGCGGATGCCGGCCTTGTTGTGGTCGACGCCGGCCTGGAAGTAATCGCGGGAGATTTCCTTCAGCGGCAGGAAGCCATGGCGGTCAGCGCCGTAATCGACGAAGGCGGCTTCCAGGGAGGGCTCGAGCCGGGTGATGCGGCCCTTGTAGATGTTGGACTTCTTCTGTTCCTTCGACGGCTGTTCGATATCGATGTCGTACAGGGTCTGACCGTCGACGATGGCCACGCGCAGTTCTTCAGCCTGCGTGGCGTTGATCAACATGCGTTTCATTGTGCGTTCCTCGCGCGCTGCTACCGCGCGGAACGCCATGGAGTTTCGCCTCTGGAACATTGCACCGCCCCTTGCGCAGGCGCAGCGGGGCAGATCGGGTTTCCAGCGCTACGACACCACGGCAGGCCGCGGGAGCGCTTCTTCTAATAGGTGTTGCGGGACCGGCGGCAGCTTCCCTGGTGAGGTGGCGCCGCGCGGGACATGTTCAGCTACAGGTACCGTCACGTACCCGGCGGTATCCGGGCCTGCCGATCAGCCGCTAACATGGCCGCCCCTGGGGCGGTGGCCGCGCACTTGCCGGAATCGCGGGGAGACGGGCTTCTGGCCCAACTGCAACTCCCTGCGAAATCAAACCCTTATCTCGCCCGCCGAGTGTAACAGAATGAATGCTTCCAACCCCACCCCCCCATCCGACAAGCCGGCAGCGGGTGCCAAGAGCGCCGTGCGGACGGTCACGGTGCCGGAGGACCGGGGCGGGCAGCGGCTGGACAACTTCCTGCTCGGCCAGCTGAAGGGCGCTCCACGCAGCCTGGTCTACAAGCTGGTGCGGAGCGGCCAGGTGCGGGTGAACGGAGGCCGGGCGAAGGCCGAGCGGAAGCTGGAGGGTGGGGACGAGGTACGGATCCCGCCGGTCAGTCTCGTGGATGCAGGAGACAAATCCGCGCCCCCCGTGGGCTTCCTGAAGCGGATGGAGGCGGCCATCGTGTTCGAGGATGAGCGGCTGCTGGTCATCAACAAGCCCACCGGCGTGGCCAGCCACGGGGGCAGCGGCATCAGCCACGGCGCCATCGAAACCATGCGCGCGCTGCGGCCCCACCAGTCCCTGGAACTGGTGCACCGGCTGGACCGGGATACGTCCGGCCTGCTGGTGATCGCGAAGAAGCGCTCGGCGCTGTCGGAACTGCAGGCGCTGCTGCGCGAGGACAGCGAGGACGGCACCCGTGCCATCGAGAAGCGCTACCTGACGCTGCTGGTCGGCCGCATGCCAGACGGTGTGATGAGCGTGGACGCGCCGCTGCACATCGGCCTGCGCCAGGGCGGTGAGCGGCACGTGCAGGTGCATCGCGACGGCAAGGCGTCGTTGAGCCACTTCCGCGTGCTGGAAAGGCGGGGAGGGCATTCGTTCTGCGAGGTACGCATCGAGACCGGCCGCACCCACCAGATCCGCGTGCACGCGCAGCACATCGGTCATCCGGTGGCGGGCGACGACAAGTACGGCGACCCGGCCGTCAACAAGCGCCTGCGCGAGCAGGCAGGCCTGAAGCGCCTGTTCCTGCATGCCGCGTCGTTGCAGTTCGCGCTGGACGGCGGCAGGACGCCGTATGTGCTCAGCGCCCCGTTGTCCGAGGATCTGGCCGAAGCACTGGAACGGCTTGGCTGACGGATCGCGTCAGTGCCAGAGGCCGAGGACGAGGCCGAACAGGGTGAACTGCAGCGTGTGGTAGCCGGCGTCGATCAACCAGAGCCGCGCCCCACGCTGCGCGAACAGATAGTTGATGCCGAAGCTGGCCGCCACGAAGCAGAAACCGACCAGCGCGCCGCGGCAGAGTGCGGTTGTCAGCGCCGGCTGCGGTCCGATCCAGGATGCGAACACGCCGGCTGCGAGCAGGGAAAACAGGAACGCGCCGCCAAAGATCTTCGCCGGATGCCCCTGCTTCTGCGGGTCCATGCCCGCGGCCTTGTTCCACGCCTTGCCGAACAGCGGTCCGTACCAGATGCCGCCCAACAGGAAGCTGCAGGCCGCTGCCACCAGCACCGCCCAGACGTTGATCCCTTCCATCGTCATGACCTCGGCCTGTGTCAGCCCGGGTTGCCTTGGGCGAAGCAACGGGTCGGCTTTTCCAGCACGGGCGGGAACGTCACCGGCACGGTGATGGTGTGGCTCACCGGCTTTCCGTTGCGCGTGGCGGCGCGGAACTTCCAGGTCTGCACGGCTTCGAGCGCCGCCTTGTCGAGGGCGGCGTTGCCGCTGCCCTGTGCCTGGGAAACACGCGATGGCACGCCATCCTTCTCGATGGTCACGCGCAGCACGGTGGTGCCGCCCTCGCTGCTGCATTCGGCTTCGGGCGGATACACGGGGGGCGGGGTGTCGGTCGCCGCCAGTTCGGTGGGCGGGATAGTGGGTACAGGCGCTTCTTCCCGTTTCGTGCATGCCGCCAGCACAAGCGCGGTGAGCGGAACCAGGAAGCAGAGGCGGGCGTTGCGCAGGTTCATCAGGATTCTCCCAACAGGGCGCTGGCCTTGGCCGCGCAGATGAAGTCGTTCTCGCTCAGGCCGCCGACGTCATGCGTGGAGTAGCGCACGACGGCGCGGTTGTAATGCACACCCAGGTCGGGATGATGGTCCTCGGCATGAGCGATGAAGGCGAGCGCATTCACGAACGCCATGGTTTCGTAGTAGTTGTCGAACGGAAATGTCCGCAGCAGTGCGTGGCCTTCTTCCACCAGTTCCCAGCCCGGCACCAGGGGCAGCAGTTCGGCGACGCGGGCAGGCGGCAGGCGGTGCTCGCTGCCACGCAACGGCACGCAGTGCGCGCGGGCGAGAGGGACAAGGTCGGACATGGGGACTCTCCTGCGTTGCGGCCAGTCTGAACAAAGACCGACGACGGGCCGGTGAACGTGAATGCCTGTCGGGCAGGGGGCTAGAATACCCGCATGATCCAGATTTCCGACAGCGCGCAGGCGCACTTCCGCAAGCTGATCGAACGCGAGGCGCTGCCCGGCCTTGGCGTGCGCCTGAGTGCGGTCCATCCCGGCACGGCGCAGGCCGACGCACGGCTGGAGTTCTCCGAGCCGCGCGACCTGGCCGGCGACGAATGGGCCATCGACTGCGATGGCTTCACGCTCTATGTCGATGCGGGCAGCGTGCACTGGCTGGACGGCGCCGAGATCGACTACGTGATGAAGGGCGCAAGCACGCAGCTCACCATCAAGGCACCGCGCATCAAGGGCGAGGCGCCCGGTGATTCCGCTTCGATGGTTGAACGCGTGCGCTGGGTGGTGGACAACGAGATCAACCCGCAGCTGGCGTCCCACAAGGGGCGTGTGGCGGTGGAGGAAGTAGGCGGCGATGGCGTGGTCTGGCTGCGCTTCGGCGGTGGCTGCCACGGGTGCGGCATGGCCGATGTCACCCTCAAGCAGGGCATCGAGAAGACGCTGATGGCCCGTGTGCCCGGCGTGACTGCGGTGCGCGACGCGACCGATCACGGGACCGGCGAAGCGCCGTATATCCCCCGCGGCAACGCCGCCTGACGGAGCCGAGCGCCGGTGACGAACGCCACCGACGTCATCGCGCAGCTGCTGTCGCGCAAGGCAGCCCCCATCGTTGAACGCCACACCGGCCTGCCGTTCGGCTGGGGCCTGTGGTTGCGGGCGCTTCCCGAGAAGCTGGGCCGCATCACGCGCGAGAAGGCCGACGCGGTCGTCACGCTGCTCCTGGCGCGCGCACCCCGCCCTCCCGATGCCGTGCCCGCCGCCTTGGGCCGGTGGCGTGCGTTCCGCTCGCTGTTCTACCAGGGCTGGGGACCTCCGCCACGCGAAGAGCGCTGGATGCGCTGGTTCGCAGGCTTCACCAGCAGTGCCGTGCATCTGCTGTTCTTCCTGTTCCTGATGTGGGTGGCGCTGGTCCAGATTCCGCCACCGCCACAGGAAGCCGGCGACACCAGTCGCGTGCGGCTGGAGATCATCGGCGACGGCAGTCCGGAGGAAGCGGGAGGCGAGGCGCAGGCGGCCGAACCGGGTTCGCAGCAGGCGGCGCAGGCCGACTCCGCGGCGCAGGAGGCGGCCACGGCGGCCCAGGCACGGCCTGCGCCGTCCGAGGCTTCGCCGCCACCGTCCGAAGCGGCGCTGCCCGACGTTGCGGTGGAGATGCCGCAGATCCAGTCTCGCCATGTTCCACAGCCCGAACTTGCGCACCAGCCCTTGCAGGTCACCGAGGTGCCGGAACCCACCCGCGCGTTCGTGCTGCCACCACCGACACCGCGGCAGCCCGATGTCACCCTGCCGGCCCTGCGCGAGGCGGGCGTACCGGTGCGCGAGATCCCCACACCGGTCGCGGCGCCGGTCATACGCCGGGACACGCCTGTGCGCGGCGTGGACGTGCCTGTCGTGGCAGCGCGTGAAGTGCAGGTACGCGAGCGCGAGGTGATGGCACCCGCACCCCAGGTCCGCAGCGTGCCGGTGCGTGCACGCGACGTGGCGCCCGTCCCCATCGCCACGCGGGAACGCAGCGTGCGGCAAGCCGAGATCCGCGAGCCGGCACCGAGACCTATGCCCGCCACCGCCGCACCGGTTCCTGCCACCACGGGTTCCGCGACGACCGCATCGACAACGGCGAGGACAACGGCGCCGAACCCGTCTGCTTCGCCTGCTACGTCTCGCGGCACGCCCTCCCGCGCATCCACCACGCCCGGCCCGGCGGCCGCGACGAAATCCGGCGGATGGAACACGCCTGCAGGCACCGACGACTGGGGAAACTCGACCCGCAATGCAGCAGGCGACAGCGCGGCGGACGGTCGCGATGCGCCAGGCCTCTACAACGCCGACGGCAGCCTGCGGGTGCCGGGCGGCGCGGGCGATGCCACCACTCAGCGCGGTGCCCCCGGCGGCGAGAACGATCAGTGGACACGCGAGCAGCTGGCGGAGGCGGGCACATGGCTGCAGCGTCCCCCTTACGACTACGAACCGACCACCTTCGACAAGTACTGGGTGCCGAACGAATCCCTCCTGGCCGAATGGGTGCGCCGCAACGTGCGCGAAATGGAAATCTCGATCCCCGGCACGAACATGAAGCTCAAGTGCACGGTGTCGGTGCTGCAGTTGGGCGGTGGTTGCGGCCTGGGCAGCCTGTTCCCCGAACCACCGAAGGCGCGACCGCCGCCGGAGATTCCGGTCAAGCGCACGCCGATCCCGACCGACAGTTGATCGCGCGGATGATTCGGGGGTGGGAGCGACGCAAGTCGCGAAGAGGCGTCGCGACCTGCCACCGCGACTTGCGTCGCTCCCGCACTTGATCTTTTTCTTATGTCGCAAACGAAAACGGAGCCTTGCGGCTCCGTTTCTGCATTCCCGACGAGGGAGCGAAGACTTACTCGTGCACGCCGTGCAGGTCACGCAGCTGCGAGGGGCGCGAACCGAAGTAGGCGGCGAGGTCGGAGATGTCCTGGTCGCTCAGGCCGGCAGCCTGTGGGGTCATCAGCGCATGCTGGCGGTCGCCGCTGCGGTACGCCTGCAGCGCGTGCGCCAGGTAATCCGCGTACTGGCCACCCAGCTTGGGATAGGTGTCGTCGATCGGCGCGTTGCCTTCGGCGCCGTGGCAGTCCACGCAGCTCTGGCCGGTGGCCTGGCCCTTGGCCTTGGACAGTTCTTCGCCCTTGGCGATGTGGCCCTTGGGCAGGCCGGCAGAGGAGCTGGAGCCATGCTCGCCACTGGCGTGGCCGGGATTCTCGGCGGCGGTTTCCGTCGTTTCCACCTTCGAACATGCCACCAGGGCGAGGGCAGCGAACAGGGCGATGGCTAGACGCTGGGCGTGCTTGGCGTTGGGCATGTGGGCTTACTTGACGGTGGAAAGGAAAGCGGCGATGTCGGCGATGTCCTGGTCGGAGAAACTCTGCGACTGGGCCTGCATCGTGGGGTGCTTGCGGTTGCCGTTGCGGTATTCGGTCAGCGCATTGGCAAGATAGTCGGCCGACTGGCCACCGATGCGGGGCACATGGAAGTTCGGGTAGGCGTTCTTGTAACCCACGATGCCGTGGCAGCCCTGGCAGGTGTAGGTAAGCGTGCGGCCGGTGTCGGCATTGCCGACCAGCGGTGCGGGCGCGGCAGCGGGAGCGGCGGCAGGCGCCGCGGCTTCGACCGAGGCCGGTGTGGCAGGAGTGTCCTGTTGGGCGGTCAGGGCGGCCAGCGGGAGGGCGGCCAAGGCAAGGCAAGCGGCGAGCGGCAGCAGTCGCATCATTCTCGGGAAACTCTCAGGTTGCGCGCGCCACGTACCACCGCAGCGCTTGGCTGAACGCAAGTATAGCCTGCGACCGAATGTCGCGCACAGCACAGTGCTTCCGCGTGGGTGGCGTGAAGTCGCGTGCCGCCGAATGGTTGCCGCCGATGCGTACGTTCCCGCGTTCGCCAGAGAGGGCGCGCGCGGCCAGCAACCTCGACGGAGGGGGATGCGCACTTCCGCACGCCGCTTCGTCCAGAGGCAAATGTCATTTCCCGAGCACAGGCCCGGACGCAAGTCACCATGACCTTCGGCGCATGGAAGTCGTTCAGGGGTGATATACCTTGATACAACACCACCACAACACCACCACCACGGTACCGCCCCATGTCCCGACCCCGCCCCAATTCCGGTCATTCCTACCTGCGCCTGGCGCTGGTACCTGTCCTCTGCAGCCTGCTGGTCCTGTCCGCCTGCAAGGGGGGCGGCCCCACGCCCGAGGCGCAGGCCAAGAACGGCGAGGCACCGAAGGAGCCCGACGCCGTTCCCGTGGAGATCGCCAAGGTCAGCCACCGGCCGGTGGCCGCCAGCTACAGCGGCACGGCGGCGCTGGAAGCGCTGGGCGAGTCGCAGGTGGTCGCCAAGACTTCCGGTGTCGCGCTGGCGGTGATGGTGGAGGAGGGACAGGTGGTCCGTGCCGGCCAGGCGCTGGTCCGGCTGGACCCGGACCGCCTGCGCCTGCAGGTGGCCCAGGCCGAAGCGCAGATGCGCAAGCTGGAGAACAACTACCGCCGCGCGCAGCAGCTGGTGGGCCAGCAGATGATCAGTGCCAACGACGTCGACCAGATCAAGTACGACCTGGACAACGCCCGCGCCATGTACCGCATGGCCGCGCTGGAGCTGTCCTACACCACGGTGACCGCGCCGATTTCCGGCGTGGTGGCGTCGCGGTCCATCAAGACCGGCAACTTCGTGCAGATCAACACGCCGATCATCCGCATCGTCGACGAGTCGCGCCTCGAAGCCACTTTGAACGTCTCCGAACGCGAGCTTTCCAAGTTGAAGGCGGGCCTGCCGGTGGCGCTGGCCGTCGATGCAATGCCGGGCAAGGTGTTCCAGGGCACGGTGGACCGCATTTCGCCGGTCGTCGACTCCGGCAGCGGTACGTTCCGCGTGGTCTGCTCGTTCGGCAGTGACGGCGTGCTGCAGCCCGGCATGTTCGGCCGCATCAAGATCGACTACGACCAGCGTGCCGACGCGCTGGTGGTGCCGCGTGTCGCCCTGCTCGACGACGGCGACCCGGCCGTGTTCGCAGTGCGCGATGGCAAGGCGGTACGCGTGCCGGTCAAGGTCGGCTACGTGGACGGCGAGTGGATCGAGGTGCGCGAAGGCTTGAAGCCTGGCGACCAGGTGGTGACCGCCGGCAAGGTGGCGTTGCGTGAAGGCAGCGCGGTGCAGGTGATCGGCGCCGAGCCCGCCAAGGTGGCCGCCAAGGCCGAAAACGCCAAGACTGCCGGAACCAAGCAATGAGCGCGCCCGGCCACGTTCCCGGGGAGCACGAGCCCCACGCGGGCGGCGATGGCAGCATGGGTGGCGGACTGGTCGAGTTCTCCACCCGCCGCCGCGTCACCGTGGCGATGTTCTGGATCACGATGTTCCTGTTCGGCGTGATCGCGCTGTTCTCGCTGAAGGTCAACCTGCTGCCCGACCTGAGCTATCCCACACTGACCGTGCGCACCGAGTACACCGGTGCCGCGCCTTCCGAAATCGAAACCCTCATCAGCGAGCCGGTGGAAGAAGCCGTCGGCGTAGTGAAGAACCTGCGCAAGTTGAAGTCGGTATCGCGTACCGGCCAGAGCGATGTGGTGCTGGAGTTCGCCTGGGGCACGGACATGGACCAGGCCAGCCTGGAAGTCCGCGACAAGATGGAAGTGCTGCAATTGCCGCTGGAAGCGAAGGCGCCCGTGCTGCTGCGCTTCAATCCGTCGACCGAGCCGATACTGCGCCTGGCCCTGGCCAACAAGCAGGAGCCGAAGAATGATGCGGACGCCGTACGCCTGCTCACGGAGTTGCGTCGTTACGCGGACGACGATCTGAAGAAGAAGCTGGAGCCCGTGGACGGCGTGGCGGCGGTCAAGGTCGGCGGCGGTCTCGAGGACGAGATCCAGGTCGACATCGACCAGCAGAAACTCGCCCAGCTCAACCTGCCGATCGATACCGTCATCCAGCGTCTGCAGCAGGAGAACATCAACATCTCCGGCGGCCGGTTGGAAGAAGGTTCGCAGCGCTACCTGGTGCGCACCGTCAACCAGTTCGCCACGGTCAACGAAATCCGCGAAATGCTGGTCACCACCCAGAGTGGTGGCGACAACGCCGCGGCGTCGGCGGCGGCACAGATGGCCGCCATCGCGGCTTCGACCGGCTCGGCCGAAGCGATGGCGGCGGCCGCCTCCGTGCAGAGTGCGTCGTCCGGCGGCAGTTCGACGGTCGCCGGCGGCATGCCGGTCCGCCTGAAGGACGTCGCCGACGTGCGCCAGGGCTTCAAGGAACGCGAGGCGATCATCCGCCTTGGCGGCCGCGAAGCCGTCGAGCTGGCGATCTACAAGGAAGGCGACGCCAATACGGTGGCGACGGCGCAGGCGCTGAAGGCCAAGCTCGAGCAGATCAAGAACCAGACCCCGCCGGATGTCGAGCTGACCGTCATCGACGACCAGTCGCTGTTCATCGAACACGCGATCTGGGACGTGCAGAAGGACGCCATGATCGGCGGCGTGCTGGCGATCCTGATCATCTTCCTGTTCCTGCGCGATGGCTGGAGCACGTTCGTGATCAGTCTGTCGCTGCCGGTCTCCATCATCACCACGTTCTTCTTCATGGGCGAGCTGGACCTGAGCCTCAACGTGATGTCGCTCGGCGGCCTGGCGTTGGCGACGGGCCTGGTGGTGGACGATTCGATCGTGGTGCTGGAGAGCATCGCCAAGGCGCGCGAGCGTGGCCTGGGCATCCTCGAGGCCGCGATGGTCGGCACCCGCGAAGTCAGCATGGCGGTGGTGGCGTCCACGCTGACCACGATCGCCGTGTTCCTGCCGCTGGTGTTCGTGCAGGGCATCGCCGGCCAGCTGTTCCGCGACCAGGCATTGACGGTGGCGATCGCCATCGGCATTTCGCTGGTGGTGTCGATGACGCTGATCCCGATGCTGAGTTCGTTGAAGGGTCGCCCCCCGCTGGCGTTCCCCGACGAAGCGGCGCATCCGCAGTGGCGCCCCGATTCGCGCTGGCAGAAGCCGCTGGCAGCCACCGGCCGTGGCGTGGGCGCTGCGATCCGCGGCGGCTTCTTCGGCATTGCCTGGCTGGTCGTCCGCGCCTGGCGTGGCCTGGCCGCTGTGGTCGGCCCGGTCATGCGCAAGTTCAGCGACCTGGCGATGGCGCCCTACAACCGTGCCGAAGCCGGCTACATGCGCCTGTTGCCCGCGTCGCTGCGTCGTCCCTGGCTGGTGCTGGGCTTTGCCGCCGCTGCGTTCGTCGGCGCGATGCTGCTGGTGCCGCTGCTGGGTGCGGACCTGATCCCACAGCTGGCGCAGGACCGCTTCGAGATGACGGTCAAGCTGCCGCCGGGCACGCCGCTGGCGCGCACCGATGCACTGGTCCGCGAACTGCAGCTCAAGCACGGCAAGGACGAGGGCATCCATGCCCTGTACGGTGTGAGCGGCAGCGGTACCCGTCTTGATGCCAATCCCACCGAGAGCGGCGAGAACATCGGCAAGCTGACCGTGGTGATGGCCGGTGGTGGCAGCGAGGACGTCGAAAGCCGCGAAACCGAGGCCCTGCGTGCGTCCATGAAGGACCATCCCGGTGCCCAGGTCGATTTCAGCCGTCCCGAGCTGCTCAGCTTCTCGGCGCCACTGGAAGTCGAACTGCGCGGCCAGGACCTGGCCGGCATCGAACAGGCAGGCCAGAAACTCGCCGCGTTGCTGCGTGCGAATCCGCACTACGCCGACGTCAAGTCGACGGTGGAGCAGGGCTTCCCGGAAATCCAGATCCGCTTCGACCAGGAACGCGCCGGTGCGCTGGGCCTGACCACGCGCCAGATCGCCGACGTGGTGGTCAAGAAGGTGCGCGGCGAAGTCGCCACGCGCTACAGCTTCCGTGACCGCAAGATCGACGTGCTGGTGCGCGCCCGCGAAACCGATCGCGCGTCCCTGGAAAGCATCCGTCAGCTGATCGTCAATCCGGGCAGCGCTCGGCCGGTGACGCTGTCGGCCGTGGCCGATGTTGTCGCCACCACGGGTCCCAGCGAGATCCATCGCGCCGACCAGGTGCGCGTGGCGATCGTCTCGGCCAACCTGCGCGACATCGACCTGGGCGGCGCGGTGCAGGAAGTGCAGAAGATGGTGTCCGAGAATCCGCTGGGCGCCGGCGTCGGCATGCACATCGGTGGCCAGGGCGAAGAACTGGCCGAATCGGTCAACTCGCTGATGTTTGCGTTCGGCCTGGCGATCTTTCTGGTCTACCTGGTGATGGCGTCGCAGTTCGAATCCCTGCTGCATCCCTTCGTCATCCTGTTCACCATTCCGCTGGCGCTGGTCGGTGCCGTGGGCGCCCTGTTCCTGACCGGTTCGGCGGTCTCGGTGGTGGTGTTCATCGGCCTGATCCTGCTGGTGGGCCTGGTAACCAAGAACGCCATCATCCTGATCGACAAGGTCAACCAGTTGCGCGAAGCCGGCGTGGCCAAGCGCGAGGCGCTGGTCGAGGGTGCCCGTTCGCGACTGCGGCCGATCATCATGACGACCTTGTGCACGCTGTTCGGCTTCCTGCCGCTGGCGATCGCGATGGGTGAGGGTGCCGAAGTGCGCTCGCCGATGGCGATCACCGTGATCGGTGGCCTGCTGATCTCGACGCTGCTGACCCTGCTGGTGATCCCGGTCGTCTACGACCTGCTGGACCGCCGCGCCGATGACTACTACCTCGAGCGCGGGCGCCGCGCTCGCAAGGGTGCGGCAATGCCACCGGTCGGGGAGGGCGAACCCGCATGAGCGTCGCGGAGTTCAGCATCAAGCGGCCCGTGACGGCGGTGATGTTCTTCATCTCGCTGTTCGTGATCGGCCTGATCGCGGCCATCCGGCTGCCGCTGGAAGCCTTTCCCGAGGTCTCGCCGCCCTTCATCTTCGTGTCCCTGCCATACACCGGCTCGACACCGGAGGAAGTGGAGCGCACGGTGCTGCGACCGGCCGAGGAAGCGCTGTCGACGATGGCCGGCATCAAGCGGATGGAGTCCAACGCGAAGGCGGACGGCGCACAGATCTTCATCCAGTTCTCGGACTGGGACCGCGACGTCGCCATCGCCGCGTCCGAAGCGCGCGAGCGCCTGGACGCGATCCGCGACGACCTGCCGGACGATCTGCAGCGCTATTTCGTCTTCAAGTTCTCGACCACCGATCAGCCGGTGCTCCGGGTGCGCCTGGCCAGCAAGACCGACCTGACCGGCGCGTACGACATGATCGAGCGCGAGTTCAAGCGTCGCATCGAGCGCATCCCTGGCGTAGCCCGCGTGGAAGTGTCGGGAGCTCCGCCCAACGAAGTGGAGATCGCGATCAACCAGGATCGCCTGACCGCGCACAACCTGAGCCTCAATGATCTGACGACACGGCTGCAGGCGGTCAATTTCTCCATCTCCGCGGGTGTCATCAGCGACGGCCCGCAGCGCCTGCGCGTGCAGCCCGTCGGCGAGCTGACCGACCTGCAGCAACTGCGCGACCTGATCGTCGGTGCGGGCAACGTGCGACTCGGCGATATCGCCGATGTGCGCCTGAAGCCGGCCCGGATGGACTACGGTCGCCGGCTGGACGGCCAGCCCGCCGTCGGCCTGGACATCTTCAAGGAACGCAACGCCAACCTGGTCGAGGTGTCCAGCAACGCGCTGGCCGAGGTCGAATCGATCCGCGCCCAGCCGGAGATGAGCGACATCCAGGTCAAGATCATCGAGAACCAGGGCGACAACGTCACTTCCTCGTTGCTGGAACTGGCGGAAGCCGGCGCGATCGGCCTGGTCCTGTCGATCGTGGTGCTGTGGTTCTTCCTGCGCCACTGGCCTTCGGTGTCGATGGTGACGCTGGCGATTCCGATCTGCTTCGTGATGACGCTGGGCTTCATGTACTTCGCCGGCGTGACGCTGAACATCCTGTCGATGATGGGCCTGCTGCTGGCCATCGGCATGCTGGTCGACAACGCCGTGGTCGTGGTCGAGAGCATCTACCAGGAGCGCGAGAAGTACCCGGACAATCCCACCTGGGCGTCGATTATCGGCACCCGCCACGTGGCGATCGCGCTGTCGGCGGGTACGCTGTGCCACTGCATCGTGTTCGTGCCCAACCTGTTCGGCGAGCGCAACTTCCTGAGCATCTACCTGGGCCAGATCGCGATCACCATTTCGGTCTCGCTGCTGGCTTCGTGGCTGGTCGCGGTCAGCCTGATCCCGATGATCTCGGCCCGGTTGAAGACGCCCCCCCAGGTGCGCAGCGAGACCGGCATCATCCCGCGCATGCAGAAGCGCTACGCGGGGTTCCTGCGCTGGACGCTGGAACACCGTGGCTGGAGCGTGCTGGGCATCCTGCTCATCATCGTGGTCAGTTTCGTGCCCATGAAGATGACCAAGTTCGACATGTTCGGCAACGACGGCGGCGGCGAGGCGGAGCTCTACTACCAGTGGAAGGGCGCCTACACCAAGGAGCAGATGTCGGCCGAGATCCTCAAGATCGAACAGTTCCTGGACGCCAACCGCAAGAAGTACCGGATCAGCCAGATCTATTCGTACTTCAGCGAGCAGGGTTGGGGTGGAACCCAGGTCAAGTTCGACACCGAAAAGGCCAGCGAGACCAAGCCGATCGTCGAGCAGCTGCGCAAGGATCTGCCGAAGTCGGCCCGCGCCAACATCGGCATCGGTGGCGACGGTGGCAATCAGGGTGGCGGTGGCCAACCCGGCCAGAGCGTGTCGTTCCAGCTGGTTGGTGACTCGACCCAGACCCTGGCGGAGATCGCGGACGACCTGATTCCGATCCTCGCCAAGCGCAAGGAACTGCGCGACGTACGCGTCGATGTCGGCGACCAGAACAGCGAGTTGAACGTGCGCGTCGATCGCGAGCGCGCCGCGGCCTTCGGCTTCACCTCCCAGCAGGTGGCGAGTTTCGTGGGCCTGGCCCTGCGTGGCGCGCCGTTGCGCGAGTTCCGCCGCGGCGAGACCGAAGTGCCGGTGTGGGTGCGTTTCGCGGGTGCCGAAGACTACGGCACCGAAGATCTGGCCGGCTTCATGGTGCGTTCGCCGGATGGCCGCACGGTGCCGCTGCTGAGCCTGGTCGACGTGGGCATCACGCCCTCCGCCACGCAGATCCAGCGCACCAACCGCCAGACCACGCTGACCGTGCAGGCCAACCTGGCCGAGAAGGTCACGGTGCCGGACGCGCGCAAGGCCATGGAAGAGGCGCTGGAGGGCATGTCGTTCCCCGCGGGCTACAGCTATTCGTTCGATGGCAGTGCCTTCCAGGAGGACGACGAGGCGATGGGGCAGATGATGTTCAACCTGCTGATCGCGCTGGTGATGATCTACATCGTCATGGCGGCGGTGTTCGAATCGCTGCTGTTCCCGGCGGCCATCATGAGCGGCGTGCTGTTCTCGGTATTCGGCGTGTTCTGGCTGTTCGCGCTGACGGGTACCACGTTCGGCATCATGTCCTTCATCGGCATCCTGGTGCTGATGGGCGTGGTGGTGAACAACGGCATCGTGATGGTCGAGCACATCAACAACCTGCGACGGCGCGGCATGTCGCGCACGGATGCGCTGGTGGAAGGCAGTCGCGAGCGCCTGCGGCCCATCCTGATGACGATGGGCACGGCAATCCTGGCGATGGTCCCCATCGCGATGGCGAACACCCAGATGGCGGGCGACGGCCCGGCTTACGCTCCGATGGCACGCGCCATCGCCGGTGGCCTGGCGTTCTCGACGGTGGTCAGCCTGCTGTTCCTGCCCACGATCTACGCGATCCTGGACGACATGCGCAGCGGTACTTCGCGTGCGATCGGCCGTGCCAAGCAACGGCGTGGCGATGCGCCTGCGGCGGCAAGCGTGGCTGCCCTGCACGTGGAATGAAGAAGGCGGAAAGCGAAGAGCCGGGCATTGCCCGGCTCTTTTTTCGTCTGAGTCCAGCTCAGCCGACCAGTTTGCCGAGCATCCTCAGTCCCCCGGTCCACACGCCGATGGCAGTACCCAGGCTGGTGAGGAAGAAGTTCAGCAGGACGCGCGCCACGCGGTTCTTCCACCAGCCACGCATCGTCTGGACATCGTCGCGCAACGCCATGAAATCGGCATAGGTGGGCTTGCGCAACGTTGCTTCCACGAAGGCGCTGACAGTACCCGATGCAAGTGCGGGATGCAGCGGGGTGAGCGGCGATGAAATGAAGGCCGCGAGAATGCTGAGCGGATGCCCGCCTGCAATCGCACAGCCGATGGCGCCGAGCACGCCGGTGGCCAGCACCCACTGCAGCAGCAGATCCGAACCGACGTCCACGCCACCCTGCCAGAAACCCCACGCGAAGCCCCCCACGAGGAACACGCCGATCACCAGTTCCATCCACGGTACGCGCGACTTGGGTTTGACGACTTCGAGCGAACGGCGCAGCTCGGCCGGGTCGGCGGTGTCGTCCTGCAGGTGGCGGGCCAGGCCGGGCAGGTGGCCGGCACCGACCACGGCGAGGACGCGGTAGGGCAATGCCGCGCCGGCTGGCTTGCCTGCGGCCACCTGGCGCAATGCGGAGGCCATGTACTGGTCGCGCTCCGCGATGATGGCCTGGTACAGCTGAGGGCTTTCGGCGGCGAACTCGCCGAAGCTCGACTCCAGCATGTCGCCCTGCTTGAGCTTCTCGATTTCGTCGTCACCGACTTCTTCGTCACCGAACATGCTGGCGAGGATGCCGGCGCCCACCTTGGTGCGCTGCCACCAGCCCAGCGATTGCAGCGCGCGCTTGAAGGTCAGGCCCACTTCGCGATCGATCAGGTGGACGGGCAGCCCGCGCGCCTGTGCGTCGAGTGCGCCGGCCTTCAGCTCTTCGCCCGGCTCGACACCCAGCTGTTCGGCCAGGCGCCGCTGGTAGGCCGCCAGTGCGAGATTCGCGGCGAACAGGTGCGTCTTGCCCTCGCGGACCACCTTCACCAGATCCAGCCGCGCCAGTGTGTCGGGATCGGTCAACGACTGCAGGCGGCCGGCGTCCAGTTCCACCGCCACGCTGTCGTAGTCGCCGCTGGCCACCGCCGCGCGCACCGCATCGACGCTGGCGCGCGAGACGTGCGCTGTTCCGAGCAGGGTGAAGCGCACGCCGTCGCGCTCGATGATGTCGTGGGGTTGCCCGTGCAGCGGGTCGGCGTGGGCGGTCGTGGTGTCGGTCATGGTGTCATTCGTCTTGCGGGGGCGCGGTGGTGCCGGCGCCGAGGGTGCGCTGCATCTGCACGGTATCCAGCCAGCGGTCCTGCTTCCATGCGATGCCACGGAAGACACCCACCAGGGTGAAGCCGAACTTCTCGTGCAGCCGGATGGAGGCCGTGTTTGTGGGTTCGCCGATCACGGCGATCATCTGCCGGTAGCCGCGTGTCTCGCAGGCGTCGATCAGTGCCTGCATCAGCGCAGCGCCGATGCCCTGGCCTTGCCGGCCGGGCAGGACGTAGACGGAGTTCTCGACGGTCTTGCGATAGCCCGCGCGCGCGCGGTAGCTGCTGGCGTAGGCATAGCCGACGAACTCGCCGTCGAGTTCCGCCACTAGGTAGGGATAGCCGGCGTCGAGCACGCCCTGCATGCGGCGCGCCATCTCGGCTTCGTCGGGTACGTCGTACTCGTAGGTGTTGACGTGGTCGCGGACTTCCGCGGCGTACAGGGCGGTGATCGCCGGCACGTCGGCCGGCGTGGCGTCACGGACGGTCAGCGGCACGCGCGGGCCTCAGTCGATGTAGCGCTTGAGCAGGTCGCCGTATGCGTCGATGCGGCGGTCGCGCAGGAACGGCCAGATGCGGCGCACGTGTTCGCTGCGCGCCATGTCGACCTCGGCCATCAGGATGGTCGCTTCGGTGCCGGCTTCGGCGATGAACTCGCCTTGCGGACCCAATACGTGGCTGTTGCCCCAGAACTGGATGCCGGAGGCGCCCAGCGGTGACGCTTCATGGCCGACGCGATTGCAGCTCAGTACCGGCAGGCCGTTGGCGACGGCGTGGCCGCGATGACTCAACACCCACGCATCGCGCTGGCGGTTCTTCTCGGCCTGCCCGTCATCCGGATCCCACCCGATCGCGGTCGGGTACAGCAGCACGTCCGCGCCAGCCAGCGCCATCAGGCGCGCGGCTTCGGGGTACCACTGGTCCCAGCAGACCAGCACGCCGAGGCGGCCGACCGAGGTTTCGATGGGGGTGAAGCCGATGTCGCCGGGCGTGAAGTAGAACTTCTCGTAGAACCCCGGATCGTCCGGGATGTGCATCTTGCGGTACTTGCCCGCGATGCTGCCGTCCTTTTCGTAGACGACGGCGGTGTTGTGGTACAGCCCGGCGGCGCGGCGCTCGAACAGCGACGACACCAGCACCACGCCGTGCTGCTTCGCCAGCGCACCCAGGCGCTCCGTGCTCGGGCCGGGGATCGGCTCGGCCAGGTCGAATTCGTGCACCGACTCGTGCTGGCAGAAATAGGCGCCGTTGTGCAGTTCCTGCAGCAGCACCAGTCTCGCACCACGCTTGGCGGCCTCGGCCACGCGCGCCTCGATCACCGACAGGTTGGCGTCGGCGTCGCCGTGGTTCTTTTCCTGGATCAGGGCAACGGGCAGGGTGGTGCTGATCATCGTGCGTCGAGGGGCATGGACGGGGAGGGGCGCATGGTACCGCGTCCACCGTGACGGCAGGCTGCCCGCCGGTGAACGCGAGGCTCAGGCGGCGTCGCGCGACGCTTCCAGCTCCGTTTGCCGCCGTCCGAGCGCCGCGCCGGTCACCGCCCATGCAACAGCCACGCCCGCACCGATGAACATCGCTGCGGCCGGGTGTTCGGCCAGGACATCCAGCGCACGCTTGACCCAGCCGCTGAGTGCATCGCCGCCGCGGTAGACCACGGTGTCGATGAAGTTCTTCGCCTTGTACTTCTGTTCCGCGGGCACCACGGTATAGAGCATCTCGCGACCCGGACGCACGAAGGCGTACTCGCCCGCGCGCCGCACCACCATCACGACCACGAAAACCGCGAACACCGGCGCCAACGCCAGCCAGAGGAAGCCTGCGGCGACGATCATCGGCACCGCCACCAGCAACACGCCCACGCCCAGCCGCTGTGCGATCCGGCCGGTGATGAACAACTGGCTGAGGATCGCCAGTGTCTGCACGGCCGTGTCGATCAGGCCGAACACCCGCGTCTGCTCTTCCTTGTCCGCGAAGCGCTCGGCCACCAGCTTGGCCTGCTCGAAATAGAGGAACGTGGTCACTGTCGCCAGCAGCAGCACGAAGAACGCGATGCCCATCAGGTAGGGCGAGCGGAACACAGCTGTCGCGCCGGCGAAAGGGTTTCCTCCCAGTGGTCGCCGTCGCTGGTCCGAAGACAGGGCGCCGGCTGGCAGCGGATGGCGATCACGCCAGCGATGCAGCCAGGTGGCGGTGGCGGCGCTGGCGCCGATCAGTACGGCCGACAGCACCATCAGGCCGCCGTGCCCCAGTGGCTTGACCAGCAGCGTGGTCAGCAGGGGGCCCACCAGGCCGCCCAGGCTGGCGCCACCGGCGATCAGCGCGAACAGGCGCTTGGCTTCGTGGCTGTCCATCACGTCGGCCAGCACGCTCCATGCCAACGAGATCATCAGCAGGTTGATGACCGATACCCAGATGTAGAACGTGCGCGCCAGCCACACATCGTCGGGCCGCGCGAGCATGGCGCCCCCGTAGCCGAGCAGGCTGGCCACGACCACGCCGAACACCCAGGGCACGATGCGCCGCCTTGACACTTTCGAGGCGATCCAGCCATAGGCCGGGAGCACCGCCAGCGTGGCGACGAACGTGCCGGTGAACAACCATTGCAGGTTGTCCACGCCTCCTGCGACGCCCATCGTTTCGCGGATCGGCCGCAGCATGAAGTAGCCTGCGAACAACAGGAAGAACATCACCAGTCCGGCCATCACGACCGGTGCTTCGTGCGGGCGGACGTTGAACAGGGCGGCGAACCGTGACGCGGCGCCCGGCGCAAGCGGGGAGGATGGCGTCATCGATTCAGGCCAGTGCAGCGATCAGGACGTCACGCTGCGCAGGCGTCAGGTCCGGACCTGTACCGGCCTTGAGATTGTCGGTCTGGCGGTCGGGCTTGCCGGTGGCGGGGATCACCGCCGTGACCGCCGGATGACTCAATGCGAACTTGAGGAACGCCTGCGCCCACGAGGTCACACCGGCGTCTGCCAGCGCCTGGGGCACGGGCTTGTCCTTCACCTGCGCGAACAACCTGCCGTCTTCGAATGCGCGGTTGATCAGCACCGCCACACCGAGATCCTGCGCGAGTGGCAATACGCGCTTCTCCGCACCGCGGCTGGCGACCGAATAGTTGATCTGCAGGAAGTCGGGCTTCTCGGCCTGCACGACATTCGCGATTTCTTCCTGCGCACGCTCCACGTAGTGCGTGACGCCGACGTACTTCACCTTGCCCTGTGCCTTCAGTTCGCGTGCCACGGCCATCTGGGTCTTCAGGTCGCCCAGGTTGTGGACCTGCAGCAACGCCACCTTGTCGGTCTTCAGCCGGCGCAGCGTGTCTTCGAACTGGGCCATGCCGGCCTCGCGTCCGGTCACGCCGGACAGTTTGGTGGCCAGCCAGGCCTTGGTGGTGAGTCCCTGTTCGGCCAGCAGCGCGCCCATGACATCTTCGGCGACGCTGTAGGTGGGTGCGGTGTCGATGAGCGTGGCGCCTGCGGCAAAGAACCGCTTCAGCACTTCACGCAATGGATCGAGTTCGGCAGCGCTCTGGCCGACTTCGAAACTGCCGGACGTGCCCATGCCGATGACGGGAACCCGCTCGCTGGTCGACGGGATGAGGCGGGTGTTCAACGTGCCGGAAACGGCTTCGGGCGCTGGAACAGCGGGCGCCGCGCCAACCCCGCCCGCTTGCGCCGCGTCCCGGCAGGCGGCCAGGCCAAGGCCGGCCGTGGCCAGCGCAGTGGTCGTCAGGAACTTGCGTCGTGAATACACGGCCGTCTCCTCGATCAATGGGAAACGGTGGTTATCCGGCATCGTGTGGGGCGAGATGTAAACGAAGCGTTCAATCTGCGCCCAACTGACGTCACGGTGCCATGAACCGTGACGCCATGGCGGGACTCAGCCGAGCAGCCCTGCCGGCAGTTGCATGGTGATGCAATGCAGACTGCCGTTCTGCCAGATCAGTGCCCGGCATGGCACCTGCACGATCTCGCGGTCCGGGTAGGCCTGTGCCAGCACGGCGGCGGCCTGGTTGTCGGCGGCATCGCCATAGGCCGGCATCAACACGGCGCCGTTGATGATCAGGTAGTTCGCGTAAGACGCTGCCAAGCGACGGTCGTTGTCCATCACAGGCTGCGCCCACGGCAGCGGAAAGGGACGGTAAGGCTGGCCATCGGCGGTGCGCAGGGCGGCGATATCGGCGGCCATCGCCTGCAGTTCGGCATGGTGGCTGTCCGTCGCGTCGTCGCAGGCCTGGTAAACGATGGCGTTGCCGGGCGCGAACCGGGCAAGGGTGTCGATATGGGCGTCGGTGTCGTCGCCCTCCAGGTAGCCATGGTCCAGCCACAGCACGCGGTCCTGCTTCAGCCAGCGCGCAAGCTTTTCGGTCAATTCCGCGCGCGAGGCGTCGGGGTGACGCTCATGCAGGCATTGCCATGTGGTGAGCAGCGTGCCCGCGCCATCAGTTTCAATGGCACCGCCTTCCAAAGCAAAATCAATACTTTGGACGAAATAGTTGTGAAACAACTGAAGGCCGGAGAGCTCGCCGACCAGACGGTCGTCGCGCGTGGCTTCGTACTTGCCGCCCCACCCTGTGAAGCGGAAGTCCAGCAATTTGAACCGGTGGCCATCACGCAAGGTGATCGGTCCGGAGTCGCGTAGCCAGGTGTCGTCGTACTCGGCGGGAACGAAGCGCACACGTTCCATGTCCACCCGCGCCGAGCGCAGTCGCGCTTCGGCATAGGTCTGCAGGTCGTCGTCGGCGACGCAGATCACCACCGGCTGGAAGCGGGTGATGGCGGCCACCAGGGCGACGTAGGTTTCCTCGACATCGGCGAGGCGGTCGGCCCAGTCCGTCTCGGCGTGCGGCCAAGCGATCAGGATCGCGGACTGGGGCTCCCATTCCGCGGGAAAGCGATAGGCATCGGTCATGGGATTGCGGGGCGTGAAAGTCGCCGGTCAGCGGATGGGGGGCTTGGGGCCGATTTCTTCGGCGGTAGCCTTGTTCAGCACCACGTCGATGACGCGGCTCTTCTCGAAGTAGACCGTGAAACCGGGATAGACCCAGCGATGGATCACCGGCCACTGCCGCTTCTGGCCACCGCGTGGCTCGAGCTTCTGTTGCGGAGCGCCGAAGCGGGCTTCGACGTCAGCTGCCGTCTGTCCACGCACCGGGGCCGCCGCCGCGGGCGTTTCCTGGGCGCGCTCTATCAGCAGGGTGTCTGCGAAAGCCGGGCCGGCAAGGCCGAGCAGGGCGATCAACGGAAGTGCGAGGGCGCGACGGCTCATGGTGGGATTCCCCTGGGTGATCTGCCTTTTATAACAAAAGCAGGACAACAAAAAACCGCCCGGAGGCGGCTTTTGATGCATTGCCGGCCGTGGCCGGCAGTGCCGTTCCTCAGCGCTGGCGCGCCTTGAAACGCGGGTTGGATTTGCAGATCACGAAGACCTTGCCGCGGCGGCGGACCACCTTGCAGTCGCGGTGACGGGCCTTCGCCGACTTCAGGGAGGACAGGACCTTCATGAGATGAACCTCGGCGTAAAAAGAGTATGGGGTGGAACGAAGCCGGCTATTCTAACGGCAATTCCATTGGCATATCAAGCGGTTGCACTGTGCCCTCCGTCAACATGGCGCCGAAGGTGTCCCGTGCCCGATGGTCGACATCATAATGCCGCCCAAAACCCCTCAGGAGACCCCATGTCCGATACCTCACCCGTCCTGACCATCGATGGCCCCTCCGGGGCGGGCAAGGGGACGGTGAGCCGGCTGGCGGCCGGCCGACTCGGCTGGCATTACCTCGACTCCGGGGCGCTGTACCGCGCGGTTGGCGTGGCGGCAAGCTGGGCCGATCTGGATATCTCCGATCCTGCCGCCCTGGTCCGGTGTGCCTTCGATACCAGCGTCAGTTTCCGCGAAACGGAGCAGGGCCTCCGGGTCATCGTGGACGATCTGGACGCCACGGACGAGCTGCGCCTGGAAACCACGGGCGCCCTCGCGTCCGCCATTGCGGCCATTCCCGAGGTGCGGTCCGCTCTGAAGGAGCGCCAGCGGGCTTTTCGCCGGCCGCCGGGACTGGTGGCCGATGGGCGGGACATGGGGACCGTCATCTTCCCGGATGCTCCTTACAAGGTGTTCCTGACCGCCAGTGCCGACGAACGGGCGGAAAGGCGCTATAAGCAGTTGAAAGACAAAGGGGTTTCCGTCACAATCGACGGTCTGCTGCGCGAGATCCTCGCCCGTGACGCCCGTGACGCCCAGCGTGCGGTGGCGCCCCTGCGGCCGGCCGAAGACGCCGTCCTCATCGACACCACCGGCCTTGGCATCGATGCCGTCGTCGAACGCGTGCTGGCTTTGGTGCCGGCGCGCGCGGACTAGGCTCCCGCCCAGCAGAAGGTCCGCCCGGAATCCTCCGTGCGGTTCAACAACCACAACACTCACGGCCACACGCAATCCCGCGCCGGCCGACAACGGGTGGATCGCGGTGCATCTTCAGGTGCTCCCGGTCTGTGTCATCAACCGAGTATTTTTCAATGACCGAATCATTTGCCGAACTGTTTGAACAGAGCCAGACCCATCTGGCCAAGCTGAAGCCGGGCGCGATCGTCACCGGCGTCGTCGTGGAAGTCCGCAACGACGTGGTGGTGATCAACGCGGGCCTGAAGTCCGAAGGCATCGTGCCGATCGAACAGTTCCGGAACGACGCCGGTGAAATCGACGTGGGAGTGGGCGACGAAGTCAAGGTCGCACTCGACTCCCTCGAGAACGGCTTCGGTGAAACCGTCCTCTCGCGCGAGAAAGCCAAGCGCGCCATGGTGTGGGACGAGCTGGAAGAAGCCCTGGAGAAGAACGAAACCATCACCGGTCGCATCAGCGGCAAGGTCAAGGGTGGTTTCACCGTCGACATCAAGGACGTCCGCGCATTCCTGCCGGGTTCGCTGGTCGATGTGCGCCCCGTGCGCGATCCCGGCTACCTGGAAGGCAAGGAGCTGGAGTTCAAGCTCATCAAGCTGGACCGCAAGCGCAACAATGTCGTCGTCTCCCGCCGCGCGGTGGTCGAGAGCGAGCATTCGGAAGAGCGCGAGCAGCTGATGGACAAGCTGCAGGAAGGCGTGGTGCTGAAGGGTGTGGTCAAGAACCTCACTGACTACGGCGCGTTCGTCGACCTGGGTGGCATCGACGGCCTGCTGCACATCACCGACATGGCCTGGAAGCGCGTGCGCCATCCGTCCGAAGTCGTGGAAGTCGGCCAGGAGCTGGATGTCCGCGTGCTGAAGTACGACCGTGAGCGCAACCGCGTCTCGCTGGGCCTGAAGCAGCTGGGCGAGGATCCGTGGGACAACATCGCCCGCCGTTACCCGGCCAACAGCCGCGTGTTCGGCAAGGTCTCCAACGTCACCGATTACGGCGCGTTCGTCGAGATCGAGCCGGGCGTCGAAGGCCTGGTGCACGTCTCCGAGATGGACTGGACCAACAAGAACGTCAATCCGTCCAAGGTCGTGCAGGTCGGTGACGAAGTCGAAGTGATGGTGCTGGACGTGGATGAAGAGCGTCGCCGCATCTCGCTGGGCATGAAGCAGGTTGCCGCCAATCCGTGGGAAACCTTCGCGGCCACCCACAAGAAGAACGACAAGGTGTCCGGCCAGATCAAGTCGATCACCGACTTCGGCATCTTCATCGGCCTGGACGGCGGCATCGACGGCCTGATCCACCTGTCCGACATCAGCTGGAACACCACCGGCGAAGACATTGTGCGCAACTTCAAGAAGGGCGACACGCTGGAAGCCGTGGTGCTGGCGGTCGATCCGGAGCGCGAGCGCATCAGTCTGGGCGTGAAGCAGCTGGAACAGGATCCGTTCGGCCAGTACATGGCGACCCATCCGAAGGGCTCGAAGGTCGAAGGTACGGTGAAGGAAGTGGACGCCAAGGGCGCCACGATCGAACTGGCCGATGGCATCGAAGGCTACGTGATGGCGCGGGACATCAGCTACGACCGCGTGGACGACGCCAGCCAGCACCTGAAGCTTGGCGACAAGGTCGAAGCCAAGTTCATCGGCATGGACCGCAAGGGCCGCACGCTGCAGCTGTCGATCAAGGCCAAGGACGAAGCCGAAACCGCCGAGGCACTGGCCGAGTACAACAAGTCCGCTGCCGAAGCTTCCACCGGTACCACCAGCCTGGGCGCGCTGCTGCGTGCACAGCTGGATGGTGGCAAGTCCGAGTAAGCGGCTCGCGCCGTTGCAGTACCACTAGCAGTACCGTTCCCCGCCGGCCCGGAGTACCCGGGCCGGCGCGGGTTCATCCGTCCGAATTCCGCATGCGATGACCAAATCCGAACTCATCGAGATCCTCAGCCGCCGCCAGCCGCACCTCAAGGCCGAGGACGTGGACCTGGCCGTCAAGGCTTTGCTGGAGATGATGGGCGGGGCCCTCGCCCAGGGCGACCGTATCGAGATCCGCGGATTCGGCAGTTTCTCGCTGCATTACCGTCCGCCCAGGATGGGACGCAATCCGAAGACCGGCGAGTCGGTCGCGTTGCCGGCCAAGCATGTCCCTCATTTCAAGCCGGGCAAGGAACTGCGCGAGCGTGTCAGTGACGTCACCCCCATCGAGGAAAGCGGGGAATAACCCGCCGTCGACGCGTGTGTGTCGTTCCGCGTCTACTCCGTTAAGCTAGGCGCATCCCGCAAGGAGTCGCCTGATGAACATGTTCCGCCTGGTCGTCGCACTGTTGTTCCTGGCCTACGGACTCATCATCGGCGTGCTCAACACGCAGCCGATCACGCTGAAACTCCTTTTCACCGAATTCCAGACGTCTTCCGGCGTCGGCATCATGCTGTCCCTGCTGCTGGGAGTGGTGATCGGCGGCCTGATCGTGCTGGCCACCCTGGTCTGGCCTTTGTACGCCAAGCTCAGGAAGGCGACCCGCGCCGCCCAGCCCGCGGCCAACGGGGCGGGGACGTCATCGGCCATCGATGGCGGTGCCTGAACCCATGGCTTTCCTGACCGAATGGTTCTGGTTCTTCCTGTTCCTTCCGCTTGCTGCGCTCAGCGGGTGGATCATCGGCCGTCGCGGCGGACAACGTCACGGCGACACGCAGGTCAGCAGACTGTCGAGCACCTATTTCCGGGGCCTGAACTATCTGCTCAATGAGCAGCCGGACAAGGCCATCGAGCTGTTCCTGCATATCGCGGAGCTGGACAAGGAAACCTTCGAGACGCAGGTTGCCCTGGGCCACCTGTTCCGTCGTCGTGGCGAAGTGGATCGCGCCATTCGCCTGCACCAGGGCCTCGTGCAACGGGCCGACCTGAGCGATGCGCAGCGCGTGCAAGCCTTGCTGGCACTGGGCGAGGACTACATGCGTTCCGGCCTTCTGGATCGCGCGGAAACCGTGTTCACCGATCTGGCGCGCATCGACCAGCGTGCTCCGCAGGCGCTCAAGCACCTCATCGGCATCTACCAGGCTGAGCGCGACTGGGAGAAGGCGATCGACAACGCGCGACGTTATGAAGAGGTCACGACCGAACCGATGGGCAAGCTGATCGCCCAGTTCGAATGCGAACTGGCCGAGCGGCAACGGACGGCGAACAGCGTCGAAGCCGCCCGGGCAGCGGTGGCACGCGCCTACCAGGCCGATGCGGGCAGCGTACGTGCCGGCATCCTTGAAGGTCGCATTGAAACCGATGCGGGCAATTCGGAAGCGGCGATTCGCGCGTTCGAACGCGCTGCGCGACATGACCCGGACTACCTTCCCGAGGTGTTGCCGAGCCTGCTGGCAGGCTACGAGCAAGTGGGTGATCTGTCCGGAGCGCGGGCATTCCTGTCGGAGATGTGCGAGCACTACCGGGGAATCGCCCCGGTGCTGGCGTTGACGCGCCTGGTCGAACGGCAGGATGGCGTTGCCGCCGCAAGGGCCTACCTTGCACGTCAGCTCAAGGACCGGCCGTCGGTACGCGGCGAAGCGGCACTGATCGACCTCACGCTGGCGGAAGGTGCGGACGCGTCGGCCACGCTGCATGATCTCAAGCACATCACCGATCAACTGCTGGTGCGGAATCCGAGCTACCGGTGCACCCAGTGCGGCTTCGGCGCCAGGACGCATCATTGGCAATGCCCGAGTTGCAAGGAGTGGGGCACGATCAAGCCACTGTTGAACTACGCGGTCGTCTGATGCCGAGCGTGCCCGTCTGGCTTCTGCTGCTGGCGGCAGCTGCCGCCCTGGGAACCTGGCTGGCGCGCCGATACGCCCTGCGCGGCAACCTCATGGACCAGCCGGGTGAGCGCAGGAGTCACAGCGTCGCAACGCCCCGTGGCGGCGGCATCGCGATCGTGGCCGTACTCGTGGCTGCCGGCCTGTACCTTGCGCTGATTCCAGAGGCAATGGATGTGCTGTGGCTGGGCTTCGCGCCCGGCCTGTTGATTGTCGCCGGAATAGGGTGGTGGGACGACCATCGGCCCTTGTCGCCTTGGCTGCGACTGGCGGTACAAGCGGTGGCGGCGCTGAGCCTGGCAGCGGCAGCGGGATGGCAAAGCGGCCAGTGGCTGCCGGCTGTGGCGGCTTTTGGCATGACCATGGTGCTGGTCAACGTCTGGAACTTCATGGACGGCATCAATGGCCTGGCAGCCAGCCAGGCTGCATTGGCGGCACTGGCCTATGCCGGCTTGCTGGTGGGGGGGTGGCACTGGCTTGCCTTGGCGCTGCTCGCGGCGTGCGTCGGCTTCCTGCCCTTCAACTTCCCCAGGGCGTGGATCTTCCTGGGGGACGTGGGCAGTGGTGCACTGGGTTATGCGTTGGCCGGGCTTGCCACCGCCGCGTTCCTTGCGCTGCCACCGGCCAGCACCCCCCTGCTGCTGCTGCCCCTGTGTGCTTTTCTCGTCGACGCAGGCTTCACGTTACTGGGGCGCATGCTCCGGGGCGAACAATGGTGGACACCGCATGTGGGCCATCTCTACCAGATCGGCGCGCGTCGATTCGGGCACGCTGCGGTAACCGTGATTTACATGGTGTTCGGCGGCGTTACCTTATTGTTAATCTATGGCATGCCCCGGACAACGGTGGTAGCTACCCTGGGCGCGGTGATCGCCGTCTACGGGTTCGGTGGGGCGCTGTGGGTTTTATTGCGCCGAGGATGGCGTAGCTGATAGCACACGGAGACGGAGCTGATGGAGTCCTGGCGGGATCGATTGAGTGGCTTCATGCCGCGCCTTCTGGTGGCGGCCCATGATCTGACGATGGTGTGGCTGTGCTGGCAGGTATTGCATCGTCTTCGGTACGCAATGCTCGCCCAAGCACCAGCGTTCCCTCTTTGGTCGAACGAGATTGCCATCGTTCTGCTGGCGCAGGGCGCCGTGTTCTGGTGGATGGGGCTGTATCGCGGTCTCTGGCGCTTTGCCAGTCTTCCAGACCTCTGGAATATCGTGAAGGCGTGTGCGCTGGGTTTCCTGGGCGTTGTCCTTGGGCTGTTCTTCTACAACCGGTTCGGTTCCACGCCGCGTGCAGTGCTGGGCTTCTACCCGTTTGCCCTGGTGGGCTTCCTTGGCCTGCCCAGGCTCGCTTACCGCGCATGGAAGGACAGTCAGGTCAACCGCAGCAACGAAAGTGCGTCCCGAGTGCTGATTCTCGGCGCCGGCCGGGCAGGTGAGGCTCTTGTACGCGAGCTCCGGCGCACGGGAATCTATCAACCGGTCGCCTTCCTGGATGACGCGTCACGGCTGCACGGATCAAAACTGCAGGGCATTCCCGTGCTGGGAGGGTTGGAGAACGCGGCGGCGGTTGCGCGCGAAACCGCTGCCCGCATGCTGGTCATCGCCATGCCGTCCCTCGATGCGCCGGCGATGCAACGCGTAGTGGCGATCTGCGAAAGCACCGGGCTGCCTTTCCGCATGGTGCCTCGACTGGTCAACGTGTTGGAAGGACAGTCCATGCCGGGCGACCTCAAGGAGGTCGCGATCGAGGACTTGCTTGGCCGAAAGTCGGTCACGCCCGACTGGAAGCTCATCCGGGGCTGGCTGGGCGGGCGGACCGTGATGGTGACGGGTGCGGGCGGGTCCATCGGTTCGGAGCTCTGCCGGCAATGTGCTCGCCACGGTGCCCAGCGGATCGCACTGGTTGAAATCGACGAACTGGCGCTCATCACGATCCAGGGCGATCTTCGTCGAGCTTTTCCGGATCTTGAGGTTCTTCCGATACTGGGCAACTGCGGAGATGCGGCCGTCATTGAGCACGCATTGAAGATTGCAGAGCCTGATGCCGTATTCCATGCCGCAGCTTACAAACAGGTGCCGTTACTTGAGGGGCATCTGCGGGAAGCGGTTGGCAACAATGTTCTGGCAACCGAAACGGTGGCACGTGCGTGTCGTGAAGCGGGTGTCGCGACCTTCGTGCTGATTTCCACGGACAAGGCAGTGGATCCCGTGAACGTGCTTGGTGCGACCAAACGCCTTGCGGAGATGGCATGCCAGGCGCTCGACGATGCGCGCTCGGGAACGCGATACGTCACGGTGCGTTTCGGCAACGTCCTGGATTCCGCAGGTAGCGTAGTTCCCTTGTTCCGGGAACAGATCCGCAAGGGCGGGCCGGTGACCGTCACCGATCCGGACGTGACGCGCTATTTCATGACCATTCCCGAGGCGTGCCAGCTCATTCTGCAGGCGGCTTCAGGCGCAGCGCATGCATCCATCTATACGTTGGACATGGGCGATCCAGTGCCGATCCGCCTGCTGGCGGAGCAGATGATCCGATTGGCAGGCAGGCAACCCGGGCGCGATATCGCCATCGTCTACACCGGTCTTCGCCCCGGGGAGAAGTTGCACGAAACGCTTTTCCACGCAGATGAGCGCTACCAGCCCACCTCTCACTCGAAGATCATGAAGGCGCTTGCGCGCGAAGTGGCGCCCGAGTTCATCGAACTGGCTCTGCAGCGCATGCGGGCGGCGCATGCCCGGTACGATACGAACGAGTTGGGAGAGGTATTGCGGATCGCGGTTCCCGAGTTCGCCCCGTTGTCAAACGACCAGGATGATTCTTCGGCTAACATCGTGGTATTCCCAGGTCGCGATGCCCGCAGGACCCGATGACCACTGCCAGAATCCGCAAGGCCGTTTTTCCCGTCGCCGGTCTCGGCACCCGCTTTCTGCCCGCGACCAAGACCGTGCCGAAGGAGATGCTGCCGATCATCGATCGGCCGTTGATCCAGTACGCCGTGGATGAGGCGGTCGAGGCAGGGTGCGACACCTTGATCTTCGTCACCAACCGCTACAAGCATGCGGTTGCCGACTACTTCGACAAGGCCTATGAGCTCGAGCAGAAGCTGGAGCGGGCTGGAAAACAGGAGCAGCTCGAACTGGTGCGGAATGTGCTGCCCAGCCACGTACGCGCTGTTTTCGTGACGCAGGCCGAGGCGCTGGGTCTGGGGCATGCCGTGCTGTGCGCCAAGCCGATCGTGGGCGACGAACCCTTCGCGGTCCTGCTGCCCGACGATTTGATATGGAACCGTGGGCCCGGTGCGCTGAAGCAGATGGCCGACGCCGCCGAAACGACGGGCGCCAGCATCATCGCGGTGCAGGATGTGCCGCATGACCAGACAGGTAGTTACGGCATCGTGGCCACCGACGCCTTCACCGGAAGGGAGGGGCGCATCCGTGGCATCGTGGAGAAGCCGAAGCCGGAGGTCGCGCCCAGCAATCTGGCGGTCGTCGGCCGCTATGTGCTCGATTCGCGCATCTTCGCCCTGCTGGAGGGAACGGCGCCGGGCGCCGGTGGCGAGATCCAGCTGACGGATGCCATCGCGGCGCTGTTGCTGGAAAAACCGGTACATGCCTATCGCTTCAAGGGCACCCGCTTCGATTGCGGTACGCATATCGGCCTCATCGAAGCGACCATCCGCTACGCACTCGACCACGAGAAACTCAGTGATGCGGCACGCGTCATGATGCAGGATGCCCTGGCCGAACTGGGCGTGCGGGAACTCGAATAGGTTTCCGCATCACCGAAGGCCTGATTCGACCCGTTCACCCCGCGCCACTCGATGGATGCCATGTCTGCAGCCGACACCTCCGGAGCTGGCTACTATCTCGATACCGCCGGCGCGGCCCCGCCATCGCCTGTGCTGCAGGGGAGCGTAGAAGCATCGGTCTGCATCATCGGTGGCGGGTTCGCCGGGCTCAATACCGCGCTGGGTCTGTCGGAGAGGGGCGTCCGTGATGTCGTGCTGCTCGAGGCCGAAGCGGCCGGCTACGGTGCCTCGGGCCGCAACGGTGGCTTCGTGTTCGGCGGATTCTCGAGGGGTGAGGACGCGCTCCTACACGAACTGGGTGCCCAGCGCGCCAAGGCTCTTTATGACGGCACAACGGATGCGGTCGAACTGATCCGGCAACGCATCACACGCCATGCCATCGCCTGCGACGACACGCACGCCGGGATCATCTGGGCCAACTGGTTCAAGGATCCGGAGGTGTTGCGGAGCCGGCAGCGCCTGCTGGCTGATCAGTATGGTCAGGACTGGCGATGGATGCCGCAGGAAACGCTGCGAAGCCACATCCGGACGCACCGTTACCATGACGGCCTGTTCGAGCCGGATGCCTTCCATTTTCATCCGCTGAAGTACGCGCGCGGCATTGCACGCGTGGCAGAGGAACAAGGGGTTTCTCTGTTCGCGCGCTCGCCCGCGAGCGCGCTGGTGCGGGATGGCATGGGATGGCGAGTGGCCACGCCGCAGGGGCAGGTCAGGGCGCGTCATGTGGTGCTGGCCTGTGGGGGCTATCTTGCAGGCCTGCATCGTCGCGTGGATGCGGGCGTATTGCCCATTGCCACCTATGTGATGGTGACAGAGCCGCTGCATGCGCGGATGCAGGACGCACTCACGACGCAGGCCGCGGTCTACGACACCCGGTTCGCATTCGACTACTACCGACCGCTACCGGACACGCGGCTGTTGTGGGGAGGGCGCATCTCCGTGCTGGACCGGTCGGCTGCGGAGGTACGGAGATTGCTGTATCGCGACATGCTGAAGGTGTTCCCCCAGCTTGAAGGCGTCCGCATCGACTACGCGTGGTCGGGCCTGATGAGCTATGCCCGCCACCAGATGCCTCAGGTGGGGCGCGTGGAGGACGGCTTGTGGGTTGCGCAGGCGTTCGGCGGGCATGGCGTGGCACCCACCACGTTCGCCGGGGAGATCATCGCCAGCGCCATCGCCCAGGAAGATCCGCGCTGGCGTGAGTTTTCGGACTATGGGCTGGTATCCGCATTGAAACCTGCCGGTTTCATGGGCGCGCAGCTCGGCTACTGGTGGGCGGAATTCAAGGATGCGTGGAAAGACAGGATGGAGCAAAGGTGACCGACATGACGGAAACGAACGACCCCATCGAATGGACCGATTTCGAACGTGTCGCGTTGTGCGTGGGTACCGTGCTGAAAGTCGAGGCATTCCCGCAGGCGCGCAAACCGGCGTGGAAGCTCTGGGTGGACTTCGGGCCACATGGGGTCAGGAAGACCAGCGCGCAGATCGTCGCGCTCTATGCCGCAGAGGACCTGGTCGGGCGGCAGATCGTCGGCGTCATCAATTTCCCTCCGAAGCAGATCGGGGGCTTTCTGTCGGAGTTCCTGCTGACCGGCTTTCACACCGATGACGGCGTGGTGATCACCACGGTGGAGCGGCCGGTGCCGAACGGTGCGCGGATGGCGTGAGCGAAGGCACCACACCCGGGAAAAAGGCGCCTTTCGGCGCCTTTTTCATTCGACACAGAAGTGCGGGTAACGTCAGAGCGATTCGAAGATGCCTGCTGCGCCCATGCCGGTACCGATGCACATGGTGACCATGCCGTATTTCTGCTGGCGACGACGCATGCCATGGACGATCGTGGCAGTGCGGATCGCACCGGTGGCACCCAGTGGATGGCCCAGCGCAATCGCGCCGCCCAGCGGGTTGATTTTCGAAGGGTCCAGTCCGCTGTCGCGGATCACCGCCAGGGCCTGCGCGGCGAAGGCTTCGTTGAGCTCGATCCAGTCCAGCTGGTCCTTGGTCAGGCCGGCCTGTTTCAGCGCCTTCGGAATCGCGGCGATCGGGCCGATGCCCATCACTTCGGGACGCACGCCGGCGACCGAGAAACTGACGAAACGGGCCAGCGGGGTCAGGCCGTAATCCTTGATCGCCTGCTCCGAGGCCAGCAGCACGCCGGCGGCGCCGTCGCTCATCTGCGACGAGGTGCCTGCGGTGACAGTGCCGCCGAACTGCGGATTGCGGAACACGGTCCGCAGCTTGGCCAGACCTTCCAGCGACGTGTCCGCACGCGGGCCTTCATCCTGTTCGACCAGCAGCTTCTTCAGCCGCACCGTGTTGCCGGCCAGGTCGGGCTGGCGCGAGATCACTTCGTAGGGACTGATCTCATCCTTGAACTCGCCCGCCGCCTGCGCGGCGAGGGCCTTCTGGTGCGAAGCAACGGCGAACGCATCCTGGTCCTCGCGCGAGATCTTCCATTCCTCGGCCACCTTCTCGGCGGTGACGCCCATGCCGTAAGCGATGGCGACGTGGTCGTTGTCGAACACGCTGGGTGCCATGGCGATCTTGTTGCCCATCATCGGCACCATGCTCATGCTCTCGGTGCCGCCGGCCAGCATCAGGTCCGCATTGCCGAGCCGGATCTGGTCCGCGGCCATCGCCACGGCTTGCAGGCCGGACGAACAGAAGCGATTGATGGTCTGCGCGGCGATGGTGTTCGGCAGGCCAGCCAACAGCAGGCCGATGCGTGCCACGTTCATGCCTTGCTCGCCCTCGGGCATCGCGCAGCCGATGATGGCGTCGTCGATGCGGCTGAGGTCGATGCCCGGCGCTTGCGCCACGACCGACTTCAGCACGTGCGCCAGCATGTCGTCCGGGCGGGTGTTGCGGAATACGCCCTTCGGTGCCTTGCCGACCGGCGTGCGGGTAGCGGCGACGATATAGGCTTCTTGGATCTGCTTGCTCATTTCGATGTGTCCTTGTCCGTCGCTTAGTTACGCAGGGGCTTGCCGGTCTTCAGCATGTGGCCGATGCGCGCCTGGGTCTTTTCCTGCTGCGCCAGTTCAACGAAGTGCTTGCGCTCCAGCTTCAACAGCCACTCTTCGTCCACCAGTGCGCCGCGGTCGACTTCGCCGCCGCACAGCACGGTGGCGATGCGCACGGCAATCTCGTAGTCGTACGGGCTGATGAAACGCCCCTCCAGCATGTTCACCAGCATCATCTTGAAGGTGGCGATGCCGACGTCGCCGGCGACCTGGATGCGGCGGGCGGGCAGGGGCGGGCGGTAGCCGGTCTCGGCCAGCGCCAGCGCTTCCTGCTTGGCGATATGGAGCAGCTCGTAGGCGTTGAAGGCGACCTTGTCGCCCGTGCGCATCAGACCGAGTTCCTTGGCTTCGACGGCGGAGGCGGAGACCTTGGCCATCGCGATCGTCTCGAAGGTCTTCTTCAGCTCGGCGAACACGTCTCCGCCCGGACCTGCGGCTTGCGAGGCGCGCACGGCGAGTTCCTTCAGGCCGCCGCCGGCCGGCAGCAGGCCGACGCCCGCTTCCACCAGACCGATGTAGCTTTCAAGGTGCGCAACCGTGCGTGCGCTGTGCATCTGGAACTCGCAGCCACCGCCCAGCGCGAGGCCGCGCACGGCCGCAATCACGGGTACCAGCGAGTACTTGATCCGCTGGCTGGTGGCCTGGAAGTTGGCGACCATCGCTTCGAACTCGGCGATCTTGCCCGCCTGCAGCGCACCGAGGGCGCCTGCGAGGTCGGCACCAGCCGAGAAGGGTTCCTTCGGCTGCCAGATCACCAAGCCCTTGAACTTCTGCTCGGCGATGGTGATGGCTTCCTGCAGGCCGTCCAGCACGGCGTCGGAGACGGTGTGCATCTTGGTCTTGAAGCTGACCACGCCGATACCGTCGCCGTCGGTCCACAGGCGCACGCCGTCGTTTTCGTAGACGGTCTCGCCCTGGGCAAAGGCTTCGCCCAGCAGAGGATCCGGGAAGCGCTGGCGCTGGTAGACCGGCAGGGCCGAGCGAGGCAGCTTGGCGTTGCGGCCCGGGCTGTAGCTGCCTTCGGCACCATGCACGCCCTCGCGGCCGTCGAACACCCAGTTCGGCAGCGGCGCGCTGCTCATGGCCTTGCCGGCCACGATGTCATCGGCGATCCATTGCGCCACCTGCTTCCAGCCGGCGGCTTGCCAGGTCTCGAACGGACCCAGCGACCAGCCGTAACCCCAGCGGATGGCCAGGTCGACATCGCGCGCGGTTTCGGCGATGTCGGCCAGATGATAGGCGCTGTAATGGAATAGATCGCGGAACACGGCCCACAGGAACTGCGCCTGCGGGTGCTGGCTCTCGCGCAGCTTGGCGAACTTCTCCGCGGGATTCCTGATCTTCAGGATCTCGACCACCTCGGGCGCGGCCGTGCGATCGGCGGCTCGGTAATCCTGCTTCTCCAGGTCCAGGACCACGATGTCCTTGCCGACCTTGCGGAAGATGCCGGCACCGGTCTTCTGGCCAAGCGCGCCCTTGGCGATCAGCGCGTCCAGCCACTTCGGCGACTTGAAGTAGGCGTGCCACGGGTCGTCCGGCAGGGTGTCGGCCATGGTCTTGATGACATGGGCCATGGTGTCCAGGCCGACCACGTCCGAGGTGCGGTAGGTCGCCGACTTCGGGCGGCCGATCAGCGGGCCAGTGACGGCGTCCACTTCGTCGAACCCCAGCTTGAATTCGCCGGTGTGGTGGGCGGTGGCCAGGATCGAGAACACGCCGATCCTGTTGCCGATGAAGTTGGGGGTGTCCTTCGCATAGACCACGCCCTTGCCCAGGGTAGTGGTCAGGAAGGTCTCCAGACCTTCGAGGACGGTGGCATCGGTGGATTTGGCCGGAATCAGTTCGGCCAGATGCATGTAGCGTGGTGGGTTGAAGAAGTGCACGCCACAGAAGCGATGGCGAAGTTGTTCTGGAAGAACTTCCGCCAACTTGTTGATTCCCAAGCCTGATGTATTGCTTGCCAGTACCGCATGATCGGCCACGAACGGGGCGATCTTCTTGTAGAGGTCCTGCTTCCAGTCCATCCGCTCGGCGATGGCCTCGATGATCAGGTCGCAGCCCTTCAGGTGCTCGAGTCCTGTCTCGTAGTTGGCGGGCGTGATGGCTTCGGCAAGCGACTTGCTGGCAAGAGGGGCAGGGCTCAACTTGGCCAGGTTGGCGATGGCCTTCTGCACGATGCCGTCGGGATGGCCCTCCTTGGCAGGCAGGTCGAACAGCACGGTGTCTACGCCGGCATTGGTCAGGTGCGCGGCGATCTGCGCGCCCATGACACCAGCGCCCAGAACGGCCGCCTTGCGTACAAGCAATGGATTGGACATGGAATTTCCTTGGATTGCAGGGGTTTCAGACATGGTCGGCGCGCAGGCCGGCCTCGGCGAAGCGGATGAGTTCGCGGGCGGCGCGCTCACGGTGCGCCGCTTCCGTGACGCCCGTGGGGCGCTTGATCAGGCCGAAGTCGGCCATGGCGTAGGTCAGGGCGCCGGAGAAGAAATCCAGCCGCCAGTAGAGCTCTTCCTTGCTGAGGCCCGGCACGCAGGCGGCGATCGCCTTGCCGAACTCGCGCAGCACATGGCCGTAGTGGTCGGAGAGGAACTTGCGCAGGCCATCGTTCTTTTCGGCGTAGGCGCGGGCGATGACCCGGACAAAGGCGCCGCCCCCGTGGCGATCCTGGGCCAGCGCCAGCGCCGGCTCGACGAAGGCGGCGAGGATGGGTTCCAGCTCGCCCGGGCGCCCGGCCAGTGCCTTTTCAAGCAGGGTGAGGCGGGCGGCGGTCATGTCGTCCATGCGGCGACGGAACACCTCGTTGACCAGGTTCTCCTTGCTGCCGAAGTGGTAGTTGACCGCCGCGATGTTGACGTCTGCGCGACTCGTCACCTGCCGCAGGGAGGTGCCTGCAAAGCCGTACTGGGCGAAGAGTTCTTCCGCGGCCCCCAGGATCCGTTCCTTGGTGGAGAAGTGTGTGGTGTTGCCCATGGGGCCTCCGACTTAATCAAACGCTTGTTTGATTGATTCTCCGCTGACCGTGGGGCCGTGTCATGTTGCAAGGCAGCAATCGGCCTGTGACGCAGGCTGCATCCTGCGCTGGGATACGTTAGAATCTCGCTACGCTTTCTGGTCTAAGCCCGCGTTTCGACGCGGGTTTTTCATGTTAACCTTGGGCCTTCAGTGGCCCGCCCAACGGAGAAAATCCCCATGGCGCTGGAGCGCACCCTGTCGATCGTCAAGCCCGATGCCGTCGCCAAGAACGTCATCGGCGAAATCTATGCCCGTTTCGAAAAGAACGGCCTGAAGATCGTCGCCTCGAAGATGAAGCACCTGTCGCGCCGTGAGGCCGAAGGTTTCTACGCCGTGCATCGCGAACGTCCGTTCTTCAATGCACTGGTCGAGTTCATGATCTCCGGTCCGGTCGCCATCCAGGTGCTGGAAGGCGAGAACGCCGTGCTGAAGCATCGCGACATCCTCGGTGCTACCAATCCGAAGGACGCCGCGCCGGGCACGATCCGCGCCGACTTCGCCGATTCCATCGATGCCAACGCCGCACACGGCTCGGATTCGGTCGAGAACGCGAACATCGAGATCGCGTACTTCTTCGCCGCCACCGAAGTGTTCTCGCGCTGAGCGAAGAGTGATGAGCAGCCACGAACTGCCACCGATCGAACTGAAAATGGCCACGGACGCACCGTCCGTGGCCATCGGTGCGTCCGTGCCTGCGAAACAGAACCTGCTGGACCTGGATCGCGAGGGCCTTGAGCAGTTCTTCATCGGAAAGCTCGGTGAGCAGAAGTTCCGCGCTCACCAGGTGATGAAGTGGATCCACCATCGCTACGTCACCGACTTCGACCAGATGACGGACCTGGGCAAGAACCTGCGCGCCAAGCTGCAGGAGCATGCCGAGGTTGTCGTGCCGCAGGTGGTGTTCGACAAGCCCTCCACCGACGGCACCCACAAGTGGCTGCTCGGCATGGGGGTTGATGGCAAGAATGCCGTCGAAACTGTGTACATACCTGACAAGAGCCGCGGCACGCTGTGCGTGTCGTCGCAGGTGGGCTGCGGGCTGAATTGCACGTTCTGCTCCACGGCTACCCAAGGCTTCAATCGCAACCTGACCACCGCCGAGATCATCGGCCAGGTGTGGGTGACGGCGCGTCACCTGGGCAACGTGCCTGCGCAGAACCGTCGCCTCACCAACGTGGTGATGATGGGCATGGGCGAGCCGCTGCTCAATTTCGACAATGTCGTGCGCGCGATGAACATCATGCGCGACGACCTGGGCTACGGCTTGGCCAGCAAGCGCGTCACGCTGTCGACCTCCGGCCTTGTGCCGATGATCGACCGGCTGTCCACCGAGACCGACGTGTCGCTGGCGGTCTCGCTGCACGCGCCCAACGATGCCCTGCGCGAGCAGCTCGTGCCGCTCAACAAGAAGTATCCGATCGCCGAACTGATGGCGTCATGCGTGCGCTACCTGCGCGCGAACAAGAAGCGCGATTCGGTGACGTTCGAGTACACCTTGATGAAGGGCGTCAACGACCAGCCCGAACACGCGCGCCAGCTGGCCCAGCTGATGCGCAAGTTCAGCAATGCCGCGCAGTTGAAGGATGCCGGCAAGGTCAACCTGATTCCGTTCAATCCGTTCCCGGGCACGCGCTACGAGCGCTCTCCGGAAGATGAAATCCGCGCGTTCCAGAAACTGCTGCTTGACGCGCAGGTGCTGACGATGGTCCGCCGCACGCGCGGCGACGACATCGATGCCGCCTGCGGCCAGTTGAAGGGCCAGGTGATGGACCGCACGCGCCGCCAGGCCGAGTTCCGCCGGCAATTGCAGGAACAGGGCATCGACGATGCGGCATAAGGCGATCTGCCTGCTGCTGATCCCCCTCCTGCTGGCCACCGCCTGCAGTCGCCTCACCTTCGTTCGCCCCAAGGGCAAGATGGAGTCCCTCTCCGGGCAGCAGGTCGCGCCCGAGTACTCGGTCAAGGACAGTCCGGAGGTCAAGCGCCGCCAGTCGGTGCAGACGATGCTCGCGCGCGCCACCCAGCGCCTGCATGCCGGTGAACTCGATCCTGCGGAGAAGGATGTGCGCTCCGCACTCAAGCTGGATCCCGGCTCGGCGGATGCCACCACTCTTCTGGCGGTGATCGAAGACCGGCGCGGCAGGGCGCAGGAGGCGGGCCAGCTGTACCGCCGTGCGGCGGAGCTGGCGCCCGGGCAGGGCGCGGCCCAGAACAACTACGGGGCCTGGTTGTGCGCCAATGGTGCGGCGGCCGAGTCGTTGGTCTGGTTCGACCGCGCGGTCCAGGCGCCTGGCTATGCGACGCCCGTGCTGGCCATGGCGAATGCCGGCAGCTGCGCCCTGACCAGCGGACAGACGGAAAGGGCCGAGCGCGACCTGCGTCTGGCCCTGTCGCGCGACCCGTCCAACACGACCGCCCTTGGCGCGATGGCGGAGCTGGAATTCGATCGGCAGCACTATCTGCCGGCACGTGCCTTCATCGAGCGCAGGCTGGCTTCGGGGCCAGCGACTGCCGCGGTGTTGAAACTCGCATCACAAATCGAGGATAGACTCGGCGACAAGGCCGCTGCCAGTCGATATGTTCAGCGGATTCGGGCGGAGTTCCCCGACGCGCAGGACGTCAACTCTGGGGGAAATGCAGGGCCATGATGGACACGGTAGGTGGGGGAGTGGCGCCGCCGCAGGGGTGCGGTGAGGCGCTGAGATTGGCGCGTGAGCAGGCCGGCCTGTCGTTGCAGGAGGTCAGCCAGCGCCTGAAGATGCCATTGAAGGTGCTGCACGCCCTCGAAGGCGGGCAGTGGGACCAGTCAGGCGGGGCGGTGTTCGTGCGCGGGCAGCTGCGCAGTTACGGTCGCCTCCTCAAGGTGGATGTCGAACCCTTCCTGCAGCAGGCGGAAGCGGTGGTATCGAAGCCGGTCGAACTGGTCAGCCACAGCCATACGCCGCACTTCCAGTATTTCTTCGAAAGCTTCAAGCGGCGTGCGGTGTACGTCGTGTTGACGCTCGTGATCGCAACGCCGGTGTGGATGGCCTTGCGTCCGAGCTCCGGACCGGCACCGGATGCGGCGACCGCGTCGCTGGACGTCGTGCCGAGCGCATCAGGTTCGCCAGGTGTGGCGGAAGGGAACACCCCGGTCGCCAGGCCTCAGGCCACGCCATATGTGGCGTCACTGGCGCCACTGCCGCGCGCGGCGGCCTCGTGGCTGACGCTGACGTTCAAGGGTGACAGCTGGGTCGAAGTCAATGATCCCGCTGGCCGCAAGGTCGAGCATGCGCTGATCCGGGCGGGCGAAGAACGCACGTACGCGAGGGGTGAAGTCGGCCGCATCAAGTTGGGCGATGCCACGGCGGTCGAGGTTCAGCATGTCGGTAGTACGGTGAATCTGGCACCGTACCAGCGAGCGAATGTTGCGCGCTTTACGGTATCCTCTGAGGGTTCCCTAGCGCCGGTCGGTGACTGACCCGCGCGCGGGTTTGTCCAACTAAAGACCAAGACCCCGCCTCGACGGGGCAAGAGAGCGCATGGCGATTGATGATCTGCTCGACGAGCACGAACAAAGCGAACGCGTCCGTAGCTGGCTCCGTAACAATGGTGCCGGCCTGCTGGGGGGCGTGATCCTGGGGTTGGGTGTCATCTTCGGCTGGCAGTGGTGGCAGAAGAGCCAGGCGGGCAAGAAGGAACAGGCCTACCAGGCATACCAGGCGGCTGTCGAGGATCTGTCGAAGGGCGACCTGAAGCAGGCCAAGGGCGCCGTCGATTCGCTCATGAAGGAAGACGAGCTGTACGCCGATGTGGCGGGTCTCCAGCTGGCCAAGGCACAGATCCAGGCGGGCGAGCGTGGTGCCGCCATCGCCACGTTGCGCGGCCTGACGCCGGTCGATTCGCTGCGGCCGCTTGTGAACCTGCGCCTGGCGCGCCTGCTGATCGATACCGGCAAGCACGACGATGCATTGAAGCTGCTGGACAAGGCCGATGATGCATCGAGCCTGGAAGTCCGTGGCGATGCATTGCTGGCTGCAGGCAAGTTGAAGGAAGCGCAGGATGCCTACACGCGCGCGCTGACGACGCTCGATGTGGTATCCCCCCAGCGTCGGCTCGTGGAGCTGAAACTCATCCACGCCGGCGGCACACCGCCCAAGAGCGGAGACGCCGCATGAAGCTCACCCATGGTTTTCCCGTCCGTCTCCTGACGGCAGCACTCCTGATCGGCGCCCTGGGGGGCTGCAGTACGGTAAAGGGCTGGTTCGACGGTGACGACAAGCCAGACGAGAAGCCGACCGATCCGGCGGAACTGGTCGACATCACGCAGTCGGTGTCGGTGTCCAAGCTCTGGAGCGCGAATGCCGGCAAAGGCGAGGATCGGCTGGGCATCCAGCAGGCGCCTGTGGTGGAAGGTGGCCGGGTGTATGCCGCTGCGGTCGAAGGCGGCGTGCGTGCCTTCGATCTCCAGACGGGCAAGCAGGTATGGCAGTACAAATCCGACTTGCGACTGTCGGGTGGTCCGGGTGCCGGCCAGGGCCTGGTAGTCGTGGGAACACTGGACGGCCAGGTCATCGCTCTGGATGCTGCTACTGGTGCCGAGAAATGGCAGGTGAAGGTGCCGAACGAAGTCATTGCGGCGCCGGCGATCGGGACGGATCTGGTTTACGTGCGCAGCAATGATGGCCGCGTCACGGCATTGAATGCAGCAAACGGCGAGCGCCGCTGGTTCTGGACCAACGAACTTCCCAGTTTGACCGTTCGCGGCAACGCGCCGGTCGTGGTTGGTCCGGGCGTCGTGTTCGCAGGCAGCGACGACGGCACGGTCACCGCACTGTCGGCGGGCGATGGTCGTCCCATGTGGACGCAGGCGGTAGGTACGCCGGAAGGCCGCAGTGAACTCGAGCGCATGGCCGATGTGGATGGCGCCCCGGTGCTGGAAGGCACCACCTTGTATGCCACCAGCTACAAGATGGAGACCGTTGCGCTGGAAGGCCCTTCGGGCCGCCCCTTGTGGACGCGCGACAATGGTGGCGCGGGTGGCCTGGCGGTCACCAGCAGCGCGGTCATGGTGGCCGATCCGGCGGGTACCGTCTGGGCGCTGGACAAGTACAGTGGCAGCGCCTTGTGGTCCAACACCACCCTCGCGCGGCGCTCGCTGACGGCACCCACCATCCATGGCGACTACGCCGTGGTCGGTGACTACGACGGCTATCTGCATTGGCTGAACACAGACAATGGCGAGGTCGCAGCGCGCGCCCGCGTGGGGGGCAAGGCCCTGCGTGGCAAGCCTGTCGTCGCCGACGGCATCCTGCTGGTACAGGATGTGGAGGGTGGCCTGACCGCCTTCGGGTTCAAGTAACCCCGTCCGAAGGAGTGGGCCGGCCCACTCCTGTCTTGCCGGAAAGGGCCGCATTGCGGCCCTTTTTCGCGGAAGGGGACGTATTCCGATACCATGGCGGCCCGTTGCCAGACCGGAGCGGCCGTGCCCTGCGCGCGGCGACACGCCTCCGGCAACAATTTCCTTTCCGGTTGCCTCTGCATGTTGCCCCTCGTCGCCCTGGTGGGTCGTCCCAACGTCGGCAAATCCACCCTGTTCAACGCGCTGACCCGCAGTCGTGACGCCCTGGTGCATGACCAGCCCGGCGTGACGCGCGATCGCAACTACGGCGTCTGCCGCCTCGACGAAGACGACCCTTTCCTGGTCGTCGATACCGGCGGCATCGCCGGTGAGGAAGAGGGCCTGGCCGGTGCCACGGCACGCCAGGCACGTGCGGCGGCCGAAGAGGCCGACCTGGTGTTGTTCATCGTCGATGGCCGTGAAGGTGCATCCGCGCTCGACGACGAGATCCTGGCCTGGCTGCGCAAGGCCGCGCGCCCCACGCTGCTGGTCATCAACAAGATCGATGGCATCAACGAGACCACCGCGCTGGCGGATTTCGCCCGCTACGGTTTCTCCGACGTCATCACGATCTCGGCTTCGCACCGGCAGGGCATCGACGACCTGCTGGAGGAAGTCCACCAGCGGTTGCCCGATGAAGGTGCCACTGCCGGGCTGGACGACGATCCCGACCGCATGCGGGTCGCCTTCGTGGGCCGCCCCAACGTGGGCAAGTCCACGCTGGTGAATCGCCTGCTGGGCGAAGAACGCATGATCGCCTCCGAGGTGCCGGGCACCACACGCGACTCGATTGCCGTGGACATGGAGCGCGACGGTCGCCAGTACCGCCTGATCGACACTGCCGGCCTGCGCCGCAAGGGCAAGGTGGAGGAGGCCGTCGAGAAGTTCAGCGTGGTCAAGACGCTGCAGGCCATCGAGCAGTGCCAGGTGGCCGTGCTGCTGCTGGATGCGACCGAAGGTGTCACCGACCAGGATGCCAGCGTGCTGGGCGCCGTGCTCGATGCGGGCCGCGCGCTGGTCGTGGGGATCAACAAATGGGACGGGCTGACGACCTACCAGCGCGAACAGGCAGAAGCGCTGTTGGCACGCAAGCTGGGGTTCGTCGAGTGGGCCGAAGTGGTCCGCATTTCCGCGCTGCATGGCTCCGGCCTGCGTGAACTGTTCAAGGCCATCCACCGCGCACATGCGTCGGCGACCAAGGAGTTCGGCACCAGCGAAGTCAACAAGGCGCTGGAAGTCGCGTACGAGACCAACCCGCCGCCGAGCATCCGTGGCCACGTTTCCAAGCTGCGCTACGTGCATCCGGGCGGCGCCAATCCGCCGACCTTCATCGTCCATGGCACTCGCCTGAAGGTGTTGCCGGAGTCGTACAAGCGGTACCTGGAGAACTTCTTCCGCAAGCGCTTCAAGCTGGCCGGTACGCCGGTGCGCTTCATCTTCCGCGAGGGCGCCAACCCCTACGAAGGCAAGAAGAACGTGCTGACCGAAAAACAGATCGCGAAGAAGCGTCGCCTGATCCGGCACGTCAAGCGCGGCAAGTGACCGGATACCCGTCTCGCATCGGCTTCGCCGAAGCCGGACAGATCATCCGGCAGGTCGCCGGCAACCGGATGCTGGGTCCGGAGCGCATCGCCGTCACCCGCGCCAGCGGCCGGGTGCTGGTCGAGGACATCACCGCCCTCCGCCCGTTGCCGCCGTTCGACAACAGCCGCATGGATGGCTTCGCCTTCGCCCACGCCAGCCTGCTGCCGGGGGAAGACACCCTGCTGCGATTGACCGGTGAACAGTTCGCCGGCCGACTGCAGGTCATGCAGGTCGGCGCCGGGGAATGCGTCCGCATCACCACGGGCGCGCCGCTGCCTGCGGGTACGGACACCGTCGCCATCAAGGAAGACTGCACCCTGCATGACGGCATGGTGCGTGTGCCGGCCGGCCTGCGCCCCGGCGCGGATGTGCGGCGCGCGGGCGAAGACGTGCAGGCGGGCGCAAGCGTGCTCGCCGATGGTCAGGTACTGACGCCGGCCCGGGTGTCGTTGGCAGCCGGGCTGGGGATAGCCTCGCTGGCAGTCGCACAACGCCCGACCGTGGCCGTGTTCACGACCGGCGACGAACTGGTGGAACCCGGGTTGCCGTTGGCGCCCGGCCAGATCTACAACAGCAATCGCGAACTGCTGATGGGGCTGCTGCGCGCGGAAGGTCTGGAGCCGACCGCCTGGCCGACGCTTCCTGACGATCCGGAGCGCATGAGTACCGCGCTGGCCGACGCCGCTGCCGCGTTCGATGTCGTCATCACCTGCGGTGGCGTGTCCGCCGGCGAGAAAGATCATCTGCCCGCACTGCTGGCAGCGCGGGGTCGCATCCATTTCTGGAGGGTACGCATGAAGCCCGGGATGCCGGTGCTGTTCGGCGAGATGGACCGGGCCCTGTTCCTTTGCCTGCCGGGCAATCCGGTGTCCTCGCTGGCCACCTTTCTGACGCTCGGGCGGGCCCTGCTGGATGGCCTGCAGCGTCGTCGTGAGCCTCGTCCGCAATGGAAGGCGGTGTTGCGGGCGCCCTGGCGCAAGACGCACGAGCGCCTGGAATTCCTACGAGGATGGATGGAAAGCGGGGACGATGGACGATTGCAGGTCACGCCCAACGCTGCGGATGCTTCCCACCAGTTGCGTGCGGTCGCCGACAGCAATGCACTGATCATCCTGCCCGAAGGTGCGCGCGACTATTCGGCGGGCGACGTCGTGGACGTGATCGGTTGCTGAAGCGGCCCGCGTGGCGAGTTGCGCGATAATCACGCCATGGCCATCCGCGAAATCCTCCCCGAACACGTCGCCCCGCTGCTTGCGCAAGGCAGTGTCTTCATCGATGTACGCGAAGACCACGAGCGTGCCAGCGGCCAGGCCGAGGGTGCGCGAGGCATTCCCAAGGCGCAGCTGGAAGCCGATCCTGCCGCCCACCTGCCGGATCGAGACGCCAGCATCGTGCTGGTCTGCCAGAAGGGCGGGCGATCGATGGAGGCCGCCCGCGTGCTGGAAGCCGCAGGCTATACAGCAGTGTTCTCCGTCGCGGGTGGAACGTCGCGCTGGATCGAAGAAGGGCGCCCGGTCGTCATGCCCGTCCTGTCCGATGACGCCCGCGACTTCAACGAGCGCTATTCCCGCCACCTGCTGTTGCCCGAAGTGGGCGCGGCGGGCCAGCTGCGCCTGCAGCAGTCGCGCGTGCTGATGATCGGGGCGGGCGGCCTGGGATCTCCTGCGGCGTTCTATCTTGCCGCCGCCGGGGTAGGGCAGCTGCGCATCGCGGACGATGACGTGGTCGACCGCAGCAACCTGCAGCGCCAGATCCTGCATACCGAAGCGCGGGTGGGCCAGGCCAAGGTCGCCTCCGCGCAGGCAGCGCTTGCCGCACTCAATCCGCGTATCCGTATCGAAGCCGTGGCCGAGCGCGTCACGGTGGGCAATGTCGAACACCTGCTGGAGGGCGTGGACGTGGTGCTGGATGGGGCCGACAACTTCCCGGTACGCTACCTGCTCAACGATGCCTGCGTGAAGCTGGGCAAGCCGTTGGTGTATGGCGCGGTGCAACGCTTCGAGGGGCAAGTGAGCGTGTTCGATGCCGGTCGCCATCGTGGCCATGCGCCCTGTTACCGCTGCCTGTTCCCGGAACCGCCGCCGCCGGAGTTCGCCCCCAACTGCGCCGAAGCCGGCGTGCTGGGCGTGCTGCCGGGGGTGATCGGGCTGCTGCAGGCCACCGAAGTCCTCAAGTTGCTGCTGGGCATCGGCGACCCGCTGACGGGCCGGTTGCTTCACTTCGAAGCGCTGTCCATGCGCTTCCGCGAAACCCGGTTGCGGCACGACCCGGACTGCGCGGTGTGCGCGCTCGATCTGCCGTTCCCCGGCTACATCGACTACCCCGCGTTCTGCCGCGCGCCGGCCTGATCACTCCATCGCGCGCATGCGCAGCCCGTCGCGGAACTGACGCGGGGTGATGCCCGTATCGCGCTTGAATGCTGCGCTGAGGTGGCTGTGGCTGGCGAAACCGCAGTCGACGGCGATGTTCGCGATGTCGGCGTTGCTGTTGAGCAGATGCCAACGGGCCCGGCGAAGACGCTGAGCCAAGATGTACTGCGCGGGCGTGGTGCCGAAGTCGCGCCGGAATGCGATCAGCAACTGGTGCACGCTCATGTCGACCAGCATCGCCAGTTCGGCCAGCGTGATGCGCTGGTCCAGACAGGCCTCGATGTGGTCGCACAGCTGACGCGCCGCGCGCGGCGCGAGCCGGGCCGATGCGGGCGCGCGCATCACGGGCAAGCGGTAGCCGTCGTACAGGTGTTGCCGCAGGACCAGTTGCAGGCGTTCGGCCATCATCACCGACAGGTCGTCGTCCTGCTGGCTCAGGCGCCCGAGTCGGGCCACGCTGTAGTGGAGAAATTCATCGCGGTGGCCCAGGCGCGGCATCAGGTCTTCAATGAGGGCGCGCTGTCCGTTGCCCACGTCCACCTCGGCGAGCGGGGACAGCCGCAACTCGGCGTAGGTGATGACCTGTCCCTTCGCCTGACTGGCATAGCGTCTTTTCGCGGGGATCAGCCAGATGTCGCCCGGCGACGGAGGCGCATGGGTGGCGCCGGCGCCATCGATCTCGGTATCCAGCTCGCGCATGGTGCCGCCCAGGTGGACGATGACCGTGTGGCGCGGTTGGTCGATCGCCCACAGCGTGCGCTGGCGGATGTCCTCGCGGCAGACCAGCAGTTCCACGCCGGGCCAACGCGCCTGCGCGAGCACCCGGTATTGCGGCGTCCCTTCAGACGCGTGGTTGGCCGCGTCATACGACGATTGCCAGCCATCTTGCGGGCCATCGGGCACCGGAGAATTTGACAGTGGACGGGACATCGTGAAAGCCAGGCGAGCCGCTTCGCACGCATCTTAGTGGCGTCGAGCGGGACTGCCTACCGCTGGCTCTCCCTGCAGTCGACCGCCCCTATCGCCCCCTGAAGGAAATTCCCATGACCGACCATTCCATCCGCGGCAAAGTCGTCCTGATCGCCGGCGGCGCCAAGAATCTGGGCGGCCTGATCGCCCGCGACCTCGCCGCGCAGGGTGCCAGTGCCATTGCCATTCACTACAACAGCGCCGCCAGCACGGCCCAGGCAGAGGCCACTGTCGCTGCCATCGAGCGGACTGGCGCAAAGGCCGTCGCGCTGCAGGGTGATCTGACCACCGCCGGAGCCATGGAGCGGTTGTTCACCGATGCGGTCGCGGCAGTCGGCCGCCCCGACATCGCCATCAACACGATCGGCAAGGTGCTGAAGAAACCGATGGCCGACATTTCCGAGGCCGAGTACGACGACATGGCGGCGGTCAATGCCAAGACCGCGTTCTTCTTCCTGAAGGAGGCCGGCAGGCACCTCAATGACAACGGCAAGGTATGCACCCTGGTTACATCGCTTCTTGGCGCGTTCACCCCGTTCTATGCGGCGTACGCAGGCACCAAGGCGCCGGTGGAACACTTCACCCGTGCTGCGGCCAAGGAATTCGGCGCACGTGGCATCTCGGTGACCGCCGTCGGCCCCGGCCCCATGGATACCCCGTTCTTCTATCCGGCCGAAGGTGCCGATGCCGTCGCGTACCACAAGAGCGCGGCGGCGCTTTCGCCCAGCAGCAAGACCGGGCTGACGGACATCGAAGACGTGGTGCCCTTCATCCGCCACCTGGTGAGCGACGGCTGGTGGATCACCGGGCAGACCATCCTCATCAACGGCGGCTACACCACCAAGTGAGCGTGTCTTGGACCGGGTTGCGTGGCCCGTTCCCGGACGGGAAGCGTGGTACTGGAGTGCGGTAATGTGGGCGCGCGGGCTGCCCCGCGCGAGCCAATTCCCGGGGAGGACCACACCGTGCGGACCTTGATCTTCATCGTTGTCGGCCTGCTGGTCGTGGGCTTTGCGATGTGGCTGGCCAAGCCAGCCAGACGTCGTGCTGTAGCGGTATTTTTCAGCCTGGGCTGGTTGCTCGCCGTGCTCTGGAACCTGTGTACGGGCATGTCGCACGGTTACTCGCTGCAGGAAGAGTTGCCCATCCAGTTGCTGATCTTCGCGGTACCGGTGGCAGCGGCCGCATGGCTGGCCATGAAGGCGCCGGGCCGGTAGAGCGGGCGCATCCATCCGGTAGACTGCCAGCATGAGTGCAGAATCCGGTGCCAGCCAACTGGTAAGTGTCGTCGCCCTGCTGGGTGCCGCCGTCGTGACCGTGCCGATCTTCCGGCGCCTGGGCCTGGGATCGGTGCTGGGATATCTCGCCGCCGGCCTTGTGATAGGTCCGTTCGGTCTGAAGTGGTTCTCCGATCCGCAGTCCATCCTGCACGTTGCCGAACTCGGCGTGGTGATGTTCCTGTTCGTGATCGGTCTGGAAATGCGGCCCAGCCACCTGTGGAGCCTGCGCAAGCAGATCTTCGGGCTGGGAACGCTGCAGATCGTGGTCTGTACGGTATTGCTGACCGGCGTGGGCCTGGTGTTCGGCTACCCGCTGGCGGTGTCGTTCATCGGCGGCATGGGCTTCGTGCTGACGTCCACGGCGGTGGTCATGCAGCTGCTGGCGGAGCGGGGCGACGTCGCGTTGCCGCATGGCCAGAAGGTGGTATCGATCCTGCTGTTCGAAGACTTGCTGATCGTACCGTTGCTGGTGCTGGTCGCCTTCATGTCGCCCCAGGTGGTGGAGCCGCAGGAGGGCTCGCGCTGGATCGCGATCGGCATCGGTGTCGCGTCGCTGGCCGGGCTGATCGCCGCCGGTATCTGGCTGTTGAACCCTTTCTTCCGCATCCTCGCTGCGGCCAAGGCGCGCGAAGTGATGACCGCCGCCGCGTTGCTGGTGGTGCTGGGTGCCGCGTTGCTGATGCAGTTGGGTGGCCTGTCGATGGCGATGGGCGCTTTCCTGGCCGGCGTGCTGTTGTCCGAATCGACCTTCCGTCACCAGATCGAAGCCGACATCGAACCCTTCCGCGGCATCCTGCTGGGCCTGTTCTTCCTTGGCGTGGGCATGGCGCTGGACCTGGGCGTGGTGGCGGCCAACTGGCCGCTCATCGTCAGCGCGGTGCTTGCGATGATGGCCGTCAAGGCCGCCTGCATCTACATGGTCGCGCGCGTCACCCGCAGTTCGCATGCCGAAGCGCTCGACCGCGCGGTGCTGATGGCGCAGGGCGGCGAATTCGCCTTCGTGCTGTTCGCCGCCGCCGCCGCGGCCGGCATCATCGACGCAACCGTCAATGCCAACCTCACCGCCATCGTGGTGCTGTCGATGGCGCTGACGCCGCTGTTCGTGCTGCTGCTGCGCCGGTTCACCCATCCGGAGCAGCCCTCGATGGAAGGCATCGAGGAGGCGAAAGGCCTCAGTGGCAGCGTGTTGATCATCGGCTTCGGCCGCTTCGGCCAGGTGATGAGCCAGTCGCTGCTGGCACGCGACGTGGACGTCACCATCATCGATACCGACATCGAGATGATCCGTAGCGCGGAGGAATTCGGCTTCAAGATCTACTACGGCGACGGCACGCGGCTGGATGTGCTGCGCGCGTGCGGCGCACAGACGGCGCAGTCCATCGCGATCTGCATCGACGACAAGGACGCGGCGAGCCGCATCGTGGAGCTGGTCAAGCACGAGTTCCCGCAGGCGCAGGTGCTGGTGCGCTCGTTCGACCGCGAGCACTCGCTGGCGCTGATCGCCGCAGGCGTGGATTTCCAGATCCGGGAGACGTTCGAGTCCGCGGTGGAGTTCGGTCAGGCCGCGTTGATGAGCGTGGGCATGTCGCGCGAAGATGCCGAAACGATCGCACTGGAAATCCGTCGGCGGGACGCCGAGCGCCTCGAACTCGAGATCGCGGGCGGCGACCTCAGGTCGGGCATCCCGGCGCTCTACGGCAACGCCAGGCCCGCCAAGCCCACGCCGACGCCCTTCACCAAGCCCAAGCGCGAGGCGAGGGCGCTCAACGAGGAAGCCGCCGAGATCATCGGCGAGGAAGAAGAGGAGTAGCCGGCGCGCTCAGTCCGCGCCGGTTTCGAGGAAGTCGCTGAAGGTGCGCCAGTAGTGGGGATCCAGCGACAGGTCGTCATGGCCCGCGTGCGGGAAGTCCACGATCAGCGCACGTCCCTTGAAGGCTTTGAGCAGCCGGTCGGTGTTTGCGGGCGGCACCACCACATCCCGTCCCGCCCGCAGCACCAGCAGCTCACCCCGATGCCGCGGCAGGCGTTGCGACGAGTCGTAGTGGTCGTGCAGCAGCCATCGTGCCGGAAAGACGGGATAGTGCGATTGCGCAACGGCGGCCAGGCTGTCGAAGGGGGTGACCAGCACCAGCCGTGGCACCGTCCGTTCCGCAGCGACATGCGTGGCGACCCCGCTGCCGAGGCTGCGCCCGACCACGGAGACCTGCCCATCCGGGTGCCGTCGAGCCACATCGTCGAATTGCGCGAGCGCGTCCGCCAGCAATGCCGCCTCGCTGGGCACGCCGTCACTGGCGCCGTAGCCGCGGTACGCGAAAAGATACGCCGTATGGCCGGGAAGCCAGCGGGCAAGGTCGTCCCGGCTGGCCTGCACGGATTCGGCGTTTCCTCCGAAGTACAGGACGGCATCCCGACGCCCCGGATTGACCACCCAGCCACGCAGCGTGGCGCCGGGGCGGGGGAGGGCGATATCGGTTTGCGCGGGTTCCACCCGGGTGAGCTGCGGGTAGTAGATCAACCGGCGTTGCTGCGAATAGAGCAACGCGCAGGCGGCGAGATAGCAGGCTGCGGCGATCGCCGTCGACCAGAGCAGCATGCGACGGCCGCGCTTACCCATGCCGCTCCTGCGCCACCTTGAAGGCGGCCAGCTGTTCGGGCGTGGCGTCGCGTTGGTGCTGCGCCTTCCATTCGGCGAACGGCATGCCGTAGATCATGCCGCGCGCCTGCTCCTTGTCCATCGCGATGCCCGCCTCCACGGCGGCCTCGCGGTACCAGTCGGCCAGGCAGTTGCGGCAGAAGCCGGCCAGGATCATCAGGTCGATGTTCTGCACGTCGGTGCGGTCGGTATTGAGGTGCTTGAGCAGGCGGCGGAACGCGGCCGCCTCGAGGGCTGTGGTATCGGTCATGGTCTTGATCCGTGGGAGCGTCCCATGGGCACGATGCCTTGAGACGAAGGGGAACAGCATCGCGCCCACGCGGCGCTCCTACAACATGGGGAAGGAATCGGGGACAATATGCATCGACTCTACACCCCACGCTCCCATGACTGCCCGAATCCTGGACGGCCGCCGCATTGCCGAAAACCTGCTGGACCAACTGAAGGTCCGGGTGGACGCGCGGGTGGCTGCGGGCCGGGCGCGGCCGGGCCTGGCGGTGGTGCTGGTCGGCGGTGACCCGGCTTCCACGGTCTATGTTCGCAACAAGCGGCGTGCGGCCGAAAAGGTGGGCATCGCCGCCTACGATTACGACATGCCGGAAGGCACCACCGAGGCACAACTGCTGGACCTGATCGATCAGCTGAATGCCGATCCGAAGATCCACGGCATCCTCGTCCAGCTGCCGCTGCCCGGCATTCCGGATGCGACCCGCCTGATCGAGCGCATCGATCCGCGCAAGGACGTGGACGGGTTCCATCCCGCCAACGTCGGCCATCTGGCGCTGCGGCAGTTCGGCCTGCGTCCCTGCACGCCGCGCGGCATCACCACGCTGCTCGCGTACACGGACCGCCCGGTAAGAGGCCAGAACGCCACGATCGTCGGCGTCAGCAACCACGTCGGCCGGCCGATGGCGCTGGAATTGCTGATCGCCGGCTGCACCGTCACCAGCTGCCACAAGTTCACCCCGCGCGACGTGCTGCAGGCCCGCGTCGGCGACGCCGACATCCTCGTGGTGGCGGCGGGCAAGCCCGGCCTGGTCCCTGGCGAATGGGTCAAGCCGGGCGCCGTGGTGATCGATGTGGGCATCAACCGGCTCGAGGATGGCCGGCTGGTGGGCGACGTGGGCTTCGACGCGGCCGCGGAGCGGGCCAGTTGGATCACCCCCGTCCCGGGCGGCGTGGGGCCGATGACCGTCGCCACGCTGATGCAGAACACGCTGGAAGCCGCCGAAGCGGGCCCCTGAGCGGCGTTCTGTCTGGGTGTGGGAGCGACGTAAGTCGCGATGAAACCATCGGATTCCCTCATCGCGACTTACGTCGCTCCCACAGACACGGGGCGGCACCGGGAAAGCATCGTTCCAGTTGCGGCAGCAGGCGGAAGCCCCTTCGATCAGGGTATAATGCCGCGCTTCCCCAACTATCCGGGCCCGCCGATGCTGCGCATCCAGGCTGAAGCACTGACGTACGACGACGTCTCCCTCGTCCCCGCCCATTCCACCGTCCTGCCCAAGGACGTCAACCTGGAAACGCGGCTGACGCGCGACCTGCGGTTGAAGCTGCCGATCGTCTCGGCGGCAATGGATACCGTCACCGAGGCGCGGTTGGCCATCGCCATGGCCCAGCTGGGCGGCATCGGCATACTGCACAAGAACCTGACCGTCGAACAGCAGGCCGCCGAAGTGGCCAAGGTCAAGAAGTTCGAAGCCGGCGTGATCAAGGAGCCTTTCACCGTCGGGCCCGAAACCACGATCGCCGAGGTGCTCAAGCTCACCCGCGCGCGCAACATCTCCGGCGTGCCGGTAGTCGATGGCGGCCAGCTGGTCGGCATCGTCACCAGCCGCGACATGCGCTTCGAAACGAAGCTGGACGATCCGGTCCGCCACATCATGACCAAGAAGGATCGCCTCATCACGGTGAAGGAAGGCGCAAGCGATGGCGAAGTGCTGCAACTGCTGCACAAGCACCGCATCGAGAAGGTCCTGGTGGTCAATGATGCCTTCGACCTGCGCGGCCTGATCACCGTCAAGGACATCCAGAAGAAGACCGACAACCCCAATGCCGCCAAGGACAGTTCCAGCCGCCTGATGGTGGGTGCTGCCGTCGGCGTGGGCGGCGACACCGACCAGCGCGTCGAAGCGCTGGTGGCTGCGGGCGTGGACGTGATCATCGTGGATACCGCGCACGGCCATTCACAGGGCGTCCTGGACCGCGTGAGCTGGGTCAAGAAGCGCTTCCCGTCGCTGCAGGTCATCGGCGGCAACATCGTTACCGGTGATGCCGCGCTGGCGTTGATGGATGCCGGTGCCGACGCAGTGAAAGTCGGCGTGGGCCCGGGCTCCATCTGCACCACCCGCATGGTGGCCGGTGTGGGCGTGCCGCAGATCACCGCCATCGACATGGTGGCCGAAGCCCTGCAGGACCGCATCCCGCTGATCGCCGACGGCGGCATCCGCTACTCGGGCGATATCGGCAAGGCGATCGCCGCGGGCGCATCCACGGTGATGATCGGCGGCCTGTTCGCCGGCACCGAGGAAGCGCCGGGCGAAGTCGAGCTGTTCCAGGGCCGCAGCTACAAGAGCTACCGCGGCATGGGCAGCCTGGGTGCGATGGAAAAGGGGTCCAAGGACCGCTATTTCCAGGACGCCAGCGACGCCGACAAACTGGTGCCGGAAGGCATCGAAGGACGCGTGCCCTATCGTGGTTCGGTCGGCGGCATCATCCATCAGCTGGTCGGCGGCCTCCGTGCCACGATGGGCTACGTGGGCTGCGCGACCATCGAGGAGATGCGCAGCAAGCCGAAGTTCGTGGTCATCACCGGCGCCGGCCAGCGCGAGAGCCACGTGCATGACGTGCAGATCACCAAAGAGCCACCGAACTACCGGATGGGCTGATCGTTGCCGGAGAAGGGAGACGCCAGCGTTTCCCTTCTTCGTTTTTGTAGCTGCAGGACACCATGACGAATATCCATACCGACAAGATCCTCATCCTCGACTTCGGCGCGCAGTACACGCAGCTGATCGCCCGCCGTATCCGCGAGATCGGCGTCTACTGCGAGATCTGGGCATGGGATCACGATCCGGACGAGATCGCGAAGTTCGGCGCCAAGGGCATCATCCTGTCCGGTGGCCCGGAATCGACCACGCAGCACGGCGCGCCCGCCGCACCGCAGCAGGTATTCGACAGCGGGCTGCCGATCCTGGGCATCTGCTACGGCATGCAGACCTTGGCCGCGCAGCTGGGTGGTGCGACAGAAGCTGCGGACGCGCGCGAGTTCGGCCATGCTGAAGTGCAGCTGGTCGCGCACGATGCACTGCTCGGCGGCCTGAGTGATCACCAAGGCGAGCCGCGCATCGATGTCTGGATGAGCCACGGCGACCACGTCGCGAAGGCGCCGCCGGGCTGGACGATCACCGCCACCACCGACCGCATCCCGGTCGCGGCGATGGCGCTGGAGGAGAAGCACTGGTACGGCGTGCAGTTCCATCCGGAAGTGACGCACACCAAGCAGGGCCAGACGCTGCTGCGCCGGTTCGTCGCGGAGATCTGCGGCTGCAAGACGTTGTGGACGGCCGCCAACATCATCGACGACCAGATCGCCCGCGTGCGCGAGCAGGTCGGTTCCGATGAAGTGATCCTGGGCCTGTCGGGCGGCGTGGATTCGTCGGTCGTTGCCGCGCTGCTGCACAAGGCCATCGGCGACCAGCTGACCTGTGTGTTCGTCGACACCGGCATGCTGCGCTGGCAGGAAGGCGACCAGGTGATGGCGATGTTCGCCGAGCACATGGGCGTCAAGGTGGTGCGCGTCAATGCGGCCGACCGTTACTTCAAGGCGCTGGAAGGCGTTGCCGACCCGGAAGCCAAGCGCAAGATCATCGGCAACCTGTTCGTCGAGATCTTCGAGGAAGAGTCGAACAAGCTGAAGAACGCCAAGTGGCTGGCGCAGGGCACGATCTATCCCGACGTCATCGAGTCGGCCGGCAGCAAGACCGGCAAGGCGCACGTCATCAAGAGCCACCACAACGTCGGTGGTCTGCCCGAGCACATGAAGCTGGGCCTGGTGGAGCCGCTGCGCGAGCTGTTCAAGGACGAAGTGCGCCGCCTTGGCGTCGAACTCGGCCTGCCGCGCACGATGGTCTACCGCCATCCGTTCCCCGGCCCCGGCCTGGGTGTACGCATCCTGGGCGAGGTGAAGCCGGAGTACGCCGAACTGCTGGCCAAGGCGGATGCGATCTTCATCGATGAACTGCGCAAGGCCGACCTGTACGACAAGACCTCGCAGGCGTTCGCTGTGTTCCTCCCGGTCAAGTCGGTGGGTGTGGTGGGCGACGCCCGTGCCTACGAGTGGGTCATCGCGCTGCGCGCAGTCGAAACCATCGACTTCATGACCGCGCACTGGGCGCACCTGCCGTACGACTTCCTGGGCACGGTCTCCAATCGCATCATCAACGAACTGCGTGGCGTCTCGCGCGTGGTCTACGACATCTCGGGCAAGCCGCCGGCGACGATCGAGTGGGAGTGAGTGGTCGGCGCCTATCGCTTGTGGGCGACTTGGCGGACACGTTTAGGCCATGGAGGCGTTTGCGGTGTTGCCCCGAAGCCACACTGCGGTGAGCTCGCTCTTCTCATGCGGAGTCCTGTTCGCATCGATGGCGTGGCTGGTTTGAGGTGTGGTAAGTCTGGCTCCTGCTCGTTGGAATCGTCGTCCGCGCTCGTGATGAATCTCTTTCCCGTTCGTGGTGAGCTTGTCGAACCACGCTCTTGGTGCTGACCCACGGAGCACAGAGATGCAATTTTGGGTTTACATGCTCGAATGCGCGGACGGCTCCTACTACGTGGGCCATACCGATTCTCTCGAGAGGCGCATTGCCCAACATCATGCGGGTGACGTGCCTGGATGCTATACCTTCAACCGCCGGCCATTGACCTTGGTCTGGTCGCAGGAATTTCCGAGCCGTATGGAAGCCCTCACCTCGGAAAGGCAGATCAAGGGTTGGAGCAGGGCGAAGAAGCTTGCCCTGATTGCCAACGACTGGCCCCGGCTGAGTGAACTGGCCAAGGGACGGGCGCAGGCTCAAAAGTCCTTAGCCGAAACCGCTGGAGCCGGGTCACCCTGCGAAGAGCGTGGTTCGACAGGCTCACCACGAACGGATGTCGGAGGTATGCGGATGCACGATTCAGTCAAGGACAAGGACTTGGAATGGATGCGTCACGCCTTCGCGCTGGCGGAACGCGCCGAACGCGAATTCGACGAGATCCCGGTGGGTGCCGTGCTGGTCGATGCCGACGGCCAGGTGCTTGGCGAAGGCTGGAACCGCAACATCCTCGACCATGACCCCAGTGCACATGCCGAGATAGTGGCGATGCGCGAGGCGGGCAGGGTATCGGGCAATCACCGCCTGGTCGGAACCACGCTGTATGTCACGCTGGAGCCGTGCGCCATGTGCGCGATGGCGCTGGTGCATGCACGCGTGGCGCGGCTGGTCTACGGTGCCGGCGATCCCAAGACGGGTGCCTGCGGCAGCGTGTTCGACGTGATCGCAGACCCACGCCACAACCATCGCGTGGAGGTGCTGGGTGGGGTACTGGGTGACGAAGCGGGGCGCCGGTTGACCAACTACTTCCGCGCCAAGCGCGGCCGTCCCCTGGTCTAGCCGGTGGATGGGGGCGCCTTGCGCTTCACCTTGCGGTGGTCCATCTCTTCATTGATCGCCGTGACAGCCAGTGTCGATTCCCGGGCAAGCAGCAGGCTGGCCGCGAGCATGGCTACAACCCCCAGGGCCGCAAGCCAGGTGGGCAGCGAACCCAGCCTGTGTCCGGTGAACGTATCCACCGCCACCGCCAGGCTGGTGCCGACGAAGCAACTGATGGCACCGTAGAGCAGCTGGCCAGCGCGCAGGATGATCAGGCTGCGCTGGCGCTGCAGCGCGATGCGCTTTTCAAGCAGGGCGCGCTCCGCGTCATCTTCGATGTCGGCCAGCTCGCGCAGTAGCGTGCGTGCCCGGTCGATGATGCGCGCAAGACGGTTGTTGGCCGACAGCAACAACGATGCGGTCGCGGTCAGGAAGAACGCCGGCGCCAGCATCGCGGTGAGCACGGCGTGGTCGGTGGTCGGATTCATGGGCCGGTCGCGGGAATGGTCTGCGTTATGATGACATGATGCGGCACGCCCGCATCCCCGGTGTGGATACCCGGGCCTTCTTTCCGTCACGGACTGCTGCATGGCATCGCAAAACACGCACAACGACCGCCTGATCTGGATCGACCTGGAGATGACCGGCCTGGACACCGACCGCGATTCGATCCTGGAGATCGCCACGGTAGTCACCGATTCCCGCCTCAATGTGCTCGCGGAAGGTCCGGAGTTCGCGATCGCGCACCCGGTCGCGGTGCTGGAGGCGATGGACGACTGGAACCGCAACCAGCATGGCAAATCGGGCTTGTGGAAGCGGGTGGTGGAGAGCCAGGTGACCCTGGGCCAGGCCGAAGCGCAGACCGTTGCGTTCCTCAACGCGTGGGTGCCCGCTGGCGCCTCCCCTATGTGCGGCAACTCGATCTGCCAGGACCGTCGCTTCCTGCATCGCCTGATGCCGCGGCTGGAGAAGTACTTCCACTATCGCAACCTGGATGTCAGCACGCTCAAGGAACTTGCGCGCCGCTGGGCGCCGCAGGTGCTGGAAGGGGTGCGCAAGCAGTCCAGCCACACAGCACTGAGTGACGTGCGCGACTCCATCGAGGAGTTGCGCCACTACCGCAGACACATGGCCGCGCTCGCCGGCGAGGCCCTGTAGGAGGGGCTTCAGCCCCGATGCTTCTTCCTCGGGCCGTGGTCGGGGCTGAAGCCCGTCTTACACGGCAGGCTTGGCCACGTCTCCATCGTCGGCAACACCCTTGGTGATGATGTCGGTCAGGGGCGTGCCGTCGCTGTTGTGGTGGTACACATGCAGGTCGCGCTGCGGGTACGGGATGTTGAGCCCGTTGCCGATGATCTCGGTACGCACGGCTTCGGTCAGGTCGCTTTTCGTCTCGCCGAAATCCTTGGTCTTCGCCCACGCCAGCAGGATCAGGTCGACGCTGCTTTCGCTCAGTTTGGACACGATGACGCTCGGTGCCGGGTCCTGCAGCACGAGAGGATGATCCTGCGCGATCTTCAGCAGGATCTGCTTCGCCTGCTTGAGGTCGTCGTCGTAGCCGACGCCAACCGGGATGTCGATGCGCCGGTGCGGCTTGGCGGTGAAATTGATGATCGGCGCCGTGGTGATGAGGCTGTTCGGAAGCACGATCAGGCGATTGTCGAGCGTACGCATCCGGGTCTGGAAGATGCGGACTTCCTCGACGATCCCTTCCAGCCCGCCGGCCTGCACGAAGTCGCCATCGCGGAACGGACGCAGCACGATCAGCATGACGCCGGACGCGATGTTGGACAGCGAGTCCTTCAGCGCCAGGCCGACGGCGAGACCGGCGGCACCCAGTACGGCGAGCATGGATGTGGGATTCACCCCCAGCGAGGTGAGCGCAGTGATGATGACCAGCACCATCATGGCGGCGTAGCTCGCGCGGCGCAGGAACCCGCCCAGCGTGGCGTCCGCGTGCGTGCGGCCGAGGACGCGTTCCAGCCCCGCGCTCAGCCGCTTGGCCAGCCACATCCCCACCAGGAAGATGACGGCCGCAGCGAGCAGCTTGAGGCCCCAGGTTTCCAGCAGTTGAAGCCAGTCGATGCCGCGCAGTTCGTTGAGCAGTAGCGTCGGTTCGGTGGGGATGTCGGGGAGGGCAGGGGGCGTGGTGGGGGACGCGGACATGCAGGACTCCTGAAATGCAGCACGCCCCATCAGGGGCGTGCCGGGTTTACAGGAGGATGGTAACCGCGTTTGCGTGAAGATGATCGCAGCGGATCAGCCCGCCTTCGTCTTCGCCAGCCGCAACCAGGTATCGACCACGGTATCCGGGTTCAGCGACACCGATTCGATGCCCTCGGCCATCAGCCATTCGGCCAGGTCGGGGTGATCGCTGGGGCCCTGGCCACAGATGCCGACATACTTGCCCTTGGTACGCGCGGCCTTGATCGCCATCGAAAGGAGCTTCTTGACGGCGGGATTCCGTTCGTCGAACAGGTTGGCGACGATGCTGGAATCGCGGTCCAGGCCCAGCGTCAGCTGGGTGAGGTCGTTGGAGCCGATCGAGAAGCCGTCGAAGATATCCAGGAACTCGTCGGCCAGCAGCGCGTTCGACGGCACTTCGCACATCATGATGATCTTCAACCCCGGCTTTCCATCGGCAGCGCCATCGCCCTGGCGCAGGCCGTGCTTGGCGAGCACCTCGATGACCTTTCGACCTTCTTCCAGCGTGCGCACGAACGGGATCATCACCCACAGGTTGTCCAGGCCCATCTCGTCGCGCACGCGGCGCACGGCCTGGCATTCGAGCGCGAACGCCGGCTCGAACGACGGATCGACGTAGCGGCTGGCGCCGCGGAAGCCGATCATCGGATTCTCTTCATGCGGTTCGTAGCGCATGCCGCCGATCAGGTTGGCGTACTCGTTCGACTTGAAGTCGGACAGGCGCACGATCACGGGGTGCGGCGCGACCGAGGCGGTGATGGTGGCGATGCCCTCGGCCAGCCGGTCGACATAGAAGCTGACCGGGTCGGCATAGCCCGCGGTCTTGGCATCGATCTTCCTGCGGACATCCAGGTCCTGGCGGTCGTATTCCAGCAGCGCCAGCGGGTGCACGCCGATGTGGCTGGCGATGATCATCTCCAGGCGCGCCAGGCCGATACCGGCGTTGGGTAGCTGGCCGAAATCGAACGCGCGTTCCGGGTTGGCGACGTTCATCATGATCTTGAGCGGTGCTTCGGGCATCGCCGCGAGGTCGGTCGTCGTGCGTTCGAACGGCAGGCTGCCGGCATAGATGAAACCGGTATCGCCCTCGGCGCAGCTGACGGTGACCTCGACGCCGTCCTCGATCCGGTCCAGCGCGTTGCCGGTGCCGACGACGGCCGGCACGCCGAGCTCGCGCGCGATGATCGCGGCATGGCAGGTACGGCCGCCGCGATTGGTGACGATGGCGCTGGCGCGCTTCATCACCGGCTCCCAGTCGGGATCGGTCATGTCGGCCACCAGCACGTCGCCGGGCTGCACGCGGGCCATGTCGTCCAGCGAACGGACCACGCGGGCCACGCCGCTGCCGATCTTCTGGCCGATGGCGCGACCTTCCGCGATCACGTCACCGCGTTGCTGCAGCGCGTAGCGTTCGATCTGCGTGGCCTTGGCGCGCGATTTCACCGTTTCAGGACGTGCCTGCACGATGAACAGCTTGCCGGTCACGCCGTCCTTCGCCCATTCGATGTCCATCGGGCGGCCGTAGTGCTCTTCGATTACCAGCGCTTGCTTCGACAGCTCCTGCACGTCGGCGTCACTGATGGAGAAGGTGTTGCGGAGCTCCTCCGGCGTGTCTTCGGTCCTGACGCGCTCGCCCGGCACGTCCGAATACACCATGCGCAGCGCCTTGCCGCCCAGCGAGCGACGCAGGATGGCCGGCTTGCCCTGCCTGAGCGTGGGCTTGTAGACGTAGAACTCGTCGGGATTCACCGCGCCCTGCACGACCATCTCGCCCAGGCCGAAGCTGGAGGTGACGAAGACAACGTCGCGGAAACCGGATTCGGTGTCCAGCGTGAACAGCACGCCGGAGGCGCCCACGCCCGAGCGCACCATCAGCTGCACGCCGGCAGACAGGAACACGTCTTCGTGCTTGAACCCGTGGTGCACGCGGTAGGCGATGGCGCGGTCGTTGTAGAGGCTGGCGAAGACTTCCTTCACCTTGTGCACGACATCGTCGGCGCCGGTGACGTTGAGGAAGGTTTCCTGCTGGCCGGCGAACGAAGCGTCGGGAAGGTCTTCGGCGGTGGCCGACGAGCGCACCGCCACCGCGATATCGCCGCCACCATTCTCTGCGGAGAGCTTCGCGTAGGCCGCGCGGATATCGGCATCCAGGTCCGGTTGCAACGGGGCATCGATCACCCAGCCGCGGATCTCCTTGCCGGCGGCCGTCAGCGCCGCCACGTCCTCGACATCCAGCGTGGCCAGCTTGTCGAAGATGCGCTTGGACAGATCGTTGTGGGCAATAAAGGCCTTGAAGGCCTCGGCCGTGGTCGCATAGCCGCCCGGGACCGACACGCCCAGGTTGGCCAGGTGGCCGATCATTTCGCCCAGGGACGAATTCTTGCCACCCACGCGGGCCAGGTCGGCCAGGCGCAGCTCGTGCAACCACAGGATGTTCTCGTTCAAGCGCAATGCTCCGAAGCAGGCCGCGCCATGCCGATGACCATCGGCGTGGGGTGCCGTGTCCATGGGGAAAGAAGCGATATGATGCAGTGCATACCAATTGCAGACAAGCTTGATCTGAAGGGGATTTCCATGGTGAAGCAGGGGACGGGTGGCCATGTCTGAGCTGCGTGCGGTGTTCTACGTCTCGGATGGCACCGGTATCACCGCCGAGACCATCGGCCACAGCCTGCTGACGCAATTCGCGGGCATGCGCTTCCAGACGGATCGCCTGTCCTTCGTCGATGACGAAGAGAAAGCGCGGGATGCCGCCGACCGCATCCGGCGCACGGGCGAAAAGCTGGGCAGCCGTCCCATCGTCATCAACTCCTGCGTGGATCCGGCGCTGAGTGCATGCATCGCGGAGAGCGGGGCGCTGATGCTGGACGTGTTCGCCCCCTTCATCGAGCCGCTGGAGCGCGAACTCGGCCAGCAACGCCAATCACGGGTGGGTCAGGCGCACGGCCTGGTGGACTTCGAGACCTACCACCGCCGCATCAACGCCATGAACTTCGCGCTGACCCACGACGATGGCATGGCGGTGAACTACGACGAGGCCGACGTGATCCTGGTGGCGGTATCACGCGCCGGCAAGACGCCGACCTGCGTGTACCTGGCGCTGCATTACGGCATCCGCGCGGCCAACTACCCGCTGACCGATGGCGACCTTGAGACCGATCGCCTGCCTGCGCGCCTGCGACCCTATCGCCGGAAACTGTTCGCGCTGACCATCGACCCCGACCGCCTGCACCAGATCCGCCAGGAACGCCGGCCGAATTCGGGCTACGCGAAGATGGAAACCTGCAAGCGCGAAGTGGCCGCCGCCGAGGCGATGTTCCAGGTCGAGCGCCTGCCCACGCTGAGCACGACCAACAAGTCGATCGAGGAGATCTCGAGCAAGGTCCTGTCCACGCTGGGCCTGCAGCGCGACATGTACTGAGGGAGGGCGCTTGCGTAGGCCCGGAAAGCAACGCCGGGGAACCCTTAACTTAGGCCGCACGCCACGGGTCGTCAATGCTGCCGCGCGTGCGGTTCGGCGTGTAGGATCGACCCATGTCCCAGGCCCTCGCACGCACCGCACGCATCCCCCGGCTGAGCCGCTTCGGCTGGCTGATGGCGCTCTACGCGGAGAACCATGCGCGGCTCACGCGGCTGTTCGCGCCGGAGCACCTGCAGCCGGGAACGTACCTGTCCAGCATCGGCGACGGGCTGGACGTGCGCCTGGAGGTCATCGAGACGCATCGCTACACGGTGGAACTGCGACTGACCTATGACCTCTGCGATCCGCTCACGGGCGAACCCGATCCTTCCGCCTTCGTGCGCCTGTACCGCGACGCGCACCAAGCGGAGGCCACGCACTGTTATGTTGGCAGGCGCTGGCAGGATGTCATCGGCCTGTATCCCCCGCCTGCGGAGGTGATCAGTCATCGGATGCGCATGAATACGTTCCTGGGCAAATGGCTTGAGTACCTGGCGGAACAGGGTCACGGGGTGGCGACCCTGCGCCCGGCCACCGTCACGCGCGACGTCGCCTGACGCCGCAACCCCGACCACAGCAGCGTCAGGCCACCCGCATGAAGCGGATGGCATTGAGGCGGCGCAGTCCATTGTTCGCGTCACGCGACAAGTTCATCACGTCGACGGCGCCCAGTGTTTCGAGTTCGAGCAGGCGCTGGGCGACGGCGTCGAAGGCGGCTTCATCCAGGCCCAGCGAACCCGCGGTCCACCGCGTATCGCGGTTGATCGGGAGCTGGGCGACCAGTTCGTCGGCAAGGGAATCGTGTGTCATGGCGGCAGGCTCCGGCAAAGGGGCACCAGCTTTGACTGCACCTACTGGGTACGCGCGCCTGCCGATCCATTGCGAGGGAAGGAAGCGTGGAGTCGCTTCTACGCCGTCTGCGGTGAGTTTCTTGTAAATGCCTGCGAAAGCCCCGTTACGATCCTTCAACCGGGAGAAATGCAAAAAAAAGAGGCCCGGTTTCCCGGGCCTGCAAGATAGTTGGCGTCCCCACGGGGATTCGAACCCCGGTCGCTACCGTGAAAGGGTAATGTCCTAGGCCTCTAGACGATGGGGACACACGTAAAATGTTGCCAGGTTTTTCATTCCGGACGGCCTATTGTCCGGATGTTGGTGGAGCCAGGCGGGATCGAACCGCCGACCTCCTGCATGCCATGCAGGCGCTCTCCCAGCTGAGCTATGGCCCCAACGTGCTGGCAGGAGCGAAATGATAGCCAGCCTCTTTGCGATGCGCAAGCATCCCTTACGAAAAAATTCACAACTGGCGAATCTCCGGGCATGCGGGTGAAATAGGGCGATTCGGAATCGGCGGGGCTTTGCGCGGCGGATGATCGGTTTCTCAGTGAAGGAATGGAGCGCATGGGCACCGGGACTGGTGGACCACGACGCATGGCGCGCGTGGGCCAGGGCGCCTTGGCTGCCGATGGGGGACGACACGCCTGCGCTCACCGAGGTTCCGGCCATGCAGCGCCGTCGCATCGAGCGACTCGGCCGGATGGCGATCCAGACGGCATGCTGGTGCCAGCGCGCGGAAGAACATGGCGTGCCGATGGTGTTCGCGTCCCGGCATGGCGACGTGGCGCGCTCGATGGAACTGCTCGAAGCACTCGCGGCTGAGCAGCCGCCATCGCCGACGACGTTCGGCCTGTCGGTCCACAACGCGATCGCCGCCCTGTATTCCATCCTCCGGCGCGAGCGCGGCAATTACATTGCGCTGGCGGGCGGCATGGCGACCGTCGAAGCCGCATGCGTGGAGGCCGCCGCGTTGCTCGCAGACGGCGCGCCGGAAGTGATGCTGGTCGTCTACGACGCTCCGTTGCCGGCGATCTATGCGGGGTTCCCGGATGAACCGGATGCCGGCTTTGCCTGGTGCTGGCGACTGGCGCATGCCGATGGCGCTGCGCCCACATTGCGACTCGGGTGGGGAAGCGAAGGCGTTGCCGGCGAGACGGATGCAGAAGCCAGCCACTTGCCGCATGGCCTGGATGTCCTGCGTTTCCTGCTGTCCGGCGACCCCTCCCTGCGCTGGATCAGCGACGGGATGGCGTGGCAGTGGCGGCGAGATGCGTGACCGGCTGGGTCATGCGTGGCGTGTCGTCGGGACCGGGCTGAGCTTCCTGGCGTTTGGAGTCGGCGGACTGTTGCTGGGCGCCTGCGTCCTGCCGCCCCTCCTGTGGCTGGTGCGCGACCCGGAGCGCCGCCGCCGCTGGTCCCGCCGCCTCGTCCAGCGCAGCTTTGCCGCGCATGTCGAACTGATGCGGCGGTTGGGCGTGATGACCTACGAGATCCGAGGGCGCGAGCGCCTGGCGCGCGACAGTCTGCTCGTGCTGGCCAACCATCCCTCTTTGATCGACGTGGTCCTGCTGGTGTCGCTGTTGCCGAACGCCGACTGCGTGGTGAAGTCCGCAGTCGCGCGCAACCCGTTCATGCGCGGGCCGGTACGGGCCGCAGGTTACGTATCCAACGACGACGGTGCGGGATTGGTCGAGGACTGCATCGCCGCAGTGCGGGCGGGCGGCACGCTGGTCGTTTTCCCCGAGGGCACGCGGACCACGCCGGGACAGCCGTTGAAGCTGCAGCGGGGTGCCGCCAACATCGCGGTGCGCGGCAGACTGGACATCACCCCGGTACGCATCACGTGCTCGCCACCGACGTTGGGGAAAGGGGATAAGTGGTATCGTGTGCCGCCGATGCGGTTCCATATGGTGATCGATGTTCAGGAAGACCTGCCGATCGCCCCGTTCCTGAATGGAACGGAGGGGGCGGACCCATCGGCGGGGGGAGAGGCGCTGGCAGCCCGGCGACTCACGGAATATCTGGCCATCTACTTTGCGGGAGATCCATCGCGTGCAGGCACTTGAGCACGAGATCAAGGAATTGATCATTTCTTCGTTGTCGCTGGAGGACATCTCCCCGGACGACATCGACACCAGCGCGCCGCTGTTCGTGGAAGGCCTTGGCCTGGATTCGATCGACGCGCTCGAACTGGGCCTGGCGCTGCAGAAGCGGTATGGCGTGGCGCTCTCGGCCGACTCGCAGGAAACCCGTCGGCATTTCGCCAGCGTGCGCGCACTGGCCGATTTCGTCGCCTCGCAAGGCAAGGCCTGAGCAGGGACGGGTAGGACTGGCAACATGACCAAGAACGAACTTTTCGACCGGATCGTCACGATCCTGCATGACAGCTTCGAGATCGAGCCCGCGCGCATCACGCCCGAGGCCCGTCTCTACGACGACCTCGACATCGACAGCATCGATGCGGTGGACCTGATCGTGCAGCTCAAGCCGCTGCTGGGGCGCAGCCTGCAGCCGGATGCCTTCAAGTCGGTACGCACGGTGCAGGACATCGTGGACGTGCTGTACGGCCTGATCCGCGACCAAGCCGCCTGAGCGCAGGCCGCCTCCGCGTGTCCCGCATCGGCGCGATCATCTTCGTGGCGTTGTCCGTGGCGTACCCGCTGGTGGTGTACTGGGCCATGGGCCGCTTCGAGCCACGATGGCTGGCCGTCCTGCTGCTGGTGCTGGCCTTGCTTCGCGCAGCCGCCACCCGTCAGGCAGTGTGGCTCGCCGCTGCGGTAGGGGCTGCGATCCTCGCGGGGCTGGCCACGGTCTTCAACCAGGCGCTGCCGTTGAAACTCTATCCGGCGCTGATCAATGCGGTGATGCTGCTCGTGTTCGGTGCCAGCCTCGTATTCCCGCCATCGGCGGTGGAGCGCATCGCCCGGCTGACGGAGCCGGACCTGCCGCCTGCAGGGGTGGCGTACACGCGCCGGGTGACGCAGATATGGTGCGGCTTCTTCGTGTTCAACGGCACGGCTGCGCTGGTCACCGCGTTGTGGATGTCAGATCGCACATGGGCGCTGTACAACGGACTCATCGCCTACGGTCTGATCGGGCTGTTGTTCGGAGGCGAGTGGCTGGTGCGCCAGCGCGTGAAGGCGAACCATCGGCATGGCTGAGTGGCGCAGCCTGACGGACGTCGCCGTGCAGCCGTTGCCTGCCCGTGCCTTCATGGTCGCAGGCCGGGAGGCCCGTGATCACGCACATTTCCATTGCGACGTGCTGCGCTGGCATGCGAGCTTTCAGGCCCGGGCCGGCACGACATGGGCGCTTCATTTCGACGATGCCGCACGCTTCGCCGCCGCCTTGTACGGTGCATGGCACGCCGGCAAGACGGTCGTGCTGCCGGGCGATGCCCTGGCCGGCACGCAGGCACGATTGCGTAGCCGCGTGGACGGGTTCGCAGGCGACTGGCCGGATGCATCCCTGGCATGCGCCGATGATGATGAGGGCGAGACCCTGCTTTCTCCCCTGGACGCCAGGACCACGCGCCTGACCGTATACACCTCGGGCAGCACCGGCGAACCCGTTGCGATCGAGAAGTGCCTTGCCCAGTTCTGTGCGGAAGTCGAGGCGCTTGAAACCGCGCTGGGCACGGGCCTGGAGGGTGTGGCGGTGCATGGCACCGTGTCGCACCAGCACATCTACGGGTTGCTGTTCCGCGTGCTGTGGCCGCTGGCCGCCGGTCGCGCCATCGTGCCGCGCGCGTTTTTCCCGGAGGACCTGCTGGCGGCGATGGAAGACCACGACGCCGTGCTGGTCGCCAGTCCGGCACACCTGAAGCGCCTGCCGGCCCAGCTGTCGTGGTCGTCGCTGCATGGACGGCTGCGTGCGGTGTTCTCCTCGGGCGGCGCGCTGCCTGCCGAAGCCGCGCACGCTGCCGCTCAATTGCTGGGGGTGGCGCCCACGGAAATCCTCGGCAGCAGCGAGACCGGTGGCATCGCGTGGCGCCAGTGGCGGGAAGAACAGCCGGCGTGGCAGCCGCTCCCCGGGGTCGATTGGCGGATACGGGACGGCGCGCTGGAGGTGCGTTCGCCGCACCTGAATGAAGACGCCTGGTGGCACAGCCAGGATCGCGCAGAGCCGGATGGCGCCGGCGGCTTCCGCTTGCTGGGTCGCGCTGACCGCATCGTCAAGGTGGAAGAGCGGCGGGTGTCGCTGGACGCGCTGGAGCGGCAGATCCTGTCGCATCCTGCGGTGAAGGACGCTCGCGTGCTGTTGCTGGGAGGCGCACGCAGCACGCTGGCGGCGGTCGTGGTGATGAACGACGACGCGCAGGTGCCGGACGATGCATCCATGCGGCGCGCGCTTTCGCAGACCCTGTCGCGTCACCTTGCCGGCCATCAGGACGCCGTGACGCGACCGCGCCGCTGGCGCTTCGTTGCAGCGCTGCCGGTGAATGCACAAGGCAAGGTGACCGAAGCAGGATTGACGGCGCTGTTCCGTCCCGAGCGGCCGGCAGCGCACTGGATCCTGCGGGAAGCCACGCATGCGAAGGTCGAGTTGCCGCTGGATGCCTCACTTGCGGTGTTCGACGGACATTTTCCGCAGGCCGCCATCCTGCCGGGCGTCGCACAACTGGACTGGGCCGTGCAGCTGGCGCGCGAGGTGTTCGCGGTGCCACGACATTTCCTGCGCATGGAGGCGCTGAAATTCCAGCGTGTCGCTCGGCCAGGGGATGTGGTCCGGCTTGACCTCGAATGGCACCCGGAGCGCGGCGCGCTGGTGTTCCGCTACACCTCGGTGCATGGGCCGCATGCGAGCGGTCGCGTGGTGTTCGCCGATGCCGAGTGATCCCGTGCCCATGTCGTCCACCTTCCGTCCCCTGGTGGTGATCCCGGTGTTCGATCACGAGCACGCCATCGCGACGATGGTGGAGGGCGTGCTGGCATCAGATGTGTCGTGCCTCCTGGTGGACGACGGCTCCAGCGTGGCCTGCGCAGCCGAACTGGATCGCCTGTCGGCATTGCATGCGCCGCGCGTTCGCCTGCTGCGGTTGTCCGAGAACCAGGGCAAGGGCGGCGCGGTGTTGGCCGGTTTCCGCTGGGCCGGCGCCCATGCCTACACCCACGTCCTGCAGATCGACGCGGACGGCCAGCACGATCCCGCCGATATCCCCGCCTTCCTGGCGATGTCTCAGGCGCATCCAGACTATGTGGTCTGTGGCGTGCCGCTGTACGACGACAGCGTACCCAAGGGGCGGCTGTATGGCCGCTACCTCACCCATGTATGGGTCTGGATAAACACGCTGTCCTTTGCCATCCGCGACTCGATGTGCGGGTTCCGCGTGTATCCGCTGCCGCCGGTGCTGCAGCTGATCGATGAGGAAACCATCGGGCGTCGCATGGACTTCGATGTGGAAGTGCTGGTCCGGTTGTTCTGGCGTCGCGTCGCGGTGTGCAACCTGCCCACCCGGGTGACGTATCCGCTCGATGGCGTGTCCCATTTCGATGTGTGGCGCGACAACGTGCGCATCAGCCGCATGCATGCACGGCTGTTCTTCGGCATGGTGCGCCGCCTGCCGCGCCTTCTGGCGCGCCGCGCCGTGGACAGGGCCGCATGAGCGAGCGCGGTCAGCACTGGGCCGAGATCGGCGAATCCACTTCCGTGCGCGGCATCCTGTTGCTGTGTGCGGTACACCGCTGGCTGGGGCGCTGGCCGTTCCGTCTCTGCGTGTATCCGGTGGTGTTCGTCCACTGGCTCGCCAACAGCACGGCGCGCCGCGCGTCGCTGCAATACCTGCAGCGGGCGCATGCGTACCAGGCCATGCCGCCTCGGCGGCCGGGCATGTGGCAGAGCCTGCATCACTTCGCGATGTTCGCCGAGACCCTGCTCGACAAGATCCTGGCGCTGGGCCAGCGCTACCCGGTGGACCGGGTGCGGATGGAGCGGAAGGATGTGCTGGCCCGCGTGAAGGCGGGCGAGGGCGGCTTGATCGTCACCGCGCATCTGGGCTGCCTGGAGCTGTGCCAGATCATGGCCGACCAGGTGCCCGGGTTCCGCCTGACCGCGCTGGTGCACACCGCGCATGCCGAGCGCTTCAACCGGCTGATCCGTCGCCTGGATGCCGGCAGTCGGGTCGAACTGCTGCAGGTCACCGACCTGGGACCAGCCGATGCGGTGAAGCTGGCCGAGCGCGTGGCGCGCGGCGAGTTCGTTGCCATCGCGGGCGACCGGGTGCCGCTGCGCGGTGGCCGCAGCGTGACGGCGCCGTTCCTGGGGCACGCAGCACCGTTTCCCATCGGGGCCTATGTGCTGGGCGCTGCGCTGAAGTGTCCCGTGTTCACGATGGCCTGCACGCATGATGGCGATGGCTACCGCGTGCGTCTGGAAGCCTTTGCTGAACGCATCGAACTGCCCCGTGGCTCGCGCGATGCCGCCCTGGCCGGCTACGCTGCGCAGTTCGCGGCGTGGATGGAACGGCAGGTCCGCCTTTCTCCCTATGACTGGTTCAACTTCTACCCCTTCTGGGATCAGGTAACGCATGACGCCCGCAATGAATGAATCCGTGCCCCCGGTCTTCGGCGATGCCCTTCTACGCATCGAGGATGTCGTGGCGCTCGCACGGCGGCAGGTACCGGCCGTGCTGTCGGACGACGCGGAATTCCGCGCGCGGATCACGCGCGGCGCGGATTTCCTGGATCGACTGCTGGACGAGGACGGCGTCATCTACGGCGTCACCACCGGGTATGGCGATTCCTGCACGGTGAACATTCCGCCGGCGCTGGTCGCGGAACTGCCGCACCATCTGTACACCTACCACGGGTGCGGTCTGGGCCGTTTCCTCGACGAAACCGAAACGCGCGCAGTACTCGCGGCGCGCCTGGCATCGCTGGTGCGCGGGATGTCCGGGGTCAGCCTGCCGTTGCTGCAAGGTCTGGAAGCGTTGTTGCGCCACGACGTACTGCCGCTGATTCCCGCTGAAGGATCGGTGGGCGCGAGTGGAGACCTGACGCCCCTGTCGTACGTGGCGGCGGTGCTTTGCGGCGAGCGCGAGGTGATGCATGCCGGCCGGCGCAGGCCGGCCGCCGAGGTATTGGCCGAGATCGGCCTCAGGCCGCTCACGCTGCGCCCGAAGGAGGGCCTGGCGATCATGAACGGCACCGCGGTGATGACGGCGCTGGCATGTCTTGCGTTCCATCGCGCCGAGTACCTGTCGCGGCTCGCCACCCGGCTGACTGCGTTCAACGTGCTGGCAAGCAACGGCAACGCGCACCATTTCGATGCGGTGCTGTTCGCCGCCAAGCCGCACCCGGGCCAGTCGCGGGTGGCCCAGCGCCTGCGCGAGGACCTGCACAGCGACCGTCCTCCGCGCAACGAACAGCGGCTGCAGGACCGGTATTCGCTGCGCTGCGCGCCGCACGTGATCGGCGTGCTGGAGGACGCGCTCCCGTTCTTCCGCCAGCTGATCGAGACCGAACTCAACAGTGCGAACGACAATCCGCTGATCGATCCGGACCGCGAGCAGATCCTGCACGGCGGCCACTTCTATGGCGGCCACATCGCCTTCGCGATGGATTCGTTGAAGAACACCGTGGCCAACGTGGCCGACCTGCTGGATCGCCAACTGGCCCTGATCGTCGACGCCCGCTACAACCATGGGCTGCCCGCCAATCTGTCCGGTGCGACGGGGCCGCGCGCTGCCATCAATCATGGCCTGAAGGCGTTGCAGATCAGCGTTTCGGCGTGGACGGCCGAAGCGCTGAAGCTGACCATGCCGGCCTCGGTCTTCTCGCGCTCGACCGAATGCCACAACCAGGACAAGGTCAGCATGGGAACGATCGCCGCGCGGGACTGCCTGCGCGTGATCGAGCTGACCGAGCAGGTGATGGCGGGGATGCTGGTGTCGGCACGCCAGGCGCTCGAACTGCGCGAACGCGTGGGCCTGCAGTCGACGCTGCGCGATGGTCCTGCCGCGATGTACGCCGACCTGCGCGCGCGCATTCCGCTGGTGGAAGAGGACCGGGCACTGGATGGCGAGCTTCGCCAGTTGCTGGCCGACATCCGCGAAGAGCGGTGGAACGTCTATGCCGGTTGAGCAGCGCGATCATCTGGCCATCGAAGTCGCGCTGAGCCCGGCCTTCCATGACTGCGATGCCATGCAGGTGGTCTGGCACGGACACTACTTCAAGTATCTGGAGATCGCCCGGTGCGCGTTGCTGCAGCGCCTGGACTACGACTACCCGCAGATGCAGGTGTCGGGCTATCTCTGGCCCATCGTCGACACGCGCGTGAAGTACATCCGGCCACTGCGGTACGCGCAGCCGCTGGTGGTGGCCGCGCGCATCAGCGAGTGGGAGAACCGGTTGAAGCTGGACTACGAGATCCGCGATGCCGCCAGCGGCGAGGTGATGACGCGCGCGCACACCATCCAGGTCGCGGTCGACGCGGCTTCAGGCGAGATGCTGTATCTGTGCCCGCCTGTCCTGTGGCAGCGGTTGGGAGTGGAGGCGCCATGAAGACGATCCGCGGATTCCTGTCCGCGTTCCTGCTGGCCGTCGCGGCGGGTGGGAGCATCCTGCCGGCGGCAGCGGCCGATCCGCTGGCGCAGGTGCAAGGGCAGGTCGCGCAGGCGCCGCTGCTGCGCGGCGAGTTCACGCAGGAGAAGCAGGTCGCTGGCTTCAGGAATCCGTTGCGTTCCAGCGGTCGCTTCCTGCTTGCGCGTGGCAAGGGTGTGGTCTGGACCACGGTCGCGCCGTTTCCCTCCGAAATCGTGATCACGCAGGACCGCATCCTCAGCCGGCAGCGCGACGGCGGCCGGCGGGTGGAAGTGGACGCACGCCAGCAGCCGGGGCTTCGCAGCGTCAATGCGATGATGTTCGCACTGATGAGTGGCGACATGAAGGCATTGACGTCGACCTTCGACGTGAAAGCCGAGCCTGCAGCCGGCAAGGGGTGGCGGATGACGCTGGCGCCGCGTTCACGGCAGCTGGCGCAGGCGTTCACGTCCGTGCGCCTGTCCGGCGACCGTTACGTGCGCGAGGTCGAATTGCGTGAAGCCAATGGCGACGTCACCCACCTGCGCTTCAGCGCGATGAGCGAAACACCAGCGACCCTGTCGCGCGACGAGGCGGCCCGGTTTGAGTGAGCCGTCCCTTCATCCGCTGCGGGGCTGGCGTTGGCTGGCGCTTGCATGGTTGCTGGTGCTGGCGGCCGTGGCCTGGCACCAGTGGCGGTTCTGGCAGGCACCGGCGATCGACAGCGACGTGCTGGCGTTGTTGCCCCAGGACGCCGGAGACCCGGCGATCGCCGATGCCACGCGGCGCATCGCCGGGAACAGTTCGCGCGACGTGGTGGTGATGCTGGGTGCGGATACGCCGGAGGCGACGCTGAGGGCGCGCGCAGCTTTCCGTGCATCCGTGCAGTCGTCTCCCGGCACAACGGCATCTGGGTTACTGGTCAAGGACGCCTCGCCGGAAGACTGGTTCGGGCAGGCGCGGACTTTCTTCGCGCCGCATCGCGACCGTCTGCTGACACCGGCGCAACGGCAGGCGCTCGCGCAGACACCCGCCGATGCCCTGGCCGAGTCCGCGCTCGCCGCCCTGTACGGGCCGATGGGGGCGCCCCGCCTGACCGAGTGGCGCAGTGATCCACTGGGCTTGTGGCCGCAGTGGTGGCAGGCGCAGGCCGTTTCCACGGGCCTGGCACTGGATGGCGATGGCCTGCTGCGGGCGGAAGGACGTCACTGGGCCGTGCTGCAGTTCACCCTGCGAGAATCCGCGTTCAAGCTCGACGGTGAACGCCGGTTGCAGGATCTGCTGGATGGCGCGGCGTCCGCGGCGACCACCGCCGCGCCCGGGATACAGGTGCTGAAGGCGGGCGTGCCACTGCACGCGGAATCCGCGGCCGTGCAGGCCAGCCGCGAGGTCAACACCATCGGCTGGGGGTCACTGGCGGCGGTATTGCTGCTGGTCTGGCTGGCGTTCCGTTCGCTGCGCCCGCTGCTGCTGGTGGCGCTGTCGTTGCTGGTCGGTTGCGCGGTGGCGCTGACCGTCACCGTACTGGTGTTCGGGAAGATCCATCTGCTGACGTTGATCTTCGGCGCCAGTCTGGTGGGCGTCGCGGAGGACTACGGCATCCACTGGTTCGCCTCGCGCCAGGGTGTGGCCGCCGAGCGTCGCTGGTCATTGCTGCGGCACCTGCTGCCGGGCCTGTGGCTGGCCTTGCTGACCAGTGCCATGGCCTATCTGGCGCTGGGGCTCGCGCCGTTCCCCGGGCTGCGGCAGATGGCGCTGTTCTCGGTGGTCGGGCTGACGGCCGCATTCCTGACGGTGATCCTCGGGTTTCCCTGGCTGGATGGGGGGCGCATGGGCACCACCGCGTTCTCGCGCTGGCTGGGCGGCACGCTCGCGCGATGGCCTCGACTGGCCAGCCGTCGTGCCTTTGGCGTGCTGGCGGCTGCAGTGCTGCTGGTCGCGGTACCGGGGCTGATCAAGCTGCAAGCCAACGATGACCTGCGCGGCCTGCAGTCATCGCCGCCGGCACTGATCGCGCAGCAGCGCGAAGTGGGGCGATTGCTGGGAATGCCCAGTCCGGCGCAGTTCTTCCTGGTCCAGGGGCGCGATGCCGAGCAGGTGCTGCAGCGCGAAGAACACCTCACCGCCCGGCTGCGCCAGGTGGAGCAGCAAGGCCTGGTCGGTGGCCACCGTGCATTGAGCGATTGGCTGCCGTCGCAGCGTCGGCAGGACGAGGATGCCGCGTTGACGGCACGCGTGGAGCGCGACGTGCTGGCGCGGCTGTCGGACGTGACCGGCGAGACCGTGGCGCGTGGGGAGTTCGCTGCCGCCTCCATCGACATGGACGCTTTCCTCGCGTCGCCCGCTTCCCTGCCGGTGCGGCATCTGTGGCTCGGACAGGTGGGGCAGGGCGTTGCGTCGGTGGTGATGGTGAACGACCTGTCCCGCCCGGACGCGCTGGACACCTTTGCCGCGCAGGTGGCGGGGCTGGACGGCGTACGTTGGGTCAATCGCACCGCCGACATCTCGCGCCTGCTCGCGCACTACCGGCGGATGATGACCGGCCTGCTGCTGGCGGGCGTGGGCGTGGTGTTCGCCGTGCTGGCGATCCGCTACCGCGGGCAGGCGTGGCGCGTGATCACGCCGACATTGCTCGCCGGCCTGCTGACGGTCGCGTTGCTGGGCTGGCTGGGCCAGCCGCTGCAACTGTTCAACGTGCTGGCGCTGATGTTGCTGCTGGGCATGGGGATCGACTACGGCATCTTCCTGGTCGAGCACCGCGGCGACGCGAGTGCATGGCTTGCGGTCTGCGTGGGCGCGGCCAGTACGTGGCTCTCGTTCGGCCTGCTGGGTCTGTCGGCAACCCCTGCGCTGCGCGCGTTCGGTCTCACGCTGTTGTTCGGCATCGGCCTGGTATGGCTGCTGTCGCCCCTGTTCCGGCCCCCGCCGGAATCTCTCCCCTCGAACGGAAACACCTCTGCATGAAGACGGAACGCACGGAAATCCTCATCATCGGCGCAGGCCCCGCGGGCTCGGTCGCCGCGGCGATGCTGCGCCAGCAGGGACGCAAGGTGCTGATCGTCGAGCGCGAGCAGTTCCCGCGCTTCTCCATCGGCGAAAGCCTGCTGCCGCAGAGCATGGAGTACATCGAGGCGGCCGGTCTGCTGCAGGACGTGGTGGAAGCCGGCTTCCAGTACAAGAATGGTGCGGCGTTTGTGCGTGGCGAGCGCACCACGGAGTTCGATTTCCGCGACAAGTTCTCGCCGGGATGGGGCACCACCTACCAGGTGCAACGCGCCGATTTCGATCACGTGCTGGCCAAGGGCGCCGAGCGCATGGGGGCGGAAGTGCGTTACCGGCATGAAGTGCTGTCCGCCGAACCCGGCCGGACGCCGCGCGTGACCGTGCGTTCGCCTGAGGGCGAGGAGTACGTCATCGAAGCCGACTTCATGCTGGATGCCAGTGGCTTCGGGCGCCTGTTGCCGCGCCTGCTGAAGCTGGAGTCGCCTTCCAACTTCCCGGTGCGCGGGGCGATCTTCACCCATGTGCGCGACCACATCGCGCATGACGCCGGGTTCGACCGCAACAAGATCCTGATCACCACGCATCCCGAACACGTGGACGTCTGGTACTGGACGATCCCGTTCTCCAATGGTTGCTGCTCGCTGGGCGTGGTGGCGGAGATGGACTTCCTCAACCGCTACCAGGGCACCGAGCTCGAACGCCTGCAGGCCATCGTCGGCGAGGATCCGAACCTGACCCGCCTGCTGAAGAACGCCGAGTGGGCGGTGCTGCCAGTGCGCCAGATCACCGGTTACTCGGCGAACGTATCGTCGCTGTGGGGACCGGGCTATGCGCTGTTGGGCAATGCGGGCGAGTTCCTCGATCCGGTGTTCTCGTCGGGCGTCACCATCGCGTTCAAGTCGGCGCAGCTGGCCAGCGAGTGCCTGGCCCGCCATTACGCGGGCGAAACCGTGGACTGGGAAGCGGATTTTTCCGTGCCGCTGCGGGGCGGCGTGCAGACCTTCCGGCGTTTCGTGGAGTCCTGGTACGCCGGTGGTTTCCAACGCATCATCTTCCACCCCGATGCACAGCCTGACATCCGCCGGATGATCTGTTCGATCCTCGCGGGCTACGCGTGGGACGGGAAGAACCCCTATGTGGCCGACACGCAGCGTCGCCTGCATGTCCTGGAGCAGCTGTGCACCGGCTGATCGCTTGCTTGCTGACGGGACTGTTGCTGGCTGCGTGCGCCACGCGTCCGGCATCGCCTGCGGTCGTGCTGCCTTCGCTGCGCCTGGCACCGGCAGCGCTTGGCCAGCAGGTCGCGCTGCAACAACGCCTCGTGTTCCGGTTCGGCGAACACGTGCGGGAGCTCGACGCGCTGCTGGAAGTCGACGCCGACGCCGTGCGGTTGGCCGTGCAGGCCATGGGCCGTACCGGCGTCCGCCTGCAATGGGACGGCACGACCTTGTCCGAAGAACGTGCGGCGTGGCTGCCTGCGGCGGTGCGGGGTGAACGCGTGCTCGACGACGTGCAGTTCAGCCTGTGGCCCGCGGACGCCGTGCGCGCCGCCTTGCCCGTGGGCTGGGAACTGGTCGAGTCCGGCGACAAACGCGAACTGCGCATGGATGGCCACGCATGGCTGGTGCGGGAGCGCGTGGATGCGACCACGTTGCGGGTCCATAACAAGGCGGACGGCTATCATCTGACGATTGAATCGATGGCTGGCGGAGCCCCGATCCCGTGAGCGGCGACGCGATCTTCCTGAACGATCTCGGGCTGGTATGCGCACTCGGCGCAGACAAGGCGTCGGTGCGCGATGCCTTGTTTCGCGACGATGCTCCCTCGGGCGTGGCACAGAACGACACCCTGGTGCCTGGCCATCGCCTCGCGATGGGTACGGTGACCACCGCGCTGCCCGCGCTCGGCCACCATCCGGTGCAGCTCCGCGGGCGGAACAACGCACTGCTGCGCGCCGCCTACCTGCAGATCCACGACCAGGTGCAGCAGGCGATCGAACGCCATGGGCCTGCACGCGTGGCCATCGTGGTCGGCACCAGCACCTCGGGCATAGGCGAGGCGGAACAGGCGATGGTGCATTGGCATCGTCATCGACAGTGGCCCGAGGGGTTCCACTACGTGCAACAGGAGATCGGTGCGCCTTCGCGTTTTCTCGCAGCCGAATCGGGTGCGCGCGGACCTGCCTGGACGATCTCCACCGCGTGTTCGTCCAGCGCCAAGGCAATGGCGTCCGCGGCACGGCTGCTGCGTACCGGGCTGGTGGACGCCGTCATCACGGGTGGCGCGGATTCACTGTGCCAGTTCACGGTGCGCGGCTTCATGGCGCTGGAGTCGGTGTCGCCCGAGCGATGCAATCCGTTCTCGGCGCACCGCCACGGCATCAACATCGGCGAGGGCGCCGCACTTTTCCTGATGACGCGCTTGCCGGGGCCGGTGCGGTTGGCGGGGTGGGGTGAAACCTCCGACGCTCACCACATCTCCGCGCCCGAGCCGCAGGGCATCGGCGCCATCGACGCCATTGACCAGGCGCTCGCGCGGGCCAAGCTGTCGCCGGGGCAGATCGACTACGTGAACCTGCACGGCACGGCCACGCCGCAGAACGATGCGATGGAAAGCCGCGCGGTGGCGTCAGCACTGGGGTCCGAGGTGCCGGTGAGCTCCACCAAGCCACTGACGGGCCACACGCTCGGCGCCGCGGGTGCCGTCGAAGCCGGCCTGTGCTGGCTGGCGATGGTCGACAACCCACAGCGCCTGTTGCCACCGCACTGGTGGGATGGCGTGCCGGATCCGGCCTTGCCGCGCTTGTCCTTTGCGTCGCCCGGAAGCACCGCCAACGGCCCGCTGCGCCATGTGCTGAGCCAGTCGTTCGCATTCGGTGGCAGCAATGCGGTGCTGGTATTCGGAGCTGAGTGAATGGGTGATTTGTACGACATCGAACGTGTGGTGCCGCACCGGGGAACGATGCGGCTGGTCGATCGCCTTGTTGCCTGGGGCGAAGACAGCGTGGCAGTGGAAGTGCGCGTGCCCGATGAAGGACCGTTCTGCCATGCGGAAGGCGTTCCCGCCTGGGTGGGGGTCGAATACATGGCGCAGGCCATCGCCGCGTGGGCGGGCTGCCACGCCCGCGCCTCCGGCCGCGAGCCGTCGATCGGCTTCCTGCTGGGAACGCGCCGCTACGAAAGCCGGGTCTCGTGGTTCCGCACGGGCGCATTGCTTCGGGTAGAGGCAACGCGCGAGCTGCTGGGTGACAATGGGCTTGGAATGTTCAGCTGCCGCATCCTGGGGGACGGCGAAGAACTGGCAACTGCCAACGTGTCTGTGTTCGAACCGCCGGACGCGATGGCCTATCTGGAGACGACGCAGCAATGAGGGGAGACACCACCACCGGCGACAGCATGCCCGGGGAGCGCACCGTTTTGGTCACCGGCGGGAGCCGGGGCATCGGCCGGGCCATCGCGTTGCGTCTTGCGCAGGATGGTTTCGACATCGTCGTGCATTGCCGCAGCCGGGTGGAAGAAGCCGAGGCTGTCGCTGGCCAGATCCGCGACCTGGGCCGCGGAGCCCGCGTGCTGGCGTTCGACGTGGCCGACCGCAGCGCCGCCGCAGAGGCACTGGAAGCGGACATCGGAGAGCACGGCGCCTACCATGGCGTCGTCTGCAACGCCGGCATCGCGCGCGACACCGCGTTCCCGGCGATGAGTGGCGACGACTGGGATGCCGTGTTGCGCACCAACCTCGATGGCTTCTACAACGTGCTCAACCCGCTGGTCATGCCGATGGTGCGCCGGCGCAAGCCGGGCCGCATCGTGACGCTGTCGTCGGTGTCCGGACTGGTCGGCAATCGTGGCCAGGTCAACTACAGCGCGGCCAAGGCCGGCATCATCGGCGCCACCAAGGCGCTGGCACTGGAGCTGGCCAGCCGCGAGATCACCGTCAACTGCGTGGCGCCGGGCCTGATCGACACCGAGATGGTGAGTGGCGAGGTGGTGGACGAAGCGTTGAAGATGATCCCCATGAAGCGCGTCGGGCGGCCGGAGGAAGTCGCCGCCGTGGTGGCGTTCCTGATGTCGCCTCAGGCGTCGTACGTCACCCGGCAGGTGATCTCGGTCAATGGAGGGCTGGTCGGATGAGTCGCAGCGATCGACGCGTGGTGGTCACCGGCGCGGGCACGATCAGCCCGCTCGGCCACGATTGGGCCAGCGTGCACCTGCGCCTGCGCGAATGCCGCAACGCCGTGCGCCACATGCAGGACTGGGACAAGTACGAAGGCCTCAACACGCGACTGGCCGCGCCCGCCGAACCGTTCGAGTTGCCGGCGCACTACAACCGCAAGACCACGCGCAGCATGGGCCGGGTGGCCGTGATGGCCGTGCGCGCCACCGAGATGGCGCTGGAGCAGGCGGGTCTGCTCGGTCACCCTGTCCTGAAAAGCGGGCAGGTGGGCGTCTCGTACGGCTCCTCCGCGGGAAGCCACGAAGCCATCGGCGACTTCGGCCGCATGCTCAATGCGTACACCACCGAAGGCATCAACGCGACGACCTACCTGAAGATGATGAGCCACACCGCGCCGGTAAACATCGGGGTGTTCTTCGGATTGACCGGCCGCGTCTACACCACGTCCAGCGCCTGCACGTCCGGTAGCCAGGGCGTGGGCTGTGCATACGAAGCCGTGCGCAGCGGCAAACAGGTCGCGATGATCGGCGGTGGCGCGGAGCAGCTGGATGCCACGGCCGCGGCGGTGTTCGATACGTTGTTCGCCACCAGCGTGCGCAACCATGAGCCCGAGCGGACGCCACGTCCGTTCGATGCCAACCGCGATGGCCTGGTGCTGGGCGAGGGCGCCTGCACGCTGGTGCTGGAGGACCTGGAGCACGCGCAGGCGCGCGGCGCGACCATCCTGGCCGAAGTCGTCGGCTATGGCACCAACAGCGACGGCCAGCATGTCACCCAGCCCAGCGCGGACACGATGGCGCAGGCCATGCGCCTAGCGCTGGAAGATGCAGGGCTGGAGCCGGACGCGATCGGTTACGTCAACGCGCACGGTACGGCCACCGACCATGGCGACATCGCCGAGACCACGGCCACGGCGGCAGTGTTCGGCAGCCGCATGCCGATCAGTTCGCTGAAGAGCTACGTCGGCCACACGCTCGGGGCATGCGGCGCCTATGAAGCCTGGATCACGCTGGAGATGATGCGCGAGGGCTGGTTCGCCCCCACGCTCAACCTGGAGGAGCGCGATCCCCGCTGCGCGGACCTGGACTACATCACCGGCGAAGGCCGCGAGCTGCAGACCGACTACGTGATGAACAACAACTTCGCTTTCGGCGGCATCAACACGTCGCTGATCTTCAAGCGTTGGAAAGACTGACGTCAGACATCCACAGGGGGATAGATGAAGAAGCGTTCCGTTTCGTTGCTGTTGGCGCTCGTGCTGTCAGCCGTCAGCCTGCCGGTGATGGCCGGCAAGCAGGATCCGATGGTCGTGCCGGCGTACGAGCGTGTGGAGTCCACCAACGGCATTCCGCCGAGTGCAGCACGCATCAAGGCGGCCATCATCCACGCGGGCAAGACACGTGGCTGGGCCGTCACGGACAGCGAACCCGGCCGGGTGACGTTGCGCTACGCGCCACGCACGCATGAGGTCGTGGTGGCGGTGCGTTACGACGCCAACGGCTTCAAGATCGAGTATGTCTCCAGCAGGGAGATGAACTACGAGGTCAAGCGCGATGCGCCGTGGATCCATGGGAACTACAACCGCTGGATCCGCAACCTTGCGCTCGACATCCAGAACTCCCCGGTATTCCACCAGCAGGACGGGGTGGACGCTGCCGCGGACGCCGCGCCGGTGGCTACGCCGTGATCCGCAGTAAATGGCGCCTGCTCTTCGCACTGTGCCTGGCCATGCCCGCACTGTCCGCGATGGCCGACGACGTGATCCGCACCAGCCCCAGGATCGCACTGCGCGATGGCTATGCCGGGTATCCGGAGTTCATGAAGCAATGCGACTGGACGGCCGAGCTTCCCGCGCATCTGGTCGACTACTCGCATGGCCTGGTGGAACTGACAGAGCAGGATATCGAGGCGCTATCGGGCCGCACCCTGCGCATCCGCATCATGAACATGCGCAGTGCCGACGGTGGCGGATTCTCCGGTCCCAAGTGGGCGATGATCCGAGCGGAACTGTTCCAGGACGGCAAGCTGATAGGTCAGTACCAGCCTTACCGGCAGACGATGACGCTGTTCCGGGGTGGCTGCTCGTCGTTGAGCAAGATCAGCGATGCGCTGGCGGCCGACACGGCGGCATGGCTGCGCCGCGGCGATTTCCGGATCCTGTTCGCGGACGAGCAGGCCGCGATCGAGATCGGGCCCGAGGAAGACGTGCCACCGATCCAGTGACGAGATGCGCCAAGACCGGCGGCGCTGCTTTCGGCAGGCCTGCACGGCCTCCCCACGCCCGCCTCGGCATGCTTGACCATCACGGTGGCCCCGCCACCCTTTCCCCCGAAGGAGCCTGACCATGAAACGACTTCTGACTGCATCCCTGCTGACCTTGCTGGCCGTGCCGCAGGCATTCGCTGCCGACACGCGCCTCGAGCTTCCGTTGCGCGACCTGATCGACTCGCCACAAGCGAAGGCGGCGGGCATCGACGGCAGCGTGCGCTTCTTCCTGGCCGGCGAGAAGACACCGGCAGTGGTGATGCGCATGGGCGAGGACGTCACCAACAAGAAGACCAACGGCGTGGGCAAATCGGACGTGGAGTCCTGCAACTGGGTGGCGCTGTCCGCACTCAAGGCGCTGCAGGAAGGCGCCAAGGATCGCGGGGCGAATGCCGTGATCAACATCACCAGCTATTTCAAGAAGAACGAGTTCCGCAGCGCTACCAACTACGAGTGCTACGCGGGCAACATCATGAGCGGCGTTGCCTTGAAGGGCACCTACGTCACCGTCAAGTAAACGCGCGGTACCGGTGACGGCACGGCCACCCGCGGGTGGCCGTGTGCGTTTCAGTCGACGGGAAGCCGGACACGGCGCAGCCGCAGTGCATTGCCGACCACCGACGCCGAGCTCAGGCTCATCGCCAGTGCCGCCAGCATCGGCGAGAGCAGCGGGCCGCCGAACAGGCCCAGCAGGCCGGCGGCGACCGGTACGCCCAATGCGTTATAGGCGAAGGCGAAGGCCAGGTTCTGCCGCATGTTGCGTACCGTTGCTTCCGACAGCGCCTTGGCGCGTGCGATGCCGCGCAGGTCGCCCTTCACCAGCGTCACCTGCGCACTGGACATCGCCACGTCCGTGCCCGTGCCCATCGCGATGCCGACATCCGCCGCCGCGAGGGCAGGCGCATCGTTGATGCCGTCCCCGGCCATCGCCACGTGGCGGCCCTCCTGCTTCAGGCGCGCCACCAGTGCGGCCTTGTCGGCAGGACGCACGTCACCGTGGACTTCGTCGATACCGAGGCGCCCGGCGACCGCCCGCGCGGTGCGCTCGCCATCGCCGGTGGCCATGACGATGCGGAGCCCGCCGTCGCGCAAGGCACGCAGGGCGTCCGGCGTACTGGCCTTGATGGGATCGGCCACCGCGATGCTGCCGGCGGGCGCGCCATCGACCGCGAGGAACATCACGCTGCCGCCTTCCTCGCGGATGCGATCGGCATGTTCCCGCAGGGCATCGAGAGATACGCCTTCTTCCTGCATCAGCACGGTATTGCCGAAAGCGACGCGATGGCCGTCGACCACGCCGCGGACACCGATGCCGCTGCTGGATTCGAAATCCTGCGCCGACGCGAGTGCCAGACCACGCCGGCGCGCTTCCTGCACCACGGCCTGCGCCAACGGATGCTCGCTGCCGGCATCCAGGCTGGCGGCCAGCCGCAGCGCCTCGTTCTCGTCGAACGGGGCCAGCGCATGCACTGCCTGGAAGGCGGGACGGCCTTCCGTCAGGGTGCCGGTCTTGTCCACGATCAGGGTGTCGACCTTGCGCAGGGTTTCGATGGCCTCCGCGTCGCGGAACAGCACGCCGGCCTGTGCGGCCCGCCCGCTGGCCACCATCACCGACATCGGCGTGGCCAGCCCCAAGGCACAGGGACAGGCGATGATCAGCACCGACACGGCGTTGAGGACGCCGTAGGTCCATGAGGGATCCGGACCGAACAGGCCCCAGCCCAGCAAGGTCGCCAGTGCGGCAGCGAGCACGGCGAGCACGAACCAGAACGACACCCGGTCCGCCAGCCGCTGCATCGGTGCGCGCGTACGCTGCGCCTGCGCGACCAGCTGCACGATCTGGGCGAGCACGCTGTCGCTGCCGACCTTTTCGGCACGTATCACCAGGCTGCCCGCACCGTTGAGGGTGGCGCCGATCACGCTGTCGCCCGGCGCACGCTCCACCGGCATCGGTTCGCCGGTCAGCATGGATTCGTCGATGTGCGTGCGGCCCTCCAGCACCACGCCATCCACCGGTACCTTCTCGCCCGGCCGCACGCGCAGCCGGTCGCCGACGTGCACGTGCGAGAGATCGATGTCTTCCTCATCGCCATCGTCGCGCAGGCGGCGTGCGGTCTTCGGCGCGAGCCCCAGCAGGGCGCGTATCGCGGCGGAGGTCTGCGAGCGAGCCTTCAGTTCCAGCAACTGGCCGAGCAGGGTGAGCGACACGATCACCGCCGCCGCTTCGAAGTAGACACCGACATGGCCATGGTCGCGGAACGAGGGCGGGAACAGCTGCGGTGCCAGCACGGCGACCACGCTGTAACCGTAGGCTGCGGCCACACCGGTACCGATCAGCGTCCACATGTTGGGGCTGCGATGGCGGATCGATTGCGCCCAGCGCTGGAAGAATGGCCAGGCGGCCCACAGCACGACCGGCGTGCTGAGCGCGAATTCCAGCCAGGTGCGCACGGTGGGCGGGATGACGTCCAGGTACATGCCGCCCATGGCCAGCAGGAGCGTGGCCACGCTGAAGGGCAGCGTCCACCAGAAGCGTCGCCGGAAATCGGTCAACTCCGGATTCTCTTCCTCGTCCAGCGAGGGCAGCATGGGTTCCAGCGCCATGCCGCAGAGCGGGCATGTGCCCGGGCCGTCCTGCACGATCTCCGGGTGCATGGGGCAGGTGTACTGCGTGCCCGCAGGTGCCGGCGTGGCATCAGCGGTCGGATGCAGATAGCGTTCGGGATCGGCGACGAACTTCGTGCGGCAACCCGCGGAACAGAAATGGTAGGCCTGGCCTGCATGCTCCGCATGGTGCGAGGTGGTGAGCGGATCGACCTTCATGCCGCAGACCGGATCGGTGGCGTGCGTGTCGTCGTCGGCGCGGGCCGTGGTATGGCCGCTGCAGCACGCGGGTTTCGCCGCGTGTTGCGCCGGAGGGTGGCCGTGCGTGTGCGGTGCGGGGCTCATGCCTCGCCTCCCAGCGCCGTGAGGATCGGGCACTGGTCCAGCGCGCCATGCCCCGGACATGCATCGACCAACTGGCGCAACCCGTCACGCACGCGCGTCAGCTCCGCCAGGCGTTGTTCCACGTCGACCAGCTTGACGGTGGCGGCGGAACGGATGGCCGCCATGTCGCCGTCGTGGTCGCTGCTGAGCGCCAGCAGTTCGCGGATCTCCTCAAGCGTGAAGCCGAGCGCCTTTGCGCGGCGGATGAAATTCAGCCGCAGCACATCGTCCGCTTCGTAATGCCGGTAGCCGCTGGCACTGCGCGTGGGAGGGGGCAGCAAGCACTGCTTTTCGTAGTAGCGCACGGTGTCGATGGGGACGCCGGTGCGGCGGGACAATTGTCCGATGTTCATGCGGGAACTCCTCGAAGTGCCTGCAGTCTGCACCCTGGAGTACGCTCCAGAGTCAAGGGGTGGGACGGCGCCCGTGCCGTCCCCCCTCGGTTCATGGCGAATGCGTGGCGTACGGCGTCGTGCTGCCGTCGCCGTGCAGCGCGAGCACGGTGTAGGCCGGTGCGTCGACGCCTTCCACCTCCATCCCCGGCGAACCCATCGGCATGCCGGGCAGCACGAGGCCACGGATGGCCGGCTTCTCGCGCAGCAGGCGCCGGATGTCCGATGCCGGCACATGGCCTTCGACCACATAGCCCTCGATTTCGGCGGTGTGGCAGGACGCATTCGCGGGCACGATGCCCAGCCGTTCCTTCACCGGACTCATGGCGTCCTCCACACGGTCGTCCACGTCGAAGCGTTCCTTGCGCAGGTGTTCGACCCACAGATGGCAGCAGCCGCAGTAGGCATCGCGATGGACGATGATCTTCGGCGTCGCGGCCACCGCGGTCTTCTGCTGCGTTGCTGGTGCAGCAGTCGCCGCGAGGGCGCTGTCCACCGGCGCCGGCACCGCCTGCGTGCAGGCGGCGAGGGTGGTGGCGAGCAGCAGGACGGAGGCGAGGCGGGGCAGGGGCGTGCGGTATTTCATGACGTCCTCCATCAGAACCAGACCCGGACACCCGCGACGACGCGGGTATCGCGCGTGGCTTCGCCCTCGGCGCGGCGCAGATCGGCGGTGTCGCCCACGGCGCGTTCGTGCACCACGCCGATGTAGGGCGCGAAACGGCGCGTCACTTCGTAGCGCAGGCGCAGGCCCGCTTCGATGCCGGAGATGCCGCGTCCGACGCCGTCATCGGGATCATCCTTCGCTGCGATGTCCACTTCCACCAGCGGCTGCAAGATCAGGCGGTTGGTGATGCGCAGCGTGTATTCGGCCTCGACGTTGGCGGCGACCTGGCCGCCCTCACCGACATAGGCCGTGGCCGACACCTCGAAACGGTACGGTGCCATGCCCTGCAGGCCGAATGCTGCCCAGCTGCGCGCATCGCCGGGCTTGAAATCGTGCCTCACGCCGGCCACCACGTCCCACCACGGCGAGACGCTGCGGCCGTACAGCACTTCCAGATCGGCACTGTCGGTGTGGCCTCCCATGCGCTCGCCCTCGCTGCGCAGCCACAGGCGGTCGGTATCGGTGCCGAACCACGCGCTGCCTTCCCAGGCCTGGCCGATGCCTTCGTCCGCATCCCAGGCTTCCAGCCGGTTGAAGGTCACCTTGTGGTTGAACGCCGGTGCATGCTGCATGGCGTGGTGGTCGATGGCGGGAAATGCAGCGGCCACGTCGTCCGCGGTGATGGCGGGGATCGGCTCGCGCGGCGCTGCAGATGTCGTCGCGGGTGCTGCCTGGGACATGGCGCCGTGATCGTGATGCGCGTGGTCATCCTGTTTGGATGTCTCCTGCGTCGCAGGCTGTGAATGGTCGTGATGCTGCGCCATGGCAGGCGCGGCCACGCCCAGCATGACGGCAACGACGGAGGCCAGGCGGAGCGGGGCAGGGATGAGGAAGGTCTTCATGCCTCGATCCTCACTTCGCGCATCATTCCGGCTTCCATGTGGTACAGCAGGTGGCAGTGGAAAGCCCACCGTCCCAGCGCATCGGCGCGGACGCGATAGCTGCGCCGCGTGCCGGGCGGCATGTCAATGGTGTGCTTGCGCAGCTGGAATGCGCCGTCCGCATCCTCCAGATCGCTCCAGACGCCGTGCAGGTGGATGGGGTGCTGCATCATCGTGTCGTTGACCAGCACGATGCGCATGCGCTCGCCGTACTTGAGTCGCAACGGGTCGGCGCTGGCGAACGGGATGCCGTCGAACGACCAGGCGAACTTCTCCATGTGGCCGGTGAGATGCAGCTCCACGGTGCGGCCCGGTTCGCGTCCGTCCGGGTCGTCGAACAGGCTGCGCATCGCGCCGTAGGTCAGCACCTGGCGTCCGTTGTCGCGCAGGCCGAGGCCGGGATCGTCGAGTTTCGGTTCGCTTGCGGAGGACCGCATGTCGACCAGCGGGTTGCCCGCTTCGCTGGCGGGATGATTCGGCGCGTTCGACGTTGCGCCGTGCGAACCGTGGTCCATCGCGCCCATGTTCGCGCCGCAGCCGCCTTCACCCATCATCGCGCCGCAGCCACCTTCCATGCCTTTCTGCGTGCCATGGCCGCCCATGTCGTGGCCCATGTCGGCCATCGTCAGCAGCGGACGTGGATCGCGCGGCGGAATCGGCGCCTCCAGCCCGTCGCGGAGGGCCAGCGTGCCGCGTGCATGGCCGGTGCGGCCCATGTCCTGCGCGAAGATGGTGAAGGCGTCCTGGCCCTTCGGTTCGACGATCACGTCGAACGTTTCCGCCACCGCGATGCGGAACTCGTCCACGCTGACCGGATGGATGTACTGGCCGTCGGCGGCCACCACGGTCATCTTCAGTCCTGGGATGCGCACGTCGAAGTACGTCATCGCACTGCCGTTGATGAAACGCAGCAACACCTTCTCGCCCGGCTTGAACAGTCCCGTCCAGTTGGCGTCCGGCGAGGCGCCGTTCACCAGGTAGGTGTAGGTGTGCGCGTTGATGTCGGAGATGTCGGTGGGCGTCATCCGCATGCGCCCCCACATGCCGCGATCCTCGACCGTCTCCGCCAGTCCGTCGCGCTTAGCGTCGCGCACGAAATCCACCAGCGTGCGCTGGTAGTAGTTGTCGTGCTCCGGCATCTTCTTCATGCGCCGGTATAACGCGGCCGGGTCGAGATCGGTCCAGTCCGACAGCAGCAAGACATGCTCGCGGTCGTGGTGGTAGGGCGGCGGATCGCGCGGGTCGATGATCAGTGCGCCGTACAGGCCGGCCTGTTCCTGGAACAGCGAGTGGCTGTGGTACCAGTAGGTGCCGAACTGCTTCAGCTGGAAGCGGTACTCGAACGTTTCGCCCGGCGCGATGCCGTTGAAGCTCAGGCCCGGCACGCCGTCCATGTTCGACGGCAGCAGAATGCCGTGCCAGTGGATCGAGGTCATGTCGCGCAGGCGGTTGCTGACGCGCACGGTGACCGTGTCGCCCTCGCGCCAGCGCAGCGTGGGGGCGGGCAGGCTGTTGTTGACGGTGATCGCGGGCCGCATGCGGCCGGTGATGTCGATCGGCATCGCGCCGATGCTCAGCGCGAAGTCGGTACCGGTGACGAGCGCCGCACCGCCGCGACGTGGGGGCGTGCCGGCCGAGGCGGGCATGCGCGCCAGGCCAAGGCCCAGCGCGACGCTGCCGGTCGCCAGGCCGGTGACGAACTGGCGGCGTGTGGGACGGAACGCGCCCAGGCGTCCCGGTGTGGATTCATCGTGGTTCATTGCAAGCATCCTGTGCATCGTCGGCGCGACCGACCGCTGTGGCGGTGGCGTCCGTCGTGGTCGTGGATCCGGCGCGCGACACGCGCCACCGGCCCTGCGGAAAGCCGCGGGAATGCGGCGTCAGGCCGCCAGGATGGGAGGTCGGTGACGGTGCGACAAGCGTACGGATGCGTGGGCATCGGCACGGTAGGCGGGAGCTTCTGCCTGCGGATACGGCAGTGCCCCGAGCGGGGTCAGCCAGGTCAGTGCAGGCGCGTGCTGGGCACAGAAGCCGTCGCAGCTCCCTGCCTTGCAGCAATCGGGCAGGCCGGCGTCGGCGTCGTGGTGACCGGAAGGAGCGTCGCCGTCCACCGGCATCGCCATGTCCATGCCCTCGTGGCACGGTGGTGTGTCCTCGGCAGCCTGGACGGCGGCCGCCACGTCGCCCATCGCCATGCGCGTGGCGGCATGCGCGTACGCCGTGCCGTTGAGCAGCAACGCCAGGCAGAGCAGGGCACGGAGCAGGGGGGCGAACCGGGACATGCCCGCATGATACGCCATGACCCGTGGACGTACCTTTCCGTAGGGTGAGCTGCGGGCCGTCCGCGGTCGGCCCGCGCCACGATCGGGCAACGACACGTTATCCTTGTCGCGCAATTCAGGCATTGGGCAGCGTGGCATCCGCATGGCAGGCACGGTAACGATGGACAAGGTGCTGACAGGCGTTCCCGCAGCACACCCGCAGGATGTTTCGCGTGCACGCATCATCGTCGCCGACGTGGGCGGCACGTATGCCCGCCTCGGCTGGATCGTCGCCGACGGCAGCAACGACATCCACGATTACCGTCGCTACGCCTGCGCTGAGCATCCCGATCTCGCCTCCATCCTGCACGACTATGCGGCCGGCACGCCTTGCCATGGTGCGGTCGTGGCCATCGCCGGTGTGCTGGAAGGCGACCGTCTGATCAATTCGAACCTACCGTGGGCGGTGTCGGTGGAACAGACGCGCGTGGGTGCCGGCTTGGCCTGGGTGCAGCTGATCAACGATTTCGAAGCCGTGGCCAATGCGGTGCCGACGCTGGCGCCGGACACGCTGTCGCCGCTGACACCGTTGATGGCGTCTGGAACGTCGTCGCCGGCGCTGGTGATCGGCCCGGGCACCGGGCTGGGGGCTGCGGTCTGGATCGAAGGCCAGCCGCCACGGGTGTTGCCGACGGAAGTCGGCCAGGCGTCGCTGGCGGCCGGCAACGCGCTGGAGCTGGACATCGTGCGCAGGCTGTTGAGGGACCGTCCGTACCTGCACAACGAGCACGTGCTGTCTGGGCCTGGCCTGATGAATCTTTACCGGTGCCTGTGCGAACTCCGTGACGCGACGCCGGTGCATGCGGATGCCGGCGCGCTGGTCGCGGCCGCGGAATCGGATGCGTTGGCAAGGGAAACGCTGGAGACGTTCTGTGGGTGGCTGGGCAGCGTGGTCGGCGATCTGGCGATCATCTTCGGCGCCCGGGTCGTGTATCTGGCCGGCGGCGTGACCGCACACATTCCGCAGTTCCTGCACGACGGGCGCTTCCTGCAGCGGTACCTCAACAAGGGCGTGATGACCGAGCAGCTGGAACGGGTGCCGGTATGGCGGGTGGAGCATGGGCAACTGGGGCTGCTGGGGGCTGTGGCTTGGTATAGGCAGAACCGTTTGAAGATCTGACCGGCGCCATGCGTCGCCTTTGACATAATAGGCATTATGCGAAATGGATTGCAGCCGAGGCTGGCTGGTGGATGCGGCTGCTGGGCTGGTTCCTGAAAGGCCCTGCTGTTGAGCGCGGCAATCTCTACCCAGCAGCCGCATCAACCTTCCCCAGTAGCCGCAGTCTGATGTCACGGTCATCAAAGCACGCGCTTTGATATCCCCAAATTCCAACCTGCGGCGGCCTGCCATCCCCAGATTCAACGCTTTCGGCGAACGGCAACTGCCTGGATTGTTGCCCTGGCACAAGCCATGGCCTCTGATTGCCCCTGAAGATCTGCCCCGGCTACCTTTTCTTCAGATTGCCGTGACGAACGACTAAACATCTCTCCGTCGGCGTTCCGCGCCACAGCACGGATCGTCGCCCTGCTACGTGCCATGGCCTCTTCGTGTGGAATCGACGGTCGTGGGTCCGCCAAGGCCCGGATGACCTTGGCCCTGAACCAAGCGTCGTACTCAACTGCTGCCTGGTCCAGATCAGGATCGGTCTTGTCGGAGGTCATAGTTTCGTCGGTCGCAGTCTAAGGTTCGGGAACTCGGATCCTTTGATCATGCATCCGCTGGTCCATCTGCTTCAAGCTCTCCCAAATTTGGGGGCATGTCGCGGTGAGCCAACATCATGTGCTGTTACTCGTAATGTCCCCAAATTTGGGAGCGACTTTTGCCTGATCTATTGCTTTGTCGTCAGGACTTGCTAGATTCGATCCTGTGAACATCTTTTGCCGCGCGCTCCGAATACCTGGCTGATCAGTCGACTGATCAGCCCCTGTAGCTCAATTGGTTAGAGCAGCGGTTTTATAACCCGTCAGCGCCAGATAAGCGGCTTGTGCCGGTTCGAGTCCGGCCAGGGGCACCATACCTCTCACCGGGGTTGCTTATGCCCGTCTTAGATCCCGACAACTACATCTCGCACATCGTCTATGACGAAGTGCGTGGTGGCTGGTGCCTGACTGAAGAAGGCCGGTGGCTTCTTGTCCAAGAGATGATTGCCAGGACTAAGGAGCTTGATCGCTTAGACGTAGTCGAGGGGGCGAAAGCCGCCCACCTATACGCATTTCATTCAACCGGAGATGGTTAAGGGGGCAAAATTGATTTGGCCTAAGAAGTACACGTCAAGCTGAAGCCGTGACCTATCTATTCCTCGATACCGAATGGGCGGACCCGACGGGCTCCGAGCTAGTGAGCTTCGCACTCATCTCTGAAGATGGAGCTCATCGGTTTTATGCTGAGCGCGATCCCTTGCCCGACGTGGCCACCGACTTCGTGCGATCGGTTGTCTATCCCCTGCTGGAACGTGGCAGGTACCGTATGACAGACCAAGCCATGACGACCGGCCTGCGTGCCTTCTTGTGCGCTGTCACTGAGCCGATTGTGGTGGCTGACTATCCCAATGACCTAGCGCTTCTGAAGTATGTGATCGCAGGGTTCGACCTTTCAGATGATCAGGCTGCGGTATGTGGCCCTGTCCCACAGCCTGTGATGACCAGAATGCTCAAGGAAGGTGCCACGGGAATGTTGATTGAAGACTACTTTGCAGGCCATCCCACGGCCGCTGCTCGGCGTCACCACGCACTTGTTGACGCGGAGGCGCTTCGGGTAGCTTGGCTGGTCGTTACCGGCAGAGTTGCGCCGCCGCCTTGGGCTTTGAGCTTCCATAGGATGGGTTTAAGGCCCCCCCCAAAGTCCTATTGGATGAGAGCGTCGCGAAGGGATTGAGTTGACTTGAACGGAATCAGAAAATATACTTGTAAATCAATTACTTACTTCGCATAACATCCGTTATGTCGGCCCAGTCATGGGGCCAGCCGAAAGCTTGGAATACAGAAGTCGACGCTCAAAGATCAGTAGTGCGTCTCACCCTACCCTCCCTCCTATCTGCTTCGCGCCGCCGCAGTGGCTATCGCTGAGATCGGCGCTAATTGGGCGGCCCCAGCACATGGGCATACCGATCCGCGATGGTTAGCACTTCTTGTTGCAGCTCCGTCCCTATGAGCAGCATCGCAGCCTGCATAGCGGTCACCACCGACAGGCCATTGACGTTTTTCATGACATTGGTAAGTAACCAAGCCGGATAGCCATCGGCATGCCTGCGGATGGGGTGAATGCCGGCGTGCACGTAGGAGTTGAGTGCACCCCACATGTGGGTCTTGAAGTGGTTGAGCGGCTTGAAGGCATTCGGTGGGGCTTTCACCGCCAAGTCTTCCATCATCTTGGACGCGGTCGGAATGTTCTTGGCAGCCAGTTCGGTCACCAAGTTCAATTCTGCGCTGAGTTTTCCCACCACCTGATCACTGGCGCCATAGAGCACCCACAGCGACCGCACGACGGCCTCAAACTGGGATCGATGAACGACCAGAGCGGATGGCAGGAACCCCGTATGCAGCAGCATCCGCGCAGAGTGGGAGTGCTCAAACGCCAACGATAGAAGTACTTCACTCAACGCGATGCGAGGCTCGTCGGTATTGACGTCGAATGCCACGCAGTCAATGAGCTCCACCACCAGCTCGTGGGACTGCAACACGAACTCTTCCCAAATATCTGGTTGCTCTTCTTCCATCTGCGCCCCAAGCCCTCATTGCCTGCGGACAGTGGCCATGAGCTGCGGGACCAATGTGCAGGCGCTGGCCAAATACTATCCGAAACAAACCTGCTTGAAGCTGCGCTGGCGGCCGTCCGCGCCCTTAATCAGGGCGAGAACGTCAGGGCGTATTGGTGGGTCGCCCCCCTTTAGGAGAGGAAGAACCAAGCGGTCGCCCCGCAGAGGGTCAGCGCCAGGGATAGGGCAAGCGTGATGGACCAGCGGGTCCATCGTCCGACAACCTTGACGGTATTGCCGTTGAAGCAGTTGTTGCACGAAATGAGGGAAATGTTGATACGCATGGCGACCTCCTTGTTTTTTATTGGTGCCACACGTATTTAGTGTTTCTGCATTCTGAGTGAGTTCGGCCGCGTCAGAGCTTCTTGGAACGCTTCCGATATGTCCCGCGATCCACGATGACTTGGAGCTTGGCCGCCGTCGGGCTGCGGTATTCCACAGGTGCCAGTTCTTTGAACCGAGCCATCTGATGGCGGGCGTCTTCCACACGTCCCAGCCGCATCAAGCTCTCAATGAGCGGCTTGATGAAGAACATGTTGGTGGCGCGGTCTGCCTTCATCTTGTGCAGCACCTCGCCGAACCGTCCCTGCTCCATGCGAAAGTTGGCCGCGAGGTATTGAAGCTCTTGGGCTTCCAGCGCCAACCGTGCGCGCAGCTCATCATTGCCCGCCTGCTTGACTGCCTCATAGCAAGGTTTGAGATTGCCGAGGGCTTCCCATCGGCGGTCCGAGTCTGGCCCGCCTGCGGGACGATGGATGTTGCTTTGATTGAGCAGCTTGTCCCAATGCGAGCACATCACGGCATCCACCAAGATCTGGCTGCCCCTCTCGTTCAGGTCACTCGCGGGGATCACCACGTGATATGAGCCACCCAGTTCTTCCCGCACGAACCACTCCCAAGCAAGCCCACCGTTGCGCTCCCATGCAGTGGCGCCACGTCCACGGCCGACAAAGAACGGCTCACCGTCATCCGTGACATGCAACCAGACGTGGAGCTCGTCCCTGCTCGGACCTGACATCCAGGCTGATCTGGACACACGTTCCCCTGCAGGAAACTGAGAACGCATGACCTTGGCCCAGCGGGCTTTGGCGTCGGCTTCCATCGCTCGTTCAAGTTGATCCTTAAACTCCCGATCCTTGCGCAAGATCTCTTCAATCGAGGGCAGTGGTCGGGTCTGCTTCACGCAGCGGTCGCCTGATTGTCACCCTGCCCCATCTTCATCCCGAAATGCTCGTCGTGCCCTGCCGCCACGAAGACCTTTTCGAGCTTGTCCAAGTAGTAGTCCAGATTGAACATGCTCCAATCCACACCCACCTGGTTGACGGCGTCTTTGTGGGAGCCCCGATTGAGATAGCGGGCCAATGGGACAAAGGTTCGGTCGGCGTTGGACATCTCCAAGAGGATGTCTTCGATCTGCTTGGTCTTCCCCGTGAACGCGAAGAAAGTTTCCAGAATGCAACGCATGGTGTTGGGGACAACCTGTTGCGGGACGTTTCCGTCCTTGGCGTCGCGGATCACCTGCCACAGGGCGTCATAGTCATTGGCGAAATCACGGGCGAGCAGCGGGACGACCTTGCTGTGTTCACCCTTGACAACTCGGAACAACTGGCAGTGGTTGGCCGCCTTGGCAAGGTCACGCACCGCCACCTGCCCAACCAGCTCATGCAAGAAGAATAGGCTGTGTGTGAGGACAATGATCTGCCGCACCTTGCGGCCGCCTGGCGGCTTGATCAGCTCAGCACAGATGATGGTGGCGATATCATAGACGTAATTGTGGGACAGGCTGGATATCGGGTCGTCAATGACCACGATGGTTTGCCCTTGCACCACGCGTTGCCCCCGCTCTGAGGCACCTTTCAGCAGCTCAATGAAGTAGAGGAATGAGATTAGCGTCTTCTCTCCCTCGCTGAGGGTGTGCGGATCACTTCCTTCATTGTTGGGCCGTTGCAAGCGATACAAATTGCTTTCGTTGTCTTTGAGCGCGATAGAAAATGACTGAATTCCCAAGGATTTCAGTCGGGCGTTGATGGCCTCTACTGACGCACCGACACCCTCTTGGTTCTGCCGCAGCTTCGTGAGCCGCGCGCCGAGTTCCTTTTGCTTGATGTCGGCAGCCATTTCCTTGGTCCAATTGTCACTCTTTCGCTTGGTCAGCGGCTCCAACATGGTGTGATAGGTCTTGTAGGCGCCTGCCCGATCACGACACATAACCTTCCAGAACATCTCCTTGATGGCCTGACGCTCGGCCTCTCTGTTTAGGATGCGTTCGTTGAACGTCTCAATCCGCGCATTCAAGGCAGTCAGCGCATCACGCAGCGGCATCAAGTGGAGAGCGTCAATCACAACCGCATCACTGGGACGTGCCAGCTTCGCTCTCATGCTGACAATGTTGGAGATGAGCCCCACGTGCACAACGTGCCATGCGCCCTTCAAACTGGTTTGTGTTGAGAGCGGTTCGTCCATCGCTGCTTTCACCTGCGCTTCCAGAACTTCGGCAGCTGCGACATATCTATCCACCTTGGCTTGCAAGCCGTCGATCTTGGTCTGACGATCCCCGTCGAGGAGCTTGGCCAACTCACCTGTGAAATCGGCGGGCAGACCTTCCTGACAGAACGGACACTGGTCGTCCCTCATGTATGGTCGTCCCGTGCCGACCCAATCGGCGTTTCCAAGCCTTTCAATCAGCGGTGCCAAGCGGCTGTCACCAGAGATTTCAATGGGCACCTTCCATACGGGATCAGACCCGATCGGCTCCAAGTCCCCCATGCTGAACTGAAAGGTGCTCTTCCGCTCCTCTGTCCCAGACACATCGCTGAGTCGCTGGGCCAGCACTTCCAGTGTATCGAGCACCTCCGTGTCGTCCGTCCTATACCGCCACAGGTCATCGAAGAACTTTTGTTTGCCACGCCCGTAGCCCGTGATGAACTCATCAAACGTGCCACCGTCGTGGTCTTGGTAGACCGTCCACACCTCCTCAAGGGCGGCCTTGCTGGCGGTGTCGATCAGTGGCTGCAACCGCAAATTGTCCTGCGTGATGGCCTCGCGCTCCGCGCCAATCTCGCCAAGTTGGCGCTCCTTGTCCTCGATTTCTCGCAGAACTGCGGTATCGAGCTCGCCCAGCGTGAAGATCCCTGGCATGCCCTCCGCTTCACCAATGACCCTCTGCACGAAATGGTGGTTGTAGACCATGTATCGGAAGGGTCCACCTTGCGTCGCTTCCACCTTGCAGTGCTGAAATCTCGCATCGCCACTGGCCCGACCATCAATGACCTCGCCGATGGCCGTCTTGCCGGCGCCATTGAGGCCGTAGATGAAAACGGGCTGCTGTTTGTCCACCGCGATGGGAATGGTCACCGCTTGCGTGGGATGAAAGCTCTTGTAGCCTTGAATGCTGATCGACTTGATCATGACCTTCCCCTTGGTCAGTTGTCCTTATGCCGCCAATCGATGCTCGTAGTAAGGATGGCGCTTGTAGTCCATGTCGATCCCGCATTGACGGACAAAGTTCTCGTACAACGACCACGCTTCCGTCGAAAAGCACATGGCTAATCCTCAGGCCCAGAGCCTTTTGCCAAACTGGTGAAGTTGAAACAGTGTCTCGGGACCACCGATGTCCTCATAATCGAAAAAACGCTCGTGCTTGTCGGTCAGGTCTACGTTCACGCCATCGAACGCATACGCCCTGCGGTATCGGGCTTGCGTGATGTTCCATCTTGGCTCGGAGATGTCATGTGCGAACGCATTGCGGATCTGATAGGTCAGCGCAACGAACTGATCGGTGTCGGTCGCGATGGGGTTAGGGAGGGTCAAGCCTGCTTCTTCGCGACTACGATTGAGCGTGATGGCGGCCGCGCCGAAGGCTATGCCCAAGTTGTTCGCAAGTGCGATGCGGAGGTCGTCGTCTGAATCCAGCACGCGGTCAGGAAGCACCAACATCATCCCGTCTTCCTTGAACGTCAGAGGGATGTCCAAGTCCTCTCGGTTGATCTTTCCGTCAAGGCCGTAGTTGTAGAGCTTCCAAGCGAACGCCAGCTGGCCAAACGCGGTTTCGAGGAACTTCATGGCCCCACCCCCATGGGAGATCAGCCCTAGCATATTCCATGATGGCTGCCTCCTGAATAGCCTGCGTGTATCATTGCGTCATGCCTACCGAAAAGCCCTCTGTTGATGACATCTGGAACAAGCTGATCACCTTCGTTTCCATCGACACGGACATATTGCAGTCAAAGGGTTTTCAGTTCGACAAAGGTGCACTCAACCAGCTGCCCAACCAGCTTCCCGACGATGTGCACTTGGTGTTTACCCAAGTAGTTCACGAGGAAGTGAAGAAGCACCGCCTCGACCTGGTGATTGCAGCCACGAGGGAATTGGCGAGTGCCTCCAAGTCGGTGCACCGCCAAACAGGTGTAGATCTGAGCGGGTTAACGAATGCAGTGGATGCGCTGAGTATCGTTCCTACCGCCGAAACCAAGTTCAAAAAGGAGCTTCACGACTACGCTGCCAGATGTGGCGGCAGCATCCTTCCTTGGTCCAGCGTCAATGGCGAGGAACTGTTCGAAGCCTACTTCGCGCAGAACCCTCCTTTTGAGGAAAGCAAGAAATCAGAGTTCCCCGATGCCGCAAGCTTGCAGATTCTCGAAAACTACGCGGAGAGCAACGAAACCTACGGCATTGTCATCTCAGGTGACGGCGGATGGGAGAGGTATGCAGCCCAGTCGGACAGGCTCTACTACTTCAAGAGCCTGGATGATCTCACCGCGCTTTTCGTGGCCACTGGCAAATCGGCCACAGAAGTTGAGTCGAAAATCAAGGAGCACCTTGCAAACCCTGATTCACCGATCAGCCGAGCTGTTTCCAAGGCGATGGCGACTCATGTCTCCGGGGCTGAATGGGATGCCTCTGGCTATGTTCCTGATCTTGGTGATCGTCTAGAGATGGAAGTTTTTGATGCAAGCATGACTTCAATGAAGTTTGGAGACAACATCGAGATCTGGCGCGAGAGCGATCAGGCCTGGGTGGTTGAGCTCGTTGCGTTCGTTGATGTCGCGATTGATGCCTCCGTCCTTGTGACCAAATGGGATTCTATCGATAGAGAAGAAATTGTTCTTGCGAGCGAAGCGACCCATTTCCCTCACAATATCGAGGTCACGGTCTACGTCCGCTTGAATGACGTTCGTCTAGACGTTGGTCCGGAGCAATGGGAGGTGGAAGTAGATATTGCCTCCCATGAGTACCATTTGGGCCACAGGGAATACTCTGTTTTCTGAGCTGCGCGCTCACAATGCCTGATATCTGGGGCGTCGTGACGTGGAGCTTCAAGCGGCGCCTATGACCACTGTTCCCATCACTCCTCAAGCATCCGTTATGTCGGACCGTGCATTGTCCGTTCACCTGTCGGCGCCGGATTCTAACGGGCTCACTGCGGAGATCGAGAAGCTCGCCACATAGTGCGAGATCATCTGCCTCGCCATTCCCTCCCTCGGCGCCTGACTCGCCTTTGAGACGAGCACGTACTATTCCTGATGAACACATCAGAACATTGCCGCAGATTCCTGAACTACTACGATGGAAATGAGCTCAGTTAGTAGTATGAAGATCATTCACTGCGACACCGCGGAGCAGCTGAAGCTAGCGATAGCCTCGTTCGGGTCTGACGCTCTGTTTAGAGGTCAAGTGGCTCACTACCAGCGTGCTGACGGCTCCCTATCTTTGCCTACTTCCTTCCAGCGGCATGGCTGTATTCCGCCGCTCATGTTGAAGTGGACGCACTACGCAAAGAAGGCGCTTGAGAGACATGTCGATGGCTGGTCAGATGCTGGAGATCCGGCCACAGATCAGGCCATCCTGCAGCACTATGGCTGGAGATCCTTCTTCGTCGATGCTACCGGGGACTCGCGTGTTGCGGCCTGGTTCGCAAGCCAAGAATTTGTTTCGCACAGAAGTGCAGAAATGGTGGAGGACTGTTTTGAGAATCCTGTTTATCTGCGATGCGATCAGGCAAGCTACAAAGAGTCCTCCGACTCAGGGCACATCTACGTCATTAGCAGAAGAAAACTTCGAGCAGCAGGATTAGAGGCTATACACCTTTCGGAGATTGCGACTAGGGACGGCGCGCCCAGGTACGTGCGTCAAGACGCTTACATGATTGGAAGTCTATATGACGGATATCTTGATCCAAGCTTGGTTGTAGCCCACATCTCTGCACCTGCGGATGTGCTGCGAGCTCACGCGGGCAGTATGAATACCGCGTGGCTTTTCCCTGAGCCCGAAGACGATCCAATCTTCTCGGAGCTCTTGGCGATGCCTTGGGAAAAGATCGGCACCATGGGTGGTGGAATCGATGCTTTTGCGCGTTCGCTCCCCATCCCGGAGTATCAGCCTCACTTGCGAAAGATCATGCCGCCGGAAAGCGCCTTTCATCGACCTTTCTGGATTTCTGATCTTTCGCCTCCACCCGGCCAGCAGGGGCAGCCACGCCGGCAAGTGCACATTAGGTGCGGTAGCGCCGCGTATCACGGGAGCGCTCCAGTTCCGAACTTGCTCCGTCAGATTATGCGACTTCTGGAAGAATCAGATGAGGTCATCATTGAGACAGATGCCCTTGTTTACCACGGGATGGGGACGACATACGGAAAAGGTATCGCCGTTATCAAGACGAGCGACGATTTGCTGGAGGTCTTTGAGTTTGGTGTCGATCATCCCGGACTGCGTCTTGAGAGGGCTGCTCGGTTCCCTGGGCTCTTCTATAGCGTGGATGTGAACGGTGTCTGGCATCGGAAAATACATGCTGAGGACTGCTCTTGTGGAGACCCACATGAAGGAAACTTGCGTATCCTGGGGATAGTCAATGAATTGCTCGAGGACGGCAGTATCAGGCTAAGCGAACCTGGTCTCTACTTGGATCCTAGTCTGGTGATCGAAACCGATCCTGCCGTGACTAAGTCTTGGGAAGAACGACGGCTGCAGTGATACGCAGTGCGATGCCTCAAGTACTGCTCCTGCCAGGGCGGCCACCCGTGCCTGCACGCTGCGGCGGCATGAGCCTATACTCCATTCTTGGCAGAAGCGATATCCAGTAGGTTGATCTGCCCAATCTTGTCTTCATGAATGACGATTGTGAGTTTCGCTGGATACTTGAACCTCATCTCGCTGATTCGGAATGTCCATAGCATGATCTTAAGAAGGTCCTCTTCATTTATCAGCTTATGGCCCTTAATCCGAGTGATGCCAGAGCCAAAGATGGTGGTTGATACATTCTTTTGGGCATACACCCTATTCACCCTATCCCAGAAATTGATCAGAAATTCGAGATACTCAGGCATCGTTAGGCTTGCTTGATTGTTATCGTCAAATCGGGCGAAGGCAGCGAGAAGGAAGTCGTTGTATACACAGATGGTGCCGAGCCGGTATCGAGTAGTCTTTCCGGATGTCCTAGTCACATTTGTTTCAAGTACATCACCATCATCAAATTTGTAGTTTTCGATGTGCGCATCTAGCGTTTCCGGAGGCTCCTTAAGTTTTGAAGTAATCAGTTTTCCGTTGAGCGATTCTTCACTGATGAGGACGTTGTCCACCTGAGTGTCGAAGTACTCATTGAATGCGATCGCTTTCAAGCCTCGCTGCTTAAAAATGTCGCCAGTCTTGATGCTGACTGTACTCCCTTCGACATCAATACTTATTTCTCTAAGTCGGTTCGCTTGAATCCAGATGACTAGGTGTATGGATAGGAGAGCCAGCAAGAACAATGCGCCCGCATAGATCTTGCGCTCTGGCGGAATGTCTACGAACAGCAATGCAATCGAAAGTGAAGTTGAGAGTCCGGCGATAATTTTCACTGATCTCTTAACGGCGTTCTTGTCGAGAAACTGTACTTTCACCTCATCTCCTCCAGGTCGCTTCGTACAAGCTAGCCTTATGGCTCAAGGGTTGTAGTAATAGGCTATTGACTTTCCTTTGGTGGCGAGCATGAAGTCTGGATCCTTGAGCGCATTTGAAATGTTTTGCTTGAGCAGTGGGACATGCATTGTCGGCACTTTATGCATCGAGGTTTTGAAGATCGGCACACGGTCCCATAGAGCCTTGATCGATGGAGAGAAGGTTGTCCCGCTGCGCAAGTCCGCGAGAGAGTTGAAATCCGGATAGACAACAATCACAGGCAAGCTCTCAGTATTGATCCCGTAGTCAATCTCCTCGGTAAGCGCTCTTGAAGATTTGGTGTGGTTACTTAGGAAGAGAACGATGTTCTTCGAAGCTCTTAGGCGCTCGCGGAGCCTAGGTTTCAGGGTAGCTTCCCAATCACTCCCGTCGCGCACGCTGTACGTCTTGTCGTGCGAGTCGTTAAATGGAAAGCTTGCGTCCGCTCCTTTCCACATCCTTAGTTGGTTGTAGTGAAGGAAGTCGGGCGTGGCATGGGCTTTCAATCCCGAAGTGCTGAAGGGTTCAGCGACATAGAAAGCTGCGTAATTTCCGTTTCTGTATGACATGGTCTTCTCGACTGGTAGTTGAGGCTCAATCGACGTCGATGCGCGGTTGCGTCATCGATTGGCGCTTGGCCTTGGTGGCTCGTCGAATCGAGGATTTGAGTGAGTTGAGTCCACAAGTTCTGGAGCGTTTCCGTCATGGGGGCATCTGAGCTTGGAGAACTTTGGCTCCTTGTTGGCGGAACTGGCCACGATCACCCATTCATCAGAGATCCTCTTGACCCTCTCGCCCTCCCCCGTCGCACAACTGTCGTTCGGGTAACTGTCCAAGATCATCGCGGCGTGCTTTGCGGACCACTCCAGAAGCTTCGCATATGCCGGCTCACTTTCCTTCCATGCGAAAGAGAAAAGAAATGATGCTGCCGCGAAGGCGAAGATGCGTGTGAACAAGTCGCGGGTAAGTGCATCAGATTGATCTTTCTCAGAAGTCACGATGCGAACAACCGCAAGAACAAGCATCAATGGAAATCCAAGAAGGGAGATTAGCGCTGCAAGAAACGCAATCACATAGATGCTTGCTAGCGGAGCAAGCATGCCCACCGTATACGGGTAGCTGTCTGGCGCCTGGCCTGTGGCCGCATTGACGGCATTAGCTGACATGCCAAGCGCCATCGGAACAACTGCGGCGGATACAATTACGCCGGTCAGCTTGCCCCAGGGCTTCTCCCAACAGCGTACTGCTAGCAGGTATGCCTCCACGACGAGTGCTGCACTAAGAAAAATTGCGCCAGCAACTCCGACCGCCTGCGCTATGAAGTGCAATCCGAAGAGAATTAGCGGTACGCACATGAATACGAATGCTAGTCCTGCTAGATAGACCTGGCTTAAAGGGGCGGCTTGTCTCCAATAGCCGTTTACCTTCAATGCCATGCCGATGACGCTCGAACACATTTTTCTGCTGGGCTCCATCCCGTCTCCTTGAATGCCTGTGTATCAGGGAAGCCCACATCATGTCGGGCTCTCACAACTCTTGATACGAACCAGTGCTTATGGCGCGATTGCCACGCCCAGCGCATTGAGTGTTGGCGTTGTCATCGTTCCAGTCGCCGGAAGTCCGTGAGCCGATTGAAACGAGGCTAGAGCTGCTTTCGTTTGCATGCCCATGACGCCGTCAATGGCGCCAGGGTCGTACCCGCGCGCATAGAGGGCTGCCTGCACCCGCATGATCATCATTTGCAGTTGGTCGGAGCTGGGGCGAGGCGTCAGGCTTTGTTTCGTCCTCTGCGCCGGTTCGAGCGTCAAGGGTTGCGAACTGCTGTTCGAAGAGCTCGAACTACCAGAGCTGCTGCTTCCGTTGAAGGACGATCGGGGTGTCGACTGATAGGTTGTAGGGGGTGGCGGAGGCGGTGGCGTATAGGTCGGCGCACGATAGGTGCCTCCACTTCCGGAGTAGTGCGAGCTATGTGACCGATGAGAACTGTGCGATCGGTGCGAGCTATGTGAACGATGCCGCGCGTACATGTTGAACTGCTCGTGGTTCAAAGGTGCCGTGAGCGTGGTGGTGAACTTGCTCTCATTGAGAGCAAGTTCGGTGAGCCCACTAGCCTGCCACCCTTGATCCGCCAGCCCGCCCACTGGACTGCCGCCATTGATGATGGCCGTAGCGAACGCGAGAGTCTTGCTCATCAGGCTGGCTCCAGTTGATTGATCGGTGCAACGCCACGGCTAAGCCAGTCTGGCGTCACCCAAGAAAAGAATCCCCCACAGCGCTGGCGCACCTGGCAGGGTTGGCATTCCGGGCGGTAGTTCTGCTTCCAATGGGAGATGCTTTGGCGTGAGAAGGACCAAAGCTCGCGAGAAAGCGTGCACAGTGGGAGGTTGTAGATTGAGACGGCGATGTTGCGCGAACTAAGGAACTGCACGGAATCCGAGAGCGCTGGGCCCATATCGATGGGGTCCATCCAAAGTGACTGATGGTGTGCCTTGGCAAAACCAATGGGCTCCACGCCCATCAGCGCGACATGCTCGGCGAACGGCAGGTTTCTGTAGATGAAACGGGCAATGCTTTCCAGGCGCTGCACGGCGTCCTTGACAAGCACGATGCGAATTTCGATCCGCTGCTTGGCTTGCTCCATTGCGTACAGGCCTCGCAAAGTCTGTGCGAAAGCACCTTGGCGTTGGACGATGTAGTCGTGCAGCAACGGAGTGTCGCCGTAGAGCGGGATGCCCCAAGTGAGCGACTCATGCAAGCCCGTGAAGCGACGGGCATAACCACCCTCCCCCGCCAAACGTCCATTCGAGAGAACATGGACGTGGGTCTGAGGCAGCGCGGCCTGGCAGTGGGCGATGACCTCGACCAGTCCGTCTCCCAGTAGCATCGGTTCCCCGCCGCTAACGGCGAGAGAACGTTCATCCTTGTCGATCAGGTCGATCAAGGCATGGAGTTGCTCAAGCCGCCAGTAATCGTCAATCACCCGTGGCGGCTGGGAACACATGAGGCAGTAGCTGTTGCACTGCTCCGTCGCGAACAGCACGTTGCCGTTGTCGCCGCGGCGATAACGCAATGCAGCACGGCTTGCAGAGGGCTGCAGTTCCAATACATCCCCGGGCGAGGTCCAGTCCTGGTCCGTCTCGCACCGCATCCACGGCCGATCAGGCGGCACACGGTCAGCCTCGTCTACCATGAAGCCTGCCCAAGGCAACGCGATCAGTGAGTCAATGTCAGCAGTGGGAGCGTGGCGAAGATCCAGCAGCATCCGCTCCAGGGGGTACAGTCCGGCGGCAAATTCCTGCAGCCCGGCAACCTTGTAGTAGCCATGCTCAAGCCCAGAGAAGGTTGCTTTGGCTTGTTGAGGGTGCATCAGTGGACCGGCTCCATCACAGGCGCGATCTGCCTTGCGCCAATGGCCCAGCCCTCCAGGATGCGCCGCTCCGCCGGCGGAGCGTTTTCAATGCGCTCCAGCAGCAGATCGAACATGCCCATTTGCTTTGTGCAGAAGTCCGAGGTGGGTCGGTGGCCGACGACCTCGCCCTGACGCGCGAAGTGATCGACCGGATCGGCGCCGCACAGCGGGACGTAGGCACAGTCCGAGCAACCCGGCAGTGCCTCGGCCACGCCCCCGGCTTGTAGTTCCTGCATCGCCGGCGAAGCAAGCCACTCGTGCACGGGCTGGTCCAGCGTTCCGAGGCAAAACCTGTCCTCGCCCTGAGCCGCGAGCATGCGCGCTTCATCCGAGGGGTAGACGCGACCATCGTAGTCATACACCACTGCTCCCACGCCGGCTCCCATAGGCGAGCGCAGATCCACATAGCCATGACTGAAGGGGGTCAGTAGCTGAGTCAGCAGCAGGCTGGCGTGCGTCTCCTCCAGGGCAAAGCCGTCCTGGTTGACCTGGATGATCGTGTCGAGGGCGCGCCTGTAGAACGCCAGGAAGTCGCGCATGGTGTAGCCGATACGGCCGGCAGTCTTGCGCGCGAAACCGTACGGGCTAAGCGGCCGCAGCGAAATGCTGTGAAACCCTTGTTGCCGGTACTCGTCGATGATGGCTTCGGGGGCAGTCAGGCTTTTGGCTGTCAACGTCGTCAGGGCCGACACACAGTCGTGTCCCAACGCCGCTCGTGCTTTGTGGATGCCCGCGATCGTGCGCTCATAACTATCGCGCGTGGGCGTGGGACGATTGGCGTTATGCAGCCAAGCGGGACCATCGAGCGAGGTGGATAGCTCAAAGCCATGAGTTCCGAAGAACTCCAGTTCGGTGTCGGTGATACCGTGCAACGTGGATGCGATGACAAAACGCAGCGCCCTGCCCTCACTACGGTTTCGCGCTTGGATCAACTCCGTCAGCGCTTTGACCTGCTTGAAATTCAGCAATGGCTCGCCGCCCTGGAACTCGATGGTCAGGGTGGGCGATGGCCACTGGAACAGGCGCTCGACCAGTTGAGCGTTGAGGGTCTCCTGCAAATCGAACTGGCGCTTCAGCGTGTCCTGCCGGGAAACCTGACAATAGCTGCAGGAGTGATGGCAACGCAGGGACACCACAATGATATGCAGTGCCGGCCCTCCTTCCAGATAGCCCTTGCGCGTCCGCAGCTGTGAGAGCAGTGGCGAGAGGGTCAACGTGTCAAGCGGCCCGGCGACGATATGCCGGGCCTGGAGGTCTTGCATCAGCGCCGAGTCGACGGGTAGATCTCCGTTGAGCAGTTGTACGAGCTCTTCGTGCCGGCAAGTCAACCAGTCACCGGCAGCAGAACTGACGAACACCCGGGCTGGATCCCAGGGCAGGCGCCGGAATCGAAGGGGCAGCAACCGATACGCAGACGCGCTACCAACAAAGGCGGAGGCAGGCTGAAACTTCACGTGGAGGCATCACCCACGGACACTGCACGCTCAATCGCCGCGCGCATGAGCAGGTGCTGCAGGTCGCCGGTCTGAAGCGCGATCTGCTGGCGCAACCGATCGTCGCAGGCGTCCGTCTGGAAGCGCTCTGCCAGCTGGTTTGTGTCGATGTCAGGCGTGCGCGGCATCAGAGTGATGCGATGCGCAGTCGTCGCGCGCTCAACCTGCACGTAGTAGTCGCCGGTATACCGGTAGACCGTGCGTGCAATGACGTCCGCTGAAAAGAACTCGGCGTCGAGCTCCAGCTCGATGCTTTCCATGGCCCCACCCCCGTGTGCCCTGATCGTATGCTGCGCCGGTGCAAGGGCTGAGTTCAAGTCCTCAAGAGGGCGTGCTGACGAACGACGCGCTAGTAAATGCATGTACTTGCGCGCGCTACTTTCGCTTTGTCTTCCGTGCTGCCGCAGTCGCGACGGCAGGCTTTGGCGTCCGCCCTGCTCTGGCCGCCGGTTGCGATGCGCGTACCGCCTGTAACGTGTTCGCCCGCGCCTCGGCGGCCGCGGTCGCGACACTGGCCACGCGGAGCCGCTCCTGCAGGTCGGCCTGGGCGCTGGTCATCCGCTCAATCGCCTTGTCTCGCTGGACAACGATTGCGGCCTGGCGCGCCGCTTCTTGGCGGGCGCGATCCACCTCTTGCAGCCAACGATCTTCGGCGGCGCGATGAGCTTGCTCGCGCTCGGTGCGTGCCAAGTTAGCGGCCGCGGCCGCTTCCTGGGCGGCCGCCTGTGCTGCCAGGAGCTGCCCCAACAGGCCTTCCCGCTCGGCGTCCACCTGCGCATGTTGGCGCTGAAGCTCATCCAGATGTCGGCCCAGCGCCTGCAAGTGGGCCTCCAAGTCGCTTACTCCCCGCTGCGCGAGATCGCGCGCGTGGATCAAGGCGGCGCGCTCCGCGGCCCAGGCTAGACGCTCACTGGCAATCTGCGTCTCGCTCGCGCTCAGGGCATCGGTGCGTGCCTGCAGGGCGGCGTGGGCATCGGCCAAGGCTTGCGAGGCAACGGTGTGCGCGTGGGTGACCGCCACCTCCCACCACTGCTGCGCTAGGGCGGCGACATCGGCCGGTGGATTCCCGGCAGCCAGTCCCGGCGCCCCCGCCCGCAGGCGTTCGTCCAAGCGCTGCCACCACGTTTCGAGCCAGCGCGTAACCGTGTTCGGCGAGCCGGTGCCGAGATGAGCGCGGATGCGTTCGATGGTTGGGCGCTCGCCTTGCGCCACCAGTGCATCAGCGGCCTGGTGGACGTCGGTTTCGGAAATGCCCTTGGGCATTGGGGTCTCCTGCATCTGGCGGGGGGCATTCTCGGCTGCTACCTTCGATAATTGAAAGTTATCGTTGGTATCGATCCAGAAACGTTCATATCACTAAATAGTACATATGAAAAAGAACGATTTGCGGCCGCTGGTCGACCTTCCGACGCTGGATCCGCATGTGCTGGCGCGGGAAGCCGCCACCGCCGCTCGGGAGCTGCTGGCCGAGGCGGCCGCGGCCAATACCACCCGTAGCTACGCCGCCGCGCTGCGCTACTGGAGCGGCTGGGGCCAGGGCCGCTACGGGCGTGCTCTGCCCTGGCCGGTGCCCGAACCGGTGGTGATCCAGTTCCTGGTCGATCACCTGACCCGGCGGACCGCCCGCGGCCAGGTCTGCGACCTGCCACCGGGACTGGATGCCGCCTTGGTCGCGGCCGGCCTCAAGCAGCGCCTGGGGCCGCTGAGCCGCAATACCGTCGTGCACCGGCTGGCGGTGCTGTCCAAGATCCACCAGCTGCGCGAGCAGCCCAATCCGTGCGCCACCCCGGCCGTCAAAGCACTGGCAACGGCCGCGCGGCGGGCCGCGGCCAAGCGCGGTGAGCGGCCACGGCAGAAGACCGCCCTGCCCCGCCCTGCGCTCGAGGCGCTGTTGGCCACCTGCGATGACTCGTTGATCGGTCGGCGCGATCGCGCCCTGTTGAGCTTCGGCTTTGCCAGTGGCGGCCGCCGCCGTAGCGAGATCGCCGCGGCCGATTTGGCCGACCTGCAGCGATTACCGGAAAGCGGCTTTATCTACCGACTGCTCCACAGCAAGACCCAGCAAGAAGGACCGGCCGCCGGCGCCACGCCGGACAAGCCGATCCTGGGCGTGGCCGCCCTGGCCCTGGAGACCTGGCTGCAGGCGGCCGGGCATGTCACTGGGCCGATCTTTCGGCGGGTTTGGGGCGCGACACGTTTAGGCGAGGGTCTTTCGCCCGCGGCGGTGGCCGCGATCGTCCAACGTCGGGCGCAGTTGGCGGGTTTGGAGGGTGACTTCGGTGGGCACAGCCTGCGCTCGGGCTTTGTGACCGAAGGCGCCCGTCAGGGTATCTCCCTTCCCGCGTTGATGGCGATGACCGACCATCGGGCGGTAGCCAGTGTGATCAGCTACTTCCAGGCAGGTGCCGCACCGGAGCATCCGGCTGCGCGCTTGTTGGATGGGTCATAGCGCGTCGCGCGGTGCGCTGGTTCTGGACCTCCAACAGTTGCGTGCCTCGCCTAGCCTTCTTTCTCCAGTTGTCCGCGCGCCACTCGCCATTTCACTTCCGCTTCCGGCGTAACCCTCAGATCCAGAACGCTGCGATAGATACGCTCAGCGTTCTCTTGCTGACCCGCATTCAATAAAACGTTCCCTTCCAAGGTAAGGCCGGCACGCTTGAGCCCCGGAATCGACTGCATGTTGCGAGTGAGATTCGCGGTGTCCGCCACGCGTACATCGCGGGTCGGCCAGCTGTCTTGGAGGTCGTACTTAATAGGAGAAGGCCTTGGCCCGGGGCCATCGGTAAGCACGAAGACAGACTCGGTTCCTGCCTTGGCCGCTACCGCTTCGCTCAGCGACCGCACCGCGGAAGAGCGGACCAAATCAGGACTCTCTTGCTTCGCTTTTAGTAGTGCCCTGTCCGCGTATGTCGACCAGGACTGATTGGTCATCGCCTCAGCAACATAGACCCATCGCGAAGCTTGTGTGGCTCCCACGTCAAGACGCTTCAAGGTCCGCTCTGCGAGTTCGACCACGAACAGAGGTTGATACTCCTCAGGTATGGCCAACACCCTGGCCTTGATGTCAGGTAGCGCTAGCGCCTTATCCAAGTCAGACAAGATCTCGGTCTGTATGAAGGCAGCCCTCTGTTCCAATGCGGGAGGGCTAGGAATTTGCACTTGAACGATGCGATCTGGTCGGCCAGGGGTATCGAGTTCGAACTCGACTTTGTCGACCCATTCCCCCCTTACCAAAAGCTCCAAGACCAACTCCTCCGTGTCGCCTCCGTCCACGAACATGGGGTCGTCGACCGGGGTGATGAGGAGCTTGTCTGATGAAGGCTTTCCTACTACCACACGTGCCCGCAGCGCCCCTGGGTTGAACAATCTTGCGGTGTTGCGCAATTTGATGGGGTCTCGCATTTTGAAGACAAGCCTGTCGCCTTCTGGCGTGAAGTCCAAGGTCTCAATGCGCGCCTTTCGATCGGTGCCCAGTACTTCTTTCAGCTTGTTGCCAAGCAGGCGGACGGGATAGTCGTCTACATGGGTCGGCTTAGTGATAGTGATGTGATTTCTCTGCTCCATCCCGTGACTGACACCGGTGCAGTAACGTGTCCCACTGGACTGGGAAACCACTTCAAAGCCATAGACCGTGGTCTTCTCGTAAGCACAGACAAGCTCTGGCCGCTTGTTCTTCGGAAGATTTGTCCACGCATAGTCAAGGCTATTGATGAACTCATTGGCGTTTCTTGGGACCATCTGCTTCAGCGCCGGATTCTTCAGGATCTGTTTGCCGATCGAGGCGAGCTGTGACCCTTCCTGCGGTGTCCCATACATCACTACCAATGGCACCCGCTCTGTCCACTCGGGCTGCACGGACAAGGCCGTCATGATGACCAGGCCGCCCATGCTGTGGCCAACTAGAACGACGGTGTCATACTCCCACACCCCCTCTTCTTCCATGAAGAGCGAGAACTTTTTGGCCGCCTCCTGAATAGTGAAAGAGCCACCTTTGAACACCTCTGAGGTGTACCCGAAGGCATAGATGTCCACCTTGTCGCCGACCTCGGGATACTGTCGAATCAGATTGAAGAATGTTTTTCCGTCAGCCGCTGTCCACGTGCCACGCGTGGTGCCGAAAATGCCATGCACGAAGACGATCGCTGCGGGCTTGCGAGCCGCTTTGTCATAGGGAAGCACCCAGCCGGACCGTTCGGTGTTGTTCGCCGCCTGCCTGACTTCTTCAATCTGGCTATGTGCTCCATTGCAGCCAGTACCAACGAGGATCATCAGGACAACTACGAGCCATGTGCGCATGGTTACCCTCCAGTATCGATTCAAGGGAACAAATGAGCTGCAAGGTCTATGAGGTAACTAGCATCCATTGGGCAGACACAGCACCTCGACGGGCTGGGCAGCTGGGTCCGAAGTGATGATGATTGCCCCACTCTGGTGAGTGTTGTACTCGCCAAGTTCTGAGGCTTCTGTGTCGTAAGTACCCCCAGTCATGCCGCACGCCAGGCCGTGACTATCAGCAGGCACTAGTTGATCAATCGCTCTGTATGTCTCGACCACATTGCATCGCGGGTGACCATAGGATGCACCCGAGGGGTAGACCACGTACTGCGGGAGCGTGGCGTTCGCCCAGCGCTCATTATTGCTCCCGTGGCTGTCGGCTCCATGATGCGAGGCAACTAGCACCGTCGAGTAGAGGTAGTCTCCGGGAAAGTTGGCGACTGCCGCGTCCTGACTTACCCCTGTCGCATCACCGGGGAAAAGTGCGCGGAAGTCCCCATAGTCGATCGAGAGCATCAGGCTGTGGTCATTCTTGGTGGTGCCATTGTTGACGCCGACAACGTACGTGTTGGCAACTCCACAAGAGAGACCCGCGACCGCGTAGCCGTCGTTGTGCCAGTTGACCGGAAACGGCTCCATGACGCGAGGACTGCTCGCGGTGCCAAGATCCCTCACTTGATTCGCCCAATCCAGGAACGAGGCTGGGTAGTCGCCATGGTGGCCTCCCATCCACAGTGAATGTACTTGGGTTGCGGGGATCGCTCCAGGGATGAACTTGTAGTGATCGGCGTCGGGGTGCGACACAACGACATTCACCTGTCGTCCTTTCAAGATGCCCTGGATGTAGGACGAAACGGCGTCCTGCGTCCAGTCAATGCCTGCAACGACCCTGGTACTCCCGCAGTCCACCAGCATGGGAACTCCGTCGCGGCCCGGGCATTCCACGAGCTGGCATACGCCCGCGCCTACCGGAAGGAAGTGGATACGCAGATCGTTCTCGCCTTTGGGAGGAGGAAGGACGATGTCTGCAAGCGGCCGTCTTGCGCCGCGAAACTGCAGACGAGATCGCTCACTCTTTCTAACCAACGTCCGCTGACTTTCAAGTTGGGACAGGCCCTTCTCCCTGAGTATCAGCGCCAGGTCAGGAGCAGCAGTATCGTCAAGGAACGATTCGCCAGTAGCTGTCGCACGCTCGACGCCGGCGCCCTCCTTCTTAACCTGGGATTGGGCCTGTTCCTCGGCGACATCACCTGCCGGTGGGCGCACGCTCGCGCAGCTGGCGAGTGTGATTGCGGCCGTTAAGACCGTAAAATGGAGTAGACCGCGCGTGGCCACAGTATGCCTCCTTTCGAACAGGGATCGCAGATGTCCGGACTAGTCCAGTTGCGGCACAATTAGTACGTCACACCGATGCCGAACAATGTCTCGTCAATGTCATCGAAACTGATCTTTTTGGCGCCGTATCGGTGAACCAGCGTCACGAAAGTTCCTTTGGACAAGCTGTAGGTAGCACTAGCCTCAAGCAGTCCCCTGTCCCAGCGGTGCGTCAAATCCCAGGTATGGAGATAGCTGATACCGAAGCTCAGCTTGGGAAAGCGTTGCGGCGTGGTGGCCAGCGAGAATGAAGGCGCCACGCGCGCGAATCCGCCATCGCTTTCTCGCTTCTCCAGCGCCTCATTACCCGCCGCATCAATAACATTGCCAACCTGCAACGAGACGCTGGGCTGCCAGGCGATATCCCATGTGCGGCCACTACGATAGCCGGCACCCAGCATCTCTGAGCTAGGTATGAACGTGTAATGAGCAGCATAGGCCTTTCGCCTGAATCCGCGATCTGTGTTCCATTCGAATCCAAAGATACTTTCCGCGTCGTCGAACAGTTCTCCGGGAACGTCTTTTGTCAGGAGGCTGTACGAGTATCCGAATGTGATGCTGCTCTTGATCCGATCATCTTTCGTACTGCTATCAATGTCGGTGAACACGGTCTGTTGTACGGGTAGACCACTGCCCCATTTGTACTCGATCTTGCCGAGAACCGTTAGCCCGCTATCCTCGCCTTCCCGATCATTCCTGTAGGACACCAGGAAGGGAACTTTTTCGTTCAACTTTGCTGTGGAAGGATCTGCGTTGTCGACGAGCTTTCGTCCTACAGAGAGTCCGCTTGGCCCAGGTTCGTCCTTCTCGACAATCTCCAGGACAGCGCTCGGATGGGCTCGAAGGATCACGTGATAGTCGCCCCCCCGGATCGCGCCGGACTCGGTAACCAGGCGCGAATCCTGCTTCTCAGCGGCATCAACGAGTTCGATTGCGAGTTTTAGTTCGGCGCGCTCTCGCTGGACTTTCGTCTTCCCGCCGAACTCGCGGATTACGCCCAAATCTTCTGCAGCACACCGCCCGAGATCGGCAAGGGATACCTCAGGTTGTTCATCAACCTTTTTGCAATCAAAGGGCCCAGCCGTTGCTTGTGCCGCAAGCATGACTATTGACGTAAGTGCCAGTGAAGTCATGGCGAAGTCCCCACTTCCTTGAACGAAAGTTGGACCGCCCACCACACATGGATCACGGTTCTTATTTTTCCTTTGCTCCAGATCTCTGAGAATGCAATCTCATCGAATATCGGAGCGTACTTCTCCTCGAAAGCCTCCCACAGCATTAGGCCCAGTAACCGCTTCTTTCCCGGCCTTAGCTTCTCGAGATCATCGTCGTTTTTCAGATCATCTACTGGCTTTCTGCACCACTCGTGCAGAACCAGGAGGGTTTCCTCGATTACTTGCTCATAGCTGGGAATATGACTTGCCATGCCCCCCTCCCGCATCGGATCATTCGTCAGCAAGAATGTCGCGTCGCTTCCGGTGCCACATGGAAGCCCCCTAGCCCCTCTACGCCTGTTTCAACGGCTCGGTGAGTCGGGTAAGGACATGTAAGCGTATTTACTATCTACTATGTAATTGAAGTTCTCAGGCTCGCAGATTGCGCGTCGTGACCTATGCCTCATAAGCCTCGGCTAGGTAACAAGTAGATAGTCTGGAAGAACAGCGCAGGCGCTAAGCCTGCGCGTTCAGTACGGTCGCGGCGTCCGCTCCATCTATTTCGTTCCTGACAGAGGCGTTACCAAACTGTCCGGCGAGACGGCGGGCTAGCTCCTACGCTTTCTCCTTCTCATCGAGCTTCAACAGAACATCGACTTGGGTCTGTTTTGGCGCCCAGGAGCGCAAGGTTTCATTGCCGGCTTCCAAGCCCTTACCTAGCACCGGTGGCGCGCTCTTGTGGGTGGCCGGATCCTTGGCATCGAGGTCGGTGATGATCAGCGTAGTCAGACCCAATGTTTCCACCAGCCCTTTGAAGCGATGGGCGTGGCTGCCGCCCACCTCGAGCCAGGTGATGTAGCAGCTGCGCAGATACAAGAAAGCGTCTTGTTGCTCGACAAAATGGGGCACCAGAATGCGCTCGGCGCTGCCCTCGATGAATACCGCGGCGTCGGCAAAGAACAGATCGCAGTGGGTGGCCTTGAGATAGCGCGCGACGAACTTGGCGGTCTGGTCGGGCTTGCCAAACACGGAGGAAAGGTTGACGACACAGGCAATGGGCGTCTTGCGTGCTGGCGTGGGCGGCAGTCGGCGGAAGTAGCGCAGCGCCGCAAAGTCGCACGCATGGGCAACGTGGCTGGAGTGCGTGCTCACGACCAGCTGGGTAGAGAACTCGGTCGAGGCACCCAGCGCGGGATCGTTGCGCAGCACCTCATAGGCGTGCCGGATAAAGACCTGCTGGACCTGGGCATGCAGGTAAGCCTCGGGCTCTTCCACCAGCATCAGGTGAAGTGGCGGTGGCGGCGGCACGTCGTCGCCGGTGCCGGCCTTGCCAACGCGCATCCACGCATCCCGGTGGCTCATCAGATTGAAGACCATCGAGACCAGGTTTTGATATCCCAAGCCATTGGAGTCTTCCGGCAAGCGGTGCATGAGCTCGCCAGCTGCGGCTGGAATCTCATACTGGATCGCCGAGTCGTGGCTCAGACCGTCCTGCAGCTTGAGCTTGCTGGCGATCTTCAGTTTCGGATCCGAGATCCCGGGATAGCCCAGCTTCTGCAGTTCCAGCAAGGCTTTGTCGAAAGCTTCGGAAAGACGGTCGTCGAAGGCCTTGCGCGCCTTTTCCAGCGCCTCCATGGCCTTGATGTCGGACAACTCGGGCGTGTCGCGCCAGTCCAGGTGCTTGTCGTAATAGCTGCGTAGCTGCGTTGACAGGCGCCCTGCACTCTTGGCATCCGCACTGGCCTCTTCGCGTGGGGAGCGCCCGCCGGGCGCGCCGAAGCCCCGCTGTGCGCTGATCTCGTCGATCTGGATCAGCCCATCAAGCGGGTTGCCTTCCACCGGCTCCATCCCCTCCGGCAGCGCCTGCATCTGTGCCAGGTCTTCCTTTGGATCCACGAGCTTGGCCGGATCCAGCAGATAGGCCTTGACCTTGAAAAACTGCCGCAACCGTCGCTCCAGGAAATCGATGAGGTTGCGGGGCCAGAGTTCCAGTTCCAGCGGGTCCGCCTTCCCTTTTCCTGCCTCCATCACCGCCGCAGCGATCGCGGTGGCTTTGCCTCGCGCGGCGATGTATTCCTGCTGGAATTTGACCGGGTCATCCGGCTCGTAGCGCAAGCGCACGCCCAGGGAGCCGGATGTCCAGTCCAGGGTCGGCAAGAGCTTCTGGACGTAGTGCATCTCCCCCTTGCCCGCCTGTAGCCAGACATCCAGCTGGGGCAGGAAAGCCATCAGATCGGGGGGCGGCAGGTCCTGGTTGGCGGCGATCGCCTCCTCCCAGACCAGGCCTTGTGCATTCAGTGCTTGCCAGTGAGCCAGCGACAGGTCATTGATGGAAAACCCCCGTGGATCCACGAGGAAGCGTCGCAGCGCGGTCATGGCTGAGGTCTTGCCGCTACTGTTCGCGCCCACCAGCACGGTCTTCTCTGGCGCAAACTCGATTCGGGCCGCCAGCAGCTTTCGGAAATTGCCTATCTCAACCAAGGTGATGTGCATCTACCTACTCCTTCAGGTGGCCAGCAAGCTCGGTGCGCGTGGTTCACGCGTGACCAGAAGCCTGCGGCAGTGGCGCTACGTGCGTCCAGTCATCGGCCAAGCACACCGCCTCCTGGTCCACAAATTTCCGATGCCTGCGTATGGCAGGCAGCAGTACCTCATCGCTATAGGGGCAGCCGCTGCGCTCCGGATCCAGTTGGCCCGCCTTCGCGCTCTCCTCCGGCTCATGCCCCTGCCCGGTCTCAAGCAACGCCAGCAATCTGGTATAGCCCGGCTTCCAGGCTTGGATGGAGGGCATCACCCGGCGCAATTCCCGAAGAATGGTAATGCCAGCAAAATCCAGATCTCCCCAGAAAGCGGCTTCGCATACGCCTTGGTTGACCTGTTCCAGGCCCTGGTGCAATTGCGCCGAGGTCAGGTGGTCAGTTTCAACCTCACCGAACCAACGCACGGCACCTTTTGTCAGCAGGCGGCTCGAACTGCCCTTGAAGCCGGCGGCATAGAGGATCCACCAGGTATCCGGCAGCGGCACCTCTCCCAAGCACGCCGCATCGAAGGCATCCAGGTTCTCCACGAACAAGATCCCATCCGGCGTCGGTACCGTCGCGCGCACATGCATCAGCAGAGTGCGTCTGGGCCACACCTCCCCGTCTTGGCCCTCTAGGGCCCTGAGCAGGTCATCGCGTTGGTCCAACACCTTGGACAGGCCCCAGAACGCCTTGGCTGACACCACCCGTCTGCGGACTGCCCGGCCGAAAGTGGCATGGGCGGAAAGCAGGCGGGACAGGATGTCTTGAGGATCTCGCCTTCCTATCAGCAGCGGCCTGACCAGCAGCGCCTGCCGCAGGGTATCGGTCAGGCCAGCGCGAGCACTTACCGCAGCCCGCCACTGCCTGTTCGCGCTGGGCTCGGGAAAGGGGTGACCCAACCACTCACGCAGGCGCTCTTCGCCTAACGACGTCAGGCTGATGGCCGGTTCGTCGCGCCAAGGAGCGTCCGCATGCCGATGTTTGACCCGCACGACGATCAGCGTCGCCTGCTCCAAATCCAACAAACGCTTCCAGCTGAATGCCTTGGCCTCACCGCCAATGGCGCCAAACCAGACCGGACAAGTCTCCTGGTCAAGCCGGATGCGTGGTGGCCTGATCCGCGGTGGCGCCCGCAGATCGGCCCGTTTGAGCAGCGCCTGCAGGACCGCATCCACCAGCGGCTCCTCGAGAAACCCAGGGCGGATCACCCTTCTACTCCGAGTGCGATCTGCCCCTGGTCCGGCGGCGGATTGAGTCTGCGAAATTCCGCCTCGGCCGCCGCAGCCACCTGACGGCGTCGTTCTTGCCACAACGCGCGGAGTGGATCGCGATTCAGACCGATGACATGGATCTGGGACACCCAGGTGCGCACGTTCCCAATGCGAGCCGCCAACCGCGCCACCGATACTGTGGTGGTGAAATTGGGAAGAATGGAGCTGGCCTTGTCCATCTGGGCGGCGATGATGAGCTGGAAGCCCATGCGTTGGAGGTACTCGATCACCCGATTGGATCGCTCCAGGTCATGCACCTTGAACGCCTCATCGAGCATGAGCACACGGAGTCGCGGCCCTCGTCCCTTGAACCAACCGCATGCGTTGGCCACCAGCATGCCGCACAGGATGTACGGCGGCGTGCCGCTCTCCCCGCCTGAGCCGGTGCCCCACTCCGAGTAGAGGACCGGGGTGCCGGCCTGCGTCTCGAATGCCAGGTCGTACTCGTAGTAGTTGGCTGCGTTGCTGATGCGCTCCAGTGCCCGGCGCCCGGCCTCGCTGTGGGCGTTGAGCAGGTCTCGCTTGATGCGTTCCCGAATCGCCTGCTCTTCCGGTGTGAACACGTCCTGGCCGAACCATTGATCTTCGGGGCTGAGATCCTGGGACTTCTCCTTCACGGCTGCAAAGAAAGCCAGATAGTCCGCGAACTCGGGTTTGAGCGCATATACCACCTCATACCGCTTGTGGGTACCGAAGTCCAAGTCCCGCAGTGGCCGGTTCAAGGTATCGATGACAAACTTGATTTCCTTGGTGCGGCTCAGGATCTTCTGAACCAGCGTGTCGGTCAGGACGCTGGCGAATTTGTGCTTGGTCTTGCTGATCTCTTCGGCATTGGCGCGCAGCGAGGATTCGGTCAGCCATGCGCGCCTGCGCTCCACGGAGCGAATGCACTGGACGATATCGATCAGGCGCGACCAGACCGCACCGCTGTCCACATCCGCCACGCGTTCCAACCCCTCGCCATCGCGCGCGCGTTCCATGTACCTGTCCAGATCGGCTTGCATGGTCTGGAAGCGTTGTGCGATATGGCCGGCGACGGTACCCAGCGAGTCGCCTGCCTCCAACGGATGCTGTGACAGTTGATCGGCTTCGGCCTCCCACGCGCCTTCCTCCAAGGTCGGCGACACAGCGGCCTGTGCCGCCACCAGACGCTGCCGGTACTGATCCTGCTCGCTCGCCGCTTCTGCCAATTGCGAGCCCATCGCGTCCAGGTCCTGTTGGGCTTTATCCTTCTTGGAAGACGCCTTATGCACGGCTTCCTGCTCGACCACTAGACGAGCTCGCATATCCGTCAGTTCGCGCTTCTGCTGCTCAAGACGCGCGATAGCTAGCTTGGCTTCTGGACTTTGTCCGTCCAGCGCCGATGTCCTGTGCGCCACATCTATACGCTTGTACTCGGCACGTTCCAGGTCTGCCACCAGAGCTTGAATCGGGCGGCCCTGCCGATCGCCCTCAAACGTCGCCAGGAACTTCACGGCTTCATACTGCAGACTGGCCTGGTCAAGCTCGCCACGTGCTTGCGACAGCTGAGCCTCGATGGCGGCACGCTGGGCGCGCCTGGCATCGGCGCCGAACACGCACTCCTCTTTTTTCAGCAGGGCGATGCGGCGACCAAAGCCTTTTGACACGCGGCCATCCACCATCAGGCCGCTGGCGATCGTATCGAGCTGTTTGGCGTCGGTTACCTTGACCGTGCTGCCGTACTTGGCGATCAGGTAGTCGCGCGCCAGGGGGTCGTCGATGTCCAGCTCTTCCAGCACCGAAGCCTGGACCGGAGGCCTGCGTTGCGCCTCGTCCCTGGCCCGACGCGTCTGCGCAAGGGTGGGTTGGAGGCCGCCTTTGGCATGCGCAGGTCGCAATGCCAGCCAGTCGCGCAAATGCCGGTGGGCATCGCCTTCGTGGGCAGGTTCGACAAGAACGGTAAACCGGCTTCCACCGAGCAGCCCTTCGATCGCGGGCCGCCAAGCGGTTCCGAACCTCGGCGTCACGTGATGGCAAAGCAGCCGCGGCCTGGCATCGGCCGGAAGCGCGTGTTTGAGCATGGCGCAGGCCTCTTCAATCAGGCGCGGCAGGACGATATTGCCATTGGATACCTTGTCCAGTTGCTGTTGGGCGGCGCCAACGGCGTCCTGGGCCGTCTGCATGACCGCACTCAGGCTCGTTGCTTCAGTGAAGGCAGCTTGTTTGAGCCTGGTCAGACTGCTTCGTCCAGAGCTTTGCAAGAGGGAGAGGTGGCTGTCGTGCTCCAGCGCCAAGGCGTGGAATTCACCGACGGGTACGGGATCGTCGACTTGCCGACAGGCGTGCGCGGTCAAGGCGCGTAGCTGTTCGGATGCATGGCCCAGTGCCGTGGCGTGAGGCGAGATGCCCTTCCATGCCTCATGGATAGTCGCGAACTGGGTCAGGGGCAAGCGGGCAAGCGCGCCGGAAACCTCGCTGGCCCACGCTGCAGCGAGGTCATCGTGGAGACTGGCCAAGGAACGCGCGCGCAGCGCCTGTGCTTCCTTGGCTTCACTCAGTAGCACCCGCTGTTCGCCCATGCCTGGGAGCGAGCCGACCTGCAGCGATGCGTCCTGAACCCTGAGATCCAAGTCGTGCACGCTCTGCTCCAATGCGGCTGCCGATTGTTCGGCCTTGATCAGCCGTACATCACAGTCCGCCAACGCGGAGATGGCGTCATTGTGGTCCTTGCGCCGTTGAACGTGGCGCCGGATCGCAACCGCCAGCTGCCTTACGTGGACACCCTTGACGCGCTCCAGGATCTCCTGGCCCGTCTGGTCGGCGCGTTGCAGGATCGCATCCATCGACGCCAGACGATCAGCCTCGGCCTGGAGTAGCTCAAGCTGACGCAGCGTGCTGGCGGTCTCTTGGACATCGGCGCTGAGATCCATGTCGTCGAGCACCCGATCGCGCACGATAGTATCCACATCGGATATGTCCTTCAGCGCGATGGACTGGATGAAGGTCTTCGTGGCGCGCTCGGCTTCCTTGCCTGTCTCAATGTTGCCCCCACTCAACCAGTCTTGCAGCGAGACGACGTAGGCCTTCTTTGCCAGATCCCCTTTCACCTGGCCGCGCGGATACGAGGCTAGGAGCTGATCGCTTATCTGGGCCAGCGCGGGCACGCGCCACCCACCCGATGCGTCCACCTGCAGCAGGTCCAGCGAGCTGAGCCCGGCCCGCACCAGGGTCCCAAACTCGTGCTTCACCCGGAAGTGCGGACGGCTGGTCAGACCGGGTTGATCCGGCACGACCTCTGCCATCCACAACGCGGTCATCGGTTCGGCCTGTTCGTCCGGGTCGGGCTGGAAGACCAGTCCGATGATGCACAGCGCACCGCCGGGTCGGCCGGGGCCGTCATCGGTCATGTTCACCGCATAGGCGGCCAAACTTCGTTTGGTCAGGCCGCGCTTGGATTTCTTGTGGTCCGCATCCTGGGCTGGATTGAGCCGGATCAGATTGTGATCGTTGCCCGCCAGTACGATCTGGATCAGGTCCTGCAGCGTGGACTTCCCGGCGCCGTTCTTGCCCACGACCAGGTTGGCCTGCCCTAGCTCGATATCACGCTCGGACAGGGCGCCAAAATTGATGGCAATGATGCGTTCGATCTTCATGCGGACTCACGCTCCTTGTCACCACGCTGCTCCAACGCCGCTTCGGCCGCGGTATCGAAGATCAGGCTGAGGATGCCGCGCTGGATGGCCAGCGCCTCGCCCGCCTCCATGTCCACACCGCTATCGGGCAACCTCACAACGCGAAGCTGTCGGAAGCTGGTCAGCATCGCTCGCCGGTCGGTCTGTCGCTGCAGCGACAGGTTCTGCAACTGGGACACCATGCAGTTGTCCAGATCGGCCAGTTCAACCACCCGCTCGCCCCGGTCATTGAGCAGATTGCGCTCGATGGCTTCGCGGTAGAGGAGCCACAAGGCAATCAGGCCAGCAGCCAGATCGGCCGATACGTTCGTCGTAAGCCGGGGATAGGTCGGACAATCGTGGGTCGGAACACCCGGGATCGAGGCGCCAGGTGCGTAGAGCCTGACGGTCTGTGCGGTGGGATCGTGATGGAAAGGAAAGCCGAGCACCTCAAACAACTCGCTGAGCACGCGCTCCATGTCCACACTGCGATCGTAGAGTTCGGTCTCGCTACCCGAGGCTCCGCGCGCAATCACCCCGGTGGCCAGCAATCGCCAGACTACCGGTTGGAAGCTGGGCTGGAGCCAAGCGGGAAGCGTGCCCATCAGGGCATCACGGATCGGTTGCATAAGGCTCCTTCAGGGGACGGCGCACCGAGGGCGTCATCAACACATCGTGGGTAGAGAAGAACGCGTTGACCACCGGACGATGCGGCAGGTTTTCCGCACTGATCTGGATCACTTCATTGGCATGGGCCATGGCGAACACCGCATGCAGGATCGCCTGGGGCGAGTCCAGCGCCAGGTCTGAGAAGTACACCGCATGGCGTTCTCGTAACTGATTGGCCAGGTGTGCACCGTTGGCGGGCGCATCGATCATCACTGCGCTATCCAGCGCCTGCTCGATCGCATGCTGCAGCTGCGCGTCCCAGGAGATGATCGCACTGGAGCCCTCTCCGCTAGCCACGCGTGAGGCGCGTTTGTCGCGCACCGCAATGCGGGAGGGATCCACTAGTCGGATCGCCATCGGCGCAATGGCGTGACCGAAGCGGGCCAGCAAGCGTTCTCGCTGCTCCGGGCTCTCTTCTTCCTTCAGGCGCTCCACCAAGCGCGACAGCGCCGACGAACGCGAGGCGGCCCTGACGAAGTGCTGATGCCCCACGACCTGCGCCATCAAGCGAGTGACGGACTGGATCTCTCGCACCATGGCCGACTGTTTAGGGCGACAGCCGTGCAGGATGATCGTGTGGACACGATCGAGCGCGTAGTCCAGCACCCGGTGGTGCCCGGCCGCGTCCTCTGCCAGCCAAGGCAACTCTCGCGAGAGCTGCCTGTCCATCTCGGTGCGGCGAGCGTCCGGCAGGGCGCGCAGCTTCTCCAACGCGTCGATGATGTCACTGGAATACGTATCGACGTTGTCGGCCAGCAGTCGTGGGGCATAGTCCCCATCCATCCGGCGGTTCAGCTCCAGCAGATGGTCGAAGGCTGTGTCCTGCTGGCGAAGCAGCGAGCGCGCCTGCTCCTGCAGCATGTGGATGTCGTCGGTGAGCTCATCGCTCATGGCCGCGGCGTAATGCAGAGCATCGGCCAGATCATCTGGGTCGGCCCGCTCGTAAAACTGCAGCAGCGCGTTTCGTACGCTACGCATGTTGCGCAGCCGGGTGCGACGCCGCGGGCGCGTGATCTCCGTCAGCGCGGCCGCGACGAGCTTGCCTGCGCGCGTGAAGCGCAGCGCAGGCTTGAGATCGGCGAAGTAGCGTTCGAGCCACCCGTCCTCAACCAGCAACCGGGATAGCAGGCGAATGGCCTCTTCGCGCTCCATCTCGGTCGGCGCGCGGCTGAAAATCGCTGCGGTGTCGTCTTCACTCGCGGCGTAAACATCGGTGTGGTCGCACGCTGCAGCCAGACATTGGCGCAGCGAGTCCAGCGTCAAGGTAACCGAATCGCTGGTGGGTCCAAAGAACTGCTCATGCAGTTCCACCAAGGTGCAGGCCGCGATGGCGCGGTACTTGCCATGAAGTACCCGCAGAAAGCGTTCACGGGGCGCATCGAACAGGTGCATCGCACATCCTTGTCGATATCGTATTTAGCTTTTAATCTATAATAGCTTTTATGCTATATTCAAGCGCATGGGTAAGTCATTGAATCTGATGGAAGAACGGCTAGCGGCAATCGGGTTGCTGCTGCGCTGGGAAGGCAGCGTGTCCAACGCGCGACTGCGCGAGCTGTATCAGTTGCACTTTACGCACGCCAGCCGCTTGATCGCCGCCTATCGCGACGCCTTCCCCGAGTCGGTGGTGGAGGACCGCTCTAGAAAGCGGTTCGTGCCTCGCCTGCCCCAAGTGCCGGCCGCGTCTTCGGAAACAGGCCGGCTGGCCGATTACGTGCGATTGCTCCAGCGTACCGGCGCCGCACCGGCGGGCATGGTGCTCCTGCAAGCCGATGCGGCCGAGGTGGAACCGCACATCTTTGCCCCCGTGCAGCAAGCCATCCGGTTCCAGACGGGATTGGAGGTGGAGTACCGCTCCATGCGCAACCCCGAGCCCCATTCCCGTACGGTGTTTCCGCATGCCTGCGTTCAAACGCAAGGACGTTGGCATATGCGCGCCTACTGTGCCAAAACCGCCTCGTTCCGGGATTTCGTACTGGGCCGCGTGTCCGCGGTGGCACCGACGCCCGCGCCTTGCCCGGTCGGTGTGGAGAGTGACCGGGCATGGCACACCCAGGTTGAACTGGTGATCGAACCGCATCGTGCATTGCCCAAAGCGCAGATGGATGTGGTCAGGTTTGAGCGATTCCACAAAGCCAGCGCGATGGTACGAACCGAGCGCGCCGCGCTGGCTCCCTACGTGCTGCATGAGCTGCGTGTGGCGGTGGATATCGCCCACCAGAACCCTCCGGACTATCTCCTGATGCTGCGAAACCCACAACGCCACCGGTCTTGGCTGTTGGGGGATGTCGAATCGACTCAATGGTACGCCCCCGCTTTCGTAGACGGTTAGGGGCTTTGTTTTGAGTTAGCCGCCTCAAACATCATTGGGGCAAGGCCTCCCAGATGTCCATGGCGGCGCTCTCGCTGGACGTGCCCTCCTGCCTGATTCGCTGCGACATCGATGAGGTCGGGATCCTGCTGCGCAACCTGCTGCATAACGCCTTGCGTTACACCAGCGAGGGAGGCCACGTGCTGGTGCGCTGCGGCTATGAGCCGGCCACCACGCCTGACGCGGCACGGGCGGTGTTCCTGGAGGTGCTCGACGATGGCCCGGGTGTGCCTGAAGCCGAGCGCGAGGTGATCTTCGAGCGTTTCCATCGGGCGGTGGACACGACCGTGCGCGGTAGCGGCATCGGGTTGTCGCTGGTCGCTGACATCGCCCAGTCGCATCAGGCCTCTGTTCGCACTGGCCTGGGCTTGGATGGGCAAGGCCTCGTGGTGCGCGTGGTGTTTCCCCCTCATGTCTCATCGGCACACTCCCCTGCGTTCTGCAGGCAGGCCGAAACTCCGGCCGGTGCGTAGCTTGGCGCCCTCCTAGTTGGGCGCCTGCGGATACAGAAACGGCTTGAAGTCGGCGTAGATCCGGGCGATCTGTGCATCGCCGATTTGCGAGGTCGCGGTGCGTTGGAAACTGGTCTGGGTGGAAGAGTCCGGGAACTGGTGAGGGTTCATCTGTCGCATCGCAAAGCCCGTCTCCGGACGGTAGCTCTGGATGAAGGCCGCTTGCATCGGCCGATTGCGGATGTCCAGGTAAGAGATAGTGGAGTAGCGCTCCACGCTCAGCGTCACCTCGCAGGGCACCTGATCGTGCTGGGCACGAAACTCCGCTGCCACGGCATTGAGCAGTTTCGGGGCCGTTTCATGGAAGTCCGATGGGCCGCAATGGCGATAGCCCTTGCGCGAGACCGGCACCCATGCCCGCGGTTCCTGGGGGCCTGGCCATACCAGGTAAGCCCGGCTTCCGCTGCGATCCGTGTTCGGACACCCGGAAAGGCCGACCTGAAGCAGGTCGAAGAAATGCGGTGCGGCGTGATCATCAACGTTGTTCTGCTCACAGAAGATGCCGTCTTTGGTATCCACTTGAAAATGCGCGCTGGCCGGTAATTCGCCGGGCAGCGGTGGCTCACCGCGATTGGCCAGCAGGGCCGTCATCACCACCGCAAAGATCAACACGGTGATCAAGCAGATGATCGTGAACGCTTGCCATTGCTTCAGGCGCGGGAAAATGTCCCGTCGCAGGATCTCGCGATAGATCAGCCACATAACGCCGATGGCCAGGCCCGCCACGCCACAGGCCTTGGCAAGCGCCACTAGAACTTGAGCATCCATCCCGGCCCCCTTGGTCGTTCTGTCCGACACATCCCCTGTCGAAACTAAAACGACGCCATCACCGCTGGCCGGCCAGATGCCTGCTGTTACTGACCTACCGTGTCAAACACATGATGCAGCTGATTGATCGCCTCGATCAGGGCCTGGGTGGTAAATGGCTGTACCTCGATGGGGGTCTGAGGTGCGTTGAAGGCCGCCTGCGCAAGTTGCTCCACCCGGAACTTCCTCACGCCATCTTGGACCTGCTCACGGTGCGCGACCCGGGCAATCGCACCCAACGCGCCGATCAGGTGCCCGTGGACCAGCAAGTGGCGCGGCCGGCCGACAAAGACATCGCGCAGCTCAGCCAGCTGCTGTTTGGTGGCCTCCGCTTCGGCCGCAATAGTACGCAAGATTTCAATGGCGTCGGTGGGCAAGGGATCCTTGCGATCCTCGTAGCGTGCCAGTACCTGTAAGCGCTCTTCGGACTGTTGCATGAGCGGATCGATCACGATCCTGACCAACTCCTTCAGATCGCGGCCTTCGTCGATTCTGTCCTGCTCTGCAGAATCGGCGAGCCTGCGCTGCTCGTGCTCGATCAGGTCCAGGTTCTGACGATGTTGCGTTTCCAGTAGAGCGACGCTTTGCGTGTACTGCCGCTTGCCAATCCAGATGGCTGCTGCGATCGCTGCGATAGAGCCCACGGCTTGGACCCATGCCGCGACCGCTGTCCAATCCACTAGGCACAAAGACATCGTTTGCTCCTTGAAATGATGAAAGTGCCCACAGCCAGCGAGTTGGGCATCTCCGCCAAATGATGTGGACAGCGGCGCCGGAAGAACTGGACGGCGTCGCCAGAAAACTGGGCAGCTGGCTATGAGGCTACCCCTTCGAATGTTGGATGTAAGAACCGTGAGGTGCCCCGACAATTGCTGCTAGACGCCCGCTACCGGCCAGAAGCGGACATCGAACGTCTGACAATCAGGCCGACCCAAAATGCGCGTTCGGCCAGAATTGCTAGACCCAACACCAATGGGAGACAAAAGAGACGAACATCGCCAGGGTCTGAGCGTATGGCGATGACGACCGTGTCCCGCACTCGATTTCTCCAGCCGTCGCGAATGGAGCCTGGGCTGGCGTCAAGATCCATCCGTCGTTGGTGTGGCCAGAGATTAGAGCACGTGAATTTCAGATGCGGGGCGAGTGCCGCATGCCCTCTAAAGGCAAGCGACGCGCAAATACCGCTTCACCAGCTGAAGCCGGCGCCCGCCGACACGCTCTTCTCGCCGCCACCGAAGGCAGCACCCAACGACACACTTGCGCGGTTGCCGATCACACGCTGGTAGCCAACCGCCATCGCCTGCTCACCGCCCTGCGCGCCGATGCCCACGCCCACGCGGTTCTTGCCCGCCAGGCCTGCTGTGTTCATCGCCATGCCGGCGTAGGCACCGCTCATCGCGGCCATGGTGTCGATGCGGCGATCCAGATGGCTGAAGCGGCGGTCGACGTCGCCGCGGAAGGCGTTGAAGTCGTCGCTCAGTCCGGTAAGTTCGGTGAAGCGGGCATCGGTGTAGGCATTGGCCGAAGCGAGTGTCGTGGCGTCGCCAGCATCGGCGTAGTCCTGCGCCGTCGCCAGTGTGACCGCATCGCCCGCGGCGATGTCGTTGCGCACGGCGGCTTCTCGGGTATCGGTATAGCCGTTCGCGGTCGCCAGCATGGCCACATCGCCCGCCGCCATGTCGCTGCGCATCGCGGACTCCCGGGCGTCGGTGTAATGGTTTGCCGTCGCCAGCGTGGCCGCGTCGCCCGCGGCCACGTCGTTGCGCACCGCAGCTTCGCGGGTGTCGGTGTAGCTATTGGCTGTCGCAAGTGTCGCCGCGTCGCCCACCGCCATGTCGCTGCGCACCGCAGCTTCGCGGGTGTCCGTATAGGCGTTCGCCGTGACCACCGCGTTACCTGCCGCGTCCAATGCTGCATCGGCCGTCGCCTGGGCCGTGTCCGCCGTGGAAAGTGCCATGTCGGCGGTCGCCTGTGCATCGCTTGCTGCGTCCAGTGCCGAATTGGCCGTGTTCGCCACCGCATTCAACTGACCAACGTTGACCGCATCAGTGGTGGCGGTACCCGCCGCGACATTGGTGACTTGACGCTGTTGGCCTGAAGAACCGACCGAGACCACGTTCGCGCGACCCTGATCACTGCTGTTGTAGCCCAGCGCGACCGATCCACCCCCGTTGGCCGACGCACCGGTACCAAGCGCGATGTTGTTGTTGGTGCCGCTGGAACCCGAAGAGCCCGGGAAACCACAACACCCATCCTGGCCCCGTCCACCCGAGCCGGCGCTACTGCCATTGCCGATGGCGATGTTGTTGTTGCCACCTGTCCCGCCAGCGCCGCCGGTGCCACCTGCGCTACCAGTTCCTCCCGCACCGCCATTGCCTGCGCTGCTGTTCGCGCCAAGCGCGAGGTTCGCTGCGCCGCCCGCGCCACCCGTGCCGGCGATGCCTCCGGCAGTGGCGATCCCACCCTGACCGCCATTGCCTGCACTGCTGTCTTGGCCTATTGCAACGTTGCCGGTTTCGGTACCCGGCCCGCCAGCCCCGGCCGTCCAGCCTGGAGGAGCCGGGCCGTTGCTGCCATTCGCGCCCACCGTACTGCCCGGCATGCACGCCATGCCGCCGGTGGTGGGGTTCTGGCTGCACGGCTGCGTGGGTGCGGTACCACCCACCACCTGCGCTTCGGCCGACGTCGTTGACAAAAGCAGGCCGCCACCCGCAGCCAGCGTCAGCATGAAATGACGGACAGTATTGATGTTGCGGCGATATCTACGCATGGCGATGCCCCCTGTGGCATGCCGCCGGCCGCCGCGCCCATGACGCGGCCACCCGCCGACGACGATGGCGCACACGGTAGGTGCCGCATCCCGCCCCGGGTATCCCTGAAATCAGGTAAAGCACTCCCGATCCGCCCTCGAGGCCGCGCTCACGCAGCCAATGGCAGATCCAGTTCCAGCGCAGTGCCTTTTCCATCGGAAGTGCCCGCGATGCGCAGCTCCGCCCCGAGTCGCTGGGCGCGGTGGCGCATGCTCGCCAAGCCGGCACCTGCGGCCCGGGCCTGTCCGGCCGCGGGTGCCGCCCCGGCAAGGCCGACGCCATCGTCACGCACGCGCAGCTCAAGGCGATCACCGGCACGGCGCAGATGGACGTCGACCCGCGCCGCGCGACTGTGCTTGAACACATTCGTCAATGCCTCCTGCAGCAGGCGCAGCAGGTCCAGGCTGCGGCCGGGCCCCAGTTGCAGACCCTCCAGACCTTCCACCCGCCAATGCGCATCGATGTCCGCCGCTTCCAACAGGCGGCTGGCGCGATGGCGCAGCGGGGCGATCAGCGTGGCCAGGTCGGCCTGCTCCTGCGCGGTGGTATCGATCACCAACCGCAGGTCGTCGCGCATGTCCTTCAGCAGATCCACCACCTCCTCCTTCAAGGTTTCGTCCGGCGCATGCTGCAGGCGGGTGATCGCCCCCACCAGCGTGCCGCCGAAGCCATCGTGCAGGTCGCGCACCAGCTGCAGGCGCTCCCCTGCACGGCTGTGCGCCAGTGCCAGCGCGTGCTGCTGGTTGAGTGTGTCGGCCAGGGTCACGGTGGCGGCCTGTACTTCGCGTTGGAGTTCGGCGTTGAAGCCCTCCACCCGCTCCATGGTCTGCGCGAAGCGATAGGCCAGCACGAACCCCATGCCCAACAGCATCACCGGCGAGGTGAACGACCCCAGGTAGCTCACGCCGCCGTACCAGCCCATGTACACACCGAGGTCGTGCAGCGACACCAGCAACGGGACGCTGATGCAGGCCGCAAGCACCTTGTAATCGCGGCGATCGCTGCGCAGCGCGAAGACGACGAAGACCGCGCTGACGACGTACAGGAACAGGATGGCGGGGGTCACGTACAGATTGCGCAGTGGCCCCATCCAGTGCGGAAACGACAACCCCAGCACCATGCCCGCACCGGCCAGCGCCAGCAGCGCCCGCTCGAAGCGCGGCCATCGTCGCTCCGAGAACCGCAGCAGGAAGATCGTATGGGTGGCGGCGGAGGCCACGAAGACCGCCGCGATGAAAGCCTGCCATCCGTCCGTGGTGCGGAACGGCCAAGGACTGCCGGCGATGAAGTTCCAGTCGTACAGCCTGCCAAAGACTGCGCTCAACGCATACCAGCCATACAGCGTGTCCTGCGGGCGTAGCAGCCAGAAGATGCCGATCATCGCCGCCAGTACCAATCCCACGGCGGCGTCGAATATCTGCATGTCACGACGTGCAAAACGCTCCCGCTCGTACTGGCCGCGCAACACGATGGGATCGCCCACGCTGACGGTACCGAACGCAGGCTGATAGGCGGCCAGGCCGGAAACCCGCACGAGCAATTCGTTCTGCCCTTCGCGCAGGAGCGCCGGCGGCACCGTGTAGTAACGCGGCACATGCCACTTGCGTGACAGCGGCTCCACCAGTGAGGCGTCCCGGTCGATCGGCTGGCCATTGAGGGAGACCGCGGCCGCCAGGCAGGTGTAGTCGAGCAACAGCCCGACCGGCTGCGATGCATCCGCCTGCTGCCAGCGGACGCGGTACCACACCACGCCATCATGGCCGGGCCAGCGCTTCTCCCACAGGTCGCGCAGTCCGACCGGTACCCAGCCCTGCCGCGGGGGCGCCTGCGCCGACCAGTCCGACCGCACGGCATCCGCCTGCTCGATCCGCGTCACGTGCTGCGCCTGCACGGGCAGCACGGCAAGCATCGCCAGCAGGACGACCAGGCACCGGACGATGCGCCTCACTTCAGCAGGCCCCGTGCCCGCGCCTCGTAAACCGCCTCGGTCCGTGACCCGACGGCCAGCTTGCGATAGATGTTCTTGACGTGGCTTTCGATGGTCAGCCGCGACAGCGAGACCAACTCGGCGATCTCGCGATTGGTGAACCCCTGCGCCACCAGCTGCACGATCTCCAGCTCGCGCTGCGACAGCGGCGGTACGGGCGAGGACCGCAGCGCCGGATCGGCGCCGACAGGCAGCAGCGCCAGGATGCGGCGCGCGATGGAAGGATCGATGGGAGCTCCGCCGCGTTGCAGACTCTTCAGCGACACCACCAGCTCCTCGTCGTCGCGTTCCTTCAACAGGTAGCCGACAGCGCCGCTGCGCAAGGCCGTCAACACGCTTTCCTCTTCCGCGAACGACGAGACGATCACCGCGGCAGCCTCGGCAGCGTGGGATCGCATCCACGCGATCAAACCATTGCCGTCGCCATCGGGCAGGTACATGTCGACGAGCGCCAGAGTATAGGGATGCGCCTGCAGTCGCGATCGCGCCGCGTCGAGCGTATCGACCACGTCGATCCGCGCCTCGCTGGCCAGACCTGCCACCAGGCGTTGCAGGCGGTGACCGGCATGGATGTCGTCTTCCACAATCAACACATCCGACATTGCGATCGGTTGCATCTCGATCAAACCCCAGCGTTGGAACTCAATCAAGTCTAGCTGTGCAACCGACCGCCGGCCACTCGACGGGCTACGAACATGGCTAGCCCCGCGGCTCCATGAAGCCCGCCATCCTCACGCGACTGAAAGCCAATCCACAACGCGAAGGCAAGAACCAGCCAGAGCGACCTGCCATCCGTGGTGGCGCGTCTCTGCTAGCGAAGCGATGACGTCCGCTTCCGATCTTCAGTGACCAGCAGGAGTGGAAGGGGATTGTAAGGAGGGGGGCGGCATCCACGCCGGGGTTCCTTCCTCAAACTGGTTGTCGGTAAGTTGCGTGGTCTCAGTGCCATCACCCCGCATCACGTAAAGATCCCCATACGGTTGCGGGTTGTGCGGATGCAGGACTGCCTCATCCTTGAAACCCGCTCTTGAACTGGTGAAAACGATCCATTCACCATCCGGCGACCATGCATTGTGTGCGTCGTTGCCAGGCGCATTCGTAAGTCGGCGCAGATCGGTCCCATCAGGCTTGATGCTGTAGATCTCGTAGTCGCCATCCTGGTCGCTGGTGAAGGAGATCCTGTCGCCTTTGGGAGACCATGCGGGAAAGTTCTCATGCCCCCCGCTACGAATCAGCTCTGATCGCTCACCCGTCTCCACGTCAACGATCCACAGACCATTGGCATCCTTGCCAGCGGCTCTGTAGACCAAGCGACTCTCATCCGGTGACCAGCTTGGGAATCCGTAGTTGCCTGTGCCGTCAGTCAGCACCCTCAGCCCGGTACCATCCATCCCAACTACGGCTATGTCCGCGGTTGACGGCCCCGTCGTAGCCTGGAAGAAGCCTCCCAGACCGAATGCGACACGGGTGCCGCCGGGAGACCAGACAGGCGCCAACGCACTTCTTTTGTCTTCTTGGTACAGGGTCGCGGCCTGGGTTCCGTCTGCATTCATCACCAGGATGCGGTTGTGCAGGGCGCCCGCCGTCCTGTCGTTGACGACAAATCGATCTCCGCTCGGGGAGAAGGACGGAAAGATTCCAGTCCTGAGCAGGGGAAACCGTGCATCGCGGCTCGGCCACGTCTGCGTGGGTGGCCACTGCGTTTCCACTTCGCGCTGGAACACCACTCGCTTCTCGTCCGACGACCAATCAACGTTTCGCATCTCGCCGCGCGCGCCATTGATTGGCTTGCCGCCGTCAACAAACTCGATGCCGCCGTTCGGGCCGCCGCTTGCGAAGCCTATTTTTTCGTTCGACAGCCATCGCGGGGACCACTTCTCGCCGTCGCCGCTACTAAAGACCGTGCGCTCCCCGCTTTCCAGATCTATCCCAACGATTTGAGTCGTCCCCCGTAAGCGGCGTGGACTCGTAATCTTCTGCACGTTGTCGAGGTCTGCCTCATAGAACAGCAGCGATTTGCCGTCAGGAGACCACGATGGACTTCCCGCGAATGCCGCTGTCGACGTCACCCGTCGCAACTGGGAGCCGTCCACACGAACGACATAGAGCTCGGTCGAGTGCAGGGTCACGAAGCTCATCTTTGGCTTTCTTGAATCACGATCAGACGAGAAGGCAATCCATTTTCCATCTGGCGACCATGTCGGTCGAAAGTCACCCGCGGGATCGTGGGTCAAAATCCGCGTCGCTTTGGTCTTTAGGTCCAATATCCAAATGTCTGCCTGACCATTGCGAGTCGAGACGAAGGCGAGCGTTTTCCCGTCAGGCGAGACGGCTGCCTGGTCGTCAAATGAGAGGTCATCCGTAAGTCGCTCAAGTCGAGAGCCATCAGGACGCATTCTGTAGATATCGGATGAGCCACTTCTGGTTGAAGTGAAAACAATCCAGCGACCATCTGGGGAGAACGATGCATTTGAGTCCAGTGCGGGATCTTCCGCCAAAGCGATCGCATTGCTGCCGTCTCCATTGGCGATGAATATGTCGGTATTCAACGGCGCAAAACTAGCAAATGCCACTCCAGCGAGACGCTTTGCAGAGTTCGCTGCGTTTGCGTAGCTGGTGAGACCACTCACGCTCAGTACTGCGAGCGTTAGCAGGATGACTTCACCTATCCGGCGCCGTCTGATCATGGCGTTCCTGTCGTTGGGGCTGATTGGGAAGGGCCTGCAGTCTATTGGCTCGCCTTCAGTTCCAACGCGGCACCGGCAGTCTAGCGGCCATAGATTCGTTGAAAGAGCACGCCAAGGATTATTCGCTTGAGAAAACCTGCCTTCTCGATCAGCGAGCGTCCGGCCAGTACCGAAGATCGGGCTGTGCGGGGGCATTGAGTGGGCGACCTGCTGTTCGGTGATCACAACAGTCAGGCCGCCACGCTGTTGGAGCGGCAAACCCGCTACCTGATGCTGGTGAAGGTGGCAGGCAAAGACACCGAGACGGTGCTCACGCACTGCACAAGAATGCTCGTCGCCTGCCGAAGGAACTCTACCGCTCGCTGACCTGGGATCTGAGCGCGGAGATGGCGATGCACCGCCGCTTCACTCTGGTCACGGATATCCGTGTCTACCTCGGCGATCCGCATCATCCTTGGCAGTGCCGCACGAACGAGAACACCGACGATCTGCTACGCCAGTACTTCCCCACGGGCATCAGCATGGCCAACGTCTCACAGGCCAAGCTCGATGCTGTGGCGCGCCGACTCAATGAACGGCCACGCAAGGCTACGAAACATCGGCAAAGCGATATCGACAAGCTGTTGCGTCGATCGGTTGAACCCAAGGTCGAAAGCGGGCACTTGCGACGATGGATCAGCAAGGAACCACTACTTCATCACTTCCAACGGAATCAGTGCCAGCCAGAGAATCAGCAGCACCAGCCATAGCCATCGCCATCGTCCCATGTTGCGCCAGGCCAGTCTCCAAGGACCGGGGTCAGGTCGACTCATGACGCCCCCGCTTGCGGGCCGAGCGCAGTGTGTCGGCCACTCGCAGGCCATACAGGTACACGCCCGTGAAGCTGAGCGCCGTGAGCGCAGCGCCGAACAGGAGCCACAGCAGCCGCACCTGCCATCCACCGAATGAGCCAAAGTGCAGCGGATCGGCCATCTCGGCGATGCGCTGATGGACGCTCATCTCGCGGCCATCCTGGAGCTCGAGCAGACGACCATCGCGCAGATCGAAGCCAGCGACATTGGCTCGATCACGCACGAGCCATGCCTGCGCTTGTCCGTCGATGAGGATGCCCTGGCCAGCCGCAGTGGGTTGCACTCCTGCCACACTCAGCTCAGGCCAGCGCTTCGCCAACTCCGCGACAGCGCGGTCGATGGCCACAGGATCGGCAGGTGCCGCCTTCTCGCCCTTGCCGTCCCCGGGCAGCGAGATCTTCGGTGGAGGCGTGGCCTTGCCGCCCAGTGATTCGACCAGATACCACCCGCCGGTCACCGCAATCAGCGCCACGAACCACAGGCTCCAGACACCGAGCAACCGATGGATGTCGCCCCAAAGACGGCGTGGCCGGTCACCGCGCGGCCAACTGAAGAATCCGCGCCACCAACGCTTGTAGATGAAGAGGCTGCTGACAAGGGACAGCAGCAAGGGGATCGACAGCGCTGCCACCAGCGGTACGCCGTACTTGACGGGCAGCATGAGGTGGCGATGCGTGTTGCGCAGGAAACGGTGGGCATTGAACCAATGGGTATCCCCCGTCACCTTGCCGGTGTACGGGTCGACCCAGACAAACCGCAGCCTTCCATCGTTCGTACGCACCTGGGCCTTGGCGGCGAAGCGCGATGCATGCGGTGCAGCCAAGCCCTGAAGCGACCAGTCAGGATGGGCCCGCTGCACCGCATCGACCATCTGACCCCAGCTGGCGCGCTGCTCGCCGGGAGTGACGCGCATTTCCGCGTGCAGCAGCCAATCGATTTCCTGCGCAAACACCGCCAGGGTGCCGGTCAGGCAGATAAAGCCCATGAACAGGCACAGCTTGAGTCCGATCCAACTGTGCAGATCGAACCAACGGCGCCTTCCGCCCGCTCTGTGGGGCTGGGTCGGCACGGAAGAAGATGAGATCGCTGACGGTGGCTGGCGCATGACGTCAGAACGTATAGGCCGCCTGCAGGTAGAGCCGTCGCGGTTCGCCGGGGAAATGACCGTTGCGTTCGATGAAGCCGCTGGCCGCATAGACCTTGTCGAAGAGGTTCTTGATGTTGGCCTGGAACTTCCAGTCCCGCCATTGCGTCTGCCAGCTCAGGTCGAAGATCGTGTACGGCTTGACCCGCTGCCCCTCCAGGCTGATGCGCTCGTCCGTGTAGTCCGCTCCGAAACCGATGGCGGATGCGATGGAGGGAATGTCGTAGCGGGTCCACAGGCCCAACTTGTTGCGCGGTGCGTTGGCGAAGCGATCGCCTGACGCATTGGTGATGCCGTTGCTGCCGGCATCGATTACGCGGGCGTCGTTGTAGGCGTATGCGATGTTGACGACCCAACGGTCGGTCACGTCTGCGAGCAGATCGACTTCCAGGCCTTCGCTGCGTACCAGGCCCAGTGCCGCCAGCTGGTTGGTGCCGTCCACGACTTCGCCCGTGGCTTGCAGGATGTTGCTGCGCTCGATCCGGTAGAGCGCCGTATTGAGCGTGAGGCGGCCATCGGCCAGCAGAGTCTTCAGACCCACTTCCCATTGCTTGCTTTGCTCGGCATCGAAAGGGCCCCCTGCCGCGGGGTTCTGGTTGCCGGTCGCCTGCGGCACGAAGCCGCTGGCCACGCTGGTATACGCATTCAGTCCATCACGCAGCACGAAGGTACTGCCCAGGCGCCAGCTGAGGTCGTGACCGTCCACGCGGGTTCTACCGATCAGGTCCTCATCCTCAAAGCCGTCCCAGCGCAAGCCGGCCAGTACATACCAGCGCGGTGTCAGGGTCAGCTCGTCTTGGATGTAACCGCCGTAGCGAATGCCGCGGGTGCTGGTGTCGCGCCACGGAAGGGCGGCGAGGTTGTAGTCGCGGTAGGAGGTGACCCCGTATACCGGATTGAACAGGTCGATGCCGGGAACCGGTCCTGCATTGCGAACCAGGTCCGCGCTATTGGCCGTCTGTGCCGTGAAATCCGAATCCACGTGGTAGTAGTCGGCGCCGAACAGCAGCTTGTGTTCCACCGCCCCCGTCCTGAAGCGCCAGACGGCATTGCCGTTGACCGCAGTGGCGTCGTTGTCCCGGTACTGGTTGCGCAGCTGGCGCGTCATCCATTCCGCGGTTCCATCGCCGTCACGGTCGATCAAGCCCATCGGCTCGTGGTAGATCTGATGCTCGCTGTTCTCGAACCATCGCGCAGCAAAGTCGACGTCCCATGCTTGCGCCGGCGAGAAGCGATACTGCGCGAGCAGTACCTTGGCATTCATGTCGAGGAAGTCGGTGGCTTCGTTGTGGTTCCAGCGACGGTTCGTGAGGAATTCGCCGTTGTCGTTCACCGGCACGCCGCGGAGCCGGTTGCCCCCCAGGTTCTGGGTGATGTCGGTGTACTGCACCGTCAGCTCGCCGGTCTCGCCGATGTCCATGGCGATCGAGGCATCACCGATCACGCTCTGGCTGTCTGCATTCCAGCGAACGCCCTCCTCGCCATCGCCGTAGGCTCCCAGGCGATAACGCACGCTTCCGGACGGGGTGAGCGGACCGGTCGCCTCGATCGAACCGGCAACAAAATCCTCGTTGCCGAATTGGATTTCGGCCCGGCGCTGCATCTTGGCTTGCGGCTTGCGGGTAACGTAATTGATGACACCGCCGGCATCGCCGCCGCCATACAGCGCACCTGCCGGACCTTTGAGTACTTCGACCCGTTCGATGTTGAACAATTGCGGGACGGAGAAGCCTGCATAGGGATCGCCACGCAGCCCGTCGTACAGCACGTTCTCCTGGCGGAATCCACGCAAGGTCACGCCGGCATAGCTGAAGAAGCTGATGCCGCTGATGCTCCGGTAAAGGTCGGTGACCTGGCGTGCGGCCTGGTCATCGATCAGTTCGCGGGGCATGACCTGTACCGACTGCGGCACCAGAGCCAAGGGCGTATCCGTACGGGTACCGACCGCGGCATCGTCGGCCTTGTACAGAGTTTGGGCCCGGCCCAGGACTTGGACCGAATCCAGTTCGGTCACATCAGGGTTGGCAGGTGCGGCGTCAGGGGAAGCCTGGGCATGAGCCTGGAAAATGGCCAAGGACAGGGCTGTGGCCAGGAGGCCACGCGTAAATCGTGGGGGGTACATGAGGGCTTTTAATGCGAATGATTATCAAGAACATCAGTCTATCACCTGTTCTTGCAGCCCGCAGCTAGCCGACTCCCGATCGGAGATCGCTCGCGGCTCCTCAACTCAAGCCCCCCCCCCCAGCAGGCACCGAGCCTGCTCCATAGCCATGCCTTACATAAACTGCTAATCAAAGCGCCGGGAAGACATGGTTGCGAACGACAGCTGACATCGAAACCAGGGGTCCCGCCTTCGGCCAGAAGCGGACACGGACTCTGCTTCGACAGAAAGAGCAATGCCGGTTTGGCGGCTGCTCGACTGCTATATGCCTCCGCCAGTGAATGAAAGTGGCACTTCGCTAGTTCGCTCGCCTACCCATACCTGCATTTCCAGAGTCTGCAACCAGCCGTAATTGGTCAGAAAAGCCACATCGGCAGCATCGCGACCGTAAGCGACCACGATCCGACCACCACGGGGTGCGGACTGCGTCGGGTCGAAGGTGTACCAGCGGCCATCCAGGTAAGCCTCGAACCAGGCATGCAGATCCATCGGTTCCAGTCCGTGCAGATATCCAACCACCATCCGCGCAGGAATGCGCAGGCTCCTGCATAGCGTGATTCCGACATGTGCGTAGTCGCGGCAGACTCCTGCACGTGATTCCATAGTGCCGAGTGCATCCGTGGTGGCGTCGCTAACCCCGTACCGGTACGCGATATGGGTGCGGATCCATTCCACGATTGCCCCCACTTGCCCACTGCGGGGGGCCGCCGCAGCCACGATGGCCTGCGCCTGGTCGAACGTACGATCACTCGGGCAGTAGCGACTCGGCAGCAGGTACTGCAACGCGTGATCGGGCAGGAAAGCGGCCGGTGTCGGCGCGACCCACGGCGCAATGACGATATCCCGCTCGGTCTCGACCTCAAGCTCTGCCCGGATTCGCATGCGTCCACGCCGGACCACGAAACGCTGGCACAGGTTGCCGAATACATCGACGAACTCGGTCGGGCGAACGTGGGGGTCGAATGTATAGGTTTCGCTGATCAGCCATTGCGCTTCGCCACTGCGCGGTCGCAACATTGCGACCACCGCGCAGTCCTCGTTGGATTCGACTGTCAGTTCGCATCCGGCTAGCAGGCGCATGTTCGGTCCGATGGGAGGTGGAGTTCATCGCGAGCGCGAGGTCAGTTCAAGGCTTGGCCGATACTGCAGCACGTAGCCTCCCACATCTCGCACACGTCCAGCGTTACGCGCCAATGAAACGCGCGGTGCACAAGTCATGGGGCAGCAGGGAATCCATGTCTCCCGCGCGTCGATCGACACCCGGGCATGGTACGGCAGAAGATGTCCGTTTCGGGTCGGAAGCTGCCCTCCCCTTCCCCCGATAAACATCCCTAATCCATCGTCGTAGCACTGGGTCGAGGTCAGTTCCACTTCGTCAGAAGAAGTTGTCTCTGTTGGCCTTCCTGCGTTCAAGTGCGGCCCGTAGCTCCATGAGCGCGGCCTTGTGCAGCTGGGATACCCTCCCTTTTGTGACTTGGAGATCTTCGGCGATCTGCTGGAACTGCACGTGATGAAAATAGTGTGCGATGACGATCTTCCGCTGCCGAGCTGGCAGATCCAGCAATGCATCACCCAGCAGCTGATCGATCTTCAGGCTATCGACGTTATCGTGCTCGCCTCCTCCCCCCAGGAGGTAGCCTAGGCTCAGCCCAACTACCGCATCGATGAAGCCGTCCAGCGGATCCTGCTCGTCTTCCCAAAGCGAACGCAGCCGGTCGCTCGCTCCGGTATCGTCTGGCCGCCCGTGTGGCGATCGCACGTAGGACCGGATCCCGTTGAACACAGCGCCGCGTACGCGCGGCTTCGCAAAGCCTATGAAGGCTATGCCGCGCCGGCTGTCGAATCTCGACATGGCTTCCAGCAATCCCATCTGGGCGTTCTGCACATGATCTGCCCACTCCATGCCGTGAGAGGGCACCCTGCTCATGACGCCACCCGCAACACGTCGAGCCCACGTCGCATACTTGAGGAAAAGGTAGTCGCGGGCAGCGGTATCCTCATCTTCTTGGTAGCGGCGCCAAAGTTCCTGCTCGGCATCCTCGATCGCCATGGGCTCTAGGACCAGAAGCTGCCCAGCAATGTCCGCGACACAAGCACCCAGCCGTCGATCAGGATGAACAGGAGCAACTTGAGCGGTAGGCTGATCGTGGTGGGCGGCAGCATGATCATGCCCAGGGCCATCAGCACTGCCGATACAACCAGGTCGATCAGCAAGAACGGCAGGAAGATCACGAAACCGATCTGGAAGGCGGTCTTCAGCTCGCTGAGCAGGAAGGCCGCGGCCAGGTGTGTGAATTTGATGTCTTCGATCCGCCTGGGAGCAGGCTCACGCGCCATCTCGACGACGGCGAGCAGATCGCTCTCGCGTGTCTGGCGTATCATGAAGTCGCGGATCGGATCCTTGGCCCTCACGACCGCCTCGGTGGCAGATATCTGTTCGGCCATGTACGGCGCCAACGACTGCTGATGCACGTTGCCAAGCACTGGCCCCATCGAGAACAGGGTTAGGAACAGCGCAAGTGTGATTAGTACGCTGTTTGGCGGGGTCTGCGGAATGCCCAAGGCATGCCTCAGCAAGGCGAGCACCACGATGATGCGGGTGAACGACGTCATGCCGATCAGCAGCACTGGAATGAAGGACAGGAGGCTCAGGATGACAAAGGTCCGCAGCGCGGGCGCGAAATCCTGGCCGCTGGCGGCGGCCAAGGCTTCCGTGGCCGGATCCGCCGCCAAGGCGAACTCAGACACTGTCAGTAGTGCCAACGCAAGCACCACGACGCCTAGGCGAAGTTCACGGCGTTGCATCGACGCCCTCCCCGCTCGCTGGCTGGTTCGTGAGGGCTGATACCGACACCTGCCCCGTCGACTCCACGACCAGCCAAGCGTTCGTGCCATCTTCGATTCTGTATACCGTCGTCAGACGGCTGATGCGCTGTGCCTGCACGTCTAGTCGCCAACGCTTGCCGGTCTGACCGGCTGCAGCCAAAGGCGCCAGCTTGCGAAGCCAGCTGCGCTTCCTAGCGTACAGTGCCAGCGCCAGGAACGCGGCAAGCAACAGGATCGTGGCGGTCAGTACGCCCGTCAGCTCGCCACCGCTGACCGCAGGTTCAGCGCGATAGGGAATCGGGGTCTGTGCGCCAGCCTGACTGCTCATGCAAGTTCGGTGATGCGGATACCGAGTTTGTCGTCAACGCAGACCAGTTCGCCTTGCGCTACCGCCTTGCCGTTGAGCAGCAACGTCACGATAGCGTCGCTGCCCTCCTCCAGCTTCACGTTATCGCCCTTCCTCAAGGCGAACAGCTCTTCCACAGTCAGTTCGGCGTGACCGATCTCCGCGACCAACGAGATCTTCACGTGCCCGACCAGGCTCACGTCCTTTCCATTTCCAACGACTTCAGTGCTCATGATGGTTTCTTCTTCTATGCCACGAGGTAGCGGATAGCTTTACGCCAGGGTGATGTGCCGGTTGTCCCCGGTCTGGCCGAGCACGCCACTGGTCACATGCATCTTGTTGGTGGACAGTTCCACGCGCGCGCGGCGTGGGATGTCGGTCAGCAGCACTTCTCCCACCGACCATTCGAGTGAATCGGCAAGCGCGATCTGACCCAGGTCGATGTGTGCCGACAAGCGCAACTGGCTTTTCCCAAGTGCCGAGCGCCGGTCCGATAGCGGGCTGGGCGCGCGAACGGCGGGTTCCGGACCATGTGCATCGCACCATGCCCGGTTCGCCCATACCCAGATACTGGCGGACAAGCCCTGCAACTGGAAAAGCAGGCCACCGTGACGGGGCTCAAGTTGCCAGGGCGCGGGTGGTTCACCGCAAACCAGTGGCGCGTGCGGTCCCTCGCCCCATAACGAGGCGATCAGATCGTCGCGGCAGGCCGCCGCCACGTCGCCTGTCAGCGTGTTGGCTTCGCTCTCGGGGACATGCAACGCACGGGTTGCGAATGCATGGGCGGCGCCAAGAGGTGCTCCCAGCATCAAGTGCTGACCTTCGTGGCTCAGCGAATGCCATTCCAGCCCGGCCACCTGCGCTGGCGGGAGCGATATCGCGTGCAGCCGCAGTTCTAGCAGCCTATCGTCACCAGTGAACCAGCCATGCCACCAGTACGTGAGGCGCTGTTCCATGCGCTCGCGCAGCCAGCGTGCCCGCGAGGCTCCCTGCCAGCCGATACGGCGTACTTCCATGTCAGCCACCACGCGTACTGTTGTAGAGCTGCTCGATCATCTCGTTGCTGACCGTCATCACGCGCGAGCTGGCCTGGTAGCCGCGCTGGATGATCAGCATGTCGGCGAACTCTTGAGTCAGGTCGATGTTGGACATCTCCAAGCTCCCGCCCTGGACGCGTCCAAATACGCCTTCTCCTGCTCGTCCCAGTCCGCTGCGCTGTGCATCGGCATCTGAGATCAATCGGCCGGAACGTAGTTCCAGCAGGCTCTCACTATAGAACGAGGCAAGCGCCAGTCGCGCACCCTGGCGCTTCTCATTGGCGCTGTAAGTCAGCTGCAGCACGCCTTTGTCATCGAAGGACAACGTAGTGATGCCGAGGATCGGACGACCATCGGCGACTGTCCCGCTGACGTTATTGCTTATTCCCTGAAGGTGTGTGGTTCCTTGAAACGCACCTGGTGTACCGAAGTCGAAAGTGACCTCCTGCGTACCGCCTTCCACGGTCAACTGCGCGGTCAGGGTGTTATAGCCTGGCTCCAAGGTACCGGATGTACTAAAGCGCAGCTCACCACTCGCTACTTGGGCGCCGTTGGCATCGGTGATGGTGACCAGGAAGCTGCGGGGCAGCGTGGCATCCGGATTCTTGGTGAATTTGATCTTCAATGACTGGCTCGCGCCTGCCGCCGTATAGATGTTGGCGACGGTCACTTCGTGAGAGTCACCACTCGGTTGCAGGTTTCCGCTGAACGTTACTCGGGTGGTGGCCTGAGCCGGCAGCGTGCGCTGGCCCTCCAGCGAGATGGGCGCGAGATTGCCGTGCTGGTCGATCCCCATGACCTGGAAGCGGCTAACGCTGTCGATCAGGACGCCCTGCTCGTCGAAGATGAACTGGCCGGCACGGGTGTAGTGCAGGGACCCGTTGGCATCGCGCAGGACGAAGAAGCCGGATCCCTCCACGGCAACGTCCGTGGAGTTGCCGGTCTGGCGCAAGTCTCCGGCACCGGTGCGCATGCCCTGGCCCGTGATGCGGGCACCGTGCTCACCGGCGATATTCTCGAAGAACGAGTCGCTGCCGCGAAAACCCGGCGTGTTCATGTTCGCCACGTTGTTGCTGACCGTGTCCAGGCTGCGCGAGAAGCTGAAGAGTCCGGACAGGCTGTTGAAGAGCGCTTGAAACATGCGTTAGCTCCTAGGGACGGACGAGGCTGACTTGGGGAAGACGGATGCCAGTGAGGACGCTGCCGTTGACGTCGACGGTCAGGTCGGGCCCGGACGGCGTGAACTGGATCGCGGTGACGGTGCCTGAGACGCCGGTGCCCCCTGCCTGGGAAACTTCAACCTTGCGGTTCAGCAGGCTCAGCGCTTGGCTGGCGGACGTCATCGTCAACAGCGCCTCCGAGTTCATGCTCAGTTGCCGCGACTGTTCCAGATTACTGAACTGCGCTAACTGCGCGAGGAATTCGCGGTTGTCCACCGGCTCCAGGGGATCCTGGAACTGCAACTGGGCAAGGAAGAGTTTGATGAAGCCCTCCTGGTCGATGGTGTTGCGTCCTTCGGTGCTTGCGCTTCCGTTGTTGACGATGGATCCGATGGCATCGATGGCCATGCTCAGGACTCCGGCAGGGAATGAGGGGCGCGCCAGACTTCGACGCCGTTGATGACGATGCGGTGGGGTCTCTGGTGCAGCGGCTGGGACAGCAGGGAGCGGGTAAGGTCTTCCTGTGCGGCAGCGTCCATGCCGTAGTCGCGCAGCCACCAAGTGGTGTTGCCGTCCGCATCGACCGTCCGCCTGAGCAGGCGTTCGGACCAGGACGCCGCAAAGGCACTGCCCGCAGCATCCGCAGGCGGCGCACCAAACCCGCTGAGCGTGCCGTGCACGCTGCGCACCGTAGCAGCGATGCCGGTGGCAAGCGGGAATCGCGAATCCGTAGAGGCGATGCGCGAGGAACCGCCGGCCGGCATGGCGGTTACTTCCGCGTCCGCATACGGCGATGACGCTTGTTGGGTGACGCGGACGTCCATCGCAGCCGCCCGGCCGCCGCTCGCCTCGCGAACACCCAGTTGCGACAGGTATGCCTGCGCCTGCAACATCCACGGATAGACCGTGCCCACGAATTGCGTGTCGTCGAACAGGGTCGCGGAGACCGCTCCCTGGGTCGCTCCGACGACCGTCGCTAAGGTTTGCGGCAGGGGTGTCTGGCCCTCGCGGCTTGCGTCGTCGGCCTCCTCCACCCAGGCTCGGAAATCGCCGGCGTTCTGTCGCATTTCACGCAAGGGATCGCGCGGGCCAACGCCACCGTTCGTGCCTGAGGGGCCATGCCATGGAAGTGGCGCGCCACAGTCAATCGGATCCATGCTGCCTCCTGGCTAACCACATGTCGCTCACGGCGTCAGCGTCGCGATGTTCCACTTCGGTGGCGGCCATGGCCGCCACCCGTTGTTGGCGCCGGGCGACCACGTCTCTGGCCAACAACGCGCGGCCGTAGTCAGCACGCGCCAAGTCCAGTGCCTTGTCTGCCTTGCTGGCGTTCTCATCAGCTTCTGACCATCGCGTCATCGCCGACGCTTCGACGCCCAAGGCGTGGGTATAGATCGCTAATTCGATGGCACCGCCGTCCGCAGATGGCACCTTCCAGCGTCCCACCGCTTCGGCTTCGTCGCGACGCAGATCGCGGATTTCATGCGCGCTGCCTGCCTCGTGTGCGGTGCGCGACATCGCCGCGTGCGCCTTGTCCTGCTCGAACTGGCGCAAGCGCGACAAGACGTCTGCGCGGCGCATGGCCGACTTATCCATGCGACACGTCCAGTACACGACGCAGTGCGGCCAGCGCTTCTTCACGGGAATAGGCGTCCTGTGATGCTTGGCGCAGCACGGTGTCGAGTCCGGGTTTCAGATCGATCGCCGCATCGAGCGCGGTGTTGATGCCGCGCTGGTGCGCACCCAATTCGACCAAGTCGCGGGATCCCTCGTACGTGGCCAGGTGCCGGCGTACCTCGGAGGCCAACGCTGCCTGCGTCGGCGTCGCCAAGGCATCCAGCAGGCGGCTCGCACTGTGCAGGACGTCGACGGCGGGATGGTGGCCGCGTGCGGCTAGCTCGCGGCTCAGCACGATGTGGCCGTCCAGAATCGCCCGCATGTGATCGGTGATGGGTTCGTTCATATCGTCGCCCTCGACCAGAACGCTGTAGACCGCCGTGATGGAACCGTGGGCCCAGCGGCCGCAACGTTCCGCTATGCGCGGCAACCAGCCGAACACTGAGGGTGTATAGCCGCGGAAGGTCGGCGGTTCGCCGATGGCGAGACCGATCTCGCGCTGCGCCATGGCGAAGCGTGTGATCGAATCGACCACCAACAGCACCGACTTCCCCTGGTCGCGGAAGTACTCGGCCACCGCATGCGCGGCATGCACCGCATGCACGCGCACCAGCGCCGGTTGATCGGCGGTGGCGGCCATCACGACAGAACGGCGAAGGCCATCGCCGAGCGATTCGCGGATGAAGTCGCCTACTTCGCGACCACGCTCGCCGATCAGTGCGAGCACGGTGACGTCGGCGCTCACGTGGCGCGCCAACATGCCCAGCAACGTACTTTTGCCCACGCCGCTGCCGGAGAACACGCCTACGCGCTGGCCCTCTCCCAGGGTCAAAAGCGTATCGATGGCCCGGACACCGGTCTCCATGACCTTGTCGATGCCGCGCCGGCTCAAAGGATTGGAGGGTGCGGCATGCAACGCCTGGCGATCGGGCAACGACAGCGTCGGCCCATCGTCCAGCGGTTGGCAGAACGCGTCCACCACGCGACCGAGCAAGCCGTTGCCCACCGGCACATCCAGTGTGTGGCCACAGGCACGGATCAGGCTCCGCGGAGAAATGCCCGACACTGCGCCGTAAGGCATCAGAAGCATGTGCTCCCGGCGAAAGCCGACGACCTGCGCGCGGGTGGGCGCCATGCCTTCGCTACCGACGATCTCGCACAACTCGCCAAGCCTGGCGTCGGGGCCCTCGGCCTCGATGACCAGGCCGTCGAACGCCACGATGCGCCCATGCCGCTGGTGCATTTCTGCGGCATGCACCGCGCTGCGCAGTCGTTCGCCCAGGCTCATGTTTCCGCCTTGGTGTGATGCAGGGCCAGTCCTGCTAGGAAGGCCTGCCGGATCTGCTCAAGGCGCACGTCCAGACCCGTGTCGTAGTGACCCAGCCGGGATTGGAGACGTACCTGCCCACGCTTCAGTGCAGGATCGGTACGCAGCTCGGCGGACGTTAGTTTGCCCACCAAGGCATGGTCCTGGTCGCAGACCCAGAGCACATGCGTCTCTCCGCCGGCATCCGACAGCGCCTGCTGGCACAGGTCGCGCATCAGCTCGCCCTCGGCTTCGCGATTTCCCAGCACGCGTACCAGCGCGGCATATGCTGCTTGTACAGCCGCTTCCTCGGCAGCCCTGTCCGCCTCACCGAGCACCTGTTCCAAGCGCGCCGCGAGCGCTTGCAGCGCAGCCCGCTCTTCATCGAGATGTTTCTGTGCCTTGGCCCAATCTTCTTCAAGGCGCTTCTTCATCGTGACCAGTTCAGCTTGCACGCGCCTTTCCACCGCGGCTTTCCCTTCCGCCATGCCGGCCTGGTAACCACGCTCGCGCTGGCGCTCAAGTTCATCCTGTTGTTGGCGCTGCGCCTCCGCCAAGCGTTGTTGCGCGTGCGCCCCATCACTCGGCGCGGGAATCTCCTGCCGCGGCTCGTCGCCGGACCACGCACGCAGGTCCAGGCCGCTCGCATCCAGTCGTCGGACGAGCGGCTGCGTCATGCCGCCACCGCCTGCAATTGTTGGCGGGCCGCTGCAAGCGTGGCAGTCCGCAGGCGCTCCGGCATCACGGGCAATTCTTCAAGGTACCCCTGCACGCCGCCAGCGAAGCCGGCAGGCAGCAGCGAGAACAGGAAGCCGTGATCGCGCAGCGGCGCAGCCGCCAGCACGCGCGCGTACGTGCGCGCGTCCACGTGCTCCGCAAGCTTCACCAGTTCATCCAGCCCGAAATCGGGAGCGCCCTGGATCGCGGTCAGCGGCTGACCTAATGCCTGCTCCACCATATCGCGCCTCGCCCATCCTTGGCGCTCCACGTGTGCGATCGCAAGACGCAGATGCCGCGCCGTGCCGCGTGGCACGCTGGCGAGCAGGCGCTTGCGCTGGTCGCGATCCATCAGGCTCGCGACCAGCGCGGCTTTGCGCAGCGCCAGTTCGCTCATCGAACTTCACCTGCGAGCCAAGCGCGGATGTTGCGTGCCGCCTGCTCGCTTTCTTCGTGGCTCAGCACTTGTAACGGCGGCACCTTGCGCGTACCGCGCAGCAGCCACATGCCCAGTGCACCGGACATCAATGCGGCGAGCAGCCACAGCGGATGGATGAAAGGGATTTCCTCAAATGCTCGCGATGGCGTGCGGGATGCGCCGGGTGCGGGTATGGACTCGACGCCCGGTTGTGCGGTGGGTGCAGCGAGCGGCGTCGCCACGGCAAGTTCCAGGCTGTCTCCGCGATCGAAGTCCAACCCTGCGGCCGCCGAAGCCAGGCGGCGCAGGTGCGCCTGTTGTGTGGCCGGAACCGAGGCAGGCAACAGGATGGCGACAGTGATGCGGTCGATGGCGCCCGTCGCGCGGGTTACTTCCTGGCGTTCGCGGCCGTGGGCGTACTCCAGTTGCTCGTTCAGTAACGAAGCCGGAGCGGTCGCGCCTTCCGGGGCACGATCGCCGTTGCGATTGCTCCGTACCAGAAGGCCGTGTTCCTTGCCCGGGCTTCCCAGCAGGCGCTCGCTGGTGGTGTGCACGCGATCGAAGTTCATCGCCACGTTTACCGAGATCGCGGCCTGCTGGCCATTGAGCGCCTTCGCCACCACCTTGCCGATCTTCGCTTCCAGTGCGCTGGCCAGTTCTTCGGCCGTACCGGAACCTTCGGCAACGCTTTCCGCAAGGCTACCGCCGATCAGCTGCATGCCGGAGGGACCCACCACGACCACGGACTCCGGCTGCAAGCCATCCACCGCCGAAGCGACGAGATTGCGGATCCCCGCCACCTGCTTGCGCTCCAGCGTGGCGCCCGGAACAAGCGTCAATGCGACCGATGCCTTTGACTGCGCCTCGTCCGCCAGAAATAGGCCCGGGCGCCGGATGGACAGGTGCACGCGGGCGTTCTGCACGCCTGGAACGGTGGCAATCGTGCGCTCGATCTCGCCCTGCAGTGCGCGCTGGTAGTTGATCCGTTGGGCGAATTCAGTGACGCCGAATTCGTTGTCGTCGAACAGCTCGAAGCCGACATGGCCACCACGAGGTACGCCGGCCGACACCAGGCGCATTCGTAGGGCATGCATCTGCTGCTCGTCGACCAGGATTCCGGTGCCGTCAGCCGTGAAGTGGTGCGGGACCTTCCACTCCTCCAACGCCGCTGCGATCTCGGCGGCATCGACTTCCTTAAGGTTCCCGAACAATAGGGACTCGCGCGGCGAGAAGATCCACCATAGGGCCACCACGGTTCCCAGTGCAAGCAGGATCAGTCCTGCCAGCAAGCCGCGCCTGGCGCCCTGGGCCAGGGAGAGGTAGAACGTCTTGATCGAAGACACGGCCTTCATTCCTTAGAGTTGCATGCGCGACAGTTCCTGGTACGCCTCGACCACGCGGTTGCGTACTTCCGACAGCAGCATCAGCTGCATGCGCGCGTCTTCCAGGGAGATCATCACGTCGTGCGTCGCGATCTCCTGCCCCGAGGCCAGCAGACGCACGTTCTGATCGGCCGCCTGCAAAGCCAGGTTGGTAGACGCCAGGCCGCGTTCAATGGCGGCACCGAAGTCGGCGCGAGGCGGCGGGATCGTAGAGGCATGTGCCTCGGTGATGGAGGCCGCGCCCAGCGCGGCAATGGCGTCGATGGTCATCACTTGGCTCCGATTTCCATGGCACGCAGCAGCATGCCGCGCAGGACGTTGAACGAACGGACGTTGGCTTCGTAGCCGCGGCTGGCGGTCAGCAGCGTGGTCATTTCCTGGACCATATCGACGGCGGGGTAATGCACGCGGCCCTGCGCGTCGGCCAGCGGATGCTTGGGATCGAGTACCGAACGCGTGCCGAGGCCGGCTCCCAGATCCGCTCCGAGCGCCTGGGCGAACGTGGCGCCCGAGCCGGCGGACGCGGGATCGATCGGCTGATTGGCGGCAGCAATGCGCCGACTCGCCAGATCCAACCGGAGACGTTCATTCTGCATCCCGGCCCGGCTGGCCTCCAGAATCGCATCGATACTCATGTCCCGCTCCTTCCGCTGATGGCCAGGCGCATCAGGCCAAAATGTCGGCTCAGCGACTCGGTCAACGCCTGATAGTTCATGCCCGCCGAAACGGAGTCGGCGACGAGCTGGTCCAGCGATGGCCGTTCGGCGATGTACTGCTCGTGCACCACGGCCATGGTGGGCGAGCTCGGCGAAGCCAGCGCGTCGCGGGTCGCGTGCGAAGGCCCGTTCGCCGCAGCGCCGAGTAACGCGTCCGTGGCGCTCTGGTCGATCACGAACATCGGTGCATCCGTGGCAGAAGCATTGACGATGTTCCAGCCGGTCACTTCCGCTTTGAGCTGGTTCAGGTTGAGTGCCATGCGGACGGCATCCACGGTCAGGTCAGACATGCATGCTCCGGGTCATTGGATGATCAACTCGCCGTCGAGCGCGCCGGCGGCCTTGATCGATTGCAGGACGGCGATGACATCCCGGGTACTCAACTTGATCGTGCGCAACGATGAGATCAGGTCGGCGACTGTCGCGCCCTCAGCGACGCTCACCACGGGTGCCACGCCTTCGTTCGTCTCGATCGTGCTTTCCGGCACTACGACACTGCGTACCCCGTTACCAGGTCGAGACAGGAAGCCTTCGGGCTGTGAGACGCTGTATCGCGTCGAAATCTCCACCCGCAGCTCGCCATGGGAAATACTGACCTGGCCGAGTCGGATGTCGCCGCCTGCGACGACGGTGCCGGTACGTTCGTTGATGACCACCCGCGCCCGCCGCTCGCGGCTGACCAGCACGTTCTCGATCCGGGAAATCTGAGCGACGGTGTCGGTCACAGGCGCATCGAAGCTGACCGATACCTTGCCCGCATGCTCGGCACGCGCGAGGGAGCCCGGCAGTGCGGCATTGATGGCGCCGGCGATGTGATTGGCGGTGGTGAAGTCCGGTTCGTTCAGCAGCACCTGCAGCGAACGCCCATCGCCGACGACGCCCAACGACGAGGCGCGCTCGACGGTCGCTCCGGACGGAATCCAGCCGACCGTAGGGTGGTTCTTCTGCACCGACGCGGTGATGGCTTCGAACTGGTAGCCCCCCACCGAGATGGCGCCCTGTGCGATGGCATACACCTTGCCGTCCGGTCCGCTCAATGGAGCCAGCATCAGCGTGCCACCAGTAAGGCTGCGCGCATCGCCGGCGGAGGCGACCTGTACGTCGAGCTGCTGTCCCGGCTCGGCGAATGCAGGCAGCTTGGCGGTCACCAATACCGCCGCCACATTGCGGCTCGAAAGGTCCGTCAGGTCCACCTGCACACCGAAATTGCGCAGCGTGTTGGCGACGGATTGCACCGTGGCGCGATTGCGCGCCGAGTCGCCTGAGCCAGACAGGCCGAACACCAGGCCGTAACCGGTCAGCGGGTTGTCGCGCACGCCGGCGATGCGGGCGATGTCGCGGACCTTGACCTCCTGGCTTGCGGCCCAGCCCCACGTTGGCAGTAACAGCAGGATGAGCAGCGATGCGAAGCGGGTCATAGCAACCTCAACCATTTCAGCACGCGATAGACGACGCTCTGCCGTTGCGAACTACTGACCACGCCGCTTCCGCTGAACTCGACGCGCGCATTGGCCAGCCGGTGCGACCAGACGCTGTTGTCGGACTGGATGTCGTCAGGCCGGACCAGGCCGCTAAGGACGATGCGCTGGTCCTCACCGTTGATGACCAGTGACTGTGCGCCTTCCACGGCCAGCGTGCCGTCGGGAAGGACCTCGGCGACGCGTACGGAGAGCTGCGTACGCAGTTCGCCGACGCGTGAGGTTTCCGCACCCCCGCTGTTGGAGGCGGACAGCGCCCCCTGCGCTTGCGCCTGGTAATTCTTCGCGGACGCCGCGGCGCTCAGGCGTATGTCGGAGCTCGCATCGGTCGCGGCTCCAGACCGTGCCCGGGCCGCCTCCAGTACGTTGACCGTCAGCAGGTCGCCTGTCCGGTAGGCACGGCGGTCGGCGGCGATACCCCGGTAGGTGTCCGCATCGATCATGCTCTGTTGCGCCGCTGCCGGCAGCATGACGGCGCCGAGCAACACCGACATCCCTGCTGCGAGCTGTCTACCGCGTCGTTTACCGTTCAATGGCCACCTCGCCGCGTGCCACGACCTTGGCCAGCACCGAGCGTTCCGCGCCCTCCGCGCGGACCTGGACCCACTGCCCCATTTCCCCCTCCCCATTGGCTATTGCAGGAACCGTCAACGCGACGGGGCCCTGGCGCAGCGAGAGGCGAACGGCTTCTTCCCGGCTCACTGCGGGTCGCAGTATCAGGTCCGATCGCACCACCGGCTCGCCGGCGCGGACCGTGCGCCGCAGCCTCCAGTTGTCCATCGCACCCAGGGCATCCAGCGCTGCCGCTGGCTCCGTACTCCCCGCCATGTCGACCTCGTCGATGCGTACCGCGAGCGCATTCAGGGGCGTGCCCGACCGCACGTCCACCACGTATACCGGCACCTGTTGCCACCACTGGACGGACAACCACACCATTCGCGTCTGTTCGACGCGGTCGCCCCTTCTAATCTCCACCGGCACACCCACCCGACGACGTGGCCATGCCCCATCCACTGTAAGGGCGTGCAGGCGCACCTCGCCTTCGCCCGGAATGCTGGAAACCTCAGGCATTGGGCTGGCGGACAGCTCTAGGCGTCCGGTCAACATCTCACTGCGTTCGCGCAACGAGGCTTCCGCGCACGCCAGCAGTTGTTCGCCCGACACCGTTTGCGCGGCTAGGCAGGGCGCACTCAAGGTCGCCAGCAACAGGATGCCAATGCGCGTCGCGGCGTTCATCAGCGGCGCAGGTTGTTGATGGTTTCCAGCACCTGGTCCGAGGCCTGGAGGACGCGCGCGTTGAGCTGGTAAGCGCGCTGCGCGAGTACCAGCCCCGTCATCTCGTCGATCATGTCGACGTTGGCCATTTCCAGATAACCCTGCTGCAGCTTGCCGTAGCCCTCCTGCCCGGCCACGCCACGCAGCGGCTCGCCCGCACGCGGCCCGGCGCTGAACACGTTGCCGCCTTCCGCCACAAGTCCTTCGGTTGAAACGAAACCCACCAGATCGATGGTGCCGAGTACGGTGGGCTCGGCGGCACCGTCGAGTACGGCGCTGACTTCGCCCTCAGCGGAGATCTGGACGTCGCTCGCGCCCTGCGGGATCTGGATGCCGGCCGTCAGGCGCATGCCGTTGACTGCGGTCAGGTAGCCTTGGTCGTCCAACCGGAACTGGCCCGAGCGGGAATAGAAACGGCTTCCGGTGGCGTTCTCCAGTTCGAAGAATCCGTTTCCGTCGATGGCCAAGTCCAGGGCGCCACGCGTGGGCTGCAGCGCGCCGGTGGCGAACTCCTGGCTGGTCGACACAACGCGCGCGCCCGCGCCGCGATGCTGCTGCTCCAGCGAGCCGACCTGCCCCGTCACGGGCAAGGTCGCCATTTCAGCAAAGTTCACCCGGCCACGCTTGAAACCGGGCGTCTGCATGTTGGCGACGTTGTTGGAAATCACGTCGATCTGTTCCTGCTGGCTGCGCAGGCCACTGGAGGAAATATAAAGAGCGTCGATCATGGTGGGTCCTCGTTGCGTCAGTTGTCGCCGATGCGATTGATGCCGGTATCAAGCGTGCGATCGTAGATGGAGATGGCGCGCTGCACGGATTCCGCGTGTCGGCTGAGTTCGATCAGCCGCTGGGTCTCTTCGGCGGCGTCGACATTGGACTGCTCGATGGCCCCTTGCTGCACCGTGCCGTTCCATGTTCCTACGGTGCCGTCGTAGCGGTAGCCGCCGCCAGTTGCCTGCAGGCGTGCGGGCTCGGCGATACCCGCGACCGCGAGCTGCGCCAGGCGCTGATCGCCCTGCCAGACAATGCCTGCGCCATCGACGCGTACATCCTGTTCCGGCAATACCAGCGGACCGGCATCGGTCATTACCTCGTCGCCGGCGAGCGTGGCGAGCACGCCGTCGGCGCGACGGACGAAGTGCCCGGCACGGGTGAGCAGTACCTCGTCGCCACGCTTGACCTGGAAGAATCCATCCCCGCGGAGCGCGAGGTCGAGGGAGCGACCGGTCTGTTTGAGCGGACCGTCTTGCAACTGCACGCGCTGTTCCTGGGCCAGCGCGTTGGCGAAATCGGGAAGCATGCGCACACCCTGGAAGCCCGGTGTGGCGAGGTTGGCGACGTTGTGGCTGACCGCATTGAGGCCTTGCACGTCCGCGCCCAGAGCGCGACTGATGACCTGGATGGTGTCGCTCATATGCAACTCCCGTACTGGACAGATGTCATGGGGAACCTCCGACTGCCGCGAAGGAACGGACCATGGTGGTGGGGGGAACTTCGTTGAGCCCGACGATGGCCACGTGCGGCAACGAACGCTGGACCAGGTTGCGCAGAGGACGTCGCAGTGGCGATGGGCACAGCAACACCGGCATCAGGTTGCGGCCCATCATCGCCTCCGACTGCCGCGACAGGTGCTTGATGAAGACGTCGAGCTGGGCCATGTCGGAAAAAAGCGGCGCCCTGCCCTCTACGGTTCGCTGAGTGCCCAACAGGGAGCGCTCGACATCGGGTGCCAGGGTCAGCACGTTCAACTCGCCACGGGTATCGCTGAACTTCTGACAGATGGACGGGCCCAAGCGTTCGCGCACTCGCTCCGCGAGTTCCTCCGGAACTTTGATCGTCCGGCCCACGTCCACCAGGACTTCCAGGATGGCTTCGAGATTGCGGACGCTGACTTGCTCGCGCAGCAGCAGTTGCAACGTCTTCTGGATGTCGGAGAACGTCAGGATGTTCGGCACCAGTTCGTCCACCAGCGGTCCGCTGCTCTCGCGCAGGCGGCGGACCAGGCGTTCCGTCTCCATGCGCGTCAGCAATTCCGGCGCCTGCTGCTTGACCAGTTCGTTCAGATGGGTGATCAGCACGGTGTCGGGTTCGACCAGCGTGTAGCCCGCCGTCCTGGCCGCCGTCCTTTGCTCGGGCTCGATCCATAGTGCCGGCAGGCCATACGCGGGGTCGCGTGTCTCGAGACCTTCCAGCTTTTGGCGAACGCTGCCAGGGTTGATTGCCAGCACCTGTTGAGGGCGAAGCGTGCCCTGCCCGATCCGATTGCCCTGGACGAGGACTTCGTAGACATGCGCATCCAGGTCGGGGCGCAACGATGTCTGCACCTTCGGAAGTACGAATCCCAGTTCGCTGGCGACCTGCTTGCGCAGATGGATGATGCGTTCGGCGAGATCACCCGTGGGGCCCATCAGCAGGTCATGGACGGTGGCTCCGAGCCTGATTTCGATCGGCTCGAGGCGCATGGCCTGTTGCAAGTCGTCCTGGGTGCCGCCGCCACTGGCATTGGCGCCCGCTGCGCCCTCGGGATCGTTCTCGTCATCCTGCGTGCGCGCGGCGCGCATCGCGTACCACGCCAGCGCGACGACTCCCGCCAATACCAGCAGCACCGGGAAACTTGGGAAGTCAGGCAGGAACAGGATTACCAGCAGCACGGCGGCGACGACCAGCAGTGCACGTGGGCTCGACAGCATCTGCCGCGGGATCTCTTCACCCAGCCGGGCATCCGCAGCGGCACGGGTGATGATGATGCCGGTGGCGACCGCGATCACCAGCGAAGGAATCTGGGTGACGATGCCATCGCCGACCGTCAACAGGGTGAAGCGCTGGACCGCTTCGGTCCAGGGCATGCCCATCTGCGCGATGCCGATGGCCAGCCCGCCGACGATATTGATGAGGATGATGATGATGCCGGCGATCGCGTCGCCCTTGACGAACTTGGTGGCGCCATCCATGGCGCCATAGAAGTTGGCTTCCTTCTCGATCATCGCGCGGCGCCGGCGCGCCTCGTGTTCGTCGATCAGGCCCATGTTCATGTCGGCATCGATGCTCATCTGCTTGCCGGGCATGCTGTCCAGGGTGAAGCGCGCCGCCACTTCCGCCACGCGCTGGGCACCGTTGGTGACGACGACGTACTGCACCACGACGAGGATCAGGAACACGACAATGCCGACGACGTAGTTGCCGCGAATCACGAACGAGCCGATCGCATTGATGACACGCCCTGCATCCGCACCGTCAAGGATCAGGCGCGTCGCGGATACGTTCAGCGCCAGCCGGAACATCGTAGCGATGAGCAGCAGCGTCGGGAACGTCGAGAAGTTCAGCGGCGACTCGGTGAAGAACGTCACCAGCAGCACCAGCAGCGCCAAGCTGATATTGATCACCAGCAGGAAGTCCAGCACGGGCGGCGGGACGGGCACGAACAGGATGATCAGGATGCCCACGACCAGGGCGACCAGCGCCAGATCGCGTTTGTCAGACCACAGCAGTGCGAAAAGTTCCTTCATCGCGGCGTCCTGCCCTGTGCGAACAACTGCCGGTACACCGGAGCGAGCTGACCATACAGGGCTTCGGGCACCGGTGCGTCGATCTCGCAGTCTGCATAGATCGCACGTGCCAACGCGGGCATGCGCAGCACCGGCACGCCGGCCGTGCCCGCCAGGGCGCGAATGCGTGCCGCCAGGAAACCCCTGCCTTTGGCCAGCACGATCGGAGCCCGCATGGTCCTGGGACGGTACTGCACAGCGACCGCATAGTGGGTCGGGTTGGTCAGTACCACGTCGGCGTCGCCTACACGTGGCAGCGCCCGAACCTTCTTCAGCAACTCACGTTGCTGCCGTTTCTGCTTCGACTTGACCTCCGGATCGCCATCGCGGCGCTTGACCTCGTCGCGCAGTTCGCGACGACTCATGCGCATGCGCTTCATATGATCGCGGCGCACGAACATCAGGTCGGCCAGCGCGGCCAGGCCGAGCACCAGCAGCACATAGAGAGACGTTTTCCAAAAGCCGGTGAGAACGAGTCCCGGCAGCTGCTGGGGAGATGCAGACGCAACGAGTGCAATCAGTCGTGGCGCGGCGGAAAACGCCAAGTAGCCCAGCATGACAAGCAAAACAAGCTTCACCGTCAGTTTGCCCAGCTCCCACAGGCTACGCATCGAGAAGACGCGCTTGAACGCATTGGCGGGATTCATCCGCTGAAAATCCGGCCGGATAGGATGCGCGCTGAAGATGGGCCCGGTCTGCGCGAGGTTGGCGACCACGGCGACCACGACCAAGGCCAGCACGAGCGGCATCATGGACTGCATCAGTCCGCTGTAGACCTCGCCGAGCCACCCCATCATCTCCATGCCCAGCAATGGCCTCGCGCCCGCGAGTTCGACAACGCGGCGCGTCGCGCCGGACAACGCATCGGCAATGCCCGCCACAGTCAACATCAGCGTCACCACGAACACGAGCAGGCCGGATACGCCCACGATGTCCGCGCTCTTGGCGACCTCACCTTTGCGCCGAGCCTCCTCAAGGCGGTACGGCGTCGGCTGTTCCGTCTTGTCCTGGTCGCCCTGCGCCATCAGCGCACCCCCAGAACGGCGGGAACCTGGTCGAAGGCATCGCGGAACAAGCGTCCGATCAACGTCGGCGCGTATGCCAAGGTCAGCGCAAGCAATCCGACCGCCGCCGCCACCTTCAACGGTAGCGCCAGGAAGTAGATGTTGGCCTGGGGCATCGAGCGGCTGGCATAGGCGATCGCAATGTCGATGCAGAACAGACCGATCACGACCGGTGAAACTACCATCAGGCCGGACAGGAAACTGCTTCCTAGCAGTGCGAAGAACGCGTCCTGCTGCAGGTTCAGCGACAGGCTCCCCAGCGGCATCCAGCTCTGGCTAGCGGCGATGCCCTTGAACAGCAGCACATGCAGGTCCAGGGTGAAGAACAGGACGGTGGCTGCGAGCATCAGCGCATGTCCGAGCAGCGATTCGCCGCTGCCGGATCCGGGGTTGAACAACGTGGCCGCCCCAAGACCGGCCTGCATGTCCAGCAACCAGCCCGACGTATGCAATGCCGCATTCGGCAACATTAAACCCAGTCCGAAGACGAGCCCGATCAGCAGTTCGCCCAATGCGCCGAGCACCAGTGCGACCGGCCATCCGCGTGCGTCGATCGGCGGCGTGTCAGGCAACGCGAGGACGGTCAACCAGGAGAACGCCAGCAGCAGGATGATGCGAATGAAGGCCGGCGCCCAGCTCAATGGCGACAGACCCGGCAGGACCATCACCGGCAAATAACGTAATAGTGCGAAGGCGAAGACGACGGCGAAGGTGGTGATGGGATCCATGACTAAAGACCCGCGGCGAATTCGAACAGGCGATTGGCCAGTTCCACGGTGGTGGCGATCATCCAGCCGCCGAGCATCAGGCTGATCACGCCCACCGCGATCAGCTTCGGGATGAAGGTCAACGTCATTTCCTGCACCTGGGTGACAACCTGCACGATCGAGATCAGCAGTCCCACAACCAAGGTCACCAGCAGGATCGGTGCCGACACCTTCGCTGCGGCCCACAGCGTTTCTGACAGCAGGTGCATGGCGGTATCGGCATCCATGCCCGCGCTCCTAGCGTCGTCCGCCGCGCTGGGCGGTCGCGCGTTCGCGCACGCGCTGGGCTGCGACGCGTGCGTCCTCGTCACTGATGCCAGGCATGGCGCCCGCACGCATCAGTTCCGCGAAGATGGCATCCGCGGCGTCATGTTCGCCGGTGTGTTGCAACCAAAGCGAGCGCGCATAGCGGCCGCTTACACACGCGGGGTCCAGACGGAGCGCGCGCTTCATGGCATCCTCGCCCTCCTCGTAGCGCTCGTCCAACAGCGCAACAACCGCAAGTCCGCCGTGCGACTCAGCGAAGTTGCGATCCAGATCCAGGGCTTCGAGGTAGCTCTTTTCGGCGATAGCGAGCTCGCCGGAGAGCAGTTGGATCCAAGCCAGCGCATGCCAAGTGCCGACGTGGTCCGGCATCGCTACCACCGCGCGCTCCAGCGTGGTACGCGCCTGGTCGAGATCCCCGGCCAGCATGTGGCATTGGCCCATCCCGGACAGCGCACGGCCCGAGTTTGGAAACCGGTCCAGTGCACGGCCGTAGTGCTGGCCCGCGAGCTGCGCATCCCCGCGCCAGAGGCTGGCGGTACCGGCCGCCAGCAGTGCTTCATGCTGATCCGGATGCTGCGCCAGGCAGGCAGCTGCGATGTTGAGTGCCTGCGCTTCATCGCCCGCGTCGAGCCAGGCCAGCGCGCGGAGTCCTTGTGTCGTCGCATCGGCGGGATCCAGGCGGAGCGCGTCATCCAGCGCGGCCTGGGCGGCGGCGTAGTCCTTGCGCATCAGCGCGATGCGCGCCTGCAGGATACGCAGCGCGGCGGTCTCGCCGTGGCGGGTGAGTGCGGTTTCGAGCGATGCATGCGCGCCGTCGAGGTTGCGCTGGCAGAGCTGCGCAAACACGATGTCGTGGGCGATTGTCGGACCGTCGTGGCCCGTGGCCTGAAGGCAGACCAGGTTGTCTTCTGCTCGGCGATATTCGCCGGTAACCAGATCGAGCCGCGCGTAACGGAAGCGCACGCTGACTAGCGCCTGGCCCTCTTCCGGTAGCGGCTCCAAGGTGCCGCGCGCTTCAGCAAAACTCCCCGCCGCGAAGTGCTGATCGAAGACTTCACATGCCAGTTCGGGATTGCCTGGATCCTGCGCCAGGAAGGCGCTCAACCGTTGCAGCGACGACATTACGAGCCTTACCCACTTCCCTGCGCTGCGTCTCACCGAGCAAGTGAGGACCGCCGCATATGCCAATTCCTTGGAGCCCGACAAGCCATGTCTGCAGGTGTATCGCCACCATCCACCCCGGATGTGGGCTGCTGCAAAAGCACGTTTTGAAGAGCGTCCCCCTTGTTGAGTCGGACTGTAATGCAGGCTCAGCGGCGGGTGTCAAGCGGCGCGTGCAACTACTTGTGTTTACTGGACTTCAGTGCTGATAGTAAATCCATGTACCTTTGATTCTGCGCATCATCGACCTCGAATGTGCCGATGATGTGGTCCATCAGGGGCTTCCAGTCCGGGTGTTCTCGAAAGGCTTCGCCGTATTCCCACAACAGCACGGCTCTGACCAGGCGAACGCGGGAGTTCTGGATGGATGCAGGATCCGTCAGATCCACCTCGCGTGCGATATCGACCAGTTGGGCCCGCAGTTTCGCCGGCGACTTGGCGGCGGTGGGTGTGCCTTTGTCGGCTTGGGATGTCCGCGAGGTTGGGGAGGATGCCGGCCTTTTTTCTGTCTTGCGCAGCATGTCGCCGCGAAGGGCGGCGATCAGGGCAGACGTCGATGACAGGCGGTCCATGGCCACGAGGCGTCAGTGCTGGCGGCCGTAGTTGGACAGCAGGAAGCTGGCGCCGGTGCTGGCGGCGGCGGGCTCTCCTTGATTTGCCAGCGGCTCGCGCTCACGCAATTGCTGCAGCAGGCGCGCCATGTCCTGTGCCAGCGCCGGAATGGCTTGTGAAAGTTCAAGGCCGTGCTGGAGGTGCTGGATGGCGGACGCAGTGTCCGACGTTGCCAGGGCACTGAGTGCGGCAGCGTAGACTGAAAGCGAGCCTCCGCCTTCGGTGAGCGGCGCCAGGGTCTTGTGGGCTTCATCAGCCTCGCCCTTCAACAGGAGGAGCTGGCCCAGTTGGAAGCGGGGCATGGGGAAGTCTGCAGGTCCGAGGTCGGTCGCCGTGCGGAAACCAGCTTCAGCGCGATCCATCATGCCCAGCTGAGCATGCTGGGCGGCCAGCAGGTAGTGGCCGTAAGCGTGGGAGGGATCCCGTTCAACCAGAATCTTCAGCAATTCTGTGGCATCGGCATCGCGGTTGGCTGTCATCGCTGACAGCGACAGCCGCAAGAGTTCTTCATTGTCGAGACGGTCGTAACTCATTGAATTCCCTTCGGGGTCTGGGCTGGGTGCGGGTGCATATCGAATAGTCCCCGCCAGCCGTTCGGAGTTTAGCGTCCTATCTACCGTACGCGGCTGAATCGCCTGTTGGAGGTGGTAACGGCGCTGAGATATTCGCTGCTACAGTCAAGCTGCCCAACTATAGGGGACGGAGGGAATTAAGCGGTATTCTCCTACATGCCGCCTACACCTTCACCGATCCGACTCACCGGAGATCATGGGCATGCTCGCATCAGCCCATCGCTTGCGGTCTCAGCATGCCACGTCGCGCCCGACTCGTACTCGCCGGCATTCCCCTCCACGTCACCCAGCGTGGCGTCAATCGCGCCGCCATCTTCCTTGATGATGAGGATCGCCATCACTTCCATCGCCTGCTGCGCGAAGCTTGCGCAGCCCACTGCATCGCCGTCCATGCCTTCGTATTGATGGACAACCATGTCCATCTGCTGCTTACGCCCTCCAAACCAGAATCGCTGGCGCCTGCCATGCGCGTATTGGGGCAAAACTATGTGCAGGCATTCAATGCCAGGCACGGACGTAGCGGCACTCTGTGGCAAGGGCGTTTCAAATCCTGTCTGGTTGATTCGGATCGCTACCTGCTCACGGTTTGCCGTTACATCGAGCTCAATCCGGTCCGTGCCGCCATGGTCACCGCACCCGAGGACTACCGCTGGTCCAGCGTGCATACGCATCTGGGCACTGCCTGCGATCCATTGATTACCCCGCATCCTGTGTATCTGGCGCTCGCCCACACTTTTGCCGAGCGCATCGCTGCTTATCGGGAGTGGTTGCAAGCCGGCATCTGCGAAGACGACTTAAAAGCCATACGCAACCATCTGGAACAAGAGCGTGCGCTGGGCAGTGAACGATTCCAGAAGATGGTCGAGAAGACCCTGAATCGCCCAGCCATCTGCAGACCGCGCGGCAGACCAAGAGCCAGGGCGAGTTAATTCCCTCCGTCCCTGTAGTTCTCACTCCCACGCCATCACGCTGCCCATGGCCGACAACGAGCGCGCTTTCTACGTCCAACTCGGCGAACGCATCGCCGCCACCCGCAAGACCCAAGGCATCACCCAGGTGCAACTGGCCGAGTTGCTGGGCGTTGCTCAGCAGACCATGGCGCACTACGAAGGAGGGAGCGTGAGGATTCCGGTCGAGACGCTGGCCCAGCTTGCCCAGCACCTGCACACCTCGGTGGAAGCACTGATCGGCACGCCAGCCGCCAAGGCCCGCAGCAAGCGCGGGCCAGCCTCCAAGCTCGAACAGCAACTAGAGCAGGTCCATCGCCTACCCAAGGCACAGCAGAAGTTCGTCAGTCAGATGCTTGATACGGTGCTGCAACAAGCGCAGCACTGAGCGAAGCGCAATGCTTCGCCAACATCGACGCGCTAAAACAGCACCACCCGGCTTTGCCGGGCGGTGGGTGGGCTTTTTTTAGCAGCTAAATGAAGAGTGCGTCCCTCTGATATCAAGCAAGATCAACGGCTATGTTTCTCAACAAGATGCTGGTAATTGAGTCGGTTGTAATCGACCATCGCAAGGAACCATTCATCGAACCCGGAGAAGGTATCGACGAGCCCACCAGCGAGCCATAGCACTTTGCCCGGCGTCGTCGTATGGGGACGCGTCATCAGCATGACGTCGATATCGTCCGAGGACACGGCAATCGGCAGCAAGTCCGACTTATCGAAGCCACATAGCTCTTTGAGTGGTTCAAGCGACTCAACTAATTCTGCAGCTCGGGCTGCACGCTGGCCACCTACAAAGTCGTCAATGCCAAATACATCGACGTGGTTCTTGAAAGCCCGCCATCCGTTCGCGTGCAACAAAAAGGCCCGATGCTGCGAGTCCAACACGTAGCCAAGCCGTGCTTCAAGCGCCAGCAACTCTTCCTCTGAAGCCGCAACTTCAGGCAGCGTGTTCTCCCACAACCCGTCAGCATCTACCTCCGCGATCTTCTGCTTGACGAGATGGGCGATTACCAGTTCCCGTTTCCAGTCCAATTTATATCCCTTTCGTAAATGAAGTGCGTCGGCTTGTAGCCAAGTGGGTAATTCTGCGCTTGGCGACCAAGACTGGAATTGATCGAGTTATCCATATCCAGCCAGAAGGGGGACACGGGTCTACCGGTCCAGGTCGTGTCGGGGCCATGACCAACGACGCCGGTGTACGGTCGGCCAGCAGCTCTTGCAGCTGCCCGCTCTGCATCTGCGGCATAGCTAGCTGCGTTCCGCAATGCGCCCGTCGTCGATACCCTGCCAGTGGGGGACATGTAGCCCTCGGCAATCGACAGGTTACTAACGTCGGCGTACTGACGAATCTGCTGCACTTGGGCCGGGCTCGCACCAGCCACAGGATTTCGAAGGACAACCGGACCAGACATCAAATCGCCAGGGTTGGCGATCTCTTGACGAAGAAGATCACGCTTAAGCAGCTCGTACTGGTATGCGTTATGGGCAGGACTGCTATTTACCGCTCTTCCACTGTTTGCAACGAGGCCAGTCGCCCCCCCTTGCGCTGCGCCAAGGTCAATATCACGGACATCGCCCCTACGACCGACGTCATCAACAAACTCTGTAACACCCTCTACACCTCGAACCGCAACACTTACTCCCTGCTTCGCCGCGCCGTAGCCGCCCACCGCTATCGACCCCGCATCTGCGACGGCACTGGATCTCATCACTGCAGCCCTGAACAAGGACATTCCGTCCCCGTTCGCATCTAGAGCATCGGCTTCAGTAAAGCGTCCAGAGAAGCTATCAACTATCTTCTTAAAGCGACCATCCTCACTCGCAAACTTCCATGCTCCACTAATTCTTTGCTCCATCCGCGCCTCTGCCGCCGCACTGGAATCATCGTATCCCGTCGCATATGCCAATGCGGCAATCTGCGGGCTGGCCAAGATGGTGTCTCGCCCCAGCGCCAAAGTACCAACCAAGGGATCATAGACGAACGACTTAATTACGCCAACAATGCCGCCGCCTACACGCACGAACAACTTCTCCCCCTCACCAAGCTGATAGCCGACTTGGCTAGGCATCTTCGGGGACTGCATTGCGCTCGCGTAAGCTTCGGCATTGTTCTTCTGATGCCATGTCAGCTGGGTCTCATGGTAAATCGCACGCGATTGCTCGACGCTTGCGCCAACCGGAATACCGTTACCACCCACTCCCGCCCAGCGGTTGTAGTCCTGCCTCCACTGCCACTCGGTGAAGTTACTACTTACTGTTCGGCCCGTGCTCCGGTCACCTACCACTTCGATCGTATCCAGGGTTACAGCATTGCTTACTGAATAGTCGGCGTTGTAACGGCTGGATATGGAGCCCACGACCGAGGGTGCAGCGGCCAGGTCGCTGGCGCTCTGCTGCGAGAATCCTCCGAGCGCCCAAGAACTGTTTGTGCCCGGCCAGTATCCACCGACAGCGCTAGGCCATTCAGAAGCGGAGCCGACCTGCGGCGCGGATGCCGTAATCGTAGCATCCCGACGCGCTTGCTCTGCTGCTTCGAATTTCCGCATGTAGGGCGTGGCGAAAGCATTACCTAGTGCATTACCGAAGGCATCGGCGGCCGTGTTACGCCAGTTCCAATGAGACCCCGCGCCAGTCGCCTTTCCTGCACTGTACTGGATGGCGGTGCGCATGAGGTTACTACCCGCATCCCGAAGGACCTGCATGGCAGTCTGCTTCCAGGAGAAAGGTATCGGGCCTACGGTGGCTGGCTGGACGGTACTCGAGGAGGAGTCCTTCATGATCGACGGATCACTGCCGCCAAACCGCCGAGTGGCTATGTAGGCGCTTGCGACGTCCGTGACGAATTGGCGGTTATTCCAGCTGACGTCGTACCCCGCCCACTTGCTGAACTGATAGTTCGCGGCGTGCGATGTGGCTGCCTGAAGAACAGGCGTGTACTCGGAATCAATCTTTCCGATATAGCTTGTTGCGCCAGCTGCTGCGGCAGCAACGGCGATGGCCTTGTAGTCGATCTTGCCAGCGGCACCCGAGCCCAACGGATCGAAGTAGTCGAAGGTGTTGCCGCCAGCAGGATTCATCTGCATTCGCATGAACCGACCCCAGTCGTATTCTCCATCCGCCATCAGCTGGAACACTTGACCAGAGTGCGCACCGGCTGCCGCACCAGCCATCGCCCCTAGCTGCTCGTTACCGGTGAAGTAGGTAACGACTGCCCTGACTACGATCGCGACAACGGTCGAGAGAACTCTGACCAGTGCCGTACAGTTATGTCCTGATGGCGGCTCGATATATGGCAAAGATGGACTGGTCGGCCCGGTGATCTCTCCCGGGTTGTAAGGCTTGAACGTACTCGAGTCGTTGCTCGACGTCTTGGTCTCCGGCACGGTCAGGCTGGTGCCCGCGACCAGTTCACTGGCCGGATCACCGCTCAACCCATTCGCTTCGGCAATCAAGTACCACAGATTGCCGTTGCCATAGACCCGCTGGGCCACCGTGCGCAGCGAATCGCCCGCCTGCACCACCACCTGCGTCTTGCCCGCCGTGGTGTTGCTGAAACCGGTCAGGCGGCTCAGTACATCGAGTTTGCCCTCCTCGTCCAGTCCCGCCACCTGCTGACCATTGGCATAGACATTGCGCAGGTTCATACGGCCCAACGCATTGCCTGTCGCATCATTACCCTGGGCATCCTTCTGCTCGAAGGTACTGCCGTTCAAGGTGCCATCGCGACGGGTCAGGATCATTCCGTCGCCATTTGACGTGAACGTCCTGATGCGATCATGCGTGTTGCCGTATTCGGTGTGCTCCTGGATCTCCTTTTGTCGCCCTGCCGCGTCGTACTTGATCTCGCTCGTCGTCAGGCGGTACAGCTCATTGTCGCTGCTGCCCTTGATGAAACTCTCGCGATAGCTGTCCCAACCTTCGTACCGCTCATGGTGGTAGGTATGGGTGAACTTGCCCGCTTCCGCGTACATATAGCCCCTGACCCTGCCTGCAGCGTCGTAGCCGGTCTTCTCGCCTTCGACATAGCTGATGGCCGACGTCGTGACCAGTACGCCCAGATCGGTGGACTGACTGATGTTGGGATTATTGAACGCATGCTGGAGCCACTGCGGGAATGTGTACGCATGCCCTTCGCCACCATTGGTACTTCTCGTGATCGTCCCCGCGGACCGCGCCTTGTTATCCTGCGTCAGCAGGCGACCATCGTTGTCGTAGGTATTGATCTCGGCATAACGCAGCCAGCCTGACACGAACGTCTTGGTCAGATCACCGCCTTGGGCAACCCACGTGTACGAGGTGCCCGGACCGTAGTACTCCAGGCGCTGCAGTAGACGCCCGGCATCATCGTAGCTCCGGCGCTCGACGACACGCGGGGCAGGACCGGTTCCATCAACCGCCTGCTCGCTGAACGTCAACAACAGTTCGCCGCGCAGCGAATAGGTCTGCTGGCGCAGCGTGGTCTTCCACACGTTGTTGACGAGGGTCCACTCGTAGCGGCCGACCTCGTTGCCGATCGCATCGTAGGTGACGCCATAGCTCTTGTTGCTCTCGGCCGTCACTACCTTGCCCTGCCCGTCGACGACGCCATTGACCACCGAGACGCGGTTGAGCCTGTCGTAGGCATACCAGGACTGCACCTCGTTGACCGCGGCAGTACTGGTGCTCTGCGCCTGGATGGCAGCAGGCGCTTCCAACGAAGACGGAGACCCGGCAATGAAGGACTGCGCTGCCAGCCGGTTGTTCCCGCCTCCTCCCGGCTCCCAGGCATAGACGACGAGCACGAACTGATCGCTGGCGAATCCTCCGCGGCCATCCGACACGGTGACCGTCAGCGTGTAGTTCATACCCGTACCCGTGCGAGGCGTATACATCGCAAACGTACGCGTCGTCGCATTGAACGTCATGCCTGAGGGCATACCCGACGCACTGTAGGTGAGCGTGTCGCCGTTGGCATCACTGAAGGTATTCGCAGGCACCGTGTACGACCAGTTGACGTGATAGTCCACGTACCGATCTGGGATAGGAATCGCGACCACAGGAGCGACGTTCGCCGGCGGCGGCGAATTGACCGTGATGGTGAACGTCGTACTGCCGATCCCGCCGATGCCATCATTGGCGTAGTAGGTGACCGTGTACGTGCCTGCAGTAGTCGGCGTACCGGTGATGTTGCGCGTCGCCGGATCGAACGACAGGCCCGGTGGCAGGCCAGTGGCCGAATAGGTCATAAGATCGTTGTCGGCATCGCTGAACATCGGCAGGTTCAGACCCCATGCGGCACCGGTCGTTGCCGTCTGCGCGGCGATACCCGGTGCCACGGGAATGTTGTTGGCGGTGACACGGAGCAAGAACGTCGTGCTGGTGACGCCACCTTGGCCGTCATCAGCCGTGTAAGTAACGTTGAAATCGCCGTAGCTTGTCGGCGTACCACTGATAACGCGATTGGAGGGATTGAAAGACAGTCCGGCGGGCAGGCCGCTGAGACTGTAGATCAACGGGTTGCCGTTCGGATCGCTGAAGGACATCAGCGTTGCCGACAGCGCCCTGCCCTGCCGTGCTGCGATTGGCACCTGCGCAGGGGCCACCGGCGCTGCGTTGATCGACAGGTTGAAGATGCCATCCACGCTGCTGGAGCCATCGCTGGCGACAATCTTGATCCGGTAGGCGAAGGCACTCCTTCCTGCGTTCGGCAATGGGATACCGTTCGCGGTGCCGGTGATGGTGCCGGTGTTGGGATCGATCGTCAGGCCTGCGCTGCTCGCGGACAACCAGGCGGCCGGCACGCTCCGGTCGATCGGCTCGTGCGGGTTTGTGGTGTAGTCAGTCCACTCGTATGCCGGACGCTCGACATACAGCGTGTAGTTCAGCGCATCGCTGTTGGCGTCAAGGAACGCACCTGCCGTCAGCGGCCAGTTGATGCTGCCATTCTGCTGGGCGACCCGGTTCGGCAGATTGCCCGAGTAAGTGGGCGGGTTATTGATGATGCTCAGGGTGAATGACGTGCTCTGCGTTCCTCCGCGTCCATCGCTGACGCTCACCGTGATCGTGTAATTGCCGAGCGCGGTCGGTGTTCCGTAGAACGTCCGGTTAGGCGGATCAAACCCGACGCCGGGCGGCATACCGGTAGCGCTGTAAGTCAGCGCATCACCGTTGACGTCGGTGAAGGTGTTGGCCGGCAGCGGAAGCCACCAAGCCTGGTTGCGACCGAAGCTCTGGTTGCTGATGCCGATGTTCAATGCCGGTGCGACATTGGGCGTGGTGACGGTGAAGCTCTGGCTGGCGGAGATGCCGGCGGTGTCGGTGGCCGTGACGGTAATGGTCCAGCTGCCGACGGCACCAGGGGTGCCGCTCAGTGTCTGGGTCTGCGGATTGAAGCTCATCCACGCCGGCAGACCGCTGACCGAGTAGGTCAGCGTGTCGCCGTTGGGGTCGGTGAAACTCGGGACCAGGAAGCTCCAGGCGGTTCCTGCGACCGCCGTCTGATTCTGGATGGAGGGCGCGACCGGGGCGCTGTTGGCGATCGTCAGCGTGAAGCTGGTGCTGACGCTGCCGCCGCGACCATCGTTCGCCGTCACCGTCACGCTGTAGTTGCCCAACGCGACCGCCGTGGATCCGGTGATGGCACCGGTCGTGGCATTGATGGCCAGGCCATTCGGCAAGCCGGAGGCCGAATACGTGAGCGCGTTCTGGTTGACATCGCTGAAGAACGATGCCGTCGCGAAGTTCCAGCTGGTGTTGCGCCCGAGGCTTTGCGGTGGGATCGTGCTCGCCGTCGGTGGCGTATTGGTGACGGTGAGGGTGAAGGTGCCCGTACCCTGCAGGCCCTGCGGATCGCTGGCGATGATGCGGACGTTGTAGCTGGCCTGGGTGAGGTTGGTGGCCGTGCCGGTGAATTGGCCGGTGGTGCTGTTGATGCTCAGGCCCAAGGTGCTCAGGCTGACCCAGCTGCTGCCGACCTGCACCTGCGCTGTGTAGGTCATCGCATCGCCGTCGGGTTCGGTGAAGGCGCCGGCCGGGAGGTTGTAGCTGAACGTGCCGCCATGTACAGCAGTGGCAGCCGGCAGGCTGCCACTGCTGTAGACAGGCGCGCTGTTGGCGAACGGCACCAGACTGATGCGGAAGTCGGAGTCGCCCGTGTTTCCAGCAACGCCAAGCCTGCTTCCGCCGCTTGAGGGATAGCGGCCGTCGTGGGCGGACACGCGGATATCGAACGACGACACCGCAGTGTCCGCAGGAACGGTGCCACTGAAGGTGCGCGTCGCCGGATTGAAGGTCATCCAGCCCGGAAGCGCACTGTAGTGCAATTCGTACTGGCGTCCCCCTCCCTCGCCCTCGATGTAGGACGTCTCGACGATGACTTTGACACTCAGGCTGTATGCGTCGCCGTCGGCATCGGCAAACAGGTGATCAGGCAGCGTGAAGCTGAAAGAGCGACCGATGCTCAGGTTGCGGTCGACAAGCGCGACAGCGGCGTTGCGGGTTGGCGCGGTGTCGGTGTTGATCTGGAACGACAGGGTCAGCAGCGTCGTCAGCCCCTCGGTATCCCGCGCTTCGATCTGCACCGAATGCGCGCCGGCATGGGCTGCCGCAGGCGTTCCTTCAAGCGTGATGTTGCCCGTGTCCGTATCGTAGTCGAGCGACAACCAGGCGGTCGCAGTGCCCTCCGGATGCACGAGGCGGAGCGAAACCGGCTCGCCGTCCGGATCCTGGAACAGGCTGGCCACGGGGAACACCGCGCTGTAGGGCATGTTGGCGCGCACTGACTGGACAGGCGGTACCGTCACGATGGCAGGTGCGCGGTTCGCATACACCGTGATGACGAAGTCGATGGCGACCGATGCACCATCGGGATCCGTCGCCGTCAATCGCACCGTGTAAGCGGTTCCCTCCGGGACTCCAGCCGGCACCTGGCCTGCAAAGCGCAGCGCTGGCGTGGCCTGATCCACGCGAGTGAATGCAAGCCAGCCGGGCAACGGCAAGCCATTGCTGAGGCTGGCGGTGACGGTCAGTGCATCGCCATGGGTGTCCTGGAACACCGTGCCCAGCTCGCGCTCCAGCAGGAAGCTGCGCCCCAGCGTAGCACTCTGGTTCGGGATCGGGATCACCACGGTGGGTGCGGTATTGGCCGCCACGGTGAGGGTGACGGTGTGGGTGCGAGTGGCACCGGTCTGATCGGTGGCCGTCAGCGTGAGCGTATAGGTGCCCGCCACCGGTGCGGTGCTGATCAGGCGCAGGGCCGAGGCATCCGATTGCGGATCGATCCCGATACCGCTGGCGCCGGTGATCGCGCCAGTGATACTCAGGCTGTCGCCCACGTCCTGGTCCAGGAAGTAGTCGTTGACCGCGAACTCCATCGCCCACGGCCGGTTGGTCTTGATCGTGTAGGCCGTCGGCGCACCGGAGCGGACCGACGGGGCTGTGTTGGCGCCCACCTTGAGCTCGAAGGTCACAGCCGCGGTGGATGTGCCATCGTTGGCGGTCAGACGCACTTGGTAGGTGCCGGCGGTGGAGGCGGTGCTGGCCACGAACACGGCCTCGCCGGTGTTGGCATCGACGCTGTAGCTGAGCCACGCCGGCAGCGCAGCCCCACTGCCCTGCTGGGCCGTGACGGTCAGCAGTTTGCCTTCCGGATCCCGGAACAGGTCCGTCAGCCGCACCCGGAACTCGGTGGCCACGCCGGTACGTACCGCACGACTGGGCGGCAGCCCGATCACCTCCGGCGCCCCATCCACCGCGGTGATCGGAATGGTGTTCTCACCGTAGCCGCTACGGGCCACCACATGCGTGCGGTTGCCCGCCGCATCGTAGTCGTAGGTCAGCTCGAAGGCCCGCTGACCGGTGGTCAGGTCATCCTGCACCACCCGCTGCAGGCGGTTGTGGCTGTCGTAGACGATCTGGGTGCGCAGGTTGAACGCCTTGCCACGACTATCGGTGACCTGGGCCTGTTCCAGGATACGGTTGCCCGACTGATCGTAGGCATAGGTGTAGGTAGCGGCAGTCGCACCCGTCTCCTGGATCTGCTTGACCAGGCCATTGGCATAGTAGGTCGTGGTCCGGTTGAGACCGCTGCTGTTGGTCTCTGTGGTCAGCTGGCCCGAGGTGGCGTCGTAGCTATAGTTGTAGTCACGCCCGCTCAGATCGTTGCGGTCGACCAGCCGGCCGAAGTAGTCGTAGTCCCAGGTCTGCTCGTTCGTGCGGACCGTCTCGCCATCGCGATCGACCACATTGTTGTGCTCAAGGGCATAGCGCTCCAGCGAGCGCCGCCCACCCAGGTCGTAGGCATATTCCATGACCACGTTCATCGGCGTCTGGCTGCGGATCAGCGAGCCCCGGCTGTCGTAGTCGTACGTGTAGGTCTGCCCCATCGCATTGGTGGATTGCAGGCGCTGTCCGTTCTGGTTGAGCACATAGCTCTCCAGCACCTTGCGCGTGCGCGTGCTGCCGCTGGCCGCCGGCAGGTAGTCCCCGTGCGCGGTCACACGATCCAGCCGGTCGTAGTCCTTGAACGTCAGGTAGCCCAGCGCGTTCTGCGCGATACGGGCGCGTCCCAGCGCATCGTAGGCCGTCAGCGTCACGCTGCCGTTGGCATCGATGACCTTGGTCTGCTTGCCGGTGCCGTCGTACTCGTAGCGGGTCAGGTTGCCGTTGCCATCGCGGCTGGCCACCAGACGACCCAGCTCGTCGTAGGACCAGCTCAGCTCCGGCCGCTGCCAGCTACCGGCCGCATTGGTGGTCACCACCTTCACCAGCGGCTGGATCTGCTTCACCAGCTGGTTGCGGTCGTTGTACTGGTAGGTGGTCTGGTAACCGCGCGGATCCACCAGCTCCAGCACGTTGCCCCAGCGGTCCACCCGCTGGGACAGATAGTTCGCATCGGTCACCACATCGGTGTGCGAAGGCAACACCATCTGCACGGTGCGTCCCAACCGGTCGGTGATCTGCCGGGTCACCGCGGTCACCACATTGCCCGCGCCCATGTAGACGCTGTGCGACTCGCGCACCTGGTGTCCACCCAGGTTGTAGCCGTAATCGCGCCAGGCCCCGCCTTCGGCGTTGCTGCGCACCAGATTGCCGGCCTGGTCGTACTGGTACTGCGCCTGCAGCGTGGCCCCGGGCGCATCGTCATCGCCCTTGGCAATAATCTCGCCGAAGGCGTTGTAGCGCACCGCTTCACGCTGATCCGGAGCGCTGGCGCTGCTGCGGAAGGTCCGTGCGGTCAACTGGCGGCCGGCGCCATCGTAGGTGTAGTAACTGTGCACGGAGGTGTCGCGGCCATCGTTGCCCGACAGCGCATACCAGCTGTGCACCACATGGTCGGCTGCATCGTACTGCAGGAACACGCGCTGGCCCTGCGCATCCCGGCTCATCACCGCCCGGCCCTGGCGGTCGTACATCGTCACGCTGACCTGGTCGTTGGCCGCATCGGCCACCGGCGTGCTCTGCCCGCTTTGCAGACCATTGGCATAGCGGGTCACCTGCACCGCGTTGCCGAAGGCGTCATAGGCCATGGCCGTATACGCCGAGACCTGCACATACAGCCCTTGCGTGCCCAGGCCGATGTTGGTGGTGCCCAGCAGCTGGCTCTCGGCAGTGTTCGCCAGGCGCTCCTGCGCAGCTTCCTGCACCCCGCTCACCCGGCCCAGGGCATCGTAGCTGGTACGCGTGTGCTGACCATCCAGATCAGTGATGATCGCCTGCCCGGCTGCATCGTAGGTCCACTGCGTGCTGACATTGCGCACGCCCTGCGAGCCATCGGCCCGGCCATAGTGGCGCAGCGCCGTCTCGCTGGCCTTGCGGCCCATCGCATCGTAGGTGTAGCTGACGATGCGGTCGTAGCCGATCGCGGCATCGCCACCCGCCGGCGGCGCCGGCGGTGCGGTCGTGGTAAGGGCCGCCTGCGCGGCCACCGTCAAGGCGCGGGCATGCTCGTGCACCAGCGTCACCTCACCCAGTGCGTTGTACTGGGTGGTGGTGACATAGCCTTCGGCATCCACACTCAGCGTGGCCCGACCCAGCTCATCGTAGTACTGCCAGCTGTGCGCCCACAGTCCGCCGGCCTGATCCAGCAGCACCGAGGTGCGGGTCAGCTCACCGAAGGCGTTGTAGCTGAACTGCGTGGTGGGTGAGGCACTGGCGGTGGCACCGGTGGTGCGCACGTAGGTGATCGCCGACTGGGTGACCTGGGTCTTCAGGCCCCGCCGGTCGTAGGTGGTGGTCAACACGCGGTCATTGGCTGCATCGGCCACCACCGCCGAGCCCGTCATCTGCGACAGCGACAGCGCGCTGCCGGCCGTGAACCCGGCGATGGACGCGGTGTTGAGCTTGGTGGCATGGCGACGCAGCGTGGTCTGCTCACCGAAGGCGTTGTAGCCGTAGGCCGTGACATAGCCGTCGGCATCGACCTCGTGGGCGATGCGGCCCAAGGTGTCGTAGACCTTGTAGCTGTAGTAGCCGCGCACGTCCTTCTGCACCACAGCCCGGCCCAGGGCGTCGTAGGTGACTTCGATCGTGGGCGCGGTACCGGTGGCCTCGAACGCGCCGCTGGCAGTACCAATCTGCCAGGCATCGGGGAAGATCGTCTTGATCTGATGGCCGCGGTTGTCGTACTGGTACTGCGTGGTGCGCGGTTGCGTCCCGGTGGCATCTTCGGTACGGCTGAGCACGTTGCCCAGCGCGTCGTAGGTGATGACAGTCTTGATGGTACGGGCGCTGGTGCTGACCGTGCCGGTGATGCTGGCCGTGGCCACTGTCACCGCTGGACTGGTCTGCTCGACCATGCGCCCGGCCGCATCGTAGGCATAGGTCCACACATGGCCCAGCTTGTTGGTCAGCTGGATCCGTTGGCCCAGACCGTCGTAGCCATAGCTCTCGGTCTTGCCGGCCGCATCGGTCACCGAGACCACCTGCCCGGCTGCGTTGTAGGCGGTCTGGGTGATGCGTACGTTGGCTTGGCCATTGACGGCCGTGGCCATGGCCGTCTCGGTCGCCGCCGTGCCGGTGGACACTAATTGCGCGTACTGGCGGCTCTCCACCACCCGGCCCAGACCGTCGTAGCGCAGCTCGCTGACCGCCCCGGCATCGTCCATGCGGAAGCGCAGCTGGCCATTGCCGTCGTAGACATTACGAGTCAGGCGCTGCTGGCTGGCCGCATCCCCGCCGGCGCTGCTGACCGCCGCGGCCACACCGACTTCTGTGCGGGTCGTGGTCGACGGGATGGTCATTGCATAGGCCACCTCGGCCACCACCTGGCCCACCGCGTCGTAGCGCTGCTCGCGTACTGCCCACGTACTGGCCACATCGACGGCCTGCAAGGTGTAGCGCACACGGCCGGCGGCATCGTAGATGAATGCCGCCGTGCGCAGCACTGCGTTCATGAAGCCGGCCAGCGTGGCGATACTGGCCGTACCGGCGCGCAAGGCCGGAAGCTGCGTCTCCAACGTGGCGGCGCTGATCGGGGTCTCACGCTCGATCCGCTCGATCAGCCGGCCGGCGGTGTCGTACTTGAACTCGGTGATCAGACCCGTGCCGGTGCCGGCGGCATCCCGCAGTACCGCCACGGTGAATCGCACGCGTCCGGCCGCATCGCGGACCTGGAACTGTTCCAGGTTGCGCGCATCGTTCGCGCCTGCGGCCAACAGGCCGCCCAACTCGGCCACCGTGGCCGTACCGGCCTGCAGCTTGCCTCGCAAGGTCGCATCGACGGTGATCGGGGTGGCATAGGCGCGCTCGCCTACGACATTGCCGGCTGCATCGAACAGGCTCTCGCGCACCGCGCCGATCGCATCGATCGTGTAACGCAGGCGACCGGCCGCATCGTGCACCCGGTACTGCACCTGGTCACTGGTCGTGTTGACGAGCCTAGTTCGGATATCCGCTAGCAACGTCGTGCCAGCTTCCAATCGGGTCTTGAGCGTGGCATCCACGGTCACCGGTGCCGCATAGCGCACTGTTCCTACGACCCTACTCGCTGCGTCGTAGATATGTTCTTGGGTATTGCCCAGGCCATCAACGATATAACGCACACGGCCTATCGCATCGAGCACCTGGTACGTGCGCTGATCACGCGCGTCGTCGCGCAGATAGGAGGCATCCAGGTCACCCGCGTGCAAGGTCCCTTGCAGCAACTCCTGTTCCAGCGTCGCGTCCGGCACAAAGATCGCGGCGAAGGCGCGCGTACCAATCTGGCGACCGGCAGCATCGTAGTAATGCTCGGCGATCTGGCCATGCAGGTTGCCTGTGTAGCGCAGGCGCCCGTCACGGTCATAGACACGATAGTGGCTCTGATCGGTGGCGCCCCAGCTCAGTCGCGCATCCACCTGCGCGATGGTGAGGCTATCGGTCAGCGTGGCCGCGTTGGTCAGTTGAACGAACTGGCGCGTGGCCACGACCCGCCCGGCTGCGTCGTACCAGGTGCGTGTCATCGCCCCCAACGGATCGATCTGGTAGATCTGCCGGTCGGCCTCGTCGTAGTAGTACCGCGTCACCGTCCCGTTGGCATCGGTGCGGCGGATCATGTTGTCGTTGGTGTCGTAGGCGTAGCCGGTGGTCAGGTTGAGCTTGCCGGCTCCCGGATCCACCACCTCGCTGATACGACGGCCCAGCACGTCGTAGGTGTACGACGTTACTCGTGCCGCCGATCCGCCCCCTTCAATGAGACTGATCTGCTGACCCGCCGCATCGTAGGCGTAACGTGTTTGGACGTTTACACCCGCCGGATCCTGCACCACTTCCTTCAGACGACCCTCGCGGTCGTAGGCGTACTGCACCACCCGCCCACTGGGATCGGTCACCACCAACTGACGGCCTTGGCCGTCGTACTGGTACTGGGTGACTAGCGGCGTGCCGGCCGGATCCTCGATCCGGCGCAGCACCCGGCCGACCGCATCGTAGGTGAATGCCACACGACGCCCACTGCCATCGACCGTGGCGATAAGCAAACCACGCGTGTCGTACTCTTGGGTGCTGACTTGGCTGACATTGTCCGTCGTCTGGATCAGCTGCCCGTTACGGTTGTAGGCATAGGTCGTGGCCTGAGCTAGTGTGTTGGACACGGTGATCGTCTGTCCGTGCCGGTTGTGCAGCGTGCTCACCACCACGCCTTCGGGCGAGGTCACCGTCAAGCTGCGCGCGGCGTCATCGTGGGCATAGGTCGTCAACCGGCCCAGCGCATCGGTCTGGCTCACCACCCGGCTGTAGGCGTCATACGCCGTGGCGGTGGCCTCGATCCGCCCGGACACGGTCTGGCTGATCGTCAGCTGGCGACCCAGCCGGTCGTAGGTCAGGTTGCGGGTCGAGCCGGCCGCATCGACGATTCTGGTAAGGCGGCCGAAGCCGTCATAGATCGTAAAACGCTCGCGCTCCAGCGCGGTGCCCACACCCTCGTTCACGCGCAACTGAAAGCCGCGCTTATCGTAGGCGTACTGCGTTGTCTGAGCGGCAGCCGTGCCCGAAGCGATGATCTGCTCGCTCAACTGGCCGAAGGCGTCATAGCTGTACTGGGTGGTGCTGGCTTCGGCATCGATCAGGCTGGCCAGCTGCCCCCGGGTCGTGTACGTGTACTGCCGGCGCGTGTCGGTGGCGGACACGTAGCTGAGCACCGAGATCGCCGTCTGCGCACTGGCGCGGCTACCCGGCGTGGCCAAGGTGATGCGGCCGGTATAGGTGATCGTCTCGCTGGCCTGGCCGAAGGCGTTGTACCGGGTCTCGGTCACCTCGCCCTGCGCGTTGGCTACGTTGCCGCTATCGGCCACGCCACGCACGATGAAGCTCGGACGGCCGGCGGCATCGTAGAAGTACCAAGTCCGGTTGCCGGCCGCATCGATGCTCTCGATCCGCCGACCCAGCACGTCGTAACCATGGCGCACCCCATGTTGGGCGTAGACCGCATCCAGCTGCGCCTCGCTCATGCCCGGCAGCACCTGCAGGGCGCCTTCGCCGCTGAGCTCGCCGATCAGTTCGTTGAAGGCGTTGTAGCGCAGATGGCCTTCGCGGACGTCACTGGTGCCTTGGGCCACTTCCGTCTTCACCAGACGGCCGGCTTCATCGTAGGTATAGCGGGTGACCGTGCCCTCGGCGTTGGTCTGGGTTTCCACCTGGCCCAGTGCGTTGTAGGCCATGCGCTTCTCGCGGTACGTCCCGGCCCGGCTGCGCAGCGAGGCCAAGGTGTCGTTGCTGGCCCAGGTCACGGCGCTGCCATGGCGCCGCTCGGCACGGGCGTTGCCGGCCTCATCAAAGATCCACTCGGTGAGGTAGCCCTCCGCATCCAGCACGCCAGTCTGGTTGCCGCGACCATCGTAGTAGTAGCGTGTGGTCTGATCGTGTGGGCTGACGAACGGACGCAATTGAGCCATCGTTCCGCTGGCCCTCTGGGACACCGGTGAGCCCCTCGCGTAGCGGGTCTGCGTCTGCACCCGCCCGGCGCGGTCGTACTGCACCTCGCTCAGGTAACCGGCCGCATCCAGCACGCCGATCTGGCGATCGGCATCATCATAGAAGTAGCGCACCACGCGCGCAGTGACCGTGGTGTTGACCGAGTCGGTCGTACGTACCTGCAGCAGGCGATCGGCACCATCGTACGTGTAGGTGCTGATCGAGCGTGCCGCGCTGCTGGCGATGCCATCGGTCACCGTGGCGATGCGACCGGCGCTGTCGTAGGTGGTCTCGGTGACGCGATCGGTGGTATTGCTGACCACGATGCCCAGGCTGTCGAGCTGGGTTGGCACGACCTGTCCGCTGACCAGCCAGGACGTGGTGGTCAGGCGGCTGGCGTACTGGCGTGTGCCGATGACTCGATCGGCACCGTCGTAATAGGTACGGCTGACCGCACCGGTGGCATCGACCGTGGCCTCCAGCCGGCCCTTGGCGTCGTAGAAGAAGTACGTCCGCCCACCCGCGGCATCTTCGCTGGCACGCAGCTGGCCGGCACTGTCGTAGTAGTTGAGCGAGGTCCGAGTCTGGGTACCGGAGCCGGCATTACCGACTTCGCTGACCGAGAGCAGACGTCCGGCTGCGTTGCGCGTCTCGGTGCGGATCATGCCCGCATCGCTGGTGATGATGATCTGTTGACCCGAGTCCAGGTAGGCGTAGCTGGTATGGATCGTGGTGAGGTCGGTGTCCGTGCTGCCGACCTGGCGCACGGTCGTACTCATCAAGCGACCCATGCCGTCGTAGGCATAGACCACCTGCTGGCTACCGGCCAGCGCGATACCTGTCAGCGTGCGGCTGCTGCCTCGCACCGTGCTCTGCTGGCGCAGCAAGCCCTGGGCATCGTAGGTGTAGCGGCTGATCGCAGTGCCCGCCTCTAGCACGCCCACGCCCGAGGCGTTGACCGTGGCGTAGTCGGTGCGCTGGCTCAACCGACCCCAGGCATCGTAGCTGAGCTCGCTCAGCGTGCTGGTGGCCTTCTGCGTCGCGGTCGCCCACGCCTGCAGGCCGGCCAGGTCGTACGTGCCGCTGTAGCTGGCGCCCAGGTACTGCCGCAGGCTGTCCTGCTGGCCGACGCCATTGCCACTGGTGGCATAGCCGAACTCGCTGACATGGCCCAGCGCATCGACCACGAAGCGCAGGCGATCCTGCACGTCATAGATGTAGCGCGTGGTCAGCCCACCGGTGGGCAGGCTGGCACCGGTACGGTCCGGATCCACGCCCGTGTACTGGGTCAGGCTCAACAGTTGGTTGCTCGCACTCCAGGTGCGGCTGATCGCATTGCCGGCCGCGTCCCACTCCCAGGTCACGTTGCCCGCAGCGTCATGGGCATAGTCCACTTGCGACAACACGCTGGCCCCGCGCACCGTCTTGACCTGGGTCACGTTGCCGGCCGCATCGTACTGATAGCTGGTCACATCGGACTGGCCCGAGATCGCCGGGGCGGTCAGGCTGGTCAGCTGGCCGGCCGCATCGAAGGCGTACACCCAGCTGCGACCCAGGCTGTCGGCCACCGTGGTGGTGCCGGTGCCATAGGTGTAGGTCAGCGTCTGGCCCACGCCGTCGGCATCGTTGATGTTGCTGTCCCCGCGTGTGATCGTCTTGAGCCGGCCATCGGCGTGGTAGGTGAAGCTCACCAGCGTGCCGTCGCTCTGGGTGACCGAGGCCAGGCGCAGGCTTGTGCCCTCATAGCTGTACTGCGTGCGGAACAGCTGGCCGTTGTTGGCCGAGGCGGTGGTGTTCCACTGGTTCGCGCCGGTGCGCGGATCATCGATGCTGGTCACCACATCCGGGGTCAGGTCCGTCACCACGCCCGTCAGGCGACCCTGGCCGTCGTACTCGTACCAGACCTGGCTCCGGAGGACGCCGTTCTCGCGCGTGGCGATCGCGCTCAGGCGACCGGCCCCGTCGTAGCCGAACACCAGCGCATCGCCGCTGCTGGTGCCGTCCTGGCTGCGGATCTGCTGGATACGTTGGTTGGCGTCGTAGTCCACCAACCAGGTCGTCGGCGTGGTGCCATCGCTGCGCAGCTCGCGCAGGTAAGTCAGCCGGCCCTGCTGCACGCCATCAGCGTGGCTGGCATAGCCCTCCTCCCGACGCGTGCTGCCTTCCACATAGCGCCAGTCCGTGCCCGACCAGCTCAGCGTGTCGTGGGCACCATCGCCACCGGTGGCCTGATAGGTGTTGGCCCCCACATAGGTGAAGTCCTGGTAGGCCCCGTCGCCGGTGTGGCGGCGCATCACGCTGCCGGCCGCGTTGAGCATGCCGCTCTGCAGCACCACCCGGCGCTCGAAGCCGGTGATCCAGCCATCGGCGCCGCTGTCAGCCAGCTGGCCCAGGCTGTTGTAGGTCCGCCCCAGGTTCACGCTCAGGCCGCGGAACACCAGGTGCTCGTCGCTGCCCTGCCAGACCAGGTTACCCGTGGCTACGTTCACGTACTGGGCATCGCGTCCCTGCCCCACCCCCGCCCCGCCGCCGTACCCCAGCTGGCTCAGCGAGGTGTTGAACAGACCCAGGCCATTACCCGTGAACACTGCCGACATGCCCCTACTCCCCGGTCACCCCCGCCTCCTCCATGGACGCTGTCAGGGCCTATCCCTCTACAGTCCCAGGAAGAGGAAGGAGGTTTAGGGTTGTCGGGTCTCTGGGGCGACCAACGAAGGAAGGACGGACACGTCGTGCCATGCATCCGGATGACCCAAGACGCAGATGTGAACCAGATCACGGCACCGAACATGCTCGATCGATCTATGCGGCGACTTGTCTGCCTTGCGTCGATTCATGCTCAAACCGAGCCGCGCTGTCCGCCGTTGCTGCCGAAGTAATGCGTTACGTCATGCCGAGACGGGCATAGGAAAGAGTAGCTAGATCTTTTTAAATCAATTACTTAGGTTTTTTTCGGTCGACAGTTCCTGAAAGGCCCTGCCCGTGCCGATAAGCCTTCAAAGGACACTTTGGAGGCATTTGCATGTTGATGGATCAGCCCCCGTGCTGGCAGGACCGTGAGAAACAGAACCCCTGCGTCCTGGCGCACTACAACCGCGTTGTGCATGGCCACACCGAACTGCGAGCGGACTGGCTGGGCTGAAAACAGCGCGGCCGATATCTGGTGGCACCGGACGGGCAGCGAATCAGCCCCGAGCGAATGCGCGGGATCATGTGGCGAATGGAGGCGGAAGCCCGCCGGGACAATGCCCGGGCCCGGAACGCCAAAGCGAAAGTTTCGCAGGGATGCATCAAAGTCATCATTGTGGAACTGGCCGACTAGCTGGCCCACCACTTCAGCAGCTGCACCGGGCAAAAGCCCGCTCCTTCCCGTCACTTTCACCGTAGGGCTTTGCCCCTACAAGCCTACGAACAATCACCTCCAGATCACCGTGCTCAACGACATGCCTGACAATCATCGTCGTTAATGCCCAAGCCTCGATTTCCACAGCGCGGGCAGCGAATCGTGCACGGCCAAGACCGGACAGTTTGGCGACGAATCGCTGATCAGCGAACTCATTGTTGGGCGGCTCTTTCAGTGATGCAGTAGCCTGCGAGGAAACGCGACCATGTGGAACGGCTGAGCGATCAGGCCGATGATCACGAGGCACGTGACCACACGTAGCAGATCCACGCCGGGGCGTGCGGTGTTGTAGGCCAGCGTAAATGCATAAATCGGAAAGACGATCCGCGCCCGGCGTCCAGTTTGGGCCGATCCTCCACCAAGGCTTGATCAGTGATAGCACATGCGCTGGCCAAAGCGCGGGGCCATCACTGCCCTGCCCGCTCCATCACCGCCAAGCGCACGGCATACCTGTGCAGACACTGGGCCGTGCATTACCACTACGTCGCCCAGTCCTACGCGTGCTACGACGGGCATTGGTCACTTCCATGCGATGACGCACGTGTGTAAAGCTGCCTTCCGCCACTCTCGTCTCGCATCGACATGAAACTAACGCTGGGGTTTCTTCTGATGGCGCTATGTCTGCCATCTCTCGCACAGACACCCGAGGTGCGCGTTCCGGCGGATCTGCATGAAGGCGATGTCGACCAGGCGATGGTCGTTCTCGCGCGCGAAGCGATGAGCGTCTATCGGGAAGAAGATCCAACGCGCTATCTCGGTACGAGATTCCGACTGCAACTCGTCGCGGGCCAGTACGCGCAGGCGATCGACAGCATCCACGCCTTTCGCGCGCTGCGCAACGATCTGGGTCCGCAACCGCCGATCTATCTCCAGTACGAGATCCATGCCCGCGCGAAGGTCTTGCAGGCACGTGGGGTGCCGTTCGCGCAGGCGTGGCGCCAGGCGTTTGCTCAGCAGTTCGGCGCATTGGACGACCGCACGGCATTGCAGGCGGAATTCGGCTTCGGCACGTCGCTGGCAAGACTGCGGGGCGATCTGGACGCGGCGCTGGCAAAGACGGCAGGCAGGCGAAGTTTGCCGCTGCTCGAGGCCATCGATCTTGTCCGCGCCTATCAGGTGCACGCCGCATATGCCGAGTTCCAGCCGCTGTTCGATGCAGCGCTGGAGGAGGACGATGCCCGCCGCTACCGGATCGATCGCGACCTCCTGGTCCGGACACCGGATGGCGCGCGTATTGCGGCCCTTGTCGTGCGCCCGGCCAAGGCAGCACCCTTACCCACCCTGCTGCAGTTCACCATCTACGCCAACGACGATGTGGCATGGAGCGATGCCAAGACGATGGCGGCCAATGGTTACGCAGGCGCGGTGGCGTACAGCAGGGGCAAAGGTCGAAGCCCCGATACCATCGCGCCCTTCCGGCACGACGGCGCCGATGCGGCTGCGGTCATCGACTGGATCGCCAGGCAGCCATGGAGCGACGGCCGCGTCGGCATGTTCGGCGGAAGTTACAACAGCTTCGCCCAATGGGCCGCGCTGAAGCACATGCCGCCAGCGCTGAGGGCGATCGCCACGTCCGCCTCGGCGGCACCCGGTATCGATATCCCCATGGAAGGCGGCGTCTTCCTGAACTTCATGTACGCGTGGCCCTTGTACACGATGGGGAACCGCTGGCTGGATGATGCGCGTTACGGAGACACCGCACGCTGGGCCGCGCTCGACCGGGCCGGGTACGCGAGCGGCCGGGCCTACCGGGAACGCCCACTGATGGATGGCAGTGCGAATCCGCTGTTCAACGAATGGCTGCAGCACCCTGCTTACGATGCCTACTGGCAGGCGATGATTCCACAGGAGGACGAGTTTGCCGGCATCGATATTCCCGTGCTGGCGACGACCGGCTACTTCGATGGGGCGCAGGCGGGGGTGCTGCACTATTTCCGTGAGCACCTGCGGCACCGACCCGAGGCCGACCACACGCTCCTCATAGGGCCCTACGAGCACACCACGATGCAGACTGGCGTCCCACCCTCCGTGCAGGGCTACACCCCGGACGCCGCCGCGCGCATCGATCTGCAGGCACTGCGGCTGTCGTGGTTCGATCATGTATTCAAGGGCGCGCCGAAGCCGGAACTGCTGGCCGACCGCGTGAACTGGCAGGTCATGGGCGCCAATGCATGGCGTCATGCCCGCACATTGGAGACCATGGCGACGCGGATGCAGAAACTCTGCCTGGCGCCCGGTGCCACGCCTGATGCGAGTGTCCTGTCCTTGCAGGAGCAGCCTGGCGCTGTCACCACGCAGCGCGTTGACTTCCGCGATCGCAGCGACGCCAGCTGGACGCCGTCGCCGACAGTGGTCAATCCACAGCTGGATCCGCATGCAGGTCTGGTCTTTGTCGGAGATCCTTTGCCGCGGGACACGGAACTGGCCGGACCGTTCGAGGGCATGCTCGACTTCACCGTCAACAAGCGCGATGTCGATGTCGTGATCGGCGTGTACGAGCGCACGGCTGATGGCCACTACCTGGACCTCGCCTGGTGGCTTCAGCGCGCCAGCTACGGAATGGATCGCCGCCAACGCCGCCTGCTGCAGGCAGGCGTGCCGCAGCGCCTTGCCGTGAAGGACACACGGCTGATCGGGCGCAAGCTGGCGAGTGGCAGCCGTCTTGTGGTGACACTCGGCGTGAGCAAGCAACCGGATCGCCAGCTCAACCTGGGCAGCGGCAAGGATCCGTCGGACGAAGAGGCGGCCGACGCGGGTCAGCCCCTCGAGATCCATTGGCGTGGCAGCAGTTGTCTGGTGTTTGGTATCCGCGATTGAAACGCGATGACTGCGGGGTCAACGGTTGACGCCAGCCGCTCCACGGCTGCCATCGACCCGATGCCAAGGCCCATGGACAACCACTCCGACATGTTCAGGCATCACCGTTCTCCCCAGCGATGCAGGCAATGGCTCGCGGGCGTGAGGGGGTATCACGCGATGAAGATGACACGCGATCCACCCGTTCTCATGTCCAGATCATCGTGAAGCTGCGCTCCATCGTTCCGCCAGAAGGCAACACGTCATCGCAGAGGTTGAATGCATCGGGAGGGCCGCTTTGCGGCTCGACACAGGTGGCGTGCGCCATGGCGTCGAACACCACCCAGTGCGTGCAGTCCGACACCAGTTTCAGGCGGTTTCCGCCGAGGCGCAGGACCACGTCCCCCTCCTTCTGGAAGCAATCATCCCAGGGCCCGGGGATCGCCGGCACCGTGGGCAGCGTCGCCATCCCCTCGGCATCGCGGGGATACATGCACACGGGCGAGAACTCCAGTCGCTCCGGTTTGCGGAACCAGGGGTGCCAGCCCATGACCACGGGCATCGCCTGCTCACCCGCCACCACGGTCAGGGTCATCCGCAGGCGGTCCGATTCAACGTGAATCGACTGCTTCGCGGTTCCGCCATACGGCCAGCGGCTGTCGCGCGGCAGTGCCAGCGTCAGCACCGCACTGGTGGCCGTGCGTTCGATCACTTCCCATGGAAGTGCGAACCCTACCCCGTGGATGGCATGCGGGCCCATGTTCGCTTCCAGCGTCTGCGCGACGCCGGCGGAACGGAAACGTGCGTGCCGAACGCGACCGGCCCAGGGCACCATCGGATAACAGCCCCACGCGATCATGGCGGGCCAACCATCGTCCGGCCCGATCAGTTGTTCGCTACCGCGGAACCGGATCTGCGCGATGCGGCCGCCCGCCTCTGGCGCAAGATCAACGGAGACGTTGCCGTTCCCGATGCGCAACAGGTGGCCCGGCGGCAACGGTGAGTCCGCTGCGGCAAGCGGGACCTTCGGCAGGATGTCAGCCGCCATAAGGGTCGATGGTCTGTATCCGTCCCTGCGCGTCGTGGTGGAGCTCGACCATTTTTACCGTGCGCAGATGGGTGACGCCGCCCGACAGGATTGCATCGTGGTAGAACAGATACCACCTGTCGCCGAACGCGCAGATGGAATGATGCGTGGTCCAGCCCACCACCGGCTTCAGGATGACGCCCTGGTAGACGAAGGGACCATACGGGTTGCCTCCCGTGGCATAGCAGAGAAGATGTGTGTTGCCAGTTGACCAGGACAGGTAGTACCGGCCCTCGCGCTTGTGCACCCACGGCCCTTCGAAGTAGCGGCGCGCATGGTCGCCGGAAAGCAGCGGCTGCCCGTACTCGTCGAGAATGACGACCTCCGCACTCGGTTCGGCCAGCGTTTTCATATCGTGGCTGATCCGTGCGACACGCGGCCCCAGGGCGGGCTGGTTGTCTGCAGGCTCTTCGTTGTCCGGATCGTAGGCGTTGTCGCGGTAGCGCTGCAGTTGACCACCCCAGATGCCGCCGAAGTAGAGATAGTGCTCGCCATCCGAATCGGCGAATGCGGCCGGGTCGATGGAATAGCAGCCCGGGATGGGTGCAGGCTCGGCCACGAACGGACCCGCAGGGCGATCGCTGGTTGCAACACCGATCTGGAACAGGCCGTCGGCGCGTTTGGCGGGAAAGTACAAGTAGTAGCGGCCGTCCCTGGTGGCGGCATCCGGCGCCCACATCTGCTGATCCGCCCAGGGCACATCACGTATGTGCAAGGCCATGCCGCAATCGGTCACCTCGCCCTCCGGTGAATCCATGCAGAGGACGTGGTAGTCCTCCATGCCGAAATGGCCGCCTTCGTCGTCGAAGGGAGCACCTGCGTCGATGTCGTGCGAGGGATAAATGTATATCTTGCCTTCGAACACATGGGCAGACGGATCCGCCGTGTAGATATGCGTCACCAGAGGTGCGGACACTGCCCGGCTGGCGAGTTCGTCAAGGTCAACGGTCGTCGGTTCGTGGTTCATCGCTGTGGCTGTCATCAAGATTGGAATGCCTGGATCAGGGCGTGACGCTCGCCTGGCCTGCCCTGCGCTCGGCCAGTTCCCGTTCGATGCGCGCCTCGAGGTTCTTGTTGATCTCGTAGGCCAGCAGCAGCGCGACGGCGAGCAGGAAAGGAAGGGAAGCGAACAGGCTGACGGTCAGGCGGATGCCGTCCACCGTCTGCGGCGATTGCAGCGCCGCGCCGGGCTGGTAGCCGTAATGCGCGAGCAGGCCGGCGACCAGCGCACCGCCGATGCTCAATCCGATCTTCAGGCCGCACAGCATGGCGGAGAAGATGATGGCGGTGGCGCGACGGTTGTTCTTCCACTCCGAGTAATCGGCGACGTCGGCGATCATGGCCCACAGCAGCGGAATGGTGATGCCGTAGCAGAACCCGTGCAGCATGAAGGACACGAACACAGCAGGAATCGCCGTCGGCGGGTAGACGTAGAACACCAACAGGAACAGCGTGGAGACGAACAGCGCGCCGCCGAACACGTCACGCTTGCCGAAGCGGTCGGCCAACGGCCGCGACAGTCCGATGCCCAGGATCATGCAGATGATGCCGCTGGCGTTGAACAGGCTGAACGCCGACGTGGCCGCATCCTTGGGCCACTGGAATTCCGTCAGGCCGGCACGGGTCAGCGTGGCGTTGAGCGCGCCGATGAAGCCGTTGAACCCGATGTCCTGCAGGAACGCCGCCAGTGCCGGACCGCTGAGGTAATACTGGAAGTAATAGACATACGTACCGCCCTTCAGCGCCAGGTTGATGAACACCAGAATGGTGAGCGCCAGCATGACCTGCCACGGCCGGTTGCGCACCAGGTCCGCCAGGTCCTGCATCACGCCGGAGGATTGCGTGGCGATCGGAACGACGCGCTCGCGCGTGGTGAAGAAGGTGATCAGGAAGAACACGGTGCCGACGACCGCGAACAGGGTCATCACGCTCTCGAAGCCCTTGACCTTGTCGCCGTCGCCCAGGATCAGCACCAGCGGCAGCAGCAGCACCTGGATGACGAACTGCGCCACCATCACCGCCACGAACCGGTACGCCGACAGGCTGTTGCGCTGTGCCATGTTGCCGGTCAGCACGCCACTCAGCGCCGAATACGGCAGGTTGTTGGCGGCGTACACCAGCACCAGCAGGCTGTAGGTCGTCAGGGCATAGATGATCTTGCCGCGCTCGCCGAGATCCGGCGTGCTGAAGGCCAGCAGGGCCAGGATGCCGAACGGGACCGCCGTCCACAGGATCCAGGGACGGAACTTGCCCCAGCGGGTGCGGGTACGGTCGGCGGCGATGCCGATGATCGGCGTGAAGACGAACGCCCCCAGCAGGCCCACCACGAAGATGATGGTGGCGGCGGTGGCGGCCGGCAGCTGGTAGACGTCGGTGTAGAAGAACGCCAGGTAAGTGATGAGCGTCTGGAAGATCAGGTTCGCCGCCAGGTCGCCCAGGCTGTAACCCACTTTCTCCCGGACCGACAACGGTTGTTCAAGGCTGGACATGCGGTTCTTCCGAAGGTGTTCGATGGCGTGCACGTGCCGCGTCGCGGGCACAGGATGGAAGGGATGTCATCGGCCGGCCGCCTTTACGTCGAACTGTCCGCTGGCGCGCAGATCGGCGCTGGACGCGCCCACCCGCACCTCGTAACGCCCGGGTGCCACGGCGTAGGCCTTGCTGGCTTCGTCGTAGCGCCGCAGTGCGGCATCGGCCGCGAGCTCGAACGACACCGTGCGGCGCTCGCCTGGCTTCAGGTGGATGCGCTGGAAACCGCGCAGTTCCTGCTGCGCGGCGCCCGGCATGGCCTGCAAGGGACGCACGTACAGCTGCACGACTTCCTCGCCGGCGCGGGTGCCGGTGTTGGCCACCTGTACCTGCACCGTCATGCGCCCATCGGACGCAACGACACGCTTGTCCAGCTGCAGGTCGCTGTAGTCGAACCGCGTGTAGGACAGACCATGGCCGAACGGGTACAGCGGCGTGCCGCGGAAGTACCGGTACGTCCGGCCTTCCATCGCGTAGTCGTCGAACGCGGGCATGGTTTCGTCGGCCTTGTAGAACGTCACCGGCAGGCGGCCCGCGGGATTGATGTTGCCGAACAGCGCATCCGCCACGGCGGTTCCGCCGCGCTGCCCGGGATACCAACTCATCAGGATCGCGGGCAGATTCGCCTGCGGCCAGTCCACGGCGAGGGCGGAACCACCGGTCAGCACCAGCACCACCGGCTTGCCGGTGGCATGCAGCGCTTCCAGCAATGCGCGTTGCGGCGACGGCAGGCGCATGTCGGTGCGATCACCCCCGGCGAACCCGGGATAGTTGACGGTCATCTCCTCGCCTTCCACGTCGCCGGTCAGGCCACCCACGAACACCACCACATCCGCCTTGCGTGCCACGTCGAGTGCTTCCTCGAATGGCGGCTTCGCGCCCGGCATGCGCCAGGCCAGGCGCACGCCGGCATCGCGCTCGGCGTCGTAATACTCGAGGCGCAGGTCGTAGGCGCGCCCGGCCTGCAGATCCAGTTCCACGCCATCGCTGCGCAGGCGGTCGCTGTTCGTCCAGCGGTCGAGCACGCGCTTGCCGTCCACGTACAGGCGGTAGCCGTCGTCCGCGGCCGCTTCGATCCGGTAGCGGCCGGATACCGGCGGCAACAGCTGGCCACTCCAGCGGATGCTGAAACCATCGTTCGGAATGCCCTGCCCCGGCGCCGCCTCGCCGCGCGCCAGCAGGTTGTCGGTCGGCGAACCGCGATCCCAGCGGAAGCCGATCTGCGCATCGGTGCGCACCAGGGCCGGCGTACCGGACAGATCCGGCGTGCGGAAGTACTCGCCGCGCAGGCCGCGCTCGGGGGATACGGCCGACGGCCGCAGGAACGCGGCTTCGATCAACGGGGTCGCTGCCGGATCGTCGCGCCCTTCCACCAGGTCCACGCCGCGCGCGTACGTCACCTCGATGCCCTTCGCCGCGTCACGGATGCCCTGCAGCACGGTCACGGGCGCGGCCGGCGTGCCGTAATAGTTGCCGAGCAGCGCCATGGTGTCGTCGGCGGTCGGGCCGATCACCGCGATGCGCTTGAGGGTGCGCGGCAATGGCAGCGTACCGTCGTTTTTCAGCAAGACCAGCGATGCCTGTGCTGCTTTCAGTGCCAGCGCATCGTGCGCCGGCGCCTGGTTGACCGAATACGGAATGCGCGCCCAGCGCACGCGTTCCGGTGGGTCGAACATGCCCAGCCGCATCCGCGCCGCGAACAGCCGGGTCACCGCGTCGTCGATCTCGGCTTCGCTGATCAGTCCCTGGCGCACCGCGGCGGGCAGCGTGGCGTATTCCTCGCCGCATTCCAGTTCGGTGCCGTTCTTGACCGCCAGCGCCGCGGCTTCCTCGCGGGTGGCGACGATCTTGTGGTTCTTCCAGATGTCCACGATCGCCCAGCAGTCGGATACCACGTACCCCTTGAATCCCCAGTCGCGACGGAGGATGTCGCGCAGCAGGAAACGGCTGGCGCTGGCCGATTCGCCGTAGACGCGGTTGTAGGCGCCCATCACCGCGTCCACGTCGCCTTCCTTCACCAGTGTCTCGAAGGCAGGCAGGTAGGTGTCATACAGATCGCGCTGGCTCGGGCGCGCATCGAAGTGATGGCGGTCGGCCTCGGGGCCACTGTGCACGGCGAAGTGCTTGGCGGTGGCATCCAGCTTGCGATAGGTCGGGTCGTCGCCCTGCAGGCCGCGTACGAACGCCACCCCCATGCGCGCGGTCAGGTAGGGATCCTCGCCGTAGGTCTCCTGGCCGCGACCCCAGCGCGGGTCGCGGAATATGTTGATGTTCGGCGACCAGAAAGTTAGGCCCTGATAGCGGCCATGCGAGCCGTCGCGCACGAACTGGTGATGCTTGGCGCGCGCCTCGTCGCTGATGGTGGTGGCCACGTCGCCCATCAGCGGCACGTCGAACGTCGCGGCCAGGCCGATGGCCTGCGGGAACACCGTCGCCTGGCCCGCGCGCGCCACGCCGTGCAGCGCTTCATTCCACCAGTCGTAGGCAGGCACGCCCAGGCGCTCGATGGCAGGCGCGGCGTTCTGCATCTGCGCCGCTTTTTCTTCCAGCGTCATCTGCCCGACCAGCGCGGCCGCGCGTGCTTCGAAACTCTTCGACGTATCGAGCCAGGGCTTTGCGTCCGCCGCCCATCCGGGCCGCGCCACCAGCGCGAAGACACACAGCGCGAGCGCGCGCAGGCCGGGGCGGACACGCCGGTACGCAGAAAGGGGACGGCTCACGGTCTTCATCATTCGCTCCTCAAGGGACGTTCATCGCGTGCAAAAGGGCCCAGCAGCGTGCCGACGAAGCCGCCGGCGCGGTCGGTGCTCAACACGGTGCCATCGACATCGCGCGCCAGCGATTGCCAGCCCCGGCCATCGCCGGTGTCGAACGCGAAGCCGTAGGCACCCTCATCGCCTTCGATCTTCAGCCGCAGCGTGTCGCTGCCCTCGACCTCGCGTGTGGCGAGTGTGCGCGTGGTGCCGCCACCGTCGCGGCCTTCAAGGAAGATGGCCAAGCGCCCATCGGCCGCGGGCCGCACGCCGAGGAAATACCAGTACGCCTCGCTCTGGAAAGCGGCCAGACCCGCGGCGATACCGGGCGTGGGCTGCGTCATCGCCGTGCTGGCCTCGAAGCGCAGATGCTGCTGGCGGCGGCCGAGGAATGCTGGATTGCGCAGCGTGTCCAGTCCTTCCGGTAGTGGATGCACGGCGAGCGCCCCCGGGCGCGCGGCCAGGTCGGCCCACGCCTGCTTGGGCACGCGCACGCGCAGCCACTCGGGCCGCAGCGTGGTGCCATCGAATTCGTCGCGATGCACGAAGTTGCCGGTGAAGGGCGCCTGCGTGGCATTCCCGCGCATCCACGCAGGGGCAGCGGCAATGTAGGGGATGGTCTGCCCCGCCGGCAGGATCACCGGCCAGCCATCGCGCCACTGCACCGGCAGCAGATATGTTTCGCGCCCGGTGTTGTAGTGGCGCTGCTGGTAGTTGCGGCTGGCCAGGAACACCGCCCACCACGTGCCGTCGGGGCCTTCGACCAGATCGGCGTGGCCGGCATTGGTGATCGGCAGGCGCCGGTCCGGCGCCAGGTCGCGCTGGGTCAGGATCGGATTGCCTGCATACGGTGCATACGGGCCCCAGACATCGCGGCTGCGCAGCACCACCTGCGAATGCTGCGGCCCCGTGCCGCCTTCAGCATCGGACAGGTAATACCAGCCGTCGCGCTTGTAGATGTGCGGCCCCTCGATCCAGATCGGATTCTTCTCGGGTTCCACACCACCATCGATCAGCGCCTTGCGCGGGCCGATGGGCTGGAAGCGGGCGATGTCGATCTGTTGCATCCAGATGGCGCGGTGGCCGTCATAGCGCGCCGGTCCGGGCGGCTCGTCGTTGTTGAGCAGATAGACCTTGCCATCGGTGTCGAAGAACAGCGACGGGTCGATGCCCCCGATGGTCGGCAGCCAGTGCGGGTCGGACCACGGACCTGCCGGATCGCGGGCGGTGGCGATGAAGTTGCCCCCACTGTCCGTGGCCGTGGTCACCAGGTAGAACATGCCGTCATGGAATTCGATGGCGGGCGCGAAGATGCCGCGCGACACGCTCAGGCCGTCGAAGTCCAGCTGGGTGGGCCGGTCGATGACGTTGCCGATCTGCTTCCAGTGCACCAGGTCCGTGCTCTCGAACACCGGGATGCCCGGGAAGAAGGTGAAGCTGGAGTTGACCAGATAGAACTTGCCGTTCGCGCTGACGATGCTGGGGTCGGCATGGAAACCGGCCAGGATGGGGTTGCGGTAGTGGCCGGTGGGCAGCGGCGGTTCGAATGCCGCATCGCGGCCGGTGTATTCGAACCAGTCGAAGTAGACCGGCGGCGCCCCGTCCTTGGGCTGGGCATTGCCCGTGACCGTCAGCAGCAGGAGCGCGGCGGCCAGTAGGCCGCGCGCGGCGTGGCGGGTTGCACCCTGCGCAGTGGCATGTCGACGGTCGTTCTGGTGGCGACGCAGGGAGAACAGCTTCATCGGGGCACCTCGACGGCAGGGACGGGAAGTTCGAAGGGACCGGCCGGCAACCCGGCGGTATCGCGAAGCGTGCATACCGGGCCATCCGCCCAGCAGTAGCGCACGTACATGGCGGTGGAAGCGCGCGGGCCGCGCAACACGACATACCGCCCGTCGAGGGCGGCATCCGCGTAGTCGCAGCGCTTCGCCGCATCGCAGAGTTCGAAGCCGATGGGGCCGTGCGCGCCGGTCGTCACCAGGGCGCCGGTGACATTGTCGAACGCCACGCTGATGCCGTCCTGCACGCGTGCTGCATCACGCGCGGTCGGGCCGGACGGCGCCAGCGCACGCTCACCGTAGATGACATGGCGTGCCACGCGCGCCAGGCGGCGGCCGAGTTCCTGCTTGTTCGGTGGATGGATGTCGTAGGCGTCACCGATGTCGATGGCGACCACCAGCCCGGCATGCGGATCTTCAGCCACAACATGCCGCTGCGCCTCACGCACCTGCGCCCAGCCGCTTTCCACCGGCGCCGACGGTGGCATGCCATAGCCGGCCAGCTGTACGACGAGCCAGGGGACCTGGGCGCCGAAGCGCTGCCGCCAGTCATCGCGCAACGTGCGCAGCCGCGCGGCGTAGGCAGCGCCGTCGCCGGTATTGGATTCGCCCTGGTACCACAGCATGCCGCGCAGACCGACCGTACCCAGCGGCGCGATCATGCCGTTGTACAGCGTCGACAACCCCGATGCCGTATGCCACGGAGCACGGGGGGGCTCATCGGCGCCGGGCTCGGGCCGGTAGCGCCAGCGGCCATCGAGCACCACGCGCGTGCCATCGTCGAAGGCCAGGGCGTGCGCACTGGCCGGGCCGGCGAGGCCGCCGTCGCGATAGGTGTCCAGCACATTGACCACCACCGTGTTGATGCCCGCCTTCAACAATCCGGACGGCAGCGGATAGCGACGCGGCTCACCGGCGCCGTAGCGGCTGCCCACGGCGGTGCCATTGACCCAGGTCATGTCGGTCTCGTCGGCGGGCCCGAATTCCAGCGTTGCGCCACGTGCCGCCTGCGCCGCCGTCAACGTCACCTGCGTGCGATACCACACCATGCCGTTGTAGTCGTCGAGCGCCGGCACGCCCCAGCGCTCCCATGCGCCCAGCGTTGCGGGCGCCGTGCGCCAGCCGGTGTCGGGCGCATCTGCACGCCAGGGGGCGTCGCCTGACGTGGCACCTTCGCGCGTGGTCCACCAGCGCTCCCAATGACGTCCCCATTGCGCGAGCGCGGCAGGTGTGTCCGTGGCGTAAAGCGCAAGCACGTCGAGCGCTTCAGCGCTCCCGCCACCGGTACGCAGTGCCGTGGCGCTGGTCCAGGCTTCGATCCGCGAGCCGCCCCAGGCCGCTTGGATCAGGCCCATCGGCACGTCGACCGTCTTCTGCAGTTCCCGCGCGAAGTAGAAGCAGGCCGCGGAGAAATCCCGCACGGAATCGGGCGATGCCACCTGCCAGTGTGCATCACCCTGGAAACGGGACTGGGGCGCGACGGCACCTGCCTGCGGCACCGTGAACAGCCGGATCCGCGGATGCGCCGAGGATGCGATCTCCGAACTCGCATCCAGTGCCCGCCAGACCGGCAACTCCATGTTCGACTGCCCCGCGCAAAGCCAGACGTCGCCCACCTGCACGTCGCGCACTGTCTGCGCGCCCGCGCCGGCGTTCACCACCAGGTCGTACGGTCCGCCGGCGGCGCGCGCCGGCAGCGTCACTTCCCAGCGGCCATCGGTCGCGGCACGCGCACCGGCCTTCGTGCCGGCCAGCATCACGCTGACCTGTTCGCCCGGATCGGTATGCCCCCAGACGCGGATGGCCGCGTCGCGTTGCAGCACCATGTGGTCCTGGAACAGGGCATGCAGCAGTGCGCCATCGGGCTCGCGGGCGTGCGCGACGGGCGCGCCGCTCCCCAGCAGCGCGACCGCCAGCAGCACCCCCATGATGCGGTAAGCCTTCATCGACCATCCCCCGGCGCATACGGGAACTGCAGCGCTTCGTAATACGCCAGCGGGTGCGGCGGCGGCGCCTGGCCCTCCGGCAGCGGGCGACGCGCGAATGTCTGGAAGTACGCGATGCTGGCGTCACGCCACCACTGCGCTTCCTTTTCCTGAATGACCAGGAAGGCCGCCACCTGCGCGTGCCGCGGCGCATCGACATGCGACGACACCCCGTCCCACGTGGACCGCATGCCGCGCACGTAGTCCACGCCGCGGGCGTAGCGCATCACCAGTTCGTCCCACAACGGCCGGCCCGACGCCATCGGATGATCCCAGGGCACGTGGTGGAACCACAGGAGGAATTCCTCCGGCACGCGTGCGACATCGCCGAACTGGCGCGCCACCGGCGGGAAATACTGCGCCACCGCGTTGCTCCCCGTCGCGGAACGGTCGAAGCCGATGCCGTCCTGGTCGGCCCGGTGGTAGTACACCGATGTCCAGTCGGCGCGCGGACCGCCCTGCACCCACGGCCCCGGACCGTAGTGATGACCGCGCCCCATCAGGTGGTGCAGGCCCAGCGGCGTCATGTAGTCCACGGCCGCCTGGCGCGACCCCATCATCATCTCCACGACGGGTGCCACCACGCCATCATCGTCGGAGAAAGTCATGCGGACCCACTCTTCGGCGATGCCCCGCGCGGCCAGTGAGGGATTCCACGCAAGGCGGCCGTACACGTACCAGTTAGCCTGGTCGAAGTGCGACCCGCTCCAGTTGCGGTCCGCGCCAATGTTCGCCACGCCCGCCAGGCCGGTGAGCGCGTGTCCCTCGAGCGTGCCGTCGATGACCTTCCTGACCGTGGAACCGGTGCCGCGCGCATGCGTGTCCGCGGCAAGCACTTCTTCGTACAGCGGCCCCAGATAGACCAGATGCGTGGCGAACCCGAGGTATTCCTTGGTGATCTGCAGTTCCAGCATCAACGGCGTGCGCGGCATGGCGCCGAACAGCGGATGGAACGGCTCGCGCGGCTGGAAGTCGACGGGACCGTTCTTCACCTGGACCAGGACGTTGTCGCGGAACTCGCCGTCGTGAAGCACGAATTCCGTGTACGCCTGCTTGGCGCGATCGTCGGGTTCCTCATGCGAGTAGACGAACGCGCGCCACATCACCGTGCCGCCATGGGGCGCCAGCGCCTCGGCCAGCATGTTTGCGCCATCGACGTGGGTTCTTCCGAAGTCCTGTGGACCGGGCTGGCCTTCGGAATTCGCCTTCACCAGGAAGCCGCCGAAATCCGGAATCGCGCGGTAGATCTCGTCGGCCTTGTCCTTCCACCAGCGCCGCACGGTCGGGTCCAGCGGGTCGGCCGTCTGCAGTCCCCCAATCTCCATCGGCGCGCTGAAGCGGGCGCTCAGGTAGACACGGATGCCGTACGGACGGAACACGGATGCCAGCGCCTGGGTCTTGTCCAGGTACATGGGCGTCAGGCTCAGTGCATGGGAGTTGACGTTGTTGAGCACCGTGCCGTTGATGCCCAGCGATGCATTGGCACGGGCGTAGTCGGTGTAACGCGGATCCAGGTAGTCGGGCAGCGTGTGCCAGTCCCAGATCGAAGCACCGGCGTAGCCGCGCTCCACATACCCGTCGAGATTGTCCCAATGGTTCAGTACGCGCAGTTTCACCCGCGGCGACTCGCGCACGTCCAGCGCATCGATCACCTGCCCCGTCTGCAGCAGGCGAAGGAAATGGAAGCTGCCGTAGAGCACGCCGATATCGGTGTTCGCCGCGATCACCGTGGCCGCCTGGTCACCGATGCGCACACTGCGGATCAGGTAACCCTCCGTTCCCAGCGGACGCGTGTCCAGCCGCAGGCCGGCGACGACCGGAGAAGAAGCGGCCGTCCCCGCCACCAGCGCGCCATCGCGGGTGACCGCCGCCGCGACATCGGGCGCCTGCCCGGTCAAACCGGCCAGACCACGCAGCAGCTCCGCGTGCGCGACCGCCAATGTGGCCGACGGCGCCGGCATCACCAGCTGGGTGGTGCGTGCCCGGTAGTGCTCCACCGTTGCCGGTGCGGCAGGCGCGTAGCGCAGCCAGAGGTCGTAGCCGTCCTCCGCCTGCGCGCCGACTGCCTGCACGCACATCAGGCAGCCCACTACAAGCAGGTGGAGGCCGCGCCGGAGGGCAGCGCGCCCCTCGTCGCCCCGCCGTGTTGGCGATACCATGAGGCACGACAGGAAAGCGGCCCAGAGCGCGGATTTCATGGCCGTCCCCGCGCTGGTTGCTGTCGCGCGGAGCGGTCATGGGTCGCCCGCCTTCCGACCCCTGAAAGGAACCCGTTTTGGAAAAGCCGACGAGAGCCGTGCGACGCAAGAGCCGCGGCATCACCATCGACGAAGTGGCCGCACTCGCGGGCGTTTCCCCGATGACCGTGTCGCGCGTGATCAACGGCAAGTCCAAGGTCAAGGATGCGACGCGCGAACGGGTCATGCGCGCCGTCCGCAAGCTCGACTACACGCCCAACCTGGCGGCCAGCTCGCTCGCGGCCGCGCAGCACACCCGCATCGCCCTGATCTATACCAATCCCACCGGCGCCTACCTGCGCGAACTGCTGCTTGGCCTGCTGCGCGTCGCCTCGCGGACGACCATCCAGCTGGTGAGCGAATACTGGGAAGACGTGGATGCCGAGTCGGAGCGGAAGGCGGCGCGAGAGCTGGCCAAGCGTGTCGATGGCGTCATCCTGCCGCCGCCCCTGTGCGAATCCCGCGCGGCGGTAAGCGAGCTGGTACGCGCCGGTGTCCCGGTGGTCGCCATCGCGTCGGGACGGTTCAGCGACGAGATCTCCTGCGTGCGCATCGACGACTTCCGCGCGGGCAAGGAAATGGCCGAACACCTCATCGAGCATGGCCATACCCACATCGGATTCATCAAGGGCCGGTCCGACCTCAGCGCCAGTGCGCGACGCTTCGAGGGTTTCCAGGCGGCCCTGCATGAAGCGGGACTGACGCTGGAGCCCGGCCTGGTGCAGCCCGGCGACTACACGTATCGCGCGGGGCTGAAGGCAGCGGAGAAACTGCTGTCGCTGCGCCGGATGCCCAGCGCCATCATCGCCAGCAACGACGACATGGCCGCCGCCGTCATCTCGGTGGCGCACCGGCGTGGACTGGATGTGCCGCGTGATCTGTCGGTGGTGGGCTTCGATGACACCTCGGCCGCCACGACGGTATGGCCGGAACTCACCACCATCCACCAGCCGATCGCGTCGATGGCCAACGACGCCATCGACGTCCTGCTGCGCAGCATCCGCCGCCAGGACGGCACGACCCGCGTGCTCGCCGACCACGTGGCGGCACACCGTCTGGTCGTGCGCGACTCGGTCTCGGTGCCGCCCAAGGCCAGGCGCCGCTGAAACGCCACGGGCCCGCCCTGCGGATCGCGCGATAGGACTAATGGGGTAGCGCGCCACGGAAGGCATGCTCCGTTCCTAGCCTTCCATCTGCTCGAGTTCCTTGCCCTTCGTCTCGTAGACGAACCGGAGCACGAAGAAGACCGAAATGATCGCCGCCACGGTGTAGATGCCATACGCCCCGGCCAGACCGATGCTCGCCAGCAGGATGGGAAAGGTCACGGTGATCGCGAAGTTCGACGTCCACTGCGCGGCACCCGCCACCGCCAGGCCCGAGCCGCGGATCTGGTTGGGGAACATCTCGCCCAGCATCACCCACATCACCGGGCCCCACGACATGTTGAAGAAGATCACGTAGACGTTCGCCGCCACCAGCGCCACCAGGCCCATGGTGTCGGACAGCGCCAGCTTTCCGCCGGCATCGAGCGAGGCGCTGGCGAACGCAGCGCTGACCAAGGCCAGCGAAACGGCCATGCCCACGGAACCGATCCACAACAGCGGCTTGCGGCCGATGCGGTCGATCAGCACCAGTGCGATCAGGCAGGCGCCGATGCTCAGCGCGCCGGACAGTACATTGATCAGCAGCGCATCGTTCTCGGAAAAGCCGACGGCCTGCCACAACACCGCGCCGTAGTAGAACACCACGTTGATGCCGACCAGCTGCTGGAACGTGGCCAGGCCGATGCCCACCCAGACGATCGGGCGGATTCTTCCCGTGGCCTTGTTGATCAGGTCCGACAGCTGCGGACGATGCTGGTCCGCCGACAGCGAGGCTTCGATCTCGCCCAGCTTGGTGGCCGCTTCGGTCGCGCCATACAGTCGGGTCAACACTTCGCTGGCGGCGGCAGTGCGCCCCTTCACCACCAGATAGCGCGGGCTTTCTGGGATGAACAGCAACAGCAGCAGGAACACCGCCGACGGAACGGCCTGCATCCAGAACATCCAGCGCCACGCCGCATGACCCAGCCACAGCGCCTCGGTCGACGCACCGGCCGCCTTGGCCAGCAGGTAATTGGACAGGAACGCGCAGAACAATCCGCTGATGATGGCGATCTGCTGCACCGTGGCCAGCCGGCCGCGGTAGCGCGCCGATGCCACTTCGGCGATATAGGCCGGCGACATGACGCTGGCCGCGCCGACCGCGAAGCCGCCCAGCACGCGCGCAGCGATGAACACCAGCGAGCTGTGCGCCGCGCCGGCCCCGATGGCCGATAGCAGGAACAGCACCGCCGAGATGATCAGCACCGCACGCCGTCCCCAGCGATCAGCCAGGCGACCGGCGAAGAACGCACCCACCGCGCAGCCCAGCAGCATCGAGGCCACTTCGAAACCGATGCCGGCCGAACTGGACTGGAAGGTCTGCTTGAGGCCGTCGACGGTGCCGTTGATCACGCCGCTGTCGAAGCCGAACAGGAAGCCACCAATGGTGGCCACGCAGCTGATCAGGATGATGAAGCGGGTGTTTTCGCCACTGGCGATGTGGCCACCCTCAAGCGTGGTGCTGTTCATTCGTTGCGCCCCTCCAGGCTTCGAATCGACCTGCTGCCCATGCCTCCGCCCGAACCACGCGGGCGGAAGCCGTCATCACGCGCTCAGCGCAGCAGGTACTGGTTGAGCAGGTTCTCGTAACGCTCCTGCTTGCCGCTGATCTGCTTGGGTTCGCCCTGCCCGGCCGCCAGCGCAGCCAGATCGGCCAGCCCCAGCGTGCCGTTCTC
>NZ_JACVAU010000002.1 GCF_014852005.1 Pseudoxanthomonas sp. PXM03 | reverse complement strand
GAGAACGGCACGCTGGGGCTGGCCGATCTGGCTGCGCTGGCGGCCGGGCAGGGCGAACCCAAGCAGATCAGCGGCAAGCAGGAGCGTTACGAGAACCTGCTCAACCAGTACCTGCTGCGCTGAGCGCAGTGGATCGCATCAACAACACAGTTCGAGGAAGGGGACGGCAATGAGCCAGGCAATGACCGGGGGCGAGAACACCCGACTGATCGTGTTGATCAGCGTGGTGGCGACGATCGGCGGATTCCTGTTCGGCTTCGACAGCGGGGTCATCAACGGCACCGTGGACGGCCTGCAGCAGGCGTTCGGTTCCACCAAGGCGGGTCTCGGTTTCGAAGTGGCTTCGATGCTGCTGGGCTGCGCGGTGGGTGCCTTCAGTGCCGGCCGGCTGGCCGACAGCCTGGGCCGGCGCAACGTGCTGATCATTTCGGCGGTGCTGTTCCTGCTGTCGGCCATCGGGGCCGGTGCGGCGGGCTCGTCGGTGGTGTTCGTCATCGCGCGCGTGATCGGCGGTTTCGCGGTAGGTGCGGCGAGCGTGATCTCGCCGGCTTACATCGCGGAAGTGGCACCGGCGCGCTACCGCGGCCGGCTGGCCACCGTGCAGCAGATCGCCATCATCAGTGGCCTCACCGCGGCCTTCCTGTCCAACTACCTGCTGGCCGCCAAGGCTGGCGCGTCCACCGAGGCGCTGTGGGGCGGACATGCCGCGTGGCGCTGGATGTTCTGGATGCAGGCCGTGCCGTCGCTGGTCTTCCTCGTGTTGCTGCTGCTCATTCCGGAAAGCCCGCGCTACCTGGTGGTGAAGCGCCGCAAGGACGAGGCCTTGCGCGTGCTGACGCGGCTGTTCGGGGGTGCGGAAGCGCAGACCAAGCTCGCCGAGATCGATGCCTCGCTGTCGGAGGACCACCATCGTCCGCAGCTGTCGGACCTGAAGAACAAGGTCACCGGCAAGATCCGGCCCATCGTCTGGGTGGGCATCGGCCTGGCCACGTTCCAGCAGCTGGTCGGCATCAACGTGGTGTTCTACTACGGCGCGGTGCTGTGGCAGGCGGTCGGCTTCTCCGAGAACGATGCGCTGGCGATCAACGTGCTGTCCGGCGCGCTCAGCATCGGTGCCTGCATCGTCACCGTGCTGCTGATCGACCGCATCGGCCGCAAGCCGCTGCTGTGGGTCGGCTCGGCCGGCATGGCGGTCTCGCTGGCGCTGGTGGTGGTGGCGTTCGCCAGCGGTTCACTGGTCGACGGCCACCTGCAGCTGCCCGAGGGCATGGGCACGCTGGCGCTGGTGGCGGCCAATGCCTACGTGGTGTTCTTCAACATCTCCTGGGGCCCGGTGATGTGGGTCATGCTGGGCGAGATGTTCCCCAACCAGATCCGCGGTTCAGCGCTGGCGGTGGCCGGCGCGGCGCAATGGACGTCGAACTTCGCCATCACCGTGACCTTCCCGATCCTGCTGGCGGCCATCGGCCTGGCGGCGACCTACAGCATCTACCTGGTTTCGGCGATCATCTCGGTCTTCTTCGTGCTGAAGTATGTTCACGAGACCAAGGGCAAGGAACTGGAGCAGATGGAAGGATGAAGACGATGACGAAGCGGAATTCCCTGCGCGCCCGCGGCGGCGTGCTGATCGCGGCCGTGGCGCTGGCGCTCGGCGCCTGCAAGGGCGACGGCAAGACCGAGGCGCCGGCTCCGGCGGCCGCGTCCAACCCATGGCCGCAGGTCGCCTGGCCGCTGGCCGAGGACGCCGCGCTCGAGAAGCGCATCAGCGACCTGCTGGCCACGATGACGGTGGAAGAGAAGGTGGGTCAGCTGGTGCAGGGCGACATCGCCAGCATCACCCCGGACGACGTGCGCAAGTACCGGCTCGGTTCGATCCTGGCCGGCGGCAACTCCGACCCCGGCGGTCGCTACGACGCGTCCCCGGCCGAATGGCTGGCGCTGGCCGATGCCTTCTACGAGGCCTCGATGGACACCTCGCGGGGTGGCAAGGCGATCCCCATCATCTTCGGCATCGACGCCGTGCACGGGCAGAGCAACATCGTCGGCGCCACGCTGTTCCCGCACAACATCGGCCTGGGCGCGGCGCGCAATCCGGAGCTGCTGCGCAGGATCGGCGAGATCACCGCGCTGGAAACGCGCGCCACCGGCATGGAGTGGACGTTCGCGCCGACCGTGGCGGTGCCGCAGGACGACCGCTGGGGCCGCACGTACGAAGGCTATTCGGAATCCCCCGACGTGGTGGCCAGCTATGCCGGCGCGATGGTCGAAGGCCTGCAGGGCAAGGTCGGCACGCCCGGCTTCCTCGACGGCCGCCACGTGATCGCCTCGGTGAAGCATTTCCTCGGCGACGGCGGCACCACCAACGGCAAGGACCAGGGCGACACGAAGATCAGCGAAGCCGAGCTGGTACGCATCCACGCCGCCGGCTATCCGCCGGCGATCGCGGCCGGCGCGCAGACAGCGATGGCCTCGTTCAACAGCGTCAATGGCGAGAAGATGCACGGCCACAAGCCGTACCTGACCGATGCGCTGAAGGGCCGCATGCAGTTCGGCGGCTTTGTGGTCGGCGACTGGAATGGCCATGGCCAGGTGAAGGGCTGCACCAACACCGATTGTCCGGCGACGATCAACGCTGGCCTCGACATGGCGATGGCCTCCGACAGCTGGAAGGGGTTCTACGAGACCACGCTGGCGGCGGTGAAGGCCGGCACGATCAGCCAGGAACGGCTGGACGACGCCGTGCGGCGGATCCTGCGGGTGAAGATCCGCCTGGGCCTGTTCGAAGCGGGCAAGCCGTCGGCGCGCACGGTGGGCGGGCAGTTCGCGCTGCTGGGTTCGCCGGAGCATCGCGCGGTGGCGCGCCAGGCGGTGCGCGAATCGCTGGTGCTGCTGAAGAACCAGGGCGGCGTGCTGCCGCTGTCGCCGAAGCAGCGCATCCTGGTGGCCGGCGACGGCGCGAACGATGTCGGCAAGCAGGCCGGTGGCTGGACGCTCAACTGGCAGGGTACCGGCACCACGCGCAAGGACTTCCCGAACGCCGATTCGATCTACGAAGGCATCGCGCAGCAAGCGAAGGCGGCGGGCGGCGAAGCGATCCTCGCCCTCGATGGCAAGTATGCGCAGAAGCCAGACGTGGCGGTGGTGGTGTTCGGCGAGAATCCGTACGCGGAATTCCAGGGCGACCTGCAGACGCTGCTCTACAAGCCGGGTGACGACGCCGACCTCGAATTGATCAAGCGCCTGAAGGCGGAAGGCATCCCGGTGGTGGCGGTGTTCCTGAGCGGGCGTCCGCTGTGGATGAACCGCGAGATCAACGCGGCCGATGCGTTCGTCGCCGCATGGCTGCCAGGCTCGGAAGGCGGCGGCATCGCCGATGTGCTGCTGCGCAAGGCCGATGGCAGCGTGCAGCACGACTTCAAGGGCAAGCTCAGCTTCAGCTGGCCGCGCACCGCCACGCAGTACGCCAACAACGTGGGGCAGGAAGGCTACGACCCGCTGTTCGCGTTCGGCTTCGGCCTGACCTACGCCGACAAGGGCGACCTGGCCGCGTTGCCGGAAGAATCCGGTGTCAGTGGAGACGAAGGCGCGAGCGGTGTCTACTTCGCTCGCGGCGATGCCGGTTCCGGCATGGCCTTGCGGCTCGAGACCGCCGACGGCCAGGGCGTGACCGTCACCAAGGTGCCGGAAGCACTGAGCGCCGATCTGCTGAAAGTCACCGGCGTGGACCATCTGGCGCAGGAGGACGCACGTCGCCTTGCCTGGTCGGGCAAGGGCGAAGCGGTCGCGGCGCTGCAATCGCATACGGCGCTGGACCTGCAACGCGAGAGCAACGGCGACGTGATGCTGTTGACCACCTTGCGTGTCGACACCGCGCCGAGTGGTGATGCGTGGCTGTCGGTCGGCTGCGGCACTGGATGCACCGCGCGCGTGGCACTGGCGCCGACGCTGGCGAAACTGCCGGTGGGCCAGTGGACGCGGGTCGGCGTGCCGCTGAAGTGCCTGGCCAAGGCCGGCGCTGATGTCAGCAAGCTGGATCGGCCGTGGGCGATCGGCGCTGCCGGCACCATGACGATCTCGGTCTCGCGCGTCGCACTCGGTTCGCTGGACCAGGCGGAGCAGGCGGTCGACTGCCCGCGCTGACGGTGAGCGCATTCCCGGGCGCGCAGGCGTCCGGGAATGCATCACGGCATCGCTTGTCGTTTTGGGATAGGGGAGCGGGATGACACTGTCGGGACTGGATATCGCCATCGTGCTGGCCTACCTGGCCGGCATCTTCGTGCTGGCGCAATGGGTGTCGCGCGAGAAGGCCGGGCACACCAAGGACGCGAAGGACTACTTCCTTGCCAGCAAGTCGCTGCCGTGGTGGGCCATCGGTGCGTCGTTGATCGCGGCCAACATCTCGGCCGAACAGATCATCGGCATGTCCGGTTCCGGTTATGCCATCGGCCTGGCCATCGCCTCGTACGAGTGGATGGCCGCGGCCACGCTGCTGATCGTCGGCAAATGGTTCCTGCCGGTGTTCCTGCGCAACGGCATCTACACCATGCCGCAGTTCCTCGAGCAGCGGTACGGCACGCGCATCCGCACGCTGATGGCCGTGTTCTGGCTGGGGCTGTACGTGTTCGTCAACGTCACCTCGATCCTGTGGCTGGGCGCCATCGCGGTATCGCAGGTCACCGGCATGGACCAGATGCTGGCGGTGGTGCTGATCGGTGTGTTCGCGCTGCTGTACCAGCTGTACGGCGGCCTGAAGGCCGTGGCGCTGACCGACATCGTGCAGGTGTCGCTGCTGGTGCTGGGAGGGCTGCTGGTCGCCGGCCTGACGCTCAACGAACTGGGTGACGGCGCGGGCGTCGTCGCGGGCTTCCACCGGTTGTGGGACGCGCAGCCGGGCCACTTCGAGATGATCCTCGACAAGGACAACCCGTTCTACAAGGACCTGCCGGGCCTCAGCGTGCTGATCGGCGGCATGTGGATCATGAACATCAGCTACTGGGGCTTCAACCAGTACATCATCCAGCGCGCGCTCGCCGCGAAGGACATCGGCGAGGCGCAGAAGGGCGTGCTGTTCGCCGCGTTCCTCAAGCTGCTGATGCCGGTGATCGTGGTGCTGCCGGGCATCGCCGCAGTGATGCTGGCGCCGGGCCTGGACAAGCCCGACCAGGCGTATCCGACGATGATGCGCCTGCTGCCCACCGGCATCCTGGGCCTGGTGTTCGCCGCATTGGTGGCGGCGATCGTCGCGTCGCTGGCATCGAAGATCAATTCCGTGGCGACGATCTTCACCCTGGATTTCTACGCCAAAGGCAAACGCCAGCACAGCGAGGCCACGCTGGTGCGCGTGGGCCGCATCGCCGCGGTCGTGACCGTCGTGCTCGGCATCCTGGCGGCCAAGCCGCTGCTGGGCAGCTTCGACCAGGCGTTCCAGTACATCCAGGAATACACCGGCTTCTTCACCCCGGGCATCGTGGTGATCTTCGTGCTGGGCCTGTTCTGGAAGCGCGCCAACGAGGCCGGCGCGCTGGCGGCGGCGATCGGTTCGTTCGCGCTGTCCATCGTGCTGAAGCTGGCGTGGCCGGCGCTGCCCTTCATCGATCGCGTCGGCCTGGTGTTCCTGCTGGCGCTGGCACTGGCGGTGGTCGTCTCGCTGGCCACGCCGCACGCGCCGGAGAAGGACATCATCCAGACCGGCGACGTGGACTACCGCACCAGCGGCGCCTTCAACATCGGCGCCGTTGCCGTGCTCGCCATTCTCGTGGCGCTGTATACGCTGTTCTGGTGATGTCCCTTGCGCGACGTTCAGAGCGGGTTTAGCCCCGCGGTGACGCGGTGCGGATTCTCACGAATTCGTGCCGGGAATCTAATGAGCGCTTAACTTCGAGCTAATTGACCCTTAATCGAGCGATTCCAGCATGCACGCCATGCACTGGATCCGCTCCCACATCGTACTTGCCCCGCTGCCGGGACGCTTCGCCAGCGTCCAGCTGATTGATCGCCACGATCCTGACCGGGACGAAGTCGAGTCGTTCATCAGCGACGTCTATCGCGAACGCTACGGCGCAGCACTGCGCAGCTTCTTCCCCCATCTGCTCGCCTATCGCGACAGCGATGGCCGGCTTGCCGCTGCCGTCGGCGTGCGTGCCGGAGGGGAGGGGCCGCTGTTCGTCGAGCACTACCTGGATGCGCCGGTCGAACAGGTGATGGCGCACCAGCAGATCGCGCAAGTCGACCGCCGCCTGATGGTCGAAGCCGGCAACTTCGCCGCCACCACGCCCGGCATCGCGCGCGAACTCATCCTGCAGCTTGCGCTGACCCTGCAGTCGGCGGGCATGACATGGGTCCTGCTGGTCGCCACCCGACAGTTGCGCAATGCGTTCGAGCGCCTGCATCTGCCGATGATCGAACTGGCTGAAGCGCGTGCCGAACGGCTCGGCGATGCCGGTGGAGACTGGGGTTCCTACTACGCATCGCGACCACGCCTGATATGCGGCAACCTCGCAGAGGGCGTGGCATACCTGCGTGGCAGACACATGCCTCAGGCCTGCAACGACACCCTCGATCTTTGCCTGGCGGGGTCGCCATGAGGACGCCGATGGATGTCGTCCTGCGCGCGCCGAAAGGCGACGGTCGTATCCGACTGATCACGGCGCACGGCACCCTGGATGACCGAGCGCTTGCGGAACGGATCGGACAGCTCGTCGAGTGGATGACGAGGACGGGTATTCGACGCGTCGCCAGTCGCCTGGACAACGGGCCGAGCTGGTTCGTGCTGGACATGGCAATCCGCGAAACCGGCGGCGTGCATGTGCCGCTGCCGATGTTCTTCTCCGATGCGCAGGTGCTGCACGCGCTGGCCAACAGCGGTGCGCAATGCGTTGTCACTTCCCGCGAGGACGCCATGCCGCCCGGCGTCGAGGCGCTGACCGGGTTCCTCGACGGCGAGCGCCTGGCATGCTGGCGTGCGCAGGTGGACGAAGCGGTGGCACCGGTGCTGCCGCACCGCACCGGCTGCATCACCTATACGTCCGGCACGACGGGTCGCCCGCGAGGCGTGTGCCTGGATGCACACACGCTGTTCGGCGTGGCCGGATCGCTGGTGGATGCCGCCGCTGCCATCGCGCCTCGCCGGCACCTTTGTCTGATGCCGCTCGCAACGCTGCTGGAGAACGTGGCCGGGCTGTACGCCGCCCTCCTGGCGGATGCGGAGATCGCACTGCCGTCGCTGTCCGAGATCGGCTACACGGGCGCGACCGGCCTCGACGTGCCCACGCTGCTGCGTTGCCTGCACCGCTATCAGCCCGAAAGCGTGATCCTGGTGCCCCAGCTGCTGTTGGCACTGGTGATGGCGGCGGAGCAGGGCGCTCCCTTGCCCGCCTCGTTGCGCTACATCGCGGTGGGCGGTGGGCGCGTGGGGCCCGGCCTGCTTGCGCGTGCGCGCGTGCTCCGCCTTCCCGTGTTCGAAGGTTATGGCCTGACAGAGTGCGGTTCCGTGGTGTGCCTCAATCGCCCGGGCGCCACGCGCGATGGCAGCGTCGGCCAGGCCTTGCCGCATGCCGGTGTCTCGATCGTCGATGGCGAGATCTGCGTCGAGGGTGCGCGCGCACTGGGCTATCTCGGGGGCGACCCGCTGGAAGAGGGGCCGTTGCGCACGGGCGACCTGGGCTATCGCGACGACGAAGGTTTCGTCCACATCACCGGGCGCCGCAAGAATGTCTTCATCACCGCCTTCGGGCGGAATGTGTCGCCGGAGTGGGTGGAGAGCGAACTGCTGGCGCATCCCGCCATCGGGCAGGGGGTGGTCTGGGGCGAGGGCCAGGCGGACAACGTCGCGGTGCTGGTGCCACGCCGTCCCGACGTGGACGACGTACAGATCATGCGTGCGCTGGGCGAGGTCAACGCCGGACTGCCCGACTATGCGCGCGTCGCGCGCTTCGTGCGCGCCACACCCTTCACCGCAGACGCGGGCCTGATGACCGCGAATGGCCGTCCGCGCCGCGCCGCCATCCTCGACCGCTACCAGGCCGACGTCGACGCCTGCTATCGCCTTCCCCCGATCATTTCCCCCTCCGGAGTCACCGCATGAGTTTCCATGACGAGCTGGTCGCGCAGACCATGCGCGAGCGCGACAGCCTGCTTTCCATTCCCATCATCCAGTCCGCGCTGGCGGGCAGGATAGCGCGCGACGATTACGTGGCCTTCCTCACGCAGGCCTATCACCATGTCCGCCACACGGTGCCCCTGCTGATGGCCTGTGGTGCGCGCCTGCCCGCGCGGCTGGAATGGTTGCGCACAGCGGTCGGGGAGTACATCGACGAAGAGATGGGGCACCACGAGTGGGTGCTGGACGATATCGCGGCATGTGGCGAGGACCGCGCCGCGGCCGCGATGTCGTCGCCGTCACTGGCGACGGAGCTGATGGTCAGTTACGCCTACGACACCATCCAGCGCGGCAACCCGGTCGGCTTCTTCGGCATGGTGCTGGTGCTGGAGGGCACCAGCGTCGCGCTCGCCACGCGCGCCGCCAACACGCTGCAGACCTCGCTCGACCTGCCTCGCAATGCATTCGGCTACCTGTTGTCGCATGGCGACCTGGACATCGAACATGTCGGCTTCTTCAAACGCCTGATGGATCGCCTGGACGACCTTGGAGACCAGGCAGCGGTCATCCATGCCGCGCGACGCTTCTACGTGCTCTATGGCGACATCTTCCGCACCCTGCGTGCCGATGGCACGCGCCTGGCCGAGGCGGCGTGATGGAACTTGCAAGTAGAACCGTGATCCTGACCGGTGCCAGCGGTGGCATCGGCCAGCCGTTGTGCGCGGCGCTGGTCGCCGCCGGTGCGCGCGTGCTTGCAGTGGGGCGCGACGAGGCCAAGCTGCGCCGGGTCGCGCAAGACATGCCTGCGGGCACTACGTCGTGGGTCGTCGCCGACGTGGCGACGGAGGACGGTCGCGCCCATCTGCTGCGCGCGGCGCATGCCGCGAGCCCGCTGCCCGCGGTGCTGGTGCTGGCTCACGCGCAGGCGGCATTCGGTCTGTTCGAAGAGCAGGATCCTGTCGACATGGGCCGGTTGGTGCAGACCAACCTGGTGGCACCGATGCTGCTCGCGCATGCATTGCTGCCACTCCTGAGGACGCACGCATCAGCCGCCGTGGTCGTTGTCGGCTCCACCTTCGGCAGTCTGGCATTCCCCGGCTTCGCGGCCTACAGCGCCAGCAAGTTCGGCCTGCGCGGACTGACCGAAGCGCTGGCAAGGGAATACGCAGATACCGGCCTGCGCTTCCAGTACCTGTCGCCACGCGCCACCCGCACGCCGTTCAACACGCCTGCCGTCGATGCGCTGAATGCCGAACTCAAGGTGAGCAGCGACGCGCCGGCGGATGTCGCGCGCCAGCTGGTCGCGGCCATCGTGCAGGGCCGGTCGAGGATGCAGATCGGTTGGCCGGAAAAACTCTTCGCGCGCATCAATGGGCTGGTGCCCGGACTGGTCGATCGCAATCTGCGCAACAGCCTGCCCCTCGTCCGCCGGCATGCGCGACGACCACGATCATCCACCGAGGAGAACATCCACCATGAACCACGCTTACGGTAAGTCCATGCTATTCCTGATTCTCATGTCCACCACGCTGTTGGTCGGGATTGCCTTGGCGGGTGAGCCCGGTGCTACCACGACCGGCCAGGTGCGTGACCGCTGGGCGCAGATCAACTACCAGGTACCGAAAGCGCAGCGCGAATCGGCCTTCGAGGAGCTCGCGCGCCAGGCCGCGAAGATCCGGGAGACGCACCCGCGCGATGCGTCCGCCCTGATCTGGGAGGGCATCGTGCTGTCGAGCCTGGCGGGCGAGAAGGGCGGGATGGGGGCGCTGGGGCTGGTCAAGCGTGCGCGTGCCGATTTCGAGGCGGCCATCCAGATCGCGCCTGATGCGCTCGATGGTGCGGCCTACACCAGCCTGGGCGCGCTGTATTACCAGGTGCCGGGCTGGCCGCTTGGCTTCGGCGACGACGACAAGGCGCGCGCCATGCTCCGCAAGGGGTTGGCCATCGATCCGGATGGCATCGACGCCAACTATTTCTATGCGGATTTCCTGCTCGACCAGAAGGACTGGACAGGCGCGCGCGCAGCCTTCCAGAAAGCGCTGGCGGCACCGGCCCGGCCGGGCCGGGAAGTGGCTGATGCAGGTCGCCGACGCGAGGCGGAGAGCAAGCTGAAGGACGTCGCCGGGCACCTTGCCAACTGAGGGGGGGGCACACCAGACTGACCGCATGCACATCCTGCTGGTGGAAGACGATCCATTGCTGGGCGAAGGCATCTGCATCGCATTGCGGCGCGGTGCCTTCGCGGTCGACTGGGTGCAGGATGGTGCAAGCGGACTCATGGCGATGCGCGATGGCGAGTTCGACCTCGTGGTGCTGGACCTGGGCTTGCCGCGGATGGATGGCATCGAGGTGATCCGGCAGGTACGCGCCGCCGGGAACCCGGTGCCCATCCTCGTGCTGAGCGCCCGCGAACGGCCGTCCGATCGCACGCTGGGGCTGGATGTCGGGGCGGACGACTACCTGGGAAAGCCATTCGATACCGCCGAACTGCTGGCCAGGGTACGTGCGCTGATCAGGCGCAGTTCCGGAAGGGCGACCCCTTCGCTGGAAGCGGGCCCCCTGCGCCTGGATCCGGCCACGCTCACCGCGACATGGAAAGGACGAAGCCTTGATCTCACCCGGCGCGAGTTCGCGTTGCTGCGCGTCCTGATGGAGCAACGTGGCCGCCCGATGGCGCGCGACACGATCCAGCGGCATCTCTACGGCTGGAACGAGGATGTCGCCAGCAACGCAGTGGACGTGCATGTCCACCAGCTCCGTCGCAAGCTGGAACCGGCGGCCATCCGCACGGTACGTGGCATCGGCTATGCCCTCGGCGACGTTGCCGGAGACACCGCATGAGGTCGATGCGTGCGACGTTGCTGCTGATGTTGCTCGGCACGCTCGGCGTCGTGATGTCGGCGGCCGGCTGGCTCAGCTACCGTGCGGGCCTGCAGGAAGCTGGCGAAATGTTCGACGCCAGGCTCGTGCAATCCACCCGTGTGCTGGTGAGTCTGGTCGACGAGCCCTTGAGCGAGCTCAATGCCTACCCCGGTGAACCGATCGTCCTGCGCGGCTGGCACGGCGAGGCACAGGGCGTCGGCGAAGCGCTCGCCTTCGATGACGGCCACGCGTACGAGAACAAGCTTGCGTTCCAGGTATGGGACACGAAGCAGCGCTTGCTGCTGCGCTCGGACAGCGCTCCAACGACACCGCTGGCGGTGGCGGAACCCGGGTTCTCCGATGTCGTGATCGAAGGCGCACGCTGGCGCACGTTCACGCTGCGCTCGTCGAATGGCCGTTGGTTCCAGTCTGCCGAGCTTGCCGACATCCGACAGGAGCTGGCCACCGATATCGCGGGAGGGACATTGCTTCCCTTGCTGCTCGCGCTTCCGCTGATGGCGCTGGTGATCTGGTGGAGCGTTGCCCTGGCCACACGCTCGCTGCGTGGCTTGTCGATGGAGATCGGCCAACGCCATCCGGAGCGGTTGGTACCGCTGGATCCCGCGGATGTGCCGCGCGAGGCGCAGGGCCTGGTGAGCGCCATCAACGGGTTGCTGCAGCGGCTGGATGTCGCGCTCGCACGCGAGCGGAACTTCGTTGCGGACGCCGCCCACGAACTGCGGACGCCGATCAGCGCATTGAAGGTGCATGCGGACAATGCGCGCCATGCCATCGACGAACAGGATCGGGTCCAGTCCCAGGAGCTGCTCGGCATCAGCATCGAGCGCGTGGAACGGCTGGCATCCCAGCTTCTTTCGCTCAGCCGCGCCGAGAGCCTGGGAGGCGCACGCGCGCATTCAAGGCTCGATCTTGATGCGCTGGTGAGGACGGAGATGGAGGAACTCCGGCCATTGGCGGAGCGAAAGAACCAGGAGATCCAGCTGACGCTGGAAGGTGCGCAGCTGTGGGGGGACGAGTTCGCGCTGGGCCTGTTGGTCCGCAACCTGATCGAGAATGCACTGCGCTATACGCCGGCAGGGGGCGTGATCGAAGTGCGGACTTCCAGCACGGGCACGCATGCGGTGCTGACGGTGGAAGACAGTGGCCCGGGCATCCCCGAGGATGAAAGGGAACGGGTTTTCGACCGCTTCTACCGCCGCCTGGGCGGGGGAAGCGACGGCAGCGGGCTGGGGCTCGCCATCGCCGCAGAGGCTGTCACGGCCCACGGTGGGCGCATCCATCTGGGGGGCGCGGCGCGCCTGGGTGGCCTGGTCGCACGCGTGGAACTCCCGCTCGACACATGAGCAGCCGGATCGGCACGGGGGCTCGTCTTCGGGATGAGGCTGACGGCAGGTAGTCCTGCCTCACCCGCTGCAGCCACCGCAGCACACGGAAGGCAGGCGTTCGATGGTGTCGGGCGTGACGCGATGGCCCGCCTGCGCGAGGGCCATCAGCAGTTCCACTGCGAGCGCGCTGGTGGAACACCGCAGGCATCCCGATCGCGTATCCAGATCCAGCACCGCCGCAGGATCCAAGTCCTGCAGGTGGCGTTCGATGACGGCCAGGTCGATGGGCGCATCGCCCAGGCGGATGACGTATTCCATGGCCTGCTCGACAAAGGGATGCGCCGCCCGCAGGCGGCGCATCGTGGATCGGGACGGATTACTTGGTGACGACCAGCTTGCCCTTCATCAGAGTGGAGTGGCCGGGGAAGCTGCAGAAGAAGCTGTAGTCGCCACCGGCGGTGAGCTTCTTGCCGGGGAAGGTGATCTTCGTCTTCTGGCCGCCGCCCACCAGCGAGGTGTGCGCGATCACGCGTGCGTCGCCCGCCGGCACGTAGGCACCCGCCGCGCCGGCCTTCATGCCATCGCGTGCCACGCCGGCCAGGTCGGCGGTCTTGGAGACCACCACGTTGTGGCCCATCGCGGTCACGGGCAGCTTGCCGCTGTGGGTCAGCTCGATGGTGATGGTCGGGCAACTGGCGGAAACGGTGGCTTCCTTCAGGTCGAACTTCATCGCATCGTCGCCCTTCAGGCTGACGGTGCAGTTGCCGGCGGCCTGCGCCATGCCGGCGGCGCTGAGCAGGGCGATGGCGACGAAGGTACGGGACAGTTTCATGGAGAGGCTCCTTGGGGATGGTGGGGATCGGGAAGGGGTGTGGGTGCCATGTCATCACGGTCCGGCGAGCAGCGCCTTGATCTGGATCAGGAACGCGGGGTCGGCGGCGGCGCCGGTCACTTCGCTGCGGGCGCGTATCCGGCCGTCGGCGTCCAGCAGCACCAGCACGCTGGTGTGGTTGATGCTGCCGTCGTCGCGGAAGCGGTAGCGCACGTCCAGCACGCTGGCGATCGCGCGCACGTCGTTGCCGGCGGGCGCCAGGAACTGCCAGCCTGCCGGCACGCGATGACGCCTGGCGACCTCCTGCAGGGTGTCCGGGGTGTCGCGGACCGGGTCCAGGCTGACCATCACCATGCCCAGCTTCGCTCGTTCGCGCGGCGTGAGCTGCTTCTGCACGCTCTTGGCGTTCTCGATGATCAGCGGGCACATCAGATGGCAGTTCGTATAGAACATCGACACCACGCGCGGCTGGCCGTGCAGCGACGACCATGCGACGGGTCGTCCGCCGGCATCCTGCGTTGTCGCCTGCAGGTGGTAGACCGATTCGCCCGGCAGCGACTGCGCGTGCAGGTTGCCGGCAAGGGCCAGCGTGGCGGACAGGAAGAAGGACATGCGTTTCATGGAGTGCTCCTTGCGCAGCGGAAACCGAGGTTGCCCAGGGTGGCTCCGGGTTGCAGTGCCGACAGCAGGACGAAGCGCTTGACCACGCCGTAGTCGCCGGGATCGTTGAAGGCCAGCGCGGTGGCGCCGCAGTAGCGCAGGCTGTCGCCATCCTGCTGGCCGCGGCGGTCGCCGTCGCTCAGCAGCGAGGCGTAGTCCTCGCTCCATTCCCAGTACGCGCCGTGCAGGCCCTGGATGCCGTAGGCATTGGCTGGCGCATCGGCGGCGGCATCCATGGCATGCGGCGTGCCGTCGTTGACCTGGCGCATCCGCCATCGCGGATCGCCGCGGGCGTCACGCCGGGTCGCATCGGCCGCCGCCGCGTATTCCCATTCCACGAAGCGGGGCAGGCGCGCCTGCTGTTCGCGGCAGTAGGCATCGGCGGCGTACCAGTTCACGTGCACGACCGGGGCATCGGCATCGACCGCCGCCCCTGGCGCATCGGCCGTGGCCCAGTGGCCCAGGTAACCGGGGCTGGCGAACACCGCCGGTATCCGGTCGCGTCGCCATTGCGGCTGGCGCGCGACGAAACCGGCGAACTCGCCGTTGCTGACTGGCCGCGCCATCAGCGAGAACGAAGCCACCCGCGTCTGGCGGGTGGCTTCCTCGTAACGCACCGAGGAACGGAAATCGCCGCCCTCGACCGGCAGGAACCCGTTCGCCACGTCCCCGGCGACGGCAAGCGCCGACGCCAGGGCCAGCACGAGGATCGAAGCCGTCTGCGGCAGCGTCCGTTTCATCCGGTCCTCACTTCTTGTCGGCCGGCTTGGCTTCCGGATACTCGATGTCGTGCTGCTGCCCGGTGTAGATGGAGGGATTCTTCTCGCCCTCCACCTTCAGGATGCCCAGCGAGCCCTTGTGGAACGTGCGGAAGATGCTGTGATCGACCAGCACGAAGTTGCCCGGCACGTCCGCCTTGAACTCGACCATGGCCGAACCGCCCGCCGGGATCAGCGTGGTCTGCACGTTCTCCTGGTACTTGCTGCCGCCCTCGGTCCAGACCTTGTCGAAGATCTCGCCGATCACGTGGAAGCTGGACACCAGGTTGGGGCCGCCATTGCCCACGAACATGCGGATCGTCTCGCCGGCCTTGGCCTTGAGCGCGTTGTCGCCCTGCAGTGCGTCTACCGAGCCGTTGAACACCACGTAGGTCGGGTGCTCGTCGATCGCCTTCTCCAGGCTGAAGGGCTGCAGGCCGGGCTCGCCGTACGCGCCTTCGGTGTAGAAATCGCCCTGCACCACGTAGAACTCCTTGTCCACCGGCGGCAGGCCTTCTTCCGGCTCGACGAGGATCAGGCCGTACATGCCGTTGGCGATGTGCATGCCGACCGGGGCCATCGCGCAGTGGTAGATGTACAGGCCGGGATTCAGCGCCTTGAAGGTGAACTGCGTTTCGTGGCCGGGGAGCGTGAACGTGGCCTCGGCGCCGCCGCCCTGGCCGGTGACGGCGTGCAGGTCGATGTTGTGCGACATGTGCGAGTCGTGGCGGTTCTTCAGCTTGAACTCCACCGTGTCGCCCTTGCGCACGCGGATGAAGCTGCCCGGCACCGTGCCGCCGAAGGTCCAGAAGTTGTAGGTGACGCCATCGGCCATGCGCATGTCCTTCTCGATCATCTCGAGGTCGACCACGACATGGGCCGGCGTCTTGCGCGTGAGCGGCGCGGGCACCATCGGCGGCGCCGTCAGCACGGCATGGATGGTCTCGCCGGCCGGGGCGATCCTGTCGCTGGCGAGTGCGGGGATGGCGAACATCGCAGCGAGCGCGCTGGCGAGGGCGCAGGGGAGTACATGGGGGTGCAGGCGTTTCATGGCGCTTTCCTTTGATGGGTCGTGGTGGGTGTGTATCCATGGTGGAAACGCACTGCGACGCCGACGTTGATCTGGATCAATCGTCGACGGCCGGAAGCGGGAATTCGCGCATCGGCTTGACCAAGGTCAAGCGCGTCGGGGGCTGCGACATCGCGTCGCATCTGCACTCCAGGGTGCGTCGTGAGAATGGGCGCATCACACGAAGGGAGATGCGCCATGACCCGTAACCTGCTTGCCGTGGCCCTGTTGGGCGCGCTCGCCAACATGCCGTTGGCGCATGCGGGCGAACCGCACGCCGCGACGCACGCCGATGCGATGCCGACGACCACGCTGGACGGCATCGTCGTGGTGGGCGTCGCGCCGGCGATGGCGACCACCTTCATCACCGATCCCAAGCTGCCGCGCCAGCCGGTGCCCGCCAGCGACGGCGCGGACTACCTGAAGACGATTCCCGGCTTCTCCACGCTGCGCAGCGGCGGCACCAATGGCGATCCGGTGCTGCGCGGCATGTTCGGCTCGCGCATCAACCTGATGACCAACGATGGCGCGATGAGCGGCGCATGCCCGTCGCGCATGGACAACGCGCTGTCGTACATCGCGCCGGAAACCTACGACCGCCTGGTCGTCATCAAGGGGCCGCAGACGGTGTTGTGGGGCGGTGGCGCCTCTGCCGGCACGGTGCGCTTCGAGCGCGAGATCCCGTACTTCGCAGAGCCCGGCATGCAGGCTTCAGGCAGCGTGCTCGCGGGCAGCCACGGTCGCAACGATCAGGTGCTGGACGTCAGCGCCGGCACGCCGCGCGGCTACGCACGCGTCTCGGCCAACCGTTCCGAGGCCGACGATTATGAAGACGGCCATGGCAAGCGCGTGCCTTCGTCCTGGAAGAAGTGGAATGCCGACGCCGCGATCGGCTGGACACCGGACCAGGACACCGTGCTGGAGCTGAGCGCAGGCATCGGCGACGCGGAGGCCCGCTATGCCGGGCGCGGCATGGACGGCGCGCAGTTCGAGCGCGACAGCCTCGGGCTGCGCTTCGAGAAGAAGCACATCGGCGGCGTGCTGGATGCCGTGGTCGCCAACGTCTACCAGAACGACGTGGATCACGTGATGGACAATTACACGCTGCGCGATCCCGACCCCACTGGCAGCATGCCGATGCCGATGGCCAGCAACGTGGCGCACCGCACGCGTGGTGGCCGCGTGGCGACGACTTGGCAGAAGGATCGCTGGGAAGTGACCGCCGGCCTGGACCTGCGCGCCAGCCGCCACAGCAAGCGCAGCGCGATGGGACGCGGCGCCTATCTCGCCATGCCGTGGTCGGTGGACGCCAAGTTCCAGAGCTGGGGCGCCTTCGCCGAATCGCACTGGCACATCACCGACAAGCACCACCTGATGAGCGGCCTGCGCATCGATCGCGCGGAGGCCCAGGATATGCGTGCCACCACCGCCGGCATGATGCCGGTGCCGAACCCCACCGCCGGGATGACACGCAGGGAATCGCTGCCCAGCGCGTTCGTCCGCTACGAGTACGACATGGGCAGCCGCTGGGGCGCGTATGCCGGCCTCGGCCACACGCAGCGCATGCCGGACTACTGGGAACTGTTCTCGCCCACGCGCGGCCCGGCGGGTTCCGCCAATGCCTTCGCCGGCGTGCAGCCGGAGCGCACCACGCAGTTCGATATCGGCGCGCAGTACAAGGGCGCGAAGGTGGATGCGTGGGCATCGCTGTATGCCGGGCGCGTACAGGACTTCATCCTGTTCGACTACGCCGCCGGGATGATGGGCAGCACCACCCGCGCCCACAACGTGGACGCGAATATCCGCGGCGGTGAAGCCGGCATCGACTGGCGCCCGGCGCCGGGGTGGAAGCTTTCCGGTTCGGCGTCCTACGCGTGGGGCGAGGTACGCGACACCGGCACCGCACTGCCGCAGATGCCGCCGCTGGAAGCACGCCTGGCCGCCAGCCGCGAACACGGGCCGTGGACATGGGGCGCACTGTGGCGCGTGGTGGCGGCACAGGACCGCGTCAGCACCACGCAGGGCAACGTGGTCGGACGTGACCTCGGGCCGAGCGCGGGCTTCGCGGTGTTCTCGCTCAACGGCGGCTATCGCTTCAGCGAATACGCGCAGCTCACCGCCGGCATCGACAACCTGTTCGACCGCGCCTACAGCGAACACCTCAACCTGGGCGGAAACAGCGCCTTCGGCTATCCGGCCGATCCGGTACGCATCAACGAACCTGGCCGCACAGCCTGGGTGAAGCTCAACCTGCGCTACTGACGCGAGGGAATCGGCAGGCACCGATGAGCGGGCTGTTGCGGTCCCTCAATGCCGTTCGTGGTGAGCCTGTCGAACCACGCTCTTTGCGAGGGGTCATCAGGTCACCATCGCCCTGCGTTTGCCTGAACAGTGTGGTTCGACAGGTTCACCACGAACGGGGTCCGTTGTTCAGAACTTACCGCGCGTGGGCGGTGCCGGAGAATCAGCCTTCTCCGTGCCGCCACGTCGCCGCCTGCCGCCAGCAGCGCCATTGCCCGTGCAGGGTCACTGCATAGGCGAGCGCGATCACGAAGCCGGAGGTGCGGGCCACGGCCGGTGCGAGCGCGGCCATCACCAGCAGCAAGTCCGCGATGACATGCACGGCGAACGCGCGCCGCTTGTCCGCTTCCGCGAACAGGCTGCCCACGCCCGGTACGCGGATGCCCCGCGGGACACGCTGGCGCAGTGCGATCCAGGTCAGGAAGCCGGTGATCTCCAGTGCCATGCCCACGACCAGCAGTGGCAGGCCGACGCCGACGACCAGCATGCCGACCAGCAACAACGGCGTGCCGGACCACAAGGCGGTGACGCTCGCGGCAAGCAGGGCTGTGCAGCCCGCTTGCCAGAAGCGGCGCAACGTGGGATTGCGGCGATGCGGTGCGCGTGCCTGCAATACGAACACGGCGATGCCGAAGACGGCAAAGGGCCATGCCGCCACGCGCCACGCAGCGTCGGGCAGCAGCTTCATCTGTGCGGCGGCCACGACGCCGAGCGTTGCCAGCAGGCTGACCTGCCATGTGCGTGACGCTGCGGACGGCACCGCATGCGTGCCCTGCAGCATCGGCAGCGTGATGCTGCCCACAGCGGCGAGCAGGCCCAAGACCCAGCCCAGCGAGCCGAACATCGCGTGCAGATCCACCAGACCAGGTGGCGCGGGCACGCGCCAGCCGGTGCGTGCAGCGAGCAGCAGCAATCCCAGCGCCGTCGTCATCGCCAGCGCGACCAGCCCCAGCCCGATGCCATCGCGGACGACGCGCTGCCCGTTGCCACGCAGGACGGCAACCAGCGCCAGCACCGTGAACACCGCAAGCGATCCGCATAGCAGCACGCCGGCAGGCACGGCGCACGCACGCGCCTGCGATGCCAGGGTGACCAGCAGCAGGACGACGCCGAGGTTGAACATCGCGTGCAGCCACGGCACCAGGCGAGGGCAGGGAAGCGGACTGCCCGCCGCCACCGGCAGGAACTGCACCAGGCTGCCCAGCATCGCGTTGCCGAGCAGGCCCAGCGCGAGCATGTGCACCAGCACGAGCGTGGCCGGCGTCCAGCGCGAGAGCAACGCCACTTCGCCCTGCCACGCCAGCCACAGGCCGGCGGCGACGCCCCAGGCGAGCGCGACCTGGAGGAAGCGCATCGGCACCGGAGGCGGCGGCGCCTGCGCGAATGCCAGCCCGCTCATGCCGCGCGCGGCGGTTCCAGTGCGTGCCTGTCCTCTGCGTGGCAGATCGCAATGCAGGCGCTGCCCGTGGTACCCGCGTAAACGTGGTACGCGAAGCCTTGGTCATCGAGGATCGGCAGCAACGGTACGGGCGGGTGCGGTGTCAGCGCGACCAACCGTTCGCCGCGCCGCAGTGTGCGCAGGCAGTCGAGGATGCGCTCCATCGGTTCGGGCGCCGCCAGGTCGCGCAGATCCAGTCGCAGCAGGGTCACGGCATGTGCCATGCGTCGTCCTCCGTTTCTCCCGGGGTGGATGCGCAATCGAGCAGGACCCCCGCCGCATCCAGCGATTCGCGCACGCAGCACGCACAGGTGCCGAAGGCGTCCGGCAGCAACGAGGTGTCCAGTGAAGTGTCCATGACGTTCAATTCCCCAGCCAGAGCAGCCAGCCCAACGGGTCATGCGCGCGCGCAATGCCGTAGACCTGCAGGAAGCACAGCACGGCCGCGCCCACCAGCAGCGCACGCGCACCAGCTGCGCGGGTGGGACGGAAGGCCGCGATGCCCAGCCCGACATACGCGACAAGAAAGGCGATCTTCGCCACCAGCCAGCCATTGGCGAACAGGCCGGCCGGGAGGATCGTCAGCAGCATCATCGCGCCGGTCAGCAGCACCGTGTCGATGCTGTAGCTCAGGTAGCGCACCGCCGCCGCGCGTGGCCAGTGCATGCCGGCCAGCAGGGCGAGCGCACGCAGCGCGAACAGCGTGCCGCTGGTCATTGCGGCGCCCATGTGGACCAGCTTGATGTCGGGATAGAACGTCATCATGGCGCTCATCCCGGCCGCCCGTCCGCGCGCGGACGCAGGTAGATGCCGCCGATCCGCCCCACCCACGGCGCCAGCGCCAGCAGCCAGCCCACTGCGGCGGCGGCCTGCCACGCCATCGCGTCCGGCGCGAGGTCGGCGATGACGCGCATCACCGCGACCGCCTGGATCGCGACGAAGGCGAACCACGCCACGTTCGGCATCACCAGCGGCCGCCCCGAGTGGCCTTGCGTCACCCGCGTCACCATCGCCACCAGCAGGCTGCCGAAGAACCCGATGAACATCGCATGCATCGGTGCGCGCCCGAGCACGAACTCATCGGTGGCGAGGAAGGTCACGCTCTGCACCACGTACAGCAGGAACGTCACCGGCAACCACGCGGTGCCGATGAACAGCACGGCCAACAGGCCCGGCATCCTGCCGCGCGGCCACCACCGATGCACCGCCCATGCGGTGAGCACGAGCAGTGGCACGTCGGCCAGCCACAGCCACGCATAGGCATGCATCAGCTCCAGAGCGAGATGCAGCATCAGCAACGCCCACACCACGCCCAGCCACGGCAGCGAGCGCCACGGCACGTAGCCCGGCACCACGTTGCCGGCGAAGAACGGGAACATGCGGTGCGCCACCGTCACGTACACCGGCAGCAGCAGGCCGAAGCCGCCGAGCTTGATGCTGGCGAAGGCCCACGTCGGCGATGCACCCAAGGCGAAGGCGATGAACATCACCAGTCCCAGCCAGCCCAGCAGCAGCCCGGCGAAGCACGAGCGTGCATGCCAGGTCTTCGCGGTGTCGTCGGCGAGCAGGCGGCCCAGCGTCAGCAGCGCGGCGGCCCAGCCGGCCAGCGCCATCCACAGGCCCACGGTCAGCCCCGCCTGCCAGCCTGCAACGCCCAGCAGGATCGCCAACTGTCCGCCCATCAGGCCCAGGCCCACCGGCACGTAGTGCCAGCGCTTCAGGTCGGCCATGCCCATCCAGCGCGGGAACACGGTCAGCAGGAAACCGAAGATGAAACTGGGCAGCACCAGGTACTGCATCAGGAACGCGTGCAGCCAGCCGGCGTAGATCGCGGTCGCGGGCATCGTCCACAGGCCCCAGCGTGTGGCCACCAACCACAGCGTCCACCAGAGCATCGCCAGCAGCACGTTGCCGGCGCCGACGAAGAACATCAGCCGGTGCGGCGCGTGCGCGAGCCACGCGGGCGACAGGCCGGGCATCGGTGGCGTGGCACGCGGGCGGGGTGGAGGCATGATGTCGATCTTCATGCAGGCAGCTTGCCCGCGCCCGCATGCGCTCGCCTTGACGTGGGTCAGGCGGGCCGCGATTCAGTGGCTGCCGCTGTCTTGATTCGGGTCAAGGCCCGGTGAACGGCAAGCGCCTACAGTCCCGTCACCCGCGCAAGCGCGCACCCACGACGACAGGAAGCCCGATGTCCGACCACGCCCACGCATCCTCCGAGCAACGCCAGCAGGCCATGACCGAGGCGCTTCGTGCCTGGGACCCGGAAGCCGAAGTGACGATGGAATCCGGCACCGGCCGCCTGGTCGTGATGACCACGCTGCCCACCGAGCGCGTGATCGCCATCCTCAAGGACGTCGGCGAGCACGCCGAGGCCAGCGAAAGCGAACCGCGCGGCCACAAGGCGGGGCAGTGCTGTGGCGGGTGTTCGCACTGATCAGTAGATGATCGGGGTTAAGAGGCGAGGCGTTACGCACATCGCCTCGCGAGCTCTCAGCCCTTCCTGCTGATCCATAGGTATCGAAGGCCGCAGTACGCAGCCATGACCAGAGAGCCGACACCCAGTGCCATGACCAGCTGGGGAAGATAAGGCTTCAGTGCAGGCATGATCGGTTCAAGCCACGCGCCCTTGACACGGTGGTACTCCGGCGCGGTGATCCAGCCGTACTTCGAGTTGAAGTACACGAGCAACGCCGTCGCTCCCATCATCGACGAACGGACGCAGCGCCAGGCCAGACGATCAAGTTCTTCTTCCTTCAATGCATTCGTCGTCATGGCGATGCGTGGCCCGCAGGGTGGCGAAACGCCAGGCTACGGGCTAGGTCGGCTTGTCTGCTTGAGCCCGATGCGTTCACTGAGGCCATGCGCGCTAGCGCCCGAACTCCGCCGCAATCGGCTTCGACATCAGTTTCCAGGCGATCCATCCGAACAGCCCGCCGAAGGCGAGCGCGAAGATGACGCTGACCACGCCCATGGCGATGAAGAAGGGCCCCATGTCAGGCGCGCCCTGCATCTGGGCCGCGGAAAACTGGTCCCGCATGAAGGAGAACATCGTCGCTTGCATGATCAGGCCCACCACCTGCCAAACCACGCCCAGGATCATGATCGCGATGAAGCAGAGCCGTGCCCAGTTCCAGCGTTTCAGCAATCCGATCGAACTGGCCAGCATGAACAGATTGACCAGCAGCACGGCCAGGAAAAACCAATGGAAGTGGTTGACCATGAACGTCGCCATTGGCGGCAGGCCGGGCTGCGCCGGCGCGGCCTGCATGGCCTGGCCGAATTCCTCGCTGCGGAAGATGGTCTGCACCATGATGTTCTGCAGGATGCCGATCAGCGTGCCGAACCCCGACAGCGCGATGAAGATCCATGCCACCACGGTAACGAAGGTCGAGCGTTGCTTCACTGCTGACATGGTGACTCCCCGGCCCCTGAAGATGGGGGAATGATGAGGCAAGTCTCCGGCCGCGGCCAATAGCCGCCTGCAGCCTCCGTCAGTACCTCACCACACATGGACGCATGCGGCGGCCACCAGGAAGAGGACGGATGCAGCCAGCATCCATCGCCACGCGCCCAGTTCTTCCGGTGTGAGGCCTTTGCCCGGCTCGGTGGGGTCGTAACGGATGGCCACCTCCTCCAGCGTCGGTGGCGCTCGCCACAGCTTGAAGCCGGCGAACTGGATCGCCGCCCGATCCTCGATGCGCTTGCGGTACTCCGTTCCCTCTACGGTCCAGACCAGGACATGATCCGTGTCGGTGTTAAGAACCGATTGCCCCCGGCTGAATTCTTCGAACGATGACTGGGGCGGTACTTCCACGACCCGTGCGGACACCGAGGGCCACGTCCTCGCCGCTCGCGTACGCAGGAAGTCCAGCACCGCCCACGTGCCGGTCACGCCGCCGGCCGCCAGCAACAGATCAAACATCGTCATTGTAGATATCCCAATGCGGGGTCCGCCCTTCCCGGCGATTCATCGTGCCTGGCCCCCAAAGACCACGATCCCGATGGCGTACATGGCCACGGAGACGAGGACGGTGACGACCAGCTCGGTCCAATCTCGGGCCGTGAGCGCAGCCAGGTTCGCGAACTGCATGGTGAAATCCGGTGCCTTGCCGCGACGCGTGCGGCCGCGGTCGATGATCGCGTTGAAGCGAAACGCCAGCAGCCCAAAGCCGCCCAGCAGCAGGACGATCATGGCGGGGTGCGACGCTGCGGCCAACATCACGCAAGCCGCGGCGACGATGACCATCGTGATGAAGCCGTACAGGCCGAAGTTTCGCATGCTGGGGTTCCGGCTGGTCTGCTAGGGACGTCGAGAGGGTAAGGGCTCGATCCGTCGACCTGAGATGGCCAGCAGAATGGCCTGCTCGAGAGGTTCCACCAGTCTTGATCCGGGACGGTTCATCAAGCGCAGGATGAAAAAGACCGTCGCCAGGGTCAAACCGGCAAACACTGCGCCCGAAAGCGTTCCCTTCCAATGGACATTCACGCCGGAGAACGAGAGCGTTGCCAGGAACAGCGAGGCGGCAACCGGCAAGGTCAGCCATAGTTTCAGGACAAAGTCCGCCTTGAACCAGCCGCACAATCGGGTTTGACCCTCTTCCTGCACGAAACGACCGACGAAGGCAGGACTGAACATGGAGAGAAAGTAAGGCGCGTCCCGCCACAGGGCGACGTCATGCACCGTGGCATGCCCATGCAGCGTACGGGTGCCCCTCCGCACCGCGGGGCCGACCTGGTCGGTCGTAGCGGCGAGTCGGCCCACGGCCTCGTGCAGCGGGAGGTCCGTCGAATAGGCGACTTGGAAGTCCCCGAACAGCAATCTTGATATCGGCATGGCTCGGCAAGGGCTCGACAGGAGCTAAAGCGACGGTCGCAATTCATAGGTTGGGATGAGCTTGCGAACCCCAACAGCGCGATCTTCGTATGTCATGGGGCTTCTTGCTCCGATCCGGTATGGGTCTGCGACGTGCGCATCAGGTAGACGAGAAAGCAGCACACGCCTGCCGCCACTACGTTGATACCCACGATGAAGGGTTTTCCCTGCAACAGCGAGTACTCGAACTGGCTGCCGAACCGGGCAAAGAAATCCCACTTGTAGAGGCTTGGCTGGTACTTGAAGTGCAGAGATGCGCCACTTGAGAACGAGTAGCCCAAGACGGGCGACATCAGGAAGGGCACCTGAGCCAGCCAGAAGTAGAAGTTCTGCCGGAGTGCGTCATCACGGCCTTCAAGCAGCCGCAAACCGCAGACCATCCCCCAGGTGAAAAGCCCCAGGAAGGGAACGGATAGCAGTTTTCCGAGGAAGCTTCCCGGCGCAAGGAGCAGGCTGAGCCCCACCGCCAAACCCGTGAAGCCTCCGCCGAGCGCGAGGATCCCCAAGAGTCTCCGCTGCCACTGTTGCATCCCAGCCCCCATCCTGTCTCCGGCACCCCTGCCGTCCCACCCGATGGTAAAGGTGAAACACCCCACCGGCCCGGGTAAATGTGAGGACATGGGGTGCCAAGCCCCATCGATCGCCCTCCGAGCCCTATGGGCAAGGCGCTGAGTCCCAACGATGGGACTCAGCGCGTGAGGTGCCGGGCTCCCGAGGGCGGTCGATGGCTTTCCGAATGCCATCGATCGCTTTCCGAGCGCGATGTGCAAGGCGCGGCGCGTCGCGTATCGGGCTCGGAAGGTGAGGTGCTGGCTTTCCGAACCCCATCGATGGCTTTCGGAATGCGATCTGCCGGGCTCAATGTGAGAAAGATCGGGCTTCGACACCCATCGATGGCATGGCAGTGCCTTGCGCATGACATTCCGAGCCCCGTCTGCAAGGCTCCGAGCCTCGTCGCCGGGCGGGCCCGGTGGATGCACGAACAAAAGAGAGCCGCGTGCACGGCTCTCGGGCTGCAACCTGCAGCAGGTGACCCGGCCTCTCCACCCGGAGAGGCCGGGTCCAGGGTCAGGCTTCGTTCGGTTGCGCGGCGGGCAGGGGTTCGCGGCGCGGAGCCAGCCACAGGCTGGCCACGAACCACACCAGCGCCAGCGCGCCCACGCTGAAGAGTGTGTCGGCCGGCACGCGCATCCACACCAGCATGTCCACGATCGGCTGCTGCATGAACTCCGCCGAACGCGCGAACCAGTAACCATGCTCCAGTGCCGCGTTGAGCTGCAGGATGCCCAGCGGCAGCAGGGTCAGCAGCGACATGCCGGCCAGGCCGATGTTGAGCGACCAGAACGCGGTCTTCAGCAGCTTCTCGTTCCACACCACGTCCGGCTTCAGACCACGCAGGCAGAACAGCATCAGGCCGATGCCGAGCATGCCGTACACGCCGAACAATGCCGTGTGGCCATGGTTGGGCGTCAGGTTCAGGCCTTGCATGTAGTAGAGCGGCAACGGCGGATTGATCAGGAAGCCGAACAGGCCCGCACCTACCAGGTTCCAGAACGATACCGCGATGAAGAACTGGATCGGCCAGCGGTAACGCTGCATCCATGGCGTCGCCCTGCCCATCTTCCAGCTGTGGTACGCCTCGAAGCCCACGTAGGCCAGCGGCACCACTTCCAGCGCGGAGAAGCTCGCGCCCAGCGCAATCACTGCCGTCGGCGTGCCGGTGAAGTACAGGTGGTGCAGCGTGCCCAGCACGCCACCGGCCATGAACACGATGGTGGCGAACAGCACCGCCACCGTGGCGGTCTTCGTCTGCAGCAGGCCCAGGCGGGTGAACAGGAAGGCGATCACCGCCACCGCGAACACCTCGAAGAAGCCTTCCACCCACAGGTGCACCACCCACCAACGCCAGTACTCGACCATCGACAGGTGCGTGTGCTCGCCCCACATCAGGCCGGCCGCGTAGAACAGGCCGATCGCCACCGTGGACAGGAACAGCAGGCTGACGATGCTGCGCGACTCGCCTCCGTTGCGGATGGCCGGCCACAGCGCGCGGCCCACCAGCACCAACCACAGGGTCAGGCCGATGAAGAGGAACCACTGCCAGAAGCGACCCAGGTCGACGTATTCCCAGCCCTGGTGGCCGAACCAGAAGTTGTGCTCCAGCCCGAGCTTCTGCATCACCGCGAACCACTGGCCGGTGAAGGCGCCGACCACGATGATCAACAGGCACGCCCACAGGAAGTTGACGCCCAGGCGCTGGAACTTCGGTTCATGCCCGGAGATCGCCGGGCCGATGTACAGGCCCATGCCCAGCCATGCGGTGGCGATCCACAGCACCGCGAGTTGCGTATGCCAGGTGCGCGTTAGCGAGTACGGCAGGACGTCGGCCAGCGCGAAGCCGTAGGCCTCCTGGCCTTCCACCTGGTAATGCGCGGTGATCGCGCCCAGCAGGATCTGCACCACGAACAGGGCGATGACTACCCAGAAGTACTTCGCGGTCGCGCGCATCGAAGGCGTGACCTTGATCTTCGCGAGCGGATCGCTCTTCGGCAGCACCGGGGCCATCTCGTCGCCGTGGTTGACCGCGTAGTGCCAGCCCAGCAGGCCGATGCCGGCGATCAGGAACAGCACGCTGAAGACCGTCCACATGAAGGCGCTCGGCGGCGGCGTGTTGCCGACCAGCGCATCCGCCGGCCAGTTCGCCGTGTAGCTGATCTTCTCGCCGGGACGCTCGGTCACCGACGACCAGGCGGCCCACCAGTAGAACGCGGTCAGCTGGCGACGGTGTTCGGCATCGGGCACGGTGTCGTTGCGCATGGCATAGGCCTCGCGCAGGTCGCCGGTGGCCGGATCGGCGGAGAACAGGCTCTGGTAGTGCAGGCCGACCGTGGCGATGGCGTCGGCGCGATCGTTCGACAGCGTGATCGTGCCCGTTGCGGCGTCATGGGTGTTCGGCCGCATCAGCGCCTGCACGCGCGCGGCATACGCCGCCTGCGTGGCGGCATCCAGCTGCTTGTAGCTGTCCGCGCCGGTGTCGCGCTTCGCCCATCCATCCAGGATGGCCTCGGCCTCGCGGTGCAACCAGTCCGCGCCCCAGTCAGGCGCCACGTAACCGCCGTGGCCCCAGATGGAACCGAGTTGCTGACCACCGATCGACTGCCACACCTGGCGGCCCGTCTCGATGTCCTTGCGGGTGAAGATCACCCGGCCGTCCTCCGCCACGACCCGCTCGGGCAACGGTGGCGCCTGGCGATGCACTTCGCTGCCGACCCAGAGCAGGACGGCGAACGACGCAATGAGCAGGGCCGCCAACCCCACCCACAACTTGCGTGTCGAATTCATGATGCGGCTCTCCTGAAGGAACGGCCGCATCATCGGCGGGCCAGCCCGGGGGCTCCATGACGCAGGTCAAGTGGTCAGCGAATCGGACGCCGCGCTTTCTGTAGGAGCGACGTAAGTCGCGACCGGAGACTTTCCGGCCTTCGTAGCGCGGATCGGCAGTTGGGCCGTGCGGTCGCGACTCACATCGCTCCTACAAGGGATCGCTTCCCTCGAAGGGGTCAAGCGGTCAACGAATCGGACGCCGTGTTTTCTCTGTAGGAGCGACGTAAGTCGCGACCGGAGACTTTCCGGCCTTCGCAACGCGGAGCGGTAGCCGGGCCGTGCGGTCGCGACTTACGTCGCTCCTACAGGAGGTGCCGCGATCAATCCCGCAGCACGGCCAGCGCGAGGGCTTCCAGGCGGGGGAGGTCGAGGATCTCGACGTCGCGCTGCTTGATGTGCAGCAGGCCGTCCTTCTCGAAACGGCGCAGCACGCGGCTGACGGTTTCCGGGGCCTGGCGCAGGTAGTTGGCGATGTCGGTGCGCGCCATCGTCAGCTGGAAGCGGCGTGGCGAGAAGCCGCGTGCGGCCAGCCGGCGCGACAGGCCGATCAGGAACGCGGCCATGCGTTCGTCGGCCGTGTTGTCGCGCGCGAACAGCGAGGCCACGCCGATGTCATGGCTCATCAGTCTGAACAGGTGCTGCTGCAGGTTGGGCAGGCGCGTAGCCAGCAGCGCGATCTTGGGGAACGAGAACCGGCACAGCATCACCGTGTCCAGCGCGATGGCGTTGCACGGGTAGCGGTCGCCGTGGATGGCGTTGAGGCCGATCACTTCGCCGGGCAGGTGGAAGCCGAGCACCTGTTCGTGCCCGTTGCGGTCGATCTGGTAGGTCTTCACCGTGCCCGCGCGCACTGCGGCGATGGCGCCGAACGGATCGCCTTCGCGGAACACGTGCTCGCCCGCGCGCAGCGGGCCGACGTGTTCGACCAGCACGTGCAGGTCCATGAGTGCGCGTTTGTCCATGCCCTCGGACAGGCAGGCCTGCGAGAACGCACACGTGGAGCAGAAGTGCAGGGCATCGCCATCGTCGGCAACCACGCTCGCGTCGGTGCGCGGGAAGACCAGCGGCGAGGTCATGCGGATACTCCCGTCGAGGTCACACCGTGCGCGAGAAGCGAGGCGTCGAGGCTGCGGCGGTGGGCAGGTAGCGGTCGAAGCACATCGCGATGATACGCAACAGCAAGCGCCCGTGCGAGGTCGCGCGCAATCCGTCGGGCGCCAGCTCCACCAGGCCGTCGTCTTCGAGCGGGCGCAGGTGCGCCAGGGCGTCGGCGAAATAGGCCGTGAAGTCGATCACGTGGCGCCGGCCGAGGTCGCGGTAGTCCAGTGCGCCGTCGCACATCAGCCGCTGGATCACGTCCGCGCGGATCACGTCGTCTTCTTCCAGCCGCATACCGCGCCACACCGGCAGATGGCCCTGGTCGATGGCCTGCTCCCAACTGCCCAGGTCGCGCGGGTTCTGGCTGAAGCTCGGGCCGATGTGGCTGATCGCGCTGACGCCAAGCCCCAGCAGGTCGCTTTCGGCGTGGGTGGTGTAGCCCATGAAGTTGCGGTGCAGGTCGGCGCGTTGCTGCGCCAGTGCCAGACTGTCGCCGGGCAGGGCGAAGTGATCCATGCCGATGTAGACGTAGCCGGCTTCACCCAGCTTGTCGATCGCGCATTGCAGCAGGCCCAGCTTCACCTCGGGCGAAGGCAGGTCGTCGGCGTTGATGCGCTGCTGCGGGCGGAACATCGACGGCAGGTGCGCGTAGCTGTAGATCGCCAGGCGATCGGGGCGTGCCTCGAGGGTGATGTCGAGCGTGCGCGAGAAGCCCTCCAGGCTCTGCTTCGGCAGGCCGTAGATCAGGTCCACGTTGACGGACTGCAGGCCATGCGTGCGGCAGGCCTCGATGATCGCCAGTGTCTGCTCGACGCTCTGGATGCGGTTGACGGCGCGCTGCACGTCCGGATCGAAATCCTGCACGCCCAGGCTCGCGCGGTTGAAGCCTGCGGCGGCGAGTTCGCCCACCTCGTCCGGCGTGATGAAGCGCGGATCGAGTTCGATCGAACAGTCCAGCCTTGAGGCGGGCGCGAACGAGAACTGCCGGCGCAGCACGTCCATCACTTCCGCGATCTGCGCGGGCGACAGGAAGTTGGGGGTGCCGCCGCCGAAGTGCACCTGCTCCACATCGCGGTCGCGGTCGAACAGCGCCGACGTCATCGCCACTTCGCGGTACAGCCGGGTGAGGTAGGCGGCGCCGCGCGCGGTATCGCGGGTGATGATGCGGTTGCAGCCGCAGTAGAAGCACGGACTGGTGCAGAACGGGATGTGCAGGTAAAGCGACAGCGGACGCGGGATCGGATCGCCGTTGGTGATCGCCGCCATCTCGCGCAGGTCGGCTTCCTGGAAGCCCGGCGAGAACTGCGGCGCGGTGGGATACGAGGTGTAGCGCGGCCCCGGCGTGTCGTAACGCCGCAGCAGCTCGGGATCGAACAGGGAGGACAGGCTGGCCATGGGTGCAGCCTAGGCAAGCGCCTCGGGGCTGTCCTTGATATGGGTCAATCGGCCGCGGCTTTCCGTCGCAGGCTTCAGGGTCGTGAGGGCACGGGCTCGTGCGCTCAGGTTGGCAATACTCCAGCGCGGCACTAGGCTGGAGCCGGCCGTCAGGCCTTGGGCACAGGGAGGCGCAGTGATCGGATACCAGGAGGCGTTGGCGCGGGTGCTGGAGGGCGCGCGCCTGCTCGCCGTACAGCAGGTCGCGCTCGCCGCAGCGACAGGTCGCGTGCTGGGCCGTGACGTGGTAAGCGCCATCGCGTTGCCGCCGTTCGACAATGCGGCGATGGACGGCGTCGCGCTTGCAGCGGGCGGACAGCCACAGGCGGCCGGGAGCGAGTGGGAGATCGCGGCACGCATCGGCGCGGGCGACATGCCGCGGGACGATGCGGCATCCGCATGGGAGATCATGACCGGGGCGCCGCTTCCTGCGCGCGCGGACATCGTGGTGCCGGTGGAGCGCATCGAGGCACTCGCCGTGCGGGACGCAGGGGCACCGCGCATCCGTCTGCTGGCGCAGGCCGAGCCGGGCGCGAACATCCGGCGCCGGGGCGAAGACGTGCCGGCGGGATGCGTGGTGCTGAAGCAGGGCACGTTCGTTGGCGACGCGCAGATGTTGCTGCTCGCCGGGCTCGGTATCGATCGGGTCGACGTGGCGCGCCGTCCGCGCGTTGCAGTGCTGGCGACGGGCCGCGAACTCGTGGCGCAGGGCCAGCCGTTGCCGCCGGGTGGAATCCATGACGCGACCTCGCCGTATCTCGCCGCCGCCCTGGCGACTGCGGGCGCGGAAGCCGTCCGCGTCGTGCGCGTCGGCGATGAAGTGGCGGATTTCCAGGCTGCGCTCGATACGGCGCTCGCGGACGGTGTCGACCTGGTGCTGAGCACCGGCGCGGTGTCCAAGGGCCATTACGACTTCATTCCGTCCGCACTGGACGCAAGCGGCGCGGAGCGGCGTTTCCACGGCGTGGCGTTGCGCCCCGGCAAGCCCGTGTTCTGTGCGCGGTTGCGCGAGGGCCCCTTGTTCGTCGGTCTGCCGGGCAATCCGCTGTCGACGGCGGTGGGCTTCCGCTTCCTGATCGAACCGCTGCTGCGCGCATGGCTGGGCATGTCCGTGGAACAGGAATGCCGGTTGCCGCTTGCCACCGCATGCAGCAAGCGTGCCGGGCTGCATGCCGCTTTCCATGCCACGCTGCGCTGCGATGAGGAAGGGTGCATGCGCGTGCATGTCGGCGCGGAGCAGGCCTCGTTCCGCCTGCTGCCTTTCTCGCAATCGTCCGCATGGATCACCCTGCCCGCCGAAGCGGAGCACGTCGAAGCAGGCACGCGCGTGCAAGTACATGGCTACAGCCATCTGCGGCCCCCGCCGTGGACCCCGGCATGAAGCGGCCGTTGCCCACCTGGCGTGCCGTCCTGCTTGCAGGTGGGCGATCGTCGCGGATGGGCACGGACAAGGCACTGCTGCCATGGGGCGACGGCACGTTGCTCACGCACATGCATGCATTGCTGCAGGCGGCGGGCGCGTGCGAGGTCATCGTCAGCGGCGATCGTCCCGGCTTCGACAGTGTGCCGGACACGCAGCCCGATACCGGTCCGATGGGCGCACTGGCACAACTCGCTCCCCGCCTGCGGGATGGCGCCTGGATCGTGGTGCCGGTGGACATGCCGCTGCTGTCGTCTGGATTGCTGCAGGCGCTGATGCGAACGGACGCCGACTGCGCCTGCGTGGAAGCGCATGCCCTGCCGATGGCATTGCGCCTGGATGCCGGCGTGCGCGCCACGCTGGAGGAGATCGGCGGCCTCACGGGACGTGCGCGCTCACTGCGCGCGCTGCAGCAGCGATTGCACACCGTCCATCTGCCGTCATCGCCATGGAAGCAGGTGCTGCGCAACTGCAATACGCCGGAAGACTGGGTTGCGCTGCAACATCCGATGTCCTGAGTATCGCCTTCCGATGACCGGGACGGGGCCAGGGCCTACAGCCGCGCGGCTTCGGCGCGGGCGCGGATCTCGGCGAAGGTGCAGTCGCGCAGCAGGCGGCCGTCTTCCCACACGGTGACCATGGCGTCCTCGTAGCCGGCGGGTTTTTCCACGTCGTCGAGCGATGCGGCGGCCGGTGGCACGGGCACGGTACGGAAGCCGCCGTACTCGCGGTGCTGCAGCAGCGTCATCCGGCCGCGCTTGCTCTGCTTGCCCTTGTCGGTGACGGGATCCTTGTAGACGTCGATCCATGCGCCGTCGACGCGCGCGGCGGAGCACTTCAGCGCGAACTTCTGCGTGTCGCGGTCGAGACGCTGCAGCAATGCGCCGCCCATGCCGAAGGCCAGGTTGTCGGTGGCGTAGCCGGCACTGGTGATGCGTTCCAGGATCGCGCGCAGGCTGGTGGGGTTGATGCCGTCGCCCTGGATCACGCGCACATGGTTGAGCACCCGGTAGCCCTTGCCATTGACCGTGTGGCCGAAGGCGTCGTCCAGCAGTTCCAGGCACTGGTGCACCACCGCGACCGGGTCGCCGGAGTCGGGACGGATCACCACCGTCGCGCCCGATGCGATCACCTCCTGCCGCAACGTGGTACCCCAGTGTTCCCTGATGGCATGGAAGATGTCGTAGCTGTCCGACACCACCGCCACGATCGCGCCGGGCTTCGCGAACTGCCGCAGCATGTTGCGGTAGGCATCCACCTCGTGTTCGCGGCCCCAGCTGGTGATCGTGCTGTGTTCGGCCGCCGGGATCGAAAAGCCGGCCATCGGCTCGTGGTAATGCGCGTTCGCCAGCAGCAGGCCCGACACGGTGTCGGTACCGAGGAAGTTGACCAGGTGCGCGGCGCCGCCGAGGGCGGCGGACTCGACGCTCGAAACGCCGCGGCTGCCGAAGTCGTGCAGCTTGAAAGGCAGCTGGCCGGCCGGATCGTCGCTGGTGCGTTCGAGGAACTGCCGGATCGTCTGCTTGGCGTGCCAGCTGATGGTGGCCACGGTGATCGGGTACCAGATCCGCAGCAGCATCGTCTCGACGTACGACGGAACCCAGAATGCCTGCGGATCCGTGGATTCGATCGTCATCAGCGCCTGGTGCGTGGGCACTACCGTGCCTTCGGGCACTGCGCGGATGCGGAGGGGCAGGTGGCCGCCATGGCGGTCCACGATGTCGCGCCAGCCGGCCTCGTTGAACGGCTCGCCGTGCGCGGCGAAGACATCGTGCGCCTGGTCCACGTCGGCGTGGGTCACGGGGTGCGCCAGGTACTCCTTCAGGATTGCCTGCAGGCCGAAGAACACCGTGCGGTCATGGATGCCGCCGCGCGATTCCACGTAGAAGAACGTGGCGTCGGTGCCTGGCGGGTACTGCAGCCAGTGGCTGGCCTTGTAGCTGTCGGTGTTGAGCAGGAGGTTGCTCAGGCATCGCATGGCAGGGGTTCCGCGATCGTGGGGCGCACAGTGTCGCAGCCGCTGCTGCGCGATGCCACGCGCTGGCGGCGTTCGCGCCGTGGCGCCTACCGCATTCCATCCTGCGGCGATGTTCCGCGTGCGTCCCGGCCGGGCGCCGCTTTGCCGTGGGTGGCAAGCATCGCATCCAGCCGCAGCTGCACATGATCGCGGTCGTGGTCGGCGGCGTCGCCCAGGATGTCCAGCGCCAGCGCTTCGAACTGCGGCCAGAACTGCGCCTCGTGGCGGAGGTGCTGCAGCCAGGGCGGCAGCATTGCCGCCAGGCGATCCAGGTCCGCGTCGAGTTGCGCGCGCGATTTCACGCCGGTGCGCGCGGCCAGCGCGCCTCCACGCGATGCACGCCGCCGTCGTCCACCAGCGCGAACCGGACGCCGGACTGCTCCGCGCCGTCCACCCGCAACGTCGCCGTGCCGCCATCGACCTGTTGCACGGAGATGATGTACAGGCTGCTCCCGAAGCGGTAGCGAAGTTCGTACGCCGGCCAGTCGCGAGGCAGGCAGGGCGCGAGTGCAAGCTCGCCACCGACGCGCTGCAGTCCCAGCAGCGACTCGGTCAGCAGGCGGTACATCCAGCCGGCGGAACCGGTGTACCAGGTCCAGCCGCCGCGGCCCACATGGGGCGCCACGCCGTAGACATCGGCGGCCAGCACGTACGGCTCCACCCTGTAGAGCGCGGTCGAGGCGGGATCCTGCGCGTGGTTGATGGGATTGATCATGCGCGCCAGTTCCCATGCGCGCTCCGTGTCGCCCTGGCGCGCGAACGCCATCGCGGCCCACACCGCAGCGTGGGTGTACTGGCCGCCGTTCTCGCGCACGCCCGGCACGTAGCCGCGGATGTAGCCGGGATCCTTCGGCGTCTTGTCGAAGGGAGGATCGAGCAGCTGGATCAGGCCCGCCTCGCGCTTCACGAGGTAGCGGTCCAGCGACGCCATGGCCTGCGTGGCGCGGGCCGCATCCGCCGCACCCGACAGGACCGACCAGCTCTGCGAGATCGAATCGATCCTGCATTCATCGCTCTGGCGCGAGCCCAGCGGCGTGCCATCGTCGAACCAGGCCCGCCGGTACCACTCGCCGTCCCAGGCATGCGCTTCCAGGTTCCCGCGCAGGCGCTCGGCGTGCTCCGCGCATTCGTCGGCGAATGCCTCATCGCCGCGCAGGCGCGCAACGGAGATGAAGCGCTGCAGCGTGTCGTACAGGAAGAAGCCCAGCCATACGCTTTCGCCACGTCCCGCTTCGCCGACGCGGTTCATGCCATCGTTCCAGTCGCCGGTCGCGATCAGGGGCAGGCCGCGCTCGCCGAGCAGGCTGCAGCCACGCCGGAGCGCCAGCACGCAATGCCGGTAGAACGACTGCCGCAGGTACGACGTCGCCGGCATGTCGTAATAGGACTCCTCGTCGGGATTGACCGGGCGTCCATCGACGAAGCCCACGTCCTCGTCCAGCACGCTGGCATCGCCCGTCACTTCCAGGTAGCGGCAGGTCGCGAACGGCAGCCACAGATAGTCGTCCGAACAGCGTGTCCGCACGCCGCGTCCCTGCGGGGGATGCCACCAGTGCAGCACATCGCCCTGCGGGAACTGGTGGGCGGCGCACAGCAACAGGTGCGCGCGGGTCAACGCGGGCCTGGCATGCAACGTCGCCATGGTGTCCTGCAACTGGTCGCGGAAGCCGAACGCGCCACCGGACTGGTAATAGCCGCTGCGTGCCACGTAGCGGCATGCGAGCGTCTGATACATCAGCCAGCCATTCACCAGCGCATCCACACTGGGGTCGGGCGTGCTGACCTGCACCGAGGTGAGCAGCCCGCGCCAGTGGATACGCACGGCGTCCAGGGCATCGTGCGCGCGCTGCACGCCCTGCACGCGCCGCGCGAGTTGCAGCGTTTCCTCGTGGTCCTTGCCCATGCCCAGCCGGAACACCGTCTCCGACGCTTCGCCATCGAGCAGGGAGAACGGCACCTGGATGGCGGCGCAAGGATCGAGCCCCACGCCCAGGCGGCCGGACAGGCGTTCGCGCTGCATCGCCGCCGGAGCGCCCATGCTGCCGTTGCGTCCGAGGAACTCCGTGCGATCGCCGGTGAAGCTGCAGCCACTGGCGTCGGTGTCGAAGAAGGCGACCCGGCCACCGAACTCCGTGTTGTACGGGTTGCGTGCCGTCAGTACGCCGCTGCCGGCATCCTGCTCGGTGATGACGTGCATCTGCGACTTCACGCGCAGGTCGCCCAGCACCCATTCCACGTAACCGGTCGCGGAAAGCCGGCGAGCGCGGCCCGACAGGTTGCGCACCTTCAGCACCGAGTACTTGACCGCATCCTCGACCGCCACGTACACCCACAATTCGCTGGCGATGCCGTCCTCGACATGCTCGTACACGCTGTAGCCGAAGCCATGGCGCGTGCGGTATGCACCGCGTCCCCGGCATGGCAGCGGCAGCGGCGACCACACCTGCCCGGTGTCCTCGTCGCGCAGGTAGAATGCTTCGCCACCGCTGTCGGCGACCGGGTCGTTGTGCCACGGCGTGAGGCGGAATTCGTGGGCATTCTCGAACCACGTGTAGCCGGCCATGCTTTCGCTGACGACCGTGCCCAACCGGTCGTTGGCGAGTACGTTGGACCACGGTGCCGGTGTCGGACTGCCTTCGCGCGTGACGATCACGTACTCGCGTCCATCGGCAGCGAACGCGCCGGTGCCGTTGTCGTGCAGGAATGCGGTGGCCACGGCTTCGAATGGCCACGCATCGTCGCCTTCGTCGACATCGGCGGGCGGGGGCAGTCCGGTCGCGGCTTCCAGTTCCGGAAGCGCTGCGCGCTCTTCCCGCGGGCCTTCGGCCAACAGCGCCGGCATCAGGCGTTCGGCCGGTTCGCGACGGCCGATCTGGGATGCCAGCGAGCCCGACTGGTCGCTGACGATCACCCGCGCCACCGATTGCAGCAGGATGCGGTCCTCCTGCGACATCTGGTGGCCGGGGCGCACGAAGATGCCGCCCGGTCGATCCAGTACGTTCGCCTCCGGATCGGCCGAGATCATGCCCAGGATCTGGTCCTGCAACTGCTGGCGATAGCCGGCCTGGCTCTCGTTCCAGATCACCAGGTCTGCGCGCAGGCCCTTCAGACGCCAATAGGCGTGTGCCTGCACCATCTGGCGGACCAGGTCGATGTTGTCGGCATCGGAAATCTGCAGCAGCACGATGGGCAGGTCGCCGGAGATCGCGTGGCCCCACAGTCCGGACTGGCCACGCTGGTTCTGCAGCAGCACGTCGGCATCGGCGCGCAGCAACGGATGCGCGTACACGATGAGACCAGCCAGCCGCTCGTAGAGCTGCGCGTCGGCCTGGGAGGCGTTGATCTGGCGCCTCACCACCTGGCTGTGGGTCCATGCCAGGTCGAAGACGCGGTCGGCCAGGCGGCGGTCCCGGTACTTGTCGATCAGGTCGGTGCACGCATCGCGGTCCAGGCCCACGCCGTGGACCATGTCGATCATCGCGGTCTGCCCTGGCGCGAGTTCGATCCGGCAGCGGATCGCCACGATGGGATCCAGTACCGAGCCTTCGCTGTCCGAGAGCGCCTCCTGGTCCGTGAGCGCATGCGGCGAGCGGGGTGTGTTGCCGCGGCCCAGGAAGCGTGCGCGGTCGGTCTCGTACGAGATCGTGCTGATGTCGGCATCGTGCACCGCCACCAGGTGGAACATCCACGGCGGCACTTCATCGTGCGCGCGCGGCCGGCGCGTGCACAGCAGTGCCTGCTTCTCGCGCACGATCTCCGATTGCACGAACAGGTTGCTGAAGGCCGGGTGCAGTTCGTCGGCAATGGCGGGCGCCAGCACCACCTCGGCATACGTGGTGATCTCGATGGTGCGCGTGCGCCGGCTGCGGTTGCTCAGGCGCAACCGGCGCAGTTCGATGTCGTCCTCGGCGGAGATGGCGATCTCCAGATGGCTTTCGTAGCCGCGCTTGCGTCCGCGGAACTCGGCCTTGGCATCGGAGAAGATCGCTTCGTACTGGTCGACGGGCACGCAGGTGGGTTGCAGCGAGGTGGACCAGTACTCGCTGCTCTCCACGTCGCGCAGGTAGCAGAAGCTGCCCCAGTTGTCGCGCGTGCCGTCCTCGCGCCAGCGCGTGACCGCCATGTCGCGATGGCGGCTGTACCCGCCGCCGGCACTGGTCAGCAGGCCGTGGTAGCGCCCGTTGGAGAGCAACTGCACGGCGGGGCGCGAGGTGCCCGGGTCGCGGAAGATCCGCAGCTGGGTTTCCGACTCGGTCGGCGCGGCGCGCGTGCCGAGCGTTTCGGCTTCGTGCGGGTGGAACACACCCGTATGCGGGATGCGCTCCTGCAGCAACAACAGGGTGGCCTGGAATTCGGCATCGGCGACGAAGCGCCGCTGCATCGGCTGCTGGCGCAGCAGGTGGACGAGCGAAAGGAATCCCATGCCCTGGTGATGGGCCATGAAGGAGCGCACCACCACGCATTCCTGTCCGGGCGGAACGCGGGCCGGCGTGTAGTCGATGGCTTCGTACAGTCCGAAGTGTCCACCGAACCCCAGCGCGTCGAGCCGCTGCAGGTTCTCGCACGCGGCTTCCGGCGCCACCATCAACGCCATCATGCTGGCGTACGGCGCGATGACCAGGTCCTGGCCCAGCCCCCGCTTCAGGCCCAGCCCCGGGACGCCGAACGCACGGTACTGGTAGTTCATGCGTGCGTCGACGGTGTTGTAGCCCGACTCGGAGATGCCCCACGGCACGTCATGCCGCGCACCGTGCGCGATCTGCGCGTCCACGGCGTGTCGCGACGTCTGGTCCAGCAGCGTGTCCGGGTAGCTGGGCATGACCAGCTGCGGCATCAGGTACTCGAACATCGAACCGCTCCACGACAGCAGCGTGGCGTCGCCGTTGACCTCGGTCAGCAGGCGGCCCAGCGCGAACCAGCTTTCCTGCGGCAACTGGCCCTGCGCGATCGCGACGAAACTGCACAGGCGCGCCTCCGAGGCGAGCAGGTCGTAGAAGCCGCTGTCGAGCCGGTGTTCGTCCAGGTTGTAGCCGATCACGAGCAGATGGCGCGCGCGGTCGTAGAGGAAGTCGTATTCCATCAGCGAGAACTGCCCGGCGATGTGCGCCAGGCGTTCCAGCTGGTGGATCCGTTCGCGCGCGCGCCGGCCTGCCAGCGGGCTGGTGGACCCGTCCTGCAGTTCGCGCAAGGTCGGAATGCGCTGGCCATCGCCGGTGCCGGCGTCGGGCGACAGGAATTGCAGTTCCGCATGCGCGGATCGGCAGCCTTCGACCAGTGCCGTCGGCCAGTGATGGGGATGCCCACCGTCGGTGTCGGGCATCGGCCATGCCTGCGCGATGTCATCGGCTTGCGCCGCCAGCCGCGCCAGCACGCGTTCGGCTTCCTCGACGGTCGCGGGCGGTTCCCGTTGCGCCTGCGCCAGTGACGTACGGAATGCGTCCAGGGCAGCAGGCAGCGTGTCGCCTTCCGCACGCACGCCCTGGCGCGCGTCTTCCAGCACGGCCAGGGTATCGGCCAGCCCGTTGAACGTGCCGGGCGCCAGCACGGGCGCGTCGACCAGGGCCAGCAGGCCCTGGCGCAGCGTCAGCAGATGGCCTGCCAGGTTGCCGCTGTCGACGGTGGAGATGTACGCCGGTGGCAGGGGCTGCAGCGTCGCGGTGTCGTACCAGTTGTAGAAGTGCCCGCGATGGCGCGGCAGCGCATCCAGTGTGTCGAACACCAGGCGCGTACGCGCCATCACGCCGCCGGTCTGCAGGTAGCCGAAATCGTGGGCGGCGAGGTTGGCCAGCAGCGACAGTCCGATGTTGGTGGGTGACGTGCGCCGCGCCACCACCAGCGTGGGGTGTTCCTGCACGTTGTCGGGCGGGAGCCAGTGATCCTCCGCGCGTACATAGGTCTCGAAGAACGCCCAGGTGCGCCGCGACAGCGTCCCGAGGAACGCCAGCTGCGTGGCGGACAGCTTCCCGTCGCGCTGGCCGGGCGGGCGCCCCAGCCACGCCATGATGGCCGGCGACACCAGCCAGAGCGCCAGCAGCGGGGCGGCGACCCACAACGCATCCGGCTGCTTCAACGCCAGCAATGCGGCGATGGCGGCGGCGATCAGGGGGGCTGGCGCCATGCTCAGCAGTTCGGCCTTGATGCCGCTGCCCAGGCTGCGCTCCACCTCGCTGGACGGATTCCATTGCAGCAGATGCCTGCGCGTGACCAGCAGGCGCCACAGCGTGCGTACGATGGCGCCCAGGCTGAAGAAGGCTTCGTAAGGCAGGCAGGCCACGTTCACCGCGGCGCGCAGCAGTTGCCGCAGGCTCGATCGGCCCACTTGCAGCAGATGCGTTTCCAGCGGCATGTCCACCGGGATGACGAAGACATCGCGGAGCGCGGGAACCAGCACGGGCAGCGCCCAGAGGCTCAGCAGCCATGCTGTCCACACGAGGGGGTCGGGCGAGAACAGCCAGCCCAGCACCAGCAGCACCGTGGTCGCCGCCGGCACCAGGCTCCGGCGCAGGTTGTCGAGCAGCTTGCCGCGCGACAGCCACGAGAGCGGGTTGCGTTCACGCCCGCCTCCGTGGCGCGGCACCCAGGGCAGCAACCATGGCAACAACTGCCAGTCGCCACGGATCCAGCGATAGCGCCGTTTCACGTCGGCCGCGTAGCGCGACGGATAGTCCTCGAACAGACGCACGTCGCTGACCAGGCCGGCACGCGCATAGCAGCCTTCGAGCAGGTCATGGCTGAGGATGCGGTTGTCGGGGAAGCGGTCGGCGAGTGCGTGCTCGAATGCATCCACGTCGTAGATGCCCTTGCCGACGAAGGAGCCTTCGCCGAACAGGTCCTGATACACATCCGAGACCGTGCGCGTGTACGGATCGATCCCGGGCTCGCTGCCAAACATGCGCGCGTAGCGCGAGTTCGGTCGCCCACTGAGGCTGGTGCCGACGCTGGGTTGGAGGATGCCGTAGCCTCGCACGACGCGGCGATGATGCTGATCGAATGCCGCCTGGTTGAGCGGGTGCGACAACGTGCCGGCGAACTCGCGCGCCGCATCGCGCGGCAAGCGCGTGTCCGTGTCCAGGGTGATCACGTAGCGTACCTGCGACAGCACGCCGGTGTTGCCGGTCACCTGCAGGAACTCGTCCGTGTTTCCACCACGCAGGAGCCGGTTCAGGGCCGCCAGCTTGCCGCGCTTGCGTTCGTAGCCCATCCAGCGCCGCTCGCGCGCATTCCACTGGCGTGGCCGGTGGAACAGGAAGAACAGGTCGCCGCCGCCAACCTCCGCCCGCTCCGGTGCATAGCGCCGGTTGAGCTGTTCGATCCGTTCCGCCGCACGCGCGACCAGGGCGGCATCGCCCGGCAGCGAGGCATCGTCCGCATCCAGGAAATCGGTGAGCAGCGCGAAATGCAGGTGGCGGTCGCGATTGGCCAGGAAGCGCACTTCCAGCGCCTCGACGAGGCTGTCCACGCCTTCGGCACTGCCCAGCATGCTGGGCACCACCACCAGCGTGCGCGATGTCGCCGGGATGCCTTTGGAGAAATCCATCCTGGGCAACGGCCTTGGCGGTACGAGCAGGGTCGCCGCCCAGTTCACCAGTGCGATGCCCAGTTCGCTGAAAGCGAGCAGGGCGAGTGCGATCAACAGCCAGACCGGCACGCCCTGGAGGGGGGATCCGGCCGTCAGCAGACCATAGGTGAACAGTCCGATGATCGCGGCGATGGGCGTCAGATAGGCCAGCAGGGGAATGCGGCGCGGACGCAGGCGTACCCGTCGCCCGCCGGCGAGGAACTCCGCCACTGCAGCCTGGGTACGGGCAACGCCGTCGTCCACGAGATAGAAGCCGACATGGGCCTGGTAGCCCATCGGATCGGACGCAGCGGCGGACTGCGCCAGTTGCAGGGCGATGTCCGCCACGTCCTTTTCGCCCACGTCGGCCAGGCGGGCGATTTTCTCGACCACATGCCGATAGCTGTCGCGCGTGCTGAAATCCATCAGCGCATAGGTGCGGGCCGGGTCTTCGCGCAGGGTGCGCTCGACCACGCTCATGTCCTCCACGAACTCCCGCCAGTCCATGTTCGCCAGGAAGCGCAGGCTGCCGATGCTGTTGCTGATGGACACCTGGTCCGCCGCCTGCTGCTGGCTTTCCAGGTGGACCAGTTCCTCGATGCGCTGGCCGCCGTCGGCGACCCATTGTTCGAGCCAGGTGATCGGCATGGACGACACGCCGCCCCGCCCCTGCAGGCCGCGCATCAGTTCGGAAACGAACGCGCCGGTCAGCGGTGGATCCGAGCGCGCCATGTCGGCGATCACCAGCACCACGTCCTTGGGGCTCTCCGCTGCGGTGCGGTTGAGCTGCCCGGCCCACTCGCTGGCCAGCCTGTGGTCGGCGCCATCGCGCATCACGCGCACCGCCATGCGGCGCAGATTGTCGATCAGCGCCAGCCGCAACATGATCGGGATGGCCCACAGCTCGCCGAGCTTCAGCGGGGTGATGGACTGGTAGGCGGCGAAGAAGCGGCTGAGGGTTTCCGCATCGATGCGGCCGTCGCCATGCGCGATCGCTTCCTGCGAGAGGTCGTAGACGCGCGGCAGGCCGGAGGAGGGACCTTGGCTCAGCGAGGGAAGCTGGCGGCTGTAGCCCTTGGGCAGATGCCGCCGCGCGGTGAGTACCTGTTCTTCCACCAGGTAGTAGTTGTCCAGCAACCACTCGCCGGCCGGCGTGATGCGCATGTCGTCCTGGACCATCCGCGTGAGCAGTGCGCAGACGTCATCCAGCAGGCCTTCGTTCTCGCCCAGACGGTCAAGCAGGCGTTCCGGCCCTGGACGCGTGTGTATCCGGTGCGCGCGCGCCAGCGCGCGGCCGTGCATTTCCATCTGCTCGACGTTGAACAGCTGCGAGCGCAAGGGTGCTTCCGCACCCAGGGGCTTCTTGGTGGCCGCGCGGCGCCAGCGCCACAAGCGTCGACGCAGGCGCAACCAGTGGCTGAAGACCCTCCAGACCTGGGGCATCGGACATCCTGTGAGGGCGGGGCAACCGACGTGGAGCCCATCCTTGCATGCACGTCGGGACGCTGACGTGAAGGGGGTCAGTGCGTGAGGCGGGAGCTGCGGCAGCGGGCCTCGGACCCTGCCGCCCAGGAGCTGGGATTCTTGCCAGAGTGCGGGGTGCCCCGCTGCTGCTGCCCGTTCCCTCCCCGGGACGGGGCAGGGTGATCCGAATGTCCGCTACATGGTTGCCGGGGTGGCATGGCGTTGTGCCGCCGCCAGGGGAAACCGGATCTCGATGCCGAAGCCACGGCCATCCAGTCCGGTACCGCAGTGCAGCCGGCCACCGTGCGATGCGACCACCCGTTCCACCAGCGCGAGGCCCATGCCGACGCCTTGCACGCCATGACCGCGACCGACACGGTAGAAGCGCTCGAACATGCGCGCGTGTTCGCTTTCGGGGATGCCGGGGCCATCGTCGGCCACGACCAGGGTGGCCGCATGTCCTGATCCACTGCTCCCGATCCGCGTTTCGATGCGCACGCGCGCACCTGGCCCACCGTGGCGCAGGGCGTTGTCGATCAGGTTGCGCAGCAGGATCCCCAGATCGTCGATGTCGCCGTGCACGGGTGCATGGCTCACCTCCAGCTCGATCGACTGGCCGTTCCGCGCTGCAGACAGACCGAACTCATCGGCCACCATCCCGGCGACCAGCGCAAGGTCCACGTCCTGCGTGCGGGTGCTGGCGACACCGGCGTCCACCCGTGCTGCATCGAGCAGTTGCTGCGCGAGCCTCGAGGTGCGCTCGATGCCCGCGATGAGGTGATCGAGGGCGTCGCTCGCGTCGTCGCGATCGCCTGCGTTCTGCAATACCTGCGCCTGGGTCAGCAGCGCCGCCAGCGGGGTGCGCAGCTCATGCGCCGCTTCGCCGAGGAAGGCGCGCTCATGCTGCAGTGCCTGTGCCAGCCGCATCATCAACTGGTTGAACGCACGGATCAGTGGCGCGAATTCATCCGGCAGGCCGCGTTCGGGAATCGGCGCCAGGTCCAGCGATGTCCGCGTCGCAATAGCGTCGCTGAGGACGAGCACCGGCCGCAGCGACCAGTGGATCACCGACCAGATCGCCAGGCCGATGGCGCAGAGCAGGAGAAGCGCCGTGCCCAGGCTCGCGCCCAGCCACTTCCGCAACTCCGCCTGCAATGCGGACTGCGGCAGGCCGACCTGCACCTGCACCCGATGCTGCGCGTCGCTGACGGCGAACACGCGCCAGGCGGCGCCGGCGATGGTGACCTCCGAGAAACCGTCCACAAGGCTCGCGACCATCGCATGCTCCGGCGCCGGTCGCGACGACATCAGGCGCCGGCCGGTGCCGTGCTCCCAGACCTGGAAGCCGAGCGCGGCGAACTTTCCGTTCGCGGGCATCGAGGCGGTGTCGAGTTCGAACGGCGCCTGCTGGCCGGCGACCGTGATGTCCGAGGGCAGGGATTGCAGGATCTGCTCGGCGACATTGCGCAACATGCCATCGGCCTCGCCGCATTGCCGCGCGGACATGTCCAGGTACTGCAGCGCGAACCCCGTGGACCAGGCAACCAGCAGGACAGCGGCCAGCGCCACAAGCAGCCGCGTACGCAGCGCGCGCATCACGCTTCGTCCCCGGCGCGGTAACCGAGACCGACTTCCGTCACCACCACGCCATCACCCAGTTTCCGCCGCAACTGGTGCACGTAGACCGCGACGACATTGCTGCCGACCTCCGTGCCGCCGCGGTAGAGGCAGTCCTGCAACTGGTCGCGGCTCAACACGCGACCACGCGCCTCGAACAACACCTGCAGGATGCGGAACTCGTTGGCGCTCAGGCCGATGCGCTTGCCGTTGAGATACGCGGTGCTCGCGCCGGGGTCCACCTCGACACCGCGCCAACGCAGTACCGGCGTCACCTTGCCGCGCGTGCGACGCAGCACCGCGCGAAGTCGTGCCAGCATTTCGTCGCGCTGGAACGGTTTGACAATGTAGTCGTCCGCGCCCGCATCGAGGCCGCGGATGCGGTCGCTCAGCTGGTCGCGCGCGGTGATGATCAGGACGGGCGTCGCGTCGTGGCGTTCGCGCATTGTCGCCAGCACATCCAGTCCGGAACCGCGCGCGAGGCCGAGATCGAGCAGCACGGCGACAAAGCCGTGGTCGACGAGCGCGGCCTCCGCCGATCGCGCGTCCTCGTGGCGCACCACGCGCCACCCTTCCTGCCCGAGTGCTGCCGTCAATGCCCGGCCGAGCATGAGGTCGTCTTCGACGAGGAGGATCGTGTCCATGGTGGAGGCGGTCTGCGAAGCGATCGGCGATGGTCGTCCTCCGGCTTTAAGACCGGATTAATGCCGATGCCGAAGCGTTCCATCGCACGCGTTGCGCGACGGCGCGACGCTGCCGTGCGCCTTAAACGCATCTTAATCGCGGCCTCTGACACTGCAGTGCCTGCTGCTCTCACGCAGGCCACTCCCCCGAACCGTCTCTTCACCGTGAGGTGCCGCCCGTGGTCAACCGGCTTGCGTTCCGTCTTTCCTCTCACCGTCGAACGGACACGGCGACCACCACGCCCAGGCACGCGTCGCGACCGGCACGTTTCCGGTGGCGGATGCTCCTTGCATCGGTCGGTGCACTGCTTCTTTCCGCCTGCGCGGCAAGTGGTTCGGTCGCACAGGATGCGCCCAGGCCGGACTGGAGCGCGTCCGACATGCCGTCGCAGGTCGGACGGGTGTTCCTGGTGACGGGTGGAACGAGCGGCATCGGCTACGAAAGCGCCAAGGCGCTGGCGGCGGCGGGCGCGCAGGTGATCATCGTGGCGCGCAACGCGGAACGAGGTGAAGCCGCGATCGCGAGCATCCGCAATGAAACGCCGAATGCCAGTATCCGCTTCGAATCACTGGACCTCGCCGACCTGGCGTCGGTCCATGCACTGAGCAGCCGCCTCAATGCGACGTTGCCGCGTCTCGATGGCCTTATCAACAACGCGGGCATCATGGAGCCGCCGCAGCGAGACACATCCGCTGACGGCTACGAGATGCAGTTCGCGGTCAACTACCTGGGCCACTTCGCATTGACTGCGGAGCTGCTGCCGCTGTTGCGGAAGTCGGATGCTCCGCGGGTGGTGACGCTGTCCAGCATCGCCGCCCGCCGCGGCACGCTCCACTTCGATGATCTCCAGTTCGAACAGGACTACGATCCCGCGGACGCATACCAGCAGTCCAAGCTGGCGTGCCTGATGTTCGCCCGCGAACTGCAGCGTCGCAGCGATGCGCAGGGCTGGGGCCTCCAGAGCATCGCATCCCATCCGGGCGTGTCGCGCACCAACCTGCAGGTCAACAACGGTTTCGTGCGTCGCAGCGTAATGAGGTTCGTGTTGCAGCCGGCCGCGCGCGGCGCATTGCCGACGCTGTATGCCTCGACCGCACCCGATGCACGTGGCGGCGGCTACTACGGGCCGACCGGGATGATGGAACTGCGTGGCCCGCTTGGCTTCGCCCGCGTGCCCGAGGCGGCGACGGATGCGCAGGCGGCCTCACGCCTGTGGACGCTGAGCGAAGCCCTCAGCGCCACCCGGTTTCCCTCGAGGTCCGACCGCATGAGCGCGTCCCTCCCGGTAGTGGATCGTCCATCCCGCTGACGACCCGGCCATCCGGCACTCTCGACCCAGGATCCCTTGATGCCCCCCACCACGACAACGTCGCCCGCATCGCGCCGCCCACGCCTGCTGCAGACCCTGTTCAATCTTCGCCGCGATGAAGTCGGGCCGGTGCTGATCGGCGCGGTGTTCTTCTTCTGTGTACTGACCGCATTGATGCTGCTGCGGCCAGCGCGTGATGCGCTGGGCATGGAGCGTGGCATCGAGAGCATCCGCTGGCTGTTCGTCGGTACGGCCGTGGCGACGCTGGCGGTCAATCCGCTGTTCGGCTGGCTGGTCGGACGCCTGCGGCGACTGCAGTTCATCGGCGTGACCTACGGCTTCTTCATCGCGAGCCTGATCGGGTTCTGGGCTCTGCTGATGTTCGCACCGGGTGCCATCGGCCAGCGCAGCGGCCAGGTGTTCTATGTGTGGTTCAGCGTGTTCAACCTGTTCGTGACCATGGTGTTCTGGGCCTTGCTGGCCGATCGTTTCACCAGCGAGCAGGGCAAGCGCTTCTTCGCACTGATCTCGGTGGGCGGCACGCTCGGGGCGATACTCGGGCCTTGGCTCACGTCGCAACTCGCCGTGCCCCTCGGCACACCCAGCCTGCTGCTGGTCGCCGGCGGCTTTCTTCTCGTGGCGTTGTTCGCGGCATGGCTGCTGGTGCATGTGGTGCCGGATCGCGCGACCGCCGACGCTCCTGTCCACGCGCCCCGGTTCGCTGCCGAATCCGAACGCATCGGCGGCAGTGCATGGGCCGGCCTCGTGGCCGTGTTCCGGTCGCGCTACCTGACCGCCATCGCGGGTTACGTTCTGCTGATGACCGTGCTCGCCACGTTCATCTACTTCACCCGACTGCAGATGGTCGCGGCGGTGTCGGACAGCATGGATGCGCGCGCGGCGATCCTCGGCAACATCGACATGTGGACCCAGGTCGCCGTGCTGGTGCTGCAACTTACCCTGACCGGCAAGATCATCCAGCGCTTCGGTCTGGGCGTGGCGCTGGCGATCCTACCGGTCGCCACCGCGCTCGGCTTCATCGGATTGGCGATCTATGGTTCGTTCGTCGTGCTGGTCCTGCTCGAGGCCACCAACCGCGCCGTGCAGCGCGGCATCACGCGACCGGCACGCGAGGCGTTGTTCACCGTGGTGAGCCGCGAGGAAAAGTACAAGGCCAAAGCCTTCGTCGATACGTTCATGTACCGCACCGGCGATGTGGTCGGTGCGCAGACCGAAGGTGCGCTCGGTCGGCTGGGGCTGGCCCTGGGCGGACTGGCCAGCGTGGTCGTGCCGCTGGCGTTTGCGTGGGCCGTGATCGGCATCTGGCTGGGGCGCGCGCATGCACGGCGCGCCGCATCGGTGATGGCGGATGAAACGACTCCTTCCACGCAGCACGACGCGATGTCTCCCGCGCAGCGCGCTCCACATCCCACCACTGCCCACCCCGAGGGCTGAAACATGGTGGAAACAACTTCCCCGACCTTCATGAAGTGCCGGGCCTGAGCAGGCACGTCTGATGCGTTCCCGCGACTACCCCCCAACCCCACTGCGAGGAAACACCCATGATCACTGAACGAAACGTCCCATCCGGCTCCGCCACCCCGTCGACATGGCGGGGGCGGATCGCCGCCTTCGGCCTGCTGCTGGGCAGCGTGATGGCGACGGATGCCATCGCGCAAACGCCGCCGCCGCCGACCTGGAGCACGGCCGACATGCCCTCGCAGAAGGGGCGCATTTTCCTGGTCACCGGCGGCACCAGCGGCATGGGATTCGAGGACGCGAAGGCGCTGGCGTCTTCCGGCGCCCGTGTTGTCATTGCCGCACGAAACCCGCAGCGCGGGCGCGAAGCGATCGACAGGATCAGGCAGGACGTCCCGGATGCACAGGTGCAGTTCGAAGCCGTCGACCTGGCCGACCTGTCATCGGTGCGCGACCTGGGCAAGCGCCTGGGCGCCACGTTGCCGCGACTGGATGGATTGATCAACAACGCGGCGATCATGGCGCCGCCGGAGCGCGGCACGTCCGTGGACGGACTGGAAATGCAGTTCGCCACCAATTATGCCGGACACTTCGTCCTGACCGCCGAGCTGTTGCCGCTGCTGCGCAAGAGCGACGCGCCGCGCGTGGTCACGCTGTCGAGCATCGCCATCCACCGCGGCTCCATCAACCTCGATGACCTGCAGTCCACCGGTGCTTATGTGCCGATGGCGACCTACGCCCAGTCGAAGCTGGCGTGCCTCATGTTCGCGTTCGAACTGCAGCGGCGCAGCGAGGCCGGCGGCTGGGGCATCCAGAGCATGGCCGCCCATCCCGGTGTCGCTGTGACCGAACTGGTCGCCCGCGGCCCCGGACTCGACAGCGAACAGGGACGCCAGTGGTCCAGCAACCGCGCGCATCTGCAGACTGCAGCGATGGGTGCCATTTCAACGTTGTACGCCGCGACCGCACCCACTGCGCAAGGCGGGGTCTATTACGGACCGACGGGCCCCAACGAAATCGCCGGCCCGCTGGGCGTGGCCACCGTTCCGGCCGCCGCCCGCGATGCCACGACGGCGGCCCGTCTGTGGGACCTGACCGAAGAGATCACGGGCACGCGTTTCCCGACGCGCAGCCGCTGATCGCGCCGCCGCCGGGCGACGCATCGGCAGCATGCAGACGGCGCGACGCAGGCACGCATGGCGAGTGTGGTGAGGCTCAAGCAGCTTCCTTGCACCTCGCAAGCACACAACACGCGACAGGAACATGCGCATGGACATGAGCAGGAAATCGGGCAGACCGTTCGGGTCCGCTGGCACCGATGTCGTGCAGGGCTTCGCATCGCGATGGAGCGCGGCGTTGCTGTTCACCACGAGCTGGATCAGTGGCCTTGTCTTTGCCGCGTATATCGTCGCGTTCTTCGGCGGCGTCCTGCTGGCGGGCGCGGGCGAGCGGTGGAACGAATCCCTGCCGGGTCTCTACGACAGGGCATCGCCGATGGCCATCGTCGCCATCGGCGTGCATTTAGTGGCGGGTGCCGTGCTGCTCCTGCTTGGACCGGTGCAGTTCATCGGCCGTCTGCGGCGGAGCGTTCCTGCGCTGCACCGCTGGCTCGGTCGTCTCTACGTTGTCTCGGCCGCGCTGGCGGGTGTCGGCGGACTCGGGTTCATCCTCGCGAAGGGCACGGTGGGAGGTCCGGTGATGGACATCGGATTCGCTCTCTACGGGGCCTTGATGGTGATGTGTGCGGGCCTGGCGTTCTTCCACGCCCGCGCCCGCCGCGTCACGCAGCACCGCGCCTGGGCCATCCGGTTGTTCGCGCTGACCGTCGGCTCATGGCTCTACCGGATGGAATACGGCGCGTGGTTCCTCGTGGCCGGCGGCGCCGGCACGGGAAGGGGATTCACGGGGTGGTTCGACATGGTCATGGCGTTCTTCTTCTACATCCCCAACCTCATCGTTGCCGAGCACGTCATCCGTTCGCATCGCAGCAGCCAGGGTGCACTGGCCAGGATCGGCTCCGCGACGCTGATGGTCGCCGCCAGCATCTTCATCGCGTTCGTGACGTGGATCTTCGTCAACGGCGCCTGGGGGCGACGCATGATCAGTGGCCTCATGGAAGCTTCGCTCTAGACAGAGTCGCGCGCCGGGGCACGGCATGCGTCTCGTTGACCATGCCGGCCCCGGAGCCGTGGTGCGCGCGCATCGACCCCCCCTTACCCCCAACAACCTTCGAGGTGATCGACATGACAGGCTGGACAGCATCAGACATTCCCTCCCAGATCGGGCGGACCGCCGTCGTCACGGGCACCGGCGGCGTCGGTTTCCAGGTCGCCCTTGCGCTGGCCCGGGCCGGCGCCAACGTCATCGTGGCGGGCCGGAATCCTTTGAAGGGGGCGGCGGCGGTCGAGCAGGTGCGCCAGCATGTCCCGTTCGCGCACGTGCGTTTCGGCGCCGTGGACCTGGCGAGCCTGGAGTCCATCGAGGCGTTCGCCGACACCCTGCACCGCTCGCACGGCAGTCTCGATCTGCTGGTCAACAATGCGGCGGTGATGGCACCGCCGCAACGGCGGGAAACCGCCGATGGATTCGAGCTCCAGTTCGGCACGAATCACCTGGGGCATTTCGCGCTGACCGCGCAGTTGCTGCCGCTGCTGCGACAGGGACGCGAAGCGCGCGTCGTGAGCCTGTCGAGCGTGGCGGCCAGGAATGGAACGATCGACTTCGCCGACCTGCAATCCAAGCGTCGGTACACGCCGATGGCGGCCTACAGCCAGTCGAAGCTCGCCTGCCTCATGTTCGCGTTCGAACTGCAGCGCCGCAGCGCGAAGGAAGGGTGGGGCATCCAGAGCATCGCGGCGCATCCGGGCATCTCGCGCACGGACCTCCTGCCCAATGGGGCGGGCGCCCGCAGCGTGCCGGGAATGGCGCGGCGATACCTGTGGTTCCTCTTCCAGCCCGCCGAACAGGGTGCCTTGCCGCCGCTGTTCGCCGCGACTGCGCCGGGCGCGGCAGCGGGCGGGTATTACGGGCCGGACAAACTCGGGGAGACGCGCGGTCACCCGCGGCTGGCCACGATTCCTCCGCAGGCCATGGACACCGACGTGGCGGAGCGCTTGTGGCAGGCATCGGAACGCTTGACCGCATCCGTCTTCGACCCGGGTGGCGGACACCGCGCGACGTCCTGATGCCGCGCTGCGCGGATAGCCACGGGGCGCAGGGAAAAACGTGGCGTTGCAGGAGATTCGCATGACCGGGTCCGTTCCCCGGGCATCGTGGGGGCGGCCGCTGCGCTGGATGAAGACGCTTTTAGATGTACGCCGGAACGAAGTCGGTCCGGTGGTGATCGCCGCGTGTGGATTTTTCTTCGTGCTGACCGCCCTGATGCTGCTCCGGCCGGTGCGCGACGCCATCGGCATGGTGCGCGGGGTGGAGACCATCCGGTGGCTGTTCATGACGACCGCCGTGGTGACACTGGCGTTGAATCCCGTGTTCGGTTTCCTGGTGGGTCGTCTTCGACGGCCGCTGTTCGTGGCGGCGACCTACGGCTTCTTCTGCCTGACGCTGGTGGTGTTCTGGGTGCTGTTGACGTTCGCCCCGTTCGCCATCGCTCAGGGAGGGGGACAGGCGTTCTATGTCTGGTTCAGCGTCATCAACGTGTTCGGCACCATGGTGTTCTGGGCGCTGGTGTCCGACCACTTCACCCGCGAGCAAAGCGCTCGCTTGTTCGCACTGATCGCGATCGGCGGCACGCTGGGCGCGGTGTTCGGCCCTTGGTTGACGTCCCGGCTCGCGGAGCCTCTCGGCGCCATCCACCTCCTGCCGGTTTCAGCGTTCTTCCTGTCGCTGGGTGCTCTGGCCGCATGGCGGCTGGCGCACATCACGCCAAGCCCCCTGGAAGCGCGCATGGAGGGGGAAGCGCACGCGTCGCATGACCACGCGCCGATAGGCGGCGGTGCATGGGATGGCCTGCATGCGGTGGTCCGGTCGCCCTATCTCGCCGGTATCGCGGGCTATGTGTTGCTGATGGCGATGATGGCGACGTTCGTCTATCTCACGCGCCTGCAACTGGTTGTGGGTGTGGCGGCAGAGCCTGATGCGATGGCGGCGTTGCTGGCACGCATCGACATGTGGACCCAGGTGGTCTTCCTCGCGCTGCAGGTCGCGATGGCGACGCGGTTCACCCGGCGTGTCGACACAGGACACGCGCTGGTGCTCCTGCCACTGGCCACCGCGCTCGGGTTCGCGAGCCTGGCGGCGCAGGGCGCCCTCCTCGTTCTGTTCCTGCTCGATGCCGCCAACAGGGCAGTGCAGCGTGGCGTCGCCCGACCTGCGCGCGAGATGCTGTTCACCGTGGTGCCGCGCAATGACAAGTACAAGGCGAAGGCCTTCATCGACACGTTCGTGTATCGCATGGGTGATGTCCTGGGCGCGCAGATGGAAAGAACGTTGGCGGGAGCTGGGGGGGCCGTGGGCGGCCTCGCGGGCGTCGCCGTTCTGCTGGCGCTGGCATGGGCCGTACTGGCGATGTGGCTCGGTCGCCTCCATGGCAAACGCGGGGACCTCGCGCCACCCGGTGCCGGCCCTTTTTCCGGGAGACAGTGATCGACCAGGAGCGCCTTCGCACGCGAAGACGTCGGGCTGGAATGCCCGCCGGACAGGTGTGGTATCTGCTCTTCGCCACGGATTCAATCGAGGTTCGACGGACCGTTGCCGCATGCCACCTCGTCGCGGCAGGTGGCGGATCGGCAGCCTCAGGATCGAGCTGCATCCACGTCACAGCCCGCCATGCGCTACGCTGTAGGCAAGTCGTGTAACCCGCCAATTGCAGTGTTGGCAACGTGTCCTGCAAGGGCCCGACAACCCAGGGGACCGGTCGCTTCGAGACCGTGATCCTGGCGCATCGAGCGCGAGGTCGAGGCGTCGCTGGAGCGTGGCTTGGTGAACCATCCAGGCCGATGTCGCTCCGCGGTGCGGTCTGTTCCATGCGTCGGGCCGCCTGCGGAACATCAGCTCAACCGGAGAGGGCAAATGATCGAACTTCCCACAAGAGAGCCGTGCGACCTTTGCGTGGCGGCGCGCGAAGAGAGATGGAAGGTCATCGATGAAAGCGAACATACCTTGACCGTGATCAATCCATGGCAATTCGAAGTTGGCCAGTGCTGCGTCATCACCCGTCGGCATGTAGCGACGCTGCTCGATCTTTCTGGCCAGGAATGCGCGGCCGTCATGGTCTCGGCAAAAAGAGTCGCAGAGGCGCTCGTCAAGACGTATCGGCCGCTGGGAATACTGACGTTCCAGAACAACGGAGTCTTCAGCGGACAGGAAACGCCGCACTTCCATTTCCATGTCGTCCCCCGACAGAAGGGCAGTGACTGGGGCGTGGGCCCCCCTCAACTCGCTACCTTCGATGGCGCAGGACGCACACGGGGTACGTCACACGATCCCCGCGGGGATGCACAACGTCGAGAGCGAGTCCAGGTTTCCGCCGGGCAACTTGCTGAAACCGTGGACCTGATCCGTTCCAGCCTGCCGGAGTAGTGCTCGGGCTCAGGTCTGGAAGCGCTGGGCTCACTGCGGATACAGACCGTTGGCAATCTGGGAGCTGGTTAAAGCCGAGGCCGCTCCGTTCCGGAAAAGAAGCAGGCAAATGCGCTCGCCCCTGTTTTCCTCCGCTGCCCGACGCGCACTAATCCTAGCGATGGGTGATGTCTGCTTGTGGCCGAGGGCGGACATTGATCCAGTTAAACGGAGGCACCTGCCTGGTGGGTGCCTCCGTTGCGTCAGGAATTGACGTTGAGCTTTGGCTTTTAGCCAAACCTTCCGTGGAAACCGGGGTGACCCGTGCAGCTTGATCCTCGCTGCTGACGTCAGGCGTGGGCGGCGGGCACGTGGCCGTGCCCGCCGTCGGACGTTCTCAAAAGTCCCAGCGGCCGGTGATGGACAACGGCACTGAGACACGGCTGCCGGTATCGTTGATGGCCGCCAGTCCGAGCCCGGCGATCGCGGAATCGTCGTCGGAAAGATCATCGATGTAGTTCACCCCTGCGGCGAGTGTCATGCTGAAGCGCTCGGTGAACGAGATATTGGCGCCGGCCTCGAGCCCGCCGCTCAGCGCCCAGCCCTTCTCGTAGAACGGCGCATCCGGGATCGTGATCGCGGCGTCGGGTATCTCGAAGGTGGCCCGGATGACATCGGTTTCGGTCGCACCCACTCGCGCCGCGACGAACGGCCTGACCCGGCCTCCGTCGCGAAAGAAGCGCCGGTAACCCACCTCCCACGTGTATGCGTCATAGCTCGAGAACCTGCCGAAGACGTCGAGCTCGGTATCGAGCGCCGGCACGTAGGCGGCACCGACGCGCACGCGACCATCCTCGGCGCTGGTTTCCCTCGCCTGAAGGAATACTTCGCTCCGTTCACTCAGTCCATAGCCCACTTCCAGGCCCAACGACCTGGCCGTGCCGTAGATCTGCTCGTGGCTACGGGAGCGAATGCGCAACTCCGCGCTGACACCTGCCAGTGCGGGATTCAACGGACCGAGATCCGGCACCGGCGCCACGGCGCCGGAGTGGACGTCGCCGCTGACCGGAAAGTCGGCGCCGCCGAATACCGACATCGAGAATTTTCCCTGCTCGGGACCTGCCGCGAATGCCGGTCCAGCCGCCATCAGCAAGGCAGCGCCAAGAAGTTTGATCTGCATGTGCCTCTCCCATCAGAACGGGTGACGCCTACCCACTGTAGGCACGTGCTTTACGCAAGAAGGGTGGATGTGGATTCAACGAGGCGCTGGACGTAAGCGCCCTTTCAGAGCTCCTCACGCCGCGTCCACGTTGCTGTACGCACTTGCCGTTTGTCCGCGTACCTCGGTTTGGTTCGGCTGCTGCATCCGACGTGCATGGGGCGACGTATGTCACGCCAGACGCTGCGCGCCGTCTGCGCCGCACACGCCAGGGAGGTCCGCTTCCGACCCAAAGCAGACATCGATCTTTCGCGAACTCAACCTCCTACAGAGATCCGTCGACTCAGTGGTCTCGAACCCCCTGACAAGAGCAAATCGGGATCAGCATGCAGATTGCCCCGAGGAAATCCCATCCCTATCGGGAATCAATACATGACGGATTGCTACTTCATGTCGCCGTCGCGCTGGTCTACACATAGGCTGCCCGCTCCAGTCGAGCTTAGGTTTATGGCACGGGAACCATAGGCCGGCATGCTTCAGGCGCGTTCTTACCCTTTCCGCAGCCTGTTTCAATGATCGACGGGAAGCCACGACTGGAGCGGGCGGCTTGATAAAGGGGCCTGATCGCCACGCTCATCTTTCCTTGCAGTGTGCGCCCTGAAGGCGGCAGCGAGCTGCTCATCAATATGGTCGTGGTGTTCCGGCGCGGCCAGTCGCAGCATTGCTGCGGTCAAGTTTGTCCATATCTCTGCGCGCGACGCTGTGGAGGTCTCATACAGGATGTCGAGTCTCTCGCCGATCTCGTCAATGGGGACATCGATCTCTGGAAGTGGTTTGAAAGGAGCTCCGGTCATGGGGCATCTCTCCAGGTTCCTATCGGCTCGTAGTGGGCATGGAGTGCGGACGTGATGACAGCCATCGCGACAGTGGTTCGTGATGCATAAGAGCATGAAGAATGTTCATTTCGCTTAACGGAACCTGCGTGGCTCACTTCGCTTCCCCACGTCACTCCGGATTTCTAGATGCCCCGTGCAGTTCCTTTGGCCGCCGCCATTGCGGCCGTGCTTTCGCTCGCCCCCGATGTTGTCCACGCCCAGGACGCGGCGGCCACCGCCGACAGCAAGACACTCCCCGCCGTCGTTGTGACGGGCTCCAACATCGGTCGCGCCGATGCAGAAGGACCCAATCCGGTTCAGGTCATCAACCGCCAGCAGATCGAAGCATCGGGCAAGGCAACTGTTGCGGATCTGCTGCGTTCGATCTCGGCTAACACGGGCAATGCGTCCAACGAAACCAGCAACAGCGGCTGGGCTTCGGGTTCGGCTGGCATCGGCCTGCGCGGCCTCTCGCAGAAGAACACCCTGGTCCTGCTCAATGGTCGCCGGCTGGCGAACTATGGCTTCCCGGCGAACGGCCTGTCCGACACCTTCGTCAATCTCAATGCACTGCCTCTGGTGGCGGTGGAGCGAGTGGAGGTCCTGAAGGACGGTGCATCGGCGGTCTACGGCTCGGATGCCGTGGCGGGCGTAGTGAACATCATCACGAGGCAGAACTTCGAAGGCCTGGATATCGGCGGCCGCATCGGCACCTCCGATGAAGGCGGCCTCGACGAGCGCCAAGCCAAGCTGATCGGCGGGTTCGGCGACATCGACAGCGATGGCTACAACATCTTGTACAGCGTGGACTACTACGACCGTGATCGTCTCGACCAGAGCGAGCGCTCGCTGACGAAGTCCGGCATCTACTCAGGTCCCGGCGGTCGCTGGAACGGATGGTCGGCCAAGGGCGCGCGTTTCCTGGTCAATGGCGTCTCGGTACCGTTGCTGGAAGCCAACGGCAACTGCCCGGAAGGCACGGTGCTGACCGCCAGCGCACCCATCGATGGCCTGGCCGGCAACACCTGCGCCTTCAACCAGGCCGACTACACCACGCTGATCCCGGCGACCGAACGCCTACAGGGCTACGTCAACGGTACCTTCCGCATCAACGACAACCTTGAGGCCTTCGGCGAGGCGCATTACAGCTACATCCGTGGTACGTCCTGGTTCGGTTCGAGCCCGTTCTTCACGCTGGAGAGCGGCCGCTTCGCACTGAATGCGGAAACCGGCCTGGCCGAGCCCGTGCCAGCGATCCTGCCTGCCAACAATCCCTACAATCCGTATGGCGTGGCGACGCCCATCGAGTACACCTTCTTCAACTTGGGCGCTTCGATCAAGACCAACCGCTCCGACTCGTATCGGGTTCTGGGCGGATTGCGCGGGCGCCTGGGCGATTGGGATTGGGAAACCGCCGCCTTCGCCGCGCGCAGCAAGGAGGAGGAGGTCGTCGCCGGGGGGTTCGCAAATCGCTGGGCGCTGTATGACGCGCTCAACAACGGCACTTACAACCTGCACGATCCTTCTGCCACGCCGCAGACGGTGTTGGATGCCATTGCCCTGAGCACCACGCGTCCGGCCGACTCGAAGCTGACCGGTGCCGATGCCAAGATCATCGGGCAGTTGTTCGAACTGCCCGCCGGGCGCGTGGGCTTCGCTGCCGGCGTCGAATGGCGGCGTGAGGAACTGGTGTCGCGCAATCCCTGGCAGATCGATGCCGGCCTGCAGATCCGCCCGGCCATCGCGGCCGTGGATGGCAGCCGCGATGTCGCCGCCGCATACGCCGAGTTCAATATTCCCCTGCACTCCACGCTGGAGTTGCAGGTGGCCGGTCGTGGCGACCATTACAGCGATTTCGGCGAGGCGTTCTCGCCCAAGGTCAGTCTGCGCTGGCAGCCGTTCGACGCCTTGCTGCTCCGCGCGGCGGCATCCCGCGGATTCCGCGCACCCTCGCTGTCGGAGAATGCCGCCAGCACCAACATATCCTACGGTTCGGTCGTCGATCCGCACGATCCGGATGTGCCAGGTTCGCGCCAAAATCCGACGTTCTTTACGGTGGGCAACACCAATCTGGACCCGGAACGCACCCATAGCTACAACGCGGGCTTTGTGCTTTCGCCGTGGGCCGACACCAGCCTGAGCGTGGACTGGTACCGGATCGAGCTGGACAACCTGATCGGTACCGGCAACAGCGCCACGATCGTGCAGGAGAACGATCCAGCCAACGTCATCCGCGACGCACGCGGCAAGCTGCTGGCGGTCTACAACCGCTACCAGAACCTGACCGAGCTGAAGACCTCAGGTATCGATGTGGAGCTGCGCCAGCGTTGGCGCACCACCGCAGCGGGCGAGTTCGGGATCTCTAGCGCCTACACCCACGTGCTCGAGTATCGCCGGCAGAACACCGTGGGCGGTCCGCTGGTCGACTATGCGGGCAACAACCTCAGCTTCACGCTGCCGCGGAACAAGGCGACCACGACGGCGGACTGGAATTTCCGGGACTTCACCACGGCGCTGACCTGGTACCACACCGGCGGCTACGCGCAGACGCGCAGCACGGCGCAGTCGCGGGTGGACGGCTACGACCAGTTCGATCTGTACTTCGCTTGGAGCGGCCTGGACAAGCTGACGCTCTACGCCAAGGTACAGAACCTGCTGGACGAGGAGCCGCCGTATGACGCTTCTTTCCCCGGCATCCGCGCGCCCTACGACTTCTCCCAGTACGACCTGCGTGGGCGCTACTTCTCGGTGGGCTTCGACTACCGATTCTGACATGTAGGCGGCCGCACCACGGTCGCCTCACTTTCCTCCCTCGTCGCGTCCGGCTCGAACGCCGGGCGCGCGCCATCGGAGTGTCTGATGCTTTCTGCTGCACGCGTCTTGTTTCTGGCCCTGCTGGCCTTGGCTTTCTCATCTGTACCTTTCAACGCATGGGCGCAAACGTCCTATTTCTTCCCTAGCCCCGTCGATGTCGATCCCACGGTTCCCACGCCCGAGCAGTTCCTCGGCTATCCCATCGGCAGCCGGTACACACGGCACGACGAACTGGTGGCCTATTTCAGCGAACTGGCGAAGACGTCCCCGCGCGTGAAGGTCGAACAGACCGGCCGCAGCTATGAAGGGCGTCCTCTGCTGCTGGTGACCATTACAGATGCCGACAATCAGGGTCGGCTGGAGGAACTCAGGCAGTCGCACGCCACGCTCGTCGACCCGGCGCGTCCGGATGCGGCGGCCGCCAACGCGCCCGTCGTCGTCTGGCTGGCCTACAGCGTACACGGGGCGGAGACGTCCAGCGCCGAGGCGGCGCTGTTGACGGCTTGGTATCTGGCTGCGGACCGCAGCGAATCCACCCGCCGTTGGCTGCGCGAAGCCGTCGTGCTGCTGGATCCGGCCCAGAACCCGGACGGACGTGATCGCACCGCGAACTGGCACAACGCCTGGGCTTCATCGCCGCCGTCGGCCGATCCGGCCGACCGCGAACACGTGGAGCCGTTTCCGGGAGGGCGCTTCAACCACTACCTGACCGACCTCAACCGCGACTGGTTGGCATTGTCCCAGGCCGACAGTTGGCCGAAGGTGGAGCACTTCCATCGCTGGTACCCAAACGTCCAGATAGACTTCCACGAGATGGGCAAGGACAGCACGTACTACTTTGAGCCTTCGCCCAGAAGCATGGAAAGTCCGCTCCTGCCCAAGAGCTCCTACGAAGCCAACAAGGTGCTGGCCCGCTATCACGCGCAAGCGCTGGATGCCCTGGGCTCGCTGTACTACACCGGCGAGAACTTCGACAACTTCTCACCCATCTATGGTTCGACCTATCCGGACTTCCACGGCGCCATCGGCGTCACGGTGGAGCAGGCCAGTTCGCGTGGGCGCGTGCAGGAAACCGTCAATGGTCCATTGACCTTCCCCTTCACCATTCGTAACCAGCTCAATGTGGGCCTGGCCACCGTGCGTGGCGCGGTCGAGCAGAAGGCGTACCTGCTGAAACTGCAGAAAGACTTCTTCCGCAGCGCGCTGGACCAGGCGAACGGGTATCCCGTGCGCGACTGGGTGTTCGGTGATGCCGCCGATCCAACGTTGAGCCATCGACTGCTGGCCTTGCTGCTGCGGCACCACATCAAGGTGCAGGCACTCGAGCAGCCGGTCGACGTCGATGGCAAGCGTTTCCTGCCGGGTTCGTCCTGGGTGGTGCCTGCGCGGCAGCCGCAGTTCCGCCTGGCGCACTCGATCTTCGAGTTCACCCCACCCGTTAAGGGCGATGTCTTCTACAGCGGTACGTCCTACGCGATTGCGCCGGCATACGGCGTAGCGTACGCCGCCAGCCGACGCGCGCTCCCGGCCGGGGCACCGGTTACGAAGGTACCCAGTGACAGCGGCGGTGTGCTGGGAGCCACTGCCGGGTACGCCTACACCTTGAACCTGCGCGACTTCGGCGGTTATCGGTTGGTGGGTACGCTGCTGCAGGAAGGGTTCCGGCTGCGCGCGGCGTTTGCGCCGTTCGTGGCGGGTACCGAGTCAGAAGAGGCGAACCACCCGCATGGCACGGTGATCATTACTGTGGCCGGCCAGCCTCTGCAGGGCGATGCCTTGCGTGAGCGACTGAATGCCTTGGCTGACGCCAGCGGTGTCCGCGTTCGTGCGTTGTCGTCGGGCCTGAATCGATCCGGCATCGATCTCGGCAGCGACAGCATCAAGGCGATCCGCAAGCCATCCATTGCACTGGTCCTTGGGCCTGGCGTATCCCCGCCAGAGATTGGCTCTGCTTGGTATGCCTTCGACACGACACTGGGCGTTCCATCGACGAAGCTGGAGCCATCGCAACTGGCAACGGTACCCCTGGACCGCTACACCAGCATCGTGTTGGCCAGCGGCAACTATTCGGACGTGCCCGAAGCCAGCGTCGCCGCACTGAAGCGGTGGATCTCGCAGGGCGGCTCTCTGGTGACCTATGGTAGCGGTGCGCGCTGGGCCATCGAGAAAGGATTGGCTCAAGCCAAGCTGCGCGAAGGTGGCGAGGACATTCCGAAGGAACGGCTGGACTTCGGGAGCCAGCGCGATGTCTTCGCGCTGCGGCGGGTCAGTGGCAACATCCTCAGTGCGGATGTCGATCTCACGCACCCACTGGCCTTCGGGCTCCAGGGCCGGCGGATCCTGATCAATAAAGAGACCGGCCTCGTCTTCGAGAATGGGGAAAACCCCTATCTCAACGTTGTACGCATCGATGCCTCGCCGCGCGTCAATGGCTACTTGTCGGATGTGAACCGCAAGCGCGTGGCCGACAGCGCCTTCCTACTGGTCGCTCCTTTAGAGCAGGGCAATGTCGTGGTGTTCGCGGACGACCCTGCACACCGCAAGTACTGGCATGCCACCGAACGTCTGCTCCTCAACGCTGTGCTGTTCAGTAATCACCTCAACCCGGTAAAGCAACGCGGCGAGTAAGCCCCTCGGCTTGATCATCATCCAGGCGCGGGCCCCATGGTTGCGCCGTCCTCATGCCTTCTCTCCAGGCGGTGGGCGGCGCAACCACTCTTCCTAGATCAAGCGGAGCACATAAGCAGCCTGTCAACGGGTGCACGCGACGTCGTCTCTCAGTGCCACAGGGCGTGCTTCTGATACTGGCCTGGCATGTCCGCTTCTGGCCGGAAGCAGACACTCGCGCTCCAATGGCAGCTTCCTAACTTGGATTCAACCGATCGGCGCAGAATTTGTCGATGTCGCTCTGACGTCGTTCCGCTACTGACTGCGTCTGGCAGGCGGCATCGAATCGCCCGATACCGGACGACGCAGGCCGCACATTTCTCGCCGCAGCCTCGTGTAGTTTTCGTGTTTGCCGATCGCGGTTTCGACAAATAGGGTGATTGCCTTTCCTTCGCGCGTAGCCATCGCCTCGACCGGTTCGCCAGCATCACTCCGCCACACCGTCCATACCGCCCCTAAGTCAGCCCGAACTCGAACCAGCGCTGTGTGGAACTCGTCGGTGTCGCCTCCGAAAACCATGGCAGGACACAGGATGACGGCCTTGCCGGCACCGCGTGGCAATGGCTTTCGTTGCGAGCCCTTCAGGCAGGTATGTCCTCCCCAGTTGTCTTGATGTGCCAACTGACCGAGATCGACGAGCGTAAATCGGTTGCCCGGCAGCGCGGCTGGCGTGGCATCGTCCTGTCCTTCACACGCCGCGCGAGCCCACTGCCGAGTCAATAACGGGCATAGCTTCGGAAACTCACTGTTGAAATCGCTTGCTCCGTAGCGCCGAACGGTGATCGACACCTGATCGAGCGCCAACGGGTTGTTCGGGTCTCGCATCCTGGCAAGCCGCTCCTCACGCAATCTCGCAGCGTTCGCGGCATCGCCTTTGCGGTCCAAGGAGAATGAATAACCTGAACTTGCGTGGTCCGCCATAGCAATCAGCGGCAGGACTAGATCCTGACGCGCCACTTGGATGTAAACATCTGTAGCTAACTCTCGAACATCCAATGACCGACTTGGTCGGCAAGAGACGACCAAGCTGGCTGCGCCCAGCAGAAGCATGCAGCAGAGCATCGTTTTTGCCATCCGGGTGGCGCGCAGGTTTGAAGTCACGATATCGAATCCAAGTGTGATAACAGCATCAGCATTGGCGATGCCGATGAATCTTGTACGTGCCGAGCGTGAAGCGATGGTGTGCTGATCATGCCTGTGCTTGTATCGCACCTAGTTGTTCCGACCGGGCATGCTGAATGCCGTCTTCCCCGGATGATGGGACGAGCATGTATCACCTTGATTCGCAGCGAACAGAAGCACTTCAAGCCCGTTCAACAGAATCATCACACAAGCATGCGGATGAAATAGTCACACTGCTTTTGGCCACAAGAAGCCGGACTGAGCATAGTTCGAGTGGTCCCGCCGCCCGGGGGGCTCTCCTTCAAGCAGGCCGAATCGGGGCGATGCCCGCTTCCGACCCAAAGCGGAAGTCGGTTCCTCCAGGCAGTCAGGCTATCCACCTCACGGGTTAGGCAACCAGACCGCGACAGACTTCCGGCATTTGACGGCGCTCTATCATCTGACTAAAGTCAGATAATGAGCGATGGCAAAAATCCAGCATATCTGTCGCTTCCATCGCGAGGTCCCCTGGCCGGTGGGTGCAGCGGGCGACGCCTTCCTGGATGGGCGATCCCTCGCGGAATCCCGGCGGCTGTACGGGAGGGGTCCCGGCCGCACCGACACGCAAACCCTGCGTACATGTCTGGTTCCGGACTCTGGCTACCTGAGTCGCCTGCCGGGACCGCTGGAAACGCTAGCCGCATCGATGGACTTGCACGCGTTGCGACGGGACACCAACCGCTGCCTGGTGGAAGCCCGCGCCTTGTGCCCGCGTAGCGGAGACCGCGAGATCGCGCCCTGCAACGACAATCCCTGCGCCGACCACGGGTTCCAGAAGGACGGCATCACGCCCAACCACGGAGAACGGCATGACCGCCGCTGAAACTCTACCGGACGCCTGTCCCACGCGGCGAAACCTGTGCGCAACCCTGCTGGCGCTGCCGTTGGCATTGGCGACGCGCCGCACGTTCGCGGCAACGGCACTACCTGCCGGTGGCGGATGGGGCGTGGACCTGGCCAGCATCAGCCCGGGGACGAAGCCAGGCGACGACTTCTACGAGTACGTCAACAAGGGCTGGATGGATACCGCAACAAAGCCAGACGGCTACTCGCAGTACGGTGAGATGAATGCGATGTTTCTGCGTACGGAAGCACGCATCCGGGCGATCATCGAGACCGCCGCGCGAGAGCCCGCTGGAAGCTGCAAGCTGGCCGATCTCTACACCAGTTATGTGGATGTCGCGGCTATCGACCAGCTGGGTTTGCAGCCCATCCGCGCCGACCTGGACGCCATCCTGTCGATCACCACACTCGATCAGGTGGCGCAGCGCATGGCCCACCCGATGTCCCACACCATCGCCGGCACGTACGTATTCCTGGATGCGGGAGACACGCGGCAAAGCCTGCTGCACATCGATCAGCAGGTCGCCAACGGCCGCGTGGTGGGCTTGCCTGGCGCCATTTACTACGCATCGGAGGACCCGAAGCACGCCACGCACCGCCTGGCTTACCAGGACTACATCACCAGGACACTGGATCGCGCAGGTCTCGAGAGTGGCAGGGCCATTGCAGCCAGCATCCTTGCGCTCGAGGGCAGGCTCGCCGCCGGAATGTGGAGCAGAGAGCAGTTGCGTGACCGCAAGCTCAACTACCATCGCATGTCCATCAAGGCGTTGGCGGAGTACGCGCCCGGTTTTCCCTGGCAGAGCTTTCTGCAGGCCACGGGATACCCGCCCGTTGAGACCATCGTCCTCAATACCGACACCGCCATCCGTGCAGCTGCGCGGATCTTTGCCGAGACCCCGGTGGCCACGTGGCGTTCCTACCTGGCGTTCCATTGGATCCACAATCACGCACATCTATTGCCTGCTGCATTCCAGGACGCCAGTTTCCGGTTCTACGGCACCGAGCTTTACGGCCTGACGACGCGTCGTTCACGGGCGGATCGCGGCATACAGTTCGTCAGCCAGAACCTGCCGGAGCTGGTTGGCGCACGCTACATCGAACAGTTCTTCAAGGCATCCGACCGCGATGCCATCGAAGCGATGGCGCCCTTCATGAAGCAGGCATTCCGGGTGCGCATACAGCAGGCGAGTTGGCTGGATCAGACGACGCGCACGACGGCCTTGGCCAAGCTGGACAAGATGGGTCTGCGACTGGGCTATCCGGACGATCTCCGTGACTACTCGGAAGTCGAGATATCGCCTGTGGACCCGATCGGCAACCTCCATCGCCTCAAGGCGGCCCAGGTCGAACTCGATGCCGGATACCTTGCTGATCCGCAGCGGCCCTATCGTTGGCATCTGCCGCCGCAGTCGGTGGACGGCAGCTACAGTCCGCAGCTCAATAGCGTCACGTTCCCTGCCGGCCTTCTGCAATCGCCCGCATTCGATGCGGCGGCGGACAGCGCCGTGAACTTCGGTGCGATCGGCGCCGTGCTTGGCCACGAGATGGCCCACGGATTCGACGACCAGGGCTCACGCTTCGATGACAACGGGAATCTCAGCGACTGGTGGACCCCACTTGCGCGCGCTGCCTTCGACAAGCGGACCGACGTGCTGGTAGCCCAGTACTCGAACTACCAACCTCTGCCCGGCATGCACTTGGACGGCCGGCGCAGCCTGGGCGAGAACCTTGCAGACCTGGTGGGCGTCACGGTCGCGCTGGAGGCCTATCGACTCCACGCGGCGGCGAACGGAATCGACACCGCCGCTGTCCGCGATGGCTTCAGTGGCGAACAGCGCTTCTTCCTTGGATGGGCGCAGCTGTGGCGTACGCTGCATACGGAGGCTTCCCTGAAGTCCGAAACAGAACAGGGCTACCACTCGCCGGCACGCTACCGCGTCAATGGTGTGGTCAAGAACCTTCAGGCGTGGTACGACGCGTTCAATGTCGGGAGCGAGGACGGCATGTTCGTTGCGCCCGCGGATCGTGCCTCGATCTGGTGAGGCAGCGCGCGCCGATGTTGGGCGATGCGCCCGCAATCACCGCGACGCCGTTGTCCTGGGAATCCACGCCATGCCTCAGGAGTTCGAGGCCGCGGCACCCGGTGTGCGGGCGCCGCGGCGGGCAGGTCAGGCCAGGTTGATCTCGACATCGATGTTGCCGCGCGATGCCTTGGAGTACGGGCAGATCTGGTGCGCGGTCTCCACCAGCGAGCGGGCGACATCGCGATCCACGCCGGGCAGGCTGACGTTGAGGCGCGCCGCAAGGAAGTACGCGTCACCGGTCAGGCCGAGATCCACTTCGGCCTCCACTGCGGCGTCGGCGGGCAGCGCGATCTTCGCCGCCTGCGCGGCCTTGCCGATCGCGCCGAGGAAGCAGGCCGACCAACCCGCACCGAAAAGTTGTTCGGGATTGGTGCCGGGGCCGTTGCTGCCCGGCGGCGAAAGTTCGATGGCCAGGCGGCCGTCATCGCTTCGTGCGGCGCCTTTGCGCCCACCGGTGGTACGGGTCTTGCCGGTGTAAACGACGTTTTCAATCTTGTTGATCATGGAGATACCTGGGATGTTGGGGAGAGGTGCGCCATGGAGGGAGCGTCGTCGGGCGTGGCGCCTGCCCGGCAACGGAGATGTCGTGCGTGCTGGAGCGGATCCCGATTCCGGATGCGCGTCGTGCCTTCGCGCCAGTCCGGTCACGTGATCAGCCGATCGATGCGTGCCTGCAGGCGCGGCCCGATCAGCAGAATCGCGGGGATCACGATGAGGTAGCCGATGCCCCAGGAGCGCAGCCACAGGGACACGAATCCCCGCGGGAAGCCCAGGTTGAGGGCGAGCAGCGCGAAGGAAATGATGCCGGTGGTGACGACGCCCATCGAAAGGGCAAAGGCGATTTTGCGTTTCAGTGCGGTGTTCATGGGGCGGGTTCCGATACGCGTTGATGGGGCGCTTCGGCTTGCTGCGCTCAGCGCGCCTGGTTGCGCAGGGCGACGATCGGCTTGCCCTTTTCGACCAGGTACGTCGCCAGTTCCGCTGCGCCGGTCTGGCCGGGGTTGTGTGCCGCGTGCGGCATGCCGGCCGGGATGAAGAGGGACTGTCCGGCTTTCAGGGTGACCGGCGGCTTGTCCTCGAACGTGTACTCGAGCGTGCCTTCCAGTACATAGGCGACTTCGATGCCAGGGTGCGTGTGCATGCCGAAAGCGGCGCCCGGTGCGAAGTCGACGCGGACCTGCACCGCTTCCTGTCCGGGAACGTCCAGGTCATGTCGCAGCGCCTCGTGTCGAGCGATGCCTGCGGGCTGGGCGCTTGCCGCCCACAGTGCGGTGCCGGCGAGCGCCGCCAGCATGGCGGTCATCAGGATGTGCTTCGTGGTCTTCATGGTGGGCCTCCGGTAGATGGGAGGCCATTTCACCCCGCTCGCGTATCCCGGCTGTGTCCGCGCACCGGCACTTTTGTAAGCGTAGTTGTCCGCGCCCGCTTCGCTTACAGGCCGCGACGAACCGGCCTGCGTCCCGCGTGTCGCCGCAGCTAACCAGCCAGGTGCGGGCCGGCGCGCAGTGACTCGAGCAGGAAATCGATGAAGGCCCGCACGCGCAGCGGCATGTGCCGGCCGTGCGGATACAGCAGGTTGAAAGGACGGCTGCGCCCCCCGTGGCGGGGTAGCAGTTCCTGCAGGCGACCCTGCGCGATCTCGCGTTCGACCGTGAAGCGATAGGCCTGGAACACGCCGGCGCCGTTGCATGCCAGCGAGACGCCACCCAGCACGTCCTCCGAAAGCAGGAACGGGCCGTCCGTCTCCACCTCGATCTCGGTGGCGCCGTCCTTGAACAGCCATGGGATGCGTCGTCCGGTGCTGGGCAGCTCGAACTGGATGCAGTCGTGTCCGGCCAGATCGCCCAGCCGCTCCGGCACGCCACGCCGTTGCAGATAGTCCGGCGAAGCGACCAGCACCAGCTCGGCATCTTCCAGATGGCGGGCGACCAGGCCCGACTCGGGCGGCTTGCGTACGCGCACCGCGAGGTCGAACCCCTCGGCGGTGAAGTCGATATTGCGATTGCCGATGTGCACGTCGGCCTGGATGCGCGGATGACGGCGGTGGAATTCGGCGAGCAGAGGCAGCAGGCGATAGTGTCCATAGGTGGTCGGCACACTGATGCGGAGGCGGCCGACAGGTTCGGATTGCTCGCCGGAGGCTTCGCGGTCGGCTTCCGCCAACTGGTCCAGCGCCTGGCGGCAGTGCACCAGATACGCGCGCCCGGCATCGGTCAGCCGGATGCTGCGGGTGGTCCGGACGAACAGGCGCACGCCCAGCCGTTCTTCCAGGCGCGCCACGGAGCGGCTGACCGCCGCTGGGGTGACGCCGGCAGCAGTAGCCGCGCTGGTGAATCCGCCGGTTTCGGCGGCCAGGCAGAACAGTTCCAGGCTGCCGACCAGGATGTCGTCGAATCGTCGCTGCATTGCTTACACCGGGTAACAGGTGAAATGCATTCTTGCTGATTTATCGCCGCATGGGGCGGGAATAGAGTGCCGTCACGCCGAAAAGGCACCCCACCATCCGAGGAATCCCATGAGTACCAAGACCGTCATCGTCACCGGCGCTTCCAGCGGCATCGGCTTCGCCATTGCCCGCGCCTACCTGCAGCGCGGCGACAACGTCGTCGCCAACGCACGCACGCTCGATCGCCTGCAGGCTGCCGCCGCCGAGCTCGGCCAGCCCGCCCGTCTGCTGCTGGTGCCGGGCGACATCGCCGCCCCCGATACCGCCCGCCGCCTGGTCGACGCCGCCATCGAACGCTTCGGCCAGGTCGACATCCTGGTGAACAACGCCGGCATCTTCATCGCCCGACCGTTCACCGAGTACGCGCCCGATGATGTGCAGGCGCTGGTCGATACCAACCTGAAGGGCTTTTTCTTCATGGCCCAGGCCGCAGCGGCACACATGCGCGAACGTCGCGCCGGCCACATCATCAACATCACCGCCAGCATTGCCGGGCAGCCGCTGCAATCGGTGCCGGCGGTCCTGCCGGTACTGATCAAGGGTGGCATCAACCAGGCCACGCGCGCGCTGGCGCTGGAACTGGCGCCGCACAACATCCAGGTCAATGCGGTGGCGCCCGGCATCATCGATACGCCCCTCTACGCCCCCGAGATGCACGATTTCCTGAAGGGACTGCAGCCGGCCGGGCGCATCGGCACGGTCGAGGAAGTCGCCGAGGCCGTGCTGTATCTGGGCGATGCCACCTTCACCACCGGCGTCGTGCTGCCGGTCGATGGCGGCATGTCCGCCGGCCGTTGGTGATCCGGACGGGGCTGCTTCGCGCGGCCCCATGATTCCCACAGGAGAACAGCCATGCCTTTCGTCCATGTCCGCATTACCCGCGATGGCACATCGCAGGCGCAGAAGCGCCAACTGGTGCGCGAGATCACCGACACGCTGGAGCGCGTGCTCGGCAAGCAACCCGACCTGACCCATATCGTCATAGACGAGATCGATACCGACAACTGGGGGCATGGCGGAGAGCTGGTGACAGAGCGTCGCGCGCGGGAAACCGCGCCGCGTTGAATCCTCCACTGCCACGTTGGCCGTCGTTGTCCCTGCGGCACACGCATCCGGTCATGGCCGATGCAGGACCGCGTCCGCGGCCTGCATCGGCCACCCGCTATCGCGCCGTCTTCCCGGTACCCAGCAGCGAGCGGATCCTCGCTTCGGTTTCCTGGTACTGCCCTTCGCCGAAATGCCGGTAGACGATGCGACCCTGCTGGTCGATCAGGTACATGGCCGGCCAGTAGCGGTTGCCATAGGCATTCCAGGTTTCATACCCGTTGTCCTGCGCCACCGGGTACGTGATTCCGAATCGCTGTACCGCTGCCCGGACGTTGCCCAGCTTCTTCTCGTAGCCGTATTCCGGCGTGTGCACGCCGATGACCACGAGCCCCTGGTCCCGGTACTTGGCATGCCACTGTTTGACATGCGGCATCACGCGGACGCAGTTGATGCAGGAGTAGGTCCAGAACTCGACCAGCACCACCTTGCCACGCAGGTCGCGCAGGCTCAGTGGCGGCGAGTTCACCCAGTTGTCGATGCCGGTGAAATCGGGCGCCATCGGCGCGGGCGCGGCGAGCGTGGGCTGGACGGGATCGGCCTGCACGGCGGGAGAGCACGCTACGGCGAACAGGCATGCGGCCAGCAGGGTGGTGAGCGATGAGAGCTTCTTCATGGGATCAGAGTCCTTGCGAGAGGGGAGGGAGCCACTGCGTGGCCCAGGCGGAGACGAACACGTCGTACTGGAGCAGTTGCAGCACGGCGACAGCGACGGCGATCGCGCCAAAGCCTGTGCGCAGCAGGTCGGCATGGCGTTGCAGGAACGGCAGCCGTGTGCTGATCCAGCGTCCGCCATAGGCGATCGCGAGCATCGGAACGCCAGCGCCCAGGGCATACAGCCCGAGCAGCGCGCTGGCCTTGGCCGGCGCCTGCGAACTGGCGGCCAGCGCGAGCACGGACGCCAGTACCGGGCCGGCGCAGGGTGTCCACGCCAGCCCCAGCGAAGCGCCGACGAGCAGCGCGCCGGGACGGCCGCCCACCTGCGGCAAGGCGATGCCGTGTGGCTTTACCTGTCGCCACTGCGCTTGCACCCACGTGACGGCGCGCTCGAACGGTGCCGGCCAGAAACAGGCCAGGCCGGCCAGCAACAGCACGAGGATGGAGCCGGTGCGGATGCTGGCCTGCAGCTCGCCCGACGATGCCGCCAGCACTCCCAGCAGGATGCCGCTGGCGGCAAATGTCGCGACGAAACCGGCGATGATCCAGACGGGCGCGGTACGGTCGCGGCCCGCTCCCGTGGCGAGCACGATCGGCAATACAGGCAGGATGCAGGGCGACAGGATGGTGGCCATGCCGGCGATCGCGGCCAGGACATAGTCGAGCATGGGGACGTCCCTTCCGTTTACAGGCGCGTGGCGTCGACGACCGCCTGCACGAATTCGGCGGGCGCTTCCTGCGGGGGGTTGTGGCCGATGCCCCCGGTGAACGTGCGGTGCTCGTACTTGCCGACGAAGCGGGTCGCGTAGGTATCCGGCTTCGGATGCGGTGCGCCATTCGCATCGCCTTCGATGGTGATCGTCGGCACGCTGATGACTGGGGCCTGGGCCAGGCGCTGCTCCAGCGCGGCGTATTTCGCCTCGCCTTCGGCAAGGCTCAGGCGCCAGCGATAGTTGTGGATCACGATGGCCACGTGGTCCGGGTTGTCCAGCGCGACGGCGCTGCGGGCGAACGTCGCGTCATCGAACTTCCACTGTGGCGAGGCCAGTTCCCAGATCTTCCTCGCGAAGTCGTGTGTGTACTGGCGGTAGCCCGCCTGGCCGCGTTCGGTCGCGAAGTAGAACTGGTACCACCACTGCAACTCGGCCGACGGCGGGAGAGGCTTGCGGTTCGCTTCCTGGCTGCCGATCAGGTAGCCGCTTACCGAGACCAGCGCCTTGACCCGTTCCGGCCATACGGCTGCGACGATGTCCGCCGAGCGCGCACCCCAGTCGTAGCCTGCCAGCGTGGCACGCCGGATCTTCAATGCGTCCATCAACGCGATCACGTCCGAAGCGAGCGCGGCGGGTTGTCCATTGCGCGGCGTATCCGGAGAAAGGAAGGTGGTGGTGCCGTATCCGCGCAGGTGCGGCACGATCACGCGATAGCCACGCTCGGCCAACCGGGGCGCGACTTCGGCATAGCTGTTGATGTCGTACGGCCAACCGTGCAGAAGGATGACGGGCTCGCCCTTCGCGGGCCCGAGCTCCGCGTAGCCGATGCGCAGATCGCCTGCATCCACCTGTTTGTTGGCAACCAGCGCGGACGGCGGCGTCGACATGGGGGCTCGGGTCGGCGGCGCGGCGTGGGCGATGCCGCTCAGCAGCAGCCCCGATGCCAGAAGCCAGGGAAGCAGGCGCGTGACGCGACGGGAAAATGTAGGCAGCGAGGGGATGGACGTGGACATGGTGGATCCTCCAGGGAGTGGTCGAGGAAAGGGGGGGCGCTGCGCGCGTGGGTCAGATGGCGTAGCCGCCATCCATCGTCAGGCTGGCTCCGGTCATGTAGCCGGCGTCATCGCTGGCGAGATACGCGGCGAGCGATGCGACCTCTTCCGGACGACCCACGCGTTTCAGCGGATTGCGCTGGATCAGGTGTTCGAGAAAACCGGCCGTGATGTCGGTATCGATGGGACCGGGCTGGATGTTGTTGATCGTGATCCGGCGCGGCGCCAGGTCCAGCGCCACTTCCCGCACCAGCGTGGCCACGGCGGATTTGGTCATCGCATAGACGCTGCTGCCCACCGATCCGCTGCGCTGCGCGGTGTTGCTGCCGATCGTGATGATGCGGCCGCCATCGGCCATCTTCGTCGCGGATGCCTGGATCGCCAGAAAGACGCCGCGGACGTTCACCGCCAACATCCGGTCGAGCGTCTCAAGCGGGAACCGGTCCAGCGGACTGCCTTCGTAGATGCCGGCATTGACGACCGCTACCTGCAACGCGCCGAGCCGGGCCTCGGCATCCGCCACCGCCGCCGTGATCGCGTGATGGTCCGCGGCATCCGCTTGCAGGGCGATGGCCTGGCCGCCTTCCGCCTGGATCGCGGCCACGACTTCCGCCGCCTTGTCGGCACGCGCGGCGTAGGTCAGCGCGACGGCGTGGCCCTCGCGGGCCAGGCGGCGGGCAATGGCGGCACCAATGCCGCGGGAGCCGCCGAATACCAGTGCGGCCTTGGGTGAAGAAGCGTCTGAAGCGTGCATGTCGTGTCTCTCGGGTGGTGCCCGCGGGAGCTCCGCCGGCGATGGGCGCATTGCGCGCCTTCCGCTTGTCCACCACGTGTCGCGCGGCCCGCCGATTTGTCACCCAAAGCCGCGAAAGATCCGGTTGATACAGTCCGATACAAAGCCGGCGCCGCCGGGGCTCTGTCCGGCCACCCGCAGGCGCTACCATCCGTCGCGAAAGGCGGATCATCCCGTCGCCCTGGTCCCGGAGCCCCACGCATGTCGTCCCACACCGATCACGTCCTCGTCGTCGACGACGATCGCGACATCCGCCAGATGGTCGGTGACTACCTGCGGCGCAATGGCCTGCGCGTCAGCCTGGCGGCGGACGGTCGCGAGATGCGGGCCACGCTGGATACCAGCGACGTCGACCTGGTCGTGCTGGATGTGATGATGCCCGGCGAAGACGGTCTCGCGCTGTGCAGGAACCTGCGTGCCGGCAAGCACCGCGCCGTGCCAATCGTGCTGCTGACGGCGCGCGATGATGAAACGGACCGGATCATCGGGCTGGAGATGGGGGCGGATGATTACGTCACCAAACCGTTCTCATCGCGCGAGCTGCTCGCACGCATCAACGCCGTGATCCGGCGCGCGCGCATGTTGCCGCCGAATCTCCAGGTCTCCGAGGCCAGCCGGTGGATCCGCTTCGGCGACTGGCGCCTCGACACCGCCGCACGGCACCTGCTGGACGGGCAGGGCACGGCATATCCGCTGAGCGGCGCGGAGTTCAGGCTCCTGCGCGTCTTCATCGACCACCCGCAGCGCGTACTCAGCCGCGATCAGCTGCTGAACCTCACGCAGGGACGGGATGCCGAGGTCTTCGATCGCTCCATCGACCTGCTGGTCAGCCGGCTGAGACAACGGCTGGGGGATGGTGCGCGCGAACAGACCTACATCAAGACGGTACGCAGTGAAGGCTACGTTTTCAGTCAGCCCGTGGTGCTCGAAAGCGGGGACGCATGACCCCTGACGCCTTCCGGTCGTCGCGCTGGCTGCCGCGCACCCTGCGCGCGCGCTTGATCCTCATCCTCGGCGCGGGCCTGCTGCTGGCGCATGCGCTGTCGTTCGCGCTGCTGTTCGGAGAACGCATGGACGCCACGCGTTCGATGATGCTCAGGAACCTGTATGAAGACGTACCCGTCAGCGTGGCACTGCTCGAACATCTCCCTGCCGACCAGCGTGCTGCATGGACACCCCGCCTGGAGCGACGGACCTACCGTTATCTCCTGCGGCCCGCCCATGCCGGCGCGCCGCTGTCCACGGAGCGCTCCCGCCAGGTGACGGGACTGATCGACGATGCGCTGGACCAGCGTTACGCGCTGCGACCGCGCGCCGTTTCCACCACGCCCGAGCGCTACGAGGTGGAGCTGACGCTGGGCGACGGGCAGCCGCTGACCATCGAGGTCACACCGGCGCCCATGCCGGTGGCGACATGGTTGCCCTGGGTGCTCGCCGCCCAGGTGGTGTTGCTGTTGCTGTGCGTGGGCGTTGCCGTGCGCCTGGCGACTCGTCCGCTCGCCAGGCTCGCCCGTGCCGCCGAACGCATGGATCCTGCAGGGAACAACATTCCCCTTCCGCAGGACGGGCCCTGGGAAGTCGCGCAGGCGGCACAGGCGTTGAATGCGCTGCAGGCGCGCGTGGCGGCGCACGTCACCGAACGGACGCAGATCCTGGCCGCCATCTCGCATGACCTGCAGACTCCGATCACCCGCATGCGGCTGCGCGTGGAAACCATGGAAGCCGGCACCGGGCAGGACAAGCTCCTCGGTGATATCGACCAGGTGAGCCAGTTGGTCCGCGAGGGCCTGGACTATGCGCGCAGCGCGAGCGTGGCACTGGGGCCCGCGATCCGTCTCGACCTGACGGCGTTCCTGGAGAGCATCGCAGGCGACTACCAGGATGCGGGTCGCCCGGTGCACCTGCTGCACGGCACGCTCGCATCACGCGATACGCACCCGCAGGTGCTGCGGCGTGTGTTGCAGAACCTGATCGACAACGCACTGAACCATGCCGGCAGTGCGGAGACGCAGCTGCGCGTCGATGACGAGGGGCGTGCCTGCATCGATGTGCTCGACCGTGGCCCTGGCATCCCTGCCGACCAGTTGGAGGCGGCGCTGAAGCCATTCCACCGGCTCGAGCCTTCGCGTGGCCGCTCCACGGGTGGCACGGGCCTGGGACTGGCCATCGCCCAGCAGCTCACGCAGGCGCTGGGCGGTACCTTGCGGCTTTCCCAGCGCGAGGGAGGCGGTCTGCGCGCAACCATCGTGCTGCCCGCCAGCGCATCGCCCCCCATCCAACCCTGACATCCCGCGCGCTGTCGCGATGTTCACCCGCCTCAATGCCACCGGAGTCCGTCGGACGTGTGATCGGACGGTTCCCTTGGACGCGTGAGCGTCGGAATAATGTGTCTGGTAACAACACAGGCGGGGACTACAATATTTCGCTGCAATGGTCTTCCACGTTTCTCGTGCCCAACATGGTGAGGACGCCTGGTGAAAAAAATGGCGGTGTTGATGATCGGCTGCACCCTCCTAATGTTGCCATTTGGGTGCTTGTCCAGGAACTTTGGTGGCGAGAAGGTTCAGCTACAGCTAGAGGATCTGATCGAACGAATGGCTTCACAGAAGTGGCCTGCAAGCTATCGGTTCTTTAGCGACTTGGGAGTCTCCAGTTTCAGGCAAGTTAATGGTAGTGACTCGCTGAATATTGCATTCCGATCCGGCAGCATAGGAACGGATGACGGCTACGAACTCCAGTTCATCGAGTGCCGGGTGTCTCCTGCGCTCGATGGAGGAATTCGCTTTCTCTACCTGAAGCTAAGCGAAGGGAAGTGCTATAAACCAGACGGCTTGCGTAGTAAGTTCAAATTGGAAAGATACTTTCTGCCTCCAAGTCCGCATGCCAACGCTACGGCTGAGCATGAGAAGGCGAGCATGTACAAGATCGAGCTTGGTGAGGCCGATCTTTCTCTAAAGGCGTCACTGAATGGCGATTGCCTTCTTAGTGTTTCACGCGGCTCAGATTGAAACTCCTTCTGGCTGTCCGAGCGGTCCAGGTCGCACCAGTGGCAATAGAAACGGACGCTGTCCGGGCCGCGGAGCTGTGCCTTGACCAGGTCTTCGCCGCCTGGGGCTGACGTACCTACCGGCTGCTGCACGTGGTCAGCGCGATGATGGCGAGAAAGGGAGGATGATTGGCGCCGGTCATCATGAAGCTACTTCTGGATCAGCGGCTGACCAGCGAAATAACGCAGATCATGTATTACGTGCCGGATGGGGTCCGGGCCAACCAACCGCCGGCTATGGCCCTCACGTTGCTGGGGTCCATCCCATAGCCACCCTGATGCCGGGCCGCACCGGCCTGCAGTCCCAGATCACGCCCAACAAAAAACCCACCTCGCGGCGGGCTTGTTTCAACGCGTTGATTCCGTTGGGGAATCTGGTGGCTATGGGTGGACTCGAACCACCGACCCCAGCATTATGAGTGCTGTGCTCTAACCGGCTGAGCTACATAGCCGCGTGAACCGCGTATTCTTCATTTCGACCCCCTGCCTGTCAAGCCGGGGCGCCGCGCTTGTCGCCTGCGGCAGGGCGTGGCAGAGTCGGGCACAGTAGATTTATGGAGTCCGCATCGTGATCGATCCGGACGGCTACCGACCCAACGTCGGCATCGTGTTGATGCGGCCGGACGGCCGGGTGTTCTGGGCGCGACGCGTGCGCCGGGATGGCTGGCAGTTCCCGCAAGGCGGCATGAACACGGACGAGACACCGGTCGAGGCCATGTACCGCGAGTTGCGCGAAGAAACCGGCCTGTTGCCCGAACATGTGGAAGTTCTGGGCGTCACGCCCGGGTGGCTTCGCTATCGGCTGCCCCCCCGCGCCATCCGGCGCAACGAACGCCAGGTCTGCATCGGCCAGAAACAGGTGTGGTTCCTGCTGCGCCTGGTCGGCGACGAAGCCCACGTCCGCCTGGACCTGACCGAGAGCCCGGAATTCGACCACTGGCGCTGGGTGGATTTCTGGTATCCGCTCGAGCACGTGGTCATGTTCAAGCGCCGCGTGTACGCCAGCGCGCTGGGGCACCTGGCCTCGTTTGCCCGCGGCGTCGCGGGCCCGCAGGCGATCCCGCCACATCTGCCCGACCCGCGGGCTTCGGTGGAAGGATCCCGCTGGCGTGGCCGTGACCGACCGGCGCGTAAACGGGGTGGTACGGGCGAGCCCGCCAAGAATTGACAATCATTCTCATCTTGGGTGAAATGGTGGCGGGCCATCCCGTGCCCGCCGCACTGCTACCGCCACCGTGTACGTCTGCATCTGCAACGGCGTGACCGACCGCCAGATACGTGAAGCCGCCGCCGCGGGATGCACCACCGTGGCCGAGCTGACCATGCGTACGGGCGCGGGCGCCAACTGCGGCAGCTGCCTGGACATGGCGATGGACGTGCTTCAGGCCGCGCAACCCGCATCGCGCGAGCCGCTGTTCCCCATACTGACGCTCTCGCACGCAGCCTGACGTCCACGCGACCGCCCGTCGGCGGCGCGGCATCCTTCCAGAATGATCACGATTCGCGTTCCGTCACGGCGCGCGTGCACGGGCTAACCTTTGCCGTCCTTCCGCCCACGGAGCATGGCCATGAAAGGCGACGCCAAGGTCATCGAACACCTCAACAAGGCGCTCTACAACGAGCTGACCGCCATCAATCAGTACTTCCTGCACGCCAAGATGCTGAAGAACTGGGGCTTCAAGGAACTGGCCGAACACGAGTACAAGGAATCCATCGACGAGATGAAGCATGCCGACAAGCTGTCGGAGCGCATCCTGTTCCTCGATGGCCTGCCCAACTTCCAGGCGCTGGGCAAACTGCGCATCGGCGAAACGCCGCGCGAGATCCTCGAGTGCGACCTGGCGCTGGAACAGGAAGCGCTGCCGCCGCTGCGCGAAGCGATCGCCTATTGCGAATCGGTGGCCGACTACGTCAGCCGGCAGCTGTTCGCCAACATCCTCGATTCCGAGGAAGAACACATCGACTGGCTGGAAACGCAGTTGTCGGTGATCGACCGCATCGGCGAGCCGAATTACCTGCTGACCAAGCTCGAAGGCGACGACTGACCGTTCGCCGCTGCCGGCGGCAACAGCGGCCTGCCGAGCTGTTGCGCGGCGTAGCCCTGCAGCGCCATGCGTGCACGCGCGTACTCGGCGATGACCAGCGCGACGGCCACGGCCGGGCGCTCCAGCTTGCGGGCGCGTGCGCCCAGTTCCACACGCTTGGCGGCGGCCGACAACGCCATCGCGCCCACGTTGGCGCTGGATGATTTCAGCGTATGCGCCGCATCGCGCATGGCATCCAGATCGGGCACGGCAGCCGCCTTCTCCAAGGTGCCGATCAGGCGCGGCGCGTCTTCCAGGAAAATGGTGATGATGCGCGTGGTTTCGTCGCCGGCGATCTCGCGCAGTTCTTCCAGCATGGTCTGGTCCAGCACCGGGAAACTCGGCGCCGGCGCGCGCGCGGTGGCGACGGCCGGGACCGGCGGTGCCGGTTCCGCGGCGGGCACGAGCGCGGCGTTGCGCAGCACGAAGTTCATGCGATCCGGCAGCCAGCGGTGCAGGCAGCTTTCCAGTTGCTCGCGCGACACCGGCTTGGCGAGATAGTCGTCCATGCCGGCATCCAGGCAGCGCTGGCGGTCCCCGGCCATCGCATTGGCGGTCATCGCGACGATGGGCAGGCGGGCGCCATCGGCGCGCTGCGCCTCCAGGTCGCGCCAGCGTCGCGTCGCGGCGTAGCCGTCCAGGACCGGCATCTGGCAGTCCATCAGGATCAGATCGAAGTGCTCCACCTGCATGCGCTTGATGGCGATGTCGCCATTGGCCGCGGTCTCGCAGTTGAAGCCGAGCGCCGACAGCAGCTTCTGCGCCACCAGCAGGTTGACCGGGTTGTCTTCCACCAGCAGCAGGCGGGGCTCGGTGCGCATGGCGCTGACAACGGCGGGTTCCGGGCCCGCAGCGGGCGTCTCCGCCTCATGAACGGCAGGGGCGACCGGTGTCTGCGCCTCACGTGCCTCGGCCAGGCTGGGCGGCGCGGGATCGAGCGGCAAAGCAGTGGTCCTGGCTTCCGGAAATATCTCTTCCATCGCGGCGGCACCCGCTTCCTGGTCAGGCTCCGGCGCCGCACCGGTCAGCGCTGCGCGGAGGTCCGCATCCGGTGACTGCCGCGACAACAGGGTGCTGCGCGGGTGCAGTTCGGTCGGGACGGTCTCGTCGCCGTATAACCAGACCAGGCGCAGCGGATCCGGTGAAGGGCGCCGCGCGATGGCGCGATGCAGCGCCAGGGCGGTGCTGCGGATGCCGCCGATGTCGGCGAGGACGGCCAGATAATCCTGCTGCGCCTGTTCGCTGACCAGGCGCAGCCGGTCCAGCGCTTCCTGCGTGGTTTCCACCGCCACCGGTTGCATGCCCCAGTTGGTGGCCAGCAGCGTGAGTCGCTGCCGCAGCCGGGCATCGGGGGAGACGATGAGCACGCGCCCATGGTCCAGCGCGCCGTTGTCGCGCTGGCGCAGATCGCCGATGACCTTCATCAGCGGCACTTCGAACCAGAACGTGGAGCCGCGCCCGATCTCCGAGACCACGTCGATGCGGCCGCCCATCAGGTCGACGATGCGCCGGCAGATCGCCAGGCCGAGCCCGGTGCCGCCATACAGTCGGGTGGTGGACGCATCAGCCTGGCTGAAGGAATGGAACAGGCGATGGCGTGCATCTTCTTCGATGCCGATGCCGGTATCCCGCACCTCGAAGCGCAGCAGATGCTGCGCGGCGGTTTCGCCGAGCCGTCGCACCACCAGCGTGACCGAGCCGCGATCGGTGAACTTGATCGCGTTGCCGACCAGGTTGGTGAGCACCTGGCGCAACCGCACCGGGTCGCCACGGACCGGCAGGCGCACCGCAGGATCCAGTTGCAGGCTCAGCCGCAGCCCCTTGTTTTCCGCAGGGCGATACATGAGCTGCAGCACGCTGTCGAGCAGTTCGCGCAGGTTGAATCCGGTGATCTCCAGATCCAGCTTGTTCGCCTCGAGCTTGGAGTAGTCGAGGATGTCGTCCACGATGCGCAGCAGCTGGTGCGAGGATGCGGTGGCCGTGCTCAGCATCTCGCGCTGGTCCGGTGCCAGCGGTGCACGCGACAGCATCTCCAGCATCGGCACGATGCCGTTGAGCGGGGTGCGGATTTCATGGCTCATCGTGGCCAGGAATTCGCCCTTGGCCATCGCGGCGGATTCGGCGGCCTGCTTGGCGCGCATCAATTCCTGTTCAAGCCGGTCGTGGCGCTGCAGGTCGCGTTGCAGGCTGTCGCGCTCGGATTCGGCCATCGCCGCACGCGCCTGCACACCGGCGCGCTGATGGGCTTCGCTGCGCGACTGCAGCCCGGCGGCGACGGCCGCGGCCAGCCCCGCTGCGCCTGTTCCGAGTGCGACGGGTATCCAGGGGCCCGCGATGCCTGCCCAGTGCAGGCCCATCGACGCCACCGACGACGCAGCCAGCGCCGCCGTCACCCACGGCATCACCGGCGTCCGTCCGGTGGTGGGCATCGTTACAGCACCGCGTTGTGGAAGTCGAAGCCGAGCTCGCTGCCGACAGCCTGCACCAGGTTGCCCTGGATGAAGTCGACACCGCCCATCCACATGGCCGCTGCGGCCTGGGGATCTTCGATCTGCTGTCCGATCACCTGCAGGCCCTGGCGGTGGGCGTTGTCGATGATCCCGCGCAACTGGTCGCGCAGGACCGGATCGGCGTGGGCGCTGGCGTACTTGCTGGAAACACGCACGAAACCCAGTGGCAGCTGCGTCAGCAGGGCGTCGGCTTCCACGCCGGGCTCGAACTGGCTGAGGCAGAACTGCACGCCGGCCGGCATCAGCTGCTGGCAGAACTGCCGCAGGGTGACGGTGTGGATCAGGGCGTCGGACAGGCGCAGATCGATGACCAGCGACGTGCCCTCGATGCCCCGCGCGCGCAGTGCATCCAGCAGCCATGGGGCATGCGATTCGCGCGCCAGCGAGCGCGGCGACTGCGAGACGAACAGGCGCAGCGATGGTCCCATGGCCTGTCGCTCGGCCAGCACGAACAGCGCGTGCTCCAGCACCCAGTGATCGATCTGCGCGATGCCACCGGCGAGTTCGGCCGCCGGGATCACCTGTGACGCGGGCAGCAGCGAGCCATCGGGCTGGCGCATGCGCAGCAGCACCTGGTATTGCGCCTGGTCGTTGCCAGCCACCGCCACGATCGGCTGGTAGGCCAGCTCGAACTGGCCATCCTCCAGCGAGATGCGCGGGGCGTCGTCGTCGACCTGGGCCGGTATGTACTCGGCCAGGCTGTCGGACTTCAGGCGGGCCTGCAGCACGGCACGCTCGATGGCCTCCAGCGCGCTGCCGGCGTCGGCGAAGCCGAGGGACAGCGCGGTGTAGCCGATCGAGCCGCGAAGCTTGAGCACTTCGCTGGGGCGGGTTTCAAAGTCATGCCCGGCCAGTCCGTCGCGCAACTGCAGCGCCAGGGCGGCCAGGGTCGCCTCGTCGACGCTGTCGGCCAGCATCAGGAAGCTGTTGTCGTTCAATCGGGCCACCGGGTGCGGCGACGCAGCGGCAGCCAACTGGCGCCCGGCCTGGCTCATCAGGTGCTCGAACACCGCATAGCCATAGCGTTCACGCAGGCTCAGCGCGCTGTTGACCTCGACGAAGAACAGCCCGCCGCGCCCCTGCCGCTGCAGCGACTCGCCGAGCTGCTGCAGCACGAAGGTACGGGTGGGCAGGCCGGTATCGGTGTTGAGCGAAGGCCGTGGTGCCTGCTGGGCCTGGCTGCGCTGGCGCGCGCGCTGGATGCGGTTGGACACCGCCGCGATCAGGTGGCGGGGCCGGATCGGCTTGTTGAGGAAGTCGTCCGCGCCGCTTTCCAGGACTTCGAACTGGCGTTCCGGGTCCGGATCGCCGGTCAGGAACACGATCGGCAGGTGCAGGTATTCCGGCTGCTGCCGCAGCAGCATGGTCAGCGACATGCCGTCCCTGCCGGGCATGTGCAGGTCCATCAGCACCAGGTCGGGACGGAAGCGGCGCATGGCATCGAGCAGGCCATCGGACTGCATCTGCACGTCGGCCTGCATGCCGGCGCCATGCAGCACGCTCTGGGCGAACAGGGCCTGGCCGCGATCGTCTTCGACGATCAGCACGCGATAGGGGGATTCCGGATCGACGGGTTCACGGGGTCCAGCCGGCGTCGCGGCAGCTGGTGCCGGCGGGGGCGCGGACCTCGCGGGGGGCTCGGTAGGCGTGGGGGGCTGACTGGTCATCTCGACGGGCTCTCCGGCGCCGGGTTCGGCCGCGTCTTCGGGGGCGGCATCGTCCACCCAGCGGCGCCAATGGTGCGCCGGCGGGGTTTCTGCGCGCAGGCGCGAGCGTGAAGGCTCATCCTGCGGGCGGGATGTGGAATCGATGGCGGACATCAGGCTTCCCCAAGCTGAGCCCCATTATGCGATGAAGTTCACGGGTGAGGCAGACCCATGATCCCCGATGCGCCGACGCCTGTCACGGGCCGGAGGTCGGGGGCGACACGGGAGCTGAAGGCGCTGTCTGCAACAAGCGTTTCAGTCCGCGCGACACGCTGCGCCAGACCCACCAGACCGCCAGCGCGATGAGCAGCGACACTCCGATCACAAGGAACAACGCAATCCAGGGGTGCGCAAAGGCCATCGCAAGGCCGCCCACGACCACGGCGTCTTCCGCCACCGAGGCGGTCCAGTTGCTGACCGGCTCGGGCGAGGTGTTCATCAGTGCGCGCGACCCGCTCTTCAGCAGGTGGCTGGTGAGCGCCACGCCGGCGCCCGCCGCCAGCGCGCCGCCACTGAGCTGGCCATCCGGCGACAGGGTGGCGGCTGCGAGGAACGCACCTGCCGGCACGCGGGCCAGGGTCTGCAGCAGGTCCCAGCCAGAGTCCACGCCCGGGATCTTGTCGGCGAAGAATTCGGTCAACGCGAGCGCCCCGGAAGTCCCCAACACCCACCAGGACTCGGTCACCTGCAAGGCGGGCGGCAGATCCAGCCAGCCCAGCGCCCCGGCGAGGCCCAACCCGAAAACGGTGAGATAGACGCGGATCCCGGCCATCCATGCCAACAGGATCCCAATTACGAAAAGATGCGCTTCGGACATGCCGGCCACTCCCGTTAGACTCATGGGCTCGCGCCACTGCGGCGAGTATAGGGGTCCCGTCTGGCTGCCGGCTGAGCGCCGCTTGCCGTATGTCCGTCATGTCCGCACCTGCTCCATCCCGCTTCAGGATCGTGCCGCGTGACGTGGCTGTGCGTCGTCGTGGAGCCTCCTTGCTGTTCGGTCTGGCGTGGGCAGGCAGCCTGGCGGCCATGTGGTTCGCCGCCAGCTACACCGCCGCGCCGCGATTGGCGCAGGCCGATGCCGCGCGCGTGCAGGCAGAACGTGAGCTGGCCGTGGTGCGCGGCGAACTGCGCAACCTGCGCCAGCGCGAGTCCACGCTCTCCCGCTCCGATCAGATCAGCCGCGCGGCCAATGCCGAGGTGCAGGATGCGCTGGCTGAGCGCGACGAAGAGATCGCTGCGCTGCGTGCCGATGTGGCGTTCTATGAGCGCCTGGTCGGTTCGACCAGCCAGCGCAAGGGCCTGAGCGTGCACGTGGCCGAGTTCGCACCGGAGGCCGGCGGCACCTGGCGTTACCAGATCATGCTGACGCAGACGCTCAACCGCGGCGCGATCAGCCAGGGCCAGATGCGCTTCACCGTGGAGGGTGTGCGCGAAGGCAAGCTGGCCGCAGTGCAGTGGGACGAACTGCACCAGCAGCGCAGCGCGCCGGGCCAGACCTATTCATTCCGTTATTTCCAGCAGTTGGATGGCAACGTGATGCTGCCGCCCGGGTTCACGCCACAGCGCGTCAAAGTGACGCTGAATGGCGGAGACGCGGCGGTGGAGCAGGCCTTCGACTGGAAGACCGCCACAGCCGCAGGAGGCAAGTGAGATGTTCAAGACCAAGCCCATCCGTCCCGACGTGGGCGCCATCGACACGCTCATCGGGCCACAGGTCACCATCCGCGGCGACGTGGTGTTCAGTGGCGGCCTGTACGTGGAAGGCCATATCCAGGGCAAGGTCATCGCCGAAGCCGGCGAGCGCGCCGTCTTGACGCTGGCCGAGCAGGGCAGCATCGAAGGCGAAGTGCAGGTGCCGGTGGTGGTCATCAACGGCCGCATGACCGGCGACGTGCATGCCTTCGACCGGATCGAGCTGGCCGCCAAGGCGCGCGTGCAGGGCAACCTGCATTACAAGGTCGTCGAGATGAGTGCGGGCGCGCAGTTGACCGGGCGCCTGGTGCATGCGGATGCCGTGCCTGCGGGATCGCCGTCGCATGACGGTGCTGCCTTGCCGGAAGCGTGGGCCACCGCCGACGCCTGATCGGGGGCATTCAGAGCCCGCTGGGATCGGCCGCGCTATCCTGCGGCCATGAGTCCCCAGCCCGTACCGCCAAGTGTCCCGCCCCCCAGGCTGGTGGGCTGGCCCGTGTTGATCGCCGTGTTGGCGGTGGCGCTTTCGTTTGGCGGCTGGGGCCTCTGGCAGGTGTTCGGGCGCCATGTGGGCGAGGCCCCCACGGCCGCCCAGTCGCGCGAGCAGCAGCAGCGCATCGAGATCCTGGAGCAGCGCAGCGCCACGCTGGCGCGCTCGGACCAGATCACCCGCGACGCCAACCGCGACCTGCAGGCCACGCTGTCCGAACGCGACGAGGAAATCGCCGGCCTGCGCGCCGACGTGGCCTTCTACGAGCGTTTCGTCGGTGCCACCGCACAGCGCCGTGGCCTGTCGGTGCACGAGCTCACCCTGCAGCCGCAGGACAAGCAGGCGTGGCACTTCACCGCCACGCTCACGCAGAACCTCAATCGCGGCGCCGTCAACGCCGGCCGCCTGCTGGTATCGGTGGAGGGCACCGAGGCGGGCAAGCTGCGCCGCCTGGGGTGGGCCGATCTTCGGCAGCAGCCCAATGCGCCCGGCGTGCCGTACTCGTTCAAGTACTTCCAGCAGGTCGAAGGCGACCTGCTGCTGCCGCCGGGCTTCAAGCCCGTCCGCGTGATCGCCCGCGTGGTGCCGCAGAGCGGCGCAGCCGTCGAGCAATCGTTCCCGTGGGCGCAGGCGGCGGCCAAGGAAGGCGCGGGCGAAGGCAGCACCGGCACACGTTGAGCTTGAACTGCCTCCCGCCAGCCCCCATCCTTTCGCCATGACCACTGTCGTTTCCCTGCCGACCGCAGCCGCCGCTCCGGACTACCAGTCCATCGACCGGCCGCTGAACTTCACGCCTGCCGCGGCGGCCAAGGTGCGCGAGCTGGTGCAGGAGGAAGGCAACGAAGCCCTGGCCTTGCGCGTCTACATCCAGGGCGGCGGCTGTTCCGGCTTCCAGTACGGGTTCGAGTTCGACGAGAACCGTGCCGACGACGACGTGGCCGTGGATACCGATGGCGTGGCGCTGCTGGTCGACCCGCTGAGCCTGCAGTACCTGATGGGCGCGGAAGTGGACTACAGCGAAAGCCTGCAGGGTGCGCAGTTCGTCATCCGCAACCCCAACGCCAAGACCACCTGCGGCTGCGGCAGCAGTTTCAGCATGTGAATGCCGGCCTGCCGCGTTCCGTGACAGGTCCCGTCTCCTCCACCGTGCCGCTCACCGGTTTCGCCTTCGCGGGCGATACGCTGGATCGCGCCGATGCGCTGCGCGACGACACCGACGCGTTGACCGTCTTGTGGCCGGCCGCCCGCGTGATGCTGCTGGACGATGACGGGCGCGCGATGGTGGAAGCCGATGGTGCGCTGCTGGCACCGGAAGGCGCGTCGCTCGGCGGTGGGCCGGGTGCGAGCCTGTTCCTGGGGCTGAAGGATGGCGTGGCATGGTTCGCGGCGCATGCCCGGCACCATGCGGTGCAGGCGCCATCGTGGCTGGACCTGCGGCGCGCGGCCGCAGCATGGCCTGCCTTCACCTCCGGCGTGTTTGCCATGGCGCGAGCGCTCCTGCACTGGCAATCGTCCACGCGCTTCTGCAGCGCCTGCGGCGGCGCCATCACGTTCCGCCGCGCGGGTTACATCGCCCATTGCACGCAGTGCGGCAAGGATCATTATCCGCGCGTGGACCCTGCCGTCATCGTGGCGGCCAGCGATGGCGAGCGCCTGCTGCTGGGGCGGCAGGCATCGTGGCCACCACGCCGCTACTCGGTCATCGCGGGCTTCGTGGAACCCGGCGAGACGCTGGAGCAGACCGTTGCACGCGAAGTGCTCGAAGAAACGCAGGTGCGGGTGCGCGATTGCCGCTACCTCGGCGCGCAACCGTGGCCGTTCCCGGGCGCGTTGATGCTGGGATTCTGCGCCGATGCCGAGCCGGATCCGCCCCAGGTGGACGGGGAACTCGAGGACGCGCGCTGGTTCACGTTCGACGAGATCGATGCCGCACTCGCGCGTGGAGACGACAACACGGGCGATGGGCTGCTGCTGTCGCCGTCCATCTCCATCGCGCGCTCGCTGATAGAACACTGGCATGCCGGCATGCGCGCGACGCGCGACTCGAAGATCCCCGACAAGACCGGGCATTAACAGACAGCCGCGCTAGAATCCCGGCTCGGAGGAATTGCATGTCGATCACGCTCGTCGCCGTCGTGCTTGCGCTGGTGCTGGGGCATGTCGCACCCGCGCTGGTCGCATCGTTCCGCCAGTACGCATGGTATGGCGCATGGTTGCGCTGGCTGGGCGAGCGCTCCGGCGGCGCGGGCGTCTGGCAGGCGCGCTACGGCATCGCGTTGGCCATGGTGCCGGTGTTGCTGGTGGTCGCGCTGCTGCAATGGATGCTCGATGGCCCCCTGTACGGGTTGCCCGGCCTGCTGTTCGATATCGCGGTGCTGGTCTACGCCTGGGGGCCGCGCGACTTGGACGTGGATGTCGAGGCCGTCATCGACGCGCATGATGCGCCTGCCCGTCGCACCGCGATCGCCCGGCTCGGACTGACCGGTGAAGCAGCGGCGCTGGATGGGCCGGCGCTGGTGGAAGCGGTGTTCGTCAACGCGCTGCAACGCTGGTTCGGCGTGCTGTTCTGGTTCTTGCTGCTGGGTCCGGTCGGCGCGGTGCTCTATCGCCTGTCGGTACTGGCGACGCAGGACGAATGGGCCTCGATCTTGCCCGACGAGAATCGCCTTGGCGCGCGTGCGGTGAAGACCGCACTGGACTGGCCTGTCGCCCAGTTGATGACGCTGGCGATGGCGCTGGTCGGCAACTTCGATACGGTGTTCACCGCCTGGCGCGAAGCCGGCGGCACGCGCTTCCGGCTGGACACCGGATTCCTTGGCTACGCCGCACGCGCCAGCGTGCGCTGCGAGCTGGCCGAGGAAGCGGAGGAATACGCCGAGGAAGGCATGGTCCAGGCCATGCGCGAACTGCCCGAGCTGCGCGACGCGATGAGCCTGGTCTGGCGCATCCTGTTGCTGTGGCTGGCACTGCTCGCGGTGTTCGTGATCGGTGGCTGGGTCAGTTGACGGTCCGTGTTTCGCATGCCGCGGCGCGTGCCCCGGCATCCGCTGGCGAGGTGAACCGATATCAGCCTGGCGCCAGCAAGGTGAAGGGGAACCAGGGCAAGTTCCTTGCCACCCAGTACACCGGCAACAGTACGAGCCAGAACATCGGTGCGAGCAGGACGCGCATCAAGGGCTCGAGCGCACGGGGACGCCAACCCTGGCCGTGGGCGACCATCATCGGGATCGCCGGCAACATCAGGATGGCAAGTGGATTCATGGCGAATGCGCGCAGGATGTCGCCGTGGACCAGCGCATGCAGCGCGCGGGTCAGGCCGCAGCCGATGCAGAAGTAACCGGTTAGTGCGCGGAACATGCAGCCAGGGAAAGGGCTGTCGGCCGCATTCGGATCGAAGTTCAGCAGGAGCCAGACGCCGGCGGCGGCCGCAAGGGCCGCCGCCGTCAGTGCCAGATAGTGCAGGGGACGCAGTGCGATCACTGCGCTTGCTGCATCTGCTCCAGCATCATCATGTACTGCTCCATGCCGCCGGTGGCGAACATGGCGATGTTGATCAGCAGACCGATGATGGCGAACGCTGTGGCGACCCAGCACCAGGTCTTGGCGTTGGCGGACGCACGTTGCGCGCCCTCCAGGTCGCCCTGGTTGAGCTTGCTGTTGACCTGGGTCGAGAACACGATGGCGACGATGCCGATCAGGCCCAGCGGACAGCACAGGCAGGTGGCCAGCACCGTGGACACGATGGCCCATGCGAGATGGTTGGGAACGTTGCCCGGCGTAGCGGTCGGGGGCATGGGAGGTACGGCGCTCATGCAGGCTTTCCTTGTACAGGGATGAAGGGTCGGGCGAGTCGGCTCACATGCCGCTCAGGCCGCCCAATAGTGCCAGACCGCCGAACAAAAAGAACCACAGCGCGACCAGGATCGGACCGATCAGCGCGGAGGCGATGGCCCAGTTCAACGCCTTGCGTGATGCGTCCTGCGCACCTGCCAGATCGCCGGCGGCGCGCTTGCCGTCCACCTGCGCCGCGAACACGATGGAGACGATGCCCAACGGCAGGCAGCAGAACAGCGTGCTGAGGATGGCCCACACCAGGTGATTGGGTACGTAAGGGCCTTGCGTGGATGGCGGAATGGCGCTCATGACGGTTCTCTTGCGGGCGAGGGACAGGAAGGGGCCGCCGCCGCGAGGGCGGGCATGGATGACGAAAATCCCCGCCGCTAGCCTAGCGGGGATGGCGGCGACGCGAAACCGTCACGCCGCATCACCGCGCAGCGCACGTACCCGGGCTTCCAGGACCTCGGCGGTCACGGCGGTGCCGTCCAGCGGTTCGCTGGCCACCACGTCCACGTGCGCGCGGAAACGGCGGGGCACGCGCATGCGCCCCATCCGGGTATCGCGGTGGCTCCACATGCTGGTCCACATTCCCTTCAGCGCCATGGGCACGACCGGCACCGGGCGGCGCTCGAGGATCTTCTCCACGCCGGACTTGAACGCAGCGATCTCACCATCCTTCGTCAACGCGCCTTCGGGGAAGATGCCGACGATCTCGCCCGCCGCCAGGGCCGCGTCGATTTCCTCGAATGCGCGCCGCATCAGTTCCGGGTTCTCCCTCGCGCCGGCGATCGGGATGGCCTTGGCCGTGCGGAAGATCCAGCTCATCACCGGAATGTTGAAGATCCGGTAGTACATGACGAAGCGCACCGGGCGCGGGATCGTCGCGGCGAGGATCAGCGCGTCCATGTAGCTGACGTGGTTGCACACGATCAATGCCGGGCCCTCGTCCGGCACGTGCTTCTCGATGCCGTGCAGGCGCAGCCGGTACAGGCCGCGCACCAGCAGCCAGCTGAGGAAGCGCATCAGGAACTCGGGCACGATGGTGAAGATCCAGATCGCCACCAGCGCGTTCGCGATGGCCAGCGCGAGGAAGATCTGCGGACCGCTCCAGCCCAGCGCATGCAGGCCTAGGCCGACCAGCGCGGCCAGTACGATGAAGCCCGAGTTCTGGATGTTGAGTGCGGCGAACACGCGCGCCATCCGCGAATTGGCCGTGCGGCTCTGGATCAGTGCGAACAGCGGCACCACGAAGATGCCTGCGAACATGCCGATGCCTACCAGGTCGATCATGATCCGCACGCTGCCGGCCTGGCGGACGAACTCGGCCACCCCCAGCCCGGTGGCGGGCGCGGCACCCGGCCTGGCGAAGTAGAGATCGAGCAGGAACGCCGTCATGCCGAACGCGCCCACCGGCACCAGGCCGATCTCGACGGTGCGCCCGGACAGCTTCTCGCACAGCAGCGAACCCACGCCCGTGCCGACCGAGAACAGCGCCAGTGCGAACACGTACAGCGTCGACGAACCGTCGGCCGCGCCGAGGTGCAGCTTCGCGTAGGCAGGCAGCTGCGAGGTCAGCAGCGTGCCGAAGAACCAGAACCACGACACGCCGAGGATGGCGTTGCGCACGGCGAGTTGCTGCTTGGCCATGCGCAGCACGGCGAGCGATTCCGGGATCGGATTCCAGCGGATGACCAGGTCGGGCGCACCCGCGTCCATGCGCGGGATCAGGCGCGACACGACGTTGCCCAGCACCGCCAGCAACACGATGGCGATGGCGGCCGCCTGCGGGCCGTAAACCCCGGCCACCTGGAAGATCATGCCGCCGGCGATCATGCCGCACAGGATCGAGATCGAGGTGCCCATCTCGACCAGACCGTTGCCGCCGGTCAGCTCCTCCGGCTTCAGGATCGAAGGCAGCACCGAATATTTCACCGGCCCGAACAGGGTCGACTGCACGCCGGTGCAGAACAGCGCGACCAGCAGGACCGGCATGTTCTGCAGCAGGAAACCGACCGCCGCCAGCGACATGATGGCGATTTCCATCGTCGTGGTGATGACGATCAGCCTGTGCTTTTCCAGCTTCTCGGCGAACTGGCCCGCGATGGCGGAGAACAGGAAGTAGGGGAGGATGAAGATCGCCGGCGCCAGCGTGGCGTACAGCGAAAGTTCGCCATCGCTGGCGCCCAGGAAGAACAGCAGCGCGATGATCGCCTGACGGTAGACATTGTCGTTGAAGGCGCCCAGCGCCTGGACGGTGAAGTACGGCAGGAACCGTCGTTGTTTCAGCAGCGAGAACTGGCTGTGGCTGGACATGCGCCCTCCGTGGGTTGCGCGCAGCCTAGCAAATCACGATGGCTTCGCGAGCCGGTGCGCCCGACAGTGTTCCGCCCGTGGCATTGATGGGCCACAGGGGCAGGGGGATAGTGGCGCCCCCACGTCGTCGACACCTTCCCTCATGAGCCGTCTGTTCTCACCCCTGGATCTGGGACCATTGCGCCTGCCCAACCGCATCGTGATCGCGCCGATGTGCCAGTACTCCGCCGAAGCGGGGCGCGCCACCGAGTGGCATGCCTTCCATTGGCCGAACCTCGCCCAGTCCGGTGCCGGGCTCGCGATCGTCGAAGCGACGGCAGTCGAGCCGCGAGGACGCATCAGCTGGGCCGATCTCGGCTTGTGGGATGACGTTACCGAAGCGGCGTTCGCCACGGCGCTCGCCGCCACACGCCGATACTCCACCATGGCGATCGGTGTGCAGCTCGCCCATGCCGGACGCAAGGCATCGACGCACCGCCCGTGGGAGCACCACGGTGCCGCCATCGCGCCCGGTGCCGAACACGGATGGCAGACCGTATCGGCATCGGCCACGCCCTATGCCGAAGGACATCCTGCGCCAGTGGCGCTGGACCAGGCGGGCATCGATGCCGTCGTCGCCGCGTTCGCCGACAGCGCGCGGCGTGCGGTAAGGCTGGGTCTGGACCTGATCGAGATCCATGCGGCGCACGGCTATCTCTTGCACCAGTTCCTGTCGCCGCTCAGCAACCATCGCGAAGATGCGTATGGCGGCTCGCTGGAAAACCGCATGCGGCTGGTGCTGCAGGTGTTCGATGCGATCAAGGCAGCCGTACCCGCGTCAATGGCGGTCGGCATCCGCATTTCCGCCACCGATTGGGTCGAGGGTGGCTGGGATCCTGCCCAGAGCATCGCCCTGGCGCAGGCGCTCGACGCACGGGGTTGCGATTTCATCCATGTCTCCAGCGGCGGCCTGCATCCCGCGCAGAAGATCGCTCTGGAGCCGGGCTACCAAGTGCCGTTCGCCGCCGCGATCAAGCAGTATGTCGCGATGCCGGTGATCGCGGTAGGCCTGATCACGGAGCCGCGACATGCCGAAGACATCCTGCAGCAGGATCGGGCCGATGCCATCGGGCTCGCACGCGGCATCCTCTACGACCCGCGCTGGCCATGGCATGCGGCCGTGGCGCTGGACGCGAAGATCGCGGTCGCGCCGCAGTACCTGCGCAGCGCGCCGCGCGAGCACGCGGCGAACTTCGTGCAGGCGCGTTAGCCGATCAGGTGTCCGCGCGTTCGCGCGCGATCGCGCGCCAGCCGATGTCGGCGCGGTGGAACTCGTTGGTCCAGCGGATCCGGTCCACGCCGGCGTACGCATTGCGTTGCGCATCCGATACCGAATCGCCCAGCGCCGCCACGCACAGGACGCGGCCTCCGGCGCTGACCACGTGGCCTTCCGCGTCAAGCGCGGTGCCGGCATGGAACACCTTGGCGGTCGCGGGCACGTCGTCCAGCCCGGCGATCACGTCGCCGGTGACCGGTGTTTCGGGATAAGGCGCCGCAGCCATCACGACGCCTAGCGACGGGCGCGGATCCCAGCGCGCTTCAGTGACATCGAGGCGTCCGTCGATGGCCGCTTCGACCAGATCCACCAGATCGGATTGCAGGCGCAGCATCACCGGTTGCGTCTCGGGGTCGCCGAAGCGCACGTTGAACTCGATCACCTTCGGGGCGCCGCTGTCGTCGATCATCAGCCCGGCATACAGGAAACCGGTGAACGGCACGCCGTCGGCGATCATGCCCTGCACCGTGGGATTGACCACCTCGCGCATCACGCGCGCATGCACTTCGGGCGTGACCACCGGGGCGGGCGAATACGCTCCCATGCCGCCGGTGTTGGGGCCCGTGTCGCCGTCGCCGACCCGCTTGTGGTCCTGGCTGGTCGCCATCGGCAGCGCGGTGGTGCCATCGACCATCGAGATGAAGCTGGCTTCCTCGCCTTCCAGGAATTCCTCGATCACCACGCGTGCACCGGCATCACCGAGCGCATTGCCCGACAGCATGTCGCGCACCGCGGCTTCGGCTTCGGCCAGCGTCATCGCCACGATCACGCCCTTGCCGGCGGCCAGGCCGTCGGCCTTGACCACTATCGGCGCGCCTTTCTCGCGGAGATAGGCGAGCGCGGCGTCCACATCGGTATGCACGGCGTAGAACGCGGTCGGGATGCCGTGGCGCGCCAGGAAATCCTTGGCAAATGCCTTGCTGCCCTCCAGCTGCGCCGCAGCGGCGGTGGGACCGAAAACACGCAATCCCGCCAGACGGAAGCGGTCCACCACGCCGGCCACGAGCGGCACTTCGGGACCGACCACGGTCAGGCCCACGCCTGCGTCCTGTGCCAAGGCCAGCAGACCGTCGATGTCGGTGACCTTGACCGTGACGTTGCGGCACTTCGCCTCCGTCGCGGTGCCGGCGTTGCCGGGCGCCACGATCACCTCGTCCACCCGCGGCGACTGCGCCAGCTTCCACGCGAGGGCGTGCTCGCGACCGCCGGAACCGATGACCAGGACTTTCAAGGGGTATTCCTCATGGCTGGACCGGCGCGTCGGCCGGCGGAGTCAGGCACGCGCGTGCCGGAAGTTCGACGTCGAAGAAAACGGCGCCGTGACGGTCGACGAAGCGCCGCACCAGGATGGCATCGGTGTCGATCAGTGGCGTGATCGCGGGCTGCGCGCACAGCTCGCGCAGCGCGTACTGCTCGCTTTCCTTCAGTGTCTCGAAGCCCGGGGCTTTGCGTGTCCTGGCGGCATTTCCCTCCGGGCTGCGTATCAGCAGCACCAGCCGGTCACCCTCGATGGCGACCGACTCGGTCACCAGATCCTCGAAGTGGGGAGCGGGCAACGTTGCCGCGACCTTCGCATGCGCCTCGTGCAGGCGGGCCTGCGTGTCCGTACAGCCGGTGAATACGAGGACCACGAACGCCGGGACGAGCATGGCGGAAAGCGCGCGAAGGATCTTCATGGCCGTGGTGGTGCTCCCGTGCTGGACAACGAGCGGAGAAAGCTGCCGCGCAGATGACGACCGCCGTTGGCGGCATCATCGGGCACGGCGGTCAGTGCCGGAAGTGGCGCACGCCGGTGAACACCATGGCGATGCCATGCTCGTCGGCGGCGGCAATGACGTCGCCATCGCGCATGGAGCCGCCCGGCTGGATCACCGCCTTGATGCCGGCGGCCGCGGCGGCGTCGATGCCGTCACGGAACGGGAAGAACGCATCGCTGGCCATCACCGAACCTTCGACCACGAGGTTCGCGTCGGCCGCCTTGATGCCGGCGATGCGCGCGGAGTACACGCGGCTCATCTGGCCGGCACCGACGCCGATGGTGCGGTGGTCCTTCGCGTAGACGATGGCGTTGGATTTCACGAACTTCGCCACCTTCCACGCGAACAGCAGGTCGGTGAATTGTGCGTCGGTCGGCGCAAGCTTCGTGACCACCTTGAGCTCGTCGCGCGTTACCACGCGGTCGTCGGCGGTCTGCAGCAGCAGGCCGGAGCCGACGCGCTTGGTATCGATGAAGCCGGTCGATGCCGGCGCCAGCGGAATGCGCAGTACGCGCACGTTGGCCTTCTTCGCCGCGTAGTCGAGCGCGGCGGGCTCGTAGTCCGGCGCGATCAGCACCTCGACGAACTGGCGGTCGAGGATCACCTTCGCCGTCGCGGCATCCAGCGTGCGGTTGAACGCGATGATGCCGCCGAACGCGCTGGTCGGGTCGGTGGCGTAGGCCAGCTCATAGGCATCGCCGCAGGCCACGCCGACCGCCACGCCGCAGGGATTGGCGTGCTTGACGATCACGCAGGCGGGCGCGTCGAACTGGCGCACGCATTCCCACGCCGCATCGCTGTCGGCGATGTTGTTGTAGCTCAGTTCCTTGCCCTGCAGCTGCGTGAAGGTCGCCAGCGAACCGGGTGCCGGATACAGGTCGCGGTAGAACGCAGCCTGCTGGTGCGGGTTCTCGCCGTAGCGCAGGTCCATCACTTTGACGAAGCTGCCGTTGGCCTGCGCCGAGAACGCAGCCCGCACCGGCACGTCGCCCGAGGTGTCGGTGACGGCGGACAGGTAGTTGCTGATGGCGGCGTCGTACTGGGCCACGCGGTTGAACGCAGCCACCGACAGCGCGAAGCGCGTCTGCGCGGAAAGAGCGCCGTCATTCGCTTCGAGTTCGCGCACGATGCCGTCGTACTGCGACGGGTCCGTGGCCACCGCCACGCGCGCGAAGTTCTTCGCCGCCGAGCGCAGCATCGCGGGGCCGCCGATATCGATGTTCTCCACCGCGTCGGCCAGCGTGCAGTCCGCTTTCGAGGTGACCTGTTCGAACGGATAGAGATTGAGCACCAGCAGGTCGATGGCGCCGATGCCGTGCTCGGCCATCACGGCGTCGTCGGTGCCGGCGCGGCCGAGCAGGCCGCCATGGACCATCGGATGCAGCGTCTTGACGCGGCCATCCATCATTTCCGGGAATCCGGTGACCTCGGCCACGTCGCGCACGGACAGGCCGGCGTCACGCAATGTCCTGGCAGTGCCACCGGTGGACAGCAGTTCGACATCGCGGGCGGCGAGCGCGCGGGCCAGGTCGAGCAGGCCGGTCTTGTCGGATACGGACAGCAGCGCCCGACGCACGGGCTGGAAATCGAGGGTCATGGGGAAGGCGGTACGGAGCGGGGCGCGAATTATAACGCGCCGCACCATCGCGCCCGACCCGTTGCCAGGCGCCCGGTCAGGCCAGCCCGTAGTCCTTGAGCTTCTTGCGCAGCGTGGCGCGATGGATGCCCAGCATGGCGGCGGCGCGGCTCTGGTTGCCTTCGCAATGGTTGAGCACTTCCACGAACAGCGGGATCTCCATCTCGCGCAGCACGATTTCGTACACGTCGTCCGCCTCGCAGCCATCCAGGTCACGCAGGTAGCGGCGGACGGACACGGCGACATGCTCGCGCAGCGGCGGGCGCGACGTGGCGCGTGGCGTGTCCTGACGTGTGGAGGCAGCGTTCAATCGGATCCCCTGGTGCAACGGACGCGGATGCCCGCCATGTGCTTGTGGGTATTCGGCGGGGGGACGAGTCTAGCGCCTGATCGCGGCGCGCGCATCCGCTTTTTGATGAATCCGACGCGCTTAACGGAAGTCGAAGGAGAACGCGACGACGTTCGCACTCGGCTCGCGCACGAGCACGGCCATCTGGGCGCTCTGTCCGGGGCCGATCGATGAGGACACCGCGTCCTGTGGCAGGTAGTCGCGTGGCGCCAGCGCGCGCGCGCCCAGGGTGCGGCCATCGGCATCCTTCAGCGTCAGCAGGATCACCGGCCAACCCTGTTCCCAGCGTGCTTCGTTGCGGAACGTCGCTTGTGCCTGCAGTGTTCCCGCCTGACCGGTGACCGGCCGCACATCGCGACTCAGCATGGTGAAGGCGCTGGGCTCGTGCCACATCGGTACGTCGCAGCGGAACGCACCGCACAGCACCATCACCAGGGGGCGCCACCCTGCCTGGGTCGCCAGGCGGGCGCGGTCGGCCAGTACGATCTGTACACACAGCAGTGCTGCAAGTGCACCCACGGCAACCCATTGCCAGCGTGCGCGGGCCACATGCACCGGCATGGTGCGCGTGCGTTGCAGGAACCGGGGGCCCGTTGCCTTGCGTGTGGGTGTGGCGGTGATGACGGGTGCCGGCTCGATGGTGGAGGGCACTGCGTCCTCGGGCATTGCATGGACCGGAATGACATCGACAGGCGTCGCATCTTCCGGTGGTGCAGCGTCTGCCGCGTGCGCGGTGATGTCGGGCGTGTCATCGACGGGTCTCGCCACGTCCGCCGCATCAGGCATGGTGTCTCGCGAAGCCGCCTCTTCCTCTGCCAGGAATGGTGCTGCGGGCGTGTCGTCCGGTCGCGCACCTGGCGATGCTTCCGCGCCGGCTGCTGCAGGATTCAGGAAGGTCGCGAGGCTGGGCGATACGGCCACCGCCGCTTCGTCCACCACGGCCAATGGTCTGCCGCAGCGGGGACAGTCTGCGGGCACGGCATCGGTATGCCGGTCGCGGGCGACAAGGAACTGGCAATGCGGACAGGCCGTGAACATGGTCCTATTCAACCATGCACGCCCGCGCGCGTGTTGTGATCGCGGACGCGGCGGAGAGCGGTGTCAGCGACGGATGCCGTCGATACGCATCCAGTCGCCGTCCTGCGTGGCCACCAGGGCATCGAACCACGTCGCGTAGCGGGCCAGCAGTTCGTCTTCCTGTCCCTTGAGGATGCCCGACAGTGCGATGCGGCCACCGGGCGCGACGCGCGCGGCGAGGATGTCGGCCAGTGCGTCCAGCGCCGAGGCCAGGATATTGGCCACCACCACCGGATAGGTCATCACCGGTTCGTCCTCGGGCAGGTAGACGTTGAAGTTCGCATCCACCTGGTTGCGTTGCGCGTTGTCGGCGCTGGCCAGCAATGCCTGCGGATCGTTGTCCACGCCCACGGCCTGCGCGGCGCCGAGTTTCAAGGCGGCGAGCGCAAGGATGCCGGAACCACAACCGAAGTCGAGTACGCGCTGGCCCTCCAGCGCACCGTCATCGGCGAGCCGGTCGAGCCAACGCAGGCACAGTGCCGTGGTGGGGTGCGTGCCGGATCCGAACGCCAGGCCCGGATCGAGCCGCACGATGGCGGCATCGTCTCCGGCTTCCGCGGGCACCTCGTGGTTCCAGGGCACGATGAAGGTACGGGCGCCGAAGCGCATGGGCTTGAACTGGTCCAGCCACGCGCGTTCCCAGTCCTCGTCCTCGACCTTGCGGAACCCCGTCTGGGTCCAGTCGAGCCCCGGATCGAACGACTCCAGTGCGGCGAGCAGCGCGAGCCCATCGGTGTCCGCATCGAACAGTGCGGTCAGCACCAGCGATTTCCACAAGGGAGTCTCGCCGACACCGGGCTCCAGGATGGCCCGTTCGTGCCCGGTGTCGGCGTCTGCATCCAACAGCGTGACCGAGAGCGCGCCGACGTCCTCCAGGGCAGTCTCGTAGCGCGGCTGCTCGGTTTCGGTGCAGCGCAGGGAGAGCTCCAGATAGGGCATGGCACGAGGGGACGGGAAGCGGAGAAGGCGTGCATTGTCTCATGCGTTCAGGCGAAGGCCCGGGAAGGCGGGCGACGGAAGGTGCGGCGGGCGTGCTGAACGCGGCGTTTTCGCGTTGAACCGCTTGGGATGCACCGGGATAATGCGGGGGTGCCCCGGAAGCTGCTACTGCCGATGATGCTGGTGGGCCTGCTGGGGGCGCTGGCGTGGATGCCGCTGCGCCAGGCGGGGCTGGCGCCGTTCGCGATGCCGACGGACGATGCGGCTCCCGCCCCGGCCGGGACGACAGCGCTCCCGCCGTCCACCACGCCCGCTGTCCTGCGCTCTGTCGCTGCGCATTCGACGCCTATGCTGTCGCCGCTGCGGCGCGCCTTCGAGGACAGCACCGACCTGTTCGCCTACTCGCGCGAACTGCTCGCCCTGTCGGCGGCCGGCGATGCCGATGCCATGTGGCTGCTGAGTCTGGTGCAGGACTACTGCGCAGGATTTGCCGCGGACCCGGCCGGTTACGCGCAGGACTCGCGCGTCATTGCAACGCTGGGATTGTCCAACGGCGGCGCGATGCTCTCCGCGCGCCAGCGCGTGCAGCAGCGATGCGCCAGGTTCGTGCCGCAGGACGGACTGTCGTTGCCGACCATCCTCACCCAGCGCCAGCAGGCCGCGCGCGCGGGCAGCCTGGCGGCCGAGGCGGCACTGCTGGCGATGGATCAGCCATTGCGCGACGACGATGACTATCGGCGCGAACTGGTCCAGCGCGTGCTCGATTCGGATGATCCGTTCGCCTTCTTTGCCATCGCCCCGGTCATGGGCACCAGTGCGAGTGGTCGGCGCGACACGCTGGGCGAGGTATCGGGCAGTGAACTCAGCGAGATTGCCTGGCGCATCGCGTCATGCGAGCTGGGCATGGATTGCAGTCCGGACGGCGCGATGATGACGAACTACTGCGTGAACGGCGGCATATGTTCGCAGGATGAATCACAGGATTTCACCACCTTCGCGCGCGATGCGGGCGTGCCGCGCCAGGGTGCCGGCAATGTTGACGAGATGGTGGGCACCTTGCTGTCCCACCCGGGAGCTGACGGATGAAGTACAAGCACACGCGACCGGGAGCCAATCTCCTGGTATGGGGCCTGGTGGTGGTGGCATATGCTGCCGCTGCCGCCACGATCGTCATCGAGACACGTGATCCCGAGTACCGGGATCTCACGCGCGTGGGCCACATGACGATCCATGCGCCGGACGACGCGCGCCGGCTCGGTGCCAGCCAGGTCGCCGCGCTCTACCGGGCGCGCAGCGGCACGCCGTTCTCCACGCTGGCGCCCGGCAGCACGATCCGCGTGATATGGGCGGACGGCTCTTCGGAACTGGTGCGGATCACCGATCCATCCTCGCCACTCGGCGTGCGGACGGTGCCCGGCACGCAGCGGATGCCTGCCGATCGTTGAGCGTCCCCGCGGATGGCTGCAGACGACAGAAGGGCCGGGATGGCGACATCCCGGCCCTTCTCTTTCGTGCGCGTGCGCGCCATTCCGCGATGCTGGCCTGCAGCCGGCGGCGCGCCGGCTTCCGCCATGCAAGGCCCCGCGCGGATGCGCGGGGTTGATCCATCCTCTGGTCAGACCAGCGAGATCGTCTTGTTCTTGCGTTCGGCCAGGCGCTTTTCCAGGTAGTGGATGTTCTGGCCGCCGGCCTGGAATCCCTGGTCGCGCATGATGCGCTGCTGCAGCGGGATGTTGGTCTTGATGCCGTCGATGACCATCTCGCTCAATGCCACGCGCATGCGGGCGATGGCGGTGTCGCGGTCCGGACCGTGCACGATGAGCTTGGCGATCATCGAATCGTAGTTCGGCGGCACGCGGTAGCCTTCGTAGATGTGCGTATCCACGCGCACGCCGGGGCCACCCGGCGGATGGAAGTGCTGGATCAGGCCCGGGTGCGGCATGAAGGTGTCCGGGTCTTCCGCATTGATGCGGCACTCGATGGCATGCCCGCGCAACACGATGTCGGACTGCTTGATGGTCAGCTTCTGGCCGGCCGCGATGCGCAGCTGTTCGCAGACCAGGTCGATGCCGGTGATGCGTTCGGTCACCGGATGCTCCACCTGGATGCGGGTGTTCATCTCGATAAAGTAGAAGCGGCCGTCCTCGTACAGGAACTCGAACGTGCCGGCGCCCCGGTAACCGATGCGCAGGCAGGCTTCCACGCAGACCTTGCCGATCTCCGCGCGCTGTTCGTCGGTGATGCCGGGAGCGGGCGCTTCCTCCACGACCTTCTGGTGGCGGCGCTGCATCGAGCAGTCGCGCTCGCCCAGGTGGATGGCGTTGCCCTGGCCGTCGGCGAGCACCTGGATTTCCACGTGGCGCGGATTCTCCAGGAACTTCTCCATGTAGACCTCGCCGTTGCCGAACGCCGCCTTGGCTTCCGACTTGGTGGTCTCGATGGCGGCCTTCAGCGCGCCCTCCACATGCACCACGCGCATGCCGCGGCCGCCGCCGCCGCCCGCGGCCTTGATGATCACCGGATAGCCGATCTCGCGCGCGATCTTGGTGTTGGCCACGATGTCCTCGCCCAGCGGCCCACCGCTGCCGGGCACGCACGGCACGCCGGCCGCCTTCATCGCGCGGATCGCCTCCACCTTGTCGCCCATCATGCGGATGGTGTCGGCCTTGGGCCCGATGAAGATGAAGCCGGACTGCTCCACGCGCTCGGCGAAGTCGGCGTTCTCCGACAGGAAGCCGTAGCCCGGGTGGATGGCCTGCGCGTCGGTCACCTCGGCCGCGGCGATGATCGCCGGGATGTTGAGGTAGCTGTCCTTCGAGGCGGCCGGGCCGATGCAGACGGACTCGTCCGCCATGGCCACGTGCTTGAGGTTGCGGTCGACGGTGGAATGCACGGCGACCGTGCGGATGCCCAGGGTGTGGCAGGCGCGCAGGATGCGCAGCGCGATCTCACCCCGGTTGGCGATGACGACTTTGTCCAGCATGGCGCGGACCTCAGCCGATCACGAACAGCGGCTGATCGAATTCGATCGGCTGGCCGCTTTCGGCCAGGATCGACAGCACGGTGCCGGAGACGTCGGCTTCGATGGGGTTGAACATCTTCATGGCTTCGATGATCGCCAGCGTCTCGCCGGCCTTCACCGACTGGCCGACGGCGACGAACGCGGGCTTGTCCGGCGACGGCGACGCATAGAAGGTGCCGACCATCGGCGCACGCACCACGTGGCCGTCCGGCAGGGCGTTGCCGGCCTTGGCCGTGCCGCCGGTGGAGGCTTCGGTGGGCGAGCTCATCGGCATCGGGGTGGCGGGGCGCGGTTCGGCGTAGGCGGCGGGGGCCGGTGCCGGCACGGCGTAGCCGCCCTTGGGCGTGCGCGCCAGGCGCACGGATTCTTCGCCTTCCTTGATCTCGATTTCGGCCAGGTTCGACTCTTCCAGCAGGTCGATCAGTTTCTTGATTTTGCGGAGATCCATGGGAGCCTCGTGGTTGAACGTCGTTCCCCGCGGGGAACAGAGGAAAGTCAGGCGGGCAGCCGCAGCAGGGCGGCGTCCAGCGCGTAGCGGTAGCTGTCCGCCCCGAAGCCGCAGACCACGCCGACCGCCTTGTCGCTGACGTAGCTGGTGTGGCGGAACGGTTCGCGGGTGTGCGGATTGGACAGGTGGACTTCGATGTAGGGCAGGGCCACGGCCGCCAGGGCATCGCGGATCGCGACCGAGGTGTGGGTGAAGGCGGCGGGGTTGATCAGGATGAAGGCGGTGCCGTCGGTGCGGGCCGCCTGGATGCGGTCGACCAGCGCGTGTTCTGCATTGGACTGGAACGTCGCGAGTTCATGCCTGGCGGCCTGCGCCTGTGCCGTCAGTGCCAGATCGATGTCGGCCAGCGTCGCATGGCCATAGACCTCCGGCTCACGGGTGCCGAGCAGGTTGAGGTTGGGGCCATGCAGGACCAGCAGCTTCGCCATCGACGCCTCCAGCGGAAGGGCGGCAGTCTGCTTGAAGCCGGCGATGCTGTCCAGTTCGCCGAAGTTTGCTTCGTTTTAAGCGATTGTTTGATTCTGGGGCGACCTATCTCGGATCAAGGACTTGCAAGGGGGCAGCAAACCGCGACGGCGCGCGTGCCGAACGGTGGTCACGCCACGATAGCAGCAGGTTCGATGAACTTCCTCCGCAGAACCTAGTCCACCCACCCACTGATCTCGCCATGCTGGAAGGGCCCGACCTTCTGCCGCTCGATCCTCCCGTCTGCCCCCACCAGCACGGTGTACGGCAGCACGCCCTTGGCGTTGCCGAGCCAGACGCTGGCGTCGGCCGGACCGGGCGTGTCCAGCACGATGGGATAGCCGACCGGCACGCGGGACAGGAAGTCCTGCACGCCCTCGGGCGTGTCCAGCGCCAGACCCACCACCTGGACGCCCCCGGTTCCCTGGGACGTGGCGAAGCGCTGCAATTCGGGCATCTCCTCGATGCAGGGCCCGCACCAGCTGGCCCAGACGTTGATCAACAGGCGCTTGCCCCGGTAGGCGGCCGCGAGATCGACGATCTTTCCATCCAGCCCCGGCAGCGCGATCGCCGGCATGGGATCGCCGATGCCGGCAGGGGTGACGCCTGCCGGAGGCTTGGGGGCGGTCGCATTCACCGCGGCGTGCAGGGCGCGCTCGCCGGGTCCGGTCCGCCACAGCGGGTTGCCGTTGAACCACAGGCTGGCCACCAGGCCCAGGCCGCCGGCGACGAGGGCGACGGCCAGGATGCGCGGCGTGGTGACCTTCATCGTGCCGCCCGTTCGAATGCCTGGCGCATCGTGTCGTGGGTCAGCACGGTGGGCAACACCTCGCCCTCGCCGCCGTTGCGCGGATACATCACGTACAGCGGTACGCCGACGGCCTTGTGCTGTTCGAGGAATGCGGTGATCGCAGGGTCCACGTTCGTCCAGTCGCCCGTCATCATCACGGCATCGTGCTCTGCCAGCAGGTCGCGGAATGCGTCAGTGTTCAGTACGGCCTTTTCGTTGGCCTTGCAGGTGACGCACCAGTCGGCGGTCATGTCGACGAACACGATGCGGCGTTCGGCACGCAACGCTGCCAGACGTTCCGCCGAATAGGTCACGTGGCCGTCGGCCGTCGGTGCCGCCGCAGCCTCCGCCGGCAACCGGTGCACCATCGCCAGCGGCACCAGTGCGGCGACAGTGAGCACCAGCGCCGACACTCGCTGCAACGGCGCTGCGGCGAAGCGCACACGCTGGAACCACCACAGCCCCAGTGCCAGCAGCACCAGGCCGGCGAGCGCCAGGCCGACCGCGTCGATGCCGCGCTGATTCCCCAATACCCACAGCAACCACACGGAGGTGAGGTACATCGGGAACGCGAGCACCTGCTTCAGTGTTTCCATCCAGGCGCCGGGCTTCGGCAGGCGATTGGCCAGCGCGGGCACGAAGCCGATCAGCAGGAACGGCAGCGCCAGCCCCAGTCCCAGCACCGCGAACACCAGCAGTGCCAGCGGTGTCGGCGCGGTGAAGGCGTACGCCAGCGCGACGCCCATGAACGGTGCGGTGCACGGGCTGGCGACCACCACCGCCAGCACACCGGTGAAGAAATCGCCCGCCGCGCCGCTGCGCGACGCCAAGCCGTGCCCGGCGCCCGCCAGCCGATGGCCGATGGCGAACACGCCCGACAGGCTCAGGCCGACGGCGAACATCACATAGGCGAGCAGCCCGACTACCCACGGCTGCTGCAACTGGAATCCCCAGCCCAGCGCCTGGCCAGCCGCGCGCAAGGCAATCGCCAGCGCACCGACCGCCACGAAACTGACCAGCACGCCGGCGGTGTACCAGAGCGCGCTGCGGCGCGCCTGTCCGCCGCTGCGTCCGCTGTCGGCCAGTGACAGCGCTTTCAGCGACAGGATGGGCAGCACGCAGGGCATCAGGTTGAGGATCAATCCGCCGAACAGGGCCAGCGCCAGCGCCGCGAGCAGGGATGTGGCGCCGCGCTGGTTGCGTGCCAAAACCTCTTCGGGAGGACGGGTGCGTTCCACGTCGGCTGCGATGGGTGCGGCCGTCGCGGGCGTATCCGCGGCGCTGACGGTCGCATCGTCCGGTATCGCCGTTGCCGGCAGCGGTGCGACGGCGGCGGGTGCGGGCACGTCGGGCGTGCTGGCCGGCGTGGCCGCGCCGGCCGGGATCGACAGCGTCACCCGTCGCGTCATCGGCGGGTAGCAGATGCCGTCGGTCTGGCAGCCCTGGAAGGTCACGCGCAGCGTGGCCTGCACGGCCTTGGCGTGCTCCCTGCGCAGCGGCACCGGCACTTCGGCCTGCTCGAAGTAGACCGTGACATCGCCGAAGTGCTCATCGCGGTGGGCCTTGCCGGCCGGCCAGCGTGGTGCCTGCAGGGAGACGCCGGCGGCGCTTTCCAGCGCCATCGAGGTACGGTCGCGGTAGACGTAATAGCCGCGTGCCGGCGTGAAGCGCAGCAGCAGCTCGTTGCCGTTGAAGGCGATCGCTTCGAAGCCGAACGCTTGTTCGGCCGGCAGCGGCAGGGCGTCCATTCCCGCCTGCGGTCTCTGCCCCAGCAGTCCACCCGTCAGCGCACCCGCACCGAGCGGTACGAACGCCTCGCCCGCAGCCGCCGGCAGCGCGACCTTCACTGTGCGCGTCTGCGGTGGGTAGCAGATGCCGGCGTCGGCGCAGCCCTGATACTTGATCTTCAAGGTAATGCTGTCGGCGTCGGGCGCAGGCTGGCCGGGCAGGGTGGCGATCAGTTCGCCACGATACGTTTCGACGTCCCCGAAGAATTCGTCGCGATACGCCTTGCCCTTGGGCAGCTGCAGCGGCTGCGCCGCGAAGCCGGCGCCCGCCTCCACGCTGGTGCGGTGGCGATAGAGGTAGTAGCCGTCTGTGATCTTCCAGCGGATCTCGATACGGTCCCGCGCCGGTGCAGTGGCCGTCAGCACGAACGCCTCGTCCACCGGCAGCAGGTCGTCCTGGGTGATCGCCGCCGATGCAGCGGGTGCCACCACGGCGAGCAGGGATACGGCCAGGAAGGCGAACAGCGTGCGGATCAGCGTCATCGGGTCTGGGTCTTCAACTCGAGGGGGCGCCATCGGCCCGGGTTTCAGCGGCGACCCACGCCAGGTAGGCGGGCAGGCCGGCGGCGGTTTCGACCGCCAGGATCTCCGGCAGTTCATACGGGTGCAGTTCGGCCAGCCGCGCCATCAGGGCGTCGCGCCGGTCGGCGGGGGTCTTGGCCAGCAGCTGGACCTCGCTGGCCTGTTCCACCTGGCCCTGCCAGCGATAGGTCGACACCATGCCGGGCAGCACGCTGACGCAGGCGGCCAGGCGCTCGTCCACCAGCGCCCGTGCCAACCGCTGGGCGGTGTCGGCGTCGGGACAGGTCGACAGGATCAGGAAGACGGGCATGGGGCATCGATTATCGCAGACCCGGTCCGGGCGCCCCTGCGACCAATATGTGCACCCACCCCTTGAAACCGCGCCGGGCACCCCGATATCCCTCGCATCCCGGCCCTGTCGGGTTTTTGTGCCCCTGGCGTTGGCAGTCTCCCGTGGGGAGTGCTAACATCGCCGCCCCTTTCCCAGTCCAATCAATCACTTAAGAGGATTGACATGAGCAATATCAAGCCGCTGTACGACCGCCTGGTGGTCAAGCCGATCGAAGCCGAAGAAACCTCCGTCGGCGGCATCATCATCCCCGACGCCGCGAAGGAAAAGCCCACCAAGGGTGAAGTCGTCGCCGTCGGCGAAGGCAAGTTCATCGACGCCACCGGCGGCGTGCGCGCCCCGAAGGTGAAGGTCGGCGACAAGGTGATCTACGGCCAGTACTCGGGTTCGCCCTACAAGTACGAAGGCGTCGAGTACAAGATCATCAAGGAAGACGACGTCCTCGCGATCCTCGGCTGATCGCGCGTGGCGGCTCCGCGCCGCCGCCCACGTCACCGCATTTCTCCTGATGGCGGGCCTGCCCGCCTCACGAACCACACTCAATACTCCTGGAGTTGCACATGGCAGCCAAAGATATCCGTTTCGGTGAAGACGCCCGTACGCGCATGGTGCGCGGCGTGAACATCCTCGCCAATGCCGTCAAGGCCACCCTCGGCCCGAAGGGCCGCAACGTCGTACTCGAGAAGAGCTTCGGCGCCCCCACCATCACCAAGGACGGCGTGTCCGTCGCCAAGGAAATCGAACTGGCCGACAAGTTCGAGAACATGGGCGCGCAGATGGTCAAGGAAGTCGCTTCCAAGACCTCCGACAATGCCGGTGACGGCACCACCACCGCCACCGTGTTGGCGCAGGCGTTCATCCGCGAAGGCTCCAAGGCCGTCGCCGCCGGCATGAACCCGATGGACCTGAAGCGCGGCATCGACCAGGCCGTGAAGGCTGCCGTCGAAGAGCTGAAGAAGCTCTCCAAGCCCACCGCCGACGACAAGGCCATCGCCCAGGTCGGCACCATCTCGGCCAACTCCGACAGCAACATCGGCGACATCATCGCCGAGGCCATGAAGAAGGTCGGCAAGGAAGGCGTGATCACGGTTGAAGAAGGCTCCGGCCTGGAGAACGAACTCGACGTCGTCGAGGGCATGCAGTTCGACCGCGGCTACCTGTCGCCGTACTTCATCAACAACCAGCAGTCGCAGCAGGTCGAATTCGACGACCCCTTTATCCTGATCCACGACAAGAAGGTCTCCAACGTCCGCGAACTGCTGCCGGTGCTGGAAGGCGTCGCCAAGGCCGGCAAGCCGCTGCTGATCGTGGCCGAAGAAGTGGAAGGCGAAGCGCTGGCCACGCTGGTGGTCAACACCATCCGTGGCATCGTGAAGGTCGCCGCCGTCAAGGCGCCGGGCTTCGGTGACCGCCGCAAGGCCATCCTGGAAGACATCGCCACGCTGACCAACGGCACGGTGATCTCCGAGGAAGTCGGCCTGCAGCTGGAGAAGGCCACCATCAACGACCTGGGTCGTGCGAAGAAGGTCGTGATCTCGAAGGAGAACACCACCATCATCGACGGCGCCGGCGATGCCGAGCGCATCCAGTCGCGCATCAAGCAGATCAAGGCGCAGATCGAAGAGACCTCGTCGGACTACGACCGCGAGAAGCTGCAGGAACGCGTGGCCAAGCTGGCCGGCGGCGTGGCCGTGATCAAGGTCGGTGCCTCGACCGAGATCGAAATGAAGGAAAAGAAGGCCCGCGTCGAAGACGCCCTGCACGCCACGCGTGCGGCGGTGGAAGAAGGCGTGGTCCCGGGTGGCGGCGTCGCGCTGATCCGCGCGCTGCAGACCATCGGCAACCTGAAGGGCGCCAACGAAGACCAGAACCACGGCATCCAGATCGCCCTGCGCGCGATGGAAGCCCCGCTGCGCGAGATCGTCACCAACGCCGGTGAAGAGCCGTCGGTGATCGTCAACCGCGTCAAGGACGGTTCGGGCAACTTCGGCTACAACGCCGCCAACGGCGAGTTCGGCGACATGATCGAGTTCGGCATCCTGGACCCGACCAAGGTCACGCGCTCCGCGCTGCAGAACGCCGCTTCGATCGCGGGCCTGATGATCACCACCGAAGCGATGGTGGCCGAGGCTCCGAAGAAGGACGAGCCGGCGATGCCGGCCGGCGGTGGCATGGGCGGCATGGGCGGCATGGACTTCTAAGTCCCGCTTCCCGCGTCACCGTTCCAGGAAGGGCCCCGCAGCGATGCGGGGCCTTTTTTTTCCGCGATATGCGCACCGCGACACCGCAACAAGCGTTCCGGCAAAGCCGCGCGCGGGACACCTCTCTGCCGGACCGGCTCCGTAGCGTACGAACTTCGGTGCTTAACGATGTTTTCACCGAACACGACGCGAACGACAGCCATCGAGGAGAGGGATTCAGATGAAACGACATGCATTGCGCGACGCGATCCGCGTCGCCCTGGTCGCGTGCGCGGCCACCGCGGCGGCGGCGACGCACGCACAGGAGGCGCCGGTGTCGTCCGGCACGGCGCCCACCACACTGGACCGCATCCAGGTCACCGGTTCGCGCATCCGCCAGGTGGATGTGGAAACCGCCGCGCCGGTGCTGGTGATCTCGCGCGAAGAGATCCAGAAGCAGGGCTTCAATTCCGTCGCCGATATCCTGCAGAACATCACCAGCGCGGGCAGTCCGGCGGTGAGCCGCATCACGCCGCTTGCCGCGGGCGAGGCGGTGGGTGGTGCGTACATCGACCTGCGCAACCTCGGCCCCAACCGCACCCTGGTGCTGGTCAACGGGAAGCGGCTGGGCATCACCACCGGCGGCTTCCAGGACCTCTCGCAGATCCCGGCGGCGATGATCGAACGGATCGAAGTGCTGAAGGACGGCGCATCGACGCTGTATGGCTCCGATGCGATCGCCGGTGTCGTCAACCTCATCACCCGGCGCAACATGGACGGCATGCAGGCCAGCGTCTATGGCGGCCAATACTCGCAGGGCGACGGCCAGCGCACGGTACTGGACCTGATCGCCGGTTTCAGTGGCGACCGCGGTTCGGTGACCGTCGGCGCGGAGTACACGGAAGAAGATCCGGTGTGGGCCACCGATCGCTGGTTCTCCGCGAGCCGCTTCCCGATGGGCGAGGGCCGGGTACCGAGGCCGGGTGGTGAAAGCGGAACCACGCAGTACGGTCGCCTGATCGTCCCCGGGCGCGGCAACTTCACGCTCCGGCGCGAGACGCCCGGACTCGATCCACGCGACCTGGACAGCTACCGCGCGCTGGACGACACCGATTTCTCGCTGCCGGTCCAGCAGTCCACGCTATTGGCGGGCATCGAACGCAAGTCGGTGTTCGTCAATCTCGACCATGCGCTCAGTGACCGCATCCGCTTCGCCGGCGACATGCTCTACACCGACCGCGCCTCGTTCTCGCGCAATGCGGGCTATCCGTACTCGTCGCAGGCGTTCGATACGCCGATGTCGATCGACAGCTACTACAACCCCGTCGGCAACCAGAGCGGCGACGCGGATCCCACCGAAGTGCATTTCACCCGTCGCGGCTGGGAAGTGCCGCGCGAGAACCGGCTTTCGCTGACCACCTACCGCTTCAGCGGCACGCTGTCGGGCTACTTCGATCTGGCCGGCCGCAGTTGGGACTGGGATGTGGGCTATCTGTACAACCAGAACAAGGGCGTGCAGGTCGGCACCGGCAATCTCAACCTGGCCGCCGTGCGGATGGCGGTGGGCCCGTCGTTCCTCAACAGCCAGGGCGTGGTCCAGTGCGGCACGCCGGACAACCCGATTCCGCTGGGCACCAGCCAGGGCGAATGCACGCCATGGAACCCGCTGCTCCCGTTCGGGTACGGCGGCCCGGGTGACGGCTCGGCGACGGACCCGGCTGTCAGGCAGTTCATCTTCCCGGTCGGCCAAGCCGTCTCGATGACGAAGACGCAGGACTATTTCGCCAACATCACCGGCACGCTCGCGACGCTGCCGGCCGGCGACCTCGCGGTCGCGCTGGGCGTGGAGCACCGCAAGGAATACGGCGAATTCTCGCCCGACGCGTTGGCCCAGTCGGGCGGTTCCACCGATCTCGCGGCCGGGCCGACGGCGGGCGGCTACAGCCTCGACGAAATCTACGCCGAGGTGCAGGTGCCGCTGCTGTCCGAGGTGCCGCTGGCCCGCGAGCTGACGCTCAGTGCGGCGACGCGCTATTCGGATTACGACACCTTCGGCGACACCACCAACAGCAAGCTGGGCCTGAAATGGAAGCCCGTGGACTCGCTGCTCGTCCGCAGCACCTGGGCGGAGGGCTTCCGCGCGCCGGATGTCAGCAATCTGTACGGCGGCGCGTCGCAGACGTTCTCGTTCTACACGGATCCGTGCGACACCGCCTTCGGCGCCGCGCGCGGCAATGCGCGATGCCTGCAGGACGTGCCCGCCGACTTCCGCCAGCCCGCCAATGACGCCGACGGCATCGCGGATGGTCCCGGTACGCAGACCCCGATCCCCTTCGTATCGGGTTCGAATCCGGACCTTACCCCGGAAACGTCCGAATCGACGACGCTGGGCGTGGTGTTCAGTCCGTCGTTCGCGCCGGGGCTGAACGTGTCGCTGGACTGGTGGACGATCCGCATCGAGAACACCATCGTGGCCGACACCGAGACCCAGGTGCTGGACGATTGCTACCTGCGGGGGATCGAGGCGCGTTGCAACGCATCGACGGGCTCGCGCTTCGAACGTGATGCGGCCACCGGCGAGATCCTTTCGTTCACCACTACGCCGATCAACGTGGGCCATGTCGAGACCGAGGGTTTCGATTTCGATGTCAACTACCGCCGTACGACACCGTGGGGCATCTTCAGTGCCAGCTGGCTGAGCACGTACATCAGCAAGCTCGAACTGAAGACCGACGACCTGGAGGACAATCCACCGCAGCAGTTGAATGGCATCGCGACGAGCATAGGCAGCAACTTCCGCATCCGCTCCAACCTCAATCTGGGCTGGGAGCACGGGGCATGGGGCGTGTCCTGGGGGATGCGGTACTACGCGGGGGTGAAGGAGCGCTGCGTCTTCGACGACATCTGCAGCCTGCCGAACTACCGCGCGCCCTGGACGGGCGGCGAGATACTGCGGATGCACGAGCGACCTTCCACGACCTTCCACGACGTGCAGGTCCGCTACCAGGCGCCCTGGAACGCGACGATCTCGTTCGGGGCCAACAACGTGTTCGAGCGCTATGGGCCGCCGATGTACTCGCAGCCTAGCTCGGGCTACTCGTATTACGGTGGTTACGACATCGGACGGTTCGTCTACCTGAAGTACCAGCAGAAGTTCTGAGCCGTCCGCAGCGGTCCAGCCGGCCGCGTCCACGAGGACGCGGCCTTTCCACGTGCGAAAAAAATGCGCACTGGGGAGAGAGACCCGGTGCGCAGTCGTGTGCGATACATGTTGTGCCGCCCGTGTTGCGCGATGCGCGCGGGTGGCGGTGTCCGCCGTCGTGATGTGCGGATACGCCTGTCGCGATTCGGGATGGTGATGGCTCAGCGGGCGTCGCCCGCGGTACGGAAGCGGGTCGCGGTGACCCCCGTGGCGCGTTTGAACGAACGCGAGAACGCATGCCGACTCTCGTAGCCTACGCTCGCGGCGATCTCGCAGATCGCCAGCCGGCCATCCTGGATCAGCGCGCAGGCGCGCAGCAGGCGGGTCTGGGTGAGCAGGTCGTGGGGCGTCATTCCGAACACGTCACGGAACGAACGCAGGAAATGCGAGGGCGAGTAACGCGCAGCCTCGGCCAGGGTGCGAAGGTCGTGCGCATCGAAGGGGGCGTTGAGGATGCGGTTGCGCGCTGCCAGCAGGCGTGCCACGACCGCGCGCCGATGCCGTTCACTGCGACCGTAGGCGCGCTCCACCCAGTCCGCGGCGCGTGCCTGCGCGTTGCGCGCTGCCAGCATCACGGCGGCCAGTTCGCGCCCCGATTCGCGGTCGCAAGGATGCGGTGCGCATCGCAGCAGTGCGGAGAGTCGCTGCAGCATCGGGCGGTCCATGGGCAGTACGGCGGGCAGCAGCAGTGGCGCCGCCAGGCCGCGATGCTCTGCAGGCTCGGACAGCGCCTGTGCCCAGTGGCTGGGCGCGTGCACGAGCACCCAGTCCGCGCCGGGCCCGGCGAGCAGGCGCCTGGGCACGTCGCCCGGCAGCGCCAGGAACCGGCGCCCGGCCAGCCGGAATACACCGTCGTCGGTCTCGACGTCCACCTCGCCGCGCAGCGCGATGACCAGCGTGCAGCCGTTGCACGCGGGCGGCGCGTGCATCCCGCGGCCACCGCGCAGGCAGAGACCCGTCATGGCGTCGCCAGCATCGTGGCCGGAACTCCTGCGCGCGTGGCGGAATCGCATGATGCAGGCAGGCGCCACGTCGTGGCGGCGCGCCGGCACCATGTCAGCTGAAGCCGTAAGGAAGATTGGGCGACGACACGACCTTGTCGCCGATCGCTTCGCCGTCCAGGAAACGCACGCAGTCGCGCAACACCGTCGGGTCGTTGAGGACGCCGTGGTGGCCGAGGTCGAGCGTGGTCAGCAGGCGCGCAGCAGTGAGGTGCCGGGCGAAACGCTCGCCTTCATCCCAGGGCACTTCGTCGTCGAGCAGATCGTGCACGACCAGCACCGGGATGCCGATGGCCGGCGCGATGCGGTGCGCCTGCAGCGCATCCAATCCTTGGCCAATGCGGGATTCGAGCAGCGCCAGGATGCGCGCGCCCACGCGCGGTCCCATGCCGGAACGATCCACGAAGCGCTGCAACGCCGCGCGCGGATCGGCCTGCGCGGAGACCAGGATCGCCCGCTTCGCGCGCAGGCCCTGGTGCAGCGCGAGCACCACCGACATGGCGCCGAGCGAATGGCCGATGACCGCGGCCGCTTCGCCGCAGCGGCGGCCGACCTCGAGCATGTCGCCCGCGGTTTCCAGCAAGGTGGACGTCTGCGTGGCTACCGTACGGCCCTCGCGGGCGAAGGCGACGACGGCGTACCCGTGCGCCGTCAGCGCGCGCACCCAGCCGGCCATCGCGTCACGGCCCGTCGCGTCAAGCGGCGGTAGCAGCACATACGGCTGCCGGTGCGGATCGCCCCAGGACACTACCTGCAAGCACCGGCCGCGCAACGCCAGTGTTTCACGGCGTTCCGGGCAGCCTTCTACATGTCGCGGACAGCCGGCGAAGCCAGTCTCGTCATCGAGTTGCAGCAACCCCCTGCGTGCGGCGTGGCGCGGTGCGAGCAGACCGATGAGACATTGCACCGCACGCGTCCACGGGTTGAAGGGGGTCGGAGGCCTGGGTTCGGTATCGCCGGCGCGTGGAGCGGCGTCGGACGGGGAGGGAACGTCGGTCAGCGGTTCAGCGGCGTGCGTGGCGTGGCGTGAAAGCAGCATGGAAGTCCGGTCTCTGCGTGAGGGTTCACAGAGACAAGCGCTTTCCTGCCGTGCTCACTGACACGTCCCGACGATGCGGGGCGAAACGATTCAGGGCGCGTTGGCCATCGTGACGAAGGAGGCGGTCGCCAACGCAATGCGGGCAGGATGGTTGGCAGGAATGTCCATGCGGTCCGCAAACGCCAGGCCCTCCCGGCGCGTGCGTGCGGCTGCCTCGGGACGCCCATTGCGCGCATGCAGCTGCGCCAGCGTGGCGTACCACGCGAGCAGGTCGTGCGGGAACGAGCGCGGACGGTCGCCGATCCGCAAGGCTTGATCGATCATGGCGATCGCCGCCGCATCCTCCCCCTGCCGCGCATGCGCAAGGGCGCGCACGTACAGGGCGTTCGCCGACAGATACGGCTCGTGTTGTGCGTCGACGCGCCGCTGCAGATCGATCGCGTGTTCCCGCAGGTCATGATCGAGGCCAGCCACCAACTGCAGGCGGAGGACGCGCAGTTCGGCGTCGAGACGCTGTTCGTGCGTGGCTGGCAGCACTCTGTCCAACTGGGCCCGCGCCTCATCGGCCAATGTGCGCGCACCGGTCAAGTCGCCGCGCAGTTCCTGGATGCGGGACAGCTTCGCCAGCGAGAACCCGATGCCCGGCGAGCGCTCGCGGCCGATCGCATGCTCGATGGCCATGGCTTCGCGCAGCAGCGGTTCGGCCTCGTTGAGGCGACCCAGCGCAAGGTGCACGCCGCCGAGATTGTGCACACGCGGCGCCAAGTCCGCGTTCGGTTCGCGATAGATGCGGCGCGCGATGCCGACGGCTTCACGGAGCGGAGCCTCGGCTTCCGCCATCTTTCCAACCGCCATCAGCGCGATGCCGTAGTTGCTGAGCCGTCGTGACGTCTCCGGATGTTCATTGCCGTACGCCGCGCGCGTCAACGCCAGGGCATGCCGTTGCCAGCGCACGGCCTGGTCAGTCTGGTGCGCGCGCGTGTACGCGGTACCCAGCGCGCCGTAGCTGCGGACCAGGCGGGGATCGCGTGGCGGCAGGCGTGCCTGCTGGATCGTGATGGCGGCCAAGTGGTCGGCGATGGCGGCCCGGTGCTCGTCCATCTCGCTGCGCACGATCGCGCGGCGGTGGTAGGTGAGGGAGGCGGCGAGCCCGTGTGGATCGACGCTGCGCTGGACCGCGAGCGCTTCGTTCAACAACGCGAGCGCCGCCGGATAGTCCTTCTCGCTGGACGCGAGTTGTCCCTGCTGGCTGAGCGCCATCCCGAGTGCGGCGTGGTCGCGCGGGGGCAGTGCGCGCGCGATGGCGACGGCGCGTGCCAGCAGCGGACGTGCGTCGTCGTAGCGGGACATCTCGTCGTAGATCCGTGCGATCACCACCAGCATCTCGACCTGCAACGCTGGCGAGGCCACCAGATCGGTGCGTGCGCGTTCGGCGCCGCGCTGCAGCAGCGTGGCGGTATCCGGCAGCGACGCGCGCGGCCCTTGGGGAACTTCATTCTCGAACAGCTGCACGAGCAGGTCCCGCACGGCATTCGCGCGCTGCGCTTCGTTGCGCGCACGCCACGCCTGCTCCTGCGCTTCGGCCGCGGCCACGCGCGCGGTGTGCGCCTGCCAGAGTGCAGCTGACAGGCTGGCGAGCACGGCGACCATCAGCATGGCCGCGACGGCGACGCCACCGCGATGGCGGCGGGCGAACAGGCGCATGCGATGGAGTGGCGACGGCGTCCGCGCGCGGACAGGCTCGTGGCGCAGGTGGTGTTCGAGATCCTCGGCCAGATCGCCTGCCGATGCATAGCGGCGGGCGGGCTCGGCCGCGGTAGCCTTCGACTGGATCGCGCCCAGATCGCCCTTCGGCAACGCATCGTGGCGCGCACTTTCATCGGGGCGCTCGCCGCTCAGCAACTCCCGCATCAGCACGCCCAGCGCGTACACGTCCGTGGCGGTGGTCACGGCAGCGCCGGTGTACTGCTCGGGTGCTGCGTACCCCGGCGTCAGTCCGATCGCAGTTGCGCCTTCGCCGTCGCCGGTGGCGTCGATCAGGCGCGCGACACCGAAATCCAGCAGCCGCGGCGAGCCTTCGGTCGTGACCAGGATGTTGGAGGGCTTGAGGTCGCAATGGACCACCAGTTGCCGGTGCGCAGCGTCCACCGCGCGGCAGACGTCGCACAGCAGCCGCAGTCGTGCAGTCCGGTCCAGGTTGCGGAGTTCCGCGTGACGGGTGATCGGTAGCCCGTCCACATGGTCCATGACGAGATAGGGCACGCCTTCGTCGGTGACGCCGCCGTCGATCAGGCGCGCGATGGCCGGATGCGTCAGCGCCGCCAGCGTCTGCCGTTCGCGGCGGAACAGCTGCTGCTGCAGTTCGGAATACGGTCCGCGCCGCAGCAGTTTGACCGCGACGCGTTGCTGGAAATCGACATCCTCGCGTTCGGCGAGGAACACGGTGGCCATGCCGCCCTGGCCCAGTGGACTGATCAGCCGGAAGGCGCCGATGCGCTCGCCGACCCACGCCTGCGGTGGGCGGATGTCTTCCGCCTTCAACGCCTCGATCAGCGCGGCGACGGGCGTATCGAGCAGGACGGGTTCGGTGCGTGCGTGGGCGGCGAGCAACGCCTCCAGGTGGCGGCGGTCGGTCGGGTCGGGGCAGTGCCGGTCCATCCAGTCGCGCCGCGCCTGCGGGGGCAGGTCCACGACCGCATCGAACGATTGGCGCAGGGAAGGCATGGCGTGTGTCTGCGGGAAAGGGTCTGCCACCAAGCGACTTTCGGGGCCGGACCCTGACACGCTGGCGCGCTTACGCGGCCAGCTGGGCGCCGAGGAACGCCCTGGCGTATTGCCAGTCGCGGTAGACGGTGCGCACGCTCAGTTCGCAGAGCTCGGCGATGCGTTCCAGCGGCAGGCCGGCGAAGTAGTGCAGTTCAACGACTTCGGCGGCACGCGCATCGTCCAGCGCGAGGCGGCGCAGCGCCTGGTCCAGTTCCAATGCGTGTTGCGGATCGATCGTCACCTGGCCGGCCAGCGTGTCGCGATAGTCGGTGCGACGCAGGTCGCCACCGTGTTTGATGCGTGCGCGTTCACGCGCGCGGTCGACCAGCATGTGCCGCATGGCGCGCGCCGCATACGCATAGAACTGCCGCGTATGGGTGAACTGGGGCTGCTGGTGGCTCATCTGCAGGTACAGCTCGTGCACGAGTGCCGTGGTGTCCAGCGTGGCGCCATCGCGGGGAAATCGTTGCTTGTGCGCCAGCCGGCGCAGCTCTTGGTAAACCTCGCCGAACATGTCGTCCAGCGGGCGGGGGGAAGCGTCGTTCGGGGGCATGACGATCCGGATATGGCGAAGGGGACAACGGGTCGTCGCCTTGCAACGACCGGCATCAGGAACCAACGCGCAAATCCCGGCGCACGGGCCACCGTCCGGCGGATACCGATCGTCGGGCGCGTTCAGCCCGCGATCGCACGCACCGCGCGCACCGCCTCGTCGACCTCCGCAGGCGTGTTGACCAGACTCGGTGCCAGTCGCGCGTAGCTCACGGCGTAAGGGCTGGTGCTGGCGATGATGCGTCGCGCGAGCAACTGCTTGACGATGTCGTTGGGCCGCACACCCTCGATTTCGAACGCGACCAGCCCCGCCGACAACGCTGCGGAGCGAGGCGTGTGCACGTTCACCTTTGGCAGATCGGCCAGGCCCTGCTTCAGTTGATCGTTCAGCCCGGTGATGCGCGCCGCCACGCGCTGGCGCCCCATCTGCCCGTGCATGCGGAACGCGGCCGCCAGCGCCCACTGGTGCTCGAAGGCGTGGAACCCGCCGGGCGTCATCCGCGCGGCATTGCACGGGCCGGCCGGTGCCCGGTCTTTGGTCCAGGCGACATAGCTCTCGAGTTCGGTGAAGTTGGGTACCAACGGCTGCAGGCGTGCCCAGTTCGCGGCGTTCGCCCACACGATGCCGGTGCCGCGCGGCCCGAACATCCACTTGTGCGTGCCGGCGCAGAAGTAGTCGGCGCCCATCTCGGCGATGGTCTCGTCCGCGGCGCCCAGGCCATGCACGCCATCGACAACCAGCCATGGGGCCTGCGGCAGGCTGCGCAGCATCGCGCTGATCTCGCGGATCGGCAGACGGATGCCGGTGCTGGAATGCACCCACGTCACGCCCACCACCTTCGTCTGCGGGCGGATGGCCGCTTTCAGGTTGCCGACGATCTCGTCCACGCTGGCGTCGCGCGATGTCCGGAACAGGGCCACCTTGCGCATCGACGCACCGCAGCGCGCCGTCGCAAGCCGGATCGATTCATGGTGCGAATAATGGTCGTGCACCGTGGTCAGTACCTCGTCGCCGGCTTTCAGCGGCAGGCCGTGATAGACCAGGGCCAGGCCTTCGGTGGTGCTTCGCGTCGTGCAGACATCCTCGCCTCGACCACCCAGGTACTCGGCCACCTGTGCGCAGACGTGCAGCGGAAGATTGTGCGCGTCGTCCTCGAACATCGAGCGTTCCACGAACAGGAACGGGTTGGCGTCCATCGCGCGCCGGTAGCCTTCCAGCGCCTCGCGCACCGGTGCCGGATGACTGGCGATGAAGAACGAGGCGAAGTGGCGGTACGCCGGGTCCAGCGCGAACTGCGCGCGTACCGATTCCCAGGTGGAGAGGTCGGGCAGGGCGGGGGTCTGCGCCGTCACTGCCGCCAGCAGGCGCCCGGGCAGCAACGTGGCGGCGGCGAGCGCGGCGGGCGCCGCGAACAACTGTCGGCGGGTCAGTTCCATGGAACACCTGCGCGGGTGTCGTCCTCGAAGCGGACATGCTGGCAAACGCGGCGCCCGTCGCCGGGCGGCCACCGCAGGTGGGCGGCGGGTCCGCGTTAACACGCCCCACGTTGCAGATGAAACATTCGCCATCGCCGGCATGGCGTGTTATCTCTAGCCGTGAATGAACACCACCCGTGCCCGCTTCTGGTTTTGGTATTACGGCTTTCCGATGCCAGCGGCGGAGGCGAGGTTGCATTCATTCTAGGCAAGACACCAGAAGAATCCCCTTGAAGCCGCCAGCCACCCTGGCGGCTTTTTTGTTGACCCGGAGAAACCCGATGGCCCCCCATACCGACGACCTGCGCATCCGCAAACTCGATGAGCTGGTGACGCCCGCCGCCGTGATCGGCGAACTGCCTTGCGACGACGCGGTGTCGCAGACCGTGTCCGATGCACGCGGCGCGCTGCACGACATCCTGCATGGCCGCGATGATCGCGTCATCGTGGTGATCGGTCCCTGCTCGATCCACGATCCTGCCTCCGCGATGGAGTACGCGAGCCGGCTGAAGCCGTTGCGCGACACGCTGGCCGGCGAACTGGAGATCGTCATGCGCGTCTATTTCGAAAAGCCGCGCACCACCGTCGGCTGGAAGGGGCTGATCAACGACCCGGCGCTGGACGGCAGCTTCGACATCAACCGCGGCCTGCGCCTGGCGCGCAGGCTGCTGCGCGACATCAACGCGCTGGGGTTGCCAGCGGGGTGCGAATACCTGGACACCATCTCGCCGCAGTACATCAGCGACCTGGTGGCATGGGGTGCGATCGGGGCGCGCACCACCGAAAGCCAGGTGCATCGCGAGATGGCCAGCGGGCTGTCGTGCCCTGTCGGGTTCAAGAACGGCACCGACGGCAACGTGAAGATCGCGGTCGATGCGGTGGGTGCGGCCTCGCATCCACATCATTTCCTGGCAGTGACCAAGGAAGGGCGTTCGGCGATCGCGGCCACGGCGGGCAATCCCGACTGCCACGTGATCCTGCGCGGCGGGAAGACGCCGAACTTCGACGCGGCCAGCATCGAGGCGGCGAGCCAGGTGCTGGCGAAGGCGGGCCTGCCGGCACGCCTGATGGTCGACGCCAGTCACGCCAACAGCGGCAAGAACCCGGACAACCAGCCTGCGGTCGTCGATGACATCGCCGCGCAGCTGCAGGCGGGCGAGCAGCGCATCGTCGGCGTGATGGTGGAGAGCCACCTGGCGGGTGGGCGCCAGGACCTGGTCGATGGCCAGCCGCTGACCTACGGGCAGAGCATCACCGATGGATGCCTGGGATGGGAGGCCTCCGTGCAGGTACTGGAAAGCCTCGCCATCGCCGTGCGCCGGCGACGTGCACAGCGCGAGGTATCCGCAGCAGCCTGAGTGCGGGCTCCCCGGAAGTGACTTCCGGCAGGTCGAAGAGATGACGGCTGGCAACTGACTGGTCGCAGGGCGGTGGCGACACTGGCAGCACGTTCCTGCCATGCACCGGAGTCCGCCATGCACCGTTCCGTCTGTCGTCCGCTCTGCCTCGTCGCGCTGCTGATCGCCACCCTCGCACCGGCGCAGGCCGCCGACCTCACCGTCACCCTGCGCGGGGTGCGCGCGCAGACAGGACTCATCAAGCTGGCGATCGTCGACAGCCAGGCCGGCTGGGACGGCCAGGCGCCCCCGGTGCAGGGCGATGGCGCGCCGCCGCGCGGCGACACCTCCACCTTCGTCTTCAAGGACCTGGAACCCGGCACATACGCCGTCATGGTCACCCACGACGAGAACGGCAACGGCAAGCTCGACAGCAACATGATCGGCATGCCGACCGAAGGCTACGGCTTCAGCAACAATCCGCGCGTGATGCGCAAGCCGACGTGGGACGAAGCCCGCTTCGACATCGGCGCGCAGGATGCCGCCATCGACATCGCGCTGCACTGAGGCGCGATGCCATGGACCGCCGCCGCTTCCTGCACAACCTCCTGTCCGGCGCCACCGCGCTGGCCGTCGCCCCCGCCTTGCTGCGTGGCCAGGACGCCTTGGCCGGCGATCCTGCCCGCTTCGCCGCCGGCTTGCGCGAACGCCCGTGGCTGGCCGGCTGGAAGTCGGTGCAGTCCGAAACCTTGGGCCCGGAAAACGTGCGGATCGAAGGACGGCTGCCGGCGGGCTTCGGTGGCACGCTGTACCGCAACGGTCCTGCATGGACCGAGCGTGCGGGGTTCCGCTACGAGCACTGGTTCGACGGCGACGGCATGGTCCACGGGTGGCGCTTCAACGGCGACGGCACGCTGACCCACCGTGCCCGCATGGTGGCCACGCCCAAGTTCACCCGCGAGCAGGAGGCAGGACGTTTCCTGTATCCCGTCGCCGGCACCTCCGTTCCGGACATGCAGCCGATCCGCAACAACGACGATGCGAACGCGGCCAACACCTCGGTGACGATGATCAACGGCCGCCTGTTCGCGCTATGCGAGGCGGGCTCGGCGTTCGAGCTCGATCCCGACCAGCTGGCCACGCTCGGGCCGGTGACCTGGCGTCACGACCTGGCGGCGATCCCGTTCTCGGCACATCCGCTGGTGGATCGCGACGGTTCGGTGTGGAATTTCGGCTCCATCTCGATGATGGGCGGCAATGGCCTGGTGGTGTGGCACATCGGCCGCGACGGTACGCTGGCGTCGGCCGACGTGCTGGAGACACCCGTGCCCGGCTATCTGCACAGTTTCGCGATGACCGATCGCCATCTGGTGTTCGTCCTGATCCCGTTCCGCTACCTGGACGGTGCCGGTGCGTTCTTCGAGCGCCTGCGCTTCCGGCAGGACCAGCCGCTGCGCATCGCCGTCGTGGACAAGCATGCGCCCGCGCAGGCGCGCTGGTTCGAAGCCGACTTCGCGGCGATCTATCACTTCGGCGATGCGTACGAGCGTGATGGCCGCATCGTGCTGCGCGCCGTGCAGCATCTGGACGTGGAGGAGGCGCGCTCGCCCTTGAAGGCGGCAATGAACGGTGACGGCGACGTGCATGGAGGAAACGGGCCCTTGCGTGAACTCGTGCTCGATCTGCGCCGTGGCGATGCCCGCTGGGAAGAGACGGGCATCGCGGGCATCGAGTTCCCCGTGTTCGATGCGCGCACGCGGTCTGCCGGTCCCGCGCGGCTGTATGCGCCCGTGCACGCGAGCGCTTCGGTTGCGCCGTATTTCAATGGCGTCGGCGCTTTCGATGTGGCGCGTGACCGGCGCCAGGTACACGACTACGGTCGCGATGTGCTGGTGGAAGAGCACCTGTTCGTGCCGCGTCCCGGCAGCACACGCCCCGACGACGGCTGGCTGGTCGGCACGCTGCTGGACGCCGCGCGTGGTCGCAGCGGCATCGCGGTGCTCGACGCGGGCCGCGTGGAAGCGGGTCCTGTTGCCCAGGCGTGGCTGCCATACACCGTGCCGCTGGGCTTCCATGGCCACTTCGCCGCCGCTTGATCCCATGCGGCTGTTCTTGCCGGGACGTGGATGCGGCATTCTGTGCGGATGGAAAGGACATCCCGTCGCGGCACCCCCCTGCGCTGGCTGCGGCGAGGGCTGCTGGCCCTCGTCGCCCTCTATGCGCTCTATCTGCTCGCAGGCAACGTGTTCCTCAACACGGCACTGGGCGAAGCCACCCTGAACCGCAAACCGGAACGTTTCCGGATGCAATGGGCGTCCGGCAGTACCTGGTGGCCGGGGCGGGTCAGCCTGACCGATGTCACCCTCCAGGGTCAGGCGCGGCGCATCGCCTGGGACGCACGCGCCACGCGCGTGGAGGGCCGCATCGCGCTGTGGCCGCTGCTTTCGCGACGGCTGCATGTGCCCGAGGTGCGCGCGGACCAGGTCCATGGCGGGGTCCGGCGTGTGGCACGCGAGTTGGCGCCGCCACCGCCGCGCGCGGGCGGTTGGGAGCTCCAGTTCGACCGCATCGCCAGCGATTCGGTCCGCCGTGGCGCGTTCGATGCATGGGTGCTCGAAGGCGAAGGCCGCGCGCAGGTCGGGTTCTACAAGCAGTTGCGCGGTGGACCGATGGAGCTGATGCCGTCGACATTCGACATGACCGGCGCACGGGTGACGCGCGAGGGCGCCGAGGTGCTGCGCGAGACGACCCTGCATGCCGGGTTCGCCCTTGATCGCCATCGGCGCGAGCAGGCCGCCGGGCTCGACAAGCTGCTCAAGACGCGGTTGGACCTGCGGCTTGGCGGCCGCACCTCAGGATTGAATGTGGCCGTCAGTCCGCGCGGAGAGGTCGCGGTCAAGCTGGTGCCGGGCGAGGGCAGGGCGGACATCGCCCTGGCCTTCGAGCGTGGCCTGCTCGCACCGGGCGGCCGTGCGCAATGGACGATGGCCGTCGCCGGCAACGACATCGCGGGCGCCGCGCGCCACGACATCCTGGGCATCGATGTGGCCGTGGACCAGGACATCGCGATCAAGGCGACCGTGCCGCCGCAGGCCGACGGCAGGCTGGCGGTGGAGGCGGATATGCGCCTGCGTGGCCGACGCGTGCCTTTGCGCGACTTCGCCAGTGTCCTGCCGCGCGCATCCGGACATGTGGCCGGGACCTGGCATTTCGATTCGCTGCGCTGGTTGTCCGGGCTTTTCCCGCAGGCGCCATGGCTGAAGCTCGACGGCGCCGGTGCGATCAGTGCCGATGTGCAGGTGGTGGATGGCAGGCTCGCGCCCGGCAGTCGCATCGAGGTGCCGGGCGTGGACGCGGTCGTCGACGTGATGGGCAACCGCATCCGTGGGCGCGCCCGCGCGGACATCCGGCTTGATGCCGGCGCTGGCGGCGAGCTGCTGCCTCGGCTCAAGGCGGTGATGGAAACGTTCGACGTCGCGGCAGTGAAAGCGCCGGGCAAGCCGTACGTGCGCGGGCGCAACCTGCGCCTGTCGGTGAATGCGGACGATGGCACGCGCATGCGCGAGACGCTGAAGGCGCGCGTGGTGTTCGACGATGCCACGGTGCCAGACCTGCGCGTCTACAACCCGTTCCTGCCGCGGCGTCACATGCGGTTCGACGGCGGTGCCGGCTACCTCAGTGGTGACCTGTCGCTGGATGCCGCCGGTGAGGTGGGGCGGGGTTCGCTGCGTATCGCCGGGCGGGGCACGCGCATGTTCCTTGCCGGCATCCAGCTTCGGGGCGATGTCGATCTGGCGTTGCGCCTGCGCCGGGCCGACCTGAAGCGCCATCTGTTCGTGGCCGACGGCAGCACGCTGCAGGTACGCAACGTCAGCTTCCGCGAACCCGACGGCGGGACCCGCACGGGGTGGTGGGCCCGCGCGACGCTGGGGCGCGCGCGGCTGGACATCGATCGTCCGCTCAGCGCGGGCGGACTTGCCGACGTGACGATGAAGGACGTGGGCTTCCTGCTGGCCCTGTTCTCCCGCAAGAAGGAGTACCCGGCCTGGGTCTACCGACTGATCGATGCAGGCCAGGCGCGTGTCGATGGACGCGTGCAGTGGCAGGACGACGTGCTGGTGCTGGATCGCCTGCAGGCGCGCAACGACCGTTACGAAATGCGGGCACGGATGCGGCTGCAGGGTGCCCGGCGGCAGGGCGATCTCTACGCCAAGTGGCGGGCGTTGAGCGTCGGCGTGGAGTTGCAGGATACCCAGCGCAAGTTCCACCTCGTACGTGCCGGGGCCTGGTACGACGGCCGCCCCCACTACCTGGAATAGCCAGGTGTGCGCAGTCATTGCGCGTCTGGAAACGGCGTCACCTGTTCAGGTAAATGCAGTGAAGAACGTAACCGGGATTCCGGTCGGGTGCCCCCGAATTGGTCTGGTATCGGTAACATGCAGCAGGGGCGCGGGTTTGGCGCACGTTCATATTTGTGACTCGATGCAGGCGTGCGCTGAACCGTCCGGTTCTGTTTTGCAGTGCAGCGTGCAAGACGCGTAACGGACCCTTCACGATGGCCCCGCATCCCGACGTGGGGGAGGGAGCAAGCCCGCAGTGGCCTAGCCATTGCGGGCTTTTTTATGCCTGCAGCAACAGGAGTGGAAGCCCGGGATCCCTTGCGCGAATCCCGGTAAATGACCGGACCGCCGTCGTGCCCCGTCCTGACTCAGGGGGCTTTACCCCGCAGCATTCCAGCGCGGCGTGGTGCAAGACCTTTGTCGACCGCAGAGCCCCAGGCGAAAGCGGCTAGAATTGGCCCATGGCCGATACCCCCGCACGCGTGATTCCGCTCCAGGTCGTCAGTTCTTCGCCTGCTCCCCTGGAGACAGGCGCCAAACAGCTGGGGGGCGACAAGATCGGGCGTTCGCCGGTGCAGTTCGCGGATGCGCCGGTACTGCGCAAGCCGTCCTGGATCCGGGTGCGCATTCCCTCCGACGGGTCGGTGGCCAAGCTGAAGGCCAAGCTGCGCGAGAACCGTCTGGTCACCGTCTGCGAAGAAGCCAGCTGCCCGAACATCCATGAGTGCTTCGGCCACGGCACGGCCACCTTCATGATCCTGGGCGAGGTCTGCACGCGGCGCTGCTCGTTCTGCGACGTCGCCCACGGCCGCCCGAAGCCGCCGGACGCGTCCGAACCGCTGAGCCTTGCCCACACCGTCGCCGACATGGGCCTGAAGTACGTGGTGGTGACCAGCGTGGATCGCGACGACCTGCGCGACGGCGGTGCCCAGCATTTCGTCGACTGCATCGCCGCCATCCGCGAACACTCGCCCGCCACCCGCATCGAGATCCTGACCCCGGACTTCCGCGGCAAGGGTCGCATGGACCGCGCGCTGGAGATCCTGGCGGTCAATCCGCCGGACGTGTTCAACCACAACATCGAAACCGTGCCGGACCTGTACCCGAATGTCCGCCCCGGTGCCGACTACCAGTGGTCGCTGACGTTGCTGCAGCGGTTCAAGCAGCAGCACCCGCACCTGCCCACCAAGTCCGGCATCATGCTGGGCCTGGGCGAAGCCATGGAGCAGGTGCAGGCCACGCTGCGCGACCTGCGCGCGCACGACGTGGACATGGTGACCATTGGCCAGTACCTGCAGCCCACGGCCCACCACCACCCGGTGCTGCGCTACTGGACCCCGGAAGAGTTCAAGGAACTGGAGCTCTACGGCAACGCGCTGGGCTTCAGCCACGTGGCGTCCGGCCCGCTGGTGCGTTCGTCCTATCACGCCGACCAGCAGGCGGCGCAGGCGGCCCACGCCGCCCAACACGCGGGCTGAATCCCGTTCCCGAACCGTGACGCCGGACCACCCCGTCGGCGTCACCATGTCCGCCTCCCGGCCATGGCACGGCCACGGTTCACCTTTTCCTACGCTCCGGCCTTTAGGCTGCCCAAAGGCAGATGACAACGCACGCAACTTTGTGCACTGTCGGCGTGTCGAATCCGCAATCCGTTCCAGCCTGACGGGCCTCCGGGCCATGAGTACGCAATGACACTGAAGAAAGCCCCCCTACTGCTGTTGGCTCTGGCCCTCTCGACCCCGCTGGCGCTGCTTGCGCGCGGCGACGGGGACGCGGTCACGGTGGCACCCACCACCGACCAGTCCAATACGTCCAAGCTGGTCTACGGCCTGCTGTCCGACAGCCGCTATGCGTACCGTCCGCGCCCGCTGGACGACACCCTGTCGCAGGATGTCTTCAAGCGCTATTTCGAAGCGCTGGATGGCGGCAAGCAGTTCTTCACCGCTGCCGACGTGGAGCGCTTCGCGCCCTACAGGACCAAGATGGATGATGCGATCCGCAGCGGCGATCTTGCGCCGGCCTACGAGATCTTCACCGTCTACAAGCAGCGGGTCGGCCAGCGCGTGGCATTTGCACGTGCGCTGCTGAAGCAGGACTTCGACTTCAACGGCGACGAGCGCTGGGACTACGACCGCGAGGACGCGCCGTGGGCCGCCGATGGCAAGGCCCTGGATGCGATCTGGAAGAAGTCGGTGATGAACGACTGGCTGCGCCTGAAGCTGGCCGGTAAGAAGCCCGACGACATCCGCAAGACGCTGGACAAGCGCTACGCCAATCTGCAGCGGAGCATCAACGAGTTGAAGACCGAGGATGTCTTCCAGACCTTCCTCAACGCCTACACCAGCGCGATCGATCCGCACACGGATTACTTCACGCCGCGCACGGCGGAGAACTTCAACCAGTCTATGTCGCTCTCGCTGGAAGGCATCGGCGCCGTGCTGCAGCGGCAGGACGACCTGGTCGCCGTCCGCGAGATCGTGCCGGGTGGTCCGGCCGACCTGAGCGGCAAGCTCAAGGTGGGCGACCGCATCGTCGCCGTCGGGCAGGGCAAGTCGGGGCCGCTGACCGACGTGATCGGCTGGCGCATCGACGACGTCGTGGCGCAGATCCGTGGCAAGAAGGACACCCAGGTCCGCATCGAGTACATCCCGGTCGAGGCCGGCATCGACGGCAAGCATGCGCAGGTCACCATCACGCGCCAGAAGGTCAAGCTGGAAGAGCAGGCGGCGAAGGCGGAAACCATCACCCTGCCGGCCAGCGGGGGCGAGGCCGAGCGACGCATCGGCGTGATCAAGTTGCCGGCGTTCTACCAGGACTTCGAAGGCCGTCGCCGCAACCCCAACGATTTCAATTCCGCTACCCGCGACATCGCCAAGCTGCTGGTGCAGTTCAAGGCACAGGGCGTGGATGGCGTGATCATGGATCTGCGCAACAACGGCGGTGGCTCGCTGGACGAAGCGGTGGAACTCACCGGCCTGTTCATCGACAAGGGCCCGGTCGTGCAGGTGCGAGAGTCGGGCGGCCGCGTGACGGTCAACAGCGACCGCAAGACCGGGGTGGCCTGGGAAGGTCCGCTGGCGGTGCTGATCAACCGTGGTTCGGCCTCGGCGTCGGAAATCTTCGCGGGCGCCATCCAGGACTATGGGCGTGGCCTGGTGATCGGCGAAACCAGCTTCGGCAAGGGCACCGTGCAGAACATGGTGGACCTGGACCGCTGGCCTGCCAACGAAGCGCCGCGCTTCGGCTCGGTGAAGCTGACCATCGCCCAGTTCTTCCGCGTGGCCGGTGGCAGCACCCAGCACAGGGGCGTGGTGCCGGACATCGCGTTCCCGGTGAGCGTGGACGCCAGCGAGTACGGCGAGAGCACCTACGACAACGCATTGCCGTGGACCCGCATCGCCGCCGTGCCGCACACGCAGTACGGCAACTTCGCGCCGCTGCTGCCCCGGCTCGAGGCTTTGCACGCGGCGCGTTCGGCCAAGGACAAGGAGTTCCAGTGGTGGTCGGAAGACGTGGCCCAGTTCCGTGCCGAAGCGGCGAAGAAATATGTCTCGCTCAACGAGGCCGAGCGCCGCGCCGAGCGTGACCGCCAGGAAGTGCAGCGCAAGCAGCGGCAGGCCGAACGCAAGGCATTGGGCCTGGCATTGGATCCGTTGGCCGAAGACTTGGCCGATGACGGGCTGGGCGCTTCCGAGCGCGACATCGTGAAGGATGCGCAGCGCGAGAAGCTGGCCGACAAGCGTCCGGACCCGTTGCTGCGCGAATCCGCCGCGATCCTCTCCGACGCCATCGGCATCCTCGGCCAGGACCGCAAGCTCTCCGCGCAGGTGTTGCCGGATTCGCCGGGTCCGGGTCGCTGGGCCGAATGATCGCTCTGTAGGAGGGGCTGGCCCCGATGCCCTTCGATCAGTGTCGCGCGGTGTTGAAGGTGTGTTTGGGGCTGATTTTAAGCCGGATCACTGGCCAGCCCCTCCTGTGGAAGATCTTCGGGGCTGAAGGCAGGGCAGGCACAAGATCCGGATAGCACCCCCACAGCGTGCGCCGTAGTCTGGGCGCATGGACACCATGTCACGCCGATCGCTTCCCGAACCCTCCCGCGCTGCCCTCGTCGATCCCCTGGAGGCGGCGCGTCGCCTTCTCGACGAAGGCGATCCCTCGCTGGCCGAACTGGCGGCGCATACCGGCCTCAGTGCTTCGCATCTGCAGCGGCGCTTCCGTGCGCGCTTCGGACTGAGTCCGGCCGAATACCTGGCGAGAAAAAAGCTGGGCACACTGAAGCATGCGTTGCGGGAAGGGAGTGATGTCACCACCGCGTTGTATGACGCCGGCTATGGCTCGCCCTCGCGGCTGTACGAACAGGGCGCGGCGAAGCTGGGCATGACCCCGGCCACATATCGCGCTGGCGGCCGCGGCATGACGATCCGCTGGGCCATTGTCGATACCGTCCTCGGTCGTGCGCTGGTGGCGGCCACCGAGCGCGGCATCTGCGCGGTGGAACTGGGTGACGACGACGCGGCACTGGAGCAACGGCTGCGCGCAGAGTTTCCGCAGGCGCAGCTGGAAGGCGTCGAAGCCGGTCGCGACGAATTCCTCGCTCCCCGCCTGCGCGCCGTTGCCGAACGCCTGGCGGGGCGCGATACGGCGGTGCCGGTGGACCTGCTGGGCACGGGGTTCCAGCAGCGCGTGTGGGAGGCGCTGATGAAGATTCCCGCAGGCGAGACGGTCAGCTATGCCGGATTGGCACGCACGCTGGGCGCACCCCGCGCGGCGCGCGCGGTTGCCAGCGCCTGCGCACACAACCGTATCGCGGTGGTGGTGCCTTGCCATCGGGTGATCCGGGGCGATGGTTCGCTGGGTGGCTATCGCTGGGGACTGCCCCGCAAGCAGGAGTTGCTTGCGCGGGAGCGCGGTTGAACGGCGACGGATTCTGTTCCTGCGACAACGGAGATGCAGGCTTGAGCGGGATTCAAGCCGGGCCGGAAACGTTTCAAGCAGTCGAGGACATCGGCGCCACGCCGCGTGCCCGCGAGTGGCCTAGAATTGCATGACGCCGAACTCCCCCACGGTTCCCATGACCTCTTCCGTTTCCACCGCCGCGCCTGCACGTGGCGGGTTGGCCGTCGCTGCCGCCCTGGCCATCGTCTACGTGGTCTGGGGTTCGACCTACCTGGGCATCCGCTTCGCGCTGGAAGGCGGTTTCCCGCCGTTGCTGATGGTGTCGGGCAGCCGCTTCGTCGTCGCCGGCCTGGTGCTGTTCCTGTTCCTTCGCTGGCGCGGCGTCACGGCGCCGACGCGCGCGCAGTGGAAGAACCTGCTGGTGATGGGCGCGTTGCTGCTGCTGATGGGAAACGGCATGGTGGTGCTGGCCGAACAGACGGTGTCGTCCGGCCTGGCCGCCGTCGCGGTGGCCTCGATGCCGTTGTGGATGGGCCTGTTCGGCGCGATGCGCGGGCAACATCCCACGCGCGGGGAATGGCTGGGGATCATCGTCGGGTTCGCCGGCGTGGTGTGGCTCAATGCGGGCAGTTCGCTGACAGGGTCGCCGGTCGGCCTGGTGCTGTTGCTGATCGCGCCGATCGCATGGGCCTATGGCTCGGTGTGGTCGCGCGGCCGTGACCTGCCGTCGCCGTTCATGACCGCCGCTGCGCAGATGCTGGCGGCGGGCGTGATGCTGGTGCTCGCCGGGCTGCTGCATGGTGAGCGTTTCAACACGGCGGAGTGGACAGTGACGGGTGCGCTCGCCGTTGCCTACCTGGCGGTGTTCGGTTCCATCATCGCGTTCACGGCATACGTCTGGCTGCTTCACCATGCGCGCCCCGTGCTGGTGGGCAGCTATGCCTACGTCAATCCGGTGATCGCGGTGGCGCTGGGTGCCTTCATCGCCGGCGAGACGTTCACTTCGCACGATATCGGCGCCATGGTGGTGATCCTGGCGGGCGTGGTGGTCATCACCCTGGCGCGCGCGCGGCAAGCGAAATGAGTGCGGCAGCCATCGACCGCAAAGGGCTGGCGATCACCGCCGGCACGTTCCTGATCTGGGGCGTGGTGCCGCTGTACTGGCATCTGCTCAAAGCGGTGCCGTCGTTCCAGATCATCGCGCACCGCATCGTGTGGAGCGCGGTGCTGGTGGTCGGCTGGCTGTTGCTGAAGAACGGACGCAGCTGGTGGAAGCAGGTGCGTGCGCAACCGCGCGCCGTGCCGTGGCTAGGCGTCAGCAGCCTGCTGATCGCGTTCAACTGGGGCCTGTACATCTGGGCGGTGAACGCAGGCCATGTGGTCGAGACCAGCCTGGGGTACTTCATCAATCCGCTGATCAACGTGGTGCTGGGCGTGCTGGTGTTGCGCGAGCGCCTGTCGCCCGCGCAATGGATCGCGGTGGGTTTCGCGCTTGTCGGCGTGGCGTGGCTCACGCTGCAGTCCGGTTCACCGCCGTGGATCGCGCTGGGCCTGGCGTTCTCGTTCGGTCTGTATGGGCTGGTGCGCAAGCTGGTGGCGGTGGACCCGGTCGCCGGGCTGGGCGTCGAGAGCCTCTACCTGTTCCTGCCCGCGCTGGCCTACGTGGTCTGGGGCGAGTTCGGCCACGGCGGCGGCTTCGTCAGCGGCTATGGCTGGAAGAACGATCTGCTGCTGGTGTTCGGCGGCGTGGTGACGGCGGTGCCGCTGATCGGGTTCGCCTACGGCGTGCGGCGCATTCCGTTGTCGGTGGTGGGCCTGCTGCAGTACATCGCGCCCAGCATCCAGTTCCTGATCGGCGTGCTGGTGTTCAAGGAGGCCTTCGGCGTGGAGCGTGCGATCGGCTTTGCAGCCATCTGGACGGGCCTGCTGATCTTCGCCAGCGATGGGCTGTGGCGCGCACGCCGTCGCGATGTGCTCGCGACGGCGACCCCGGGCAAGTAGTTCAGCCCGACGTCTTCGCGGCCGGGGCGGGGCAAGGCCCGCCTGCATCGGCCCAGGTCTTGAATGCGGCGACGAACTGGTCGTGCGGCACCGGCACGGGCGCGCGTTCGCCACCGGGATTCCAACCCCACAGCACCAGCTTGTCTTCCGCCACGTGCTTGGTGAGTGCGGCGAAGTCGCGGCCGCCATTGCGCTTCTTGTCCTGGATCATCGCGCACAGCTGATCGGCGGGCAGGCCGATCCAGGCCATCTTGTGGTCCGGCGGCGGCAGCGACCAGTGCGGCGCCCCCGGCGGTGCATGCGGCCCGTAGCTGGCTGGCGGATTGGCTTCGTTGTGGCAGGTCGAGCACGGTTGCCCGGGCGCGCCCTTGCCTTCCGGACCGCGCACCACGTTCATCGCATGCGGTGTCTGCGCGTCGAACTGCAACGGCTGGTCGCCCGGAATATGGCAGTTGCTGCAGCGGGGGTGCTGGAACACCTTCTCGATGGTGGCGAAGGCGGTCAGCGCCTGCGCCTTCTGCTCCTCGCTGATGCGGGGGCCGCAGGCGGTGAGCAGGAGAACGGTCAACGACATCAGCGCGATGCGCATGGCGGTCTCCTCAGGCGGTCGGTGCGGGGGTGGCAGCAACGGGCAGTTGCAGGGGAAGTTCGCGCAAACGCTGTCCGGTCAGGGCGAACACGGCGTTGGCCACGGCGGGTGCGATCGGCGGCGTACCGGGCTCGCCCACGCCGCCCATCCTGTCGGTACTCGGCACGATGTGGACCTCGATCTTCGGCATCTCGTGCATGCGCAGCACGCGGTAGTCGTGGTAGTTGGATTCCTGCACCTGGCCCTCCTTGAGCGTCAGCGCGGAATGCAGCGTGGCGCCGAGCCCGAAGACGATGCCGGATTCCATCTGCGCTGCGACGGCGGCTGGATTGACCGCCACGCCGCAGTCGATTGCGCAGACCACGCGGTGCACGCGGATCCGGCCATCCTCCACCGATACCTCGGCGACCTGCGCGACGTAGCTGCCGAACGATTCGTGCACGGCGATGCCGCGTCCGCGTCCCTGGGTGGCGGGCGTCGCCCATCCGGCTTTTTCCGCGGCCAGGTTCAGCGCGGCCAGATGGCGCGGATGGTCCTTCAACAGGCCACGCCGGTACTCCACCGGATCCTTGCCGGCCGCATGCGCCAGTTCGTCGACGAAACTCTCCATCACGAAGCCGTTGACGCTGTGGCCCACCGAGCGCCACCACAGCACGGGGATGCCGGTCTTCGGCGAATGCAGGTCCACCCTGTGCGCGGGCGTGCCGAGCACGTAGGGCGAGTTGGCGACGCCTTCGGTCGAGGTGGCATCGATGCCGTCCTTGACCATCATCGCTTCCATGAAGGTGCCGGCCATGATCGATTGGCCCACCATCACCTGGTGCCATGCGACAGGCGTGCCGTCTTCGCCCAGGCCGACCTTGATCTTCTCGACGAACGCGGACCGGTAGTAACCGCCGCGCGTGTCGTCCTCGCGCGTCCACACCGTCTTGACCGGCGCTTTCGCGGCCTTGGCCACGTGCACGGCTTCGGACACCACGTCCGAGTCGGGCGTGGCGCGACGACCGAACCCGCCGCCCAGGAAAGGCGTGTGGATGCGGACTTTCTCGGGGGGAATGCCGAGGATCTTCGCGGTGCTGTTCTGGTCCAGGGTGGGGAACTGCGTGCCGCACCAGATGTCGCACTCGCCGTCGCCGATCTTGACGGTGCAGTTCAAGGGCTCCATCGCCGCGTGTGCGAGGTAGGGCACGGCGTACTCGGCATCGACCGTCTTCGCGGCCTTGCCGAGTTCGGCGATGACGTCGCCGGCGCGCACGGCGGTCGGGCCGTCGGTGGTCGCCAGTTGGGAGAATTCCTGACGCAGCGTCGCGCTGTCGAGCTTGGCGCCGTCGCCGGCCTCCCACACCACCTGCAATGCATCGCGCCCCAGCTTCGCCGCCCAGAAGTGGTTCGCCACCACGGCCACGCCGCTGGGCACCTGCACCACGTCGCGCACGCCGGGCACGGCGCGGGCGGCGGTGGCATCGAAGGTCTTGACCTTGCCGCCGAACACCGGCGAACGCAGCACCACGGCGGTCAGCAGGCCGTCGAACTGCACGTCCATGCCGAACACCGCACGCCCGGTGATCTTCTCCGGCGTATCCAGCCGCTTGGTCGCCTTGCCGATCAGGCGCCAGTCCTTCGGGTCGCGCAGTTTCAGCGACGCAGGATCGGGCGCGGTGAGCTTGCCGGCGGCATCGGCGAGTTCGCCATAGCGCAGGCGCTGGTTGCCGGAGACCACGGCGCCGTTCTCGGTACGCAGCTCGGTCACCGGCACGTTGAGGCGCGCGGCGGCTGCCTGCAGCAGCATCGCCCGGGCGATGGCACCGGCCTGGCGGTAACGGTCGAACTCCGACCACGTGGTGGTCGATCCGCCCGTGCCCTGCATGCCGAACACGGGGCTGGTGTAGGCCTTGTCGGCCGGACCGTGCTCGACGCGGACCTTCGACCAGTCCGCGTCCAGTTCCTCGGCGATCAGCATCGGCAGCGTGGTCCAGATGCCCTGGCCCATTTCGGCATGCGCGAGCAGCACGGTGATCGAATCGTCCGCGGCGATGCGCAGGAACGCATTGGGCACGAACGCAGCGGCGGCAGCGGGCTGGCCCTCCTGCGCCCAGGCGAAGCGGTGGGCGCCGGGAACGGCGATGCCGACGACCAGTCCGCCGCCGACGAGGGCGGTGGAGCGCAGGAAGTCGCGGCGCGAGGATTTCAGTTCAAGGTTCACGGATACGACCTCCGTCGAACATCGGATCGGGGCCACGGCGCAGGGAGCGCCGTGGATGCATGGGGATCAGGCTTTGCCCAGTTCCGCCGCGCGATGCACGGCGGCGCGGATGCGCTGGTACGTGCCGCAGCGGCACAGGTTGCCGGAGAGCGCCTGGTCGATGTCGCTGTCGGTGGGCGTGGGTACCACGGCCAGCAACGCCACCGCCGACATGATCTGGCCGGACTGGCAGTAACCGCACTGCACCACGTCCAGTTCCGCCCACGCCTTCTGCACCGGATGCGAGCCGTCGGCCGACAGGCCTTCGATGGTGGTGATCTTCTTACCGGCGACGGCGGAAGCGGGCGTGATGCAGGCACGGAGCGGCGAGCCATCGACATGCACCGTGCAGGCGCCGCACTGTGCGATGCCGCAACCGAACTTGGTGCCGGTCAATCCCATCAGGTCGCGCAGGACCCACAACAGCGGCATGTCATCCGGCGCATCGATGTCGCGCTCGGAACCGTTGACGTTCAACTTCATGGTGTCTCCCTGGCGGCGGCGTGGGACCGGCTGACGATACTCCGCGGAAACGTGCCGTGCCAGTGAAGGCGGGGGCCGATGCTTGCATGATCCTGCGGGATCATTGCCCGATGCGCGGACCGCTGCGGGAGGCGTTGCCTTCGGCCCCGTGCTTGCGCCATCGTGGCCGGCATGTCCGTCCACCGCCATCCGCTGGAAGTATCCGCGCGCGCCAGCGAGGCCGCCGACGGCAGCGCCTTGGTGGTCGTGACCGCCACCGAAGGCTCCACCTATGTCCGCCAGGGTGCGATGGCGGTGTTCGCGGCGGACGATGCGCAGACCGGCTGGCTGAGCGGGGGTTGCCTGGAACCGGAGATCGCGCGGCGTGCCCGTCATGCGGTCGCCGAAGGGCACCTCGATGCGATGGAGATCGACACGCGCGATGACGAGGACCTGCTGGCAGGCTCCGCCGTCGGCTGTCGTGGTCGCCTGCACTTGGCGCTGCTGCCGCTGGACCGCCTGCCGGGCTGGTCGCGTGCGGTGCAGGCGTGGTGGCAGGGAGAGGGGCCGCTTTCGCTCCGCATATCCGCCGGGGGCGAGGTGCAGGCGCGGGTAGGCGACATCTGCCTGGACTGGCACCTGCCATTGGCAGCGTCCGGGGCGATCGGGAACACCGCTGGCGATGTGGTCGTTTCGCCGCCGCCGCGCGTGGCGATCTTCGGCGCCGGTCCCGAAACGTCACCGCTGGTGGGCTGGCTGCGCCAGCTCGGTTGGCACGTCACCGTGGTGGAGCGGCGCGCGCGCTGGATTCCCGATACCGATATCGCCGATGCATGGCTGATGCGCGCGCCCGACGAAGCGCTTCGCGTGCTGCGGCCCGCGCCGCATGCAGCGCTGGTGATGCATCACCATTTCGAACATGATCGCGAAGCGCTGGTGGCGCTGGCGCAGGTCGCCATCCCGTTCGTCGGCCTGCTCGGCCCGGTGCGCCGGCGCGAAGACCTGCTGCGGGTGATTCCCGCGCACCTGCATGGCGTGCTGTCGCAGCGACTGCGTTCGCCGGTCGGCCTGAAACTGGGTGGCCAGGGACCGGAGGCAATCGCATTGAGCATCGCCGCGCAGCTGCAGGCCTGGCATCACGGCGAATCGGCATGAGCGCGTTGCTCGCGGCGGTCGTGCTGGCGGCAGGCAGCAGTCGTCGGCTCGGGCGGCCGAAGCAGCTGCTTACGCGCGACGGAGAAGCGCTGGTGCATCGCGTGGCCCGGCTCGCACTGGAGTCCGGTGCGTCGCGCGTGCTCGTCATCATCGGTGCACGGGCGGACGACATGCGTGCCGCGTTGGCGGACCTGCCGGTCGAATGCGTGGTCAATCCCGCCTGGTCGTCCGGCATGGCGGGCAGCGTGCGCGTGGCGGCGGAAGCGCTCGCGACACACGCGGGCACCACCTTCCTGCTCGCCTGCGACCAGCCTGCGCTGGAGGCCGCGCATCTGCATGGATTGCGGGAGGCCGCGCAACGCGCGGATGCAGGAGCAGCGGCAACGCGGTTCGGCGACCGGCTCGGTATTCCGGCGCTCGTATCGCCTGCCATGCTGCGTCAGGCGCGGACATTGCCGGATGGCGACCGCGGATTGCGCGACGTGCTCAGCGCCACGGATGCGGGGGTCGCGGCCTGCGACGCCCCCAGTCTGGAGCACGATATCGACACTCCGGATGATGTGGCGGTCGCCGTGGCGAAGGGGTGGCTGGACCCTGTGGAAGCGTGATGAAGGAACAGGCACCGGCGCAGGCCGGTGCCTGTCATGGCAGGGTCAGATCGCGCGCAACGCCTGCGTGATCGGCAGCCGTGCCGCGCGCAGCGCGGGGAACAGCCCGCCCACCAAGCCGATACCCAGCGCCCATTTCAAGCCGCTCCACAACAGCTCCGGCGTCACCTTGAACTGGAACACCACCTGGCTGAAGTTCGACCCCAACGTCGCCACGCTGTAGCCATTGAAGATGGCCCAGGCGATCAGTCCGCCCAGTACGCCGCCCAGCAGGGCCAGCAGCATCGTCTCCAGCATCACCGCCATCACCACCGGCAGTCCGCGGAAGCCGATCGCGCGCATGGTGGCGATCTCGCGTGCGCGTCCGGCGACGGCCGCGTACATCGTGTTCAACGCGCCGAACACGGCACCCACCGCCATGATCGCGCCGATGACGATGCTGAGCCAGGTGATGATCGTGGTCAGCTGCCGGGTCTGCTTGGAGTAATAGTCCTGCGTGGTCTGCACGTCCAGCTTCAGCCGCGGGTCGTCTTCCAGGGCGGCTTTCAGCTTCGCGAAACCCTCCTTGCCGTCCAGTCCCACGGTGACGGACTGGAAGGCACGCCGGTCGTACGCCGACGAGAGCGTTTCGATGTCCGTCCACAGTTCCGAGTCGAAGGCATCGCCGGCGGCGAACACGCCCACCACCGTCCAGTCCTGGTTGCCCAACTTGATGGTCTTGCCTACATCCAGCCCGCGGTACTGCCCTTTCGCGCCCTGGCCCACCACGATCTCGCGCACGCCCACGTTGAACTTGCGGCCCTCGATGATCTTGATGTTCGGCCGGATGGCCCATGCCGCATCGCTGACGCCGCGGAACTGCGCGTTGGCGTCCTCACCGGTGCTGGCGGTGGGCAGGTTGACCACCTGCGACAGCTCGCCCGACACCACCGCACGGCCCTGCGCGTCCTTGGCGATGCCGGGCAGGCTGCCGATCAGCGGCGACTGGTCGCGGGTGATGACGGAATTGGTCTCCGCCTGCGAACCGCCACGCAGCAGGATGGCGGTGGTCTCGTTGCCGGTCTGCTTGAGCGTGGCCTCGAAGCCCGCGCCCATCGCCAGCATCGCCACCAGCACGCCGACCACGCCGGCAATGCCCACGATGATCACCGACGATGCGCCCCAGCGCTGCGGCAGGCTGGCGATGCCGATGCGGGTCGCCGCCAGTGCGACGCGGCCGGTGCGGGTGAAGGCCAGCCACACGCCCAGCAGCACGACGACGCCCAGCACGCCCTGCCAGGGCAACATGATCCACGCCACCAGTCCCAGGACGATGCAGACCACCGCGATCAGGTTTCCGATCCAGAAATTCTTCTTCATCGCGTTCTCTCCTCAGCGGCCGGCCAGTGCATCGACGATCTTCAGGCGCATCGCGCGCAGTGAAGGCAGCGCCCCCACCACCAGGCCGATGCCCACCATCAGCGCCAGCCCCATCACCCATGTCTCGACAGGAATGGCGCCGATCGGCAGTGCTCCGCCTGTCAGCGCCGCCAGCACCGGCACCATGATGGCCGCCAGTCCCATGCCGATCAGTCCGCCCAGCACCACCAGCAGCACCGACTCGGCCAGTACCAGCGCCAGCACGCTGCCGTTGGTGAAGCCCAGCGTCTTCAGGATGGCCAGCTCCGGTACGCGGTCGCGCACGGCCTGCGCCATGGTGTTGCCGGTCAGCAGCAGCAGGGTGAAGAACACCGCGCCCATAATGGCGGTGACGATGAAGCCGATGTCGGCGAACTGTTTGAGGAAGGACTGGTTGAACGCCTGCTCGGTCTGCGACTTGGTCTCGCGGTCGGAATTCTCCGAGATCGCATCGATGGCCTTCGCCACTCGCGTGGCATGGTCCACGTTGTCCAGCTTGACCATGTACCAGCCGACCTGGCCGTTGACGTACTGGTTGGCTTCATCGAAATACTTCCAGTGGAACAGCAGCTGGTTCTCCTCGCCCTTCTTCTTGTCGTCGGCGACGACGAACGTGCCACGCAGCGTCAGCGGCCACGCGTTGCTGCCGTCCTTCTGCGGAAAGATGGTGGCCTGCAGGGGGATGGTGTCGCCGACTTTCCAGCCGAACTTCTTCGCCAGCGACTCGCCGACGATCGCACCGGTGCGGTCGTTCTGCCAGGCCTTCATCTGCGCGTCGGAGACCACGTACTCCGGATACAACGACAGGTAGTTGTCGCTGACGGAGAAGTTGGGGAAGAAATTCCGCGGGTCCTTGTAGATGCCGCCGAACCACGCGGCGTAGGCCACCTTCTTGACCCCGGGGGTGGATGCGATCTTCTGTTCCAGATTCAGCGGCAGCATCTGCGTCAGCGACAGGCGCGAGGACACCACCAGGCGATCAGCACCGGTGACGCCGCCGCCCGAGGTGAATGCCACGCGCACCGAGTCCAGCAGTCCGAACAGCAGGAACGCCGCCACCACCGACAGCAGCGTCAGCGCGGTGCGTGTCTTGCTGCGGAACAGCGCGGCCCATATCAGCGAGAAATATTTCATGACCGCCTCCGTCAGTGCGCGGCCGGTGTATCGGCCAGCTCGCCCTTGTCCAGGTGGATGGTGTGGGTGGCGTACTCGGCGGCCTTCGGGTCATGGGTGACCATGATGATGGTCTTGCCGTGTTCCTTGTTGAGCATCTGCAGCAGGTTGAGGATTTCCTCGGCCGAATGACGGTCCAGATCGCCGGTGGGCTCGTCGCAGATCAGGAACGTGGGGTCGGAGACGATGGCGCGGGCGATGGCCACGCGCTGCTGCTGGCCGCCGGAGAGTTCGTTGGGCCGGTGCGAGCCGCGTTCGGCCAGGCCCACCAGTTGCAGGGCGATCTCGGCGTTGCGCTTGCGCTGGCTGGCACCCAGCTTGGTCAGCAGCAGCGGCAGTTCGACGTTCTTCTGCGCGGTCAGCGTGGGCATCAGGTTGTAGAACTGGAACACGAAGCCGACGTGGTGGCTGCGCCATTGGGCGAGCTGGGCATCGTTCATGCGGTCGATGCGCTGGCCTTCGATCTCGATCTCGCCGCCGCTGGGCGTATCCAGGCCGCCGATCAGGTTGAGCAGCGTGGTCTTGCCGGAACCGGACGGGCCCATCAGGGCGACGAAGTCGCCGTGCGGGATGTCCAGGTCGATGCCGTGCAGTACCTGGACCTTTTCGGGGCCGCGCTGGTAGGTCTTGGTGAGGTTGCGGAGGGAGACCAGGGAGGACATGGGGCGTTTTCCTTCGGTGGTGTTCGGGGATGGTGTGCGCGGGAAGGTGATCATTGCGGGCAATCAGGGCGGGTTCTGACCTGATGGTCGTGGTGAGAAGTCTTTCCGTACGACGAAGCGGGGAGGCGGTTATCGACACGATGCCGATTGTTCGCGGGACGTGCTTGGTGCGGATTACTGCTTGGCCGGTGCGGGGTGTCGTTTTGGTGCGCTCGCCGCGGGGCGTCCCTTTTCTTTGCTTGTGCAAAGAAAAGGAACCAAAAGAAAGCACACCCCGGCGGTCCGCCCGCCACTCCGTGGCGGGTGCGCAGTCCCGGCAGGAATTTCCGGAAGACACATCCTGTGTCATCCGGAAACGGCGCGCGTCCTGCGCGCCGCCCCTGCGGGGTTTGACCTGCCGTGCCTGCCGAACCTCAGGGGCCCAGGTAGGGCAAGAGCAAAGGCAACCAGCAACCAGCAACCACCCGGTGATTCGTCGCGGCGTGGGTTTCCTCACGCGCGCCGTTTCGATGGGTCTTATTCGGCGTCTTCGGCCAGCTTCACCTTGGCGCCGTCCTTCAGTTCGGCCGGGGCGTCGATGACGACGGTTTCGCCGGCGATCAGGCCGTCGGTCACCTGGACGTCGTCGCCGAGCTTGCCGCCGACCTTCACCGTGCGCTGTTCCACCATGTCGTCATCGCCCACCACGAACGCCACCTGGGCGCCGTCGCGTTCGCTGATGGCGGCGGCCGGGGCGCGCACGCCTTTCGGTGCCTGCGTGGCCTGCGGCTTGGCCGATTCCAGGAAGCTCACGCGCACGCCCATGTCGGGCACGATGCGGGGATCCTTGACGTTCAGCGCCACGCGCACCTTCACCGTGGCCTTGCTGCGGTCGGCGGTGGGAATGATGGCGATCACCTCGCCGGGGATCTGCCAGTCCGGGTAGGCATTCAGCGTGGCCTGGATCGGCATCTTCGGCTGCACGCGGCCGATGAAGGATTCGTTGACCTCCACTTCCACTTCCAGCGATTCCATGTCGACGATGGTGCCGATACCGGTGCGGGTGAACCCGCCCGTGGCCAGTGGCGAGACGATCTCGCCCGGTTGCGCGGCCTTGGCGATCACCACGCCGGCGAACGGGGCGCGCACGATGGTGTTGTCCACGCCGTTATCGGAAATCGCCAGGCTGCGGCTCGCGACGGTGACGTTGCGCTGCGCGGCCTGCATCTGTGCACGCAGCGCGTCGCGCGTGGCAACGGCCTGGTCGTACTGGGAACGGGCGACCAGCTGTTGCTGCACCAGCGAGGACAAACGGCGTGCGTTGGCTTCGGCTTCGGTCAGCTGCGCCTGCACGTTGGCCACCTGTGAACGCGCCGATTCGACCTGCGCCTGCGACAGCGCGCGGCTGGCGTCGGCATCGACCGGGTCCAGCGTGGCCATCACCTGGCCCGCCTCGACCTTCATGCCTTCCTCGATCAGCACCTCGCGCACCTTGCCGGTGATCTTCGCCGACACTGTGGCCATGCGCCGGGCGACCACATAACCGGAAGCATCCAGTACCGAAGCCGCCGCACCGCCGTTGCCCAGCGCGACCGTCGGCGCGGTGCGTACTTCGATCGGCTTCTCCCGGCCGAAGAACGCCCAGCCTGCGGCCGCCAGCACCAGCAGCGCGACGACCACGCCCAGCGTGATCCACAGGCCACGGCGCGATGGCGGGGCCGGCGGCGGCGCCTTGCGGTCGATGCGGAGTTCCTTCAGCAGGTCGGCAGACGTGTTCATGCGTATCCAGACGGTGAATGCGGGGAAGTGTGACCAGCAAGAGTAACGGAAGCCTAGTTGCCGGAAGTCACTTCCTGCGCCGGCGAGCGGCTCGGGCCGTCCACCGGAGGCATCCTGGGGCAGCGCCCTCCGCGATCCCAGTGACAACTGTCACCTGATTCGCCTGAGGGGCTGCACTCATCACGGGTGCCGCATGCGCGCACGATGCCCCCACTTACTGACGAGGGCATCGCATGAACGTGGCAAGCTTCACCTCCGCACCCCTGGCCCGCCTGCGCGGCGTCCGCCATCTCTACGGCAAGACCCTGGCGCTGGACGGGCTGGATCTGAGCCTGCCCTCAGGCCAGGTGCTGGCATTGCTCGGTCCCAACGGGGCGGGCAAGACCACCGCGATCAGCCTGCTGCTGGGCCTGCAGCGCGCGGATGCGGGGAGTGCCGACCTGTTCGGCCTGCCGCCGCAGGCGCTGGAAGCACGCCGCCGCGTGGGCGTGATGCTGCAGAGCGCCGCAGTGCCCGACACCCTCAAGGTGCGGGAACTGATCGACCTGACGCGCAGCTATTACCCGCAGCCCCGCAGCGTGGCCGACTGCGTAGCGCTGGCCGGACTGGATGGTCTGATGGAGCGCCGCTACGGGCAATTGTCGGGCGGCCAGCAGCGCCGCGTGCAGTTCGCGCTGGCGGTATGCGGCCGGCCGGCGCTGCTGTTCCTCGACGAGCCCACCACCGGGCTGGACATCGATGCGCGGCAGACGCTTTGGAAGGCGATCCGCGAACTCAGCGCGCAGGGCTGCGCGGTATTGCTGACCACGCATTACCTGGAAGAAGCCGAGGCACTGGCCGATCGCGTGGTGGTGGTGAACCACGGCCGCGCAGTGGCCGAGGGCACCGTGGCGCAGATCCGCGCGCGCGTGTCCCAGCGTCGCATCCGCTGCAGCAGTTCGCTGTCGGCCGCGCACGTGCAGGAGTGGCCGGGCGTGCAACTTGCGCAACGCGACGGCGAGCGGCTGGAAGTCGTGGCCGAGTTCGCCGAACCCATCGTGCGCCGCCTGCTGGCCGAAGACGCCACCCTGTCCGACCTGGAAGTGCAACGCGCCGGTCTGGCGGACGCCTTCCTCGCCCTCACCCGCGATGCCACCCAGAAGGAAGCCGCCTGATGAGCACCCTCGTTGCCCCGCCATTCTCTTCCACACGCGCCTATCTGCTCGAAGCGCGCTATGAATTCCTGCGCCTGCTGCGCACGCCGTCGTTCTCGCTGCCATGCCTGCTGTTCCCGCCGGTGTTCTACCTGCTGTTCGGCGTGCTGCTGGGGGGGAAGGGCGGCCCGGTCGCCGCGCAGTACATGCTGGCGGGCTACGGCGTGTTCGGCGTGATCGGCGTGGCGCTGTTCGGCTTCGGCGTGACCGTGGCGATGGATCGCGAGCAGGGCCTGTTGACGCTCAAGCGCGCGCAGCCGATGCCGCCGGGCGCCTATCTGGTGGCGAAGATGGCGATGGCCCTGCTGTTCGCCGCGATCATCCTGTCGCTGCTGGCCGTGCTCGCGGCGGGCGTGGCCGGCGTGCAGCTGTCGGCCACGCAGTGGATCGCGTGGGCCACCACCTGCCTGGTCGGCGTGCTGCCCTTCAGCGCGCTGGGCCTGTGGCTGGGCACGCTGGTCAGCGGACGCGGCGCCCCCGCGCTGATCAATCTCATTTATCTGCCCATGGCGTTCCTGTCGGGCCTGTGGGTGCCGCTGACGATGCTGCCGCCGGTGCTGCAGACCACCGCGCCGGTATGGCCGGCGTATCATCTGGCGCACATCGCGCAACAGGCCGTCGGCGTGGGCGCGGGGCGTCCGCTGGGGCTGCACGTGGCCGTGCTGGCCGCCATCACCGCCGTGTTCTTCGTACTGGCCCGGCGCCGCCTGGTGCACTGAGCCGGAGCACCGGCGCAAGGAGTCGTCCATGAAGCATCTTTCGTCGCCCCTGCTGTCCACGCTGACGCGCCTGCGCGACCGCCTGGTACCCGAAGCGCTGGGCCTGGGCTGGATGCCCATCTTCCTGCTGGGCTACCTGGTGTTCCTGTTCGTCCCGGTGCTGGTGCCGTCCAACGCCGACTGGGGCGAGGGCGTGCGCTGGTACCTGTGGCCGACGCTGGCATCCATCGCCGTGTTCCTGCCGATGTACTTCCTGGCCTATCGCGGCAGCGCGCTGGCGCGCGTGCTGTGCACGCTGGGCATCGCGGCGCTGGGCTACGGACTGATGCCGTTCAATGCGTTCTCCAACACCTACGTCATCTACGCGGCGGCCTTCGTGGCGCTGATGCCGGGATCGATGTGGATCCGGCTCGAAGTCTTCGCCCTGCTGATCATCGCTTACTGCGGCATGGCGGTCTGGCTGGGATTCCCGGTATTCGTGCCGGCCGTGACCGCGATCGTGTCGGTGGCCGTGTTCACGGGGAACTACTTCCAGGCCGAGACGGTGCGCAAGCGTGCGGAACTGAAACTGTCGCACGAGGAAGTGCGCCGGCTCGCCGCGCTGGCCGAACGCGAGCGCATCGGCCGCGACCTGCACGACCTGCTCGGGCACACGCTGTCGCTGGTGGCATTGAAGTCGGACCTGGCCGGCCGGCTGGTCGATCGCGACCCGCAGGCCGCCCGCAACGAGATCAACGAAGTCAGCCGCGTCGCCCGCGATGCACTGGCGCAGGTACGCCGCGCGGTGACCGGCATCCGTGCGGCGGGGCTGGCGGCCGAACTCGCCTCCGCCCGCCTGCTGCTCGAATCCGACGGTGTCACCCTGCGCTACGAAGCGCAGGACGTGGCGTTGCCGGCCGATCTGGAGACGGTGCTTGCGCTGAGCCTGCGCGAGGCGGTGACCAACATCCAGCGCCACGCGCGCGCCACGATCGCCGAGGTCACCCTGGCCTGCAGCGACGGGCACGTGCAACTGCGCATCCGCGACAATGGCGTCGGCAGCGCCGCCGTGCCAGGCAATGGCCTGAGCGGCATGCGCGAGCGCGTCGAGTCGCGCGGCGGGCGCCTGCGCATCGACTCCACGCTGCGGCAGGGGACGTGCGTGGAAGTCGTGCTGCCGCTCCCGTCGAGCGATGACGCGGTGGCAGCCCCCACGAAAACCCCTGTAGGAGCGACGTAAGTCGCGACCGCACGGCCAGCACGCACGCCAATGCTCACAGGGGTCTTCATCTTGCGGTCGCGACTTACGTCGCTCCTACAGAAAGCGGCCCACTTCCCTTGATTGATTTGCTAGCGTGTCGTCCGACTTTTCCTTGCCGGCCTCCCGATGATCCGCGTACTCCTAGCTGAAGACCAGGCCATGGTGCGCGGCGCGCTCACCGCGCTGCTGGGCATGGAGAGCGACATCGACGTGGTGGGCAGCGCTGCGGATGGCGAGACCGCATGGCGCGAACTGCAACGGCTGAAGCCCGACCTGCTGGTCACCGACATCGAGATGCCCGGCCTGACCGGACTGGAACTCGCCCAGCGCATCCAGCGGCAGGAACTGCCGTGCAAGGTGGTCATCGTCACCACGTTCGCGCGCAGCGGCTTCCTGCGGCGCGCGCTGGATGCAGGTGTCTCGGGTTATCTGCTGAAGGATGCGCCAGCGGAGGACCTCGCCGAAGCACTGCGCAAGGTGCACCGCGGCGGCCGCGCCATCGATCCCCAACTCGCGCTCGAGGCATGGTCCGATGCCGATCCGCTCAACGACCGCGAACGCCAGGTATTGCGGCTGGCAGGCGAAGGGCAATCGGCCGGCGACATCGCAAAGCAGCTCAACCTTTCCCAGGGTACCGTGCGCAACTACCTGTCCGAAGCCATTGGCAAGCTCGGCGTCGCCAACCGCATCGAGGCCTATCGCCTGGCCCGGCAGCGTGGGTGGCTGTAAGAAATGAAGTGCCCTCTGTAGGAGCGACGCAAGTCGCGACCGCAGACCCGGAACCCAACCGTACGCATTCGACAGACACGATGCGTCGCACGAGTGCTACGCGGCAATCCGGAAGAACGGGAGCGCTGACAGCGTGCGGTCGCGACTTACGTCGCTCCTACAGAGGGGGCGACGTCAACCGCCGTAGCGCGCCTTCAGCATCGCGTACGCGCTGCGCAGCGCGAGGGCTTCGCCACCGGCGGGGCGACCGGCGCGGTCGCTGTCGTTCCACGCGTACACGTCCAGGTGCGCCCACTTCATTCCGTCCGGCACGAAGCGCTCCAGGTACAGCGCGGCGGTGACCGCGCCGGCCATGCGCGAGCCGGCATTGGCCAGGTCGGCGATGCCGCTGGTCAGGTAGCGCAGGTACGGACGCCACAGCGGCATGCGCCATACCGGGTCGCGCATGCGCTCGCCGGCGGCGATCCAGTCATTGGCCACGGCGTCGTCGTTGGCGAACAGCGCGGGCAGGTCCGGTCCCAGCGCGATGCGTGCGGCGCCGGTCAGGGTGGCGAAATCCAGCAGCAGGTCGGGCGACTGCTCGCCGGCATAGGTCAGCGCATCGCACAGGATCACGCGGCCTTCGGCATCGGTGTTGTCGATCTCGACGCTGACGCCCTTGCGGGTGGCGATCACTTCGCCGGGGCGGAAGGCATTCGGGCCGATGCTGTTCTCCACCGCCGGCACCAGCAGTGTCAGGCGTACCGGCAGCTTGCGCGCCATCACCAGCTGCGCCAGCGCGATGGCATGCGCCGCGCCGCCCATGTCCTTCTTCATGTGGCGCATGCCGTCGGCGGGCTTGATGTCCAGGCCGCCGGTGTCGAAGCACACGCCCTTGCCCACCAGCGCCACGTGCGGCCGCGATGCGTCGCCCCAGCGCAGCGCGATCAGGCGCGGTGCACGATGCGAGGCGCGACCCACCGCGTGGATGGCGGGGAAGTTCTGCGTCAGCAGCGCGTCGCCCGCGATCACGTCGACGTCGGCGCCATGCACGTCCGCCAGTGCGCGGACGACGGCTTCCAGATCGTCCGGGCCCATGTGCTCGGTGGGCGTGTTGACCAGGTCGCGCACCTGCACGCTGGCGGCCAGCAGGTCGAGCGCTTCGGCATCGGCCTGCGGCAGCACCAGGCGCGCCGGCTTGCGCGGCGGCTGCTTGTAGCGGTCGAACTTGTAGCTGCCCAGGCCCCAGCCGAGCTGGAGCGCGGTGCGCGCATCGGCGGGCAACTCGCCCGCGATCTCCCAGTCGCCCGCCGGCAGGCCGAACGGCGCATGCGCGTAGGCATACGGGTCGAGCGCATCGCCGATGCCCATCACGGCGCCGGCCAGGCCCTGCTCGCCAGGCAACGCCAGCAGCGCGCCGGGCGATGCGGTGAAGTTCTGCGCATCGATCCAGGCGTTGACCGCCGCCGGCTGCGTCGTACGCCACGCGGCCAGCTGCGCGCGCTCCAGTACATGCAGCGGACGGGCATTGGCGGAAGAGTCGGTGTAGGCGAGGGCAGCGCTCATGCGGCGGCGTGTTCCGTGGCGAAAGAGGGGTGGGCGTCCAGCCAGTCGGCCAACGCGGCAAGGGTGTCGAATTCCAGGTCGGGGCGCAGCGCCTCGTGGGGCCAGGCCTGGGGGTGGCCGTCGTGGTCTTCCGGCCGATTGATCCAGCAACTGCGCAGCCCGGCGCGCACGGCGCCGACGACATCCATCTCGATATGGTCGCCGACATGCAGCACTTCGGCGGGCGGTACGCCGAGCAGGTCGCATGCAGCGTGGAAGATGCTGGCCTCGGGCTTGGCAGCGCCGTGCACGCGCGAGTGGATCTTGTGCACGAACAGGTGGTCCAGGCCGATCCGCTGCAGGTCCGCATTGCCGTTGGTCACGGCCGCGATCGGGAGGCGGGCGGCGATGCGCTGCAACGCATCCAGGCTGTCGGGGTAGTACTCCACCTGGTTGCGCGCGGCATAGAAGGTCTCGTAGGCCGGTTCCAGCAGGGCCATGTCGGCGCCGCTCTCGCGCAGGGCGCGCTCCAGCGTCATGCGGCGCAGGATGCTGAGGTCGTGCTTGTGCTGCGGATGGGCGGCGAAGACTTCTTCGCGCACGGCACGCATGCGTTCGACGGGGAACATGGCGGCGGTGGCGGGGCTGTGTTCGCGCAGCCAGTCGTCGAGCACGCGTTCGATCCGCACGCCGATGGGGGCGAACGGCCACAGGGTGTCGTCGAGGTCGAGCGTGATGGCGCGGACGGGGAAGCTCATCGGGGCGATTTTACACGCGGTTCCGCACCCACCTTCACCCGGTGCGGTTCAAGCCCCTCTCCCCGCGGGAGAGGGGTTGTGGGTGAGGGGCAACGAAGCCCGCTTCTCCCTCGGTCATGGCGGTCCACCAGATCCGCGATGGCTTTTTCGAGGACCTTGCGGGATCGGCCGTCTTCTTTTGACGCATGGTGCCGCTCGCCGCGGGGGCCCTACTGTTCTTTGCTTGTGCAAAGAAAAGTAGGCAAAAGAAAGCACACCCCGGCGGTCCGCCCGCCGCAAAGCGGCGGGTGCGCAGTCCCGGCGGGAATTTTCGTAAGGGCCATCCTGGCCCATACGAAAACGACGCACGTCCTGTGCGCCGCCCCTGCGGGGTTTGACCCACCGGGACTGCCGGACCTCAGGGGCCCCCGAGAGCCAGAGCTCAAGATCCTGCGAGCGCGTTTTTGCCTGTGCTTTGGGGTCCCCATGAGGCACGGCGAGTGGGCCGGGTAAAACCCGAAGGGCGCCGCCCGGGATGGGCGGCGTTTCCGTATGGCACAGGGATGTGTCTTACGGAAATTCCCGGCCCGCTCGCGGACCCGGAGCGCGCAGCGCGGAGGGCGTGCCGCCTGGGGTGTGTTTTCTTTGATTACTTTCTTTGCACAAGCAAAGAAAGTAATGCCTCGCGGCGAGCGCGCCATGCGTGAGAAGGAAAGATCCCATCCGCAAGGCACCTTGGCGTCAACGAGCCATCTTGGATGTTGTGCCAACAGGGCAGATCGAAGAGACGGTCTTCGTTGCCCCTCACCCCAACCCCTCTCCCGCAGGGAGAGGGGCTCAACGGCGCAGCCCTCACTCCAGCAACCGCGCCCAGCCTTCCATCCCTTCCACCCGTGCCAGCACCAGCTTCACGCACACCAGCAGCGGCACCGCCAGCAGCAACCCGATGATCCCCCACAGCCAGCCGAACAGCATCAGCGCCAGGATCAGCACCAGTGGCGACAGCGCCATCCGCTTGCCCAGGATGATCGGCGTGATGATCTGGCCCTCGATCGTGTGCAGCACGAGGTAGGCCACCGCCGGCAGCATCGACTGGAACGGTTCCTCGAAACTGATGAACCCCACCAGCAGCATCGCCACGATCCCGATCAGCGGGCCCACGTACGGCGCGAAGTTCAACAGCGCCGCCATCGTGCCCCACAACAGCGCCTCGGCCAGGGGCAGCCCCAGCAGGTAGAGCACCCCGGCGAACACCAGCCCCACCACGGTGTTGATGATGCTGATGGTCAGCACGTAGCGCGACACCTCGCGCTCGATCGAGTGCAGGATGTCCACCGTGAATTTCTTCTGCTGCCGCCCGGGCAACAGCGCGATCGCGTTGCGCTGCAGGTTCTCGCCGTAGACCATGAAGAAGAACGTCAGCAGCACCACCGCCAGCAGCGATGCGAGGAAACGCGGCGTTGCCAGCAGCTTGCGGTAGGGCTCGTCCTGCGGTGCGGTGTGCACCACCTGCGGCTGCTTGCCGGTCTGTCCGCCAGCGGCACGGGCGAAGTTCTCCGCCGCCTTGTTGGCGTCCTGCACCGGCTTGGTCAGTTCGCGCAGCTTGGGGGCGAGCTGGCGCATCTCGCGCGGCGCCTGCTGTGCCCATTCCATCGCCGAAGGCAGCATCTTGTGCGCCAGCAGTCCGGTCGCGGCCATGCCGCCCAGCAGCACGACCAGCGCGCCCAGGAAGCGCGGCACGTACAACCGGCGCAGCACGCGGATGATCGGATTGCCCACCAGCGCGAAGAACATGGCCAGCAGCACGGGCAGCAACACCTCCTGCGCGGCCCATAGCGTGTAGCCCACGGCCAGCGTGGCCAGCACCAGCATCGGCGTGGAGGCGCGGGGGCGTGACGCAGGTGGAGTGGGGGCCGCGGGTGCGTCGGGTGGGACGGGTGTGCTCATGGGCAGATTGCCGCCTGGAAGGATGCGCGATTGTGCAGCGATCCCTGTAGGAGCGACGTGAGTCGCGACCGCGCGCGATGGCAGCCAGGGGACCACGGGGCGGCCGCGATGTTTCCGCACAGGTCGTGTCCCAGGGGGGCGTCCTTCGTGCGGTCGCGACTCACGTCGCTCCTACAGCAGCCCCGGGCGCTGTCAGCGCTCGGACAGCTCGGTCGCCGCTTCAGCCGGACGCGGCGCGGTCACCACGATCTCATCCTCGTCGAACGCCTCGTCCACCAGCGGTTCGTCGTCGGCCAGGCCCTCGGCCTGCTCCTGCGCATCCTGCGCTGTGTCAGCGGCCTGCTCGGCGGTCTCGGCGGCGGCGGCGGCCTGCGCGGTGGCCAGGAAACTGGAGACGGCGGTGAACATCTGCATCCAGCGCGCACCGGTCAGCGTGCGCAGCGGTTCGGCACGCCCCACCAGGAAGCCGCTGACCACGCCCGCGGTGACGATGCGTCCCGGCGTCCAGCCTGCGCGCCATGCCTGCTTCAGCGTGGTCCACTGCACCTGCGTGTGCGTCGCGCGCAGTTCGACGCGCTGTTCCGCGCGCTGCACGTGCTGCAACAACTGTTCGAAGCGCATCACGCGCCCCCGTGGTCGGCGGCGCGCGGATCATGCGCGGTACCGGGCGGGGGATCGTCGTCGACCACCTCGTCCTCATCGAACAGCCCCAGCTTCGCCAATTGGCGACGGGTGGCATGCATGCCGGTGTAGTCGAAGTAGCGACCCACCTTCCACGCCGCGAACGCGGTCATGGCCAGGCTGATGAAGGCGGCCAGCGACAGCGACTGCAGCCAGGAGAACCCCAGGCGCTGCATCAGTGCGATCAGTGCGCCGGTCACCAGCAGCCAGGCCGAGGCGCCGAACACGATGGCCACGCATGCCCACGCCAGTGCGCGCCCGAACGCGCTGCGTGCCAGCGCGAAATCCGCCGACACCAGCCCGCGCAGTGCACGGCCGGTGCCCTTGGCCGAGCCATAGGCCGCGCGGCCGGCGGCGCCGACCTGCTTCAGGCTGTCGGCGAAATCCGGCGGCGGAACATCGCCGGACGTGCCGGCATCGCCGGATTCGCGGGGCGCGTCGCTCACGCGGTGGGCTTACTTGTCGCCGCCGCCGCTGCGCGCCAGCTTGGCGATGATCCAGCCGGCCGCGAAGGCCACGCCGAACGAGGCCAGCGGGCGCTCGCGGATCAGGTCGGCGGCGCTGTCGATCAGGTCGCGGCCCTTGTCCATCAGCGCGTCCACCTGCTCGCGCGCGGCGCCACCGCCGGCTTCGGCGGCCGCGATGCCGGACAGCGCGGTGTCGGCCAGTTCCGCCTTCACGTTGGCCTTGCCCAGGCGGAGTTCATCGCCAGCGGCACTCGCGGCGCCCTTGATCGCTTCGCCGGCAGCGGCGGCGGCGGACGCGAGATGCGAACCGGCTTCGCCGAGGTTGGACTTCAACGCATCGGTGTTGGTGGGCATGGTCATGGTCGGCTCCTGTGGGCGGGGGATGGGGCCACTCTAATGCACGGCGGTGAACGGGCTGTTATGCCCGTCCACCGTGGTCGCAGGTCACTGCATCAGCAGGCGGCCGGTGCCGCGTCCACGCAGGATCTGCAGTACCAGCTGCTCGGGTTTGCGTTCGAAGCTGGCGCGGAAACCCGGCAGATCGCCGAACTCGCCACTGCTGCCGGCCACGATGATGTCGCCCGCGCGCAGGCCGCTGTTCCAGGCGCGGCTGTTGCGCACCACGTTGCTGACCTGCACGCCACCGTTGGCGCCCTGGCTGCGCAGTATCTGGCGTGCCGATTCGTCCAGTTCCTTCAGCGTGGCGCCGGTCAGGCGTGCATCGAGGCTGGCGCCTTCCGCGCTGCGCACGCCTTCCTTCAACGCCACGTTGAGTTGCAGCGGCTTGCCGTCGCGGCGCACGTCCAATGCCACGCGTGCGCCCACCGGCTGCAGGCCTTCGAAGTTGTGCAGGGCGGCGCGGTTGTCGATGCGCTGGCCGTTGGCGGCCACCACCACGTCGCCGGGTTGCAGGCCTGCCGCGGCGGCGGCCGAGCCCGCATACACGCGCGTGAGCAGGGCGCCACGCGGGGCCTCCAGGCCGAGCCCGCGGGCGACGCGTTCGTCCACGTCCTGCGATTCCACCCCGAACGTGCCCCGGCGCACCACGCCGTTGTTGGCGATCAACTGGTCCATGATCCCGCGCGCCATGTTGATCGGGATGGCGAAGCCCAGGCCGATGTTGCCGGCCATGCTGCCGCGGGGATTGAAGCTGGCGGTGTTGATGCCCACCAGCCGGCCCTGCAGGTCGACCAATGCGCCGCCCGAGTTGCCCGGGTTGATCGAGGCATCGGTCTGGATGAAGTTCTGGTAGCCGGCTACCGGGATGCCGCTGCGGCCCACCGCCGACACGATGCCCGACGTCACCGTCTGGCCCAGGCCGTAAGGGTTGCCCATCGCCACCACGAAGTCGCCCACCTGCAGCTGGTCGCTGTCGGCCATCGGCACGGCGGTGAGGCCCTGGGTGGGGATGCGGATCAGCGCGATGTCGGTATCCGGGTCCGAACCGATGAACTCGGCCTCCACCTGGCGGCCATCGCTCAGCGTGACCGACACGCCGTCGGCGTTCTCCACCACATGGTGGTTGGTCAGCACGTAGCCCCGGGTGGCATCGACGATCACGCCCGAGCCCAGTGCGCGCTCCACGCGCTCGCGCGGCATGTCGGGGATGCCGAACAGGCGGCGGAACACCGGGTCATCGCCGAACGGCCCCAGCGGGCTGGCTACCCGGACGGTCTGCCGGCTGTACACGCTGACCACTGCCGGGGTGACCCGCTTGAGCATGGGGGCCAGCGAAGGCAGGGCCTGGCCGTCCGCGGTGGCGGGCAGGGCCGCGGCCGCCGGGACGGCGGCTGCGGCGACAGGGGCCGCCTGGGCCGGCTTCTGCAGCAGGTCGTTCAGGCCGGTGGCGGCGAAACCGCCGAACGCGGCGGCGGCGGTCAGGGCCAGCAGGGTGGGAAACGGGCGCAGCGCTTTCTTCATGGTCGGTCGGCAGGTCGTTGCGTCGGGGAGGGAGTGGGGCCGGAAGGGCCCCCGTTCAACCTGAATGAGTCTGCTGACGGACCCCTAAACCTGCAATGAAGTCCGGCCTCCGCGGCCCCTGATCCGGCACCGGCGCGTGATGACGGACGGTGGGGTGGATGCCATGCAATTGTCATGTCAATCCGGTTGACAGGGGTCACCCCCGGGCGTAGTTTGACGGCTTCGCGCGGACACAAGATGTTGCGGTCCAGCACGAAGCGGACCCAAGCACTGGTGTTTTTTCGGGCTTTGCGCTTGGGAAATCGGGCGCCTTTGGGGATTGGCGCATGAGGGCGAGGGAAGCAGTGGGCACCATGGCGATGGCAGGTCCCACTTCCACAATCCGGCAACCCGGGCGGCGCATCCTGTGCGGCTGCCCGCGGCGCCGTCCCCGTCGTCCGGGTCCGCCATGAACATCCCGCAGTGAATCGCGGGGGTGGGCCCACCGCCCACCCGCCACAGCCAACACACGTTCCAGTCGTTTTTAGGAGAACAACATAACCATGAGTACGGTGCGCCTCGAGGCGGTCAAGACGGAACAGCCTGCCCTGATTCCCATGCAACCGGCATCCCAGGACATCTGGGACAAGAAGTACCGGCTGAAGACGAAGCAGGGCGACGCCCTGGACGCCGACATCGATGGCACCTACCAGCGCGTGGCCCGTGCCCTGGCCGACGCCGAAGGCACCCCGGAAAAGCGCGCCTACTGGTACGAGCGCTTCGTGTGGGCGCTGCGCCGCGGGGCCATTCCCGCCGGCCGCATCACCTCCAACGCCGGCGCCCAGCAGCACAAGCCGGCCACCAGCACCATCAACTGCACCGTGTCCGGCACCATCGAGGACTCGATGGACGGCATCCTGGACAAGGTCCACGAAGCCGGCCTGACCCTCAAGGCCGGCTGCGGCATCGGCTACGAGTTCAGCACCCTGCGCCCGAAGGGCGCCTTCGTCGCCGGCGCCGGCGCCTACACCTCCGGCCCGATGTCCTTCATGGATATCTACGACAAGATGTGCTTCACCGTCTCCAGCGCCGGCGGCCGCCGCGGCGCGCAGATGGGCACGTTCGAAATCTCCCACCCCGACGTCAAGGACTTCATCCGCGCCAAGCGCGAAGACGGCCGCCTGCGCCAGTTCAACCTGTCGCTGCTGATCACCGACGGCTTCATGGAAGCGGTCGACACCGACGCCGACTGGCCGCTGGTGTTCCCGGTGAACATCAAGGAGAAGGGCGACATCGACGTTGAGGACGCCGCCCAGGTCGTCTGGCGCGAGTGGCCCACCCACAAGAACTACATCGTCCGCGATGACGGCCTGGTGGCCTGCAAGATCTACGGCCACATCCGCGCGCGGCACCTGTGGGACATGATCATGGTGTCCACGTATGACTACGCCGAGCCGGGCTTCATCCTGATCGACCGCGTCAACGAGATGAACAACAACTGGTGGTGCGAAACCATCCGCGCCACCAACCCGTGCGGCGAGCAGCCGCTGCCGCCCTACGGCGCCTGCCTGCTGGGCTCGGTCAACCTGACCACCTTCGTGCGCAACCCGTTCACCGACCAGGCCAGCTTCGACTGGGAGGAATACAAGGAAGTCGTGCGTGTGTTCACCCGCATGCTCGACAACGTGGTCGAAGTGAACGGCCTGCCGCTGGAACAGCAGCGCGCCGAGATCCTGCGCAAGCGCCGCCACGGCATGGGCTTCCTGGGCCTGGGCAGCACGCTGACCATGCTCAAGCACAAGTACGGCAGCCCGGCCTCCTGCGAGTTCACCGAAGCCATCGCCCGCGAGATGGCCGTGGCCGGCTGGGAAATGGGCCTGGCCCTGGCGAAGGAAAAGGGCGCCGCGCCCATCATGGACGAGCTGTTCACCGTCACCGCCGCCATGCTGCGCCAGCGCCCTGAAATGGCGAAGGACGGCTGGAAGGTCGGCCAGGAGATCCCCGGCAAGGTGCTGCACGCCAAGTACAGCCGCTACATGCAGCGCGTGGCCAGCGTGGCCCCGGAGCTGGTGGACGAACTGGCCGAAGTGGGCAGCCGCTTCACCCACCACAGCTCCATCGCCCCTACCGGCACCATCAGCCTGTCGTTGGCCAACAACGCCAGCAACGGCATCGAGCCCTCGTTCGCGCACCACTACAGCCGCAACGTGATCCGCGAAGGCAAGAAGTCGAAGGAAAAGGTCGACGTCTGGTCGTACGAGCTGCTGGCCTATCGCGAACTGGTCAACCCGAAGGCCATGCCGTTCTCGGACGACGCCGATGCGAAGCTGCCGGAGTACTTCATCGCCGCCGACGACATCAGCCCGAAGGAGCACGTGGACGTGCAGGCCGCCGCGCAGAAGTGGGTGGACAGCTCCATCTCCAAGACCGCCAACGTGCCCACGGACTACCCGTACGAGCAGTTCAAGGACATCTACCGCTACGCCCACCAGCAGGGCCTGAAGGGCTGCACCACGTTCCGCTTCAACCCCGCCGCCTTCCAGGGCGTGCTGGTGAAGGAAGCCGACCTGGAGAACACCACCTACCGCTTCGAGCTGGAAGACGGCAACGTGGTCGAGGTGAAGGGCAACGAGCAGATCGAGTACGACGGCGAAATGCACACTGCCGCCAACCTGTTCGATGCGTTGAAGGAAGGGTATTACGGCAAGTTCTGACGGCTCTCCTCCCCCGCCTGCGGGGGAGGATGCCCGGAGGGCAGGTGGGGGGAGCGAGCGCAGCGAGTTGCTTTGGCTCCTTGCGAAAAGCGCCCCCATCCCAACCTTCCCCCGCACGCGGGGGAAGGGGCTACTCCAGGACAAGGAAAGAAAAAGTGGTAACCCTCTCCCCGCCTGCGGGGAGAGGATGCCCGAAGGGCAGGTGAGGGGGAGCGAGCGCAGCGAGTTGCTCTTGCTCTTCGCGAAAAGCGGCCCCTCATCCGCCTTCGGCACCTTCTCCCCGCTCGCGGGGAGAAGGGAAAGAAGGAGATCGGCTGTACCCCTCTCCCCGCCTGCGGGGAGAGGATGCCCGAAGGGCAGGTGAGGGGGAGCGAGCGCAGCGAGTTGCTCTTGCTCTTCGCGAAAAGCAGCCCCTCATCCGCCTTCGGCACCTTCTCCCCGCCCGCGGGGAGAAGGGAAGAGGGAGCTCCTCCCCGCTCGCGGGGAGAAGGGAAAGAAGGAGATCGGCTGTACCCCTCTCCCCGCCTGCGGGGAGAGGATGCCCGGAGGGCAGGTGAGGGGGAGCGAGCGCAGCGAGTTGCTTTTGCTCTTCGCGAAACACGCCCCCATCCCACCCTTCCCCCGCACGCGGGGGAAGGGGCGCATCACGGCAGGCTTCGGTTCATCGGCTTCACCGTTTCACCCCGCGCAATCGGGTATAGCATCGGCAGCGTCACGAACCTCGCCCACAAGGAGGGCAACATGAGCAACGGTAATGGTGTCACGGCGACGCTTTCCGGCGCGGCCGAAAGCGTGAAGGAAACAGTGGCAGGCATCGGCGAAGCGGTGGCCACCACCGCCAGCGAAACGGTCGCCAAGGCCAAGAAGGCGGCCAAGAAGGCGCGCAAGACGGTCAGTGCCGACATCGCCAAGGCGAAGAAGGCCGTGGCCAAGCGCACCGACAAGGCCACCAAGGCGGTGAAGAAGACCGTCGCCAAGGCGAAGAAGAAGCTGGCCGCCGCCAGTTCCGCCGCCAAGGCCGAAGCCGCCAGCCTGCAGAAGAAGGTGACCGGCAAGAAGGCCGCCAAGAAGACGGCCAAGAAAGCCGCCAAGAAGGCCACCGCCAAGAAGACGGTGAAGAAGGTCGCGAAGAAGGCCACGGCCAAGAAGGCCGTCGCCAAGAAGTCGGTGAAGAAAGCAGCAAAGAAGGTCGCCCGCAAGGCGCCCGTGAAGAAGGCGGCGAAGAAGGCCGCTCCGAAGAAAGCGGCCAAGAAGGCCGTGCGCAAGGCAGCCCCGAAGAAAGCCGCAAAGAAAGCAGCAAAAAAAGCGGCCCGTAAGTAAGACCTGATGCACCCCTCCTCCCCCGGGTCCGGGGGAGGATTGGGGCGGTCGCCGGCCCGGAAGGCCAGGCTCCGCCCATTCACGACACCACACAGATTACGAACAGGATTCCATCGTCATGGCCGTCAAGATCGACAAGAAAATCAAGGGCTACAGCGTGCTCACCCCGGAAGACAAGGCGCGCGAAGCCGCTGCGCTGATTCCCACGGCGTCGGTGGCGCGCGAGACGGTGGAAAAGGAAGTGCCGCAGGACAACATCATCCAGATGCACGAGCGCATCGAGCGCCCGGAAGTCCTCATCGGCAGCACCTACAAGATCAAGTCGCCGCTGGTGGAGCACGCCATGTACGTGACCATCAACGACATCGTGTTGAACGCCGGCACGGAGCATGAGCTGCGCCGTCCGTTCGAGATCTTCGTCAACAGCAAGTCCATGGAGCACTTCCAGTGGATCGTGGCGCTGACGCGCATCATGTCGGCCGTGTTCCGCAAGGGCGGCGACGTGACGTTCCTGGTGGACGAGATGAAGGCCGTGTTCGATCCGCGCGGCGGTTACTTCAAGGCCGGTGGCGTGTACATGCCGTCGCTGGTGGCCGAGCTGGGTGCCATCGTGGAAGAACACATGAAGTCGATCGGCCTGATCCACGACCCGGAAATGAGCGCGCACCAGCGCGCCATCCTGGCCGAGAAGCGCAAGCAGTACGAAGACCGCGCAAAAAAAAACTCTGACGTAAGCGCAGTTCCCTCTTCCCCCGCTGTCGCGGGGGAAGATGCCCGAAGGGCAGATGGGGGCAGCGCGGTCCCCGGTTCTTCGGAAGACATCGCCGTCACCGGCGATGGCGCCAGCTTCCCGCCATCCGCGACCCTTTGCCACAAGTGCAGCACCAAGGCCCTCGTCATCATGGACGGGTGTGCGACGTGCTTGAACTGTGGGTATTCGAAGTGCGGGTGATATAGGTCTGAATGGGCGACGCAGCGATGAGCCCGCGTCGCCCCATTCGAATTGCATGGATCTGGGCGAATTCGAAGCAACCTCGGTATTGCTAGCTCTGGAGTAGCAATGAGGCCAACGCAGGATTTCACGGCACAAAACCTCTTCTGGATGAAGGGTAGGAAGGTGCCAGATAGCATCAAGAACAATGCTCCGAAATCTAAGGACGAATGGCTGAAGCTCTCGTCGGAAGTGGAAGATGCGATTGCGCACGGCACATTCCAGTTCACTGGCGTCTTCCCTTCTGTAGCTTCGGGAAAGCCCGCGCTGTCGACATCGAGTGCAGCCGACGCGCTTGTACTTAGGAAGATAAACGACAACATTCGGCGCGCTTATGGGATCAGGCAAGCGCAGCGCGGTCAGGCAGTTAAGCTGGCTCTTATCGCTCTCGCCGAATGGACGCCTAAAGGGGTCGTTTCTCTAGATCTGAAGTCCTGTTTCGAGAACATCACGCCACGTAAGGTCGTTGAGAAGCTTCGAAAGGACGCGAAAGTATCTACTCAGACCATTCATCTTCTAGAGCAGTTCTTTGCTCGTGCTCGCAGATTCGGTGGAAACAAATACAGAAAGGGTTTGCCAAGGGGGATTCTCGTCTCCTCCACGCTCGCAGAGCTCTATCTGAGTGGGCTGGATGACCGGGTGTCTCGAATGCCTGGCGTATACGTCTACATACGCTACGTCGACGATATCCTTGTCCTCGCGGCGCGCTCAGCCAGCGGACTCTTGGATGAAATATCCCAAGCTATAGCCGGTGAAGGCCTTCAGCTCAATGCTGCAAAGTCCAAAGTGGTGGACGCAGGCTGCTCATGCGCCTTTGAATGTTCTCATTCGGTTGGCAGTTGTCCCTGTCAGCAAAGGTGCGCGTGCAATCTTGGGGTCGGAAATCTGATCCACATAGACTATCTCGGGTACAGGCTGATATTCCCGACCGGGAAGGATGTGAAAAATAGCGTCTGCTACGCGATGATCGCCAAGGGCAAAGCTGAGAGAACCAAGAAGAGAGTGGCGTTGTCTATTGCCCACTACAAGAAGTACAAGAATTTTCTATTGTTGGTTGACTGTATTCGGTATCTGACTACGAACGTGACGGTCGATAGAGCTCGGAAGCAGTCTCGCCTCTCATCAGGGGTTGCATATACCTACGAGCACTACCAAGAGCCTCCAGCCCCCCACAAATTCCATGACTGTTCTTTGGAGGGGTTGGACAAGTTTCTGAGGACGAAAATCCGGATCTTGGCCGCATCCCAAGGGTTCACGTACATGCAGAGGAGGGAGTTGAACAGACATTCTTTTGTATACGGGCATAAGAACAAGCACAAATCCTCCTTTACTAAGGCTCGTGTGCTTGAGGTGCGGGGGTGCTGGGAAAATGTCTAGCAAGAAGAGGATTGATATCAAGGCAGCAGAGCGAGCCTTGCTGACGGATACGCTTCCTTTCGAGCTGCCGCTCTACTTCACTAATGCGAATCTCGCGATCATCGCGTTTGGATTAAGAAAAGCTAGGCCAGGCAGCAAGCTTCATGAGCGCCTGCTTCTCTGGCCCATTGGCGAGGCTAAGTCTCCGAAGCCCACTAGGCCCTTCAAGTTTGATATCAAGCGAGACGGCGGCTCTGAGCGCCGCTTGAGCTTGGCACACCCGAGAAGTCAGCATCGGATAAGTCTTCTATACCTTGAGTACGACTCGTTCATCAGTAACGTTTGCAATAGAAGCTCTATCTCTCTGAGGCATCCGAGTCGTGTAGCGACCCACTACGTTGATCCACGGTACGCTGAAAGGGCGCCGAAGGACACAAGGGCCGCAGACGAAGATCCTGTCGGCTTCCGTGATCAAAGTAAGTGGGCATCAACATACTTCAGCTATCGAGACTATTCGCTTGCTCACAAGTTCTTTGAGAGTGATGAGTTTTTGGAGTTAGAGCGGCGCTACAGCTACTTGCTGAAGCTTGATGTCGCGCGCTGCTTCGAGTCTCTCTATACCCACAGCATCGAATGGGCCATGCGAGGAAAGCAGTTCTCCAAGGAGCACCTGTCCCGTCAGAACCATACCTTCGAAAGTAGCTTCGACGCGGCGATTAGGCATGGGAACTGGGATGAAACCCACGGAATACTGGTGGGTCCAGAGTCCTCGCGCATCTTTGCAGAAATAGTGCTCCAGTCGGCAGATAGGGCGATTAGCTCGGGTGTGCCGGCCTCCCTCGGCTCCCATGTCATAAGGAGGTATGTGGATGACTACTATGTGTTTGCCAATGAAGTCTCGGATCTTGATTTCGTTGAGGATCTCATCAGGAAGTCTTTGCTAGAACTGAATCTGCATCTTAATGATAAGAAGCGCGAGGTCCTGAGGCGGCCATTTGTGTCTAGCGTTAGCGTCGCCAGGCATGAGGTGGCGCGTGCAATCGATGAATTCTTCGAAAAGACGAGTTTTGTCCTAGAGGTTGATCACGGGTTAGATCTTCGTGCCATAGGAAGGTCACATAACGCTCTAATATCGCGAGTCCGCAGACTCTCGGTTGAGCTTGACTTGCCTTACGAGCGAGTGGCGTCGTTCGCGCTCACTGTCGTCAAGAGGAAGCTGGGAGAGGTGAGCCTTAGGCTCGGAGAGGAGAAACGTGCCTTCAAGGGCGGTAGTGTTGGTCGTCTCTCATGGCTTACCGCTATCTTGCGGATTGCGCAGTTTCTTTATTCAACTGATAGGCGTGCAAACACGTCGTTGAAGCTGGCTGCAATCTATTCGATCTCAATAGGGCTTGCGTCAACTCTCGATTGCGCACGTGCCCCCTTGGAGCGCCAGATCTTGGATGGCCTGAGGGATGATTCGATGGGATCACTGGCTTCGGGTGCGGACGAAGTTACGAGAATAAATCATATCTGCGCGGTTGATCTTCTTTTGACAGAGGATCGCAGGATAGATGTCGATGACATAGACAGCTATCTTGGGTCGAGCTCTTCAAAAGATTTGGAAAGTTTCTCCGCATTTTCTCTAATAGCTGCGCTGTTCTTGTGTCGACGCAGGGCTCGATTCGATCAGCTCAAGCTGAGGGTGATCATGGAGATCGAGCGGCGGATCCTCTCCAAGGGATTTCATCCAATGATCGATGCGGCGGACGCCATCCTTCTTACTGACTTCATTTCGTGTCCGTATGTTGATGTCACAAGCAAGTTGGGAGTGATAAAACATAGTCATAAGTTGATTCTTGGAATGAATTGCACCAACGCAGAGGCGACGAAGATCGCCGAGAGTTATGCATGGATTTCTTTCGCTGATTGGGGCGGAGTAACCGATTTGTCTCAAATGTTGGCCAGAAGGGAGTTGACGCCCGCTTACGAATAGGCAGAATGACAGTGCAGTGGAGGGTAGCTCCTGGAAGTAAGACGAAGCTCTGCTTACAGCAAGCCTTTGGCGGCTCACGTTTTCGTGTCAAAGGAAGGATTTCTCGTAATACCAACGCCGAACGTTCTTGATTGAGCATCAGAGCAGATATGATCCGGCGGAGGACACACACTAGCGTTCTCTATTGCCCTGAAAGCCCGCATTGTGCGGGCTTTCTTGTGTTTACTCTCCTCTTGAGCGGCCTTTAGCGCGTAGGGTGGGCTTTAGCCCGCCCTTCCCGTAGCGGATGGCGGGCAAACAGGTGGGCCAAGGCGCGCCCTACAAACCTACTGAGAGACCGTTAGTGAAACCTATAGCCATCATCATCGCAGCCCTACTGGGCACCACCTCCGTCTCACCGGCAGCCGCCGCCGATATCGTCGCTGGCCCCAACAGTTGGCTGGTCGGCGATTGGGTCCTCTGCAAGAACCCGGACAAGAGCTCCAAGGACGCCATGCACTTCGCGCCTGACGGCACGGGCCAGGTCATCAGCGCGAAGGGCAGCACCGAACTCGTCTACCGGGTGCGTGGCGATCGATTGGAGATGCTGGCCAATGCGAAGAGCTATGCCATCCCCATCACGCTGACGATCCGGCCCAAGCGGGACGTGCTGGAGAATCACGACGAGGACACTGGCAGCGTCACCACCTACGTTCGTAAGGATGGCCCGCGTGTGGCGGAGTGCGATGCGTAAGGCGCAGCGCGTTTGCATCCAACAAATGTAAATAGACACCCCGCCATCCCCGACGCAAACTTGCTCCCAAGGAGCGTCGAATCTCCGAAGTACAGCGGTGCCCACCTACGACAATCTGGTGGGTTTTTCATGCCCAAATCACCGGGCGCTTCCGACGCAATCTGCTCTGCGTCGGGAGGGTGGCGGAATAGAACACCCGCGAGGGAAATACGCCCGGCCGTCTGTACTCGGCTTCGAACCTCCCGACACCCTGCGGGCGCATACCGCGCCCGCAGGCACGCCTTGCACCCCGCACGCGGAAGGATTCGCCATGAAGCATGCAATGCTCACCGACCCCGGCTACCACCTGCCCACCGAGGCCCACGCCGAACTGCAGGCCCTGCGCGACCACCTGCACCTGCTGGCCCAGCTCAGCACCCCCGAAACCGAACACCCCGACGACCTGCTGCTGCCCCGCACCGGCCTGGCCCACTGCTTCACCCACTTGGCCGACACCGCCGACCGCATCGCCGCCGCCGTCACCGCCTGACGGCATGGGGCTCCCATGGCATAGTCCGGTCCCATCGGGCCTTGGGGAGTGCCATGACCATCCGCGACTACCTGCGCAAGAGGAAAGCACGCTACCTCGGCATCGGCGTGGCGTGCCTGGTCGCCACCTTCGCGCTGATCGTCACGCATCAGGTCACTCAGCATGCGATCTACAGTCACGCCGCCCTGGCGCTCATGCTGGGTTATCTGGCTTGTGTGGTCCTGTCGCGCAGCATCCGCTGCCCGCGCTGCAAAGACGCAGTGGGCGGCTACACCAGCTGGCTCAACCTGCGTACCTCCGGCTTCGTCCGCCGCATGAACTACTGCGCCGGCTGCGGCACGAGCTTCGACGAGCCTGTGATACCTCCGCGCAGCTGACCATCCCCACAAGGAACCGTGGCATGCCAACAAATGACACGCTGAGCTTCGCCGAACTGGAGCGCCGCCTGCGAGAGTTGCCAGAAGGTCCCTCGGCCATCCTCAATACCCCTCCGCTCTACCGCATCGCCAACATGGTCGGCGGTGTCGGATGCGTCCTTGCACTCATTCCGCTGATCCTCGTGCGCATCCTTCCGCCGGCGCCCTGGATGCTGACCCTGGTGCAGATCGCTTTCGCCATCATGGTGGTGGCATGGCTGCCGGTTTTCGTCCGGCAAGTCTGGACGCTGGGCATGACCATGTGGAACTGGCGACGGGAACAGGTGGAGCAACTGGACCATGATCGTCCGGAATTTGAGGCGATCATCGCGTGGCTGTGCCAGCAGCCGGTGCACGCCTTGAGCGGATGCCAGAGGATGGTCGCGCTGACCCAGCGCCAACTGATGGCGAAGATAAGTCTGCTGGCGGGCGGTCTTGACCGACTCGGCATTCTGCCGGCGATGGCGGCGGTCTATCTCTTCCTGCGCAACGTCGGCGACATTCTCGACATGCCCCTCTGGGAAGTGCTGGTCGCAGTCCTTCTGATCTTGCTGTGGCTGATCATCACCCTGGCCACGCTGATGCGCATACGCCTGCAACTCTACGAATCCCTGCTGTCCGAAGCGCTGAAGATGAAAGCGGGATCGCAAACGGTGGCAGGATGAGCGAATCATCCAATCCGTACCAAGCGCCAACCGCGACGTTTCCATCACCCGGCAGCCCTGCGATGCCCCCCGCATTGCGAGCCACGCTGGCGTGCTACCTGGCGCACTACGTGCTTGAAGTGCTTTCGCTCTGGCGAGGTTCATCCGGTGAGATTGGACTGTTCCTTCCGGTAGCCTCGATCAATGGCGCTTACTGCGTCGCCATGTGCTTCGCGCTGTGGCGTCGATGGCAGTGGGCGAGAGTGTGGTTGGTGATGACCACGGTGATTTCCGCCTTCGTCCTGCTGACGCTGCTACGGCGCGGCATATGGGGCGCGCAATGGATGGCTACGCTGGCCTCCTTCCTGCGTATCGCCGTCGCGGCGATGCTCTTCCTGCCTTCCGTCCGTCGCTGGTTCGCACCCCGCCGCACGTGACGCGCACGGGAGGCCAAGTCCCACCCTACGCATGAGATGGCATTCCGAGCCCCATCGCTCTCACATCGAGCCCCATCGATGGAGCTCCGAGCCCCATCGATCGAGCTCCGAATCCCAAGCGCCGGGCTCCCCCATGCCATCGATGGCTTTCCGAAGGCCATCGATCGCTCTCCCAAACCCATCGATGGCATTCCGAGCCCCGTCGCTCTCACATTGAAAGCCATCGATCGCTTTCAAAGACCCATCGATGGCACTCCGAAAGCCATGCCCTGGCTTTCCGAAAGCCATCTGCAAGGCTTCGAGCTCCAGACCTCACATTCCGAATGCCATCGATCGCTTTCCGCGCTCCATCGTTGGCATTCCGGGCTCCATCTCATTCCGAGAGCGCCCTGCATATGTGAGAGGTTTTGCGAACGTATGCGCGCTAGGCTGCGGTCGTCGGCGATGAACGCCGACGTGTCCTTTCAATGTGATCAATGGAGTGAACATGACCCAGAACCGCATCTCCCTGCGCCTCACCGGCGAAGACATAGTCGCCGCCGAAGACGCCATCACCACCCTGGAGCAGCGCCTCACCGGCCTGATCGGCCTGACCCCAGACGAGCGCCGCGAACTCACCAAGATGGGCGACAAGTCCGAAGCCTTCTGCCGCCAGGCCGTCATCACCCTGGGCAAACACGCCGACGTGCTGCCGCGCAACTTCGACGTGGACGAATACCGCGCCGACCTGGCCGCCCTCGACACCCTGCGTCCACTGCTCGTCCGCCTGCAACGCGTGTACGACCGCATGGTCGACAGCGAAATGGCCCTCGGCAGCGACCTGATGGTCGCCTCCCTCGAAGGCTACGCCCACCTCAAGGTGGCCGGGCAAGGCGATGGCCTGGACACCCTGAAGGAAGCCCTGGGAGCCCGGTTCAACCGCAAGCGTCGGCAGGAGCCTGAGCCGGCGGTGTGAGTGCAGCACGATGCAAGAAAGGCGAGCCTCGGCTCGCCTTTCGTGTCAGGTCGCCGTCGGACGTAGCCCGGGTAAGCGCAGCGCACCCGGGAGCGCGTTACACGGAGGCTTCCGATGCCGGCCCAAGCCGTCTGCCTGGTCAGGCCGTACAGCGCCGACAGAGCTATCCGCCATCGAAGCGCATCGAAACCAGACAGGGAGCAGATGCATGGTGAATGGAAATCGACTTGCAGGCCGCGGTCTTCGCGTGAGTCTGGTTGTCGGCTTATGTGCCGGCGTGGTCGCGTGCGCCTCCCGTCTACCCATCCGGGCTCCTCAAGCGGATTTCAACGGCGCTTGGTCAGCAAAGTGGTGCGACCGGAACTACCCGGAAGACCCATGTGGAACGTTCGACCTGCATCTGGTTCAACGTGGGGAGCGGATCTGTGGCCAACACTTCGCCGCAACGCCGAGGCTGTCCAAGCTGGAGGAAGGCGAGCCGGGCTCGGTGCTCGGCACGGTCGTTGGCAATGCAGCCGTCTTGGTGATCGACAACGCGCGAACCGGAGAGAAGAATGTCGCTGTCGTAACCCTTACACCCAAGCACCTGCAATGGCGCGTGATCGGCACGGCGGCGCGAGGCGAGTGGCCCGGGGACAGCATCATCGGCGGAAAGTGGGTGCTGAGCGAAGACAAATCAGAGCACGCACTATCGACGTTGCATGATCTACAGGCGCTTCCCTGTCGATGGCCGGATGAGATCCCGTCTGACGAACCATGATTCAGGGCATAACGCACCCAAGGTGTGTGCCCAGCATCAATACCATCGCCGGCAGGGCACACTACTGTGGCACTTACCCGTCTCTGGCAGACTGCCGACTGTCAGGACAAGGTCAGGAGGACCCCATGGCAACCCCAAGATTCACAATCCAAGCGTCTGCGCTTGCCCTGATCACGTCGTGCGCTGGATTGGGTGGTTGTGCGTCCACCTCACCTGCGCAGGCTGTTAAAGCAGATTTCAATGGCAATTGGTCAGTGCAATGGTGCGACAAGACCGACCCGGGCGCGGACTGTGGCGGATTCAATGTCGATCTTTCCCAAGTAGGCGACAAGATCAGCGGCGAATCCTTCGGCGCGAGAGCGCGGCTTTCCCAGATCGACGAAGGCGGGCTTGTTCATGGCATCGTCATCGGCAATACGGCCATCCTGACCATCGAAAGCATGCGTAGCGGCGGTATCTATCTCGTAGCGGCAACCATTGATGGTCGCTGCATGCATTGGAAGATGCGGGATACCATTCGTAGAAGCGAACGGGACATCGACATCATCGCGGGAGACGATGTACTGACAAAGTCGAGCAATGCTCCGTCGGGCAATGAGCAGGAGACCGACTGCCGTGGCATCCCGATAAGAAGACAGGATTGAAGCATGGATGACGACCATACAACCAGATCGCTGAGGTGACCACATGGATTACAGGGAAGTTGGCCAGGCGGAGTACGATCGCAAACTCCGCATGGTAATAGTTGGGTCCGAGGGCCTTCATCCGCACGCACAAGACATCGGTGATAACCGCGCGACAATAGGCTGGGGCTATACCTTCAATCGGAACAACAATGTTGCGATCTGGCGAGAGAGTGGCATCGAGCTGACCCAGCAGCAGTGGCGAACATTGGCTGCAATCGATGCCGCTTCAGTCGGCGACAGGACCAGAGTTGGTCTGACGTTCACGCGACAGCTAAATGCAGCCGAGTCCGACCAGTTGCTCCGGGCATCCATGGCGGAGTACGAGGGGCCGGCCAACCGCCTGCAGATGCCACTCTCTGATGAACGGATTGCCCTCGTTTCACTTGCCTACAATCGCGGCGTGGGAATGCTCAGTGGCATTCCCGGAAGTGGTGTTCCGGAGCACGCGATCATGGGCGCGGTTCGCGACGGCGATCGCGCAGAGGCGTGGTTCCAGATGCGCTATAACTGCTGGGGAAGCAACAGCGAGGCGGAAGCGGGTCTTCGAAAGCGCCGGTTTGCCGAGGCGCAGGTGTTCGGCTTGTATGACGACCCTGGCAACGTCACACCTGGCGAAGCTCGTAACGTCTACCGCATGTATCAACTCCATCGCGACGAGATCGACCGCGTGGAGCGTGGTTTCGGGGTAACGGTTGACGGTGAAGCCGCCCGGCGGGATCGCATCGCACAGGCGAATCGCGATTATCCCGCGCTTGTCGATGAGTACGGAAGTGTTCCGAACATAGCGGATGCGCTCGGACCGGCTCGCACTGCGCTTCTACGAGAGCTTCGACAGGAACATCCGGATCTGGCCGATAGGCTGACCGACGCCAGTTTCAATGCGGGGCGCATTTACCTCGATCCCGGCAGAGACTTGCGCGATCGTGGTGAGGTCAACCTCGAATACCCTACAGATACCAACAGTGACCGCGTCAATAGTCGTAACGCCGCATTGAGGCGTGAGCAGCACAGCACCACGACGGAAGAGCTTGACCAGGACCACGCTGCAACCGTCGATTCGCGGCGTATGTCGCACGGGCAGAATCCACAGGAGATCGCGAGCAACGACCTGCTGATCGGCGAAGGCGGCAACGACACGCTGCGTGCCCATCGCGGCGACGACATCCTGATCGGCGGGCAGGGCCGCGACCGGATGGAGGGTGGCGAGGGTCGCGACACGTACGTCGCCGGCCCCGGCGACACCGTGCGGGACAGCGACGGCGTGGGTGAGGTGCGCTGGGGCGGGCAGGCGCTGACGGGGGGCGCTCGCGCCGAGTCGGATCCTGCCAGTACCTATCGCAGCGAAGATGGACGCTTCGCCTACGCCCTACAGGGCGACACTCTCACCGTGACCGACACGTTGGCCCAGGACCAGGCGCGACGCGAGCCGGTAGTGATCGAGCATTTCCGGAGCGGCCAACTAGGGATCACCTTGACCGGGCCAGAGGGTCGCGTCGCACACGAGCCGGCAGGCGGGCTGCGCCCTGATGACCCAAGCCCCTCGCGAGCGAGCTTGGAGGATCGCAGGCCAGGCGACGCTACGCCGCCCGTCCCAGTCGCTGCGCCAGAGATCGACGGTGATCAGGATCATCGCCACCAGACGCTCGGCCGCTTCGATGATGCCTATGTCGACAGAGCGTATGCGGCGCTATTGGCGGGCGACAGCAGGGAACTTGACCGCGTTGCGGTGGAGTTCTCCCGATCTCCAGAAGGGCAGCGCATGGCAGAGATGGGTGACCAGCTGCTGGCGCAACAGCGGCTGCTGGAGCAGCAACAACTCCAGGGGCGTCAGGACGCCGTCATGCGTATGTAGAGCACACCAAGGACACACGGGGGTACAAGGATGAACAACGGAGAAGCAGAGAACGCCATCAAGGCCATCTTGATGCTGCGCGCGGAGATTGCTCAACGCGAAGCGAGTATGAGCGCTTCGTTTACTCAGCAGATCCAGGCGTTGCAGCAACAAGTCGGCCAGTTCCGCCAGGACGTGGCGGGGATCGTCAGAGGCGCTGGCGCCCAGATCGCCACAGAAGCCAAGGACGCGGTATCGCCCGTCGCCAGAGAATATGACCGCGCCGTGTCGGCCACATCCGCGCGCCTGCAGGGGGCCAGCAAGACGGTCTGCATGTGGTTCGCCACCGCCGCGTCGATCCTGCTGCTGGTGCTGCTCGTCTGCTGGGCCGTATTGGGCTACTACCGCCGCGAACTCGCCAGTGTCAAAGAGGAGCTCGTGCGGTACGAAGAGGCCATTCCCGTCCTCCAGGCCTACTACGCATCCGATGTTGTCATCTGCGGTGACCGGGTGTGCGCCAACGTGGATCCCAAAGGACAGAGAACCGGCGACAAGCGTCAATATCTGCAGGTCAAGTCGCGACCTCAGCAGTAGCGTCCGACAGGCAGGTAGGGTATGGGCTTACGCCCTCCTTCCCATCGACAAATCGGGATTCCGTGCGGGTGGAGGCCTTCTCCGCATGAGCGCTGCGTAGCCCGGCTAAGCGCGGCGCACCCGGGTGCGGCCTTCGGCGTTACCCGGGCTCCGCGACTGCGCTCGGCCGCATGAGCGATAAACTACGAACCCCAAGAATCTCGAACCCTACAAGGAACCCCACATGGCATTCACCACCACCGCCTCCGGCCTGCAGTTCGAAGACACCGTCGTCGGCAGCGGCGTCGAGGCCAAGCCCGGCAGCAACGTCACCGTGCACTACACCGGCTGGCTCTACGAAAACGGCGAACAGGGCGCCAAGTTCGATTCCAGCAAGGACCGCGGCGAACCCTTCATCTTTCCCCTCGGCGGCGGCATGGTCATCAAGGGCTGGGACGAAGGCGTGCAGGGCATGAAGGTGGGAGGCCAGCGCACCCTCATCATCCCCGCCACCCTCGGCTACGGCGCGCGCGGCGCCGGCGGCGTCATCCCGCCCAACGCCACCCTGAAGTTCGACGTGGAGCTGCTGGGCACCTGATCCGCACAGCGCGGAAACGCGCATCGCGTAGGGTGGGCTTCAGCCCACCATCGCATGGTGTCCGCTCATCCAGACGATGTGCCAGGGCCCACCCTACGCAGCGATGCAGGCGCTGGACAAACCCTACGGCGTTCGGCGCAACTCGCCCAACTGCGCCTCCAGTTCCGCAATGCGCCGGTCCCGCTCCTCCAGCGCACGCTGCACATCTTCCGCTTCGAAGCGCACCGGGATGTACTTCGGACAGTTCCAGTCGAAGGCTTCCACGTGGATCGTCATCGTGCGCTCGGTACGTCCCGCGCCCGGTGACTCCTCCACGCTCAATCGGCCCAGCAGCTTCAGCCGCTGCCGGTGCGTGTAATCCATCAGGATCAACGCCACGCGATCGTCCTGTGCCACGTTGCCCACGCTGATGAATTGCCGGTTGCCGGGCAGGTCCGCGAACGACAGCGTCTTCGCATCGACCACGCGCAGGAAACCCGGTGCGCCGCCGCGATGCTGCACGTACGGCCAGCCGGTTTCCGACACGGTCGCCATGTAGAAGCTGCGCTGCGCGTGGATGAAGGCGGCTTCGTCGGCCCCGAGTTCGGCATTGCGTACCTCGTCGCCGGATTCGAAGGCTCGCGCGTACTGCGCGCGGCTGCCGTCGCGTGCCTGCACGTCGCGTACCGCGGGGGTGAAGGCGATGTTCGCGAATGCGTGTCTCATCTTGGTCTCCAAGCGTTGCGCGCAGGGTGGGCGCAAGCCCGCCTTCGCACGCCATCCATATACCTCGCACGGTGGGCCAGGGCCCACCCTGCCGCTCACTGCACCGGCAACACCTGCGCCGGCCCGCCGGTGACCTTCCCGCGTGTCTTGGCGGTCTCGCCGAGATAGGCCAGGGCGAACTGCGTGAACTTGACGCTGTGCTGCGCCGATTCCCCCATCGTCGCCAGCGTGTCCTGGGGCGTGTGGATGTAGGGGAAGCTGCCGTTCGGCCCGCCGGCCTCGAACATCATCGCCGCGGGATAGCCGGCGTTCGTCCATGACGCATGGTCGGAGCACGCGTAACCACAGGCCACGCTGCTGCGCGTCAGGCCCATCGGCGCCAGGTAGGTATCGAACAGGGAGATGAAGAAGTTCTTCAGCTCGGTGCTGGAGTAGTCGCTGATCAGCTTCATGTCCGTCACCGCGCCCGACTTGTAGTTGGTCATGTCCACCTGCAGCACGCTGACCACGTTGACACCGCTGGCGCGGAACGACTGCGCGATGGCGTTGGAGCCGCGCAGGCCGACTTCCTCGGCGGCATACCCCATGAACTTCACCGTGCGCCGCGGCTGCCAGCCGTCGGCCAGTGCGATGCGCAGCGTCTCGGTGAGCGTGGCGATGCCCGACGCATCATCGTCGGCGCCCGGCGCATGCTGGTTGGGATCGTAGGGATTGCTGCCGTTGATCGAGTCCAGGTGCGCGCCCAGTACGACGACGTCGTCGGGCAGGTCCCGGCCCTGAATGGTGAGGATGACCGAAGGCTGCGTGCTGCAGTTCGTGCAGGCGGTGAACAGTTCGGTGGTGACATCATCGCGGCCGGCGGCGAGCGATTGCCAGTGGGCCCGGATCCATTCGGCCGATGTCTTGCCGTGGCTGCTGGCGAAGTAGCGGTTGCGATAGCTGGAGAGGTGGTTGATGGTGTCGTAGAGGCGCTGTTCCTGCACCTGCGGCAACCAGCGGCTCACGGTGGCCTGGTTGTCGAGCGTGTAGCCGGCGGCCAGCGATTTCGTCATCGCCTGCTTCGCGCGATCCGCACTGACGAAGGCCTCGGCCTGCGCGCGGCTGGGGAATGCGAAATAGCCGCCGCAGCGGCGCTCGCTGACATGCACGTAGCGGCTGATCTCGCCGAGGCGATCGGCCCGGGTTTCGGAAATCACCAGCGGCGTGCCGGTGCTGTCGCGCCGCGCGACCGCATCACGGGCCAGGCCGCGGATCCCCTGCCAGGTGTCGCGCGAGGTCACGAGGTACACCGGCGCGAACGGGTCGGTCTGCGACGACGGCGCCGCCACCCCAGGCGGGGCTGTCGTCCCGCCTGCCTGGATGTGATGCACGGGGGGCGTCTGGGTCGCATCGGCAACGCGCGGCGCCTTCCATCGGGCCACCCCGTGGGAAACGGCAGGTGCGCGCACGCCGGACGCCTGCACCGCCCGCAGGGTGTCCGATCGCAACAGCACCATGCTGATCAGCAGGGAGAGCAGCAGTGTCATCGGACCCGGCAAGAACAGTTTCATCGTGGCATCCCCCCGGATGACGGCCTGCAGCGTTGCGGCTGCCACGCTACCACTTCCGCAGCCGGTCCACGCGGGCGAAGCCCGTCATCCGATACCCCGTTTCGTCGGATCTCCGGTGGCTTGGTCGCACGCGGGTTGCGTGTGCCCCGCCGCGCGCACGACCCTGCTCCCCGCCATCAGGCCGCAACGGAGCAATCGCATGAAGAAACGACGATCCACCCTGCTCATCATCGGCGGAGCGGTGCTCGCCACCGTCAGTCTCTACGATGCCTCCCTGCCCACGCGCGCGCTGGGACTACCGCTGGCGGGAGGCGAAGCCGCGATCGCCTCGACCTTCCTCTCGTTGGCCCTGGTCCTGGTCTGGTTCGGAATCCGCGGCCTGCGCACGCCGGCGTAGGGCGGGCTCAAGCCCGCCTGCAGGGATGCGCCGACACCCGGGATGCTTCGAGCGAAGCCGCCCGACCGATGGATGACCTTGTGTGCATGGTCATGGCGTTGGCATGGAGGAGCGCGAACATGGCCATTGCCCGGGTCGCGTCCCTCCTTCGCCACGGTCCCGTGAGGAACCCCATGATCGACAATCCGTTCGACGCGTTCGTTGGATCCAGGAAGCCCGTGCCGATGTACGACGCGGCCGAGGAAGGGAAGGCCTTCGCGTATCTGCTGTGGGGCGACGGGGTGAAATTCGAAGGCGCGCCGGGCACCGGCAACCGGCGCAAGGTCACTGCGCGCGGCAGGACGGGATGGGTGCTGGCCTCCGCGCTCGATGGCACATCGCTGCTGGAGTTCTACTTCATCGATGTGGGGCAGGGCGATGGCGTGCTGGTGAAGACTCCCTCCTTCCAGCACATCCTCATCGACGGGGGATTTCCGCGCGACAAGCAGCCCAGCGGAAAATCGGCGGCGGATTTCATCGACTGGAAGTTCGTGAAGGATTACGGGCTGTCGAGCGTGGAGCTGGACGCCCTGATCTCGTCCCACAACGACGAGGACCACTACGGCGGCCTTTCCGATCTGCTGGGCGTCGACGTGACCGAGGAACTGGATGCCGAGGCCATCCACGTCGACCGCTTCTATCACGCCGGTGTTTCGTGGTGGACGCTGGGCGGGAAGCGCTCGCTCGGCGAGGTGGTGGAACACGACGGCGAACGATACCTGGTCGACCTGCTGGATGACCGCGGTTCCGCGCTGCAGGGCCTGGATGCCGCAAGCACCCGGCCGTTGCAGGGCGAGTGGGCGAAGTTCATCCAGCGCGTGGCCGATACCACCACCGCGGAGGGCGGCCATTGCGAATTCGCCAGGCTCAGCGACGAGACGCCCTGGCTCCCCGGCTTCGATCCCGATGCCGGCGACGTGTCCATCCGCGTGCTGGCCCCCATCGAGGCCGAGGTGCAGGGACGCGCGGCGCTGCGCAACCTTGGCCGGAGCGAGCTGAACACCAACGGCCACAGCATCCTGCTGCGCGTCGACTACGGGCGCACGCGCACCCTGTTGACGGGCGATCTGAACAAGGGCGCGCAGCAGGACATCCTGCATGCGATGGCCGGCAGCCTGCTGGAACTGCAGTGCGACGTGGCCAAGGCCTGCCACCATGGAAGCGCGGATGTGTCGCTGGCCTTCCTCCAGGCGATGGCGCCCTCGGCGACCATCATTTCATCGGGGGACGCAGAGGGACACGATCACCCGCGGCCGGCCATCGTGGCCGCCAGCGGCGCGACGGGCCACCTGACGGTGGTCAAGGACGAGATCGTGACGCCGCTGGTGTACTCCACCGAACTCGCCCGCTCCTATGCGGTCGGCAAACTGGACAGGATCGAGGTGCCCGGCGGTGCGGCCGTCGAGGGCGACGATCTTGCCCGCACCACGCTGCATTACCGCACCACCAAGGCGGGCGATCTGCGCCCGAAGAAGGGATCCCGCAAGGCGCGGGGGGCCTACGTGGTGTCGGGCCTGGTCTACGGTCTGGTCAACGTGCGCACGGATGGTGAGACCCTGCTGGCAGCGACGCTGGACGAGAAAAACGCGGAGTGGAGTGTCAGGACGTTTCCTGCGCGTTTCTGACGGTTCCCATGCGATGCACGCGCATGCCCTCCGCCACGATGGCGCCTTCGCCGGAAGCGTGCTTTAGTAGCCCTGTCGCGCCCTGGGGAGGGCGCCCATCCACCAGGGGAATTCGATGTCCAGATATCCGGGCTGGCTGGCCCTTCTGTTCGCCGTGCTGCCTGCCACCGCCTGGTCGCAGCAGTGCACGAAGCCGGTGCTGCCGGATACCGAGATCGAAGGCTGGCACCAGAGTGAACTGGGTGGCGTCATCGTGGGGACCGCGCGCTATTCCATCGCGTCGCCCAATGCCGGGCCGAACGAGACCTTCACCCTCGGCATTTCCTTCAGTCACGCTGCCTCGGATGAGTCGCACGACCTGCGTCCCCCCGACCACCGTGCATTGTCGGACCTGATGACTTCCAGCCTGCAGTTCCGTGACGAGCTCAAGGATCGCACCCGTCCACGCACCTGGGACACCGACGCCGTGCGTGTGATGCTGGATGGCAAACCCTTCCCCGGTCGCTTCGATGTGCAGGGCTCACCGGGTCGCGACCATGCCATCGCGATCAACTGGGAGGTCTGGTACAGCGATGAGAACCTGATGCACGCGCTGGAAAATGCGCGCGAGGTGGAGATCATGCTGCGCCACACGCCCACCGGCACCTTTGCCACCCGGCGCTTCGATGTGTCTTCGTTCAAGGGCGTCCGCAGCAAGCTGATCCCGTACTGGCGGTGCACCGCGATCCCGTTCCACACCCACCGTCATTGAGGCAGGCCGATGCAGGTGGGAGGTCGGGTCGCCCCGCCTGCGGCACCCCTCAGTCCATCCCCATCAACGCCCGCGTCACCGCCGCAGCGCCCACGCCGGGGAACCGGCCGGGACGCGTGCCTGACCACAGCGGCGAGAAGTCATCCCGCCCGCGCGCTTCCGCCGCCGCACGCAGGGGGGCGAGGGCCTGCGATGCCCAGGGGAAGGCGGGCGGCAGCGTGGAGATCGCGCCGAGGTCGCGCATCAGGCGATTGACCAGGCCGCGCGCGGGGCGGCCACTGAACAGGTTGGTGATCGCGCTGTCGCGATCCTCCTGCTGGAGCGCGGCGCGATGCACGGCCGACGTGGTGGCTTCCGGGCACAACAGATAGGCGGTGCCGGCCTGCACCGCGCTGGCGCCTGCCGCCAGCAGCCGCTGCACATCGGTCCGGTCGCCGACGCCGCCGGCCGCGATGACCGGCACCGTCAGTACCTTCGTCAGCGCGGTGACGAGGTCGAGGGTGGTCGGTTGCGCGGAGAGGTCGTCGGCAAGGAAATGCCCGCGATGGCCGCCCGCTTCGATCCCCTGCGCGATCACCAGGTCGACACCGCGTTGCTGCAGCCAGCGGCCTTCCTCCACCGTGGTGGCGGACGCCATCACCCGTGCGCCCCACGCCTTCATGCGCGCCAGCAGGGCGTCGTCGGGCAGGCCGAAGTGGAAGCTGAGGACTTTCGGCTGGAACGGTTCCAGCAGATCTACGGTGGCCGCATCGATGGGCCGGCGTGCACCGGCCGTGGAGGGCGGCGGAGGTTCGACGCCGAACGCGTCGAAGTACGGCGCGAGCGCGTTCCGCCATCGCTGCTCATCCGCCGGGTCGGGATCCGCCATCGCGTGACAGAAGAAGTTGAGGTTGATGGGGCGGTCCAGCGTGGCGAACGTCTGCAGGGCCGCTTCCAGCTGCGTTGCGCCGAGCAGCGCGCATGGCAGCGAACCGAGGCCGCCCGCGTGGGCCACGGCCAGTGCGAGCGCTTCATCCTGCACGCCCGCCATGGGCGCCTGGATGAGCGGAAGGTCGATGCCCGGCAGGGACGGGATGAGAGCCATGGTGGAACTCCGGCGACGTGCGGTGGATAGCTTACGCTTGCGTCAGGTTCTCCATTCCATCGGCATGATCAGGCGCAGTGGTACGCGTCGCATGTGGCGCCCTTACTGCACAGCCATTCCCGATTCCAACAGCAGGGCAACCGCCGCATGCAGGTTGTCCGCGCCTTCCGATCCGGTGTCCGGATGGCCCTGCAGTGCGGCTTGCAGATGCAGAAGATCATGGGGGTCCATCTCGCCGTGCAGCACGGCGGCAAGAAGGGTGGGGCTGCGCAGACGGTCCACCAGCGTGGCGATGGATGCCATGCCCCGGCGTGCGACCAGTGCACGCACGGCGCGACGTTGCAGCCACAGGTCGATGGCACTGAAGGGCGATCCGGTGCTGGGCGAAGAGAATGCGAGCCGATGGATGCGGTCGTCGTCGGGCGCATCACGCCGGAGGATGTCCAGTGCCACCGAGAGTTGCGGCAGTCGTTCGTGCAGCAGGGCTTCGTCCCATGCCGGAGACGTTCCTTCCTGCACGAGCAGCCAGCCGGCCAGGTACGCGTCCAGCGCATCGCGTGCGTCGTCGAGGGGCAGGGGATGGGGCGGTTCGCCCTCCGTGTGCCGGAGCCACGCCCAGGTATCGGGCAGGTCGCACGCGGCGAGCCATTGCTGCAGGCGCTCGTGCAACGCAGGTCCCAGGACATCGCGCAGCGGCGTCCCGGTCTTCCCGTCCAGCCGGTCGGTCCACGCGCGACACAGCATCACGATGGCGGCGACGGGATCGTCCGGCGCCGCCGCGCGCAACCAGGTCTGCTGCCAGTCGGTGGCTTCCTGCAGGTGGACGGGAAGGAGGAGGGGATCGGGCGCAAGCGGTACGCGCGCTTCCAGCGCCACCAGGTGCGCGGCGAACGCGCTGTGTTCCGTGCAGTAGCCGCACATGGGACAGGACTCCGGATCAATCGGGACATGATCAGGATTCGTGTCTCAGGGCGTGAGCCGGACGGCAGAGGCGAGGGAACCGGCCTCTGCGGACGCGCGCAGGGCACGCCATGACGTGGTGATGACGCGCGCCGTCCTACGCTGTGACCCATCCCGGAGGAGCATGGCCATGGCACAGACCACCCGCGAAGACGTCATCCTGCAGCTGGACCGCGTGGACACCGCGCTGGAAGCCCCCGAAGCCGACACGGCGGCGATCCTGCGCGACGCGCTGGAGTGGCTGGCGGACAACCCGCCGAAGATCGCCGCCGATGCGCTGTACTACCGCGAACGCCTGCAGGTGATCCGCGAACGCCACGGCGCGGCGTGAGCGCTGCCGTCAGGCCTGGTACTGCTTCTCTTCGATGAAGCGCGAGCCGGCCAGGCGGTTGATCGTGTTCTTCACTTCGATGCGCTTGCCGTTGTGCTGCGCCACCGCGCGCGCCAGTGCGATGAAGTCGGCGTCGAAGGCCTGCGCCGCTTCCTTGGCGCGCAAGGCGTCCTGCACGTCCCACATCAATTCGTTGATGGTGCGCAGGTCCACCTTCAGGCCCGCCAGTTCCGGCTGCGCGGCCGCCAGCCCGCTCCACAGGGCGTTCAGGCCATCCAGCTCCACCTGCACGTGCGCGCGCTTGCCGGCATCGTCGATGCGCTCGGCCTTGATTTCGAGGATGGAGAGTTTGTCGGCCAGTTCGCCGATGGAGACGGGGATCAGGATGGTATTCATGCCGGCATTCTAGCGCCCGTCCGTGTCGCGACGGGCTGCGTGGCATGATGCCCCGTCGTCCTTATGGCCGGAGAACGCCCGCATGCTGCAGCACCTGTTCGTGTCGATCCTTGCCTTGGCCGTGCCCGCGTGGGCAGTCGCGGCGCCGTCGCAGGTCCGCATCGTGCAGCAGGAGGGCGCATACGTATTGCTGGTGGACGGACAGCCCTTCCACGTGAAAGGGGCCGGCATGGCCGGCGCCGGTCAGGAGGCGCTGGCCGCGCGAGGCGGCAACAGCTTCCGCACCTGGAGCACGGGAACCGATCACGTCGACGTGCGCGCGATGCTGGACCGCGCGCAGCGCAACGGGCTGAAGGTGGCGATGGGCATCGAGGTGGGCAACGAGCGCCATGGCTTCGACTACGACAACGATGCTGCGGTAGCGGAACAGCTCGAACGCATCCGCCGGGAAGTGGGCCTCTACAGCGACCATCCCGCCGTGCTGATGTGGGTGGTCGGCAACGAACTGAACCTGCATTACAGCAACCCGAAGGTGTGGAATGCGGTCGGGCAGATCGCGGACATGATCCATCGCGAGGACCCGCACCACCCGGTGATGACCACGCTGGCCGGTTTCGACCGGAAGCTGATCGACCTGTTGAAAGCGCGCGCGCCGTCGCTGGACCTGATCGGCATCCAGCTTTACGGCGACATCGGCGCATTGCCGGAGAAGCTGGCGACCAGCGGCTGGACCGGTCCGTACGTGGTCACCGAATGGGGCCCGACCGGCCACTGGGAGAGCCCGCTGACGGCGTGGAAGGCGCCGATCGAGGACGATGCCTCGCGCAAGGCGATGCTGTTGCAACAACGCTACGAACAGGTGATCGCGGCGGATACGGAACAGGGACTGGGTTCGTATGTGTTCCTGTGGGGCAACAAGCAGGAGCGCACGCCCACGTGGTACGGCCTGTTCCTGCCGGGCGGGGAGAGCACGCCGGCGGTGGATGCGATGCAGTACGTCTGGACCGGCGCGTGGCCGTCCAACCGTGCGCCATCGGTCCAGCCGTTGACGCTGGACGGCCGGCGCGCCATCGACAGCATCACGCTGGAGCCGGGCAGGGAGTACACCGCGCAGGTCGATGCGCGCGACACCGACGGCGATACGCTGCGCTATCGCTGGACGGTGCTGCATGAAACCACCGCCACCAGCATCGGCGGCGATCGCGAGGACGTGCCGCCGCAGGTGATGCTGGCGATGCAGGACGACGGCAAGGGCGGGGTGCGTTTCGCTGCCCCCGGCAAGCCCGGTGCGTACCGGCTGTTCGTGGACGTGCTCGATGGGCAGGGCCATGCCGCATACGCCAACCTGCCGTTCCGCGTGGCGGAACGCTGAGCCGAACCGCAGGATTGCGCGCCTGACCGGACTGCGATGGAATGGCGCATGCGCGCCGGGGGGCGCCTCCAAGGGGACTGCATGCGGAACTTGATGATGGGCCTGTTGCTGCAGGCGGGCGTGGCGGTGTCCGTGTCGGCGCAGGAGCAGGCGCCGCAGGCAGCGGCGGTGGAGACCGGCACGTTGGTGGTGGACGTCAAGCCGTTCACCAGCGAGAAGGAACTGCCGAAGAAGGTGGACGAGCAGCTGAAGAGCGGCGCGCTGGAATGGGGCGTGCGCGATGGCCAGGTGGTGTTCTCGCTGGTCAACAAGCAGTTCATCGATTTCCCGCTCAACCACATGACCCGCTATGGCCAGCAGGAGACCCTTTCGTTGCCGGCGGGCGACTACCGCGTCACCGGCATCGGCCTGGAGATGACCACCGCCTTCAGCGTGAAGAAGGTGCTGGAACGGGGCGCGTTCGTGAACGAGGACGTGGTGGCGTTCCGGATCGAGCCGGGCAAGACCACCACGCTGTCGGTGAATCCGGTGATCCGTCGCGACGCGACCTTCGCGGTCAACTTCTGGATGCCCACACTGATGACGCGCGTCATGACCGAGGCCGGCGAAACGCCGGAAACCGCGCTCAACACGCGTGGTCCCGCCTCGATCGCCTGGCCGCAGTACACGGGACCGCTGAAGTTCGTCGCCAAGTGAGGCAGTGCGGGGGCTGACGGCGGATAGCGGACAGCGGACAGCGGACAGCGGACAGCGTTCCAGTCGTGGGGTCGACTGCAACTGCTGCGCCGCAGCATAATGCGTCATGGACGTTACGCCGCCGATCTCCTTCCCCTCCGTCGCCGACCAGCTCACCGCGCGCCAGATCGGCCTGATCCTGTTCGCGCTGACGCTGGGGGGCTTCGCCATCGGCACCAGCGAATTCGCCAGCATGGGGCTGATGCCGAACATGGTGGCCTCGCTCGGCGTGACCGAGCCGCAGGTCGGCCACCTGATCAGCGCCTACGCGCTGGGCGTGGTGGTGGGCGCGCCGCTGCTGGCCATCCTCGGTGCGGGCTGGAAGCGCAAGACGCTGCTGCTCGCCCTGATGGGCTTCTATGCGCTGGGCAACCTGGCCAGCGCGCTCGGGCCGACCTACGAAAGCCTGCTGGTGTTCCGCTTCATCGCGGGGCTGCCGCATGGCGCGTACTTCGGCGTGGCCGCACTGACGGCGGTGGCGATCAGCCCGCCCAACAAGCGTGGTCGTGCGATCAGCCTGGTGATGCTGGGCCTGACGTTGGCCATCCTGATCGGCAATCCGCTGGCGACCTGGCTGGGCCAGGTGATCGACTGGCGCTGGGTGTTCGCCTTCGTCGCGATCATCGCACTGGTGACCGGCGTGCTGCTGGCGGTCTGGCTGCCGGTCGGCATCGATGGTCCGAAGGCCAGGCCACTGGATGAGCTGCGTGCCTTCAACCGCGTGCCGGTCTGGCAGGCGCTGGGCATCGGCGCGATCGGTTTCGCAGGCATGTTCTGCGTCTTCAGTTACCTCGCGCCGACGATGCTGGACGTGACGCGCGTATCGCCGGCCTGGATCCCGCTGGGCCTGGCCGGTTTCGGCGTGGGCGGCGTGATCGGCAACTTCGTCGGTGGCTGGCTGTTCGACCGTTTCCAGCTGCGCGGTGCGTGGATGGTGCTGGCGTGGGCGATCATGGCGCTGCTGCTGTTTCCATGGTTGGCGACCACGTTGCCGACGATCCTGCTGGCCACCGTCGCCATCGGCCTGATGGGCGCGCTGGGGCCGATCCTGCAGTCGCACCTGATGGACGTGGCGGGCGATGCGCAGACGCTTGCCGCCGCGTCACACCACGCGGCCTTCAATACCGCGAACGCACTCGGCCCCTGGCTGGGCGGCATGGCGATCACCGCCGGCCTGGGCTGGACATCGACCGGCTACGTCGGTGCGGCGACCGCCGTGGTGGGCCTGCTGGTCTATGCATGGGCGCGGCATACCGCCCGTGCCGAGGCGACGGCGCTCGCCTGCGAGCCGTCGCGCTGAGCTACGCGCGCCGTCGTGCGGCAACATGGATGTCATCAAACTGAAACAAAGAGATGGCGGTCGTGGATTGCGGAATGCAGGGCGGCGGCGCGTCAATTCGCCGTGCCGCGCGCCGCTAAGGAAGGTGCATTCCTTCCCAACGTCGTACTGCCATGTCGTCCTATTCCGCTTCCCGACCCCTCAGCCTGCAGACCAAGCTGCTGGGCGCCCTGACCCTGGGGCTTGCCGTCATCCTGTTGTGCGCGCTGGCCGGCCTGAGTTCGGCATGGCTCAGTCTTTCCACCGAGGTGCCCGAAGAGGTGGCCCAGGCCGCGGAGGGTGAGCGCCTGAGCCGCGACTTCCGCGTGCAGGTGCAGGAGTGGAAGAACATCCTCATCCGCGGGCACGACGAGGAGCAGCGGGCGAAGTACGTCGGCGCCTTCGATAGGAAGGGACGCGAGGTGGCCGCCCTGGCGAAGACCCTGGCCAGCGGGATCGCCGATCCGCAGGCGCGCAGGCTGGCGGCCGATTTCGCCACCCAGCATCACGCGTTGGAAGGCAACTACCGCGCCGCACTGGTGCAGTTCGCGGCAGGGGGCTACGACACGCAGGAAGGCGATCGCCTGGTGAAGGGCATGGACCGCCAGTTGGGCGAAACGCTCGAAGCCCTGGTGGCGCGCACCAAGACGATTGCCGATGCGGCGGTGGTGGCGCGCTCGCAGGACGCGCGCCGCATGCTGGTGGGGTGCGCGGCCTTGTCGGTGGTGGCGGCGATCGTGCTGGTGCTTGTACTGGCGTGGTGGATTCGGCGGTCGGTGATCCGTCCCGTGGTCGAGGCCGCCGCTGCCGCGCGGGCGGTCGCGGCCGGGCGCCTGGACAAGCGGGTCGATGTGCGCAGTGGCGACGAGATCGGCCAGCTGGGCATGGCGATGGCCGACATGACCGCGACCCTGCAGGGCGTCATCGCCGAGCAGGGCGAAATGGCGTTGCGCCATGACGAAGGCAGGATCAGCTTCCGCATGGACGATTCGCGCTTCCCCGGCGAGTACGGGCGCATGGTGCGCGACACCAACGCGCTGGTGGCGTCGCACATCGCGGTGATGCAGCGGCTGGTGGAGATCATGCAGTGCTACGCGGTCGGCGACCTGTCCATCGACATGGAGGCGCTGCCCGGTGAGAAAGCCGCATTGACGGACGCCATGCGCACCACCAAGGCGAATCTCTCTGCGATCAACGCCGAAATCAGGCAGCTGGCACTGGCGGCGGCGTCGGGCGACTTCAGCCGTCGCGGCGACACGCAGCGATACCGGCACGATTTCCGCGACATGGTGGACGGCCTGAACCGCCTGATGGAAACCACGGATGGCAACCTGGCGGATGTCTCGTCGCTGCTGCAGGCCATCGCGCGCGGCGACCTGACGGCGCGCATGGAAGGCGACTTCCACGGCGTGTTCGCCACCATGCGGGACGATGCCAATGCCACCGTGGCGCAACTGCGCACCATCGTGCGCCAGATTCAGGGCGCGTCATCGTCGATCAACACGGCGGCGGGCGAGATCGCCGCGGGCAACAGCGACCTGTCGCGCCGCACCGAGCAGCAGGCGGCCAATCTGGAAGAAACCGCCGCTTCGATGGAAGAACTGACCTCCACGGTGCGACAGAACGCCGAATCCGCACGCCAGGCGAACCAGTTGGCGATCGGCGCGGCCAGCGTGGCATCGGAAGGCGGCACGACGGTCGCACGCGTGGTCACGACGATGACCGAGATCGAGCAGTCTTCCCGGAAGATCGCCGAGATCATCTCGGTCATCGACGGCATCGCCTTCCAGACCAACATCCTGGCCCTCAATGCGGCGGTGGAAGCAGCGCGGGCCGGCGAGCAGGGCCGCGGGTTCGCCGTGGTCGCCTCGGAAGTGCGTACGCTGGCCCAGCGCAGCGCCAATGCCGCCAAGGAGATCAAGGGCCTGATCGAGACCTCGGTGGACAAGGTGGCCGATGGCTCGGCGCTGGTGAACCAGGCCGGTGCGACGATGGGCGAAATCGTCACCGCCGTGCAGCGGGTGACCGACATCATGGCGGAGATTTCGGCGGCTTCGCAGGAGCAGAGTGCCGGTATCGAGCAGGTCAACCAGGCCATCGTGCAAATGGACGAAACCACCCAGCAGAACGCCGCGCTGGTGGAAGAGGCATCGGCCGCCGCCCGCTCGATGGAAGATCAGGCGCGCGAACTCATCGGGGCGGTGAATGTGTTCGTGCTGGATCCGCGAGCGTCGCCTGGTCTCGCCCCTGGCCGTGTACGCGCACTGGCCGCTGCCTAGTCGGGCGCCCGCGCTGGTGGACTATTCGGGCGAGGTGGTCGCGGGCGGCGAACCCGACCGCCAGCGCCGCGTGGTGCGCTGGAAGAAGTGGCTGTTGGGGATCTGCAGCACGGTGTCGCCGCGCAGCGCGTCTTCTTCCAGCAAGGTGGTGTAAAGCAGATTGATGTCGATCACGCGCCCGCGCAGGCCGGGCTTGTCGCCGTTCTCCAGCACTTCGATGTGGTCGTGCACGCGGAACGGACGCGTGGTCAGGATCAGCACACTGCAGAAGATGTTGGACAGCACGCTCCACGCAGCGAAGAACGCGACGGCGGCGACGGCGGTGAAGCCTGTCAGCGCGGTCCACAGCACGCTGCCCGATACGCCGAGCCGCCCCAATGCGAGCATGAAGGCCGAAACGTAGAGCAGCACGCCGAGCAACCGGCGCGCGCTGACGGCGACCTGCGCGGGCAACCGGTAGTGATCGCAGATCCGGCGCACCACGATGCGCAGCAGGCGCAACAGCAGCCAGGCGGCGAGCAGGATCCCGAGCGCCTGCGCGACGGGAATCGCGAGGCTCGCCCATTCCTGCAACCAGTCGGGAAGTCGCAGCGCCGCCATCAGTCGTCCTGCCGCGATGCATGCAGCGCCGTCGGCGCTTTTGCCAGTGAGGGTTGGATGTTCATGCTGGAAGGGTGGCCCGCGCCTCGCGGATGGTCAACCACGCGCCCATCACGGATCGAAGGGATGGGCCTTGCCGCATGCGTAGACGTGGTTGTAGTCGCTGGACATGCACTGGTAGAAGTCGCGCCGCGCGCCGGTGGCGGCCGCGCAGTCTTCCGCGGCCAGTGCAGCCAGCAGGCGCTTCAGCGCCGGGATGGCCGCATCGTAGGCGGGCTGGCTCATGTAGCCGGCGCGCAGGTTCTTCTCGCCGACCTCCAGCATGGTCTCCACGCCCCAGCGGGCGTTCTCCACGGCCTTGTCGCATGACAGGGCCGGCGAGGTGTCGCTCACCTGCGCCAGGTGCCCGGCGATCGCGGTGACATCGGCCTGGACGTCCGGAGGGAGTTCACGCGGGGCGGCCGGCTCGCCGCCGCAGGCCATCCCCGCCACCAGCAACAACGCTGCCAGCGCCGGAATGCGGAGAACCCCATGGCGGTGGGAACGGCAGAGTCCTGCGGTCATGGAGTTTGATGCGCGTTTGAAGTTTGATTGCGCATTCTATGGCAGGTGGATCGTGGACCCGGTACGGCAGGTGCAGCGCGCGAAGGCACGGGCTGCTTGTGGTGCACGGTCCCCCTTGCAAGAATGCCGGGGGGCCGGGTCTGGCGCGGGCAGGAAGCGCCGCCCGTCGTATCCGGACCCCAGACACTTCCACTATGTGAGGACCACATGACCTACAAGCTACTTGCCGCCATCGCGCTCGCCCTGTCGAGCGTGGCGCCCGCGGCCATCGCGGGTGAATGCGAGGACAACTTCAGCAAGTCCGGCAGCATTTTCTCCGGCACCGATTTCAGCAGCCGCGTCACCGTGCCGGACTCGACCGTCAAGGATGCGATGGGCCAGCTGCGCGGCATCATGATCGCCGAGAAGATGGACGTGATCACCGAGGATGCGGAGACCGGTTCCATGCTGGTCGAACAGCGTTCCACCGGCACCACGCGCGCCATTCCCACCCTGATCAACGTGAGCGCCGAGGGCAAGGACGCGATCGTGCAGATGACGGTCAAGACCGAGAAGGGCCAGATCGCCAAAGCCGATGCCATGCGTCCCTATATGTGCACGCTGTTCGCCAAGTTGAAGGGGGGCAAGGAAGGCCGTGCCGCCGCGGCCCAGGGCGCGAAGACGCAGAACAACGCCGATGTCACGGTGAAGGACGTCTTCATTTTCTCGCGCGAGATCGCGCGTGAAGCCAAAGGCAATGCCGTGGCCGTCACCGCGCGCCACAAGGGCCGCAACTACGCGTTGCGTGGCCGGGTGGACTACGTGCAGGAAGATGGCGAGGACTACAACGTGTCCTTCGAGATCCCCGACCAGAGCAAGATGCTGATCCAGGTGCCGGGCGACAACGAGCCGCGCGTGGGCGTGGCGTGCCTGTTCCGTCCCAACCAGCTGGCCAACGTGCTGACGTTCCGCAAGGGCGACAAGGTGACGTTCAAGGGCCAGTTCCTGCGCTATGACGATTTCAAGCGCGTACTGTGGCTGCAGAACTGCGTGCAGACGCGATGACCCGCATCCGGTCCCGGACGTGAACGGCCGGGAACGACGTGCAAAGGAAGGGCGCCCCATGGGCGCCCTTCTTGTGTCAGTTGCTGAGGGGTGTGTGGCAGGCGTGGCGTTCCGCCGTGGCGTCAGCTGTCCTGGCGACGGTAGACGCCGACATTGGTGTAGCAGCGGCCATCACTGAGATGGCCGCGCATGCGGATCACGAGGGTGTCCGGATCGACCAGCTCGCGCTCGGACCATTGCACTTCGCGGCCGTCGTGCCAGGTGGTGGAGTGCAGTTGCGTGGGAGATACGGACTCGAAGCTCAGCGCATCGGCATGCGGCGTGCTGTGGTACGGATACGGGGTGCCGTCGACACGGCCGTCGAAGGCGGCCCGATGCCGCTTGCCGTTCTTGCCCAGCCATTCCGACGCGATCGACAGCGCACCGTCGGCGGCGCAGTCGAGTTGATACAGCCCCCTCCGCGGAGGGCGCCCGAGTTGGTAGTCGCACTGCTCGGGTAGCAGGTGCCAGGTGCCGGCGAATCCGGCGGCCGCATGTGTGGTCATGTGCGCTCCTTGCGCGAGAACCGGGCCGGTGACGGCCCGACCACGCCATGCTAGCGACAACCCCCGGGTGGCCGGTTGCTAACACCGTCGCACTTCCACATTCCGTCGTGATGATGAACGGGGCAGCGCGGCAGGCGTTCGGCGTGACTGTGAGCCGGATTGCGACGCATGCCTCAGCATGCGGGCGGGAAACGCGCGCAACGGCCGCGACCGGCAGGCTGTCACGCCGTGACGCGGTACGGCGTCCTGGATGGCATGGCGGTTCGAAGCGCTGCCATTCCATCCAGTCCAAGGGAGTCGATCCATGAAAGTCGTCGTTGTGGGAGGTACCGGTCTGATCGGGAAGCGCCTGGTTGCGCTGCTCACGGCCGAGGGGCATGCAGTGGTGGCCGCAGCGCCGTCCACCGGTGTGAACGCCGTGACCGGGGAAGGCGTGGCGGCCGCACTCGAGGACGCCGATGTGGTGGTCGATGTCGCCAATGCGCCTTCGTTCGAGGATGCGGCGGTGAAGGCATTCTTCGAAGCCTCCACGGGACACCTGCTGGCTGCCGCAGCGCACGCCGGTGTGCGTCACTACGTGGCGCTGTCGGTGGTCGGTACAGAGCGCCTGCAGGGAAGCGGCTATTTCCGCGCCAAGTGGGCGCAGGAGCAACGCATCCGGGCGGGTGGGGTGCCTTACACCCTCGTGCGTGCGACCCAGTTCTTCGAATTCATGGATGGCATCGCGCAATCCGGCGTGCAGGGCGAAGACATCCTGCTGCCGATGGCGCGCATGCAACCGATGGCGGCCGATGACGTGGCCGCCATGCTGGCGGTCGTGGTCGATTCGACGCCGGAGGAAGGCATCGTGGAGATTGCCGGGCCGGAGGCGCGCCCGATGGCGACCTTCGTTGCAGACCACCTGCGAACCTGCGGTGACAAGCGCGAGGTCAGGGCTACCTCCGGGGCCCTGTATTTCGGCGTGTCGCTGGACGACGACACGTTGCTGCCCACGGGCGCCCCCCGCATCGCGCCGACGGATTACGCAGCCTGGTCATCGCGGATGTAGGGCGCGGAGCCGGTCAGGTGCGCGCACGTGCCGTCAGCGCATCGACAAGGCCCTGGGTGGTCAGGATGGCGTGCGCGTAGGTGGGGGCGTTGATTTCGTGCGCGGCATGCATCGCGGCCGCGCTGGCGGCTGCGGTGGCATCGCGCACAAGGGTCACGTGGTAGCCCAGCTCAGAGGCGAACCGGCCCGTGGTTTCGATGCAGGTGTTGGCGATCAGGCCCACCAGGATCACGTGGGTGATGCGGTGCTGTTTCAGCAGATAATCGAGGTCGGTGTTGGAGAAGCCACTGCCTCCCCAGTGTTCCTTGGCGATGATGTCGCCGGGTTGAGGCGCGAAATCCGGGTGCCACTCGCCGCCCCAGCTGTCCTTTGCGAAGGGCTGCACGCGTGCCGCGCCCAACTGGTACGGCGTCGGATGGTCCCAACCCTTGAAATCATCCGGCTCCGAGCGATGGTGCGGCACGATGAACACGGGCAATCCCGCCTGCCTGACGCAGGACACCACGGTGCGAAGGTGGGCATGCAGATCCACGCTGCGCGCAATGTCGGCCACCAGCGGCCAGAGTTTTCCGTCTTCCGCGAGGAAGTCGTTGTAGGGGTCTACGAAGAGCAGCGCGGTGCGCCCGGCGGGATAGCCCTGCATGGGAGACATGGCAGCGTGCCCTCATGACGCGGACGGTGGTCCGAGACGGCAGCATCGCGCCGCAGGGCTCCCCCGCATTGCATCGGCGTGCGCGACGAGCCGCAGCGTGGTGCCGTCATCAGGCTTGCCGGGCGCGCGGGCCCGCCGGTTCCGCCGGTTCCGCCGTCGCGCCATCCGGCAGTTCGTCCATTGGCATGGCGTCGCCTGCGCCCGCGTGGCCGACCCAGGGCGGCACGTCCATTTCATGGTCCAGGGCATCGGTGACCAGCAGCTGGACCAGCGCGTCATGCAGCGCTGGATCGGACCGTCTCAGGACGGCCAGGGCCGCGGCCTGCTCTTCATCGCCCATGTCGGAATAGGCGTCGAACAGTTCCAGCGCGAGCGTCAGGCAGGCCTTCATCCCATCGCCGCCCTGTCAGACGACGGGGACGGCTCCGCTTCCGGGGCCGTGAATCTTTGAGGGAGGGGAAGGTTTTCGCTCACATCGGGATCATTCGCCTTCCGGCCGCAATCCCGGACGTGCGGCGTAATGAAAGATACGCGCGCTGCCCGGTCAGAACGGTTCAGGCAGTTCACCGTCGCCAAGGTGACTGAACAGGAACGCGCGCGCCTTGCGCCAATCCCGGCGCACGGTGCGCTCGGTCACCTTCAGCACGCCGGCGATCTCAAGCTCGCTGAGGCCCCCGAAATAGCGCATCTCCACCACCTGCGCCAACCGGGCATCCAGCTTGGCAAGGTCGTTCAACGCCTGATCGAGGATCAGCAGTTGCTCCAGCCGTGAACCCTGACCCGGCTCCGTGTTCTCGTCCAGCGGCAACAGGTCCATGCCTTCGCCGCGCTTTTCCGCCAGCGCACGCCGCACTTCGTCCAACAGCACGAAGCGCATCGCGCGCGCCACCAGCGCGACCAGGTGGGCACGATTCTCGACGCTGAAATCGGCGCTGGCGAGCTTGAGCCAGGTCTCGCTGATCAGCGAGGTAGGAGACCTCACATGACTGCGGCGCTGCTGGCGGATCTGCGACCGGGCAATCTGGTGCAGGTCCCGGTACAGCAACGCGTAGATCTGGTTCCAGGCTCCGGGCTGCCCGTTCTCCACGTTGCGCAGCAATTGGGTGACCGAATCCGGGTCCGGCGGGGCCAGATCCTCGTTGTCTCGGGGGTGCAGCATGCCGCTCGTATCAGGTCCAGCGCCATCCGGGTCCCTCTTCTCTCTCATGTCCGGACTGTGCCTTTCATCACGATCTCGTCCCATATATGACCCGGCTGCGCTTGGACATGCAAGCCGTAACGGCGCATTCGCGGGTCACGTCGCAGTGGAGAAGGCATCCCTGCCAAGGGATGGGAAGTGGGGGGCCTGGGTGTTTCCGGGCGAACGGTCGACCAGCAAGAGGGGTGTCATGCATAGCGTGAAAAGAGTCTGTGGTAGGGGTCTTTCAGCCGATCTGGCCATGAGGCGGGGATTTTCCCTCGCGGCGGCCCGAGGGTTTCCGCATGCGGCATGAGGCATTGATCGGCACGTTGCGTGAAGAAGGCGACGAACTCGTGACACGTCAGCACCCCCTCGTTGCAGGGCCGCAATCCTGGCCTCTGCCCCAGGGGCTGGGCCCGCGTGCCATCAGCCAATGGCCGATTACGCAGCGGCTTAGTGCGGAGGAATGGAGTTTCCTGATGCAGGCGCTCCCGGGCCGGGTTGGCGCGCGTGCGCGCCACGGCGGCAATGCGCGCCGGTTTATCGAAGCGGTTCTCTGGGTGGCGCAGACCGGCGCGTACTGGTCGGATCTGCCGCGCGAATTCGGCTCCTGGCACGGCATCTATGTGCGGTTCATCCGTTGGGCGCAGGACGGCAACTGGAACGAGGTACTTGCGCGGTTCGATCGGCAGGACCAGCGTGGGCGAGACCTCCAGGCCCTGGTCGAACGCTATCTCCATCGCAACAACACCAAGCATCTCAGCCGGGCAATGCGCGCATCGTGAGGCGCGTTTCGCGCGGCATGTACAGGAAGTGGAAAGCAGGGCGCCCGGTGGAAAGCCTCCCCCGGGTGCGGTAGCCCGCGCTGCATCGCGTGATGGCCCGGTGTCATGGCGCGACATGCATCCGCGGATTCATCACGTGGTGAGGGGGAATGCTTCTGCAGGCGCAGCTGCCTGCGCGACATCGCCTCTTCCCGAAGACTATCTGTCGGCGCTCCCCGCCCGACAGCTAGGTGGGCCGGCCCGATCCCCAAGGAACCGGCTCGCAGCCCGTCATGCCCGACACATGACGGGTATCGCGCTTCGGCGCCTGAGGGGGAGGTGCAATGCCTCCCCCTCGTTTTTTTTGCGCACACACGGATTGATCACATTCCGCTTCAGTCCGCTTAACGGTTCGCCGCCTATGCTTGGGCACCCTGGTGTCAGGAGCACCCGCATGAGCACCCATGTCTTCACGGCGCAGGATGCTGAAGGTCGTCGCTGCCGTATCGAGGTACATCGTGGCAACGCAGGCGATGCGACGCATGGCGACGCTCCCGACATGCCGAGGTATGTGCTGGAGGATGGAAGCCGCGTACGTCGCATCGACAACGACACTTTCCTGGTCGTCGGCACCGGGGCCTATGTGAGCCGCGTCATCGATTGAGCGCGGTGACCGCGCCAGACGGCGACGCGATGGATGTCAGAACACCACCGATGCGTACAGCGGCGCGGGATGGGTCCACGCGCTGCGCGCTCCCAGGAAGCCGAGTTCGACCAGTACGCCTGTCCCGACCACCGTGGCGCCCTGTTGCTCGACCAGCTGCACGGCCGCCTTGAGCGTGCCACCTGTCGCCAGCACGTCGTCCACCACGATGACGCGCGCGCCCGCAGGCATGGCATCGGCGTGGATCTCGAGGCGATCACGCCCGTACTCCAGCCCGTAGTCCAACGCCAGCGTGTGCGCCGGCAGCTTGCCCGGCTTGCGCACGGGCACGAAGCCGACTCCCAGTTCGCGCGCCACCGCGGCGCCCAGGATGAAGCCGCGGGCTTCCACGCCCACCACCGCGTCGATGCCTGCGTCACGCCAGGGTTCGGCCATCGAGGTGATCGCATCGGCGAAGGCAACCGCGTGCGCCAGTACCGGCGTGATGTCCTTGAACAGGATGCCGGGCTTGGGGAAGTCGGGCACGTCGCGGATGTGATCGGTCCAGGCGGGCATGGGAAGCTCGGATGCAGGGAGGCCGCCGATGCTAACGCAGTCGCATCATCCGCAGAAAAAAGAAGAGCCGCTGGCAGGGCCAGCGGCTCGTGGCTTGCAGTCGGGTGCTGCTCAGAAGTCGTAGCGGACCTGAAGCTGCGCCAGGTCCAGATCGGCATCTTCCACTTCGAAGCGGCTGTACTCGCCGCGCAGGGCGACCGTGTCATTGAGCCGGTACTGCAGGCCGACGCCGTAGACCGGGTCGGTACCGTTGTCGTCTGTCGTGCCGGTCACGCCCGGCAGCGCAGTATCCAGGTCCCAGCGCTGGAAGCCGGCTTTGGCGTAGCCGGAAAACTTGTCGGTAAAGGGCACCGTGCCCACTGCGGTCAGGTAGACCGAGCTGGCTTCGATGTCGCGGCCGATGCCGTCCGTTTCCAGTTTGCCGAGATCGGCGTAGCCACCTTCAAGACCGAACCAGCGATTGAACTGGTAACCACCGAACACGGAGAACGCGGTGTCCTCGTCGTCGTAACCGGCTTCGTCCACCAGCGACTGGCCCACGCCTGCGCCGACATGGAACCCCTTGTCGGCGGCTTGCGCACCGAACGCGGCAGCGCCGACAAGCACGGCGAGGAGAGTGCGGGACAGGATCTTGTTCTTCTTCATTGCCATCAACTCCAGCAGGAACACCGCGGGGGGAGGAAGAGCGGTGTCGCCAGCGACAGGTCCGGGCGGAATGCCAGGGCAGCTGTCGTTGCACGGAGAAGATGGGCGTGGCGGGAGGGCGTCCAAGGTCGATGATGGCGACGCACCTTCCCGCAGATGGAACACACGCGGCCCTGCTCCCTTCCTGCATCACGCAGCACGTTCCGGCGCATCGCGCGCGGAACGGGCGCGATGGGATGCACTCTCCCGCGAACGGCGGCTAATCAACCACCACGCGCCCGACTATCCTCGCGCTCTTCTTTCTCCGGAACTCCGCCATGAGCGCAGCGCTTTCGATGTACCAGGCTTCCATTCCCGTCTTCCTGCGTGCGCTTGGCAATCTGCGCCAGGTCCTGGAGAAGGGCGAAGCGCACGCGCGCGAACAGGGATATGAACCTGCCGTGCTGCTGCAGTCGCGGCTGTATCCGGACATGCTGCCCCTGGTGCGGCAGGTGCAGATCGCCACCGATACCGCGAAGTTCGGCGCGGCGCGTCTGGCGGGAGTGGAATCGCCACGCTTCGAAGACGTGGAGACCACGTTCGCCGAACTGTTCGCGCGACTCGATGCGGTGGCTGCGTATCTCGGCACGTTCGACCAGAAAGCCCTCGAAGGCAGTGAAGATCGCGTGGTCACGCTCTCTTCGCGCTCGCGCGGCGAGCTCACCTTCAACGGCAGTGGCTATCTGCTCGGCTTCGCGCTGCCCAACCTGTTCTTCCACGTGACCACCGCCTACGCCATCCTGCGCCACAACGGCGTGCCGCTGGGCAAGCAGGACTACCTCGGTCCCGCCGCCTGACGGATGTCCGCCTCCGCCACCGCATGGCGTTGTCAGGAGTGAACCGTGCGCTCCCTGCCGTGCGGTGGCTTCCCTGAGGAGCCGGTTGCCCTGCGGCGACGGAGTGCTGCCCGTGTCACGGCATGCGACCCGCTGCTCCGATACTGTCGGCCGGGCATCCACGCCATGCGAGACCACCTCGCCTGCGCGGACGCCGGGACCACATCAGGGAGGAAACAGCGATGGCAACGGCACTACGTATCCTGTGCGTGCATGGCGTGGGCCAGCATCCGCCGGGCGGGGCATGGCAGCAGCAATGGGAGGCGGCGATCCACGATGCCTGCCGTCAGGTCGATGCCGAGCGCGCGCTCGACATCCAGTACTGCCACTACGACGATATCTTCGCCCAGCACAAGGTCAGCCTCGGGGACACGCTCGAAGCGCTGGCGCGGTTGCTGGCGAACGGCATCACTGCCCCGTTCAGGCGTGCGCGCGGCGACGACTCGAAGCTGCGCCACACCGCCGGCATGGTGGTGAAGTGGGTCGAGAGCGCGACGTTCCGCAAGCAGACCCGGACGCGGCTGGTACAGCGCATCGAGGCGATGAAGCCGCACGTGGTGCTCGGCCACAGCCTCGGGTCGCTGGTCTGCTACGACACCTTCACCCATGAAGAAACCCGCGCCACCGCGAATGGCCGCTACTTCGCATCGCTCGGCTCGCAGATCGGCAATCCCTTCGTGCGTGGCGAGTACCAGGCCGGCCGCTTGAGCGCGATCGAGAAGGCGCGCTTCTGGTACCACCTCTACAACCGCTTCGATTCGGTGTTCACGGCGCGCGTTTCCATTGCCGCCGACAATTTCCGCCAGGTCGACACGCATTTCGACATTCCCGGCAACGCCGACCATGCGGCCGAGGAGTACCTGCGCCATCCGCAGGCCATCAGCACGTTCTGGTTCGATGTGCTCAACGATGAAACCACGCGCATCACCCGCGCCATGCGCGAGCAGACGCCGGTCGCCGGCCGCGTGGCGACGCCGCGCAAGCGTGCGCTGCTGATCGGCATCAACGACTATCCCGACCCGGACCAGCGCCTGGGCGGTTGCGTCAACGATGTCTTCCTGATGAGCGCGATGCTGCAGGAACAGGGCTTCGATGCCGGCGACATCCGCGTGGTGCTGAACGAGCGCGCCACCGCCGACGGCATCCGCGAGCGCGTGGACTGGCTGCTCGAAGGCGTGCGCAGTGGCGACCAGCGCATCCTGTACTACAGCGGGCACGGCGCCCAGCTGCCCAGCTACGGCCTGGGGGACCGTGTCGACCGCATGGACGAAACGCTGGTGCCCTACGACTTCGACTGGACGGAGGACACCGCGCTCACCGACGACTGGCTGTTCGAGCGCTACGTGCAGCTGCCGTACGACGTGGACTTCAGCATCCTGCTGGACTGCTGCCATTCCGGCGGCATGGCCAAGGGTGGTCCGGCGCGCATGCGCGGACTCAACCCGCCGGACGACATCCGCCATCGTGCGATGAAATGGAACGCCGCCCGGGAGATGTGGGTGCCGCGCGAGCTGGAACTCAACGAGCGCAAGCAGCTGGCCGTCGACCAGGACACCATGCCGCTGGGCGACATGAGCGGCCGCCTGGGCTACGCATTGCCGGTACGCACGCTGCCGCTGGGCCAAGCGCGCCAGATGCGCAAGAAGCTCGGCCACAAGGGGCCGTACATGCCGCTGCTGCTGTACGCGTGCCAGGAAGGCGAATTCGCCTACGAATACGAGCACGGCGCCGTCCAGCATGGTGCGTTCACCTATGCGCTGGTGAAGAACTGGCGCCGCATGCTGGCCGGGGGCCATGGCGACCGGCGACGGCTGAAGGTCAGCGACCTGGTGAAACACACGTCGCAGGAACTGCGCGAACTGGACTACGACCAGACTGCCGCCCTGGCCGGGCCCGAGATACGCCTGTCACGCTGGATGTAGCGGGGCTTACCCGGCGGTGCACTCGCGCGCGCGCGCCAGCAGCAAGGCCTGCTCGCGCGCGTTGCGGGTCATCGCCGCGGCGCGCTCGAACTCCGCACGTGCTTCGTCGCGACGGTCCAGCTTGAACAGCAGATCGCCGCGCACGCTGGGCAGCAGGTGGTACTGCTTCATCGCCGGCTCGTCGCGCAGCCGGTCCACCAGCGGCAACGCACTGGCCGGACCGGCGGCCATCGACACGGCGACCGCACGGTTCAGTTCGACCACCGGCGACGGATTCACCTGCGCCAGTGCCGCGTACAGCGTCGCGATCCGCGCCCAGTCCGTTGCGTCCGCCGTGCCGGCGCGGGCATGGCAGGCGGCGATGGCGGCCTGCAGCGCATAGGGGCCGAATGCACCGCCCAGCTGCTCGGCGCGCTCCAGCGCGGCCAGGCCGCGCCGGATGAGCAGGTGATCCCAACGGCCGCGATCCTGGTCCAGCAGCAACACCGGCTCGCCGTCCTTGCCGGTGCGCGCGTGCAGGCGCGAGGCCTGGATCTCCATCAGCGCGACCAGCCCGTGCACTTCCGGTTCGCGCGGCGCCAGTGCGGCCAGCATGCGGCCCAGACGCAGCGCTTCCTCGCACAGCGCGGGCCGCATCCAGCCGTCGCCGCTGGTGGCCGAATACCCTTCGTTGAAGACCAGGTACACCACGCCGAGTACCGACGAAAGGCGCTCCTGCAGTTCTTCCCCGCGTGGCACCTCGAACGCCACGTCGGCGTCGGCCAGCGTGCGCTTGGCACGCACGATGCGCTGGGCGACAGTAGGTTCGGAGGTCAGGAACGCGCGCGCGATCTCGTCCGTCGTCAGCCCGCACAGCAGGCGCAGCGTCAGCGCCACGCGGGCCTCCATCGACAGCACCGGATGGCACGACACGAAGACCAGCCGCAGCAGGTCGTCGTCGATGTCGTGGTCCAGCGCGTCTTCGTCACGCGCGCGCCGTTCCTCCTGCACATCCTCCAGCTCGCGCGCCAGTTCCTCGTGCTTGCGGTCCAGCAACTGGAGCCGCCGCAACCGGTCGATCGCACGGCGCTTGGCGGTGGTCATCAGCCACGCCCCCGGGTTGTCCGGCACGCCGTCACGGGGCCAGGTTTCCAGGGCGGACACCAGCGCGTCCTGCGCCAGCTCCTCGGCCAGGTCCAGGTCGCGCAGCATGCGGGCGAGACCGGCGATCACGCGCGCGGATTCGATGCGCCAGACGGCATCGATCGTGCGATGGGTAGGGGAGGTCGACATGCCGCGCATCACACCACGGCGCCGCGACCGGTGAAAGTCGCAGCGCAGCGAACAGGGGCATCACGGTGTGCATGACGTTCCCGCACGGGCATCAGGCATCCTTCTCGCAGTTGATCATCCACGGCACGCCGAACTTGTCGACCAGCATGCCGAAGCGTACCGCCCAGAAAGTCTGCGCCAGCGGCATGGTCACCTGGCCGCCATCGGAGAGCGCGGCGAAGATGCGTTCCGCGTCGGCGATGCTGTCCACCGACAGCGACACCGAACAGCCCTTCACGCCTTCGTACGGATAGGACGGGTGGTTGTCCGACCCCATCAGCACGGTCTGGCCGAACATCACATGCGTATGCATGATCTTCTGCTTGTACTCGGCCGGCATGTCCTCGCAGCCTTCAGTGCCCTCGAAGCGCATCATCGGCCCCAGCGTGCCGCCCGTGGCCTGGGCGTAGAAGGTGAAGGCGGCTTCGCAGTCGCCATTGAGGATCAGGTAGGGATTGACGTTCATGGTGCGCTCCTTGGGGTGATGGGTACGGGCCTGGCCAGCCCTGCTTCTTTCCTTCGACGAACCGGCGTGGCCGGAATCGACATGCCGGGCCGGTCTTCTTCATTCGGGGTGCACGTCGCTCAACGGACCTTTCCGTCCGGGGCCGACGCCCCTTCCCGGATCTCGACACGCTGCCGCCGGCTCAACCTGTCCCAGGCGTACCGGTATGACCACGCCACCAGGTCCTTCAGGTAATCGGCCGGCACGGTGGAAACGTCCACCACCGTGACCCAGCGGTGGTGCCCCAGCCAGCGCGCGGGCTTGATGCCGGGCTGGTCGGTCAGTTCAAGGAAGCGCTCCGGCGGCACCTTGAAACTGAAACGCCACCGTTCCGGTTCGCTGGTCTTGAAGTAAGCGAAGCGCTTGCCGCCCACCGCATACACCAGGATGTTGGCCGGTGCGTCGTACCGTTGTTCGACGGCGCCGGGCAGGGACCTGCAATGGCGTTTGAGGGCGGTGACATCCATGCGGGCATGCTAACGCCGCCACTGCGGGCGAAGCGCCAGCCCCGACACGGTCGAGGGCAGCGGCTGTCCGCGAGGCGACGATGTTCACACCCGCCTTCGTGCAACGGATTACCTTGCGTGCCTTGCCATGCACAGGATCGCCCGCCATGTCGTCCCCCTCCCTGTTCACCCACGTGGCCAAGGCGGCCTCCACGTTCACCGGCAGGCCCACGTGTTTCGCGCTTGCGCTGGCGGTGCTGCTGGCGTGGGCGATCAGCGGACCGATGTTCGGTTTCAGCGACACGTGGCAGCTCGTCATCAATACCGGCACCACCATCATCACCTTCCTGATGGTGTTCCTGATCCAGAACACCCAGAACCGCGACACCGAAGCCATGCAGATCAAGCTGGACGAGCTGATCCGTGTCTCGCGCAACGCCAACAACGCGTTGCTCGACCTGGAGGAAATGGAAGAGAAGGAACTCGATGCCCTGCGCGAGCGCTACGAGCTGATGGCGCGTGAAGCGCGCGAGGTGCAGCAGGCGAAGGCCAGGCAAAAGTAGCTTGCGGAATCCCGGCGTCGCGCCCATCACGCCGGCAACCGCTTCTCCATCCGGTAGTTGTGGATGGTCACGCCGCCGAGCGACAGATCGTTGCGGCCCAGCATCTGGAAGCCGCGGCGCTCGAACAGCGGCCGCGACAGCTCGCTGGCTTCCACGAAGATGCGCGGCACGTGCAAGTGCAGCGCATGCGTCTCCAGCGCGGCGTACAGCAGCGAACCCACGCGCATGCCTTCGCCCTCCGGTGCGACGTAGAGGAAGTCGAGGTGCCCATCGTCTTGCATGTCGCCGAAGCCCAGCACCGATCCGTCGGCATCCTGCGCGACCAGCACGTGGCGCCCGTCGGTGCAACGGGCTGCGGTCCCCTCGACCGTCGCCGTCGCCGCCCATGCGGACACCTGCGCCGCGGTGTAGGCGCGCGGGCCGTAGTGCATGACGGATCTGGCGTACAGATCGGCCAGCGTGGACGCGTCGTCGGGACGGTAGGGGCGAAGCGTCGGCATGGACGAGGACGAGGACACCGGGGCGGCATTCTCAGTATGCCGTGCCTCGGCTCACGCCGAGATATGCCCGCCCCCGTTGATGTGGATCAGCTGGCCGGTGATGTAGCGCGCATCCTCGCTGGCCAGGAATACATACGCCGGTGCGACTTCCGACGGCTGACCGGGGCGCTTCATCAGCGTGTCCGAGCCGAACTCCGCTACCTGCTTGCGGGTGAACGAGGCCGGGATCAGCGGCGTCCAGATAGGGCCCGGTGCGACCGCGTTGACGCGGATACCCCGGTCCGCCAGCGACTTGGCCAGCGAGAACGTCATCGCATGGATCGCGCCCTTGGTCGCGGCATAGTCCAGCAACGTGTCGTGGCCGCGAACGCCGGTCACCGAGCCGGTGTTGATGATGCAGCCGGTCTTTTCCGGCAGGTGTTCCAGCGCGGCGTCGACCAAATGGAAGAACGAGAACAGGTTGGTCTCGAAGGTATGCCGAAGGCGCTCGGGCGTCAGGTCTTCCGGCGCATCCACGGGGTACTGCTGCGCGTGGTTGTTGACCAGCACGTCCAGCGCACCGAACTGCTTCACCGTACGCGCGACCACGCGGCGGCAGCGGGCCGGCGTGGCCAGGTCGCCACGCACTACCAGGGCGCGCCGCCCCGTGGCCTCGATCAAGCGCTGCGTTTCCCGTGCATCGCGATCTTCTTCCAGGTAGGCAATCGCGACATCGGCACCCTCGTGCGCGAAATGCACCGCCACCGCCCGTCCGATGCCGCTGTCGCCACCGGTCACCAGCGCCACCTTGCCCTCCAGCCGGCCGCTGCCGCGGTAGCCGGGGCGGATGGTTTCGGGTTCGGGCTGCATCCGTGGTTGGCGGCCGGGCTGGCGGCGCTGGGTCTGCGGACGGTTGACGCGCTTCTTGGTGGGCATGACGCACTCCTGGAAGGAACGTCCCGACCCTAAGTGCGCGGACGTTACGCCTCCGTCGGCAGGCGATGAAGATCGTCGTGATCGCTGCCGCCATGGGGGCACGCGACATTCACGCTGCGCTCGCCGTGGGCATCCGGAAACCGGACTCGCGTCACCGATGACCTGGCGTGTCCGTGGAGAAGGCCGGCGCTTCTCCCGCCAAGGCTAGCGCGCGAGCAAAAAAGCCTGGCGCTGCCCTCACTCGGGCTGACGCATGAAGCGAAAAGCCTCGTTCTTCTCTCATCAAGCCTGGCGTGCCAGCCGAACAGCCTCTCTCTACTCACACATAGCCTGACGCGACAGCCAAAAAGCCTGGCGCTTCTCTCATCCGGGCTGACGCACGAGGCGAAAAGCCTCGTTCCTCTCTCATCAAGCCTGACGCGTCAGCCGAACAGCCTCTCTCTACTCACACATAGCCTGACGCGGCAGCCGAAAAGCCTGGCGCTTCTCTCATCCGGGCTGGCGCACGAGGCGAAAAGCCTCGTTCCACTCACACATGGGCGGGTGGCTCAGGCAAAACGTCCCGCGGGCGGCGGCGGTCACCTCGCCGGGCTCCGCAGCAGATCCTCAAGCGCCGTCTCCAGCGTGGGAAAGCGGAACGTGAACCCCTCTGCCAGTGCATGCGCGGGCAGCACGCGTTGGCCGGTGAGCAGAAGCTGGGCCATTTCACCGAAGCCGAGGGTCAGCGCGAAGGCCGGCGTGGGCAGTACGGCGGGGCGATGCAGGGCCTTGCCCAGCGCGCGTGCGAAGTCGCGGTTGGTCACCGGCGCGGGTGCGGTGCCGTTGTAGGCGCCGCCGGCCTGATCGCGTTCCAGCAGCCATTGGACCAGGCTGACCAGGTCGTCGCGATGGATCCAGCTCATCCATTGCCGGCCATCGCCCATCGGTCCGCCCACTCCCATGCGGAACGGGGGCAGCATCTTCGCCAGTGCCCCGCCCTCGTTGCCCAGCACGATGCCGGTCCGCACGCGGCAGGTGCGGACATCCAGGCTTTCGGCCTGCATCGCTTCGGTTTCCCAGTCCAGGCACAGGCGTGCAGCGAAGTCGTCGCCGGGGGCGGCGGATTCGTCCAGCGCCACGTCGTCGCGCGGGCCGTAGTAGCCGATCGCCGAGCCGGATACCAGCACGCGCGGGCGCGCGGCCTGGCGCGCCATCCACGCGATCAGCGCCTGCGTGGTACCGATGCGCGAAGCCCGGAATGCCGCCTTGCGCTCCGCGTTCCATCGCCCGGCCATGAGCGGCTCCCCGGCCAGGTTCACGACCGCTTCCACTCCGCTGGCCTCCTCCAGCGTGGCGAGCGTGTCCACGCCCGGCAGCTGCGCGCGGGCGCGGGCAGGGTTGCGCGTCAGCACGCTGACGGTGTGGCCGGCCTGCAGCAGGCGGGCGCAGAGGGCCTGGCCGATGAAGCCGGTACCGCCGGTGATCAGGACGCGCATGCAGCGGGACTCGTGAGGGTTGCCTCCAGCTTACGCAGGTGTGCGTGTTGCGGATGTGGAACGGACCGTCGGCGGCGATCGGCGATGATCCGGCATGCGGGTCATTACACTGTCGGCATGGCTTCGCTACCCCTGCTCCTGCTCCCCGGTCTGCTGTGCGATGAGCGCTTGTGGCATGCGCCCGCTGAAGCCCTGGCCGATGTCGCGGCGGTGCATCACGCCGACCTGACCCGGGACGACAGCGTCGCCGGCATGGCCGCGCGCGTGCTGGCCACGGCGCCGCCGGTGTTCGCATTGGCGGGGTTGTCCATGGGCGGCTATGTCGCGTTCGAGATCCTGCGCCAGGCGCCGCAGCGCGTTGCGCGGCTGGCGTTGCTGGACACCAGTGCGCGCCTGGATCCGCCGAAGCGGCTCGCCGTGCGGCGGGCGGGGCTGGCGATGGCCGAGTCCGGGCGTTTCGCGGGGGTCACCCGCAAGCTGCTGCCGCAGCTGGTGCACGAGAGCCGGGTGGACGACGCCGTGGGCGCGGAGGTGATGGCCATGGCGCAGCGTGTCGGCCGCGATGCGTTCCTGCGCCAGCAGCGCGCCATCATCGATCGTCCGGATTCCCTGCCGCTGCTGCCCACCCTCGCCGTGCCGACGCTGGTCGGCGTGGGCGAGGACGACCGCATGACGCTGCCGGAAGAATCCCGGATCCTGCACGAGCGCATTCCGGGCGCGCGGCTGCATGTGTTCGCGCGCTGCGGGCACCTGCCTCCGATGGAAGTCCCGCAGGAAACCTCGACGGTCCTGCGCGACTGGCTGCTGGCCGCATGAGTCGCCGCACGCGCATGCACGCCATGGCCGTGCGCAGGGCGGACAATGCGCGGGAACCTCTTCTTCTTGACTGACCACACGGGAGTACACATGGAACTGGCGATGATCGGGCTGGGGCGCATGGGCGCCAACATGGCCGAGCGGCTGGTACGCGGCGGCCACGCGGTGCGCGGCTACGATCCGGGCGATGCCGCGCGCCAGCAGGCGGAGGCGCGCGGCATCGTCGCGCACGCCAGTCTGCAGAACGCGGTGTCGGCGCTGCCCACGCCGCGCGTGGTGTGGCTGATGGTGCCGGCCGGGCACGTGGTCGACGACACCCTGGACCAGTTGCGTCCGCTGCTGTCGGCGGGCGACATGGTGATCGATGGCGGCAACTCCAACTACAAGGACAGCCAGCGCCGTGCCGCGCAGCTGGGCGACGCCGGCATCCACTATCTCGACTGCGGCACCAGCGGTGGCGTGTGGGGCCTGGCGGAAGGCTACAGCCTGATGATCGGCGGCGACGCCGGCGCGGTGGAGCAGCTGCGCGCCGTGTTCGCCACGCTGGCGCCTGCGCCGGACAGTGGCTGGGGCCGGGTGGGTCCGAGCGGTGCGGGCCACTTCGCCAAGATGGTCCACAACGGCATCGAATACGGAATGATGCAGGCGTACGCCGAGGGCTTCGCCATCCTGAAGAAAAAGCAGGAGATGGCGTTCGACCTGGGGGCGCTGGCCGACATCTGGCGCGATGGCAGCGTGGTGCGCTCGTGGCTGCTGGATCTGACGGCCGATGCGCTGAAGAAGAATCCGGAGATGCAGGGCATCGCGCCTTACGTGGCCGATTCGGGCGAAGGCCGCTGGACCGTGGCCGAGGCCATCGACCTCAATGTCTCCGCACCGGTGATCACGCTGTCGCTGCTGGAACGCCTGCGCTCGCGCGATGACGATTCCTATGCCGACAAGCTGCTGGCGGCGATGCGCAACGAGTTCGGCGGGCATGCGGTGAAGCAGGGCTAGGCTCACCTGGCCTTATCGCAGGCGAGGCTAGTCTGGCCGCATCGACACGAGGGAAACGCCGATGAAGATCCTGATGGTACTGACGTCCCACGATCGCCTGGGCGATACCGGGCACAAGACCGGCTTCTGGCTGGAGGAATTCGCCGCACCTTACTACGTGTTCAAGGATGCGGGCGCTGAGGTCGTACTGGCGTCGCCGAAGGGCGGGCAGCCCCCGCTGGACCCGAAGAGCGACGCACCCGATGCGCAGACCGCCGCCACCGTGCGCTTCAACGAGGATGCGGACGCACTGTCCGCACTGGCCGGCACGCTGCGCCTGAAGGACGTGGTGGATGGCGAGTTCGATGCCGTGTTCTATCCGGGCGGGCATGGTCCGCTGTGGGACCTGGCCGAGGATGCCGATTCCATCCGGCTCATCGAGCAGGCGTTCTCCGCCGGCAAGCCGGTGGCGGCGGTGTGCCATGGGCCGGCGGTGTTCCGGCACACGCGCGGCGCCCTGGGCGAACCGCTGGTGAAGGACAAGCGCGTGACCGGCTTCTCCAACGAAGAGGAAGCGGCGGTCGGTCTGGTCGACGTGGTGCCGTTCTCGCTGGAAGACGTGCTGAAGAAGAACGGCGGGCACTACGAGCGCGGCGCCGTGTGGCAGTCGTACGTGGTGACCGATGGCAGGCTGGTGACGGGACAGAATCCCGCCTCGTCCGAAGCCGCGGCCGAGGACGTGCTGCGCCTGCTGCGCTGATGTGTTCACGGCCGCTTACCGCGCCGGGACTAGGGTGGGGCCATCCGCACGGAGCCGAGCCATGACGCACGCGCCACAGCACCTCTACACCCGCCAGGACGACATCGCCCGCATGGAGGCGCTGATCCTGCAGTTGCCTGACGAGGCGATGGTGGAGTTGAAGCTCACCGATGGCGGCTCCATCACCGGCATCGTGCCGGTGCGGCCCAGCGTGCAGGTGTTCCGCGACGGCGAAGGCCATGAAGGCTTCAATGCCGTGGTCCGCATCGACGACGGCAAGCGCCCGGAGGTGGCGCATTACCTGTGGCTGGACCGTATCGCGTCGGTGACGGCGCTGGGTTCGGCCTGATGCCGCACCTGCCGTCCGCCGACATCGCCTGCCCGTACTGCGGGGAAGTCATCACGCTGGTCGTGGATGATTCGGCCGGCGACCAGCGCTACATCGAGGACTGCCACGTCTGCTGCAAGCCCATCGAAGTGCGGGTGAGCGTCGACGACGATGGCGTGGTCGAGATCGACGCATGGGGGCAGGACGAGGCCTGATCCGTTGACGCGGTGTTCGCACCGCCGCGCCTAGGCTCGCAGCATTCCGTCGGGAGCGCGTGCCATGGTGCCGATCCGCTGCCTGTTGCCGGTGCTGCTGCTGGGCTGCCTCTCCTGCAACGGGCGTGCGCAATCGCCGGCCGAAACGGGGCCGCAGCCCACGTTGCCGGCGCCGCAGGAGCGCTGGATTCCCACGGTGAACGTGGCCCCGGCCGTGGGCTGGCCGGAGGGTACTGCGCCGACGGCCGCGCCCGGCCTGGACGTCACCGCGTTCGCGCGTGGGCTGGACCATCCGCGCTGGCTTTACGTCCTGCCGAACGGCGACGTGCTGGTTGCCGAGACCCATGCGCCGCCCAAGCCGGCGCAGAAGAAGGGCCTGCGCACCTGGTTCATGCAGCGCGCGATGAAGAAGGCAGGTGCGGCCACGCCCAGCGCCAACCGCATCAACCTGCTGCGCGACGCCGACAGCGATGGCGTGGCGGAGCTGCGCACGGTCTTTCTCACCGGCCTGTTCTCGCCGTTCGGCATGGCGCTCGTCGATGGACGGCTCTACATCGCCAATGCCGATGCCATCGTCAGCGTGCCGTACCGCGAGGGACAGACCGCCAGCGACGCGGCACCGGTGAAACTCGTCGACCTGCCCGGCGGCCCGCTCAACCATCACTGGACCAAGAGCCTGCTGGCCAGCGTGGACGGGCGCCATTTGTATGTCGGCGTGGGCTCCAACAGCAATGTCGGCGAGAACGGCATGGCGATGGAAAACGACCGCGCCGCGATCCTGCAGGTGGACGTGGCGACCGGCGCGCGCCGCGTGTTCGCCTCGGGCCTGCGCAATCCGGTGGGCCTGGCGTGGGAACCGCAAGGCGGCGCGCTGTGGACCGTCGTCAACGAGCGCGACGAACTCGGCGACGCGCTGGTGCCGGACTACCTGACGTCGGTGCGCGAGGGTGCGTTCTACGGATGGCCTTACAGCTACTACGGTGGCCATGTCGATGCACGCGTGCAGCCGCCGCGCCCGGACCTCGTGGCGCGGGCGATTGCGCCGGACTACGCGCTGGGCGCGCACGTCGCCGCGCTGGGACTGGCCTTCCACGATGGGGCGGGCTGGCCGGCGGCGCTGCAGGGCGGTGCCTTTATCGGCGAGCACGGGTCCTGGAACCGGCGTGAGCCGGCCGGTTACCGGCTGGTGTTCGTGCGTTTCGCCAATGGACGCCCGCAGGGCGCACCGGTCGATGTGCTGACCGGCTTCCTCGACGCCAACGGCAACGCGCGTGGCCGGCCCGTGGGCGTCGCCGTGGATGCGCGCGACGGCGTGCTGCTGGCCGACGACGTGGGCAACGTGGTCTGGCGCGTGGCTCCGGCCGCGCGACCGTAACGCGCGTATCGCGGCGGGCGGGCGTATGCTCCGCCTCGGTCCGACAACCAACCCTGGGGAGGGGAGATGAACACGACCAACACTGTTGCATCCAAGCGTCCGCTCGGTTTCTGGATCATCGGCGCGTTCGCGCTGGTCTGGAACCTGATCGGCGTGGCCATGTGGTACCTGCAGGTGAACATGTCCGCCGAGCAGTTGGCGGCGATGACCGAGCCGCAACGCCAGGTCTACGAAGCGACACCCGGCTGGCTCAACATCGCCTTCGCCGTGGCGGTGTTCGCCGGCGTGCTGGGCGCGCTGGGACTGCTGCTGAAGAAGCGCTGGGCAGGCACGATGTTCCTGCTGTCGTTGGTCGCCCTGCTGGTGCAGATGATCGGCGCCTACGTGGTGACGCCGGCCTGGGCGGCCTATGGGCCGGTGGGACTGGTGATGCCGGCGGTGCTGCTGGTGATCGCGCTGTTCCTGTGGCGGTACGCCGACAAGGTGAAGGCGCGCGGCTGGCTGTCGTGACGTGTTTTCCCCTCTCCCTGCACAGCGGGGAGAGGGTGCCGAAGGCGGGTGAGGGGCGACGAAGCCCGTGCTCTTGATGCCGACGGATCGTATCCAGGATCGGATTCAAGACGCGAAGCGATTCGTCGCCGCGCTCGCCCCTCATCCGGCCTTCGGCCACCTTCTCCCCGCCGTGCGGGGAGAAGGACATCAAGCCTCGACATCCTCCAGATCCACGCCGATGAAACCGCCCGACTGGCGGCGCCACAGCGCGGCGTACAGGCCGTCTTGCTGGAGCAATTCCTCGTGGCTGCCGCTTTCGATCACGCGGCCGCCATCCATCACCACGAGGCGGTCGAGCACGGCGATGGTCGACAGGCGGTGCGCGATGGCGATGACGGTCTTGCCTTCCATCAGTGCGTACAACTGCTCCTGGATGGCGGCTTCGACTTCCGAATCCAGCGCCGAGGTGGCTTCGTCCAGTACCAGGATCGGTGCGTCCTTCAGCAGCACGCGCGCGATGGCTACGCGTTGGCGCTGCCCGCCGGACAGCTTCACACCGCGCTCGCCCACCTGCGTGTCGTAACCGCTGCGGCCCTTGGCATCGGTCAGGCCGCGGATGAACTCGTCGGCGTGCGCGCGTTCGGAGGCCTGCAGCAGTTCCTCCTCGGTCGCATCGGGGCGGCCGTAGCGGATGTTGTCGCGGATCGAGCGATGCAGCAGCGAGGTGTCCTGGGTGACCATGCCGATGTTCCGGCGCAGCGATTCCTGGGTGACGTGCGCCACGTCCTGGCCGTCGATCAGGATGCGCCCGCCTTCCACGTCGTAGAAGCGCAGCAGCAGGTTCACCAGCGTCGACTTGCCGGCGCCGGAGCGGCCGACGATGCCGACCTTCTCGCCCGGCTTGATCACCAGCGAAAGGTCGTCGATCACCTTGGCCTCGCGGCCGTAGTGGAACTTCACGTGGTCGAAGCGGATCTCGCCGTGCGCGACGTCCAGATCCTTCGCGTCCTTCGCATCGGCAATGGCCAGCGGCTGCGCCAGCGTGCCCATGCCGTCCTCGACCGTGCCGATGTTCTCGAACAGCCCGGCCACTTCCCACAGGATCCAGTCCGACATCGAGCGGATGCGCATCACCAGCGCGATGGCCACCGCGATCGCGCCCATCGAGATCGACGCCTGCAGCCACGCCCAGATCGCCACGCCGGCGATGCTGGCCAGCAGGAAGGCGTTGAGCGTGTGCAGGGCGACGGTCAGTTGGGTGACCAGCCGCATCTGCGCGTGCACGGTGACCATGAACTCGTCCATCGCGCCGCGCGCGTAGTCCTGCTCGCGCATGGTGTGGGCGAACAGCTTGATGGTCTGGATGTTGGTGTAGCTGTCGACGATCCGACCGGTCATCTGCGCACGCGCATCCGACTGCGCCATCGAGACCTTCTGCAGGCGTGGCACGAAGTGGAACACCAGCAGCAGGTAGCTCACCAGCCACACGACCAGCGGCAGCACCAGCCACACGTCGGCCTGCGCCACCAGCACCACGGTGCCGACGAAGTAGACGACGACGTAGACGAACACGTCCATCAGCTTCATCACCGTTTCGCGGATCGACAGTGCGGTCTGCATGACCTTCTGCGAGATGCGGCCGGCGAACTCGTCCTGGAAGAAGCCCACGCTCTGCCGCAGCAGGTACCGGTGCGACAGCCAGCGGGCGATCATCGGGTAGTTGCCGAAGATGGTCTGGTGGATGATCAGCGACTGCACCAGCACCAGCAGCGGGTAGGCCACCACGACCAGCAGGCCCATCCACAGCAGCTTCTGCCCATGCACCTGCAGGAAGCTGTCGCGGCCCGTGCTGCCCATCCAGTCGACCAGCTGGCCCATGTAGTCGAAGAAGGTGATCTCCAGCGCGGAGATCACGCCGGTCAGCACCGACATCGCGATCAGCCACGGCAGCAGCGGCCGCGAATAGTGCAGCAGGAACGGCAGCAGCTTGCGGGGCGGAGTGGCGGGTTCGCCCTTGGGATACGGATTGATGCGGGTTTCGAAGAATCGGAACATCGGTCTGTCCATGGCAGGTGCCGCCGTCACGGCGCACCGGTGAGTGGGGTTTGCGTGCTCAGCCCGCGGGATACGGCCAGGCCGCGCGTGCCTGGCGCAGCGCATGCCCGTACCACGCCAGCTGGTCCAGCATGCGCCGCGCCGCACGCTCGCTGGCATCGGCGTCGTGCGGTCGGCCGCCGGAGTCGAAGCGGCTCCAGGCCTGGGTGAAATACACGCCGTCGCGGACCGGTGCAGCGTGCAGCCCGCTGAAGACCTGTCGCAACTGCTCCACCGCACGCGAGCCGCCGCTGAGCCCGCCATACGCGACGAAGCCGACCGGCTTCGCATGCCAGTGCGAGGCGACCAGGTCGATCATGTGCTTGAGCGCGGCGGGGTAGCCGTGATTGTACTCCGGCGTGACCACGACGAAGGCGTCTGCGCGCCAGATGCGTTGTTGCAGATTCACCAGGTCCACGCTCGGCGCGCCCCCGTGCCGATGCGGCAGGTCGAGCATGGCCGGATCGATCGCATCGACGGCGTAGTCGCGGCGCTGCGCCAGCAGGCCGCGCAGCCAGTCGGCCACGGTGTCGCAGAAGCGGCCTTCACGCGTGCTGCCGTACAGCAGGGCGAGGTTGAGGGGTGGCGTCATGCCGGTCCACGTATTGCCAGGGGAGAGGCGGGCAGGGTAGAACCTCAAGCAATCTTGAGGTCAACCCGCCATGCCTGGAAAACAGCATCCGCCCATCGAAACGGAACTCACCGTCGGCCAGGTGGCCGCGCGTTCCGGCGTCGCGGTCTCCACCCTGCACTTCTACGAAGCGAAGGGACTGATCCACAGCTGGCGCAATGCGGGCAACCAGCGCCGCTATCCACGCGAGGTGCTGCGCCGCGTGGCCGTCATCAAGGTCGCGCAACGCACCGGCATTCCGCTGGCGGAGATCCAGTCTGCGTTGTCCTCATTGCCCGACAACCGCACGCCCACCGCCGCCGACTGGAAGAAGCTCTCCGCGCGCTGGCATGCCGCACTCGAGGCCCGCATTGCCAGCCTCACCCGCTTGCGCGACCAGCTCGACGGTTGCATCGGCTGCGGCTGCCTCTCGTTGAAGGCGTGCCCGTTGCGCAATCCGTGGGACGAACTGGGCGAGGAGGGCCCCGGTGCCCGGTTGCTGGAAGCGGACGGGTAAGCGGGATGGGAGATGTCCTATGCTGCGCGGGCGCCAAGGTTGGCGCCGCATAGGAGGACGCATGAAGAAGTGGATGCTGTGCTTGTTGTTTGTCGTGGTGTCGCCCGTATTCACTGCCGCCGCCGCGCCGGCCAGCGAAGCCTCGGTGCGCGAGCTGCTGGACGTCACGAAGACGCGCCAGATGCTGGACCAGGTGTATGCCCAGATGGACGCCATGTACGCGGGTTCGATGCGCCAGGCGTTCGGGGGCACGTTGTCCGCCGAACAGCAGGCCCGCGTCGACCGGCTCAGCACGCGCATGATGGCGTTGATGAAGAAGGAGTTGTCCTGGGAGGTGCTGGCGCCGATGTACGTCGACATCTACGGCAAGTCGTTCACCGAGGACGAGGTGCAGGGCATGCTCGTGTTCTACCGGACGCCAGCCGGGCAGGCCGTGGTCGACAAGATGCCGGTGGTCATGCAGCACTCGATGGAGGCGATGCAGTCGCGCATGGGCAGCCTGATGCCCGAGATGCAGAAGCTGCTGGCCGAGGAGCTGGAAAACGCCCAGGCAGAGCCCGAGGCGACGGCACCGCATGGTGGCCACTGAGCACACGGGCGGACGGGACCTTGCGCTGTTCGACTTCGACGGCACGCTGACCACGCGCGAGACGTTTCCGGATTTCATGCGCCATGCCGTCGCGCGTTCGCGGCTGCTGGTCGGCAGCGTGCTGCTCGCGCCGGTGGTGTTCGGCTACCGGCGTGGCTGGGTGGCGGGCAATCCCACCCGGGCCAGCATCGTGCAGGTGGGACTGCGCGGCGTGGATGCGGAACGCCTGCGGGCGCAGGGCGCAGCCTTCGCGCATGACGCGCTGCCCGGGGTGCTGCGGCCGGAGGCGATGGCGCGACTGGCGTGGCATCGCGAGCGTGGCGACCGCATCGTGGTCGTCTCGGGCGGGCTGGACGTGTATCTCGCCCCGTGGTGCGCGACACACGGCGTCGACCTGCTGTGCTCGGTGCTGGCCGAACGGAATGGACGCATTACCGGCTATGCCGGGCCGCAATGCGTCGGCGAAGAAAAGGTGCGCCGCGTGCACGCGCTATGCGATCCAAGGGCGTATGCCGCCATCCATGCCTACGGCGATACGCCTGAAGACCAAGCCATGCTGGCGATGGCGCACCATCGGACGTATCGCGGCAAGGCGGTGGCCTGAATCTGCGTTCCTGTAGGAGCGACGTGAGTCGCGACCGCACGCCATCCGCAACACAGGATCCCGGGCGCGCTCCCGACATGTCGTCCGGGTGAGCGCAATGCACCTGGTGCCTTGGGTGATCCGGCCATGCGGTCGCGACTCGCGCCGCTCCTACAGGGAAGCAGTCAGCCCAGCGGGATCGCGCGCTGCTCCTCGCTGCTTTGCACGCCCGACTCGATCAGGCGCATCACGTCCAGCGCTTCCTGGGTCGTCACCGGGGGCGCGGTGCCCAGCAGGATCGCATCGCGGATGCCGCCGTAATAGCGGCGATAGTCGCCGGCCTCGGCCTGCGCGACGCCGGCGACGAGACGGCCTTCGCGTTCGGCCACCAGTTCTCCCGCACGCGTATCCACGCCCCAGCCCGGCGCGCCCGGCACCACGCCGGCACGCAACTGGTCTTCCTGCACGTCCAGCCCGTGCTTGAGGTAGCTGCCGCGCGTGCCGTGCACCGCGAAGCGCAGGCCGTTGCCGGCGACGAGCGCGGACGCATGCAGGAGTGCGCGGTGGTGCGGATAGCGGAGCGTGACGTCGAAGTAGTCCGGTGCGCGCGCGCCGTCGCGCAGGCGGGCGATGTCGGCCGTGATCGACTCGGGAACGCCGAACAGCTGCACTGCCTGGTCCAGCAGGTGCGGGCCCAGGTCGTACCACAGCCCGCCGCCGGGTTCGTCGCGCTCGCGCCAGCGGTCCTGCACGGCGGGGCGGAAGCGGTCGAAGTGCGAGTGGAATTCGGCCACGCGCCCGATCGTCCCTTCATCGATCAAACGCTGCACGGTCAGGAAATCCGCATCCCAGCGACGGTTCTGGAACACGCTGACCACGCGCCCCGCGTGCGCCGCGGCCGCCACGACCTCCCGCGCCTCCCGCAACGTGAGGGTGAACGGTTTGTCCACCACCACATGCTTGCCCAGGCCGAGCGCCGCGATTGCCAGCGGTGCGTGCGAGTCGTTCGGAGAGGCGATGACCACCAGGTCCACGGCGGGATCCGAGAAGGCAGCGTGTGCATCGGGAGTGACATGCGTGCGGGGCCAGTCGGCGTGCACCTTGCCGGCGTCGCGCGAAACCACCGTATGCAGTGCGAGGCCGGGCGTGGCCTGGATCAGGGGTGCGTGGAACACCTTGCCCACGAAGCCGTAGCCGACCAGTGCGACGTTGAGTGTGTCAGTCATGCGGACAATTCCAGAAGCCAGTGGACATGGTAGGTGCAACGCGCGCGTTGATCACGCGTCCACCTGCATGAACGTCACGCAACGCTTAACTGAACAGTACGTATCCTCTTCACGTGCGCTGTACCCCCGCGCCCCGACACTCCGAACGCACCACGAAAGGAGAAAGAACCATGAACCATGTACGCACACGTTCGATGTTGACCGCCGCTCTGTCGACGGCCCTGTTGTTCTCCAGCGCCCATGTGCTGGCCGACAATCCCCCCAACGAGCCCGAGGAGAACACGCAGAACGACTCCTCGCAGCCCGTCAACGACACCTGGATCACCACCAAGGTGAAAGCCGACCTGCTGGCCACGGAAAACGTGTCCGGCCTCGACATCAAGGTCGAGACCGTCAATGGGGTGGTGACGCTCACCGGCGCCGTTTCCAACCAGGCGCAGAAGGACAAGGCCATCGCAGTGGCCAAGCAGATCAAGGGCGTTTCCAAGGTTGACGCCGGCGGCCTGACACTCGCCGCGAAGTAAGCCGCGGTTCCGAGGTGTGGCACGGAGCGGATGTACTCCAGCGTAGGGTGCATCCGCTCCTCTGTTTCTGGCGTATGCCTTCCACCTTTTTCATCCATCAAGGGCGTGACCGATGAACCGCCGACACCTGGGTCCGATCACCGTTGCCGCGCTGCTGGCGTGCAGCATGTTCTCCGTGCAGGCCGCCGCGCCCGTCACCTCGGTGCCACAGCTGGACATCTCGCGCTATGCCGGACAGTGGCATGAGATCGCGCACCTGCCGATGGCATTCCAGAAGCAGTGCGTGGGCGACATCACCGCGCGCTATTCGCTGGATGCGCCGGGGAAGATCGGTGTGCTCAATGCGTGCAGGACGAAGGACGGCAGCATCGACCAGGCCCAGGGCGTGGCACGTGCGGTGGAAGGTCACCCGGGTCGGCTGGAGGTCCGCTTCGCCCCCGAATGGCTGTCATGGCTGCCCTGGGTATGGGCGGACTACTGGGTGATCGCGCTCGACCCGGAGTACCAGTGGGCGATGGTGGGCGAACCCGGCCGCGACTACCTGTGGATCCTGTCGCGCGAGCCGTCGATGGAGCGCGCGCAGTTCGAGCAGCTGAAGGCGAAGGCCGAAGCGATGGGTTACGACCTGGCCCCGTTGATCATGGCGGCGCCGCTGAGATAGAAGACGCATGTTGCCGTTGTAGGAGCGACGTGAGTCGCGACCGCACGGCGTGATGGTCTTTGTAGCGCCAGTACCCGCCGCGCTTGCTGTGGATTCGCTGGAGCCTCCGTTCTCGCGGTCGCGACTTACGTCGCTCCTACAAAAGTCGGAACGTCAAAGCCGGTGCGTATAGCGGAACTGCAGGAAGTTCTCGCCCGGGTTCGGCTTCTCGATGCGTGCGTTGGAGAAATGCTGGAAGCGCAGCGACCATTCGTGCTGGCGATCCGCGCCGAAGGCCTTGCCCACGGCGATGTGGTCGCCGAAGTTGAAGGTGGTGCCGAACTCTTTCTTCCGTGTGTTGTACTTCGGGAAGATCACGTTCACGCCGATGCCGCCTTCGACGAACCAGCCTTCGCTCCAGCCATTCGGACGCCAGCGCAGCGCGGGCGTGAAGCCGACCTGCGTGCTGTTGTCGCTGTCGCTGTGCCAGCGGCCGATCTCGCCCTGCCACTGGCCGCTGACGTGGCCGTAGCGGTACTGCTTTTCCCAACGCCAGTCGCGGCTCGCGCCGACGGTCAGCGCGTGCGCGTCTTCGGCGACGCCGCCCTGCACGAACCAGGCCGCGCGCGGCTCGGCGGCGGTGGCGGTACCGGCGGCAAGTGCCAGCAGGCCGGCCAGGGACCAGCGGCTCAGCAAGGGAAGGGGGAAGGGGCGACGGGCGCGTGGGGGGGTGACGGCAAGGTTCTGGTTGGACACGGACACACTCGATCAAGGGGAACAAGCCGCGCCCGTGGGCGCGGCGGTACATTTTCCAGGTTGGGTCAGGGCGAGTGAAGGCGACGCGTCAGGCTCAGGGCTGCGCCGCCAACGCGGGGGCCACGTCCTGTTCGCCCCAGCCGCCCAGCGATTTGTAGATCGCCACCACCCCGACATTCACGCCTGCCTCTGCCTGTGCCAGCGCGTCGTCGGCGGCCAGCTGGGTACGCTGCGCGTCCAGCAGGGTGAGGAAGTCGGACGAGCCGGCACGATACCGGACTTCCGCCAGTTCTGCTGCACGGCGCGCGGCAACGGATTGTTCCAGCCGGAATTTCAGCTGTGCCTGCTGCTTGGCATAGGACAGCAGTGCGTTTTCCGTTTCCTCCAGGGCACCCAGCACGGTCTTTTCGTACTGCGCCGCCACGCCATCGGCCTGGGCTTCGCTGGCACGCAGGCGTGCGCGCACGCTGCCCATGTCGAACGCGGCCCAGCTGATCGAGGGCGTGACCTGCCAGGCCCGGTTGTCGCCGCTCACCAGGTTGCCCCAGCCGCCGGACAGGAAGCCGATGAAGCCGCGCAGGCTGACCCGCGGGAACAGATCGGCCGTTGCCACGCCGACGCGGGCCGTGGCCGCCGCCAGGCGACGTTCGGCCGCGCGCACGTCGGGGCGCTGGCGCAGCAGTTCGGTGGTGTCGCCGATCGGCAGGGCCTTGGCGAACGCCGGGGCCTCGCGCGGGGCGAGCAATGCGTCCAGTTCACCCGGGCGCTTGCCCACCAGCACGGCGAGCCGATGCCGCGACTGGCCTTCGCTCGCTTCCAGTGCGGGCACGTCGGCTTCCACCGCACGCACGCGCGCCAGGCTGCTCTGCACTTCCAGCTGGCTGCCGGCGCCCAGGTCGAAACGCGATTCGGTCAGGCGCTGGGTGTCGCCCAGCGTCTCCAGAATGCGGCGCGCCACCTCCAGCCGCTTCTGCGTACCGCGCAGTTCGAAGTAGTTGCGCGCCACCTCCGCAGCCACGCTCACCTGCGCGGCCTGCAGGTCATTGCGCTGCGCCTGCAGGTCCGCGTGCGCGGCTTCGGTATTGCGGCGCACGCGACCGAACAGGTCCAGCTCCCACGCGGCGTCGAAGCCGGCGGAGTAGCTGTCGGTCTCCACGCGGCCCTGTCCTTCCACGGGCTGCTTGGTGCGCGTGCCTTCCACGCCGGCGGTGACATGCGGGGCCAGGTCCAGGCGGCGTTCGGAGAACACCGCGCGCGCTTCGTTGACGCGCGATATCGCGATGCGTACGTCGGGATTGGCCAGCAGCGAATCGCGCACCAGCTGGTCCAGCACCGGGTCGTCGAACTGGCCCCACCACGTGGCGACCGGATGGTCCGCCACGTAGCCGGCCGATGCCGCATGCTGCAGTGCCGCCGGTGCGGTTTGCGGTGCGGTGTAGTCGGGGCCCACGGTGACGCAGCCGGCGAGCAGCGCGGCTGCCACGCCCAGCGTGAGGGAACGGATCACCATGGCAGCACCTGGTCGAAGTAGAAGTAGCCGCCGGTCGGGCCGTCGTTGCCGATCAGGGCCAGCTGCACGCTGGTGCGCGCGCCTTCCGGCACGGACAGTTCGCCGTTCTGCTGGTCGCCGGACTTGTTCATGTCGGTCTGCACGTAGCCCGGATGGATGGTGTTGACCTTGATGCCGGTGTCCTTCAGCTCGTGCGCCAGGTGGATGGTCCACGCGTTGACCGCGCTCTTGGAGACGTTGTACGCCGGCACGCCCTTGAACTCGTAGATGAAGGACGCCGGGTTCTGATGCTCGGACAGCGAACCCAGCAGGCTGGACACGTTGACGATGCGGCCCGCGTCGGACTTGCGCAGCAGCGGCAGGAAGGCCTGCGTGGTTTCGATCAGGCCGAACACGTTGGTGTCGAACGTGGTGCGCCAGGTCTCCAGCGACTGGCCGGACACGCCCTTGGTCATGTCGTCGACCATGATGCCGGCGTTGTTGACCAGGATGTCGAGCTTGCCGTGGCGCTGTTCGATCTCCTTCACGGCCGCGGCGATGCTGGCCGCGTCGGTGACGTCCAGCGCGATGGCTTCCACCGGCAGGCCCTGGGCCTGCAGGTCGAGCGTGGCTTCGACGGCCTTGTCGCGATTGCGGCCGGCGAGGATGGTGTGCACGCCGGCTTCGGCCAGCTGGCGGACGGTTTCACGGCCGATGCCGCGGGTGGCGCCGGTGACCAGCGCGATCTTGGATGACGTGTTCATGGCTTTGCCTCGTGATGGGGGGAAGGGTCAGGAATGGGCATGTGCATCGGCGTTGGCCGGCGCATGGGAAACGAGCGGACGGTTGGCCAGCTTGCGCAGGGCCACGTAGAACACCGGCGTCAGGAACAGGCCGAACAGGGTGACGCCCAGCATGCCGGCGAACACCGTGATGCCGGTGATCGAGCGGACTTCGGCGCCGGCACCGCTGGACAGCACCAGCGGCACGGTGCCGGCGATGAAGGCCACCGACGTCATGATGATCGGACGCAGGCGCAGGCGACAGGATTCCAGTGCTGATTCGACGATGCCCTTGCCCTGCAGCTCCAGCTCGCGGGCGAACTCGACGATCAGGATGGCGTTCTTGCACGCCAGGCCCATCAGTACCACCAGGCCCACCTGCACGAACACGTTGTTGTCGCCACCGGCCAGCCACACGCCGAACAGGGCGGACAGCAGCGTCATGGGCACGATCAGGATCACCGCCAGCGGCAGCGTCCAGCTTTCGTACAGCGCGGCCAGCACCAGGAACGCCAGCAGCACGGCCAGCGGGAACACCACCAGCGCCGCGCCGCCCTGCGTCATCTGCTGGTAGCTCAGATCGCTCCAGCCGATGCCCATGCCGGTCGGCAGCACCTGCTGCGCCAGCTCGGCGACCTTGGCCATGGCTTCGCCGGAGGACAGCACGCGCGGATCGGCGTCGCCCAGCAGGTCTGCGGCGGGATACCCGTTGAAGCGGATCACCGGGTCCGGGCCGTAGGTCTGCTTGACGCTGACCATGCTGCCGATCGGCACCATCTCGCCATTGCCGTTGCGGGTACGCAGATTGGCGATGTCCTCGACGTTGTCGCGGAACGGACCGTCGGCCTGGGCGATCACCTGCCAGGTACGGCCGAACATGTTGAAGTCGTTGACGTAGGCCGAACCGAGATAGGTCTGCAGCGTGTCGAACAGCTCGGTCAGCGGCACGCCCTGCGCCTTCGCCTTCACCCGGTCGACCTCGGCATCCAGCTGCGGCACGTTGGCCTGGTAGCTGCTGATCGGGAAGCCCAGGCCCGGCGTCTGCGACGCCGCGCCCTGGAACGCCTGCACGGCGTTCTGCAGTTCGCCATAGCCCAGGCGGGTGCGGTCCTCGATGAACAGCGACCAGCCGGAACCATTGCCCAGGCCCTGGATGGGCGGCGGCATGAAGGCGAAGGTGAAGCCTTCCTGGATGGTGGAGAACTTTTGGTTGAGTTCGGCGGTGATCTCCTCGGCCGAACGCGAGCGCTCACCGAAGGGGTCGAGGGTGAAGAAGATCACACCGTTGTTGGGTGTGTTGGTGAACTGCAGCGGGTTGAGGCCCGGGAACGCGATCTCGCTGGCGACGCCGTCGACTTCGTTGGCGAGTGCCGCCATCTTCTTGAGCACGGTGTCGGTACGTTCGATCGAGGCGCCTTCCGGCATCTTCACGCCGGCGATCACGTACAGCTTGTCCTGCACGGGAATGAAGCCCGCCGGCACCGCCTTGAACATGAGGCCCGCGCCGATCAGCAGCACCATGTAGACCGCGAACACCGCACCGCGCTTGCCGAGCGCGCGGGACACCGCGCCTTCGTAGCCCTGCGAGCTGCGGTTGAAGAAGCGGTTGAACGGACGGAACAGCCAGCCGAACAGGCGGTCGATCAGCCGCGACGGGCCGTCCTTCGGCGCATGGTGCGATTTCAGCAACTTGGCGGCCAGCGCCGGCGACAGGGTCAGCGAGTTGATCGCCGAGATGACCGTCGAGATGGCGATGGTGACGGCGAACTGCTTGTAGAACTGGCCGGTCACGCCGGTCAGGAAAGCCATCGGCACGAACACCGCACAGAGCACCAGCGCGATGGCGATGATCGGGCCGGAGACTTCCTTCATTGCCAGGTGGGCCGCTTCCAGCGGCGTGGCGCCGAGTTCGATGTGGCGCTCGACGTTCTCCACCACCACGATGGCGTCGTCCACCACGATGCCGATGGCCAGCACCAGGCCGAACAGGGTCAAGGTGTTGATCGAGTAGCCCAGCAGGTACAGCACGGCGAACGTACCGACCACCGAGACCGGCACCGCCAGCAACGGGATGATGGAGGCGCGCCAGGTCTGCAGGAACAGGATCACCACCAGCACCACCAGCAGGGTGGCTTCCAGCAGGGTCATGACGACGGACTTGATGGAGTCGCGGACGAAGATGGTGGTGTCGTAGATCGACTGGATCTCCACGCCCGGCGGCAGCGTGGGGCGGATCTCGTCCATCTTGGCGACCACGGCGTCGCGGATCTCCAGCGCGTTGGCGCCGGGGGCCTGGAAGATGCCGATGGCCGAGGCGTTCTTGCCGTCCAGGCGGGCGCGCAGGGTGTAGTCGCCGGCCGCCAGTTCGATGCGGGCGACATCGGCCAGGCGCACGATCTCGCCGTCGGTGCCGCTCTTCAGCACGATGTTGCCGAATTCCTCGACGGTTTCCAGACGGCCCTTGGCGTTGATCGGCAGCAGGAAGTCGCTGCCGTTCGGCATCGGCTCGGCACCGAGCTGGCCGGCCGAGACCTGCACGTTCTGTTCGCGCACGGCGCGCAGCACGTCGCCGGCGGTCATGCCGCGGGCGGCCACCTTGTCGGGGTCCAGCCACAGGCGCATCGCGTAGTCGCCGCCGCCGAACTGCTGCGCATCGCCGACGCCCTGGATGCGAGCCAGCTCATCCTTGACGTGCAGGCGCATGTAGTTGCGCAGGTACAGCGAATCGTACTTGCCGTCCTTCGAGGTCAGGTGCACGACCATGAGGAACACGGGCGACTGCTTCTGGGTGGTGACGCCCTGCCGGCGCACGTCCTCGGGCAGGCGCGCCTGCGCCTGCGCCACGCGGTTCTGCACGCGCACGGCGGCTTCGTCGGGATCGGTGCCCGGCTTGAAGGTCACCGTCAGCGACAGCACGCCATCCGAGCCGGCGACGGACTTGACGTACATCATGTCCTCGACGCCGTTGATGGCTTCCTCCAGCGGCGTGGCAACGGTTTCGGCGATCACCTTGGGGTTGGCGCCGGGGTAGACCGTACGGACGACGACCGACGGCGGTACCACTTCGGGGTACTCGCCGATCGGCAGCAACGGGATCGAGATCAGGCCGGCGGCGAAGATCACGATCGACAGCACGGCGGCGAAGATCGGCCGGTCGATGAAGAATCTTGAGAAGTCCATGGGTGGATTTCCTGGAAAGAAGAAAGAGCGTCCCCGTCGCCTGCCAGGGGAGTGGCAGGCGTGGGGTCAATCAGGGCAATGCGCGGAGCGTCAGTTCTTGGCGACGGCCTGGGTCGGCGGCACTTCGGCCGCCCCCATCACCACGGCCTTGGCCTGCACCGGCATGCCGGGGAAGAAGACCTTCTGCACGCCGCTGACGATCACGCGGTCGCCGGCCGACAGGCCCTTCTCCACGATGCGCAGGCCGTCGGCCATGCGGCCGACCTGCACGTCGCGGCGCTGGGCCTTGCCTTCCTTGTCCACCACGTAGACGTACTTGCGGTCCTGATCGGTCAGCACGGCCTTGTCGTCCACCAGCGCGGCCTTGAATTCACCGCTGCCCAACAGGCGTACGCGGGCATACAGGCCGGGGGTGAAGACGCGGTCGGCGTTGTCCAGCAGCGCGCGGGCGCGGATGGTGCCGGTGCTGCGGTCCACCTGGTTGTCGAGGAAGTCGACCACGCCCGCATGCGGGAAGTCGGTTTCGTCGGCCAGCGCCACCTGCACGGGCACCTTGCCGTCGCGTTCGCTGGGACGCTCGCCCTTGCGGGCCATCTCGGCGTAGCGCAGGAAGGCGCGTTCGTCGGCATCGAAGTGCACGTGCACCTTGTCCAGCGAGACGACGGTCGTCAGCACGCTGGCGGCATCGCCGGCGCTGACCAGGTTGCCGGCGGTGACCAGCGCACGACCGGCGCGGCCATTGATGGGGGCGCGCACCTGGGTCCATTCCAGGTTCAGGCGCGCGCTTTCCAGCGCGGCCTGTGCGGCGGCGACATTCGCCTGTGCCTGGTCGGCGTTGGCGCGGCGCTGTTCGTATTCCTCGGTGGACAGGGCCTGCAGGTCGGACAGGCGCTTGGCGCGCGAGGCCTCGCTGCGGCCGAGTTCGGCCAGGGTGCGGGCGCGTGCCAGTTCGGCCTGCGCGCGTGCCAGTTCGGCACGGTAGCTGCGCGCGTCGATGGTGAAGAGGACGTCGCCCTTCTTCACTTCCTGGCCTTCGGTGTAGTTGACGCGATCGATGTAGCCGGACACGCGCGGACGCAGGTCGACGTGCTCGATGGCCTCGACGCGGCCACTGAATTCGTCCCACTGGCTGACCGACTTCACGGGTACGGCCGCGACGCTGACCTCCGGCGGGGGCGGTGCGCCGTGTTCGGCGGCCTGTCCGCTGCAACCGGCCAGCACGGCAAGGGCGAGCGCACTGAACGCACCCAGCGCCAGCAGGCGGCGGGCGCGCGGGGGAGTGGGGAGATTCGTGTTCATGGGTGGTGGTCTCTTGGGGGAGAGGAGGAAACGGGGGCCAAGACTGCGACCTGAAGTCAGGTTGAGGTCAAGCGGCGGATCGGATCGATGCAGGTGGAGACGGAGCGATGCGGTGTGGCGTGACAGTCAGGCGGAAGCGCGGCCATTGCGCCGGGCGCCGGCGACGGCCCACAACGCGTCCTCGAAGTCGCACGCCACGGTCTGCTCCGGCGGCTTGGCGTCGCGTGCGGACCAGGTGACGATGGATTGCGAAGAGCGGCCAGTACGCGTCAGCAGCGACACTGCGCTGCGTCCGACGGCCAGCGCATCGGGCCATTCCGCGCACGCGTTGATCGCGTTTTCAGGCGTGCATACCGGCTTGTCCACCGACAGCAGCTGCACGCGCACGCCGAGTGCATGCGCTTCTTCGTGCAGCACCTGCGCCAGCATGCGCATCGCGGCACCGGTGACCGAGGCATGGCCATAGCCCGACCAGCCGCGCTCCGCATACGGCCCGCCGATCAGCACGTAGTTGGCGGCGGTCTGGCTTTCGGCCAGCACCGGCAGCAGGTGGCGAGCGGCGGCGAGATGGGGGATCAGGTCGGCTTCAAGCTTTTCCAGCAGGAACGATGCCGGGCGATCCAGCAGGCGTCCGCTCTGCAGCGGCGTGCCCATGCTGGCGAACACCGCACGCAGCGGGCGACCACGTTCGCGTACCTGCTCGGCCAGGCGTGCGGCATCGCGGTCGTCGTGGATGCAGGGGGAATGGATCAGCTCCAGTCCGGGCTCGTCCTCGAAATGCTCCGCCAGCGCACTCATGCGCGGGCCGTCGCGACCGACGGCCAGCACCGGGCTGCCGGCTTCGAGCAGCGCACCGACCACGCCGAATCCGACGTTGCCGCCTGCGCCCAGCACCAGCGCGCCCGGGGTGAGGGTGTCCTTCATCGTGTTCACTGCTTGCTCCGCATCGAAAGCGGTGCGATACGCGCGCTGGCACCGGCCGCCTTCACCCGCAGGCGCAGACGATCGCCATCGGCCAGATGGCGGGGCAGCGTGAACTCGCGGAAGCCGGTGGCCTTGCTTGCGAACGGCAGGCGCACGGCGGACCGACCCGTCGCGGGGGAGGATGACGACGGGTCGGCCGGCCTGCGGAAGCGTTCGGCCAGCGCACGCGCAACGGCACGGAGCCAGCGCATGGCGGCACTCGGAAAGGAAAAGGGCATGGGCGCCAGTCTGGCGACCGGTGCGCTGATCGCGATATCCGGATCCTGTTGCGCGATTGCCTGATCCTGCATGCCCTCGAGGGCGGCGGCCACGAACGCCTGGCAGGTGCCAAGGCGCAGCGCGGGGGCGCTGCGGTCATCGGCATCGGGGGCGACGCCGTTCGTCGGAAGGCGACGGGCTAGTGTCCCGCTCATGGGATGAATCCTCCCGCGACCGGGATAATCCCGGCCAGCGAGGCAAACCCGCCCATGCGGCGTCCACCACCCAGCACGCCACCACGCTGCGACCGCGGCGCGGCCACGTGGCCCGGCAGATCCCGCAACAACAGGCTTTTTCCGCGACGGAAAGCGCGTGGTGCCGGGGCTTCCTGCGGATCTTCGGGGTGTTCCAGGGATTGGAAGAGGCGGGCGAACAGCATGGGGGCGGTACCCGGTGGAGGACGATGGGCGCAACGTTACGCCCCCAATGAGGACTTGATTAGTCCTGATTTAGGGGAATAATCATCCCGTCAGCGGGCCAATGTGCCCTTCGTCCTCTGGAGTCATACGATGAGCCACGATCTCAACGACACCCTGATCTTCGTCAAGGTGGTGGAGCAGGGCAGCTTCATCGCCGCTGCCAATGTGCTGCGCCTGCCCAAGACCACGGTCAGCCGCAAGGTGCAGGAGCTGGAGACGCGCCTCGGCGCGCAACTGCTGCACCGGACCACGCGCAAGCTCGGCCTCACCGAAGCCGGCAACGTCTACTACGAACACTGCCAGCGCATCGCGCGCGAATTGAACGAGGCCGCGAGTGCGGTCAGCCAGCTGCACGCCGGTCCCCGCGGCTGGCTTCGCTTCACCGCGCCATACTCGATCGGCATCGACAAGATCTCGCCGCTGCTGGGCGAATTCCATGCGCAGTATCCCGAGATCCGCGTGGAGATGGTGCTCGCCAACGACACGCTCGACCTGATCTCCGGCGAGATCGACGTGGCGCTGCGCATAGGCAGCCTGCCGGATTCCAACCTCGTCGCGCGCCGGCTGAGCACCCTGCGCACGCAGGTGTATGCCAGCCCGAAGTACCTGGCGCGTTATGGCGAGCCCCTGCATCCCGACGACCTGCAGCACCATCGCGTGCTGGCCATGCAGAAGCACCGCCGCGGCAACGGGTGGGCGATGACGCTCAGTGATGCGAACGGCGAGCGCGACTACCCGATCAACCCCATCCTGGTCGCGAACGACCCGGCCGCGCTCAAGGGCGCATTGCTGTGCGGGGAGGGATTGATGCTGGGCGCCGATGTCATGGTGAAGTCGTACCTGGAGCAGGGCCACCTGCAGCGTGTCCTGGCCGGCTGGACCGGGCAGGAGTACGAGTTCAACGCGGTCTTCCCGCGCGGCCACGTGCAGTCGCCGAAGGTGCGCGCGTTCGTCGATTTCCTGGTCGAGCGGATGAAGTTCGACGTGGACTACATGATGGAACACTGCCCGGTCTACCTGAAGCAGCAGGCCGAAGCGCGCGCCGCCGCCGGGACGGCGCCCGAGGCCGAAGCTGCAGCAGCGGTGGGGCGCAAGGTGCTGGCCGACGTGCTGAGTTGACGACGGCAGCCACGCAACGTCGTCCCAGCGTTCGCTGCATCCCATTGGCGTTTGCGGCTGCTCCCGCAGCTTGCGAGCACGAGCAAAGGCAAGCTGGGTCCCGGCGTTCGCCGGGACGACGGTGGATGCGGTCGGGTTCCGGCTAACGATTCCCGAACGCAAGCCGGCGTGCGGCTGGCTAGGATGGAGGCGCATCGCCGGAGCTGGGTTGTCGCGCCATGGATGGACCACCGCACCGCGTCTGCCACCTGACCAGGAATCCGAACGATGAACAAGCTGATGACAGCATCGATGGTGCTGTGCCTCGCGGCCTGCGCGCCATCGGCGCCCGAGGTGGATACCCGGGCCACGCCCGCGGCGGCGCCCGCGCAGGCGGCGGTGGTCAAGACGGCGGCACCTCCCGCCGAGGTTGCGGACGATCCTGCGGCGGTCAACCAGACGATCGATGAAGTGCTGGGCGAGCACGCGCGCTATGAAGCCGTGATCCGCCAACTGCAGCAGGCGGTCGCAGCGAACGACGCGGCGGCCGTCGCCGCGCTGGTGGACTATCCGTTCTCCACCGTGCGGGAAGGGCAGCCGATGAAGGTGGCGGATGCCGAAGCGTTCGTGCGCGACTACGACAGGATCATGCTGCCGGCCATCGCCGAGGCCATCACGCGGCAGAAGTATTCGCAGTTGATGGTCAACTACAAGGGCGTGATGTTCGGCAACGGCGAAGCCTGGGTGAACGGCATCTGCAAGGATGACGCGTGCAAGGATGTCGACGTGCGCGTGGTGGCGCTGCAGCCGACGTCCTGATCCGATCATCGCCCTTGCGAACTAAGGTCCCTGTAGGAGCGACGCGAGTCGCGACCGCACGGTGTAAGCGCCGGGAAGCGCCCAATCGGCAGGAACAGATCGAATGACGATGTTCCTTTGTTTGTCTTAGTGGGTTCGGCTTACGTGCGCCGATAGCGTGCGGTCGCGACTCACGTCGCTCCTACAGGGGATTAAGAAAGGGCGGCCAATGGCCGCCCTTCTTCTTGACGCATCGTGCTTCGCTTATTCCACCAGCACATCCACGCGCCGCGCTTCATCGGCATCCCCACCGCCGGTGGTCTGGGCCGGCTTGTCCAGCGCGATCCGCTCCACCGCAACGCCATTGACCACCAGCCATTGCTGGATGGCCTCGGCGCGCTGCTTCGCCAGCGCCTCGTTCGCAGCGGCATCGCCACTGGCATCGTGGAAGCCGGACACGCGGACACGCGTGCCCGGATCGGCGCCGAGCGTGCCCAGCACGCCGGCCATCCGTGCGCTGGTATCCGAGGGCACCACCGCCGATCCGCTGTCGAACAGGATGCGCGCACTGCGTCCGTCCACCACCTCGCCGGCGGCCATCGGCGCGGCATGCGCGGCGACCTCCGACGACGTGGCGCTGCCCAGCCAGCCATTGACCGGTAGCACCGGCACCAGCAGCAGCGCGACGATGTTGATGATCTTGATCAGCGGATTGATCGCAGGGCCGGCGGTGTCCTTGTAGGGGTCACCGACCGTGTCGCCGGTGACGGCGGCCTTGTGCGCCTCGCTGCCCTTGCCGCCATGGTGGCCGTCCTCGATGTACTTCTTGGCGTTGTCCCACGCACCGCCGCCGGTGGTCATCGAGATGGCCACGAACAGGCCGGTGACGATGGTGCCGATCAACAGGCCACCCAGCGCCTGCGGCCCGAGCAGCAGGCCGACGATGATCGGCACGATCACCGGCAGCAGCGACGGCACGATCATTTCCTTGATCGCCGACTTGGTCAGCATGTCGACGGCCTTGCTGTAATCCGGCTTGCCGGTGCCCGCCATGATCCCGGGGATCTCGCGGAACTGCCGGCGCACTTCCTCCACCACGCTGCCCGCCGCGCGGCCCACGGCTTCCATCGCCATCGCACCGAACAGGTACGGGATCAGGCCGCCGATCAGCAGGCCGACGATCACCAGGTGGTTGGACAGGTCGAAGGTGAACACCGTGCCGGGGTGCGCGGTCTGCAGGTTGTGCGTGTAATCGGCGAACAGCACCAGCGCGGCCAGGGCGGCCGAACCGATCGCATAACCCTTGGTCACCGCCTTGGTGGTGTTGCCCACCGCATCCAGCGGATCGGTGATGGCACGGATTTCCGGCGGCAGTTCCGCCATTTCCGCGATGCCACCGGCGTTGTCGGTGATCGGGCCGTAGGCGTCCAGCGCCACGATCATGCCGGCCATCGACAGCATTGCCGTTGCGGCGATGGCGATGCCGTACAGCCCGCCCAGCGCATACGCACCGAGGATGGCGGCGCACACCGCCACCACCGGCCATGCGGTGGAGCGCATCGATACGCCCAGGCCGGCGATGATGTTGGTGCCGTGCCCGGTGGTGGATGCAGCGGCCACGTGCTTGACCGGCGCGTACTGCGTGCCGGTGTAGTACTCGGTGATCCACACGATCACACCGGTCAGCACCAGTCCGACCAGCGCGCAGAAGTAGAGGTTCATCGCCCCGTAGCTGGAATCGGCCATCAGCTGCGTGGTGATGGGATAGAACGCGACGGCCGCCAGCACCGCCGACACGATCACGCCCTTGTACAGCGCGCCCATGATGGAGCCGCCCGCCTTCACCTTGACGAAGAAGGCGCCGATGATCGAGGCGATGATCGACACGCCACCGAGCACCAGGGGATAGAGGACGGCGTTCTCGCCGGCCTGCGCCGCCATCAGGCTGCCCAGCAGCATGGTGGCGATGATGGTGACCGCGTAGGTCTCGAACAGGTCGGCCGCCATGCCGGCGCAGTCGCCGACGTTGTCGCCTACGTTGTCGGCGATCACGGCGGGGTTGCGCGGGTCGTCTTCGGGAATGCCCGCTTCCACCTTGCCCACCAGGTCCGCGCCGACGTCGGCGCCCTTGGTGAAGATGCCGCCGCCCAGGCGCGCGAAGATCGAGATCAGCGACGAGCCGAAGGCCAGGCCGATCAACGCATGCAGCGCTTCGGCCTCGGTGTAGCCCATGTGCAGGTGGAGCACCGCGAAATAGCCGACCACGCCCAGCAGGCCCAGGCCGACCACCAGCATGCCGGTGATGGCGCCGCCCTTGAAGGCCACGTCCATCGCCGCGCTGATGCCCTTTCTCGCCGCTTCGGCAGTGCGTACGTTGGCGCGCACCGAGACGTTCATGCCGATGTAGCCTGCCGCGCCGGACAGCACGGCGCCGATCAGGAAGCCGATGGCGCTGGCCCAGGAAAGGAAGAAACCGATCAGCACGAACAGCACGATGCCGGCGATGCCGATGGTGGTGTACTGCCGGTTGAGGTAGGCGCTGGCGCCTTCCTGCACGGCCGCCGCGATTTCCTGCATGCGGGCATTGCCCGCGGGCTGTTTCATGATCCAGCGCGCAGCCACCACGCCGTAGATGATCGCCACGCCGGCGCAGATCAGCGCCAGCGTCAAACCGTGTTGTTCCAGCATGACCCCTCCCAAGGTTGATGGATGTCGTCCAGCAGAACGCTTGAACACGCAACCCAATCCCGGTGGAGCCTGTTGAACGATTGAGCGCACTCGACCGCTGCGATGGACTGCAGCACGAAACCCTTGTTCAGACATCCCTGGAGCTGGCCCGAGTATGACCGGATGCGATGCGTGCCGCCAGCGGTGACGGGCCGGTTCAGGCATTCCATGCCAGCCTTTCGCCCCCGATCCTGTTTTCGCATCCGTTTCAAGGAGTTGCCATGCGCCAGACCGTCGCACTACCGTTGTTCGCCGCCTGCCTCGCACTGGCGATGCCCGCACAGGCGGCCGATCCGGCGCCCGAGATCCAGCGTCCTGCCGGCGCGCCGCAGGCGGTCGGTGTGGTGCACAGCCTGCGGCAGATCCCCGAGGCCTGCGCGCGGCTGGAAGGCGCCTTCACCGGCGACGCGACGCAGCCTTATCGCTATGCCCCAGTGCGAACGAGTCCGCAGTGCCAGCCGCGCGCGCGCTTCATCGATTTCGACAAAGCGAAGCCATCGGTCGCGACAGGCTGGAAACTCAATGATGTGATCCGCGTGCCGAACGCCGCGTGTCCCTCGCAGCAGGCGGTCGTGCGTGTGTGGCGCAAGCCCGGCAGCGCCACGCCGCCGCCGCTGGATGGCCAGGGCCAGTCGCGTATCTACCTGCAGGAAGCGAAGCAGCAGGCAGGCGCTGCGGCACAAGCACCGTCGCTGACGTTGTATGCGGCGAAGCTTGAGGTGGAAGGCAAGGCCTGCAAATAAGGACGGCGACGGTCTCCCTGGGGGAGACCGTCGCCGCGGGGTCCGCTTCCGCGCTTACTTCTTCGCGGGCTTGAGCTCTTTCGCCATGCCGTTGAAGGCGGCCTCGTCGGAAGGCGACAGGTTCGGGCGACCGGCCATGAAGCCCATCGTGATCGAGCCGAGCACGTAGTAGGTCTCGCCTGCTTCCACTTCCAGTGTCAGCACGTCCTTGGCTTCGGAGTGCACCGTGTACTGATGGGTGCCCGGCGCGACGGAGGCGACGAAGTACGTGCCGCTGCTGAGCTTGCCGAGCTCCGTTTCGCCTTCGCGGACCTTGTACTTCACGGCGGCGCCGGCGAATTTCTTCTCGCGGAAGAACACGATCTGGCCCATGCCTTCGGACGGTGCGCCGATCAGGCTGTCGCCCGCTGCCGGCGCAGGCGCGGGCGCTGCCTCGGGTGCTTCCGTGGCGGCAGGCGCAGCGGCCTCCTGCGACTGGGCGTGGCCGGCCGCCATCGGCAGCAGCAGGGCGAGGCAGAGCAGCGAACGGTTCAACGGATGACGCATGGGTTACTCCTGTGTGTCGGGTGGTTTCGGGGTGGATGGGATGTCGGGCGTCGAGGGCGTTGGAGCAGCCGCGTCTGGCGCGATGCCGCTCGTGGCGGCTTCCGTGGAAAAGGAGCCAGCCAGCTTGGCCGTCGCCGTCGTCAGCGCGGGGATTTCGATTTCCTTGCCGTGGATGAAGTGCGCGAAGGGTCCGATGCCCAGCGACGCGCCCAGTGCGGCGCCGCTGGTGTCGCGTCCGGCACCGCCCAGCTTGAAGCCGCGCAGCCGGATGGTGTGGTCGCCGAGCTGGAGGCGTCGCGCCGCGAGGATGAGTTCGCCGGGTTTGCCTCCACCGCGCGAGGGCTCGGCATGCACGATCTCGCCGGCGCCTTCGATGCCAGCGGGGATTACGATTGCATCGTCCACGACCACCGGTTCCTTCAGGCGCAGACGGAAGGCGTCGCCGCGATGGGCGTGCGCGGAACTGATGGGGTCGAGTATCTCGATGACGAGCAGCGTGCCATCAGGCAGTACGCAGCGCGCAGGCTGCGCAGGCGGGGCTGCTTCACCGCTGACGGGAGCAGGCGGCACCGGCGCGTCCTGCGCGCCGCACGGCAAGGCGCACAGTACCGCGAGCAGGCCCGCGCCCACGCATGTCCATTGTCTTTGCATGTTCCCCCTTGGTGGCAACGCTAGCGCAACAGAAAGGGGTCGCCAAGCGGGGGAAGCGGCCATTCCGTGGCCAGGGCCGGGTGCCGCAGGCGCCCGCTACGAAGCGGCAGGGGTACCCTGGTGATAGGACAGCTGCCAGCCGAGCGCGGTATGTCGCCACACCGACATGCGTAGCGCGGCACTGTGCCGTGTGCCGTCGCCAGCGACTCCGTGCGAGGCGAAGTGCAGCAACGCCACGCCGTCCGAGAGCCGCTCGATGCGGTGATCGTAGGCGAGGATGCGGGGTGGAGACGGGCGATCGGCGAGAAAGTCGATGACGGTCTGCCGCGTGTAGCGCGTGCCCGAACGGCCGACCTCATGGAAGTCGGCATGCAACAGGCGCTCCAGCCGTTCGCGCGTACAGGTCACGCCGGGGTGATGGAGTTCGGATTCGAGGGCCGACAGTTCGGCGAGCAGATCATCCATCGGGCCATGCTAGCGCGAGGAGACGGCGATCAGGACGTTGCGCGCAGGGTGGAGCTTGCCGCGTCCTTGTGCGCGAGATACTGCCCGAAACGGTAGCCGGCACCTGCCACAGCGAGCCCGATGGCGACGGCAAGCAGTCCGATGAGCACTTTGCGGAACATGGGAGCATCCGGTGGCGTGGCGACGGATCCACGCTAGCACCGCCGCGCAAGCCGCGACGGTGCCTGAAGTCATCCTGCCTTGATGCTCGCGCCGCGTTCGGCCAGCAACGCGCGCAGCACCGACCGGTGGCAGTGTGCTTCGTCCTCGCAGTAGCAGCCGACCGAGAAGTCGCTGCCGTGCGACAGCGCGGCGAGCAGGTCCAGCGTGCGGGCATTGTCGGGCGCGGCCATCTCGGCGCGATACTTCCTGGCGAAGGAAGCCCAGGCCTTGGGTGTCGTCGCCTGCTGCGCTTGCTTCACCAGCTCCGTGCTGGGCGCGAGATTGGGATACCAGAGGTCGTACCAGTCCTGCGCCGCGAACTCCGCCTTCGGCACGCCACGTGGCGGCCTGCGCACCGTGCCGATGCGCAGGCCTTCGTCCTTCGCGCGCGGACTGCCGAGCCGGACAATGCGCAGCGTCACGCGCCCGTCAGCCTTCCCACGCCGGCAGTTTCTTCTTCACCGCTACGTTCTTCAGTGCGACGTACTTGGGCAGGCCGTCGGTGCCGTAGGGCGGATAGGCTTCGCCGCGGATCAGTGGCTGCAGGTACTTCCGCGCGGCGGGCGTGATGCCGTACCCGTCCTTGCGGATGAAGCCCGGCGGGAATTTCTTCTCGTGATTGGCCACCTTCGACAGCGGCGCGGCCTCGATCTTCCAGCGGAACGGTGCGTCGGACGTGCGCACGATCACCGGCATCACCGCATTCTGTCCCTTCAGCGCGAACTGCACGGCGGCCTTGCCCACCGCCTGCGCCTGCTCCCAATCGGTCTTCGAGGCGATGTGGCGCGCCGACCGCTGCAGGTAGTCGGGCAGGGTCCAGTGCACTTTCAGGCCCAACTGGTCCTTCACCCGGCCCGCCAGGTAGGACGCCACGCCACCGAGCTGCGTATGGCCGAACGAGTCCTTGCCACCGCCGGCATCGGCGACGAAGCGGCCATCGGCATGCTGGATGCCTTCGCTGGCCACCACCACGCACCAGCCCACGCGGTCGACGACCTTCTTCACCTGCGCGAGGAACTGCGTCTCGTCATAGGCGCGCTCCGGGAACAGGATGATGTGTGGCGCCTCGTCGGGCGTCTGCCCGGCCATGCCCGCCGCCGCGGCCAGCCAGCCGGCGTGCCGGCCCATGGCCTCGTAGACGAAGACCTTGGTGGAGGTTTCGGCCATCGCCGCCACGTCCAGCGCGGCTTCGCGCACGGAAACTGCGGTGTACTTCGCCGCCGAGCCGAAGCCGGGGCAGGTGTCGGTGACGGCCAGGTCGTTGTCGACCGTCTTCGGCACGCCGATGCAGGTCAACGGGTAGTCGAACGCCTGCGCCAGCTGCGAGACCTTCCACGCCGTGTCGGCCGAATCGTTGCCGCCGTTGTAGAGGAACCAGCGCACGTGGTGCGCCTTCAGCACGGCCAGCAGGCGCTCGTACTTCGCGCGGTCGGCCTCCAGTGATTTCAGCTTCACGCGGCAGCTGCCGAAGGCGCCGCCCGGCGTGTGGGCCAGGGCGCGGATGGCGGCGGCCGACTCCTTGCTGGTGTCGATCAGCTCCTCGCGCAGGGCGCCGAGGATGCCGTTGCGTGCCGCCAAGACCTTGATTTTCCGGCCCCGCGCTTCGGTGATGACCGCCGATGCGGAGGCGTTGATGACGGCGGTGACACCGCCGGACTGCGCATAAAGTAGGGTGCCAGATGCCATGTGGGGTTCGTTCCGGGTTGCCGGGATGCGGTAAGCTTCACACAGATGACGCGGTGCAGCGCGGCGCCCGGCGCCCGGCGCGGTCCACCGCCCGCAGGATTCCAGTTTGGGAGTGACAGCATGCGATTGGTTCTACTGGGCCCACCCGGGTCGGGCAAGGGCACCCAGGCAGCGCGCCTGAAGGACTACCTGCAGGTACCACACATCTCCACCGGCGACCTTCTGCGCGCCGAAGTGGCCGCCGGCAGCCCGCTGGGCCTGCAGGCCAAGGAAATCATGGCGCGCGGCGACTTCGTCAGCGACGACATCCTGCTCGGCATGCTGGAAGACCGCTTCGCACGCCCCGACACCGCCAACGGTTTCATCCTGGACGGCTATCCGCGCAACCAGGCCCAGGCCGATGCGCTGGGCACGTTGCTGGCCCGGCTTGGCCAGCCCATGGACTATGCGGTGCAACTGGAAGTGCCGGCCGACCTGCTGGTCGAACGCATCGCCGGCCGTGCCGCCGCGGAAGGCCGCGACGATGACACGCCCGAGGTGGTGCGCAACCGCCTGGACAAGTACACCACCCAGACCGCACCGGTGATCGATTACTACCGCCAGCACGGCCAGCTGACCGTGGTGGACGGCGTGGGTTCGCTGGACGAGGTGTTCACCCGCATCACCGAGGCGCTGGCACCGGCCAAGGAAGTGGGCTGACGTCCCCGCATTCCCGGACGCGACTCCACGAAGCCCCGCCATGCGGGGCTTCTTCGTTGAGGGCTGTGGTGGCGGGGATCGCGGGCCGCAGGGGCCGGCTGTTATGGTCCGGGTCCCGAGGGGTCGCCCGGAGTCGTCGATGAAGCGCATCGCCAGCCTGCTGCTTGCCAGCCTGCTCGCCGTATCCGCCGCCGAAGCCAAGGACTTCCTGCGCACGCAGGGCACGCAGATCGTCGACGAAGCGGGCAAGCCGGTGATCCTGCGCGGCATGGGCTTGGGCGGCTGGATGCTGCAGGAAGGCTACATGCTGGACATCGACGGCACGGGCACGCAGCGCAGTATCCATGCGCGCATCGTCGAGCTGATCGGGCCGGAGAAGGCCGGTGCCTTCTACCAAGCTTGGCGTGACAACCACACCGCCAAGGCCGATATCGACGCGATGGCGCGCTGGGGTTTCAACTCCGTGCGCCTGCCGATGCACTACGCGCTGTATACGCTGCCGGTGGGACAGGAGCCGGTTGCCGGCCGGCAGACCTGGGTGGAAGAAGGCTTCCGCCGTACCGACGAACTGCTGGCCTGGGCCAAGGCCAATGATCTGTACCTGATCCTCGACCTGCACGCCGCGCCCGGCGGGCAGGGCAACGACAACAACATCGCCGACCGCGATCCCACGCAGCCCTCGCTGTGGGACGACCCGCGCCACCAGGACAAGATGGTGGCGCTGTGGAAGAAGCTGGCGCAGCGCTACAGGGACGAGCCGTACATCGCCGCGTACGACATCATCAACGAGCCCAACTGGGGCTTCGCCGACAAGGCTGACAGCAACGGCTGCAAGGAAGACGGCAACGCGCCGCTGAAGGACTTGCTGGTCCGCACCACGCGCGCGATCCGCGAGGTGGACAAACGCCACATCATCGTCATCGAGGGCAACTGCTGGGGCAACAACTATCGCGGCGTGCTCGACGACGGCCCGTGGGACGACAATCTGGTGATCAGCTTCCACAAGTACTGGAACGTCACCACGCGTGAGAGCATCGCCGACCTGCTGGCGCTTCGCGACAGGCACCGCATGCCGCTGTGGCTGGGCGAGACCGGCGAGAACTCCAACGACTGGTTCGCCCGCACCGTGGCCCTGGTCGAAGGCGAGGGCATCGGCTGGGCGTGGTGGCCGCTGAAGAAGATCCGCTACAACAACCCGCTGCAGGTGGTGCCGAACGACGGGTATCGCCGGGTGCTTGCGTACTGGAAGGGCGAGGGTCCGCGTCCGTCCTCGGAAGAGGCAGAAGCGGCGCTGATGCGCCTCGCCCGCGAGGACGTGCGCTACGAAAACAACGTGCAGCATCCGGACGTGATCGATGCGTTGTTCCGCGCGCCGCATTCGGACCAGTCGGTGCCGTTCAAGGCGCACGCGATCGGTGCGCAGGGCGGTATCATCGCGGCGGTCGATTTCGACATGGGCCGCAACGGCGTGGCCTACCACGATCTCACGCCGGCCAATCACCATATCTCCGACGGTGGCGAGCGCGTGGTGTGGAACCCGGCCATGACCTACCGCAACGACGGTGTCGACCTGGGCAAGGGCGACGACGGTGCACTCCGTGTCGCGGGCATGCGACGCGGCGAGTGGCTCAAGTACACCCTCGATGCCGGTGCCGGCGGCCGTTATCGGCTGGCGCTGGACGGGCGCGGCACGGGGCGTGTCTCGCTGGTGCTCAACGGGGTACCGGTGAAGGCCGCCGAACGCGCCCGCGGATTCCGTGCGCTGCGACTCGCGCCCGGGCGCAACACGCTGGTAGTGAAGGCCGAGAGCGATGGCCTGGATCTGCAGGCCCTGCATTTTTCCCGCTGAACCCTCGTCACGCCCACGCCTTGCAGGACGTGCCGAACCCGGCGCGCTCGGCTAAAGTTCACGGACTCATTCGGGAACCGCAGTCTTGAAGATCCACATCCTCGGCATCGCCGGCACCTTCATGGGCGGCGTGGCCGCCCTGGCACGCGAACTCGGCCACATCGTCGAAGGCAGCGACCAGGCCATCTACCCGCCCATGTCGACCCAGCTCGAGCAGCTCGGCATCGCGCTGGCGCAGGGCTACCAGCCGCAGAACATCGCGCCGGACTGCGACGAGATCGTGATCGGCAACGCGTTGTCGCGCGGGAATCCCGCGGTCGAGGCGGTGCTGGACCAGGGTCGGCGCTACATCTCCGGCGCGCAATGGCTGTCCGAACGCGTACTGCCGGGCCGCGACACGCTGGCCGTGGCCGGCACCCATGGCAAGACCACCACGACGACCATCCTGACCTACCTGCTGGACGCGGCCGGGCGTTCGCCGGGCTTCCTGATCGGCGGCGTGGCCGAGGACTTCGGCGTGTCGGCGCGCATCGGCGGCGGCCGCGAGTTCGTGGTTGAGGCTGACGAGTACGACACTGCCTTCTTCGACAAGCGCAGCAAGTTCGTCCACTACCGCCCTCTGGTCGCCATTCTCAACAACCTGGAATACGACCACGCCGACATCTTCCCGGACGTGGCGGCGATCCAGCGCCAGTTCCACCACCTGGTGCGTACCGTGCCGCGCCGTGGTCGCCTGATCGTCAACGGCGAAGACCGGAGGCTGGAAGAAGTGCTCGCAATGGGGTGCTGGACCCCGGTGGAGCGCTTCGGTTTCGATGCCGCGCTGGAATGGAGTGCGCGCCTGATCCGCGAAGACGGCAGCGCGTTCGCCGTGCGCCACCACGGCAACGAGATCGGCGAGGTGCACTGGCCCATGCTCGGCCGCCACAACGTGCTGAATGGCCTGGCCGCGCTCGCCGCCTGCCATGCGGTCGGCGTCGAGGTCGCCACCGTGCTGCCGGCGCTGACGACGTTCCGCAGCGTGAAGCGGCGGCTGGAAGTGATCGGCCAGCACGACGGCATCACCGTCTACGACGACTTCGCCCACCATCCCACCGCCATCCACACCACCCTGGAAGGTCTGCGTGCGCGTGTCGGCGATGCGCGCATCCTGGTGGCGATGGAGCCGCGCAGCAACTCGATGCGCTCCGGCGCGCATGCCGGGGCGCTGGCACCCTCGCTCGACATCGCCGATGCGGTCGTCTTCCTGCATCGGCCGGAACTCGCATGGGACGCCGGCAAGATCGTTGCCGCCATCCGTGGCGACGCACGCACCGTCCCCGACGCCGATACGCTGATCGCAGCGTTGAAGACGCAGGTGCGGCCCGGCGACCATGTGGTGTTCATGTCGAACGGCGGCTTCGACGGTGCGCCGCGACGTTTCCTGGCGACTCTGTCCGATGGCGTGCCTGCGTCGGGCGTCTCGCGCACATAGCCGCCAATTCATCTCACAAAAGAGCGATGTTCTCGATCATGCTGCGGCGATGTGTTGCGCTGCAGCGCAATCGAGATCTTTTGAAGAACGACGTGCGCGCAGCAGCCAGAGCCGACATGCGCTGACACATGGAGGGTGCGCGTATCGCGTGTCCGGTCCTGCAATCAATTCGCGTGGCAAGCGGCGGCATGCCGAATGGGTAGAGTGCGCATACGCGCGGCGAAGCCGCGTCCTTCGTCCATTCCCAGGAGATGCCGCATGACCCGACTTGCCAAGGCCCTTGGACTCGCCGTCGCCTCGCTCGCGTGCGCTGCAAGCGCGCACGCCACGACCTACGTAGTGACCGCCAACAACAACAGTTTCGATAACCAGCTTGTCAGCCGCATCGAGGCCGCAGGCGGCCGCATCGTAGCGCGCCTGCCGCAGATCGGCGTTGCAATCGTCGAATCCGACAATCCGGCGTTCGGCACGACTGCGGGCCGCATTCCCGCAGTGCGTTCCGCCGTCGCCGACGTGGCCATCCAGTACGACCTGCCGACCGCGGCGGAAGAGGTCACCGCCGACTATGCGAACCCGCCTGCATCCGGTGACAACGACAGCTTCTTCGATTTCCAGTGGGGCCACGCCGCCATCGATGCTGCGGGCGCCTGGAACGCAGGTTATCGGGGCGCTGGCGCGACGGTCGCCGTGCTGGATTCCGGCGTCTACTGCGCGCACGCGGACATCATCCCCAATCTCAATACCGCCAAGTCGGCGTCGTTCGTCGCGGGGCAGACGTACTGCAACACCAGTGGCAGCACGCACGGCACGCATGTGATGGGCACCATCGGTGCGGCCGACAACGGCATCGGTACCATCGGCGTCGCCCCGGAGGCGGAACTGATCGCAGTGAAGGTACTGAATCCGGTGACGGGCAGCGGCTCGTTCGCCGCCATCATCCAGGGCATCGTGCACGCCGCCGATGCGGATGCAGATGTCATCAACATGAGCCTGGGCGTGAACGGTGGGCTGCAGGTGGGCGGCAGCGAGGTGGCGGAGCTGGTCAACGCCACGGCGCGGGCCGTGCGCTATGCGAACAAGCAGAACGCCACCGTGGTCGCATCGGCTGGCAATGATGGCCGCGACCTGGACCACGACAGCGGTCGGGTCTGCGACACCGATGGCACCTGCACCACGGTGAACCTGCGTTCGTTCCCCGGCCAGCTGCCGGGCGTCATCACCGTCAGCGCGCTCGGCCCGCTGGCCTGGCTGAAGAATCCCGCGGGCACCGACTTCGATATCCGCGCCAGCTACAGCAACTACGGCCAGTCGGCCATCCACTTGGGCGCGCCGGGCGGCAACTACGACTACCCGGGGACCGAGAACTGCACGTTCAAGGGCATCGTGCGCGCGTGCTGGGTGTGGGACATGGTGTTCAGCACCACGTCTGGTACCTCGGGCTACGGCTGGTCCGCCGGCACCAGCATGGCGGCGCCCCACGTCTCCGGCGTCGCCGCGCTGATCATCGGCAAGCACGGTGGCGAACTCTCGCCGGCGGCGGTGGAACGCATCCTGCGCGCATCGGCGGATGATCTCGGCAAACCGGGCAACGACGCGACGTTCGGTGCGGGACGCGTGAACGCGCGACGTGCCGTCACGCAATGATGCGTTGACCTCCACACTGTCAGATGCGAGGGCCACGCCGGTCACGGTGTGGCCCTTTTCGTTTCCGCTTCCCCGCGCGGAACATCGGCCTTTAAACTGCCTGCATGCAATCACTGGAATCCCTGCCGCTGTTCCCACTGCACAAGGTGCTGTTGCCTGGCGCCGCCATGGATCTCCGCATCTTCGAGCGGCGTTACCTGGACCTGGTGCGTGATTGCGGGCGCGCCGGGAACGGGTTCGGCGTCTGCCTGATCCTGGAGGGCTCCGAAGCGGGTGCGCCCGCGACGCCCGCGGCCTATGGCGTCGAAGCGCGCATCGAGAACTTCGACATGGGCGAGGACGGGCTGCTGTCGCTGCGCGTGCGCGGCCACCGGCGTTTCCACGTGGTCCGCACGCGCGTCCGCGACAACGGGCTGGTGATGGCGGATGTGGAATGGCTGTGCGCCGACGAGGACTGGGAGATCCGTCCCGAGCACGCACTGCTGGGCACCTTGCTTCAGACCATGATGGAAAAGGTGGGCAGCGATCTGAACGGATTGCCGCCGCGCATCTTCGAGCACGCCGCCTGGGTGGGATGGCGATTGGCGCAGGTGCTGCCGATCACTCCGGAACAGCGCGTGTCGATCCTGCAGGAAGACGACGTGCACGCGCGCCTGCAGCGCCTGCTGGAGTGGATCGACTGACACCGGCCCGGCGGGGAGGGCTTTAGCCTCGACCGCACATACTGGATTCCGGGATGCCTGACAGGAGGGCGTCGGGGTTGGCTTTCAACAGCCAGCAAGGCTGGTCAGCCCCTTCCTGCAGGAACCTCCCGGTGAGTCAGGGCGGGACCGCCTCGCCACCGGTGCGCAAGCGCAGCACCGGCAGCCCGGAATCCGGATGCGGCGCGATCGCGTGAGCGAGATCCGGCGTGGCCTGCGTCACCGCGTCGAGCGCCGTGCGCGCTTCGCGCAGTGGCCGCCACAGGCGCACCAGATTGAAGGCGCGCTGCTGCTGCAGCACCTGCGCACTGCCGATCCACAGCGGTACATTGCCCGGCTGCAGCCGCGTGTCCGCCGGCCACAGGCGCAGCACGAACACTTCGCCGGGCTGGTCGCCGTTGCGCAGCATCAGCAGGCTCTCCGCGCGGGTATCCAGCGTGGCCGGCAGCACCGGCTGCTCATCGTCGGGCAGGTCGCTGTCCAGCAGGTTCAGGGCTTCCTCCCACCCGGCCTGCGGCTGCTCGCGCCAACCGGCGGCCGTCAGGCTGGCCTTCAACGGCGCCAGCGGCCCGGCGACCTGCACGTCCAGCGGCCAGCGCTGTTCGTCATCGAATTCGTTCCGGCGCGCCGGCAGTGACTGCCAGTCGCGTTGCCACCAGTCCTGCAGCGCAATCGTCCGTTCGATCACCGGTGCCTGGAACTGCGCCAGCATGGGCTCCACGTTGCGCGGCGCATGCCACAGTCCGGCCAGCACGAAGCTGCCGTAGAACAACCATGCGATGGGCTTGATCCAGAACGAGCGCACCATGCGGCGGCGGTACGCGATGCCCAGCACCAGCAGCCACACCAGGCCGAACAACATGCCACCCACCACGTCGCTGAGCCAGTGCGCGCCCAGGTAGATGCGCGCGAAGCCGATCAGCGCCACCACGATGCCCGAGACCAGGTAAGGCCACACACGCGTGCGGCCCGGGAGTTCGCGCGCGATCAACACGGCGAAGAAGCCGAAGGTGATCGTCGACATCGTCACGGCGATGGAGGGAAAACCGAACCCGCTGCTGACGCTGGGCGGCTTGGGGATGTCCACCGACGCGCCGAGCCATGCGGTAAGCGCCAGGCCGAAAGCGAGCGCCGCGAGCCAGTGCCCGGCCGCCATCCAGCGCCTGCGCCAGCACAGGTAGACCAGCACCAGCAGCGACGCCGGCGCCAGCACCTGTTCGTCGCCCAGCGAGGCGATCGCGGCCAGCGGATAGTCCGCGAGCGGATTGCGCAGCGCACGCATCAGTTCGTGGACCCACAGGTCCATGGCGAGTGGTTCGCCGTGGCCGATCACGATGATGAGGAACGCGAACCACACCCATACGATCGCCAGCAGCAGGATCGCCAGTAGCGCGAGCGGCACGGACTCGCGCCGGAAGGGGTCGAACACGGCCGCGGTGTAGCGCCCCAGCACGGGGTGCGCGTGCGACCACGCGAGTGCGCGCGCCAGCAGGGCGTCGGCGTGCGCGGCGAACCAGCGGTAGGTATAGAGCACCAGCGCCCAGGCCAGCGCCAGCACCAGTACCAGCAGGCCCAGCACCAGGGCCAGCCGGCCCGCCACGGCGGCGACGGCATCGTAGGCATGGCCCAGCACCCAGCCGGGAAGCAGGAACGCCGCGGCCCACGCCACGCTGGCTGCGCCGCTGGCCACCAGGTAACGGCGCAGCGGCATCCGCGATATACCGGCCACGGCCGGCACGAAAGGGCGGATGGGCCCGACGAAGCGCGCGACGAAGATGCTCTTCCACGCATTGCGCCGGAACAGCAGTTCGCCGCGATCGAGCAATTGCGGGTATTTGCGGAATGGCCAGACCGTCCGCAGCTGTTGCCCCCAGCGGTGTCCTATCCAGTAGCTGGTCGCATCGCCGATCAGGGCGCCCAGCGTGGCGCAGGCAACCGCATACGGGCCGGAAATCTCCCCCAGGCCAATCAGCACGCCCACCGCGAACAGCAGCGGCAGGGCGGGCACGATGGCGCCGATGATGATCGCCGCATCGCAGAACGCGATGGCGAAGATCACCAGGCCCGCGGCGACAGGATGTGCACTGATCCAGGCCAGCAGGTTGTCGAACCAGGAAGATTCCATCGCGGGATTATAGGCGGCTGTTCCTGACCCGCGTCTGCCAGCCCTGGGCAGTAGAATGACGTCGTGGACTTGCGCTCGCCCTCCGAAATCACCGCACTCAAGGCCGACAGCTTCGGTCGTATCTCCCTGATGCAGGGGCCGTCGGGTCCGTTCGTGCGCCGCGATCTCGCGCACGTGCCCCTGTGGCTGCGGCTGCCCGCCTGGTGGCTGGCGCGGCGCGAGGCCCTAGCGTTGCGCAAGGTCGCGGGGATGGCCGACGTGCCCCAACTGCTCGACTGGACCGGCCGCCGGCTCGACCGCAGCTACATGGAGGGGGCAGCGATGTACCAGCGCCCGCCACGCGGCGATCTGGCCTACTTCCGCGCCGCACGCCGCCTGCTCCAGCACCTGCACCGCCGGGGCATCGCCCACAACGATCTCGCCAAGGAGGCGAACTGGCTGGTGCTGGAAGACGGCCGCCCGGCGATCATCGATTTCCAGCTCGCCACCCGCGGCGACCCGCGCTCGCGCTGGATGCGCCTGCTGGCGCGCCAGGACCTGCGCCATCTGCTCAAGCACAAGCGCATGTATTGCGGCGCGTCGCTCACCCCCATCGAGAAGCGGGTGCTCAAGCGCACGTCCTGGCTGCGTGACCTCTGGTTCCGCACCGGCAAGCCCGTCTACCGCTTCATCACCCGGCGGTTGCTGAAGTGGGAAGACAACGAAGGGCAGGGACCGAAGCCGTGAGCCTCCGGCGAGCACGCGCGGTCTCCTGTGCGGTGCCTGCGGACAGCACGTTGCGCGCCACGGCCGACGATGCCTACTTCGTGCATTGCGCCGCCATCGGACTGTCGCGCGCGCCCGTGTCCGCCTTGCAGGTGTACCAGGACATCGCGCATCTGGTGCCCGCCTGGTTCGAGGGAATGATGACGGCACGCAACTGCGTGATGCGGTGGTTGGGCATGAAGGACCTGGGGCGTATCCGTGCCGCAGGCCGGGCACGCGATGTGCGGGTCGGCGAGAAGGTCGGTATCTTCACCGTGCTCAGCCACGCCCCGAACGAGATCGTGCTGGGTGACCAGGACCGGCACCTGCGGGTGTCGCTGTCGTTGCAAGTCAGACGGCAGCACGATGCCGCGCATCTCTACTGCGCCACGGTGGTCGAACACCCCAACTGGCTGGGTCGGCTCTACATGCTGCCGGTGGATCCGATCCATCGGTTGATCGTGCCCCACCTGCTGCAACGCTACGCGCGTCGGCTGTGCGACGCCTCCGCCCCTTTCCCACGGGATGCACCATGAATCCATTGTCCGGCAAGACCCTCTTCATCACCGGCGCCTCGCGCGGCATCGGCCTGGCCATCGCCCTGCGCGCGGCGCGCGATGGTGCCAACGTGGCCATCGCCGCCAAGTCTTCGGTACCCAACCCCAAGCTGCCGGGCACCATCCACACCGCGGCCGAGGCGGTGAATGCGGCGGGGGGGCGCGGGCTCGCGCTGAAGTGCGACATCCGCGAAGAAGACGACGTGAAAGCCGCCATGGCCGCCACAGCGGATACCTTTGGCGGCATCGACATCCTGGTCAACAACGCCAGCGCCATCTGGCTGGCCGGCGCGCTGGACACGCCGATGAAGCGCTTCGACCTGATGCAGCAGGTCAATGCGCGCGGCAGCTTCCTGTGCGCGCAGGCCGCGCTTCCCTACCTGAAGCAGGCCCCCAATCCGCACATCCTGACGCTCGCGCCACCGCCCACGTTGGACCTGAAGTGGTGGGCGCCGCACACCGGTTACACGTTGGCGAAGATGGGCATGAGTTTCGTGACCCTCGGGTTGGCAGGCGAGTTCGGTCCGCAGGGCATCGCCGTAAACGCGCTGTGGCCGCGCACCATCATCGCCACGGATGCGTTGAACATGATTCCCGGCGTGGAGATCCCGCGTTGCCGCACGCCGCAGATCGTCGCCGACGCCGCGCATGCCGTGCTCGCCCGTGATGCGCGTGGTTTCCACGGTCACTTCCTGATCGATGAGGACTTGCTGCGCGAAGCCGGCGTCGCGGATTTCACGCCGTATGCCGTTGATCCGTCGCAATCGTTGCTGCCGGACCTGTTCCTGGAATAGCGGGCAGGCGCGTTGCGCACCCTGTCTTTGATGCCGGTCATGAAGGGGAGTCACGATGATGTCGCCATCTGAAACCGCAGGACGCCAGGCGCTGGCGTTCATCCGCATGGCCCTGGCCACGCTGCTTTTCGTCCATGGCGTCGCGCGCGTGCTGGCCGATGGCGTGGCGCCATTCGGGGTATTCCTGGAGTCGCGCGGATTTCCGTTCGGACCGGGGATCGCGTGGTTCGTGACGGTGTTCGAACTGGTCGCGGCACCGGTGTTCGCGGCGGGCCGATGGGTCATGCCGATCGCGCTGGTGTTCAGCGCGATCTACGCGTGCGGCATCTGGCTGGTGCACGCGCCGGCAGGCTGGTTCGTGGTGGGCCTTGGCCGCAATGGCGCCGAGTACAGCGTGCTGATCATCGCCTGCCTGCTGGCCAATGCGTGGGCACACCGCACCCGTTCTTCCGTTCCGACATGAGGCTGTCATGAAATACCTGCACGCGATGATCCGCGTCCACGATCTGGAGGCCACCGGCCGCTTCCTCACCGAAGGCCTGGGCCTGGTGGAAACCCGGCGCATGGACAGTCCCCAGGGGCGATTCACCCTGGTCTACTTCGGCGCGCCGGCCAACCCGGAGGCGGAGATCGAACTGACCTACAACTGGCGGCCGGAAGACGGATCGCCCGCCGAGGACTATGGCAGTGCGCGCAACTTCGGCCATCTCGCGTTCGAGGTCGACGACATCCATGCGACCTGCGCGCACCTGCAGTCGCTGGGCATCACCATCAACCGCCCGCCGCGCGATGGCCGCATGGCCTTCGTCCGCACACCGGACCTGATCTCGATCGAATTGTTGCAGAAGGGTGCCGCGCTGCCACCGCAGGAGCCTTGGCTTTCGATGGCGAATACGGGAAGCTGGTAGGGCGTAGTCCCGGTAAGGGACCGCGCGAACAGGGATCAGGGGAACACATGGCGTACCTGCAGGGATTGTCCGCATTCGCCACGTACTTCGGCATGGGGCTCGGCTTCGTGTTGCTTTACGTGGTGCTGTATTTGCACCTGACTCCACATCGCGAGCTGGCACTCATTCGCGAGGGCAACCTTGCCGCCAGCATTGCGCTGGCCGGCGCACTGCTGGGCTTCGCGCTGCCGCTGGCGGGCGCACTGCGCGCCGCCGTGAATCCGCTGGACCTCGCACTGTGGGCCGGCATTGCGCTGCTGGCGCAGGGCGTGGCCTACCTGCTCGTTCGTCTGCTGTTGCCGCGGTTTCCGGACCGTATCGCGCAGGCCGAGCTGTCGGCCGCGGTGCTGTCCGCGACCGTGCACGTGAGCGTGGGCTTGGTGAATGCCGCCGCGATGAGTTACTGACGATGGGCAAGCGCAGGAAGCGACCGGTCGTTCCGCTGAAGATGTTGTCCGTGCCTGCGCGCAAGCGCTCGTGGGATGTGCCCTGGATGTGGGTTGGCGCTGCGGTGCTGATCGGCTTCCCTATGCTGCGCGATGCCACGGCGGATCGCATGCTCCGCAACCGTTACGCCAACCAGTACAGCTGCGAGTGCGACTACGGCGCGCAGCGCTGCAGTCCCGTGGGCGGCCAGTGGGTCGGGCCGTGGTATGCCCGTGATCTTGCGAAGCGGGCGGCGGACGATCCCGGGCACGGCGGCACGTGCCCCAGCCGTGGCACGACGGGTGGATATGGTGGCAGCTACCGCTACGGAAGTGGAACCGCCTCGAATGGCTATGAGCCTCCCCGAAGCGTCGAGCACGGTTACCGTGGCGGGTTCGGCGGTACCGGACGGGTCCGCGCTGCGGGTTCCTGATGGAACGGCGGAATTGCGTGCCGCGTACGCATTGGCAGTCCCGTGTCGAAGCGCTGGGTTTCGATTTCCACAGCCTCAACGGCACCTATTGGGTGGAGGACGGCTATTACGCATTCGATGCGGCGGAAGTGGATCGGATCGAGGACGCCGCCAACGAACTGCATCGCATGTGCCTGCATGCCGTCGCGGAGATCGTCGCGCGAGGCGACTATCACCTGCTGGGGCTGGATGCGCGGGCGTCCATGCTGGTCGAGCGCGCGTGGAAGGAGGGCGAAGGCGCGTTGTACGGCCGCATGGACCTGGCCTACGACGGCCACGGGGCGCCGCGCCTGCTTGAATACAATGCCGACACCCCAACCTCGTTGTTCGAAGCGGCGGTAGTGCAGTGGCACTGGCTCGAGGACACCGCGCTTCTTCCGGACCAGTTCAACCTGATCCACGAGCGACTGGTCGCGCGTTGGCGCCAGTTGCTACCCGTCGACGCGCACCTGCATTTCGCCGGCTCCCTTGGCGCGCCGGAAGATGCGGCCACGTTGGAGTACCTGCAGGCGACCTGCCTGCAAGCCGGTCATACTGCGCAACTGCTGGATATGTCCGACATCGGTTGGCGCGAAGGCTTCATCGATCTCGCTGACCGCCCCATCGATCTTGCGTTCAAGCTGTATCCCTGGGAATGGATGATGGCGGAGCCGTTCGCGGAGCACCTGTCTCGCGTCCCGACGCGATGGATCGAGCCGGCCTGGAAACAGGTGTTGTCCAACAAGTCGCTGTTACCTTTGCTGTGGTCGATGTTTCCGGATCATCCCAACCTGCTGCCGGCCTCACACGAGCCTCGCGACATCGCCGGGCCCGTCGTGGGCAAACCGCGCTTCGGACGGGAAGGCGAGGGCGTATTCCTCGCCGACCAGGGCGTTCATTTCGGCGAGCAGGGCATGGTGTACCAGGCTCGGGCGTCGTTGTTCGAGCAGGCGGGACGCCACGCGTTGCTCGGTGTGTGGTTGGTCGGCGACGAAGCCGTGGGCATGGGGATCCGCGAAGATGACGGGTGGATCACGCGAGATACCAGTCGGTTCGTGCCCCATGGCTTTCGCTGAAAGCGGTCGCTTCGCGTCACGCTGCGACGCAGTGCGGCTTGGCAGCTTGCGCCGGATGCGGGAAGCTGGCAGCCGGTTTCCATGGGAGCAGAACGCATGAACCTCGCCCTGATCGTGATCGACGTGCAACGTGGCCTGTTCGAGCCGGCGCCGGCCGATGCCGACGCGGTCGTCGAGCGCATCAATGCGCTGTCGGCGAAGGCGCGGCAGGCGGGTGCGCCGGTGATCTTGGTGCAGCACGAGCGTGCGGACGATCTGGTTCCCGAGTCCGAAGGGTGGGCGCTGCATCCTGCGCTGGCGGTGGAGCAGGGCGACCACCGCATCCGCAAGAGCACGCCGGACTCGTTCCTGCGCACCGGACTGGACGAGGTGCTGTCGTTCTGCGGTGTGGAAGGCGTGGTGCTGTGCGGTTACGCCACGGAGTTCTGCGTGGACACCACCACGCGCAGCGCGGCGGCGCATGGGTACCACGTGGTGCTGGCCGCCGACGCGCACACCACCCACGACAAGGCGCACGCGACGGCCGACCAGATCCGCACGCACCACAACGCCACGCTGCCGGCGATCCGCAGTTTCGGCGTGAGCATCCGGGCGCTGCCGGCCGACGGGATCGCCTTCACCTCCTGAGCGGCGGGATGCTGCGGCGCCCGCTGGCGCGGACCCCGCGATCGGCGACAATACACGGCCATTTCCGCTGCAGAGCCGCTGCCATGAGCGCCACGACCGCCGCCGACCTGCTGGCCAACGGCCAGCGCTACTACCTGCCCGTGTACCGTCCGCGCGACGTCATCCTTGAGCGCGGCCAGGGCGCGCGCGTCTGGGACAGCGAGGGACGCGAATTCATCGACCTGTCCGCCGGCATCGCCGTCTGCGGGCTGGGCCACAACGACCCCGACCTGGTCGCGGCGCTGACCGAGCAGGCGCGCAAGCTGTGGCATACCAGCAATGTCTTCTACAGCGAGCCGCCGCTGCGCCTGGCCGAGGAGCTGGTTACCGCGTCGCGCTTTGCCGAGCGGATCTTCCTGTGCAACTCCGGCGCGGAGGCCAATGAAGCGGCGATCAAGCTGGTGCGCAAGTGGGCCGCCTCGCAGGGCCGCGCGCCGGACCAGCGCGTGATCGTGACGTTCCGTGGCAGCTTCCATGGCCGCACCCTGGCCACCGTGACGGCGACGGCGCAACCGAAGTACCAGGAAGGCTACGAGCCGCTGCCCGCCGGCTTCCGCTACGTCGATTTCAACGACCTGACCCAGCTGGAGATCGCCATGTCCTGCGGCGATGTGGCGGCGGTGATGGTCGAGCCGGTGCAGGGCGAGGGCGGCGTGATGCCGGCCGCGCCCGGCTTCCTGGCCGGCGTGCGCGCGCTGTGCGATCACCATGGCGCGCTGTTGGTGCTGGACGAAATCCAGGCGGGCATGGGGCGCACCGGTACGCTGTTCGCGCACTGGCAGGACAGCGTGGTGCCCGACATCGTAACGCTGGCCAAGGCGCTGGGCGGCGGTTTTCCGGTCGGTGCAATGCTGGCTGGCCCGAAAGTGGCCGAGGTGATGCAGTTCGGCGCACATGGCACCACCTTCGGCGGCAATCCCCTGGCGGCGGCCGTCGCGCGCGTCGCGCTGCGCAAACTGGCCTCCCCGCAGATCGCCAACAACGTGGCGCGACAGTCCGCGGCGCTGCGCAAGGGGCTGGACGCGATCAATGCGGAACTCGGTCTGTTCTCGCAGTTGCGTGGACGCGGCCTGATGCTGGGTGCGGTGCTCAGCGCGAAGCATGCCGGCCGGGCCGGCGAGGCCCTGGACCGCGCGGCGGCGCAAGGCCTGCTGCTGTTGCAGGCAGGCCCCGACGTGCTGCGCTTCGTGCCTGCGCTGAACATCACCGACGAGGAAGTGGCCGAAGGCCTCCGGCGCCTGCATACGGCGCTGCGGGCGTTCGCTGCCTGAGCGGTGCAGCCCTCCCGATGGCGGGCATGATCAGGCGGCCGGCAGGGTAAGGCGCGCCACGGTACGGCCGGGTACGCTCTCGATCCGCAGGTCGATGCCGTGGCGTTCGCAGAGTCGCTGCACGATCGACAGGCCCAGGCCAAAGCCTGCACTGTCGTCATGCTTGATGAAGGGCTGGAAATCCACGTCGCGCACGCCGGCGCCCGGGTTGGAGACACACAGCGTGTCGCCGTCCATGGCGATGGCGATGCGACCTTCGCGGGTGTGCGCGAACGCGTTGCCGACCAGGTTGGACAGCAGGATGTTCAGCACCGTGGTGGGCAGGGTCGTCGCGTGGTGGCTGGCGACATCGACGTGGACGTCCACCTGCTTGCTGTCCAGCAAGGGTGATTGCTCGACGACGACGCGTTCCAGCACCGGCAGCACCGCGGTGGCGCTCGCGGGCCCCGGCGCTGCCTGCTCGCGCGCCAGCGACAGCAGCAGCATCACCGTCTGTTCCAGTTGCCGCGACGATTGCGCGATGTGGTCCAGGCTGCGGCGCGCCGCCTCCGACAGTCCTGGCTCCGTGCCCAGGCGCTCGGTCGCGGTGCGGATCACCGTCAGCGGCGTCCTTAGTTCATGGCTGGCATCGCGGGTGAACTCGCGTTCGCGCTCGACGAAGGCGCGCACGCGCGCGATCAGGTCGTCCAGCCGGCGCGCGAGCAACCCCACTTCATCGTCGGGGAATGCGGCGGCGAAATTCGGCGGCAGTCGCTCCGGCGTGGCGTCTCCCACCGCCTGGGCCAGTCGCGACAGGGGCGCGGTGATGCGATGGGCCAGCCAGCCACCGAGCAGCAGGGCCAGGGTCACCACTGCGACGCCCGTCCAGAACAGGAGGTGCAGGATCTGCGTCCGCATCGGCCGGACCGCCAGCAGAGAACTCACTTCGGCGACCAGCCACGCACGCGGACCCGCGGCGTCGGGCGGATCGAGGGGGCGGAGGTGGTAGTGCCGGCCCGCGGCACCGGAGAACTCCCGCCGCCGCGGTTCCTGACGCAGCACGTCGGCCATGCCGTCCGGGAGCGCGGACATGTCGGTCACCACGGAGATGAAGCCGTCGCGTGGCGTCGCCCACGTCCCGTGGTCGCGATGATGCTGCAACTGCGCGGCCACCTCGCGTTCGAGCATCGCCTCGAAGAGGTGGTCTTCGACCGTGTAGACGAACAGCAGCACGTACAGCGCGAAGACGGCCGCGACCACCACGGTGAACGTGGCGAACGCCAGCATCAGGCGGTTGCGCAGGCGCCTGCGGGGCGCGTGGGCGTTGCGGCTCATGCGTCGGCCTGCAGGCGGAAGCCCACGCCGTGCACGGTCTTCAGCATCGGGGTGGTGAAGGGCTTGTCCAATGCCTGCCGCAGCAGATACAGGTGCGTGCGCAGCGGATCGGACTCCGGTGGCGCGTCGTTCCACAGGCGCTGGATCAGTTCGCTGCGCGTCAGCGTGCGCGGCCAGGCCTCGGCCAACGCCAGCAGGATCTGGTAGCTGGTCTGGTGGAGGTCCAGGTGATGACCTTCCCGTCGTGCCTGGCCGTTGCGACGGTCGATATGCAGCGAGCCGATCTGCAGCACATGCGTCTGCCCGGCACGATGCCGTTGCGACAGCGCGATGCAGCGCGCCAGCAGTTCCGCGCCCGCGAACGGCTTTACCAGGTAGTCGTCGGCACCAGCCCGGAAGCCCTGCAGCTTGTCCTCCAGCGCATCGCGTGCGGTCAGCATCAGCACGGGGACATGCCGGTCGGCTTCGGCCCGCAGGCGCTCGCAGAGACGGACGCCGTCGAGCCCCGGCAGTCCCAGGTCCAGCACCACCACATCGGGCGGCGCGTCCAGGGCCATCTGCAATCCGCTCCGTCCATCCCCGGCGAACTCGGCCTGGATTCCCTCCGCTGCGAACAGGCCATCGAGCTGCGCGCGCAGCAACGGGTTGTCCTCGATCACCAGGACGCGGAGCGCGGAGGCCTTCATCGGTTCAACCGTCGATGCGTTGCAGGAGGGCCCTAGCTTCTTCCATGTCGGGCTTGCCTTCCAGCACGCGCTGCACCAGTGCCCTGGCCTGCGCATGTTCGCCCAGCCGCAGGTGCGCTTCGGCGGCACCGAGTTTCAGCTCCGGTTGCGCCATGTACGGCATCGCCAGCTGCATCAGCTGCAGCGCGTGGCGGATGTCGTCGTCGCGGGAAGCGGCCTGCGCCTGGTAGTAGCCGAGCAGGCCGAGCAGGTCGACGTGGTAGCGCGCGGTCTCGGCGGCCAGGGCGGCCGCAGCGCTCCGGGTGTCGCCTTCGCGTGCCTGCGCTGCAAGTGCCATCGTCAGTTCGTCGCGCCACGCCGTGCGCGCGACCGGCGTACGGCCCGTGGCGCGCACGATGGCCTCGGCGACACCGGGGGTGGAGTAGGGGTTCTGCCCGGTGACGAGGCGGCCATCGACGACGACCTTCGGCATCATCAGCGGCGCCTCCTCCCAGCGTGCACCGCGCTCGCGCAGCCTGTCTTCCAGCAACCAGGGAAACTCCTTCGCCCAGCGCTTGCCGAACAGGGCTTCCTCCTCGTTGGTGAAGCCGGTCAGGGCCTTGCCATCCACGAGCGACGCGCCATTGCGCAGGCGGACGTCAACGAGCGCGGCCGGTCCGTGGCAGACCGCGCCGATCACGGCACCGTGTTCGTACGCATCGGCCAGCAGCGATGCCAGCGCAGCATCGCGCGGCAGGTCGAACATCGCGCCCTTGCCGCCGACCACGTAGATGGCGGCGTAGTCGCTCGCCTTCACGTCCCGGGTTTTCCGTGTGTCCGCGAGCACGCGTGTGGCGTCCGCATCGGCGAGCAGGGCCGCATTGAACGACTCCTGCGGGTTGTACTTGTCGGCTTCCACGGCACCCCCTTGCGGACTGGCGACCTCGATGGCGAAGCCGTTCGCCTTGAAGATCAGCCACGCCTGCGACAGCTCGTCGAACTCGTAGCCCGGTCGGGTCTTGCCCTGGTCGCGGCCTTCGCCGCTGACGACGATCAGGATCCTGCCTGCATCCGCCGCGTGCAGCGGTGCGGCGAGGGTGGCCAGCAGGAGTGTGCAGGCCAGGTGGAACGTGCGTGGGATGAAGCGCATGACGACGGTTCTCCGGTGGGTGGGCACCAGTGTCCTGTCGCCGGATCAATCAAGCTTCAAACCCGACCGGTCACCAGCCGGTCTGGGGGCCGAAGGCGTAGCGTTTCAGCGCTTTGCCGAGCGTGCGCCCGTCGGTGACGGTCTCCGCGTGCAGGCCGGCTTCGCGCGCGCCCTGCACGTTGGTGAACTTGTCGTCGACGAACAGCGTGCTGGCGGCATCCCAGCCGAGCAGTTCCAGCGCATGCGTGAAGGTGGCCGGTGCCGGCTTGCGCCTCTGCAACCCGCCGCTGGTGAGTACCCGACCCTCGATCCTGGCGGCCATCGGCGCGACGATGCGCGGGATGGCTTGCGTCATCATGGTGCCATTGTTGGTCAGCACGCCCATCGCCACGTCCGCGTGCAGCGTGGCGATGCGGGTCAGCACGTCGTCCATGGCCGTGCTGCCGGCCATCCGCGACGCGATCCATGCATCCTCGTCAATGGCAGCGCCGATCCCTTCGCCGAGCCGCTGCAGGTAAGTGTCCGTGTCGACACTGCCGCTGTCGTACTCGATTTCCAGCCCCGACACGAACAGCACCTCGCGCACGCGCGCGTATTCGCAGCCGGCATGCGCGGCCAGGTGTGCGATCCGGACTTCGTGTCGGTAATGCGCCAGGACGCCGTCGAAATCGAACAGCACCTGATGGATGCGCGGCTTCATCCAGCCGCGACTACCTTGAGGGCCTCGCGCGCGGCGACGAGCGTGGCCTCGATCACCTCGGGTGTATGCGCGCTGGACATGAAGCCGGCCTCGAACGCCGACGGCGCCAGGTACACGCCGCGCTCCAGCATGGCGTGGAAGAAGCGGTTGAACGCCGCCGTGTCGCAGGCCACGGCCTGTGCGTAGGTATCCACCTGCTGATCCGTGAAGAACAGGCCGAACATCGCGCCGACGCGGGTCGTGGTCAGCGGAACGCCGGCGTCGCGTGCGGCGGCTTCCATGCCCTCGCACAGCGAGGCAGTTGCGGCGGCGAGGCCGTCGTGGAAACCCGGCGCCTGGATCAGTTCCAGCATCGCCAGACCCGCGGCCATCGCCACCGGATTGCCGCTCAGCGTGCCGGCCTGGTAGATCGGGCCAGCGGGCGCGATCTGCTGCATCAGCTCGCGACGGCCGCCATAGGCGCCCACCGGCATGCCGCCGCCGATGATCTTGCCGAAGGTGGTCAGGTCGGGCGTGATGCCGTAATGCGCCTGCGCGCCACCCAGCGCGACGCGGAAGCCGGTCATCACTTCGTCGAAGATCAGTAGCGCGCCGTGCTGCGTGCACAACGCGCGCAGGTGCTGCAGGTAGCCTTCGCGCGGCGGCAGGCAGTTGGCGTTGCCGACCACGGGTTCGATGATCAGGCAGGCGATCTCGCTGCCGTACTGCTCGAACAGCGCGGTCGCGCCCTCGAAGTCGTTGTAGCTCAGCGTCAGGGTCAGTTCGCTCAGGCCGGCCGGCACGCCGGGCGAGGTCGGCACGCCGAGCGTGAGCATGCCGCTGCCGGCCTTCACCAGGAACGAGTCGCCGTGGCCGTGGTAGCAGCCTTCGAACTTGACGATGCGGTTGCGGCCGGTGGCGCCGCGCGCCAGGCGGATCGCCGACAGCGTGGCCTCGGTGCCGGAATTGACCATGCGCACCATCTCGCACGACGGCACCAGCCGCGTGATCGTTTCCGCCATCGTCACTTCGGCCGGGCAGGGTGCGCCGAACGACAGGCCGTTCTGGATCGCCGCCTGCACCGCGTCGCGTACCGCCGGATGGTTGTGGCCGACGATCATCGGGCCCCACGAGCCGACGTAGTCGATGTAGCGGTTGCCGTCCACGTCATGCAACCAGGCGCCGTCCGCACGCTGCACGAAGAACGGTTCACCGCCCACAGACTTGAACGCGCGCACCGGCGAGTTGACGCCGCCGGGAAGCAAGGCCTGGGCGCGGGTGAAGAGGGCGTGGGACTGGTCGTGGTTCATGGGGGTTCCAGTAAGGGATATCTGTAGGAGGGGCTTTAGCCCCGAGAGCTTCGGTAACGAAGGCGGTCGGGGCTAAAGCCCCTCCTACACGGGTCAGATGCCGAAGCCACGGCGGTAGGTGATCGCCGCTGCCACCGGATCGGCGGCTTCGAACACGCCGCCGATCACGGCAACCAGGTCGGCGCCAGCGGCGACCAGCGGTCCCATATTGTCCGGGGTAATGCCACCTATCGCCACCCGCGGTACGCCCAGCGCCGCAGCACCGGTCAGCAAGGCCGGCGCGGCGCGGCGCGTGGTCACCTTGCTGGTGGTGGGGAAAAACGCGCCGAAGGCCACGTAACTGGCGCCCGCGGCGACCGCGCGTTGTGCGTGCACTGCCTCGTCGTAGCAGGAGGCCCCGACGATGGCGTCTTCGCCCAGCCTGGCGCGCGCGGTGGCGATGTCGCCGTCGTCCTCGCCCAGGTGGACGCCCGCTGCCCCCACCGCTTCGGCCAGGGCGACCTCGTCATTGATGATCAGCGGCACGCCGGCCTGCACGCACAGCGCCTGCAGCGCGGTGGCCTGCTCGCTCCGGCGGTCAGCGCCGGCAGCCTTCTGCCGGTATTGCAGCCACGTGGCATAGGGGAGTACGGCGGCCACGCGCGCCAGCAGGCGGGCGGTGTCCGGCTCTTCCGGCGTGATCAGGTACAGCCCGCGGGCGGTGCGGACGGACGGCGGCAGGGCTGTCATGGGTGAACTTCCGGTGCATGGGCGGCGGTGGGACAATGGCCGCTCCTTCCAGCGTGCATTATCCGATGACCGACGCCACCGCCACCATCTTCCGCACCTGGATGTGCGTGGTCTGCGGCTTCATCTATGACGAGGCCGATGGCCTGCCGGAAGAAGGCATCGCCCCGGGTACGCGCTGGGAAGATATCCCGGCCGACTGGACCTGCCCGGATTGCGGCGTGGGCAAGGACGATTTTGAGATGGTGGAATTGGACTGACGTGCTGCCTGCCCCTTGTAGGAGCGACGTGAGTCGCGACCGGAGGAGACGGATGTCCGTAAAGCGACCCCGGCACGGGATGGCTGTCTACGGCGAAACAGCGTGATGCAACGCGCGCGCTAAGCCGGGACGATGGAGTTCATGTCGTGCGGTCGCGACCCACGTAGCTTCTACAGGGGACGCAGGAAGTGGCCTGCTCCTGACGCTCAATGCATCCGCGACGAACGCACCGCGCTGAGCTCCACCAGCTGCTCGCGGATCGCCGACGTGTCGTTCGCCTCCGGCGCCAGCTGCAGATAGCGCGTCAGGTCGCGCTGGGCGCCATGGCGGTGGTCCATCTTGAGGTAGGCCAGGCCGCGGTCGCGCAGGGCATCCGGTTGATCGGGCGTCAGCTTCAGCACGCGATCGACGCTGCGTGCGGCGCGGTCCCACTCCTCGCGCTCGGCGTACACGCCGTGCAGGTTGCGCAGCGTACGCACCAGGATCGCGCGTGGTGAAGCCGGGTTGAGGATGTGCAGCAGCGCCGCATCGTCGGGGACGTCGCCGCCCAGGTGCGGCTTGGCGCGTTCGCGCAGTTCGTCCACGCCCAGCGGACGGCCACCGTTGAAGGGATCCATCACCAGCAGGCCGTCGTCCACCGGCAGGCGCACCAGGAAATGACCGGGGAAGGACACGCCGTCCAAGGGCACGCCCAACCGGTGGGCCACTTCCATCTGCACCATCGCCAGCGACACCGGGTTGCCCAGCCGGCGCTCGAACACCTGGTTGAGGTAGCTGTTGCGCGGGTCGTAGTACTCGTCGTGGTTGCCGGTATAGCCCAGTTCGTCGAACAGGTGCCGGTTGATCGCCGCCATCTTCAGCGGCCACGGCTCGATCGTGTCGATCTCATGGCGCAGGTGTTCGGCGTGGCTCTGGACCAGCGTGTCGTAAAGGTCCGGGTCCAGGTCGGGGTACTCGTCGCGCGCGATCAGCAGCGCGGTTTCCAGCAGCGGCACGGTTTCATCCGCCTGGCTGGCCAACGCATTCCATTCCGGCAATGTCAGTCGATCCCCCATGGCCACAGAGTGCGGCCGTTCGCGCCGACAATCAAGCCTCAGCGGACGGGCGGAATGCCCTCGCCGAGGCCGAGTTCTGCGCCGTCCTCGAGCTTCAGCCGTTCCGCTTCGCCGGCATTGAGTTCAAGCACGTAACGGGCCGGCCGGGCGCTGGGGTAGGACGGGCAGGCATTGCCGCCGGAGCAGGGCGGCACGTTACGCTGCTGCGACACCAGCTTGCGGCCGTTGTCGAAGTAGAGGATGTCCAGTGCGATGCGGGTGTTCTTCATCCAGTACGCCTGCGGCTCTTCGGCGTCGTGGATGAAGAGCATGCCGGTGCCGGTGGCCAGCTCGTCGCGGAACATCAACCCGCGCGCACGCTCGGCATCGTCATCGGCGATCTCCACCGTGAAGCGCTCGCCGCCCACTTCGACCCATGGCCCGCCGTTGGCGCAGCCGCTGAGGAGAAGGGCAAAAGCGAGCACGGTCAGCTGGGGGAGGCGCATGTCGAAGTCCGCTGTTCGAGGAGGGCCGTAGTGTAGCGCCGTGCCCGGAGCCTGTCGGTCTGCGGTGATGCGCGCGCGCCGCAGCGGGTTCAGTCCGTGCGCAGCTTCGCGGCGATCTTCTCCGCCGCGAGCCGGTTGTCGCGATAGTAGGCGGCGTTCTCCGCCAGCGCGTGCCAGCGCCGCTGGTCTTCCACGTGATGGCGCAGCTGGCGGACGACGCTGGGCATCAGCTGGCGATGACTGGCACTGTCCGCGCGCTGGGCGACCTGCAGCAGGTCGAGCAACAGCAGGATGCCGTCATGGTTGCGTTCGGCCTGCCTGCGTGCCGCGAGGAACAGCCTGTCGAGCCCGGCCGGCGGCAGCTTGGCGAGGCCCGGGTCCGCCAGGCTGTGGCCGGGATCGGCCTGCAGTACGTGCAGTGCGTCATCCAGCGGAATGAGAGGCGGTGCGGACATCGCCACCTCACATGTATCGGCGGCGGGCGCTTCGTGCCCGTTGGCTTCCATCAGCGGCATCGACATCTCCTTGTGTCTATGGGAAGGCTCGCGATGGCCCGGCTTTCCGTGGGCAGGAACGTCGCCATGCGATCGGCACCGACTTTATGAACTCGATAAGTTCACGTCAATTAACTTAACTGGTTAATAAGTGTGATTCGCCGCCGCTAACGTTCCCCGCATGGGCAACGAGCGTGAAAAATTCTCGCAGCGACTGGCGCACGCCATGCAGCAGGCCGGCTACGAGCCACGCCCGACGGTTCTGTTCCATCTGTTCAACACCCGCTATCGCGGACGCTCTGTCACTTTCCAGACCACGTCGCGCTGGCTCGGTGGCCGCGCGATTCCCGCGCAGGACAAGCTGCAGGTGCTCGCGGACCTGCTGGGGGCGGATCCGCATACCCTGCGCTTCGGCACGAGCACGCGCTCACGCGTGGCCGAAACGCGGGCCACGTGGCCTGCCGGCGCCGGTAGCCGCGAGCGCCAGGTGATCGATGCCTTCCTGCGGTTGCCGCCGAAGAAGCGCGAACTCGTGGGCGAACTGGTGAAAGCGCTGGCGGACGAGGCGTAAAAGCGCTGGGCCGCCTGGGCCGGTCGCCTAGCGCAGCACGACCGGCGGTTCGCCGCCGACGATGACGATGTCCGCCGGACGGCGGGCGAACAGGCCCACGCTGACCACCCCGGGGATCTGGTTGATCTCGCGCTCCATCGCGACCGGGTCGGTGATCGACAGGTTGTGGATGTCCAGCACCACGTTGCCGTTGTCGGTGGTCACGCCGTCGCGCCACACCGGCTGGCCGCCGGTCAGGGCGAGGATCTCGCGCGCCACCAGGCTGCGCGCCATCGGGATGACTTCCACCGGCAGCGGGAACCTGCCCAGCACGGGCACCTGCTTGCTGGGGTCGATGATGCAGACGAACTGCTTGCTGGCCTCGGCGATGATCTTCTCGCGCGTCAGCGCCGCGCCGCCGCCCTTGATCAGGCGCTTGTGCGGGTCGCACTCATCGGCACCGTCCACGTACAGCGACAGCGTGCCGGTGTGGTTGAGGTCCAGCACCTCGATGCCGTGCTGCTTCAGGCGCGCCGTGCTCTGTTCGGAACTGGACACCGCGCCCTTGATGCGGTCCTTGATGCCGGCCAGCGCATCGATGAAGAAGGTCACGGTGGAGCCCGTGCCCACGCCGACGATCATGCCGTCCTCGACGAATTCGATGGCCTTCTCGCCGGCCAGGCGCTTTGCTTCGCTCATGGGTTCAACACTCGTGTACAGGATGGGGTTGTTGTAGGAGCGACGTAAGTCGCGACCGGGAGGGTGGGGACGCAGGGGAAGGCAGGGGACGCGGGAAGCGCGGTGCTGTCATTCTCCCCCGGTCTGCAGGGCGTGCGGTCGCGACTTACGTCGCTCCTACAGGGGCATGGTTATTCCAGCGCGAGCAGGTATTTCCACTGTGCGGCCGTCACCGGCGATACGGAAAGGCGGCTGCCGCGCTGGGTCAGCGCGAAGCCTTCCCCCAGCGCATCGGCATGCTGCTTGACCTCATCCAGCGTGATGGTGCGCGTGAGCTTGCGTTCGAACGTCACGTCCACCAGCGACCAGCGCGGATCTTCGCGCGTGCTCTTGGGGTCGTGGTAGTCGGACTTCGGATCGAACTGGGTTTCGTCCGGATAGGCGGTACTGGACACGGTGGCCGTGCCGACGATGCCCGGCTCCTTGCAGTTGGAGTGATAGAACAGCACGCCATCGCCTACCTGCATGCTGCGCATGAAGTTGCGCGCCTGGTAGTTGCGCACGCCGTTCCACGGCTCGGTGCCGACCTTTTCCAGGTCATCGATGGAGAAGGCATCCGGTTCCGACTTCATCAGCCAGTAGCGCTTGCGGGTGGTCATGGTGGGGCGTCCGGCAAAGAGGAAGGAAGCAGCGTGTCGCGCTCAGTGCAGATGGCATCCAGCGGTACGTCCCAGGCCTGTGCGCCCACCGTGTCGATGCGCTGCGCCTCGAAGCCGACGCCGACCAGCCACGGCGGCGCGGGGCGTTGCAGGCGTGGCGCCAGCGTGCGGTCGTACCAGCCGCCGCCCATGCCGAGACGGTGGCCCGCGGCGTCGAACCCCACCAGCGGCACGACGATCAACGCCATGTCCGTGGCGACCAGGCCGGCGCGTGGATCGACATCCGGTTCGGGGATGCCGTAGCGGTTGGTCACCAGCTCGTCGCCCGGCCGCCAGGGTGCGAAGCGGAGCGTTTCGTCGTCGGCCAATACAGGCAGGCAGTAGACCAGGCCGGGTGGCAGGCGCAGCTGCCAGCTGTGCAGGCCGATTTCGCCATCCATCGCCCAATAGCCGGCGACGTACCCTGTTGCAGGGAAGAAGGGGAGTGCGAACAGGCGCGTGGCCAGCGCGTCGGCGCCGGCGATGCGCTCGGCGGCGGGCAGGGCGCGGCGGCGCGCACGCAGTTCACGGCGCAGCGCATTGCGCTCGGCGGCCATGGCGGAAGACGGGGAGTCGGGCATGCGTGAATTTTACGGCATGCACACCGGCGTTGCCGGTGGGACCGCGGGAGCGGCGTCAGTCACGGCCCTGGGCGTCGGATCCCTAGTGCAGTCGGCTTCGTTTCGAAGTCATCCCGCTCAAGGGCGGGTGCAACAGGACCGGCCGGGTCGCGGCTGATGCCGCTGCCGCGGGAAAAATACGTCCTCCGCCATGCACGATGTTCGCGAAACGACCTTGAACCCGGGGTTCAAGTGGGAAGGTTGGGCAACCATCGGGCTTTCCGCTGCGAGGCAGACCTGCACTCCCGGTAACCGTCACCATCCCGTGGTCGTAATTAAGGGACAAGGCGAATGTTTGCGCTCACTGTCGAGTACAGCAGAGGACGCGAGGCCAGTATAGCGATTGAGGACTTTTTGCCTAGCCCGTTCGTCGGCCGATTCAGTGCGCGGTCGGCGACATGCACATGCTGTTACGGCGTACCCAGCACGCCGTCGAGCTTGCGGTGCAGGTCCTGCAGCGTGCGCTCGACATCGCGGTTGCGTGCGTGCTGTTCATCGCGCAACTGCTGCAATTCGTGTGCCAGATTCAGTGCGGCCAGCACGGCGATGCGGTCGACCGCGGCCATGCGGTTGCTGCCGCGCACCTCGCGCATGCGGCTGTCGAGCAGCTTGGCGGCCGCCATCAGGCTGGAACGTTCATCGGGCGCGACGCCGACGGTGTACTCGCGGTCCAGGAGGTGGACGCTGACCGGTTCGTTGGCGCTCACGTGTGCTGCTCCAGGGATTTCAGGCGGCTGATCATCGCTTCCACCCGCGAACGTGCCTGTTCGTTCTTGGCCAGCAATTGCGAGCGTTCACCGACCAGCTGTTCCTGCTGCTGGCGCAGGCTGCGGTTCTCGTCCGCCAGGCGATGGCAGCGGTCCGCCAGGTCCTGGATGCGCGTACTGAGCGCGCGGAGCTGGTCGAGGAGGTCGGCGTTGTCCATGGCGGGCACATTAGGCATGCGCTTGGCGGGCGGTCAAGGGCGGCCGGGGTCGCGGGAGCGACGCCCGTCGCGATACCGGGACCCTGATCGCCACTGGCGTCGCTCCCGCAAGGGAATTCAGGAGGCGACGCGCATGCCCGAGCCGGGGTAGTAGTCGCGGATGAAGCGCAGGCACTGGTCCGGGCTCAGCGCCTGCGAGACCCAGTGGCCCTGGACTTCGTCGCAGCCGTGGTTGCGCAGGAACTCGTACTGGTCCCACGTTTCCACGCCCTCGGCCACCACCTTCAGCGCCAGCGACTGGCCCATCGTGATGATGGTGCTGGTGATCGCTTCATCGTCGGTATCGTGGGTGAGGTCACTGATGAACTCCCGGTCGATCTTGAGTGTCGTCAACGGCAGGCGCTTCAGGTACGCCAGCGACGAGTAGCCGGTGCCGAAATCATCGATCGCCAGCGAAATGCCCAGCCGGCGGCAGGCGCGCAGCGTGTCCGCGTTCTGTTCGGGGCTGGCCATCACCACGCTTTCGGTCAGTTCGAGCTCCAGCCTGCCGGCGGGAACGCCCGTCTCCTGCAGGGTGCGCGCCACCACCGTCTGCAGGTCGCCGCGCTGGAGCTGGGTGGCGGACACGTTCACCGCCATGGAAAGTTCTTCCAGGCCTTCGTCATGCCAGGTGCGCAGGGTCAGGCAGGCTTCCCGCAACGCCCAGGCGCCGATCTCCAGGATCATCCCGGATTCTTCGGCCAGGGGAATGAACTGTGCCGGGGAGACCATGCCGAATTCCTTGCTGTCCCAACGCAGCAGTGCCTCCACGCCGGTGATGCGCTGGCGCGAGATCGACAGGCGCGGCTGGAACACCAGCGACAACTCGTTGCGGTCGATCGCACGGCGCAGTGCGCTGGCGAGGATCGCGCGGTGCCGGTTCTTCTCGTCCATCGATTCGGAGTACATCTCGTACGTGTGCCGGCCCATCGCCTTGGCCTGGTACATGGCGGTATCGGCATGCTTCAGCAGTTCGGTCGGCACCTGCGCGTGTTCGGGATACAGGCTGATGCCGATCGACGGCGACACCGCCAGCTCCAGCCGTTCGCCGAAGTTCAGCGGGGCACGGAACGCCTGGATGATGCGCTGTGCCACGGCCTCCGCGTCGGGCATGCCGTTGATGTCTTCCAGCACCACGGTGAATTCGTCGCCGCTCAGGCGTGCCACCGTGTGCTGGGTGCCCACCGTCTGCTGCACGCGCGCGGCGGCGGCGCGCAGGATGCGGTCGCCGGTGGCGTGGCCCAGCGAGTCGTTGATGTCCTTGAACCGGTCCAGATCGATGAACAGTACCGCCACGTGCCCATGCTCGCGGCGTGCGCGCACGATGGCGCGCGACAGGCGTTCGGACAGCAGCGAACGGTTCGGCAGGCTGGTCAGCGTGTCGTAGTTGGCCAGGTAGCGCAGTTCCTGTTCGGCGCGCTTCTGTTCGGTGATGTCGGTGAGCACCTGCACGTACAGCGGGCGTTCGCCGCTGGCATCGGGCACCACGTTGGTCTCGATGCGGCAGAGGATCTCCTCGCCGTCCTTGCGCACTTTCCAGATCTCGCCGGACCAGCGCCCGGTGAGCCGCAGCTCGCGGTTCATCCGTTCGAAGAACGCATCCTCGTGCTGGTCGCTGTCCAGCATGGTCATCGGCTGGCCGATGATCTCTTCTTCGGCGTAGCCGGTGATGCGGGTGAACGCCGGGTTGATGGTGATGAACTGGTGCGCCCAGTCCAGCACCGCGACGGCCTCGTTCATGCTGCGCATCACCTCGCCGGCGATGCGGTGTTCGTATTCGGCATTCCGGCTGGCGGTGATGTCGCGCGCGGTGCCGGCGATGCGGATCGGCTGGCCCTCGGTGTCGCGATCGACCACCCGGCCGCGTGCGCGCACCCACACCCACGTGCCGTTGCCGTGCATGTCCATGCGGTGCTCGGACGTGAAGATCGGCGCCTTGCCCTGCAGGTGCAGGCGCAGGCGCTCCATCACCAGGGGCAGGTCTTCCTCGTGGATGGTCGGCACTTCGCCCTGCCGCGTGAGCACGGTGATGTCTCCCGTCTGCACGGCGGTCTCGTTGGCGCGCATCCGGTACAGCCTGCGCTGCACCAGGTCGTAGTCCCAGAACTGTTCGCCGGATGCCCACAACGCCAGCTTCAGGCGCTCGTCGCGGTTGCGCAGGGATTCGCTGCGCAGCGGTTCCTGCGGCAACTGCCGGGCCGCCAGCCAGGCCTGCCACCAGCGGCGCGTGCCGATCACCACCACGCCCGCCAGCACCACGCCGGCAAGCAGCATGACCGGCACCCGGGACGACAGCGGGGACGCCGTTGCGAGGAGTGCGACGACAGAGAGGGCGTGCATGCGGGTGGACGGACCGTGCCGAGCCTGAGCGATGCTGGAGTGTAGGCATGCGTACACACGCACAACAAGCCGGGACGCGGGTTTTCGTTGCTACACTTGCGAGGTTGTCCGAAACCCTTGGCGGATTGCGTTCTTCTATGCCCGACCTTCCCGATATCGCCGACGTGACCGCCGCTTCCCGCCAGTTGGGACTGGCCATGGAGGCGCCGGAACTGCATGGCGCACTGTGCGGCTGGCTGGCCGGTGGCGGTGCCGCCGACGGCACCTGGCTGGCCCGTGCGCTGGCCGACGATCAACTGCCTGCCCCGGCCGCCGGCAGTGCCCTGGACCAGCTGCGCGAGACCGCCGTGGCGCAGCTCGAAGACCGCAGCTTCGCCTTCGACCTGCTGTTGCCGGCCGCCGACCGTCCGCTGGACGAGCGTGCCGAAGCGCTGTTCTCGTGGTGCCAGGGTTTCCTGGGCGCGTTCGGGCTGGCGACGGGCGCTTCGCCGCCCCTGTCCGAGGAAGGACAGGAAGCGCTGCAGGACCTCGCGCGGCTGGCCCAGGCGTCGGCCGAAAGCAGCGACGACGATGAAGATGAAGACGCCCTGGCCGAACTGGAAGAGTTCGTCCGCGTCGCCGTCCTGTTGCTGCATGGCGATTGCGTGCTCGGGCCCCGGCATCGCCGGAGCCTGAACTGATGAAGGCACTGGCCGGGATCAGCGCGGCCGAGTTCGCCCGCCGCCGCAGGCAGTTGATGCGGCTGGCCGGCAACGATGCCATCCTCGTCCTGCCCGCGGCGCCGGAGCGCGTCCGCAGCCACGACACGCACTATCCGTACCGGCAGGATTCGGACTTCTGGTACCTGTGCGGGTTTCCCGAGCCGGATGCCGTGCTGGTGCTGGTGCCGGGCCGCAAGCACGGCGAGACCATCCTGTTCTGCCGCGAACGCGACCCCGAACGCGAAGGCTGGGATGGCCCGCGTGCCGGCCAGGAGGGTGCGGTCAGCGATTACGGCATGGACGATGCGTATCCCATCGACGACCTCGACGAGATCCTGCCCGGCCTGCTGGAAGGGCGCTCGCGCGTCTACTACCACTTCGGCCGCGATGCCGATTTCGATCTCAAACTGATCGGCTGGGTGCGCCACGTGCGCGCGCACGTCAAGCAGGGCGCGCAGCCCCCGCACGAATTCCTCGAACTCGGCCACCTGCTGCACGACCTGCGGCTGTTCAAGTCCAAGGAAGAAATCAAGCTGATGCAGCGCGCCGCCGACATCAGCGTGCTGGCGCACCAGGCCGCCTATCGCGCCGCGAAACCCGGCATCCGCGAGTACGAACTGCAGGCCGACGTGGAGCGCGTGTTCCGTGCCCACGACGCTTGGCCGGCCTACAACAGCATCGTGGGCGCCGGCCGCAATGCGTGCGTGCTGCATTACCGCGCCAATACCGCACAGGCACGCGATGGCGAGCTGGTGCTGATCGATGCCGGCGCCGAATACCGTGGCTATGCCGCCGACATCACCCGCACCTTTCCGGTCAACGGCCGCTTCACCGCCGCGCAACGCGCGCTGCACGACCTGGTCGGCGACGCCCAGCGCGCTGCGTTGTCGTGCGCGCGCGTCGGCGTGCCCTACGAGGCCGGGCACGTCGCGGCCGTGGAAACCCTCACCGAGGGCCTGCTCAGGCTGGGCCTGCTGAAAGGCAAGCTGGAAAAAAACCTCGCCGAAGGCACCTACCGCCGCTTCTACCGCCACAAGACCGGCCACTGGCTGGGCCTGGACGTGCACGACGTGGGCGACTACCGCATCGAGGGCGAGTCGCGGCTGCTGGAGCCGGGCATGGTGTTCACCATCGAGCCCGGTCTGTACGTCGGCCACGATGACGAGACCGTCGACCCGAAGTGGCGCGGCATCGGCATCCGCACCGAAGACGACGTGCTGGTCACCGACGGCGAACCCGTCGTGCTGACCGACGCGCTGGCACGCAGTGCCGATGAGATCGAGGCGGCGATGGCGGGGTGAGGGGCACGGGGCGGCCAAGGACATTTTCCTCGCTGCCGAGCCGTTGAACCTCGCGTCCGCACCTCAATGGTTCAACGTCGAGGCGAAAAGCCTTGCGCCCGAACCGGAAAGGATCGACTGCAAGGCAAATTGCCTCCTCGCCTCACCTGAGAGCATCTCGATGCCGAGGCAAATTTCCTTGTCGTCCCACCTTCGAGGTTCGCGGCCGAGGAAATTTTCCTTGGCGGCGTTCCAGCGTGCCTTGCGGTCGAGGAAAAAAGCTTCGCCGTCGAAGTTCGATGCGCTGCGTGCGCCCCTTTCTGGTTCGGGTTCTGGCAGCGGCGGCGTGCTGGGCGCAGTCAGCCCTGCAGAGAGGCTGTGTCGCTCGCGAATAGTTTCCGTGCAGGGGAGAGGCTGACGGTGTCGGGCTTCGTTGCGCTCACCCTCAACTATGGTTCCGGGGACGACTTGCCCGGTAGACACCTGCACGCTAGCGTTGCCATCTTCAGGGAGGACTCGCATGCGCATCCGGAAGGGAATCGTGGTCTTCGTGGCGTATACGTGGGCTGCCCTGGCGCAGGCCACTTCGTTGCCGCCCTCTCCGGCCAGCATCGAGCCAGAGACCGTGGAAGCCCTGTTCGACCGCGACGCACCGCCCGCGACACGCGACCGCGCCATGCAGAGCCTCGTCGCCAGCGCACAGGCAGGCGACGGGTACGCTGCGTTCTACCTGGGGGCGCTGTACCGGCACGGCATGGACCATCCGGCGAGGCGCGTCGAGCGCGACGTGGAGACCGCGCGATTCTGGCTGGAAAAGTGCGTGGCCTCCCCCCGCTGTCCGCTGGTGGCACTGGCCTCGCTGGCGGAACTGGAACTCGCCGCCGGCAATGCCAAACCCGCCATGCAGTGGGGACAGGCATGGGTGGTGCTTGACCGGGAGTTGGAAAAGCGCACGCGCGGTCCGCGGCCGCACGACAACACCATCGACATTCCGTTCCGCCATACCGCGTACCACGCCTATCTGCTCGATCGCTGCTACAAGGCGATGGCGCCGGCGCGCGATGCCGAATCGCTGGGCCGCACCTGGTTCGACGAACTGGCGCGCACGCACGGGCCGCACCTCGACCGCATGCTGTTCACCGCGCTGGACGAACCGTCATCCGGCGGCAGTGAGGGCGAGGGCCGTCCGCACTTGCAGATTGCGACCGAGGCACAGCGAACGAAGACCATGGGCGGCGATGTGCGGATTCCCATCGGCCCGTCGCTGGGCTACTTCCTCTACCGTGGCAGTCCAGCCGGCGGCCGAGCCGACGGCGTGTGGATGATCGAGGCGCTGCCGAATCCCGCTGGCGCGCGTGGGCTGGAAGCGCAAGCGCGCGGAGTGCGGACACGGCCTTACACCCCGGCTGCGGACGGCCGACACGCGTATGCCTATCTTCCGCTGACATTCAACGATGGCGCCTACTCGCTGACGCCACAGCGTTAGACCCGTACGCACGCCTGTCGGACCGTGAGCGCGACGCTGCCGGGCGGACAGGCTTGCTGGACTCAGCTCAGCAACCGGACATCGCCGACCCATAGCTGACGCCAGCGGGCCATCTTTTCGTCCGCAGACAGGGTCTGCGGTGATGCGGGAACGGATGCGGCGAACGTGTCGCGTGCGGCCAGGCAGGCGGTGTTCACGGCCGCATATCCGCGCTCGCCGTCCTCATGCAGCACGCCCACCAGCACGCCGCACTCGCCACACAGCAGGAACTGAGCCGCCAGGGAGCCCTGTCGGTACCGGCGAAGGCGATCGGCCTGTGCGCGGATGACCAGCTGGCCGGCGGGATCGGATATCCATGCGGCGCCGTGCGCCCGGCAGAAGCTGCAGTCGCACGCGCGCGGCGAAGTCGTTTCCGGTGTCAGGGCGGTGGAGAAGGCGAGGGTGATCGCGCCGCAATGGCAGCCGCCTTCAAGCGTGGGATGTGCCGCAGTCATGGGCGTGGATCAGCCTTCGTCCGGACGCCAGGCGGGGGGCGTCTCGTTGGTCACATCCTGCGCGCGGGCACGTGCAGCTTCCAGTGGCCGGATCTCCAGCGTCAGGCCGTAGTCGAGGCAGGGATTCTCGGCTGCGATCCGTGCGGCGGCGTCCAGCGAGTCGGCGACGATGAACCAGTAGCCGCCCACGAGTTCTTTCGCCTCGGCAAACGGTCCATCGGTGATCCCGTCGCGCGATACCTGTTTGCCGCGGTTTTCCAGCCGGCTGCCGGGCTTGAGCACGCCCTCCGCCACGCCGCGCTCATACCACGCGTAGAAGCGGTCGATGGCGTCCTGCACGTCTTCTTTCGATGCGGTTTCGTCCCACTGGCCGCGTGAGATGAGGAGGTAGTCGGAGGTCGTCATGGAAGTGTCCTGGGGGAGGTCTCGCCGGCATTCCGCGCCATCGCATGGTGCCGGAACAGGAGGAACGCCAGGCGATGCTGGCAGGTCGGGCAGTACATGTCCTGTGCGATGCCCGGCTCTTCGACGTCGCGGACGATGCGGAGCGGGTAATCGGGAAGCGGACCGTCCGGCATGCCCCAGTAGTCGGGGAAGTACGAGCCGAAGTCGGCATAGCAGAAGTCGCACAGGACCAGCTCGCGGTCCCACAGTTCGCAGACGTAGTAGTCGTGCGCGCCTTGACGGCACTCGTCGAGCTCGCGAGGCGCGTGCCCGCAGTCGAAGCACGGCGCCACCCCGATGGCGTACAGCGCGTTCGAGCACAGCGGGCAATCGTTCACGGTGAGGCTTGCCGGTACAACCAGAAACCGAACGCGACCATCGCGATCCAGAACAGCAGGCCGGTCACGATGGCCGCCGTTTCGCCAGGCTCATGACGCGGACGGCTCAGGCGCAGGATCAGCGCGCCTGTGCCGCGCAGCAGCCATTCGACGACGATCTCGAACACGATGTGCGCCACGAAGCGGAACACACCACCCAACGCTTCGCCTGCGATCTCTCCCAACGGCATGGCGATCTTCCTTCCCGGATGAGCCGATTATGCGTGTTCGAATGCCGCCCGCAGCAGCAGGCCCCACAGACCGAGCACGGCCAGGAAGTTCACGGTGAACGCCAGGCCACGCAAGCGCACGTTCGCTGTCAGCACCTGCACCGCACTGTGCAGCAGGCGACCAGCAATGAAGAGCCAGGCCAGTGCGATGGCCGCATGGCTGGTGCCGAGCAGCATCAGCAGCACGCAGGCTACATGGAAGAACAGCGGCCACTCGAACTGGTTGGACAGATTGGCGCTGAGGCGCGGTTCGACCTTCGCCCACGGATTGCTGCCGTCCGCGCGACGGCCGATTCCCCAGATGGCGGGCGCCCGCGCGATGGTCAGCAGCCCGTACAGCAACGCCGCGAGCGCGACGTGCGCCGTCATCGGCAGCAGCAGGGTCGTATCCATGGCCATGGCCTCTTACACCGGCATGGTGGACACGTACGCCGCGCCGAGGGCGGCGCACAGTCCCAGCAGGATGATGAAGCCGAAGCGCAGCCGGAACGGGATGGACGGCTTGCCATACCGTTGTTCGGCTTGCCGCCGGTCCAGCCGCCAGCCGTGGTTGCACGCCGGACAAGCGAGCTGGTAGCGCCTGCCATAGACGAAGCCGAACAGCAGGTCGAACTCGCCGTACTTGTACGCGAGCTGCGGCTCGAAATCGCGCATCTCATCGCAGAGGGGGCAGTGCTGCGGTTCCGGCTCGCCCACCGACACGGTGCGCTCACCCTGGCCGATCATGAACATCATGCGTGCGGTTCCCTTGCGGCATGCCCATTCCCCATGGACAGCGCGATTCTGTGACCGCGCCGTAGCGCCGTCAAACAGCTGCCTGTCCGCAGGCTCAACCCGCCTCCGCGAACGCCGGCCGCGTCAGATTGTCTGCATCACCATCCGTGCACAGCACTTCATCCTCGATGCGGATGCCGCCGTAGGGGCGGAAGGCATCCACGCGCGCCCAGTCGATGCTGGCGGCGTGGCCGTTCTTCTTCACCTCGTCCAGCAGCAGGTCGATGAAGTACAGGCCCGGTTCGATGGTCACCACCATGCCCGGCTCCAGCACGCGGGTCATGCGCAGGTAGGGATGGCCGGCGGGGCGTTCGATGCGGCCGCCGCGGTCGCTGGCGGCGAAGCCGGCCACATCGTGCACCTGCAGGCCGATGGGATGGCCCAGGCCGTGCGGGAAGAACGCCGCGCTGACGCCGGTGGCCACGGCGGCTTCCGGCGACACGGTGATCACGCCGAAGTCCTTCAGGATGCCCATCAGGGTGAGGTGCGCATCCACGTGCAGCTGTTTGTAGTCCACGCCGCTGCGCACGCCGGCGCACATCGCCTGCTGCGCGGCGTCGACCGCATCGATCATCGCCTGGAACTCGCTGCCGGTGTCGTAGGCATGCGTGCGCGTGATGTCGCTGGCGTAGCCGTGGAAACTCGCGCCGGCATCGATCAGGAAGCTGCGCAGCGGGTCGGGCGCGACGCGTTGCAGTTCGGTGTAGTGCAGCACGGCCGCATGTTCGTTCAGGCCGATGATGTTGCCGTAGGGCAGGTCGTTGGCGTCCTGGCCCACCGCCGCGCAGTAGGCCATGTGGATGCCGAACTCGCTCTGGCCCGCGCGGAACGCCGCCTCGGCGGCGCGATGGCCGCGCACGGCCAGGCGCTGCGCCTGGCGCATCAGGGTGATCTCGTACGGCGTCTTGTAGGAGCGCTGGTACTCCAGGTACTGGATGACCGGCTCGGGATTGTTCGGCGCGTAGTGCGGGCCGGGCGCTGCGCCCAGCGCGCTCTGCGGCTCGCCAAGGATCGCGCTGCGCGCGGCGGGCGGCAGCAGGGCGAGCGCTTCGTCGGGCTTGCGGATGATGTGGATGTCGAAGTGGTCCACCCACCAGCCGCTGGGTGCGTCCGGTACCACATGCCAGTAGTCGAACGGCTGGTAGAAGATCACCTTCGGGCGTTCGCCCGGCGTGTACACCAGCCAGCTGTACGGCACGCGCGTCAGCGGCAGCCAGGCCTTGAACTGCGGATTGACCGCATACGGATAGTCGCGGTCGTCGAAGACCTGCCAGTGCTGCGTGCCACTGGGCACGACCAGGTGATCGAAACCGCCCCGTACCAGGGCTTCGTCGGCGCGACGCTTCATCGTCGCCAGGTGGTCGGCGTAGAGCGGGACGAGGTCGGTGTCGAAGGAGGCGGGGGCGTTCATGGCGGCGGCTCGTGCGAAAGAGCCGCCATTTTGCCGCATCCGGCCCGCGCAGGCCGGGGCGTGGACCCTACTCGGCCTCGGGCCCGGCATTGACCCACTGGCGCAGGCGCTCCAGCGGCTCGCGGTCGATGGTCAGGAAGCGCAGGCCGGCGAAGGCCTGCCCGGGCGTATTGGCCTGCGCGGACCACAGCAGGTGTGCGCCCACGTCGATCGGCACGTCCTGACCACGCTCATCGCGCAGGTGGAAGCGCAATTGGTACAGCGCATCGTCCACCACCGGTTCGGTGGCGACCAGCAGCATGCCCGACTCGGAGAGATTGCCGAGGCGGCCGATGACCTGTTCGGTCATCAGGTCGAACACGGGAACGGACTTGGGCACGCTGCGTCGGCGGGCACGGCGGAACTCGCGCATCATGCGGCGTCTCCTGCGGCTTCGGTCTCGCCACGGCGGCCAGTGAGGCTGCGCAGCGCGCTGAGGGTGGCGTTCCATGCACGGTCGATCAGGCGGCCGCGGTCTTCGGTGACCACCTGCGCCTGGCCCTTGGCCATCAGGTGCGCGAGCGTGTCCAGCGAATGCTCGCCCACGCGCTGGCCACGCTGGTTGACGAACAGCGCATTGCCGGTGACCGGGCTGAACCACGACAGGCGCTGCCGCTGCAGGTCGCCCTGCTGGTTGCGGGTGAACTCGAACCAGGTGCCGAACGGCAGCGTGCGCAGGTAGTCGTAGCACTCCTGTTCCTGCGGCGTGCGCGGCTGCGCCGGCTTCTTCTTGACCTCGCCCTGGCCACCCAGCCGTGCACGTGCCTTGAGGCGCGCGGTCAGCTCGGTGCGCGACGTGGTTTCATCCTCCTCGGCACTCGACAGGCGACGCGCGATCGCGGCCGCTTCGTCTTCGTGGTAGCCCACCTGCACCAGCGATTTCTCGATCTTGTCGGCCAGCGCGGGGCTCGGTTCCTGCGAGGTGGTGGTGGCGGCGACGATCTCCAGCGTGGTCTGCAGCTGGTCGGTCCACTCGGTGGACGATTCGCCGTTGCGCAGCTGCGTGAGCGTGAGCACGTCGGCCCAGGCCTGGCTGAGCAGGGCCTGCACGAACTTCTGCGGCTTGGCCTCGGCCATCGCGGATTCGATGGTCTCCGCGGCCCGCTGCTTGGCGACTTCCAGCCGGTCCTTGCCGCGTGCGGCCTCGATCTGCCGGCGCTCGGCCAGTTCGGCTTTGCGCGCGGCGGCCTGCAGGTGCTGCTGGACATCGCGGTTGGCGTCCTCGAAGACGGCTTCGTCGCCTTCGTAGGTCTCGACCACCGCCTCGACCGCGCGATGCAGTTTCTGCACCAGCTGCGGATCCACGTCCTCGTCGCCCAGCCAGGTGGCGCCGGATTCGGCCACCGTGTTGAGCAGGTCGCGCGCCGGGTGCTGTGCGCGCAGGAAGAAGTTGCGGTCGCGCAAGGCGGCCTGTACGACCGGGACCTGCAGCCGCACCAGCATGTCGGCGGCGGGTGCGTCGTGCTGCACCTCGCGCTCGATTTCGTTGTAGAGCAGGTCCAGCAGTTCGAAGGTGTCCGAATCCGCGCTGGCCAGGGTGGCGTTGGGGCCGTGCTTGGCACGCACTTCGGCCAGCATGGTCTGCTGCAGGTCGGCCACGGTGCGGCGCGGCTGGTCGGGCGCGCGCGGTGGAAGCGGTGCCGTCTGCAGGGCCTGCAACGTGCTCAACACATCGGGCGTGGGCAGCAGCCGGTGGGTCGGTGTGGCCGGTGCGGTCGCGCCGGTGGCATCGCCCGTCGGGGCGCTGCCCTGGCCGCCGCCCTGGTCACTGCCTTCTCCGGTGCCGGTGCCCCCTCCCTGGCCACCCTGTCCTTCGTGGCCACCCAGGCCGCCGAGGCCACCAGCGCTTCCGTATCCGCCGGAGCTGGCGAGGGCATGGGCATCGGCTTGCAGACCGCCGCGCCGGATGGCGAGCAGCTTCTGCAGCACTTCGAACGAACCGGCGCTGTTGTCGGCCGCCGGTGTTTCCGCTGCGGCCGGTGTCGCGGCGGCGCTCGACGGTGCCGGCGGCGATGACCCGCCGTGGCCCGGTTCGGGTGCCCTGCCGTCGGTCATGGCGCCGGCGACAGCCTGCAGCTGGTCCGGCGTCAGCGTGGCCCAGTGCGAAGCACCGGCCTGGCCCTGCCAGGCGGTCATCGGGCGTGGTTCAGCGCTGCCTTCGTCGAGCGGGTGCCGCCGGATCGCTTCCTGCACGCGGCCCCGGCGCGGCGTGTAGACCAGCCCCGGCAGGATGCCCTCGCGCGACAGGAACTGGTTCACCGTGCTGGCCCACTCGCTGTAGTTCAGCATCACCTTGTGGTCGAAGGTGCGGTAAAGCACCAACTGCGCATCCAGCGACAGCTCCAGGCACGTCGCGGCGTCCTTCAGCACGTGGCAGAGGCGGTTCGGCCCGAGCGGCAGGGTGTCCGCGTCGTAGGCGGGGGCGCGGGCGAGGACGCCGAAGCGCTGGCCCAGCATCAGGATCTGCGCGTTGCCGCGCTGCTCATGCCGCCGCGCGACTTCGCGCAGCACGATCTCCTGGTCCATCACCGCATCTTCCACCAGCGTCAGTGTCTGGTAGTCGAGGCGGGGCGCCGTCGACGCATTCGCTTCGGCGCGCGGCGCGCGGAGGCCGGCCAGTTCGCCTTCCAGGCCGAACATGTAATGCGGGACCAGTTCGGTGCGGTGCTTCTGCAGGGCGCGCAGGTCGACGAAGATCTGTGTCTGCAGGTGGTTGCTGCGGGCATGTTCCGCCTGCTTGAACAGCTGCTGCTCGAACTCCACCAGCATTGCATTCAACGCGGTGATGAAGTCCGGCGAGATATGGTCGAACAGGTTCTGCAGCACGCGGCGCACGCGCGGCGGCAACGCGGCCGATGCGATGGTGGTCGGCGCGGCGGCAGGCGAAGGCGATCGTGGCGCGGTCATCGGTGCAGTGGGCTCCCCTGTAGCCCCATCATTATCACACCCGGCGTTGCCTGCGCATCCATCCGTCGCCACGCGGAGAGGACGTGGGCTTCAGGCGTCGAGGAACAGTTCGATCACGTCGTTGGTGAACCGGCGGCCCAGGGCCGTGGGCTGCACGTGGGTGTCGGACAGGTCGAGCCAGCCATGCCGCCGGGCCTGTTCCAGCGCCGCCTCGATCGTTGCCACGGGCAGTCCGGTGGTGGCGGTGAAATCCGCCAGTGCAAAGCCTTCCTGCAGCCGCAGCGCATTGAGCATGAACTCGAACGGGCGGCGCTCCGGCGTGATGTCGTCATCGCCGCCGATGGCCTGCGGCGTGCCAGCGGTCGCCAGGTAGCTCGTGGGGTGCTTCACCTTCCAGCGGCGCAGGATCTGCGCGGTAGCGCCCACGGTGATCTTGCCGTGCGCGCCAGCGCCGATGCCCATGTAATCGCCGTAACGCCAGTAGTTCATGTTGTGCGCGCACCGGCGGCCGGGCTGCGCGTAAGCACTGACTTCGTAGTGGCCATAGCCGGCAGCGGCAAGCAGTGCCTGGCAGTGTTCCTGCATGTCCCAGGCGTGGTCGTCGTCGGGTATGCCCTGGGGCGGCCGCGAGAAGAACACCGTGTTCGGCTCCAGCGTCAGCTGGTAGTGGGAGATGTGCGCGGGTCGCAGCGCGAAGGCGCGTTGCAGGTCATGTTCGGCCATGGCCAGGGTCTGGCCGGGCAGGGCGTACATCAGGTCGAGGTTGATGTTGTCGAAGCCGGCATCCTGCGCCAGCTTCACGGCCTGCTCGGCCTCGCGGCTGTCGTGGATGCGGCCGAGCTTCTCCAGGCTGCCGTCGTCGAAGCTCTGGATGCCGAAGCTGATGCGGTTCACGCCGGCCGCGCGGTAGCTCTCGAAACGGCCATGCTCGGCGGTGCCCGGATTGGTCTCCAGCGTCACTTCCAGCCCCGGTGCGAAGCGCAACCGGCTGCTGGCCGCCTGCAGGAAGCGGTCGATGGCCTCCGGCGGGAACAGGCTGGGCGTGCCGCCGCCGAAAAAGACGCTGTGCACCGTACGCCCCCAGACCAGCGGCAGGTCGTGGTCCAGATCGCGCAGCAAGGCGTCGACATAGGCGTCGAACGGCAGCCCGCCCTTGCCCTGGTGCGAGTTGAAATCGCAGTACGGACATTTGCGTACGCACCACGGCATGTGGACGTACAGCGACAGGGGAGGCGGGATCAGCATGGGTCTATTGTAGGAGCGGGGTGCATGCCCGAGGCGCTTCTTGTCTTGCGTGGCCGCAGGGCAACACATCGTGCCCATTTCCCCCGATAGGCATGAATACCCCGATGGGGCATGAAGTGAAGGGTGCGCCTAGAGGATCGTCTGCAGCCGCTGCTTCAATCCGGCCAGCGCCTTGCCGCGATGGCTGATGCGGTTCTTCTCGTCCAGCGGCATTTCCGCTGCCGACTGGCCGAACTGGGGGTCGAAGAACACCGGGTCATAGCCATGTCCGCCGGTGCCGCGGCGCTCATGCAGGATGCGGCCCTGCCACTCGCCTTCGACGATCAGCGGTTGCGGATCGTGCGCATGGCGCAGCAGCACCAGGACGCAATAGAAGTGCGCGCCACGTTGTTCGCCAGGCGTGTCCTTCAGGGCGTCCAGCAACTTGTCGATGTTGCGGTCGGCATGGCCGTGCTCGCCGGCGTAGCGTGCCGAATACAGGCCGGGCGCACCGTTCAGCGCGTCCACGCAGATGCCGGAATCATCGGCCAGTGCGGGCAGCCCGGTCTGCAGGCTGGCATGGCGCGCCTTGATCAGGGCGTTCTCGATGAACGTGGCACCGGTTTCATCGGCATCCTCCACGCCCAGGTCGGACTGCGCGATGAGTTCGATGCCGGTGTCGGCCAGCAGGCTGCGCAGTTCTTCCAGCTTGCCGTGGTTGGACGAGGCGAGAACGAGCTTCATGTCGGATCAGTCCTTGGGTTGCAGCAGGTCCCAGCGGTTGCCGTAGGCATCGCGGAACACGGCGACGGTGGCGTAACTTTCCTCGCGCGGGGTTTCGAGGAACTCGATGCCGGCGGAGACCATGCGCGCGTGGTCGCGCCAGAAGTCGTCGGTCTGCAGGAAGAAGCCCACGCGCCCGCCGGTCTGGTCGCCGATGCGCGCGCGCTGTTCGTCGGTGCTGGCTACCGCCAGCAGCAGGCCGGTTTCGGTACTGCCCGGTGGGGCGACATGCACCCAGCGCTTGCGGCCCTGATCCGTGTCCTCGCGCAGTTCGAAGCCCAGCGCGCCACAGTAGTGCGCGATGGCGCGGTCGTAGTCGTCTACGACGACGGTGATCAGGCTGAGGGTTTGTGGCATCAGTCAACTCCGTCCAATCGGGCTGTCGTGGGAGCGACGTAAGTCGCGATGGTCCATCGGTAACGCCTCATCGCGACTGACGTCGCGCCCACAGGGAAGACGTCAGCCCGCCAGCGCCGCCCGCTGCGCGGCGAACAACTCGCCAATGCCCTTCTCGCCGAGGGCGAGCAGCGCATCCAGTTCATCGCGACGGAACGCGTGGCCTTCGGCCGTGCCCTGCAGCTCGATGAAGCCGCCGCCGTCGTTCATCACCAGGTTCATGTCGGTGTCGCAGTCGCTGTCCTCGGCATAATCCAGGTCCAGCACCGGCACGCCGCGGTAGATGCCCACCGACACCGCAGCCACCGCGCCATGGATCGGATCGCGCTTGATCTCGTTGCGCGACTTCAGCCAGTTCACCGCGTCCACCAATGCCACGTACGCGCCGGTGATGGCGGCGGTGCGGGTGCCGCCGTCGGCCTGCAGGACGTCGCAGTCCAGGGTGATGGTGCGTTCGCCCAGGGCGCCACGGTCCACGCAGGCGCGCAGGGTGCGGCCGATCAGGCGCTGGATCTCCAACGTGCGCCCGCCCTGCTTGCCGCGCGAGGCTTCGCGGTCGCTGCGGGTATGGGTGGAGCGCGGCAGCATGCCGTATTCGGCGGTCACCCAGCCTTCGCCCTTGCCGCGCAGGAAGCCCGGCACCTTGTTCTCCACGGTCGCGGTGCACAGCACGCGCGTGTGGCCGAAGCTGACCAGCACCGAGCCTTCGGCATGGCGGGTGTAGTTGCGCAGGATGCCGACGTCACGCATCTGGTCGGGGAGGCGGGCGCTGGGGCGGGAGAAGGACATGGGGGCATCCGCGATGAGGGGGGCGAAGTCTAGCAGTCCAAGCCGTTTGGTCCGGTTGGTCCCGCCGGCCCCGGTCCGCGCCACGCGTACTGCTAAGATGCGCCGCTCACTGGTCCGATGGGCACCTGCATGATCCGCAGCATGACGGCGTTCGCCACCGCCGAGCGCGCCACCGAGGGCGGCTCGCTTGCCGCCGAACTGCGCGCGGTCAACCACCGCTTCCTGGAACTGGGTGTCCGCCTGCCGGATGAACTGCGCGTGCTCGAACCGGCGCTGCGCGAACGGGTGGCCTCGCGCGTCTCGCGCGGCAAGCTGGACCTGACGTTGCGCCTGCGGGCGCCCGAAGGCGAGGGTGCGCTGCAGATCAATCCCCGCGTCATCGCACACCTCTCGGAGCTGGCGCTGGAATTGTCTTCACGCCTGCCCAACCTGCGTACCGAGCTGACCGACCTGCTGCAGTTCCCTGGCGTGCTGCAGAGCAAGGGCGTGGACATGGACGCGCTTCAGGCCGAGGCCCTGGCCTTGCTGGACGCGGTGCTGGACCAGTTCGTCGCGGCGCGCGAACGCGAGGGCGGCAAGCTGGTGGCGGCGATCCTGGAGCGCGTGGACGGCATTGCCACGCTGGCGGCCGAAGTACGGACCCTGATTCCGCAGATCCGCGCCGGCCAGCGGCAGAAGCTGGAAGTGCGGCTTGCCGATGTGGCGCAGAACATGGAGCAGGGACGGCTGGAGCAGGAACTGGTGCTGTGGCTGCAGAAGCTCGACGTGGACGAGGAGCTCGACCGCCTCGACAGCCACGTCAAGGAAATCCGCCGCGTGTTCACCCAGAAGGAGCCGCAGGGCCGGCGGCTGGACTTCCTGCTGCAGGAATTCAACCGCGAAGCGAACACCCTCGGCTCCAAGTCCGTCGACATCCGTACCACCAACATCGCGGTGGAACTGAAGGTGCTGATCGACCAGATCCGCGAGCAGGCGCAGAACATCGAATGAAGCGCGGAACCCTCTACATCGTCGCGGCGCCATCGGGTGCGGGCAAGAGCAGCATCGTCAACGCCGTGCTGGCACGGGATGCGGACATCGCGCTGTCGATCTCGTTCACCTCGCGCGGCGCGCGTCCGGGCGAGCGCCATGCGCAGCATTACCACTTCATCAGCGCCGACGAGTTCAAGGCGATGATCCGCGCCGGCGACTTCTTCGAGTACGCCGAGGTGCATGGCGACTGGAAGGGCACGGCGCGCCAGTCGGTGGAGCCGCAGCTCGACGCCGGCAAGGACGTGCTGCTGGAAATCGACTGGCAGGGCGCCCGCCAGGTGCGCGAGAAGGTGCCGGACGCGGTCAGCGTGTTCATCCTGCCGCCGTCGCGCGATGCGCTGGAGCAGCGCATGCGTGCACGGGGTCAGGACAGCGAGGAAGTCATCCAGCGCCGGCTGGCCGCCGCCCGCGAGGAGATGTCGCACTACGCGGAGTTCGACTACGTGATCGTCAATGATGTGTTCGAGACCGCCGTCGAGCAGATGCACGCGATCTTCACGGCCAGCCGCCTGCGCCGGGAGGCCCAGGATGTCCGGCACGCCGGCCTGATTGCCACCCTTCTGGCCGAATAGCGGTCCAGCTGCAGGAGGGGCTTCTGCCCCGACCTGCGGCCAACGGACCCCATCCTCTTTCGGTCGGGGCTGAGGCCCCTCCTACAAGGGATTGGTCGCTAACTGACTGATTTTCAAGGAAAGGCTTGCATTGCCTGGGCCGCCCACCTACAATCGCCGCCCCTTTCCCCATTCACTGGGCGGCCAACAGGCTGCCGGGAGCCCGCATGGCCCGCATCACCGTTGAAGATTGCCTGGAAGTCGTCGATAACCGTTTCGACCTGGTCACGATGGCTGCCAAGCGCGCCCGCCAGCTGGCGAACGGCGTGGAGCCGACCATCGACAACAGCGAACACCAGGACAAGCCCACCGTACTGGCGCTGCGTGAAATCGCCGCCCGCAGGATCGACAACGACTTGATCGACCGCGTCGAGAAGGCCGAGCGCGAGCGCGCCGAGCGCGAGGCGCTGGAATGGGCCGCCGCCGAAGTGGTCGCCGACGACGACCTGTCCAAGGGCGACGACTGAGATCGATCCCGCCTCGGGTTTCCACCGAAACCCGCGATGACCGGAAAGCCCGCGCAAGCGGGCTTTCTGCGTTTCAGGCAGGCGCGCGCGCGTTGCCGTTGCGACGTGACTGGCATAGGCTGGTGGCATGAGTTCAGGTCACATCGCCAAGGCAGTCCGCACCCCCGCTTCGCCGCACGACGAAACGGTGCCGGAGTACGTCGCGCAGTTCGAGAAGACCGCGCGCTACCTGCCGAAGGACCAGCTGCCGTTGCTGCGGCGCGCCTGGGAAGTCGGTGCCGCCGCGCATGTCGGCCAGACCCGCAAGTCGGGCGAGCCCTATATCACCCATCCGGTGGCGGTGGCCGGTGTGCTGGCCGAACTGGGCATGGATGCGGAAACGCTGATCGCGGCCATCCTGCACGACACCATCGAGGACACGCCGCTGACCGGTGCGGAGATCGCGGCCGAGTTCGGCGAGTCGGTGGCCGAACTGGTGGAAGGCGTCACCAAGCTGGACAAGCTGAAGTTCCGCGACCGGCAGGAGGCGGCGGCGGAGAGCTTCCGCAAGATGCTGCTGGCCATGTCGCGCGACCTGCGCGTGATCATGATCAAGCTGGCCGACCGCCTGCACAACATGCGGACCCTCGGCGCGCAGAGTGCCGAGGCGCGTGGCCGCATCGCGCGCGAGACCCTGGAGATCTACGCGCCCATCGCCCAGCGGCTGGGCATGAACCTGGTCAAGTCCGAACTGCAGGACCTCGGGTTCCGCGCACTGCATCCGTGGCGGCACGCCGTGATCGAGAAGCACATCCGCAGCCAGCCGGTGATGCGTCGCGAATCGATGGCGCAGATCGAGGCGCATCTGTCGCAGCGGCTGGCGAAGGAAGGCCTCGAGCATCGCCTGGTCAGCCGGGTCAAGACGCCCTGGAGCATCTACAACAAGATGCAGGGCGAAGGAAAAAGCTTCGACCAGGTGATGGACGTGTTCGGGTTCCGCGTCGTGGTCGATTCGGTGCCGTCGTGCTACCACGCGCTCGGCGCCGTGCATGCGCAGTACAAGCCGTTGGATGGTCGCTTCCGCGACTTCATCGCCATCCCCAAGGCCAACGGATACCAGTCGCTGCACACGGTGCTGTTCGGACCCTACGGCTCGCCGATCGAAGTGCAGATCCGCACCACCGAGATGGACCTGATCGCCGAACGCGGCATCGCGGCGCACTGGACCTACAAGTTCGGTACCGATACGCCCAACAGCGCGCAGAACCGCGCGCACGCGTGGATCGTCGAGCTGATCGACAACCAGCACGCGGCGGGCTCGTCGCTGGAGTTCCTGGAGAACGTCAAGGTCGACCTGTTCCCGGACGAGGTCTACCTGTTCACGCCGAAGGGCAAGATCCTGTCGCTGCCGCGCAATTCCACCGCGCTGGACTTCGCCTATGCCGTGCACACGGACGTGGGCAACCAGGCCGTGGCCTCGCGCGTGGACAAGAAACTGGTGCCGCTGCGCACCAAACTCGCCAGCGGGCAGAGCGTGGAGATCATCACCGCCAAGTCGGCCGCGCCCAAGCCGCAGTGGCTGGAGTTCGTCGTCACCAGCAAGGCACGTACCGCGATCCGGCACCAGCTCAAGCAACTGGAGCACGAGGATGCCGTGCAGCTCGGCCACCGCATGCTGGATCGCGCGCTGGAGGACCTCGACAGTTCGCTCGAGCGCCTGCCGCAGCAGCGCCTGGAAGCCTTCCTGGCCGAGCACAAGTATCCGCGCCTGGAAGCCTTCCTGGCGGACGTGGCGCTGGGCAACTGGATGCCGGCGCAGGCGGCGCAGGCACTGACCGCGTTCGCCGAGCTGCGCGCCGGCGGCCACTCCAAGCACTCGCAGGAAAAGATACTGATCACCGGCGGCGAGCGCGGCGTGGTCAGCTTCGCGCAATGCTGCCAACCCATCCCGGGCGACGAGATCATGGGTTACCACACGGCCGGCAAGGGCATCGTGGTGCACCGGCTGGATTGCCCCAATGTCACCGAGTTCCGCAAGTCGCCGGAACGCTGGGTGCCGATCGCCTGGGATGCGCGCGTCACCGGCGACTACGACGCCGCCCTGCTGATCGACGTGGAGAATCGTCCCGGCGTGCTGGCGCAGGTCGCCGCGGCAGTCGCCAAGAGTCAGTCGAACATCGAGCGCGTGGAATACCTGGAGCGCGACATCAACGTCGCCGTGCTGCGCTTCTCGATCCAGGTCCGCGACCGCAACCACCTCGCGGAAGTGATGCGGCGGCTGCGGCGCCTCAACGTCGTGCACGGCGTGCGCCGGCAGTGAGGTAGGGCGGGCCCAGGCCCGCCGTCGTGGCGCCCATGTTCGCAATGGTGGCGATCTGCTTGGGTTGCCTGTTTCCATCAATGCGAAGGTGATCGGGTCGCGCGCGATGGCGGGCCTGGGCCCGCCCTACGTAGAATCGGCTATCCACTGAGGAGTCGCCCATGACCAAGCAGATCATCCACACCGATCACGCCCCCGCTGCCATCGGTCCGTATTCGCAGGCCGTGCGCGCAGGCAATACCGTGTACTTCTCCGGGCAGATTCCGCTGGATCCGGCCACCGGCAACCTGGTGGAAGGCGACATCGGCGTGCAGGCCCGCCGTGCTTTCGACAACCTCAAGGCGGTCGCCGAAGCGGCGGGCGGCTCGCTGGACCGCATCGTGCGCCTGGGCCTGTACCTGACCGACCTGTCGCAGTTCGCGGCGGTCAATGCGGTGATGCAGGAATATTTCGCCGCGCCTTACCCCGCACGTTCGACGATTGAAGTGTCCGGCCTGCCGAAGGGTGCGGCTTTCGAAGTCGATGCGGTGATGGTGCTGGAGTGAGTGTGGGGGCCCCGTAGCGCCGGGCTTGCTTGGCGCCGGAGGCCATCCGACAGGTTTGCGCGAAAGCGAAAGCAGCGGAGCAAGCTCCGCTCTACCTCAAAGACCAACGCCGAACGACGCCGTCAAACACATGCAGTCTTCCGGGTGCCGTTCGTGGTGGGCCTGTCGAACCATGCTCTTGGCGATGGATCGACAGATCAGGACGGCCCTGCCTTGTCGTGAAACGCGTGGTTCGACAGGTTCACCACGGACGGGCCGGTTGTGCAGAGCTTTCCTGGCGGGATGAGGCCGACGGCAGCAGAGCACGCTCCGCTCTACGTGGGGCGACGTCGGGTATCGCTGGGTGTGTGCCCGGTCCAACGTTTGAACGCGCGGCGGAACTCCCGCACATCGTTGAATCCTATCTGGCTACCGACGGTGGCAATGGTGGTTTCTTCGTCGTGCAGAAGTTCCAGCGCACGCTCCGTGCGGACGCGGTCGTGCACCGCGCTGAAGCTGGTGCCTTCCTCGGCGAGCTGGCGGCGCAGCGTGCGTTCGCTGAGATGCAGCGCGGTGGCCACGTCGGTCATCTGCGGATTCTCGCGCAGGCGCGGACGCAACTGCCGCTCCACCGCCGCCGTGGTCTCGCCACGCAACGACATCGCCGTCAGCTGTGCCTGGCACAACGCGAGCGCCTGCCGTGACGTCACCGGGTTGTAGCTGGCGAACGGCAGTTCCAGCCAGCGACGATCCACCACCATGGCATGCCGCGGCTGGTTGAAGCGGACCTCGCAACCGAACAGGTCGTCGTAACGGGCAGCGTAGCGCGGTGCGGGATAGCCGAGTTCCAGCCGCAACGGACGGAAGTCCGGGCCCGCCAGTTCGCGCGCCAGCATCAGCGTGCTGGCGAACATTTCCTCGCACAGGAACGGCAGCAGGTCGGTGGCCTCTTCCGGTGCTGTGGCGATCACGGCCAACGCGCCTTCATCGCGGTCTTCCAGTTCCAGGTCCATCAGCGGCCCCAGGTTGCGCTGGTACTCGAGGCCGATCTGCACCGCATCGCCGAACGTGGGCGCGGTCTTCATCGCCAGCCCGAGCAGGCCGAAGTTGCCGCCGTTCTGCTTGCCGCCCATGGCCAGGCCGACGCCGTCGATGGGCAAGGTGGGCAGGGCGCGGCGGATGATCTCGCTGGCCTGGCGGTAAGACACGCGCGCCTGCGGATCGTGGATTTCCTGCACGTTCAAGCGCATGCCGGCGAACCAGCTCTCGGCATTCACGCCGAACTCGCCGGCCAGCAGCACCAGCCCGCACAGCATGTTGGTGGGCAGATTGGCGATCGACAGGGGATTGCCCAGTCCGGTTTTCCAGCGCATCGAAGCCCCTCCAGCTTGTCCGCTTTGCCCCCCTTAGTATGCCGCTCCCGCCCTCCGTGTCATACGTGCCCGCACACCAGACTGGCCTGCACTACGCAGGCGTATGGGAGGGGAGACTCATGCAACGCAGCATTTCCTTGGCGATAGCCGGCGCGCTGGTGCTGCTGGCGGCGGGCTGCCAGCCCGGAACATCCGCGACCGACACCGTCGCGGCCGCCGATACAGGCTTCGCCACCACCCTGCAGGAGCGCCTGCTGGATGCCAAGCGGGGTGATGTCATCGAAATCCCGGCCGGCCGCCACAGCTTCGACCGCAGCCTCAGCCTGCGCGCCGATGGCGTGACGATCCGGGGCGCCGGCATGGACAAGAGCGTGCTGAGCTTCAAGGGACAGAAGGCGGGCGCGGAGGGCCTGCTGGTGAACGGCAACGACTTCACCATCGAGAACCTCACCATCGAGGATTCCAAGGGCGATGGCCTGAAGATCAGCGAGTCCGCGAACATCACCATCCGGGGCGTGAAAGTGCAGTGGACCGGTGGGCCGAGCACCAAGAACGGTGCCTACGGCATCTACCCGGTGCTGACGAAGAACGTGCTGATCGAGGACACGGTGTCCATCGGTGCGTCCGATGCGGGGATCTACGTGGGTCAGTCCGACGGGGTGATCGTGCGCCGCAGCCGCGCCGAACAGAACGTCGCCGGTATCGAGGTCGAGAACACGATCAACGCGGACGTCTACGAAAACGTCGCCACCGGCAATACCGGCGGCATCCTGGTGTTCAACATGCCGGGCCTGTCCCAGCAGGGCGGCAACATCCGCGTGTACAACAACAAGGTCATCGCCAACAACCACGAGAACTTCGGCGCCAAGGGCACACCGGTCGCCAGCGTGCCGGCGGGCTCGGGCATCGTCATCAATTCCAACGACGACATCGAAGTCTTCGCCAACGAGATCCGCGACAACGCAACGGCCAACATCATCGTGTCCAGCGTGTATTCCACCGGGTACAAGGACAGCAGCGCCTCGCCCAACTTCGATCCTTATCCCGAGCGCATCTTCATCCATGGCAACACGCTCTCCGGCGGCGGGGATTCGCCCGACGGCTTCGACCTCAAGGCGCTGAAGGTGGCGGTCTACGGCCTGCGCGGCAGCTTTCCCGACGTGCTCTGGGATGGCTACTTCAATCAGGATCGCGTGGTGGACGGCAGGAAGACCGGTCCGCAGATCTGCCTGCGCGATGTCAGCGGCGTGGTCAATGCCGACGGGCCCGGTGGCTACAAGAGCCCCGGCAAGGACATGAAGGCGCACGATTGCGAACTTCCGCGATTGCCTGCAGTCGACCTGAAGCGCGGTTGAGGAAGACGCATGCGGCATCGGTGCACGGCGTTCCTCCTGCTGCTGGCAGCGTGCCTGGTGCTGGTCGCCTGCCAGCCTGCATCCCGTGTGCATTTTGTTGCCGAGGGACAGCCGGCGTCCCTGGCGGAGTGGGGTGTGTTGCGGGTCGAAGACGGCTGGTTGCGGCTCAATGAGGGCGTGGTGCCCTATGACCTCAACACGCCGTTGTTCAGCGACTACGCGCACAAGCTGCGCACCGTCTGGATGCCGGTGGGCATGGCGGCCACCTATCAGCCGGACCGGAGTTTCGACTTCCCGGTGGGCACCATCCTCAGCAAGACGTTCTACTACCCGTTGCCCGCTGGCAGGGCGTGGGATGGAAAATCGGTCGCGCGCACGCCACCGTCATCGTCTTCGCTCGAAGGCGAAGCGCTGGACCTGTCGAAGGTCCGCCTGGTCGAAACGCGCCTGCTGGTGCACCGTGCGGAAGGCTGGGTCGCGCTTCCCTACGTGTGGAACGATGCCCAGACCGAGGCCACACTGAAGCGCACCGGCGAGCTGGTCACGCTCGACCTGGTCGATGCACACGGTGGCCGCGAAGTCGCGAACTACCAGGTGCCCGACCAGAACCAGTGCGGCGGCTGCCACATCACCGACAACAAATCGCGCAAGCTGCTGCCGATCGGGCCGAAGGCCCGCCACCTCAACCGCGACTTCGACTACGCGGGTGGTCGCGACAACCAGTTGGCCCACCTCGCGCGGGTCGGCTATCTGGCCGGCGTACCCGCGCAGCCACCGCGGCTGGCGGATGCGTCCGATGCGCGTGCTTCGCTCGACGCACGCGCACGCGCCTATCTCGATATCAACTGCGGACATTGCCACAGCGCCACCGGTCCGGCCATCACCTCCGGCCTGTGGCTGGATGCGGGCACGCAGGACCGCCTCAAGCTGGGTTTCTGCAAGCAGCCCATCGCCGCGGGCAAGGGCACCGGCAACCGGATGCACGACATCGTGCCGGGTAGCGCGGAAGCGTCCATCTTCGATTTCCGCATGAACAGCAACGATCCCGCGATCATGATGCCCGAGCTGGGCCGGTCGGTCGTCCATCGCGAGGGTGTCGAACTGATCCGCGCGTGGATCAATGCGCAGCCGGGAAGCTGCGATGCAGCGAATGGAACAGACATTCAACCGCCGCCGGCCGTCTGAAGCCGGTATCCGCACAACGCTTCTCGGGAGGGAGTGATGAAAGTGATGCAACGGAATCTGGTCGTGGGTCTGCGTCGCGCACTGTTCGGCGGCTGTGTGGTGCTGGGCACGGGCGGCACGGCCTGGGCGCAGGCCACGCCCGAGGGTGAGCAGCAGGCGACCGACCTGGACACCATCACCGTGACCGCGCAGAGCCGTTCGCAGGAGCTCCAGGACGTGCCGATCGCACTGCAGGTCGTGGATCAGCAACTGCTCGACGACGTGGCGGCCGAGAACCTCGGTGACATCGATGCATTCGTGCCTGGCCTGGTGGTGGATGCCGTGCAGCCCACGCAACCTTCGTTCCGCCTGCGTGGCGTGGAGACCAGCGACTTCGGCATCGGGACCGATCCGGCGGTCGGGATATTCGTGGATGGCGTGTACGGCGGTCGCGGCGGCGGCGTGTTGCTGCCGTTCCTCGATGTCGAGCGCATCGAGGTATTGAAAGGCCCGCAAGGCACGCTGTTCGGCCGCAACACGGCGGCGGGTGCGATTTCGCTGGTGACGCGCCGGCCGCAGGACGAAACCGAGGCGCGCCTGCGGTTGCGGTTGGGGAACTACGGCAAGCAGTACGCCGATGCGATGTGGAACATCCCCACCAGCGAGACCTCCGCGCTGCGCGTCAACGCCTTGTTCAACCACAGCGACGGCTGGTTCCAGGACGGCGCCACCGGCAAGGACCTCGGGGGAGAGAACGTGTGGGCGGCGCGCGCAGCCTGGCAGGTCCGCATGGGCGAGAACACCACCGCCCTGGTCAGCTGGGACCACGAGAGCCTGGACCAGAACGGCCGTGTGACCACCGGGATCGTGCCGTTGCCGGCCTACCCGCAGCGCCCCCCGGTGCCCGTGGACCCGGACGACTACTTCGATCCGCGCGAGGTGCCGACCTACAGCGATGCGGAGAACGCCGAGTGGCGCACGTTCGACGGCGTCACCCTGATCGTCGACCACGCGTTCACCTGGGGCAACCTGACGTCGACCTCGTCGTGGCGGCAGTACGATTCGCTGAACCAGACCGAGGAGGACGGCACCAACCGGGCCGACCTGTACATCGATTCGGTCAATACCGAAAGCAACGAGACGTTCTACCAGGAGTTCAAGTTCGCCGGCAGCAACGCGCGCCTGGACTGGGTGGCCGGTGCCAGTTTCTTCAAGGAGGATGCCGACCAGACCAGCGAGGTCAACACGAATACCGAGGCGGTGGACAACATCGTGCGCAACCTCGGTATCGCACCGACGCCGGATGGCAGCCTGTTCGGGTTCACTTCGTTCCTGGCGCAGACCGTGGGCATCCCGGTCTCGCTGGTGGGCGACCGCTGGAACGAGCGCTTCACCAATACGTTGTCGACCACCGCGTACGCCGCCTTCGGTGACGTGATCTGGCGCGCGTCCGACAAGCTCAACCTGACCTTCGGCCTGCGCTACACGCGCGACGAGAAGGATTTCACCTGGCTCAACACGCCGCGCAATGCACCCGAGCTGGAGGGCAAGCTGGATCTGCTGGAGTCGCTAGGGTTCTTCGCTGCGCTGGAGCAGATGGGAATTCCGATCACGCGTGAACTGCTGACCTTCGACATGGCGTTCATCGATCCGCCGGCCATGGTGAACAAGGGCGTGCTGGTGCGCGACAAGCGCAGCTGGAGCGATTTCAGCCCGCGCTTCGTCGTGGACTACCACGTCAACGACAGGACGATGGTGTTCGGTTCGCTGGCCAAGGGCTACAAGGCCGGTGGCTTCAATGCACTGCAGATCGGCCCCGCGTTCGAGAACGAGGATGTATGGAACCTGGAGGCCGGCATCAAGCAGTCCTTCGGCCGCTTTTCGTACAACGCATCGCTGTTCCATTATCGCTACGACAACCGGCAGTCGATCCGGCTGATCGATCCTGACCCGAACAACCCGGTCGACATCCCGCGCTTCGTGTTCGATACCGGTGACCTCGAAGCGACCGGCATCGATTTCGACATGCGCTGGAAAGTGACGGATGCATTCACGCTGGATGCGCAGGCCGAATGGATCGATTCCAAGTACAAGGATTACGTGACGCCGGAAGGCATCGACCTGGATGGCGAGCCCACCGGTGAGCCGCGGTTCACCGCATCGATCGGCGCGGCGTATCGCGTGGACCTGGCCGGACACGGCGATCTGCGCTTCTCCGCACGCCATGCCTACCGCGGACGCAGCCGCTGCAATGCCGGCTCCGACCTGCAGGGCGACTGTGGCGTCAATGCGCTGCTCGATATCGGCGAAGCGCGTGACCGCACGGACATGCGTGTCGGCTGGACAGCGCCAAGCGGACATTGGAGCTGGGCGATCTATGGCAACAACGTGTTCGACAACCAGTACGTGAAGGGCCTGAACACCTACGGGCGCGGACCGCTGGGCGTGGTGGGGGCCACCATCAGCGAGCCGCGCACCTACGGAATGGAAGTCGTCGTGAAGTTCTGAGCCGCGCGGAGACGCGCTGGACGTGGGCCCCGGCATCGTGAGGTGCCGGGGTTTTTGTTTCGGGCCGTTCCCGGCATCCTTGCGCCATGCCCGCGCGTCGTGAAGCCCCCCCCATCGATCTTTCCGCAGAACCCCTGAGCCGCCTGCCGGGCGTGGGGCCGCGCGTGGCGGAGAAGCTGGCCGCACGCGGACTGTCGACAATGCAGGACCTCTGGCTGCACCTGCCGCTGCGCTACGAGGATCGCACCGCGCTGACCCCGATCAGGCAACTGCAGCCCGGTGTGCCCGCGCAGGTCGAAGGTCGGGTCGAGGCCGTGGAGCGCGGCTTCCGCTACCGGCCCGTACTGCGCGTGGCCGTGGGCGACGAATCGCATGGTGCGCTGGTGTTGCGTTTCTTCCATTTCCGCGCGGCGCAGGTAGCGCAGTTTGCCGTGGGTGCGCGCATCCGCTGCTACGGCACGCCCAAGCCGGGCCAGAACGGGCTGGAGATCGTGCATCCCAGTTACCGTGTGCTGGGCGATGACGACGAGATGGCGTTGGGGGACGCCCTCGACCCGGTCTACCCGGCGGTCGAGGGCATGGGGCCGGCCACGCTGCGCAAGCTGATCGGGCAGGCGCTGGAGCGGCTGCCGGCCGGCGATGCGCTGGAACTCCTGCCTGCACCGCTGCTGGCAGGCCTGGGCCTGCCCTCGCTGCGCGACGCGTTGTTGACGATGCATCGTCCGCCGCGCAACGCCGATGTCGCAGCGCTCGCACTGGGCACGCATCCTGCTCAGCGCCGGCTGGCCATCGAGGAGTTGCTGGCCCATCACCTGAGTCTGCGTCGCCAGCGTCTGGCATTGCAGCAGCGCCACGCGCCCGCGCTGACGGGGAAGGGCGCGCTGGCGAAAGCGCTGGTCAAGGCGTTGCCGTTCAAGCTGACGGGCGCGCAGCAGCGCGTGTTCGCGCAGATCCGCGAGGATGTCCGCAAGCCATCGCCGATGTTGCGGCTGGTGCAGGGCGACGTGGGCAGCGGCAAGACCGTGGTGGCCGCGCTGGCGGGCATGCTCGCGGTGGAAGCGGGCAAGCAGGTGGCGCTGGCGGCGCCCACCGAGTTGCTGGCGGAGCAGCACCTGGCCAACCTGCGTGCCTGGCTGGAGCCGCTCGGCGTGCGCGTTGCGTGGCTGGCCGGCAAGGTCACCGGCAAGGCGCGTGCGAACGTGCTGGCGCAGGTGGCGTCCGGTGAAGCGCAGGTGGTGGTGGGCACGCATGCGCTGATGCAGGAGGCGGTGACCTTCCACGACCTGGGCCTGGCCATCGTGGATGAGCAGCATCGTTTCGGCGTGCACCAGCGCTTGGCGCTGCGCGACAAGGGGGCGGGCGAGCACCATGTGCCGCACCAGTTGGTGATGACGGCCACGCCGATCCCCCGCACGCTGGCGATGGCGGCGTACGCGGATCTGGATGTATCGGCCATCGACGAACTGCCGCCGGGGCGCACGCCGGTGCAGACCGTTGCGCTGAGCGCGGAGCGGCGGCCGGAACTGGTGGAACGCATCCGCACCGCCTGCGCCGAAGGACGGCAGGCCTACTGGGTGTGCACGCTGATCGACGACAGCGACGAGGTCGTCGCGCAGGCGGCACAGACCACGTTCGAAACACTGTCGGCCTCGCTGCCTGCGGCGCGTATCGCGCTGGTGCACGGGCGCATGAAGGCAGCGGACAAGCAGGACACGATGCGGCGCTTCAAGCAGGGCGAAGTGGACCTGCTGGTCGCGACGACGGTGATCGAAGTCGGCGTCGATGTGCCTAACGCGTCACTGATGATCATCGAGAACGCGGAGCGCCTGGGCCTGGCCCAGCTGCACCAGTTGCGCGGTCGCGTCGGTCGCGGCGCGGCGGCATCCACCTGCGTGCTGATGTACCAGCCGCCCCTGTCGATGATGGCCAAGCACCGGCTCGCGACGATGCGGCAGACAAACGACGGCTTCGTGATCGCGGAGAAGGATCTGGAACTGCGTGGCCCCGGCGAACTGCTCGGCACGCGGCAGACAGGACTGGCGGCCTTCCGCGTAGCGGATCTGGCGCGTGATGCAGCCCTGCTTCCACAGGTACATGCGCTGGCTGAGCGGCTGCTCGCCGACGACCCCGGGGCGGCGGATCGCGTGATCCAGCGCTGGGTCGGCGGCGCGGCGCGGTACGCGTCCGCGTAGGTCGTCTCTTGTAGGAGGGGCTTCAGCCCCGATGCTTTTCGATCAGGCTTCCATTGGCTGACCGAAGAACCTCGGGGCTGAAGCCCCTCCCACATGACACGCATGCTTCCATGGCACCGTCTGCGGTGCGAGACTCGGCGGCCGAGAAGACGAAGAGAAGACGATGACGGACAAGATTCCCCTGCTGATCGACACTGACCCCGGCGTCGACGATGCGTTGGCCCTGTTGATGGCATTCAACGATGCGCGCCACGACATCGTCGGCCTGACCATCGCGGCCGGCAACGTGGGCTTGCAGCACACCGTGCGCAATGCGCTGAAGCTGTGTGAAGTGGCCGGTCGCGAAGACATTCCCGTGTTCGCCGGGGCGCCTGCGCCGCTGCTGCATCCATCGCCGGATGCGGGCTACGTGCATGGGCAGGACGGCTTCGGTGATGTCGGCTTCCCGCCGGCTTCCCGCCAGGCGGAAGCCGAACACGCGGCGCTGGCGATCCTGCGCCTGTCGCACGAACACGCGGGCCGGCTGGTGCTGGTCGCGCTGGGGCCGCTGACCAACATCGCGCTGGCGCTCAAGCTGGACCCCACGCTGCCCCGGCGGGTCGCGCGCTTGGTGGTGATGGGGGGTGCGGTAACCTGCCACGGCAACATCACGCCGGCGGCCGAGTTCAATTTCTTCTTCGATCCGGAAGCGGCGCACCTGGTGCTCGAGGCGTTCGAGCACTACGACCTGGCCGACTGGGAGGCCACCATCGCCCACGGTCTCCATCATGAGCGGGTGGCGGGCTGGCTGGGGGCGGATTCCGACCGTGCCCGCTTCTACGACCGCATTTCCGAGAAGACCCGCCTGTGGTCCGCCGACCGACGTGGCGACCACTGGTATGCGGCCGATGCCCTGGCCATGGCCTTCGTGCTGGCACCGGAGGGGGCGCTCGAACTGGCCGAACGGCCGCTGGCCATCGAACTGGCGGGTGTCCATGCCCGTGGGGCGTCCATCGTGGATTGGCGCCGGGAAGGCGGACGGCCCGACAAGGCCAACATCCTGCTGCGCTACGACCAGCAGCGGTTCGAGGCGTTGATCCAGGCGGCCCTGGCGGCGGCCTGAAGCGCGGGTTGCGCCGGACCGGGAGGGCAGTCTACAATGCCGCTCTTCCATTCCCGCGACACGGTGTGCCCGCCATGAAGGCCGACATCCATCCCAATTACCGCGAAGTCGTCTTCCACGACGTGACCTCCGATTTCAAGTTCCTGACCCGCTCCACGCTGGGCAGCAAGGAAACGACGAAGTGGGAAGACGGCAACGACTATCCGCTGATCAAGGTCGAAATCTCCTCGGCTTCGCACCCGTTCTACACGGGCAAGCACAAGGTCATCGACACCAGCGGCCGCATCGACAAGTTCCAGAAGCGCTACGCGCGCTGATCGAACCGTCGTTCGCCTGATCCGCCCGCGGCCGCGCCTAGTGCGCGGCCGTTCGCGTTTGCGCGTCCCCGATGATGCGCCGCGCCGGAACGCACGGTTGCGCCAGCGGCCTCATTCTTTGGTCTGACTTTGGTGCTGTATCGAGCGACGGCTCCAAACCCGCTGTGCGATAATTCGGGTCATCCAAGGTTCACTCCCTGGACTCCCGTCCCGCGCCGCCCGGCTTCCGGCCGGCGTTACCCCACGAAGGAGCGCACACTGTGTCCGAACTTGACCAGGTCACGCTGAATGCCGGCGACAAATCCGTCGTCCTGCCAGTCCTGAAACCCACGCTTGGCAACGACTGCGTCGACATTTCCAAGCTGACCAAGGAAACGGGTCTTTTCACCTACGACTCCGGTTTCACCGCTACCGCCAGTTGCAAGTCGGCCATCACCTACATCGACGGCGACAACGGCGTGCTGCTGTACCGCGGCTACCCCATCGAGCAACTGGCGCAGCATTCCAGTTTCCTGGAAGTGTCGTACCTGCTGATGAACGGCGAACTGCCGACCAAGGAAGAGTTCGCCAGCTTCGAGCACGAAGTCACGCATCACACGATGATGCATGAGTCGCTGAAGAACTTCCTGCACGGCTTCCACTACGACGCGCACCCGATGGCCATGCTGGCCGGCACGGTCGCCTCGCTGTCGGCGTTCTACCACGATACGCTGGACCAGGAAGATCCCGAGCAGCGCCGCCTGGCCGCCATCCGCCTGCTGGCGAAGATGCCGACCCTGGCCGCCGCCGCCTACCGCTACTCGATCGGCTGGCCGATCCGCTATCCGCGCAACAACCTCGAGTACGTCGACCGTTTCCTGCACATGATGTTCGAAGTGCCGAGCGAGCCGCTGGAACTCAATCCCGTGGTCGCCAAGGCGCTTGACCTGCTGTTCATCCTGCACGCCGATCACGAGCAGAATGCATCGACCTCGACGGTACGCCTGGTGGGTTCGACCGGTGCGAATCCGTACGCCTCGGTTGCCGCCGGCATCACCGCGCTGTGGGGCCCCGCGCATGGCGGCGCCAACGAGGCCGTGTTGAAGATGCTGGAGGAAATCGGCGATGCGAAGAACGTCGCTTCCGCCGTCGCCAAGGCCAAGGACAAGGAATCGGGTTTCCGCCTGATGGGCTTCGGCCACCGTGTCTACAAGAACTTCGATCCGCGCGCCAAGATCATCCGCGAGATGACCCACAAGGTGCTCGGCGAGCTGGGTGTCGACGATCCGCTGCTGGAAGTGGCGATGAGGCTGGAAGAAGCGGCGCTGAAGGACGAGTACTTCATCCAGCGCAAGCTGTATCCCAATGTCGATTTCTACAGCGGCATCATCTACAAGGCGCTGAAGATCCCGACCGAGATGTTCACCGTCATGTTCGCCATCGGCCGCACCGCCGGTTGGGTGTCGCACTGGCTGGAACAGCAGGTCGATCCGGAAGCCAAGATCGGCCGTCCGCGCCAGATCTACACCGGCTACGCACCGCGCGACTACGTGTCGGCCGACAAGCGCTGAGTGCTCCTGCCGTGCCACGAGAAAGGCCCCGCGAGGGGCCTTTTTCTTTGTGCGTAAGGCGCGGCACTGGGGTCAGCGCACTGGTACGTCCGGCAGGTCCAGCAGCGCCTCCTTGCCGCCGCGCAGGCGCGGGGCGGTCGCGGCGACGATGTCGTGCGGGAAGCCCGGCGGGATGGCGCTGGCTTCCTCCAGGCGCGCGCGCTGCGATGGGCTCAAGGTGACCGCAGTTGCGGCCAGGTTGTCCGCCAGCTGTTCCGGCGTGCGGGGACCGACGATGGGCAACACGCCGCGCCCCAGCACCCATGCGATGGCGATCTGGCCGGGCGGAAGGCCGGTTTCCTCCGCGACGGCAAGCACCGCATCGACCGTCGCCGTCTTGCGGGCGTCGCTCTCGCCGTGGATCACCACGCCCAGGCCCTGCGCGCGTCCGGTTTCACCCTTGCGGTACTTGCCTGTCAGCAACCCGCCACCAAGCGGCGACCAGCCCACGGTGCCCAGGCCGAAAGCGCGGGCCATCGGGAGCAGTTCGCGCTCCACGGTCCGTTCGACCAGGCTGTATTCCAGCTGCACTGCAGAGATGGGCGCCCAGCCGCGCAACTCGGCCAGGGTGGCGGCGGTCGCCACCCGCCAGGCGGGGAAGTCGGAGAGTCCCGCGTAGACGATCTTGCCGGCACGCACCAGCGCATCCAGTCCGCGCGCGATTTCCTCGACGGGCGTGTGGCCATCCGGCATGTGGACCCACAGCAGGTCGATGCGGTCGGTCTTCAGGCGGCGCAGGCTGCCCTCGACCGACTGGATCATCGTCTTGCGGCTGTTGCCGGTCTCCTGCAGTCCGGCGTCGGCGCGCGCACCCAGCGAGAACTTGGTGGCCAGCACGAGCGCATCACGGTCACCGGCAATGAACTCGCCGACCATCTCCTCGGACTGGCCGAACTGGTACTGGTCCGCGGTATCGATGAAGTTGCCCCCTGCATCGCGATAGCGGGCGTAGATCTGCGCCGCGTCCTCACGGTCGCTGCCGTAACCCCATCCTTTGCCGAAGTTGCCGGTGCCCAGCGCGAGTGTTGAAACGCGCAGGCCGGTGTTGCCGAAGACGCGGTAGCGCATGCTTCCCTCTCCCGACGATGCCGCCGCTGCATGGTGCGGGCGTGCGAAGCGGGAAGTGGACGCCGACCGGGCGACGGCGTCTTGCACGGCGTTGCGCTTTGCCGCGTTCTCAGCGTTGCGGCGCGCCGGATTCGTAGCGGGCGATCTCTTCCTCCGCCAGCAACTGCCGCAACTGCGTGACGGAGGCCCGCTTCATCGGCCTTTCGTCCACCGAGGACAAGGGCGCCTGGCGCAGTGCGTCGTGCGGCAGCACGGTGAGGTCGAAGCCCAGTTCCTCTGCGCTGAACACCCACACGGGCAGGTCCGCCACGCGCTCGCGGTCGAGGCGCAAGCGGCGTTCGCGCGGTTCGGCCGGGATGCGATGCTCTTCGAGGAAGCGGGTGACCGCATCCGGGTCGTCGCTGTGGACATGCATGTGGACGGGCGTGTTCGCATCGGCCGTGCCTTCCAGCACCGGGCCCACCAGGCGTGGCGAGAATCCCGACAGGAATTCCATCGCGCGCAGCGCGGCTTCGCGCCGCTGCCTCAGGCCCACCGCATGCGCCTCGCCGACGAACAGGCGCTGGTACTCGCGCAGCGCGTCCTCGATCTCGCGGTTGCGGGGCAACGACGCATCGTCGTGGATGCCGAGCCGGTTGGCCGCCTTGAGCTTGGCCTGGTGGAAGTCGCGGATGCCGCCCTCGGCCATCAGCCGGGCAGCTTCGTGGGCAAGGCGCTGGCGGCGCTCGCGCGTGCGGGTTTCGGCGTGCTGACGGGCGTGGTGCATGGTGAGCCTCCGCGTCGAAACTGACCGCGAATGTACACCATGCGCCCGACGTGTCCATGACGGCGCCGAAGCGCCGTCATGCGGTCTTCATCGGCCCAGCGGCCTGTCAGAAGATGTCGAACGCTTCCTCGTCCGGCACGGCATCTTCGGGGCCGTACAGGTCGTAGTCCTGGATGCGATCCATGTCTTCGACCTTCACCCATTCGGTCACGCCGTTCAGCGTGGCCTGCACCATGCCGTCGGGCGGATCGTTGAGCGCGACCGGCTTGTCCTTCAGCGCCACGCGCATGTAGTCGATCCAGATCGGCAGCGCGGCCTTGCCGCCGTATTCGCGATAGCCGAGCGACTGGAAGTTGTCGCGGCCCACCCACACCACGGTGGCGTACGTGCCGCCGAAGCCGCCGAACCATGCGTCCCGATGGTCGTTGGTGGAGCCGGTCTTGCCGCCCACGTCTTCGCGCCCCAGCACCTTGGCTGCGGTGCCGGTGCCGCGCTGGACCACGTCGCGCATCATCGACACCAACTGGTACGCGGTACGCTCGTCGATGGCGCGCGGCGCGGTGACGGCATTCGGGTCGGCCGGCTTCGCTTCTTCCGTGGGCTTCTGCGTGACGGCGGCCGCGGCGGGCTTGGCGGCATCGGCAGGACCGAAGTTGAAGCCGTCCACCACCTGGCTGGACGGCGTACTGCCGCCCTGTTGGCCCTGGCCGCACCCGCGACAGGCGACGGCCGGATTCTCCTTGAACACCACGTTGCCCTCGCGGTCCTTCACTTCGTCGATGAACCACGGCGTCACCCGCGACCCACCATTGGCGAACACCGCATAACCCCGTGCCACGGAGAGCGGGGTCAGCGAGGCCGTGCCCAGCGACATCGACAGGTTCGGCGGCAGTTCGGCTTCCTCGAAGCCGAACTGGCTGATGTAGGTGCGCGCGAACGGCACACCCATGCCGTCCAGCAGGCGCACCGACACCAGGTTTCGCGACTGCACGAGCGCTTCGCGCAGCCGCATCGGGCCGCGGAAGCCACCGCCATCGTTCTGCGGCCGCCACATGTGGCCGCGACGGTCGCGGAACACGACCGGGGCGTCCAGCACGATCGAAGCGGGGTTGAACCCCTTCTCGAACGAGGCCGCGTACAGGAAGGGCTTGAAGCTGGAGCCCGGCTGGCGCCGCGCCTGGGTGGCGCGGTTGAACTTGTTGCCAGCGAAGCTGTAGCCGCCCACCAGCGCGCGCAGGGCGCCGTTGTTCGCATCCAGCGATACCAGCGCGGCCTGCGCGCGCGGGATCTGGTCGACCACATAGGTGCCTTCTTCCTTGCCGGCCTTGATGCGGGCCATGTCGCCGCGCTTGAACAGCTTGGCGGGCGTGCGACCGGTCCACTTGCTGGCGGCTGCGGGCAGGACGAGTTCCTTGCCATCCGCCATCACCACCGTCGCGCTGCCGTCATCGGCGGTGCGCGCCACCACTACCGGGATCATGCCGTTCTGCACCGGCACGCCCCGCAGGTGCGTGGCCAGCGTGGTCGCATCCGCGTCGGCGCCCACGTCGAAATGCCGTTCAACGCCGTTCCAGCCATGGCGGTGGTCGTACAGACCCAGCCCGTCCCGTACCGCGTCGTTGGCAGCGGCCTGCAGCGTGGCATCCAGCGTGGTGGTCACGTGGTAGCCCTTGGTCAGCGCCTCGGGCCCGAAGCGCGCGATCATCTCCTGGCGCACCATCTCGGTCACGTAGGGCGCGTGCACCTCGATCGGCCGCTCATGCGGTTTGGCGTGCATGGGCTCGGCCTTGGCCTGCGCGGCATCGGCGGCGGTGACGTAACCATCCTCGCGCATGCGCTCCACGACATAGGCGCTGCGCTGCTGGTTGCGGCCGGGATTGCTGATCGGATTGCCGCTGGACGGGAACTTCAACGCGCTGACCAGGGTGGCGGTCTCGGCCAGGGTCAACTGGTCGAGCGTCTTGCCGTAGTAGTACTCGGCGGCGGCGGCCACGCCATAGGAGCGGTTCCCGAAGAAGCTCTTGTTGAGGTACAGCTCAAGGATCTCGTCCTTGGTCAGCATCTTCTCGATGCGGATGGCGAGCATCATCTCCACCAGCTTGCGGGTGTAGCTGTACTCGGAGCTGAGGAACCACTGCCGGGCCACCTGCTGGGTGATGGTGCTGCCGCCGGCCACGCGGCCTTCCTTGCGGCTGACGATCTGCCAGACGGCACGGGCGATACCCGTGGGGTCGATGCCGTTGTGCTCGTAGAACTTGCTGTCCTCGGCCGCGACGAAGGCCTGCTTGACCCGGGCCGGGACCTTGTCGATCTGGACGGGATAGCGCCGGATCTCGCCGTACAGTCCCATCAGCCGGCCGTCGCTGGCGTAGATGTAGAGGGGTTCCTGCAGTTCCACGTTCCGCAGGGACTGGACGTCCGGGACCTTGGACGAAACCGTGTAGTACAGCACCCCCAGACCGGCCAGGCCGGCGAGGGCAAGTATCAGGAACGTGATGAGGGTCCAACGGAGAAGACGACGGAAACGGGACATCCAGTGCTTTCCGATTGCAGAATTCGTAGCGGCAGAGTATAGATGACCGCCGGGATCACCACGGGTGATCCCAAGGGGAACAGGGACTTGGGGAACAACCCTCGTGAAACGTGACAAGCCGCACAGCCACGTCAACGTCGGTTGCCAAGAGTAAAAACTTGGTTATTAATGTCGGCGCGTGTCGTGCGCCCAGTGCCCGTCGGAAGGGGAAAGACCGTGGGGCTAATCCCAAAAAGCCAGTCGTCGCTGATCGGCGTCGATATCAGTTCGACTGCGGTAAAGCTGCTGCAGCTCTCGCGTGTGGGCAACCGTTACCGGGTTGAGCACTACGCCGTCGAGCCGCTGCCGCCCAATGCCGTGGTCGAGAAGAACATCGTCGAGGTGGAAGCCGTCGGCGAAGCCATCCGTCGCGCGGTGAACCGCGCCGGCAGCAAGGCCAAGCACGCCGCTGCCGCAGTGGCCGGATCCGCGGTGATCACCAAGATCATCCCGATGCCCGCCGACCTGGACGAGAATGATCTGGAGGCCCAGGTCGAGCTCGAGGCCGTCAACTACATCCCGTATCCCATCGAGGAAGTGAACATCGACTTCGAGGTGCTGGGCGCCATGCCCAACAACCCGGAGATGGTGCAGGTGCTGTTGGCCGCCTCGCGTTCGGAGAACGTGGAGTTGCGGCAGTCCGCGCTGGAACTGGGGGGGCTGACCGCCAAGGTCATGGACGTGGAAGCCTTCGCGGTGGAGAACGCCTTCGCCCTGATGGCCAATGATCTGCCCGTGCCGCAGGACGGTGTGGTGGCGCTGGTCGACATCGGTGCCACGATGACCACGCTGAACGTCCTGCGCCGTGGCCGCAGCCTCTACAGCCGTGAACAGGTGTTCGGCGGCAAGCAGCTGACCGACGAAGTCATGCGCCGCTACGGACTGACCTACGAGGAAGCCGGCCTGGCGAAGCGCCAGGGCGGCCTGCCCGAAAGCTACGAAGTCGAAGTGCTGGAGCCTTTCAAGGAGGCGACGGTCCAGCAGATCAGCCGCCTGCTGCAGTTCTTCTACGCGGGCAGTGAATTCAACCGCGTCGACCAGATCGTCCTGGCAGGCGGCTGCGCCGCACTGGCCGGCTTGCCGGAGATGGTGGAAGAGCAACTGGGCGTGCCCACCGTGGTCGCCAATCCGCTGGCGCAGATGACCCTCGGCCCGCGCGTGCAGGCACATGCGCTGGCCCAGGACGCTCCTGCGCTGATGATCGCCACCGGCCTGGCTTTGAGGAGCTTCGACTGATGGCAAGAATCAACCTACTCCCGTGGCGCGCCGAGCGCCGCGTCCAGCGGCAGCGCGAGTTCTACGTGATGCTGGGTGCAGCGGCGATCGCGGGCCTGCTGCTGTCCTTCCTGCTGTGGTTCCACTACGACGGCCAGGTGTCCGGCCAGACCAAGCGCAATGACTTCCTCAAGGATGAGATCGCCAAGGTCCAGGCGCAGAACAAGGAGATCGAGCGCCTCGACGAGCAGAAGCGCCGCCTGCTGGCCCGCAAGGACGTCATCGAGAAACTGCAGGCCAACCGTTCGCAGATGGTGCACCTGTTCGACTCGCTGGTGCGGACTATTCCGGACGGCGTGATGCTGGCCAACATCAAGCAGGAAGGCGAAGTGCTCACGCTGCAGGGGCGCGCGCAATCCAACGCGCGTGTCAGTACCTACATGCGCAACCTGGAAACGTCCGGCTGGATGACCAAGCCTGAACTGTCGATCATCGAAGCCAAGCCGGAAGAGGTCAAAACGCTGACCAATACCGGTGCAGGCAGCGCGCTGCCGTACGTGTTCACGCTCCAGGTGCGGTTGGCGAATCCGACGGCGGAACAGGAAGCGGAAAGCGCCGCTGCCGGCGCTGCACCTGCCGACCCGAACGCCCCGGCCACGACCCCTGCTCCGGCAGCGCCGCTGGAGGGGCAGCCGTCGGCACCCGCGCCTGCCACACCCGCCGCGCCAGCGCCCGCCACCCCGACACCGGCCGCGCCCGCAGTCAGTTCGCCCCAGGCTTCCGGGAGCAACACATGAGCCAGAAGACGTCGCTCAAGAACCTGGACATCAACAACATCGGTGCATGGCCGCAGAACGCCAAGATCGGATTCTGCGTGGTGCTCGCCTTGTTCATCCTTGTCCTGTCCTACTTCCTCTTCGTCAAGGGGAAAGTGGAGACGCTGGATTCGCTCGAGCAGGAAGAGGTGCGCCTGCGTCAGGACTTCGAGAAGGAGCAGGCCAAGGCCGCCAACCTCGAACCCCTGAAGCAGCAGTTGGCCCAGATGGAGCAGGTGCTCCAGCAGATGCTGCGCCAATTGCCCAGCAAGACGGAAATGCCCGACCTGATCATCGACATCTCGCAGACCGCGCTGTCCAGCGGCCTGACCAACGAGCTGTTCCAGCCGGAGCCCGAAACGCTGAAGGAGTTCTACGCCGAGAAGCCGATCCAGCTGCGCATGGTGGGCAACTACCACCAGTTCGGTGCCTTCGTCAGTGGCGTTGCATCGCTGCCGCGAGTGGTGATCCTGACCATGCACGACATCTCGCTGCAACCGAAGGAAGGCAAGGGCGGCATCAATCGCGGCGCCCTGGAGCTCTCGGGCACGGTGAAGACGTATCGCTACCTGGATGAAACCGAGGTTGCGGAGCAGGAGGCCGCGGCGGCTGAAGCTGCCAAGGCGAGCGGCAAGGGCAAGGCGCCCGCAGCGGGAGGGCAGCAATGATGCGCGGCAACTGGCACTTCTTGATCCTGGCTGCGGTCGTGCTGACGTCCGGCTGCGCCCGCGGCATTACCAGCACGCCCGGGGATGCGCCGAATCTGCAGACCTGGGTGGAAGACGTGCGCGCCCGTCCCGCACCACCGCTTGAACCGCTGCCCGTGATGCAGCAGTTCGAAACCTTCGAATACGCGGCGCAGACGCTGCGGGATCCTTTCAGCAACGCCTGGAGCAATACCGATGGCGGCGGGCTGCGGCCGGATCCTGACCGGCGCAAGGAAACACTGGAGCAGTACCCGCTGGACAGCCTCGACATGGTCGGCACGCTCGGCAAGGGGGCAGGTCTGGTGGCACTGGTGATGGGGCCCGACAAGGTCACCTACCGGGTACGTCCGGGGAACTACCTGGGGCAGAGCGATGGCCGGGTCACCTCGGTCCGCGAAGATGGCTTGGAACTTGTCGAACTAGTGCCGGATGGCGCAGGCGGATGGCTGGAACGGCCGGCGTCGATTGCGCTTGAAGATCAATGATTGGGGGATACACGATGACCGCTACGAATGCCCACCGCCCGCGGCCGTCCCGGCGCCTGGCTACTTTCCGGGTCTGCTCTCTTGGGCTGGCCATCGGCCTGCTTGCGGCTGCCAATGCTGCAGGCGCCGCGTCGCCAACGCCACCGGCCACGTCCCCCGCCACCGTCGCGACGCCTGCGTCCTCAGTTTCGGTGTCGAACATCGACTTCCGTCGCGGCGAAGATGGCTCGGGTCGGCTGATCGTCAAGTTCGATGGACAGGGTGCTGCCCCGGACCTGCGCAACCAGGGTGACAGCGTCGTGGTGAATGTCGGCAACGCGACACTGCCCGCTTCACTGCAGAAGCCGCTCAACGTAGTCGATTTCGCCACACCCGTGCAGCGCGTCGAAGCGCAGAGCAAGGGCGGCGGAACGCAACTGGTGCTCAGCACCCGCGGTGATTTCGAATCGCTGGCCTACCAGTCGGGCAACGAGTACGTCGTGGAGATCGTGCCGCGCGCCGGACAGAAGGCGGTGGGCGGGGCGAATGCCACCTCCGGGACCAGTGCCTCGGCCGTGGTCGCGGCAGCGCAGAAAGTGGCCTCCGAGGCACGCCGCTACAGTGGCCGCCCGGTGACGTTCAACTTCCAGGACGTGCCCGTGCGCACGGTGCTGCAGCTGATCGCCGAAGAGTCGAATCTCAACATCGTCGCGTCCGACACCGTCCAGGGCAACGTCACGCTGCGCCTGGTCAACGTGCCGTGGGACCAGGCGCTGGACATCGTGTTGCGCGCCAAGGGCCTGGACAAGCGCCGTGATGGCGCGGTGGTCTGGGTCGCTCCGCAGCCCGAACTGGCCAAGTTCGAGCAGGACAAGGAAGACGCACGCATCGCGATCGAGAACCGCGAGGACATGGTCACCGACTACGTCCAGATCAACTATCACAGCGCCTCCGCGATCTTCAAGGCACTGACCGAAGCCAAGGGCATCGGCAACCAGAACAGCGGTGGTGGCGGTGGCGGCGGCGGTGGTAGTGGCGGCCGGGACCAGGAGAACGGCTTCCTCTCGCCGCGCGGTCGCCTCGTTGCCGACGAGCGCACCAACATGCTGATGATCAGCGACATCCCGAAGAAGGTCGCGCAGATGCGTGAACTGATCTCGATGATCGACCGGCCCGTTGACCAGGTGCTGATCGAGGGCCGCATCGTGATAGCCAGCGACACCTTTGCACGCGATCTCGGTGCCCGCTTCGGCATACAGGGCCGTCGTTTTGGCGACCGCAGCCAGGGTATCGGTGGTTCCCTGGGTGGAAACGCCGGTAATGTCAGCGACCCGAGCCGGCCCATCACCCCGGGCGGCCTGAATGTCAATTTACCGGCGGACGGATTCACTGAAGCGGCGGCTGGCGCGCTGGCTTACACCCTGCTGGGCCGCAATTTCGCCATCGATCTCGAGCTGTCGGCGATGCAGGAAGAGGGACGTGGCGAAGTCATTTCCAATCCGCGCATCGTCACCGCCAACCAGCGTGAGGGCGTCATCCGCCAGGGCCGGGAAATCGGCTATGTCACCATCACCGCTGGCCAGGGTGGCGTCGCCACGCCGAACGTGCAGTTCAAGGAAGCCTTGCTGGAATTGAAGGTACTGCCGACGATCACCAACGACAATCGCGTCTTCCTGAACCTGAACGTCAAGAAGGATGAAGTGGCGGAGCTGATCACGCTGGAAGGCTATGGCACCGTACCGACGATCGACAAGCGCGAAATCAACACGGCGGTGCTGGTCGAGGATGGCCAGACCGTCGTGATCGGTGGCGTGTACGAGTTCGCCGACCGCAGCAGCGTGGCGAAGGTGCCGTTCCTCGGCGACATCCCGTTCCTGGGCAACCTGTTCAAGAAGAAGGGACGCAGCAAGGAAAAGGCGGAGCTCCTGATCTTCATCACGCCGAAGGTGCTGTCGGTTACCAAGCGCTGACGCGTCGCGATCATCGCATCATCGAAACGGGCCGCGATTGCGGCCCGTTTCGTTTCTTCACACCTGTGGCTGAATCCGGTTCTGATCGGTTGTTCCGTGCGGGAACCGCCATGGCAAACTGCGGTCACAGGCACGCCATGCCTTCCGGAACGCCCATGGATCATCCGTCTCAGGACACCCGTACGCTGTTCGATCGATTCATCGCGTTGCGCGAGGACCTCTCCCGGACCATCGTCGGCCAATCCGCGTTGGTCGAGCGGCTGTTGATCGCGTTGCTGGCCGATGGGCACCTGCTTGTCGAGGGTGCCCCGGGACTTGCGAAGACGACGGCCATCCGCGCGTTGGCGTCGCGGCTGCAGGCGGACTTCGCGCGCGTGCAGTTCACGCCGGACCTGCTGCCCGCCGACCTTACCGGCACCGAGGTCTGGCGACCGCAGGATGGCCGGTTCGAATTCCAGCCCGGACCGGTTTTCCACCCCTTGCTGCTGGCCGATGAAATCAATCGCGCGCCGGCCAAGGTGCAGTCGGCATTGTTGGAAGCCATGGGCGAACGCCAGGTGACAGTGGGTCGGCATACCTACCCATTGCCGGCACTGTTCCTGGTGATGGCCACGCAGAATCCGATCGAGCAGGAAGGCACTTTCCCATTGCCGGAGGCGCAGCTGGACCGCTTCCTCATGCACGTGAAGATCGGTTACCCCGAGGCGGCGGCGGAGGCCGACATCCTGCGGCTGGCACGTGATCGCGCGCGCGAACAGATGCAGTCGGTCCCGGCGGCGGTCGAGCGCATGCCGCTGGAGGATGTCTTCAGTGCGAGGGCACAGGTGCTGGACCTGCACCTGGCACCCGCACTGGAACGCTATCTGATCGAACTGGTCCTCGCCTCGCGCGACGCCGCGCGCTACGACGCGACGCTGGCGCGGCGGATTGCCTGGGGCGCGAGCCCGCGGGGTTCCATCGCGCTCGAGCGCTGCGCACGTGCGCGCGCCTGGCTGGCGGGCCGCGACTACGTGACGCCCGACGACATCCGCGCCATCGCGCCGGACGTGCTGCGCCACCGGGTGTTGCCGAGTTACGAGGCGACGGCCGAGGGATGGGATGGCGATCGCCTGGTGAAGGCGTTGCTCGACGTGGTCCCGCTGCCCTGAGCGCCTGCGCGAACGTCCGCACGGCATGCCCATGAGCGAAGGCATCGCACCCACCCTTGCCGAGCTGATCGCGTTGCGGGCCAGCGCGCAGCGACGACCACCCGCGCGGCGCGGACGGCATTCCATTGCCGGGCCCGCCGCCTCGCCCCTGCGCGGGCGCGGCATGGAATACGCGGAATCCCGCGAGTACGTGGCGGGCGACGATGTCCGCCACATCGACTGGCGACTGACGGCGCGCAGCGGGCGCACGCATACCAAACTGTTCCAGGCCGAACGCGAACGCCTGACGCTGATCGTGGCCGACACGTCGCCCCTGCTGTACTTCGGCACGCGCATGCGCTTCAAGTCGGTACAGGCCGCGCGTGCCGGCGCGGTGGCGGCGTGGCAGGCCGTGCGCGACGGCGATCGCCTGGCGATCGTGCGGGGCAGCATGACCGAAGCGCCTGTTCCACCCGCATCGGGTACGCGTGGAGCGTTGCGTGTCCTCGATGCGCTGGTGCGCTGGTATACGACGCCACCGCCGGAGGATCTCGGGTTGGCGTTCGCGCTCGACCACGCAGCGCGTCTGCTGCGACCGGGCTCGCGCCTGCTGGTGCTGGCCGATCCTCACAGCCTGGCCACCATTCCGGAGACGCGGTGGCCGGCACTGGCCGCGCATCATGACGTGGTCGTGCTCTTGCTGACCGATCCGCTGGAGACGGACCCGCCAACGCAGCGCCTTCCCTTCGTCACCGGAGGCCAGCGCGTGGAGCTCGATCTTGCCAGCACCGCGCAACGCGACGCGTGGCGTGCCGAGTTCGAGCAGCCCCTCGACCGCGCGCTCGATCGTCTGCCTGCACGCGGCGTGGAAGTAAGGACGCTGTCCACCGATGCGGACAGCGACGCGTGGCTCGTCGCGCTGGGCCGCGCGCAGCCGCAGGTGGCCTGAGCATGGGCATGGCGACGCTGGTGTTGCGCGATGTGCATGTCCCGGCGTCGCCGTCGTGGTGGCCGCTGGCGCCGGGCTGGTGGTTGTTGATCGCTGTCTTCCTGCTGCTCATTGTCGGCGCGATGGCATGGCGACTGCATCGCCATCGACGTCGCCAGGCATGGCAACGCTGGTTCGATGCGACGAACGAGGAAACATCGCCTGCCGGACAGGTGGCCGCGATGTCGGAGCTGCTGCGGCGTGCCGCGCGCCGCCTGGATGCTTCGGCGGACCGGCTGGAAGGCGAGGCATGGTTGCGTTTCCTTGATGGCGGACACGGCCACGCGTTCACGCAGGGGCCCGGCCGCCTGTTGCTGGAGGGCGGTTACCGCCGCGACGTGGACGCGGCCGAGTTGGCTGCAGCGCGCACCGTCGCGCGCGTGCGCTTCCTCGAACTGATGGCGGGTTCGCGTTGAGCGGTTCACTGCCGATGCTGCAGTTCCTGCAGGATGGCTACGCCGGCTTCGCATGGCCATGGTTCTGGCTGGCGTTTCCCTTGCCCTGGGTAGTGCGCTGGCTGCTGCCCGCGCGGCGAACCCAGGACGATGCGCTCAGGGTGCCTTACGGCCGTTCGGTGCAGGCCATCGCGCAGCGCGGTGGCCGAGGCCTGCCGGGGCGGGCCGCCGCGCTGGCCTGGCTCGTGTGGTTCCTGCTGTGCGCCGCTGCGGCGCGTCCGCAGCAGTTTGGCGATGCGGTCACGCCGCCGGTGAGTGGACGCGACCTGATGCTGGCGGTCGACCTGTCCGGCAGCATGACCGAGCCGGACATGGAGCTGGGAGGCGCGGTGGTGGACCGTTTGACGGCTGCGAAGGCGGTGCTTGCCGACTTCCTCGACCGTCGCGAGGGCGATCGGGTCGGGCTGCTCGTGTTCGGACAGCGCGCGTATGCCATGACACCGCTCACCCGCGACCTGCAGACCGTGCGCGACCAGTTGCGTGACGCCGTGGCCGGGCTCGCTGGCCGCGAGACCGCCATCGGCGATGCGATTGCCCTGGCCGTGCGTCGCCTGCGCACACAGCAGGACGGCCAGCGTGTGTTGGTCCTGCTCACCGACGGCGTCAATTCCGCCGGCGTCCTGACTCCGCAGAAGGCGGCGGAGCTGGCGAAGGAAGAGGGTGTCCGCATCCACACCATCGCGTTCGGCAGCGACGGCGCGATGAGCGTGTTCGGTATCCCGCTGCCGTTGCCCGCCAGTTCGCCGGAGGACATCGATGAAGCCACCCTGCGCGAGGTGGCGAGTAGGACGGGGGGCCGCTTCTATCGCGCGCGCGATACGGGCGAGCTGGTCGGCATCTATGCCGAGCTGGACCGTCTTGAGCCGGTGGAACAGCCCGGCAAGGCCGTGCGTCCGCGCATCGAGCGCTATGCATGGCCGTTGGCCGGCGCGCTTGCAGTGGCCCTGCTGGCCTTCGTGTTGCAAGGGAGGCGCAGGTGAACATCGACTGGACCGCCCTGCATTTTCTGCGTCCGCACGCGTTGTGGGCCCTGCTTGCGCTACCCGCACTGGCGTGGGCGTGGCGAGTCCGGCGGCAACGCAGGAATGCCTGGCGCCGACATGTCGATGCCCATCTGCTGCCGCATCTGCTGGTGCGGGGCGGTGCCGGTGCGCGAACAGGCGTGCTTGCGGCCGCCATCGCCTTCGTACTCGCGGTGCTCGCGCTGGCCGGTCCCAGCTGGCGCCAGGCCGACCAGCCGCTGTGGCAGGCGCAACGCCCGCTGGTGGTGGTGCTGGATCTCTCCAGTCGCATCACCGCCACGGATCTTCCGCCGTCGCGCCTGCTGCAGGCGCGGGCGAAACTGGCCCAGGTGCTGGAGGTCCGCGCGGGCAGTCCCCTTGCACTGGTCGCCTACGCAGACGACGCGTTCACGGTGACGCCACTGACCGACGACACCGCCAACATCCGCCTGTTCCTCGATGATCTTGCGCCGGACATCATGCCGGTCGACGGGCAGCGCGCCGATCGCGGTATCGCCTGGGCAGCGCGTCTGCTGACGCAGGCCGACGTCCGGAAGGGGGACATCCTGCTGCTCAGCGACCGGGCCGATGATGCCGCGCTCCGCGCCGCCACCGATGCCCGTGCACAGGGCTTTGCCGTCTTTGCGCTGGGGGTTGGCACCGCCTCGGGCACTGCGTATCGCAGCGGCGACAGCGTGATCGGACGTGCCGCACTGGATGCCGCATCGCTGCGCGCGCTGGCGGCCGCGGGAGGCGGTCGTTACCACACACTGACCGCGGACGAGACCGATCTTGCATCACTCGGCCTGCGCTCGCCGGAACAGGTGGGCGAAGGCAGTGCCGCCGCAGGTGGTGGCAAGGCATGGCGCGATGAAGGCTACTGGTTGCTGATTCCGATCCTGATGCTCGCATTGCTGTGGTTCCGCCGTGGCGCCGCGCTGGTGCTGGTGGGGGCGCTCTGGTTCCCGCTCGCGCAACCGGCACATGCGGCTGGCATCGAGTGGTGGCAGCGCCCGGACCAGGCCGAACACGCGCGCATCGCCGAGGGCGCCGATGCGTACCGGCAGGGCGACTTCGCGGCCGCCGAGCAGGCGTTCACCGGCATCGATACCGCCGAGGGCTGGTACAACCTCGGCAATGCGCTGGCGAAGCAGCAGCGCTATGACGACGCCATCGCGGCGTACGACCGTGCATTGCGCGCGCAGCCGGGCATGGCCGACGCACTGGCGAACCGTGCGGCCGTGGACGCGGCACGCAAGCGCCCGCCGTCGCCGGGAGAGGGGCAAGGCAAGCCAGGACAGCAGGGCGACGGCAGCAATGCATCCGGAGCGTCGCAGGACCAGTCCAAGACCGATCCAGGGGCACAGAAGAATGCATCGCCATCGCCTGAGGATCAGCCTTCCGCTTCGTCGGCATCGCGCGATGCGGGCAAGCCGTCTGCTGACGCAGATCCATCGCGCACCGGCGCGCCACCATCATCCACGCCGGATGCTGCCGCGCAGGCTGCTGCCGATGCGGCACAGCGTGAGCGCATGCGTGCGGCGATGGCGCGTGAATCCGGAGCTGGGAAGAATGCAACCGAGAACACGCCTGCCGTTCCGGTCGAAACCGCGGAGCAGCGCGAACGGCGCCAAGCGGTCGATGCATGGCTGAAGCGCGTGCCGGACGAACCCGGTTCGCTGCTCAAGGCAAAGTTCCGGCTCGAACACGAACGCCGGCAGAGGGAAGGGCGATGAAGCATCGGGTATTGATCCTGTTGTGCCTGCTGGTGGCATGGCCGTTCTCGTTGATGGCCGCCACCCGCGCGTGGCTGGAACAATCCATCGTCACGCTCGGACAGGCGGTCACGCTGAATGTGGAAACCGATGCGGTGTCCGCCACGCCCGACCTGACCCCGCTGATGCGCGATTTCGAGGTGGAAGGGCAGTCGGACAGCCGCAGCGTCGGACTTGTGAACGGGCGCGTGCGCAGCAGCACCACGTTCGCGCTGACGCTGCGTCCGCGACGCGCGGGCACGTTGGCGATCCCGGCGTTGCAGGTCGGCGGCGAACGCACCGCCCCGCTGATGCTCGAAGTGACCGCGACCCCGACCGCCAGCGCAGCATCGAACGGTCTCGTGTTCGTGGAAACCGAGATCGACGATCCAAGCCCGTACGTGCAGCAGTCGGTGGGCGTCACCGTACGGCTCTACTACGCCACGCCCCTGGTTTCCGGCCAGCTCGACCTGGATCCGCCGGACGGCGCGTTGCTGCAGCGGGTCGGTGACATCGTGCAGTCCAGCCGCGAGATCGACGGGCGACGTTACAGCACCGCCGAGCGTCGCTTCCTGCTGGTGCCGGAGCGCAGCGGCCCGCTGACACTGCCCGGCCCGCGTTTCAGCGGACGGGGTGCGGGCGGCTGGATGGACGACCTGCTCGGCGGCAACAGTCGTGAGGTCAACATCACCGGCTCGCCGCGCACATTGCAGGTTCGCGCGCAGCCGGCGAACGCACCACAGCCCTGGCTGCCAGTGCGTGATCTGCGCCTGCGCTACACCGCAGTGCCCGATCAACTCCGTACGGGTGAAGCGGCCACGCTTGCCATCGAGACCACCGTCATCGGAGCCACGCAGGCACAGCTGCCCGAACTGCCCGTGCCCTCGATACCCGGCGCGCAGGTGTTCGCGGAGCCGCCGCAATACGATGAGACGTTCAATGGCGGTACGCCGCAGGTGAAGCTGACGCGTCGCTACTCCGTCGTGCCCTCGCAGCCGGGCTCGCTGTCGGTGCCCGGCGTGGCGATGGCGTGGTGGGACGTGCGTACCGGCACGGCGAAGCGCGCGACGCTGCAGGACCTGGCCATCCCGGTCGTGCAGGGGAACGGGCAGGCGGCGCATCCGCCGGCACGGGATGCCGCAGCGCCGAGGGCGCCGGCCGCCACGGACGACGGCGTCATGGCACTGTCCGGCGATCGACGCCTGCCAGCCCACCTCTGGCCGTGGCTGGCCGCCGGTTTTGCGTTGTTGTGGCTGGCCACGCTGGTGTGGGGCCTGTTGCGTCGGCCGGGTGGCGCGAACGTGGCCCGCAGCCGCGAACATGTGACGGACCCGGCCCGTCCGACGACATCCTCCGCCACCCACACGGCGGCCGACCTGAAACGCGTGCTCGATGCCGGTGATCTCGACGATATCGAAGCCGTGCTCTGCGGCATGGCGCGTCCCGTGGCCATCGACCTGGACGACCTGCAGCGTCGCCTCGCCATGCCGGCGCAGCGTGCCGCAGTGGACCTGCTGCGCCGTGCCCGCTGGGCCGGCGGCGATCCGGCACAGGCCCGCCTTGCGCTGCGCGAAGCCTTCCGTGGAGGGCCTCAGTGGCAGGCAGGCAAGGTCGGCGTGGCGGACGAACCGCTGCCGCCGCTGTATCCACGGTAGGGGAAACCAGACCGATGTTCGTCATCCCTCTGCCGTAAGCGATGCCCTTCAGGCGGCACCCACGCGCGCCGCCATGCGTGGACGGGCCACCATGCCGGGTTTGCTAAGCTCCCGACTTTGTCGCTGCAGGACCCGCCGATGACCGACGCCACGCCCGCCAACCGCGCCAAGCTCCCGTTGCACTGGAAGATGGCCATCGGCTTCGGCATCGGCCTGATCGTCGGTCTCATCGTGCACGCCTCCGGCCAGGGCGACGCGGGCTGGGTACAGGACGTCACGAAGTACGTCACCACGCCCTTCAGCAAGATCTTCCTCAACCTGATCTTCATGCTGATCGTGCCGCTGCTGTTCTCGGCGCTGGTCTGCGGGATCGCCGAGATGGGCGACATCCGGGCGCTGGGGCGGATCGGCTGGAAGACGCTCGCCTACACCATCGTGCTGTCCGCGGTCGCGGTGCTGCTGGGGCTGGTGCTGGTGAACGTGCTGAAGCCGGGCGTGGGGGTCGATCCCGCGCTGGCGCAGCAGCTGATCGCCGAGAACGCCGAGCGCACGAAGGAGATCGTTGCCAGCGTCGGCAGCCAGCCGACCGGCATGGACATGCTGCTGTCGATCGTGCCGGACAACGTGATCGGCGCGGCGTCCAGCAACGCCGCCATCCTGTCGCTGATGTTCTTCGCCGTCATGTTCGGTGTCGGCCTGGTGCTGACCCCGTCGGAGAACACCGGCGTCCTCAAGCGCGGCATCGAAGGCGTATTCGAAATCTCGATGACGCTGATCGGCCTGGTGATCCGCCTGGCGCCGTACGCGGTGGCCTGCTTCATGTTCAACCTGGCGGCGATCTTCGGTTTCGACCTGCTGGTGCGCCTGGGGGCGTATGTCGGCGTGGTGGTGCTGGCGCTCGCGCTGCACCTGGTGGTCAGCTACTCGGTCGCGTTGAAGCTGGCCGGCTACTCGCCCCTGACGTTCTTCCGCGGTGCGCAGGAAGCGATGGTGATGGCGTTCTCCACCGCCTCCAGCAACGCCACCCTGCCCACTGCGCTGCGCGTGGCGGACGAGAAGCTGGGCCTGCCGCGCACGGTGTCGCGCTTCGTGCTGACCGTGGGCGCGACCGCCAACCAGAACGGCACCGCGCTGTTCGAGGGCGTGACGGTGATCTTCCTGGCCCAGTTCTTCGGCGTGGACCTGTCGCTGGGCCAGCAGTTCATGGTGATGCTGGTGTGCATCCTCGGCGGCATCGGCACGGCCGGCGTGCCATCCGGCTCACTGCCGGTGGTGGCGCTGATCTGCGCCATGGTCGGTGTGAACCCCATCGGCATTGGCCTGATCCTGGGTGTGAACCACTTCCTCGACATGTGCCGGACCACGCTCAACGTCACCGGCGACCTGACCCTCGCGTCGCTGGTGGCCAAGGGCGAACGCGTCGACGTGAAGCTGCCGGGCCAGCCGGGCTAACACCCCGCGCAGGCCCTCGCAACCGCGACAGCGCGGGCGGGGGGTGGGACAATGGGCAGCCCGCAGCCCGCCGGGCGCCGCCCCTCTGCCCCGATCCCCATGACGACGCCCACCCGCCGCCAGCTCGCCAACGCCATCCGTTTCCTCGCCGCCGATGCGGTGCAGGCCGCCAATTCCGGCCATCCCGGCATGCCCATGGGCATGGCCGACATCGCGGAAGTGCTGTGGAACGACTACTACCGCCACAGCCCGTCGAACCCGCACTGGTTCAACCGCGACCGCTTCATCCTGTCCAACGGCCATGGCTCGATGCTGCAGTACGCGCTGCTGCACCTGGCCGGCTATGACCTGCCGCTGCAGGAGCTGAAGAACTTCCGCCAGCTGCACAGCAAGACCGCCGGCCACCCTGAGCGCCATGAGACGCCGGGCGTGGAAACCACCACCGGTCCGCTCGGCCAGGGCTTCGCCAACGCGGTCGGCTTCGCGCTGGCCGAGAAGCTGCTGGCACAGCGCTTCAATCGCGAAGGCCACGACCTCATCGACCACCGCACCTTCGTGTTCATGGGCGATGGCTGCCTGATGGAAGGCGTGTCGCACGAAGCCGCCTCGCTCGCCGGCACCTGGGGCCTGGGCAAGCTGGTCTGTTTCTGGGACGACAACAAGATCTCCATCGACGGCAACACCGATGGCTGGTTCACCGACGACACGCCGGCGCGCTTCGAGGCTTACGGCTGGCAGGTGGTGCGCAACGTCAACGGCCATGATCCGGTCGAGATCAAGACCGCCATCGACACCGCGCTGAAGGCTGCTGACAAGCCCACACTGATCTGCTGCCGCACCACGATCGGCTTCGGTTCGCCGAACAAGGCCGGCAAGGAATCCAGCCATGGCGCGCCGCTGGGCAAGGACGAACTCGAAGCCACGCGCGCTGCGCTGGAATGGCCCTACGGTCCGTTCGAGATTCCCGCCGACATCTACGCCGGCTGGAACAAGGTCGATGCCGGCAAGGCGCGGGAAGCCGACTGGAATGCGCTGTTCGACGCTTACGCTGCGCAGTATCCGGAGCAGGCCGCCGAACTGAAGCGTCGCGCCTCCGGCGAACTGCCCGCCGACTTCGTCGCGCAGGCCGACGCGTACATCGCCAAGGTGCAGGCCGAAGGTCCGGTGATCGCGTCGCGCAAGGCGTCGCAGAACACCATCGAGGCCTTCGCGCCGCTGCTGCCGGAACTGGTGGGCGGCTCGGCCGACCTAGCGCACTCCAACCTCACGCTGTGGAAGGCCAGCAAGTCGGTCTCCACCACCGATCCGAACGCGAACTACGTGTATTACGGCGTGCGCGAATTCGGCATGACCGCGATCGCGAATGGCCTGGCGCTGCATGGCGGCTTCGTTCCGTTCGACGCCACCTTCCTGGTGTTCAGCGACTACGCGCGCAACGGCGTGCGCATGAGCGCGCTGATCCCGGCGCATGCGATCCACGTGTACACGCACGACTCCATCGGCCTGGGCGAAGACGGTCCCACGCACCAGCCGGTCGAGCATCTCGCTTCGCTGCGCTACATCCCGAACAACGACGTGTGGCGCCCCTGCGACGCGGTTGAATCGGCGGTGGCGTGGAAGCAGGCCATCGTCCGCCAGGATGGCCCGAGCTGCCTGGTGTTCTCGCGCCAGAACCTGCCGCACCAGCCGCGCAGCGACGCGCAGGTGGGCGACATCGCACGCGGCGGCTACGTGCTGGCCGATGCCGACGGCACGCCGGACGTCATCCTGATCGCCACCGGCTCGGAAGTCGGCCTGGCCACGCAGGCCAAGGCGACGCTGGACGCGCAGGGACTCAAGACGCGCGTGGTGTCGATGCCGTCCACCGATGTGTTCGACCGCCAGGATGCGGCTTACCGCGAGACCGTGCTGCCGAAGGCCGTGCGCAAGCGTGTGGCGGTGGAAGCGGCCATCAGCGACTTCTGGCGCAAGTACGTGGGCCTGGATGGTGCGGTGATCGGCATGACGGGCTTCGGCGCGTCCGCCCCCGCCGACGCGCTGTACAAGCACTTCGGCATCACGGTCGAGGCGGTGGTTGAGGCGGCGAAGTCGCTCTGAGGCGGTCTATCTGCCGCTGTAGGAGGGGCTTTAGCCCCGACCGCGTCGGATTCTGCCCGCTCGCTGAAAGGGTTTCACCGATAGTTGCTGGAGCCATGGCGCATGACCCTGCGCCATGGCTTTTCCACATCCAGGCTCTGGTCACCAAGCGTTGCGACGAGGTCGCTGGCCCGAGCCTGGCCGCATCTATCTGGTGACCACTACGACTTACCGGCGCGAGCCTCATTTCAGTCGATGGGAAGTGGCCAGCAGGATGTCGGAGGTGCTCGCCTGTCGCAGCACATGGTCGCCGCACGCAGAACTGCTTTGTTGGGTGCTGATGCCAGACCATTTGCATGGATTGGTGCGGTTGACCGGCACTGCGCCGCTCGCGCAGGTAGTGGGCTTGGCAAAGGGACGGTCAGCGCATGCACCGCGTAACGTCTTGGCCGGGAAGCGGGTCTGGGCAGGCGGATTCCATGACCGCGCGCTGCGAAGGGACGACGACACCCTGGTAGCCGCTCGCTACATCATAGCCAACCCTATGAGAGCGGAACTGGTTGCGCGCGTTGGTGACTACCCCTTTTGGGATGCAGTCTGGCTGGAGTGACGGGAAGGCGGTCGGGGCTGAAGCCCCTCCTACAGAATGCAGCTCTTGTAGGAGGGGCTTCAGCCCCGACGCCTTCAGCCATCAGCGGGTCTCCCGCAAGCCCAACGCCAGCAACTTCGCTTCGATCCGCTCACCCAGGCTTCCCGGTGCCACCAGTCCCATGCGCACCATGGCTTCCTCGTCTTCGGTCCGCGCAGCCATCGCGCGCAGCACGATGCCCGCCTTCTTCCACGGCGTGGAGGTATTCGCCTTCAGCCAGCTGAGCGCCTTGACGATGCGCTGTTCCACCCCGGTGAAATCGCTGCCGAGCGGGTAGTCCGGCAACGTGCCGTCGTGGCGGAAGGCTCGCAGGCGCGCCGACAGGTGCACGGGCGTGTTGTCGATCCAGTGCGCAGCCGGGTGGAAGCCGGTGCGCAGCTTGCCCGCGCGCTGCGCCTGTTCCATCAGTCCCCGCTGAAAACGCGTGTCGGTGATGCCGCCCATGGCGACGATGCAGTCCTCGTCGTTCTTTCCGCGCAGGTCGGCGATGCCGTACTCGTTGACGTACAGGTCGCGCAGGTGGCGCGGGATGGTCGTGTGGCCGTAGTTCCAGCGGACGTTCGATCCGGCGCTGCCGGCATCCTCGCGTACCGCGCGGAACATCAGCACGCTGCGCGCGCCGTCCAGGGCGTTCGACATGTCGACGAAGTTGTATTGCCCGCCCACGCCGGACACCACCCGTCCGTCGTCGAGGCCGTCGGAGACGGCCGCGCCCAGTACCGTCGCCATCATGCAGGAATTGAAGAAGCGCGCATCGCGGCGCTGCAGGCGTGCGAGGGTTTCCTGCCCGTGCTGCAGTTCGTTGATCATGCTTATCCGGCGCATGCCAATGGCGCGGCGCTGGTCGTCCGGCAGTTCGCGCAGCCAGTCGTAGAATGCGGGCGAGCCAAGGTAGAAGGCGCCGTGCAGGTATTCGCCATCGCGCTCCAGTCGCGCATGGTCGCCCAGGTTCGCGCTGCCGTCGGCGATGCGCTGCATCAGTGCCTCGTCGTCCGCCACCTTGCGCCGGATCACGCCGGTTTCCACCAGCCGCTTGAAGCCTTCGTTGACCATCTCGCTGCAGCCATACAGGCCGATGGCGAACGGGTCGAGCCCGCCGCTGGCGAGGACGGCGGGATGCCGCTCCAGTTCCGGATCCAGGGCCGCCAGCACACGCCGGTACGTGGCGTTGTCGGTATGGCGCAGCACCAGTGCATGGCTCAGTGCGTCGGCCAGCGCACCGATGCCGATCTGCAGCGTACCGCCGTCGCGCACCAGCGTGCTGGCATACAGCCCGATGGCGTAATCCACATCCGACACCGGCTGGCGCGGCAGGCCGAACAGCATCGGATAGGGGCCCGGTGGCGTGACCACGATGTCGAAGTAGTCTTCGTCCACCGCCGCCGTTCCGCCGATCCAGGGCAGCTGCGGATCGATTTCGGCCACCAGCAAGGGGCGGGGCAGGCCGCGGGCCATGACAGCGTCCACGGTGTCCTGGGTCAGGTCGTTGTTGCACGACATCGAAAGTCGCGTGCCACCGGGCTCGCGCGCGACCTTCTGCACGATCACGTTGAGCGCGCGGTCGGCCAGGGCGCGCGCGACATGGGTGTAGTTGAGGCTGGCGTAATGGCGTTGCGCGGTGCTCGAACGCAGCAGGGCGCCGCCCTGCATGTAGAACTCTTCCACCTCGATGTTCGGCGGCAGCGCGTCGCGTTTCATCGCCTGCACGTAGTCCAGGCGCGGGAAGTCCCCGCCGAAGTGGCGCGCGGCGAACGGCGCCACGAAGTGGCCCTCCAGGCCCTTGCCGCCGGCGGGCGGGTCCAGCGACAGCGCGGTGTACAGCGACCACGGACGTGCCGGATCGCGTGCGATGCGCGCGTACAGGGCATTCAACAGGCGATGCGGCTTGCCGATGCCCAGGGGGGCGCCCATGCGCAGCGGGCCCGGCGTCCGGGACAGGATCAGGTCGACGGCTTCGTCGAGCGTAGTGAGGTGCTGTGTCATGGTGCCAGCGTAACGAGCCCCGCGTTGATCGGCCATGGCCTCATTGCTCCAGCATGTCCGGACGGAACAGGCGCCGCCGCGATACCTCGCGGCCCGACACCATGAAACGGCCGTCGCCGCGGTAGTGCAGGGTGCGGGGGATGCGCGGCGAGGCGGCGACGCGCGCATGCACCACGCGCCACACGAACAACGGGTAGTCGGCGGTGATGCGGGTCTCGTGCAATCGGCATTCGAACTGCGCGTGGCATTCGGCGATCCGCGGCGCATCCACCTCGCGCGAGGGCAGGGCGGTGAGGCCGAAGCGGTCGAACTTGTCCTGCTCGGCGCTGCTGCAGTTGCCGATGCGCACGACGGTGTCCAGCAGGTCTTCGGTCGGCAGGTTGATCACGCACTCGCGGCTGGCGCGTGCCAGCGCGTGGCTGCGGTTGGCGTCCCAGATGTAGGTGCCCACCAGGTCGTAGCCCAGCATCATGTGCCAGCCCAGCGTCATGATGGCGCGTTCGCTCTTGTGTGCCGTGCTGAGCAGCACGACGGGACCGGGTTCCAGGTAGCGACGTACCTGGTCCACCGGCAACTCCTTCCAGCGCTTCTGCCTGGTCATGGCGCCGCTCCAATATCGTGGCGGCAGGATACGCGCCGCTCAGTCGAGAACGTGTACGGAATCGGCGACGCGCCGCACTTCGTCCGGATGGTGGCTGACGTAGACGATGGGCAGGCGGATCTCGTCGCGCACGCGCTGCAGGTACGGGATCAGTTCCTCGCGCCGGGCCTGGTCCAGTGCGGACAGCGGCTCGTCGAACAGCAGCAGCGAGGGTTGCGAGAGCAGGGCGCGGCCGATCGCCACCCGCTGCGCTTCGCCGCCCGACAGGTTGCGCGTACGGCGGGCGAGCAGGGGCGCGATGCCGAGCAGTTCCACGACGGCGTCGAAACCGAACTGCGGCGCGCCCCGTCCGCCGTGACGGCCGTACTGCAGGTTCCGGCGCACATCGAGATGGGGGAACAGGCGCGCATCCTGGAAAACGTAGCCCACGCGGCGGCGATGCACGGGCACGTCGACGTGGCGCGCGCTGTCGAACAGGCAATGGCCGTCCACGTCGATGCGGCCCGCCGCCGGCGTGAGCAGCCCCGCGATGGCATTGAGCACCGAGGTCTTGCCCGCGCCTGACGGGCCGACCAGCGCGATCACGCGCGCATCTTCGTCGATGTGCACGCGACGGTGGAAGTTCCCGCGGCGCAGTTCGATGTCCAGCCGCAGCATCAGCTGTCCTCTCCCTGCCGTGTGTGGTGGCGTCGCACCAGCCATTCGGAGAACAGCAGCGCGGCCAGCGAGATCACCACGGCCACGGCCGCCAGGCGCCAGATGCCGGCTTCGCCACCCGGCACCTGCATCAGGCCGTAGATCGCCGACGACAGCGTCTGTGTTTCGCCGGGAATGTTCGACACGAAGGTGATGGTGGCGCCGAATTCCCCCAGCGCCTTGGCGAACGCCAGCACGCTGCCGGCGACCAGCCCGGGCCAGGCCAGCGGGAGGGTGATGGTGAAGAACACGCGCCACGGGCCGGCGCCGAGGGTGGAGGCGGCCTGCTCCAGCCGGCGGTCGGTGGCTTCCAGCGAGAGCCGGATCGAACGCACCATCAATGGAAATCCCATCACGGCGCACGCCAGTGCCGCACCGGTCCACCGGAACGCGAACACGATGCCGAGCTGTTCCTGCAGGAAGCGGCCGACAGTTCCCTGCGTGCCCAGCGTCACCAGCAACGCGTAGCCCATCACCACCGGCGGCAGCACCAGCGGCAGGTGCACGACGGCATCCAGGAGTGCCTTGCCGGGAAAACGCGTGCGCGCCAGCAGCCAGCCGACGAGGACGCCGAAGGGCAGGCTCGCCAGGGCCGCCACCAGCGCCACCTTCAGGCTGAGCCGGATCGCGGTGAGTTCTTCCGGGCTGAAGACGTCGAACACGTCGGCGTCAGTCCTTCATCGTGAAGCCATGCCGCGCGAAGATCGCATCGGCAGCGGGTGACGCCAGCCATTGCACGAAGGGCGTCGCCCGTGCCGTGCGCGGCCCCCGCAGCGCGGCCACGGGATACACGATGGGAGGATGCGAATCCTCCGGGAACGTCGCCAGCACGCGCACGGCCGGCTCGGCCTTCGCATCCGAGGCGTACACGATGCCGAGCGGCGTCTCGCCGCGTGCCACCAGCATCAATGCCGCGCGCACGCTTTCCGATTCGGCCAGGCGCGCCTTGACGCCGTTCCACAGCGACAGCGACTCCAGCGATGCGCGGGCGTATTTGCCTGCCGGGACCGTCGCGGTCTGTCCCACGGCGAGGCGGCCCTGGCCCAGTGCGGCCAGCAGTGTCGCCGGGCGCTTCAGGTCCACGCTTGCCTGGCGTGCTTTCGGTGCGACCAGCACCAGCTGGTTGCCCAGCAGGTCCCGCCGCGTCGCGACCTGCAGCTTGCCGCGCTGCTGCAGGTAGTCCATCCATTCCAGGTCGGCGGAGAAGAACACGTCTGCCGGTGCGCCTTGTTCGATCTGGCGCGCGAGCGCGGAACTGGCGGCGTAGGACACGCGGACCGACACCCCCGTCTGCTTCTGGTAGGCCGCTGCGGCTTCGTCCAGCGATTCCTTCAGGCTGGCGGCGGCGAACACGGTGAGCGGTGCGTCGTCCTGCGCCTGCGCGGCAGGGGCAACGAAGGTGGCCGCGAGCAGGGCCAGTGCAGCGGATGCTCGGCGGAGCGACGTGGGCAGGTTCATGCGAACGACTCCTGGGGGAACGGACTATTCGATGATCTTCGGCAGTGAGCGGTGAGCAGGAGGTCAGTGATGATCGAGGGTCTTGTTCAGCACGGCAGCCAATGCCGCGCCGCCTGCCCGAAGTTGGCGTTCGGCCACCGGCAGGTGCTGGTCGACGTAGCGCTGCTCGAGTTTCGCGCGAGGCGGATAGAAACCGGGCTGGGTCGCCACGCGGCACGATTGCTCGGCCCAGGCGGGCGAGGGCGGCGGCAGGGTGATCGTGTCGAGGGATGGCTTCGGCAGCGCGCGAAGATGGCGCAGGTAGTCGGCTTCGCTGTGGCCGGTGGATGCCAGCATGCGACTGTCCCAGAGGGTGTGCAGGTTGGTGCCGCGTCCGTTCCAGTTCACCTGCACATCGTTGCCGCCCTTGTCGTGCGCGTAGCCTGCATGCAGCGGCTGGTGCACGTCGCCGACGAAATGCACGACGAACTTCAGCGCCTGCACGCGTTCGGCGCGTGTGCGCCGGGTGTCCGCGAGGATCGCGGTCTGTGCCCTGATGGCTTCCACCACGCAGTTGCCGCCCGGGCAGTCGCGCGGCTGCTCGTAGACGCAGTCATGCTCACCGATGTTGACGAAGTGCCAGCGTGCGGTCTTGCGGCCGAGGACCGGATCGTTCTCGCGCAGGTCGTCGGCCCAGCTGGCGACGCCGGCCAGCGTCGGATCCGGTTCTCCCTGCAGCAGGGCTTCGACCTGGCGTCGCGTATCCGGCGCCAGGTCATCCCATGCCAGCAGCGCCACCAGCCGATGGCCGAGGGGACCCCACGCATGCGCAGGCATGGGAAGCAGCGCGAGAGCAAAGGAGAGGGCGAGGGAGGCGGCAAAAAAGAGAGGACGGACCATGCCGGTACTTTAACCGACACGGGCCGTCCCCATTTGACCTCGTCAGGCGATGCGGCTATCTGCTCAGAACTTCACGACATACGCCACGCCGTAGACCAGCGGGTCGATGTTGGCGGTGCCGAGCTTGGCGCCATCGACCTTGACGTCGGAGTCGATGTCGATCCAGCGCGCATCCACGCGCACGGCGCCGCGCTCACTGACCTTGATGTCCATGCCGACATGTGCGGCCAGGCCCCAGGAATCGCCCAGCTTGAGATCGGTGCCTGCGAGCGCGCCCTTGGTGTCTTCGCTGAAGAACGTGGTGTAGTTCAGGCCGGCGCCGAGGAACGGGGACACCTTGCCCTTGCCGTTGAAGTGGTACTGCAGCGAGACGGTCGGCGGCAGGTGCTTGGTGCTGCCCACCGTGCCGACGCCGTCCACGGCGATGTCGTGCTTGAACGGCAGCGCGGCGAGCACTTCCAGGCCCAGGTTGTCGCGCAGGAAATACTCGAAAGTGATGGTCGGCTTGACGTCGCTGTCGATATCCAGCGGCAGCGTGCCGCCGGCCAGCGAGCCGTTGTCGGACTTGGGGTTCACCTGGTGCGCGCCCACGCCCAGCGTCCACTCGCCCTTGGACTGGGCGAAGGCGGGAACGGCGGCGCCCAGTGCGAGGGCGATGGCAATCGGGATCAGGGTCTTCTTCATGATGGTGACGCTCGTTGGAATGTGGTGCCAGTCTCTGCCCGCGCATCCGGCGCCGCCTTGATCCTGATCAATGCCCGTGCGGCGTCGTCGCGGGGGTGGCCTGTTAGAATGGCGGCCCCCGTCAACCCCGCCGCGCCGCGCGCGTGGCCGCAGGAGTCCTGAGCAATGTCGATCAAGGTGGGTATCAATGGCTTCGGCCGCATCGGGCGCAACGTGCTGCGTTCCGCCGTGCAGAACTTCGGCAACGACATCGAGATCGTCGCCATCAACGATCTGCTGGAGCCGGACTACCTGGCGTACATGCTGCAGTACGACTCCGTGCACGGCCGCTTCGATGGCGACGTGAAGGTCGAGGGCAACACGCTGGTGATCAATGGCAAGCCGATCCGCCTGACCCAGGAACGCGACCCCGTCAACCTGAAATGGGATGAAGTGGGTGCCGAGGTCGTCATCGAATCCACCGGCCTGTTCCTCGACAAGGCCACCGCGCAGAAGCACCTGGATGCTGGCGCGAAGAAGGTCATCCTGTCGGCGCCGTCGAAGGACGACACGCCGATGTTCGTCTACGGCGTGAATGACCAGACCTACAACGGCGAGGCGATCATCTCCAACGCCTCGTGCACCACCAACTGCCTGGCGCCGATCGCCAAGGTGCTGCACGACAAGTGGGGCATCAAGCGCGGCCTGATGACCACCGTGCACGCGGCCACCGCCACGCAGAAGACCGTCGATGGCCCGAGCAACAAGGACTGGCGCGGCGGCCGCGGCATCCTGGAGAACATCATCCCGTCCAGCACCGGTGCAGCGAAGGCCGTCGGCGTGGTGATCCCGTCGTTGAACAAGAAACTGACCGGCATGTCGTTCCGCGTGCCGACCAGCGATGTGTCCGTAGTCGACCTGACCGCCGAACTCGAAAACCCGGCCACGTACGAAGAGATCAAGGCCGAGATGAAGGCGCAGAGCCAGGGCGCGCTGAAGGGCATCCTGGGCTACACCGAGGACAAGGTGGTCGCCACCGATTTCCGCGGCGATACCCGCACCTCGATCTTCGACGCCGAGGCCGGCATCGCGCTGGACCCGACCTTCGTCAAGATCGTCAGCTGGTACGACAACGAGTGGGGCTACTCGAACAAGTGCCTGGAAATGGTCCGCGTGGTCGCCGGCAAGTAAGCCGCCATGCCGGCCGGTCCGGCCGGACGTTGCGTACACGAGCGCCCCAGGGCGCTCGTGTTGTTTCCGGGTATTGCGAGGTGATACCCGGCGCGCCGTCCGTGGCCACCCGCGGATCGGAATCTTGCAAATCGGCGGGCCATGCCCGAGTCTGCGGACGCGGCTGCAGGGACGGCCGGAGGGCGCGGCATTCCGCGTCCTTGCACCGGAAACACGCACAGGCGAGGTCGGGGAATGGATGACGTGGTCGGGTTGTTGGTGCTGGTGGGGCTGGCCGTGCTGGCGATGCCGGTGCTGCTCATCGTCGCGCTGGTGGCGATCAGTGGGCTGAAGCGCCGCGTGGCGATGCTCGAGGATCAGGTGACCCAGTTGCGCAGTGCGCGCGCGACCGAACCTGCACCAGCGCGCGCCGCTGCGCCCGCACCCACGGTGCAGGCTGCGGTACCGGAGGAAGGTCCCACGCTGGCGGACCTGATGCGCGAACCCGCGCCACCCCGTCCGGTGTCCACCACCACTACGCCGCCGTCGCGCCCGGCCGGGCCGCCGCCCATTCCGCCATCGCCACGCCCCGAGGCCTATCAGCAGCCTGCGCCGTCGATGCCGCCGCGTCCGGCCGCACCGTCGCGCCCCGACTTCGCTACGAAAGCCGTGCGCGCGGTGCAACGCTGGTTCACCGTCGGCAACGTGCCGGTGAAGATCGGTGTGCTGGTGCTGTTCGCCGGCGTGGCGGCATTGTTGAAATACGGCGCCGACCAGGGCTGGTTCACCCTCCCGCCCGAGCTTCGCCTGGCCGGGATCGCGGCGGCCGCACTCGGCGGGCTGGCGTTCGCGTGGCGCAAGCGCGAGAGCAATCGCACGTTCGCGCTCAGCCTGCAGGGCGGCGCCATCGGCGTGCTGCTGCTGGTGGTGTTCGCGGCGTTCAAGATCTTCGGCCTGATGCCCGCCGGTGCCGCGTTCGCGCTGAGCATCGTGCTGGTGGCCGGCGCGGGCATGCTCGCGGTCCTGCAGGACGCGAAGTCGCTCGCCGTCTTCGCGCTGCTGGCGGGCTTCCTAGCGCCCATCTGGCTGTCGACGGGAAGTGGCAACCACGTCGCGCTGTTCTCGTACTACGCGGTGCTCAATGCAGCCATCGTGGGGATTGCCTGGTACAAGTCGTGGCGCGTGCTCAACCTGCTCGGCTTCGTCTTCACCTTCGGCATCGGCACGGCGTGGGGCCTGTTCGACTATGCGCCGGAGAAGTACGCCACCACGCAGCCGTTCCTGGCGTTGTTCTTCGTCTTCTACCTGCTCATCCCGTTGCTGTTCGCGCGACGGCAGCCGGCGAATCGGCGCGACTTCATCGACGGCTGCCTGGTGTTCGGCATGCCGCTGGTCGTGTTCTCGCTGCAGGCCGGCCTGATGCAGGGCGGCACGTTCGAGGACAGCCGGCTGCCGCTGGCGTTCTGTGCGCTGGGCCTGGGCGTGCTGTACGCGGGATTGTCGTGGCTGCTGCGTCGCCGCGAGAGCTACGACACGCTCGCGCACTCCTACGCGCTGCTGGCGGTCGGCTTCGCCACATTGGCGGTACCGCTGGCTTTGTCGGCGCAGGCCACTGCGTGCGTGTTCGCGCTCGAGGGCGCGGCGCTGGCGTGGCTGGGCCTGCGGCAGTCGCGACTGTTGCCGCAGCTGACCGGCGCGGGGCTGCAACTCGCGGCGGCGGTGGCGTTCTTCATCGCGAGCGCGGATGCGGCGTCCGGGTATGCGCCAACGGGCATGCCGATGTTCGCGAATGCCGCGTTCATGAGCGCGTTGCTGATCGCCGTTGCCGGTTTCGCCAGTGCATGGGCGTACCGCGGCCGCTTCGGTGGCGTGGCGCTGCTGTATTACCTCTGGGGCCTGGCCTGGTGGCTGGGCAACGGTGCGGTCGAGATCCTGACCCACCTCGGCCACCGCGACGAACCCGACGCGATGCTGGCCTTCGCCGCGCTGACCGGTTGGCTGGCAGCGGAAGTGCACCGCCGACGTCCCGCCACCGCACTGGCGTGGACCACGCTGGCCGCGTTGGCCTCGGCCGTGCCGCTGGCCCTGTGGCAGTCCGGTGCGCACCAGCAGCCGTTCGCCGGTCACGGTGGCTGGGCGTGGCTGGCTTACGCGGTGCTCGGTGTGCGCAGCCTGATGTGCCTGCGCGACAGCGAACATCGCCTGGCAGGCGCCGCACAGTTCGTGTGGTGGCTGGTGTGGCCGCTGGCGGCCAGCCTGTTGCTGGCATGGCTGCCCGAACACGTGGAAGGCATGGGCGACGGCTGGCAGGCGGGCCTCATCGCGCTGCCATGGCTGGTCGTCGTGGCGCTCGCGCTGTTCCGCTGGCACTGGCTGGCCGCGCCGCTGGGCGGGCGTTTCGACGCCTGGCGTACGCCGCTGCTGGGCACGCTGTTCGCCGCGCTGGGGCTGTGGTGGATGGGGTCGCTGTTCGTGGCCGGTGGCGCCGCCCCGTTGCCGTGGATTCCCGTGCTGAATCCGATGGAGCTGGCGCAGCTCGCCACGCTGGTGCTGCTGCTGCGCTGGTGGATGCCGGAAGCACGCGTGCTGCCGCCGACGCAGATCGTCCTGCTGTCCACGCTGGCATTCGTCTGGATCACCTCTGTGGTGCTGCATGCCGTCCACCATTGGGGCGGCGTGCCTTGGAGCGACAGCTTGATCTCCGGCAGCTTGGCGCAGACCAGCCTGACGGTCACCTGGAGCGTGCTGGGCGTGCTGGGCTGGGTGATCGGTTCGCGTCGCGGCCAGCGCATGCTGTGGCTGGGCGGTGCGGTATTGATGGCCGTGGTGCTGGCGAAGCTGGTGTTCGTAGACCGCCAGCACCTGGGCAACCTGCTGGGCATCGGCTCGTTCATGGCGTATGGCCTGTTGTGCACCGTGGTGGGTTATCTGGCGCCGGCGCCGCCGCGCCGCTCCGGACAGGAGGAGGCTGCTGCATGAAGAGGTTCCTGGTGATGCTGTTGCTGCTGCCGGCCACCGCGCTGGCGCAGACGCCCGCGTCCTACGCCAAGCGCTGGCCGATGGTGCTGTCCGGCGAGCAGGCCGGCGCGTACCGGGTGGTGCTGGATCGCGAGGTCTACGCCACCACGGCATGGTCCGACCTGCGCGACGTGGACGTGCTGGATGCGAACGGCAAGCCGGTGGCAGCCGCGCTATTCGGGCCCGAACAACCGACGGCGCTGCCCGCGCGACGCATCGTGGTGCCGTGGTTCGCGCTGCCGGCAACGCCACAGGACGCCGGCACCTCGTCGCGCGTGTCGGCGCAGTTCGGTGAGAACGGGCGCATCGTCCGTATCGAGGCCGACAGCGCGGGCACGGGAACCACGGCGCCCGCGCGCGCCTTCCTGGTGGACCTGAGCGGGGTCCGCGACAGCATGGAAGCGCTGGAAATCACTTGGGATCCGGGCACCCCGCGCGAGGCGAGCTACCGCGTGGAAGGCAGCCAGGACTTGCAGGCATGGGAGGTGCTGCAGGCACGCGCGACGCTGGTCGAACTGCAGCGCGGTCCGCAGCGCCTGCTGCGTGACGAAGTGCTGATCAACGGCGGGTTCCGCTATGTCCGTTTCGTGCCGCTGGACGCATCGCCCGCGCTGCCCATCCGCCAGGTGCGCGTGCGCCTGGACGCCGAGCACCTGCAGCAGGCGGTGCAGTGGTCTGAACTCCAGGGGCGCAGGACATCCGAGCAGGGCGTGGAGAGCTACGTCTACCAGGGCGATGGACGTTACCCGATCGCGCTCGCCGACCTCGCGATGGACGACTACGCCGTGGGCGAATGGACGCTGGAGAGTCGCGACGCGACCGACGCACCCTGGCGCCTGCGTGCCGGCCCTTGGGTGGCCTATCGCGTGGGCGGCGACCGGCCCAGTGCATCGCCCGAACAACCCCTGGCCAGCGGCCCCGCGCGCGACCGCTATTGGCGCCTGCGCAGTCGTGGCGCGCTGCCGGAACAGGCGCCCACGCTGCGCCTGGGGTATCGCCCGGAAGTGATGGTCTTCCTTGCGCAGGGCACGCCGCCTTACGCGCTGGTGGCCGGAAGCGCAGCGGCGCGTCGGGCCACGGTGCCGATGCCGGAACTGCTCGATGCGCTGCGTCGCGATCGCGGTGCCGAGTGGCAACCTTCGCCCGCCTACCTCGCCACCTCCGCGTCGCTGGCCGGCGATGCCGCGCTGGTACCGCCGCCGACTCCGCGCGACTGGAAGGCCTGGTTGTTGTGGGCGCTGCTGGTGCTGGGCGCAGGGCTGGTGGCGGCATTCGCCTTCAGTCTGCTGCGCAACCGCCCACCCGCGTAGTCCAGGCGTTCGTTTGCGGCACGGGTGGGCAGGCGGGACAATGAGCATCTTTCCCGCTGCCCAGGACCCAAGATGCCCATCGTCCGCATGACCGACCTCGACCTCGCCGGCAAGCGCGTGCTGATCCGCCAGGATCTGAACGTGCCCATCGACGACGGCCGCATCACCTCCGAGCAGCGCATCACCGCCTCCTTGCCCACGCTGAAACTGGCGTTGCAGAAAGGCGCGGCGGTGATGGTCACCTCGCACCTGGGTCGACCGAAGGAAGGCGTGTGGAGCGAAGCCGACTCGCTGGCGCCGGTGGCCGCGCGCCTGTCCGAACTGCTCGGCGTGGACGTGCCGCTGATGAAGGACTGGGTGGACGGCGTGGACGTGCGACCGGGCCAGGTCGTCCTGCTCGAGAACTGCCGCATGAACATCGGCGAAGGCAAGGATGACGAAGCGCTGTCGAAGCAGTACGCGGCGCTGTGCGACGTGTTCGTGATGGATGCCTTCGGCACCGCGCACCGCGCGCAGGCGTCCACGCATGGCGTGATCCGCTTCGCTGCGGTGGCGGCCGGCGGCCCGCTGCTGATGGCCGAGCTGGATGCGCTCGACAAGGCGCTCGCCAACCCTGCGCGCCCGCTGCTGGCCATCGTCGCCGGCAGCAAGGTCTCCACCAAGCTGGAGCTGTTGACCAGCCTGGTCGGCAAGGTCGACCAGCTGATCGTCGGTGGCGGCATCGCCAACACCTTCATCGCCGCGGAAGGCCATGCCGTGGGCAAGTCGCTGTACGAGGCCGACCTGATCGGCACCGCCAGGAAGATCGATGCCGATGCGAAGGCGCGTGGCGCCGAGATCCCGCTGCCGACCGACGTGGTGGTCGCCACGGCGTTCGCCGCCGATGCGCCGGCGACGGTGAAGGCCGTCGACGCGGTCGCGGCCGACGAGTTGATCCTCGACATCGGTCCGCAGACCGCACAGCGCTATGCCGGACTGATCAAGTCGGCCGGCACGGTGGTGTGGAACGGACCCGTGGGCGTGTTCGAGTTCGACGCCTTCGGCAAGGGCACCGAGACGCTCGCGCGTGCGATCGCGCAATCCGATGCATTTTCCATCGCCGGTGGCGGCGACACACTCGCGGCGGTGGACAAATACGGCATCGCCGGTGACGTCAGCTACATCTCCACTGGCGGCGGCGCATTTCTGGAGTTCCTGGAAGGCAAGACGCTGCCCGCGGTCGCAGCGCTGGAGGCTCGCGGTCAGTGAGTCGTGCCGCGCTGTTCTTCGATCTCGACGGCACGCTGATCGATTCGGCCGTCGGGATCACGCGCTGCATCGCGCATGCACTGACGCAACTGGAGCATCCGATACCGACGGAGGCCGAGCTGCGTGGCTGGATCGGCCCGTCGCTGCGGACCAGTTTCATGCCACTGCTGGGCGACCCGGCGAAGGTGGAAGCCGCGGTCGAGCTGTACCGCGAACGCTTCGAGTCGCACGGGTGGCGGGAGCACCAGGTCTACGCTGGAATCGGCGAGACCATCGAACGGTTGCGTGCCGACGGCCACCGGCTGGCGGTGGTCACCGCGAAGAACGAGCCGCATGCGCGCAAGATCCTCGCGCATCTGCCGTTCGGTCACCATTTCGAGGACATCATCGGCGCCACTGCTGATGGCCGGTTGAGTCACAAGAAGGACCTGATTGGCGAAGCATTGCGACGCCTGTCGCTGGTACCGGGGGCGTGCTGGATGATCGGGGATCGCCATATGGACATCGACGGTGCGCGCCATCACGGCATGCGCAGTGTCGGCGTGTTGTGGGGATTCGGTGGCGAACAGGAACTGCGTGAGGCCGGCGCCAGCCACCTCGCGGGCGCGCCCGACCAATTGCGGCCACTGTTCGCCTGAGCCGGAGCGCGCGCGGTCAAACGCGCGTTTCATCGCTCGGTTTTTTGCGCACTCGGGTGTGCGTGCGCAGCATGCAGCTTGCGCGCAGAGACCAAAAAAATACCAGTCGTGCGGGTGCGGGGATCATCAGGAAAGTGCTTTGAAACAGCGCTTTCCTCGCGCCACACCCTGTGCGCGGAGGGCTGTCCCGGGACAGCGGCATGACGTGGGGAATGTCAGTCGTTCCGAAGAAGTTTCGCTGTGGTAGCGTTTGCGCGATCACAGGGAATCCGCACCATGACCGAACGCCAGCGCCGCACCAAGATCCTCGCCACCCTCGGACCGGCGACGGACCCGCCCGGCGTGCTCGAGGAATTGTTCCGTGCCGGCGTCAACGTGGTGCGCCTGAACTTCTCCCACGGTGATCCCTCGGGCCAGGCCAAGCGCGCCGCAGCGGTGCGTCTGGCGGCACAGCGCGTGGGCGCGGAGGTCGGCATCCTCGCCGACCTGCCAGGACCGAAGATCCGCGTCGAACGGTTCGCCGAAGGCAAGGTGGTGCTGAAGACCGGCGACCGCTTCGACCTGGTGGCCAGTGTCGACGCGCCCCCGGGTGATGCCTCGCAGGTGGGCGTCAGCTACCTCGGCCTGCCGGGCGACGTGGAAGCCGGTGATGTCCTGCTGCTGGACGATGGCCTGATGCAGTTGCAGGTGGTGAAGGTCGACGGCGAGCGCATCGTCTGCACCGTGCTCAACGACGGCGTGTTGTCCGACCGCAAGGGCCTGAACAAGCAGGGTGGCGGCCTCTCGCTGGGCGCGTTGACCGAGCGCGACCGCGAGCTGATCGCCTACGTGGCCGAGAACATCGGCGTGGACTTCATCGCCGTGTCGTTCTGCCGCAATGCCGACGACATGAACGAAGCGCGCCGCATCGCGCGCGAACACGGCTGCGACGCCGCGCTGGTCTCCAAGATCGAACGCACCGAGGCCATCGAGAACCTGGCCGAAATCGTCGACGCCAGCGACGTGGTGATGGTGGCGCGCGGCGACCTGGGCGTGGAGATCGGCGATGCCGAGCTGCCCGGCCTGCAGAAGAAGATCATCCGGGAGTCGCTGGCGCGCAACAAGGTGGTGATCACCGCCACCCAGATGCTGCAGTCGATGGTGGACAGCCCGATCCCCACGCGCGCCGAAGTGCTGGACGTGGCGAACGCCGTCATCGACGGCACCGACGCGGTGATGCTGTCGGCGGAAACCGCTGCGGGCAGTTATCCCGTGCGTGCGGTGGAGGCGATGGCACGCATCTGCCTCGGTGCCGAGAAGCAGTTCGAGATGGACACCGACTTCGAGAAGGCGCCGCGCAACCTGGAGCGCGCCGACCAGGCGATCGCGATGGCGACGATGTTCCTCTCCGAGCACATCGGCGTGCGCGCGATCGTGGCGATGACCGAATCCGGCGGTACCGCGCGCTTCCTGTCGCGCTTCCGTTCCAATGCGCCGATCTACGCGTTCTCGCGCCACGACGGCGCACGCCGCAAGATGGCGATGATTCGCGACGTGTTCCCCATCGCCTTCGACAGCCGTGGGCTTGCGCCCCGTGAGGCCGCTCGCGATGCGATGCGCGTGCTGCACGACCGCGAGCTGCTTGCCGAGGGCGACCGCGTGATCTTCACCAGCGGCGACCACATGGAGAAGCACGGCGCCACCAATACCCTGCGCCTGCTGCAGATGGGCGAGCGCGGCAAGGCCGAGGGGCTGGGCGAGCTGTAACCACCGGGAGGTTGACGCGTGACAAGGACGAACGCCTACACGCTGCTGTGCATCGCGATCCGCGCCGTCATCGTGTGGGTTGCGGCGAACTCCCTGGTCGGCGTTCCTTCGCTCCTGTTCGCGATCCGGCGCGGCGAGATGCCGCTGGGCAGCGCAGGCACGTCGCTAGCGATCATGGTGACCGTCCTCGGCCTCCTGGCGCTGGCGTGGCTCTTCGCCGACAAACTTGCGCGACTTGCCTTGTCGAGCCCGAAGGAGCAGGTGTTCGAGAGCGACCTGGAGCCGCGCGTGTGGCTGGGCCTCGCCATTTCCGTCATCGGTGCGTGGTTCCTGTTCGTCGCCCTGAAGGACGCGGCCTACCTCTTGGTGCGCTGGGTGATCTTCTCGCGTGCGCTGCCGGGCTCCCTGACGCTGGATAACGGATTGGACCAGTTGCTGCCGGATGCCGTTGCCACCGTGTTCGAGGCCGTGCTCGCGATGGTGTTCCTGCTGCGCGGCCGGGGCATCTCCAACATGATCCATCGCTGGCGCTATGGTGATCTCAAAGCGGAGCCGTCGGATGCCGCGTGAGCCGGTGACATCTGGAACCGGTTCCAGATGTTGACGCCTGTTGCTCACCCCAGGCGCGCCGCAGCGCATTCTTTACCGCGTTCGCCCGCTCGGGCGGTGGCGCGGGCTACAATTGGTATCTTTCCCGCCGCTTCCCCAGGAACCCCATGAGCATCGAACAGCTTGCCGAAACCGCCCAGGCCATGGTGGCCGCGGGCAAGGGCATCATCGCGATCGACGAGTCCACCACCACCATCGCCAAGCGGTTCGAGGGTGTGGGCATCGAGAACACGGAAGAGAACCGTCGCGCCTACCGCGAGTTGCTGCTCACCACGCCGAAGCTGTCGGACTACATCTCCGGCGCGATCCTGTTCGACGAGACCCTGCGCCAGTCCACCAAGGACGGCGTTCCGTTCGCCAAGTACATGAGCGACAACGGGATCATTCCCGGCATCAAGGTCGACAAGGGCACGCATGCCCTGGCCGGCTGCCCGGGCGAAGTGGTCACCGAAGGCCTCGACGGCCTGCGTGACCGCCTGAAGGAGTACTACAAGCTCGGCGCGCGCTTCGCCAAGTGGCGCGCGGTGATCACCATCGGCGAAGACATCCCGTCCGGCACCTGCATCGAGGCCAACGCGCACGCGCTGGCCCGCTATGCGGCGCTCTGCCAGGAATGCGGCCTGGTGCCGATGGTGGAACCCGAAGTGCTGATGGACGGCGACCACAACATCGAGGTCTGCTACGAAGTGACCGAAGCCGTGCTGCGCTCGCTGTTCGGTGCGCTGTACGAGCAGAACGTGCTGCTGGAAGGCACCATCCTGAAGGCCTCGATGGTCATCGCCGGCAAGGACTGCGAAGAGCAGGCCGACGTCGACGAGGTGGCCGAGTCCACCGTGATGTGCCTGAAGAGCACCGTGCCGGCGATCCTGCCGGGCGTGGTGTTCCTGTCCGGCGGCCAGACCGACGAGCAGTCGACCGCCCACCTCAACGCCATGAACCAGCTCGGCAACCTGCCGTGGCCGCTGAGCTTCTCCTATGGCCGTGCCATGCAGCAGGCCGCGCTGAAGCTGTGGTCGCAGGACCTGAAGGGCAACTTCGCCAAGGCGCAGGCCGTGGTCTATGAGCGCGCCAAGGAGAATGGCCTGGCCGCGCTGGGCAAGTGGGAAGGGTAAGCGCCCGCGCCACCGTGCAGTGATTCCGACGCCGGCCTTGTGCCGGCGTCGTCGTTTCCGGGGGGCGGGATCCGGAATCTGGCAGTGGCGTCCATTTCTCCCGACCGTCATTGCCGGGCGGGCGGGAGCCCGGCGCCTTCGGCTGCGAGGTGTGAAAGGCGCGGGGCCCCGCCTTCGCGGGAATGAGGACCCTCTGTCGCTTGGCCCGGGCATCCATCCCGTCAGGGAGTGAGGGAATGGTCTCGTCATGCGGGGAGCGAGCAGTTCGTTCCTGAAACAGTGGCCCGTGACGAAAGCGCGGCTGAACGAAATTCTCTGCCTTGAACATTACTGCTTAGGCATCTATATCATAGGCACCCATGAGCACTGTAAACGCCAAGAGCACCATCGGTTACCTCATCGCGGACCTCAGCCGGCTGTTCGGTCGCGTGTTTGACCGGCGCGCTGCGCATCTGGGCCTGACCCGCGTGCAGTGGCGTGCGCTCAAACGGATCCACCAGAGCGAAGGCATTACCCAGTCAGAGCTGGCCGACCTGCTCGACATGGAGCCGATCGCCGTCGGCCGCGTGATCGACCGGCTGCAGAAGGCGGGCTTCATCGAACGACGCAGCGACCCGGACGATCGCCGCGTATGGCGCCTGCACCTGTTGCCGCAATCCGACGCGGTGATGCACGACATCGAAGCCGTCGCCGTCTCCGTACGCGAGGACTGCCTGGCCGGCGTCGATGACGACGAATTGGCGACGACCCTGAAGGTGCTCGGCCAGATCCGCGAAAACCTTTCCCAGCTCGACCGCGCCAGCCGCGGCGAATCCTCCCTCCGCAAGAGCTGACCCCTACCATGACCAGCAAGATCAACCAGGCCGGCGAAAACGCGGCCACCCCCTCCGCTCCCAAGCGCCGCCGCGTGCCCGTGTGGCTGTGGGTGGCCGGCCCGCTGGCCGTCGCCGGCTTCTTCGGCTGGGAGTACCTCGCCTCGCAGCGCGAAGTGAGTACCGACAACGCCTACATCAAGGCCGAGCGCATCCTGATCGCGCCGCAGGTCGGCGGCCGCGTGGTCGAAGTCGCCGTGCAGCAGAACCAGCCGGTGAAGAAGGGCGATCTGCTGTTCCGCATCGATGCCGATCCGCTGACGATCGCGGTGGCGCAGAACGAAGCGCTGGTCGCGCGCATGGCCAACACGGCCAGCGCCAGTCGCGCCAAGGTGGTCGGCACCGACTCGTCCATCCGGGCCGCGCAGGAAACGCTCACCTGGGCGCAGCGCGACCTGGTCCGCATGCAGCAGTTGGCGTCTCAGCAGCTGGTGTCGCGCAAGATGCTGGACGACGCGCGCCACGCCGTGGCCGAAGCGCGCACCGACCTGGCCGACGCCATCGCCACGCAATCCGAAGCCACTGCCACTTTGAGCGGCAGCGCCGGCACGCCGACACGCGACCTGCCCGAGTACCGCGCGGCCATGGCGATGCTGGCGAAGGCGAAACTGGATCTGGCGCATGCGGAAGTGCGCGCGCCGGTGGACGGCATCGTCGGCCTGCACGATCTGCAGGTGGGCGAATACATCAACGTCGGCCAGTCGGCGATGCCGCTGGTCGCCACCTCGCCGATCTGGGTGGAAGCCAACTTCAAGGAAACCGAGCTGACGAAGATGCAGGTCGGCCAGCCGGCGACCATCGAGGTCGACTCGTATCCCGGCGTGAAGTGGAAGGCGCACGTCGCTTCCATCGCTCCGGCCTCCGGCGCCGAGTTCAGCGTGCTGCCGCCGCAGAACGCGACCGGCAACTGGGTGAAGATCGTGCAGCGCATCCCGGTGCGCCTGGAGATCGACAGCGCCGCCGCCGATGCGCCGCAGCTGCGCGCCGGCATGAGCGCCGACGTGCATGTCGAACTGCGCGAGGGCGGTACCGCCTCCAGCCGCGCCACCGCCGCGCGCTGAGTTCCTTTCCATGTCATCCCGGGCGTGCGCGGACGCGGGCGAGGGCACTGTGGTGGGGCCCGGCCCCGCCGACGCCGCGCCCCGGGTGACCTCTGGATCGCCGCACACCGCGTGCGCCGATCCCTTCCGGATTCTTCCATGAGCACGACGGCCGTCTCCCCCGCACCTGCGCACGACGACACCGGCAAGCGCACGCTGCTGGTCGGCTCGGTGATGCTGGCCACGCTGATGCAGGCGCTGGACACCACCATCGCCAACGTCGCGCTGCCCGACATGCAGGGCTCGCTGTCGGCCACCCAGGACCAGGTGTCGTGGGTGCTGACCAGCTACATCGTCGCCGCTGCGATCCTCACGCCGGTCACCGGCTGGCTAGCGGGTCGGCTCGGCCGGCGCCGACTGCTGATCATCGCAGTCAGCGGCTTCACCGTCGCCTCGCTGCTGTGCGGCATCGCCAGCGGCATCGGCGAGATGGTGATGTTCCGCATCCTGCAGGGCGTGTTCGGCGCCTCGCTGGTGCCGATTTCGCAGTCGCTGCTGCTGGATGCCTTCCCGAAGGAAAAGCACGGCGCCGCGATGGCGATGTGGGGCATGGGCATCATGGTCGGTCCGATCCTCGGCCCGCCGCTGGGCGGTTTCCTGACCCAGAACTACAGCTGGCACTGGGTGTTCCTGATCAATCTGCCGATCGGCATTCTCGCGCTGGTCGGCATCATGGCCAGCGTCAAGAAGGACGTGGTGCAGGAGCGCAAGCTGGACGGCATCGGTCTCGGCTTGCTGGCGCTGGGCATTGGCGCGCTGCAGCTGTTCCTCGATCGCGGGCAGAGCGAGGACTGGTTCGGCAGTGTCGAGATCCAGATCGAAGCTGCGCTCGCCTTCCTCGCGCTGTACATGTACGGCCTGTGGTGGTGGCGCAAGCGCGACCACGCGCTGCTCGATCTTGGCCTGTTGAAGAACGCGAATTTTGCGGTCGGCTGCGCGCTGATCTTCGTGGTCGGCATCGTGCTGTTCGCCACCCTGGCGCTGTTGCCACCGTACCTGAGCACGCTGATGAACTATCCGGTGCTGACCATCGGCCTGGTGCTGGCGCCGCGCGGCGTGGGCACGATGTTCAGCATGATGGTCGTGGGCCGTCTGCTGGGGCGCATCGACGCGCGCTGGCCGATCCTGGTGGGCATGGCGCTGATGGTGTTCTCGCTGCATGGCATGACCCAGTTCGGGCCGAATGCCTCCATGCATTCCATCGTCTGGCTGGGCGTGGTGCAGGGCATGGGGCTGGGCCTGGTGTTCGTGCCCATCTCCACTGTCGCCTACGCCACGCTGGAGCCGCACCAGCGCACCGAAGCCGCGGGCCTTTTCAGCCTGGTGCGCAACATCGGCTCGTCGGTCGGCATCTCAGTGGTGATGACGATGCTGTCGCGCGCGATGCAGGTGAACCACGCCGAGATCGGCTCGCGCATTCCCGCGTTTGGTGCGGAGACCACGCTGCTGCCCGCGGCGATGGATCCGTCCACGGCCACCGGTCTGGCGATGCTCAATGCCGAGGTCAACCGGCAGGCAGCGGCCATCGGCTATCTCAACGACTTCAAACTGATGATGCTGCTCACCCTGGTGTCGATGCCGCTGGTGCTGCTGATGCGCGGCGGCAAGGCGCCGTCGGGTGGAAACAACGCCGGTGCGGACGCGGCAGCGGCGCACTGAGCCCTCCTGCAATGGCTGCGATGCCTGCGTTTACACTGCCCGCATGAAGATCGAAGGCCTGCACCACGTAGCGATCATCGCGTCCGACTACGCGCGCTCGAAGCGCTTCTATACCGACGTGCTCGGACTGCGCGTGGTCGCCGAGCATTACCGCGCGGAACGTGATTCCTGGAAGCTCGACCTCGCGCTGCCCGATGGCGCGCAGGTCGAGCTGTTCTCCTTTCCCTCGCCGCCGCCGCGTGTGTCGCGACCGGAGGCGTGCGGACTGCGTCACTTGGCGCTGCGCGTGGCCGACATCGATACGGCCGTCTCCCACCTGCATTCTCATGATGTAGCGACAGAGCCGGTGCGTGTGGACGAGTACACCGGTCGTCGCTTCACCTTCTTCGCCGATCCGGACGGTCTGCCGCTGGAGCTGTACGAGCAGTGAGGTGCTCACTGTGGTGAGCGACGTGAGTCGCGACCGCACGCCATCCATGTTGGGATCTCGCAGACAGCGCATCGCCTTGCCGCACCCGGCTTGACCAAGGATATGCGTGGCCGACGACATGCGGTCGCGACTTACGTCGCTCCTACAGGACTCCGTACAAGCGTGGATTCGCCCGCCTCGGCCTGCTAACGTGCGTGCCGTTCACTCGGGGGATGTCGGATGTTCTGCAGACAATGCGGCCAGCAGCTGGTCGACGAGGCCGTCGCGTGCCCGCAATGTGGCGTGGCGACGGGATACTTCCAGCAGGCTGTGGCGCAGGGAAAAAGCCGCACCAATTTCATCCTGTTCGGTGCGCTGCTGGGATTGATCGGCGTGCCGGGGGTGCACAACTTCTATGCCGGCTACAACCAGAGGGGATTGATCCAGCTGCTGGTCAGCGTGCTCTCGTGCTGGCTGCTCTGGTTGCCGATGTACATCTGGACGATCGTGGAGATCTGTACCGTCACCGTCGACAGCGACGGCAAGCCGATGTATTGAGGCGTCACGTCGATGAGGGTAATGCCATGAAGCCAACCTTCCCGTGCATGACCGGCCTGCTGCTGGCGCTAGCCTCCGGCGCACATGCCGGAGAACTGGAGTGGCTGGCGGGCCACTGGTGCGGCCAGCATGGAAAGACATTCAGCGAGGAAACCTGGATGGCGCCCCGCGGCGGCCTTCTGGTCGGCATGCACCGTGATTCGCGCGATGGCAAGGCGACAGGCTTCGAGTTCATGCGCATCGCGCAGCAGGACGGGCGCTGGGTGTTGCTGGCGCAGCCGGGCGGTGGCGCGGTCACCGCGTTCCCGGCGGCCAGCGTGGAGAAGGATCGCGTCGTGTTCGCCAATCCCTCGCACGACTTTCCGCGTCGCGTGATCTACCAGCGGCGGGGCGCCGACACGCTGCATGCCCGCGTCGACGACGGCCGTGATGAGGGCAAGGCGCTGGAATGGACGTGGCGGCGCGACTGCGACGCGCCGCCGGCCGATTGAACCTTACGGCAGCGCGGCCTCGCCCAGCGAGGCCAGCCAGTCGTCGTCCGAACCCTCATTGACGCCTTCGAACAGCGGCGTGGAGAAGTAGCGCTCGCCGGTGTCCGGGAGCATCGCCAGCAGCACGTCGCCGGGCTTGGCCTTCTGCGCAACCTGCAGCGCGGCAGCGACCGTGGCGCCGCCGGAGATGCCGACGAAGATGCCTTCCTCGGCCGCAAGGCGGCGCGCGGTGGCGATGGCCTCCACGTCGGTGACCGGCAGGATCTCGTCGGCCACCTCGCGGTTCAGCACGTCCGGCACGAAGTCCGGGGTCCAGCCCTGGATCTTGTGCGGCTGCCATTCCTTGCCCTGCAACAACGAGGCGCCCGCCGGTTCGGAGGCGGTGATGCGCACTTCCGGACGCGCGACCTTGAGCACTTCGCCCACGCCCGTCAGCGTGCCGCCGGTACCCCAGCCGGTGACGAAATGGTCGAGTCGCTGGCCGGCGAAATCGCGCAGGATTTCCGCCGCCGTCGTCTGCCGGTGATAGGCGGGATTGGCGGGATTGGCGAATTGGCGGGCAAGGAACCAGCCGTGCTGCTTCGCCAGTTCCTCGGCGCGGCGCACCATGCCGCTGCCGCGTTCGGCGGCCGGCGTCAGGATCACCTTGGCGCCGTACGCGCGCATGAGTTTGCGGCGTTCGATCGAGAAGGTCTCGACCATCGTGGCCACGAACTTGTAGCCGCGCGCGGCGGCGACCATGGCGAGTGCGACGCCGGTGTTGCCGGAGGTCGCTTCGACGATGGTATCGCCGGGTTTCAGCAGTCCCTTGGCCTCCGCATCGAGGATGATCGCCAGCGCCAGGCGGTCCTTCACCGATCCGCCCGGGTTGAACGATTCGACCTTGGCGTACAGCGTGACGTGCTCGGGTGCGATGCGATGCAGCTTGACGACCGGGGTGCGGCCGATGGTGTCCAGGATGCTGTCGTAAACGGCCATGGGGTCTCCGTAAGTGCGTGGATCAGGCGGCCTGCAGTGTGGGCGCCGGGAGGTTGCGGGAATGTGTGGACGCGCCTGCGCCGAGTGGCGGCGCGCCGAACCAGTGCAGCGCATCCGCCAGCGCGGCCACCTCGCCGAGGACCAGCAGGGCAGGTGAACGTACCTGATGGAAACGCGCGGTTTCCGGAAGATCGGCCAGGGTGCCATTCAGCACGCGTTGCTCGCGGCGCGTGCCGTTCTCGATCAAAGCGAAGGGCGTGGACGCTGCTCGGCCGTGCTGCACCAGCCGGTCGCGAAGGCCTTCGAGCCCCGCCACGCCCATGTAGACCGCCAGTGTCTGCCGCTCCTGCGCCAGCGCCTGCCAGTCCAACGTGTCGAACGACTCCTTGCAGTGCGCCGTCACCAGCTTCACCGACTGCGCGTGGTCGCGATGGGTCAGCGGGATGCCGGCGTACGCGGCGCACGCAACGGCGGCGGTGATGCCGGGCACCACCTCATAGGGAATGTGGTGCGCGCGCAGGAATTCCAGCTCTTCGCCGCCACGACCGAACACGAACGGATCGCCGCCTTTCAACCGCACCACGCGCTTGCCGGCGCGCGCATGCTCCAGCATCAACGCATGGATCTCCTCCTGGCGGGTGCTGTGGCCGGTGGCCGACTTGCCTACTTCTATGTAGGTCGCATCGCGACGGCCGAGGCGAAGCACGTCCTCGCTGACCAGGCGATCGTGCAGGATCACGTCGGCCTCGTTCATGGCGCGCAACGCGTTGAGCGTCAGCAGGCCGGCATCGCCGGGGCCGGCGCCGACCACCGCGACCGAGCCGGCATGCGTGGTAGCGGCGCGCTCATCCAGCATGGCCTGGAAATGCTGTTCGGCCTGCGCATGCAACTGCTGGCGGAACAGGCGGGGCAAGGGGCCTGCCAGCAGCCTCTCGAAGAAGCGGCGGCGCTCGCCAGGCTGCGGGAAGCGCTGGCGGATGCGTTGGCGCTGCCGGGTGAACAGGTCGGCCAGCGAGGTCCAGGAATCATCCAGCAGGGTCTCGAGCTGGCGACGCAGGTGGCGGGCCAGCATCGGCGCGCCGCCGCCGCTGGAAATGGCGATCTGCAGCGGGCCGCGCTCGACGATGGCGGGCACCTGGAAGCTGGAGAGTTCGCCGTCGTCCACGACATTGGCGAACACGTGGCGCGCTTCGGCGGCGGCGGCGACCGCGCGGTTGACCGACGCATCGTCGGTCGCGGCGACCACCAGCCATGCCCCCGACAGCCAGTGGGCATCAAAACGCCCGGCAATCCAGTCGATGCGTCCTTCCTCGTGCCACGTGCGCAGTTTCGGCGTGAGCTCCGGCGCGCCCACGCGCGGACGGGCGCCGGCATGCAGCAGCGCGCCTGTCTTCCTTTCCGCGACCGGGCCGCCACCCACGACGAGTACCCGGCGGCCTTGCAGGTCGGCGAACAGGGGGAACAACGGAGCACTCACGGGCATGGGGAGGATGGCGGCTGGGTTGCTGACCGTACTGCCGCCTCATGGCGGTCGGAAATGACATCCCACGAGAACCATATATCCTGCGGTTATAAGGCCGGCCGGCTACGGTCCGGACAAATCCTCTACAGTCCAAGGCCCCCTTCCGGTGGGCCGATGCGCGCCCCACGCCGATGACGCTGACCCAACTTCGCTATCTGGTGGCCATCGCCGATGCCGACCTGAACATCACGCTGGCGGCGGCGCGGGTGCATGCCACCCAGCCCGGCCTGTCCAAGCAGCTCAAGCAACTGGAAGACGAGTTGGGCTTCCTGCTGTTCGTGCGCAAGGGCAGGAGCCTGGAAGCCGTGACGCCTGCCGGCAACGAAGTGATCGAGCGCGCGCGGCTGGTGCTGGCCGAGGCCAACAATATCCGCACCTACGCCGCCAACCAGCGCCGCGAGAGCCAGGGCCAGCTGGTGCTGGTGACCACGCATACGCAGGCGCGCTTCGTGCTGCCGCCGGCCATCGCCCAGATCAAGCGGGATTTCCCCCAGGTGAGCGTGCATCTGCAGCAGGCGCCGGAAAGCCAGGCGCTGGACCTGCTGACCCAGGGCGATGCCGACATGGCCGTGGTCAGTACCGCCGGCGATCAGCCACAGGCGGGCATCGCCGTGCCGCTGTACCGCTGGCGCCGGCTGGTGCTGGTGCCACGCGGCCACGCGCTGGAGGAGCTCGGTCGCGTGCCGGGGATGGCCGATCTCGCCGGGCAGCCCCTCATCAGCTACGAATCCTCCACCCGGCCGGGGTCATCGCTGCAACGCGCCTTCGCCAAGGTGGGGCTGGAGCCCAACATCGCCCTGACCGCGCTCGATGCCGACCTGATCAAGACCTACGTCCGCGCGGGCCTCGGCGTGGGTCTGCTGGCCGAGATGGCGGTGAATGCCACCGACACCGATCTGCGCGCATGGCCGGCACCGGCGGAGGTCAAGGAATGCATCACGTGGGCGGTGCTGCCGCGTGAGCGCGTGCTGCGCGATTACGCGCTGGACCTGGTGCGCGCGCTGGCACCGCAGATCGACCGTCGCGACCTGCGCCGGGTGATCGATGGTAACCAGGATCCGGATTGGCCCGAGCCCCCTACGTGGGCAGCGCTCACCCAGACGATCACCAGTTGAATCGTCCCCCGATCACGTGATTGACGGCATCCCCCGACCTGCGCGAGCCTGAAGTCTCGTCGACACGGTCGGATACCGCGATGAATCGCATATCGAAGATGGTGCTGCGCATGTACGTGCCGGCGGTCGTCATCACCCTCGGCGGGCTGGCGACGGCCGAAGCCGTCACCCGCACCGAGCGCGTGCTGGTGGGTATTCCGCCGCAACGGCTGGCGTCGTTGTCGTTCCTGCTCGCCATCCTGTTGGGCACCGGGTGGGCGCTGCATTCCAGTTGGCGGCTGTACCGCTGGGCGCGGGGCCGCGAACTGCGCTGCGCCTGCGGCGGCATGATGTCGCGCCTGCGCTACAACCGGCAGCGACAGAAGTACCGCAAGTGTCTGGCCTGTGGTGGCAAGTCGCTGGAGGGCGCGCATTGCGCTGGCGGCTGAAGGGCGGCGCACACGCATGAGATGGCGGTTCGACGCGGTCTCCGCTGCCTGGGCGCTGGCATTGCTGGTATTGCTCGTGTTGCTGGCGACCGTCGGCGCGGGGCTCGGCTGGACAAGGAGCTTCGTGGGCGACGTCCTCGCGGTGGTCTGGGTGCATTGTCTGCTCGCCACCGTCGCCTGGATGCGTCCTCCGATGCGGCCGCTGCTGGCGCTCGCCGTGGGACTGGTGGTCGAGGCGGTGCAATACGTCAGTCAGCAGACGGGCTGGCAGGTGGCGTCGCCGGTGCTGCGCATCGTGCTGGGCAGCACGCCGGATGCGCTGGACGTGTTGGCCTACCTGATCGGCTTCCTGTTGGCGCTCCTGCTGGAGCACCGTCATGTCGGCGCCCCGGCGGCATGAGGCGCATATGGGTTCGCGTCTACGAGGGGCAACTCCCCCCGACCTGCTGTTGTGCCACGCATTCCCGGTAGCGGGTGGGCAGTCCGCGTATCTCATGGGTCTTGCCGGGCGCCAGCGCGAAGTTCTCCAGTGTCGTGCGCGTGCAGGGCGCAGGGTTTTTGCCCGGTGCGGGTGCAGGGCAGTGTTCGGTGTAAACGAGGTAATGGCACTGGCCGCTCTCGCTGGCGAAGCACTCGAACCTCGCCACGCCCTCCCGCACCGTGGTCTTGCTGAAGAGCGTGTCCACGCCGTTGGCGCTGCTGTGGTGGATGGTGGTGACGCTGGGCTTCTCGTTGCATCCTGCCAGGGCCATCAGGCAGGACAGCAGGGATGTGACGATGCGCATGGCGTTTCCTCTGGTGTTTCGATGGGCAAAGGCAAGCCATCCACGACGCAGGCGCGCCGTGCCGGTGATGCCACGTTGGATGCCGCACGGGGCGGCCGGGTTTAGAGCGGTGCTACATGTTGCGGAACAGCGTCATGAAGGGCTGGCTGACGGTCAGGGTTTCCGGACGCGTCTTCAACTTCAGCCGACCACGGCCTGCGTCATCGCGACTGACCGAGGCGACGGCCTTCATGTTGACGATGGTGGAGCGGTGGATCTGCTTGAAGGTGTTCTGATCCAGCGAATCGAGTAATTCGCGCAATGGCGTGCGCAGCAGCGATTCGCCTTCGGCGGTCATCACGGTGGTGTACTTGTTGTCGGCCTGGAAGTAGGCCACGTCGTCCACCATGATCAATTTGGTGTCCTTGCCGACGCTGGCGGTGATCCAGACCAGCGGCGGCTTGCTCGACGCGCCTTGTCGCGCCGACAGGTGGCGCAGCAGCGCTTCCAGCGTTGCGCCGTCGGGATGGCCCGCCGCGGCGCGCGCCTGGATTCGCTGCACGGTGGCCAGCAGGCGCTCGCGGGTGATCGGTTTCAGCAGGTAGTCGATGGCGCCCTGTTCGAACGCATCGATCGCGTACTGGTCGTAGGCGGTGACGAACACCACTTGCGTGCGCGGGCTGGCTTCGGTCAGTCCACGGGCGACTTCGATGCCGCTCAGGCCGGGCATGCGGATGTCGAGGAAGGCCACGTCCGGCCGCAGCTCGGCGATGGATTCCAGCGCGCTGGCGCCATCCTCGCACTCGGCCACGATGTCCAGCTGCGGCCAGGCCTCCTTCAACAGCGAGGACAGCGCGGTGCGCAGCAGCTCCTCGTCTTCGGCGATCACGCCCCGGAAGTTCATGCGGCACCTGCCTTGCCGGCCAGCGGCAGCGTCAACGTGGCGGCGACGCCACTGGGGAAATTGGAGACGATGGCGAACGAAGCCTCGCTGCCGAAGGTCAGGCGCAGGCGTTCGCGCAGGTTCTTCAGGCCAATGCCGGTGCCGGTGCTCTGGCCGCCGAAGCCCTGGCCGTCGTCGGCGACGGTGAGCGTAGCGTGGTCATCGTGCTTGCGGGCGAGGATCCAGATGGTGCCGCCGCCGGTCTTGGGTTCCAGACCGTGCTTGATCGCGTTCTCCACCAGCGTCTGCAGCATCATCGACGGCATCGGCACCGCCTTCAGCGCGTCCGGCACTTCCACCTGCACGTTGAGCCGGGTGCCCATGCGGATCTTCAGGATCTCCAGGTAGGCTTGGGTGCGCTCCAGTTCCTCACCCAGCGTGGACAGGGCCTCGTCGGTGCGCGGCAGCGAGCTGCGCAGGTAGTGGATCAGGTGGCCCAGCATGATGTCGGCGCGCGGTGGATCGGTGCGGGTCAGCACCTGTGCGCTGGCCAGCGTGTTGTAGAGGAAGTGCGGCTCCACCTGCGCGTTGAGCAGGTTCAGGCGCGCCACGGTCAGTTCCTTTTCGCTGACGGTCTTCTCGACGTCGGCCTGTTCCTGCCGGCGCTGGTCGGCGACGCGGCGGGTGATGGCGCGGGTGACGGCTTCGGCGTTCTCCACGTTCACGCCGTCGTCCAGCACGAACAGGTCGAGCCAGGCGCTGGCATCCGGGCCCAGCATCAGGGTGATGCTACTGGTGCCATTGCCGGGGGTGACGGTGGCCTGCACCAGGTCACGCTTCACCGCGAAGCGGGCCATGATGTTGAAGCGCGAGGGCTGGCTGGGACCGTCGAAACTGTCCACGCGGCGCACCTTGACCCGCACCTGCAGACTGTCGGGAGCGCTCTCCGCCTCCTCCGCGCGCGGCAGTTCGCGCAGCGCGCCTTCGATCAGGGCGAAGGCGGCGGCCGTATCCAGCGGCACTTCGATCTGCCGGCGCTGGCGGCTCGACAGCGTGGTGCTGTCCAGCCTTCCCGTGATCAGCCAGATCCGGCGCAGATGGCTGATCAGGCCGATCAGCACCGACAGCATCACCAGGGTCGAGGCGAGGTTGAAGAGCCACTCGGCGGCGCCGGACAGCACGGTCCGTTCGAAGATGCCGTTCCAGATGAAGCCCGCCATGAGCACTGCGCCGAACCAGGCGACGAGGATGCGGACGATCAGGAGCAGACTTGGGAACACGTGGGACACCGCGGCTTCGGGAGTGCCGTGGAGGATAGCCCGCCCGTCCCGGGAGGGAAGAGGGTGCGCGACGGACCCCGCGATGCGGCGACGAAACCGGGCTGGCCCGACGCGAATGCCTCAGGCTGTCGGGGCTGCCATCAGACGTCGATGTGGATGCCGCACTCGCGCTTCAGGCCGTTGAAGCGGGTGTCTTCCTCGCGCATGCCGGGCTCCCAGCGGCGCGTGGTGTGGAAGTCGCCGATCGACACGTAGCCCTGCTCCCACAGCGGGTGGTACGGCAGGCCGTGCTGCTTCATGTACTGCCAGACGTCGCGGTCGGTCCAGTCGACGATCGGGTTGAGCTTCCAGCGGTCCTCGCGCTGCTGCAGCACGGGTGCGTTGGCCCGGCTGGTGGCCTGGCTGCGGCGCAGGCCGGTGAACCAGGTGCCCACGCCCAGTTCCTTCAGGGCGCGCTTCATCGGTTCGACCTTGCGCAGGCTGTTGTACTGCTCGATGCCGACCAGGCCCTGTTCCCACAGGCGGCCATGGCGCGCTTCCATCCAGGCGCGGCTGACCAGCGGGCGGAACACCTGCAGGTTGAGCTGCAGGCGTTCGGTCAGTTCGTCGGCGAAGCGGTAGGTCTCGGGGAACAGATAACCGGTGTCGATCAGCACCACGGGAATGTCCGGCTTCTGGCGGGTGACCATGTGCAACAGCACGGCCGCCTGCGCGCCGAAGCTCGACGACATCGCCGCTTCCGCCGGGCCATGCTCCAGCGCCCACGCGATGCGCTGCTCGGCGGTCTGCGTCTCCAGCCAAGCGTTGTGCTCGGCGATCTGGTCCGTGTCCAGGGAAAGGGCGAGGGCGCTCATGCGTGCAGTTCCAGTGCGATCTGTCGATGGGTGGGGTAGGCGGGCAGGGCGACCACGCCGCTGCGATGAAGGAAGTCGCCGAAGCCTTCGCCGTCGTCGCGTTCGCCGGCGTAGCGCGCGAACAGGCCGTCGAGCGTGTCGAGGATGGCGGCTTCGTCGATGTTCTCGCGGTACAGCGTATTGAGCCGCTGGCCACGGGCGTCGCCGCCGAGCATCAGGTTGTAGCGCCCCGGCGCTTTGCCGACCAGCGCGATCTCGGCCAGGTAGGGACGCGAGCAGCCATTCGGGCAACCGGAGATGCGCAGCACGATCGGCGCATCGCGCAGGCCGTGCTTCTCCAGCAGCGGCTGCAGACGATCGGTGAACCCGGGCAGGTAGCGTTCGGCCTCGGCCATCGCCAGGCCGCAGGTGGGCAACGCCACGCAGGCCACGGCCGCGCGCTGCAGGGCGGTGCCCAGGCGTTCACCGGCATCCAGGCCGTGCGTCTTCACCAGCGCGTCGATGCGCTCGCGTTCGCCCGCCGGCACGCCGGCGATGACGAGGTTCTGGTTCGCGGTCATGCGGAACTCGCCACGGTGTACGTTGGCGATCTCGCGCAAGCCGGTGAGATGCGTCGTGGTCCCGGCGTCGGCGATCCGGCCGGCGTACAGGTGCAGGGTCAGGTGCCAGCGGCCGTCTTCGCCCTCGACCCAGCCGTAGCGGTCGCCGTTGTGGTCGAAGCGGAAGGCGCGCACGGGCTGCAGGGCCACGCCGCTGCGGCGTTCGATTTCGCCGACCACCTTCTCCAAGCCATGGTCGTCGATGGTGTACTTGAAGCGCGCACGCTTGCGCAGCTCGCGGTTGCCGAGGTCGCGCTGGGTGGTGACGACGGCCGTGGCGACCTCGAGCAGCTGGTCGGGCGTGATGAAACCGACCACGTTGCCGACGCGCGGATAGGTCTCGGCGTCGCCATGGGTCGCGCCCATGCCGCCGCCGATCACCACGTTGAAACCGGCGAGGGCGCCGTCTTCGAGGATGGCGATGAAACCGAGGTCGTTCGCGAACACGTCCACGTCGTTGACCGGCGGCACCGCGAAGCCGACCTTGAACTTGCGCGGCAGATAGGTGGCGCCGTAGATCGGCTCCTCTTCCTCGCCACTGCCGGCCACGCGCTCCTCGTCCAGCCAGATCTCGTAATAGGCGCGGGTGTTGGGCAGCAGATGCTCGGACAGCTTTGCCGCCCAAGCCTGCACCTCGGCATGCGCGCGCGATTCCAGCGGATTGGCCGCGACCAGCACGTTGCGGTTGACGTCGCCGCAGGCGGCCAGCGTGTCGATCAACGCGGCGTTGATGGCCTGCATGGTGGCCTTGAGTTCGCGCTTGATGACGCCGTGGTACTGGAACGCCTGCCGCGTGGTGATCCGCAGCGAATGGTTGGCGTACTGCGTGGCGATGGCGTCCAGCTTCAGCCACTGCTCCGGCGTGACCACACCGCCGGGCGTGCGCGTACGGATCATGAACTGGTAGGCCGGCTCCAGCTTCTGGCGGCGGCGCTCGTCGCGCAGGTCGCGGTCGTCCTGCTGGTAACTGCCGTGGTACTTGATCAGGGTCTGGTCCGACTCGCGCAGCGCGCCGGTGACCGGATCGGCCAGGCTGTCGAGCAGGCTGCCGCGCAGGCGGTTGCTCTCGGATTTGATGTCTTCGACGGAATGGTTGCTCATCTTCTGATCCTGGCTGTGGGAGCGACGTCAGTCGCGATCGCTTCGCCCGGGGTGCTGGGATCGCGACTTACGTCGCTCCCACAAACGCGCCGGACTCAATACACATCGCGGCTATAGCGTCCCTCCGTCTGCAGCTGCACCAGGTATTCGCGCGCCGCATCGTCATCCAGCCCGCCATGCTCGACCACGATGGCCTGCAGTGCGCCCTGCACGTCCTTGCCCATCGCGATGGCGCCGCACACGTACAGGTGCGCACCGTTCTGCAGCCAGTCGTAGACCTCGCGACCACGTTCGCGCAGGCGGTCCTGCACGTACACCTTGCGTGCCTGGTCGCGCGAGAAGGCCAGGTCCAGCCGGTGCAGTTCGCCGCTGCGCAGCGCGTCCTGCCACTCGCTCTGGTAGAAGAAGCCGTGGTTGAAATGCTGGGCGCCGAAGAACAGCCAGTTGCGCCCGCGCGCGCCGGTCTCGGCGCGCTCTTGCACGAATCCGCGGAACGGTGCCACGCCGGTGCCGGGGCCGATCATCAGGATGTCGCGGCTGCCGTCGGCGGGCACGCGGAAGCGTTCGTTGGCCTCGATGTAGACCGGTACCTGGTCGCCTTCCCCGCGTGCGGCGAGGAAGCCGCTGGCCGCACCGCCGTGTGCATGGCCGAAGGCGTCGTAACCCAGCACGTCGACGGTCAGGTGGGCCTCTTCGCCCACGCGCTTGCGGCTGGAGGCGATGGAGTACAGGCGTGGCGCCAGCGGGCGCAATGCGGCGACCAGTTCCTGTGCGGACCAGTCGGCGGGCCAGCGACGCAGCACGTCGATGATCTGGTGGGTGCCGAACAACTGCGCCAGCGCCGGCGCGTTCGCCGGGCCGAGCAGGGTGTTGAGTTCTTCCGCCTGCGCGTGTGCGGCATGCGTGGCCAGGAACGGACGCGACACGCGAGTCAGTTCGCGGCGCGCCGCGAGCCATTCGCGCAGCGGCAGGGTATCGCCGCCTTCGCTGACGGCGCTCTCGCCGTCCAGCTGCAGCGCCTCGATCACGCCATCGACCAGCGCAGCGGGATTGCGGTGGCGCACGCCCAGCGCGTCGCCGGGTTCATAGTGCAGGCCGCTGCCTTCCAGCGACAGTTCGATATGGCGCACGTCCTTGTCGGCAACGCCGTGTTGGCCGAAGCGCGGTCCCTTGAAGTCGCGACCGCTGATGCGCTGGTTGAGCAGCAGCTCGGCGGGGAACGGGTGCTCGTGCGACCACGCGGCCGCATGGCCCGGGCGCAGCGGGGTGACGGATGCGAGCGAGGTGACGGCGGGTGCCTTCAGCAGCTCGCGCGCATGTCCCAGCGCCTGTTCGCGCCATGGAGCCGCGACGGTATCGATGTCGAGATCCGCCAGCCCGGCAGCGAACAGGCGGCTGCCGCCCAGTTCGGCCAGGCGCGCGTCCAGGCGCGTGGCGATGCCGCAGAAGTCGGCATAGCTGGAATCGCCCAGGCCGAGGACGGCGTACTTGAGTTCGGGCAGCTTCGGCGCGCGCTTGCCGCGCAGGAATTCCACCAGGCCGATGCTGTCGTCCGGCGGATCGCCTTCGCCCTGCGTGCTGATCACGATGTACAGCAGGCGCTCGTTGGCGAGCTCGCGCTGCGGGTAGGCATCGGCCCGCAGCAGGCGAACCGACAATCCGGCGGCTTCCGCCTGCTGCGCCAGCGCTTCCGCGGTGCGGCGGGCATTGCCGGTCTGGCTGCCGTAGACGATGGTCAGGCGCTGGCCGGCCTGCGGGCCGGCGGCCGGCACGACGGCCAGAGGCTGGGGGGCGGCGTGGGCAGCCGGCGCGAGTTGCGCCTGGGCCAGGCCTGCCGTGTACCCCGAGATCCACCACAGGCTGGCGCCATCCAGGCCAGCGACCGCCTGGGCCAGCAGCGCCCGCCGTTCCTCCGCGAGGGGGATGGGGGCAGGAACAGGCTGGGTGGCGGACATTCGGTATGGCCCGTGGGCGCGACTGGGACGACCGATGTTAGGAAGGCGACGCCACGCGTTGAAAGGACGCATGGTTATGGGCTTATGGCCTGAGCTTATTTCGCCGGCATGAGGCGCGAGCCGAATACTTCCCGGCCTCCGGACCCGGCACCAACGCCCTGCTAGGCTAGCGTGTCCGGGTCCTCCGCCCCCTTTGCCTGCCTCGATGACCGCCGTACCCCGCCTCTCCCATCTCGACCGCCTGGAAGCGGAAAGCATCCACATCCTCCGCGAGGTCGCCGCCGAATTCCGCAATCCGGTGCTGCTGTACTCGGTGGGCAAGGACAGTTCGGTGCTGCTGCACCTGTTGCTGAAGGCGTTCGCCCCGGCCCGGCCGCCCATCCCGCTGCTGCACGTGGACACCCGCTGGAAGTTCCGCGAGATGATCGCCTTCCGCGACCGGCGCGCCGCCGAGACCGGCGTGGATCTGCGGGTACACATCAATCCGGACGGGATCGCCCAGGACATCGGGCCGATCAGCCACGGTGCCACCGTGCACACCGACGTGATGAAGACCCAGGGCCTGAAGCAGGCGCTGGACCAGTACGCCTTCGATGCCGCAATAGGCGGTGCCCGCCGCGACGAGGAGAAGTCGCGCGCCAAGGAACGCGTGTTCTCCTTCCGCAACGACAAGCACCGCTGGGACCCGAAGAACCAGCGCCCCGAACTCTGGAACCTGTACAACGCGCGCATCCACAAGGGCGAGAGCGTGCGCGTGTTCCCGCTGTCCAACTGGACCGAACTGGACATCTGGCTCTATATCTACCGCGAGAACATTCCGGTGGTGCCGCTGTACTTCGCCGCCGAACGTGCCGTAGTGGAGCGCGACGGCGCGCTGATCCTGGTGGATGACGAGCGCCTGCCGCTGCGCGACGGCGAAGTGCCGCAGCAGCGCCACGTGCGCTTCCGCACCCTGGGCTGCTACCCGCTGACCGGCGCCATCGACTCCGACGCCGATTCGCTGGAGAAGATCATCGCCGAGATGCTGGTGACTACCAGTTCCGAGCGCCAGGGCCGGGTGATCGACCAGGACCCGGGTGCATCGATGGAGAAGAAGAAGCTGGAGGGCTATTTCTGATGAGCATCCCTCCGCCGTCGTCCCAGCGCACGCTGGGATCCAAGTTGGTGTTCGCGCGATCAATGACGCTTGCCTGGGCTCCCTGCAAGATCAAGATGGATCCCAGCGTTCGCTGGGATGACAATACCGGTCTGGAGTTGACGCGCATGAAGATGATGTCGGTGGCCGCTGCATGAATACCGCAGGCGACATCGCCACCTACCTGAAACAGCACGAATCCAAGCCGCTGTTGCGCTTCATCACCTGCGGCAGCGTGGACGATGGCAAGAGCACGCTGATCGGCCGCCTGCTGTACGACAGCAAGCGCCTGTTCGACGACCAGCTGGCCGCGCTGGAAAAGGACAGCCGCAAGCACGGCACCCAGGGCGAGCGCATCGACTACGCGCTGCTGCTGGACGGCCTGGCCGCCGAACGCGAGCAGGGCATCACCATCGACGTGGCCTACCGCTACTTCGATACGGACAAGCGCAAGTTCATCGTCGCCGACTGCCCCGGGCATGAGCAGTACACGCGCAACATGGCCACCGGCGCATCCACCGCGGACTTGGCGGTGGTGCTGGTGGATGCGCGCAAGGGCCTGCTGACGCAGACGCACCGGCACAGCTACATCGTCTCGCTGCTTGGCATCCGCCACGTGGTGCTGGCGGTGAACAAGATGGACTTGGTGGACTTCGACCAGGCCGTGTTCGAGCGCATCGCTGCCGACTACCGCGCGCTCGCGCAGCGGCTCGGCATTGCGTCCATCGCCTGCATTCCGCTGTCGGCGCTGGAAGGCGACAACCTGTCCACGCGTTCCGCGCGCACGCCGTGGTACACCGGCCCCGCCTTGCTGGAACACCTGGAAAGCGTGCAGGTCGACGCGCACGATACCGGTGCAGGCCTGCGCCTGCCGGTGCAATGGGTCAACCGCCCGCACCAGAATTTCCGCGGCTATGCAGGCACGATCGCGGCCGGCGAGGTGAAGCCGGGCGACGAGGTGGTGGTGCTGCCGTCCGCGCGCCGTTCACGCATCGAGCAGGTACTCGGCCCGGATGGCGAAGTCGCCACGGCGCACGCCGGCCAGGCCGTGACGTTGACCCTGGCGGACGAGATCGACATCAGCCGCGGCGACGTGATCGCTGCCGCCGGCGATCCGCCCGAGGTCGCCGACCAGTTCGCCGCGCACCTGCTGTGGATGTCCGACGCGCCGCTGCTGCCGGGCCGGCCCTACTGGCTGAAGATCGGTGCGCGCACGGTGTCGGCCACGGTGACGGAGATCAAGCACCGCATCGACGTGAATACCCAGGAGCACCTGGCCGCCAAGCGGCTGGAACTCAACGAGGTGGGCTACTGCAACCTCAGTCTGGATGAGCCGGTCGCTTTCGATACCTATGCCCGCAATCGCGCGCTGGGCAGCTTCATCCTGATCGACCGTTACGACAACGGCACGGCCGCTGCGGGTACGCTGGACTTCGCGCTGCGCCGCGCCGGCAACGTGCACTGGCAGCATGTCGATGTCGACAAGGCCGCGCGTGCGCGCCAGAAGGGGCAGGTACCGAAGGTCCTGTGGTTCACCGGCCTCTCCGGCGCGGGCAAATCCACCATCGCCAACCTGGTCGACAAGCGCCTGCATGCACTGGGCTACCACAGCTTCCTGCTGGATGGCGACAACGTACGCCACGGGCTGAACCGCGACCTCGGCTTCACCGACGAGGATCGCGTGGAGAACATCCGTCGCGTGGCCGAGGTGGCGAAGCTGATGACCGACGCCGGCCTGATCGTGCTGGTCAGCTTCATTTCGCCCTTCCGCGCGGAGCGGCGGATGGCGCGCGACCGGTTCGCCGACGGTGAGTTCATTGAGGTCTTCGTCGACGTGCCCCTCGATCTCGCCGAGGCGCGCGATGTGAAGGGCCTGTATCGCAAGGCCCGCGCGGGGTTGATCCCGAATTTCACCGGCATCGATTCGCCGTATGAAACCCCCGAGCACCCCGATGTGCATCTGCACGCGGGTGAACAGGACCCACAAACCCTGGCGCTCCAGGTGCTGGCGAAGCTGGGCCTGGAGTAACGCAAGAGCCGACCTCGCCGCAGCCGGCAAGGGTCATAGGTCATGGTCGGGCATGTGCACCACATGCCCTTTGGCGCGTTTCCCGCACGAACCGCCGCATCTGCTGCAGCGTGTTTCACGTACGGCCGGTAGACTGCGTGAATAACGGAAATTACGGGAAGTTCCATGCTCAACCGATTTGCCCCCCGCGCCCTGCTGGTCGCGCTGCCCCTCTTGCTGCTTGCCGCCTGTGGCGGTGACAAGGGTGCGCAGGCGAAGGGCAACGGCAATGGCGGCGCGGGCGAGCGGCCCATCCCGGTCACCACCCAGGTCGTCCAGCAGGGCGCATGGAACGACACCTTGCAGGCGCTGGGCACGGCGAAGGCACGCGAGTCCGTCACCCTGACCGCGAAGGTCAGCGAGATCGTGCAGGACGTGCATTTCGACAGCGGCCAGCAGGTCAAGGCTGGCCAGACCCTGGTCACGCTGAAGGGCGACGCTGCGCAGGCCACGCTGGTGCAGGCTGAGGCGACCTACGCGGAGGCCGAACGTCTTTACCGTCGACAGAAGGAACTCGCCGACCAGCAGCTGATCGCCCGTTCGCAACTGGATACCCAGCTCGCGCTGCGCGATGCCGCCGCCGCGCGCGTGCGCCAGGCGCGCGCCGACATCGGCGACCGCAGCGTGCGCGCGCCGTTCGCCGGGGTCCTGGGCATCCGCCAGGTCAGTCCCGGTTCGCTGATCACCGCCAACAGCACCATCGCCACGCTGGATGACATCTCGCGCATGTACGTGGACTTCCAGGTGCCGGAGGCCGCGCTGGCGTCCGTCGAGGCCGGCAACACGGTGACCGCGACTGCTGCCGCGTATCCGGGCGAGTCGTTCGAGGGCGAGGTGGAGACCATCGAAGCGCGCATCGACGCGACCACGCGCGCCGTGACCGTGCGTGCGGTGTTTCCGAATGCCGAGCGCAAGCTGCGTCCGGGCATGCTGCTGGACGTACGCCTGTTCCGTCCCGAGCGGCAGGCGCTGGTGATTCCCGAGATCGCGGTGGTGCAGGTGGGCCGCGATTCGTTCGTCTACCGGGTCAAGCCGGATGGCAGCGTCGAGCAGGCGGCGGTGACCGCGGGCGTACGGCGTGACGGCCAGGTCGAGATCGTGAAGGGCATTGCCGCCGGCGACCGCATCGTCATCGACGGCACCGGCAAGCTGCGTCCGGGTGTGAAGGTGGCCGATGCCGCCCCGGCGGCGACGCCCAAGCAGGACGCCCCCGCCGCCGACGGCCAGGGCTGAGCGCATGAAGCTCTCCGATCTGTCGATCAAGCGCCCCGTTTTCGCGGTGGTGGTCAGCCTGCTGCTGGTCGTGCTGGGCGTGATGTCGTTCCTGCGCCTGACCCTGCGCGAACTGCCCAACATCGACCCGCCCATCGTGTCGGTGGAGGTGAACTATCCGGGCGCGTCGGCGGCGGTGGTCGAAACACGCATCACCCAGATCCTCGAGGACGGTCTGTCGGGCATCGAGGGCATCAAGACCATCCAGTCGAGCAGCCGCAACGGCCGCGCCGACGTGACCATCGAGTTCAACCTCAGCCGCGACATCGAGGCTGCCGCCAACGATGTGCGCGACCGTGTCAGCCGTGTGATGAACCGCCTGCCGGACGAGGCCGATCCGCCGCAGATCTCCAAGGTCGAGGCCGACGCCGACGTCATCATCTGGTTGAACATGCGCTCCACCGTGATGGACACGATGGAGCTGACCGACTACGCCGACCGTTACGTGCTGGACCGCCTGTCCGCGCTGGATGGCGTGGCGCGCGTGCAGCTCGGCGGCGGTCAGCGCTATGCGATGCGGATCTGGCTGGACCGCGAGGCGATGGCGGCGCGCGGCGTGACCACCGGCGATGTCGAGACCGCGCTGCGCGCGCAGAACATCGAGTTGCCGGCCGGCCGCATCGAATCGGCCTCGCGCGACTTCACCCTGCGCGTCGAGCGCGGGTACCAGCGGCCGGAGCAGTTCGCCCAGTTGCCGCTGCGCAAGGGCGCCGACGGTTACGTGGTGCGGCTGGGCGACGTGGCCAAGGTGGAACTGGGTGCCGAAGAGCGCCGTTCGTACCTGCGCAGCAACGCCGTGCCGAACGTCGGCCTGGGCATCGTGCGCACCTCCACCGCGAACGCGCTCGACGTGGCGCGCGCGGCGCGCGCCGAGGCCGAGATCATCCAGCAGACGCTGCCGGAAGGCACCGACATCTTCGTCGCCTTCGACAGCACCACGTTCATCGAGGCCTCGATCGAACGCGTCTACTGGACGCTGGGCGAGGCGATGGTGCTGGTGTTCCTGGTGATCTGGCTGTTCCTCGGCAGCCTGCGCGCGGCGCTGATCCCCGCAGTGACCGTGCCCGTCTGCCTGATTTCCGCCTTCATCGCGCTCTATGCGTTCGGCTTCTCGATCAACCTGCTGACCCTGCTCGCGCTGGTGCTCTGCATCGGCCTGGTGGTGGACGACGCCATCGTGGTGCTGGAGAACGTGCAGCGCCGCGCCGATCTTGGCGAACCGGCGCTGGTGGCCGCGCGTCGCGGCACCGCCCAGGTGGCCTTCGCGGTGATCGCGACCACGGCGGTGCTGGTGGCGGTGTTCCTGCCCGTCGGCTTCATGGAGGGCAACACAGGCCGCCTGTTCCGCGAGTTGTCCGTGGCGCTGGCGGCGGCGGTGGCGATCTCGGCCTTCGTCGCACTGACGCTGACGCCGATGATGTCGTCCAAGCTGGTGCGGCCGCATACCGAGCCGCGCGGCCTCAACGCGTGGACCAACCGCACGCTGACCCGCGTCAGCGACGGCTACGGCCGGCACGTGGAGCGCCTGGTCGGCCTGACCGGCAAGCGCATCCTCGGTCTGGTGCTGGCGGCCATGGCGCTGTGCGGCATCGCCATCGTCGTGCTCGGCCTGCGCGTGCCGAGCGAACTGGCGCCTGCGGAAGATCGCGGCCGCTTCTTCGTCATGGTCGATGGCCCGGAGGGCGCGGGCTTCGACTACATGGTCAACCAGATGCAGCAGGTCGAGCGCATCGTGATGGGCCAGGTTGGCGGCGACAAGCCGATCGAGCGCGCCAACTCGCGCGTGCCCCGCGGATTCGGCGGCAGCGAGGACATGCATACCGGCCAGGTGATCGTGTTCCTGCAGGACTGGCACGAGCGCGAGGCCACCACGGACGACGTCGTCAACGGTCTGCGCGCCGAGCTGTCCAAGCTGCCGGGCGTGCAGGCACGCGCCAACGTGGCCGGCGGCCTGGTCGGCAGCCGTGGCCAGCGCTACCAGCTGGTGCTGGGTGGCCCCGACTACGTCGAGCTGGCGCAGTGGCGCGACCGCATCCTGCAACGGATGGAATCCAACCCGGGCATCCAGGACCCGGATTCCGACTACAAGGAAACGCGGCCGCAGATGCGCGTGAACATCGACCGCGACCGCGCCGCCGACCTCGGGGTGTCGGTGCAGGAGATTGGCCGCACGCTGGAAACGATGATGGGCTCGCGCCAGGTGACCACGTACGTGGACAACGGCGAGGAGTACGACGTCATGCTGCAGGCCGGCCGCGACAAGCGCGCCAACACCGAGGATCTGGCGCAGACCTACGTGCGCGGCAGCGACGGCGCGCTGATCCCGCTGTCCAACCTGGTGACGCTGAGCGAGATCGCCGAACCGGGCACGTTCAACCGCTTCAACCGCCTGCGGGCGATCACCATCAGTGCCGGCCTCGCGCCCGGCTACACGATGGGCGAGGCACTGGAATGGACGCGGCAGACGGTGGCCGAGGAGTTGCCGGACTATGCGCAGATCGACTGGAAGGGCGAGTCGCGCGAGTACCAGGAAGCCGGTGGCGCGATCCTGCTGACCTTCACGCTGGCGCTGCTGATCGTCTATCTGGTGCTGGCGGCGCAGTTCGAGAGCTTCATCCACCCGCTGATCATCATGCTGACCGTGCCGCTGGCGGTGCTGGGCGCGCTGATCGGCCTGTGGGTCACCGGCGGCACGCTGAACCTTTTCAGCCAGATCGGCATCGTGATGCTGATCGGCCTGGCCGCGAAGAACGGCATCCTGATCGTGGAGTTCGCCAACCAGCTGCGCGACGACGGGGCGGATGTGGCGCGCGCCATCGCCGAATCGGCGCGCGTGCGCCTGCGTCCCATCCTGATGACGTCGGTGGCCACGGTGATGGGCGCAGTGCCGCTGGTGCTCGCCGGCGGCCCGGGTTCGGCCAGCCGGGCGACCATCGGCGTCGTGGTGATCTTCGGCGTGACCTTCTCCACGCTGCTGTCGTTGTACGTGGTACCTGCGTTCTATGCGCTGCTGGCGCCGTACACGCGCTCGCCCGAAGCCGTCGCGCACGAGCTTGGCAAACTGGAAGCGGAAACCCCTTCCGTGGGCGGCCATGGCTGAGTCCGGCGGACGTCCGTTCGCCGGCGTCCGGCTGGAGGGCGAGGGATTCGTGCTGCGTGCCTGGCAGCAGGATGACCTGGACGCCCTGGTGCGGCATGCGGATGACCCGCTTGTACCGCGCGGGTTGAGCGACCGCTTCCCGCATCCCTATACGCGCGCGGATGGCGAAGCCTTCCTCGCCGGTCGCGTGGTCGACCTCGATCATCCCGTGCTCGCGATAGAAATCGATGGTGAGGCCTGCGGCGGCATCGCCGTGCGCCCGCGCCACGGCGAGAAGGCCCACGCGGCGGAACTGGGCTACTGGCTGGGACGCCGCCATTGGGGGCACGGGCACATGACCCGCATCGTCGCGGCCTACCTGGAATGGGTGGTGCCTGCGCTCGATCTGCATCGGATCGAGGCCAACGTGCTGGACGTCAATCCGGCCTCGGCACGGGTGCTGGAGAAGAACGGCTTCCAGCAGGAAGGCGTGCGCCGTGCGGCCGTGCGCAAGCCCGACGGGCTGCACGACCTGCGGCTCCTGGGCCGGATCTGGCCCTGAATCCACGTGGGGACTGCGCAGCGGCGCAGGTTACGGGTATCTTTCAGGGACTTGGCAGCGCTTGCCCGCCGCTTTCCCGCATCCCTGCATCAACGACCGGAGACCCATCCCCGTGGAAGCCTTTTTTGCCTGGTTGAACGGCATCATCTGGAGCAATGCGCTGATCGCGCTGTGCCTGGGTGCCGGCCTGTGGTTCACCATCCGCACCCGCGTCATGCAGGTGCGCGGTTTCGCCGAGATGTGCCGCCTGACGGTGACCGGCCAGAAGTCGGACGCCGGCGTGTCTTCGTTCCAGGCGCTGGCGATCTCGATGGCCGGACGCATGGGCATCGGCAACATCGCCGGCGTCGCCACGGCGATCGCCTATGGCGGCCCGGGCGCGGTGTTCTGGATGTGGGTGATGGGCTTCCTGGGCGCGTCGACCTCGTACATCGAGTGCACCCTGGCGCAGATCTACAAGGAGAAGGACGGCGAAGGCCGTTATCGCGGCGGCCCGGCCTACTACATCGAGAAGGCGATGGGTCTGAAGTGGTACGCGGTGACCTTCGCCGTGGCCACGGTCATCGCCACCGGCCTGCTGCTGCCGGGGGTGCAGGCCAACGCGATCGCCGACAGCGCGACCAACGTGCTGTGCGGCATGGGCGACTGCGCCGCCGTGGGCGGCACCGGCGCGCTGAAACTCTGGATCGGGCTGGGCGTGGCGGCCGTACTAGCGGTCATCATCTTCGGCGGCATCAAGCGCATCGCGACCTTCGCCGAGGTCGTGGTGCCGTTCATGGCGCTGGCCTTCATCCTGATGGCGGTGATCGTGATGATCGCCAACGCCGGCAAGGTGCCGGCGATGTTCGCCGACATCTTCTCCAGCGCGTTCGGTGCGCATGCGGCCTTCGGCGCGATCATCGGCCAGGCCATCGCCTGGGGCGTGAAGCGCGGCATCTACGCCAACGAGGCTGGCCAGGGCACCGGCCCGCACGCCGCCGCGGCCGCCGAGGTCTCGCACCCGGCCAAGCAGGGTTACGTGCAGGCGTTCGCGATCTACTTCGACACCATGCTGGTGTGCACGTCGACGGCGTTCCTGCTGCTGTCCACGGGCATGTACAACACCTTCAAGAGCGTCACGGTGAATGGCAAGGAGACGCTGGTGGAGATCTTCTCCGGCGTGCCGGGCGTGCAGCCATCGGAAGGTGCGCAGTTCACCCAGGCGGCGGTGGAATCGGTGCTGCCGGGCTGGGGCGCAGGCTTCGTGGCGCTGGCGCTGTTCTTCTTCGCCTTCACCACGATCATGGCCTATTACTACATGGCCGAGACCAACCTGACCTACCTGGCCGGCGTGAAGAAAACCCACCCGCTGGCGACGCTGCTGCTGCGCCTGGGCATCGTGGGCATGGTCGTGTTCGGCGCGTACCACAACGCCGCGATGGCGTGGACGCTGGGCGACATCGGCGTGGGCCTGATGGCATGGTTGAACGTCATCGCCATCCTGATCCTGCAAAAGCCGGCGCTGATCGCGTTGCGCGACTACGAGCGGCAGAAGAAGCAGGGGCTGGACCCGACCTTCGATCCGGAAGCACTCGGCATCCGCAACGCGCACTTCTGGAAGAAGCAGGCCTGACGTGAGCAATCCCTGGAACACCCGTCCGCCGCGTCCGCCGCGTCCGCCCGGCAGTCCGCCGGATCGCCGGCGTCCGCCAAGGGCGCAGGATGAGCGTCCGCCACGCGTCCAATCCGCTGGCGGCGAGCGTCCCGCAGACGTTTCACGCGAGGAACTGCGCCTGTACGGTTTGAATGCCGTGCAGGCAGTGTTCGCGCGGCGCCCCGACGCCATCCGCAAGCTGTATCTCCTCGAAGCGCGCATCCCCGCGCTGAAACCCCTGCTGGCATGGTGCGTCAAGCACCGTGTCGGCTACCGGGTGGTGGAGGAGGGTGATCTGGATCGCCTGGCTGCCAGCACGCACCACGAAGGCGTCGTGGCCGACGTGCTGAAACTGGCGCCGTCGCCGATGACGGACTGGTTGCGTGCGCTTCCCGAGGGACAGCCGGCCGCGGCGCTGTGGCTGGACGGCGTGGGCAATCCGCACAACTTCGGCGCCATCCTGCGCTCGGCCGCGCATTTCGGCGTGGCCGGCATCCTGTTGCCGCGCGACTCCACGCTGGCGCTGTCCGGTGCGGCGGCGCGTGTGGCCGAGGGCGGCGCCGAACAGGTGCCGCTGGTGCGGATGGGCAACCCGGAGAATGCGCTGGCGCAATTGCGCGGCGCAGGCTTTGCGCTGGCCGCCACTGTCGTGCGCGGGGGAGATGATCTGTTCGCGGCAAGACTGCCGCAACGCCTGATCTACGTGATGGGTGCGGAAGGCGAAGGCATGGATGCGCGCCTCGCCGATGCCTGCGACCTGCGCCTGTCGATTCCCGGCAGCGGTGCGGTCGAGAGCCTCAACGTCGCCGCCGCGACGGCGGTGTTCCTGGCGCAGTGGAAGCAGAAGGCCTGATCGCGGATCTTGTGTGGGAGGGGCTTCAGCCCCGACCTTCCGGCAGGACTGCCGGAAGGCCCATCGAAAGGCGTTGGGGCTGAAGCCCCTCCTGCAAATTCACTCTTTCAGCCGGCTGCCAAAGTCGCCATCGGCCTCCGCCGCCAGATAGGCGAACACGGTATACGCCGCGACGTTCTGTGCCAGCGCCGCCGGGTCGATCTTGTCCAGCGTGTCATCGGCGTTGTGGTGCAGGTCGAAGTAGTCGCTGCCGTCCTGCGCCAGCCACGCCCACGCCATGCCCTTCGCGGCGAATGGACTGATGTCCGGGCCTGCGCTGCCCTTGCCCGGTGCGTACTCGATGCCCAGCGGCGCCAGTGCCTGTGCAATCTGTTCGGTCGCCTTGCGCGCGTGTTCCGGTGCGCCGGTGTTGAAGGCATAGATGCGGCCTGCGCCGAAGTCGCTTTCGGCGGCGATCTGGTGGCGCGTGATGTCGGCCAGGTACTTCTCCGCGTAAGCCTTGCCGCCGTAGAGGCCCTGCTCCTCGTTGGCGAAGGCGATCACGCGGATGGTGCGCTTCGGCGCCTGCTTGAGCTGGCCGATCAGATGCCCCGCCGCCATGGTGATGCCGATGCCGGCGCCGTCGTCGATCGCGCCGGTGCCCAGGTCCCACGAATCCAGGTGGCCGCCGATCACCACCACTTCCTTGGGCAAGCTGCGCCCGGTGATCTCGCCGATGACATTGTGCGAGGTGTACTCGCCGTCCCAGCCGCAATCCAGAGCGAGCGAGACGCGCACCGCGCCGCGCTGCAGCAGGCGCGCCAACTGGTCGGCATCGGGGATGGTCAGCGACGCGGACGGTACCGGCGTCAGCCCCTCGTCGAAGCGCGTGATGCCGGTATGCGCGACGCGATGGTTGTCGGTGCCGGCCGAGCGCATCAGGAAGGCGATGGCGCCCTTGCGGATCGCCGCCGACGGGCCTTTCGAGCGGATCGCGCCGCCGTTGCGGTAGTCGCTACCGTCACGCGCGGCCTGCATCGGATAGTCGACGAAGGCGATCTTGTCGGCCAGCGAGCCCGCCGGTGCCGCTTCCAGTGCGGCCAGGTCGGCGAAGCGCACGATCTCCGCGTCCACCTTGCCCGCGGGGCTGCCGCCCAGTGCGGTGATGGTCAGCGGTTGCGCGTGCGTGCCGAGCACGGCCGCGCTTTCGCTGCGGCGCACCCACTTGGGAAACGTCACCGGTTCGATCCATACCTTGTCGAAACCCAGTGCCTTGAATTTCGCCTGTGCCCACGCGACCGCCTTCGCGTCGGCCTCGCTGCCGGCCAGGCGCGGGCCCACTTCGGTCGTCAGCGATTCGACGACGTTCCAGCCGGTGCGGTCAGTGAGGGCCTGCTCGCGCAGTTGCGCGGCAGTAGCTAGTGCGATGTCGGGGATGCGGGTTTCGCGTGAGGCGGCGAAGGCGGGCGTGGTGACGGCCAGGGCGAGCAGCAGCGGAGCAAGACGCATGGAGAGTCCCGGAAAAACGAAGGCCACGAGCTTACCAGCCCGTGGCCCCGTGTTTCCGTCGACGGCGTTGCCGATCCGGAACGCCGCGTGCCGTTATTTCTTCAGTGCGTCCCGGATCTCGCGCAGCAACACGATGTCCTCGGGCGTGGCGGCTTCCGGCGCGGGCGCGCGCACGCGGTTGTAGGCTTTCAGGAACAGGAAGATCACGAACGCGATGATCAGGAAGTCGATGGCGGTCTGCAGGAAAGCGCCGTACTTCAACAGCAGCGCCGGTACGATCTCCTTGCCCGCCGCATCCACCTGCGCCGCGCGCAGGGTCACCGCCAGGTCGCTGAACTTCACGCCGCCCATCATCAGGCCGACCAGCGGCATCACGATGCCATCGACCAGGCTGCTGACGATCTTGCCGAATGCCGCACCGATGACGACACCCACGGCCAGGTCGACCACGTTGCCGCGCGAAACAAACTCCTTGAACTCGCTGATCATGCCCATCCCATGTCCTCGTCAGTCGGCGCCTGTGCGGCGTCGGCGCCGACTATATCGCACGCACCGTCGATCAGCCGGCAATACGGCCGCGCAACTCCACTACGCCGTCGAGGGTGGCGGTGAACGTGTCGCCCGGCACCAGTGCGGCCACGCCTGCGGGCGTGCCCATGAAGACCAGGTCGCCCGCCTTCAGTGCATAGAGCATGGACAACTCGTGCAGGATATCGGCCACGTCCCAGATGAGGTCGTGCAGCGCGCCATGCTGGCGCATGTCGCCGTTCACCCGCAGGGTCAGCGTGCGGTCTTCCAGCACCCCGACATCCGCCGCCGGAACCAGTTCGCTGACCGGTGCGGAATGATCGAAGCCTTTGCCGGTATCCCAGGGCAGGCCCTTGGCCTTGGCCGCGCCCTGCAGGTCGCGGCGGGTCAGGTCCAGGCCGACGCCGTAGGCGATCACCAGTGCCTTCGCGGCCCCGGGGGAGAGCGGTCCGGGTGGTGCGTCGCTGCCCAGTGCGACGACCAGTTCCACCTCGTGGTGCAGGTCGCGCGTGCCCGGCGGGTAGGGAACATCCGCATTCCCGGTGACGATCGCGTCGCCCGGCTTGTGGAAGAACACGGGGCTGCCGCGCTCGGCCTTCGAAGCGGGTGCGGTCGCGCCCATCTCGCGCGCGTGGTCGGCGAAGTTGCGGCCCACGCAGAAGATGCGGCGCACCGGGAACGTACCGCCACCGCGCACCGGAACGCGCGGAACAGGCGGAGCAGGGATGATGTCGGTCATGTCGGCCACCCAGGGAATGTGGCCGCAGAGTTTAGGCGGGAACGCACTCGCCCTGCCAAGATGCTCAATGCGAGAGGGGCAGCACCGGCTTGCGGACCACGTGGTACTCCGCGTCGACCACCCGCGCATCGCGCGCGTTGGGCTTGCCCCGCTGGCGCAGGAACTTGTAAGCCAGGCCGCCGGCGATCATCGCGGCACCGACGAACACGCTGAAGAACACCAGCACGCCGAGCAGCAGTACACCCAGCAGGCCCAGGCCAACCCGCAGCAGCGGATGGCGCGGCTTGCGCGGAGCGAACACGTGGCGGAAGGCATTGAACTGGAAATGGCGTGCGTACATGGCGTTGCGTCGTGACAGAATGCGGCCGGAGCCGGTACGCGCAGTATCGGATGACCGTTTGATGACCGTGTGAGGACTTCGTTAAGCGACATGCGACTGAGCGCACTGAATGACATCGCCGACGGCGCTTTCGCCGAGGTTGAAGCCGTGATCGGCGACGATGCCGAGTCGTTGATCCTGCATCGCGATGGCGGCGATGTGCGCGCATGGCTCAATGTCTGTCCCCACGCCGGCAGACGGCTGGACTGGGCGCCTGGTCAATTCCTCAAGAGCAAGGACGGCCACCTTGTCTGTGCCGCCCATGGCGCCTCGTTCGAACTCGTACGCGGTGACTGCGTCGCCGGGCCCTGCCGCGGCGATTCGCTGCGCGCCGTCGCCGTGCAGGTGCGTGACGGCGAGGTGTGGCTGGACTGAGCCGCGCTGCTGGCGTCAGTCGACGCCTTGCACGATCACGCAATGCCAGCCGGTGCGGTAGGTCTCGTAGCCTGGTGACGCGGCCTGTGCCACACAATGGGGGCGGCCCTCGATGGATACGTCGATCGCGCCACGGGGCTGGGCGAACAGGGATGCATGCCCAGGAAAATCGAGTCGCGAGGCATCCGCGCCGGACTGCGTGTCGGCCAGCAACCGGCCCTGCGCATCGACGATGCAGACCCGGCTGCGGCGCCATTCCACCTCCGACAATGGCGTCCGTTCCACGATGGTCTGCGCCAGTGCGTCCCATCGGAACACAATGCCGAGCACGCCCAGCACGCGCCCCTGTACGCGACCGCCTTCGCGCACCGTGCAGGCGTAGACCAGCACGCGATCACCGCCCGCAAGCGTGCTCGCATGCATGGACTGGAAGCCGAACTCTTCGCCATTGCGCGTGGACATGGCGGACTGGAACCATTCCTGCTGCGCGACCGAGTGGCCTGCGGACGGGTAATGGCGTGGCCGGCCATTGGTCAGCACATTGCCTTGCAGGTCGGTGAGCACGAGGTCGAAATAGACGGTGTAGGAATCCAGTATCTGGCCGAGCCGCTGGCTTGCATGCGTGAGCGCGGCCGGTTGCGGATCCTGTGCGGCGGCGACGATCGCCGCATCGGTAGCCCACCAGCGCACATCGCAACTGCGCTCGTACAGGTTGCGATCGATCAGGTCGATGTTGGCCAGCGCCAGGTCCGTCAGCCGCGTGCGGCGCACGTCGGTCTGCAGTTGGTCCAGCCGCTCGCGCAGATCGGTGCTGGTGCGACCCGCCATGCGGTCGATTTCCTGCGCGGTGTCGCTGACCCGTCGCGACAGCGTGTCCATCTCTTCGGCGATCACGCCGAAGCTGCGTCCGGCGCTGCCGATACGCACGGCCTCGATGCGTGCATTCATCGAGATGATGCGGGTGATGCGGTTGATCTCGTCGATCTTCTGTAGCGATTGACGCAGTTGTTTCAGCAAGGAATCCGACAATCCCGATACCGACTGGATGTGGTCGTCGATGCCGGCGTCGGGCACGGGGGCGACAGCGCATGCGTTCATGGAGCTCCTTGTGGGGAAGGGGGAGGGGTAACACGGCACCGGAATGCGGCAGCGTGAAGTTGCTCCCCGTATTGAGGCGCTATCGGCGCGCAAGCGGAGCGCTTTAATCGGCACCGTCGCGGTGCGCGATTTCCCCGGGATGGGGCGGCCGGGCGTCGTGTGTTGGACGCATGCGCGACGCTTGCCTAGAATCCGCGCACCACGGACAGGGGACCCGCATGGGCGACGCGAGCAACTGTATCGCCGTCCGCGTTGGCGACCACGTCCAAGTCGATCGGCGATTGGATGAACGCCTGTTTCGCGGCCGCGACGTTGCTGCTGTTGCCGTTCGAAGCAGGGGCGTTCCGGTTGGCCTTTCACCGCGTCGGTTCGCTGAACTATCCGGAATGGCTGGTGATAATGCCTTCCTGACCGTCCAGACCTTTGTCTTCTGGTCGATCGCGTTGCTGCTGCAACGCTGGGTCCCGGGTTTGCCGGCCTGGTCGGTCCTGGTCTCGACGGTCTACGGTGTCTTTTCGTTGATGCAGCTGTTTCAGCCGTATGCGCGCTGGAAGTTGCTGCTGCGCGGCCTTCTGGGTTACGGGCTCTTCTTCGTTGTCATCCAGATGGTAATGGGGATAGCGGTGGCAGTGGTGATGGCGACCTCTACCGGAGGGTAGTTACCCGCCTTGCATTCGATTGCCGCACACGTGCAGGCCGAACGCGGTGACCGATCACAGACGAGAACGCCGGCACGGGGCCGGCGTTCTCGTTGGGCAAGGTCAGAGGCGATCACGCATCTGTGTGCGCGAACACGTCACTTCAGCGCCTTGAACCGCAGACGGTGCGGACGGGCGCCGTCTTCGCCCAGGCGACGCTTCTTGTCTTCCTCGTACTCGCGGTAGTTGCCCTGGAAGAACTCCACGTGCGAGTCGCCCTCGAAGGCGAGGATGTGCGTGGCGATGCGGTCCAGGAACCAGCGGTCATGCGAAATGACGAAGGTGTTGCCGGGGAACTCCAGCAGCGCGTCTTCCAGCGCACGCAGGGTTTCGATGTCCAGGTCGTTCGACGGTTCGTCGAGCAGCAGCACGTTGCCACCCTGCAGCAGCGTCTTGGCCATGTGCAGGCGGCCGCGTTCACCGCCCGACAGCGAGCCCACCATCTTCTGCTGGTCCTGGCCCTTGAAGTTGAAGCGGCCGATGTACGCGCGCGACTGGATCTCGACGCCGTTGATGTTGAGGATGTCCAGGCCGCCGGAAATTTCCTGGAAGACGTTGTGGTTGCCTTCGAGCTTTTCGCGGCTCTGGTCCACGTACGCCAGCTGCACGGTCGGGCCGGTGGTGATGGTGCCCGAATCCGGCTTTTCCTGGCCGGTGATCATCTTGAACAGCGTCGACTTGCCCGCGCCGTTCGGGCCGATGATGCCGACGATCGCGCCGCCCGGCACCAGGAAGCTCAGATTGTCGATCAGCAGGCGGTCGCCGAACTTCTTCGAGACATTCTTGAACTCGATGACGTTGTTGCCCAGTCGCTCACCCGGCGGGATGAAGATCTCGTTGGTCTCGTTGCGGCGCTGGTAGTCGACCGACTGCAGCTCTTCCAGGCGCGCCAGGCGCGCCTTGCCCTTGGAGCGGCCACCCTTCGCGTTCTGGCGCGACCACTCCAGTTCCTTCTGGATGGCCTTCTGACGGGCCTTTTCCTGGTTGTCTTCCTGCTTCAGGCGCTCGTCCTTCTGCACCAGCCAGTCGGTGTAGTTGCCCTTCCACGGAATGCCGCGGCCGCGATCCAGTTCGAGGATCCATTCGGCGGCGTTGTCGAGGAAGTACCGATCATGGGTCACGGCCACCACGGTGCCGGTGTAGCGGGCAAGGAACTGTTCCAGCCACTCGACGGACTCCGCGTCCAGGTGGTTGGTCGGCTCGTCGAGCAGCAGCATGTCCGGCTTCTGCAGCAACAGGCGGCACAGCGCCACGCGGCGCTTCTCGCCGCCGGACAGCTTGCCCACGATGGCGTCCCACGGCGGCAGGCGCAGCGCGTCGGCGGCCACGTCCAGCTGGTTTTCCAGTGTGTGCGCGTCGCCGGCGGCGAGGATCGCTTCCAGACGCTCCTGCTCCTTGGCCAGCGCGTCGAAGTCGGCGCCTTCTTCGGCGTAGGCGGCGTACACGGCTTCGAGGGCGGCTTGGGCCTGCAGCACATCGCCCACGCCTTCCTCGACGGCCTGGCGGACGGTGTGCTCAGGGTTGAGCTCCGGCTCCTGCGCCAGGTAGCCGACCTTGATGCCGGGCTGCGGGCGGGCCTCACCCTCGAAATCCTTGTCCACGCCGGCCATGATCTTCAGTACCGTGGACTTGCCGGCGCCATTCAGGCCCAGCAGGCCGATCTTGGCGCCCGGATAGAAGGACAGCGAGATGTCCTTGATGATCTGCCGCTTGGGCGGGACCACCTTGCTGACCCGGTTCATGGTGTAGATGTATTGCGAGGACATGCAGGCTCCGGTACGCAGGCCCCGGCGCCCGGCCGGGGACGGCGGGCGGGGAGGCAAATTGGGAATGCGGCGATTATAGCCGCTAAGGCTCGCCCGACCGCTGGCTGAATACGTTTCGCCAACCCGCCTTTGACACAGCCGTAACCGTTTTCCAGCGGGAATCGGTTCAGATGCGATCCGCATCATGGGCTCACGTGCCACACAGAGGGGTTTCCATGAATACCAAGCGCATTTTCCAGAGCATGGCCTTCGCCGCCCTGGCCTTCGCCGTCACCGCTCCCGTGCTGGCGCGCGACGATGATCGCGGCCACGACCGGGGTCGTTCGCACCACTACGACCGCCGGGATGACCGACGGGATGATCGCCGCGACTGGCGCGAAGATCGCCGCGATGACCGTCGCGACTACCGTGATCAGCGCCAGGCGTACCGCCACGGCTACCACGATGGCCGTCGTTACGACGACCGCCGCTACTACGCACCGCCGCGCGTGGTCTACCGCCCGGCGCCCGGCTACCATCGCTGGGCGAAGGGCCAGCGCTACCGCGACTACTACCGTGGCCCGGTTTACGTGGTGAACGACTACGATTACTACGATCTGCGCCGTCCGCCCCGTGGCTACCACTGGGTCCGCGATGACCGCGGCAACATGCTGATGGTGGCCATCGCCACCGGCATCATCGCTGACCTGCTGCTGCATCACTGACGCCCCAGGTCGGGTGTGACCGAAAAGCGCGCTTCGGCGCGCTTTTCTTTTTCCCGGCGTGGGGCAAACGGGACCGGGACGGCGCTTCGTCCGTGGAGTCCCGGGCGGGCTACAATCGGCCCTCCCGCCCGACCTTGCCCCGGAGACCCGATGTTCCCGCGCGACGCCCGCATCGAAACCTACGATCCCGAACTGGCCCAGGCCATCGCCAACGAGGCGCGCCGGCAGGAGGATCACGTCGAGCTGATCGCCAGCGAGAACTATGCCAGCCCCCGCGTGCTGGAGGCCCAGGGCAGCGTGCTGACCAACAAGTACGCCGAGGGCTACCCGCACAAGCGCTATTACGGCGGTTGCGAATACGTGGATATCGCCGAGCAGTTGGCGATCGACCGTGTGAAGCAGCTGTTCGGCGCCGACTACGCCAACGTGCAGCCGCATTCCGGCTCCCAGGCCAACCAGGCCGTGTACTTCGCCCTGCTGAACCCCGGAGACACCATCTTGGGCATGAGCCTGGCCCACGGCGGCCACCTGACCCACGGCGCCAAGGTCAACGCCTCGGGCAAGCTCTTCAACGCCATCCAGTACGGCGTGAACGCCCAGGGCTTGATCGATTACGACGAGGTCGAGAAGCTCGCCCTGGAGCACAAGCCGAAGATGGTCGTGGCCGGCTTCTCCGCCTACTCGCAGGTGGTGGACTGGGCGCGCTTCCGCGCCATCGCCGACAAGGTCGGCGCTTACCTGTTCGTCGACATGGCGCACGTGGCGGGCCTGGTCGCCGCCGGCGTCTACCCGAACCCGCTGCCGCACGCCCACGTGGTCACCTCGACCACGCACAAGACGCTGCGCGGCCCGCGCGGCGGCATCATCGTGGCCAAGGGTGCGGGCGAAGAGATCGAGAAGAAGCTGCAGAGCATCGTCTTCCCGGGTATCCAGGGCGGCCCGCTGATGCACGTCATCGCGGCCAAGGCCGTGGCCTTCAAGGAAGCGCTGGAGCCGGAATTCAAGGACTACCAGGCGCAGGTGGTGAAGAACGCGCAGGCGATGGCGAAGACGATCACCGCGCGCGGTTACAAGATCGTATCCGGCGGCACCGAAAACCACCTGATGCTGGTCGACATGATCGGCAAGGACGTCAGCGGCAAGGACGCGGAAGAGGCGCTGGGCAAGGCGCACATCACCGTCAACAAGAACTCCGTGCCGAACGACCCGCGCAAGCCCTTCGTGACCTCGGGCCTGCGCATCGGTACGCCGGCGGTGACCACGCGCGGCTATGGCGAGCAGGACTGCATCGACCTGGCCAACTGGATCTGCGATGTGCTGGACGCGCCGACCGACGAGGCCGTGCTGGCGAAGGTGCGGGACAACGTGACCGCGCAGTGCCGGAAGTACCCCGTCTACGGCTGATCGACGATGCACTGCCCCTTCTGCCAGCACACCGATACCCGCGTGATCGATTCGCGCGTATCCGAGGACGGCGCAACGATCCGTCGTCGCCGTGAGTGCGAGGCGTGCGGGGAGCGGTTCTCCACGCTGGAGAACATCGAGATCAAGCTGCCGGCGGTCATCAAGGGCGATGGCCGCCGCGACACCTTCGATGCGCGCAAGCTGCGTGCCGGCTTCGACCGCGCGCTGCAGAAGCGGCCGGTATCCGAAGAGCAGATCGAAGCGGCCGTACGCGCGGTGATCCATGCCATCCGCATGAGTGGCGAGCGCGAGATCGCCTCGCGCAAGATCGGCGAGTTCGTCATGAACGAACTGCGGAAGCTCGACCATGTGGGCTACGTGCGCTTCGCCTCGGTCTACCGCAGTTTCGAGGACGTGGCCGATTTCCGCGAGGAGATCGAGAAGCTGGAGCGCGACCTGCCTGCGGGCGCCGGCCAGCTCTCGCTGCTGGGCGGCGATGTGGTGCCGTTCGACAAGCACGCGGACAAGAACAAGAAGCGCTGATTCGTGCACATCGACTGGATCGGTCGGCACCGGCAGTACATACCTGCGCTTGCCGCGTGGCACTACGCCGAATGGGGCGGCCTGTACGACGACTGGACCCTGCAGGCGGCCACCGATGAGCTGGAGGATCACGCGGCGCGCACGTCGGTGCCGACGACGCTGTTGCTGATGGATGACGGGGCGCTGCTGGGGTCTGTCAGTCTGCTGCTGGAGGATGCGCTGGCGCTGCAGGATCGCGGCAGTCCCTGGCTGGGCAGCCTGTTCGTATTACCAGAGGCGCGCGGTCGTGGCGGTGGACGGGTCCTGGTGGATGCCGCCGTTGCGCACGCGGCGCAGGAAGGCGTGGCAGTGCTCAGGCTGTTCACCCTGTGGCATGAGGATTTCTACACCTCGCTGGGCTGGCAGGTCGATGAGCGCACGTCGCTGCATGGGACACCGGTGGTGGTCATGTCCATCCGGCCCGCGCAGCGCGTGGCGCATACTGGTTCACATGCCCCTGACGTGCCGCGTGGATGACGCATGACCGATTTCGCTTTTTCCTCCCTGGATCACACCTGCATGGCGCGTGCGTTGCGTCTGGCCGAGCGCGGGGCGTACACCACGCGTCCGAACCCGATGGTGGGTTGCGTGATCGCGCAGGGTGGGGAGATCGTGGGTGAAGGCTGGCACCAGAAAGCCGGCGGGCCGCACGCGGAGGTGTTCGCGTTGCAGGCGGCGGGCGAACGCGCGAAGGGCGCGACGGCCTACGTCACCCTCGAGCCGTGCGCGCATACCGGTCGCACGGGCCCGTGCGCGGATGCGCTGATCGCGGCGGGTGTTGTCCGCGTAGTGGCGGCGATGCGCGATCCCTTCCCGCAGGTCGATGGTGCCGGTTTCGACAGGCTGCGCGCGGCGGGCATCGCCGTGCAGTCCGGACTGATGGAGACGCAGGCGCGGCGCCTGAATCGTGGATTCCTGTCGCGCGTCGAGCGCGGCAGGCCCTGGATGCGGGTGAAGCTGGCGACCAGCCTGGATGGCCGCACGGCGATGGCGAACGGGGATTCCAAGTGGATCAGTGGCGAAGCCTCCCGCCGCGACGTGATGCGTTGGCGCGCCCGTGCGGGGGCCATCCTGACCGGCGCCGGTACCGTGCTGGCGGATGATCCCTCGCTGACGGTGCGCTTCGGGGATGACACGGTGTTCGAGCCGCCCCTGCGGGTCGTGCTGGACCCCGGGCTGGCGACGGTGGCGCGCGGCAATGTGCGGCAGGGCGAAGCGCCCACGCTGTACATCCATGCCGCGGATGCCAAACCGCCGCGCGACACGGCGGTGCAGCGCGTGGTGGCGCCGGCGACGGGCAGCAATTTCGATCTGAAGGCGGTGCTGGAACTGCTTGGCGCGCGCGGCATCAACGAGGTGCATGCCGAGGCGGGCGCCACGCTGGCCGGCGCGTTCCTCGCCGCCGGGCTGGCCGACGAGGTGCTGCTGTACGTCGCGCCGATGCTGTTGGGTGACCAGGCCCGGCCGTTGTTCGGGGGACTGGGCATCCAGGCGATGGCGGACCGTCTGCAGCTGGAGATTGTCGACAGCCGCATGATTGGCGAAGATCACCGCCTCCTGCTGCAACCTGCCCGCTGACCGCCCGCCATGGTGGCTTTCAAGGATCATTTTTCCGGCGTCGCCGATGTCTACCTCGCTTCGCGCCCCACGTATCCCGAGGCGTTGTACGAGGTGATCGCGTCGGCCGTGCCCGCCAATGCGCGGGTCTGGGAGCCCGGTTGCGGCAGCGGCCAGGCGACGCACGGGTTGGCGGCGCACTTCGCCCATGTGTACGCCACCGACCCCAGTGCGGCGCAGATCGAGCGCCACTGGGCGAAGGAGCGCGCCGTCGCCAATGTCAGCCTGGCGGTCGAACCGGCCGAAGACACCCGCCTGCCGGACCTCAGCGTGGACCTGGTGGCCGTCGCGCAGGCGCTGCACTGGTTCGACCGCTACCGTTTCTTCGATACCTGCGAGCGCGTGCTGCGGCCAGGCGGCGTGCTGGCCGCCTGGACCTACCAGGACATCATTTTCGAAGACGATCTGGCCGAGGTGGCCGAAAAGGTCCGCGACGATATCGACCCCTACTGGCCGCCCGAACGCGCCGACGTGGACATGGGGTACGGCGACTACGTGTGGCCGTTCGAGGCCGTACCCACGCCACGCCTGTGGCTGACCGCCGAATGGAACCTGCCCACGTTGCTGGGCTATTTCGGCAGCCTGTCGGCGACTGGCAGCTATCGCGCCGCGACCGGCGAGGATCCGGTCTACGCCCATACGCCGGCCCTGGCCGAAGTCTGGGGCGATCCGCAGCGCGTCCGCACCATGCGCTGGCCGCTGATCCTGCACCTGCGCAGGAAGGCCGTGTAGGAGGGGCGTCAGCCCCCGACCGGCGGTTTTCCGTCCGCGGCGGCCGCCGGAAGCATCGGGGCTGAAGCCCCTCCTGCAGCGGCGCGGAACGCTGCGTTCAGGGCCTTCGCCGGATCGAGGCGGTAGAATGCCCCGGCCGGTTCGCCGGCATACCACCAACGACGTCTTCAGGGCGGGGTGCAATTCCCCACCGGCGGTAGGTCGCCCAGCGACGAGCCCGCGAGCGCCTTCGGTCCCGCCGAAGGGTCAGCAGATCCGGTCAGATGCCGGAGCCGACGGTCATAGTCCGGATGAAAGAAGACGGCATCGCCGAGCCATGCGCGAGCGTGGCGTCGTGCGCCTGCCTTCGCGCCCGGAGGCGTCTCCGCTCTGTTCAAGCGAGAGACGTTCCATGCCTTCCACGATTCCCTTTGCGTTCCCCGTCCTCCTGCCGGAGGTGTGCTGATGTTCACCGGCATCATCGAGGGCGTCGGCCGCATCGTCGCGCTGCAGCCGCTGGGCGGTGACGTCCGCCTGAGCGTCGCCGTCGGCACGCTGCCGTTCGACGCCGTGCAGCTCGGCGAGAGCATCGCGGTGAATGGCGTGTGCCTGACCGTGATCGCGTTCGATGCATCGAGCTTCCAGGCCGATGCATCCACCGAGACCTTGTCGCTGACGACGCTCGGTGGCCTGGGTGAAGGCGCACTGGTGAACCTCGAGCGAGCGATGCGCCCCACCGACCGCCTCGGTGGCCACCTGGTCAGCGGGCATGTGGACGGTGTCGGCCGGGTGCTGTCGGTGCACGGGGACGCGCGTGCGCAGCGCTGGCGCTTCGCCGCGCCCGCACCCCTGATCAGGTACATCGCGAAGAAGGGCTCGATCTGCGTGGATGGCGTGAGCCTGACCGTCAACGAGGTGGATGGCGAAGGATTCGAGGTCGCGCTGATCCCGCATACCGTCTCGCACACCGCCTTCTCGCAGACCGCCGTCGGCGATGCGGTGAACCTGGAGATCGACTTGGTGGCCCGCTATGTCGAACGCCTGCTGGGCGCGCGCGCTGGCGGAGACGCCGCATGAACTTCGCACCGATTCCCGAACTGCTGGAAGAGATCCGCAACGGCCGCATGGTCGTCATCGTCGACGACGAGGACCGCGAGAACGAAGGCGACCTGATCATGGCCGCCGAGCTGGTGAAGCCGACCGACATCAACTTCATGGTCACGCATGCGCGCGGCCTGGTCTGCCTGTCGCTGACGCGCGAACGTTGCACGCAACTCGGCCTGGCGCCGATGGTCCAACACAACACCGCGCAGTTCCACACCAACTTCACCGTCAGCATCGAAGCGGCGGAAGGCGTCACCACCGGCATTTCCGCGTATGACCGCGCCCACACCGTGCGTACGGCCGTGCGGCCGGATGCGAAGCCGGCCGACCTGAGCCAGCCCGGGCATATCTTCCCGCTGATCGCCCAGCCCGGTGGCGTGCTGACGCGCGCCGGCCACACCGAGGCCGCCAGCGACCTGCCGATGCTGGCCGGGCTGGAACCGGCCGGCGTGCTGGTCGAAGTGCTGAACCCCGACGGCAGCATGGCGCGCCGCCCGCAGTTGGAGGTGTTCGCACGCGAGCACGGGCTGAAGATGGGATCGATCGCCGACCTGATCGCCTATCGGCTGGCCACCGAGCACACCGTGGAGCGCATCGACGAGCGCGACATCGAGACCGAGTTCGGTCCGTTCCGGCTGGTGACCTACCGGGACCGTATCGCCCACGACCTGCACTTCGCCCTGGTGCGGGGCACGCCCGAGGCGGCCACGCCCACGCTGGTGCGGGTGCAGGTGGAAAACCCGCTGAGCGACCTGCTGCACTGGCGGCGCGACGACTTCGGCGTGCACGCCACCGACGCACTGCGGGCGATCGCCGCCGAAGGGCAGGGCGTGATGGTGGTGCTGGCCGAACCCCGCAGCGCCGAGGCACTGCTGGCGCGGCTTCGCAAGCAGCCCGAAGTGCGCACCAACGCCAAGGACGTGGGCCAGTGGCGCCGGAACGGTGCCGGTGCGCAGATCCTGGCCGACCTGGGCCTGGGCAGGTTGCGGGTGCTGGGCACGCCGCGCCGGCAGGTCGGCCTGGCCGGCTTCGGACTGGACGTGGTGGAGTACGTCCAGCCTTGATCCCCACCGGGCGGACCCGTCGCCGCGCCCGGCTGTTAGACTTTCCCACCCCCAAGGAACCCGCCATGTCCCACTACGAAGGCGATCTGCGCGCGCCCGACGGCGCCCGCTTCGCGATCATCGCCAGTCGCTGGAACCCCCGCATCACCGATGTGCTGGTGGCCGGCGCGCGCCAGAGCCTTGCCGGCAACGGCGTGGGCGAAGAGGCGATCGACGTGGTGCGCGTGCCTGGAGCGTGGGAGATCCCGGTCGCCGCCGCGCGTCTGGCCGGAGACGGGCGCCACGTGGCGATCATCGCGCTGGGCTGCGTGATCCGTGGCGACACTCGCCACTACGAGCACGTCGCCGATGGTTGCGCTGAAGGCCTGATGCGCGTGCAGCTGGATTCCGGCGTGCCCGTGCTGAACGGCGTGCTGGCGGTGGAAAGGATCGAGGATGCCGAGGCGCGTGCCGGAGGCAGCCATGGCAACAAGGGCGAAGAGGCCGCACTGGCCGCCATCGAGATGGCGCAGTTGCTGGAACAGTTGCCGTAACCCAAGAATCGCAGGAGCAGACGTGAGCCGACATCATCAATCCCACCGCAAGGACGGCGTCGATCCGGTCACGCGTGCCCGTGCGCGCCGCCGCGCGCTGCAGGCTGTCTATGCGTGGCAGATGTCGGGTGGCGAAGTGGGGCAGGTCATCGCGCAGTTCGCGCATGAGCAGGCGCACGAGATCGCGGACCTTGAGTACTTCGAAGACCTGGTGCGCGGCGTGGTGAAGCATCGCGCCTCGCTGGACGAGGCGCTGCTTCCGTTCCTCGACCGGACGGTCGAAGAGGTCGACCCCATCGAGCGCGCGGTGCTGCGCATCGCCGCTTACGAGTTGATCCACCGCATCGACGTGCCGTACCGCGTGGTGCTGAACGAGGCCATCGAGACCGCCAAGCGTTTCGGTTCCGAACATGGGCACACGTACATCAACGGCGTGCTCGACCAGGCGGCCGTGGCATGGCGCCCCGCCGAGGCGCAGGCACGGCGCTGACGTGTCGGGCGGCGACACACGGTTCCCCCTGGAACAGCGCGATGCGTTGCTCGCGTTGAAGGGGATGGGCCCTGCTGTCGTGCAGCGGCTGGAGCAGATGGGCATTGCTACGCTGCGCCAGCTGGCCGTCGCAGAACCATCGGAGATCGTCGCCAGTGCCGCAGGGCTGACGGGTTCCAGTTGCTGGAAGAACAGTCCGCAGGCACGTGCGGCGATCCAGTCCGCCGTCGATTTCGCGCGATCGCGCGCCTGACGCCGTCATGAGTGCCGGCGAGTTCGACCTGATCGCCCGCATCCGTGCCCGCGCGGGGACGCGCGCCGACATCGTGCTCGGCATCGGCGACGACGCTGCGCTGTTGGCGCCACCGCCGGGCTTGCAGCTCGTCGTCACCGCCGACACCTTGAATGCCGGCGTCCATTTTCCCGAAGACAGCGCAGCGGCCGACATCGGCTGGAAGGCGCTGGCGGTGAACCTGTCCGATCTCGCCGCGATGGGTGCCGAACCCGCATGGTGCACGTTGTCGCTGTCGTTGCCCCGGTCCGATGCGGCGTGGGTCGACGGCTTTCTCGATGGCTTCCTGGATCTGGCTGGGCGCCACGGCATTGCGCTGGTGGGGGGTGACACCACGCGGGGTCCGCTTTCGATCTCGGTGACGGCGATGGGTCTGGTCGAGCCCGGTCGCGCCTTGCGCCGCGACGGCGCGCGCGTTGGCGATGACGTCTGGGTCACCGGAACGCTTGGCGATGCGGCGGGCGGCCTGGTGCTGCTCGACCGCGAACCGGCTCATGCGCTGCGTGCGCGACTGGATCGTCCCACGCCACGCGTGGAAGTGGGGCGCGCGCTGCGGGGCGTCGCCACCGCCTGCGTCGATGTTTCCGACGGGCTGCTGGCGGATCTCGGCCATATCTCATCGCGGAGCGGCGTGGGCGCGCAGGTTGACATCGACGTGTTGCCGGCGTCGGATGCGTTGATGGCGACGTTCGATGAAGCGACGCGCGTGCCGTTGCAGGCCAGCGGTGGCGACGACTACGAACTCTGCTTCACCGCACCTGCCGATGCGCGTGAACGCATCGACGCCGTGTTCTCGCAGCTTGATCTGCGGGTCACGCGGATAGGACGCATCGTGGCGGGCGAGGGGGTGCAGCCGATGCGTTCCGATGGCACGCCGTGGTCTTCACCGCGCCGCGGTTATGACCACTTTGCGAAGTCCTGAGGCTGTTGTAGGAGCGACGTAAGTCGCGACCGCGCGGTCAAACAGTCGAAAAAGCCGATCGTTCGCCAGTCGGGCGCGCTGCGGCGCGTTCTTCACCTTGAATACCCAAGGTGTGTCGGGGCGCGGTCGCGACTCACGTCGCTCCTACACGGGCTTCCGCGGTGGCAGGACCTTGCCGGGGTTCAGGATGTCGTCGGGGTCGAGCGCGGCTTTGACCGCACGCATCGCATCGAGCGTCGCCACGTTGAACGCATCCGCCATGAAATCCCGCTTGCTCAGGCCGATGCCGTGTTCGCCGGACAGCGTGCCTCCCAGCGTCAGCACGTGCGCGAAGACCTTCGGCAAGGCCGCATGCGCGCGTGCCGTCTCGGCGGCGTCACCGTCGTCGTACATGATGTTGACGTGCAGGTTGCCGTTGCCGGCGTGGCCGAACACGACGATCGGCAGCGCCGCCTCGTTCGACAGTGCTTCCATTGCCGCCACCAGATCCGGAATGCGCGACACCGGCACCACCACGTCCTCGTTGATCTTGCCGGGTTTGATGGTGCGCAGCGCCGGCGACAGGGCGCGCCGTGCGGCCCATAACCGGTCGCGTGCGGTACCGTCCTGCGCGACGTCCAGCGTGAGCATGCCATCGCCTTCGGCGGCGTCGGCCAATGCCTGCAGCGAATACGGCAGCGTGTCGTCATCGCCGTCGGCTTCGACCAGCAGCATCGCACCCGCCTCGGGCACATCGCTGCCGTTGCGCCGGATCAACGCGATGGCGCTGCGGTCCATGAATTCCAGCATGGTCGGCGTCGCCGGGCGCGCCATGATGCGCGACACCGCCGCCGCGGCCGTGGCGGCGTCGCGATAGAGCACGCGCAGTCCGGCCTGCGCACGTGGTCGCGGCGCCAGCTTCAGGGTTGCTTCCACGATCAGCGCCAGGGTGCCCTCGCTGCCGACGAGCAGGTGGGTGAGGTCGTAACCCGTCGCGTCCTTGGTGTAGGCGCCCCCGCAGCGGATCAGTTCACCCGCACCGGTCACGGCGACCAACCCCAGCACGTTGTCGCGTGCGGTGCCGTACTTCACCGCGCGCGGTCCGCCGGCATTCGTGGCAAGGTTGCCGCCCACGCTGCACAGGTCGGCACTGGACGGATCGGGTGGCCAGAACAGGCCGTGGGGCGCGAGTGCCTGTTGCAGGTTGCCGTTGAGCACGCCGGGTTCCACCACCACGCACCGGTCGGCAGCGCGCATGTCGATGATCCGGTCCATGCGCGAGAACGAGACCACCACGCCGCCCTGTGCAGGCACGGCGGCGCCGGTGGTGCCCGTGCCTGCACCGCGCGCGACGATGGGAACGCGATGCGCGCGGCATGCGCGCACCAGGGCCAGCACGTCTTCGCGCGTGCGCGGCAGGGCAACGGCCCACGGCATGGCCCACTGGCGCGAATCGTCGCCACCATAAGGACGGCAGGCATCGCCGGTGAGCCAGCTGTCCCCCAGGCGCGTGGACAGGGCTTCGTGCAGTTCGGTGGGCAGGGATGGATTCACGCCGTCATTGTAGGCGCGGCGTACACGGCTCAGGTTTCGTCGGCGCGGAACGCGTCGCGGATCCAGGTGAGCCGGGGTGCGGCAGGATCGCCCTGCGCGTCGATCACGTCGAACCGGCAGGGAGCATCTGCGAGTGCGGGATGGTCCTGGAGGAAGCGCAGGGCCGCATGCACCAGGCGGCGGCGCTTGCCGGCATCGACCGATGCCGCGCCTCCACCGAAGACCTGCGATTGGCGGTAGCGCACTTCCACGAACACCACGGTCGGCGTGCCGGGGCGCGTGGCGTCCCGCATCACCAGATCCAGTTCACCGCCGCGGTAAAGGGCGTTGGCAGCCAGATCGGTCAGGCCGGCGCGGCGCAGCAACTCGCGCGCCGCTGCTTCGACGGCTTGCCCGCGTTTCCTGCGGTCAACCGCCATCCGCCACGGGCACGGCCTGACCACCACTGAACACCGACCACGAGGGCGTGCGCACCACGTTGCCGAAGCCATCCAGTTGCAGACGCCCGGTGGCGCCACGGATCTCGGTGTTCGCCCCCAGCGCCAACTTCTCCAGATAGGCCGTCAGCAGCCAGGCGTCATAGCCGAACGCGAACAGCCGTGCGGCAGCACCACGTGCGGTCGGCACGCGTTCGCCGGTCACGCTGGCGGCGGGCAGTGCCGGCACGCCGCGCGAGGTCCAGGTTTCGGTCGGGAAGGCGATGCCGTCCAGCGCCATGTCTTCCACCGGCTTGCCGGTGCCCGAGGTCAGTTGCGAAGTGCCCACGCGCGTCTTGCCGCCCAGGCCGGCGAGCGCCAGTTGCGGGGTCAGGACGCGCGCCGTGCTGCCGCGCACGGCCAGGAAGACCGCATCGACGCCCTCCTGCGAAGCGGTCGCAAGGAGGGTCGACAGGTCGCCGGGGTTTTCCGCCACGCTGATCACCCGCGTGACCTTGCCGCCGCGTTCGCTGAAGCGCTCGCGGAACGCCTGGGATGCGCGGCGGCCATTGTCGTCGCTGCCCTCGATGATCAGCGCCATGCGGCGCTCTCGGGCCAGCAGATACTCCGCGGCGGCCAATCCATCGTCTTCCGGGGCCAGCGAGAAGCCGGCCTTGCCGTCCGGCGGTGCCACCACGCCGCGATTCAGCACCAGCATCGGGACAGCGAGCTGCGGTTGCTGGAAGAGCGCACTGACTTCGTCGCGGCCGAGCGGGCCGATCACGAAATCGGCGCCTTCGGCCGCTGCGCGCGCGTACGCGGCGGTCGCACCCGCTGCCGTGCCGGTGGTGTCGTAGAACTGAACTTCGGGGCGGCGGCGGTGTTCGCCGTAGTAACCCGCCAGCAGGCCGTCGCGCACGGGTGCAGCGGCGGTGGCGAGGGTGCCGGAAAGTGGAAGCAGGACGGCCACTTTCATCGGGGGGCGGTAGCCGTCGGAATCCGCAGGCGGGCGGTTGCCCGCATCGAAATGCCATTGCGTGCCGCGATCGAACGGGCGCGGCAGCGGCAGGCCGCGGCGCTGCAGCGCGCGACCGGCGAAGTTGTACAGCGGATCGCCGGCCTGCAATGCGGCGGCGTCGCGAGCGAGCGTGGCATCGTCCAGCGTGGCGAGCAGGCGGTCGATCTCGCGCGCATTGTCGCTGCGTGCCTGCCCGCTCAGGGTGGCATCCTGCCGGGCCAGCGCCGCGGCATTGCCGAACGCCGGGGCGAAACGCACTGCCGATGCGGTGGGTCCGGCGCCGGGCGTGGTGGCGCAACTGGCCAGCAACGCGGCCAGCAGCAGCGCGAGCAGGGCCCTTGCGGGGCGGATGCGTACGGAAAGCTTGCTTGCAACAGGCGGGTTCATGGGCGGCATCGGCGATCGGGCAGGGGAACCGGCTACGATTCTACCCTCAGCCATCGAGCCCCACTGGAATGCCTGCCGGAACCCTGTTCATCGTCGCCACGCCGATCGGCAATCTCGGCGACCTCACGCCGCGCGCGCTGGAGACACTCCGCAACGTCGCGGCGATCTGCGCCGAAGACACCCGGCGCAGCGGCCAGTTGCTGTCGCATTTCGGTGTTTCCACGCCCCTGCTGGCGCTGCACGAGCACAACGAGGACGCCCTGTCGCAACGCGTGGTCGAACGCCTGCTGGCCGGCGACTCGCTGGCGCTGGTCAGCGATGCCGGCACGCCGCTGGTCAGCGATCCGGGTTTCCGCCTGGTGCGTGCGGCGCGTGCGGCGGGCATCAAGGTCAGTCCCTTGCCGGGCGCGTGTGCGGCAATCGCGGCGCTGAGTGTGGCCGGGCTGCCGAGTGACCGGTTCACGTTTGAAGGCTTCCTGCCTGCCAAGGCGTCCGCGCGGCGGGAGCAACTGCAGCGCCTGGCGGGCGAGGCGCGCACGCTGGTGTTCTATGAGTCCTCGCACCGCATCGCCGAATCCCTCGCGGACATGGGCATGGCCTTTGGCGCAGACCGTCCTGCCGTGATCGCGCGTGAGCTGACCAAGCTGTTCGAGACCGTGCTGGATGGCACGCTCGCCGAGCTGCAGGCGCGGGTCGATGCCGATGACAACCAGCGCAAGGGGGAGTTCGTGGTGATGGTGCAGGGCGCCGCGGACGATGAAAGTGCGCAACTGGTGGAGGGGCGCCGTGTCTATGCCCTGCTCAACGCGCACCTGCCGCCATCGGCGGCCGCCAAGCTGGCAGCCGAGATCACCGGCGCGCCGCGCAAGGCGCTGTACGGAATGAAGGCGGAAGACTGATGGCGTGGCGCAAGCCTCGTTGACGCCATGGAAGCGTGGCGCGTCTTTCTTGTTTTCCTGCGTCTCGGGCTGACCTCGTTCGGCGGGCCGATCGCCCATCTTGGCTACTTCCGCGAGGCGTTGGTGGTGCGTCGTCGCTGGCTGGACGAGGCCGGGTACGCGGACATTGTCGCGCTGTGCCAACTGTTGCCAGGGCCGGCCAGCAGCCAGGTGGGCATGGTGGTCGGCCTGGGCCGTGCAGGTCTTCCCGGTGCGCTCGCGGCCTGGTGTGGCTTCACCCTTCCTTCCGCACTGCTGATGATCGGCCTGGGTGCCGGCATCTCGCAAGGGTGGGGCGAGATCCCGGAGGGCCTGGTCCATGGACTCAAGCTGCTGGCGGTGACCGTGGTTGCGCATGCGACATGGGGAATGGCGCGTGCGTTCTGCCGGAATGCGGCCACGTGGCTGCTGATGCTGGGGTGCGCGGCGGTGCTGGTCGCGTGGCCGGCGGCATGGATGCAACTGGCCGTCATCGTCTCGGGTGCGGTGGCGGGGCTGGCGTTGAGGCGGGACCTGAAGAGTGCGCCGACGCCATCGATGCGTGGCGTACCCTCGCGCCGGGTGGGCGTCGTCGCGCTGGTGGTGTTCACCGCGTTGCTTATGCTGCCGTGGTGGCTGTCCGGGCCAGGTTCTTCCGCCGACGTGTTCGGTCTTTTCTATCGCGCGGGCGCGCTGGTGTTTGGCGGCGGGCACGTGGTGATGCCGTTGTTGCAATCGGGTGTGGTCGCGCCGGGCTGGTTGGCGCAGGACGCCTTCATCGCGGGCTACGGTGCTGTGCAGGCGGTGCCTGGACCGATGTTCACTTTTGCCGGCTACCTGGGCGCGTCCATGAGCGCTGGATCCGGCGGGTGGGCCGGCGGCTTGCTGGCACTGGTCGCCATCTTCCTGCCCTCGTTCTTGCTGGTCATCGGGGTGCTGCCGTTCTGGCACCGCATCGTGGCGCTGCCGCGCATGCGTGGCGTCCTGGCGGGCATCAATGCGGCGGTCGTGGGGCTGCTGCTTTCAGCGCTTTACGATCCGCTCTGGACGGAAGCGGTATCCGGGGCATGGGACGTGGTAGCCGTGGTTGCGGGCATCGCCGCGCTGGCGAGGCGGGTGCCGATGGCGTGGGTCGTGCTGGGGATGCCTTTATTGGGCCTGTTGCTGCACGCATTCCCCTGATCATTCGCGACGGGGCGGGGGCGGCAGCTGTGCGACAATGCACGCGGCGGAGCCGGCCAGACAGTCGCGTCATTGGAAACAATGCCGAGGAAAGTCCGGGCTCCACAGGGCACGGTGCCAGGTAACGCCTGGGCGGCGCGAGCCGACGGAAAGTGCAACAGAAAGATACCGCCTAAGACTGTTTCGGCAGGACGGCAAGGGTGAAATGGTGCGGTAAGAGCGCACCGCGAGTCCGGCAACGGACCGGCACGGCAAACCCCACCGGGAGCAAGACCAAATAGGGACCTCATGGCGCGGCCCGCGTCGGGTCCGGGTAGGTTGCTTGAGCGTAACGGTGACGTTGCGCCTAGAGGAATGACTGTCCACGACAGAACCCGGCTTACCGGCCGGCTCCGCCGCCAGCTTCATCGCGCGACGCGCGATGAAGCTCCCAAAGTTCGCGCGCGAACTTTGGGCCCCAGGCCGTCGCCGCCACACCCCCATCCGCACCTGCGGTGCGGATCGCCCCCTGACTCAGGGGGCTGGTAAGCAGGTACCCGCTGTTTTTCCTTGTAGGAGCAACGTCAGTCGCGACCGCACGACTTCAGGCGTGGAAGGGTCGACTACGCGCCCGTTCCTATCCGCAACGTCGTCTCCCCCTCGAACACCCCCTCCGGACCGAACCGGCGCTCGCTTATCCAGCCATGTCCTCCGTGGTCGATGGCGATCAGCGTGCTGGCGCGGGTGCCGTAGCGGGCGTCACGGATGAAGGCGGACGAGAGCATTCGCTCCAGGTCCCGCCCAACACCAGTGTCCGGCAGGCGCGCATCCGGCGCGCGGGTTTCGTCCGACAGGGCGCGCCACAAGGGCGTCACGTCATCTTCCCCGGCGGCGACCCACGCGGCCAGTCGTTCCTTCAGGGCCATCGTCTTGGGCCAGGGTTCGTCCAGGTCCCCATTGGAGACGGCGTGCAGGCCGGGCGCCAGGGCGATCCGGCGTGGAGTGGGGTAGTTGCTGACGTATTCGCATGCGACCGCATCGGCCAGCACCAGATTGAACGGGGCAAACCCTTCCGCCGCTGTCAGCAGACCCGCCGCGCGATGGTCGGCGCCGTCGCGCGAGCCCAGGAATCCCGCCGCCAGGTGGCCCCGGGAGGGCGCTCCCGGCACCTGGATGGCCGGGTCGCGCACATTGGTCACCACCGCCATCCGGCCCTGCTGGTCCACGCCGGCCCAGGTGCCGCCCGACTGGAGATCGCGGCCCGCCAGAACGCCCGGCACCTCCGCCCAGGCGGCCAGCGCTGCGGTCGGGCGCCCGTGGAACTCATCACGGTTGCCCGCCAGCAGCAGCCGCCAGCGGGGATGGACGTTCCAGGCGAGCGCGACCAGGCACATGGGGAGGATTCTGGACCGGCGGTTTGCGCAGTTCCACTCCGGCCCCAGCGTCGTCGCCAGCCGATATGTGAAACGACGATCACCTCACTGAATCCTTCCTCAATCTCAAAATTTGAGACGAAACAGCAACTTGTGGATAAGGCTTGAACAAGTCTCTGAAGTTTGCTGCAAGCCATTGATCCGCCAAGCGATTTCCCGTCCGCTTTCCTGTTGACAACCCTGTGCGCAGTGCTAAGGTGGGTAACGGAGGGAAAACCGGGTTTTTAGTGGTTTTCCGTGGTTCAATTGATCGCTCTTTTAGCGAACCGGGAAGGCAGGGGCCGTGTTTCAGGGTGAGACCGCCATCACAGTGGACGACAAGGGACGGCTCGCGGTGCCCACCGCGTACCGCGACCTCGTCGCGCGCGAGTGTGGCAATCGCCTGGTCATCACCTACAACCCCTTCGAAGCCGGCAGCCTCTATCTCTACCCGGAACAGGTCTGGCAGCGCGTACGCGATGACGTCAACAAGCTGCCCAGCACCCAGCGCGCGCACCGCAACCTGCAACTGAAGCTGGTCGGTGCCGCCTCGCCCGTGGAACTGGACGGCAATGGGCGCATCAGCATCCCGGCCAGTCATCGCAGTGCGGTGGGCATCGAGAAGAAGGCCGTGCTGCTGGGCATGGGCGAGAAGTTCGAACTCTGGAGCGAACAGGCGCACCACGCGCAGATCCGTCAGACCCTCACTGACGACGATCTGAGCGCACACATGCTCGAGCTGCGCTTGTGAGCAAGGGTGACGGCAAGCGGCAGTCCGCGCCGGCCGGTCACCTCCCAGCGCTGCACTTGCCGGTGTTGTACACGCAGGTCATGGAAGGGCTGCAGGTGAAAGGGGACGGAACATACCTGGACGGCACCTTCGGGCGCGGAGGCCACGCGCGCGGCGTGCTGCAACAACTCGGCCCGGGAGGCCGGCTGCTGTTGATGGACAAGGATCCCGACGCGATCGCGCATGCCGAACAGATGTTCGCGGGCGACGCGCGCGTGTCGATCTTCCGCGGCAGCTTCGCCTCGCTCGCTCAGTGGGATGAAACCGCCGCAGGCCTGGATGGCGTGCTGCTCGACCTGGGCGTGTCGTCGCCCCAGCTCGATGTCGCCGAGCGCGGCTTCAGCTTCGGCAAGGATGGTCCGCTGGACATGCGCATGGATCCCGATGCCGGCGAAAGCGCCGCCGACTGGATCGCACGCGCCGAAGAGCGCGAGATCGCCGACATCCTCTGGACCTACGGCGAAGAGAAGCAGAGCCGCCGCATCGCGCGCGCCCTCGTCGCGCGCCGCGCCACCCAGCCGTTCGTGCGTACCGCCGACCTGGCCGCCGCGATCGCGTCGGTGATGCCGCGCGGCGACAAGATCCATCCGGCCACGCGCAGCTTCCAGGCCATCCGCATCCACATCAATCGCGAACTGGCCGATCTCGAGGTCGGGCTGGACGCCGCGCTGGCGCGGCTCAAGGTGGGCGGCCGGTTGGCGGTGATCAGCTTCCATTCGCTGGAAGACCGCATCGTCAAGCAGTTCATCAACCGGCATGCGAAGGCGCCGCCGGCCAATCGACGCCTGCCCGTGGCGGACACCTTCGTGCCCACGCTGCGTGCGATCGGCAGTGGACAGAAGGGCGAACCCGACGAAGTCTCTTCCAACCCGCGCGCACGCAGCGCGGTGTTGCGCGTGGCGGAGAAGCTGGAGGTGGCGGCATGACCCGCTTCCTGCTGATTGTGCTGGTGCTGGCCAGCATCGCCTCGGCGATCGGCGTGGTGTACGCGCGCCATCGCCACCGCGTGCTGTTCGATGAAGTCACGCGGCTGGAGCGTGCCCGCGACGAACTGAACGTCGAGTTCGGCCGCCTGCAGCTGGAGCAGGCCACCGTCGCCGAGGCCACGCGCATCGACCAGGTGGCACGCGTCCGCCTGGGCATGAAGTTCCCCGAGACGGCTGACGTGGTGGTGATCAGGCCATGAACGCCGCGCCCGCGAAAAACCGCAACCGCGCCCGGTTCAACCTTCGCGGACGCCTTGCGCTGGTGCTGGGCGCGATGGGCCTGTGCTCGATCAGCCTGGTCGGTCGCGCAGCCTATGTGCAGCTGATCAACCACGACTTCTACCAGCGGCAGGGCGATGCGCGCTTCCTGCGCGAGATCCCCATCCCCACCTCGCGCGGCATGATCACCGACCGCAATGGTGAGCCGGTCGCGGTGTCGTCCCCGGTGGAATCGGTATGGGGCAATCCGCAGGAGCTGTTGAAGGCGCCGGATCGTCTGCCCGAGCTGGCGAAGGCGCTGGGCGTGCCGGTCGACCACCTGACCAACCGCCTGTCGCAGAAGGCCGACAAGGAATTCCTGTACCTCAAGCGCCGGATCAATCCGGACGAGGCGCAGCGGATCCTGGCGCACAAGATTCCCGGCGTGTTCTCGCAGCGCGAATTCCGCCGCTTCTATCCGCAGGGGCCGGCGATGGCCCACGTGCTCGGCTTCACCAACATCGACGACCGCGGCCAGGAAGGCCTGGAGCTGGCGTTCGACGAATGGCTCAGCGGCACGCCCGGTGCCCAGAAGGTGATCCGCGACAACCGTGGCCGCATCGTGGAGAACGTCGACCTGATCCGCTCCGCACAGCCGGGCAAGGACCTGACGCTCAGCATCGACCGCCGTATCCAGTACCTCGCGCACCGCGAGCTGCGCAATGCACTGCTCGAGCACCAGGCCAGCAGCGGCTCGATCGTGATCATGGACGTGGCCACCGGTGAAGTGCTGGCGATGGTCAACCTGCCGACCTACAACCCCAACGCGATCGAGCGGGTGAAGCCGGACGCGCGCCGCAACCGCGCCCTGACCGACATGATCGAGCCGGGCTCGACGATGAAGCCCTTGACCGTGTCGACGGCATTGAGGGCGGGCGTGGTCACGCCCTCGACGCTGATCAACACCAATCCGGGCTACATGGCGTTGAACAGCCGCTACACCATCAGGGATGTTCCCCGGAACAACGGCGTGCTGACCGTCACGGGCGTCATCACCAAGAGCTCGAACATCGGCTCGATCAAGATTGCAGAGAAGCTCCCGAATGCCTACTTCTACGAGAGCATCCACAGCTTCGGCTACGGCCAGAAGCCCGGCAGCGGCTTCCCGGGCGAGTCCGCCGGCATGCTGGCGCCGCCGGATCGCTGGAATGGCCTGCAGAAGGCGACCATGTCGTACGGCTACGGCCTGGCGGTCACGCCGCTGCAGATCGCGCGCGCCTACTCGGCGCTGGGCAATGGCGGCCGGCTGGTGACGCCGACGTTCGTGAAGGGTCAGCGGGGCGAAGCGCCGCAGGTGCTGGATCCGGCGATCGCGCGCGAAGTCGTCGGCATGATGGAAACCGTGGTGACCGAGGGTGGCGCCAAGCGTGCCGGCGTGCTCGGCTATCGGGTGGCGGGCAAGACCGGTACGGCCCGCATCGCGTCCGGCGGCGGCTATGCGAAAGGTCGCTACGCGTCGTTCTTCGCCGGCCTGGTGCCCGCCAGCAATCCGCGTTTCGCCGCCGTCGTGGTGATCAACGACTCGCAGGAAGGCGGCTATTACGGCGGCCTGGTCGCCGCCCCCGTATTCCACGACGTGATGGACGGAACATTGCGCCTGATGGACGTGCCGCCGGATGACATCGAGGCGTGGCTCGCCGCGCAGGCCAGGAACACGCAGAAGCCCAACGGAGGCAGCGCACCCGTGCCGGCGGCCCTCGTCGACGACGCCGTCGACACGATGGACCCGTCCGCGTTCGACGCCCCGCGGGCCGTGTTGCCGGCGACAGGGGCGACGCGATGAGGCGGATGATGGCCCTGGCCGAACTGCTGCCCGACGTGGAGGTGCCGCGCGACATCGTCGTGCGTGGCCTGACGCTGGACAGCCGCAGCGTGCAGCCGGGCGATGCCTTCGTCGCCATCGCCGGGTTCGGTGCGCATGGCCTGAACTTCGCCGCACAGGCGAAGGAAAACGGCGCCAGCGCGATCCTGTTCGAGCCGCCGGTGCCGGACGGACTGGAGGCGCCGCGCGATGCGATCGCGGTGCCCGGCCTGCGCGCGCGCATGGGCGTCATGGCCGACCGCTTCCACGCGGCGCCGTCGCACGACATGAAGATGGTCGGCGTCACCGGCACCAACGGCAAGACATCGACCGTACAGCTGCTGGCGCAGGCGTGGCACCTGCGCGGCGTGCGCTGCGCGACCGTGGGCACCCTGGGCGCCGGCATGTACGGCGAAGTGGTGCCCACCGGCTTCACCACGCCGCTGGTGCTGCAGATGCATGCGCTGCTGGCGCAGTTCCGCGACGCCGGCGCCAAGGCCGTCGCGATGGAAGTCAGTTCGCATGCGCTGGACCAGGGCCGCGTGGACGCCGTGCATTTCGATGTCGGGGTGTTCACCAACCTCACCCGCGACCATCTGGACTACCACGGCGACATGGAACGCTACGGCGCCGCGAAGTCGCTGCTGTTCTTCCGTGCCGGCCTGAAGGCTGGCGTGGTCAATCTCGACGATGCCTACGGGCGCGACCTGTTCGCGCGCCTGCCGCATGGCTTGCAGCGCATCGGCGTGAGCTCGCGCGGGCAGGCCGAGGCCAGCGTGCGTGCGGATGCGCTGCGCCTGGACGGTAACGGCATCGCGTTCGAACTGGTCGTCGGCGACGACGTGCAGCCCGTGCAGTCGCGCCTGCTGGGGCGCTTCAACGTGGACAATCTGCTGGCGGTCGCCGGCGCGCTGCATGCACTGGGCGATACCACGGCCGACATCGCGCGCACGCTGTCGCGCCTGGCGCCGATCCATGGCCGGATGAACCGGCTCGGCGGCGACAGCGATGCCGCAGGCAACCTTCGCCCGCTGGTCGTCATCGACTACGCGCACACGCCGGACGCGCTGGAACAGGCGCTGGCCAGCCTGCGCGACCACGTGCAGGGCAGGCTCTTCTGCGTGTTCGGCTGCGGCGGCGATCGCGACGCGGGCAAGCGTCCGCAGATGGCCGCGATTGCCGAGCGCCTGGCGGACGTGGTGGTGGTCACCGACGACAATCCGCGCACCGAAGATGGCGACCGCATCGTGGCGGACATCATGGCGGGCTTCTCCCGTCCGGACGCCGTCACGGTGCAGCGCGACCGCGCACAGGCGATCGCGCAAGCGATCGCGCAGGCCGGCGCCGACGACATCGTGCTGGTCGCAGGCAAGGGTCACGAGCCTTACCAGGAAATCCATGGCGTGAAGCACCCGTTCGATGACACCGCCGTGTCGCGTCAGGCACTGGAGGAGCGCCGATGAAGCGTCTTCCCCTTTCCCTGTTGGCGCACTGGGCGGGCGGTGAACTGCTGGGCGATGACCTCGTGATCGGCTCGCTGACCCACGACACGCGCACGCTGGTGCCGGGCAGCCTGTACGTCGCCCTGCGCGGCGAGCGGTTCGATGGACATGATTTCGCCTACGACGCGTCCATGCGCGGCGCTGCCGCCGTGCTGGTCGACCATGAGGTGAAGGTCGACGTGCCGCAGGTCGTCGTGCCGGACACGCTGCTGGCGATCGCGCGCATCGCCGCCGGCCTGCAGCGCGACCGGGTGGAGAAGACCGTGGCCATCACCGGCAGCAACGGCAAGACCACGGTCAAGACGCTGGTGGTCTCCATCCTGCAGCGCGCTGGCGTCACCTACTTCAATCCCGGCAACCGCAACAACGAGGTCGGCTTGCCGATGGCCGTCATCGACGCGCCCGACGATGCCGACTTCTCGGTCTACGAAATGGGTGCGGGCAAGCCGGGCGACATCGCCTACCTGACCGACATCGTGACGCCGGAAGTGGCGCTGGTGAACAACATCGCTGCCGCCCATCTGGAGCGCATGGGCTCGTTGATGGGCGTGGCGGAGACCAAGGGCGCCATCTACGACGCCTTGCCCGCCGACGGTACCGCGGTGATCAACGCCGACGATGCCTTCGCCGAGTACTTCGCCAGCCGCGTGCCGGATCGCCGGATCCTGCGCTTCGGCCTGGAGACCACGGCCGACCTCTCCGCGCGCGATATCCACGCAACGGCGGAGGGCTCGGATTTCGTACTGGTCGCTCCGCACGGCGAGGTGGGCGTGAGCCTGCACCTGCCGGGCCGGCACAACGTGCTGAATGCGCTGGCGGCCGCCGGCATTGCGATGGCTTGCGGCGTGTCACTCGCCATCATCGCCGAGGGCCTGTCGGCCGCACAGCCGGTGGCGGGTCGCCAGGTGGCGCACGCGCTCGCCAATGGCGCGGTGGTGATCGACGACAGTTACAACGCCAATCCTGGCTCGCTGGTGGCCGCCATCGACACGCTGGCCGCGGCGAGTGCGCAGGCCGGTGGCGAAGGGTGGCTGGTACTCGGGGACATGCGCGAGCTGGGCGACGATGCCGAGGCGCTGCATGCCGATGCCGGTCGTCGCGCCAAGGCCGCCGGGATCCGTCGCCTGTACACGCTGGGTCCGCTCAGTGCCGCCGCTGCCGTCGCCTTCGGTGAAGGCGCGCATCCGTTCGACAGCCATGCTGCGCTGGCCGATGCCCTGGGCGTCGAGCTGCGGCCCGGTGTGCGCTGCCTGGTCAAGGGGTCGCGTGGCAGCGCGATGGACCGGATCGTCGCCATCTTGCTGTCCACCGGGGAGGACACATCGCATGTTGCTTGAGCTGGCTCGCTGGTTGCAGAGCCTGGAGAATTTCTTCGGCCTGTTCGGCTACCTGACGTTCCGCGGCATTCTCGCTGCGCTCACGTCGCTGTTCCTGTCGCTGTGGCTCGGCCCGGCGGTGATCCGCAAGCTCGGCCAGTTGAAGGGCGGGCAACCGATCCGCAAGGACGGCCCGCAGTCGCACTTCTCCAAGGCCGGCACGCCGACGATGGGCGGCGCGCTGATCCTGGTGACGGTACTGCTGTCGGTACTGTTGTGGGGCGACCTGCGCAACAAGTACGTATGGGTGGTGCTGCTGGTGATGGCGACGTTTGGCGCCATCGGCTGGTACGACGACTGGATCAAGATCGTCAAGCGCGACCCCAACGGCCTGAAGTCGCGCTGGAAGTACTTGCTGCAGTCGATCTTCGGCCTTGCCGCCGGCCTGTATCTCTATCTGTATGCCGACGTGCCGGCGGCCACGACCTTCTACGTGCCGTTCTTCAAGTCGATCGCGCTGCCGCTGGCGGGCATCAGCTTCGTCGCCATTGCGTACTTCTGGATCGTGGGTTTCTCCAACGCCGTCAACCTGACCGATGGCCTGGATGGCCTGGCGATCATGCCCACGGTGCTGGTGGCCTGTGCGTTGGGCGTGTTCGCCTACGCCTCGGGCAACGCGGTGTTCTCCAGCTATCTGCAGATCCCGCAGGTGCCGGGCGCGGGCGAGCTGACGATCATCTGCGCGGCCATCGCGGGCGCCGGCCTGGGCTTCCTGTGGTTCAACACGTATCCGGCGATGGTGTTCATGGGCGACATCGGCGCACTGGCGCTCGGCGCCGTGCTGGGCACCATCGCGGTGATCGTGCGCCAGGAGCTGGTGCTGGTGATCATGGGCGGCATCTTCGTCATCGAGACGCTGTCGGTGATGATCCAGGTGGCGTCGTTCAAGCTGACCGGCAAGCGCGTGTTCCGCATGGCGCCGATCCACCACCACTTCGAACTGAAGGGCTGGCCGGAGCCGCGCGTGATCGTGCGCTTCTGGATCATCTCCGTTGTGCTGGTCCTGGTCGGCCTGGCCACGTTGAAGGTGCGCTGATGAACGACACGCCGCGCCAGGCCACACGTCTTGAAGCCATCGGGGGCCGCTTCGACCCCTGGTTGCTCGGCGCCATGCTGGCGCTGGCGTCGTTGGGTGTGGTGATGGTGGCGTCGGCGTCGATCTACCAGCATGGCAATCCGTTCTACTACCTGGTCCGCCACGGCATGTTCCTCGTCGCCGGCGCGGGACTGGCGTGGTGGGTGATGCGTACCGAGCTGAAGAGCATCGAGGCGCGCAACCACCTGCTGCTGTTGGGGTGCGTGGTGTTGCTGCTGCTCGTGTTCGTGCCCGGGCTGGGCGTGAGCGTGAAGGGCGCGCACCGCTGGATCAACCTGGGCGTGTCCAACTTCCAGGTGGTGGAAGCGGTGAAGGTCTTCTTCATCGTCTGGCTGGCCAGCTACCTGGTGCGCTTCCGCGACGAGGTCAACGCAACGTGGGCCGCGATGCTCAAGCCGTTGGGCGTGGTGGTGGTCCTGGTCGCGCTGCTGCTGATGCAGCCGGACTTCGGTTCGTCCTCGCTGCTGCTGGCGATCACCGCCGGCATGCTGGTGCTCGGTGGCGTCAACATGCCGCGCATGTTCGGTCCGGTGCTGGTGGGCCTGCCGATCCTTGCGGTGATCGCAATCGCCGAGCCATACCGCATGCGCCGGCTGACCTCGTTCTCCGATCCCTGGGCCGACCCGTTCGGCAGCGGCTACCAGCTGACCAATGCGCTGATGGCGATCGGTCGCGGCGAGTGGGGCGGCATCGGCCTCGGCGGTTCGGTGCTCAAGCTCAACTATCTGCCGGAAGTGCACACCGATTTCATCTTCTCGGTGATCGGCGAAGAGCTTGGCTTCGTGGGCGTTTGCCTGGTGGTGGCGCTGTACGCGCTGCTGGTGGGGCGCGCCTTCGTCATCGGCCTGCGCTGCGTGGAAATGCGCAGGCACTTCGCGGGTTACATCGCATTCGGCGTCGCGCTGTGGATCGGCATGCAGAGCTTCGTGTCGATGGGCGTGAACCTGGGCCTGCTGCCGACCAAGGGCCTGACCCTGCCGCTGATCTCATCGGGCGGCTCCAGCATCCTGATGACCTGCGTGGCGATGGGCCTGCTGCTGCGCGTGTCCTACGAACTGGAGCGTACGCAGCGCCAGGTCGCGCTGCGCGGGGAAGTGATCCAGGGCGCGGGTGATTCGCCTGCGCCGGTCGATCCGCGCCCAGTGCCTGCCGCGACCGCTTCGTTCTCGCAGACGCTGCGTGGCACCAGCCGCCTGCAGCAACGCGTCGAGCCCACGTTCGAGAGGATTGCATGAGTAGTGCGGGCGCTCCCGTCATGATCATGGCCGGTGGTACCGGCGGCCACATCTTCCCCGCGCTGGCCGTGGCGAAGGTGTTGCGCGCGCGCGGCGTGCCGGTGGTCTGGCTGGGTGCGGACGGGGCAATGGAAACGCGCCTGGTGCCGCCGCACGACATTCCGCTGGACACGCTGGCCATCACCGGCCTGCGCGGCAAAGGCAGGTTGGCGTTGCTGGGTGCGCCCGTGCGCGTGCTGCGCGCGATCCGCGCGGCAGGCTTCGTGCTGCGCCGCCGCGCTCCGCGGTCGGTGGTGAGTTTCGGTGGTTTCGCTGCCGGTCCCGGCGGTGTCGCCGCGCGCCTGATGGGTTTGCCGCTGCTGGTGCACGAACAGAACCGCGCGGCGGGTTTCACCAACCGCATGCTGGTGAAGGTCGCGCGCCGCGTGATGACCGGTTTCCCCGGTGCGTTCCCGTCGCGCGAGGAAGTGGTCGGCAATCCTGTGCGGGACGAGATCGCGGTGCTGCCGCCGCCGGCCGAACGCCTGGCGGGCCGCAGTGGCCCACTGCGCGTGCTCGTGTTGGGCGGAAGCCAGGGCGCGCGTGCGCTGAATCTCGCGGTTCCGCAGGCCATCGCGACGTTGCCGGCGGGCAGCATCGAGGTGCGTCACCAATGCGGCGAAAAGCTGCGCGACGAAGCCGCCCGGGCCTACGCGGACGCCGGCGTGGACGCGAGCGTGGAAGCCTTCATCACCGACATGGCGGCCGCGTACGCATGGGCTGACCTGGTGGTCTGCCGCTCCGGCGCCTCGACCCTGGCCGAGCTGTGCGCGGTCGGCGTGGGCAGTGTCCTGGTGCCCTTCGCGCAAGCCGTCGATGACCACCAGACCCGCAATGCCGAATACCTGGTCGAGCGTGGCGCAGCCGTACTGCTGAAGCAGGACGACATGCTGGCCGACGCGCTGGCCACCACGCTGCGGCAGCTGGCTGGTGACAGCGACAAGCGCCTGGCCATGGCGCAGGCCGCGCGCGCGCTGGCGAAGACCGATGCGGCCGACCGCATCGCCGACATCATTCTCGAGGAAACAACGAACATGAGGACGCAGGCATGATGATGGCTGCTGCACGCGAGCGCCGCCTGCAACACACTGGCAACCTGGCGAAGGAGTTCCGCCGCGTGCACTTCGTCGGCATCGGCGGCTCCGGCATGAGCGGCATCGCGGAAGTGCTGTGCACGCTGGGTTATGAAGTATCCGGTTCGGACAACGCCGACAACGCCGCGACCCGTCGCCTGGCGTCGCTCGGTGCGCGCGTGATGCGCGGCCACAATGCCTCCAACGTGCTGGGCACCGATTGCGTGGTGGTCTCCAGTGCGATCAGGCAAGACAACCCCGAACTGATGGAAGCGCGCAGCCAGCGCATCCCGATCGTCCCGCGTGCGGCGATGCTGGCCGAGCTGATGCGTTTCCGTCGCGGCATCGCGGTCGCCGGTACGCACGGCAAGACCACCACGACGAGTCTCACGGCCGCCGTGCTGAGCGAAGGCGGGCTGGATCCGACCTTCGTCATCGGTGGCCAGCTGCTCGCGGCCGGCGCCAACGCCAAGCTCGGCGACGGGCAATGGCTGGTGGCGGAAGCCGACGAAAGCGATGGCAGCTTCCTGCGCCTGAATCCGCTGATCTCCATCGTCACCAACATCGACGCGGATCATCTCGAGAACTACGGCAACGACTTCGAACGCGTGAAGGCGGCCTTCGCCGAATTCCTGCAGCGCCTGCCGTTCTACGGCCTGGCGGTGCTGTGCATCGACGATCCGGAAGTCGCCGCCATTGCCGCGGAAACGCCGCGCCACGTGATGAGCTATGGCTTCGCGGAGAACGCCGACGTGCGTGCCGAAGACGTGGAGCAGGACGGCGGCCGCATGCATTTCACCCTGCGCCTGCCGGAGGACGCGAGCATCCGCGTCAGCCTGGCGTTGCCGGGGCGCCACAACGTGCAGAACGCGCTTGCAGCGGCGGCCATCGGGTGGCAGCTCGGCGTGTCGCCGGAGAACATCGCGGCTGCGCTGGAGAAGTTCGCCGGCATCGGTCGCCGCTTCAACGACCTGGGCGAGATCGCCACGCCGCAGGGCGCGCGCGTGCAGCTCGTCGATGACTACGGCCATCATCCGAAGGAACTGGCGGCGGTGTTCGCCGCCGCACGCGGTGGCTGGCCGCACAAGCGGCTGGTCGTGGCCTTCCAGCCGCACCGCTACAGCCGCACGCGCGACCAGTTCGATGCGTTTGCCGCGGTCCTGTCGGAGGTCGATGCGCTGGTGCTGAGCGAGGTGTACCCCGCCGGTGAGCAGCCGATCGCAGGCGCCGACTCGAAATCGCTGGCGCGCGCCATCCGTGCGCGTGGCCGCAACGAGCCCGTGGTGGTCAGCCAGGTCGCGGACCTGGTCGACGTGCTGCCGGACGTGCTGCAGGACGGCGACCTGTTGCTGCTGATGGGGGCCGGTGACATCGGCCACATGTCGCAACACATCGCCGCGCATGGCTTCACCGCGAAGGACCCGGCATGACCACCGTGACCGTGCAACCGCCGCGCTTCAAGGATCCCGCCCGTTTCGGTCGCGTCGCCGTGCTGATGGGTGGCGTGTCCAGCGAACGCGAAGTGTCGTTGAACTCGGGCCAGAACGTGTTGGCGGCGCTGCTGGCGCGCGGCGTGCAGGCGTTCGGCGTCGATGGCGTGCCGGCCCTCATCGAAGCGATCCGCGCGGGCAAGGTCGACAGGGTGTTCAACATCCTGCACGGCGGCGATGGCGAGAATGGCGTGCTGCAGGGCCTGCTGCAGTCGCTCGGGGTGCCGTACACCGGCCCGGGCGTGCTGGGTTCTGCGCTGACGATGGACAAGATCCGCACCAAGCAGGTGTGGCAGGCGGCCGGTCTGCCGACCGCAGGCTTCGTGCGGATTCCGCCGGGTGGCGACCTCGCGGCAGCGGTCCGCACCTTGGGCTTCCCCGTGTTCGTGAAGCCGAGCGCGGAAGGGTCCAGTGTCGGCGTGTTCCGCATCCTGGGTGAAGACGACCTCGTGCCCGCCGCGACGTTTGCATCCACCTACCCCGGCGAGCTGCTGGCAGAGCAGATGCTGACCGGCGGCGAGTTCACCGTGGCCGTCCTGGGCGACCTCGCACTGCCTTCGGTGCGTATCGTGCCGGCGCAGGGCTGGTACGACTACCACGCCAAGTACATCGCCGACGATACGCAATACCTCTGTCCTGGCCTGGATGATGCGGCCGAGGAAACACAGATCCGTGCACTGGCGCTCGAGGGCTTCCGCGCCGCCGGTTGCAGTGGCTGGGGGCGGGTCGACGTGATGCGTCACGCGGACGGACGCTTCCTGCTGATGGAGGTCAATACCGCGCCGGGCATGACGAGTCACTCGCTGGTGCCCAAGGAAGCGGCGCAGGTCGGCATCGGTTTCGAGGAACTGTGTTGGCGCATCCTGGAGCAGACCGTGCCGGAGGTCGCCGGCTGATGAATGCCGCCCTGCGCATCATGGCCTGGTTGCTGGCGCTGGCGCTGGTCGCGCTGCCGGTCGTGGCCGTGGTCAATGGCTGGATCGGCGCCGACCGGTGGCCGTTGTCCAGGCTGCGCGTACAGGGCGAGTTCGAACGCGTGGACGCGGCGCAGTTGCAGGCCGCCGTGCTGCCCTACGCGAAGCGCGGCTTCTTCGCCGTCCCGCTGGAAGACGCCAAGCACGCGGTCGAGCGGCTGCCGTGGGTGGAACGCGCGGACGTGCGCAAGCGCTGGCCGGACGTGCTGGAGGTACGCATCACCGAGCACAAGCCGTTCGCGCGCTGGGGCAACGACAAACTGCTGTCCGAGCACGGCCGCCTGTTTCCAGTGCCGAAGGAGCTTGCCGGCCTGGATCTGCCGCAATTGGGTGGGCCGGACTCCCAGGTGCAGGAAGTGACCGCGCTCTACAACGAATCGCGCCAGCTGTTCGCGCCGCTGGGCCTGGACGTCACCACGCTGGTGATGGATGCGCGCGGCAGCTGGTCGCTGCTGCTGGGCAACGGCACGCAGGTGGTCGTCGGCCGCACCGATGCGCGTCCACGCCTGGACCGCTTCGCGCGGATGCTGCCGCAACTGCTGGCGGCCGCGCAGACACAACCGCTGGTGCGCGCGGACCTGCGCTACACCAATGGATTCGCACTCAGCTGGGGCGAAGCGCCCAAGGCGGCGCCGCCGGCCTCCACACCGTCTCCATTGCCTGCGCCGATCGCGGTCGCAGGTCGTCTTCTGCAGGGCACTACATGAATCGCAAGGGTGACAAATCGCTGATCGTCGGGCTGGACATCGGCACCTCCAAGGTGACGGCGCTGGTCGGCGAGTACGCACCGGGCAATCCGATCGAGGTGATCGGCATCGGCTCGCACGAGTCACGTGGCCTCAAGCGCGGCGTCGTCGTGGACATCGAGTCGACGGTGCAGTCCATCCAGCGCGCGATCGAGGAGGCCGAGCTAATGGCCGGCTGCGAGATCCGCTCGGTGTACGCGTCGATCTCCGGCAACCACGTGCAGTGCCGCAACTCGCCCGGGATCGTGCCGATCCGCGACGGCGAAGTGACCTGGGGCGACCTGGACCGCGTGCTGGAAGCGGCCAAGGCCGTCGCCATCCCGGCCGACCAGAAAATCCTCCATGCCATCCCGCGCGAGTACAAGCTGGACAACTCGCAGGAAGGCATCCGCAATCCGGTCGGCATGACCGGCGTGCGTCTGGAAGTGGACGCGCACCTGGTGTTCTGCGCACAGTCGGCCGCCGCCAACATCAGCAAGTGCGTGCAGCGCTGCGGCCTGCAGATCGACGACCTGATCTTCTCCTCGTTGGCCTCCAGCGTCGCCGTGCTGACCAGCGACGAACGCGAGCTCGGCGTGGTGCTGGTCGACATGGGCGCGGGCACCACCGATCTGGCGGTGTTCGTGCAGGGCGCGATCTGCCACACGGCCTCGCTGCCCATCGCCGGCGACCAGGTGACCAACGACATCGCGCACATGCTGCGCACGCCCACGCCGGAAGCCGAGCAGATCAAGGTGCGCTACGCCTGCGCGCTCGCGCAGCTGGCGACGGCGGAAGAAAGCATCCAGGTGCCCAGCGTCGGCGACCGCCCGCCGCGCCGCCTGCCGCGCCATGCGCTGGCGCAGGCGGTGCAGCAGCGTTACGAGGAAATCTTCGAGATGGTGCAGGCGGAACTGCGCCGCTCCGGGTTCGAGGAGCGCGTGCGCGCCGGCATGGTGCTGACAGGTGGCGCATCGAAGATGGAAGGCGTGGTCGAACTGGCCGAGGAAATGCTGCAGATGCCCGTGCGCGTCGGCATTCCGCAGCACGTCACCGGCCTGGGCGAAGTGGTCGGCAACCCGGTGCATGCCACCGGCGTCGGCCTGCTGCTGATGGGCAGCCAGATCGAACATCCCCGGCGTCCGTCGCTGCCCACGGGCAAGGCGGGCAGCTGGTTCAAGAAACTGCAGAACTGGTATCGCGGCGAGTTCTGAGTGAGGCGACATCCTCCGCGAAGTGAAAGGCATCACGACGTTCGTTCCACCCAGCAACACATAACTAAATAAACGAGGACAAGGACATGGCACATTTCGAACTGGTTGAAAAGATGGCCCCGAATGCGGTGATCAAGGTCGTGGGTGTGGGCGGCGGCGGTGGCAACGCCGTGGCGCACATGGTCAACGGCAGCGTCGATGGCGTGGAGTTCATCACCGCCAACACCGACTCGCAGGCGATCAAGAACTGCGGCGCCAAGCTGCAGCTGCAGCTCGGCAGCAACGTCACCAAGGGCCTGGGTGCGGGTGCGAATCCGGAAGTCGGCCGCCAGGCCGCGCTGGAAGACCGCGAGCGCATCATCGACGCCCTTGATGGCGCCGACATGGTGTTCATCACCGCCGGCATGGGCGGTGGCACCGGTACCGGCGCTGCACCGGTGGTGGCACAGCTGGCCAAGGAGATGGGCATCCTGACCGTGGCCGTGGTCACCAAGCCGTTCCCGTTCGAAGGCCGTCGCCGCATGCAGGTCGCGCTGAAGGGCATCGAGGAACTGAGCCACCACTGCGATTCGCTGATCACGATTCCCAACGAGAAGCTCATCACCGTGCTGGGCCGCAACGCGACGATGATCCAGGCCTTCCGCGCCGCCAACGACGTGCTGCTCGGCGCCGTGCAGGGTATCGCCGATCTGATCGTCCGCCCGGGCCTGATCAACGTCGACTTCGCCGACGTGCGGACCGTGATGAGCGAGATGGGCCTGGCCATGATGGGCACCGGCTCTGCACGCGGCGATGATCGCGCGCAGGCCGCCGCCGAAGCCGCCATCCAGAACCCGCTGCTGGACGACGTCAACCTCAACGGCGCCAACGGCATCCTGGTCAACATCACCGCCGGTCCGGACTTCACCATGGCCGAGTTCGACGAAGTGGGCCGCACCATCGAAGGCTTCGCCTCGGAAGACGCCACCGTGGTGGTCGGCACCGTGCTGGATCCGGACATGCAGGACGAAGTGCGCGTGACCGTGGTGGCCACCGGCCTGAACCGCAATGCCGCCCGCCAGCCGGTCGGCCGTGGCAGCGACCTGCGCGAGCCGATGCGTGCGCCGATCAAGCTGGTCCGCGACGCCACCACCGGGATGGCGATCGACGACGGCTTCGCCGTGGACCCGATCAGCGCCGCCACCAGCGGCATGGGCCTGCGTCGTGGGTCGGCTGCGCCGGCATCGTCCGCGCCGGTATCGGCCCCGATCGCGGCCGACCTGCCGCCGGACTACCTGGACATCCCGGCGTTCCTGCGCCGCCAGGCGGACTGATCACGTAGAAGTGGAACCCTCCCCCGTAAACAGGGGAGGGCGCAGATGATGTGCCGTTTCATCGCCATGTCCCTTCGCTGCCGGACCTTCGCCGGTCCGGCAGCCCTTTCTCGACGGCCGTAGCATTCCGTTGTTGCAGGGGTGGGACAGACCGGTTCTTCCGTTAAGATTCAGTGGTCTGCGTGATATTCTCGCTGCCCGCTCAGGTTCCCCCCACCTGCGATTCCTTCGAATGGCCCAGCAACGCACCCTCAAGAACGTGATCCGCGCGACGGGCGTGGGGCTGCACAGCGGCGAAAAGGTCTACATGACTCTGCGCCCGGCTCCCGTGAATACCGGCATCGTGTTCCGGCGCGTCGACCTGGAGCCGGTGGTGGAGATTCCCGCCAGCGCGGAGCTCGTCACCGAGACCACGCTGTGCACCGGGCTGACCTGCGAGGGCGCCAAGGTGCAGACCGTCGAACACCTGATGTCGGCGATGGCCGGCCTGGGCGTGGACAACGCCTACGTGGAACTGTCGTCGGCCGAACTGCCGATCATGGACGGCTCCGCAGGCCCGTTCGTGTTCCTGATCCAGTCCGCCGGCATTGCCGAGCAGGATGCCCCCAAGCGTTTCATCCGCATCACCCGTCCCATCGAAGTGACCGAGGGCGACAAGGTGGCGCGCTTCGAGCCGTACGACGGCTTCAAGCTGGGTTTCACGGTGAAGTTCGATCACCCGATGATCCCCGCCTCGCAGTCGCGGGCCGAAGTGGATTTCTCCACCGGCGCCTACATCAAGGAAGTCGCGCGTGCACGCACGTTCGGTTTCATGCGCGACCTGGAGTACATGCGCGAGCGCAATCTCGGCCTCGGCGGCTCGATGGACAACGCCATCGTGCTGGACGAGTTCCGCGTATTGAACGAGGACGGACTGCGCTACACGGACGAATTCGTCCGCCACAAGATCCTGGACGCCATCGGCGACCTGTACCTCGCCGGGCGCCCCATCCTGGGAGCCTACGAGGGCTTCAAATCTGGCCATGCCTTGAACAACAAGCTGGTCCGCGCCCTGCTGGCCGAGACCTCGGCCTGGGAAGAAGTGACCTTCGAGGACCGCACCGCGCCGTCCCCGGTCACCTATGCGACGCCCGTCCTGGCCATCTGAGACGCCCGTCCGCTGCGGACGGTGACCTTGCTGTCGACCGGTTTCCCACCGTCATCACGCAGTGGTGTGCGAATGGTTACGCCTTGGTCAAAGTGTGAACTGTGTCAGGAAATCTGGCCGAAAATAACACTTTCCTAACCTTTGGCTAACGCCCCGACCGACGGTGGCCGGTACCATGCCCCGTCCCTCGTGATGGCCGGGTCAAGTTTTCCGCCTCCCACGATGACCACCCCCCGGGGTGGGCGTACCGGCGGAGTCCGGGGCGGACAGGAGGTCGAGGGCCGCTTGCAGCCCTTTGCGGGACGCCTCCGACACAGGTACGACCGGATCTTGCGCAGGCTTCACGGGATGGAGCGGCGCGAGGCTCGTCTTGGCGGTGACTTCGGTGACTGCCAGTCCGATGGATTGGGCCACGTTGATCAGTTCGGGTGCGGCCAGGCGAAGCCTGGCGTGCCACACCGGGGAATCGACGATAAAAACGAGCCGTTTGCCCGCCACGTTCGCCAACCGGCAATGGGGCGCCAGGGCAGGCGGCAGGCAGGGGCGAAGCTGCTGTTCCAAGGCGTCGAGCCACATGGCACGACGCACCGGGTCGGTGGCGGCATCCGTCAAGGCAGCCTGCAGGGCAGGTTGCGCGGTGCCGGTACGGCGCGGCTTGGACTTCGAATCAGACATCGGTATCTATGAGCTTTAAAACCATCGTCAACAATACGCGTACCTGGTGGGCCCATGCATCGGCCCATGGTGCCTATCGAATCCGCCTCGCGTTCCACGCCCGGCCGCTCGCCAGCGCTGCGGTGCTTGTCGCCGCCGGCCTGCTGGTGGGCATGGGGGGGCGCAGCGCCCTCGGCATGGCGCAGGTCTCGATGCTGCAGGCCAAGGCCGAGCAGCGCGATACCGAGCTCGAGCAGGTCCGCCGTGGTGCCCAGCAGGAAATCAACGCCATGGCCGCGCGCCTTGGCGAGTTGCAGGCGCAGGCCAATCGCCTGAATGCGCTCGGTGAACGCCTTACCCGCGTGGGCCAGCTGCAGGACGGCGAGTTCGACTTCAACGAGCCGGTGGGCGTGGGCGGCAACGACGTGTCCTACGACATGAAGCCCGCCGACCTGACCTCCGGCGTGGACAAGCTGGAGAAGCAGTTCGCCGCGTCTGGCCGTCAGCTGTCCGTGCTGGAAGCGCTGCTGTTCAACCGCGAACTCGACAGGAATGCGACCCCGGGCCGCATGCCGATCGCGAACAGCTACATCACGTCCGGTTTTGGTGGTCGCGCCGATCCGTTCGGTGGCGGTGGCCAGTACCACAAGGGCATCGACTTCAAGGCCAGCGTGGGGGATCCCGTGCTGGCGGTGGCCGACGGCGTGGTCAGCTTCGCCGGCGTGAAGGGCAGCTACGGCAACGTCGTCGATGTCGACCACGGCAACGGTTACGTCACCCGCTATGCACACAACTCGCGCCTGACCGTACGTGCCGGCGACCTCGTGCGCGTGGGGCAGGAAGTGGCCAAGGCCGGTTCCACCGGTCGTTCGACGGGCGCGCACGTGCACTTCGAAGTGTGGGAGAACGAGCGTGTGGTCAATCCGCGCAAGTTCCTGGGCGAAGGCCCCACGCCGGTGGGGCAGGTCAAGCGCGGCTGATAGCGCGCGGAACCAAACGGGAAGGTCGCGGTCCTACCGCCGGCCTTGATTCCCCGGGCGGCGCCCCAAGCTACAATACGGTGTTGCCAGACAGGGCGCCTAGCGCCCTGTTTCGTTTTGGGCCCGCAACCGCCGCGCGGCCCCGGCGTCCTTTTCCCATCCGGTTCCCTACATGATCAACAACCTGCTTACCCGTGTCTTCGGCAGTCGCAACGAACGCCTGCTCAAGCAGCTGCATCGCACCGTCGACAAGATCAACGCGCTGGAAGCGGAGCTGCAGCAGCTCACCGACGAGCAGCTGAAGGCCAAGACGCCGGAGTTCCAGCAGCGCATCGCGGGAGGGGAAGCACTCGACAAGATCCTGCCCGAAGCCTTCGCGGTCTGCCGCGAAGCCAGCCGTCGCGTGCTGGGCATGCGCCACTACGACGTGCAGCTGATCGGCGGCATGGTGCTGCACCTGGGCAAGATCGCCGAAATGCGTACCGGTGAAGGCAAGACGCTGGTCGCCACGCTGCCCACCTATCTCAACGCGCTCGAAGGCAAGGGCGTGCACGTCGTCACCGTGAACGACTACCTGGCCCGCCGCGACTCCGCCTGGATGGGTCGCCTGTACAACTGGTTGGGCCTGAGCGTGGGCGTGGTGTACCCGGGCATGCCACACGGCGACAAGAGCGCCGCTTACGCCGCCGACATCACCTACGGCACCAACAACGAATTCGGCTTCGACTACCTGCGCGACAACATGGCGATGTCGCGTGCCGACCGCTTCCAGCGCGGCCTGCACTACGCCATCGTCGACGAAGTCGACTCCATCCTGATCGACGAGGCGCGTACCCCGCTGATCATTTCGGGCCCGGCCGACGAGTCGCCCGAGCTGTACATCCGCGTCAACCGCATCGTGCCCCAGCTGATCAAGCAGGAGAACGAGGAAGCCGAGGGCGACTACTGGGTCGACGAGAAGGGCAAGCAGGTGCACCTGTCCGAGGCGGGCATGGAGCACGCCGAGGAACTGCTGCTGCAGGCCGGCATCATCAGCGAGGAAGAACCGCTGTACGGCGCCAACAACCTGTCGGTCGTGCACCACCTCAATGCCGCGCTGCGCGCGCACGCCATCTACCAGCGCGACGTGGACTACATCGTGCGCGATGGCGAAGTGGTCATCGTCGACGAGTTCACCGGCCGCACGCTGACGGGCCGCCGCTGGTCCGACGGTCTGCACCAGGCGGTCGAAGCGAAGGAAGGCGTGCCGGTCCAGCGCGAGAACCAGACGCTGGCCAGCGTGACGTTCCAGAACCTGTTCCGCATGTACAACAAGCTGTCCGGCATGACCGGTACGGCGGATACGGAAGCCTTCGAATTCCAGAGCATCTACGGGCTGGAAGTCATCGTCATCCCGACCAACCGCCCGACCGTGCGCAAGGATTCGCCCGACCAGGTGTTCCTCAACCGCCAGGGCAAGTTCAAGGCGGTGCTGGCCGACATCCAGGAGTGCTACCAGCGTGGCCAGCCGGTGCTGGTCGGCACCACCTCGATCGAGACGTCGGAAATGCTGTCCGACTTCCTCACCAAGGCCGGCGTGCCGCACGAAGTGCTCAATGCCAAGCAGCACGAGCGCGAAGCGCACATCGTGGCGCAGGCCGGTCGCCCGGGCGCGATCACCATCGCCACCAACATGGCCGGTCGCGGTACCGACATCGTGCTGGGCGGCTCGCTGGAAGCCGAATACGAAGCTCTGCCGGAAGACGCCAGCGACGCTGACCGCGCCGCGGTGAAGGCCGAATGGCAGAAGCGCCACGACGAAGTGAAGGCCGCGGGCGGCCTGCACATCGTCGGCACCGAGCGCCACGAATCGCGCCGCATCGACAACCAGCTGCGTGGCCGTTCCGGCCGCCAGGGCGATCCGGGTTCGTCCCGCTTCTACCTGTCGCTGGAAGACAACCTGATGCGCATCTTCGCCTCGGACTGGGTCCAGAAGGCGATGAAGCTGATCGGCATGAAGGAAGACGACGTCATCGAGGACAAGCTGGTCAGCCGGCAGATCGAGAAGGCGCAGCGCAAGGTGGAAGCGCACAACTTCGACATCCGCAAGAACCTGCTCGACTTCGACGACGTCAACAACGACCAGCGCAAGGTGATCTACGCACAGCGCGACGAACTGCTCGATGCCGATTCGGTGAAGGACAACATCGACGGCATCCGCGGCGACGTGGTCGCCGAGACGGTCGCCCGCTTCGTGCCGCTGAATTCGGTGGACGAGCAGTGGGACCTGCAAGGCCTGGAGCGCGAGCTCGGCGAGGAAATGGGCGTGGAGTTGCCCGTGAGCCGCTGGCGCGAGGATGCCGAGGAACTCGACGCCGAGACCATCGAGCGTCGCGTGCAGGAGGCGATGGACAAGCACTTCGCCGACAAGGAAGCGGTGATCGGCGACGAGACCATGCGTGCGCTGGAAAAGCACATCATGCTGACCGTGCTCGACAAGAACTGGAAGGAGCACCTGGCGCGCATGGACTACCTACGCCAGGGCATCCACCTGCGCGGCTATGCGCAGAAGCAGCCGAAGCAGGAGTACAAGAAGGAAGCGTTCGAGCTGTTCTCCAGCATGCTGGAGCGGGTGAAGAGCGAAGTGGTGACCCTGCTGTCGCGCGTCCGCATCCGCAGCGAGGAGGAAGTCGCTGCGCTGGAAGCGCAGGAGCGCGCCATGGCCGAGGCGCAGGCCCGGCAGATGCAGTTCCAGCACCAGGATGCCGGCGGCTACAGCGCCGACGAGGAAGCCGAACAGGCCCGGCAACTGGCTGCGGCGCAGGGCGGTTACGTGCAGTCGGGCCCGATGCCGGCGCACCGCGATGCGCCCAAGGTCGGCCGCAACGATCCCTGTCCCTGCGGCAGCGGCAAGAAATACAAGCATTGCCACGGCCAGCTGGGCTGAGTCGCCGCAACACCACCCCGTCTGACGGAAAAGCCGCGCGCTGCGCGGCTTTTTCTTTGCGCGCGACCTCCGGTCCGGGCGAGACTATTTGCGTCTACCTGACCGTTCCCGGCAAGCTTCCTCCATGCTTACTCCGCTGCGCTCCATCCACGTCATGGCCGCCGTCATCACCGACGCGCGCGGCCGCATCCTGCTGACCCGCCGGACGGAAGGGCGCGACCTGGCGGGGCGCTGGGAGTTTCCTGGCGGCAAGCAGGAGCCCGGGGAACGTCCCGAGGATGCGCTGGTGCGCGAACTGCGCGAGGAACTTGGCATCGAGGCCCGCGTGGGCGACCACCTCATCAGCGTGCCACAGCAATACCCCGACAAGCGCCTGTGCCTGGAAGTGCGGCACCTGACCGGATGGGAGGGCACGCCGCGCGGACACGAAGGCCAGGCGCTGGCCTGGGTCGCACCGGACAAGCTGATGCGCTACGACATGCCGCCGGCCGATCGCCCGGTGGTGGCCGCGCTGCTCCAGCCGGATCGCTATCTGGTCACCCCGGAGCCGGACGACGTCCTGCGCTGGCTGGATGGCTTCGAGCAGGCGTTGGCACGCGGTACCCGTCGCGTGCAGATCCGCGCGCGCGGACTGGAGGGCGAGCCCTGGCGTGCGCTGGCCCGCCTGGCCGTCGCGCGCTGCCGCGAGGCGGGCGTCGAGACGCTGCTCAACGGCGACATCGACCTGGCGCGTGAACTGCAGGTCGGCGTCCACCTGCGCGCCGCGCAACTGGCGGCGCTGTCGACCCGGCCGCTGCCGGAAGGATTGCCGGTCGCGGCGTCCTGCCATGCTGCAGCGGACCTGCGGCAGGCGGAGGCGCTGGGATGCGATTTCGCGGTGGTGGGCAGCGTCTACCCGACCCTCAGCCACCCCGGCGGCGAGTCGCTGGGATGGCCAGGCTTCGCCCGCCTGCGCGAGGGTGTGTCCTTGCCGATCTACGCCATCGGCGGCATGGCGAACGACGACATCGCCGACGCGCGCCGGCATGGCGCGCAAGGCATCGCCGCGATCCGCGGACTGTGGCCGGCCACGGACCGGGAAACGCCGTCGATGGCGTAGAGCCGAGCTTGCTCGGCTGCGAGAGGCGTCTCCGACAGCTCCGGCATGAGCCAGCGAAGCAAGCTCCGCTCTACGAAGAGACGGTGGCGGCAAGCGCCAGGTAGCGGCGATGCAACTCGTCGGCGGCGTGTTGCAGGTGGCTGATGTCGCCATCGTTGACGACGATGTCGTCGGCCAGCGCCAGGCGCTCGGTCCGCGAAGCCTGGGCGGCCATCATCTTCTCCGCCAGCGCCGCGTCGATGCCGTCACGCTGCATCAACCGTGCCTTCTGCACGGCGACCGGGGTATCCACCACCATGATGCGGTGCAGCCAGGGATAGGCACGGCGGCCCCCGCCTTCGGTGAGCAGGGGGACCGTCGCGATCGCATAGGGGCTGTCGGCAGTCCGACACAGGGCGAGCAGCCGCGCGCGGATGGCCGGATGCAGGATCGCTTCCAGCGCACGCCGTTCCTCATCGTTCCCGAACACGCGCACGCGCAGCGCCGCCCTGTCGAGTTGGCCATCCGCCATCAGCACATCGCGCCCGAAGCGCGCCACCACGGCGTCCAGCGCGGGCTCGCCGGGGCGGACCACCTCGCGTGCCAGCAGGTCGGCATCCGCCACCGTGATGCCATGTGCGGCAAACGCCTTCTCAAGCGCACTTTTCCCGGATGCGATGCCGCCGGTCAATCCGATGAAGTAGTCGCTCATGGGCGGATTATGCAGGGGCGCTGGCGGGCGGACGCTTTTCCTGCTCTCCGCCCCGTGGGATGAAGAGCATCGCGCCCACGAGGCGCCCCTACCTCAGGCCGGCGAAACGCAGGTAGGCGTCCACGATCTGCTGACCCCAGAAGAACACGATCCAGCCCGCGATGGCCAGATAGGGGCCGAACGGGATCGGCGTGGCGCGGTCGCGGCCCCGCATCGCCAACCAGGCCGAACCGACCACGGCACCCACCAGCGAGGAGATCAGGATGATGGGCAGCACGCCATTCAATCCCACCCAAGCGCCGAGGGCGGCGAGGAGCTTGAAATCGCCCCGGCCCATGCCTTCCTTGCCGGTTATCTGCTTGAACAGCCACCACACCAGCCACAGCGACACATAGCCGGCGATGGCGCCCAGCAGCGCGGGCTTGGCGGGCATGTAGAGGTTGTCGAGACTGCCGATCAGGCCCAGCCACATCAAGGGCAGCGTCAGCTGGTCGGGCAGCAGCCGCGTGCGCAGGTCGATGCCGCTCAGCGCCACCAGATAGCAGCTCAGCAGCGCCGCCCCGAATCCCTGCCAGCCGAAGCCGAACCGCCAGACCGAGGCCACCGCCAGCACCGCGGTCAGCAGCTCGACGAGCGGGTATTGCGGCGAAATCGGGGCCTTGCAGTGGCGGCACTTGCCACGCAGGACCAGCCAACTGAACAGCGGGATGTTCTCGTACCAAGACAGCGCCGTCTTGCAGTGCGGGCAGTGCGAGCGTTCCACCACGATGCCGGGAGGCGGCGGATCGTAGATCTCCGGCTCCTCCAGCACCTCGCGGGCGTCACGCTTCCAATCCCACTCCAGCCGCCGCGGCAGCCGCAGGATGACCACATTGAGGAAGCTGCCCACCAGCAGGCCGAGGCCTGCCACCACCGGATACCCCAGCTCGGGGTGCTGATCCAGAAACGCCATGGATCAGCCGACCACCGTCGCCGCAATCTTGAAGATCGGCAGGTACATGCCGATGACCAGGCCACCGACCAGCACGCCGATGATGACCATGATGAAGGGCTCGATCAGGCTGGACAGCGCATCCACCGCGTTGTTGACCTCCTGCTCGAAGTACTCGGCCACCTTGAACAGCATGGTGTCCAGTGCACCGGCTTCCTCACCGATGGCGGTCATCTGCACCACCATGTGTGGGAACAGCTGGGTCTGCTTCATCGCCATGTTCAGTGGATAGCCGACCGACACGTCGTCGCGCATCCGGTGCACGGCCTTTTCATACACCGTGTTGCCGGTGGCGCCGGCAACGGTGTCCAGGGCTTCGACCAGTGGTACGCCAGCCTTGAAGGTCACGGCGGTGGTGCGGGCGAAGCGGGCGACGGCCGAGTTGTGCATGATCTGGCCGATCACCGGCACCTTCAGCACCAGCTTGTCGACGGCGTGCTGAAAAGCAGGAGACCGCTTGAACAGGAAGAGCGTCCCGAAGATGGTGCCCGCCACCACGATCAGGATGGCCCACCACCAGCTGACCATGATGCGCGAGGCGCCCATGATCAACTGGGTGAATGCGGGAAGCTCGGTGCCGAAGCTGGCGAAGGTCCTCTCAAATTCCGGAATCACGAACATCAGGATCACCGAGGTGACCAGGATGGCGACCGCGATCACCGCCGCGGGGTAGAACAGCGCCTTCTTGATCTTGCCCTTGAGGGCTTCGATGTTTTCCTTGTAGTTGGCGACGGTCTCCAGCACCGTCTCCAGCACGCCCGCCGACTCGCCTGCCCGTACCAGGTTGCGGTACAGCTCGTCGAACTGCACCGGGTGCTTGCTGATCGCTTCGTGCAGCGAGGAACCGCCTTCGATGTCGAAGCGGATCTGCTCGACCATCTTCTTCATGCGGACGTTCTTCTGCCCGCTTTCGATGATCTCCAGCGAGGACACGATGGGGACGCCGGACTTCATCATCGTCGCCATCTGGCGGCTGAAGAAGGCGATGTCCTTCGGCGATACCGGCTTGCCGGCGGAGCCAAGCAGCGGCTTCCCCTTCACCTTGACCACGCTGGGCGTGATGCCCTGTTTGCGCAGCTCGGCGCGCAGGAAGTTGGCGTTCTTGGACTGCTGCTCGCCCTTCATCTTGACGCCGCGCTTGTCGGTGCCCTCCCAGACGAACAGGTTCAGCGGGTTCTCGCGGACGGGCGCGGAAGCGGCTTTCTTGGCGGCGGAACGGGTCACGGCCATCGGATTTCCCCTGTCCGGCTTTCCCCATCCGGACTTCATCACCCCATGTTAGCCGGTTATCCGCCCAAGGGAAGCGCCGCGCCTGTGACGGCGGCCGGGTTTCGGTGATATGGCCGGGCTAGGGCGGCTCCCGGGCGGGACCCCTTCTTGCGTCTGTAGGAGCGCCTTCAGGCGCGATGCTCTTGCCCGAAGCGCATTGCAGACAAGGCGGCCAGTCCGGCCCAGCTCATTTGCAGGAAGGCGCTTCGGCGAGACGCTTTCGCGTCTGGTCCGAACGAAGAGCATCGCGCCTGAAGGCGCTCCTGCAAACCCGAAGGAGCGGGGCATCAAGTGCGGAATTACAGGGCGGTGACCAGTGTCTCCCGCCTCAATCCTTGGTAACGCGGTTGATCTCGGCCAGGCTGGTGATGCCGTTGCGCACTTTCATCAGCGCCGACTGGCGCAAGTCGCGGATGCCGGCCTTCTGGGCCTTTTCCGCGATCTGCATGGCATTGCCGCCTTCCAGCACGATCTCCTGGATCGCGTCGTTCATGGGCATCACCTGGTAGATGCCGGTGCGGCCCTTGTAGCCACTGGTGCACTCGTCGCAGCCCACGGCCTCGTAGACGGTGAAGCCAGCGGCGATCTCGGCCTCGCTGAAGCCTTCCGCCAGCAGGGCCTGCGGGGGCAGCTGCACCGGGCGCTTGCACTTCGAGCACAGCCGGCGCGCGAGGCGCTGCGCGATAATCAGGGTCACCGAACTGGTGATGTTGTACGGCGCGATGCCCATGTTCATCAGGCGGGCGATGGTCTGCGGTGCGTCGTTCGTGTGTAGCGTGGACAGCACCATGTGACCGGTCTGCGCCGCCTTGATGGCGATCTCGGCGGTTTCCAGGTCGCGGATTTCGCCGACCATGATGATGTCCGGATCCTGGCGCAGGAAGCTGCGCAGCGCGGCGGCGAAGGTCATGCCGCGGCGGTTGTTCTGCTGCACCTGGTTGACGCCGGGCAGGCGGATTTCCACCGGGTCTTCGGCGGTGGAGATGTTGCGCGTCTCGTCGTTGAGGATGCCCAGCGCGGTGTACAGCGACACGGTCTTGCCCGAGCCGGTGGGGCCGGTCACCAGCACCATGCCGTAAGGCTTCTGGATGGCCTCCTCGAACAGCTTCTGCTGATCGGGCTCGTAGCCCAGCTTGTCGATGCCCAGCTTGGCGGCGCTGCCGTCCAGGATACGCAGCACCACCTTCTCGCCGAACAGTGTGGGCAGCGTGCTGACGCGGAAGTCCATCTGCTTGCTCTTGGACAGGTTCAGTTTGATGCGGCCGTCCTGCGGCACGCGCTTTTCGGCGATGTCCAGTTGCGCCATCACCTTGATGCGCGCGGCAATGCGGTCCTTCAGCTTGGTCGGCGCCTTGGCCACCTGTTTCAGGATGCCGTCCACGCGCAGCCGCACGCGGTAGTCGTTCTCGTAGGGCTCGAAGTGGATGTCCGAGGCGCCGCGTTTGATGGCATCCACCAGGACCTTGTTGACGAACTTCACGACCGGCGTGTCGTCCCCTTTCGAGTCGACGGCATTGTCGGTACCGCCGTCCTCATCGGAGGCGTCCACTTCCAGACTTTCCAGCCCATCGTCGTCGTCGCCGAAGTTGCTGGACAGGTTGTTGGCGGCGTTCTGCCACTGTTCAAGGGTACGACGCAGCTGGTCCTCGTCCACCAGCACGGGTTCGACGATCAGGTTGGTGTGGAACTTGATCTCGTCGAGCGCACCATGGCTGCGGGTGGGGTCGGCGACACCGACGAACAGCTTGTTGCCGCGCTTGAAGAGGGGAAGCACCTGGTGCTTCTGCACCAGTTCCTCACTGACCAGCTTCAGCGCGTTATGGCTCGGGTCGAACGCGGTCGCATCCAGCAGCGACATGCCGAATTCCATCGCATTCGCGGCTGCCAGCTGGGGCGCGGTGACCAGTCGCTTTTCTGCGATCCACTGCGGCAACGGGAGCTTGGCTTCGGTGGCGTTCGCCATGGCAGCGCGGGCAGCGGCTTCATCCAGCGCTCCGTCCTGCACCAGTCGGCGGGCGATGCCGGTGATGCCTACGAGATTGGGGGCGGCGACTGCGTTCATGGCGAATCTGGTCCTGTGACAACGGCGGGCACTTTAATTCAAGTCGTCCACGCATGGTTCTGCAGAGGGCGGTGATATCGGCATCCGGGTGCAGGTGTCTGCACGACCGGGATGGTTCATTCGAGCTGGCAGTCGCCCGTGGTCATGTTGCAGACCGCTTGGCGGTCGCCCGGCGCCAGCGGTGTTCCCGAGATGGCCACGCCCTCGGCGGTCGCATCGTCGGCGTTCTGGCAGGCGGCCCGGGGTGCGGCGTCGGGAGCGTCACCGTTGCGGATGACCGCCAGTGAGATGCCGGCATAGGCCTCCATTTCGGCCAGGCACGCATTCTCCGCGCTGCGGACGCGGTATCCGTTGTAGGCGGGAAGCGAAATGGCGGCCAGGATCGCGATGATCGCAACAACGACCATGAGTTCGATCAATGTGAAGCCTCGTGCATCGCGACGCATGCTGTCCACCTGTTGTAGGGTCCCCTGATTATTAACACACGCAAGGAGCGAGCCAACTCTAGACGAGCAGGGCACGTTGGCGGTGGGCGCGCGGGTGAATCTGTGACGGATGTCGGTGGAACGTTGTTGCGGCGGCCTTTCCGGCGGTACCGCACCGTCCACCAGCCAAGTCCTGGGGTGAGGCTGGTCCGTTACGCAACAGGGCGCTGCCCCGGTCCGATGGGTTCCCCGTGGCGGGGGCTTCCGGATACCCTATCGCAAAGGGGAAAAAAATGACCATATCCGTCATCCTGCCTGCCAAGAACGAGGCAGAGGGTTTGCGCCGCACGCTGCCGGCATTGCGTGAGCGCATGCCTCACGCGGAGATCATCGTGGTGGACGACGGATCGACCGACGCGACCGCCGAGGTGGCCGCATCGTTCGGTGCGAAGGTGTTGTCTTCCCCGTATTCCATGGGCAACGGCGCCGCCATCAAGCGCGGGGCTCGCGCTGCGGCGGGCGACGTCCTGGTTTTCATGGATGCCGATGGCCAGCACGACCCGGCTTGCATCGCGCCCCTGCTGGAGACGCTGGAGCAGGGCTATGACATGGTGGTGGGGGCTCGCGACTGGGCCGGGCAGGCGGGTGTCCATCGTGGGGCAGCGAATGCTTTCTACAACTGGCTGGCCAGCCGGATGACGGGCTTCGACGTCAAGGACCTGACATCGGGATTCCGGGCGGTGCGCGCCGAGCGGTTCCGGGAGTTCATCCACTTGCTGCCCAATGGGTTCAGCTACCCGACCACCAGCACCATGGCGTTCTTCCGCAGTGCCTACCCGGTGGCATACATGCCCATCCCGGTCGCCAAGCGGCTGGGCAAGAGCCACATCCGCCCGATCAGGGATGGCATCCGATTCCTGCTGATCATCTTCAAGATCGCGACGCTGTATTCGCCATTGAAGCTGTTCGCACCCACGGCGATTACGTTTTTCACGATCGGTCTTGGCTATTACGGGTACACCTTCACTACGCAAGGCCGCTTCACCAACATGAGTGCTTTGCTGTTCAGTGCCTCGGTAATCGTGTTCCTGATCGGATTGATCTCGGAACAGATCACATCCCTGACCTACAAGCGCGATGCGTAACGCGAGCTTGTCTCAGCTTTCACCAGAGGCAGAAGGTTTTCTCTTCGCGAGCAGGACAAAAGTTCCGCTCAATAGCAGTTCGGCGATCACAGTCAGTAGCCGGATCAGCGCGACAGACACGACAGCAATGGGCAAAGGCATCAGTGTCTGCAGCAGGCCTACCAGCACAGCTTCGCGTACCCCAATGCCTGCGGGGGCGAATAGCGCGAGCATCCCCATGAGTCCCGCGAAGTAATAGAACACGGTGATCTCGACGATGAGCGCGGGAGAGATCGAGGTGAACGCGAGGATTGCCAGAAGCAAGCTAGCGCCATGCAAAGTCATGACGACAGTCTGCAATCCAACAACCTTCATAAGGAGCGCGGCGTCAGCACGGGTCTTCGGGGGGGAGAGGCTTCCGAGTGATTTGAAGCGACTGAAGAACTTGCGCAGGAATGGGCCTGAGGACAGGAGCAGAAGGGCTGCAAGTGCTGCGGCGATCAATGTCAGGTGAAGCGGGCTGAGGGCGACGAATCCTAGCGCCGAGAAAACCAGTATGAAGAAGCAGACAGAAATCAGCGAAGACGCTGTTTCGATGTATAGCGCGATGCCTGCCTTGCTGCGATGGGCCGATTCATACCCATCTACACGAAGATAGATCGTGGCGATCTTCCCTGGCACGTAGCGCCCGAGCCGCGAAACCGACCAGATCCGTGCATGCGAAAGCCAGCTCGCATGTGCGCCGTAGTGGGACGCTATGCCTATCCAGATGGCGATGTTAAGCAGGTAGGCAAGCAGTACAAAAATCAGTGACAAGGGGATGAAAGTCCAGTCGAACTGGTAGCCGTATGACAAGATCTCGCGCGCATTCTTCAAGAGGTAAGTCGCGATGAATGCGATCACCGCCGCCCACAGCAATGGCTTGAGCTTTCGATAGTCAGGCTTCATCGCGCGAATCTTTGACTGCGATCGCGATGGTCTGGTGGCACCATGGTCGAGGGAATGGAACCAACCCGAGAAAAGGTGCGGGAAAGCCGCCGGAATGCAGTTCCACATCGCAGAATCCGCTGTTCTCCATCATCCGTATGAGCCAGCGCTGCGGATACAGGCAAAGATGTTCGGTTGTGTAGAAGTAATTTCTGTTGAGCGTGATGGTCAGCAGGCGCTCGATCGGGGAATTCGGGTTTGGAGTGGAAAGGACAAGCCGACCCGTTTCGCTGAGGAGCGCGCGGCAGTTCCGCAGGAAGGCGTGTGGCTGCTCGACGTGTTCGAGGATTTCTCCGGCGACGACGGCGTCGAATCTCCGGCCGGAGAAGATGCGGATCATGTCGTGAACGTCGCCCGCCACGCTCTCATGATAGTTGTGCGGAAGCGAGCGCTGATTGAGATCGAAGCCGACCACGTTCTCGTTGAGGAGAAAGGGATTGGGTGATTGCGCCCAGCCGATGTCGAGTACAGACTGGCAGCCCTCGACGAGCTTGGCCATGCGCTTCATTCGCAATGACTCGTCCAGATGAATCGACATCGGCGGTCGGCCTCTTGGGGTTGAGGGGCGGTCAGCGGCTCAGAGTACTGAGAACCTGTTGGGCGACGAATACTGCGACATTCTCGCAGTCCCGTAGCATTCTGTCTCTGGCTTCACGGCATGCCTCGGCGCGCATGCCCAGCAGCCAGGTGAGACCGTCCTGTAGCGATTCGGTGTCGAGCGAGTGGATGTTCTTGACCAGGCCGTACTTCGACTCCTGCTCATCCGTGTAACCTCTTCGACTGTTCGCCATGTAAATGGCCGGCACTCCTAGCACCGCGCATTCCGATGCCATCGTGGCACTTTCTCCGAAGTACCCGGTGCAGAACGCCATCAGGTGATGCATATGGAGTGCTGGCCCGCGATACAGGAACGGCTTCAGGTGGGGCGGCAATTCGGCTTCGGATGACACGATGACTTTGCCATGTGCGGAAAGTCGCTCGATAGCGGCTTCCATTAACGCAGGGCTTAGGCCACGGTCGCCGATGTCGTGATTGGCGGTCCACGATACAAGACGGACGAGGTAGGTGGGGCGATGCTCGTCCAGTCCAGCCTGCAGTGCCGTAGCGCGATCAGGTTTGAACCAGCGAGGGTCGAGATAGCTCAGCTCGTGATACCCCGGGTAACGAACAGTCTTGCCCTTCGGCGTCCACCCGCTGTAGCAGTTCGGCACCACCACGCGCGTGGCCAGTGGATAGGTAATCCGATTCTGCATGCTTGCCATTTCGGTGTCGTAGAAGACGACGCTTGGAATGCGGGAGACGAAGGCAGATTGCGCAGCGAACGTGCCCCCTAGCGCGACTGCGATGTCTGCCTTGGTGCTGTGGATATGCGCTGTCAGCAGCGCGTTGCGTCGTATCAGCTCAGCGGCGAGTCCCCATGGGCTGCCTGCTGCCTTCCCGAGCGACCTGTGCGCTATGCCCAGTCCATCGAGAATCTCGATGGCGACATCTTTGTTCCGCGACGTAACCGAAACCTCGTGGCCTTGTTCCGTCCACAAATGAAGGGGAGCCCGAAAGAAGTGCGCATGCGCAGGATGACAGACGTCGACGAGGATTCGGGCCATGGCGCTATCTGGATCCTGTGGGGTTGTGCCTGTCAGTGAAGCGGCAACGATGCTGCACGAGTATCTTGCCTCTTGCTGCGCCGAGTTGCTCGGCGACTCAGCGCGGAGTGTGCATGCTTAACGAGGTCCGGCGTTGATTCCAGTGCTGGAAGCATCACCGATGCGGCTTCTCGCAAAGCCGAGCCGCTCGACCTTTTCGGCCAGGTCCGGCCTGCCCTTGGCCCTGAGTTCGGCGCCCAGCTGTTGTGGGAACGGATCGTTCGGAGGGTTCGCTTCGATGGCCTCGAAGAAGTAAGGAAGCGCAAGTTCCGGTTCCGAGAGATCATTCATGACGAAGTAACCGATGGAAGCAGTATTGAAGGCTCCAAGTGCACCGCGTCGCGCAAGAACTTCAAATGTTTCCAGGAGTTCCTGCTTGTCCAGTTTCACGCCCTTTCGTGCGTGGAAGGTGAGGATCATGAAGATCCTGGCGTTGTCCCGGGTCATGGGTGCGGTTTCCAGTCGTTGCTGGAGGTGATTCCAATCCTGCGGCGTCGCGTCGCCACGAAGGGACTTCAGCACGACCAGAAGCGTAGGACTATTAAGTGATTGAGGCACGGCGGCTGACCCTGCGATGCAACTTTCTATCGCTTCGTCTAGGCGTGGATTGTTTTGGACGGCACCGCCGCCCGCGCTGAAGTAGCTGGCACACAACTGGGTCCAAGCACGTCCAGAGCCGGGTGCGTGTTCCGTGGCGATGCGCGCTATGGAGAGTGTGCTATTCCAGGTGTGGGCGCGCATTAGCGTGGCGCTAGCCAACGCCACGATCAGTGCCGCGCAGCCGATAGCCTGCACCGCCGACCGGATCTGCAGCCGGGAGCCGATATGTCCCAGTAGGCTGCCCACGGCCAGTACGGCGCCGACGAGAGCGAAGTGATTGCGGTGCTCGAAGGCCAACTCCAGCCCGATCACGTTGCTGGTGATGATGTGTGCGCTGAAAAACAAGAGCACGCCCAGTGCGAATAACGGCCAGCGCACTCGGAGACGCCACGCAATGCCGAGCAATGCCAGTACCAATGCGATGGCAGGGAGCGTTGTCCAAGGATGCAGCAGGCTGCGGGATGGCTGCAGCCAATCGTAGTAAAACGGCATATGTCCTGGCAGCGGGATCAGGATCTGCCACAGATACATGCACAGCACCCGCCCTTGGGTCAGTAGGCGCTCTCCGGCCGTGTAGTCACGTCCCCAGTACGCCTGTCCTTGCCAGAAGTGGGGAATGATCACCAGCACATAGGCAGCAACGGCGAAAAGGGTTGCTAACAGGTAGCCACGACGCAGCCTGTCGGCCAGGCGCGTATCCGCTGCGGCAAAGCGTAGTAGGGTCAGCTCCAGCGCCAGCGTGTAGGCGGGCAACAGCGCGGAGTCTTCCTTGCACCCCATGGCCACGATCCACAGTAGAAGGGTGAGCAGCAGCCCCGTGCGACCGGAACGGCCTTCGATCTGCGCTTGCCGCGCCAGCAGGTACGCCCAGAGCGCGAGTATGAGGAACAGCGTGCCCATCGTCTGGAGGCGCTGCACCACGTAAAGCACAGCAGACACTTGCAGAGGGTGTGCGGCCCATGCCAGTGCAAGCGCTAGAGCCGGCCATCGCACACGTGTGACGGAGACGCCCGCGACCAGTAGCAAGCTGCGGAAGAACCATGCCAACACGCAGGCCGTCAGTGCATGCAGCACGATGTTGGTGATTTTGAAGGTCATGGGGTCCGGCCCGCCGGCACGCCAGTAGTCCAAGGCGAAGCTCAGCGTCGGCAACGATCTTGTAGTGCCGGAGAGTTGCAGACTAGTCAGTACGTTGGCCAAGGCCTCGGCACTCAACTGAGTCAAGTGGACGGCTTGGTTGGCCGTGATGTTCGGCACGTCATCGAAAAGGAACTCGCCTGGCAGGCCGGGCGTGAACACCATCCCTGCAAGCAGTGCGATGATCAAGCTGGCAAGCAGAAACCGGCAGGTGGCAGCGGGCATGCGCAGTCGCTTGGTCGGGTAAGGCTGTGGATTATCGGCGATTGCGCGCAATACTGGGACACTTTGCGCCCGACGGAGGCGCATCAGTAGCACCATGGCCCCTTATCATGTCGCGTGCATGGTGTGCTCAAGCTCATTCGTGCTGCGCGAGTCAGTTCAAAGAGCAACTGCCGGTGTTCATGTCGCACGTCGTTGCCCGATTGCCGGGCGCTTGCGGGGTGCCGGTGATGGGCGTGCTGATGTCGGCGAACGTGTCAATGTTCGCGCAGGCGCCTAGTACCGGGCTGGATGGCGGCATGTCGTTATAGATGGCGGCCAAGGCCATGCTGGCATAGTTCTTCGTCTCGGCCAGACAGGCGGTTTCCGCAGAGCGGATCCGATAGTTGTTGTAGGCCGGCAACGCTATGGCGGCCAAGATGGCGATGATCGCGACCACGATCATCAGTTCGATCAAAGTGAAGCCGCGTACCGTGCCGCGCATGGTGGTGTCCCCTGACAAGAAATGCCGCTACCCACGAGCTGCTAAGCAAATAACGAGCCAGAGATGGCGGCGTGTGGGTGGAGCATGTGCAAACTGTGATTGTCGTAGCGAATAAATGGCGATGCCGTTGTGAGGAAATGAATTTAGGTGCGGGCGTCGGGAACGGACGAGTGAAAAAAAAGCCCCTCGTGTGAGGGGCTTTCTTGAACCGACTGTGTTGCTTGATCAGCGGCTGATCGAGCAGGTTGCCGTGGTTGCGTCACACGTGGTGTGCTCCACGCCCGGGTCCCTTGGGGTGAAGTCGGGGGCCGCCGCGCTGCCGGCGGTGCATGCCGAGAAGTCAGTGGTCGGCAGTGGCATGTCGGAAACCGAGGCGGCCAGCCACGAGTTCATGTAGGCCTTGGCTTCGCCGAGGCAAGCATTCTCAGCCGAACGGATGCGGTAGTTGTTGTAAGCCGGCAGCGCGATGGCGGCCAGGATGGCGATGATCGCGACGACGATCATCAGTTCGATCAGGGTGAAGCCCTGGGCGTTCTTCTTCATGGTGTTTCCCCTTTCAGGATTGGCTTGATGGTTAGGGACACAAGCCCCGTGTCCCTACATGGACCGTGGGCGCCGCGTTTAAACGACGCGTGCACGGGATGTAGAGCAGGTTGCGTGCCAACTTCTGATACCCCCAGCGATTCCCCCACACTTCCCCGGAAGGAAACCCTGACGCCGAAGTCGGGCGGGACTATCGCATCATTCCCGGTAGTTGTGTATCGGGAATCGCGGTCAATGCCGGAGCAGTTCACAGATTGCGACATCGGCCTGTCGGGGTCGTACGCGTCAATCCAATGGCGCTTGCACGGCCATGTGACCATTCGCGTCAGAAAGTGACACGAAAGGTCACCCGGGTCACTGTGGGATGCGGCGCACGTTTGTGCGGAGGCAGATATATAAGGTGTATCCGCAGGTCGCGTCCCGCGCATCGCGCATGCGGGCGCGGCATCCCACAGCACCCCGATGCATGACATACGTCGTGCAGGCGCGCCCTTTGGCGCGATGCTTTCGTGAGTGATCCATTTGGCAGCATCGAGCCCCGGGGCCGATCCTGCGGGTACGCCGGGAATGGCGCGCGGCGTGCGCTGGCCTATTCCATCCCCAGCTTCTTCAGCTTGTAGCGCAACGCCCGGAAGGTGATGCCCAGCTGGGCGGCGGCCTTGGTCTTGTTCCAGCGATTCTCTTCCAGCGCCTTCTGGATCGCGGCGCGCTCCAGTTGCTCGATGTACTCGGGCAGGGCGCCGGCCGCAGGGTCGACATCCACCGCGCCCGGGACATCGCGGATCACTTCCCCGGGGCTGAAATCGCCGCCGAACTTCTTGCCGGCAGGCGCCTGCGGCAGGTAGAGGTCATCGATCTCGATGCTGTGGCCCTCGGACATGGCCAGCGCGCGCTCCAGGATGTTCTCCAGTTCGCGCACATTCCCCGGGAACGGGTAACGGCCCAGCGCTTCCATCGCCTCCGGCGACACCGACGGCGCCATGCGGCCGTGCTGGGCCGCCAGCCGTTCGAGGACGGCGCTGGTCAGCTGGGCCAGGTCGCCCGTGCGCTCTCGCAGCGGCGGCACCCGCAGTTCGATCACGTTGATGCGGTAGTACAGGTCATGGCGGAAGCGGCCGTCGGCGGCCAGTTCGCCAAGATCCTTGTGGGTGGCCGACAGGATGCGTACGTCCACCTGCGCCTCGCCGGACGCGCCGACCGGGCGCACCGCTTTTTCCTGGATGGCGCGCAGCAGTTTGACCTGCATGGGCAGCGGCAGCTCGGCCACTTCATCGAGGAACAGCGTGCCGCCACTGGCGGCCTGGAACAGGCCCTGCTTGTCGGCGTGCGCGCCGGTGAAGCTGCCCTTCTTGTGGCCGAAGAACTCGCTTTCCATCAGCTCGGCGGGAATCGCGCCGCAGTTGACCGGAATGAATGGACCGGCAGCGCGCGCACCCTGCTCATGGATGGTGCGGGCCACCAGCTCCTTGCCGGTGCCGGACTCGCCCATGATGTAGACCGGCGCCTGGCTGCGCGCCACCTTGCCGATCGTCTCGCGCAACGCATCCATCGCGGCCGACGTACCCAGTAGGCGGCTGGCCTGTTCGGGCGGAGGAGGGGGTGGCGGAGCGCGATCGGTGTTGTTGAGTTCAAGCGCGTGCTTGACCAGCCCGCGCAGGACGGCGAGGTCCACGGGCTTGCTGACGAAATCGAAGGCGCCAGCCTTCAGGGCTTCCACCGCCAGCTCGATGTTGCCGAACGCCGTGATCATGGCGACCGGCGTATTGGGATAGTTCCGGGAGATCTCGCCGACCAGGTCGATGCCGTTGCCATCGGGCAGGCGCATGTCGGTGAAGCACAGGTCGTAGGTGTTGCGTGCCAGCAACTCGCGGGCCTCACCTACATTGGCGGCGGTGTCGATGCGCAGGCCCATGCGGCCCAGCGTCAGCGTCAGCAGTTCGCGGATGTCGCGCTCGTCATCGACGATCAGGGCACTACGGCTTTGATTCATGCATCCCCCCTCTTGCCCCTGTGTGGGCAGTGTACCGGCTGAATGTGAATCATGGTAGGCAACGGCCTGTGATCGTGGCGTGCCATGTACGCCGTGCGTCCCGGGGCTTGCCCGCATCGGTGCTCTTGGGCACGAAGCGGTTGCATGATCACATCTGAAGGCATCGTGCCCATGTACCCCGGTGGGGAATGAAGGCCCTCCTGCCGGGGATTCTGCCGGCGCGTCCGGCCGTGCCTACGCGGGCAACAACGCGTGTGGCCCGGGCAGGATGATGCGGAAACAGGCGCCGCCGCCCGGCACCGGGACGTATTCGAGCGTGGCCTGGTTGGCCCGGCACAGCTCGCGGGCGATGTAGAGCCCCAGGCCGGTGCCATGCTCGGACGTGGTGAAGAACGGCCTGAACAGTTGCGCCGCCACGGCCTCGGGGATGCCCGGGCCGCGATCCATCACGTCGATGGTCGGGCGCCCATCGGCATTGAACACGCGGATGCGGATGCGCGCGGGTTCCCCCGGCAGGCGCCCGTAGTTCAGCGCGTTCTGCACCAGGACCGTGACCACCTGCTGCAGGTGGCGCGAATCCACCAGCGCAGGCACCGGCTTGGCCCCGATGATGGTTTCCAGCGTGTCCGTCTCGATGGAGAGCGTCTGCTGGTATTCGTCCACGAAACGCCGCGCGAAGGTGTTGAGGTCCACGTGCTCGGGGGTGGCGCGCTCGCGGCGGGCCAGTCCCAGCACGCTTTCGACGATGCCGTTGGTGCGCTGGCACTGCTGGTGGATGATCTGCAGCAGGCGGCGGTCGCCATCGCTGACCTGCTGGGATTCCTCCAGCAGCTGCACGGCGTAGTTGATCGCGGCCAGCGGATTGCGGATCTCGTGCGCCAGGCTGGCCGAAAAGCGGCCGAGCGCAGCCAGGGTCAGGGATTCGGCCCGGCGCGAAACCACCGTGGCGTCGTCGAGGAAGATCAGCGAGGTGTCGCTGTCGGCCAGCAGGCGGGCGAAGCGGGGCTGCACTTCCGGCTGGTCCGGCGAGAACTGCATCGGGGTTTCGTCGGTCTGCCAGCCGTTGCGCCAGCGCTGCAGGCGGCGGGCGAGTTCGGGTGCCGCGTGCTGCAGCGACAGGCCCTTGCCGTCGACGCCCTTGCCGTCGCCACCGTCGCCGAGCAGCAGGCTGGCGGCCTCGTTGGACAGCTTGATGTGGTTGTCGGCGTCGACCACCAGCACGCCGGTCCGCATGCGGCGGATGATCAGTTCGTTGACTTCGAACAGGTTGGCGACTTCCTCGCCACGCTTGTCCGCCAGCGCCTGGCTCGCACGCGCCTTCTGCCCGGCCTGGTGGGCGAGGTAGGCCAGGGCCAGGTAACTGACCGCGAACATGATGACTTCGGCCAGCGAGCGGCTGGTGTTCTGGTCGTGGAAGAGGGTGAAGAAATACTCGCCGAACAGCGCGGCAATGGCGATCAGCGCCACCACCAGGGCCATCCGGGTGGACGGCAGCAGCAGGGCCGCTGCGGACACATTGAACAGCAGCATCATCGCCACGCCGGCCGTGGCGCCAGGCAGGGCGTGGGTGATCAGTCCCGCGACAAGCACGTCCAGGCAGACGCTGACGAACACGATCCACACCAGCCACTGCACGCTGCGACCGACGAAGAACAGCACCAGCGCCAGCACCAGGTAGCCGATCGCCACCAGCATGCCGAGGTCTTCGTGGCGGGGCTGGCCGAGCACATCGCCCAGCGGGCTGAACATCAGTGCGGCCAGGATGCCCGCTTCCAGCACGCGGTACAGCGCGAAGAAATACAGTTCGCGGCGCGGTACTGATTCGATGCGGGACAGGAGCGACTGGGCCTGACGCAAGACTCGTACTTCCCCGTGACGAGGCGGCCAGTATAGGCAGGCTGGCCCCCGGCTGCGCGCCGGGACCGTGTTTCCGCCTGTTCCACCAAAGGCTTAGGTACCGGGTTTTGCGCCATCCGGCCCGGTCGGCGACAATAGGGGGCTCGCCCGCGCCGCCGCCCCCGTGGCCCCGGCCGTGGGCGATGTCTTCTGTTCCCTACCCACGGTGACGCATGAATTTCCACGAATATCAGGCCAAGCAGCTGCTGGCCGAGTACGGCATCCCGGTCCCGGCCGGCAAAGTCGCCTCCACGGCGGACGAAGCAGTGGCTGCCGCCCAGTCCCTCGGCAACGGTCCCTGGATGGTCAAGGCCCAGATCCACGCGGGCGGCCGCGGCAAGGCCGGCGGCGTCAAGTTCTGCAAGACCGTCGATGACGTGAAGGCGGCCGCCGGCAAGATGCTGGGCACCAAGATGGCCACCTATCAGACCGCCGGCGTCGAGCTGCCGGTCAACCTGGTGCTGGTGACCACCGCCGGCGAGATCGTCAAGGAGCTGTACTTGTCGGTGCTGGTCGACCGCGGCACCCGCACCATCACCTACATCGCCTCGTCCGAGGGCGGCGTGGAGATCGAGCAGGTCGCGGCCGAGACGCCGGACAAGATCCACAGCCTCAACGTCGACTTCGTCGAAGGCGTCCAGCCGTACCAGGGCCGCGAGTTCGGCTTCAAGATGGGCCTGACCGCCAAGCAGGCGGGCCAGTTCGCCAACATCATGGTCAACCTGTACCGCATCTTCAACGAGAAGGACCTGGCGCTGGTCGAGATCAACCCGCTGGCGATCCTGGACGACGGCAACCTGTACGCGCTGGACGGCAAGTTCAACAGCGACGACAACGCCGCCTTCCGCCACAAGGACCTGGTCGCGATGCGCGACAAGAGCCAGGAAGACGAGACCGAAGTACTGGCCTCGGAGATGGACATCAACTACGTGACCATGGACGGCAACATCGGCTGCATGGTCAACGGTGCGGGCCTGGCCATGGCCACCATGGACGTCATCAAGCTCAACGGCGGTGAGCCGGCGAACTTCCTCGACGTGGGCGGCGGCGCCAACAAGCAGCGCGTGATCGAGGCGTTCAAGCTGATCCTGTCCTCGGACAAGGTCGAAGGCATCTTCGTCAACATCTTCGGCGGTATCGTCCGCTGCGACATGATCGCCGAGGGCATCATCGCCGCGGTGAAGGAAGTGGGCGTCAAGGTGCCGGTGGTGGTCCGCCTGGAAGGCACCAACGTGGAAGAAGGCAAGCAGCTGCTGCGCGACAGCGGCATGGCCATCATCCCGGCCGACAACATCAACGACGGTGCCAAGAAGGTCGTCGCTGCTGTCAAAGCTGCCGCCTGATCCACGATACCGAAGGAACTATCCATGAGCGTTTTGATCAACAAGAACACGAAGGTGATCGTGCAGGGCTTCACCGGCCAGCAGGGCACCTTCCACGCCACCCAGATGATCGAGTACGGCACCCAGGTCGTCGGCGGCGTCACGCCGGGCAAGGGCGGCACCACCCACATCGACCTGCCGGTGTTCGATACCGTCGCCGATGCGGTCAAAAGCACTGGCGCCGACGCGTCCGTCATCTACGTGCCGCCGCCGTTCGCGGCCGACGCCATCCTTGAAGCGGCCGCAGCCGGCATCAAGGTCATCGTCTGCATCACCGAGGGCATCCCGGTGCTGGACATGCTGCGCGTGGACAACGTGCTGAAGGGCTCGCACCCGGACACCGTGCTGATCGGGCCGAACTGCCCCGGCGTGATCACCCCGGGCGAGTGCAAGATCGGCATCATGCCGGGCCACATCCACAAGCCGGGCAAGATCGGCATCGTGTCGCGCTCCGGCACGCTGACCTATGAAGCGGTCAAGCAGACCACCGAAGTAGGCCTTGGCCAGTCGACCTGCATCGGCATCGGCGGCGACCCGATCAACGGCCTGAACTTCGTCGACTGCCTGAAGCTGTTCAACGAAGACCCGCAGACCGAAGGCATCATCATGGTCGGCGAGATCGGCGGCGACGCCGAGGAAGCCGGTGCCGAATACATCGCCAAGTACGTGAAGAAGCCGGTCGTCGGCTTCATCGCCGGTGCCTCGGCCCCGGCCGGCAAGCGCATGGGCCATGCTGGCGCCATCGCCTCGGGCGGCAAGGGCACGGCGGAAGGCAAGTTTGCGGCGATGGAAGCTGCGGGCGTCGTCACCGTCCGTTCGCCGGGCGACCTGGGTGCGGCGATCGCGAAGCTGGTGAAGTAAGCCTCGCTGTCGCGCGTCACGCAGAAAGCCGCCTTCGGGCGGCTTTCTGCTTTCTGGGCGGCGGGTGAAAGGGAGTGACGTTCGGGTTGTTCCGGGCAAGTGTGGGGACACAGGCTTCGTTGCCCCCACCCCAACCCTCCCCCGCAAGCGGAGGAGGGGGCCTTGTCCAGGGGCGGTAGAGTCTCCCGGTCCAGGTCCCCGATCCCGATCCCGACCCCGATCCCGATCCCGATCCCGATCCCGATCCCGATCCCGATCCCGATCCCGATCCGCGCGCGGTCGGCCCCTTCCTCCGCTTGCGGGGGAGGGTTGGGATGGGGGCAGAATGCCGCCGTAGCCATTGCACAGGATGTGCCCATGCGACAAGGACAGAAACGCGACCGTGCGCGCGAATTGCGCCGGGACATGACGCTTGCGGAGCGGAGACTCTGGAGTGTCCTCAAGGATCGCCAGCTGGACGGCTTCCGTTTCCGGCGCCAGCATCCGGTCGGCCCGTACATCGCGGATTTCGCCTGCCTCGAGGCCGGAGTGATCATCGAAGTCGATGGCGGCCAGCACATGGACGCAGCGTCGGACCGCACGCGCGACGCATTCCTGCATGGTGAGGGGTTCCGCACCCTGCGCTTCTGGAATAATGAGGTCATGGCGAATCTTGAAGGTGTCCGGGCGCTGATACTCCGTTGGCTCGGACACTCGCCCCCATCCCAGCCTTCCCCCGCGCGCGGGGGAAGGGGCAGTTTCAGAAGGCCGACATGACCCAGACCCTCCGCATCGCCATGGCGCAGTTCGACTTCCCGGTCGGCGGCGTCGCGCAGAACACGGCGACCATCCAGCGCATGATCGCCGAGGCGCGCGACGAATACGGCGCCGACGTGGTGTTGTTTCCCGAACTCGCGGTCAGTGGCTATCCGCCGGAGGACCTGCTGCTGCGGCCGCGCTTCCTGGCCGACTGTGAGACGGCGCTGACGGAGATCGCCGCCACCACGCACGGCATCGTCGCCGTAGTCGGCTGGCCGCAGAGTGCGGGCAGCGTGGTCTACAACGCGGCCAGCGTGCTGCGCGACGGCGCGGTCGAGGTGACCTACCGCAAGCGCGAACTGCCCAATTACGCGGTATTCGACGAGCGCCGCTACTTCGATGTCGATCCGGACGGTGGCAACTGTGTCTTCGAGGTGAAAGGCACGCAGGTGGGGCTGATCATCTGCGAAGACCTCTGGTTTCCCGAACCATTGGCCGAAACCGGGAAGGCCGGCGCGGTATTGACGCTGGTGCCGAATGCCTCGCCGTTCGACCGCGACAAGCATGCGCAGCGCGACGCACTGATCGCCGAGCGCACGCGCGAGACGGGCATGGCGCTGGCCTACCTCAACGTGGTGGGCGGACAGGATGCGGTGGTGTTCGACGGGGCCTCCGTGGTCGCCGATGGCGACGGCACCGTGCATCCTGCGGCGGCGGCATTCACCGACCAGTGGCTGGTGGTCGATTTCGACGTGACCACGCGCAAGTTCAGTCCGGTGCTCTGGATGGACGATGGCGACGAGAGCCGCGATGCGCTGGCGTGGCGTGCCATCGTGCGCGGCATCCGCGACTACTGCGGCAAGAATGGCTTTTCGAAGGTGTGGCTGGGCCTGTCCGGCGGCATCGATTCGGCGCTGGTGCTGGCGCTGGCCGTGGATGCACTGGGCGCGGAGAACGTCACTGCGGTGCGGTTGCCGTCGCGTTACACGGCCGGCCTGTCCAACGATCTGGCCGCGGAACAGTGCGCGGCGCTTGGGGTGAAGCTGGAGGCGATCTCCATCGAGGCGCCGTTCAAGGGGTTCCTTGAAGCGCTCGGCCCGGTGTTCGGCGACACGCCTGCCGACACTACCGAGGAAAACCTGCAGTCGCGCAGCCGCGGCGTGATCCTGATGGCATTGAGCAACAAGTTCGGAGGCCTGCTGCTGACCACCGGCAACAAGAGCGAATACGCGGTCGGCTACGCCACCATCTACGGCGACATGTGCGGTGGCTATGCGCCTATCAAGGACCTGTACAAGACCGAGGTGTTCGCGCTGGCGCGCTGGCGCAACACCGTGGGCGGTGCGCCGGTGATCCCGCCGGCCGTGATCGACCGTCCGCCGTCTGCGGAGCTGCGCGAGAACCAGAAGGACCAGGATTCGTTGCCGCCGTACGATGTGCTGGACGCCATCCTGTTCCGCTACGTGGACCTGGAGCAGTCGCGCGACGAGATCGTCGCCGCCGGCTTCGATGCAACGACCGTGGACCGCATGCTGCGACTGGTACGCATCAACGAGTGGAAACGCCACCAGGCGGCGCCCGGCCCCAAGGTGTCGCGCCGGGCCTTCGGTCGCGAACGCCGCTACCCCATCACCAACAAGTACGCGTTGTAGGAAGGAAACGGCATGGCAAGGAAGAAGAAGCGCTCGCCGCACCGCGACCGCACGGCATCCCCCGCACCCCGTCCCGCGACACCGCCGGACCGGGTGATGCTGGCACTGGCGGCGCTGGGCCTGCTGATCACCGGCTACCTGGCCTGGACGGCGGGCAGCGGTTCGGCTTCGGCGTTCTGCACCAGCGACGGCGGCTGCGAAGCGATCCAGCGCAGCGGCTGGTCGACCCTGCTCGGCGTGCCGATGGCGCTGTGGGGCTTCGGCCTGTATGCGGTGGTCGCGCTGGTATCGGCGATGCGCAAGGCATCGCCGCTGCTGCGCTGGCAACGGCAATGGCGGCTGGTGCTGCTGGGGCTGGCGATCAGCGTCTACCTGACGGTGATCGGTGCGTGGGTACTGGATGCCTTCTGCGTGGGGTGCCTGGCATCGCTGGCGGTGCTGGTGGCGATGTTCGCGTGGCTGCAGGCGCGTCGCCCCGCATCCGCACCAGGCCAGCCCTGGGGTCGCTGGTGGGGCGTCCACGCACTGCCGGTGCTGTTGGTGGTCGCGGTCCTGCACGTGCACCAGAGCGGCTTGCTGCACCAGCGTCCGGAGAGTCGACGTGCGGAGGCGCTGGCGCAGCATCTGTCCGCGTATGGCGCGAAGTTCTACGGTGCCTCGTGGTGCGTGGAATGCAGCCGGCAGAAGCGCCATTTCGGGCACGCGGCGGAGCAGTTGCCCTACGTGGAGTGCTCACCCGGCGGGCGCAACGCGCCGATGACGGCTACCTGTGCGGCAGCGGGCGTGACCGTGTTCCCCACCTGGGTCATCGATGGCATCGAGCACAACGGTGTGATCGAACCGCAACAGCTGGCGGTGCTTACGCGCTTCGACTGGGAAGGTGCTGCGGACGACGAGTGAGTCGCCGCGCTCCGGGCGGTGCCGGAACGCCTGCGCATGCAGGGCGCGCAGGCATCCGGACATGAAAAAGGGCCTTGCGGCCCTTTTTCGTTTCCGTGTCCGGTTGGATCAGTCGTCGTTGCGCCTGTCGGCGGTATTGATCGACTTCTCGGCGCCGAACGGGTTCAGGCGACGCACCATCCACGGGTAGTCGGGCCACTTGCCGGCCAGCCAGGGGTGCTGCGGATCGTTGATTTCGAGCACGCGCTTGGCGTCGGCGGCGAGGGTCTCGTTGCCCAGCTGGGTGTAGGCCTCGGCCAGCACGGCGATGGCGTCGTTCTGGTGGCTGCTCTGCGGGTAGGTTTCCAGCAGGTACTTGGCGCGGCTGGCGGCGGACACCCACGCATCGCGGCGCAGGTAGTAGATCGCGGTATCCAGTTCGTGCAGGGCGAACTGGTTGCGCAGCACGCTCATGCGCTGGCGCGCATCGGCGGCATAGCGGCTGTTGGGGTAGTTCTCGGCGACCCGGTTGAGGTCGTTGTAACCCTGCATCGGCGTGGCCAGGTCGCGACGGCTGGCTTCCAGGCGCCAGACCTTCTGCAGGAACACCGTGTCGCGGTTGGAGTTGGCCAGCCCGCGCAGGTAGTACATGTACGGGACGTTGCGATGGGTCGGATAGGTGCGGATGAAGCGGTCGATGGTGGTGACCGCATCGTCCAGCTTGCCCGACTTGTACTCGGCGTAGGCCGATTCCATCAATGCCTGTTCGGTATAGGGGCCGTACGGATACTGGGCGATCAGGCGGCGGAAGTTCTGCAGGCCGCGGTCCCAGTTGTTGTTCATCATCGCCTGGTGGGCTTCCTGGTACATCACCTCGACAGGCTGGTTCTCCGCTGCTTCCTTCTTCTTGAAGATCTTGCCGCAGCCGGTCCCGGCGAAGGCGATTACCAGCGCCAGCAGGACGAAACGGGCGGGCGCGGAACGGCGGGTGGAGCGGGGAAGGGCACGCTGGGTCATGGGCTGGCGGCAGGCCGCGGCAGGGAAACAGGCTGTCGATGATAGCCTAGGCGCCGCCTTCGCCATGAACAATCGGCCAATACGGACCGAGCATGGCCTCCCTGGATGTCTTTCCGCATGACCGATACCGATTCCCCCGACAGCCTCCGCACCGCCATCGTGCCCGCCAGCGCGGCCGGCCGGCGCTTCGACGCCGCGCTGGCGGAGCTGTTCCCCGAGTTCTCCCGGTCGCGCCTGACCGAGTGGATCAAGTCCGGCAACGCCCTGCTGGACGGCCAGGTGGTGCGCCCGCGCGACCCCGTGCGCGGCGGGGAGACCGCCAGCCTGGACGTGGTACTGGACACCCAGACCCACGCACTGCCCGAAGACATCCCGCTGGACGTGCTGTACGAGGACGAGCATGTGTTCGTGCTGGACAAGCCTGCCGGGCTGGTGGTGCATCCCGGTGCGGGCAACCCCACCGGCACCCTGGTCAATGCCCTGCTGTTCCGCGACCCGTCGCTGTCGGCGCTGCCGCGCGCGGGGATCGTGCACCGGCTGGACAAGGACACCTCCGGCGTCATGGTGGTCGCACGCACCGTGCCGGCGCATACCTCGTTGGTGGCGCAACTGGCTTCGCGCGACGTACACCGCCAGTACCTGGCCGTGGTGGTCGGGGCGATGGTCTCCGGCGGCACGGCGAATGCGCCGATCGACCGCCACCCGCGCGACCGGCTGAAGATGGCGGTGCGCGAGGATGGCCGCGATGCGGTCACCCACTACCGCCTGCGCGAACGCTTCCGCGCGCACACCGCGCTGGAGTGCCGGCTGGAAACGGGCCGCACGCACCAGATCCGCGTGCACATGGCACACATCAAGTACCCGATCATCGGTGATCCGCTGTACGGCGGGCCACTGCGGTTGCCCAAGGGTGCCAGCGAGGAACTGATCGCCGTGTTGCGCAGCTTCCGGCGACAGGCGCTGCATGCCGAGACCCTGGAGTTCGTCCACCCCGCCACCGGCGAACCGGTCCGCGTCACCGCGCCGGTACCGGCCGACATGGTGGCGCTGCTGGCGGCCCTGCGCGCGGACAGCAAGGCGCAGCGCGGATGAACCGCGCGCCGGTCGTGCCCGCCGGCTGGCCTGCGCCTCCCGGCGTGCATGCCTTCACCACCTTGCGTCATGGCGCGGGATGCTCGGCGGCACCGTTCGACACCTTCAACCTCGGCAACCGCTACGCCGCCGATGGCGATGATCCGGCCACGGTGGCGCGCAATCGCGCGCAACTGGTCGAACTCGCCGGCCTGCCGTCGGTGCCGCACTGGCTGAAGCAGGTGCATGGCATCGACGTGCTGCGTGTGGATGCGCCCGCCGATCCGGATGCCGACGAACCGGTGGCAGACGCGCTGGTCACGGCGACACCCGGCGTGGTGCTGGCCATCCTCACCGCCGACTGCCTGCCGGTGGTGTTCGCCGCGAAGGACGGCAGCGAGATCGCGGCCGCGCACGCCGGCTGGCCCGGCCTGTCGAAAGGGATGCTGGAAACCGCGCTGGACGCGATGACGACGCCGGTGGCGGAGGTGATGGCATGGATAGGTCCGGCTGCGGGGCCGCGGCGGTATGAAGTGGGCAAGGACGTCTTCGACGTGTTCGTCGCACACGATGCGGATGCCGAAGCCTGCTTCGTGCCGACACGCGAGAACCATTGGCTGGCCGATCTGCCGGCACTGGCACGCCGACGGCTGGTCGCGCGCGGCATGTCGGCCGATGACATTCACGGCGGCGATCTCTGCACGATCAGCGAGCCCGCGCGCTTCTTCTCGCACCGCCGTGATGGCCGCAGCGGCCGCATCGCCACGCTGGCATGGATGCAGCCGTAAGGTCGTTGTTCGCGCAGGTGCTGGGGCCGGCGTTCGACGGGCTGCCGGCGCCAGTGCGCGTGTTGCACATGGCGCAGGGCGTGAATCGGTATCGGGGTGGCGTCGAGGTCGAGCGCGGCGGTCGATGGCTGTCACGGCTGGTCGCCGCGGCCACCCATCTTCCGCCCCCTGGCACCGGCCCGCTATGCGTGGAGATCGAGGCATCGCCTGACACCGAGCGTTGGACGCGCTTCATCGGCGGGCGTGCGATGCCTTCGCGCCTGTGGCGCGACGGTGACGTGCTGTGCGAGCGGCTGGGCCTGGCAACGTTCGGCTTCCGGCTGAATGTCGTGGACCATGCCATCGCATGGCGCGTCGTCCGGGTGAGCGTGTTCGGCGTGTCGTTGCCGGCGCGTTGGTTCACGGGCGTGGGCGCACGAGAGTTCGCCGAGGACGATCGCTACCGGTTCGACGTCTGGGCGTCGTTGCCGCTCACCGGATTGTTGGTGCACTACCGCGGGTGGCTCGATGTCCGTGACGCGTGATGGGCCTTCCTTCTCCCCGCGCGCGGGGAGAAGGTGCCCGGAGAGCCTGCCCCGTATCCCGATACGGGGGCGGATGAGGGGCGCTCTTCGTCGCTCGCAAGACGAGCGTATGTCCGTGCGTCGCCTGTTGCATCAGCATGGTGGGCCGATGAATGACGGACTCCGCTCGCCCCTCACCCGCCGTTGGCACCCTCTCCCCGCGTGCGGGGAGAGGGGAATCATCAAGTTTGACGGAGAGGTTGAATGACCCCAAACGACCCCTCCGCCGCACAAGGCCCCATCATCGTCTTCGACGGCATCTGCGTGCTGTGCAATGGATGGGTACGCTTCCTGCTGAAGCATGATCGCGTGGGACGTTATCGCTTCGCCGCCATGCAGTCGGACGCAGGGCGCGCGCTGCTGGCCGGGCATGGGCTGGATCCCGACGATCCGGCGTCGTTCCTGCTGGTCGATGGCCATCGCGCTTGGACCGACAGTGATGCGATCCAGCGCGTGCTGACCGGGCTGGGCGGCGTGTGGCGACTCGCCCTGGTGATCGCCCTGGTGCCGCGTGGCGTGCGCGATCCGCTGTACCGCTGGATCGCGCGACACCGGTACCGGTGGTTCGGGATGACGGCATGCCGGGTGCCGACGGAGGAGGAGCGGGCGCGCTTCCTGTAGGAGCGGCTTCAGCCGCGACCGCACGGCGACCGCACTCGTGATGATGCCTGTCGCGGGCGATGGCAGCCGATGCGCATGTGTTTCCTGCGGCGGGCAGGTATCCGGTCGCGGCTGAAGCCGCTCCTACAGGGTGTTCGTCATCCGGGCGCGTGGCGGCGCGTTCTTCATGCTTGGCTGCAAGGCGGTGTCCACGCTGTTCACCGTTCGGGCGCATTGTGATGCGCTCGTCTTCGACGGTGCCCGCATACAGCGAGGCGCGGGCGGGGTCTGATCGTCCGGGCGCCGGCGCGGGTGCTGGCCAGCCTGCCGCTGCCCGCGCGACGGTTGCCCGTCCGTTCCCGTGCCGCGGCGCCCGTCCGATCAGTTCGTCGAGCTGCCTCCGTGAGGGAGGCGGCGATGCTCTTAGCACTCAGAAGGTGTAGCGGACGCGCGTGTAGTAGTACGCACCGTTGCTGCCGATCGGCGACAGCACGTCGTAGGGCAGGTTGCCGAAGTAGGCGATGTCCGCGCTCGAAAGGTCAGGGTACTCGTCGGTCAGGTTCAGGCCGCCCAGCGCCACGCTCCACTTCGGCGAGAACCGGTACTCGACCTCCGCATCCAGCTGCCATTCGGCGCCGTAGGTCTGCTCCGGCTCGAAGCCGCCGCCGAAGTTGAACACGCGCTTGGCGCTGCCATGGCGGCTGACGCGTCCCAGCAGCGACCAATCGGTGTTGTTCCAGCCCGCGGTGAAGATGCCGCGCGTGCGCGGTGCGGCACCGGTCAGCGTGTTGCTCTCCTCAACGCCGAACAGCACATAGCCGGGGTCGATGGCGAGCAGTTCGGCGGGCGTAACGGCGATGTTCTTCAGTTCCGTCTTCGCGTAGCTGTAGGCGCCGGTCAGCAGCAGGTTGCCGTCGCCCAGCGCCTGCCGCCAGTTGGCCACCAGCTCCGCACCTTCGGTGCGGGTGTCGGCTGCATTGATGAAGAAGTTGGCGCTCTGCACGCCCGGCACGCCGAAATTGTCCAGCACGAAATCGGTCAGCGCGTCGCCGCTGATGCGCTCGGTGATCGCCACGCGGTCATCGATGTCGATGCGGAACACGTCCAGCGACAGGTCGAAGTGCTCGCCGATGCGGCTGGTGAAGCCGAGGCTGAGGTTCAGCGCCTTCTCCGGGTCCAGATCCTGCGCGCCCAGCGCACGGGCGATGGGGTTGTTGACCGACAGCAGGCGGCCCTGGGTGAGTTGGCCGGAGGCGTCGTAGCCGGTGGAGGTGGATTCGAACCCGATCTGGCTCAGCGACGGCGCGCGGAAGTTGTTCGACACCGAACCGCGCAGCGCGAAGGCGGGCGCGAACTCGTAGCGGGCGGCCAGCTTGCCGGTCAGCTCGCCGCCGAAATCGTCGTAATGTTCGTAGCGCGCCGCGATGTCGGTGGTGAACTTCTCGCCCCACTGGCTGCTGAGGCTGGCGTAGACGCTGGACACGTCCCGGTCGAGGTCCGCGGTGTCCTGCGGCGTCAGCCCGCCGCCGGCCTGCGAGCCGGTCGGGCGGTCGGTGAAGGGACCGGCTGCGTACGAGGCGGGATCGCCTGCGCCGGTCTCGAAGGTTTCATGGCGGAACTCGAGGCCGGTGGCGAACGTATGCGCGCCGAACACGCGGCTCAGGTCGAGGTTGGCGAGCGTCTGTGCGGACTCGTAGTCGCCGGTCTTGAAGCGCGTGGGACTGCTGGGGCCCAGCGAGGCGTTGAGCGAATTGCGCAGCCGGTAGGTGAACTCATTGCGGCCATGATTGAGGCTGGCGTCGTAGTCCCATTCGCCCCATTGGCCGCGCACGCCGGCCACGCCGGCCAGGTCGAGGTTCTCGCCTTCGGAGATCGGGCGGTAACCGTTCGGATAGACCTCTTTCCAGTTCGCCACGCCGTCGGGGTAGCGGAAGTAGTTCGCGCCTTCGGTATCGCTCTGGTGGTAGGTGCCGAAGGCGTACAGCTCGGCCGATTCGCCCAGCGGCACGGCCGCGTTGAGCCACGCGTTGATGTCCTTGGAGCTGCCGTCGCCCAGCACGTAGTTGCGCTGGCCGGCCAGGGCCAGGTTGTCCGGGGTCTGCTCCTCGAAGAACGGGATCTGGTCGAAGCCCGCGCGGTTGGTGCCCTCGCGCTGCTTGTACTCCAGGCCCACGCGGAAGAAGCCGCCGTCGCCGATGCGGTCGCCGACCTGCGCACTGAAGAAGCCGGTCTGGCCGTCGGTGACGGTCTGGTCGATCGGCTCCACCTTGGTGTGGTGCGCGCCATAGCTGGCTTCGATGGCGCCGCCTTCCGGCGTGTCATCGAGGATGACGTTGATGACGCCGGCGACGGCATCGGAGCCGTACTGCGCGCCGGCGCCGTCGCGCAGCACTTCGATGCGCTTGATCGCGCTGACCGGGATGGCATTGAAGTCCACCGGCGTGTTGCCCTTGCCGATCTTGCTGTCGGTGTTGACCAGCGCGCTGGTGTGGCGGCGCTTGCCGTTGACCAGCACCAGCACCTGGTTGGGGCTCAGGCCACGCAGCTGCGCGGCGCGGATGTGGTCGGCGCCGCCGGAGTTGGACTGGCGCGGGAAGTTCAGCGACGGCAGCAGCGCCTGCAGCGCACTGCCGAGCTCGCCGTTGAGCACGCCGGCCTGGCGGATGTCTTCGGCGGTCAGCACATCGATGGGCGAGGTGGATTCCAGCGCGGTGCGATCGGTGGCGCGTGTGCCGGTGACGATCACCGCATCCAGGTCGGTGGCGCCGGCAGGCGCGGTCTGGGCGTGGGCGGGGACGGCGAGCGCCAGCACGATGGCGGCGCCGAGCAGAGCAAGAGCGGGGTGGGACATGCGGGTCTCGTGGGGCGAGGGAGGGAGCAGGGCGGAGTCTATCGCTATATTGCGATGAAGCGATATATTAACCGCCGCTGCGGACCGTGTGTCATCTCCGCTGTCCATCACCTTATGCCGCCGCGTCATATGGCCATCGCGGCGGCATGCTCCATCCTGTCCTTCTCCCACGAGGTCTTCCCCCATGTCGCATCGTGCTGTCTGGCTGCTGGTCCTTCTTGCGCTTGCCGGGTGTGCGTCCACGCCGCCCGTCGCATCGCCCTCTGCCACCACCGCCACCGCCACGCTGGAAGGCGACACGTTGCGTCCGGCCAGCGCGAGTGGCTGGGTGCGCAGCGAGCTGTACTTCGGGGTGGGAGAGGAGACGGGACCGGCGGACCGTCCCCAGGCCGAGCCCATCACCGAAGCGACGTGGCGCGCCTTCCTCGACAAGGAAGTGACCTCGCGCTTCCCGGACGGCCTGACCGTGTTCGATGCCTACGGCCAATGGCTGTTCCGCGGCGCGAAGGAACCCAATCGCCTGAAGACCAAGGTGCTGGTGGTGCTGCACGAAGACACGCCGCAGCGCCGCGCCGACGTCGAGGCGATCCGCCTGGCGTGGAAGCAGGCCACGGGCCACCAGTCGGTGCTGTGGTCGCGCCACGCGGTGGACGTATCGTTCTGACGCGATCTGCCCCTTCCCCCGCGTGCGGGGGAAGGCGGGGATGGGGGCCGACGCGCGCGCAGACGAGGGCGCGCGCGCGATACAGGCAGGGGCGCAAGACGCGCCACGCGATGTTTACCGCGAGGGAGAAACCGATCGGCTCCGTCGCCCCCACCCCAACCCTCCCCCGTGAACGGGGGAGGCGGCTTATCCTGTGGTCCGCCATTCCCTCCTTTCCCTTTTCCTTCTTCGGCCTCCCATGACCGCATCGGCTTCTCCCGTGCGCCGCTGGTTCGTTCCCGGCGACCTCAACGGTTTCTTCGGCCTGGTGGTGGACAACCTGTCCATCCTCGGCTTCATCGCCGCCGCATTGATCGGCATCTTCCAGTTCCCCGCCGAGGTGGTGTTCACCCGCATGTTCCCCGGCACCGCGCTGGGCGTGCTGGTCGGCAACCTGATCTACACGTGGATGGCGCACCGGCTGTCGGCCAAGACCGGGCGCGATGACGTCACCGCGATGCCGCTGGGCCTGGATGCGCCAACCAGCATCGGCATGGCGCTGCTGGTGCTGGGCCCGGCCTTCGTCGGCTTCAAGCAGGCCGGCCTGGACGAACAGGCCGCGGCCACCGCGACCTGGCAGCTCGGCATGGCCTCACTGGTGGTGATGGGCGTGCTGAAGCTGGTGCTGTCGTTCTTCGGCGATGCGGTCACCCGCGCGGTGCCGCGCGCCGGCCTGCTGGGCTCCATCGGTGGCGCGGCGTTGACGTTGCTGGGCTTCCTGCCGCTGATCGAAACGCTGCGTCAGCCCATCGTCGGCTTCGTCACCTTCGGCCTGCTGCTCTACGTGCTGGTGGCCAAGGGCAAGTTGCCGGTGAAGATCCCGGGCGTGCTGCTGGCCTTCATCGTCGGCACCACGCTGTACTACGCGCTGGGCCTCGCCGGCCTTGGCGCGCCGGGCTTCAAGGTGCCCGATGCCGTGCCGCTGGCGGTGACGCTGCCACTGCCCACGCTGGGCTGGCTGGATGGCCTGGCCTACACCGTGCCCTATCTGCCGCTGCTGCTGCCGTTCGGCCTGCTGATGGTGGTGGGCGGCATCAACGTCAGCGAAAGCGCGCGTGCGGCCGGCGACGATTACCGCACGCGCGACGTCTTGCTGGCCGAAGCGGTGTCCACGCTGGTGGCCGGCTTCTGCGGCGGCGTGGCGCAGACCACGCCCTACATCGGCCAGCCCGCGTACAAGCACATGGGCGCGCGCAAGGGCTACACGCTGCTGACCGGTCTCTTCATCGGCTTCGGCGGCGTGCTCGGCTACGTGTCGGGGCTGGTGCAGTGGCTGCCGGTGGCGGTGCTGGCGCCGATCATCGTCTACGTCGGCCTGGACATCACCGTGCAGGCCTTCACCGAGACGCCGCGCAAGCATGCCATCGCGGTGGCGCTGGGCTTCCTGCCCTCGGTGGCGTACCTGCTGACGATCAAGTTCGGCAACCCGGCATGGATCGCACCCGACCGTTTCGTGGGTCTGTACGAAGGCGTCGACGGGCACGGTCTGCCCGACCTGGCCACCATCGTGACGCTGGGCAACGGCTTCATCATCACCGCAATGATCTGGACCACCGCGCTGGTGGCGATGATCGAGGGGCGTAATGGCCGTGCCGTGGCCGCGCTGCTGGTCGGCGCGGTGCTGACGCTGTTCGGCATCATCCACTCGGTGGATCCGCGCGGCGGCATCTACCTGCCGTGGGACGTGGAAGGCCTGCGCGCGACGATCCTGTGGCAGTTCGCCGGTGCGTACGCCGCGTTGGCGGTGCTGCTGGGCGCACTGTCCCTGCAGAAGAGGGCGTAGGCCGGGCCTTGGCCCGTCGTTTCGGCACATGCGCAGGCGGTGGGCAAAGGCCCACCCTAAGGTGAACTTCGGTCTCAAGTGGTCTTGAAACACCGGCGCTTAACCTCATCTCGGTAGCATCGGCTGGCGTTCGCCGGCCCCTACTTTTCCTGAGGTTCTCCCGATGCGGATGGACAAACTGACCTCGCGTTTCCAGCAGGCGCTGGCCGACGCGCAGTCGCTGGCCGTGGGCCGCGACCACACCATGATCGAACCGGTGCACGTGCTCACCGCGTTGCTGGAGCAGCAGGGCGGCAGCACGCGTCCGCTGCTGTCGCAGGCCGGCGTCAACGTGCCGGTGCTGCGCGAGCGGCTGGGCGAAGCGCTGGACAAGCTACCCAAGGTGACCGGCCAAGCCGGCAACCTGTCCATCGGCAACGACCTCTCGCGCCTGCTCAACGTCACCGACAAGCTGGCGCAGGACAGTGGCGACACTTACATCGCCAGTGAGTGGTTCCTGCTGGCCGCCCTGGACGACAGTGGGGCCGCAGGCCAGGAACTGAAGGCCAGTGGCGCCGACAAGCAGAAGCTGCGCGCCGCCATCGACCGCTTGCGCGGAGGCGAGAAGGTGCAATCCGAGAATGCCGAGGACCAGCGCCAGGCGCTGGAGAAGTACACCATCGACCTCACCGAGCGCGCGGAGATCGGCAAGCTCGACCCGGTGATCGGCCGCGACGAGGAAATCCGCCGCACCATCCAGGTCCTGCAGCGCCGCACCAAGAACAATCCGGTGCTGATCGGCGAACCCGGCGTGGGCAAGACCGCCATCGTCGAGGGGCTGGCGCAGCGCATCGTCAACGGCGAGGTGCCGGAAGGCCTGAAGGGCAAGCGCGTGTTGTCGCTGGACATGGGTGCGCTGATCGCCGGCGCCAAGTTCCGCGGCGAATTCGAGGAGCGCCTGAAGGCCGTGCTCAACGACCTGGCGAAGAACGAAGGCCAGATCATCCTCTTCATCGATGAGCTGCACACCATGGTGGGCGCCGGCAAGGCCGAAGGCTCCATGGACGCCGGCAACATGCTGAAGCCGGCGCTGGCGCGCGGCGAATTGCACTGCATCGGCGCCACCACGCTGGACGAATACCGCAAGTACGTCGAGAAGGACGCCGCGCTGGAGCGGCGCTTCCAGAAAGTCTTCGTCGGCGAACCCAGCGTCGAGGACACCATCGCCATCCTGCGCGGACTGAAGGAAAAGTACGCCGTGCACCATGGTGTCGAGATCACCGACCCGGCCATCGTCGCCGCGGCCACGCTGTCGCATCGCTACATCGCCGATCGCCAGCTGCCGGACAAGGCCATCGACCTGATGGACGAAGCCGCCAGCCGCATCCGCATGGAGATCGACTCCAAGCCGGAAGAAATGGATCGCATGGAGCGCCGGCTGATCCAGCTGAAGATCCAGCGCGAGGCACTGAAGAAGGAAAAGGACGCGCAGTCGAAGCAGCGCCTGGCCGATCTGGAGACCGAGATCGAATCGCTGCAGCGCGAGTTCAACGACCTGGAAGAAATCTGGAAGGCCGAGAAGGCCACGTTGACCGGCGCGACCAAGATCAAGGAGCAGATCGAGCGCGTGAAGCTTGAGCTCGAGGCCGCGCAGCGCAAGCAGGACTACGCGCGCATGAGCGAGTTGCAATACGGCCAGCTGCCGGAGCTGGAGAAGCAGCTGGCGGCTGCGCAGGAGGCCGAGCAGAAGGGCTTCCGCCTGCTGCAGGACAAGGTCACCGACGAGGAGATCGCCGAAGTCGTCAGCCGCTGGACCGGTATCCCGGTCAGCAAGATGCTGGAAGGCGAGCGCGAGAAGCTGCTGCAGATGGAGCAGTCGCTGCGTGGCCGCGTGATCGGGCAGGAGGAGGCGATCAAGGTCGTGTCCGACGCCGTGCGCCGTTCGCGTGCCGGTATTTCCGATCCCGACCGTCCGAGCGGCTCGTTCCTGTTCCTCGGCCCGACCGGCGTCGGCAAGACCGAGCTGTGCAAGGCACTGGCCGAGTTCCTGTTCGACAGCAGCGACGCGATGGTGCGCATCGACATGAGCGAGTTCATGGAGAAGCACGCGGTCAGCCGCCTGGTCGGCGCGCCTCCGGGGTATGTCGGCTATGAGGAAGGCGGCTACCTGACCGAGGCCGTGCGCCGCCGCCCGTACAGCGTGATCCTGCTGGACGAAGTGGAGAAGGCGCATCCGGACGTGTTCAACATCCTGCTGCAGGTCCTGGACGACGGCCGCCTGACCGACGGCCAGGGCCGTACGGTGGATTTCCGCAACACGGTCATCGTGATGACGTCCAACCTGGGCTCCAGCCTGATCCAGGACATGAGCGATGGCGGCGGCGCGGGCGACACGCCGGAGAGCTACACGCAGATGAAGGCGGCCGTGATGGGCGTGGTGCAGGCGCACTTCCGGCCCGAGTTCATCAACCGTCTGGACGACATCGTCGTGTTCCATCCGCTGGACAAGGCGCAGATCCGCGAGATCGCCCGCATCCAGACGCGCTACCTGGCCAAGCGCCTTGCCGAGCGCCAGATCGTGCTGGAACTGGACGATTCGGCGTTGATGCTGCTGGGCAACGTCGGCTTCGATCCGGTGTACGGCGCGCGGCCGCTGAAGCGCGCGATCCAGGCGCAGCTGGAGAATCCGCTGGCGCACAAGATCCTGTCGGGCGAATTCGGAGCAGGCGACAAGGTGCGTGTGCACGCCGACGGCGGGCACTTGCAGTTCGAGCGGCGCACTGCGGACGTCTGACCGGTGAAGGGTGACCGCGCCATCGTGCGCGGTTCAAATCACACTTGCATGCGCGGTATCGCACACGCGCGAATGCCAGAGTAGTGTGCCTCCCTAGCGGGGGAGCACGTCGATGCGTGCATCCCGTCATCACGTGAAGGGATGCGCGCCACGATGGACACACGACCCCGTGCATGGTGGATTGATGCTGGCCTCGTATCGCTGGCCAGTCTGGTGCTGCAGAGCATCGAGGTCGGGTATGGCGCGCACTTCTTCGGTGAACGCTGGCAGGGCGGACAGGCCTCGCTGCTGCACGCCCATGCCGGTCTGCTGATGGCGATCGCCCTGTTGGGGGGCGACTGGCGGGTGCTGGCAATGGCGTTCCTGGCCAATTTCGTGCAGTGGTGGTGGCGTGCGCAGCTGCAGGTACCGCTGTCGCCCCTCTACATCGTGGCCGTTGCCGCGGCGATGATGCTGCAATGGCGCTGGACCGTGGCATGTGCAGGATGGGCCGGCGGCCCCATGGGCCGTCGCCGACGCATGCAGGTGTCGGGCATCGGGCGTTACCTGATCGTGTGCCTGCTGCTGTTTCCTATCGGCTGGGCGACCCTGGCGGCAGCGTTGTACACATTGATCGGGCAGGGTGCGCCCGTAGTGGCGAGCGCGTCGCTGCAACTGCTGCTGGCCAAGCATGTCGGCGTGGGCATGCTGACATTGCCTTTCCTGCTGGTGTGGAGCGATGAGCGCCTGCGACAGGTTCCCGGGCATCGCTGGTTCGTCATCGTGGCATGGCTGTGTCTGGTGCTGGTGGTGGGGGCGCTGCTTGAGCACTCGAGCGATGGCGTGGTCCGGCCATGGCTTGAACTGGTTTACGAATATCGCACGTTGATCGGCGCATTGATGGCCATCGCCATGCTGCTCTGGCGCGTGGAGTATTCGATGCCGTTGCTGACGGTGACCCACCTGCTGTTGTTGCATGCGCTGACTGACCAGGCCCAGCAGGCGGAGTCTGCAGTGCAGATGCAGCGCCTGCTGGTGCACATGGTCGAATGCAATTTCATGGTGCTGGTGCTCGCATTGCTGTTCCTGCTCAACCGCGAACGCATGGAACGCTATCGGCATGTGCGCAAGATGGGACGGCATGATGCGAGCAGCGGACTGGCCAATGCCCACGCCCTGCAGGAAGCCTGGCGAATGCTTCCCGCGACGCCGCCCGTCATGGGCTTCCTGCTGCTTGATCAGGTGGAACGTGTCCTCGGCAGTTATGGCTGGCGCGCCGAAACGCTGTTGCTGCGCGAAGCGGGGCGGATCATGGCACCGCTGGCGCGTACCTTTCACCTGGGGGGCGGGCATTTCGTCCTGCTGCCACGCCAGCCTGCCGGCACGGGCGGCGAGACGTGCGCGTGGGACGACATCCTGAAACGCCTGCAGGGGCATGTGTTCCAGTGGAAGGATGCGCAGCTGCGACTGAACCCCTATCTGGGCCTGGTGCGTCCCGAACGGCTGGGCGCGCAGTCGCTGGACGAATGTCTTGCCAATGCGTGCGATGCAGCCCTGTGCGCACGTCGCGAGGGGGAGTGCAGTCCGATGCACTACGTATCCACGCGGGAGGGGAGCGCCGTGTTGGCGAGGCAGCATCGGCTGGTGGCCTCCGCGGAGGCCCTGGAGTGCGTGCACGCAGGGCGCATCGAACTGCATCTGCAGCCTATCGTCCGTATTGATGGAGGCGCCACGCTGTCCGGGTTCCAGGGCGAGGTGTTGTGCCGCCTGCGCACAGCGCAGGGGCGGCTGCTGATGCCGGCCGAATTCATCCCCGACATGGAGGAAAGCGGCCATGTGGCGGATCTGGACATCGCGGTCGTCGAATGCCTGTTCGACTGGCTGAAGAAGCATCCCGACGCCATGCCCGGCATCGCGCGCCTGGGCATCAACCTGAGCGGTCGCAGCCTGGCGTCCGCCTCGTTCCGCGCGCGTTTTGCCGACCTGTTGCGATGCTCGCCGTTGAATCATCACGCGCTGTGCTTCGAATTGACCGAGACCGCCGTGATCGCGAGCCAGGATTCCGCCCTCAAGCTCTTCCAGGAACTGCGAGCACATGGCTGCCGGTTGGCGCTTGATGATTTCGGCAGCGGAGTGCAGAACTTCGAGCGCCTGAAACAGGTGCCGGTGGACAGCCTGAAGATCGATGGCCAGTTCATCCGCCACTTGGATACCGAGCCGGGTGACCTGGAAATCGTGCGGGCGGCCGTAGCGGTCGCCAAGGCTCACGGCCTGGCGACGGTTGCCGAATATGTGGAGAACGCCAGCCAGGTACTGCAGTTGCGCGCACTGGGGGTGCAGTGGGGGCAGGGCTACCATCTGGGTCGCCCCCGTCCCATCTTCGACTGGTTGCTGCCCGACTCCAGCCTCCACGCGCGTTGATGTTCGTTTTCTGGTGGTGGCCGGCCGGCGCCGCCCATCCCGTTGAGCCTGAATCTGGGCAAATGCGATGGCGATGGCCTGCCCTCAGGAATCCGTGGCAGGATGGCGACGCGTCGGGGGACCAGCAGACTGATGGTTGCCAACGGTGTCCACATGGAAGAGCACAGAATGGGTGGAAGCACGAAAGTGCTCCTGCTGGGTGGGCTGTGCCTGCTGTTGCAGCAGATCCCCATCAGCTACCGCATCGATTTCTTCGGCGAGCTGGCCCACGCTTCCCTAGTCCACCTGCATGCGGGCCTGCTGCTGGCCATCGCCATGCTGGAAAGGGATCGCCGCGTGGTGGCGGGCTGTTTCCTGCTGACGTTCGTGGGCTGGACCGTGCGCCAGCTTTATTTCGACCAGTGGCAACCGGGTCCGGTGCTTGCCTGGGGTGCGGCCAGCTATCTTTTCACGCTGGGCTGGAGCCTGGCGTGCGCGCGATGGATGCGGTGGCCGCGTGCGCCCGGCCAGCGCGTGCAACGGCGCGACCTGGTCCGGTTCGCTTCGATAGGCCTGTTGCTCTATCCGCTGGTGCTCGCGCTTGCCGGCTTCAGCATCGCGGCGATTTCGACATCCGCGCTGGCCATCAGTTCGGCGTTCCAGATGTTCTTCGCCAAGCAGTTCGGCGTGGCCGTGGTGACATTGCCACTGGTGGTGGCGTGGCGGGAACGCGGGTATCCCGCGCCCAGGCTCGATGCTGCTTCGCACTGGATATGGCCGGTCGCGCTGGCGGCCGGGCTGGTGCTCAGCGTGTGGATGGCGGTACTGGTGCGCCAGGCCTACATGGCGGACGGCACCGCGCCGCGCATGGTGCTGATGGACTATCGCTTCGCGCTGCTGCTGGTGTTGGGCTGGAGCATGCTGCGGTTGTCGTCGCGGTGGGCGATGGCCGCCCTGTCGCTGACCTTGCTGCTGCTGGTGGGCATGGTGGCGGGCACGGCCGAATACGCGAACAGTCCGGTGGGCTTCTTCAACCTGCTGCACATCACGCTGGAGTTGAACATCCTGCTGCTGGCGATGATGTACCTGTGGCTGACCAACCGTGACCGCTTCGAACTGGCCGAACGGCTTTCCAGCGAGACCCTGCGCGACCAGATCACCGGCCTGCCCAACCTGAAGGCGTTGCGCGAGCGGGTGGCGCGGCCGCTCGCGCGGACCGAACTCGGGTACCTGCTGCTGGACCAGACCGACACGCTGGTGGCGGGCTTCGGCCTGGATACGCAGGCGCAGGCGATGAATGCGACCGCACGGCGCCTGGAGGACATCGTGGAGACGTATTACGTCGGCACTGGGCAGTTCGCGCTGCTGCCGAAGTTCTCGCGCGACGCCGATCTGTGGGAGCGGGTCATGGCGCGCGTGGAGCACGCGGAGATCGATGCGGGCGGGCAGCCGATGCGCTTGCTGCCCTACCTGGGCGTGGCCGCGTTCAACGGCGCGCAGGCGAGCGTGATCGATGCGGCGGTGGTCGCTGCTTCGCATCTGGCCTTCGAGGCTCGCCACCATGGCGAACTGAGGCCCCGCTACACCGATATCGGCGATAGCCAGTTGCGGCGTACGCATCGCCGGCAACTGCACGACGCCACCGAGGCCCTGGCGAGCCTGCGCAACGAGCGCGTGGTGTTGTACTTCCAGCCGATCCGCGAACTTGCCGATGTCCATGGCGAGCCACGTGGGCTGACGGGGGAGGTGTTGTGCCGCTTGCTGGACGAGCGGGGTGAGATCATGTCGCCCGCGCGCTTCATGGCGCCGCTGGAGGCGGCTGGCCGCGGTGCGGAACTGGACCTGGCGGTCGTGCGCGCGTTGTTCCGCCTGCTGCGCAAGTCGCCCGCCGCGCTGCCGCATTGCCGCGAGATCGCGATCAACCTGACCGGCCAGAGCCTGGCCTCGATGAGTTTCCAGGTGGAACTGCGCACCCTGCTGGCAGGTTCGCCGCTGCCGATGAGCGCGTTGTGTTTCGAAGTCACCGAAACTGCCGCCATCTCCAACACGGCCGCCGCCAGCCACCTGCTGGCTGACCTGCGCGCGCTGGGCTGCCACATCGCCATCGACGATTTCGGCACCGGCATGCAGAGTTTCGCGCGCCTGCGCGAACTCCCTGTCGATGTCATCAAGATCGATGGCTCGTTCGTCCGCAACGTGGCCCAGTTGGGCAAGGACCATGCGGTCGTGCAGGCATCCGTTGCCGTGGCCAACGCCTTTGGCGCGATCACCGTGGCCGAGTTCGTCGAGGACGAAGCCACGGAACACTGCCTGCGGCAACTGGGCGTGCAACGCGTGCAGGGCTACCTGTACGGTGCCCCGCGGCCGTTGGCCGAGGTGCTGGCGGAAACTGCCGCAGAGGCTGCCGTTTTCCGCAGCTGATCCGCTGGCTCAACTATTGATGCGTTGCGGGCGGTAGGGCGGTGTCGACATCACCATCTCCGCCAGCGAGAACGCCAGTTCGCGTTCGGCCAGCACGGCACCGTCGGCACCGTGCTCGAGCAGATGCTTCACTTCGCCCTCGCTGTGCGCGCGGGCGAGCAGGGTCAACGAAGGATTGATCGCACGCAGCTTGGCCAGGGTCTCCCCGGCCTCCAGGGGCTGGGGAATCGCCAGTACCGCGATCTTGGCGCGCTCGGGATGCGCTTCGGCCAGCACCTTGTCGGCTGCCGCGCTGCCGCGGATGGCCGGAATGCCGGCATCGTGCGCGCGTGCCACGTGGTCGCCGTTGTCGTCGATGACGATCAGCGGTACGCCGCGGTCGCGCAGTACGCGCGCCAGTTCGCTGCCCACGCGGCCGTAGCCGATGATGATGGCGTGGTCGGTGACGTCCAGCGATGGTCCGGGCGGTATCTCGGGCTCCGCCGGCACCGGTGCCAGCGCCTCCTTCTTCTTCTGCCAGCGGTCCAGCCATGAGAACAGGAACGGGTTGGCGATGATCGACAGCAGCGAGCCGGCCAGGATCAGGTCGCGGCCTTCCGGGGGCAGGATCTTCAGCGAGACGCCCAGGGCGGCGAGGATGAAGGAGAACTCGCCGATCTGCGCCAGGCTGACCGAGATGGTCAGCGCGGTGCCGGTGGGGTGCTTGAACGCCTTGACGATGTAGTACGCCGCCACCGACTTGCCCACCACGATGATCCCGAAGGTGGCCAGCACCTGCCACGGATGCGCCACCAGGATCGCCGGGTTGAACAGCATGCCGACCGATACGAAGAACAGCACCGCGAAGGCATCCCGCAGCGGCAGCGAGTCGTTGGCCGCCTTGTGGCTCAGCTCGGATTCGTTGAGCAGCATGCCGGCGAAGAACGCGCCCAGTGCGAACGACACCCCGAACAGCGTGGCCGAGCCGAACGCCACGCCCAGGGCGATCGCCAGCACCGACAGCGTGAACAGCTCGCGCGAACCGGTGGCGGCGATCTTCTCCAGCGTCCACGGAATCACCCGGCGGCCGACCACCAGCATGAAGGCGACGAAGGCGCCCAGCTTGATCAGCGTCCACACGATGGCCACGGCGAAGGTGCCGAAGCTGGCGGGTTCGCTGCCTGCCGTGTCGCCGAAGGTTTCCGCCAGCACCGGCAGCATCACCAGCGCCAGCACCATCGCGATGTCTTCCACGATCAACCAGCCCACCGCGATGCGGCCGCGCTTTGTATCCAGCAGGCGTCGGTCCTCCATCGCGCGCAGCAGCACCACGGTGCTCGCTACCGACAGCGCCAGCCCGAACACGAAGCCGTTCAACGGCGTCCAGCCCATGCCCCATGCCAGCGCCCAGCCCAGCGCCGTGGCCACGACGATCTGCGCGATGGCGCCGGGGATGGCGATCGCCTTGACCTCCAGCAGATCCTCCAGCGAGAAGTGCAGGCCCACGCCGAACATCAGCAGCATCACGCCCAGTTCCGACAGCTGGTTGGCCAGCTCCTGGTCGGCCACGAAGCCGGGCGTGAACGGACCGACGAAGATGCCTGCAAGCAGATAACCGACCAGTGGCGACAAGCGCAGCTTGTGGGCGATCGCACCCAGCACGAAGGCCAGGGCCAAGCCCACCGCGATGATGTTGATCAGGTCGGTGTCATGATGCATCGATGGGCGTTTTTCCTCGGCATGAGCGTCGAGTGTCGCCGATGCGGACGCTCCGCCGCAAACCGGCACGGGCCATCGGGCGTATCGTGTCCCGCGCCTTTCGTCATCGCCACAACGGAAACGCCCCGCACGGGGCGGGGCGTTCCGGGTGCATCAGGCAACGCAGCGTGTTACCACGTGTAAGCGATGCGCCCGTACACGTACGCGCCGTTGAAACCGCCCGGCGACTGGCTGCTGTAGGGGAACTGGCCACTGTTCGAGTTCGGGAAGATGGTGCGGTCCGGATACTCGTCCAGCAGGTTGTCCGCGCCCAGCGTCAGCGTCCAGTTCTCGCTCGGACGGTAACTGGTCGAGGCATCCAGGATCCACTTGGCGCCGTAGGTCTGGTCGTTGACCGGATTGCCGGTCTCGCTGACGCGGGTGGTGAATTCGCCGTAGCGGGTGGCGCCGAAGGTGAAGTCCCAGCGTGCCAGGTTCCATGCCGCCGTCAGCGTAGTCTTGTCGCGCGGATAGCCTTCCTCGATGCGGCCCTGCTCATCGCGGCCGATGCGCCACAGGTTCGCGCCCAGGGCGGTCAGCTCCGGTGGATTCGGTGCGATGCGCTGGATCTCGGTCTTGTTGTAGTTGTAGCCGGCGGTGAGGTTGAGGCTGCTGTTGGCCAACGGCACGGTGTACTGCGCGATCACGTCGACGCCGCGCGTGCGGGTGTCGGCCGCGTTGGTGAAGTAGCGCGCACTGGTGACGCCATTGACGCCGAGGCTGGCGAGCAGCGCCTGCGCCGCCGCGTTGCCGCCCAGCAGCAGGTTGGAGGACAGCACGATGCGATCATCGATGTCGATCTGGTACGCATCGATGGTGACGTACAGGCGATCCACCGGCTGCAGCACCAGGCCCAGTCCGTATGACAGCGAGGTCTCCGCGGTCAGCGCATCGGCTCCCAGCGCCTGCGCGACAGGGCCGGTGGCGGGGAACGTGCCCGATTCGAAGAAGCGGTCGAGGGTGGCGTTGTACTGCGATGTCACCACCTGGTAGTACTGCTGCGCCAGCGCCGGCGCGCGGAAGCCGCTGGCCACGGTCGCGCGCAGCGCTACCGCATCGGTGAAGGCATAGCGCGCCGACAGCTTGCCCGACACCTCGCTGCCGAAGTCGGAATAGTCCTCGTAGCGACCGGCGATGCCGGCCGAGAACTTCTCGGTCAGGTCGGCTTCCAGGCCCACGTAGGCCGCATAGCTGTCGCGGTCGGAATGCACGGCGTTGGCCGGGGTGAAGCCACCGAAACCCTGTGCGCCGCTGCCGGTGTAGGAGGCCAGTTCGCCAGGCGACTGGTTCCACTTCTCCTCGCGGTACTCCGCACCGAACGACAGCGTGACCGGATACGCCAGCCCGATCTCCAGCGCCTTGCTGATGTCGGCGTTCAGCACGTTCTGGGTGTACTCCAGCGCACCGTCGTAGAAGCGACGTGGGCTGGTCGCGCCCAGGCTGTAGTTGATGCTGTTCTGGGTGTGGAACTTCAGGTGGTTGTAGCCGTAGTTGTAGCTGACGTCCCACTTCCACCCGCTTTCGGTGTCGCCCTTGACGCCCGCCACCAGCGAGCGGTCCTGCGAGAGCTGGTTGATCTCCGGCACGTAACCTTCCGGATACACCTGCGGCACCAGCGCGTTGTGGCCGATCGAGCGGTAGAAGGCGAACGAGACGATGTCGCGGTTGCTGGCGATGGCGGTGGCGTAGGCGCTGACGTTGTCGCTGAAGTCGAAGCCTGCGTTGGCCGACACCGCGCCGGCATCCACCTGCGGATCACCGTAGACGAAGGCCACCGTGCCGATGGCGGGATTGTTGCCGGTGTTGGGTGCGGTGCCCTGGTAGGGACCGGCGCGGTTGGTTTCGTCCTGCTGGGTCAGCTGCCCCGCGACGTGCACGAAGCCGCGACCGCCGCCAAAGGACACCCCGGTATCGCCGGACAGCTGCGTGCTGCGCCCGTCGCCGGCGGAATAGCCGCCCACATCCACCGCCAGGCGGCCGCCTTCGCCCGCGCCCTTCAGCACGATGTTGACCACACCGGCGATGGCATCGGAACCGTACTGCGCCGAAGCGCCGTCGCGCAGCACTTCCACGCGTTCGATCGCCGACACGGGAATGGCATTGAGGTCCACCGCCGACGAACCGCGGCCGATGCTGCCGTTGACGTTGACCAGCGCCGAGATGTGGCGGCGCTTGCCGTTGACCAGGATCAGCACCTGGTCCGGCGACAGGCCGCGCAGCTGCGCCGGGCGGACGCCGCTGGTGCCGTCGGTGACGGCCGGGCGCGGGAAGTTCAGCGAGGGCAGGGCGCGTGCGAGTGCCGTTGCGAGTTCGGTGGTACCGGTGGCCTGCAGGGCCTCCGGCGTGATGATGTCGATCGGCGACTGCGATTCGGCGACGGTGCGGTCGGAGACGCGCGTGCCGGTGACGATCAGGGTGTCCAGCGTGCGCGCCTCGGCAGGGGCGGACTCCTGGGCGAATACGGCGGGGGCGACCAGCGCCAGGCTGATGGCGAAGGTCAGGGGCGACAGCTTGCGGGTCATGGGGGAGCTCCGGGAAGGACTGCGAAGTGATGCTTGAAATGGATCAGGGCTTGCAAAGTTTCCTTTGAAACCATGGACTTAGGCGCTACAGACTCTGGTTACAGGGCCATGACATGGATGTCAATGGTTTCTTAACAACTGTGGACAGAGGCGCTATCGATAAACTACGCGGCCGCTTCCCCCCAAATCCCCTTAGGTTGTTTCTTGATCTCCCTTCGTAATTTCGCGCTGCGCCGCGGTGAGCGCCTGTTGCTGTCCAACGTCGACCTGACCCTGCATGCGGGCTACCGCGTGGGCGTGGTTGGCCGCAATGGCGCAGGCAAGTCCAGCCTGTTCGCCGCCGTGCAGGGCGAACTGGAAGCCGACAAGGGCGACCTCGACCTGCCCGGCAAGGTACGCATCGCCAGCGTGGCGCAGGAAACCCCATCGCTGCCCGATCCGGCACTGTCGTTCGTGCTCGGTGGCGACATCGAGGTGGCCGCCGTGCTGCAGGCCGAGGCCGACGCCACTGCGCGCGAGGACTGGGAGGCGGTGGCCAACGCGCATACCCGCATGGCGGAGATCGGCGCCTACGACGCGGAGGCGCGCGCCGGCAAGCTGCTGCACGGCCTGGGCTTCCCCGCCGACACGCACCATCGGCCGGTCTCGTCGTTCTCCGGCGGCTGGCGCGTGCGCCTGAACCTGGCGCGTGCGCTGATGATGCCCAGCGACCTGCTGCTGCTCGACGAACCCACCAACCACCTCGACATGGACGCGGTTCTGTGGCTTGAGCAGTGGCTGCTGAAGTATCCCGGCACGCTGCTGCTGATCTCGCATGACCGCGAGTTCCTCGACAACGTCGCCACCCACACGCTGCACCTGCACGGTGGCGGCGCGAAGCTTTACACGGGCGGCTACACCGATTTCGAACGCCAGCGCGCCGAGCAGTTGCGTCAGCAGCAGATCGCGCACGAGAAGGAACAGGCCGAGCGCGCGCACCTGCAGAGCTTCATCGACCGCTTCAAGGCCAAGGCCTCGAAGGCCGCGCAGGCACAGAGCCGCATGAAGCGCCTGGCCAAGCTGGCCGGCACCGAGGCAGTGCGCGCCGAGCGCGAGTTCCGCATCGAGTTTGCCGAACCGGCCAAACTGCCGTTCTCACTGATCCGCCTGAATCATGTCGAAGCCGGCTATGGGCCGGACGCGGTGATCCTGCACAACGTCGGCTTCGGCCTGGAAGCGGGGCAGCGCATTGGCCTGCTCGGCCCCAACGGCGCCGGCAAGACCACGCTGGTGAAGACACTGGTGGGCGAGTTGCCCGCGCTGGCCGGCGACCGCATGGCGCACCCGGACCTGCGGATCGGCTACTTCGCGCAGCACACGGTGGAATCGCTGCACGAAGGCCAGTCGCCGATGGACCACTTCCGTGACCTGTCGCCGGATGGCAGCAACCAGTCGTTCCGCGACTTCCTCGGCAAATGGAATTTCCCCGGCGACCGCGCGTTCGAACCGGTCGATGGCTTCTCCGGCGGTGAGCGCGCGCGCCTGGCCCTGGCGCTGATCGCGTGGCAGCAGCCCAACGTGCTGCTGCTCGACGAACCGACCAACCACCTCGACCTGGAAATGCGCGAAGCGCTGGCCGAAGCGCTCAGCGACTTCGATGGCGCCATCGTCATGGTCTCGCACGACCGCCACCTGATCGGCCTGGTCTGCGATACGTTCTGGCGCGTGGCCGATGGCGTGGTCGAACCGTTCGATGGCGACCTGGACGAATACGCCGCCTGGCTGCGCACGCGCGCCTCCGCGCAGGGCAGCAAGCCGCTGCGCAGCGAACCGGCGCCGCCCCCGAAGCCCGTGCCGGCACCGTCGCGCAAGATCAATCCCGTCAAACTCGCCGAGGCCGAAGCGAAAGTTGCCGACCTCGAGGGCAAGCTGGCGGACGTGGATGCGCAACTCGCGGATTCGCAGACCTATGCCGATGCCGACCTGGCTGCGCGGCTGGGTCGGGACCGCGAGGCGCTGCAGCAGCAACTGGCCAAGGCGGAGCAGGCCTGGTCGGCGTTGTACGACGACGCTTGATTCGCGCACCTGGCATCCCCACACCACCCCCCGTCCGTTCGGCCCATCATTCCCATGCCCATCTACGCTTTCGAATGCACCCAGTGCGGCCACAGTTTCGACCGACTGCAGAAGCTGTCCGATCCCGACCCCGATACCTGCCCGTCATGCGGTGCGCAGGCGGTGAAGCGCCAGCTCACCGCGCCGTCGTTCCGGCTGGCCGGCAGTGGCTGGTACGAGACCGATTTCAAGAAGGACGGCGACAAGAAGCGCAACCTGGCCGACGGTGGCGAAGGCGCCAAACCGTCCAGCGAGTCCAAGCCTGCCGAGTCGTCGCCGGCGAAGACCGAAAGCGCGCCTGCGAAGACGGACGCCAAGCCTGCAACGCCGTCGTCGACGTCCTCGACCTGAGGCCGGCGGTGTAAGGTGCATCCCTTCCTGCAAAGAAGGGATGCCATGAAGAAGACCCTGCTCGCGTTCGCTGCGTTGTCCGTCGCCGGCTGCGCCACGTCATCCACGGGTGCGTCGTCATCGACGCCTGCCGACACCTTCCTCGCTGCGCTGGCGGCCCAGTGCGGCAAGGCCTATGCGGGCCGTATTACCGCCAACCAGCCCGCGTCGACCACGCCGGACGCGTTCGAGGGCAAGGCGCTGGTGATGCATGTACGTGGCTGCGATGACCCTGCCCGCGAGATCCGCGTGCCGTTCCATGTCGGCGACGACCACTCGCGCACCTGGGTGGTCACGCGTACGGCGGTCGGCCTGCGTTTGAAGCATGACCATCGCCACGAAGACGGCAGTCCGGACGCGGTGACGATGTACGGTGGAGACACGGTGGATGCCGGCACGGCGCAGCGGCAGGCGTTTCCCGTGGATGCCGAATCGGTGGCGATGTTCAAGCGCGAAGGCCTGAATGCTTCGCTCAATAACACTTGGGCCATAGAACTGGTGCCAGGCAAGACCTTTGTCTACGAACTGAGCCGGCCGAATGGCCGGTTGTTCCGGGTGGAGTTCGATCTGACCGCGCCGGTTGGACTGCCGCCAGCGCCGTGGGGTAGCAACGGGGGCGGCTGAGGCACCAGCCTCGTTGCCTAGCGGGAGGCAAGAACCCCAATGGGTCCCAGCTTTCGCTGGGACGGCGAAGGCCTGCAATCACCCGACTCCGTGGTCCCAGCGAAAGCTGGGACCCAAGTGGACGTTGCCGTTTGGTCCGTTGACGGGACCGCAACGAGCGGCGGCTCAGCGTGGCCCGAAACGGCCGCGGCAACCGCGATCCACCCACACCTGGGTGCCGGAGTAGCCCCAGCTGTAGCCTTCGCGGCAACTGGTGTTGGACAGTTGCTGCTGCAGGATCGGCCGGCCCTGGCGCGGGTCGTAGGCGCAGGTCTTGCGGCGGTTGTCGTCGCTGCTGCACGTGATGGTGTAGCCGCTGTTGCCACCACCGCCCCACCCGTTGCCCGAGTCGCGGAACTCCGCGCGGCAGCCGCTCCGCACCCAGATCATGCCCTGGCGCTGACCCCAGTTCTGGTTCTCGTTGCAGCGGGTCGAAGACAGGTTGCGCTGGACCACCGCGCGTCCGCGGAAGTGGGTACGGCATTCGCGATAGGCATTGTTGGCGCTTTCGCAGACCACGGTGGAGCCGCCCGAGCCTCCGCCCGATCCCTCGGTGAAACGGCCGCGGCAGCCGCGATCCACCCAGACCACGCCATTGCCGCTGCCCCAGTTCTGGCCCTCCACGCAGCGGGTGCTCGAGAGGTTCTGCGCGAGCACGGCGTTGCGCCGGAAGCCGGTCCGGCATTCACGGCGGCGGTTGTCCTTGCTCTCGCAGGTGACCTGGCCGTTGGCGGGCGGATTCGGATTCCAGCCGCCATTGTTGCCGCCGAGCGACTGGGCGATGTCCTGCTTGATGCGGCTGAAGGTCCAACGGGACCGGTTGACCTGGTCGAGGTAGAAGCGGAGCTGGTCGTCCGGGATGCGGCGACCGCGGGACTGTTCCGAGTATTCCAGGCTGATCACGCGCGTCTGGTCCTGGACGGACAACTGGCGCAGGTCTTCCGGGGCATAGGCCCGCGTACCGACCTGGGCGACCGCGCTGCCGGCCATGAAGGCCAGCAACAGTACGAGGACGGACTGCAACAACGGCTTCTTCATGGCGGTACCCTCCGAGGGAGGCGCCAGCATACGCCGGACCCGTTAAGGCCATGCAGGGAAGGCCGGAAGGGTAGGCGGGCGGATGACGGGGTAAACTAGCCGGCTTGACCAGCCAGTGGCTGTTTTGAAACCTTCCGGCACTGCCGGACGACCTGTGGAGCCCCCATGCGTACCCATTTCTGCGGCCTCGTCGACGAGGCCTTGATCGGCCAGACCGTGACCCTGTGCGGCTGGACCGACGTCGCCCGCAACCTCGGCGGCGTGTGCTTCATCGACCTGCGCGACCATGAGGGCATCGTGCAGGTGACCGTGGACCCGTCCAATGCCGAGGTGTTCAAGGTCGCCGCGTCGCTGGGCTACGAGGACGTGCTGCAGGTCGAGGGTGTCGTGCGTGCGCGCGAAGCCGTCAACACCAAGATCCGCACCGGCCAGGTGGAAGTGATCGCCACCAGGATCACCGTGCTCAACAAGGCCGAGCCGCTGCCGTTCCATGCGCACGAGAACCCGGGCGAAGACATCCGCCTGAAGTACCGCTACCTGGACCTGCGGACCCCCGAGATGCAGCGCAAGCAGCGCACCCGCATCAAGCTGGTGCAGGCGTTGCGCCGCTGGCTGGACGCGCGCGGCTTCCAGGACATCGAGACGCCCATCCTGACCAAGGCCACGCCGGAAGGCGCGCGCGACTTCCTGGTGCCGGCGCGCATGCACCCCGGCGAGTTCTACGCGCTGCCGCAGTCGCCGCAGCTGTTCAAGCAGATCCTGATGGTGGCCGGCTTCGACCGTTACTACCAGATCGCACGCTGCTTCCGCGACGAAGCGCTGCGCGCCGACCGCCAGCTGGAATTCACCCAGCTCGACATGGAGTTCGCCTTCGTGCGCGAGCGCGATGTGCAGGATGCGGTCGAGGGCATGATCCGCGACATCTTCGCCGAAGTGATGGACGTGCAGCTGGATGCACAGTTCCCGCGCATGACCTGGGCCGAGGCGATGCGTCGCTACGGTTCGGACAAGCCCGACCTGCGCATCGCGCTTGAACTGGTGGACGTGGCCGAGCTGGTGAAGTCCAGCGAGTTCGCGGTGTTCACCGCTGCCGCCAACGATCCGGACGGCCGCGTCGCTGCGCTGCGGATCCCGGGCGGTGCTTCGCTGAGCCGCAAGCAGATCGACGAGTACGCCGCGCACGCCGCCAAGTACGGCGCCAAGGGCCTGGCCTACATCAAGATCGACGAAGCGGGCGCCATCAGCTCGCCGATCCAGAAGTTCTTCACCGAAGATGCCTTCGCGGCGCTGGTGAAGCACGTCGGCGCCGGCAACGGCGACATCGTGTTCTTCGGCGCGGGCGGCTACAACAAGGTCAGCGATTTCATGGGCGCGCTGCGCTTGAAGGCCGGCAAGGACTTCGGCCTGGTACAGGACGGCTGGAAGCCGCTGTGGGTCACCGACTTCCCGATGTTCGAATGGGACGAGGAAGCGCAGCGTTACGTCGCGCTCCACCATCCCTTCACCGCGCCCGCGGTGGACGACATCGCCGACCTGCGCGCCAACGCGAAGACCGCCGTGTCCCGCGGCTACGACATGGTGCTGAACGGTAACGAGATCGGTGGCGGTTCGATCCGCATCCACCGCCCGGAGATGCAGAGCACGGTGTTCGAGCTGCTCGGCATCGGCGCGGAAGAAGCGGAAGCGAAGTTCGGCTTCCTGCTGGATGCACTGCGCTTCGGCGCGCCGCCGCACGGTGGCATCGCGTTCGGCATCGATCGCATCGCGGCGCTGATGGCGGGCACGGAGTCGATCCGCGACGTCATCCCGTTCCCGAAGACCACCACCGCGCAGTGCCTGATGACCGGTGCGCCGTCGCCCATTCCGGATGAGCAGCTGGCGGAAGTGCATATCCAGGTTCGTCCTAAGAAAGATTGATCGAGAGAACCACGCAATGACCGAGTTTGCTTTTTCGCTGGAATGGGAGCGCCTGGGCAATGAAGGCGCCGATGCGGCGCTGGTGACGGAGCGCGCGCGCGTGTTCGGTGGCTGGCTGGTGCGCGTCGGTACGTCGCCGGCGGCGATGGCGGTGACCTTCGTGCCGGACGGCCAGGGTCGCTGGGATGGCGAGGACTTCGGCGAAGACGATTACGAAGAAGAAGACGAAGAAGAGTACGAAGAGGAAGAAGACGAGGACGCCGACGAGGAAGACGAGGCGGACGAAGAGGAATAAGGTCTTCTGTAGGAGGGGCTTCAGCCCCGACCGCAGTAAACACGGGCGCTGGGTTCTCGCCGGGGCTCAGGTCCCTCCCACATGATCATGTCGATGCCGTCCATCCGCCGCGCCACCCTCGAAGACGCCGCCCTACTGTCGGACCTGGCGTCGCGTACGTTCACCGAGACCTTCGGCCATCTGTATCCGGCCGAGGACCTGGCGGCGTTCCTCGCCGATGCCTACGAGGTGGGCAAGCAGCGGACGATCCTCGCGCATCCGGATTACGCGGTGTGGTTGCTGGAAGACGACGGCGTGGCCGTGGGGCATGCGGCGGCGGGGCCGTGCGGGTTGCCGCATCCGGACGTGCAGGTCGGTGATGGTGAGCTGAAGCGGTTGTATGTGCTGGCGTCGCACCAGAATGGTGGGTGGGGCGGGAAGCTGTTCGCGGAAGTCGAGCGGTGGTTGTTGGAGGATGGGCCGCGGACGCTGTGGATCGGGGTGTGGTCGGAGAACTTCGGGGCTCAGCGGTTCTATGAGCGGCAGGGGTTCTTGCGCGTGGGCGGGTACAAGTTTGCGGTAGGGAAGACGCTGGATGATGAGTTCATTCTGCGGCGGGATGCTTCATTCGGCTGACGCAAAAGCGTTCCGCTAGCCCTGCGGGCCAGCGGGTAACTTTTCTTTGTAAGCGCAAAGAAAAGTCACCAAAAGAAAGCGCTTTTCCCGACGAAGCAATCCCATAACTCGGGCGCTGTGTGGATTTTCCGGTTCGCCCTCCTGGCGAATCGGAAAACGGCGGGCGTCCTGCCCGCCGCCCTTTGGGTCTGGTGGGCTTGCTGGCGCATTGATGCAGGGAACATCAAAAGCAGACGGCCGCGTTAGCGGCCGTTGCTGTTTGTGGCGCTGTGCTTACTTCTGCAGGAAGGTCAGCAGGTCCTGGTTGACGCGGTCCTTGTGGGTGTCGGTCAGGCCGTGCGGGGCGCCGGGGTAGACGATCAGCTTGGCGTTCTTGATCAGGGCGGCCGAGGCCTTGCCGGAGGCGTCGATGGGAACGATCTGGTCGTCGTCGCCGTGGATCACCAGGGTGGGGATGTCGAACTTCTTCAGGTCGCCGCGGAAGTCGGTGGCCGAGAACGCGGCGATCGAGTCGTAGGTGTTCTTGTGGCCGGCCTGCATGCCCTGCGCCCACCAGCTGTCGATCAGGCCTTGCGAGACCTTGGCGCCCGGGCGGTTGAAGCCGTAGAACGGACCGGAGGCGATGTCCAGGTAGAGCTGCGAGCGGTTGTCCAGCGAACCCTTGCGGATGCCGTCGAAGACTTCGAGCGGGAGGCCGCCCGGGTTGTCGGCGGTCTTCAGCATCAGCGGCGGCACGGCGCTGATCAGCACGGCCTTCTTGACCCGGCCGGTGCCGTGGCGGCCGATGTAGCGCGCCACTTCGCCGCCGCCGGTGGAGAAGCCGACCGCGGTGACGTCCTTCAGGTCCAGCGTGTTGATCACGGTGGCCAGGTCGTCGGCGTAGTGGTCCATGTCGTTGCCGTCCCACGGCTGACTGGAGCGGCCATGGCCGCGGCGGTCGTGGGCGACCACGCGGTAGCCCTTGGAGGCCAGGAAGATCATCTGCGATTCCCAGCTGTCCGAAGACAGCGGCCAGCCGTGGCTGAAGGTGACGACCGGGCCGTTCTTCGGGCCCCAGTCCTTGTAGTACAGCTGCACGCCATCGGCGGTGGTGATGTAGCTCGCCGTGCGTTCGACAGCGACCGGGGCGGTGGCGGGCGCGGGCTGCGCGGCGAAGCTGGCCTGCGTGGCGACGGCCAGCAGCGTGGCGGCGAGGGTGCGGGTGAAGGCGTTCATGGTGTCGGTTCCTGCGAAGGGTGGTGGGTCAGGAAGGAAGGTCAATCGGCGATCACCAGCGTCACGTCGATGTTGCCGCGCGTGGCGTTGGAATAGGGGCAGACGATGTGGGCGGCATCGACCAGGGCCTGCAGCTGCTCGCGGGCGACACCCGGGGCGGCGATGGTCAGTTCGGCCTGGATGCCGAAACCGGTGGGGATCTGGCCGATGCCGACCTTGCCAGTGACGGTGGTGGACGGGGGCAGGGCCACCTTTTGCTTGCCGGCGACGAACTTCAGCGCGCCGAGGAAGCAGGCCGAGTAGCCGGCCGCGAAGAGTTGTTCGGGGTTGGTGCCGTCGCCGCCGGCGCCGCCCAGTTCGCGCGGGGTGGACAGTTTGACGTCCAGCACGCCGTCGGACGAGGTGGCCTGGCCTTCGCGGCCGCCCGTGGCGGTGGCGGTGGCGGTGTAGAGGATCTTTTCGATGGACATGGCGGTGTTCCTTCTGGTGAGTGGGTGGTCCAGACGGGGTGTCGTCCGGTGAGGTGTACTTTGCGCCGCCAGGCAGTACGAAGGGTGATGTAGAATCCTGAAAACTTGATCAGGAGTTTCATCATGGTCGACAGGCTGGCAGTCCTGCTGGATCGTTTTTCGGTGAGTGCGCAGGTATTCCATGCCGGCGCGCTGTGCGGCATCAATACGCTGGAAGGCGAGGCGGGCGTGGGCCAGTTGCACCTGATCCGGCGCGGGCCGCTGGAGGTCTTTCACGGCGACACCTCGCTGCAGATCGACCGGCCCAGCCTGCTGCTCTACCCGCGCGCGATGTCGCACCGGTTCGTCAGCGATGCGGAAAAAGGCGCGGACATGGCGTGCGCCAACCTGCGGTTCGAAGGTGGCGCGCAGAACCCGATCTGTGCCGCGCTGCCGGACGTGGTGTGCCTGCCGCTGGATGGCATCTTCGGCGCGTCGGACGTGCTGGCATTGCTGTTCGAGGAAGCCTTCACCCAGCGCTGTGGTCGCACCGCGCTGGTCAACCGGCTGTTCGAAGTGGTGATGATCCAGATCCTGCGCCAACTGATGGAAACGGGCGAGGTGAAGGGCGGCATGCTGGCCGGCCTCTCCCATCCGCGCCTGCGCAACGCGATCGTCGCCATGCATGAAGCGCCGTCGAAGGACTGGACGCTGGATGAGCTGGCGCGCGTGGCGGGCATGTCGCGCAGCGTGTTCGCCACGCATTTCCGCGAGGCGCTGGGCATCACGCCAGGCCAGTACCTGCAGGGCTGGCGCGTGGGCCTGGCGCAGCAGGCGCTCCAGCGCGGCAAGCCGTTGAAGGTGGTTGCGTCCGACGTGGGCTACGGCAGCGAGGCCGCGCTGTCGCGTGCGTTCAAGGCACACAGCGGCCTGTCGCCGCGCGAATGGAAACGCCAGGCCGGAGCGGCTGCCTGAGCCCGCGTCAGGCGTCCTGCCGGCGTGCGGCCGGCTGCGCACGCAGCTGGACGATCTCCGACCGTGGCGGCGCGCCGAACAGGCGCTTGTATTCGCGACTGAACTGCGAGGCGCTCTCGTAACCGACGCGGCGCGCGGCGGTGTTCGCCTCCAGGCCTTCGCCCAGCATCAGGCGGCGGGCCTCGTGCAGGCGCAGGTGCTTCTGGAACTGCAGCGGCGACATCGAGGTGGCTGCCTTGAACTGGTGGTGCAGCGACGACACGCTCATGTGCAGCGACTCGGCCATCGCATCGATGCTCAGCGGCTCGTGGAAGCGGTCGCGCAGGGCCTGCACCGCGCGGGCGATGCGGTGCGAGCGGCTGCCGGCGGTGACCAGTTCGCGCAGGCGGTGGCCGAGATCGCCGGTGAGCGCGCGGTAATAGATCTCGCGCTGGATCAGCGGGGCGAGTGCGCCCACGTCCTCCGGCTCCTCGAGCAGCCGCATCAGCCGCAGCACCGCATCGAGCAGGGCGCCGCTGGCGCGCGCCGAGTACAGGCCGCGGTCCACCGCTTCGGCCGTGCGCGAAGCCGGTGTTTCGAGCATCAGCGCGCCCAGCTGGTCCATGTCGATGTCCAGGCGCAGGCTCAGGTAGGGGTGCTCCGGCGTGGCCTCGATGATCTGGCCCAGTGCCGGCAGCGTCATCGACACCACCAGATAGTGGAGTGGGTCGTAGTGGTAGGTCTCGCCCGCCAGGATCGCGATCTTGCGGCCCTGCGCCACGATGCACAGGCGGGGTTCGTACAGCACGGCACTGCACGGCCGCGGTTCGCTGAAGCGCATGAGGAAAAGCGACGGGATGGCCGTGGCATGCACGCCGTCGTCGGTCGCCAATCGGGCAATCCGGTCGGCGAGTTCCGCCTGCGGTACGTGGCGCGGGAGCTGCGCGACGCTGTCGGGGAAACCATTGTCGTTCATGGCGTAGGGGTCCATGCGGCGAAGCGTGACTTTAGCGCGACAAAGCGTGGGTGTGCATCGTCGCGCCTGCGTGGTTTGCAGAATCGGGCAAGTTTCGCGCAGCAATGCGCTAACCGCCGGGGCACGCGCTGGCCTATCGTGCCTGCATGCCGTCGCGTTGCGCGATGCGGCGGCATCTCCTCCCCCAAGGCTGACGGAAAACATCCCGATGTGGATCGTCGAATACGCGCTGTCGCGCCGATACACCATCGGCGTGCTGGCCATCCTGATCCTGTTGTTCGGCGTGCAGTCCGCACGCCGCATGCCCACCGACATCCTGCCGGAGGTCGGCATCCCTTCGGTCAACATCATCTGGACGTACAGCGGCCTGCCCGCGGCGGAGATGGCGGCCAAGCTCACCTCGTTCTCCGAGATCGCCGTCCTCAACAACGTCGACGACATCAAGGAGGTCCGCTCGGAAAGCCTGAGCGGCATCGGCATCGTGCGGGTGGACTTCCAGCCGGGCGTGAACCTGGAACGTGCGCTGGCGCAGATCACCGCGGTCTCGCAGACGATCCTGCGGCGCATGCCGCCGGGCACGTCGCCGCCGCTGGTGGTGCGCAACAACGTCTCCAGCACGCCGGTGCTGCAGCTGGTGCTGTCGTCGGATGCCTTGAGTCAGGCGCAGCTGTACGACTACGCACGCCTGCAGCTGCGTTCGCAGATCCAGTCCATCCCCGGTATCCGCATGACCCTGCCGTACGGCGGTGCCGCGCGGCAGATCATGGTGGACCTGGATCCGCGCGCGCTGCAGACCCATGGGCTGACGCCGGCGCAGGTCACCGGCGCGCTGGAGCGTGGCAGCCCCACCTTGCCATCGGGCACGATCCGCGAAGGCACCCGCGAACTGCAGATCGCGCTGGAGACGAGTCCGGCCGACGCGGCGGGGTTCCTCGACCTGCCGATCGCCACGCGTGGCGGCAACGTCATCTATGTGCGCGATGTCGCCTCGGTGCGCGACGGCGGTGCGCTGCAGACCAACATCGCGCGCATGGACGGCGCCAACGCGGTGTCCGTGGCCCTGATCAAGATGGGCGGCGCCTCGGCGGTGGAGATCGTGCGTTCCGTGCGCGAGCGCCTGCCGGAGATCGAGGCTTCTGCGCCGCCCGGCATGCGGATCGAACCGATCTTCGACCAGTCGGTGTTCGTCGACAACGCGATCGGTTCCATCCGTCACGAGGCCGTCCTGGTCGGCGTGCTGGTGGCGCTGGTGGTGCTGGTGTTCATCGGCTCGTGGCGCTCCAGCCTGATCGTGCTGTCGGCGATCCCGCTGGCGCTGCTGGCCTCGGTGACGATGCTCTACCTGCTGGGCTACACCTTCAACGTGATGACGCTGGGCGGGCTGGCCCTGGCGATCGGCATCCTGGTCGACAACGCCGTGGTGGACGTGGAGAACACCAACCGCCACATCGCCGAGGGCAAGGATGTGCGCAGCGCGATCCTGGCCAGCGCGAAGGAAGTCGTGTTCCCGGAATTCGTTTCCACGGTCTCCATCTGCATCGTGCTGACGCCGATCCTGCTGATGACGGGCCTGTCGGCGTGGGTGTTCACGCCACTCGCACTGGCGGTGATCTTCGCCATGGCCGCCTCGTTCCTGCTCTCGCGCACGCTCATCCCGGTGCTGTGCTACCTGCTGCTGCCGGCCGACATCCGCAGCCGGCAGGCGCCGCGCTGGGCGGCCGAGCGCCGCCTGCTGGCGGTCAATCACCGCGTGGAGCACGTGCTCGACGGCCTGCGCGACCGCCACCACGCGCTGCTGGTGAAGCTCGGCCACCATGGTGGCGTGCTGCTGGTGGTGGCGCTGCTGATGATCGGCGCGGGCGCGGTGTCGGCGCTGTCGCTGGGCCGCGAGTACTTTCCGCACGTGGATGCGGGCCAGATCCGCCTGCAGGTCCGCCTGCCCACCGGCCTGCGGCTGGAGGAAACGGCGCAGCGGCTGGCCGACATCCAGCACGAGATCCGCGAGATCGTGCCGGCCGATGAACTGCAGACGGTCTACGAGCAGATCGGCATTCCCGATGCGGTCAACCTGGCGTGGGTGGACAGCGCGGTGGTCGGTTCGTTCGAGGCCGAAGTGATGCTCCAGCTGCGCAGCCCGCACGGGCCCAGCGCGGACTACCTGGCGAAGATCCGCGAGCGCGTGGCGCAGAAATATCCCGACGCGAAGGTGTTCGAGCGGCCACCGGATGCCACCAGCCGCACGCTGGCCGGCTCCGCGGTGGGTGCGCTGGAAGTGCGCGTCAACGGCCGCGATGCCGCGGGCAACCTGGTGCTGGCGCGCGAACTGGAATCGCGCCTGCGCGACGTGCCCGGCGCGGTCGACGTGATGCTGCGCCAGGTGCTGGACCTGCCGGAGTACTACATCGCCATCGACCGCACGCGGGCCGCGCAACTGGGCATCAGCGCGCAGGACGCCAGCCGTGCGGTGCTTGCGGTGCTGGGCTCGGCCGGCACGGTCAGCCCGGTGTACTGGGTCGACCAGGCCAATGCCACGTCGTACACGGTGCAGGTGCAGGCGCCGCCGGCGAACCTGGCCGGGCTGGAGACGCTGCTCAACACGCCGGTGCGGATTGGCGACGACGGCCAGACGGTGCTCCTGCGCAGCATCGCGCAGGTGTCGCCGCGCACGGTGCCGGCGAGCGTCGGGCGCACGATGATGGCGCCCACGGCCAGCGTGATGGCGAACGTGCAGGGCACCGATCTCGGCGCCGTGCATGCGGCTTTGGGCGACATCGTCGCCGACCTGGAGCCGCGCCTGAAGCCGGGCAACCGCATCGAGATCGTCGGCCAGGCCGGCGAGATGCAGAACGCGTATGGCGAACTGGCCACGGGCCTGCTGATGTCGGCGGTGCTGGTGTTCCTGGTGCTGGTGGTCAACTTCCAGTCGTGGATCCAGCCGTTGGTGGCGATGTCCGGCCTGCCCATCGCCATCGCCGGCGCGGCGGTCGGCCTGCTGGTCACCGGCACGCCGCTCAGCGTGCCGGCATTGATGGGCGTGATGATGGTGATCGGCGTGTCCACCGCGAACAGCGTGCTGGTCACCAGCTTCGCCCGCGGCCTGATCGCCGACGGCCACGATCCCGAACAGGCCGCGTACGAAGCCGCCGCCGTGCGCCTTCGTCCGGTGCTGATGACGGCCAGCGCGATGGTGCTCGGCATCATCCCGATGGCGCTGGGCCTGGGCGAGGGTGGCGAGCAGAACGCGCCGCTGGGCCGCGCGGTGATCGGCGGTCTGCTGTTCGGCACGCCGGCCACGCTGATCATCGTGCCGTCCATCCTGGCCGTGCTGGGCCGCCGCCTGCGGCGTTCCGAATCCCGAATCGAAGCCGGCGCTCAGGGCGCCGATGCAGGAGTAGCGATATGAAGCCGATGCTTGCGTTGCGTCAGTATTTCCCGATCGCGCTGGCGCCGGTCGCGCTGGTGCTGCTGTCCGCCTGCAGCCGCAGCGCGGCGGAGGCGCCTGCGGCGCAGGCCGTGCCGGAAGTGCTGACGGCACAGGCGCGCGCCGCCGAGGCGGATTTCGCGATGACCCTGCCGGCGCGCGCGCTGGCAGGCGAAACCGCGCAGCTTTACCCGCGGGCCACCGGCTTCGTCAGTGAGCGCCTGGCGGACCTGGGCGACCACGTTGCGGAAGGGCAGGTGCTGGCGGTGATCGCCAATCCGGAGGCCGACCAGTCCGTGCGCGAAACGCAGGCCGACGTGGTTCGCCTGCGCGCGGCGCTGGAGCTGGCGCGGGTGAACTACGATCGCGCCGCCGCGCTGGTCGAATCCGGCGCGATCTCGCGCGAGCTGTACAGCGACCGCAGCGCCAACCGCGATGCCGCACAGGCCGCGCTGGCAGCGGCCCAGGCACGACTGGAGAGCGCGCGCGAGCGACAGGGGTTCCAGCGCGTGCGCGCACCGTTCGCAGGCGTGATCGCCGCGCGCAACGTGGACCGGGGTGACCGCGTGGTCGGCGATGCCGCCACCGCCGCACCGCTGTTCGAACTCAACGCACTCGATCCGCTGCGGATCCTGGTGGACGTGCCGCAGGGCGCGGCCTTGCAGGTCCGACCGGGTCTGAAGGCGGAAGTGACCTTCCCCGAGCTGCCGGGCGAGCGCTTCGCCGCGGAGATCGTGCGCAGCGCGCAGAGCATTTCCGACGAGGCCGGTGGCATGCGGGTGGAGTTGCGCCTGCCCAACCCGGACAACCGCATTCCGGCAGGCATGGTCGGCCAGGTCAGCCTGCAGGTGCCGCGCGCCGCGCCGGCGGTGCTCGTGCCGCTGTCGGCGATCTCCGGTCCGGCCGGGCGCTCGCGCGTGGCCCGGGTAGGTGCGGATTCGGTGCTCGAGTTCCGGCCCGTGCTGCTGGGGCGCGACCTGGGGGGCGATGTCGAAGTGCTCGAAGGGCTGAGCGTGGGCGACCAGGTCGTGCTGTCGCCCAATGCGCTGCTTCAGGCAGGGACGCGGGTGACGGTGAAGAAGCCCGCCTCCTGATGCGGTGGTGTTCCGGCGGCGGCCACGCCAGACTGGAACCATGGAAAAAATCGAGGCGGGTTCAAGGCCACGTGTCTTGCTGGTGCACGGCATCTGGAACGCGAAGTCCTGGTTGACGCCGCTTGCGCGGCGCCTGCGGCACGAGGGCTTCGAGGTGGAGGTGTTCGGCTATCCGAGCATCCTGGGCGGCCCCGAGCCGGCGATTGCCGCACTGATCCGCCGCCTGCAGGACGGCCCTCCCACCCATCTGGTGGGCCATAGCCTGGGCGGGCTGATCGGACTGGAAGCGCTGCGCCGCGCGCCCGGCCTGCCCGTGCAGCGCATGGTCTGCCTGGGGTCGCCGCTGTGTGGCAGCGGCGCGGCCCGCAGCCTGGGCCGGCGTGCATGGACGGCGGCCGTGCTCGGCCGCAGTGGTGCGCTGCTGCAGGCAGGTTGCGTGCCCTGGCAGGGAACGGTGCCGGTGGGGATGGTGGCCGGGAACGTGGCGCGCGGCATCGGTCGGCTGATCACCCGCTTCGACGGCGAATCCGATGGCACCGTCGGGCTGGATGAAACCCGCCTGCCGGGGCTGGCCGCGCATTGCGTGGTGCCGGCCAGCCATACGGGGCTGGTGTTCTCGGCCGATGCCGCACGCCAGGCGGCCCGCTTCCTGCGTGATGGCCGCTTCGACGGGCAGGACTGACCTGCGCATGGGGGCGCGTATAATCCGCGCCCTTGTCAGTGCACTCCGGAAGTCACCATGGGCAGAGGCCCGTCCATCGAAGCCCGCAAGAACGCCACCGATGCCAAGCGCGGCAAGATCTTCACCAAGATCATCCGCGAGATCGGCGTGGCGGCCCGCGCCGGCGGCGGCGAGCCGGCCAACAATCCGCGCCTGCGCGCCGCGGTGGACAAGGGCCTGTCGGCCAACATGTCCAAGGATGTCATCGAGCGCGCCATCAAGAAGGCGACCGGTGAGCTGGAAGGCGTGGTCTTCGAAGAGATCCGCTACGAGGGCTACGCCCCGGGAGGAGTGGCGGTGATCGTCGATTGCCTGACCGACAACCGTGTGCGTACCGTGGCCGAAGTCCGCCATGCGTTCGGCAAGTGCGGCGGCAACATGGGCACTGAAGGCTCGGTGGCCTTCATGTTCAAGCGCCTGGGCGTGCTCAGCTACGCGCCGGGTGCGGACGAAGAGAAAATCACCGAGTCCGCGATCGAGGCCGGTGCCGACGACATCGTGGTGTATCCGGATGACGGGTCCATCGACGTGGTCACCACGCCCGAGGCGTTCTCGTCGGTGAAGGACGCGATGGAAGCCGCCGGACTGGCGCCTGGCCACGCCGAGATCACCTTCCGCGCCGACAACGACATCGCCGTGCAGGGCGATACGGCCGTGCAGGTGAAGAAGCTGCTGGACATGCTGGAAGACCTGGATGATGTGCAGGACGTTTACTCCAACGCCGAGTTGGGCGCGGATGCGTATGCGTAGTCACCGTGCATGGGGACGGGTGATGGCGGGCCATCACGTCCCGTGACCCGCATCCTCGGCATCGACCCCGGTTCGCAGCGTACCGGCGTGGGCATCATCGACGTGGATGCGGCGGGCAAGACCACGCACGTCTATCATGCGCCGCTGGTGCTGCTGGGTGCCGACGATTTCCCCCAGCGGCTGCGCCGCCTGCTGGACGGCCTGGCCGACATCATCACCACCTGGCAGCCGGATGAAGTCGCGATCGAGAAGGTGTTCATGGCGCGCAATCCCGATTCGGCGTTGAAGCTGGGGCAGGCGCGCGGCGCTGCCATCAGCGCGGTCGTACTGCGCGACCTGCCCGTGCACGAGTACGCGGCCAAGGAAGTGAAACTGGCCGTCGTGGGCCGTGGCAGCGCCGAGAAGGGCCAGATCCAGCACATGGTCGGGATCATGCTGAACCTGCATGGCAAGTTGCAGGCCGACGCCGCCGACGCGCTGGCGGTCGCCATCACCCACGCGCACGTACGCGCCACGGCCAAGCGGCTGGGCGTGAGTTCGCAACTGGCCTGGAGCAGGAAATGATCGGTCGGCGTTCGCTGAGCGAGCCCCTCTCCCGGCGGGAGAGGGGTTGGGGTGAGGGCAGCCGAAGTCCGGATGATCGCGGACTCATGCGGCAGACCGCGCTCCGCTGTTCGCCGCCATGGACTCGGTTCGGCCTTCATCCGGCGCGTCGCGCCACCTTCTCCCGGTGGGAGAAGGGAAACGCAGGAGTTTCTCCATGATCGGACGTCTCCGCGGCATCCTGGCTTACAAGTCGCCCCCCTGGCTGGTCATCGATGTGGGCGGGGTCGGTTACGAGCTGGAGGCGCCGATGAGCACCTTCTACGATCTGCCCGATGTCGGCCGTGAGGTGCTGCTGTTCACCCATTACGCGCAGAAGGAAGACAGCGTGTCGCTGTACGGCTTCCTGCGCGAAGGCGAACGCAGGCTGTTCCGCGACGTGCAGAAGGTCAGCGGCGTGGGCGCGAAGATCGCGCTGGCGGTGCTGTCGGGCGCCAGCGTGGACGAGTTCGCACGCATGGTGCAGGCCGGCGACATCACTGCGCTCACGCGCATTCCCGGCATCGGCAAGAAGACCGCCGAACGCATGGTGGTGGAACTGCGCGACCGCGCGGCCGACCTGATGGGTACCGGCGTGGGCGGCATCAGCGCGCTGCCGGCCGATCCGCAGTCCGAAGCCACCATCGCCCTGCAGCAGTTGGGTTACAAGCCGGCGGAAGCGACCCGCATGGCACGCGACGCGACTGCGGCCGGCGACGATGCCGCCACCATCATCCGCAAGGCCCTGCAGTCCGCCTTGCGCTGATCGCGGCTTTAGAGCACCTCTTCACTCATCGAGCGCTACCCTCCGGCCGCCATGTCCAGCCCTTCCTCTCCTCATACCGACGCCGGCAACACCGGGCAGCACGGTCATACGCAAGCCGGCATGGCCGCGCTGGTGGCCGGCGCCGTCGGCGTGGTGTTCGGCGACATCGGCACCAGCCCGCTGTACACGATCAAGGAGATGTTCCATCCCCATTTCGGCCTGACGCCGGACGCGGACACCGTGCGCGGCCTGCTGTCGCTCGGCTTCTGGTCGCTGCTGCTGGTGGTGACGCTGAAGTACGTCATCGTCATCATGCGCGCCGACAACGATGGCGAGGGCGGCATCATGGCGCTCACCGCGTTGGCCCAGCGCAGCCTCGCCAAGGGCTCGCGGCTCAGCTACACGGTCGGCATCCTGGGCATCTTCGGCGCGGCGCTGTTCTTCGGTGACGGCATGATCACCCCGCCCATCACCGTGCTGGGCGCGGTCGAGGGCCTGGAGGTGGTCTCGCCGGTGTTCAAGCAATGGGTGGTGCCGATCAGCCTGGTCATCCTGACCGGCCTGTTCGCGGCGCAGCGGTTCGGCACGGCCAAGGTGGGCAAGGCGTTCGGACCGGTGATGATCATCTGGTTCATCGTGCTGGCCGGCTTCGGCATGTACAACATCGCGCACAACCCCTCGGTGCTGGCCGCGCTGAATCCCTACTGGGCCTGGCATTTCTTCGTCACCCACGACTGGCACGCGGTGCTGATCCTCGGCGCGGTAGTGCTGACCGTCACCGGTGGCGAAGCGCTGTATGCCGACATGGGCCACTTCGGCAAGCGTCCCATCCGCTGGGGCTGGTTCGCCTTCGTGCTGCCCGCGCTGGTGCTGAACTACTACGGCCAGGGCGCCGTGCTGCTGAAGCACCCGGAAGCCGTGGCCAATCCGTTCTACATGTCGATCCCCGGGTGGGCGCAGATCCCGATGCTGGTGCTGGCGACGACGGCGGCGGCGGTGGCTTCGCAGGCGGTGATCACCGGTGCGTTCTCGGTGACGCGCCAGGCCATCCAGCTGGGCTACCTGCCGCGCCTGCACATCAAATACACCTCGAAGGACACGATCGGACAGATCTACGTGCCCTCGGTCAACATGATGCTCTACTTGGCGGTGATCGTGCTGGTGCTGAGCTTCCAGAGCTCCGGCGCGCTGGCCACCGCATACGGTCTGTCGGTCACCGGCACCATGCTGATCGACACGCTGTTGCTGGCGATCGTGGCCTATACGCGCTGGCCGGATTCCCGCAAGTGGGTGCTGCCACTGTGCGGCGTGTTCCTGGTGATCGACCTGGCCTTCCTGTTCGCCAACGGCGCCAAGCTGGTGAGCGGCATCGGCGCGTGGGTACCGCTGTTCATCGGCATCACCGCGTTCACCATGATGCGTACCTGGCGCCGTGGCCGCGAACTGCTGCATGGCGAAGTACAGAAGGAAGGCATCCGCCTGGATACCTTCCTGCCGGGCCTGATGCTGGCGCCACCCGTGCGCGTGCCCGGCACGGCGATCTTCCTGACGGCCGACAAGGGCGTGGTGCCGCATGCCTTGCTGCACAACCTGAAGCACAACAAGGTGCTGCACGAGCGCAACGTGTTCCTCACGGTCGAGACGCTGACGGTGCCTTATGCGCCCAAGAAGAAGCGGCTGAAGATCGAGCCCATCGGCGACGATTTCTACCGCGTCGTGATCAGCTATGGCTTCGCCGAGACGCCGGACGTGCCGCAGGCGCTGATGGGCTCCTGTGACCAGGGTGGTGTGTACTTCGACCCGATGGAGACCACCTATTTCGCCAGCCGAGAAACGATCGTGGCCGCGCGCCACGGCGGCATGCCGGTCTGGCGCGACAAGCTGTTCGCGGTCATGCATCGCAATGCGGCGCCCGCGACCGGCTTCTTCCGCATTCCCGGCAACCGGTTGGTGGAACTGGGGGCGCAGGTCGAAATCTGACCTGCGCGGCGCGGGAAAGATGAAGCATGACGGGCGGTTTCACGCATAATCCCCGCATGACCGCAGACCGCATCATCACCTCGTCCGCCACGCGCGAAGACGAGGCCATCGAGGCCAGCATCCGCCCCAAGCGGCTCGACGAGTACCTGGGCCAGAAGCCGGTCCGCGAGCAGCTGGACATCTACATCCAGGCGGCGAAAGGTCGCGGTGAAGCGCTCGACCATGTGTTGATCTTCGGGCCGCCGGGGCTGGGCAAGACCACCTTGAGCTATGTCATCGCCAACGAACTGGGCGTGAACCTGCGGTCCACGTCCGGCCCGGTGATCGAGAAGGCGGGCGACCTGGCCGCGCTGCTGACCAACCTGCAGCCGCATGATGTGCTGTTCGTCGACGAGATCCATCGCCTGTCGCCCGTGGTCGAGGAAGTGCTGTATCCGGCGATGGAGGATTTCCAGATCGACATCATGATCGGCGAGGGACCTGCCGCGCGGTCGATCAAGCTGGACCTGCCACCCTTCACCCTGATCGGCGCCACCACGCGCGCCGGCCTGCTGACCGCACCGCTGCGCGACCGCTTCGGGATCGTGCAGCGGCTGGAGTTCTACACGCCCGACGAGCTCACCCGCATCGTGCAGCGTTCGGCGCGCATCCTGGGCATGGACTGCGTGCCGGAAGGGGCAGGGGAGATCGCCCGGCGCGCGCGCGGCACCCCGCGCATCGCCAACCGGCTGCTTCGTCGCGTGCGCGACTATGCGCAGGTCAAGGCCGATGGCCACATCGACGTCGATGTGGCGCGCGCCGCCATGCAGATGCTGAAGGTGGATCCGGAGGGTTTCGACGAACTCGACCGCCGCATGCTGCGCACCATCGTGGATAACTTCGACGGCGGCCCGGTGGGCGTGGAGTCGCTGGCGGCGGCGCTGAGCGAGGAGCGTGGCACGCTTGAGGACGTCATCGAACCCTATCTGATCCAGCAGGGCTTCCTGGTGCGCACCGCGCGCGGCCGCATGGCCACCCGCAAGGCCTATCTGCACCTGGGGTTGACGCCGAAGGGTCGCGTGCCCGATGCGGGCGATGCGCCCGGCGAACTCTTCTGAGGGCCACTGGTTTCAGGATGGTATGCACGACAACGTGCGGGAGCGCATGCTTTGACGACTGATTCGCCGATGATCGCCGGGGATTCGGCTCCGTTCATCTTTCCGACACGCGTCTATTGGGAAGATACCGACGCCGGTGGCGTGGTGTACCACGCGCAGTACGTCGCTTTCCTGGAGCGGACCCGCACCGAGTGGTTGCGGGCCCGTGGATACGCCCAGGAACAACTGCGCCAGACCCACGACCTGGTGTTCGCCGTCCGTGCGATGCGCCTGGATTTCCTGCGCCCCGCCCGGTTGGACGATCTGCTGCAGGTGAGCGCGCGCATCCACCAGTGCAAGCGGGCCAGCGTGATCTTCGCCCAGTCCATCGAGCGGGATGGCGAAGTGCTGCTGACCGCCGAGGTGAAAGTCGCCGCGCTCAGCGCCTCGGGTTTCAGACCCGTCGCGCTGCCTGGGGCGTTGTACGAGGAGTTCCGCCGGCTCGAGACACCGGGCCGTCCGCTCTAACCCGATACGCAAAACGAACCGAGACTCGAGGAACAACGGATGATCGCAACGCTGCTGGCCTTCCAGGACACCGTGGTGGAGGCATTGCCGCCGGAGACCGCGGCCGCCGCCGCCGAGGCCACGGCAGGCACCGTGCACAGCGGGATCAACTACATCAACCTGATGCTCAAGGCGAGCCTGCCTGTCCAGTTGATCGTATTGCTGCTGCTGGCCGGGTCGTTGATCAGCTGGGTGATCATTTTCCGCAAGGCGCGCGTGTTCAAGGCCGCCAACCGCGACGCCGATGAATTCGAGGGCCGGTTCTGGTCCGGCGCGGAGCTGCACAAGCTGTATGCCGGCGCTGCCGACCGCAACCGCGTGGTCACCGGGCTGGAAGCGATCTTCGAAGCCGGCTTCCGCGAGTTCACCCGCCTGCGCGACAAGCGCGGCCTCGACGGGCGCGCGCAATTGGAAGGCGCGCAGCGTGCGATGCGCGTCACCTACACGCGCGAAGTCGACCAGCTCGAACGCAACCTGGAACTGCTGGCCAACATCGGCTCGACCGCGCCCTACGTGGGCCTGGTCGGCACGGTGTTCGGCATCATGGTGACCATGCACGACATGCTCAACAGCGGTGAGCAGGCGGGTATCGCCGCGGTGGCGCCGGGCATTTCCGAGGCCCTGTTCGCCACGGCCATCGGCCTGTTCGTGGCCATTCCGGCCGTGTGGGCCTACAACCGTTTCACCACCCGCGTCGAGCGGCTGTCGGTGCGCTACGAGAGCTTCGCCGAGGAATTCAGCTCCATCCTGCAGCGACAGAATTCGGCCGAATAAGCGGAGCCACCATGGCCGGAAGCATCTTCCATCGCAAGCGGCGCAAGCTGAAATCCGAGATCAACGTCGTCCCCTACATCGACGTGATGCTGGTGCTGCTGATCATCTTCATGGTGACCGCGCCGCTGCTCACGCTGAGCGTCGACGTCAAGTTGCCGTCATCCAACGCGAAGGCGGTGGAGACGCGCAACGAACCGGTGATCGTCATTGCCTACCCCGACGGCCGGTACGGCCTGAAGTTGCCCGAAGCCAAGCTGCCAGAAGTGCTGGACGCGGCAGCGCTGGAAGCCAAGGTTGCGGCGATCCGTGCGCAGCAGGGCGATGAGCTCCGCATCATGGTCGCGGCCGAAGGTGCAGCGCCGTACCAGAAGGTGCTCGACGCGATGGATGTGCTGCGGCGCGCGAAGGTCGGCAATGTCAGCCTGATGACCAACGCGGGTGGCGATGCACGCTGAAGTCCTCCAGCGCCAGCGGCCCGTGCAGGACGAAGGGCTGGGCAGGGCGGTGGCATGGGCCATCGGCCTGCATGTGCTGTTGCTCGTGCTGTTGCTGGTGTCGCCGTTCCTGACCTGGGACCGTGATCGCCTGAATGCGGCAGGCTCGCAGGCGATGGAAGCCACGCTTGATGTGTCCGCGGCCGACCAGCGTGCGGTCGCACAGGCACTCGATTTCCAACCGGAGCCGATGCCCGAACCCGTGCAGGAGCCGGCCCCCGAGGACACCATCCCGCCGCCTCAGCCGATCCCCGAACCGGCCCCGCAGGATGCGCCGGTCGAGCGTCAGGCGCAGGCCCAGGAGCGCGTGCCGGTGCCGGATACGGTCGACCAGGACGAAGCCCGCCGCGATGCCATCTCGCAGGAGAAGGCGCGCCAGGAGCAGGAAGCCAAGCGGCGCCAGGAGCAGATCGACCTGACGGAGCGCAAGCGGCAGGAGCAGGCCGAGCAACAGCGCCGCCTCGCCGCGCAGCAGGAAGAAGATCGCCAGAAGCGCGTGGCCGCCGAAACGCAGCAGAAGGCGGCGGACCAGAAGCGGTTGGAGGAAATCCGCCGCCAGCGCGCCCAGGCCGCGCGCGAGGCCCAGCTGGCCGAACAGAAACTGCGCCAGCTCGCGGATGCGCGTGCGCGCCAGGCGGCGGGCGCAGCGGCCTCCACGCCTGCACCGGCGACCGGCCCCGCAGGTACGGGCGGGACCGACGAAGACCTGCGTGGCCGCTATGCCGCGGCGATCCAGGAGGCGGTGTTGCGCCAGTGGACGCGCCCGGAATCGGTGCCGGTAGGCACGCGCTGCCGCGTGGTGATCCGCCAGCTGCCCGGCGGTGACGTGGTCAGTGCCGAGGTGCAGTCCGGCTGTGCCATGGACGCCGCCGGGCAGGATTCGATCGAGCGTGCGGTCCTGAAGGCCCGGCCATTGCCCTACCAGGGCTTCGAATCCGTGTTCGCCCGGACACTTACCCTGAATTTCGAGGCCCGCGACCGCTGACTTCACGCGGCGTTTCGCTGCCCTCCGTTCACAATTGTTAAAACGTTCACGCGCGGGCTGGTATCCCTTTGCCGCCCCGCACAACCGCAGAGTCGCTGCCCATGAAGAAACCGCTGCGCTGGTTTGCCCTGTTCCTGTTCACGCTGGTGCCCGCCCTGGCGTCCGCCCAGCAGCAAGGGCTCGAGATCGACATCATCGGCGGCAATGCCTCCGCCCTGCCCATCACCGTGGTGCCGATGCCCTACCAGGGCAGTGCGGGCACGCCGCCGACGGATGTCTCGGCCGTGGTGCGCGCCGATCTGGAGCGTTCGGGCGCATTCCGCGCGCTGCCCGAAGCCAGCATCACCGAGCGCCCGACGCGCGGTGGCGAAATCCAGTACCCGACATGGCGCGCGCTGCGCCAGGACTACATCGTGGTCGGCCGGGTCGTGGACGCGGGCGATGGCGGGTATCGGGTGGAGTACGAACTGTTCGACGTCGCCAAGCAGGAGCGCATGCTCGGCCTGGCGATGACGGCCCGTTCGAATGCCTTGCGTGATGTCGCCCACCAGATGGCCGATGCCATCTACGAGAAGATCCTCGGCGTGCGTGGCGCGTTCTGGACGCGCATCGCCTACATCACCGCCGCCGGCACCGGCAAGGCCACGCGTTACGCGTTGATGGTGGCCGATTCGGACGGCTTCAATCCGCAGACCGTGGTCCGCTCCGCCGAGCCGCTGCTCTCGCCGTCATGGAGCCCCGATGGCCGCAAGCTGGCCTACGTCAGCTTCGAGAGCGGCAACTCGGCGATCTACATCCAGGACATTTCGACGGGTGCGCGCGAGAAGGTCTCCGGCTTCCGCGGCATCAATGGCGCCCCCTCGTTCTCGCCGGATGGCCGCCAGCTGGCACTCACCCTGTCGCGCAGCGGCAATCCCGAGATCTACGTGATGGACCTGGGTAGCCGGTCGCTGCGCCAGCTGACCAACACCTCGGCCATCGACACCGAGCCGGTGTGGAGTCCCGATGGCAGCAGCATCTATTTCACCTCCGACCGCGGCGGCCGCCCCCAGATCTATCGCGTGCCCGCCGGCGGCGGCAGCGCGAGCCGGGTGAGTTTCGACGGCAGCTACAACGCGACCGCCAGCGTGTCGTATGACGGCAAGAAGATCGCGGTGGTGCAGGGTGCGGGCAACAACTACCGCATCTCGCTGATGGACAGCAGCCTGGGTGGCGCGCGCTGGTCGTCGCTGTCGCCGGGCTCATTGGACGAATCGCCCAGCTTCGCCCCCAACGCCAGCATGGTGCTGTACGCCGCGCGCGAAGGCGGGCGGGGCGTGTTGTACGCGGTCTCCGCCGATGCGCGCGTACGCCAGCGTCTGGTCGTGGCCAACGCCGATGTTCGCGAGCCGGCGTGGTCGCCTTATCGCACCGTGCGTTAAGTTTCTGTCTACAATGTCCATTCCCTTGACCCCCCGTTTTATCGACGAAGGAATCACCATGAACAACACCGCCCGTGTTCTGATGCTGTCCCTGATGTCCGTTGCCGTGCTGGCAGGCTGCAAGAAAGCCGTCAAGCCGGAAGCGCCGACCGACACCACCACGACGACGCCGACCACCCCGACCACGCCGACCACCTCGGGCGTCTACGGCCCGAACGACCTGGACACCGACGCCTGCCTGCGCCAGCGCGTGGTCTACTTCGACCTCGACCAGGACGCCCTGAAGCCGGAGTTCCAGGCCATCATGGGTTGCCACGCCAAGTACCTGCGTGACCGTCCGTCCTCGCGCATTTCGCTGGAAGGCCATGCCGACGAGCGCGGCAGCCGCGAGTACAACCTGGGCCTCGGCGAGCGCCGCGGCAACGCGGTGAACTCGGCCCTGCAGGCCAGCGGTGGCTCGGCCGCCCAGCTGACCGTGGTCAGCTACGGCGAAGAGCGTCCGGTCTGCACCGACTCCAGCGAGTCCTGCTGGTCGCAGAACCGTCGCGTCGAGATCGTGTACACGGCGAAGTAAGCCGTCATCGCCACGATGATCGCGAAGAAGTACATGCTGGTACTGGCGGCGGCCCTGGTGGCCGCCGCTCCCGCCCAGGCGCAACGCGTCAGCCTGGCTGACCGCGTTGCGGCGCTGGAAGCGAAGGCCAACAACCCGCAACAGAACCTCGACCTGCTCAACAAGCTCACGCAGCAGGAAGCGGAGTTGCGCGAACTGCGCGCGCAGCTGGAACAGCTGCAGAACGAGAACGAGCAGCTCAAGCAGCGCGGCCGCGACCAGTACCTCGACCTGGACGGTCGCCTCAACCGCCTCGAAGGCGGTACTGCACCGACCCCCGGCGGTACCACGCCTGCCAGCCCGCCTCTCGGTAGCCAGGCTCCCGCATCGCCGCCGGCCACCGTGCCGGCGCCCGCCGTCGTAGCCACCGCCGAGCCGCCGCCCAGCGTCCATGGCGACATGGGGGCGATGTCCGCTGCCGGCGATGAACGCACCGCGTACAACGTCGCCTTCGACCGCCTGAAAGCGGGCGAGTACGCCGATGCCGCGCAGCTGTTCACCAGCTTCCTCCAGCTTTACCCCGGCGGCGTGTACGCGCCCAATGCGCTGTATTGGCTGGGCGAGAGCTATTACGTCACCCAGAACTACGCGCTGGCTGCGGACCAGTTCCGTGCGTTGCTGGCGCAGTACCCGACCCACGACAAGGCGCCCGGTGCATTGCTGAAGATGGGCCTTTGCGACTACGGCCTGGGCAAATTGCCTGAAGCCGAGCGTATCCTCGGCGAAGTCGTCGCCAAGTATCCGGGCACCGATGTCGCCCGCACCGCCGACGACCGCCTGCGCGCCATCCAGCTCGGCCGTCTGCGCTGAAGAAACGCCGTCTCCGGCCCCTCCTGGGGCCGCCGGGCCGGCAGGGCGTATCATGCGCACCCCATGAATGACGCCGCCCGCCCCAGCGAGATCGTCCAGTCCCCGCTGGAACGCCTCAAGATCACCGAGATTTTCTTCTCCCTGCAAGGAGAGGCGAATGCGGTCGGCTGGCCGACGGTCTTCGTCCGTCTGACCGGCTGCCCGCTGCGCTGCCAGTATTGCGACACGGCCTACGCCTTTCATGGCGGGCAGTGGCGCGAGATCGACGACATCGTGGCCGAGGTCGCGCGCCATGGCGTCCGCCACGTCTGCGTGACCGGGGGCGAACCGCTCTCGCAGAAGCGCTGCCTGCTGCTGCTGAAGAAGCTCTGCGATGCCGGCCATGACGTCTCGCTGGAAACCTCCGGCGCTATCGACATCGCCGACGTGGATCCGCGCGTTTCGCGCGTGGTGGACCTGAAGACTCCCGGCTCCGGGGAAATGGCCCGCAACCGGCTTGAGAACGTGCCGCTGCTGACCGCACGCGACCAGGTCAAGTTCGTGCTCTGCGGCCGCGCCGACTACGAGTGGGCGCGCGGGATGCTCGCCGAACACCGCCTGGCCGAGCGCTGCGACGTGCTGTTCTCGCCCAGCAAGTCCGAACTGGAGCCGCGCGAGCTCGCCGACTGGATCATCGCCGACCGCCTGCCGGTGCGCTTCCAGATGCAGTTGCACAAGCTGCTGTGGAACGACGAGCCGGGGCGGTGATCGTTTTCTCCTTCTCCCGGCGGGAGAAGGTGGCGCGGAGCGAGGGATGAGGGGCGAGCGAAGACGCGGCGCATCACTCTCCGTGGCTTGCATCACCCCTCACCCCAACCCCTCTCCCGATGGAAGAGGGGCTCATCGCGATACACTTCCCCCATGAAAAAAGCCGTCGTCCTTCTCTCCGGTGGCATGGATTCCGCCGTCGTCGTCGCCATCGCCCGCGAGCAGGGTTTCGCCGTGCACGCGCTGAGCGTGCGCTATGGCCAGCGGCATACCTCGGAACTGGATGCCGCCGCGCGCGTCGCCGCCACGCTCGGTGCCGCTGCGCACAAGACCGTGCACGTGGACCTGCGCAGCATCGGTGGCTCCGCACTGACCGATGATATCGATGTGCCGGAAGCCGGCGGCCCGGGCATTCCGGTGACCTACGTACCGGCGCGCAACACCATCATGCTGTCCGTCGCGCTGGGCTGGGCCGAGGTGCTGGGTGCCAGCGACATCTTCTGCGGCGTCAATGCGGTGGACTACTCGGGCTATCCCGACTGTCGTCCGGAGTTCATCGAAGCTTTCGAGACGCTCGCCAACCTGGCCACCAAGGCGGGTGTCGAGGGGGCTGGCCTGCGCATCCAGGCGCCGCTGCTGCACATGAGCAAGGCCGATATCGTGCGCGAGGGCACGCGGCTGGGCGTCGACTTCGCGCAGACCGTGTCCTGCTACCAGGCCGACGGGCAGGGCCGCGCCTGTGGCCACTGCGACGCGTGCCGCCTGCGTGCCGCCGGTTTCGCCGATGCCGGCGTGCCGGACCCCACGCACTACGCGTGAACCGGGCGGGTTTCGCCCCATCGCGGACGATGCGTTAGAATGCGCATCCCGGTGCAAGGCCGGGATGCGTTCCCGGGCCGTTAGCTCAGTCGGTAGAGCAGAAGACTTTTAATCTTTTGGTCGAAGGTTCGAATCCTTCACGGCCCACCACGCACATCCCGCCGTGTCATCATCGCGCCGTATTCGCGTCGGCGCCCGCGAGGAAATCGGCGTGACCACGGCAGCGCGTGACTGGACGGCGCAGGCGATCCAGCGCATCGAAGCGGACTTCAACCGGTCCGCCGATACCCACCTTATCCCGCTGCCGTTGCCTGGTTTTCCCGGCATCGACGTCTATCTCAAGGACGAATCCAGCCATCCCACCGGTAGCCTGAAGCACCGGCTGGCGCGTTCGCTGTTCCTGTACTCGCTGGCGAATGGCTGGCTGCGGGAGGGTGCGCCGGTGATCGAAGCTTCCAGTGGCTCCACCGCGGTCTCCGAGGCCTATTTCGCGCGGCTGCTCGGCCTGCCCTTCATTGCGGTGATGCCGGCTACCACCTCGCCCGACAAGGTCGCCGCGATCCAGTTCCAGGGTGGTCGATGCCATCTGGTCGAGGAGGCGGGCGCGATCAACGCCGTGTCGCGGCAACTCGCGCGCGAGACCGGTGGCCATTTCATGGACCAGTTCACCTATGCCGAACGGGCCACCGATTGGCGCGCGAACAACAACATCGCCGAATCCATCTTCAAACAGATGGAGGCGGAACCGCATCCTGTTCCGGCATGGATCGTGTGCAGCCCGGGCACCGGCGGCACCAGCGCCACGCTGGGGCGCTATGTGCGCTACCGCCGCCATCCCACCCGCGTGCTGTGCGCGGACCCGGAGCATTCGGTGTTCTTCGAGTACTATCGCGGCGCCTGCGCCGGCCAGCCCGACGATGGACTGACCTGCGAGCGCGGCTCGGGCATCGAAGGCATCGGACGCCCGCACTGCGAACCCAGCTTCATCCCGGCGTGCGTCGACGCGATGGTGAAGGTGCCGGATGCACTCAGCCTGGGCGCCATGCGCCACGTCAGCGCGGTGCTGGGGCGGCGTGTCGGCGGATCGACCGGCACCAATTTCGTCGGCATCCTCGCCGCTGCCTCGCGCATGCGCGAGGAGGGCCTGGCCGGCTCCATCGTCAGCATCCTGTGCGACAGCGGTGAACGCTACGCGCACAGCTACTACAACCGGGACTGGTATCTGGAGCGCGGCATCCCCATCGTGGAAAGCGACGATGCCATCGCGGCCGCCGTCGCCGGACGCGGGCTGCCACCGCTGGCGATGGCCGACTGGCCGAACTGATTTCCCATTGCAGAAGGTGTTCCCATGACCAATCCATTGCTCGATTTTTCCGGTCTGCCGCGCTTCGACGCGATCCGCGCCGAGCACATCGCGCCCGCCATCGAGCAACTGCTGGCCGAGGCCGATATCGCGGTCAAGACGGCGGAAGCGGTCGCGCCGGTGACATGGGACACGTTCGTCGTCCCGCTGGACGACGCCACCGAATGCCTCGCGCGCGCCTGGAACCAGGTCACCCACCTGGAGGCGGTGGTCAATACCCCCGCACTGCGCAACGCCTACAACGCACAATTGCCGAAGGTGACGCGCTTCTGGAGCGGGCTCGCGCAGAACCTCGCGCTGTACCGGCAGTATCGCGCGCTGGCCGAGGCACCGGAGGCGGCCCAGTACGACGAAGCACGCCGCAAGGTGCTGGACAACGCATTGCGTGACTTCCGCCTTGGCGGCGCCGAACTGCCGGACGAGCAGAAGGCGCGCTTCGGCGCATTGAAGGAAGAACTGGCCGGCCTGTCGGCGAAGTTCTCGCAGAACGTGCTCGATGCCACCGACGAGTACGAGTTCTGGATCAAGGACAAGCAGCACCTGGGAGGACTGCCTTCCGACGTCGTTTCTGCCGCGCGTGCTGCGGCCAAGGCCGAGGATGAGCCGGGCTGGAAGTTCACGCTGCAGATGCCGTGCTACCTGCCGGTGCAGGCGTATGCGGATGATCGCGCGTTGCGCGAGACGCTGTACCACGCCAACGCGGTGCGTGCATCGGAACTCGCCGACAACGAGGCGCTGGACAACTCCGCGTTGATCGACCGCATCCTCGCACTGCGTGCCGAAGTCGCCTCGCTGCTCGGTTTCGGGAGTTACGCCGAGTATTCGCTGGCGACCAAGATGGCCGATACTCCGGACGAAGTGCTGCAGTTCCTGCGTGACCTGGCCGCACGTGCCAGGCCCCATGCGCAGCGCGATCGCGAGGAGCTGGACGTCTTCGCGCGCGAGCAGCTCGGCCTGGAAACGCTCGAAGCCTGGGACATCGCCTACGCCAGCGAGAAACTCAAGCAGGCGCGCTACAGCTTCTCCGCACAGGAGGTGAAGCAGTACTTCACCGAGCCGGCGGTGCTGGCGGGCCTGTTCGGCGTGATCGGCGATCTGTACGGCCTGCGCGTGGAGCAGGACCAGGCGCCGACCTGGCATCCCGATGTGCGCTTCTACCGCCTGATCGATGGTGACGGCGCGCTGGTGGGCCAGTTCTATCTCGACCTGTATGCCCGCGAGGGCAAGCGGGGTGGCGCGTGGATGGATGACTGCCGCAATCGTCGCGATACCGCCCGTGGCGCGCAGACACCGATCGTCTATCTGGTCTGCAACTTCGGCAAGGGCATGGACGGCAAGCCGGCCACCTTCAGCCACAACGATGTGACCACGCTGTTCCACGAGATGGGCCACGGCCTGCACCAGCTGCTCACACAGGTGGGCGAGTTGGGCGTCGCCGGCATCAATGGCGTGGAATGGGATGCGGTGGAGCTGCCCAGCCAGTTCATGGAGAACTTCTGCTGGGAATGGGAGCGTGTGCAGGCGATGACCGCGCACGTGGATACCGGTGCGCCGCTGCCGCGCACGCTGTTCGACAGGATGGTGGAAGCGAAGAACTACCAGAGTGGCATGGCGACCGTACGCCAACTGGAGTTCGGCTTGTTCGACATGCAGCTGCACAGTGGTTTCAACGCAGTGAGCGACAGCGTGCTCGCCCTGCTTGCTCGCGTGCGCGGCGAGGTGGCGGTGAACGTGCCGCCGGAATGGAACCGCTTCCCGCACCAGTTCAGCCACATCTTCGCCGGCGGCTACGGGGCCGGGTACTACAGTTACAAATGGGCCGAAGTGCTGAGCGCCGATGCCTACGCGGCGTTCGAGGAAGCGCCGGGCCAGGTCGCGGAGACCGGCGCACGATTCCGGCGCGAGGTCCTGGCCAGGGGCGGCAGCCGTGGCGCTGCCGAGAACTTCAGGGCGTTCCGTGGCAGGGCGCCGCGCATCGAGGCGCTGCTGCGGCATTCCGGGATGGCCGGCTGAGCGATCCGAGGGGGCTGGGACGAGGGCGTCCACCCAGGGTCCGGGCGGGTTTGACCGTAACTGTAAACGTTTTCATAATGGCTTCCCCGTAACACTCGCGTTCCCGGGAGGATCGCTTACATGCCGCATCAGCGAAGGATCGAGGGCCTGATCGCCGACATGACGCTGGAGGAGAAGATCGGCCAGCTCGGCGCCTTCGCCGATGCGCTGCGACCGTTCGCCTTCGAGGTGAATCCGGAAACCTTCGCCCGTGATGCCGAGCAGGTGCGCGAGCAGATCCGCAGCGGCCGCGTCGGCGCGCTGTTCAATGGCGTGGGTGCGGCGGAAGGCCGCGAGGCGCAGCGCATCGCGGTGGAAGAGAGCCGGCTGGGCATTCCGCTGCTGCTGGGCGCCGACGTGATCCACGGCATGCGGACCGTGTTCCCGATTCCGCTGGGCGAAGCCGCCAGCTTCGAGCCGGACCTGGCCGAACGCACCGCGCGCGCGACCGCCAAGGAAGCCACCGCCGCCGGCATCCACTGGACCTTTGCGCCGATGGTCGACATCGCGCGTGACCAGCGCTGGGGCCGCGTGGCCGAAACTTCCGGCGAAGACGTGTACCTGACGTGCGAATTCGCCGCCGCCCGCGTGCGCGGCTTCCAGGGCGCCGACCTGACCGCCCCCGATTCGCTGCTGACCACGCCCAAGCACTTCGCCGCCTACGGCGCCATCTCCGCAGGCCTGGACTACAACTTCGTCGACATGGCGCCACAGACGCTGCGCGACGTGCACCTGCCGCCGTTCAAGGCCGCCATCGACGCCGGCGCGCTGACGCTGATGAGCTCGTTCAACGACATCAACGGCGTGCCGGCTTCGGCCAACCGCGAACTGCTGACCGATATCCTGCGCGGCGAATGGAAGTTCGAGGGCTTCGTGGTCTCCGACTACACCTCGGACCTGGAGCTGGTTGCGCATGGCTACGCCAGCGACGAAGCCGACGCGGCGCAGAAGGCGCTGTCGGCCGGCCTGGACATGAGCCTGCAGAGCGGCATCTATGCCGGCCATGTCGCCACGCTGGTCGAGCAGGGCCGGCTGACGATGGCCGAAGTGGACGAGGCCGTGCGGCGCGTACTACGCGTGAAGGCCGCCGTCGGCCTGTTCGACGATCCCTATCGTTGCCTGGACGCGGAACGCGAAGCCGACCAGTCGCACATCCTCGTGCACGATGCACTGGCGCGGGACTGCGCGCGGCGCTCCATCGTGCTGCTGAAGAACGACGGCGACGTGTTGCCGCTGAAGAAGTCCGGCCAGCGCATCGCGCTGATCGGTCCGTTTGCGCAGGACACTGCCAACCTCGGTGGCTGCTGGAACATCTTCGGCGACGCTGCGCGCATGGTCGATCTGGAAACCGGGCTGCTCGCCGCGCTGGATGATCCATCTGCGCTGACGATCGTGCCGGGCAGCGGTATCGAGGAGGCCCTCGACGGTGGCATCGATGCAGCAGTCGCCGCTGCGCGCGGTGCCGACGTGGTGCTGCTGGCCGTGGGCGAGCCGCACGAGTTTTCCGGCGAGGCGCAGTCGCGCACGCAGATCGTGTTGCCCGCCCCGCAGCAGGCGCTGGCGGAGGCGGTGGCCGCCACCGGCACGCCGGTCGTGGTGCTGCTGCGCAATGGCCGCGCGCTGGCGCTGGAGGGCGCGGTACGCGATGCGCAGGCGATCCTGGTCACGTGGTTCCTCGGCACGCAGACCGGGCCGGCGGTGGCCGACGTGGTGTTCGGCGACTACAGTCCGTCCGCACGCCTGCCGGTGAGCTTCCCGCAGGACGCGGGCCAGCAGCCTTACTTCTACAACCATCCCGCCAGCGGGCGTCCCAACGTGCCGGGCACGCCCCGCGCCTTCCAGACGCGCTGGCGCGAGGTGACGCACGCCGCGCTGTATCCGTTCGGCCACGGCTTGTCGTACACGCGCTTCGACTACGGCGTACCGCAGCTCAGCACCGGTGCGCTCGGCTGGGACGACACGCTGACCATCCGCACCCGCATCACCAATGCCGGCACGCGCGAGGGGGAAGAAGTGGTGCAGCTCTACCTGCGCGACCGTACCGCCAGCCGCGTGCGGCCCGTGCGCGAATTGAAGCGTTTCCGCAAGATCACGCTGGCAGCGGGCGAATCGCAGGACGTGGAGTTCACCCTGACCCGTGCCGATGTGGAATTCCACGGCGTCGACAACCGTCCGGTGGCCGAACCCGGCCTGTTCGACCTGTGGGTGGCACCCTCGAGCGCCGTTGGCGAGGCGGTGAGTTTCGAACTGCTGCCGCGTTAGCGGCGTGGCGTGCCGCGCATCATCGGCCCGCCGGGATAGGCATCGTAGGGCCCGTAGTAGCCGCCGGGTCCGTCATAGCGGTCGACGTTGATGTTGAAGTTGAACGTGCGCGGCTTGCCTTCGTCGTTGTACGTGGTCTTGCACAAGTTGAGGTTGACCGCGTTGTAGGTGCTCCGGCCGTGCCCCTTGCTGTAGCCGATGCCGGTGGTCACGCTGCCCGAGACGCCATCACCGTCGTCATCGCCGTACCAGACGCAGGGATCGACGGGGGCTGCGGGCGCCGTCGATTTCGGTCGCGTCGGCCGGGTGTCGCCGTACCACGTGCCGGGCGGATCCTTGGCGTAGGCCGCTGCCTGCGGCAGGCTGAGGTCCAATGCCTCCGCGCTCGACTGCGCCCACGCGGGCACGGTGGTCAGCAGGGCCAGCAGTGCGAGGGGCAGGGTCTTCATGGGGAATCCCGGAGCGGTGGTGCGCCGGATGGCGGACCTGCATGGCAACGTAACAGCCGTGGATTGAATGCCGGCTGATGGCGGCGGTCGACGGGCGGGAACTTCAGCCCGCCGCAGCCAGCGCCTCCAGCACGCGCTGCCCATAACGCTCCAGCTTGGCGCCACCGATGCCGCCCACCCGGCCCAGTTCGTCCAGGGTGGCGGGCTGCAGTTCGGCGATGTTGCGCAGGGTACTGTCATGGAAGATGACGTAGGCCGGCACATTCTGCTCGCGCGCCAGCTGCGCGCGCAGGTCGCGCAGCAGTTGGAAGCGCGGCAGGTCTGCGGCCTCCACCGGCAGCCCGCTGCGCGGGCCACGCTCGCGTTCGCGGCGCTCGCGATGCTCCTTGCGCAACTGCAGGCGCCGCTCGCCCCTCAGCACGGCGCGGCTGCCTTCGGTCAGGCGCAGGCTGCCGAACTCGGCCTCCACTTCCAGCAGCCCGCAGGCCACCAGCTGGCGGAACACGCTGCGCCACGTGGTGGCATCCAGGTCCTTGCCGATGCCGTAGGTGGTCAGATGTTCGTGGCCGCACTGCTGGATGCGTTCGCTCTGGCTGCCGCGCAGCACATCGATCACATGGTTCACGCCGAAGCGCTGGCCGCTTCGGTACACGCAGCTCAACGCCTTCTGCGCGGCTTCGGTGGCGTCCCAGGTCTCGGCCGGGCTCAGGCAGTTGTCGCAGTTGCCGCACTCGTGCGGATAGGTTTCACCGAAGCCCGCGAGCAGCACCTGCCGCCGGCACTGGGTGGATTCGCAGTAGCCCAGCAACTGGTCCAGCTTGCGCCGTTCCAGTCGCTTGCGTTCCTCGCCGGCCTCGGACTGCTCGATCATCTGCTTCAGCAGCACGACGTCGCCCAGCCCGTAGCACAGCCACGCTTCGGCGGCCTCGCCATCGCGGCCGGCGCGGCCGGTTTCCTGATAGTAGCCTTCCATCGACTTGGGCAGGTCCACGTGCGCCACGAAGCGCACGTCGGGCTTGTCGATGCCCATGCCGAAGGCGATGGTCGCCACCATGACGATGCCGTCTTCGCGCAGGAAGCGGCGCTGGTTGTGCGCACGGACGCTGGCATCCAGCCCGGCGTGGTACGGCAGCGCATTGAAACCTTGTTCGGCCAGGTAGTCGGCGAACTGCTCGACCCGCTTGCGCGACAGGCAGTAGACGATGCCGGCCTCGCCCTTGTGCTTGCGCAGCATGTCGCGCAGCTGGTGCCGGGCGTTGTCCTTCTGCACCACCGTGTAGCGGATATTGGGGCGGTCGAATGAACTGACGAAGCGCTGCGCATCGACCAGGTTCAGGCGCTCGGCGATCTCGCGCTGGGTGGGCGGATCGGCGGTGGCGGTCAGGGCGATGCGCGGTACGTCGGGCCAGCGCTCGTGCAGCAAGGCCAGTTCCAGGTATTCGCGGCGGAAGTCGTGGCCCCAGGCCGAGACGCAGTGCGCCTCGTCGATGGCGAACAGGGCGATCCGGCTGCGGTCCAACAGCGACAGGAAGCGGCCGGTCAGCAGGCGCTCCGGCGCGACATACAGCAGGTCCAGTTCGCCACCGAGCAGCGCCTGTTCCACCTGTGCGGCTTCGGCGGCTTCCAGCGAGGAGTTCAGGAAGGCGGCGCGCACGCCGAGCTGGCGCAGGGCGTCCACCTGGTCCTGCATCAGCGCGATCAGCGGCGAGACGACGATGCCGGTGCCTTCGCGCAGCAGCGACGGCACTTGGTAGCACAGGGACTTGCCGGCGCCGGTCGGCATGAGGACCAGGGCATCGTGGCCGGCGGCAAGGTGTTCGACGATGGTCTGCTGGTGACCACGGAAGGCGCTGTAACCAAAGACGCGCTGCAGTGTTTCAAGGGCGGGAGACGACATGGGGACAGGATACAGCGGCGGGGCTCGGCAACCGACCTGGATGGCATGGGGAGTGGTCGGAAATGGGCGTACCGCAGGGTAGGAATTCATCCAGGTTTTGAGCGGGGCGCGACCAAGCCCCTCTCCCTGCGGGAGAGGGGTTGGGGTGAGGGGTAACGAAGTCAGCCAGCCCCGATAACGGGCGGCCTAACAACATCCGCGATTCACTTAAAACGTTCACGCGTGATGAGCCTGTTGCGTGCATCTTTCGGCGGAGCTCTGCTTGAGGCTACGCATGGCGCCGCTCGCCGCTGCGCGGCGGGTGCGCCGCCCCGTTGGGGTTTTACGCGCAGGGACTGCCGGACCTCAGGGGCCCCGAAGCTGCGTCGAACACATCCGTAGCCAGCGCTTTGCTGTCGCTGCCGCTGTCGCAGTTGCTTTTGGGCCCCCTTGAGGCACGGCGAGTGGGCCGGGTAAAACGCGAAGGGCGCCGCCCTGGATGGGCGGCGTTTTCGTATGGCACAGGGATGTGCCTTACGAAAATTCCCGGACCGCTCGCGGACCCGGAGCGCGAAGCGCGGAGGGCGTGCCGCCTGGGGTGTGTTTCTTTGGTCCTTTCTTTGCACAAGCAAAGAAAGGATGCCTCCGCGGCGAGCGGCGCCATGTGTCCGGGAAGCAATCCCATCCCGCAAGGCCATTGAACGGAACTCGATCGCGGATGCTGTGGCAGACAATGGAGCGCGAAGCACCCGACTCCGTTGCCCCTCACCCCAACCCCTCTCCCGCAGGGAGAGGGGCTTCAAGGGGCCCGGCAGCAAAACGCCCGGACCAGCCGGGCGTCTCGCGCTTCACTCAGGCGTCGCTTACTGCAGCAGCGAACGCAGCATCCAGGCGTACTTCTCGTGCGTCTGCAGGCGCTGGGTCAGCAGGTCCTCGGTCGGGGCATCGTCGGCGTCGTCGGCGATGTCCAGCACCTTGCGCGCCGTGCGGCAGACCGCCTCGTTGCCGATTACCAGCTGGCGGACCATCTCGCGCCAGTCGGCGCTGTCGGTCAGGCCAGGCTCTTCCGGGATCGAGGTCAGGTTGACGAATTCGCGATACGAACCCGGTGCGTTGAACCCCAGCGCACGGATGCGTTCGGCGATCTCGTCCAGCGCCGTCCACTGCTCGGTGTACTGCGTCTCGAACATCGTATGCAGCGAATTGAACATCGCGCCGGTGATGTTCCAGTGGAAATTGTGGGTCTTCAGGTAAAGCGTGTAGCTGTCGGCCAGGAAACGCGACAGGCCGTCGGCGATCTTCTTGCGTTCGCCGCCGCTGATCCCGATATCGATGTTCGGCGCCGACGGGGCCGATGCGAGCGGCGCGGCGACGGGCGCGGCCTTGGTTTTGGCGGGCTTGGTCTTCGGCTTGGCCATGCGGATTCTCCTGAGGGTGGGTTGAGACGGCACAATAGACACACTAGAACATGTGGCGTGAGCAAAAAGTTTCAAGCGCTTGCTGTAAAGATGACGACTTCCCGCGACCCTTCCCCTGCCAGCCCCGACCGTGCCGCCCTCGATCAGGCGCGGCGATCGCTCGACCGTGCCCTGAGCCGTGATCGCGGCCGCCTGCACGGACTGTGGTCGCGCTGGCAGGGCAAGCCTGCCGATGCGGGCGCGCGGCAGGCGTTCGAACAGGCATTGAATGCCTCCATCGCCACCCGTGAACGCCGCCACGCCACCGTGCCGGCGGTGACCCTCGATGAGTCCCTGCCGATCGCCCGAGAGGGCGAACGCATCATCGAGCTGATCCGCAGCCACCAGGTAGTGGTGATCGCCGGCGAGACCGGGTCCGGCAAGACCACCCAGCTGCCCAAGCTGTGCCTGGCCGCCGGGCGCGGCGTGGCCGGCATGATCGGCTGCACCCAGCCGCGCCGGATCGCCGCGCGCGCGGTGGCGCGCCGCGTTGCCGAGGAGTTGAAGACGGAGGTCGGCCGCGCGGTCGGCTTCCAGGTGCGCTTCAACGACCAGGTCGGCGAAGACACCCACATCAAGTTCATGACCGACGGCATCCTGCTGGCGGAAATCGCCAGCGACCGCTGGCTGTCGGCCTACGACACGATCATTGTCGACGAAGCGCACGAGCGCAGCCTCAACATCGACTTCCTGCTCGGCTACCTGAAGCAGCTGCTGCGCAAGCGCCGCGACCTGAAGGTCATCGTCACCTCGGCGACCATCGATACCGGACGCTTCGCCCGCCACTTCGACGATGCGCCGGTGATCAGCGTGGAAGGCCGCACCTACCCGGTGGAAGTCCGCTACCGGCCGCTGGAAAGGGAGGCGCACGAGGGCGAGGAAGACCGCGGCGGCGACCGCACGGTCAACGACGCCATCGTCGGCGCCGTCGACGAGATCACCCGTCTGGATGCGCGTGGAGACGTGCTGGTCTTCCTGCCCGGCGAACGCGAGATCCGCGATGCGCACCAGGCGCTGGAGCGGCGCAAGTACCGCCAGACCGAGGTGCTGCCGCTGTACGCGCGCCTGTCCAACCAGGACCAGGATCGCGTGTTCAACCCGGGGCCGAACCGGCGCATCGTGCTGGCCACCAACGTGGCCGAGACCTCGCTGACCGTGCCGCGCATCCGCTACGTGGTCGATCCCGGCTTCGCCCGCGTCAAGCGCTACAGCCCGCGCAACAAGCTCGACCGCCTGCACATCGAGCCCATTTCGCAGGCCAGCGCCAACCAGCGCAAGGGGCGCTGTGGCCGTGTTGCCGAAGGCATCTGCTACCGCCTGTACGCCGAGGCCGATTTCCAGTCGCGTGCCGAGTTCACCGATCCGGAAATCCGCCGCTCCAGCCTGGGCGGGGTGATCCTGCGCATGCTGCAGCTGGGCCTGGGTCGGATCGAGGACTTCCCGTTCCTGGAGGCGCCGGATGAACGCGCCGTCGCCGATGGCTGGCAGCAGCTGACCGAGCTCGGTGCCATCGACGGCGAACGCCGCTTGACGACCATCGGCAAGCAGATGGCGCGGCTGCCGGTGGACGTGAAGCTGGCACGCATGCTGGTCGCCGCGCAGGCCGCAGGCTGCCTGCGGCCGATGCTGGTGATCGCGTCGTTCCTGGGTATCCAGGATCCGCGCGAGCGTCCGGCCGATGCGCGCGGCGCGGCGGATACCGCGCACGCGCAGTTTGCCGATGGCCGCTCCGAGTTCGTCGGTGTCCTGCGCCTGTGGGATGCCTATCGGCAGGCCCACGAGGACCTGACCCAGTCGAAGCTGCGCGACTGGTGCGGCCGTCACTTCCTCGGGTTCCTGCGCATGCGCGAGTGGCGCGAGCTGCATCGCCAGCTGCGTCTGCTATGCGAGGAACTGGGCTGGAAGGAAGAAGACGCCGGAACATCGATGTCGCCGCTGCTGGACGGCAGCCGTGCGCCGCCGGTCGTGCGCGACGACAACGTCGCCGCGGTGAAGGCGACGCGTGGTCAGCTGCACCGCGCCGCGCGTCTTGCGCGGGAAGGCAAGACCGAGGCCGTGCCTGTGCCCGTCGCGGCGCGCGCGCAGCAGGACCAGCCGCCGGCCACTGGCGGCTACAGCGAGCGCACCCGCGCCAGCGCCTACCAGACCCTGCACCGCGCCCTCATTGCCGGTCTGCCGACGCAGATCGGCCATCGCACCGAGAAGGGCGATTACCAGGCGCCGCGACAGCGCCGCTTCCTGCCGTTTCCCGGTTCGGCACTGTCCAAGCGCCCCCCGCCATGGCTGTTGGCGGCCAACCTGCTGGACACCCAGAAGGTGTGGGGCATGACCCTGGCGGCGATCGAACCGGACTGGGTGATCGCCGAACTGCCGCACCTGCTGCTACGCAAGCATTTCGATCCGCACTGGTCGCGCGCGCAAGGGCAGGTGCTGGCCTCCGAGCAGATCAGCCTGTTCGGGCTGGTGCTGGCGCCGAAAAAGCCGGTGCACTACGGCCGCATCGCGCCGGGCGAGGCGCACGACATCTTCGTGCGCCAGGCGCTGGTGACCGGCGAGATCAACACGCGCGCCGCGTTCGTGGCCGACAACCTGAAGACGCTGGAGCAGGCTCGCGAGGAAGAAGCCAAGCTGCGCCGCGCCGGCCTGGTGGCCGATGAGGATTGGCAAGCGCGCTGGTACCTCGACCGCGTGCCGTCGGACCTCCATTCCGCCGCCGGCCTGGATGCCTGGTGGAAGGCCCTGCCGGCGGACAAGCGCCGTGCCCTGCACTGGTCACTGCTGGACTTGCTGCCCGGCGAAGGCAGCGAGGAAGACCGGTTCCCGAAGTACTTCGCGCTCGGCGATGCGCGGCTGCCGCTGCACTACAGATTCGAGCCCGGCGCACCCGATGACGGCGTGACGCTGGAGGTGCCGTTGCACCTGCTCAATGCACTCGACCCCGCGCGCCTGTCGTGGCTGGCACCGGGCTTCGTTGCCGACAAGGCGTCTGGCCTGATCCGCAGCCTGGCCAAGGCGATGCGGCGCAACTACGTGCCGGCGCCGGATTTCGCGCGGGCATTCTTCGAGGCGTTCCCGAAGCCCAGCGCCGACGACATGCGCGGCGAACTCGCGCGCTTCCTGTCGCGCGCTACTGGCGTGGCCGTGACCGCTCTCGATTTCGACGAAACCGCGCTGGACCCGCACCTGCGCATGAACCTGCGACTGCGCGAAGACCCGCGTGGCGGCGGTGAAGGCCGCGTGCTGGCCGAGTCGCGCGATCTCGAGGACTTGCGTGCGCGCTTCGGTGATCGCGCCGGGCAGGCGTTTGCCGCGCGCGCGGGCCGCGAGATGGCGGCGACCGGCCTGCATGATTTCCCGGCGCAGCCGATTCCGCTGCAGGTGCCGGGCGAGGCCGGGGTGCCCGCTTACCCCGCGTTGCGCGATGACGGCGACAGCGTGGCCCTGCACGTGTTCGCCGACCGCGCGCAGGCGCAGGCCGCGCATCCGCTTGGCGTGCGTCGCCTGCTGGAATTCGCGCTGGCCGACAAGATGAAGCAGGCGCGCAAGCAGTTGCCGGTGTCGCCGAAGACAGGGTTGCTGTATGCCAGCATCGAATCGCAGGAGCGCCTGCGCGGCGACATCGTGGATGCGGCGATCAACGCCGTGTTGGCGGAAGGATTGGACGCGATCCGCGACCGACCGGCCTTCGAGCAGCGGCGTGACGAGGCGGGCAGACGCCTGTTCGGCGAAGCGATGGAACGCCTGAAACTGGCGGACGCGATCCTGTCCGCGGTGGCGGAACTGAAGCCACAGCTGGAGGCGCCGCTGATGGGGTGGGCGCGCGGCAACCTGGATGACCTGCGCGAGCAACTGGCGGCGCTGGTGCATCCGGGCTTCCTGCGCGAAACGCCCGCCGATGCGCTGGCGCAACTGCCGCGTTACCTGAAGGCGATGACGCTGCGTGCCGAACGTGCCAAACGCGATCCGGCGCGTGACCAGGCACGGATGCTCGAACTCAAGCCCTTCGTGGATGCGCTGCAGGGGGCCCACGCATCTGGCGTGGCGCACGATGCCGGCTGGCAGGCGCTGCGGTGGGAACTGGAAGAACTGCGGGTGTCCGTGTTCGCGCAGGAGCTTGGCGCGCGCGCGGGCGTGTCGCCGAAGAAGCTCGCGCAGCGCCTGCAGGCGCTGCGCGGTTGATGCATGTCGCGGGCGTCAATCGATGCGGGTGACCTTGGGCCTGGGCACATGTCCCTCGACCTGCAGGTACCAGCCGCCCACGAGTCCCGGCGTGATGGTCACGTTCGCGTTGGAGATGCGCTTCATCGAGGTGTAGTCGCCCTCGGTGACGCGCCAGCGCTGACCGTTGGCAAGGGTTAACTCCGTGCCGCGGGTCCAGCCGCGCAACTCGCCCACCAGGGCGCTGGAGATGGATTTGACGCCCTCGTCCGAGAACGAAGCGCCGCGCACCTTCGTGGCGCTGTCTTCGCGTGCGGCCTTCACGACGGCTTGCTGGTCGTCGCTGAGCAGGCGGTTGAGCAGGTCGAGCTGTTGCCCGGTCAACTGGTCCAGGCCGGTGGCTTTCATCTGGTCGGCGGACAGCCGCTTCTCGATGGCGACGTACTCGCGGGCCTGCAGGGGCAGGGTGGCGGCGAACAGTGCGGCGAGCAGGAAAAGACGGGTCGGGCGCATGGGCATCCTCGAGGTGGGCATCACTTGATGCGGCGGACGGGGGCGGCGGTGTTGTAGCCGTCGATCTTCAGGAACCACTTGTTGCCGAAGCGGGAGGGTGTGATGTTCACGGTGGGGTCCTGGCGACGCACCCCGGCCAGGGAGACCGCTTCGACCTGCTCCCAGACCTGTCCATTGGCGAGCGTGTACTGGCGGCCCTGCGCGAAGCCGGTGAAGGCTCCCACGATGGTGCTCTTGATGGGTTCGGCGGTGCCGAAATCGAAGAAGCCGCGCGTCTCCTGCTCAACTTCCTTGCGGCCTTCCTGCTTGGCCTGCTGTACGGCCTGCGCCGTCTGCTGGCCGACGCGACGCTGCAACCATTCGTCCAGCGCGGCGAGTTCGGCGGGACTGAGCTTGTCCAGGCCGGCCGCCTTGAACTCCGTGTCGGTCATCGCCTCGCGCAGCTTGCCCAGGTGCGCGTCCTTCGCGGCGTCCTGCGCGAACACCGGCGATGTGGCCACCAGTAGTGCGACGGACAGAAACAAGCGGCTCATCTTCATGGTTGTTCCCTTGGGCGACTGGCCGGTAGTGTAGTCATTCTGGCGGCGACTGACCGCCACGCCGAATCCCGATGCCCCCCCCCGATCCCGACATCGCCACGCTGCTGCAGAGGCCCGCCCTGGAGGCGCTGCCTGCACCGCTGCGACGTGCGCTCGCGGATGCCTCGGCCGCACCGGGCGCCGGCGAGGGCATGCCCGATCCGGTGGGCGTGCTGGCGGACACGCTGGATACCCTGACGACGCTGGGCGCGGATGGCGATGTCATCCTCGCGGCGATCCTGCATGGGCTGCCGGCCGTGCAGCCCGCTGTCGCCAGGCTTGCGCCCGGATTGGCCGATCTGCTGGAAGGCCAGGTCGCTGCGGCGCAGGTGTGGGCCCTGCACGCGGAACAGGCGCGCGGGGTGAATACCGAGGGCCTGCGCCGGCTGCTGCTGGCGATCGTGCGGGACCTGCGCGTGGTGCCGATCCTGCTGGCCCGCCAACTGGCGCGCATGCGCGCCGCCGGCGCCCTGCCGGAGGAGGAACGCCAGGCGCTGGCCAGGCTCACGCGCGACATCCACGCGCCGCTGGCGAACAGGCTCGGCATCTGGCAGCTGAAATGGGAGCTGGAAGACCTGGCGTTCCGGTACCTGCAGCCGCAGACCTACAAGCAGATCGCCACGCAACTGGACGAGAAGCGTGTCGGCCGGGAGCGCTACATCGGCGGGGTCATCGAAGCGCTCCGCGCCGCGCTTGGCGAGAACGGCATCCGTGCCGATGTCAGCGGGCGGCCGAAACACATCTACAGCATCTGGCGGAAGATGCAGCGCAAGCAGGTGGCGTTCGACGAGCTCTATGACCTGCGTGCGGTACGCATCGCCGTGGACGACGTGGCTGCCTGCTATGCCGCGCTCGGTATCGTGCATGCGCTGTGGGTGCCGATTCCCAGCGAGTTCGACGACTACATCGCACGGCCCAAGGCCAACGACTACCGGTCGCTGCACACCGCCGTGGTCGGCCCCGAGGGCCGCACGCTGGAAGTGCAGATCCGCACGCACGAGATGCATGCGCAGGCCGAGCTGGGCGTGGCGGCGCACTGGAAATACAAGGAAGGCAAGGGCGGTGGCGATGCGTTCGACCGCAAGATCGCCTGGATGCGCCGGCTGCTGGACGGGGCGGCCGAAGGTGCCGCCGGCGACGGCGCGCTGGCGGGCGATCTGGATGCGGAGCTGGTCGAGGACCGCGTCTACGCGTTGACGCCGAAGGGCGAGGTCGTCGACCTGCCGCAGGGCGGCACCGTGCTCGACTTCGCATATCACGTGCATACGATGGTCGGGCACCGCACGCGCGGCGCGAAGGTCAATGGCCGCATCGTGTCGCTCAATCACGTGCTGCGCAGCGGCGATCGCGTCGAGATACTGACCTCGAAGGAACCGGAGCCGCGTCGCGACTGGTTGCTGCAGGCGAATGGATTCCTGGCCAGCGGGCGCTCGCGCGACAAGGTGCGGGCCTGGTTCCACAAGCTGGACCGGGCACGCAATCTGCAGGCCGGGCGCGAGCTGCTGGAGAAGGAGCTCAAGCGGCTGGGACTGCACCACGCCGACCTGACCGGCGCGGCGAAGAAGTTCCATGCCGACAGCGTCGACGAGCTCTACATCCAGGTGGCCCTCGGCGACGTGGGGCCGCACCAGGTGGGCCGCGCGCTGCACGAGGAGCAGCGCGCCGCCGTCGAGCCCGACCCAGCGTCGCTGCCGCTGCGCCGGCCTCCGAGGAAAGTCGCCGCGCCCGGCAAATCGAAGTTCACCGTGCAGGGCGTGGGCAACCTGCTCGTGCAATTGGCGCGCTGCTGCCAGCCCGTGCCCGGAGAACCCATCGCGGGCTACCTGACCCGCGTGCGCGGGGTCACCGTGCACCGCGCCGATTGCGCGGCGTTCGCCCGGCTCGCGGCGGCCAGTCCGCAGCGGGTGCTGCCGGTGGAATGGGGGCAGGCGGGCGGCGGTTACGAGGTCGACGTGCAGGTCACCGCGCTTGACCGCAAATGGTTGCTCAAGGACATCACCACGCTGATCGCGCAGGAAGAAGCCAACGTGCTCGATATCAACAGTCAGGGCAACCGCGCCAACGGGCGTGTTCATCTGCGACTGCGCCTGAAGGTGGCCGATTTCGGCCAGCTGTCGACATTGCTGGGGAAGTTGGACGCGCTGCCGGGCGTTGAAGACGCGCGACGTTCAGGCTGACTGGTTATGCTGCGGGCGTGACCCGCGAAGACCACCATGACACCGGACGGGGCCGTCGCATCGAGCCGCGCATCGACTGGACCCGCGCGCCGGCGCCGGAGGTGTCATCCCGTGTCGCGCCGGTCCCCGCATGGCGTAGCCGCCGGTATTGGCGCTGGGCGGCGGCATCGGTCCTCGTCCTGATCGTACTTGTGATGCTGCTGCGCCGCCCGCTGGCGGACGCCCTGTGGCCGGAGACGCGCGTGCAGGCGTTGCTTGGCCAGGCGGATCATGCCCTGCGCGAGGGGCGCCTGGATGCCGCCGACGGCACGGGCGCGCGCCAGCTTTACGAAGCGGCCCAAGCGCTCGATGCGGATCGCAACGAGGCCGCGAAGGGCCTTGCGCGCGTCGCCCAGGCAGCCTTGCGCGCAGCGGGGCAGGCACTGAAACAGAATCGCCTCGACGAGGCGCGCGCGCACCTTCTGCTGGCGCGTGAACTGCAGGTCCCGCGTCCACAGGCCGATGCGCTCGCCGCACGCTTGCGCGCGCGCGAGGCCGAACACGCCGGCATCGACGGGGTGCTCCAGGCGGCCTCGCAGGCGCATGCCGCGCATCGGCTGTTGGGCAGTGACGATGCCGCGCTCCCGCTCTACCAGCGCGTGCTCGCCCTGCAGCCGACACGCATCGAGGCGCTGGAGGGGAGGGAGGATGCGTTGTCCGATCTCCTCCAGGAAGCGAACAGGCATCTCCAGCGCCATGAGCTCGCCGAAGCCGCTGCGCGGATCGCGGCGGCGCGCGGATTCGACGCCGGCCACGTCGACCTCCCCCAGGCGGAAGCCGCGTTGACGGATGCGCTGGACGCGCGGCGCCGTGCTGGCGCACGCGATCTGGCGCGGGGACGCCTGGAGTCCGCACGCTCGGCATACGAAGCGGTGCTGGTGGCTTTGCCGGAAGACGCCGCCGCGAGGCAGGGACTGGAGCAGGTGGGCATCGCATACGCCCGGCAGGCGGAACGGCAGGCGGCCGATTTCCGCTTCGGGCCGGCAGAGCACCAACTCGGTCTGGCGCGCACGCTGGCGCCGCAGTCGATGCGCGTGGCACAGGCCGAACAGGCCGTGGCGCGTGCGCGCGAGGCGCACCAACGGCAGGGCAGGGAGCCCAACGTGCCGGCGCGCGAGCGCGAGCAGCGCGTGCGTGCATTGCTCGCCGCCATGGAACAGGCCGAGACGAAAGGGCAATGGCTGACCCCTCCCGGGGAGAGCGCCTACGACACGTTGCGCGCGGCACAGGCGTTGTCGCCCGACCACCCCGCGGTCAGGCAGGCCGCAGCGCGGCTGTTGCCGGCGGTGCGCGACTGCTACGAAGACGAGTTGCGCGCCAACCGCATCCGTCGCGCGCAAGCCTGCCAGCAGGCATGGCAGACCCTGCAGCCCCGCGACCCTGCATTGGCCGATGTACGCAGGCGGCTGGCGGAAAAATGGATCGCAGTGGGTGCGGAACGACTGGGTGCGGGTGACGTGGCATTCGCGACGCAGGCGCTCGAGGAAGCGCGCAAGCTGGATGTCGCCTCGCCGGGACTGGATGACTTCGAGGCGCGCGTCAAGGTGGCGCAGGCCGCGCCCGTACGCTAGCGCCGGAAAACACGCTGCACGGTGCCGTGTGCCGCTTCCATCGAGAAATGCTGCTCGATGTTTGCGCGGCCATGGGCGGCGAGTCGTTCCCACAGTTCTTCGTCGCGATACAGCGTGAGGACGGCATCGGCGAATCCCGCGGCATCGTCAGCGACCAGCACGTCGTGCCCGCTTGTCAGGTGCATGCCCTCGACTGCGCAGGCCGTGGCCACCACCGGTTGGCCGTGCGCCATGCTCAGGTTCACTTTGCCCTTGACGCCCGCACCGAAACGCAGGGGCGCCACCGCGACGCGCGCACCGTCCATGTAGGGCCCCAGGTCCGCCACGTGCCCATGGATCATGATGCCGGGCTGCGCCTGCAGTGCGAGCACGTCGGCCGGTGGCGCCGTGCCGATGCAGTGGAAGCGGATGTCCGGCTGCCGCACGTGGATGAGGGGGAAGACCTCGCGGCCGAACCACAGCACGGCATCGACGTTGGGCGGATGGCGGAAGCCGCCCACGAAGACCAGATCGTGCCGCTGCCCGAAGGGCAACCCGGTATGCGCCACTTCGTGCAGGTTCGCCAGGACTTCGACGTCGGCCCCCGGCAACAAAGCCGACAGCATGTCGCGTTCGGCCGGGCTGACCACGAGCGTGGTGTCCGAGGCGCGGATCACCGACAGCTCGCGTTCGCGCGTCCTTTCGGCAGCGTGGCGCAGCGCGGCGTCACCGGCGAGTTCCGCGCCACGCATCTCGCGCAGGAAGTGCAGATCGACCGTGTCGAACACCACGCGCGCCTGCGGCGCGAATCGTCGGACGAGGGGCAGGAACTCCGTCGCCACATAGTGGCGTGACAGCATCACCACGTCGAAGCGATGGCCGTGCTCACGCAGCCACGCGGACGGGCGTTGCACGAACGGCGCATGCCAGGCTTCGACGCCCAGTTGCCGCAAGCGCGCCGTGTCGTCGCCGGCATAGCGGAGATCCGCCGGCAGGAACACCACATGGGCACCGTCGGCATTGAGCAGACGCATCAGGTTGGCAAGGCGCAGGGAGGCGGAATCCTGCTGGGGTCGCGGCGTTTCCGCATCGATGATGAGGATCTGGCGCTGCGGCTGGACGACCGAGCCGGCCGAAGGCAGGCTGTCCGCGGAGGGGTGCGTGGCAAGCGCTGCTGCCCACTTCTCTGCGAACACACTGCGGTTGCGCACCTGGTAGGCCTTGGTGCCACTGCCGGTATCGGTGCCGGAGGTGACGCCTTCCAGATGCACCACGCGCGACGCCGGTTGGTACAGCACGCGATGGCCCAGCGCGCGCAAGGCGAAGGCGAGGTCGGTGTCCTCGTAGTACGCCGGCGCGTAGCGTGTGTCGAATCCGCCCACTTCCTCGAACAGCGTCGCGCGCACCGCGATCGCCGCGCCGGAGCAATAGTCCGCGTCACGCACGCTGGCGTAGCGGGGGTCGTCGGGCGAGTCGAAGCGCCCGTAGTTCCAGGCCGATCCATCGTTGAATACCACGCCGCCTGCTTCCTGCAGGCGGCCATCCGGATAGATCAACTGCGCACCGACCAGGCCCACCTCCGGGTGTGCATCGAACGTGGCGAGCAGCGCGTCAAGCCAGCCGGGTTGCGGCACGGTGTCGTTGTTGAGGAATACCAGGCAGTCACCGGTCGCGCGTGACGCGCCGTCGTTGCAGGCCGCGATGAAACCGCCATTGACTGCGCGGCGGTGGTAGCGCAGTCCGGCGATCTGCGGCATCCATGCGTGCGTCTCGTCGTGAGAGCCATCGTCGACCACGATGATTTCGCAGGCGGCCGTGGGAGGGTGTTCGGCGAGTGCCCGCAGGCAGGCGAGGGTATGCGCCGCCTGGTTGTAGACCGGGATCACGATGCTGGTGCGCGGCGCGTCGCTGGCCGGCACCGCAAAAGGCTGGAATGCGCCTGCATCGGGAAAGTAGAGGGGCTCGGAGGCCGGCGGCGCACGTCGCGCGAACTGCCTGCGTACCCGCGCCCAGGTCGGGCCCAGGCCGCGCGTGCGCAGGCTGGCCAGACCTCGACGGACCAGGCCGCGCGCGCGTTCCAGCATGAAGCGCACGTGGGCCCACGACATCGACATTCCGTTGCAACTCCAGCTGAGCGAAGGGGGAAACCGGGCCGGACGCACCCTTGGGACTGCGCTAGACTCGCCCGAATTCCCATTGTCGCATCCCCTGTGGCCCGCAACGACTACGACGACGAAGCGCTGGACGAAGACGACATCGATGACGGCGGCGGCCCCGGCTGGCGGCAGCGCCTGCTGACGTGGGGCCTGGCCCTGGTGGGCCTGGGCCTCGGATTCCTGATCCCCTACACGCTGTATCTGAACCACCAGGTCACCGAGCGCTTCGGCGAGTTGCGCTGGCAGATCCCCACCCGGGTGTACGCGCGTCCGCTGCAGGTAGCGCCAGGGCTGGCGATGGACGCGCAGACGCTGAAGACCGAGCTCGATGCCGCGTCGTATCGCGACGATGGCACGGGCCAGGCCCCCGGCACCTACGCCCGGGAAGGTGGTCGCTTCACCATTTCCAGTCGCGGCTACATCGACGTGGATGGCCGCGTGGCGCCCCGGCGCATCCAGGTCAGCCTGTCCGGCGGCCGGGTGGCGAGCGTGCGCGACATCGCGCGCAAGCAGGCGCTGAAAGCGGCGCGGCTGGATCCGGCGCGCATCGCGACGCTGTACGGGCAGAAGCAGGAAGAGCGCCGGCTGGTGCGGCTGGAGGAAGTGCCGGAACTGCTGGTGACCGGCCTGCAGGCCGTCGAGGACCGCGACTTCAAGGATCACCACGGCGTCGACCTGTCGGGCATGGTGCGTGCGGCGTGGCTGCTGGTGCGTTCGGGTGGCGACACGCGCCAGGGCGCCAGCACGCTGACCCAGCAGCTGGCGCGCAGTGGCCTGCTCGGCATCGGCAAGGAGCAGACGCCGACGCGCAAGTTCAACGAGATCCTGTATGCGCTGATCCTCGAGGCCCGCTACGACAAGCGCACCATCCTGGAGGCGTATTTCAACCAGGTGTATCTGGGCCAGCGTGGCAGCCAGGCGATCCATGGCGTGGCCGCAGGATCGGAATTCTGGTTCGGTCGCGATCTGGACAGCCTGACCACCGAACAGGTTGCGTTGCTGATCGGCATGGTGAAGGGGCCGTCGCACTACGATCCACGACGCAATCCGGATCGCGCCAAGGACCGCCGCGACTACGCACTGCTGAAACTCCATGAGACCGGGCTGATCGACGACGCCGAGTACAAGCGCGCACTCGCCGCGCCGCTCGGGGTGACGAAGACGCCGGGCATGGCAGCCGCGAACCGCTTCCCGGCCTATGTCGACCTCGTTCGCCGCCAGTTGGCGCGCGATTACCCGGAGAGCGCGCTGCAGGGGGCGGGCCTGAGTGTGCTGACCGGCATGTCGCCGTCGGCACAGGCCTACGCGGAAGCATCGGTCACCCGCACGATCAAGGCGCTGGAGAACAAGCGCCGGCCGCCGCTGCAGGCCGGCATAGTGGTGACCGACGTGCACGACGGCGACGTGATGGCGGTGGTCGGCAGCCGCAACGTGTCGGAGGTGGGCTTCAATCGTGCAGTGGAAGCGCAACGTCCCGTGGGCTCGCTGCTCAAGCCGTTCGTCTACCTGCTCGCGCTTGCGCAGCCGGACCAGTATTCGCTGGCATCGTGGGTCGACGATTCGCCGGTGACCGTCCAGCTCGGCAAGAACCGGCGCTGGACGCCGGCCAATTCCGACCGTCGCAGCCATGGCACCGTGCGTCTCGTGGATGCGCTCGCGCGCTCGTACAACCAGGCCACCGTGCGCGTGGGCATGAAGGTCGAGCCGGAACGCCTGGCGCAGTTGATCCGCGTGCTGGCCGGCATCGAAGCAGAGCCGAATCCCGCGCTGATCCTGGGGGCGACCGACCAGAGTCCGTACGCGATGGCGCAGCTGTACCAGTTCCTCGCGTCGGGCGGTGAAATCCAGCCGTTGCACGCGGTGCGCGGCGTGCTCGACCCGGATGGCAAGCTGCTCAAGCGCTACGACAAGACGCCTGCCCCGGCACAGGAAGGCGATTCCATCGCGGCGAACCTGATTTCCGTGGCCCTGCAGCAAGTGGTGTCCAACGGCACCGCCCGCCAGCTGATCGGCGACGGGCTGGGCCGCCTGCAGTCCGCGGGCAAGACCGGCACCAGCAACGATGGCCGTGACAGCTGGTATGCCGGTTATACCGGCGATCACCTGGCCGTGGTGTGGATGGGCAACGACCAGAACGAGCAGACCGGCCTGTACGGTGGTACGGGCGCGATGCGCGTGTGGTCCGGATTGTTCGCTCGCCTGCCTACCGCACCACTGAAGGTGTCGGACAAGGGCCTGGACTGGCAATGGGTCGTCGGTTCGAACAGCACCGATGCCGGTTGCGCCGGCGCGCGCCAGTTGCCCTTCGTTTCAGGCTTTGCGCCCGCGTATGCGGCCTGCGTGGTCGAGCAGCCGGTGATCGATGGCGAGGAGCCGGAAGGTGGCGGCTGGCGCAGCTGGTTCGGCCTGGACCGAAAAGAAGAAGCCGCGCCGCCGCCCGAAGAGACTCCCCCGCAGCAGCCGTGACCATGAAGTACGTATTCCTCCTGTTCCTGATGATGCTGGCCGGTTGCGTGTCCGCACCCGTGCCGGAAACCCCGGTCGCCCGAGATCCTGTGACGCCAGAACAGCGCGTTGCCGCCATCCTGGCCGCTGCAGGTGACGACGACCGCGAACTCGCGGTGCAGCCGCTGCGCGATCCGCAGGTCGAGGACCTGCGTGAGAAGGCGCAGCGGGCCCGTGCGGCCCGCGATTACGCGGGGGCGGCCGAGGCGCTCAACCAGGCGTTGCTGCTGGTCCCCGAAGATCCCGCCGTATTGCAGGAACGGGCCGAAGTGGCGCTGTCGCAGGGCGACTATGCACGTGCCGACACGCTGGCGCAGCGTGCTTTCCAGCTGGGATCGCAGGTGGGGCCGCTGTGTCGCCAGCACTGGGAGACCGTGCGCCAGGTGCGCCAGCACGAGCTTGCGGTGCAGCCATCGCTGCCCACCCGCCACACGCCCGAAGATGCCGCACAGCATGCCGCGCGCGCAGCGACCACGCGGGCGGCGATCACCGACGCCGAAAGCCGGCGCGATGCCTGCACCGTGCCCGTGATCGAGCGCATGTGAAGCGCATGCCGCGCGCGATGCGACGCGGTACCCTTGTCGCTGCACGCCGCCCTGTGTTTCCACGATGTCCCAGCTAGCCCAGGCCAGCCGCGACGCCCTCAGCGAGGGCGGTGCGCTGGCGGAACGACTCGACGCCTTTGCCCCCCGCGACGCCCAGCAGCGCCTGACGGCGGCGATCGCCGATGCCTTCGACGCGCGCGACGTGCTGCTCGCCGAGGCCGGCACCGGCACCGGCAAGACCTTCGCCTACCTCGTGCCTGCGCTGCTCTCGGGCCTGAAGACCATCGTTTCCACCGGCACGCGCGCGCTGCAGGACCAGCTCTACCATCGCGACCTGCCGCGCGTGCGGGATGCGCTCGGGGTTGCGGGCCTGAAGTCCGCGCTGCTGAAGGGCCGTAGCAATTACCTGTGCCGCTACCGCCTCAACCAGGCCAAGGGCGACCCGCAGGCGTTGCGGACCACCTTCACCAGCCGCGAGCAGGTGGACCAGTTCCAGCGCATCGTCGCCTGGGGCGGGCGCACACAGTTCGGTGACATGGCCGAACTGGCCGCGTTGCCGGACGATTCCCCGCTGCTGCCGCTGGTCACGTCCACGATCGACAACTGCCTGGGCAGCGAATGTCCGTTCTGGGACGACTGCTTCGTGGTACAGGCGCGCCAGCGCGCGCAGGCCGCCGACATCGTGGTGGTGAACCACCACCTGCTGCTCGCCGACCTGGCGCTGAAGCAGGAAGGCTTCGGCGAGATACTGCCCGGTGCGCAGGCTTTCGTCATCGACGAAGCGCACCAGTTGCCCGAACTCGCCGCCAATTTCTTTGGCGAAGGCTTCGGCATGCGCCCCCTGCAGGAACTGGCGCGCGACTGCCTGGCCGAATCAAAAGACGCGGCGGGCGCTCTGTCGGTCCTGCAGCCGCCGGTGCGCGCGCTGGAGCAGTCCTTGCGCGAGTTGCGTGCGGCGATGGAAGGACTGCCGGCGCGCGGCACCCGCGAGCGCTTGCTGGCGAAGCCGGAGGTGGCGACAGGCTTCGACGCGCTCGCCGGCGCGCTAGGCGACCTGTCCGCGGCCCTTGCTCCGCTGGCAGCGGCATCGCTCGGACTGGAAGCCTGCGCGGCGCGGGCGAAGGAATTCGGCACGCGACTGTCGCGCTGGTACGAGGCACCGTCCGGCGGGAGCGCGTTTGACGAGGAAGCCTCCAAGGCCGACGACGCCAGCGACGTGCTGTGGTACGAACTGACGCCGCGTGCCTTCCGCTGCCAGCGCACGCCGCTCGATGTCTCCGGCCCGCTGCGCCAGCACCGCGAGCAATCGCGCGCAGCATGGGTGTTCACCTCGGCCACGCTGGCGGTAGGCGGTCGCTTCGACCATCTCGCCGTGCGGCTGGGCCTGGACGATCCCCCCACGTTGCTGCAACCCAGTCCGTTCGATTGGCCTCGGCAGGCGCTGTGTTACCTGCCCACCGGGCTGCCGGATCCGAATGCACCGGGTTACGGCCAGTCGCTGATCGCCACACTGCGGCCCGTGCTGGAAGCCTCGCAGGGGCGCGCGTTCCTGCTGTTCGCCTCGCATCGTGCCCTGCGCGAGGCGGCGGAGGCGCTGCGTGGCGGACCGTGGCCATTGTTCGTGCAAGGCGAAGCGCCGCGGGGCACGCTGCTGCAGCGGTTCCGCGAGTCCGGCAATGGCGTGCTGCTGGGCGCGGCAAGTTTCCGCGAGGGCGTCGACGTGGTCGGCGACGCGCTGAGCGTGGTGGTGGTGGACAAGCTGCCCTTCGCGGCGCCGGATGACCCGGTGTTCGAAGCGCGGCTCGAAGCGGTGCGTCGCGCCGGCGGCAATCCCTTCCGCGATGAGCAACTGCCGCAGGCGGTGATCGCGCTGAAGCAGGCGGTCGGCCGGCTGATCCGCAGCGAGACCGATCGCGGCGTGCTGGTGCTGTGCGACCCGCGCCTGACCGGCAAGCCGTATGGGCGCGTGTTCCTGGATTCGCTGCCGCCCTTCCGGCGTACGCAGCGGGTGCAGGACGTGCAGGGGTTCTTCGGCGTCGAGGCCGCGCAGGAACCGGTGACGGCAGCCGGTGACGGCGGCGATGACTGGTTCGCCGACGCCCGCTTCTGAGCGCGTCGCGGATCGCAGCGTTTAAGCTAGGCACCTCACGAACTTCCTGCCGCCCATGAAGCTGCTCGCCTTCGAAACCGCCACCGAAGCCTGTTCCGTCGCCGTGTATGTCGATGGCGAGGTGCGTGAGCGTTTCGAGGTCGCGCCGCGTCGGCACGCCGAACTCGCCTTGCCGTGGGCGGATCAGTTGCTGGCAGAAGCCGGCATCGCGCGCGCGCAACTGGATGCCATCGCCCTCAGCCGCGGCCCGGGTGCGTTCACTGGCGTGCGCCTGGCCATTGCGCTGGCGCAAGGCATCGCGCTGGCGCTGGATCGGCCGTTGGTGCCGGTATCCACGCTTGCCGTGCTGGCGTCGCAGGTGCCGGCGCCCCGCGTGACGGCGGGCGAATGCGGCTGCGATGTCGGCATGGCGCATGCGATCCTGGCGGCCATCGATGCGCGCATGGGGGAGGTCTACACGGGCACGTTCGTGCATCGCGGCGACCGTTTGGAAGCCACGTCAACCGAAGCCGTGGTGGCGCCGGCCGACTATGCGCTGCCGGGCGCGGACAATGACTGGATAGGCGTGGGCACGGGATTCGCCGCAGCCGACGGCGTGCTTGTCACGCGCCTGCAGGACCGCTTCCGTCGGGTCGATGCGCGGGCACTGCCGCATGCCGCCGATCTCGCGCGACTGGCGGCCGACGCCCTGCGTCGTGGCGAGATCATCGCGCCCGAGCACGTCGAGCCGGCCTACCTGCGCAACAACGTCGCCCTCACCCTCGAAGAGCAGAAGGCGCTGCGCGCCTCGCGCTGAAGGCCCGCACGCTACTCGTCGCGCACTTCACCGCCCGCCAGGAAGCGCCAGGTGCGGGTGACATGCAGAATGTCGACGTTCTCGGCGGTTTCAGGCAGTGGCGGGAACGGCGAGGACAGCTGCACGATGCGCTGCGCGGTGGAGTCCAGCAGGGGGATGCCGCTGGACTGGATGATGCGGGTCTGCTCCACGCTGCCATCGCGGCGCACCGCCACGCTGATCACCAGCGTGCCGGCCAGGCGCTTGCGGCGCGCCTCGTCGGGATAGTTGAGATTGCCCACGCGTTCGGCGCGATCGACCCAGGCGCGCAGGTAGTTTGCGTAGACGTACTCCTTGGTGCTGGCCGAGACGAACTTGCGCTTCGGCCGCTTGGCGTAGAGCTCCGAGCGCAGGTGGTACTCGGCGGCGAGCCGCGCCATCTCGGCATCGCGCTGCACCTTCTGTTCGCCCTGGGGCAGCTCGGGCTGGTCGGGTTGCGGGCGCGCTTCCGGTGCCGGCGCACGGGCTTCGCCGCCGCGGGCGGTGACGACGCGGCTCTCCGGGGGGGGCACCGGGGCCGTGGTCTGCGCACGCAGCGGCTGTGGCGCCAGACCGGTATCGGGCTGCGGGATCCAGCCGGCCTGGCTGTCGCGCGGGCGCCTGGCCTGGTCGTGTTCGCCGCCGCCTTCCTGGTTCGCGGCGGCCAGGAAGTCGGCTTCCTTCGGCGTCAGCGGCGTACTGGTCTGGCTGAGGATGACGTCGAGCGTCGGCATCACGGGCGCGGCGTCGTCGAGCGCGAAGCCCACGCCCAGCACCAGCAGGCCATGCACGATCAGCGACAGGGCGAGAGTGGCGCCGAGGCGTTCGTTCGCGCCGATCTTCGGCGGCGTCACCGGGACAGTGGACATCTAGGGCCTATTCCAATGGCGTTGACAGGCCCTAGGCCAGCTTCTTCTCGATGGCATCGAACAGCTGGCCGGCGATGTTCAGGCCGAACTGCGCGTCCAGCTCGCGCACGCAGGTGGGGCTGGTGACGTTGACCTCGGTCAGGTAGTCGCCGATCACGTCCAGCCCGACGAACAGCATGCCGCGGCGCTTCATCTCCGGGCCCACCTGCGCCGCTATCCATCGGTCGCGTTCGCTCAGTGGGCGGCCTTCGCCGCGACCACCCGCCGCGAGGTTGCCGCGGAATTCGTCGCCCTGCGGGATGCGCGCCAGCGCGTAGTCCACTGGCTCGCCATCGACCAGCAGCACGCGCTTGTCGCCATCCTTGATGCCGGGAATGAAGCGCTGCGCCAGGGTCAGTTTGCCGTCGCCGACCAAGGTTTCCAGGATGACGTTGGTGTTGGGGTCGCCGGCCTTCACACGGAAGATCGAGCGCCCGCCCATCCCGTCCAGCGGCTTCAGCACGGCCTCGCCATGTTCGGCAACGAACGCCTTGAGCGCGGCCGGATCGCGGCTGACCAGGGTGGGTGGGCCGCACTGCGGGAAGAGCAGGGCGGCCAGCTTCTCGTTGTAGTCGCGCAGGCCCTGCGGGTCGTTGACGATCAGCGCGCCCGCCTGCTGGGCGATGCCCAGCACGTGGGTGTCGTAGAGGTACTGGTCGTCGACGGGGGGATCCTTGCGCATCAGTACCACCTGGCCAGGACCGAACGCCAGCTCGCGTGTTTCGCCCAGGGTGAACCAGTCCGTCTTGTCGTCCCTGACTGTCAGTGGGGCGACCTGCGCGCTGGCCTGCCCGTCCCGCAGGGCCAGCCGGCCCGGGACGACGTAGAGGAGGCGATGGCCGCGCCGCTGGGCTTCCAGCAGCATGGCGAAAGTGGTGTCCTTGGCGATCTTGATGGACCCGATCGGGTCCATGACGACGACGACGTCCAGCGGCATGGGGGCGGTTCTGCAGGAGACGCGGGGATGGTATCAGGCGGCGCGCATTCCACGCCCCGGCACTGGCGGAACACCGCGTTTGCCGGGCCGCCGCAAAATTGAGACGCAGTTCGCATCGCGCCGTTCAGCGGCAGGGGCGCTGAAGGTGTCGCTTGACAGTGCGCAAGGGGATTGGGATATAAGTAGCAACGCAGCGGGGCCGGTTCGTCAATGAAGCGCCGCGCGCATGGGGAAATCAGGTAATGACGCAGAACGAAGGCCAGGCCGGTGGACTCCACGGCCTACGGGTCATGGTGATTGATGACTCGAAAACGATCCGCCGCACCGCGGAAACCCTGCTCAAGCGCGAGGGTTGCGAAGTCGTGACCGCGACGGACGGCTTCGAGGCCTTGGCCAAGATCGCCGACCAGCAGCCGCAGATCATCTTCGTGGACATCATGATGCCGCGCCTGGACGGGTATCAGACCTGCGCGCTGATCAAGAACAACCAGGTGTTCAAGTCCACGCCGGTCATCATGCTGTCGTCCAAGGACAGCCTGTTCGACAAGGCGCGCGGGCGCATCGTCGGCTCGGAGCAGTACCTGACCAAGCCGTTCACGCGCGAGGAACTCCTCGACGCCATCCGCGCCCACGTCAGCACCTGAGGGGGCTGGCGGCATGGCGACCATTCGCACTGAACGCACAGGGGGCGGGCCATGATCCGCACACCGTTCGACACGCTTGCCGAATACGAGCGCCGCAGCCTGGCGCACGCCGTGGCGCAGCCGGCGCGGGAAATCGCGCAGGACCAGTACCGTGGCGTCGGCTACCGCGTGGGCAAACGCCGGCTGATTTCCAACTTCGGGGAAGTGGTGGAAATCGTGCAGATGCCGCCGGTCACGCCCGTGCCGGGCGCGCATCCGTGGCTGCTGGGCATCGGCAACCTGCGCGGCAACCTGTTCCCGGTGGTCGACCTGAAGCAGTTCCTCGAGGGCGAGCGCACGGTGCTGCATGAAGGCCAGCGCGTACTGGTCATGCGCCAGGCCGGCGGCGATGTCGCGCTGACCATCGACGAGCTGTACGGGCAGCGCAGCTTCCATGAATCGCAGCAGGTCGAGCCGGGGGAACTGGCGGACGGCCGCTACGCGCATTTCATCGAGCGGGCCTTCGCCAGCGACGACCAGCGATGGGGTGTTTTTGCGCTGGGACTGCTCGCGCGCACGCCCGAATTCCGTCAGACCGCGCTTTGAGCGCGGACAACAAGAACAATCCAGGGGTTGAACGATGAGCACTGCGACGGATTCTCCCAGCGCCAGCAAGATCGGTAGTTTCGGCAACAGTTTCTGGTTGCTGCTGCTCGCGCTTTCGGTGCTGGTCTTCGGTGCCAACACCGGCGTGGCCACCTACCAGGGCAGCCGGTTGTCCGGTGCCAGCACCGGCGCATCCGACATGCGCGTGCTGTCGCAGCAGCTGGCCAACCAGGGGCGCGAGGCCGTGGCCGGCAATGCCGAAGCCTTCAAGGCGTTCAAGGAGACCAAGCAGTCGGTCGAGTCCACCGTCTCCGACCTGCAGAGCCGCTTCGGTAGCGAAGGCGCCATCGCCGGTCCCCTGGCCAAGTTGACCGCTACCTGGGCGCCGCTGGGCAAGAACGCCGACCAGATCGTGACCTCCGAAGCCGCCGTGCTGGCGCTGGCCGGCAACGCCGACCGTTTCGCCACCCAGGTGCCCAACCTGCAGGCGCAGCTCAATGAAGTCGTCCGCGCGATGTCCGCCGGCGGCGCGCCTTCGTCGCAGATCTACAGCGCGCTGCAGCAGGTCGTGCTGGCCGGCACCATGGCGCGCCGCGTGACGGAAATCCGTGCCGGTGGCGCGGGTGCGGCTACCGCCGGTGACGCGCTGGGTCGCGATGCCGTGCTGTTCGGCCAGGTGCTGGAAGGCCTGCGCAACGGCAACCCCGACCTCGGCATCGCGGCCGTTCGCAATGGCGCCGCCCTGTCCGCCCTGGACAACTCGCAGACCCTGTGGACCGCGATGAAGAAGGACCTGGATGCCATCCTGGCCAGCTCGCGCAACCTCTTCGCCGCCCAATCCGCCGCCGCCGCGCTGACCAACGGCTCGGGCCAGATGCTCCAGGACAGCACCAACCTGTTCCAGGCCTTCTCGGCGTTCGGCTCGGTGCGCGACACGCGCCTGTTCCCGAACTTCTGGCTGGGCATCGCCTCGGGCATCGCGGCGCTGGTCTCGATCATCGGTCTGTTGTGGTCGCTGTACCGCACCCGTCAGCGCGAGCAGGAAATGCGCTACCAGACGCAGGTGGAATACAACAGCCGCAACCAGCAGGCGATCATGCGGCTGCTGGACGAAATCAGCTCGCTGGGTGAAGGCGACCTGACGGTGAAGGCCTCGGTGACCGAGGACATGACCGGCGCCATCGCGGACGCCATCAACTACGCCGTGGACGAACTGCGCAACCTGGTGACCACGATCAACGACACCTCCGTGCAGGTGGCCGCATCGACGCAGGAAACCCAGGCCACCGCGCTGCAGCTGGCGGAAGCCGCCGGCCACCAGGCTGACCAGATCACCACCGCGTCCGACCGCATCAGCGAAATCGCGACCAGCATCGACCAGGTGTCGAAGAATTCCACCGAGTCCGCCGAAGTGGCGCAGCGCTCGGTGCAGATCGCGACCGAGGGCGCGGGCGTTGTGCGCGAGACGATCCGCGGCATGGACCAGATCCGCGACCAGATCCAGGAAACCTCCAAGCGCATCAAGCGCCTGGGCGAGTCCTCGCAGGAAATCGGTTCGGTGGTGGAACTGATCAACGACATTTCCGAGCAGACCAACATCCTGGCGCTCAACGCGGCCGTGCAGGCGGCCTCGGCCGGTGAAGCGGGCCGCGGTTTCGCGGTCGTGGCCGACGAAGTGCAGCGCCTCGCCGAACGCACCTCGGGCGCGACGCGCCGCATCGAATCGCTGGTGCAGACGATTCAGGCCGATACCAACGAAGCGGTCAGCTCGATGGAGCAGACGACGGCCGAAGTGGTCTCCGGTGCACGCCTGGCCGAGGACGCGGGTACCGCGCTGGGCGAGATTGAGCGCGTGTCCAACGACCTGAACAACCTCATCAAGGGCATCTCGGGCGCCGCGCAGCAGCAGTCCGCCGCCGCGCTGGACATCACCCAGACCATGGGCGTCATCCGCCAGATCACCTCGCAGACCTCACTGGGTGCGGGGCAGACGGCGGAATCCATCGGTCACCTGGCGCAACTGGCCGCGGACCTGCGCCGCTCGGTCGCCGACTTCAAGCTGCCGGGCTGAGGACGGGACGCACTACATGAACTTCCTACGCCATCCCGCCTGCCAGCAGCGCGAGGCTGACGGTTCCGCCGTCGCCGCGGGAGCATGCCCATGAGTGCGCTGCGCGAAGCCATGAGCCACGCCGTGCTCGGCTGGGTGAAGCCCGAGCTCGACGAAACCCTGCGCCTGGTGCGGCAGGAAATCGAAGCCTTCGTGGAAACGCCCGCCGATACCAGCCGCATGCGCTTCTGCGCCGGCTACCTGCACCAGGTGCAAGGCACGCTGCGCATGGTGGAGTTGTACGCGCCCGCGATGGTGGCCGAAGAGCTGGAGCTGCTCGCCAAGGCGCTGCAGGAAGGCGGCGTGGCCGACCGGGACGAAGCCTGCTCCACCTTGATGCGCGGCGCCGTGCTGTTGCCGGATTACCTGGAACGGTTGCAGGACGGCCACCGGGACATCCCCATCGTGCTGCTGCCGTTGCTCAACGAGATCCGCGCATCGCGCGGCGCATCGGGCCTCAACGAAAGCATGCTGTTCCCGCCAGGTGCCCGCGACGACGCGACGCCCAGCGAGGCCGAGATCGACCACGCGCGCAGCAGCCTCAGCGGGCGCAACCGCGAACTGCTCGATACCGTCGGCAACGCGGTCAAGGAAGAGCTCCTGCGCGTGAAGGACGCGCTGGACCTGCATTTGCGCACCGGCAGCGAGGCGCAGGAACTCGAATCGCAGGTTGCCGAACTCGGCAACGTGGCCGACACCCTGGGCATGATGGGCCTGGGCGTGGCGCGCGATGTGGTGATGCAGCAGCGCGACACCCTGCGCGAAGTCGTGGCGGGCGCCCGTCCTGCGGACGAAGGCACGCTGCTCGATGTCGCCGGTGCACTGCTGTATGTCGATGCCTCGCTGGACGATCAGGTCGCGCGCCTGGGCAGTGCCGGCGATGCGGCGCCCGATCCCAGCACGGCCGAATCGCAACGCACGGTCGAAGTGCTGGCGCAGGAGGCCATCATCAATTTCGCCGGTGCGCGCGAGCGTTTCGTCGCGTTCATCGAAACCAACTGGGACCATGCCGAACTGACCGACGTGCCGCGCCTGCTGGACGAGGTCGCGGGCGCGCTGCGCATGCTCGAACTGGCGCAGGCGGGCGACTACGTCATCGGTGTGCGCCGTTACGTCAGTGGCGAGCTGATCGGCAAGAAGCGCGTGCCCGGCGGCCAGCAGCTGGACACCCTGGCCGATGCGATGGCCAGCCTCGAGTACTACCTGGAAGCGTTGCGCGAGCGCCGCCCGAATCGCGAGGACATCCTCGAGATCACCCGCGGCAGCCTGGAAGCCCTGCGCTACTGGCCGCTGCCGCCCGAAGCCCCGGCGGTTGAAGAAGCAATCCCGCCGGTCGCGGTGGCACCCGTCGTCGCGCCGATCGCCGAAGCGCCCCTGGCCGACGAAGCGTCCATCTCCGCAACGGAAGCACCCGCGCCAATCTCGTTCGCCGGGCTGTCGCTGGAACCGATCGAGGTCACGCCCGCCGTGCCCGTGTCCGGCGGCGCCAATCCATTCGATCCGGTGGGCTTCGAAGAGGCCGACGGTGACGCCGGAGCGGCCTCGCCGGTGTCCGCGCTGGACGATACAGTCGCGCCCGTGGTGGAAAGCGACGAGGCACCCGTTGCGGTGGATCCCACTGAAACGGACGCGGACGTGTCCGAGGCGACGCCGGACATCGTCGATATCGATGCCGATGCGTTGCCCGACCTGCGCCACGAGATTGCCGCTGCGGCGGCCGCGCTGCCGGCGGCGAGCGTGGTGGGCGGCTTCGACGGCGATGCCACGGATATCGACGACGAGATCCGCGACGTCTTCCTCGAAGAGTTCGACGAGGAAATCGTCAATCTGCGCCAGCTGCTGCCCGCCTGGCGCAGCAATCCCGAAGATTTCGATCGTTTGCGCCCGATCCGCCGCGTGTTCCATACCCTGAAGGGCAGTGGACGCCTGGTGGGCGCCAAGACGCTGGGCGAATTCAGCTGGAAGGTCGAGAACATGCTCAATCGCGTGCTCGACCGCACGCGCGCGCCGAGCCACGCGGTGGAAGTCCTGCTGGAACAGGCTTGCGACGCATTGCCGCAACTCAACGCCGCGCTGCGCGGCCAGGGCAGCGTGACGGCCGACTTGGCCGGCCTGCAGGACGTGGCGGATCGCCTGGCCGCGGGCGAAGAGGCGTACTACAGCGCCCAGCCGACCGTGCTGGACGAGGAAGCGGACTTCGTCGAGCCGGCGTTCGCGCAGACGACCGTGCCGGTCACCGAAGACGTGCCTGCGGTGTTCGAACCCGAGACCGAAGGCACGCCGGCGTCCGTCGATGCGGTGCTGCGCGAGATCCTGGAGACCGAGGTCGACAACCATCTCGACACGGTCGATACCTGGCTGCAGAAGGCCCAGGTGGAAGCCACCCCGGTCACGGAAGAACTGCTGCGCGCCGTGCATACGATGAACGGTGCGCTGGCGATGGCGGACGTGCCGGAAATCACCCATGTCACCTCGTCTGCGGAGCAGTACGTCAAACGCCTGCTGTCGGCGGGCGAGACGCCACCGCCGGAAGGCGTGGCCGCACTGGCCGACACCGCGCAGGCGATCCGCCGCAGCATCGCCGCCCTGCAGGCGCCGTCGCCGCGCATCCCGGTATTCGCGGCGCTGGCGGGCCAGCTCGCCGCGCTGCGCGACAGCCTGCCCGACCTGCGCCATGGCGCGCAGATCGTCGACGACGCGCACCAGGGCACCTATGTCGGCCAGATGCCGACGATCGCACCGCCGGTCGCGCCGTCCGACATCGAGTTGTCCGCGCTGGACCTGTCCGCATACCTCGACAGCGACGCCGCCAACGGTGCGGGCGATCTTGCCGCGACCGGAATGGCGGACGACGCCACGCCGGAAGATGCGGTCGTCGAAACGGCCGATGCCGCACCCGATGCAGTGCTGCACACCGGGGAAACCACCCCGGCGGACGTGGAGCAGCCTGCATCGCAGGGCGTGACGTTCTACGACATCGACTACCGGATCCTGCCTCGCGCACGGCAATCGGAAGTCGATCACGCGGCGGCGCCGGCCGGGGCGGGCGAAGACGTTCATGCCGAGGTGGCGGATGGCGCCACGATCGAGATGGAGTCCTCCGCCGTTGCCGACGCATCGTTGGAAGCCGCAGTACAGGCGCAGGAAGAGGACGCGTTCGCCGAGCCGATCGATGACGCGCTGCTGGTGGACGCCGACTTGCCTGCGTTCCTGGTCGAAACCGAAGCCGTCGTTGTCGACACGGCGCTGGTGCCGGATGACGCGATCACGGACGTGGCGGTCGCCGAAGGCACCGGAAGCACGGACGACATCACCGACGCGACCGATCTCGCCGACGTTGCCGCGATGGATGTGCTGGAAGCAGGTGAGCCTGGTTCGGTGGAAGCGTCCGGCGATGCGGTCGTGACCGTCGACGTCACCGACGAAACGGCGTCCGTCGCCGATGCCACCGATGAGCGCGTGGCGGCGCAGGATGACGAGGTCGCGATGGGCGAGGTAACGCCGTCCATCGTCGAAGAGCACGGCACTGCGGAACAGGTTGCCGACGCGCCCGCAGTCGAGAGTCTCTCCATCGAAGAAGCGGCGACCGAGGTTGCCGACGGGACGACCGGCTTCGATGGCACCGTGGAAGAGCCGGTGGTGGACGACGCCGTCGCGGCGGAGCACACGCCTGTCGAAGACGCTGCCGAGCCGGTTGAAACAACGGAAGACGCGGAAGCCTTCGAAGCTGCCGAACAAGCGCCGTCCGATGTCGTCGCCTCCGTGGAAGTCGAGGAGTCTGCCGTGACCAGTGCACCCGCCGACATGCCGGAGCCGGAAGAGGCCCTCGACCTGACCGGGCTCGACCTGGACCTGGTCGAGATCTTCATCGAGGAAGGCAACGACCTGCTCGACCACTCCGACGATCTGATCGCCAAGTTGCGGGAAACGCCGGAAGACCGCGCGCTGATCATTGGCCTGCAGCGCGATCTGCACACGCTCAAGGGCGGCGCCCGGATGGCCGGCATCCACGCCGTGGGCGACCTGGGCCACGCGATCGAATCGATGCTGGAATCGATCGCCGGCCAGCGCACCGAGCTGGACCGTCGCGCCATCCAGTTGCTGGAACGCGGCTTCGACACGCTGCATGCACAGCTCGCCCGCGTCACCGCGCGTCGCGCCGTCGCCATTCCGGACGGCATGATCGCGGAGTTCAATGCGCGCGCCCGCGGCATCGAACTGCCCGAGACGTCGACGGCGGCGGAAACGTCCATCGCCCCGGTCGAGCTGGCGCCGTTGTCGGCGCCGATCGAGACCGAGGTCGCGGTCCCGGTGGAGGAAGAGTTCTTCCCGATGGGTCAGCAGGAGCAGGTACGCGTGCGCGCGGACCTGCTGGATCGCCTGGTCAACAACGCCGGCGAAGTGGCGATCTACCGTGCCCGCCTCGAACAGCAGCTGGGCGCGTTCCGCGGTGCGATGGCTGAACTGGACCGCACCAACATCCGTATGCACGATCAGTTGCGCCGTCTCGACCTGGAGACGGAGGCGCAGATCGTCGCGCGTTACCAGCGCGAGCACGACAAGCAGGACCCCACGTTCGATCCGCTGGAACTGGACCGCTTCTCCACGCTGCAGCAGCTCAGCCGCGCGCTGGCCGAATCGGCGGCGGACATCAGCGGCCTGCAGGGCGTGCTCGACGACCTGGCGCGCCAGTACGACGGCCTGCTGCAACAGCAGTCGCGCGTCAGTTCGGAGCTCCAGGATGGCCTGATGCGTGCGCGCATGCTGCCGTTCGAAGGCATCGTGCCGCGCCTGCGCCGCGTGCTGAGGCAGGCCGCCACCGAGACGCACAAGCAGGTCAGCCTGCAGTTCTCCGGAACGCACGGTGAAATGGACCGCAACGTGCTGGACCGCATGACCGCGCCGCTGGAGCACCTGCTGCGCAACTCGGTCGCACACGGGCTGGAAGGGCCCAAGGAACGCCGCAAGGCCGGCAAGCCGGAAGAAGGCACCGTGCACGTGGCGCTGCGCCGCGAAGGCTCGGAAATGGTGCTGGAGGTATCCGACGACGGTGCCGGCCTCAACCGTGATGCCATCCGCAAGCGCGCCGAGCAGCGCGGTCTGCTGCAGCCGGGCGCAGTGCTGCCCGACAGCGCGTTGGACCGCCTGATCCTGGAGCCCGGGTTCAGCACCTACGACCAGGTCAGCCAGTTGGCGGGCCGCGGCGTGGGCATGGACGTGGTGTACAACGAGGTGCGCCAGCTGGGCGGCTCGCTGGAAATCAATTCGATACCGGGCAAGGGGGCGACCTTTACCCTGCGCCTGCCGCAGACGCTGGCGGTCAGTCAGGCCGTGTTCGTGCAGATCGGCGAAACGCAGTTCGCGGTGCCCGTGGCGGCGGTCAGCGGCATCGGCCGCATCAGCCACGCGCGCTTCAGTGCGGGCGTGGGCAGCTACCACTACGCCGGCGAGGACTATCCGCTCTACAACCTGGGCCACCTGGTGGGACAGGGACCGGCGAAGGCGGAAGGCCAGCCGCAGGTGCCGCTGTTGCTGGTGCGCGCGGGCGACCTGCGCGCGGCCGTCGCGGTCGACCAGGTGCTCGGCAATCGCGAGATCGTGGTCAAGCCGGTGGGGCCGCAGATCGCCTCCATCCCCGGCATCTACGGCGCCACGATCACCGGCGACGGCAGCGTGGTGGTGATCCTGGATGCCGCGCCGCTGGTGCGTCGCCATCTGGCGCAGCCGCAGCAGCCGACGCAGCAGGTCACCGCGGTCGAGCAGCGCCGGGTGCCGCTGGTGATGGTGGTGGACGACTCGCTGACCATGCGCAAGGTGACCAGCCGCGTGCTGGAACGCCACAACTTCGAGGTCAGCGCCGCGCGCGATGGCGTCGAAGCGCTGGAGAAACTGGAAGAGCGCGTACCCGACCTGATGCTGCTGGACATCGAAATGCCGCGCATGGACGGTTACGAGCTGGCCACCGCGATGAAGGCCGATCCGCGTTTCAAGGACGTGCCCATCGTGATGATCACGTCGCGTACCGGCGACAAGCACCGCCAGCGCGCCTTCGATATCGGCGTGCAGCGTTACCTGGGCAAGCCGTACCAGGAGCTTGACCTGATGCGCAACGTCTACGACCTGCTGGGAATCGCCCGTGTCCGTGAGTGAAGCCAAACGCGTTGCCTTGCTGGCACGGCCGGGCGAAGCGCGCGAGCGCCTGCGTGTGGCGCTGCATGAGGCCGGCGCTGACATCGTGCTGGAAGACGATCCCAATGCGCTCGATGTGGAGGCCCTCGGCGGCAGTGCGCCGCAGGTGGTGCTGGTGGCGCTGGAACCGGCCATCGAGGACAGCCTGGAGCGTTTCGACAGCGTGCTGCATGACCCGGCGGTCGCGGTGATCTTCGACGAAGCCGAATTGGCTGCGCGGCGCCAGGGCTGGGAAGCCCAGCGCTGGGCGCGGCACCTGGCGGCGAAACTGCACGGGCACCAGGACGTGTTGCCGCCTGGTCGCGAAGAAGACGTCGGCCTGCAGCTCGAACCCGGCTTGCCGGTGACGCCCGCGCAATTGCACGAGGGCGCGGAGATTTCGCTGCACCTCGAAGAAGCGGCCGACATCGCGTTCGAACTTCCGCGTGATGATTTCGCCTACACCGGCGGCCTGGCGACGCGCTCAGCCGCGGAACAGGTGATCGACGCGGACGACTGGCTGCGTCATGCCACGGTCGACGCGGCGCCCGCTGCCGCGCCGGCACCCTCCATGCCGCCGCCGCTCCCGGAAGCGCCCGTCGTGGCGCCGCCGCCAGTGCCTGCTTCGACCTTCGACCTGTCCACGCTGGAACTGGAACCGCTGGAATCCGGCGGTGCCACGGGTGCGGCGCGCGTGCAGGGCGCCGTGCTGGTCTTCGCTGGCATCGGCGGTCCCGACGCGGTGCGGAAGCTGCTGGCCGAGTTGCCGGATGGCTTCCCCAAGCCGGTGCTGGTGCATCTGCGCCTGGACGGTGGCCGCTACGACAACCTGGTCCGGCAGATGGAGCGCGTGGCGCACATGCCGGTGTTGCTGGCCGAAGCCGGCAAACCCGCCGAAGCGGGACACATCTACGTGCTGCCCGGTGACGTGGTGCCTTTTGTCGATGCAGGTGTGGTGAGCTTCCGCCCGGGTGCCGTGATCCACACGATGATCCCGCAACTGCCGCCCGCCGACAGCGCGGTGCTGCTGCTCAGCGGCAGCGACAGCGCACTGGTGGATCCGGTCGCCGCGCTGGGCGAGCAGGGTGCGCTCGTGCTGGGCCAGTCGCAGGACGGCTGCTACGACCCGGTGGCACCGAAGGCGCTGGCATCGCGTGGTGCCGAACTGGCCGCGCCCATGCAGCTCGCGCAACGCCTGACCGACCGCTGGTTCTGAGGAACATACGATGGCCCATTCCAACGACGAAATCCGCGGCGTCCTGATCCAGGCAGGCGAGTACCGCCTGCTGCTGCCCAACGCCACCGTGGCCGAAGTGCTCACGCGTGCGCCGGTCGAGCCGATCGCCGACATGCCCGACTGGCTGCCGGGCCGGATCGACTGGCATGGCTGGCCGGTCCCGCTGGTCGCGTTCGGCCGCCTGAGTGGCAATCCGAACGAGCCGGTGGCGCTCAACAGCAAGATCGTGGTGCTGAAGGCGCTGAGTGGCGACAAAGATCGCCCGTACTTCGCGCTGTTGACGCCATCGTTCCCGCGTCTGGTGTCGGTGCCGCGTGACGGCCTGCTGGCCGACGCGACTGAAGAAGACCTGCCGGTCGGGGTGAAGGTGCGCGTGCTGCTCGGTGACGAAGCCGCCGTGCTGCCCGACCTGGAAGTGGTCGAATCGATGATCGGCGACGCGCTGGCCAACGCGGCCTGAGGTGTCGCTGTCGTAGGGGCTTCAGCCTGCCCCCACGGATCCTGCAAGCGAAGTGGCTTTTCCGCGATACGTGCTGGCGGGCCAGGGCCCGCCCTACAGGTCGCCGAAGCGCGATTGCAGCGCGGCGATGGCGGCAAGTCCCGCAGTTTCGGTACGCAGGATGCGGGGGCCGAGGCGTAGCCCGATGAAACCCGCCGCGGACAGCGTGTCGCGATCGCGTGGCGACCAGCCGCCTTCCGGTCCGATCGCCACCACCACTGCGCCTGACGCCACCTGCACGGTGGCCATCGACACGTCGCCGGCAGGATCCAGCGTCAGTCGCGTCGCGCCGCTGTCGACCCTGCGTGCCGCATCCGCGAGTGCGGCTGGTGGCGACAACGACGGCAGGCGCGCACGCGCACTCTGTTCACAGGCGGACGCAATGACATTGCGCCAGTGCGCCACGCGTTTTTCGGCACGCTCGGCGTCCAGCTTCACTTCGGTACGTTCCGCCGTCACGGGGATGATCGCGGCTACGCCGAGTTCGGTTGCTTTCTGCAGGATCAGGTCCATCTTCTCGCCCCGCGCGATGCCTTGCAGCAGGGTGATGTGCAGCGGCGATTCGTTGTCGACCATGCGCATCGATACGATCTCGGCCACCACCTCGCGCTTGCCGATGGTGGTGAGGCGGGCGTCGTAGTCGTGGCCGTCGCCGTTGAACAGTACGCAGGCGTCGCCTTCGCGCAGGCGCAGTACGCGGGCCAGGTGGTTGGCGGTGGACTCCGGCAGGGCGAGCCGCGCGCCCGTCTGCAACGGCCGTTCAACGAAACAGCGGGTCAGGCGCATGCAACGCTCCCTGCAGGAGGGGCTTCAGCCCGCGCCACGACGACATGCCTGCCGCCATGACAACGAACGCGCTGCAGCGCACCAGTTGAGTGGATGGCCCTGTCGGTGCTTCCCGATCCACAGCCAGGGCAGAAGCTCCGACGGGGAGTGTTCTGGCGAGAGCACGTCATGCCGTCGCCTCGTCGATCGCCGCGCGGGTGACATCGGCCAGCATCTGCAGTTGCTCTTCGTCCACGCAGTACGGCGGCATCCAGTACAACACGTCGCCGAGCGGGCGCAGCACCACGCCGCGGGCCAATGCAGCCCGGTAGGCTCTCAGGCCAACGCGCGCCGTTGCCGGAAAGGGCGTGGCCTTGTCGCCGTCCCGGGTCAGTTCGAATGCCAGCATCATGCCGGCCTGGCGCACGTCCGCTACGTGGCGGTGCGCGGCCAGCGGTTCGGCCAGTGCCGCCATGGCGCGCGCCGTGGCGCGATTGCGCGCCAGCACGTCGTCGGCGCGGAAGATGTCCAGCGAGGCCAATGCCGCCGCGCAGGCCAGGGGATTGCCCGTGTAGCTATGCGAATGCAGGAAGGCGCGTTCGCGCGCGTCATCGAGGAAGCCATCGTAGATCGCCTCCGTGGCCAGGACGGCGGCCAGTGGCAGGAAGCCGCCGGTCAGCCCCTTCGACAGGCACAGCAGGTCGGGCATCACGCCGCTCTGTTCGCTGGCGAACAGCGTGCCGGTGCGACCGAAGCCCACCGCGATCTCGTCGGCGATCAGGAACGCGCCGCTGGCGTCGCAGAGTTCGCGCACGCGGGCGAGGTAATCCGGGTGGTGCATGCGCATGCCGCCCGCGCACTGCACGCGTGGCTCCACGATCACTGCGCAGACTTCGCCCGGATGCTGGTCCAGCAGGGTCGCCAGCGCGGCTGCGGCGCGCGCGGCGCAGTCGGCCGGCGACTCATCGGGCAGCGCGAGGTAGGCATCGGGGGAGGGTGCGAACAGCGCCTCGGCCAGCAGCGGCGCATAGACGCGCCGGTAAAGCGGGATGTCGCCCACCGCCAGCGCTCCCAGCGTCTCGCCGTGGTAGCCATTCTCGAGCGCGATGAACCGGGTGCGGCGGTGTTCGCCCCGGTTGTGGAACCAGTGGAACGCCATCTTCAATGCCACTTCCACGCCGGCGGAGCCATTGTCGGCGTAGAACACCTTCGATAGCGGCGTGCGCCCCTGTTGGCGCGGTGCGATCGCAAGCAGGCGTTCGGCCAGTTCCACCGCCGGTGCGTGGGTGAAGCCGGCCAGCATCACCTGTTCCAGGGCCATGGCCTGGGTGGCGATGGCGGTGCCGATGCGCGGCTCCGCATGCCCGAACAGGTTGGTCCACCAACTGCTGACCGCGTCCAGGTAACGCCTGCCATCGTGCCCGATGAGCCATGCACCATCACCGCGCGCGATGGGTAACAGCGGCAAGGTGTGCGGGTGCTCACGCATCTGGGTGCAGGGATGCCACACCACCGACAGATCGCGGGCACGCCAAGCGTCCGCCTCTGCTAGCATTCCCGCTTGATGATCCTGTTGTCGCATCCCCACATGATATCGGCCCCCACCCCCTTCCGTCGCCACGCCCTGCGTGCCGGGCGTGGACGCCGCGCCGCCGCATGAGCCGTCTTCCCACCATCCACGGCATCACCCAACGCGCAGACGGGCCGGACCGGCATGTCGAGGAACTCGACCTGGAGTTCAGCAACGGCGAACGCCGTCGCTACCATCGGCTCCGTGCGCAGGGTCATGGCGCGGTGGTCGTGGTGCCGATGCAGGACGAGGACACCGTGCTCCTGGTGCGTGAATACGCCGCCGGCATGCACCGTTACGAACTGGGCCTGGTGAAGGGCCGGATCGATGCCGGCGAAACGCCCGAGCAGGCGGCCGACCGCGAACTGAAGGAAGAAGCCGGCTTCGGTGCGCGCCGTATCGACGTGCTGCGCGCCCTGACCCTGGCACCCACTTACATGAGCCACCAGTCCTGGCTGGTGGTGGCAAGAGACCTGTACCCCGAGCGCCTGCCGGGGGATGAACCCGAGGAGTTGGAAGTAGTGCCCTGGAAGTTGCAAGACCTCGACCAGCTGATGCTGCGCGAGGATTTTTCGGAAGGTCGTTCGCTGGCGGCTCTGTTCATCGCCCGCGAATGGTTGAAAGAGCGGACATGAGTCGCATGACCGCCGACCTGCACGAAGCCGTCATCGTCATCGCCCGCGAAGCGGGCCAGGCCATCCTGGCCGTGTACGAGAATGCTTTCGATGTGCAGCGCAAGAGTGACGACAGCCCGCTGACCGCCGCCGACATGGCCGCGCACCAGGTCATCGCCGATGGCCTGCGCCGGCTGACCCCGCAATGGCCCGTGCTGTCGGAGGAAGCCTCCGACGTTCCGTGGGCCGAGCGCAGCCAATGGCCGACGTACTGGCTGGTGGACCCGCTGGACGGCACGCGCGAGTTCATCAAGCGCAATGGCGAGTTCACCGTGAACATCGCGCTGATCGAACAGAACGAGCCCATCTTCGGCGTGGTGCATGCACCGGTGACCGGCGAGACCTGGCATGCGCGCCAGGGCCGCAACGCGTACCGCCGCATCGGCGAGGTGGACGCGCAGATCCGCACGCGTGCGCCCGCCAGGGGTACGCTGAAGGTGGCGGCCAGCCGTTCGCACCGCGACGCGCGCACGCAGGCTTTCCTGGAGGGCATGGGCGGGATCGAGGAGGTCTCGCTCGGCTCCTCGCTGAAGTTCTGCCGCATCGCCGAAGGCACCCTGGATGTCTATCCGCGCTTCGGCCCCACCAGCGAGTGGGACACCGCCGCCGCGCAGTGCGTGCTGGAAGCCGCCGGCGGCGCATTGCTCGCGCCGGATGGACGTGCATTCCGCTACAACCGCCGCGCGACCCTGCTCAATGGTGATTTCGTGGCGCTGGGCGACATGACGCTGCCGTGGCGCGACTGGCTGGCGCGGGCGCAGGACGACGACCATGGACATGCCCGCAGCGCCTGACGGCGACATCGCGCGCCTGCTGGGCATCATGGCCCGCCTGCGCAATCCCGAGGGCGGTTGTCCGTGGGACCTCGAGCAGAACTTCGCCTCGATCGCGCCCTACACGATCGAGGAAGCGTACGAAGTCGCCGACGCGATCGACCGCAATGACCTGCCGGCGCTGAAGGACGAGCTCGGCGACCTGCTGCTGCAGGTCGTCTTCCATGCGCAGATGGCGGACGAGCAGGGCGCGTTCGCGTTCGGGGACGTGGTCGATGCCATCTGCGACAAGATGGTGCGGCGTCATCCGCACGTCTTCGGCGATGCCTCGTTCGCCGATGCCGAGGCGCAGACCGTCAACTGGGAAGCCATCAAGGCGGCCGAGCGGAAAGCGGCCGGTGAAGAGGATGCTTCCGCGCTCGCCGGCGTCTCGCGCGGCCTGCCCGAGTGGCAGCGCGCGGTGAAGCTGCAGTCGCGCGCGGCGCGGGTCGGTTTCGACTGGCCGGATACCGCGCCGGTGATCGACAAGCTGCACGAGGAGATCGATGAAGTCCGCGTTGAACTCGCTGCCGCCCCTTCGCCCGAACGCGACGCGCGGCTGGAGGACGAAATCGGCGACCTGCTGTTCGTCGCCGCCAACCTAGCGCGTCATGCGAAGGTGGATGTGGGTGGTGCGTTGCGCCGGGCAAACCTGAAGTTCGAACGTCGCTTCCGTGCGATGGAAGCGCTGACCGCGGCAGACGGCACCTCGATGTCCGCGCTGTCGCTGGAGCAACAGGAAGCGTTGTGGGCGCGGGTGAAGCAGCAAGGGCTGTAGGAGTGGCTTCAGCCCCGACTGCACAAGGTATCGGTGCTGAAGCCCGTCCTACAGGGGTCTCATGAAAACCTTGTTGCTGTTCCTGGTGACTGCTCTGGCCGAGATCGTCGGCTGCTACCTGCCGTACCTGTGGCTGCGCAAAGGCGGCAGCGCCTGGCTGCTGCTGCCGGCCGCCGTCAGCCTGGCGCTGTTCGCGTGGTTGCTGACCTTGCATCCCACCGCCTCCGGCCGTGTGTACGCAGCCTACGGCGGCGTCTACGTCACCGTCGCCATCTTCTGGCTGTGGGCGGTGGACGCGGTGAAGCCCACCCGCTGGGACCTGCTCGGCGCCGGCTTGTGCCTGGCCGGCATGGCGGTGATCATGTTCGCGCCACGCGCTGCCTGACCCTGTGGGAGGGGACATGAGCCGCTTCGCCAGCTTCCGCGAGTTCTATCCGTTCTACCTGGGCGAGCACAGCAACCGCACCTCGCGCCGGCTGCACTTCATCGGCAGCTGCGGCGTGCTGGCCCTGCTGGTGTTGGCCCTCGTCGAACGCAATGCGTGGTGGCTGCTCGCCGCGCTGTTCTGCGGCTACGGCTTCGCCTGGATAGGCCACTTCTTTTTCGAAAAGAACCGGCCCGCGACCTTCAAGCATCCGTTCTATTCCTTCGCCGGCGACTGGGTGATGTTCAAGGACATCCTCACCGGCAAGATCCGGTTCTGAGCGGCGCATGAGCCGCGTGGTCCGGCACACCGTCCACGCCGCGGCGTTGCTGGTCGGCTTACCGTTGGCCGGACTGTTCGCATACGACTGGGTGGCAGTCAGGCCGCATGTCGCCGAGGTCGAGGTGCTGCTTGCAAGGGCGGAACCGCTGGAGGCATCGCCTCCGCAGCTTGTTCGCGACCTCATCGATGCGGGAGTGGCTTCGCCAGACACCTACGGAGCACGTCTCGCGCTGGCGCACGTGGATGGCACGGACAGGCGCAGTGTGGTGGGCCGGCACGTGCGCGAACTGCTCTGGCGGTTCCTGCTGCCGCTGCACCTGGAAGACTCCGCGATGTATGGCCTCATCGTGTCCCAGGCTTACAACGGTACTGACCATGGCCTGGCGGCACTAGCGCGACGCGAACATCGCAAGTCCCTGGATGCCTTGTCGCCCCTCGAAGCGGCGCGCACCGTTGCCGTCATCCAGGGTTCCTACGTGTTGCGGGACCACCGGCGGGTGGAAGCACGTGCGGAGTGGATGCTGGAGCGCGCCGGATACTTCCACTGAGTGCGGCCGACGCCCTCACTCGTAGAACATCAGGAACGCCGCGCCCACGATCAGGGCGAAGGCGGCGTAGTGGTTCCATTTCAGCGGCTGGCCCAGGTACCAGGTGCTGAAGCCCGCGAAGACCAGCAGGGTCAGGATCTCCTGGATCGTCTTCAGCTGCACGACCGAATAGACCGCACTGCCCATGCGGTTGGCCGGGACCATCAGCGTGTACTCGAAGAAGGCGATGCCCCAGCTGGCCAGGATCGCGACGAACAGCGGGGATGACTTGTACTTCAGGTGCCCGTACCAGGCGAAGGTCATGAAGACGTTGGAGGCCAGCAGCAGGAACAGGGGGAGAACGCGTTCGATCATGGTGGGGTCGTCGGGCAGGGGTGGCGAAGCGTAATCCCAACTGTGGGCTGAATGGAGCTGCCACCTTCACATGATGTCCACCGGGAGGCCGGTAGCTTCACAAACCTGAAGCCTCTGAAGGAGTTGTCATGCGACACAGTCAGGAAACCGCGGGTCTGGTGTTGGTGGTGGAAGACAACCGGAACATCTCGGAGATGATTGGAGAGTATCTCGAGGGTCGGGGATTCGAGGTCGATTACGCCACCGATGGCCTGGATGGGTACCGGCTGGCGGTGGAGAACAGCTACGACGTGCTTGTGCTGGACCTGATGCTGCCGCGCCTGGACGGGATGGAAGTCTGCAAGCGCCTGCGCACCGAAGCCCGCAAATCCACGCCCGTGCTGATGCTCACCGCGCGCGACACCCTGGACGACAAGCTGACCGGCCTGAGTTCCGGCGCCGATGATTATCTCACCAAGCCCTTCGCCATCCAGGAATTGGAAGCCCGCCTGCGCGCGCTGATCCGCCGTGAGCGCCGCCAGGTCGGCGCCGAAGTGCTGAAGGTCGCCGACCTGGTGCTGGACCCGGTCAGCATGCGCGCCACCCGCGGCGGCACCGAGCTGATGCTGTCGCCGATCGGCCTGCGCCTGCTCACCATCCTGATGCGTGAATCGCCGCGCGTGGTGACCCGGCAGGAGATCGAACGCGAGATCTGGGGCAACGGCCTGCCGGATTCGGACACGCTGCGCAGCCACCTGTACAACCTGCGCAAGGTGATCGACAAGCCGTTCGACAAGCCGCTGCTACATACGGTGCAGAGCGCGGGCTACCGCATCGCGGACATCGGCTGACCCGACCGTCGGGCACGCGCGTCATAATCCCGTCCTCGCCCGACGATACGCCGATGCGCCACGGCCTGCCCCGCAAACTCAGGATCGCCTTCATCCTGCAGGCCGTGATGGTCAGCCTGGCCATCGTGCTGGGCGTGTACCTGATCTCCGCGGTGATCAAGCACAGCCTGATGAATACCGCCCTGCAGGAAGAGGCGACGCACTTCTGGGAGCTGTACAGCGCCAGCACCGCGCAGCCGCCGCCCAACACCCACAACCTGCGCGGCTACCTGGTGGTGAAGGGGCATTCCAACCTCGTCTTGCCGGAGAACCTGCGCAACCTCGCGCCCGGGTTCCACGAGCTGAAGCAGGACGACCAGCTGGTGCTCGTGGACGAAGAGCCCGCCGGCCGCCTCTACCTGGTGTTCCTGCGCTCCCAGGCCGAGCGGTTGGCGTTCTACTTCGGCACCGTGCCGATCATCATGACGCTGGTGGCGATCTACCTGGTGTCCTGGCTGACCTATCGCGCCTCCAAGCGGCTGGTGTCCCCGGTCAGCTGGCTCGCGCGGCAGGTGGCGGAGTGGGATCCGCGCCGTCCCGACGTCAGCGTTCTGGCCCCGGATCGCCTTCCCAGCGACGTGCAGGGCGAGGCGCGCCAACTCGCTTCCGCGCTGCACGGGCTGGCGCAGCGCGTGACCGCACACGTGGCACGCGAGCGCGACTTCACCCGCGACGCCAGCCATGAACTGCGGACGCCGCTGACCGTGATCCGCGTGGCCACCGACATGGGCATGGCCGAAGACGCGCCGCCGCGCGTCGCGCGCGCCCTGCAACGCATCCAGCGCGCCGGCCGCGACATGGAGGCCGTGATCGATGCGTTCCTGATCCTGGCCCGCGAAGCCGAGGTCGAACCCCAGAGCGAGGACTTCGATGTCGCCGACATCGTCATGGACGAGGCGGAGAACGCACGTGCCCTGCTGTTGAACAAGCCCGTGGACCTGGAAGTCACCCTGCATGCACGGCCGAGGCTGCACGCACCGCCACGGGTGTTCCAGGTGGTGGTCAGCAACCTGCTGCGCAACGCATGCGCGTACACCGACCGGGGCCGCATAGACGTGGTGCTGGAGCCGGACCGCGTGATCGTGCGCGACACCGGCATCGGCATGTCGGCCGAATCGATGACACGGGTGTTCGAGCCGTTCTACCGCGCAGACCCCACGCGTCCGCACGGCAGCGGTCTGGGCCTGTCCATCGTCAGCCGCTTGTGCGACCGCTTCGGCTGGAAGATCGAACTGGACAGCGAGCCGGGGCGCGGAACCACTGCGACGATCCGCTTCGTTCCGTAATCCGAACGGGAACTGACCCGCGACACGGGTTGTCAACCATGTCGCTCCCGACGCGTTCCCTCCCACGACTCCCCACCTTCCGAGCCGACTCACTGCATGAGCCAGCCTGCACGCACCCCTCTCCGCAAGAAATTCCCGCTGCCCACCCTCCTGCTGGGCATTGCCGTGGTCGCCATTCTGGGTGGCGGCGCCTGGTACTGGGCCACGCGCAAGGGAGACGGCGTCGAAAGCGCCTATCGCACGGCAACGGTCGAGCGCGGCGACATCCGCGTGGCCATTTCGGCCACCGGCACGCTCAGCGCCATCTCCACGGTGACCGTGGGCAGCCAGATTTCTGGCCAGGTCACCGACGTGCTGGTCGACTACAACAGCGAAGTGAAGAAGGGCGAGGTGCTTGCGCGCATCGACCCGAGCACCTACGAGGCCCAGATCGAACAGGGCAACGCGCAGATCGCCAACGCCCAGGCCAGCCTGAGGCAGGCGCAGGCGACGCTGGCGAACGCCGAACTGGATTACACACGCAAGGCCGACCTTGGCCGGCAGAAGCTGGTCGCGCAGAGCGACGTCGACCTGGCGCGCGCCTCGCGCGACCAGGCGCGCGCGCAGGTCAACGCGGCGCAGGCGCAGATCCGCCAGCAGACCGCATCAACCCAGACCACACGGGTGAACCTCGACCGCACCGTCATCCGCTCGCCGGTGGACGGCGTGGTGCTGACGCGCACCATCGAGCCTGGCCAGACCGTCGCGGCCAGCCTGCAGGCACCGGAACTGTTCACCATCGCCGAAGATCTGTCGAAGATGAAGATCGAGCTGGCCGTCGATGAAGCCGACATCGGCCAGGTCAAGGTTGGGCAGTCGGTCTCGTTCACCGTCGATGCGTTCGCCGATCGCCAGTTCCGCGGCGAAGTGCAGCAGGTGCGGTTGTCGGCGACCACCACCAGCAACGTGGTGACGTACCCGGTCGTGGTCAGTGTGGACAACAGCGACGGCACCCTGCTGCCGGGCCTGACCGTCAACGCCGAGATCGAGGTCAGCAAGCGCGACAACATCCTCAAGATCTCCAACGCGGCCCTGCGCTACAAGCCGACCGGTGAACAGTCGGGCGCGGCGTCGCCCGCGCAGGCGCCGCCGCAGGGCGGACAGAATCGCGGTGGTGGCGTCAGCGACGACCTGGTGCGCGTGGCCGGCACCCTGCAGCTGAAGCCCGAACAGCAGGCCGCTTTCGATGCGGCGCTTGCCGCACTGCGCGAGCGCCAGGCCGCCCGCATGGCGCAGGCGCAGGAACGCGGGGCCAGCATGTTCGGCGGACCGGGTGGCGGGCAACGGTCCGGTGGCAATGCAGGGGGTGGTTCGGGCGCGATGCAGGCGCAGATGCGCCAGCGCATGGCCGACCGCATGCAGCAGGATTTCGCGCCGTTCCGCGCCACGCTCGACGACACGCAGAAGCAACGCTGGGACGGCGAACTGCGCACGCTGCTTGCCGCCAAGCGTGCGCCGGTGTACGCGCTGGTCAACGGCAAGCCCGAGATGGTGCAGGTCCGCATCGGCGCCAGCGACGGTACCAGCACCGAGGTGTCCGGCCCGGTGAAGGAAGGCGACGTGGTGGTCGTGGGCGAGCGCGCGAAGGAATGAGCATGCCGTCAGCGAATGCCGACGACCGCGTGCCGGTCATCCAGACACGCGCGCTGGGGAAAGTCTATTCCGCAGGCACCGAAGCGGAAGTGGTCGCATTGCGCGGCGTCGACATGCGCGTGGCGCGGGGCGACTTTGTCGCGATCATGGGGCCATCGGGCTCGGGCAAGTCCACGCTGATGAACCTGATCGGCTGCCTGGACACCCCCAGCGACGGCAGCTATTCCTGCGACGGTATCGACGTGGCCACGCTGGACGCCGAACAGTTGGCGATCCTGCGGCGCGAGAAGATCGGCTTCGTCTTCCAGGGTTTCCACCTGCTGCCGCGCATGACCGCGCTGGAGAATGTGGCCATGCCGCTGGGGTATGCCCAGGTACCGCCGGCCGAACGCACCGAGCGCGCGCGCCAAGCGCTGGCCGCAGTCGGGCTGGCTGAGCGCGCCGGCCACCGACCCAGTGAGCTTTCCGGTGGGCAGCAGCAGCGCGTGGCGATCGCGCGCGCGCTGATCAACCAGCCGCCCATCCTGCTGGCCGACGAGCCCACCGGCGCGCTGGACAGCAAGACCGGCGAGGAAATCCTGTCGCTGTTCAAGCGCCTGCGCGACGACGGCCACACCGTCATCCTGATCACCCACGACGCGGAAGTCGCCGCGCATGCCGACCGCATCCTGGTGATGCGCGATGGTGAGTTGCACGAAGACCTGGATCACGCGGGAGGCCGGTCATGAAGTTCTCCGACATCCTGCGCACGGCGCTGCATGCGCTGCGCGGGAACTGGATGCGCAGCGCGCTGACCTCGCTGGGCGTGATCATCGGCATCGCGGCCGTCATCGTCATGGTGTCGGTGGGGCAGGGCACGCAGGCCGAGATCGACAAGCTGGTCTCCGGCCTGGGTTCCCAGCGACTGGACATCAGCCCGGGTGCCGGCCGGGGTCCCGGCGGGGGTGGCGTGCGCATGAGTTCCAGCAGCTTCTACACCCTCAACGAGGGCGACGTGGAAGCGATCCGCAACGAGATCCCGGAAGTGCAGTACGTGGCCGGTGCGTTGCGCGGCAACACCCAGACCGTGTTCGCCGAGAACAATGCGTCGACCAGCTGGCAAGGCGTGCAGGCCGACTTCTTCGACATCAACGGCTGGGTCATCGCCAATGGCGAAGGCTTCGATGCGCAGGACTACTCCAGCGCCGGCAAGGTGGTGATCCTCGGCGAGACGGTGCGACGCACCCTGTTCGGCGAGGACAGCGGCGTCGGCCAGACCGTGCGCCTGGGGCGCGTGCCGTTCACCGTGGTGGGCACGTTGGCGCCGAAGGGCCAGGGTGGCTTCGGCCAGGACCAGGACGACGTGATGATGGTGCCGCTGGAGACCGCGCGCCGTCGCCTGCTCGGTTCGATGGGCTTGCCGCCGGGTGCGGTGATGCAGGTGGCGCTGACCGTGGCCGACGCCAAGGACCTGAGCTACGTGCAGGGCGAAGTCGAAGCGCTGCTGCGCCAGCGGCACAAGATCAATCCGGGCGAAGAGGACGACTTCAACGTCCGCAACATCTCGGAGATCGTCGCCACCCGTACCGCGACGACCAAGCTGATGTCGTTGCTGCTGGGCGCGGTGGCCACCATTTCGCTGATCGTGGGCGGCATCGGCATCATGAACATCATGCTGGTCTCGGTGACCGAGCGCATCCGCGAAATCGGTCTGCGCATGGCCGTGGGCGCGGGCCCGGGCGACGTGCGCCGGCAGTTCCTCGCCGAAGCCATGTTGCTGTCGCTGGGCGGCGGTGTGCTGGGCATCGTCATCGGCGTGGTCGGCGCGCTGCTGGTGGGCCAGTTCAGCGAGCTGCCGGTGGCGTTGAACGGGCAGGTGATCGGCCTGGCCGCCGGCTTCTCGATCGCGACCGGCCTGTTCTTCGGCTACTACCCCGCGCGCAAGGCCTCGCAGCTGGACCCCATCGAAGCGCTGCGTTCGCAATAGCCGTCGGCAGGGCTGGTGCGACGCGATGGCGGGAGTATGCTGGTCTCCCGTCGCCTCGTACGGTGGCCGCTTGCCATGAATGCGCGTCAACTCCGGAGGCCTCTGGCGCTGGCGATCCATGGCGGTGCCGGTGTCATCGAACGGAACGCGCTGGGCGCGGAGGCCGAGCGTGCGATCCGGGCCGAACTGGATCGCGTGTTGGATGCAGGCCACGCGGTCCTCGGCAACGGCGGCACGGCGCTGGATGCGGTGGAAGCGGCGGTCGCGATGCTCGAGGACTCGCCTTACTTCAACGCCGGCTACGGGGCCGTGTTCACCGCCGACGGACGACACGAACTGGATGCTTCCATCATGGATGGCCACGGTCGCCGCGCCGGCGCGGTCGCGGGCGTGTCGACGGTGCGTCATCCCGTGCAGCTGGCACGCCGGGTGCTGGAAGAGTCGTCGCACGTGTTCCTGATCGGCGAAGGCGCGGAGCAATATGCCGACACCCATCCCGACATCGAGCGCGTACCCAACGAATGGTTCGACACGGAGCCGCGCCGCGAACAGCTGCGACAGGCGCAGCAGCGTGAGCAGCGCGCGTGGAAGGCCAGCCAGGACCTGCGCGGGAAGTACTTCGGCACTGTGGGTGCGGTCGCGCTGGATTCGCACGGGCACGTTGCGGCGGCCACTTCCACCGGCGGCATGACCAACAAGCGCTGGGGCCGTGTCGGTGATTCACCACTGATCGGCGCAGGCACATGGGCCGATGCACATTGCGCTGTTTCATGCACCGGCTGGGGCGAGTACTACATCCGGAATGCGGTGGCGCACGACATCGCGGCGCGCGTAGCGTATCGCGGCGACCGGCTGCAGGTGGCCACGGAGGACGTGATCCTGGGGGAAGTGCCCGCGCACGGTGGCGATGGAGGTGCGATCGCGCTCGACCGCGAGGGCAACATCGCGCTGGTGTTGAGCACGGCAGGCATGTACCGGGGCTGGATCGGTCCGGATGGTTCGCGCGGCATCGCCATCTACCAGGACGCCTGAGTGTCGCCTGCGTCCGGTGGTGCGCGTGGATTTGAGCTCGGTGAGGACACGTGCCGCCAGCTGCGCACGCAGGCCCTGCGCCTGTGCCGGCGTGCGCAGGATGCCGATGACCTGGTGCAGGACACCTTGCTGATCGCCCTGCAGGCGGGTCGCCATGATCTGCCCTGGCTCTCGGGCGTGCTGCGACGGCAGGCCATGCTCACCGCGCGCACGGCGGTGCGGCGGCGCGCACGCGAAGCGACGACGGCGGCGGACCTCGATGATCCCGCCGCCGGATCCGCAGGGGAAACAGCGGCGTTGGTGCCGCCCTGGCTGGAGGGGCTGCCGCCTTCGGCGCGTCGCGTCGCGGTACTGGCGCTGCACGGGCTGTCCGCGGACGAGATCCGCTGGCTGCTGCGCATCGAACCCACGGCGTTCCGCCAGCGCCTCACGCGCATCCGCCGGACACTGGCGGCCCAATCATCGGCGGTGCGTGCGGAAAGCATCGCCCTGGCGTATGCGCGCGATCCGGCGCGCTGTGTGGCGCTGCAGTTCGGTTTGACCCGGCGTGTGTTGAAGGCGGCCATGCGCGTGGGCGAGGGTCTGGGAACGCACGATCCCGACGGCCACCTGATCCTGATCGACGCCGGTGCTCACACATCGCCTTCCCGCGGCAACGGAAAGAAGTGAATCCCACAGGAAGAGATCCCATGCTCACGAACTGCAAGGTAGGCGCCATCGTTTTCTTCGTTTCCGATCTGGCCCGGTCGGTGACGTTCTATCGCGACACCCTCGGGCTGCCGCTGGAGTTGCTGGACGGGCATGACGGCCCATGGGCGACGGGCGAAGTGGACGGGCTGGCGTTGGTCCTGATTCCACGCCCAGCCCGCGCGGGAGACTCGCCGGTCGTCGTCTTCAGTCTCGAGGGCGGCATCGATGACTATGCCGAGGCATTGGCAGCCAGGCAGGTGGAGATCGTGGTGCCCGTGAGCGAATCGCCCGATGGGGGGCTGTCACTGGATTTCCTCGATCCCGACGGCAACGTCCTGAGCCTCCATCAACCTGCCGGCGCCGTTCGCAGGCGCTGAATCGCATCACATGGGCGGTCGCGTTGCGGCGGAACAGTCCTTCGCGATGCGACTCGTTCTCATGGCTACCGGTGCCATCCTGCACTTCACTCCTAGCATGAAAATGTGAGATGTAAATCCATATCTAGAACGAAAATTACAAGCTAGATTCGGCCCACTGCGCTGTCCTGCGCGGCAATCACAACACTCGGAGTCGGATCGGCTTATGAAGAAGAATCGCATGGCGAAGTGGGTGGGTTTGGCGCTGGTGACGATGGGCGCGGCGCAAGCCGCCAACGCGGGCGGCAGGCCGGACCTGGTGATCAAGGGATTGAAAGCAGGTCAGCCCCACGTCAGTGGCGAGCTGCTGGTGAAGTATCGCGATGGCGTGGTGGCCAGCGACCGCGACGCCGTCGTGCACGGGCTGGGTGCGCAGAAGCTGGAGACGGTGCGCCGCGCCAGTAGCCGCCGTGGCGAAATCGCGCTGCTGAAGCTGCCGGGCAACGTGGATCTGTCCGCGGCCGTGCAGGTGCTCAGCGCCGATCCGGCGGTCGAATACGCCGAACCGAACTGGACGTATCAGCACAACGCAGTGTCCAACGACACCTACGCCACCAACGGCTCGCTGTGGGGCATGTACGGTGATGCGGGCACGCCCGCGAACGCGTACGGCTCGCAGGCCTCCGAAGCATGGGCCGCCGGCCACACCAGCTGCGGCAACGTCGTCGTCGGCGTGATCGATGAAGGCATCTACTTCAACCACGAAGACCTGGCGGCCAACATCTGGACCAATCCGTACGACCCGGTCGACGGCGTGGACAACGACGGCAACGGCTACGTCGATGACGTGCGGGGCTGGGATTTCGATGGCAACAGCAACAACATCAATTCCGGCGGTGCCAACGACGACCACGGCACCCACGTGGCCGGCACCATCGCCGGCGTCGGCGGCAACGGCAAGGGCGTGGCCGGTGTGTGCTGGAGCGGCGTCAAGCTGATCAGCGGCAAGTTCCTCGGCCGCCGCAGCGGCACCACGGCCAATGCGGTCAAGGCGCTGGACTACTTCACCGACCTCAAGACCCGCCATGGCCTGAACCTGGTGGCGACCAACAATTCGTGGGGCGGCGGGGGTTATTCGCAGGCCCTGAGCGATGCGATCGACCGCGCCGGCCAGGCCGAGATCCTGACGATCGTGGCGGCGGGCAACGACAGCGTCAATTGCGAAGGCAACACGTCGGGCGCCTGTTACCCCGCGGCGTATGCGAACGCCAGCATCGTGTCGGTGGCGGCACTGCGTTCGACCGGTGCCCTGGTCTACAACTACGGCGCGACGACGGTGGACCTGGGCGCACCGGGCTACGGCATCTGGTCGACGGTACCGAAGGCGTCCAAGGGCAATGTGGTATCCGGCTATGCCAGCTACAACGGTACGTCGATGGCGACGCCGCACGTCACCGGCGCAGCGGCCCTGTATGCGTCCACGCGCCCGGGCGTGACCGCGGCGCAGATCAAGGCGGCGATCCTCGGCACCGCCGTGCCTACGCCCTCGCTGCAGGGCAAGACGGTCACGGGCGGACGTCTCAACGTCAGCGGTTTCTGACGCCTCGCGATGCTCCAGGCATGAAGAAGCCCGGCAATGCCGGGCTTCTTTTTTGCAGTTACTTCACGTACGGCGCGATCACCCGCTGCCAGATGTCGTAGCCGGCGGCATTCATGTGCAGGCGGTCGTCGATGAACAAGGTCTCGTCCGGCTGGCCCTTGGGGTCCAGCATCGGCGTGAAGATGTCGATGTAGTCCACGCCCAGCCGTTTCGCTTCGGCCTGGATCAGCCTGTTGGCTTCGCGTTGCGTCGCAAGCAGTTGGACGCGCGACGGGCTCGGCTTGGTGCTGATGTAGGCGATCTTCGTTTCCGGCAGATCGCGGCGGACGCGCTGGACGAAGGCGGTGAAGTCCTGCTGCAGCTGTTGTGGCGTGCGGCCGGCGTTGAGGTCGTTGTCGCCTGCGTAGATCAGGAGCTGCCGGGGCGCATACGGCACGATGATACGGTCGGCGTACCAGGTGCTGTCGCGCAGTTCGGAGCCGCCGAAGCCGCGGTTGATCACCGGCACGCCGGGGAAGTCCTGCGCGAGCGTGTCCCACAAACGGATCGAAGAGCTGCCGATGAACAGCACGCCACGGCGCGGGGGCGGGGACTTCGCGTCGGCAGCCTCGAAACGCTGCATGTCGGCCTCCCAGGCCGGGCTCGAGACCTGGTCCGGGATGCGCGGGGCCGTCTGCGCCCGTGGCTCCGCGAGCGCTTCCGGTCCGGTGGGCGGGGTGCCGGCACACGCGGCCAGGGCAGCCAGCAGCACGACGGACAGGGACAGGCGGAACGTGTTCAGGAAAGGCACGGGGGAGGGCTCCTTCTTGTCGGACGGGCCCTAGTGGACCAGCCCGTGCCGGGCGATGCAAACCACCCTGGGGCGGTACGTGGGCGCCTTGTGGCAAAATTGCCGCCTTGGCGCGGTACCCGCGCCGGCTCCACCCGATCCGACCTCCCGCTGGACCAGGCCCATGCCTGACCGGCCGGAGACGATGCGGGGATTCCTTCGCATCGACCTGCCATGGCTGACGAAACCGGACACCTTCCCCGCGGCCCCGGCCGCATCCTCAAAGCCACCGTGTGGTCCTTCCAGGGCCTGCGCGCGGCGTGGATGCACGAATCCTCCTTCCGGCTGGAGGTGTACCTGCTCGTCGTGCTCGCGCCGCTGGCGCTGTGGCTGGGCGGAACCGGCCTGGAGCGCGCGCTGATGATCGGCAGTTGCCTGCTGGTGCTGGCCGCCGAACTGCTGAACTCCGCGGTGGAAGCCGTGATCGAACGCTATGGTCCGGAGCACCACGAACTCGCCGGCCGCGCGAAGGACATGGGGTCGGCGGCGGTCTTCGTGCTGATGATGAATGTGCTGCTGTGCTGGGGATTGATCCTTGCGCCGCGCTACCTGTGAAATCCTGATATGAACAAGGTCTCTACCCGATGATGGAATTGCTTACCGATCCGCAGGTGTGGATCACGCTGATCACGCTGAGTGCGATCGAAATCGTGCTGGGCATCGACAACCTGGTCTTCATCTCCATCGCGGTCAGCAAGCTGCCGCCGCACCAGCGAGAAGTCGCACGCAAGTTCGGCATCGCGGTGGCGTGCATCACGCGCATCCTGCTGCTGCTGACGCTGGCATGGCTGGCCGGCCTGACCGCCGACCTGTTCACGCTGTTCGGGCAAGGCATCTCGGTGCGCGACCTGGTGCTGATCCTGGGCGGTGTGTTCCTGCTGGTGAAGGGCACCAAGGAAATCCTGGAACTGGTAAAGGGCGAACCCGATTCCGAAGACGTGCACACGCGCCCGGCGGTGTCATTCGCCGGCGTGATCGCGCAGATCGCGGTGATCGACATCGTGTTCTCGCTGGACTCGGTGATCGCGGCAGTCGGCATGGCCAACCACACCCCGGTGATGGTGGCGGCGATCCTGCTGGCGGTGGCGGTGATGTTGCTGGCGGCCAAGCCGCTGGGACAGTTCATCGACAACAACCCGACCATCAAGATGCTGGCGCTGGCCTTCATCGTGGCCGTCGGCGCCTATCTGCTGCTGGACGGCTTCGAGATGCATATCCCGAAGGGTTACCTCTACGGCGCGATGGGCTTCTCGGCCGTGGTCGAGTGCCTCAACCTGTGGGCGAAGAAGCGGGCCGGCCGACGCATGCTGCGCGAGTGAGCCTTGCATCCACCGTGTACCGCAAAGGGCTCCTTCGGGAGCCCTTTTCTTTTCACGGGAGGCTAACAAGTCGGCGCGCCACGCACTGTGACGTGGCGGATGCTTGCGTGGTCATGGGCAAGGTGCTGCAATCGGCGCGTCCGTCCAAGGGAGTGTCGTGCCATGCAGGTTTCGCGTCTGTGGTTGCTCGTCGTGTTGACCGTGCTGCTCTCCGGCTGCGGCTACAACACCATCCAGCAGAAGGACGAAGCCGTGAAGGCAGGCTGGTCCGAGGTGCTCAACCAGTACAAGCGTCGTGCGGACCTCATTCCCAACCTGGTCAAGACCGTGCAGGGCTATGCGCAGCAGGAGCGCCAGGTGCTGACCGACGTGACCAATGCGCGCGCCCGCGTGGGCCAGATCCAGGTCAATGCCGACGATGCAGCCTCGCTGCAGCAGTTCCAGCAGGCGCAGGGTGAACTGTCCGGCGCACTGTCCCGGCTGCTGGTCGTCACCGAGAACTACCCGAACCTGAAATCCGACCAGTCCTTCCGCGACCTGCAGGCGCAACTCGAAGGCACCGAGAACCGCATCACCGTGGCGCGCGGGCGCTATATCCAGACGGTGCAGGACTACAACACCTATATCCGCCAGTTCCCACAGGTGATCACCGCCAAGGTCACCGGCGCGAAGGAGAAGCCGAACTTCACCGTCGAGAACGAAGCGGCCATCTCCGAAGCGCCGGCCGTCGACTTCGGCACGCCGGCCCCGGCGACGCCGCAGGCTCCGACACCGCCGCCTCCGCCGTCGCCCGGCAACTGATCAGCGTCCCGGCGCTTCCATGCTGCGTGCGCTGGCGCTCTGCCTGCTGCTGATCGCCGCGCCCGCCTGGGCGCAGTCGCTGGCGCCGATTCCCGCGCTCGATTCGCCGGTGGTCGATACCACAGGCACGCTGGATGCCGACCAGAAGCAGCAATTGGAAGCGCAGGCATTGGCGTTGCAGCAACGCAAGGGCAGCCAATTGCAGGTGTTGATGGTGCCCAGCACGCAGCCCGAAACCATCGAACAGTACGCGGTGCGCGTGTTCGAACAATGGAAGCTGGGCCGCAAGGGCGTGGATGACGGCGTACTGCTGCTGGTGGCCAAGGACGACCGTCGCGTTCGGATTGAAACAGGCTACGGACTGGAGGGCGCGATTCCCGACGCCATCGCCAACCGCGTGATCCAGGAATACCTGGCGCCCAGGTTCCGCGCCGGTGACTACGCGGGCGGCATTGCCGATGCGACCGCGACGCTGGTGAAACTGATCGACGGCGAAGCGCTGCCCGAGCCGGTCAGCACGCATCGCGTTTCCGGCGAGGGCGGCAAGGGCGGCGGCGTGCTGTTCGCCGCATTCGCCGCCTTCATCGTGGCCACCATCGTGCGCGGCATGTTCAGCCGTGCGCCGTCCGGTATCCGCGGACTGTTCACGGGCGGTGCGGCCGGTGGTGTTGCACTGCTGCTGTCGTCGCTGCTTGCGGTCGGTGGCATCGCCGCCGTGCTGGGATTGCTCTACGGCCTGATGTCGGTGTCGACCCGCGGCGGATACGCCCGGCACCGGGACTGGGGCGGCTGGGGAGGCGGAGGCGGTGGTTTTGGTGGGGGAGGCGGCGGCTTCGGTGGGGGCGGCTGGGGTGGTGGCGGTGGCATGTCGGGGGGCGGTGGCGCCTCCGGGAGTTGGTGATGCGCGTTCTCCGCCATCTGTTCGCCCGTTCGGCGCGCCGGCTGTTCCCGGAATCGGCCCTGCACCACATCACCGACGCCATTGCCGAGGGCGAGCGCAGGCACCGCGGCGAGGTGATGTTCGCGGTGGAGTCGGACCTGCCATTGGGTGCGGTACTTTCCGGGGTGGATCCGCGCGAGCGCGCGCACGAGGTGTTCGTGCGGCTGCGCACCTGGGACACGGAAGCCAACAACGGCGTGCTCATCTATCTGCTGCTGGCCGACCATCGCATCGAGATCGTCGCCGACCGTGGCTTGAACGGCCTCGTCAGCGACGTGGCATGGCGCGAGGTCTGCCACCTGATTGAAGTGGGCATGGCGGAGAACCGGGCGGAACAGGCCGTCATCGCCGGTATCCGCGCAGTCTCGGACCTGCTGGCGCTGCATTTTCCGCAGTTGGACGGCCATCCGGACGAGGACGAACTGCCCAACCGGCCGCACCTGCTGGACTGATCCGCCGATCGCCGATCAGTTCTGGATCAGCCACGCGCGGGCAGGGTGGGGCAAAATAGCCCATCCCCACCGGCCAAGCCGAGGCGCATGATCTACCTCCACCAGATTGATCCGATCATCCTTTCGCTGGGTCCGCTGAAGCTCCACTGGTACGGCCTGATGTACCTGCTGGCGTTCGTCACCGCCTGGTGGCTGGGACGCATGCGTGCATCGCAGGGGCGACTGCCCGGCGTGGACGCCAACGCGTTCTCCGACCTGATGTTCTACGGCATGCTGGGCGTGGTGCTGGGCGGTCGCATCGGCTATGTGCTGTTCTACGGGTTTGGCACCTTCGTCGAAAATCCCCTGTCGATCTTCAAGGTGTGGGAAGGCGGCATGAGCTTCCATGGCGGCCTGCTGGGCGTGATGGCCGCCGCATGGTGGTGGTCGCGCAAACATCGCCTGCATTTTTTCGACACGATGGATTTCGTTGCACCTGTGGTCGCTCCCGGGCTCGGCTTTGGCCGCATCGGCAACTTCATCGGCGCCGAACTGTGGGGCAAGCCGACCGGTGCCGACTGGGGCGTGATCTTCCCGACCGATCCCGCGCTGCGCGGCCTGGATGCGGCGCAGTTGCAGGCGCAGTATGCGGCGGGTGCGCTGGATCCGTTCGCGCGCCATCCTTCGCAGCTCTACCAGGCGCTCCTCGAGGGGCTGGTGATGTTCGTGGTGCTGTGGACGGTGTCGCGCAAGCCACGCGCGCGCTACACCATCTCCGGCTTGTTCGCGCTGATGTACGGCGTGTTCCGTTTCGTGGTGGAGTTCGTGCGCGTGCCGGATGCGGACATCGGCTATCTCGCCTTCGGTTGGCTGACGATGGGCCAGGTACTGAGCCTGCCGCTGGTGGCGCTGGGCTTGTTCCTGCTCGCGTTGTCGCGTCGCGCGCCCACCCTGCAGCCCGTCCTGCCCGCGCCCGGCGCCGGCAAGGACTTCGCATGAAGCCATTTGCCGGAGGCAAAGAATGAAGCAGTACCTCGACCTGCTGCGACACGTGCTGGAGCAGGGCACCGAAAAGTCCGACCGCACCGGCACCGGCACGCGCAGCGTGTTCGGCTGGCAGATGCGCTTCGACCTCAACGAAGGCTTCCCGCTGGTCACGACGAAGAAGCTGCACCTGCGCTCGATCGTGCACGAACTGCTGTGGTTCCTGAAGGGCGAGACCAACATCGCCTACCTCAAGGACAACAAGGTCAGCATCTGGGATGAATGGGCCGATGCCGACGGCGAACTCGGGCCGGTCTACGGCAAGCAATGGCGTCGCTGGGCCACGGCCGACGGCGGCGAGATCGACCAGATCAGATGGGTCGTCGAGGAGATCAAGCGCAACCCGGACTCGCGCCGGCTGATCGTGTCGGCCTGGAACGTGGCCGACCTGCCGAAGATGGCGCTGATGCCCTGCCACACGATGTTCCAGTTCTACGTGGTGGAGGGAAAGCTCAGCTGCCAGCTCTACCAGCGCAGCGGCGACATCTTCCTGGGCGTGCCGTTCAACATCGCCAGCTATGCGCTGCTGACCCACATGGTGGCGCAGGCCTGCGGATTGGGGGTGGGCGACTTCGTGCACACGCTGGGCGACGCGCACCTGTATTCCAACCACTACGAGCAGGCGCGTGAACAGCTGTCGCGCGAACCCCGCGCGCTGCCGAAGCTGCACCTGAGTCCCGACGTCACGGATCTGTTCGCCTTCACCTACGACGACATCGAGATCCATGGCTATGATCCTCATCCCGCGATCAAGGCGCCGGTGGCGGTCTAGGTGCCGATGCGTATTTCCCTGATCGCCGCCCTTGACCGCAACCGCGCCATCGGCCGTGACAACGACCTGCCGTGGCGCCTGCCGGATGACCTGAAGCGCTTCAAGGCGCTGACGCTGGGCAAGCCGGTAGTGATGGGGCGCAGGACGGCCGAGTCGTTGGGGCGGGCGTTGCCCGGCCGGCTCAATCTCGTGATGACGCGCAGCGGCCACGTGCCGTTCGACGGCATGCAGCCGGTGGCCTCGGTCGACGAGGCGGTCCGGATCGCCATGGAGCGGGGAAGCGACGAACTGTGCGTGATCGGCGGTGGCGAGATCTATGCGTTGACGCTGTCCCGCGCCGACGTGCTGCGTCTGACCGAGGTCGATACCGTCGTCGAGGACGCGCACGCCTTCTTCCCCGCGTTCGATACCGCGCAATGGTGCGAGATCGCGCGCGAATCGCATCCGGTGGATGCGAAGCATGCGTTGGCTTTTGACTTCGTCGAGTATCGGCGTAGCTGAAAGCAGCGATACGTCATCAGCCCAGGCCTGTCATTCCGGCGTTCGCCGTATGACGGGCGGGGTTCGTGCCCGCTGTCTTCCCGAGGGTTTGCTGTGAACGGACGGCCTGCAGAATCTAGCGGGCCCGGCGCTACGGAAGCGCGCCCGGCGTGCGCGCCTCCGGTTGCCGGTAATGTCCGATGATGGCGTGGCGGAACAGGATGTCGTCTTCCTGGGTACCGGCGCTGATGTTGTGCAGGATCAGCGGCGTCCCCTCCTGGCTGCGGCGGTCCGACACGATGCCGACATGCAGCAGGCCGCTGCCGGTGAGTTTCCATGCCACGATGTCGCCCGGCGAGAAATCGTCCGCCGAAACGCCTGTGGCCTGCTGCCATCCCTGCCGTTCGAACCAGCGCATCTGGTTGAGGACGCGGCGATGGTCGATGTTGCGGTCGGGTCGGCTCAGGCCCCACTGGCGCGGGTACAGGGCGAAGTGCGCGCGCATGTCCTCGTGGATCGCCTGCTGAAGATCCAGCCCTTGCGTACGCAGCGCGCGGATCACCACGTCCGTGCAGACGCCCCGATCGGCCGGCACGTCGCCGCCGGGATAGGACAGGCTGAAGTAGGCCGGGTCGTAGACGCGGACCACGCCGATCTGCGCGCGTGCCGCCGAGACCAGCGACGGAGAAAGGAGGGGCGGCGCGTCCGGCACCGTCGCCGGCGGCGCCGCGGGTTCGAAGGCGACGGGCGTTTCGTTGCGACATGCCGCGAGCGTCAGCAGCATCAGGCACAGCGATGCGCACCGTGCCAGCCGCATGTTCAGTCCTTCGGCAACTCGCCCTTCGGCGGTGGCGGCACGTCGCGGCCGGCGACCTGCACCAGCCGGATGTCGTCCGTATCCAACTGCAGCGCAGTGAGCTTGCCGCCCCACACGGCACCGGTATCGATGGCATGCACGCCGTGGCCGATCATCAGGCCGAGCGTGGACCAGTGGCCGCACACGATCTTCAGGTCGCGCTCGGCGCGACCGGGGACTTCATACCAGGGGTAGAGGCCCTGGGCCTGCCTGCCCGGCGCACCCTTCTCCTCGATCGCCATGCGGCCGCGCGGCGTGCAGTAGCGCATGCGCGTCAGCACGTTGATGATGGCGCGCGCACGGTCGTAGCCGGACAGGTGCGGTGCCCAGTTCGGCTTGTCGCCGTACATGTTGCGGAACAGCTTGCGGTAGGCATTGCCGTGCAGCTGCTGCTCGACTTCGCGCGCATGTTTCTCGGCGAGCGTGGTGGTCCATTTCGGAGCGAGACCGGCATGCACCATCATCCACCCGAGTTCGCGGTCCGCATGCACCAGCTTCTGCAGGCGCAGCCAGTCCAGCAGCGCGCGTGCATCGTCAGCCAGCACTACACGCTGGAGGTCGGGATTGACCTTGCGCTGCTCGTCCGGTGAGCGCTCGCCGATGGCAAGCAGGGACAGGTCGTGGTTGCCCAGGACCACGGTGCTGTGCTCGCGCAGCGAATGCACCAGGCGCAACGTTTCCAGTGATTGGCCGCCGCGGTTGACCAGGTCGCCGCAGAACCACAGGCGGTCCTGCGCCGGATCGAAGCGGATCTTCTCGAGCAGTCGCTGCGTGGCGTCGTAGCAGCCCTGGAGGTCGCCGATGGCCCAGACACTCATTGTGCCGTGGCCTCAGTGCAGGGTCCGTGGAACGGACAGGGTAAACGGGGCGATGGGGGCGTCGAACCGGGTGCCGTCGTCGGCCAGCATGTCGTAGCTTCCCTGCATGGTGCCCAGTGCCGTTTCCAGGATGGCGCCGGAGGTATAGCGGAAATCTTCGCCGGGCCTCAGCCAGGGCTGCTCGCCGACGACGCCTTCGCCTTCCACTTCCTCCACCTTGCCGTTGGCATCGGTGATGACCCAGTGCCGACGCAGCAGCTGCGCAGGCACGCGCCCACGATTGTGGATGCGGATGGTGTACGCGAACACGTAGCGCCCGTCCTCGGGCGCGGACTGGTCGTCCAGGAAGCGCGTGGCCACGTCCACATCGATGGCATAGTCGGGGGAATTCATCCCCGCAGTGTATTCAAACGCAGGTGAAAGCGGAAACTACCCGCCTCCATCTCAGGCAGTGGCCACCTGATTGGCCAGCCGGATGAAATCTTCCACCGCGATCTGCTCGGCGCGCGCATCCGGGCGCACGCCGGCGGCTTCGATCGACTCGCTGCTGCACACCTCGGACAGCGCATTGCGCAATGTCTTGCGGCGCTGCCCGAAGGCGGCGCGCACGACATGCTCGAAGCGCTTCGGGTCGTGGATGCCGATGGTGGCCGGATCGCGCGGGACCAGGCGTGCGACGGCGGAATCCACCTTGGGCGGTGGACGGAAGGCGCCCGGGGGCACCACGAACAGGGCATCCACCTGGCAGTAGGCCTGGAGCATCACGCTGAGCCGGCCGTAGACCTTGCTGCCCGGCTCGGCAGCCATGCGGTCGACGACTTCCTTCTGCAGCATGAAGACCATGTCGGTGATTGCCGAGGCATGTTCGATGGCGTGGAACAGGATCGGCGAGGACAGGTTGTAGGGAAGGTTGCCTACCAAGCGCAGCTTGTCTTCGCCCGCGAGCTTGCCGAAGTCCACCGACAGCACGTCCTTGTGGATGATGGTCAATCGCCCGATGCCTTCCGATGCTTCCATCAGCGGTGTGATCAGATCGCGGTCGAACTCGATGGCGGTCAGCTCGCCATGCTTCTTCAGAAGCGGGAACGTGATCGCGCCCTGGCCCGGGCCGATCTCGACCAGGCGGTCGCCGGGCTGCGGATTCACCGCCCTCACGATCTTGTCGATGTAGCTGCGATCGGTCAGGAAATGCTGGCCGAGGGACTTCTTGGGGGGAGCCTTGAAATGCGACATGGACGGATTATGCGGGAACGCTCGCGTACTGCGTGGCGTCAAGTGCGGCCCATGATGCGTTGGGAGGCCATCCGTGCGCAGGTGGCGACGGCCGCGAACAGGCTGGACGGATCCGCGATGCCTTTGCCGGCCAGGTCCAGTGCCGTGCCGTGGTCGACCGCCACGCGCGGGTAGGGGAGCCCCAGGGTCAGGTTCACCGCCTGCTCGAACCCGCTGTACTTGAGCACGGGCAGGCCTTGGTCGTGGTACATCGCCACCACGGAATCAAAGCCGCACAGCTTCTGGGGCAGGAAGGCGGTGTCGGCGGGCAGCGGGCCTTCCAGGCGCATGCCTTCCGCACGCAGGACGGTGAGCACCGGCCCGATCACCTCGATTTCCTCGCGCCCGAGGTGCCCGGCCTCACCCGCATGCGGATTCAGTCCCAGGACGGCGATGACCGGATCTTCGATGCCGAAGTCCCGCCGCAAGGACGCGTGCGTGATGCGCAGGATCTCTTCCAGCAACGCGGGCGTGATCGCTTCCGCGACATCCCGCAACGGCAGGTGGGTGGTCGCCAGTGCGACGCGGACGATGTCGTTGGCGAGCATCATCACGACCTTGCGGCCGGCGTGTTCTGCGAGCAGTTCAGTGGTGCCGCTGTACGCGATTCCGCCGGCGTTGATGGCGGCCTTGTGCACGGGGCCCGTCACCAAGCCATCCAGGGATGCCTGCAGGCACGCATCGGCGGCCTGCGTCAGTGCATCGATGACGGCGCGCGCATTGCGGGGATCGGTAACGCCAAAGGTGTTGGGCGCCGCATTGGGCACCGCCCGCAAGCGCAGGTCACCCGGTTCGACGGCTACGACGGCCTCGTCGAGCAGGCGAAGCGGCAGACCGAGTGCGTCGGCCGCGGCGCGCAGTGTGCTGGGATCCCCGAACGCAAGCAGGGTACAGTCGCTGCGCGGGTGCTGCGCGAGCCGTACGCAGAGTTCGGGGCCAATGCCGCCCGGCTCGCCCGGTACCAGCGCCAGCCGCGGAATCACCTCAGCCGCCCGGCGTGGTCTCGGCGCGGTCACCGCTGCGGAAGCTGACGTAGGCTTCGCCGCGCAACTCCTGCAGGTAGCGGTTGTACTCGTCCTCGGCCTTGCGGCGGCCGATGGTGTCGCGGAGCTGCGCGCGGCGGTTCTGGTCGGTCACGTCGGTCTGGCGGCTGCCCACGCGTTGCACGATGTGCCAGCCGGCATCGGTACGGAACGGTGCGCCTACCTGGCCATCCTGCAGCGCGGTCACCTGCTGGCCGAAGGCCGGACCGAAGGCGTCGGCGGGGAACCAGCCGAGGTCGCCACCGTCATCGCGGCTGTTGGCGTCCTCGGTGGACTCCTTTGCCAGGGCAACGAAGTCGGCACCCCCGGCGATGCGGGCGCGCAGCGTGTCGATCTTGGCCTTGGCGGCGGCGGCGTCCTGGGTTTCGGTGATCCGCACCAGGATGTGCCGGGCGTTGTACTCGGTCACGCTGCGCTTCTCGGCCTGCGTGGCATCCCGGACTTCCACCAGCTTCAGCAGCTGGAATCCGCTAGGGCCGCGCAACGGGCCGACCGACTGGCCCGGCGACATGCCCTTGAGCATCTCCACGAAGGCGGTGGGGATTTCGTCCAGGCTGCGCCAGCCGAGGTCGCCGCCTTCCAGTGCATTCGGGCTGTCGGAATAGCGGACGGCAGCGGCGGAAAAGTCCAGTTCGCCCTTATCGATCAACGCCTTGATGCCATCGATCTTGCCTTGGCCGGCGGTGATCTGCTCGGCGGTCGCACCGTCCGGCAGGCTGACGAGGATGTGCGCCAGGTGGTACTGCGCGCCGCTGTTGGCCTGCATGGCCAGGGCAGCGTCCACCTCGGCCTCGCTGACCTGCACGCGGCTCTGCGCGAAGCTCTGCTTGAGGCGCTGGATGGTGATTTCATCACGCATCGAGTTGCGGAATTCGGCGAACGACATGCCATCGGCTTCAAGCCGCTGGCGCAGGCCGTCGGGCGTGGTCCCGTTCTGCTGGGCCACGGCGTTGACGGCGTTGTTGAGGTCGGCATCGCTGACACGGACACCCGTCTCCGCGGCTCGTGCCACCTGGAGCTTCACCAGCACCAGGCGCTCCAGCACCTGGCGCTCCAGCACCGCGCGCGGGGGCAACTGGCCGGGCTGGTTGGCGTACTGGGCGAGGACGTTGCTCACGGCGCGTTCCAGCTCGCTCTGCAGGACGACGTCTTCGTTGACGACGGCGGCGATCCGGTCCAGCGGCTGCAGTGTCTGCGCTGCCACGGGCGTCGAGGCTGCCGACAGGGCCAGCAGGCCGGCGATCAGGAGGTGGGAAAGAGGCTTGTTCATGGCATCGGATCCGGATCGTAAGTGTTGTCGTCCGGACGCGGCGCGATATTGCTCGGCGGGACGAGATAGAGGTCGTCTCGGTAATAACCGAGGATAGCACGGCGCAGCGTGCGGTCCGTGTTCTGGCCCGCCGAGCCCAGGCCCTTCAGGACGAACTCGACCTGGAAGCCGGTGTTCATGTCGCCCTCGCGATTCCGTACGTAGCGACGCACCAGCGCACGCACGGCAAGGCAGCAGCTGTCCCACTGCACGCCTGCCACGCCTTCCAGCAGACCAGGCTCCTGGTCGGTGGCGGCATCACGGTAGAACGAGTGGTAGTAGCGGCCCACCACGCTCCATGCCGGGGTCACCGGATAGAGGAACGAGAAGTCGGCCTGTTCCAGCAGGTCGCGGCGGCGGCGGTAAGTGATGTTGACCACGCCATCGTCCGGCAGCAGGTAGCGCGCGCGGACGCTGGCCAGGTCCTCGCGGCGGAACTTCGGGTCCCACTGGTACGAGGCACCGATGGTCCAGCGATCGGTCGGGGCGTAGTTGGCGTCCACCACCCAGGCCGACTTGCCCTGTTCCAGCGGCGTTTCTGCGGATGAATAGGTGACCAGGCTGTCTTCGAAGTAGCGGATCTGGCCGATGCTGGCCGACAGCCGTTCGAAGCCGTCCTTCTGCCGCAGCAGGCGCGTGGTCAGGGCCAGCGTCAGCTGGTTGGCATCGGCCTGGCGGTCGGGGCCCGTGTAGCGGTTGTCGCGGAACAACTGGCCGTAGCTGAAGTTGAACGGACGGGTATCGAAGATCGGCAGTCCTTCCTGCTCGCGGTACGGTGCGTTGAGGTAGAACAGGCGAGGTTCCAGTGTATGCAGGAAGCGGTCGCCCTTGATCTCGGTCTCGCGGTCGAAATAGACACCCGCATCCAGCGAGCCGATCGGCAGGCTGCGGCTGGGCGATCGGTCGTAGAATTCCGCCATCATCATGGGCGTCACCTGCGCAGCGGGCACTCCGTACGCCTCGACGGCGCGATTGGTGGCGATCTGCTGCGCCAGATCGGCGTCGAGGCGATATTCGGTATGGCGGTACGCCAGCGTTGGCGTGATGTACCAGGCGGCGCCTTGCAGGGGGAACGAGATGGTTGGCTTGATGTCGAGGCGGCTGCCGCCGGGCTTCTCGTCGTGCTGGAACTTCACCGCTTCCGCGTGCCCACCCACGCTGATCCAGCGGCTCAGGGGCTGGCTCCAGTTGAGGTAGACGCGCGGCAGCCTGTTGTAGGGCAGCGAGGCTTCGCTGCTCAGGTAATCGGAGAGCTGCCAGTGGTCGGCCATCACGCCGGCGCTCCAGAACTCTCCGGCGCCGTAGACGCCGGCCGTACTGGTTACCGACGAATATGCCTGACCATACAGTGAACTGCCGAAATCCTCTTGATAGCGCGCGTCGCTCAGCCAGATCAGGCTGGCGCGTGCCTGCCAGTTCGTGTTGAAGCGGTGGTTACCTGCGAACGAGAAGAAGCCGCGGCCGTCGTCCGGATCCGGATTGTTCGGATTGAGCGGGTCATAGTCCGCCTCGTTCATCCGGTCCCGGATCAGGTCGTCCTTGTTCATCCAGGAGCCCTGGATCTCGCCGCGGCCCTTCTCGTACAGATAGCGGAATTCCGCGCCCAGCTGGAACCCGCGCTCGCTCATGTAGCGCGGTTCCAGGGTGGCGTCGTAGTTCGGTGCCAGGTTCAGGTAGATCGGCTGCTGGTAGTCGAAGCCGTTGCGGCCGGACAGCCCGACCGCCGGGTACAGCAGGCCCGTGTGGCGCTGGTCGTCGATCGGGAACTTCAGGTAGGGCACGTACAGCACCGGTAGCTTGCCGAGCCGGATCGTCGCGCCGCGCGCCACGCCCCAGCCGTCATCGGTGTTGATGTCGATCCGACGCGAGCGCAGCTCCCAGCGGCGGTCCTCGGGATCGCAGGTGGAGTAGGTGGAATGCAGCAGGCTGCCTTCCGGCCCCTTCATGTCGATACGGTCGGCGCCGCCGTTGCCACGCCGGGAGACCAGCTGGTAGCGGACGTTGTCGATCTGGTGGGCGTCGGCCCCCTGGTCGCCACGGGCGCTGTCGGCGATCAGGCGGATGCCGGCATCCTGGTAACGGATGTGGCCGTCAGCGACGTAGGTGTCCTGCTCCTGGTCGTACTTGAGGTTGTCTGCGCCCAGGAACTGGTCGCCGCGGGTGAGGACGACCTCGCCGCTGTACTGGGGATTGGCCTCGGTGCCGGAGAGCTGGTCGCCCTCGATCGAGGTCGGTTGCTCGGCGCGCTGCTCCCGCGACGCCTGGGCGCTGCCGGGCGCCGGTGGCTGTGGCGCGCCCCCGAATGTCGGAATCACATCCTGGATAGGACACAACGCCCAGCTTTCGGGCTTTTCGTCAGCCGCCAGCGCGGGCAGGCACAGGGCGATGCTGAAGGGCAACGGGAGCAGGCGAAGGGCAGGGCGCACGCGGTGCTGGGCTCGCTGTCGAACGAAAAACGGTCGTTAGCTTGCCCCATCCCATGCATGCGGGCAATGAAGGCCATCGGCCGATGTCGGGCAGGGTTCAGCGACAAGGCTTGCGGGCCTCAGCGCAACGCCTCCACGTGGACCACGGCGCACTCGCGCAGGGCGTCCAGGTCGTAGCCACCCTCGAGCATCGAGACGATCCGTCCTCCCGCATGGCGCTGTGCCAGGGTGCGCAACTGCCGGGTCAGCCACCCGAAGTCTTCGGTCTCCAGCATCAGGTCTGCCAGCGGATCGCGCATGTGCGCGTCGAAACCGGCCGAGACCAGCAGCAACTGGGGCTTGAAGTCGTCCAGCGCAGGCAGCAGTTCGTCCGCCCAGGTGTTCTGGAAGCGGAAACCGCCGCTGCCCGGCGGCAGCAGGGCGTTGAACACGTTGCCCACCCCGCGCTCGTAGGGCGCGCCGCTGTGCGGGTAGATGCCCGATTCGTGGCTGCTGAAGTAGGCCACCCGCGGGTCGTCGTAGAAGATCGCCTGGGTGCCGTTGCCGTGGTGCACATCGAAGTCGATGACTGCCACGCGCTCCAGCCCGTGTTTGTCGCAGGCATACGCGGCCGCCACGGCGACGTTGTTGAACAGGCAGAAGCCCATGGCGGCACTGCTGGTCGCATGGTGGCCGGGGGGCCTCACCGCGCAGAAGGCGGTCAGGTCTTCGCCATTCATCACGGCGTCCACCGCCGCCACGCCGGCACCGGCGGCACGCAGGGCGGCGGCACGGGAGGCCGGGCACATCACCGTGTCCGGATCGAGCATGCGGTAGCCGGACACATCCGCCTCCAGCACCTCGCGCACCAATGCCTCGTCGTGCACCCGGCGCAGGTCGCCCAGCTTCACCATCGGCGCCTCGCGCCAGTCGGCGTCGCCGTGGTGCAGCCGCAGCGCCTCGAGTACCACTTCCAGCCGCGCCGGCCGCTCCGGATGGTCGGGGCCGGGATCGTGCAGCAGGCAGGCGGGGTGGGTGAAGATGATCAAGGTGCCGGCGTTGCCCTCGACGGGGCGGGATCCGCCTCTCCGCTATGGAAGTCCGGCGCCATTCTAAGCGCGGCGCCAGGTGTGCCGGCACTCGACCTTGGGGGAAGACGCCCGCTCAGGAATGGCGTCGTTCGTGCTTCCACAACACTTCGCCCTGGCCGTCGGCACGCGCGAGCACGCGCGCCAGCACGAACAGCAGGTCCGAAAGCCGGTTGAGGTAGCGGATCGCTTCCGGCCGCACCGCGTCGTGGCGGGCCAGGGTGACGGTCTCGCGTTCGGCGCGGCGCACGATGGTGCGGGCCAGGTGGCAGCGTGAAGCCGCCTCGCCGCCGGCCGGCAGGATGAAGTCTTTCAGCGGCGGCAAGTCGTCGTTGTACTGGTCCAGCTGCCGTTCCAGCGCATCCACGTCGTCGCCGGTGATCGCGGCATGGCCGGGGATGCACAGTTCGCCGCCCAGGTCGAACAACTGGTGCTGCACCGTGGTCAGCAGGGCGCGGATATCGTCCGGCACGCCGGGTACCGCCAGCAGCACGCCGAGCGCCGAGTTGGCTTCGTCCACCGTGCCGTAGGCGGTGACGCGCGCGGAGTCCTTGCCTACGCGCGTGCCGTCGCCGAGGCCGGTGCTGCCGTCGTCACCGGTGCGGGTATAGATCTTCGAGAGCCGGTTGCCCATCGCGAAGCCGGGTCGGTCAGTCGGCGGTACGGCCGTGCGGCCGGGCCAGGCGGACGACCTGCTCGACTATCACGTGCACGATGACGGCCAGGCCCACGTAAATCGCGGCCACGCGCAGGTACGGCAGGTACCAGTCGCTGAAGTTCTTCCACCAGCCGGCCAGCGTCGGTTCGCTGACGACCGGGCTCAGCCAGTAGAAGCTGCCCTGGCTCAGCAGGTGGCAGACGGTGACCGAGGCCAGCAGGCTGCCCGCCAGCAGCGCCAGCGTGCGGCCATGGCTCTCTGTCTGGTAGCGGCGCAGCAGCGTGCCGCCCAGCCAGAGCGCGCCGTAGGCCGGCAGCAGGAACCAGTACGCCGGCGACACGCAGTAGTGCGTCCAGAAGTTGATGCCCTGGCCGCTGATGACGATGTAGTCCACCACGACTGCTGCCGCCATGAACAACGGGAACGCCCAGCGCGACCAGGTGCGCAGGTAGTAGCCGCCGATGAAGAAGGCGGCCCAGCTGGCGTCGGGCAACGGGCCAATGTGGCCGAACGTGGTGGGCAGGTGCAGGCGGGTGAGGACCAGCAGGGCGGCGACCAGCATCAGCACGAGGGCGCGTTGGAAAGTGGTGTTCATCGGCAGGGTTCCGGAGACTCAGCCCCGCATTCTACCGGAGCCTGCGTCCGGCAGGCCGCAGGACGGGGCCTGGAGACCGGGGCGGTATCATGGCCGCATGACAGAACGGCATGACGTGGTGATCGTGGGCGGCGGGCTGGTCGGTGCAAGCCTGGCCATCGCCCTGGACCGGCAGGGACTGGACGTGGGTCTGGTCGAGGCGACGCCTGCGGGCCAGATGCCGGCGGTGTTTGATCAGCGCAACCTGAGCTTCGCTGCGGCCACCGTCAATGCGCTGACCGTGCTCGGCGTGATGCAACAACTGCGTGCGCCGACCGGCCCGATCCGCCGCATCCACATCAGCCGGCAGGGCGATTTCGGTCGCGTGCGACTCGATGCCGGGGACTATGGCCGCGAGGCTTTCGGGCAGGTGGTCGTGGCGCGCGATTTCGGCGAGGCGCTGGAAGCGCGGCTCGACCAACTGGCGCGGCTGACGCGGTATCGGCCGGCACGCTTTGTCGGGTTCGCGCCGGGCGACGCGGGAAGTCGCGTCCTGCGCATCGCCGATGCGGGCGGCGAGCGCGAGCTGCGCGCGCGGCTGGTGGTGGCCGCCGATGGCACGCGTAGCACCGTGCGCGATGCGCTCGGCATCGAGGTGGATGAACACGACTACCTGCAGACCCTGTTCGTCGCCCGGGTGCGCGCCACGCGTGCGCCGGATGGCACGGCATACGAGCGTTTCGGTGATGCCGGCCCCACGGCATTGCTGCCACGCGGTGATCGCCACTGGGGCGTGGTGCACGGCGTGGCGCGCGCGGAAGCGGACGAGGTCGCGGCGCTGGGCGAGGCTGCGTGGCTTGCGCGCCTGCAGCGCGAGGCGGGCTGGCGCATCGGCAGGCTGGTCGGCAGCGGGGAGCGCAGCGGTTACCCCATCGTGCGTGTCGTCGCGCAACGGATTGTCGCCGAGCGGGCTGTGGTGCTGGGCAACGCCGCGCAGACGATCCATCCGATCGGCGCGCAGGGCTTCAATCTGGGCCTGCGGGACGCACTGACGCTGGCCGAGGAGATCGCACGCAGCGACGATCCTGGCGATGCGGGCAGCCTCGCGGCCTATGCGACGCGCCGGCACGAAGACCGCGAACGCACGCTGGCGTTCTCCGACGGGCTGGCGCGGCTGACCGCCAACCCGTCGCCGCTGCTGAAGCCCCTGCGCAGCCTGGGCCTCGTGGCGGTGGATGCGCATGCGTCGCTGCAGTCGTTCCTGGTGGGGGGCGCCATGGGATTCCGCGGGGATGTGCCGGCGTTGTGCCGCGGAGAGAGCGCATGAAGCGTCGCGGACAGATCGATGTCGCCATCGTCGGCGGCGGCGTGGTGGGTGCCGCGTGCGCCCTGGCGCTGGCGCGCGAGGGATTGCAGGTGACGCTGGTCGAGGGCCGCGAGCCTCCACGCTGGTCGCAGGACCAGCCGGACCTGCGCGTGTACGCGTTTGCGCCCGACAATGCGGCACTGCTGGAGGAGGCCGGCGCATGGCGCGCGGTGCGCGATGCGCGCGCGCAGCCCTATCGGCGCATGCGGGTGTGGGATGCCGCCGGTGGCGGTGAACTCCAGTTCGATGCCGATGCCCTGGGACGGTCGCAGTTGGGCTGGATTGTCGAGAACGCATTGCTGGTGGACCGGCTGTGGGCGGCCCTGCCGGCGGCGGGCGTGCAGGTGTGCTGTCCTGCCCGCGTGGAAGCCATGGAGCAGGACGAGGCGGGCGTGACGTTGCGGCTGGACGATGGTGCGCGCGTCGACGCCAGGCTTGCGGTCGCCGCCGATGGCGCCGACTCCACGCTGCGCCGGCTCGCTGGCCTGGACGTCACCTCGCACGATTACGCGCAGCGCGGCGTCGTGGCCTTCGTGCGGACGCAGCGGCCGCATGAGGACACGGCGTGGCAACGATTCCTGACGACCGGTCCCCTGGCTTTCCTGCCCTTCACCGACAGCCGCAGCTCGATCGTCTGGACGCTCCCCGACGCCGAGGCCGTGCGCGTGCTGGCGCTCGACGATGCGGCGTTCGGCCATGAACTCGCGCTGGCGATGGGCGGGCAACTCGGCGAGGTGGAGGTGGCATCGGCGCGGGCGGCTTTCCCGCTGCGGCGGCAACTGGCGAAGGACTATGTCGCAGGTCGCGTGATCGTGGCCGGCGACGCGGCGCACGTGGTGCATCCCCTGGCCGGGCAGGGCGTCAACCTGGGCCTGCGCGACGTTGCGGCCTTGCGCGAAGGTATCCGTGACGCGTTGGCCCGGCATGTGGACTGGTCGGCGCCCCACCGGCTGGAACGATGGGCGCGGCAGCGACGCAGCGAGAACGCCACTGCCGCCCATGCCTTCGACGGCATCAACAAGATGTTCTCGAACGATGAGATGCACCTGACCCTGGTGCGCGGACCCTTGCTGGGCCTCGCGGGCAGGGTGCCGCCGCTGGTGGATTTCCTCTGGCGGCACGCGGCGGGACAGCGCGTGCGCTGACGACGGGCATGCAGCGCATGCGGTAGCCTCGCCGTTCCCGGCCGGAGTATCCGCGATGAATCCTGCGCATCCCCCCCATGACCCTTCACGCCGCCGTGTGCTGGGCGGGCTTGGCGCCGCCGGCCTGGTCGGCATGTTGCCTGCCGCGCGTGCGAAGGATCGACGCCCGCTCGGCGTCGCCCTGGTCGGCCTCGGCTACTACAGCCGCGACCTGCTCGCACCTGCGCTGCAGATGACGAAGCACTGCCGGTTGGCCGGCATCGTCACCGGTACGCCGGCCAAGGCCGAAGAATGGCAGCGTCGTCACCGCATTCCCGACCGCAACGTCTACGACTACGCGGGCTTCGACCGCATCGCCGACAACCCCGACATCGATGTCGTGTACATCGTCCTGCCGAACCACCTGCACAAGCCGTTCACCCTGCGCGCGGCGGCCGCGGGCAAGCACGTGTGGTGCGAGAAGCCGATGGCCATGGATGCGGCGGAGGCGCGCGCGATGATCGAGGCCTGCCGGCAGCATCGCGTACAGCTGACGATCGGCTACCGCATGCAGCACGAACCCAACACGCAGGCGGTCATGGCATTGGCCCGGTCGCATCCGTTCGGGCGCCTGCAGCGGATCCGCGCGGAAGCCGGGTTCCGCGGATTCGATGGCGCGAGCGGCGACAACTGGCGCCTGGATCCCGTGCGTGGCGGCGGCGCGATGTACGACATGGGCGTGTACGCATTGAATGCCGCGCGCTATACCGCGGGTGCCGAGCCCATCGCGGTGACGGCGACGCCGCATGTGGAGCGCGCCGATATCTTCCGTGGCGTCGACGAGTCGATGCGCTTCCGGCTCGAATTCCCCGATGGCGCCGTGGCCGACTGCGCGACCAGCTTCGGCCGCAACATGAACCTGCTGCACGCCGACTGCGCGGACGGATGGTACGAACTGTCGCCGTTCCAGGCCTACGAAGGCGTTCGCGGCGAAGCCAGCGACGGGCGCCGGTTCGACGCGGTGATCGGCGCGACGCCCGCGCAGCAGGCGAGGCAGATGGACGCCGACGCGCTGGCCATCCTGCAGCGCACGCCGCCGCGCGTGCCGGGCGAGGAGGGCTTGCGGGACATGGTGGCGCTGGATGCGATCTTCGCCTCGGCACGCGCCGGGGGTACGCGCGTAGCGATTGCGGCGGCCTGAAATCCGTCAGCCGGGGATGAAGGGGAAGACGATCTTCAGCACGCCCTTCAATCCGCCCTCGGCGGTGCTGGCAACGGCCTTGGCGCCGAGGCTGTTGAGCGCATTGCGCGCATCCTGCCAGCGCAGTTTGGTGAGGTCCTTCTTCAGCAGGTCGGCGACCTCTTCCGTCGCGGGCATCAGCTTCTTCAGCTCGGCCGTCACGGCAGCGGGGTCGGGTTGCAGGTAGCCCCAGCGTTCGGCAATGGCCAGCAGCGTATCGAAGCGCACCGCCACCACGTCGCGATTGCGCTCGTACACGGGCAGCGCACCCACCTCGAGGATGGCCTGTTCGAACTGCTGATGGTCGTCGGGATGCTCGATGCGGATGGCGAGGAAGCCTTCCTTGCGGCTGCGTTCGCTGACATGCTTCGCACCCGATTTCAGGTTGGTCTCGGTCAATGCCGTCGCGACGATGCGTTGCAGGGCGGCATCGCGCTCCTCGGGCACCAGCGCCCGCCAGCGTGCGTAACCATCGCGGCGCAGCGCCTTGATCTTGGCCGGCGTGACCCGCAGCTTGCCGGCGACGGTGAAATTGGATTCGTCGCGGCCGATGGTGCCGTCGCGTTCCAGCAGCACGAAGATCAGCAGTTCAAGATCGCGCTTGGTCAGCGACTGGAAGCCCTGCAGCAGGGTCAGGCGCAGGAACTCGTTGCCGAAACCGGCGGGGTCCTTGAGTTCGATCGGCAGCATCGCGGGTCTCCTTGTCAGGGAGGCATCTTGCCACGCCGGCATGTCAGCGCCTGAGACGTCCGCGGCACGCCGTCACAGGCCGGTCTCGCGCCCCGGATAGTCCGCGCGGAAGGCTTCGATGGCACCCCGGTCCTGCAGGGTGACGAAGACGGTGCGTCCGTCCGGTCCGCCGAAGGCGACGTTGGTGGGTTTCCGGCCTTTCAGCCTCACCTCGCGCAGCACCTTGCCCTGCGGCGACACCACTGCCACCGTGCCGGCACCGTAGCGCGCGATGTAGAGATTGCCCCTCGCATCGGTACGCATGCCATCCAGCCCGTGGTCGGGGAAGGCGACCAGCAGGCGCTTGCCGGATATCCCGCCGCTGCCATCCAGGTCGTATGCCCACACGCGTCGTTGCACGCTTTCGTTGACATACAGGACATCTCCCTTCGGGCCGACTTCCACCCCGTTGGTGGTGCCCATGCCGGTTTCCAGCACGGTCGCCGCACCGTAGGGCAGCACGCGCCAGAGCTGGCCCGTGCCCGTGCTCCAGTCCGGATCGCTGGCGTAGAACATCCCGTTGGGCGCGAACGCGATGTCGTTGGGCTGGTGCGCGCCGGGCAAGGTAGCGAACACGCCGATCGTGCGGTCGCGGGGATCGATGCGCAGGATCCGGTGGCCGGTGTAGTCGGCCACGTACATGAAGCCGTCTGCATCGAAGCGGATGCCGTTGCCGGTGCTGCCCTCCGGCAGCGTCACGTACAGGGCCGCGTCGCCGCCGCCGTCGGCATCGAACGTCACCCTGCCGATGGTGCCATCGCGCCCGAAACCCACCGCATACAGCGCGCCGTCGGGACCGAAGGCCGGGCCTTCGACCCCCGTGCTGAAAACACCATCACCCACGACGTCGCGTGCAACGTACAGGGATTCCGGCGTCGTCCGCGCGGTTTCTTCCGTGTGGGTGCAGCCCGCCAGCCCTGCGGCCAAGCCAAGTGCGAGCAGCATCTTCATTCGGTGCAACGTCATCCGTGTCCCCTCGGGTGGCGTGTAGGCAGGTCTCCGCGGCTCAGCCGGGCGTGGCGAACACCGTGATCTCTTCGCGGTCGTGGTAGAGCTGGCGTGCGCGCACCTCCAGCGACCTGCCGGCCTGTTCGGCGAACAGGTCCAGGCACAGCTTCGTTTCGTCCCAGCGTTTCTTCATCGGCAGCTTGAGATTGAACACGGCGTGCCGGCACCAGCCTTCGCGGAACCAGTACGCCATGCGCTCGGCCACGCGCCGCGGTTGCTCCACCATGTCGCAGACCATCCAGTCCAGCGGCTGCGAGGGTTTCCAGTGGAAGCCGTCGGCGCGCAGATGCTCGACCAGGCCGGTCGCCAGCACGTGCTCGCGCAGCGGGCCGTTGTCGACGCTGGTCACGCGCAGGTGATGGCGCGTGAGTACCCAGGTCCAGCCACCCGGCGCGGCGCCGAGATCGGCGGCGGTCATGCCGGGCCTCAGCAGGGTCTCGCGCTGGCGTTCGTCGAGCAGCGACAGGAAGGCTTCTTCCAGCTTCAATGCAGAGCGCGACGGTGCGTCGGGCAGCAACTTCAGGCGTGGGATACCGAGCGGCCAGGGCGCGCTGTCGCGTGCATCGGCGACGCACAGGAACAGGTGGTCGCCCTGCACGAACACCACATGCAGGCGCGGCAGGCGCGCATCGTCCTTCTCGCTCAGGAAGCCGGCCTTGCGCAGTGCCGGCCGCAGCGCATTGCCGAAACTGCGCGCGAGTCCTGCCAACGGCTTGGCGCTGTCGGAGTCCGGGTGTTCCACCCACAGGTCGCCGTAGCGCCCGCTGCCCGCCAGGGCGGCGAGGAGCGGCGTGATGCGGTCCTTGGGGTCGATGCCGCGCAGTTCGGCGAGCAGTCGCAGCTTCTGCCGGGCGAAGATCAGGTCGCGCCAGGGCAGGGCGCGGTCCAGCGCCTGCGCTTCCTCGCAGACGAACACGACATGACCATCGTTGCGCTGCGCGCGCGCATAGCCGGCGAACCCGGCCAGCGCGGCGCGCTCGGTCAGTTCGGCAGCAAGTTCGGGTTCGAATCCCTGGCGGCAATAAGCCAGCAGGCCGGTCGTCGATGACATGGCGCGGTCGCGTGAAGCGGATGGCTGCGGCTCCTGCCGCGGGGACAGGGTACAGGAGAAGCCGGACTCGAGGGCTTCTCCGCGCGCGGCTCAGTACGTGTCGCCGCCCGACTCGCCATAGTGCCGGAGCACCGCGCGTGCATCCTCGCGGCGCAGGTCGCGCACGACCTCGATGCCGCGCTTGTTGAGCTCGCCGATCCAGTCCGCCGGCAGCGGACCTTCATCGAACTCGGTCAGTTCCATCACGTCCTCGGCGCGTGCGCCGATCAGCAGGCGGTCGATGCCGGCCCATACCGTGGCGCCGTAGCACTGGCAGCACGGCTGCGAGGACGTGGCCAGCACCACGGGCGCGATGCGGTCGTTGAGGCGCGGCGTCTGCAGGCGCTGCTGCGCCAGCATGTAGGCCATGTTCTCGGCATGCGCCAGCGAGCAGGTGTGGGGCATTACGCGGTTCACGCCGAGGGCGATGACGCGGTCATCGGGGCCGAACACCACCGCGCCGAACGGGCCGCCGGTGTTGGCGTCCACATTGCGGCGCGACAGGTCGATGGCCAGCGCGACCTTGGCTTCGTCGCTCGCGTAGGTCGCCGCAGGGTCGACCAGGTCGTGGGTCCAGGCGGGCAGGGTGAGATGGATCTGTTGGTAGAGCATTACTGGGCAGGGAGTCTGGCGATGGAGGAATCGGATTCGCAGCGGCCGCTGACGCATTGGCAGGCGGTCACGTCAGCGAAGCCGCAAACGCCCATGCGACCGCTGGCGGCGCACTGCGCCTGCACGCCCTGGGGATCGGTGGGGCTGTTCTTGTTCACGCAGGCCGGCATAGCACCACAGCAGTTGCCGACGTTCTTCACCGCGCAGTCGGCGCTGGTCCTGCAGGCGTAGTCGACGGTGACTGCGCCGGCTTCGCGCGGCGGCAATGTGCCGCCCGTGGGTTTGGGCGCGTGCGCGGACGCGGCGGGCGGCTCGGCAGCGGAACTGTCGGTGGACGCCGGTGCCGCGCACCCGACCAGCGCCATCAACGGGGCCAGCATCAGCAGCAGGGCGAACGGCAGGCGCAGGACGGTGCGAGGCATGGCGGACTCCATTCTTCGTTGTTGGAAACGTCAGCCTGCCGCGCACCGCCTCAACGGGCGGTGAAACCGCCGGCTCAGCCCTTGGTGGCCCAGGTATCGCGCAGGGTCACACTGCGATTGAATACCGGTCGTTCGGGGGTGTGGTCGTAGCGGTCGGCGACAAAATAGCCGGTGCGTTCGAACTGGAACGATTGCTCGGGCGCGGCGCTCGCTGCGGCGGGCTCCACGTAGCCGGTCACCGTGCGACGCGATTCCGGGTTCATGTAATCGCGGTAGGTCTTGCCTTCCGACTCGTCGTCCGGGTTCGGCACGGTGAACAGGCGGTCGTACAGGCGGATTTCCGCAGCGACGGCATGCTTTGCACTGACCCAGTGGATGGTGCCCTTGATCTTGCGCTCCGCACCGGCCATGCCCGGGCGGGATTCCGGGTCCAGCCAGCCGCGCAGCTCGACGATCTCGCCGGCGTCGTTCTTGACCACTTCATCGCAACGCACGATGCCGGCGCCGCGCAGGCGCACTTCGCCGCCTGTGGTGAGGCGCTTGAAGCCCTTCGGCGGCACTTCCTCGAAGTCCTCGCGCTCGATCCACAGCTCGCGCGAGAACGGCACGCTGCGCTGGCCGAACGATTCGTCCTTCGGGTGGTTGGAGAAGGTCAGCGATTCCTCGTGGTCTTCCGGCAGGTTGGCCAGCACCAGCTTCACCGGATCGATCACGCCCATGCGGCGCGGCGCGGCGGCGTCCAGGTCTTCGCGCAGCGCGCCTTCCAGGATGGAGATGTCCAGCAGCGAGTTCTGCTTGCTGATGCCTACGCGGTCCACCATCAGGCGCAACGCGGACGGCGTGTAGCCGCGGCGGCGGATGCCCTGCAGGGTCGGCATGCGCGGGTCGTCCCAGCCGTCGACCAGCCTGTCTTCCACCATCGCGAGCAGCTTGCGCTTGCTCATCACCAGGTAGTTGAAGTTCAGGCGCGAGAATTCGATCTGGCGTGGCTTGCTGGCTTCCTTCGGCAGGCCCTTCGCCAGCAGCGGTGCGATCAGGTCCGGCGAGTTGGCCAGGTCCACCTTGTCCACGCACCAGTCGTACAGCGGGCGGTGGTCTTCGAATTCGAGCGTGCACAGCGAATGGGTGATGCCTTCCACCGCGTCGCTCAGCGAATGCGCGTAGTCGTACATCGGGTAGATCGGCCAGTCGTTGCCGGTGTTCTGGTGCTCGACGTGCTTGATGCGGTACAGCGCCGGGTCGCGCAGGTTGATGTTGCCGCTGGCCATGTCGATCTTCGCGCGCAGCGTGCGCGCGCCGTCGGGGAACTCGCCCGCGCGCATGCGCCGGAACAGGTCCAGGTTCTCTTCCACACTGCGGTCGCGATACGGCGAGTTGCGGCCGGGTTCGGTCAGCGTGCCGCGGTACTCCCGCACCTGCTCGGCAGTGAGATCGCAGACGAACGCGTCACCCTGGCGGATCAGCTTCTCGCCGGCGAGGTACAGCACCTCGAAATAGTCGGAAGCGTGGCGCAGGTCGTGCCAGTCGAAGCCCAGCCAGCGCACGTCGTCCTGGATGGCGCGGACGTACTCGGGGTCTTCCTTGGCCGGATTGGTGTCGTCCAGGCGCAGGTTGCACACGCCATCGAACTCGCTGGCGATGCCGAAGTCCAGGCAGATCGCCTTGGCGTGGCCGATGTGCAGGTAGCCGTTGGGCTCGGGCGGAAAGCGGGTCTTCACCGAGGTGTGGCGACCGCTGGCCAGGTCCTCGCGCACGATCTGGCGGATGAAATCCCGTTTCTCGGGAGCGACATCATCCGGAAGGGCGGCAGGGCGGGCGTCGTCGTTGGACATCGGGGCGGACAGGCTCGGAAAAACTCAAGTTTAGCCGGTCCGGCGCTCGCACTGGTCTATCCTGAACAGCCCGACGCGCGTGGATCCCCGCATGAGCCTTCCCGTCCTGGTCATCGGCAACAAGAACTACTCGTCCTGGTCGCTGCGGCCGTGGCTGCTGCTGCGGCACTTCGGGGTGGGCTTCGAGGAGGTCCGGTTGCCCCTCGATACGCCGCAGTTCGCCGATGAGGTCCTGCGCCACTCCCCGACGGGCAAGGTACCGGCACTGCATGATGGCGACGTCCAGGTCTGGGATTCGCTGGCCATCTGCGAGTATGCCAACGAGCGCTGGCTGGACGGCCGGGGGTGGCCGAAGGACCTGGCCGCCCGCGCCATGGCGCGGGCCGCGGCGGCGGAGATGCACTCCGGCTTCGTGGCACTGCGCACGCAGCTGCCGATGAACAGCCGGCGGACCCCGGATGCCTACCGCGGGGATGCCGCTGCCCAGCGCGACATCTACCGTGTGCAGGGACTGTGGCGCCAGCTTCGTGACGCGCAAGGCGATGGCGGGGAGTTCCTGTGCGGCGACTTCGGCATCGTCGATGCGATGTACGCGCCGGTGGCGGTCCGCTTCGACGGCTACGGCGTGCCGGTCGACGCCGTCGCGCGCCGCTACATGGATGCGCTGTTCGCGCTGCCGGCGATGCGGGAATGGCGCGCAGCAGCGGCGGCGGAAACTGAATCGGTCGCGGCCACCGAGTCACTGCGCTCCCCGCTGTAGCGGACCCGGTGTAGGCTGGTCCCGGAGGACACATCCATGCGCGTGGTCTACCTGGCCGACAACCTGTTCGACGCCCATCTGGTCAAGCACGCGCTGGAGGAGGCTGAGATTCCCGCGTTCGTGTTCGGCGAATCGCTGTTGGGCGGCATGGGTGAACTGCCTCTTTTCGGTGTGCTGCGTGTCTGCGTTCCGGACCCGGCGTTTCCTGAAGCAGAGGGCATCGTGAAAGCGCTCGGACTGGAATCGCGCGACGACGGCCCCATCTTGGAAGGCGACGATGAGGGCGTCGGCATCCTGCCCGCCTGATCCGTCCTTCCCCCACGATCAAGAGGTTCGCCATGCTGGGTATCGGAGCCTACAAGCAGCGCATGCCGCGCACGGAAGACATGCTGCCGGGACGCGAGACGCCGCTGCCGTTGCACAACGTGCATTTCGTCAACGGCCATCCGCTGCGCGACGCATTCGAGGGATTGCAGCAGGTGGAGTTCGGCCTGGGCTGCTTCTGGGGTGCCGAGCGCAAGTTCTGGAACCTGCCGGGCGTGTACAGCACGTCGGTCGGCTATGCCGGCGGCGGCACGCCGAACGCGACCTACGAGGAGGTCTGTTCCGGCCAGACCGGCCATAACGAAGTCGTGCGTGTGGTCTACGATCCGGCGCAGGTGTCGTTCGAACGTCTGCTGCAAGTGTTCTGGGAAAGCCACGATCCCACCCAGGGCATGCGCCAGGGGAACGATGTCGGCACGCAGTATCGCTCCGGCGTCTACTGCCATACACCGGAACAGCAGGCCGCAGCCGAGGCCAGCCTGAAGGTCTATCAGCAGACGCTGCTTGCCGCCGGTTACGGCGACATCACCACCGAGACCGTCCATCCGGCGCCGCCGTTCTACTATGCCGAGGACTACCACCAGCAGTACCTGGCGAAGAATCCCAACGGCTATTGCGGCTTGGGTGGCACCGGCGTGAGTTGCCCGATCGGGCTGGAGACCTGACGCCTGCAACTGCGTGATGCTGCAGGTTGAAGGTGTGTCCCTGTGGGAGCGACGTCAGGTGCCGGCTCCCGGTACGCCAAGGGCCTGCAGTCGCGACTTGCGTCGCTCCCGCCCGTTGCCTTGCCTGCGGTGGGGACCCGCGCGCAGGCCAGGCAAACCCGGGGTCCGATCGCCCGCCAGCGTGCGCAGACACGCGCGACGATCCGTCTCAGGCGGTGAGCTTCTCGCGGATCGTCGCGCGCAGTGCTTCGAGGTCCTTGGCGAAGATCTCGATGCCGGTGGCCAGCTTTTCCTTCGCCATCGGATCGGCCGCGATGGCCGCCGCGAAACTCTCCGACGTCACCGGCGCTGCGGTGACCGGTTCGACCTGGACCGGCGACAGCTTGCGCGGCAGTGGGCCGTGGTCCTGGTCCAGCTTCTCCAGCAGGTCCGGCGAAATGGTCAGCCGGTCGCAACCGGCCAGCGCTTCGATCTGCGCGGTCGAGCGAAACGAGGCGCCCATCACCACCGTCGCCGATCCCCGCCGCTTGAACTCGGCGTACACGCCGCGCACGAACACCACGCCCGGATCCTCGTCGATGTTGGCCGGCGCCTGGCCGTTGGCCACGTACCAGTCCAGGATGCGGCCCACGAAGGGCGAGATCAGGAAGGCGCCGGCCTCGGCACATGCGATGGCCTGGGTCGGATTGAAGATCAGGGTGAGGTTGCAGTCGATGCCTTCAGCCTGCAGCACGCGTGCGGCTTCCACGCCTTCCCAGGTGGAGGCGACCTTGATCAGGATGCGGTCGCGGCCGATGCCCTGGTCGGCGTACATCTGCACGAACTTGCGAGCCTTGGCCACGGTAGCCGCCGTGTCGTAGGCCTGGTCGGCATCCACCTCGGTGGAAACGCGGCCGGGGATCAGGCCGGCCAGCTTCGCGCCGACGCCGACGGTCAGGCGGTCCACGACCTCATCCACCAGCGCCTCGCCGCCGCCCTGCGTGCGCGCCCAGGCGAGCTGTTCTTCGATCAGGTCGGCGTACACCGGCAGGTCGAGTGCCTTCTTCACCAGCGTGGGATTGGTGGTGCAGTCCACCGGCTTGAGGCGCTTGATGGCGTCGTAGTCGCCGGTATCCGCGACGACCACGGAGAGGTCGCGCAGTTGCTGCAGCTTGGAGGGGGTGGTGTCGGTCATGGGCGTCGATGGAGTGGGGGAAATCGGGCCACAAGTATGCCTTGTCCCGCAGGGACGGGCCGGCTGCGGGAGCGTACTTTTCGTGGATTGATGCGATAGCCGGCGTTGCAGGCTCAGCGATGGTGGTCGCCGTTGGCTTCGGGCTGGTAGCTGATCGCGGTTACGCGCAACCTGAGCGGCCGGTTGCCCGGCGCATGCCAGTCGATGGTCTGCCCGATCGACATTCCCAGCAGGGCGCTGCCTACGGGGGCAAGCACGGAAACCCGTCCGGTCTCGACGTTTGCTTCGTGCGGGTACACCAGCGTCAGGCGATGGTGCTCGCCGGTGAGTTCGTCTTCGCACTCCACGCGCGAGTGCATCGTCACCACGTTGTCCGGCATCCGGTCCGGTGCGCGCACGTCGGCGCGGTTCAGTTCGTCCATCAGGGCGAGCGCGGCCGGGTGCCGCCGCAGCACGGGGGTGTCCAGCAAGGCCTCCAGACGGGACATGTCGCGGCTGGAGACGACGAGCGGGGGCAGCGAAGGCGGCAGGCCGCTGGTGCGGGTGTTGTTCATCACGGTTCTCTCTGGATTTTGGGGTCGCGCAAAAGGAAACGGGCGACGCGTTGCCGCGCCGCCCATCGGAGTCCTGTTTTGCGCGCCTACCGTAGCCCGGAAGCGACGAGGGTTCAAGCCAACTACGGCGAGCGGGATGGTGTGTTGCGGCCGCTCGCGGCCTGCGGGCTGACGAAGGACGCGTCCAGTTCGAAAAGACCGGGCGGCAGGTCGCGGAACACACCGGCCAGTTCCATCAGGAAATCGTTCATGGCCGAGCTCCTGCGCCACACCATGGCGATCTGTCGACTGGGATGCGAATCGCTGAAGCCCAGCAGGTGGATGTTCTCGTAACGCGCTACGGGGGGCTTCACCGCCAGGGTCGGCAGCAGGGTGATGCCGACGTCGGCGGCGACCATCTGCCGCAGCGTTTCCAGGCTGGTGGCGCGGAACTCCGACTTCTCGTTGGCGCCCGAGAGGCGGCATACGTCCAGCGCCTGTTCGCGCAGGCAGTGTCCGTCTTCAAGCAGCAGCAGTTGATGCTGCGAAAGTTCGGCTAGCGTCAGCGACTCGCGTTTTGCCAGCGGGTGCGATTCCGGCACGGCGAGCAGGAAGGGTTCCTCGAACAGGAACTCGGTATGCAACTGGTCGTCCGCCACGGGCAACGCGAGCAGGCCGGCATCGAGCTTGCCTTCGCGCAGGCGCGACAGCAGCACGTCGCTCTTCTCTTCGATCAGCAGCAGTTCCAGATGCGGAAACCGTGCGCGCAGCCGCGGTACCACATGCGGCAGCAGGTAGGGGCCGAGGGTGGGAAACAGTCCCAGGCGCACGGTGCCGGCTTCGGGGTCCTGGCTGCGGCGCGCGGCTTCTTTCATCTGTTCGACTTCGGCGACGATGCGGCGTGCGCGATCGGCGGCATCGCGACCGGCGGGCGTCAGCATCACCTTGCGGGGCGCGCGCTCCACCAGCGGCACGCCCAGCTCGTCTTCCAGCTTCTTGATCTGCGTGGAGAGCGTAGGCTGGCTGACGTAGCAGGCCGCAGCCGCACGACCGAAATGCTTGTGGTCGGCCAGCGACACCAGGTACTTCAGATCGCGCAGGTTCATGGGCTCCCTCCGAGCCGGTGGGTGCCACTCTATCGGGAAAATGGCACCCGACGCAGGTGGCTTACGCCGCGACGGCGTCGACGGGTTCGACCGGCGCCGACGAGCGGATCAGGTGATCGAACGCGCTCAGGGCGGCCTTGGATCCTTCGCCCATGGCGATGACGATCTGCTTGTACGGCACGGTGGTCGCGTCGCCTGCGGCGAACACGCCCGGCAGGCTGGTCTGACCGCGATCGTCGACGATGATCTCGCCGCGCGGACTCAGGTCCACCACGCCCTTCAGCCATTCCGTGTTCGGCAGCAGGCCGATCTGCACGAAGATGCCCTCCAGTTCGACACGGTGCGTGTCACCACCCGTGCGGTCCTTGTAGACCAGCCCGGTGACCTTGCTGCCGTCGCCCAGTACCTCGGTGGTCTGCGCGCTGGTCACGACGCGCACGTTGGGCAGGCTGTGCAGCTTGCGCTGCAGCACGTCGTCCGCGCGCAGCTTGCCGTCGAACTCGATCAGGGTGACATGCGCCACGATGCCGGCCAGGTCGATCGCAGCCTCGACGCCGGAGTTGCCGCCGCCGATCACCGCCACCCGCTTGCCCTTGAACAGCGGACCATCGCAGTGCGGGCAGTAGGCCACGCCCTTGTTGCGGTACTCGTTCTCGCCGGGCACGTTCATCTGCCGCCAGCGCGCACCCGTGGAAAGGATCACGGTCTTCGACTTCAGTGCCGCCCCGTTGGCCAGTCGCACTTCGACCAGACCATCCGCGCCCGCAGGTACCAGTTTCTCCGCGCGCTGCAGGTTCATCACGTCCACCTGGTAATCGCGCACATGCTGTTCCAGCGCCGCGGCGAGCTTGGGCCCCTCGGTGTACGGCACGGAGATGAAGTTCTCGATCGCCATCGTGTCCAGCACCTGGCCACCGAAGCGTTCGGCTGCCACGCCGGTGCGGATGCCCTTGCGTGCGGCGTAGATGGCCGCGGCGGCGCCGGCGGGACCGCCGCCGACCACCAGCACGTCATACGGCGCCTTGGCCTTGATCTTCTCGGCCTCGCGCTTGCCGGCGTTGGTGTCGAGCTTGGCGACGATCTCTTCCACGCCCATGCGCCCGGCGCCGAAGACTTCGCCGTTGAGGAAGATGGTCGGCACTGACATCACCTGGCGCTGTTCGACTTCCTGCTGGAACAGCGCACCGTCGATGGCGACGTGCTGGATCTTCGGGTTCAGCACCGCCATCAGGTTCAGCGCCTGCACCACGTCGGGGCAGTTCTGGCACGACAGCGAGAAATAGGTTTCGAAGCGGTACTCGCCATCGAGTGAACGGATCTGCTCGATCACGTCCTGCGCGAGTTTCGACGGATGGCCGCCGACCTGCAGCAGGGCCAGCACCAGCGAGGTGAACTCGTGGCCCATTGGCAGGCCGGCGAAGGCCAGGTGGATGTCATGACCGGGCGAGGTCAGCGCGAACGACGGCGTGCGTTCGCCGTCGCGCTGCTCGGTGACGGTGATCTTGTCGGAGACGTCCTGCAGGTCCTTCAACAACGCCTGCAGCTCGGCGGAACCGGCACTGTCGTCCAGCTGTGCAGTGATGTGGATCGGGCGCACGGCCTTTTCCATGTAGGCGGCGAGCTGCGTCTTCAGATTGGCGTCCAGCATGGCGAACGTCTCCGTGGAGGAAATCGGGGAGGAAAGGGAAGGCGGGCGTTTGCAGGAGCGGCATGCGCCGTGGGGAGGGAGCCGGCCAGGGAGAGAGGGAACCGGCAAGCGGCACATGCCGCTGCTGCAAACGTCCGGGTCAGCCTCCGGGCCAATGGCCCGGAGGTGACGTGATGCGGATGGTGCGATGTCGCGGTGGCGCATCCACGCGGGGATGCGCCGGTGTTGCGATGACGCTTAGATCTTGCCGACCAGGTCCAGCGACGGGGCGATCGTCTGCGCGCCTTCCTTCCACTTGGCCGGGCAGACCTGGCCGGGGTTGGCGGCGGTGAACTGCGCGGCCTTCAGCTTGCGCAGGGTTTCCGACACGTCGCGGGCGATCTCGTTGCTGTGGATCTCGGCGGTCTTGATGACGCCTTCCGGGTTGATGACGAAGGTGCCGCGCAGGGCCAGGCCTTCTTCTTCAATGTGCACGCCGAAGGCGCGGGTCAGCTGGTGGGTCGGGTCGCCGACCAGCGGGAACTGGGCCTTGCCCACCGCCGGGGAGGTTTCGTGCCACACCTTGTGCGAGAAATGCGTGTCGGTGGTGACGATGTAGACCTCGGCGCCGGCCTTTTGGAACTCGGCGTAATTGGCGGCGGCGTCTTCCACTTCGGTCGGGCAATTGAAGGTGAAGGCGGCCGGCATGAAGATCAGGACCGACCACTTGCCCTTCAGGGTGCCATCGGTGACTTCGACGAATTCGCCGTTGTGGAAGGCGGTGGTCTTGAACGGCTGGACCGGGGTATTGATCAGGGACATCGGAGATCCTCGTGAGTGGAGTGGGTGTGGTGAAGCGATGGCGCCATGGTAGGCCGGGACTATTGATATCTCAAATCGATTGATGGAATTGAATAGATAGTTTTTAACTATTGAAGTCCCGGATCCGGTGCATCCCGTGGCCATCGTGACGCTTGATGCCGGGATCAAAGTCATGTTTTTCAATGAGTTGTTGCGCATATGACTTGCTCATCGCTCGTGCCTGCTAGCCCAATGCGATACCCGGCGGGCGCCCGGCGTGCCATGAACAGGGAGATGGGCCGGAGCAGAGTGGCCCCCAGCCTCCGTACGCCATTGAGCACCATGATGGTGCGCCGCGGCGATACGTCCGCATTCCGCGGCCCCGGGCCCGCTACCATGCTCGGCAATGCCTGCCGACCTGATCACTGCCCGACTCGACTTGGCCCTGCGCGTCGGCGCGTCCCGCTTGTCCGGACCCGACGCGCGGCACGAGGCCGAACACCTGCTGCTGCACGTGCTGGGTCGCGACCGGGCTTGGCTGTTCGCGCATGGCGACGACCCATTGCCCGAACGGGAGGCGGCGGCGTTCGACGCCCTGCTGGGGCGGCGCATCGCGGGCGAGCCGCTGGCGTATCTGCTGGGCCGGCGCGGGTTCTGGACGCTGGACCTGCAGGTCTCCCCCGCCACGCTGATCCCGCGCCCCGAGACCGAGCGGCTGGTGGAACTGGCGCTGGAACGGCTGCCTGAGGCGCGCGCGCTGCGCGTCGCCGACCTCGGCACCGGCAGCGGCGCCATCGCGCTCGCGCTGGCCAGCGAGCGACCGTTGGCGCAGGTCGTCGCGACCGACCTCAGTGAAGACGCCCTGCGACTGGCAAGGTCGAACGCGCACGCGCACGGTCTGGCCAACGTCGTGTTCCGCCGCGGCAGTTGGCTGGCGCCATTGGCGGGAGAGCGCTTCGACCTGATCGCCAGCAACCCTCCCTACATCGCCGACGGCGATCCCCACCTGGTGCAGGGCGACCTGCGCTTCGAGCCGCCCACGGCACTGTCGTCCGGCGCCGACGGACTGGATGCGATCCGCGAGATCGTGGCCGCGGCGCCCGCGCACCTGCTGCCGGGTGGCTGGCTGCTGCTGGAGCACGGCTGGGACCAGGGCGAGGCGATCCGCGCGCTGTTGGCCGGTTCGGATTTCATCGACGTGGCGACTGTGGCCGACCTCGAAGAACGCGACCGCGTCACCCTCGGACGCGTAACGGAAGCGCAGGACGCGAGCCGCTAGACTATCGGCTTTCGCCCAGGAAACGCCGCCCATGCGCACGCTGTACCCCGAGATCGAGCCCTTCGACACCGGCACGCTGAAGGTCGACGACCGCCACACGCTGTACTACGAACAGTGCGGCAATCCGCAGGGCAAGCCCGTGGTGCTTCTCCATGGCGGGCCGGGCGCAGGTTGCAGCCCGAAGATGCGCCGCTTCCACGATCCAGCCAAGTACCGCATCGTGCTGTTCGACCAGCGCGGCTCCGGCCGTTCCACGCCGCACGCGGACCTGGTGGACAACACCACCTGGGACCTGGTGGCCGACATCGAAAAGTTGCGCGAGACACTGGGTATCGACCGCTGGCAGGTGTTCGGCGGCAGCTGGGGCTCCACGCTGGCGCTGGCCTATGCGGAGACGCACCCGCAGCGCGTCACCGCACTGGTGCTGCGCGGCATCTTCATGCTGCGCCGCTGGGAACTGGAATGGTTCTACCAGGAGGGCGCCAGCCGCCTGTTCCCGGATGCGTGGGAGCACTACCTCGCCGCCATCCCGCTTGTCGAACGGCATGACCTGATCTCCGCTTTCCACCGTCGCCTGACCTCGGACAACGTGGATATCCGATTGGCGGCGGCGCGTGCGTGGAGCGTGTGGGAAGGCGCCACCAGCTTCCTGCACGTGGACGAGGATTTCGTCAGCGGGCACGAGGATGCCGAATTCGCGCTGGCGTTCGCGCGCATCGAGAACCACTACTTCGTCAACGGCGGTTTTTTCGAGGTCGAAGACCAGTTGCTGCGCGATGCGTCACGCATCGCCGACATCCCCGGCGTGATCGTGCACGGCCGCTACGACGTGGTCTGCCCGATCGCCAATGCGTGGGAGCTGCACAAGGCCTGGCCGAAGGCGAAGCTCGAGATCACGCCGGCATCCGGTCATTCGGCATTCGAGGCGGAAAACATCGACGCGCTGGTGCGCGCAACCGACGGGTTCGCTTGAGGTCGGCACGGCGACCTCGTTGCCGCAGCTTGAGGGGAAGGAAATGGACGATCAGCGCAAGCAGGCTTCCGGGTTCGACCAGCGCGTGCTGGATCTCTACGACGACTACGCGCACGGCCGCACAGACCGGCGCGGTTTCCTGTCCGGTGCCGCGCAGTTCGCCGTGGCCGGCACCACCGCCGCGGGACTGCTCGCGGCGTTGATGCCGCAGTACGCGTTGGCGGCGCAGGTGGCAACGGATGACCCACGCATCACCACGGTCTATCGCACGTTCCCTGCGCCCGCAGGTCACGGTGAGGGGCGTGGCCTGCTGGCCCTGCCACGGACTGCGGGTCGCCACCCGGTTGTGCTGGTGGTGCACGAGAACCGCGGCCTGAATCCCTACATCGAAGACGTCGCACGCCGGCTGGCGGTGGCGGGCTTCATCGCCTTCGCCCCCGACGCGCTGTATCCGCTTGGCGGTTATCCCGGCAATGACGACACCGGACGCGAGATGCAGGCCACGCTGGACCGCGCCAGGGTGCTGGCGGATATGGAAGCCGCAGCGCATTTCGCGCATGGGCTCCCGCGCACCAACGGCAGACTGGGCGTGGTCGGGTTCTGCTTCGGTGGCCTGGTCACCAACCTGCTGGCGGCGCGGCTGCCCGAGCTGGTTGACGCGGGCGTGCCGTACTACGGTGGCCAGCCCACAACGGAAGAGGCGGCGCGCATCAAGGCGCCCCTGCTGCTGCAGTTCGCCGAGCTGGACACGCGTGTCAACGCGGGTTGGCCCGCCTTCGAACAGGCGCTCAAGGCAGCCGGTGTGTCCTACGAGGCGCATGTCTACCCGGGCGTCAACCACGGATTCCACAACGACACCACGCCCCGTTACGACCCGGCGGCCGCTGACCTCTCCTGGCAACGCACGCTTGCGTTCTTCCGCCTGCAGCTCGCCTGATCGACGTGCGGCCCCCTGTGCCACCCGTGAGGTGCCGGGCGTGTCCGGTGCGCGCACAGCGGTGCGATCCAGTCGTGTGGGTGCCGCTCCTTCCTTGAGGCGTGACGGCGTAGGCCACGTGATTTGGAGCAGATCGAGCAATGACGGCACACGCGGCAACGCAGGCGGGCGAGGCGAGGATCGGGCTGGAGGATGTCGACATTCCGCGGCTCGGGATGGCGGCCATGCGGTTCATCAAGGCGATCGAACAGGGCCAGCATGACGTCTTGTGGGATGCTGCCTCCGCATCGATCCGTCGTGCGATGGGACGTGAGGCGTTCGTCGCGCTGATGGCGCAGCGGCACGGTGCGCTGGGTCGGGGGCGCAGCCGTCGCTGGGCGGCCGTGCGCGTCGACCAGCCGAGTCAGCGGCCGCGATGGCAGCCGGGCACGTATGCCGTGCTGGAGTTTTCGGTGATGTTCGGCGAAACCGGCGCGCCGCATCGCGAAACGGTGACGCTGCGGCGCGAGGACGAAGGCGTCTGGCGCCTGGCGGGCTACGCGGTCAAGGCCGACTGACGCGCGTCAGCCGCGCGGCGTGCCGTCCAGGGTGTGGTCGATCATCCAAAGTCCCGCCCAGAGCTTGGCATCCAGTTCGTACCCCTCCCGCATCTTCTGCACCAGCCACGCAGCGGCGCGCGTGCGTGGGACGGCGTGCACGGTGATGTCCTCGTCACCATCACCGCCGCCTTCGCCGATCCTGCGCAGCCCGGTCGCCCGGACAAAGGCGATCTTCTCGCTGCTGCTGCCGGAGGATGTCGGGCCGATCATCAGGACCTCGGCCTGCTCCGCCGTCCAGCCGGTTTCCTCCTCCAGTTCACGGATGGCGGATACCTCGATCGACTCGCCGGCATGGATGTCGCCGACCAGGCCCGCGGGCATCTCGATGGTTCGTGCCTGCAGCGGCACCCGGAACTGCTCCACGAACAGCACGTCGTCGTCCGGGGTCACCGCGATGATGATGGCCGCGAGCCCGCCGGCATGCGCGCGCTCCACGTATTCCCACGTACCGCGCACCATCATCCGCTGGTACTTGCCTTGCCACACGATGTGGGCGGGTTGTTGGTGCGTCTCGCTCATGATGCGAAATCCTTCATTGCCATGAACAGGCGGAAGTGAGGCTGGTATCCACCTTGGACGTGTCCTACATTTCAGTTATATGACGAATGGTGGATAAACATTGTTACACTATCAACGCTGGGGAGGACCCCGGCACTTCGGGAGTAAAGGGCGCCATTGAAGGCAAGCCCAAAAGAACTATGTCTTTGCGTTTTTGGCGATCCTCCTGGATGGCGCCTTTGGGGGCGCGTCTGACTCCGTTGCTGCAACTGATGACCCACTCGGCGTCATCTGATGCGGTGGAGTACGTGGCCGAAGGGGACGATCCGCAATTCCGTGTTGATCCCGACCGGGGCATTCATGCGCTGGTGCCGGGCTGGTACGTGATGGATATCGTTCTTCAAGCCACGGAGGGTGCTATCCAGCGCCCCTGCCTGTACCCCGATTATGGCGGCGGCTGCAGCGAGGCGACGCGAATTCCCCTCCCTCAACCGGATGCCTTGGGACGGATAAGGGCGTTGGTCCTGATCAGCCGGGCACTGCGTGCCCTGCGTTTCGATCCCACCATCCGGCCCGCGCGATTCCGGGTCGGCGCCCTGAAGTTCAGTCGGATCACGCGTCCACGTGCGTTGTGGTTCCTGCTGCGAGGCGCGGACAACTCCAGCGAGGCGCCGACCGACCCCTTGCTTGTCCGGTTGATCCGCTTCGTTAAGGACGCTGGCCGGCAGGGACTCAGTCCTGCGGTCGATGCCCTTGTGCATCGTCACTACGGCGCGTCGCGCCATGCCGCCGGAGGTTATGTTCAATGGCTGGACCATTTCGACCCCCTCAAGGGGCCAGGACTGGAGCAGGCGCGTATCAATGCCTGCCAGCTCGCGAATGGTCCGCTGATCTCGGTGGTGCTGCCCGTCTACAGCGCGCCGCTGACGTTCCTAAAGCGATGCATCGACAGCGTGCGCGATCAGACCTATCGGAACTGGGAACTCTGCATTGCTGACGACGCCTCGCCCGATCCCCGGATAGCGGAGTGCCTCGAGGCCTATGCCCGGGACGATGCACGGATCAAGGTCGTCATAAGGCCGCAGAACGGCCACATCAGTGAAGCCACCAATAGTGCGCTGGCCATGGCCTCTGGCAGTCATGTGGCTTTCCTCGATCACGACGACGAACTGAGTGCGGATGCGCTGCATCAGGTGGCACTGGCGATTGCGGAGCACCCACAGGCGCGACTGCTATACAGCGACGAGGATAAGATCGATGCGTCCGGTCGTCGCTTCGATCCTCACTTCAAGCCAGGGTGGAATCCGGAACTACTTCGTTCGCAAAACTACATTTGCCACCTTATGGTGATCGAGGTCAATCTGTTGGCGCAGGTCGGCCTCCTGCGTGTGGGGTTCGAGGGTTCGCAGGACCACGACCTCGTGCTCAGGTGCACCGAAGTGCTGCTCCCCGAGCAGATCTGCCATATCCCCAAGGTGCTGTACCACTGGCGCGCGATTGAAGGTTCGACTGCGCTCGGAGGTGACCAGAAGAGTTATGCATCGGAGGCCGGGCGCCGTGCGGTAAGCGATCACCTGCAGCGCATACACCGAGACGGCGCGGTGGAGATCGTATCAGCAGGTTGCTATCGCACCCTGCTTGCGCTGCCCGCTTCCGCTCCCAAGGTCAGCGTCATCATTCCTACCAAGGATCGAGCCGACCTGCTGTCGCGGTGCGTGCGAAGCGTGTTGGAGAAGACGGAGTATCCAGACGTCGAAGTCCTGGTGGTGGACAACGGCAGTCTGGATCCCGATGCGCGTGTCCTGTTGAAGGAGTTGCGGCAGACGTATCAGGTCCGCGTGTTGGACTATCCGATCCCGTTCAACTTCTCGGCGATCATCAATCATGGTGTCCGGCATGCGACAGGTGACGTCCTTTGCCTGTTGAACAACGACACCGAGGTCATCAATCCGTCCTGGCTCCATGAACTGGTAGGTCGTGCGATGCAGCGCGACGCGGGCGCGGTCGGCGCGATGCTTTACTATCCCGATGACACCATCCAGCATGCCGGCGTGATACTGGGGTTGGGTGGCGTGGCGGGCCATGTTTATACCCGGATGGGGCGCGGCACACCGGGTTATATGGCGAGGGCTTGGGTCGCCCAGAACATGAGCGCCGTAACCGCAGCCTGCATGGCGGTGAGGAAGGAGGTCTTCGAGGAGGTGGGTGGCTTCGACGAAGCGCTGCCAGTCGCCTTCAACGACATCGACTTCTGCCTGCGCTTGCTGCAAGCCGGCTATCGCAACGTCTGGACGCCGTACGCCGAGCTTTATCACCACGAATCCGCGAGCCGCGGCAGCGAAGACTCGCCCGAGAAGCAGGCGCGTTTCGCCGCCGAAGTGCACGCCATGAAATGGCGCTGGGGGGGACTGCTGCACGACGACGCGGCCTACAACCCCAATCTCACGTTGGACCAGGGCGACTACGGCCTGGCCTTTCCGCCGCGCTCGCCAAAGCTGCGCGTCGCAGGCATCTCCAATTGATACTGAAATCCTGGGTAATTGAGCAATGAGTCTTCTTTTCCGGCATCTCGCCGAGAGTTTCCGTAAGCCCGACCATTGGCTTTACGCCAGTTGGTTGGACGTCATCACTAAATACCGCAAGAACGCGCTGGGGCTGTTCTGGATCTTCTTTCCGCCGATCGTCTACATATGGGGGTTGGGTGCGTTCATGGGCGCGATTCAGGGCAAGCAAATGGGCTCATTCCTTGCGCATATAGGCTTCGGATTCATGATCTTCCGGCTGATGTCGACGATGTTCATCGAGGCCGGCGCAACGTTCGCTGCACATCTGCCTTATATCCACGACGGCAACTTGAGGCTCACCGACTATGTGCTGCGGACCCTGTCAAAAGCGCTGATCCATTTTCTGTTCGCCGTACCCCTGCTGGCCCTGGTACTGGTAGGGGAGGCGTCCGTTTCGCCGCTTGGTCTGCTCTCTTCGTTCGCGGGTTTGCTGGTAGTGCTGCTGAACCTGTTCTTCTTTGGCGTACTGGTTGCGCTCGTGGGCGCGCGCTATCCCGACATCAATGATTTCTTCGGTAGCGTGATGCTCGCCGTCTTCCTGATAACACCCATCGTGTGGCTCGCTGAAGCCGCGCCTGCGGACACGATGCAGGGGATGCTGATGCGCGCAAACCCCTTCCACCACATGCTTGCCGTCGTGAGGGGCCCGATTCTCGGGGAGGCAATCGAGAGGATGACCTACGTCTACATCGGTTCAATGACGGCGGCTGGCGTGGTGGTAGGGGCGCTCTCCTACTCCCGGCTCGCACGCCGCGTGCCGATTTGGCTCTGAGGAGAGCGGCATGACAGTTTCCTTGCGTGCGTACAATGTCTCCCTCGAGCTGCCGACGGAAGTCCACAAGACGGGGCGCAAAGGCTACAGCGACCTCTTGGCTACGATCTCGGGTGCGGTCCGCTACCAATCCACTATCCTTTCGGGCATCAATTTCGCGGCGGCCGACGGTGATCGTATCGGCGTCATGGGGCTCAATGGCGCGGGAAAAACCACGCTCCTGCGCGTCCTCAACGGGGCCTACCCGCCTACCGCCGGCGTCATACGAGCAGAAGGAACCCGGCAGTCCTTGCTCAGCCCTTTACTCGGCTTTTCCGAGTTCGCATCAGTCGCAGAGAACATCTTCCTGCGAGGAACGGCGATGGGCCTGCGCTACCGTCAGTTGAAGGTCGCGGCCCCGGAGATCCTCGAATTTGCAGGCCTTACGGATCGCGCGGAGTACCCCTTGTACTCCTTGTCCAGCGGGCAGAGGATGAGATTGGGCTTTTCCATCTCGACCGCCGTGCAACCCGATATCCTGCTGATGGACGAATGGCTATCGACCGGTGATGCGTCATTCGTCCAGCGAGCTAGAAAACGCATGACGGACCGTTTCGAGGGAAGCCGAATCGTCGTGCTTGCGAGCCATAGCACGGGTCTCCTGAGAAACACCTGCAACAAGGCGCTGGTGCTGGATAAGGGGAAGATGAGATTTTTCGGTGAAATCGCCGAAGGCTTGGAGGTCTACCGCGAAATGATTTCACTAGCATCCGCAGATGTCCGGGATGCGGCCGCCGGCGACGATCCCATCCTGTTCGGAAGTACGACGGGCGTTGTCGAGCGCATCCGGGCCGCCGGCGGTGTTCTTGAAGTTTCGGGCTGGGCCATGGATGAGCGCGGGAAGGAACCGGCCGTGGTGTGTCTGGAATTCGCTGGCGAAAAGCATCTGATAGAGACTTTCGAGCGTGTCCAGCGCGACGACGTCAGCTCCTACCTTGGAAAGGCATCGGGGAAATACGGTTTCCGCGTATCGTTGCCCCTGCTGGAAGCTGCCGATCCCGCGCACCTGGTCGAGAATTTGCGTGTCAGCGTCGGCAAGAATACCTCGCGACTCAGTCCTCCTCTGCCTCTGGTGCGCGCAAGCGTCGTCGAAACGGATTGAGGAAGGCAGTCACTTGCGCGCCGGCCATTCTTACCCCGTTACTCAACTAATGATGTGGGAACTAGATCAATATGAGTGAAGTCGTCAGCACCATCGTCAGGTTCCACGATCCGGCCGGCATGGCGAGGTTGGAGCGTGCAATCCAGAGCCTACATTCGCAGACGGACGTTCTGGTGCAGCCGATCATCGTCACCCAGGGATTCGATGGCGACGACCTCGAGCGGGTCAGAAGGTGCGTGGGTCGGCAATGGTTCTTCGAATGGATGCCGCACCCCGTTGTCCTCAATCATTCCGACCGGTCTCGTCGTGATATCAGGTCGGACCTGATCAACACGGGCATCGAGGAGCACAAGCGGATAGGCAATCGTTATCTCGCCTTTCTCGACTACGACGACCTGCTTTATACACACGCTTATAAGACGCTCACAACAGCACTTTCGACCGCGGCCGCGACAGTCGCATTCGCCGGTATGGAGATGGCTCATGCGGTTGGCTTGATGGACTATGACTTCATCTATGAGATGAGCAAGCCCTTCAAGGGAAAGAACAAGTTGGACCTCGTGCACGAGAATTTCGCGCCGCTGCACTCGTACATGGTGGATTGCAGCAAGGTCTCAGTTCAGGAGCTTCGATTCAGAAGCGACTTGAACCGTGTTGAGGATTATGACTTTCTGCTGCGCGTCGCGGGCCCCAACCCTTGCGACTTCAGCCAGTTGAAGGTGTGCATTGGCGCGTACATTCAGCGCAGCGACGACAGCAATACAACGCCGAAAGGTGTCGACACGCCAGAAGACAAGATCAAGCAAGAGGTCTGGAAAGCGAACCGTGATCTGTTGAACAGCCTTCGCAGTACTTACGAAGTAAAGCTGTTTGCGTCCGACCTCTGAATGGAAATAGAGCCATGATCAATGAGCGAATGAATGACGTTAACCTGCTTCGTGCGTCTGGGCTGGTAGACAGGATGTACCTTGCGGCCGCCATGGGCACGAGCGCGGACGCTGCAGGCGTGCCGATCGAACTGCTCTATCTTGAGAATCCCAGCTACTGGACAGCGGCTACTTCGCCATTGTTCGACGGTCGCCACTACTTGGACCAGGTCCCCGAGCTCAAAGATGCCGGCATCAATCCGCTTCTGCATTACGTCCAGGAGGGATTCAAGGAGGCCCGATCTCCGTCGCCTTTGGTTGACATGATGCACGTGACCAATCAGCTGGTCGGCGATGTGGGGCGCCCGATAACTTCGGCCGACCGTTGCAAGGCGCTTGAGCGCTATTCCGGGCTCCGTCAGGTTCTGTTGGAGACCGATGCGGATCCCAATGTATTCTTCGAGAACAAGCTCTATCGGAGCCAGCGCCATGCCATCCCCATTGGCACGGTCGACATTCCGCTGGAACACTACATAGCAAGGCGAGGTCGAAACGGGGGGGGCTATCTCGAGTGCTCTTCGCTGGCTTCGTTCAAGTACTACATGGGTAACAACCGTGATCTTGAGCAGGCGGGTGTCGTGCCTCTCTTGCATCTCCTGCAGTTCGGACTCGCCGAGGGTCGTCATTTCTCGCCCGCCAAATGCGTCAGTGAGAGCTTTCTCGGTAACGCAGCATCGCTGTTCGGCGACGACAGCATGAGAACATTGTCCGGATTCATCGCGGCCAGTGGGGCTACGGGTCAGCTGGCGGGCCCACAGTGGCCGACCCCGTACACAAAAAAGCGACTGCCCGCATTGCGTCATGAGGCGGCGAAGGGCAGCCGGAGCTGCTTCGTCGGGATCGTGCTCTACAACAACACTGATCAGGAGCTTCGCAAGCTTGAAGCCTCGCTGAGGCGGGAGGCTGCGGAGCACAGAGGCTACCGTGTTCGTTGGGAGTACTTCTCCAACGATCCCGCCAATGTCGAGAGGTACCAGCGCATCGTCGATAGCCGGATCATCACGGCGGATGGCGGCGAGAATATAGGCTTCGGACGCGCCCACAACGCGTTGATGGAGCGTGCGTTTCTCGAAGACGCGCTTTATGTCGGCGCCAATCCGGATGGCTACTTCACTCCCGGATCCATCAAGGCTCTGATCGACATGTCCGACTACTTCCATGGTCAGGCACTCATAGAAGGCGTTGCGGCGCCGGTCGATCATCCGAAGTGGCATGATCCGGTGACGCTGGATACCAATTGGGTTTCAGGAGCCTGCTTTGCTCTGCCGAAAGCGCTATGGACGGAGACGCGCGGATTCGATCCCGCCATCCACATGTACAGTGAGGACGTAGATCTTTCGTGGCGCGTGAGGCTGCTAGGAGGCTTGCTGAAAGTGTGCCCCACTGCGCGGTTCGTGCATGACGTCACCCCCAGGTTCAGCGCTGTGGAGACACGGGACGTGGAGATCGCGCGTACCAAGGCTATGCTGACCGGCGCATACTATCTCGCTAGGAAGTGGGGGGATGCTGACCAGGCAACCAAGGTCAGGAACGCGTTGAGCGCGTACTTCACACTTGGCGAAATAGATGGCTTTGCTGCACCTCAGGGCGTCATTTCGATGGAGGCGGCTCGTCGCATAACCAATTTCGCACATGAGCGATTCGCCCCTTCGCGCTTCTGGAACTGACACGTCATTGCGCGGCGTATCCGAACCAGCGTACTGATCTTCAATCTGGTCATCGATGAAAAGAGTAATCACGTTCGGCACCTTCGATCTGCTTCACGAAGGTCATCTCAGGATCCTTGAGCGCGCGAAGGCGCGTGGCGACTATCTGATCGTTGGGGTGTCGACAGACCGCTTGAATGCGGAGAAGGGCAAGCGGTCGTTCTTCGATCAGGAGCATCGAAGGAAATGCGTGGCGGCACTGGCCTGTGTAGATGAGGTTTTCTTCGAGGATTCACTGGAGAAGAAGGACGAGTACATCCGCGAGCATCGCGCGAACGTACTCGTCATGGGTGACGACTGGCAAGGCAAGTTCGACTGGGTGTCGTGCGAAGTCGCTTATCTTCCCCGCACTGAAGGTGTATCTTCAACCGAGGTCAAGGCGAGCATTGGGGAGCGATTCAAGCCTCTCCGGGTCCTATTCGGTGATACATACCTGAAGAAGCACTACGACTGCGCCCTGAGTCTTGTCAATGAGATGACCGGTGCGAACATGGCGCCGATCCTTACGCAAGCGAAGACACTGCCGCCGGGCATCGACTGCGACTGCATCGTGTACTTCAATTTGCCCGTCAATGCGCCAGCCGGTGAGTACGAGAGCAAGCCCCGGATTCTCGTCGATCACGGTGCGAGCAATCTGAAATGGTTCTTGGCGAATCAGCGGCGGTTCGATTTTTTCGACATCATCATCACCGCGGGTCCAGATCACACCCGATCCCTATTGACGTTCTTTCCGAACGCTTCCGATGGCAAGGGGAAAGTGCGGTCCGCAGGATTCATCAAATCGAAGCAGTTGCTCGGACCTCCACTGCGGACGCGCGCTGAAGTGTGCGCGGGGTACAACCTGGATCCTCTGAAGCCAATCGTTCTGTTCGTCCCGACTTGGTACATAACCAACAACCGTGATATCGCCGTCGCCATCGAGCTGGTCGCGGAAATTGAGAACCACGTTGCGGTACTTCATCCCGAAACAGCGCACATCAATACTTCAAAGCTGAATGTGGCCGCAAACGAAAACGGTATCCTAACCGAGCTTTTGAAGCATGCCGACTGTGTGGTTTCCGAGTTGTCTTCGACCATTTTTGAAGCGGCAGCGCTCGGTAAACCAATTGTCCAGATCCTGCTGGCCGAGTACTCGGACAACAATGCATCTATGTTCGACTTTCCCTACTCGGCAGGAACCTCCGAGCTTTTCTGTGGAGGACTACCCTGTCGACCTCAAGAGGTGAAGGCGGCGGTCGAGCGTGTGCTTTCAGGTTCGGTAGAGGTCTCAGCTGCGCTTGCTGGAATGCGGGGACGAATACTTAGAGGAACGTCGATCGTCGACGACAGTTCCGTAGCCATCGTTGACGAGATTGCGCGAGCGTGTCAGTTGACGACGGCTGCGCTCACGACGGCTCGCACCACGCGGAATCATTCGGTCGCCACCCATGCGCTGGCGCATGAAAATCTTCTTTTTTCCAGAAACACAATGATAGCTTGTGGAGGTGGCCGGTGGGAGCAGTACGGGCCTTCGTCGTCCAAAGAGGCTCTTCAGGGGATGCTGGCAGGCCTTGATTTCGTGGAGTTGGATTTCACGCTGGCGTCAGATGGCGTGCATGTTGCCGATGGAGGTTCTGGCGCCAGGTACGGTATCGACGGTCCGCTCAAGGATGTCACGACGCTGGAATTCCTGTCGCGCAAGTTCGATGGCATGTTGACACCGATTGGTGCGGCAGAGGCGGTCTCGGTGGCGAAGAGCGGCCGAAAAGTCGTGGTCTGCAATGTTGTTGGCGAGGATGAGGATTATGCAGCTGTTCTCAAAACATTACATGGTGTGGCGGCGGACGCCGGTGCGATCAAGCATGTTGTAGTTGAGTGTGGCGATCTGCATGAGTTGAACACTGCACTCCGTGCAGGATTCGTGCGCGTAATTCTTGACGTCGGTCGACATTACGGGGACGATCCTCTAGGCGACGCAGCGTTTGAGTTTCTACGGGCGGCGATGGCCATCGAGCCGTCGGAAGTTGTCGGAATCAAGATTCCGTACATCGGTGGATATGAGGGCGCTTCCACGATCCAAGATTCGCGCTCGCTGGCGCTGTTCCAGTTTTGGCGCCGCATTTACGTGCAGGGGGCGCCTGTCGGGGAGTACGGCAAGATTCTCAACGGGAATTTCGGCTTGTTCGCCGAAGGTTACTCCGCTAAGTTTCAGTTTCAGCACACTCCGCCAGGCTTTGCCTGGAGGGAGTATCTGTTTCTCAATCCCGACGTGGCGGCAGCCGGGCACGCGAATCAGGTCGGTGCGGTTCTGCACTATCTGCATTATGGTCATAGCGAGGGGCGTGTTCTCCGGTACTCGGTGCCACCAGACTTCACGCAAGCCATCTACGTAGACATGAATCCCGTGCTGCGCACGACTGGAATTAGCGGAGAGAACACGGCGAAGGCGCACTGGACCAAGTATGGGGAGAAGGAAGGTCGGAAGTACAAACGGAATTAGGCTTATCCGAACGCCCCGGTTGGCATCCGTGGCAAGAGCGCGTTTACAGTGTCACGGTTCGAGGAGAGAACATCGGGGTAGCGTCTCCAATGGTCGCGAGCAGATCGCTCGGCTCAAGAGACTGGCCTGAAAAGATTGCCCTCGGATCGTAAGTCCACCATCGCGAAGCGATAAGCTGCGCGATCGTTTCGAACTCGAAACGAAACCTGATTATTTTCGCGGGATTCCCGCCAATGATTGCATATGGAGGGACGTTGCCAGTCACTGTGCTGTTGGCGGCGATGATCGCGCCCGAGCCTATGGTGATCCCCAGCGCCAAGGTGCAATTGGCGCCTATCCAGACGTCGTGGCCGATCACGGGATACTTCTTCTCGCCCGCCGTCGAGAAACCAGAGGCGAACTTGCGGATCGAAGGCGTCACGTACTCTTTGAACAGGCTATTGGAAGGCCGGAAAAGAAGCGCTGAGGTTGTCAAGCTTTGAATCGGATGTTGAGAGTCGATGAACTTCAGGCCCGTCGATATGGAGCAATATCTGCCTACGTTGAGCCCGTCTGGAAGGGATGAATAGGAGTAGCTGAACGCCCCCATTGTGCAAAGGCCGCAGGAAGGATACCCACCCACGAATGGCGAGTAGGGTCCACCGTACAGTCCGCAGTTCTGTTCGATGGTTACCGGGTGCCTGAGTTTCAAATGTTGGCCAGTCTTCAACCATCCGTAGCGCCCCTCGGAGGGTGCGGGGCTGTTGTAAGCGAGCAGTATGGTGTTCTGGTGAAGGCTTGCTACCAGTTCATCCGTGATTTCTAGTTCTTTGATCACGCTTCGTATTCCATGCAGCATACGGACTGGCCGAGGCTACCCATCCTTTCCATTGTTCGACCATCGTCCCAGACGACGGGTTCTGCGAGAGGAATGTAGGCGGAGTCGCCATCTAGAATTTGATCAATGCGTAGCGGGATGTGGGCAGCCCAAGCGTTGATCGCGTCGCGATCAATGAACTGATTCAGTACTTTGTCGGTTCTCGGGTCGCCAAGCGAAGCCTCGAAAATGTTCCAGTGTGAGGGCATTCGGAACTCTAGGAAGGAGAAAACAATCTTCCCCCCTGGTTTGAGAACTCTCTTCGCCTCCTGCAAGTATCGATAGGATTCTTCGAACTGAAGATGCGTGAACACGGAGAAGAAGGTGACGAAGTCCGCGGAACAATCCGGCTCGGGGATCGTTGTGCCGGGAGCGGCGTAGAAATGCCAGTCTTGGCGGTTGCATTTTCGCTCGGCGTAGCGGAAGAGGTCAGGGACTACGTCAATGCCGACGTACTCGCCGAGTAGGAATTCCCGCAGTTGGAAAGCGAGCCGTCCGCTTCCGCAGCCAACATCGACGAGTTTGTGGTCCGGCTGCAGTCCCAAGTGCCTCAATAGCAAATACTCAAGCGTGCCCACGGCTTCATAATCACCACCAACCGCCAATGACATGGCGTGCGATTCATCGTGGGTGTCCAGGAGATCCTTGCTGTGCTTCAGATAGCTGGAAAGAAAGTGAGGCAGTTTCATGCTGCAGAATTCCGTTCTGTCTTGTGAGCGATCATTCTAACGACTTTGCGCAGCGTGCCATGTCACTGCGCGACTCACTCTAACCCCGCCGCCACCCGCAGCCGCCGCCGCGTCATCGGGCCGAAGCGCAATGAATCCGAGAGGCCCGCCAACATGTCGCCATCGGCTTGGCCTCGTGCGTGACCGGACTCCACCTCGCCAAGCGGCGCGTCCAGGGCGATCGTCGTGAGCTGGCGCCACAACAGGGCATGTTCGCGCTGTTCGCGCAGGCGCACGGCGAGCGTCGCGGCGCCGCGCAGGCGCAGGAACGCGACTTCATCCATGCGCGCGAGCAGGGTGTCGAGATCGCCGAAGTGCGCCAGCAGCACGGCGGCGGACTTCGCCCCGATCCCGGTGACACCCGGAATGTTGTCCACGGCATCGCCTGTCAGCGCGAGGTAGTCGGCGATCTGCCGCGCTTCCACGCCGTGCCGGGCCTTCACGCCATGCATGCCCCAGCGCTGGCCGCGGGCGAAATCCCATTGCTCGTCGTGTTCCTGCAGGAGTTGCGACAGGTCCTTGTCTGCGGACACGATGATGCCGCGGAACCCTTGCGGCCTTGCGGCATGCAATGCACTGCCGATCAGGTCGTCCGCCTCGTATTCGCCGTGCGCGAGCACGCTCAGCCCGAGCGCGGCGCAGAGCGCCTTGCAGTGCGTGAACTGGCGCCGGAGTTCCTCCGGTGCAGGGTCGCGATTGGCCTTGTAGGCCGGATAAAGGCGATTGCGGAAGCAACTGTCCAGCGCCTCGTCGAAGGCGATCGCGATGTGCGCGGGGCGTTCCTTCTCGAGCAGTTCCAGCAGGAAGCGCGCGAAGCCGTGCACCGCGTTGGTGGGCCAGCCATCGGCATCCTGGAATTCGTCCGGCATCGAGTGCCAGGCGCGGAACACGTACAGGCTGGCGTCGACCAGATGGAGCGGGCGCATGACGGCCTGCTCAGGCATGGGGCGCCCAGTCGCTCAGCAGAGCCGCAGGATCCGGACGTTCGCGTTCGGGTGCGTCCAGCAGCGGTGTGCCGATGTGGATGAAGCCGGCGATCCTCTCGTTCGCAGCCAGGCCGAGCGTTTCCGCCACGGCATCGTCGTACGCCATCCAGCCGGTCAGCCATTGCGCGCCGAAGCCGAGTGCCTGCGCGGATTGCAGCAGGGCGAAACAGACGCTGCCGGCCGTGAGCAGCTGCTCCTGTTCCGGCACCTTGTGGCCCGAGGTGAGGCGCGCGACCACGGTGATGATGACCGGCGCGTGCGAGAAGCGCGCTCGGTCCTTGGCGATCACGGCGTCCGCCGCAGCGGGATCGAGATGCAAGGTGCGTGCCGCCAGATATTCGCCCAGCGCATGCCTGGCGTCGCCCTGGATGCGGATGAAGCGGAACGGCACCAGCTTGCCGTGATCCGGTACGCGGACGGCGGAGGCGAGCATCCGCAGCAGCGTGGCGTCGTCAGGGCCGGGTTCGCCGAGTTGTTTGGAGGGCACGGAACGGCGTGCGTCGAGGGCGTGCAGGGGATCGGTAAGCGACATGCGTCAAGTTTACCGTGCCACATCGTGTTGCATGGCACTAAAATGCCGAGGCCATCACGGTTGCCGGTCCGCCGGATTTCCTACGATGTCATGGCGGATCCCCGGTCCGCATCCCCCGAACTCCTTTCGCCTGCCAAGGCGGGGAACCTTGCGCATGTCGAACGTCCTCAATATCGCCGATCGGCCCGGTCGGGACACGCGCCTGCTGGACCAGGCGCGTGACGCCGCGATCCCGCCGCTGGTGGACGCCTTCGCGGTGGCGTTGGGTCGTTTCGACGATGCGCTGTTCGACCGCGCCGAGCGGGCCGGTCCCTCGCAGATGGCCTTCCTCGACGCGATGCGCGAACTGCGCCGCCGCCGCGAAGACATCATCGTGCGCTTCCGCGCCCATCTGCAGCGGGCCTGGAGCGCGCTGCAGGAAGGGCAGCCGCTGTCCATGGAGCGCGCGTTCGCGCAGGGGTCGGAAGACGGACTGACCCTGATAACGGACCAGGAGCTGGAGTCCCGGCTGGCGGTGCGCAACCTGGCCAGTGTCATCCAGCGCGACTGCAAGCCTGTCCTCGCCCGGCTGGACCGCCGCCTGGGCTGGATCGCCGGCGATGTCGTGCTTGACGTGGAGCTCAACCCCATCGGCCCCGAGCACATCGGCGTGGCCGTCCACCAGGCGTTTTCGGCGTGCGACCTCGCACCCGAGGTCCGGCTGGTGGTGATCAAGCTGTGCGAACGGGACCTCGTGCCCGCGATTGCGCGCATCTATGCGTCGCTGGATCAGCGCCTCATGCAGGTCGGCGTGATGCCGGAACTGCCATCGCGCCGCGCGCCGAAGCCCGAGGCCGGCGCACCGCCGGACATGGAAAACGAGGGTGACGGTGGCGAAGAGCCCGGCGCACCCGCGTGGGCAGCGCGTTTCCTCAATCGGATGGCGGGCGTGAGCCGTGGCCTCGAAGCGACGCGCGCCGCCCCGATGATGGGCGGCTTCGGCGACGTGCCTCCGGGCTACGGCGCCGCGCCCGGTGCGCAAGGCGTCCTGCTTGAAGCCCTGCACCACCTGTTGCAGGAGTCGCGCCGTGGTCGCGATGCGGGCGATGCAGCGGAAGCGCGCGCGGCCGACCAGCGCCAGCGTGACCTCTCGCAGCGGGAAATGCTGTCGGTGCTGTCCCTGTTGCAGGCCACGCCCAGCGCCACGCTGCGTGCAGCGATCGGCGACAACGGGGAGTCACTGGCGCAGCGGTTGAAGAACGAAGTACTCAGCAGCGCCATGCAGCTGGGCGTGGACCCGTCCACCGCGCGCCTGGCGCCCGTCGACGAGGATGCGATCGACCTGGTCGGCATGCTGTTCGATGTGATGCTGGACGAGCGCGACCTGGAAGGCCGTCCGCGCGAGCTGATCGGTCGCCTCGTGGTGCCGTTCGTCAAGGTGGCGCTGCTGGACCGGCGCATGTTCGTGCAGAAGACGCACCCGGCGCGCCGCTTGCTCAACGTGCTGGCGGAGGCCTGCGAAGGCAACAACGGCGAGAGCGCCGCCGAGCGCACCTTGCTGACCAAGGTGGAAGAGGTGGTCGACCGCCTGGTCGCCGAGTTCAACGAGAACCTCGCGATCTTCCTGACGCTGGAAGAAGAATTCCGTGCGTTCCTGGAGCAGCATCGCCGCCGCATCGAGATCGCCGAACGCCGCGCCGCCGAAATCCAGCGCGGACAGGAACGCCTTGAAGCCGCGCGCGCGCGCATGAACACCGAACTGGACGAACGCCTCGCGGATCGCCGCGTGCCTCAGGCCATCGAGGATTTCCTGCGCCAGCCGTGGGCGCACCACGTCACCATGACGGTACTGCGCGAAGGCGAGGACGGCGACGGCCTGCGCGAGTCGCTCACCCTGGCGGACGGCGTGCTGGAAGAACTCACCGAAGCGCAGCGCCATGTCGTCGGCAAGCCCTGGTTGCAGGCGTGGCGACCGGCGCTGCTGAAGGTCTTCGCCAGCGTCGGCATGAACCAGGATGCCGCCGGCGGTGCGGTGGATGCCCTGCACGACACGCTGCAGGCGGTGGCCGCCGCGCGGCCGGACCTGGAAAAAGCGCTGCCGGAACTGCCGCAGGTGGTGCTGCCGAAGCCGGTCATCGACGAGGAAGCCACGCCGATCCAGTTGGTCGCCGGCGCGGATACGCTCGAGTTCGACCACAGCGATGCCGACCACTTCCGCAATCTTGCGATCGGCACCTGGCTCGACTTCATCGACAAGGACAACAAGGTGCAGGCGGGCAAGCTGTCGTGGGTCAGCCCGATCTCCTCACGCCTGCTGTTCGTCAATCGCCGCGGCGTACGTTTCTGCGTCGCTTCGCCGGAAGAACTGGCCGCGATGGTGCGCCTGGGCCGCCTGCGTACGCACCAGAGCGAGGACGCCTTCGACAGTGCCATGCAGGGCGTGATCGAGCGCCTCGAACCCGCACCGTCGCCCGCCGCGGCGGTCTGAGCACACGCCGGGACCGTCGGTCCTCCGCTTCCGCGCGGGGATGCCGCGCTCTGTTAGCATCGCGACACGGATGACCTAACGACGAGGGGCGCATGGCGGTCGAAGTTCGGGTACTGAAGGAAACCGCGACTGGTGAGCGCCGCGTGGCCGCGACGCCGGAAACGGTCCGCAAAATGCTGGCCGCAGGCGCACGGGTGACCGTGGAGCGCGACGCGGGCCAGGCAGCCGGTTTCGTCGATCAGGCGTATGCCGATGCAGGGGCGGAGCTTGTCGATGGCGAAGGCCGGCAGGGTGCCGACCTGCTGCTATGCGTGCAGCCGCCCGCGCCAGACGCGATCCGCCAGTTCAAGACGGGCGCCACGCTGGTGGGCGTGCTGCAGCCGTCGGCCGATCCCGCGCGCGACGAAGCCCTTCGCGCACGCGGCATCCAGGCGTTCCCGCTCGAGCGGCTGCCGCGCACCACGCGTGCGCAGGCGATGGATGTGCTGAGTTCGCAGGCGGGCATGGCCGGTTACAAGGCAGTGCTGATCGCCGCGCAGCTGGCGCCGCGCTTCTTCCCCATGCTGACCACGGCCGCCGGCACCATCCGGCCCTCGAAGGTGTTGATCGTGGGCGCCGGCGTGGCGGGCCTGCAGGGCGTCGCCACGGCCAAGCGCCTGGGCGCGCAGGTGGAGGGCTTCGACGTGCGTCCGGAGACGCGCGAGCAGATCGAATCGCTGGGCGGGAAGTTCCTGGACTTGGGTGTCAGCGCGGCGGGCGATGGCGGGTATGCGCGCCAGCTGACGGACGAAGAGCGCGCGCTGCAGCAGCAGCGACTGGCCGATCATCTGAAAGGCATCGATGTCGTGGTCTGCACGGCGGCTGTCCCGGGCCGCCCGGCGCCGAAGATCATCACCACGGCGATGGTGGACGGCATGAAGCCGGGCAGCGTCATCGTCGATCTGGCCGCCGAAACCGGCGGTAACTGCGAGCTGACACGTCCCGGCGAGACTTATTCGTACAACGGCGTGACCGTGGCCGGACCCCTGAACCTCGCCAGCCTGGGCGCGGTGCACGCCAGCGAGATGTACGCCCGTAACGTGCTGAACTTCGTCGCGCTGTTCGTCAAGGACGGCGCCCTGCAGTTCGACTGGGACGACGAACTGCTGGCGAAGACAGTGTGGCCGGAAAGGCCATTGGCGACGCCCGCCGTCCCCTGACGGCGGATCTCAGCGGTCTGGCCGCCGGTCGCGGTCACGCGGTGGCGGCGCGTTGTCGCGCATCCATGCCTCGCGTTGTTCGGGTGTCATCTTCTTCCATTGCTCGCGCAGCTCGGCGCGCTGTTCGGGGGTGAGCGTCTTCATGCGGCCGTAGAGCGCGCGTGCCTGTCGGCGCTGATCGGGGCTCATGCCTTCGAAGCGCTTCATGCCATGCCGTGCCTGCGCACGTTGTTCGGGCGTGAGCGCCTGCCAGCGCTGTGCACGCTCCATCATGCGGCCGCGCTCGTCCGGCTCGCGGTTCCAGCGGTCGCGCACGGGTGCGATGAGGGCCTCGCGCTGCTCGGGCGTGAGCTTTTCCCACGCAGGCAGCGGCGCGGGTGCGGACTGCGCCCATGCATGGCCGCTGGCGAGCAGCAGGCCGAGGAAGAAAAGACGGAGGGTACGGACCATCATGGGGTCGACTCCATGGCGAGGGGTTGGGCATCGGCGGAAGCCAGCCACAGATACAGGTCGGGGTCTTCATCGAGCGCGCTCGGCACGCCGAGATCATCGGCGGTGGCGTCGTTCTCCGTCTGAGCAACCGCCGATATGGTGGTTGCCGCCGTGGGTGCGGAGGCATCCGGCGTGCGCGGCAGCCATTGCAGTCCCAGCCCCACCGCGAGCACGGCGGAGAACGCTGTCGCCGTGAGCCAGCGCCACGTACGCGGGCTACCGGACGCCGGGGCGTTGCGCCGGCTCTCGTGGCGGGCGCTGCGCAATTGCATCAGCGTCTGTGGCGACACCTGTGCGAGGGCGGTCCGGTGCAGGCGACGGGCTTCCTGGTCGAAGCCGTGGTCATTGTCGTGAGTGCGGTTCATCGGAACTCCTCCAGTTGCCGTTGCAGGGCATCGCGCGCACGGGACAGGTGCGTCTTCACCGAGCCCTCCGAGCAGCCCATCGCGCGCGCCGTGTCGGCCACGTCCAGTTCTTCCAGCACGCGCAGGGTGAACGCTTCGCGCTGCCGGGCAGGCAATGCGCGCAGGGCATGCACGAGGCGCGCGTAGGCTTCGCGCTGGTCGTGCGCCTGCGAGGGGCCGGCGCCGTGGTCGGGCGCCCAGTCCACCGGGCCTTCTTCGCCGCGGTCGCCGGTCGGCAGCAGCCAGCGCAGCCGGAAGCCGGCGCGGCGCTGCAGGTCGACGATGCGCCGGCGCAGGATGCTCCAGAACAAGGGCGTCCATTCCGCAGCAGGGCGGTCGGCGTACACCAGCATCTTCATCATGGCGTCCTGCACGGCGTCCAGTGCGTCCTCGCGATGGCGCAGGCCGGCTTCGGCAAAGCGGAACGCGCGCGGCCCGATGTCAGCCAGGAACAGATCAAGCGTCGCCGCCAGTGGGCTGGACGGCGACGTTTCCGGCGACGGACTGGGGGCGGTGCTCACCAACATAGCTTAGCGGCCAGTGGCGTGAATCAGCCGCGACGATCCAGGCGGCGGTCGATGCGGTCGCCGCGACGGTCCCAATGCGCTTCGGCGCGCTCGCCCTTGCGGTCCAGGCGGAGGTCGATACGGTCGCCACGGCGCTCCAGGTGCTTCGCGGCGCGGGGATGGCCATGGGTGTCGGCCCACTGCGCGCTGCGGTCGAAGCGCCGTTCGATGCGGTCGCCGCGCGCATCCATGCGGTGCTCCACGCGGTCGCCCTTGCGATCCAGCCGGTGGTCGATGCGGTCTCCTGCATCGCGCGCGGAGGCGACGCCGGTGGTGCCCAGCAGCAGTACGGTCAGTGCCAGCAGTGACATGCGTCTCATGGTCGGGTCCTCGGGGGTGGGTGGTGCAGGCATGGGAACGCGCTGCGCGGGGCGCGGTTGACAGGCCGGACAGCGACACCCGCCGGGTTCAGGTGCGGTTATGATGCGGACACACCCTGCGCGCCGCGCAACGGTGTCGACAACGTGGACAGGATGGGGGAGCGGATGAGCGACGGGTTCGTGGCGCTGTACATCTTCATGCTGGCGGCCATCGCCGGGCACGTGATCATTTCGCGGGTGCCGGTGATCCTGCACACGCCGCTGATGTCCGGCTCCAACTTCATCCACGGCATCGTGCTGATCGGTGCGATGGTGGTGCTGGGCCACGCCGATACCACGCTGGAGAAGGCCATCGGTTTCATCGCCGTGCTGCTCGGCGCTGGCAATGCTGCCGGCGGCTACGTGGTCACCGAGCGCATGCTGGACATGTTCAAGAGCAGCAAGAAGCCGGGGGACGCCAAATGAGCGCGCTCACCCTGGTGAAGCTGAGCTATTTCGTCGCCGCCACGCTGTTCCTGCTGGGCCTGCAGCGCATGGCCAGTCCCAAGACGGCGCGCAGCGGCATCCAGTGGGCCGGCGTGGGCATGCTGATCGCGACGGTTGCCACGTTCTTCCTGCCTGGCCTGCACAACATCGGCCTGATGATCGCCGCCATCGTCATCGGCGTTGGGTTGAACTGGGTGTGGGGAAAGAAGGTGGCGATCACCGATATGCCGCAGATGGTTGCGCTGTTCAATGGCATGGGCGGCGGTTCGGCGGCTGCCATCGGCGCCGTGGAACTGGTGCGCTACTCGTCGGGTGAGCCGGCCCCATCGACGTTCACGCTGTCGCTCGCCGTCATCGGCGCGCTGATCGGTGCGGTCTCGCTGACCGGCTCGGTGATCGCCTGGGCCAAGCTCGACGGGCGCATGGACAAGCGCTACACCTTCCCGGGCCAGCAGTGGTTCAACGCGCTGGTGGCGCTGGCCGCCATCGCCAGCGGCGTGATGGCGCTGACCACCCTGGCGATGCCGTGGATCGTCGCGTTCTTCGCGCTGTCGCTGGCCCTGGGCGTGCTGATGACGCTGCCGATCGGCGGCGCCGACATGCCGGTGGTGATTTCGCTGTACAACGCCTTCACCGGTCTGGCGGTGGCGTTCGAAGGTTACGTGCTGGGCAACGAGGCGCTGATCATCGCCGGCACCATGGTCGGCGCGGCCGGCATGCTGCTGACGCGACTGATGGCCAAGGCGATGAACCGGAAGATCAGCAACGTGCTGTTCTCCAACTTCGGCGGCGGCAGTGCGGCGATGCAGGAAATCGGCGGCTCCATGAAGCCCATCGAGGCTGCGGACGTGGCCGCGATGATGGCGTATGCCGAACGCGTGGTGATCGTGCCGGGCTACGGCCTGGCGGTAGCGCAGGCGCAGCACAAGATCTGGGAGCTCAGCCAGAAGCTGATGGATCGCGGGGTGAAGGTGAAGTTCGCCATCCACCCCGTCGCCGGCCGCATGCCGGGGCACATGAACGTGCTGCTGGCCGAAGCCGGCGTGCCCTACGACCTGATCGCCGACATGGACGACATCAACCCCGAGTTCGCCAATACCGACGTCTCGCTGGTGATCGGCGCCAACGACGTGGTCAACCCGGTCGCGAAGACCGATCCCGCGTCGCCGATCTACGGCATGCCGATCCTCGACGTGGTGAACTCGAAGAACACCATCGTCATCAAGCGCGGCAAGGGCACCGGTTTCGCCGGCATCGAGAACGCGCTGTTCTACGCCGACAACACCCGCATGCTGTACGGCGACGGCAGCGAGATGGCCAACGCGCTGGTCAGCGAACTGAAAGCGCTCGACGGCGGCCACTGAACCGGTCCCTCCGGCCGGTCAGCGCGCCCACCACGCGGCCAGGAGGGGGGCCGCCGCGAGAGCGGCCACATCGAGCGGGGTCGTGGTCAGCGTCACCAGTGTCCATGCGTGGTGAAAGCCCAGCCGCAGCAGGGAGTCCCACGGATCGAGGCCGAACGAGAGGCCCATCTGGGTAGCGGAAATGCTCCACAGTGCCAGCAGGCAGATCACGGCGGTCACCAGCGCACCGAGAAGGGCGCGCCAGGCGCCCGGGCGCATGCCGGCAAGGCGCAGCACCAGCACCACGTCGACCGCCGCGAGCAGCGCCATCCAGCCGGCCTGTCGCTGCAGGTAGAGCGCCAGCATCACCCAGATCAGCACCACGCTGCCGCCGCCCAGCAGGAGCATCGAGGGGAGCAGCCAACGGTGGGTGCGACGCGGGGCAGGGGGCATGGAGACTCCGGAAGGGCCGCCAAGGATACGGCCTGGACGCAGCCGCAGGGGTGCGGGGGCTACAATAGGACGCCTTGCAGCGCCCCACGCGCGCCCCCATCTGGTCCGGCATGTACTCCCGCAGCAGCGAACCCGTCCAATTCTCCCGCGATTGCGCCGCCGTCCTGGTGCCGCAAGGGGAGCTCGTCACCCTGCCGGCCGGCAGCTATGGCTACATCACCCAGGCGCTGGGCGGCAGCTATACCGTTTTCGTGGAAGGCAACCTGTTCCGCATTGCCGGCAAGGATGCGGATGCCATCGGCAAGGAGCCCACCGAGCCGCTGTCGCTGCCCGACAACGCCAGCGACGAAGAGGTCGAGGCGCTGGTGTGGAACCAGCTGCGCACCTGCTTCGACCCCGAGATCCCGTTCAATATCGTCGACCTGGGTCTGGTGTACGAAGCCAACCTCAGCAAGCGCGACGACGGCCAGCGCGACGTGGAGGTCAAGATGACGCTGACCGCCCCCGGCTGCGGCATGGGCGAGATCCTGGTGGATGACGTGCGCAGCAAGCTGGAGATGATCCCCACCGTCGCCGACGCCGATGTCGAACTGGTCTTCGACCCGCCGTGGGGCCGCCACATGATGTCCGATGCCGCCAAGCTCGAGACCGGCATGCTCTGAGTCCCGCGCGACTCCCACCCGTTATGCAGAACCGTCAGGAAGGAAGAGATGAACGTCATGAACGCCACCCCGTTGACCTACCGCGTGAACGCCGCCGCGAACGCCAAGTCGTCCGTCGAGCGCGACGCCATCCTCGCCAGCCCCGGGTTCGGCCTGCATTTCACCGACCACATGGTCTCCATCACGTGGGACAAGGCGCATGGCTGGCATGACGCCGAAGTGCGTGCCTACGGTCCGCTGTCGTTGGATCCGGCCGCCTCGGTGCTGCATTACGGGCAGGAGATCTTCGAAGGCATCAAGGCCTACCGGCATGCCGATGGCTCCATCTGGACCTTCCGCCCCGACGCCAATGGCGCGCGCCTGCAGCGTTCGGCGGCGCGCCTGGCATTGCCCCAGTTGCCGGTGTCCGAGTTCGTGGAGTCGCTGCGCCAGCTGGTCGCGGTCGATCACGCGTGGGTGCCGTCGGCGCCGGAGACGAGCCTGTACTTCCGCCCCTTCATGATCGCCACCGAAGCCTTCCTCGGCGTGCGCGCGGCGCAGGAAGCCGGCTACTACGTCATCGCCAGCCCGGCCGGCGCGTACTTCGCCAAGGGCGTGGCGCCGGTGTCCATCTGGCTTTCCGAGGACTATGCGCGTGCCGCCAAGGGCGGCACCGGGGCCGCGAAGTGCGGTGGCAACTATGCCGCGTCGCTGCTGCCGCAGCAGGAAGCGCAGGCGCAGGGTTGCTCGCAGGTGCTCTTCCTCGACCCGGTCGAGGGCAAGTACCTGGAAGAACTCGGCGGCATGAACGTGTTCCTGGTGTACAAGGATGGCCGCATCGTCACCCCGGAACTCTCCGGCAGCATCCTGGAGGGCATCACCCGCTCCAGCATCCTGCAGATCGCGCGCGACCGCGGCCATGCGGTGGAAGAGCGCAAGGTCTCCATCGATGAATGGAAGCAGGGCGTGGCATCGGGCGACATCAGTGAAGTGTTCGCCTGCGGCACCGCCGCCGTCATCACGCCGATCGGCCAGTTGAAGGGCAAGGATTTCGCCGTGGGCGACATCGGTGCGCCAGCAGGTGAAGTGACGATGGGCATCCGCAAGGAACTGACCGACATCCAGTACGGGCGCCTTCCGGATCGCCATGGCTGGCTGGTGAAGCTGCGCGATTGATCCTCGCCGCCCGGTCGATGAAAAGCCCGCTGAAAAGCGGGCTTTTTTGCGTAGGGAGACCGCGCTGCTGCGAATAAAAAATTCGCGCACCCTCACGCCTCCACCACGTAAATGAATCTACGCGTCGCTGTCCACCGGTGACTTCGCTACATGCGTGTAGCCCAACGATTACGTTTGCAACATGCTGTCGCGAAGTGTGTCTTTCATCGCTGATTCATCGGGTCGCGCTCCGCTAGTTTCTGGATGCGCCACGCACTGCGTGGTCGTGTACCCGGTCGAACGCAACCGCCCGTCCACCCCCTCCCGTGCCAGCCATGCGCCCTCGACCGGGCTTTTGCCGCATTCGCGGCTTTCAACCTTTGAGGGAGAGTCTGATGTCTGCAATTGCAAAGCGTGGTTCGTGCCTCCGCCTCCTGTGCCTGTCGTCGGCCGTGATCGCCTCGTTGTATGCGTTGCCTGCGATGGCGGGTCGTGTGGACATGAGCGGTCTGCAAGTGGAAGAACCCGGCGGCTACGATCGTTTCATCGTGAAATACCGCGATGGCAGTGCCGAAAGCGGTGATGCATCGCAGTTGCAGCGCTCGCTGAGCACGGCCGCCAGCACCGGGGTGGCCAAGCGCGGTGGCCGTGCGCTGGGCCTGCAGAAGCTGCGCCGCCTGGCAGCGGGTGGTGCGGACGTCGTGCGCGCCGACCGCAAGCTGGACCGGGTGGAGGCCGAATCGCTGATGCGCCAGCTGGCGGCCGATCCGAACGTGGAATACGTCGAAGTCGACCAGCGCATGTACGCATTGCTGACACCGAACGACACGCGCTTCTCCGAGCAGTGGGGCTTCGGCACCACCACCTCGGGCATCAACGTGCGGCCTGCCTGGGACAAGTCCACCGGTGCGGGCGTGGTGGTGGCCGTCATCGACACCGGCATCACCAATCACGCCGACCTCAACGCGAACATCCTGCCGGGCTACGATTTCATCAGCGACACCTTCGTGTCGCGCGATGGCAACGGCCGCGATTCCAACCCGAACGACGAAGGCGACTGGAATCCCGTCGCAGGCGAGTGCTATGCCGGCTCGCCGGTGACCAACTCCAGTTGGCACGGCACCCACGTGGCCGGCACGGTCGCGGCGGTGACGAACAACGCCACCGGCGTGGCCGGCACCGCGTTCGGCGCCAAGGTGGTACCGGTGCGCGTGCTGGGCCGCTGCGGTGGCCTGACCTCCGACATCGCCGACGCCATCACCTGGGCCTCGGGCGGCACGGTCAGCGGCATTCCCGCCAACGCCAATCCCGCTGAAGTGATCAACATGTCCCTGGGTGGCGGCGGTACCTGCTCGGCCACGTACCAGAACGCCATCAACGGCGCCGTCGGCCGTGGCACCACGGTGGTGGTGGCGGCCGGCAACAGCAACACCAACGTGTCCAGCGCCGTGCCGGCGAACTGCCCGAACGTGGTCGCCGTAGCGGCCACCACGTCGGCCGGTTCGCGCGCCAGCTTCTCCAACTACGGCACCGGCATCGACATCTCCGCGCCGGGCGCGAGCATCCTGTCCACGCTCAACACCGGCACCACCACCGCCGGCAGTGCCAGCTACGCGTCGTACAACGGCACGTCGATGGCGGCGCCGCACGTGGCGGGCGTAGTGGCGCTGATGCAGGCCGCCGCGCCTTCACCGCTTACGCCAGCACAGGTGGAAAGCATGTTGAAGAGCACGGCGCGCGCACTGCCGGGCACATGCTCGGGCGGTTGCGGTGCGGGCATCGCCAACGCCGATGGCGCGGTGGTGGCGGCGCAGGGCGGCACGCCGCCGGGCGGCGGCACGCAGACCTACACCAACGGCACCGATGTCAGCATTCCCGATAACAACACGACCGGTGTAACCAGCACCATCGCCGTATCCGGCCGCACGGGCAACGCGCCAAGCAACGCGCAAGTCGCAGTCAACATCGTGCACACCTACATCGGTGACCTGATCGTGGACTTGGTCGCACCGGATGGTTCGGTGTACGTGCTGCATAACCGCAGCGGCGGCAGCGCCGACAACATCAACACCACCTACACGGTGAACCTGTCCAGCGAAGCGCTCAACGGCAACTGGAGCCTGCGTGCGCGCGACCGTGCCAGCATCGACACCGGCTACATCAACAGTTGGAGCATCACCTTCTGAGGATTGCCCCCGAGGGGAGCACAGGGAGGTGCAGGAAGAACCCCGGCTTTGGCCGGGGTTTTTTTTGTTTATGTGAGAAGACATTCAGAAGGCGCCATGTGTGTGAGAGCGGACAAGTGCTTTCATCGAGAAATTGGTGTATCTAGGAAGCTCGGCAATGAACTCAGAGCATTTCCGAAAAATGCCAGTACGGGAGTTTCGCTCGACAGGAGGTTGTAGCGTGTTACTCAAGTTCTTCGCCGTATTGACAGGTTTGGCTCTAGTGCTGCCAATAGCAGCCTGCAGGTCCTCGGGGGCGTCTGGTTCTGAATCTTCAGAAGAGCTGACGGATTTCCGTTTAGGCGTATCGGAGGCTGGGAGGGCCGAGCGTCGCGAATCCACTGGTTTCGCCATGGAAGTCGGTGCGGACTGCGACGGTAGCGCGATGGGCGCCCCGTGCAGGAGGGCGAGTATGTGCCACCCGATATGCCGGCATCGGATCCGCGCGCATTCAAGGATCAGTACTGGGGAGCCGGGAGCGTTGCGCACTTCGGATTTCTGGTCTGGAACGGGAGGCGCATGAAGCTGCACGAAACAGTACCCGCCACGCTCTGGCCATGCCGATCATCGCGTCCACCGGTTTTCGGTCGGCGGTGCGACAGTAGCGCTGACAGATACCTCGACTGAGGACGCACCAACAGCCAGGAGGGCAACATGACGAATCACTATCCGGTCATTGACATGGCTATCGACATCCGCGCGTCGGCGTGCCGGGTAGTCGAGCCATTTCGGCAAGAGCGCGACGACCAGATGCAGCGCTACGGATGCTGGCGAGAGCTCTTCTTGAGCGTGCTTCTTCTCGCGATACTTTCGGGCTGTCAGGGCGGGTCGAAGTTGCGATCCGATAGCATCCAGCGGTCCATGGTGGAGCAGATTCACGCCAAGGACATGCCCGACGACAACGGGTTCATGGAGATGCGCCTTGGTGATGCAGTGATCACCCTGGAGTCGGATGGTTGTTCCAGCCGGATGATCAGCAAGCTGATATGCAGCAACGCCCGTGTGACTGTTTCGACTCCGACGTTACGCCGTCAGACGCTGCTACTGCCGGAAGTCTGGCTTCCTAGGGCAATCCCGCCCGACAGTCCTGATGAGACCGGCTATCGCGGATCCCTGGACAAAGGGTTCGCCGAGGGTTGGCACGGCATCATGCTGTCCGACATCAACGACGACGGATACGAAGATCTTGTCGTCTGGAGTGGCTCCGACGGCACCTATGGCGATCCGTCTTACACCTACTTTCTGTATGACGCGGGGCCCCGTCGCCTCGTGGAGAACAAGGGGTTGGCGAAGCTGATGGAGTGGCATTCCCTGTCGCGCATCGTCGATGGTCGCCTGTTTGCCTGGTATCGCAGCGGGCCATGCGATCGAGGCGAAAAGGTGATCGGCGTTCGTGGCAGCACAGCGGAGTTGTTGGCGAGCAGGGACTACACCACCTGCGGCGAGCATGCCCTGGAGGGTGAAGAAATCTTCGATGATTCATGGATGAAACTGGAAGGAGAACCAAGTCGATGAGCGATGGATACGGACGCAGTGCAGTTTCCCCGATCACCCGCGACCAGGCGGTTCGTCTGATCGTGCGGACCTGTATGGAAGAGGGGGTCACGGATGAACGTCAGATCGCCTACGTATTGGCGACCGCAGAGCACGAAAGCCAGAACTTCACCAGCCCCGAAGAGGTGCACGGTCGCAAGCAAGCGGCGCGAAAGGGCTATGAAGGCAATGAGCAAGACGGTTACATGGGCGGCGAGGAATACTTCGGCCGTGGTTACGCACACCTCACCCATTGGCGGAACTACCAGCACGTCGGTGGATCGCTTGGGCGAGGCGACGAGCTGGCGCGTGAACCCGTCCTCGCAGCGGAACCGGAAGTAGCTTCCAGGGTCCTCGTTGTCGGCATGCGTGACGGCCTGTTCACAGGGCGCGGACTGGACGACTACATCACTGCCGACACTGTCGACTATCTAAACGCCCGAAGGATCGTGAACGGCACCGACCGGGCCGCTGATGTCGCCGCACTCGCACGGAATTGGGAGCAGGGTGTAGACGATCTGGTCACCTCAGTCCAACGTCATGGCGTCGATTTGACGCCGGTGCCGGAAGCGCGCCAGGCCGATACGCCGCTTCAGCGTGGTGACGCCAACGCGCGCGCGTTCGAACTGCAGCAGTACCTTGCCGCTTTGAACATTACGAATGCAGCGGGCCAGAGATTGTCTCCAGACGGCGACTTCGGGCGTTCGACCGAACAGGCCGTGAGCACCTACCAGCGCACGGCGGGAATCGACCCGCTGACCGGAACGGTGGATCAGGCATTGTTCGACCGGATCCGAGGCGATGTCTTGCGGGCCAATCCAGACTTCCGGCTCAAGACCATCATGGATTTACACGGGCCGTTGAACGATGGGGTTCTCGGCCCCGGTGAGCGTGGCGATGCGGTCGCCGAGTTGCAGGAGCAGTTGCAGGGGCTCGGCTTTCGCGGAAGCAATGGGCGGCCGTTGGCCATCAGTCGCAGCTACGACAACGCCACCTTGGAGGTCGTTCGCCGATTCCAGGACGGCGCGGGCATTGCTCCCGCGAACGGATTGGCCGATGAACGTACCCGCGACGCGATCAATTCCCGGGCGGTGGAACAAGGGCTGCAGGAAGCGACCGAAGTGGTGCGTCGCAGAGAGCTACAGGACGCCCCACAACCGCAGCAACCGCGAGACCGGGAAGTGGATCAGCGTCAGGGCACGCATCGCGACCTGCCCGGGCCATTCAATGAATTGATGGTGGACAACTACCTCGCGGCCATCCTGTCAGGCGATAGCGCGGCCGCCGATCGAGCGGCAACCGATTTTGCACGCTCCGCAGAAGGCCGGCACATGGAAGCACAGGGAGACCAATGGCTCTCCCAGCACCAGGCCGCCGAGCAGGCCCAGGCCCAGGACCGGCAGATGGCGCGCTAGCTGATCATCTGAAGATCCCATCCACACGGAAGTCGAGAAGAAGGAGGTGTCATGGACGACGTCAATACGGTGCCGGCTGCCGCCACACCATCGGATGCCATCAAGGCGCTGATGCTGCTGCGTGCCGAAATGGTCCAGCGCGAGGCGCGCATGAGTGCGACGATCACGGAGCAAGTACAGTCGTTGCGGCAGGAAGCAGGCCAGTTCCGCCGCGATGTCGCCGCTGTCGTCGAGGGCGCGGGCACGCGGATTGCGCGGGATGCCCGTGAAGCGGTTTCTCCCGTTGCCGCCGAGTACGGCCATGCCGTATCCGCCACGTCCGCGCAGCTGCGCAGCGTGGGCAGAACGGTGTGGCTGTGGCTTGTTGCCATCGGCACCACCCTCTTGCTGGTGCTGTTGGTGGCCTGGACGGTGCTGGGCTACTACCGACGCGAACTGTCCGCCACGAAAGACGAGCTCCAGCGCTATGAACACGCCGTGCCGGTCGTGCAGGCCTTCTATGCCTCGGATGCGGTGATCTGCGGGGGTGTGGTCTGCACCAACGCCGATCCGGCCGGGCCGCGTGCCGGCGACAAGGGGCAGTACCGGGCGGCGAAGCTCAGGTCGCAGCCCTAGGCAGTGAATCCGGCGATGCACCGGCCACCATCGTCGGATTGGACGTGCCGGCGTCGCCCGACGGATGGCAAGCGATGCCGGCGCGGACTGCCGGCATTTCCTTATACTCGGCCTCATGAGCATCTGGCTGGACATCGCAAGCATGGATGGGGCCGAGCTGCCGCAGGGCGGGGCGTTGCGCATCGAGGTGCGCGATGCGTCCTGGGCCGATGCGCCCGCGCGCGTACTGCATCGCCTGGAAACCCGGGTGCCGCTGCACGCCTCGCTGTTCCCCGTGGAGCTGCGACTGGACACGGTGCCGGCCGACGCCATCGTCTGGGTCCATCTCGACGCGGATGGCGATGGCAGGGTGTCGGCCGGCGACTACATCACGACGCAATCGTATCCGCTGACATCGCGAACGTCCGGGCGGATGCGCGTGGAACTGCGTCGGATCGGATAGCCGGACGTCCGGCGAGCCAGTCGGCGATGGCGGAGGCGATGGGAAGGCCCGTACGATCCTCGATGAAAAGAAATTCGCCCGCCGTGTTCACTTCGAAGAAGTAGTACTCGCCCTCCGGCGTACGCCGCAGGTCGATCGCACCGTACGTCAGCCCCAGCCGTTCCATCAGTGCCAGCAGGCGTGCCTGCACGTCGGCGGGCAAGACCTCGGCCGTGATCGTCGCCTCCCCCACATTGCGGCGGAAATCGATGGAGCCGGCGCGCGGTGTCCAGGCGATGGACGCAGCGAAGAGCGCGCCATCCACCGCCGTGACGCGCAGGTCGGCCTGGGCGCGGACGTACTCCTGGAAGATCACCGGGGCCACGCGGACCGTATCCAGCTGCGCATGGTCCGCAGGCTGCAGCAGGCGGGTTTCGCGCCAGATCGCATGGGTGCACGAGAACGTCTTGTAGATGACGTCCAGCGGCGCGAGTTCGCTGATGAAGCTGCGCGCCTCGTCGGGGTCGGACGTGATCAGCGTGCGGGGCGTGCGCAAACCCACTTCGGCCGCCACGCGCAACTGGCGTGCCTTGCGCGAAGCGGCATCGTCGCGGTTCGGGTCGTTCATCCAGCGCGCGTCCAGCATCAGCTGCCAGAGGCCGTTGAGCCCCTCGTTCCACTCATTGGCCGTGAACAGGTGGGTCTGCGGATCGCTCACGTCCGACAGGTCCGGCGCCTGTGGCCGGCGCCACCACACGGCGCTGGCCTGGTCCAGCCGGTGCACCTGGCCATCGTCGGTGCGATAGCGGATGCGCGGGCGCGGCCCGTGCCGATAGTCCACCGTCAGCGTCGCGCGACGGGGGAGCTGGGCCAGGTCCAGCAACAGCACGGGTTCGCCGCGCTCTTCCAGGCAACGGACCACGCGCATGGCATGCGCGTCGTCCGGGTGGGAGATCACCACGATCATGGGGGTCTCCTTCAGCCTGCCGCGCCGTCTTCCTGGCGCAGCAACTGCTCCAGGAGCGCGCGTGTCTGGTCGTACTGCGCCTGCAGGGAGCCGCGCGCGGCATCCAGCCGGCCCAGTTCGTCGGCCAGTTGCTGGAGATGACCGTCCAGTTCTGCGGCCGTGCCTGCCGTGCCAGTGGCGGTACCGTCCTGGTGCGGCGTGACCACGGCGAACGGCGCCGCGCCCCCGAGCGAAGGATTGAGCTGCGGATTGACCGAGATCTGCGGCAGGCCTGGCGTGAGCACGTTTTCGGCCAGGGTGGGGCCGGGATCGAAGATGCCTTCCTTGATCGTGTCGCGGATCTGCTCCTTCAGCGTGTCCGTAATCAGTTCCTTGCGCGTATCGAGCCGCACATCCTTGATCTGCTCCTTGCGCGTATCGAAGATCTGCTCCTTGCGGGTGTCGGCGATGTTGTCCTTGATCTGCTCCTTGATGGTGACGGCCGGGCAGCGCGAGTTGACCGCTGCGATGTCGCCTGCCGACAGTCCGTTGCGCTGGCCGATCGTCGTGCCCGGCGGTACCGTGCCGATGGGCGTGATGGTGTTGCTGCCGTCGGTGGAGAACGCATTCAGCGGGTAGTGCATGATCGAGCCGTAGTCGTATGGCCCGATGTCATCGCCATCGGTGATGTGCTGGTTGAAGTTGTGCTCGAAACCCGGCTGGATTCTGTCCCAGTTGATGCGGACGAACATGTCGCGATCCTCGCGGCTCTGTTCGTGCCACAGCCCCACCACGTGGCCGATCTCGTGGATGGTGTTGCCCAGCGTGCAACCCGCCGCGAGGTTGACGAACTGCTGGCCACCGCGGCGTCCGACCTGCGCGGAACATCCCGAGCCCGTGCGGAAGGTAACGAAGTCGGCTTCGGTGGTCCTGGCGATGAAGCGGAAGCGGGTGTTGGCTTCCCAGTGGGCGATGGCGTCGGTGACCCGCTGCTGGTTGGGCAGCGCCGGGTCGATGGTGAAGGGCACCCGGCAGTTCGGCCACTGGAACTGCGCGCCGGAGATCATCACCGCGTGCACGACGCCCGCCGCGCTTTCCTCGCGCAGCATGTCCGACATGCGTTCGACTTCTTCCACGGTGCCCAGGACGATGTCGCCCTCGAACATCGCCATCCCGTCCACCTCCACGTACTGCACCGGCCTGACGCCGAAGGTGTCGCCACGGATCAGTGCGGTGCGTACGGGTCCTGCGCCCCTGAACTCGCCCGTCCTGCCGTTGCCGCCATCATTGGATCCGCGGCCTGCGCTGCGCGATGCCGGGGTCTTCTTGGTTGCCATGTCCAGATCTCCTATCGGGTGAACTGCCTTCGCCGTGGATGGGCGAGCGTGGCGGCGCGTGCGTCCGGGGGAGGACTGCGCCGCAGCTGCAGCAGGGAGGAAACCGCACGATGTGTGTATTGCGCGGCGCGCTCCGGTCATGCGTCTACGTGTCGCGTCCGGATCACGTGCTGGCGATCGTGTACCGCCCTGCTTCAACGGGAACAACGCGCAGGTCCGTGAGCACGGGCCAGCGGTCGCATACCGCTCGTCAGCCCATCAAGGAGAATCAGCTACATTCATTTACATGGATGCGCACACGCAGGGCCGCGTTGTGCGCAGGTGCATGCGCGCATGCAGTGAGCGGGGTGGGTGAACGCGCTGCGCCAGGCCGCTTGGGAACGGTTGGCCGCCGCGTGCTTGAAAACCTTGAAAGGATCCCGAATGCCGCGGAAACAGGGCTCAGGAAAGTGGGAGCAAAGTACGTTTGCCTGTCGCGCCTCGAGTCGCTGCAGGAAATTTTCCTCGCCGCCGAGTCTTTGAACCTCGCTTCCGCACCTCGATGGTTCAACGCCGAGGCGAAAAGCGTTGTGCCCGAACCGGAAGGCGTCGACGGCAGGGAAAATTTCCTCGTCGCCTCAGCTGAAAGCACCTCGATGCCAAGGCAAATTTCCTTGTCATCTCACCTTGAAAGTTCGCGGCCAGGGAGATCTTCCTTGCTGGCAGACCGAAATGCCTTGCGGGCGAGGAAAAGTGCCTCGTCATCTCACCTCAAGCGCATGTGCGCGCACCTTTCTGGTTCGGTTTCTCACAGTAGAGGCGTGCCGCGCAGGGGCAGCCGTGCGGTCGTGTCCGTGTCCGCTTCCAGTGTGAGTCATTTCGCGCTGTCATCGGCTTGGATGCACACACCAGACGGGGTAGCGTGGCCGTGCCGTCGGATACGGCGGCATTACCTGACACGGAATCAAGGAGCGACAATGAGTCAGAACCTCGTAGACATGCAGATCGACACCGCCATCCTCGACCCGCTGGATGCCGCCATCACGCAGATGGAAAGCAGCCTGGCCAGCCTGGTCTCGCTGACGCCGGAGCAGCGGCGTGGCCTGATGAAGATGGGGGAGAAGTCGGAAGCCTTCTGCCGCGCCGCGCTGAACGTGGCGCAGCAACACAGCGGCATCATGGCGCGCGACTTCGACATCGAAGCCTTCCAGCGCGACCAGCAGACGCTGGACCTGCTGCGCCCGCGCATCCTGCGCATCGCTCATCTCTACCAGCGCATCACCGACACCGAGATGGCGCTGGGCAGCGACCTGATGGTGGCGGCGCTGGAGGTGTACGGCGTGCTGAAGGTGGCCGGGAAGGGCAAGGGTCTGGACGAAGCCCGCCGCAACCTGGGCGCCCGCTGGCGCGTCAGCCCGCACGCGTCGGATGAGCCGGTGGGGGAGAGCGGGGGCAACGGCTAGCAGCGTGTCGCCAGGCACATGAGGGAAACGGAACGGCCCCGCGGTGCGGGGCCGTTTCTGTGTGCGGGGAGGGGCGCCGTCAGCGGAGCCGGCGGTGTCGATCCGCTGTCTGCTCCTTCGTCGGATAGGCAGGGGCAGGTCAGGTCGCCAGCGTGGCGGCCGCTGCTTCATTCCACTATGAGGAACGATGCATGACGACGAACGAGAAGGTGAAAGGCCCGGCTTCCTACTTCCCCTCGATAGAGAAGCAGTACGGCAAGCCGGTGGAACACTGGTTCAAGGTCCTGGATGCCGTCAGCGACCGCAAGCACATGGAGCAGGTGGCCCTGCTGAAGACGGAACACAAGATGGGCCACGGGCATGCGAATGCGCTGGTGGCGTATCACAAGGCGAAGCGTGGCGGGTAAGAGGGCTGGCGAAAAGGTACGCTGAGCGCCATTCGCCTACGATAGCGGCCACGCTCGCGACAGGAGTGCACGTGCAGGTGCCTGAGTTCACTGCTGAGCTTGATCTCGCCCCCTTGTTGGGCGCGACGATAGACGCCTATGCCCAGGACGACGGGTACTGGCATCTGTTCGTCGCCTTGCGGATCGTCGGGGGCGTCCCTTTTGTCTTCCGGACGGAAGAGCGTTCGGCAGGCCCTCGGTTTGATGTCTTTCCGATCCATGGAGGCCGCGAGGCGGATGCACGACCCGCGTGGTGCGAGTTGGCTCGGCCTTTCGTCATCGAGCGGGCGATTCCTCTCTGGAGAGTCGAATGGACCGAGCGGGGAGCAACGTGGCCGACCGTGGGTTCGGATCCGTATACCCATTTCGCCGGTCGAGGTCCTGCCTCCCCACAGGCGGCCAACCGGGCGCGCGTTCTGGCGGGGGTGCTGCTTCACAGCGCGACTGGCGAAGGAATCGTCGTTGCGGCGTCGGATTCCGCCCCATTCAATGTCGACCTCTTTCTGCCTGCTGATGCGGAAAAGGGGTTGGAGGGCTTTGAACTGCCCGCCATCCTGAAAGGGTAGTCCGACCAGCGGCATCGGGTGGGGTGAGCTTGCGAACCGCAACATGCGGGGAAGATGATGGGTCATGGACTATCGGCGCACCCGCCAGGAAGGCGGCACCTATTTCTTCACGGTCAACCTGGCTGAGCGCTCGGGCACGCTGTTGGTGGATCGCATCGGTGATCTGCGCGCTGCGGTCAGCGTGGTCAAGCAGCGGCACCCATTCGATATCGTGGCATGGGTTGGTCTACCGGGCCATCTGCACGCGGTCTGGACGCTTCCCGAAGGTGACGGCGACTGCGTCACGCGCTGGATGCTGATCAAGGCGGGATTCTCGCGGGCGATACCCAAGGGCGAGCGGATACGCGCCACGCGGCGCCGCAAGGGTGAGCGTGGCATCTGGCAACGTCGCTTCTGGGAACATCTGATCACCGACGAAGACGACCTTCGGCGGCATGTGGATTATGTGCACATCAATCCGGTGAAGCATGGCTACGCGGCACGCGCTGCGGACTGGCCTTTTAGCTCGATCCATCGGTGTATCGGGCGGGGCGAGATGCCGGAGGATTGGGCTGGGGCGCCTGAGGATGATTTCCGTGCGGGGGAGGGCTGAAGTTGTTGGGGTTCGCTGCGCTCACCCCAACCTATGGGCTCAGCCGTTGAGCAGGCGCCCGCCATCGACGACGATTTCCGAGCCGACGGTCCAACTCGACTCATCGGAGGCCAAGTACACCACCGCCTTGGCGATTTCCCCAGGCGTGCCGAAGCGCCCAAGCGGAATGCTCGCTGCGATGTCCTGGTCGAGCTGCGCGCGGTAGGCATCGGGGACGCCGAGTTTGTCGTAGAGCGGCGTCTGGACCGGGCCGGGACTGACGGCATTGATGCGGATGCCTCGACCTAACAGTTCGCCTGAAAGCGTCTTCGTCATGCTCAGCAACGCAGCTTTGGTCGCGGCGTAGACGGAGGACCGGGCGGCGCCCACATGAGCGCTGACGGAGGTGTTGAACACGACCGACGCAGGCGTCGAGAAGACCGGCAGCAGCGACTGCATGAGGAAGTACGGCCCCTTCACGTTGACATTGAAGGACGCATCGAACGCCTGCTCGCTCCATTGCTCGATCGGCGTCCAGACCGCCACACCGGCGTTGAGGAATGCGACGTCCAGTTGGCCAAAATGAGCCTGTACGGCCCGGGCCAGTTCCTGCTGCGCGGCGACGCTGCCGGAGTCGGCCCGCAGTACGAGAACGTCGCTCCCGAGGGTCGCCTTCGCCTTGGTGATGGAGTCCGGATTCACGCCAGTGACGATGACGCGTGCGCCTTCGGCCAAGAATTGCTTGGCGGTCTCCAGGCCGATGCCACTGGTGCCGCCGGTAATGAGGGTACGTTTGCCTGCAAGACGTGACATGGGGTGCTCCTTAGGGGGATTGGACCGGCCGGAGTGGCAGATCTTTGTTGGCGAAAAGCATGCACCTATGCATCAATTGCCATAAGACCCGGTCAGCGCATAGCATTTATGCGAATGAGGCATAGTCCGGAGGGCTGGATGGATCGGTTTCTGCTTATGACCTGCTTCGCGCGTGCGGTCGAAACCGGCAGCTTCTCTGCTGCGGCCCGCGACATCGGCATTGGCCAGCCCAACGTCAGTCGCTATGTGGCTGCACTGGAAGATCATCTCCAGACACGCTTGCTCAATCGCTCCACGCGCAAGCTCGTGTTGACCCCCGAAGGTGAGCGCTACTACGCGGAAGTCCGTCGCATACTCGATGCGGTCTCCGAATCGGAGATGTCGCTGCGGGAAAACGTCATGCCCTCGGGGCTACTGCGGGTGGCGTGTCCGACGGCGCTGTCCCACATGTACGTCATGCCATTGGTGCCCCGCTTCCTGCAGCGGTATCCCGATCTGGAGCTCGATCTTCAGATCAGCGACCGCTTCGTCAATTTGCTGGACGAAGGCGCGGAGCTCGCCATCCGCATCGGGCATCTGGACAGCAGCTCACTGCGCGCGCGACGTATCGGGTCTTTCAAGCGCGCATGCGTGGCCAGCACGGACTACCTGGAAAAGCGAGGGACACCGCAGGTGCCGTCTGACCTGAAACATCATGACTGCGTCATCTACACCTTGCTTGCATCAGGGGCTACATGGCGTTTCAAGGATGAGGAGATACCGGTCTCGGGCCGAATTCGCGTCAACTCGCCCGAGGCGTCACGCGAGTCGGTACGCGCGGGTCTTGGCATAGGCCAAGGCCCAGCCTGGCTATTCGAAGACGGGCTCAGGTCTGGTGATCTCCAGATCGTTCTTGAAGAGTTCTCCGCTCCGCCGGTGCCCATGCAGATCGTGTACGCAGCCAACCGGTTGGTCTCGAAGAGAGCCATTGTCTTCATGGACTTCATTGCTGAAGAGTTCGCGAAGATCCCTCAGCTCAATACATAGTGCTTTCCGAGTCGCGCCGGCAGGGCCTGAGCGATCGAGTGTTTGGATGTCTGCTTATGGCCCCGGATTCAACCGATCGATGCAACAGTTTGTCGATATCGCTCTGCCGGTGTTTCGTAGCGCATAGGTTGGGGTGAGCGCAGCGAAGCCCAACACGCGGGGAAGATGATGGGTGCTCGAACTCTCGGCATGCGCAGATTGGCTCGCCCCGTGGACGCTTCCGTGCAGATGTAGGGTGACGGTGTTGGGCTTCGCTGCACTCACCCCAACACTATGCCTACGTCCGTTGCGCCGCGCCGGTCGCGCGGATCCGCTCGGAGAAGGTACTCTGGCCCCCGTTTCCGGACCCCTGTTTCCCCTTTGCCCTGGCCGCTAGGCGACCCGGCTTGACTCAGGTGTCCGGCCATAGCAGACAAGTAGACAACCATTGAAAGCAAACCATCTCCAATTGAAAACAGACTGGCGCTTCGAGGAGAGCCAGCAGCGGCGGCACTATGTCATCGAGCCATGGCTCGATGGCCGCCGGGTAGGTCGTGCTCATGGCTGGTTCGAGCCCGGAGAAAGCTTTGTGCTGGAGAAGATAGAAATTGATTCAAGGCAGCGCTCACGTGGCTATGGAAGTATGGTGATTGAGCAGCTGCGGCAGAAGGCGCGTGACAAGGGGTGCCGTGAGCTTGTGATCAACAATGTGCGTTCCAGTAACCACAGGGCTATCTCGCTGTATGAGGCCATGGGTGCAAACGCCGTCCCGCTGTCGGGAAGCCTCTACGCATTCGTCATTTCGCCGCCGTAGGTCTGACCTGAGTAGCCCGTGTTTCTCTCGTCGGCATCACTTCGGTACATTAATTTACCAGTGTGATCTTATTGACGGGGAATGGATCGGAGTATCTACTGATTTGGCACTTACCTACGAGTGCGCACAAGAAGCAAGGATGATCTTATGAAAGCAAGGCATGGCTTTTCGTTGGCACTGGCAGTAGCAATGATGGTTGTTGGTGTTGGCGTAGCGGTTCCTGCCCCAGCTCAAGCCGGCGAAGGCGAGGTGTGCACGGTGTCAGGGTGCTTCCAGTGGGTATGCGTCGCTTCTGGCTGCGCTTGGGTTTGGGTGCCAAACACCGGCAATCCCAATCCGACGAAACCGTACAACTGATTGAATTCAGTTCTATGGAATGGGCGCAGATCGTGTGACGCGATCTGCGTCTATGAAGGCAGCGATCAGAGGCAAGTTTGTTGCCCGACAAAGCACAAGGCCCGCATCAGCGGGCCTTGTTGTTACCGAAGCATCCACCAGCCTGACGGTATCAAACCGCCTCAAACCGATTCGCCGCCACATTCTTCCGCACCTTCGCCGGGTCCCAGATCCGCCCGTTCATCGCGATGTACACCCCCGCCGGCAGCGACTGCACCGCACCGATCGCGCAGCCGATGTTGAACTCCGCGTCCGAGCCGCGGAAGCGGGCCGGGCTGAGGGCGCCGGTCATCACGATGGTCTTGTCCGGGATGGAGGCCAGCACGTGGCCCGTCTGCACCATGCTGTCGGTGCCGTGCGTCACCAGCACATGCTTGGTCGGCTGCGCGGCGATGGTCGCGCGGATCAGCTCGCGGTCCTCGTCGGTGATGTGCAGCGAATCCTTGCGCAGGATCGGGATGACGGTGAAACGGAACGTCACCCCCAGCTCGCGCAGGATCATGCCGATCTGCGGATCGCCGATCTGGTAATCGGACTTGTCGTCGAAGTAGATCTTGTCGATCGTGCCACCGGTGGTGACGATCAGCAGCTCGTCCATCTCTATGCTCCTGCCGGCGCTCACGGCGCGCCTGGCGTTGTATCCGGGGAAGTCAGGTCGTACGGCTCGCCGTAATGCCGGCAGATCGCTTCCAGCGCGGGCGACGGCGGCGCGACGACCGCACGATTATCGCCGCTTTGCCGGGTGAACGTGCATTGCACGCTGGTGACGTTGCCGTCGTCGTCGCCACCGGCATCCACCTGCGCCATCAGGTCCATGCTGTCGTAGTCGAGCGGTCCGGCGCGTGGCGTGTCCAGGCGCCACAGGTGGAATTCCCAACTGCAGCAGCTGCTGCGTCCGGATTCCACCAACCAGCCATCGATGACCTGCAACTCGTAATAGCCGCCGCTGAAGAAGTGGCGCAACGTCCGCGTGGCCGGATCGATCCGGTACACATCGCCCTCGCAGTTCGGCCCGGCGCCGCACATGCCGCGGACCTCCACCTCGTGCATCCCGTCCCCGTCCAAGTCCACCAGGCCGGCATGGCCCATGGGCGTCTCGGTGACGTCCTGCTCGACCTGCAGGCGGTCGCACACCAGGCCGTCGGCACACGTCAGCTCGGCGACGTAGCGGCGCGTGGCGGAAGTGGAACACTCGACGCGCAGCGACAACGTACTGCCGTCGCGGTTCTCCACGCGAGCCGGATCGCCCGGCTCGCAGAGGGCGTCCTGCGCCCATGCACTGGGCGCCAGCAGGCACAGCAGCAGCGTGGCAACGAAGCGCGTCACGCCTTCCTGCCGAACCGCTTGGCGAAGGCGGGCCAGCTGGTGGCCAGCACGATGCCGATGGACAGTACGATGCCGGCCCAGGCGAACTTCGCCTTCACCGGATCGGCCCACGCCACCATCACGGCGTGCGAGAACCAGAACAGCGCGAAGACGCCCGCCCAGAACGCGGCAGTGCGCCGACGCGCCATCACGCCGATCATCAGCAGGATCGGCGGCAGGGCGAACACCAGCAGTGCCAGCGTGTACTGGCGGTCGCCGTAGAACCACACCGCGTAGAGGACGGCCAGCAATTGCAGCAACGCGGCCAGCAGCAGGCGCGAACGGTCCATCAGCGTGTCTCCAGGCGGCGGGCGATGTCGGCCACGCGGCGCCCCAATGCACGTGCGAGCGCCGCCTCCTCTTCGCTGGGATGCGGATCGTCATCGCCACCGGCTACGTGGCTTGCGCCGTAGGGCGTGCCCCCCGTGCGCGTGCTGCTGAGCTGCGGTTCGGTGAACGGAATGCCCACGATCACGCATCCGTGATGCAACAGGGGCACCTGCATCGACAGCAGGGTCGACTCCTGTCCACCGTGCTGGGTGGCGGTGGAGGTGAACACGCCCGCGGGCTTGCCCACCAGCGTGCCGCTGGCCCACTCCGCGCCCAGACCGTCGATGAAGTGCTTCACCGGCGCGGCCATGTTGCCGAAGCGGGTGGGGCTGCCCAGCACCAGGCCCGCGCATTCGGCCAGGTCATGCCGGTCCACGTAGGGCGCGCCTTCCTCGGGTACCGGCGGTGCGGCCTGCTGCGTCACGGCAGCCACGGGCGGCACGGTGCGCAGGCGCGCGGACATGCCGTCCACTTCGCCCACGCCGCGCGCGATCTGCCGCGCCAGCCGCGCCACGGACCCGCCGCGGCTGTAGTAGAGCACCAGGATCTCGGGCATCGGACCGTCTTCGTCACCGGGAAAGTGCCTAGTATCGGCGATGTCGCGTCCATGACGCATCGGTTACCCTTCCGCCCATGGAGCCCTTGGACTCGTTGAACCGCTGGACAGAGCGCATGCGCGACCGCGCACGCATGGGCACGTTCTTCCGTTTCCTGGCCAAGCGCTTCCTCGATGACCGCCTGTTCCAGGCCGCTGGTTCGCTGGCCTACACCACCTTGTTCGCGCTGGTGCCGCTGGCCATGGTGGTGTTCGGCGTGCTGTCGGCGTTCCCGGTGTTCCAGGAGTGGAGCGCGCAGCTGCGCGACTACATCTTCGCCAACTTCCTGCCGGGCGCGGCGGTCAGCCTGAAGGAGAAGCTGGACGGCTTCCTCGCCAACACCGGCAAGCTGACCGCGGTGGGCGTGATCGCCCTGGTGGCGTCGCTGCTGATCACGCTCAACAGCATCGAGGCCACGTTCAATCGCATCTGGCGCGTGCGCAGTGCGCGGCCGAAGCTGTCGCGCTTCCTGGTGTACTGGACCGTGCTGACGCTGGGTGCACTGATGGCCGCCGCATCGCTGGCGTTGTCCGCGCGCTTCTACGCATTGCCGGTGTTCGCGACCAGTGGCGGGCGTTGGTTGCAGACGCTGTCGCTCAGCGTGGCGCCGGTATTGATCGAACTGGCGGCGATCGTAGTGATCTACCGCGTGGTGCCGCACCGGACCATCAAGTGGCGCTATGCGATGGCGGGTGCCTTGTTGGCGACCGTGTTGCTGGAACTGGCGAAGTGGGGGTTGGGCGCCTACCTGGGCAGCTTCAACACCTACCAGAAGATCTACGGCGCGGTCGCGGCAGCGCCGATCCTGCTGCTGTGGATCTACCTGTGCTGGATCGCCGTGCTGCTGGGCGCTTCGCTGGCATCGGGCATGGCCGCCTTTCGCTACCAGCCCGCCGCGTTGCGGTTGCCGCTGGGCTACGAACTCTACGGCCTGCTGCGCATGCTGGGGCGCTTCGCCCAGGCCCGCGGGAAGGGGCAGGGACTGCACAGTGACCAGATCCTGGCGATGGAGCCGATGCTGACCGATTCGCTGATCCAGCAGATGCTGGGGCAGCTGTCCGAGATCAACCTGCTGCGCCGCGACGAGGAAGGCGAATGGTTGCTGGCACGCGACCTGGACGACCTGACCCTGTGCGATCTGTACGAAGCCTGCCAGTTGCGCGTGCCGGTGGCCGAGGCGCACCTGCCGTTCCATGACGATGCGCTCGGCCGCGCCGCCCGCATGGCGTTGGATGACCTGCGCGTACCGCTGCGTGAACTGCTCAAGAAGCGCGTCAGCGACCTGTTCACCGAATCCCACCAGGAGCCTGCATGAAGTCTGTTTCCTCTCTGTCGCTGGCCATCGTGCTGTCATTGGCGGCGTGCAATGCCGGCTCGGCGCCCCCCGAAGCGGCGGAACCGGCAATCGAGGCGCACGTGCAGGATGTCGATCCGGCCACGGAAAAGCCTGCGGACCGCACCGTCGACATCCCGATGTTGCAGGTGAAGACGCTTGATGGCGCCGACTACGCCCTGGCCTCGCACCGCGGCAAGTGGGTGGTGGTGAACTTCTGGGCGACGTGGTGCGCGCCCTGCCTGAAGGAAATGCCCGACCTGTCGGCGCTGGACAAGGACAACGACCATGTCGAGGTGATCGGCCTGGCTTACGAGGAAATCGAGCCCGAGGATCTCAAGGCGTTCCTCGCGGAACGGCCGGTGGTGTATCCCATCGCCATCCTCGACGTGTACAACCCGCCGGCGGATTTCGCCACGCCCCGCGGTCTGCCGCTGACCTACCTGATTGCGCCGGACGGCAAGGTCGCCAAGCAGTTCCTGGGTCCGGTCACCGGCAAGGAAATCGAGGCTGCCATCGCCGCAGCCGGCGGTCCCGCAGCGGAGGCGTGATGGCGACCGCCCGCTTTCTGGTCAGCGGCAAGGTGCAGGGGGTGTTCTTCCGTGCATCGACCCGGGAGCGCGCGCTCGATCTGGGACTGGCCGGCCGCGCCACCAATCTTCCCGATGGCCGCGTGGAAGTGATCGCCCAAGGCGATGCGACGGCACTCGATGCGCTGGAGGCGTGGCTTCACCAGGGGCCATCCGCCGCGCGCGTTGAATCGGTCGTGCGCGATGCGTGGACGGGATGGGTGAACGAAGGCTTCGTCACCGGCTGACCGGACTGGAAGCAGAAAGACTGGACCAGGGCGCCGCACAGGTGCAGCCCTTTGTATGCCGTTCGTGGTGAGCTTGTCGAACCACGCTTCTGGCGGCGAAGCGGGGTTGTCGTGATCTGTCGATTCAATGCAAAGAGCGTGGTTCGACAGGCTCACCACGAACGGGATCTATGACAGGTTCACCACGAACGGCATCTGCGACAGGCCCGCTACGAGATGGATTTGCAACAGGCTCACCATGAGCGGGCTCCATGGCAAGCCCACCACGGACGGGGTCTACGACAGGCTCGCTGCGAGCGGGGTCTACGACAGGCACACCAAGGACGAGATCACTGAATCGGTGATTGCCTAGGGCTGGTCGCCCGCGTTGTGCAGGCGCAGGGCACGCGCGGCCTGCTGTTCGTCCAGTGGCGGTGGCCGCGCGGTCGCCGGTTGCTCCGGTTCCTTCCAGCCCGGGATTTTGCGCGCCCCCTTCTGGACCTGCTGCGCGGCCAGTCCGACCAGCACGGGCACGATGCCGCCGTTCTTGCCGAGCTGCTCGAGGCTGGCCGGTTCCTTCCAGCGGCGGCTGAACACCGTGGGTGCGACGTCGACGGGATTCTCGAAGCGGTAGAGATCCACCACTTCTTCCGGATCCGGCCTGACGGTCAGGGTTTCCAGCGTGGTCGCGGAGGTGTCGTCCGTCGTGGCAGCCTGCTGCGCCATCGCGTGCGACGCCGCCAGCCACAGGGCGGCCATCAGGAGTGCCCGCATGCATCAGCCGCCGCGCTGCGGCTTGATCGGTTTCAGCACGGTGTAGCGTTCCTTGTGCAGCTTGCCTTTCAGCGGCGGCAGACCCAGCGGCTCCAGTGGCACCTGCGTGTCGGGCAGGCGATCCAGCAGGTCGCGGATCAGCGTGAGCCGCCCGGTGCGCTGGTCGTTGAAGTCGACCAGTGTCCACGGCGCATGCTTGGTGTGCGTCGCCTTGAGCATCGTTTCGCGCGCGGCGGTGTAGTCGGCGTACTTCTCGCGCGCCTTCAGGTCGATCGGCGACAGTTTCCAGCTCTTCAGCGGCTCGTCGGCGCGTTCGGCGAAGCGCTCTTCCTGCTGCGCCTGGTCCACGCACAGCCAGTACTTGAACAGCAGGATGCCGTCGTCGGTGATGCCCTTCTCGAACACCGGCGCCTGCGCGAGGAACCGTGCATGCTGTTCGTCCGTGCAGTAGCCCATCACCTTCTCCACGCCGGCGCGGTTGTACCAGCTGCGATCGAACAGCACGATCTCGCCGGCGGCCGGCAGGTGCGTGATGTAGCGCTGGAAGTACCACTGCGTGGCTTCGCGTTCGCTCGGTTTCGGCAGTGCCACCACGCGGCATTGGCGCGGGTTGAGATGCTCGGTGATCGCGCCGATGGCGCCGCCCTTGCCGGCGGTGTCGCGGCCTTCCATCACCACCACGATGCGGGCGCCGCAGTGCGACGCCCAGCGTGCCATCGCGGCCAGTTCGAGCTGCAAGGGCCTGAGCTGGGCTTCGTAATCCTTGCGTTTGAGAGTCTTCATCGCGTGTCCTGTGCGGTGGCAGGGGATTCAGCGTTTGCGGCGGGCATGGCCTGCCATGCCGCGCGCGACCTCCAACAGTGCGCCTTGCTGGCGCGTGTTGAGGGCGCGGTAGGCGGCCAGCAGGTCGTGCTCGCCCCGCGTGCGCGCGGGATCCAGCGTCGTCGCCAGTTCCGACAGCAGCGCGCCCGCGGGGACGCCGAAGGCACGTGCCAGGGCGGCGAGCTGGTCGCCGCCGGGCAGCTTCTCGCCGGCCAGCCAGGATTTCACCGTGGCCACGCCGGCGCGCGGGATGGCGGCGGCGAGATCGGCGGCGGTCAGGCCGCTGGCCTTGGTCAGCAGGCGCAGGGTGGCATCGAGCGACATGGCGGGCTCTCCTTGCTCATTCCTTCAGGCGGGGACGCAGCGTGGCCAGATTGCAGGGCCGTGTGCGTGCGTCGAGTTGGGCGCGGATGATCTTCTCCCACGCCGTGCGGCAGGCCGAGGTGGAGCCCGGCAGGCAGAACAGGAAGGTCTGGTTCGCCAGCCCGGCGAACGCGCGCGATTGCAGCGACGAGGTGCCGATCTCCTCGACGCTGACGTGCCGGAACAGTTCGCCGAAGCCCGGCATTTCCTTGTCCAGCAGCGGCAGCAGCGCCTCGGGCGTGGAGTCGCGACCCGTGAAGCCGGTGCCGCCGGTCACCAGGATGCCATCTACCGCGGGATCGGCGATCCACTGCGAGACCTGCGCACGCAGGCGGTAACGGTCGTCGGGCAGCAGCGCGCGGTCATGCAGGTGGTGTCCTTCCTGCGCGAGCGCATCGGCGAGGTAGTCGCCGGAGCGATCCTCGGCGAGTGTGCGGCTGTCGGAGACGGTCAACACGCACAGGTGCAACGGGATCAAAGTGTCGGCATGGCTCATGCCCGAAGGGTAGCGCAATCGCGGGTCAGTCGAGTGGTGCGGGCGGCAGCCCCTTGCGGTGCCGGTCAGCCATGCGCCAGGCGACGTCGGCTAAGCCTTTCGCGAACTGCGGCATGTCGAACAGCGGCGCGTGCGCGATCGCGGCCCGCAGGCGCTCGCGCAGGGCCGCACGTGCCGCGGCATCGCGGCCCAGCCGGATCCCGGTCGCGACGAAGGCCTCGTCGTCGGTCATGTTCATTTCGTTCAGGCCGAGATGATGATTGAGGCTGCCTGCGACGCGGGAGGCGAACGTCGCGCCCGCGCAGGTCAGCACCGGGCAGCCTGCCCACAGCGCGTCGGACGCGGTGGTGTGCGCGTTGTAGGGATGCGTGTCGAGGAACAGGTCCGCATGCCGGTAGCGCGCCAGGTACTCCGCATGCGGCAGCTTGCGCATGAACACCAGGCGCGCGGGATCCACGCCGCGCGCCTGCGCCGCCGTGCGCAGGCGGTCGTCGGCCCGGCCGGGGCCGGACAGCAGCCACAACACGCTGCCGTCGACGTTCGCCAGTATGTCGAGCATCCTGGCCAGGCTGCGTGGGTTCACCTTGTAGCTGTTGTTGAAGCAGGCATAGACCACGCCGGTGCCGGGGAGGCCACAGGCCTCGCGCGGGGGCGGTATGTCGATCGTGCGACGCGTGTCGGACGGTTGGAAGGCGCCGGGCAGGTAGGCGACGGCTTCGCTGTACGCCGGCACCAACGTCCCGGGCAAGGCGAAGCGATCCGCCAGCACGTAGTCGATCCACGGCGCACCGGAGGTGCCGGGATAGGCCAGCCAATTGACCTGCACGGGTGCGGGACGCATGGCCAGCACTTCCGGCGTGCCGCCGCCCCCCCAGCCGCGCAGGTCGTAGAGCACGTCGATGCGCTGGTCGCGGACCGCCTGCGCGACACGTGCGTGCGGAAGATTCGCGAGATCGTGCAAGTGCGTGGCCGTCGCCAGCCGTTGGCGGATGGGGCTGCCATCGTCGGGCGTGAGGGCGAACAGGTGTGTGGATACCGCTGCATGCGCCTGCAGGGCTTCGAAGAACGCCACCGTCAGCAGGCCGGTGGGATGCGCGCCGAACCCGTTGGAGAGGAAGCCCAGGCGCAGCGGCGCGTCTGCCGGCGCGTGCGGTGCGGGCGGAAGTGGACGGACGACCGACGCCAACGCCTGCGCGCGTTGCCGTGCGCAGGCCAGTTGCTCCTGCGCGCTGGCGTCTTCGCTGAGGAAAGCGAACGGCTCCACCACGCCGCGACCCTCGCGCACGGCGCCTCGCACCTGCGCCGACAGCGCGTCGAGGTCACGCCAGTCGCAGAGCTTGCGGCGCCAGTTCAACAGGTGGGCGGCGAACATGGGCTCGCCCGGCAACAGCCGGTAGGCATGCTCGTAGGCTTGCGCGGCGGACTCGGCTTCACCGGCATCCTCGAGGGCGTGGCCGAGCCACAACGCGATGCCCGGGTGCTGGGGCGCCTGCGCAGCGGCCTCGCTCAATGCCTGTGCCGCCTGCGCGTGCCGACCCGACAGCCAGTGGCTGCGACCGAGTCGCGCGAGGGCTTCGGGATGGCGGGGGCGCAGGTCCAGCGCGTGCTCGGCGGCGCGCCGCCCCGCCTCGGCATCACCGTGGTCGAGCTCCGCATCCGAAAGCATGACCCAGGCGATGAAGTCCTGCGGCGCCTGCCGTACATGCAGCCGCAATCGCGCGCGCTCGTCGCGTGGACCGTCAACGGTCACCGCGACCGCCGAGGGTGCCGGTGGCGTTGACGGGACGCGTGTCGATGATCATGGGCGGCAGCCTAGCGATCATCGACAGCGCGCGACAAGCCTTGCGCCACGTGCGATGCATGTAGAAGTGACGCCCGTCGCGAACGGGGCATCCATGGTGCGACGGGTCTCGCTCCCACATCGGAGAGGCAGGCTTCCACGGTGCGCAGGCTAGAGCGGTAGGCGGAAACGCAGCGTGCCGTCGTAGGGCATCCAGCCCATGGCCCGGTACAGCGCCTGTGCGCTCGCGTTGTCGTGGTCGGTTTCCAGTTCCAGCCGCAACGCCCCGTCGGCGCGCGCGAACTCGGCCGCGGACGACAGCAATGCGCGCGCGACGCCCTTGCGACGCGCCTCGGGCAGTACGAGCAGGTCGTTGAGGATCCATACCCGCGACGCGCTGACGGAAGAAAAGGCCGGATACAACTGGGTGAAGCCGACGGCCGCGTCGTCTACCCAGGCCAGCAGGATGACGGACTCGTCGCGCTCCATCCGCTCGCGGATGAAATCCCGTGCCAATGCCGGGTCCGAGGGCTGGCCGTAGAAGCCGCGGTACTGGTCGAACAGACGGGCGACGACGTCCAGGTGCGTCAGTCCCGTCCGGCGGACCACCGTCGTCATGCTGCCTCCGTCAGTCGCGCCAGTTCGTCGGCCAGGTGTTCGCGGCCGAGGCGGTCGACCAGTTCGTCCAGGTTGCCTTGCAGGATGTTGGGCAGGTCATAGAGTGTCAGGCCTTCGACGCGGTGGTCGGTGATGCGGCCCTGCGGGAAGTTGTAGGTACGGATGCGCTGGCTGCGGTCGCCGCTGCCGACCTGCAGCTTGCGCGATTCGGCCTGCGCCGCCTGCTGCTTGCTGCGTTCCGCATCCAGCAACTGCGCCTTCAGCCGTTTCATGGCCTTGTCGCGGTTGGCATGCTGGCTACGCTCGGTCTGGCATTCCACCACCACGCCGCTGGGGACATGGGTGATGCGGATCGCCGACTCGGTCTTGTTGACATGCTGGCCGCCGGCGCCGGACGAACGGAAGGTGTCCACCTTCAGGTCGGCCGGATTGATGACGATCTCGTCCACCTCGTCCACGTCCGGGATGATCGCCACCGTTGCGGCGGACGTGTGGATGCGGCCCTGTGATTCGGTTTCCGGCACGCGTTGCACGCGATGGGTGCCGGATTCGAACTTGAGCCTGGAATAGGCGCCACGACCCACCACGCGCGCCACCACTTCCTTGTAGCCGCCGTGCTCGCCGGGGCTGTCGGACTCGATTTCCACCTTCCAGCCCTGGCGCTCGGCATAGCGGGCGTACATGCGGAACAGATCGCCGGCGAAGATCGCGGCCTCATCGCCACCGGTGCCGGCGCGTACCTCGAGAAAGAGGTTGCCCTCGTCGCGGTTGTCCTTCGGGACGAGCAGCAGCATCAGGGCTTCGTCCAGTTGCGCCAGGCGCGTCTGTGCAGCGGTGATTTCCTCGTCGGCCAGTTCCGCCAGTTCCGGATCCTCGCGCATCGCCTGCGCGGCGGCCAGGTCGGACTGCGCGCGCTTTTCTTCCGCCATCGCACTGGCCACGGGTTCCAGTTGGGCGAATTCGCGCGAGAAATTGCGGAAGCGGCCTCCGTCGCCGATCACGTCCGGATCGGCGAGCAGGCGTTCGAGTTCTTCGCGGCGCTCAGCCAACGCTTCAAGCTTGCGGCGCAGCGTCGGCGTCATCGTCTTTGTCTTTCTTCAGGTGGGAGTAGGGCGGTTGTGCGGGAAACAGGCGATCGGCCGCGCGCGCCAGTTCGGCGTCGCCGCTCATGGCCGCGTCGCGCAACGCCGCGGTCGGCGGATGCAGCAGGCGGTTGGTCAGCGTGTGGGCGAGGAATTCGAGCACCTGGTCGGCGTCGCGGCCGTTGGCCAGTTGCTGGCGCGCCTTCGCCAGCACGTCCTCGCGGGTGGACTCGCCCAGCGCGCGCAGGCGCTTGAGCGGTTCCTGGCGTGATCCGGCCAGCAGGCTTTCCATGAAGCGGCCGACCTGCACGTCGATGATGGCCTCGGCAGCGTCGGCGGCTTCACGCCGGCTACGGCGATTGTCCTCGACCGCGCGCTCAAGGTCGTCGACGGTGTACAGATATGCGTCGCGCAACTCGGCTACCGATGCTTCGATGTCGCGTGGCACGGCCAGGTCGAACAGCAGCATCGGCTTGTGCTTGCGCTTGGCCAGCGCGGCCGCGACCTGGGCATGCAATACGACGGGTTCGCGAGCGGCGGTGGCGGAAAACACCACGTCGGCTTCGGCCAGGTGCCGCTCCAGTTCGGTCAATGGCAGCGCGTAGCCACCGTGGCGGGTCGCCAGTTCCTGCGCGTGCGCCAACGTGCGGTTGGCGACCAGCAGGCGGCGCACGCGACCTTCGCTGAGGTGCTTGGCGGCCAGCTCGATGGTTTCACCGGCACCGACCAGCAGCACGGTGGATTCGCTGAGGCGCGCGAAGGAGTTCTGTGCCAGACGTACTGCCGTGGAGGCGACGGATACCGGATTGGCCCCCACGCGGGTGTCGGTGCGTGCCCGCTTTGCCACGGCGAAGGTCTGCTGGAACAGGCGGTCCAGGCGATTGCCCAGCGCACCATGTTCGCGCGCCGTGGCCCAGGCATCCTTCACCTGGCCGAGGATCTGCGGCTCGCCCAGCACCATCGAATCCAGGCCCGTCGCGACCCGGAACAGATGGCGGACGGCATCCGCATCCCGGTGGCGGTAGAGGTAACCCTCGAGTCCTTCGGCATGGGTGGCCAGCCAGCTCGCCAGCACGTCGCCGTCTTCCGCCACCGCGTACAGCTCGGTGCGGTTGCAGGTCGACAGCAGGGCGGCTTCGACCACGTCGGGCAGCGCACGCAGCGACGACAACGCGTGCGGCACCGTGCCGGCGTCGAACGCCACCCGTTCGCGCAGGTCGACCGGCGCGGTCTGGTGGTTCAATCCGAGGACCCACAACGTCATCGTTCAGGCGCTTGCAGTAAGCTGCTGGCTCATATCAGGGCCGCCATTTTACGGCCGACGTGACGTTCATGCCCGAAATGATTCGCACCTTGTTTGTCGCGCTGGCGATGGCGGCCGCCATCCCCTCCGCAATGGCCGCATCGTCGATCCCGCCCGACCATCGGCAGGACGACGCGCTGACCACGGTGATGGCGGGCGAATTCGCCCTGCAGGCGGGCCAGTTACCGGACGCCGCGCGCTGGTATCTGGACGCCGCCGGGGAGCAGGACGACGCCGGGCTTGCCGAACGCGCCACCCGCATTGCGCTGCTGGCCAAGGACGATGCCCGTGCGGCCGAAGCGATCAAGCTGTGGCGCGCGCGTTCGCCCCGCACCCTCGCGCTCCGCGGTGCGGAGGCCACGCTGGCACTGCGCCAGGGGCAGAGGCGGGTTGCACGTCGCGAATTGGCCGGGCTGATGAAGGATCCCGACGAACTGGGTTGGCGTTACGCGCTCACGGCACTGGCCAGTGGCGGGAAGGATCCTGAACTGCCGGCGCGGCTGCTGCGCGATCTGCTCGACGATGGCGCCATGCCCGACACGTTGCAGGCGTGGCTGGCGTTTACCGGGCTGGCCCAGCAGATGGACGAGCCCGCGCTGGCCGAACGGATGGTTGGCGATGTGGTCAAGCGCTTCTCCGGCGAGCCGCTGGTTGCCCTGCTGCAGGCCAGCCAGTTGCTGCAGGCGGATCGCAAGCAGGAGGCCCGCGCGGTGCTGGACGGTCTGCTTCCGAAGGCCTCAAGCGACGCGGCGCTGCGACTGAAGCTGGCCGAGGAATACGACAGGTTGGGCGACCCGGCGGCGGCCTCGCGCGCGCTGGGCCAGGGCCCGCAGGACACGCTGACCTATGGCTTGCGGGCGCAGTTGCTGGCCAAGGCGGACGATACGGCGTCTCTGGGCGAGCTGTATGAGGAACTGAAGCAGGCGGCGTCGGGTTCGGGGCAACCGACCCAGTACAGCCCGGATCGCCGGTTGCTGCTGGGGCAGATGGCGGAGTTCCTCAAGCGTCAGGATGAAGCTCTGGAGTGGTACCGCAGCGTGCCCGCGGGCGAGCAACGCGCGGAAGCGCGCCTGCGCGCCATCAATACCCTGTTCGAACTCGAGCGCAAGGAGGAAGCCTTCGCGGAGGCCCGCAAGCTGCAGGGCGATGCCAGCGTCGAAGACGGCACTCGCCGCGATGCCTATCTGATGGAGGCAGAATTGCGCCAGAAAGACAAGCAGGACGAAGGCCAGATGGAGGTCTTCGCCCGCGGTCTGGCGGCGTATCCCGATGACCTTGCGCTGCTGTATTCGCGCGGTCTGGCCTGGGAGCGACGCGATCGCATCGACCACGCCGAGGCCGACTTCCGCCGCATCCTGGTGATCGAGCCGGACAACGTGGCCGCGCTCAACGCGCTGGGCTACACCCTGGCCGACCGCACCACGCGCTACCAGGAGGCGCTGGAACTGATCGACCGGGCGCGCACCGCCGCGCCGGAAGACGCGGCCATCATCGACAGTTATGGCTGGGTGCTTTACCGGCTGGGGCGCAATGCGGAGGCGCTGGTGGAGCTGCGCCGTGCATTCACGCTGCAGAAGGACCCGGAGATCGCGGCCCATGTGGCGGAAGTGCTGTGGGTGATGGGGCAGAAGGACGAGGCGCGCCGCTATTTCGACGAAGCCCGCAAGCTCGACCCCGACAACCGCTCGCTGCTGCGGGCGCTGGAGAAGACAGGCGCATGAAGGTTTCAGGATTCCTGCTGACGGGGCTCGTGGCCTTGTCGATGGCGGGCTGCGCCACGCGCGGTCCGGCCGTGGATTCGCCGGCCCTGCGCGACCCCGAGGCAGTGGCGGCGGCGCAGGCGGCACAGGCCACCCGCGCGGCGTGGCTCGCCTCGCAGCCGGACTGGTCGTTCGCCGGTCGCGTGGCGGTCAATGCGAACGGGAAGGGCGGCAGCGGCCGGATCGACTGGCAGCAGACGGGCACCGGTTATCTGGTCGCGCTGAGTGCCCCGGTCACCCGGCAGAGCTGGCGCCTGGGCGGGGACCTGCAGACCCGTGCTGCCCGACTGGAAGGGTTGGAGGGCGGGCTGCGCGAAGGTGCCGATGCCGACCGCCTGCTGCGCGAGGCCACCGGCTGGGACATCCCGGTGGCCTCGATGGTGCACTGGGCCCGCGGTGTCGCCGATCCCTCCGCCGCCACGGAAGGCGTGGAATACGATGCCGACGGCCGGCTGCGGACCCTGACCCAGGAGGGTTGGCGGGTGGACTATCTGGACTGGTTTCCAGCCGAGGGCTCCCAGCCGTTCATGCCGCGCCGCATGGAGGCGCGCCGGCAGGGCGCGACGGTGAAGGTCGCCGTCGATCAGTGGCAGTTGGCACCTCAATGACCGCTTTTGCGGTCGATGAGGGTTGGTCGGCCTGGCCCGCACCGGCCAAGCTGAACCTGACCCTTCAAATCACCGGTCGCCGTGCGGATGGCTACCACCTGCTGCAGACCGTGTTCCGGCTGCTGGAGTGGGGGGATACGATCCATGTGCGCGCCCGTGAAGATGGCGATATCAGGCGGGTGGGGGAGTCCGTTCAGGGTGTCTCCGAGGAGGATGATCTCGTTGTTCGCGCGGCCAAGTTGCTGAAAACGGAAGCCAATGTCGCCAAAGGAGCAGACATTGGCGTTGAAAAGCGCATTCCTGCCGGTGGCGGTTTCGGTGGAGGGTCGTCGGACGCTGCCACGGTATTGGTGGCCCTGGATCGGCTTTGGGAGTGTGGTCTGGATCCGGGGCGGCTGGCGTCTCTGGGGCTGCGGCTGGGGGCGGACGTCCCTGTCTTCGTTCGTGGCGGGAATGCCTGGGCGGAGGGGGTGGGCGAGGTTCTGACGCCGCTGGTGCTGCCGCCGGCGTGGTATCTGCTGGTCGATCCCGGTGTCCACGTGCCCACGGCGGCACTTTTCGCATCACAGGATTTGACGCGTGATGCTGCACCCGCGAAAATATCGGACTTCGTTTCGGGATCACTGCTCGGCAATGCGTTCGAGCCGGTCGTGCGTCGCCGGGAACCCGCCATCGAGGCGGTCTTCCAGGTGCTCTCACGCGTCGGTGCGCCACGCTTGACCGGTTCTGGCGGCGGCTGCTTCGTGGAGTTCGCCGACAAGGCCTCTGCCGAGGCGGCGCTGGCGACCTTGCCTGCTGGGCTGCGTGCCTGGGTGGTGGAGGGCGCCGCGCGCTCGCCACTGCTGCGCACGCTTGAGCAGTGTCGCGGAACGGAGAAATACGCCTAGGGGCGTCGCCAAGTGGTTAAGGCACCGGGTTTTGATCCCGGCATTCGTAGGTTCGAATCCTTCCGCCCCTGCCAATTCACTGTGTCCTAGCTGCATCTGCCGAGACGACCATGCAAGACGAACGCAACCTGCTTGTCTTCTCCGGCAACGCCAACAAGCCGTTGGCGAACAGCATCTGCCGCGAGCTGGGCGTGCGTCCCGGCAAGGCGCTGGTGTCCCGGTTCTCCGACGGCGAAGTGCAGGTCGAGATCCAGGAGAACGTGCGCCGGCAGGAGGTGTTCGTCGTGCAGCCGACCTGCGCGCCGAGCGCCGAGAACCTGGTGGAGCTGCTGGTGCTGATCGATGCTCTGAAGCGCGCCTCGGCCAGCAGTGTGACTGCGGTGGTGCCGTACTTCGGCTACGCCCGCCAGGATCGCCGCATGCGCTCCTCGCGCGTGCCGATCACGGCCAAGGTGGCGGCCAAGATGTTCAGCGCGGTCAGTGCGGACCGCGTGTTGACGGTGGACCTGCACGCGGACCAGATCCAGGGGTTCTTCGATATCCCGGTCGACAACGTGTATGCGTCGCCGCTGCTGTTGGCCGACATCTGGCGCGCCTACGGCACGGAAAACCTGCTGGTCGTGTCGCCTGACGTCGGTGGCGTGGTGCGCGCCCGTGCGGTGGCCAAGCGCCTCGACGACGCGGACCTGGCGATCATCGACAAGCGCCGCCCGCGCGCCAACGTCGCCACGGTGATGAACATCATCGGCGACGTGGAAGGCAAGGACTGCGTGCTGGTGGACGACATCGTGGACACCGCCGGTACGCTCTGCGCTGCTGCGGCCGCGCTGAAGCAGCATGGTGCCAACAAGGTGGCGGCGTACTGCACCCATCCCGTGCTTTCCGGCCCGGCGGTGGACAACCTGAACAATTCGGTACTCGACGAACTCGTCGTCACCGATACCATCCCGCTCTCGCCGCAGGCGCAGGGCTGCAGCAAGATCCGCCAGCTGTCGGTGGCGGAACTGCTGGCGGAAACGATCCGCCGCATCGCCTTCGGCGAGTCGGTCAGCTCGCTGTACGTGGATTGATTCTCCGTCGCACGCCGGGACACCGGCGCGTGGCTTTCTGGGTTCATCTGGTCGCGGGTGAACCTTTCATCAGCCGTCGCGAGACGGTCTACAACCTAGGTAGTGAAACAAATGGCTAAGACACATGAAATCAAGGTCGAGCGCCGCGAAGACGAGGGTAAGGGTGCGAGCCGCCGCCTCCGTCACGCGGGCACCGTGCCTGCCATCGTCTACGGTGGCGAACTGAAGCCGGTCAGCATCCAGCTGAACCACAACGAAGTCTGGCTGGCCTCCCAGCACGACTGGTTCTACTCGTCGATCCTGGACCTGAGCCTCAATGGCGACATCCAGAAGGTGCTGCTGCGTGACATGCAGCGCCATCCGTTCAAGCAGCAGATCATGCACCTGGACTTCCAGCGCGTGAACGAGAACGAGACGCTGCGCACCGCGGTGCCGCTGCACTTCCTCAACGAAGACAAGTCGCCGGCCGGCAAGTCCGCCGAAGTCGTGGTCACCCACGAGCTGAATGAAGTCGTCGTCGAGTGCCTGCCGAAGGATCTGCCGGAATTCATCGAAATCGACTTGGCCGACCTGGCCATCGGTGCGGTGGTCCACCTGTCGGAAGTGAAGCTGCCGGCCGGTGTCACCATTCCCGAGCTGAAGCTGGGCAAGGAACACGACGTCGCCGTCGTGATCGCCAAGCACGGCAAGGAAGAAGCCGAAGAAGCCCCGGCAGAGTCGGCCGAAGTGCCGGCGGCCAAGGTCGCCAAGAAGGACGACAAGTAATCGCATGAGCCTTCGCCCGCTCTGGCGGGCGAGGGTATGCGATGCGTCCCCATGGCAGGCTTGCGCCTCATCGTCGGACTGGGCAATCCCGGTGCCGAACATGCCCGAACCCGGCACAATGCCGGGTTCCATTTTGTCGACGCCCTGGCGGAACGGCAGGGTGAGCGCTTCGGACTGGAGAGCAAGCTGTTCGGAGAGACCGCGAAAGTGGTGGTGGCCGGGCAGCCGGTCTGGTTGTTGAAGCCCGCCACTTACATGAACCTGAGTGGCAAGTCGGTCGCGGCGGCGCTGCGTTTCTGGAAGATCGCTCCGGAAGAGGCGTTGCTGGCGCATGATGAGCTCGACCTGGCCCCGGGCGCGGCGCGCCTGAAGTTCGATGGCGGCCACGGCGGACAGAACGGCTTGCGCGACACCATGCAGCATCTTGGGCACGGCAAGTTCCATCGGTTGCGGATCGGCATCGGCCATCCCGGCCACAAGGACCGGGTGACCAGTTGGGTGCTGGGCAAGCCCGGCAAGGATGATGAGGCCCTGATCGCTCGCGCGATCGATGATGCAATGGATGTGCTGCCGCTGGCGGTGGCGGGCAACTTCATGGATGCGATGACGCGGTTGCACACGCAGAAGCCGTGATTGGTGATTGGTGATTTGCAGGGCACGGATCGGGCCGCGAATCACCAATCACGAATCACGAATCCCGGATGTAGACATGGGCATCAAATGCGGCATCGTGGGCCTGCCGAACGTCGGCAAGTCCACCCTGTTCAACGCGCTGACCAAGGCGGGCATCGCCGCGGCCAACTTCCCGTTCTGCACCATCGAACCGAACGTGGGTGTGGTGCCCGTGCCGGATCCGCGCTTGGGCCAGCTCGCCGAGATCGTCAAGCCGCAGAAGGTCATCCCGACGGCAGTGGAATTCGTCGACATCGCCGGCCTGGTGGCGGGCGCCGCCAGCGGTGAGGGCCTGGGCAACAAGTTCCTGGCCCACATCCGTGAAGTGGATGCGATCACCCACGTGGTGCGCTGCTTCGAGAACGATGACGTCATCCACGTCAACAACCGGATCGACCCGCTCTCGGACATCGACACCATCGACACCGAGCTGGCACTGGCCGACCTCGAGAGCGTCGAAAAGGCGCTCAACCGGGCGGAGCGCTCCGCCAAGGCGGGCGAGAAGGACGCCATCGCCCGCAAGCCGGTGCTGCAGAAGCTGCAGGCGGGCTTGAACGACGGCAAGCCGGGCCGCGCGCTGGGCCTGGACGACGAGGAGAAGGCGCTGGTTCGCGACCTGTTCCTGCTGACCTTGAAGCCGGTGATGTACGTGGCCAACGTGCTGGAGGACGGTTTCGAGAACAATCCGCACCTGGACGCCGTGCGTGCTCGCGCCGCCGCCGAGGGTGCCGAGGTGGTGCCGGTGTCCGCGGCCATCGAGGAGGAACTGTCCCAACTGGACGACACGGACCGGGATGCCTTCCTGGCGGACCTCGGCCTGGACGAGCCGGGGCTGAACCGGGTCATCCGGGCGGCCTACAAGCTGCTGGGCCTGCAGACCTACTTCACGGCGGGCGTGAAGGAAGTACGTGCCTGGACCGTACGGGCGGGCTCCACTGCGCCCCAGGCGGCGGCCGTGATCCATACGGATTTCGAGAAGGGCTTCATCCGCGCCGAGACCATCGCCTTCGACGACTTCCTCAAGTACAAGGGCGAAGCCGGTGCCCGGGATGCGGGGCGCCTACGGCTGGAAGGCAAGGAATATCGCGTGCAGGAAGGCGATGTCCTGCATTTCCGGTTCAACGTCTGAGAAAAAAATATGGCTGGCGCGTTGACAGAAGGGTCGGCACGCGCCAAAATCTCGGGCTGTTTCACCCTGGTTTGATTTGGCCCCGGCCCAGTCAGTCCGGTGATTCCGGAGGGATACCCAAGCGGCCAACGGGGGCAGACTGTAAATCTGCTGGCTTACGCCTTCGGTGGTTCGAATCCACCTCCCTCCACCAACGTTTTCGTTGTTGTTTTGAGTTGTAGTGGTCTCCCGGTGCGGGAGTAGTTCAATGGTAGAACTGTAGCCTTCCAAGCTACTAGTGCGGGTTCGATTCCCGTCTCCCGCTCCACTGAACACCAGCACGGGGTCTGCAGCGACCCAGGCAGCACAACCGGTTTCACGCTCACGTAGCTCAGTCGGTAGAGCACCTCCTTGGTAAGGAGGAGGTCGAAGGTTCGATTCCTTTCGTGAGCACCACTTCCATCCATTGATCCACTCGAGAACCAGCAGCCATGGCAAAGGGTAAGTTCGAACGCACCAAGCCCCACGTGAACGTGGGCACGATTGGTCACGTTGACCACGGCAAGACGACGCTGACGGCGGCGCTGACGAAGATCGGCGCGGAGCGTTTCGGTGGCGAGTTCAAGGCCTATGACGCGATCGACGCGGCGCCGGAAGAGAAGGCGCGCGGCATCACGATCTCGACCGCGCACGTGGAATACGAATCTGCCGCGCGCCACTACGCGCACGTGGATTGCCCGGGCCACGCCGACTACGTGAAGAACATGATCACCGGTGCCGCCCAGATGGACGGCGCGATCCTGGTGTGCTCGGCCGCTGACGGCCCGATGCCGCAGACCCGCGAGCACATCCTGCTCTCGCGTCAGGTCGGCGTGCCGTACATCGTCGTGTTCCTGAACAAGGCCGACATGGTGGACGACGCCGAGCTGCTGGAGCTGGTGGAGATGGAAGTCCGCGAACTGCTGAGCAAGTACGAGTTCCCGGGCGACGACACCCCGATCATCTCGGGCTCGGCCCGCCTGGCGCTGGAAGGCGACCAGAGCGAGATCGGCGTGCCGGCGATCCTGAAGCTGGTGGACGCGCTGGACACCTGGATCCCGACCCCGGAGCGTGACGTCGACAAGCCGTTCCTGATGCCGGTGGAAGACGTGTTCTCGATCTCGGGCCGCGGCACCGTGGTGACCGGCCGTATCGAGCGCGGCGTGATCAAGGTGGGCGAGGAAATCGAGATCGTCGGTATCCGTCCGACCCAGAAGACCACGGTCACGGGCGTGGAAATGTTCCGCAAGCTGCTGGACCAGGGCCAGGCGGGCGACAACGCCGGTCTGCTGCTGCGCGGCACCAAGCGTGACGACGTGGAGCGTGGCCAGGTGCTGGCCAAGCCGGGTTCGATCACCCCGCACACCGAGTTCGAAGCCGAAGTCTACGTGCTGAGCAAGGACGAAGGCGGCCGCCACACCCCGTTCTTCAAGGGTTACCGTCCGCAGTTCTACTTCCGCACGACCGACATCACGGGCGCCGTGACCCTGCCGGAAGGCGTGGAAATGGTGATGCCGGGTGACAACATCAAGATGGTGGTCACCCTGATCAACCCGGTGGCGATGGACGAAGGTCTGCGTTTCGCGATCCGCGAAGGCGGTCGTACCGTCGGCGCCGGCGTGGTGGCCAAGATCATCAAGTGATGTCCTGACCCGGACGGGCTTGCCCGTCCGGCTTTGTCGGGTCCTCATCCCCGCGCAGGCGGGGATCCAGCGACCCGATGAAGCGACAAGGGCGGACCGGAACCTCGGTCCGCCTTCGCCGTCTAAGGGAAGGTTGTAGCAAATCGATACGCCAGTAGCTCAATTGGCAGAGCAGCGGTCTCCAAAACCGCAGGTTGGGGGTTCGAGTCCCTCCTGGCGTGCCACTTCCTTCCCCGCGGAGTCCGGATCCCCGGTACTCCTCCAGAGCAAAGAGCGACAACTGACTTGAACAGCAAGGTCGAACAATCCAAAGCCGGCACGCCTGCAGCCGACATCGCCAAGTACGTCCTGGCGTTGGCGCTGGTTGTGGGCGGCCTGGTCGCATGGTGGTGGTTCAATGGCCAGTGGGCCACGCCGCTGCGTTCGCTGGCGGTCGTTGCCGGCCTGGTGCTGGGTGCGCTGGTATTCCTGCAGACGGGCAAGGGCCGTGACACGCGCGAGTTCCTGGCGGAATCTCGCTTCGAGTTGCGCAAGGTCGTGTGGCCGACCCGCGAAGAGGCTACCCGCACGACGTGGGTGGTGATCATCGTGGTGATCGTGCTCAGCCTGATCCTGGCCGGTTTCGACTTCGCCATCCAGGCGCTGATCGAATGGTTTCTGAATTTTGGCCGTTGAGGAGAGTCGCTCAGTGAAGCGCTGGTATGTCGTCCATGCTTATTCTGGCTTCGAGAAGTCGGTAGCCCAGGCCCTGCGCGACCGCATCGTCCGCGACGGCATGCAGGAGAAGTTCGGCGACGTGCTGGTCCCGACCGAAGAGGTCGTGGAAATGCGCTCCGGCCAGAAGCGCCGTTCCGAGCGCAAGTTCTTCCCTGGTTATGTACTGGTCCAGATCGAGACCCACGACGAGGGTGGCATCCCGCGCATGGACAACGAAAGCTGGCACCTGGTGAAGGACACGTCCAAGGTGCTCGGCTTCATTGGTGGCACCGCTGACCGTCCGCTGCCGATCCGTGACGAGGAGGCCGCCGCCATCCTCGACCGCGTCCAGGAAGGCGTCGAGAAGCCCCGGCCCAAGGTTCTGTTCGAGCCCGGCGAGATGGTTCGCGTTACCGACGGCCCGTTCAACGATTTCAACGGCGTGGTCGAGGAAGTCAACTACGAGAAGAGCCGCCTGCGCGTGGCGGTGCTGATCTTCGGCCGTTCCACCCCGGTGGAGCTGGAGTTCGGGCAGGTCGAGAAGGCCTGATCCCGCAGGTCCGGCGCATTCAGCCGGTCCCGTGAAACCCTGATATACTGCGCGGCTCCCTGATGGCGATGCCGGGCGGGAACTATGGCCGCCTTCGGGCGGCCGTTGGTGCGTTCAAGAAAACGCGATGCCGGGACGCGTGATTTTCCCGGTCCGATGGGGAGCCTGACACCAGGCGCTAGCACCCGGAGAGTACTCACATGGCAAAGAAAGTTGTCGGTTACATCAAGCTGCAGGTGAAGGCCGGTCAGGCCAACCCCTCGCCGCCGGTCGGTCCTGCGCTGGGTCAGCGTGGCCTGAACATCATGGAATTCTGCAAGGCGTTCAATGCCGCCACGCAGAAGCTGGAGCCGGGTCTGCCGATTCCGGTGGTCATCACGGCCTATTCCGACCGTACCTTCACCTTCATCACGAAGACGCCCCCGGCGTCGATCCTGCTGAAGAAGGCCGTCGGCATCACGTCCGGCTCCAAGCGCCCGAACACCGAGAAGGTGGGCAAGGTCACCCGCAAGCAGCTCGAGGACATCGCCAAGGCGAAAGAACCCGACCTGACCGCGGCCGACCTGGACGCTGCGGTGCGTACGATTGCGGGTTCCGCCCGCTCCATGGGCCTGACGGTAGAGGGTTAAGAGATGGCACAGAACAAGCGACAGAAGGCCATCCTGGCCGCCGTGACGCCCGGCAAGGCGTACGCCATTGACGAGGCCCTGAAGATCGTCAAGACCGCCACCAAGGCGAAGTTCGTCGAGTCCGTCGACGTTGCCGTGCGCCTCGGCGTGGATGCCAAGAAGTCCGACCAGCAGGTGCGCGGCTCCACCGTGCTGCCGGCCGGTACCGGCAAGTCGGTCCGCGTGGCGGTGTTCGCCCCGGCCGGCGCCAAGGCTGACGAAGCCGCCGCTGCCGGCGCCGAAGCCGTTGGCATGGACGACCTGGCCGAGAAGATGCTGGCCGGCGACATCAACTACGACGTGGTCATCGCCACGCCGGACGCGATGCGCGTGGTCGGCAAGCTGGGTACGGTCCTGGGCCCGCGCGGCCTGATGCCGAACCCGAAGGTCGGCACCGTGTCGCCGAACCCGGCCGAGGCGGTGAAGAACGCCAAGTCGGGCCAGGTGCGCTACCGCACCGACAAGGCCGGCATCATCCACTGCACCATCGGCAAGGCCAGCTTCGACGACGAAGCGCTGAAGTCGAACCTGCAGGCGCTGCTGATCGACTTGGTGAAGGCCAAGCCGGCCACCTCCAAGGGCCAGTACCTGCAGAAAATCTCGGTCAGTTCGACCATGGGCCCCGGCGTGACCGTGGACCAGTCCTCGCTGTCCCTGAAGTAATCGCATCACCCTGTCCCGCGAGGCGGGGCAGGGCGCAACGAATTTTGAGGGCAGTCGCCCAGGCCGGATAACGGTGCAAGCGACAGCCGTCAAAGACCGCAGGTGCGGTCAGCGCGCCATGACGACGGGCACGGAGGCTCGTGTTGGCAGGGAATCGCCGTCGTGGCTAGCGGGATCGCTTAATCCATTCCCCCGGGAATGCGCCTGCGTAGATGGTGCCGCCTTCTGGAAGTTTTCTGGAGTCCGACCGCGAGGTCGCCAGTCAGACAGGCCACCGCCGGGACCTCTGCGTCCCCGGCATCCAGGACGGATGCCGTCCAGGACCGCGAGCGGCAGGAGCCGCAAGCGGAGTCAATTAGTGAGGAGTGTATGGCTCTCAATCTGTCCCAGAAGCAAGAAGTAGTCGCCGAACTGGCAGACGTCGCCGCCAAGGCGCACTCCCTGGTCGCCGCCGAATACGCAGGCACCACGGTCAGTCAGATGACCGCGATGCGCAAGAAGGCCCGCGAGACCGGCGTGTACTTGAAAGTTGTCAAGAACACGTTGGCCGTGCGTGCCGTGGCCGGTACCGAGTTCGAGGTTGTCCAGGACAAGCTCGTCGGTCCGCTGCTGTATGCGTTTTCGACCGAGGAGCCCGGCGCTGCCGGTCGCCTGATCAAGGAATTCGCCAAGGGCAACGACAAGCTGCAGCCGAAGGTCGTCTCCGTGGGTGGCCAGCTGTATCCGGCCAGCCATGTTGAAGTCCTGGCGTCGCTGCCGACCCGCGATCAGGCGCTGGCCATGCTGGCCCGCGTTCTGGCCGAACCCGCCGCGATGTTCGCCCGTGCCGTCAAGGCCGTGGCCGACAAGCAGGGTGGTGGCGAAGCGCCGGCGGAAGCCGTCGCGGAAGCCCCGGCTGAAGCCTGAGTTCGACGTCTTTACGGTTCTACGAACCCTAATCCCAGATAATTTCCAAAGGTAAACACAATGTCCCTTTCCAACGAACAGATCGTCGACGCCATTGCCGGCAAGACCCTGATGGAAGTGATGGAGCTGGTCAAGGCCATCGAAGAGAAGTTCGGCGTCTCCGCCGCCGCCCCGGTCGTCGCCGCTGCCGGTCCGGCCGCCGCCGCCGCCCCGGTCGAAGAGCAGACCGAGTTCACCATCGTCCTGAAGGACGCCGGTGCCAAGAAGGTCGACGTCATCAAGGCTGTCCGCGCCATCACCGGCCTGGGCCTGAAGGAAGCCAAGGACCTCACTGAGGCCGGCGGCGTGCTGAAGGAAGGCGTGTCGAAGGAAGATGCCGAGAAGTTCAAGAAGGACCTCGAAGCCGCTGGTGCGAGCGTCGAAGTCAAGTAAGTCGTATCCGTCGCCGGTTCACCCAGGCGACAACCCGAGGCCGGGGGCGAAAGCCCCTGGCCTTCGGTCGTTTCAAGACGTAGCGATGTAAACGCGAGTTTGTAGTTGGAAGTAGCGGCAGAAGGCGTGCTGGTGCCGGCAATACCAGCGACTTCCAACTGAAAATTCCCCCGTTCGAAAGAATGTCCCCCGTGTGGTCGCGGACGCGCGCCCCACGCTGCCAAAGGCACAGTCACATGACGACATATTCGTTCACCGAAAAGAAGCGCATCCGCAAGGATTTCGGCAAGCAGCGGTCGATCCTCGAGGTCCCGTTCCTGCTCGCCATCCAGGTCGACTCCTACCGCGAGTTCCTGCAGGAGCACACCGACGCCGCCAAGCGCGAAGACCGTGGCCTGCATGCCGCGCTGAAGTCGGTCTTCCCGATCGCCAGCTACAGCGGCAACGCCGCGCTGGAATATGTCGGCTACAAGCTCGGCGAGCCGGTATTCGACGAGCGCGAGTGCCGCAACCGTGGCCTGAGCTACGGCGCACCGCTGCGCGTCACCGTCCGCCTGGTGATCTACGACCGCGAGTCGTCCACCAAGGCCATCAAGTACGTGAAGGAGCAGGAGGTCTATCTGGGCGAGATCCCGCTCATGACCGACAACGGCACCTTCATCGTCAACGGCACCGAGCGCGTCATCGTCTCGCAACTGCACCGCTCGCCGGGCGTGTTCTTCGACCACGACCGTGGCAAGACCCACAGCTCGGGCAAGCTGCTGTACAGCGCCCGCATCATTCCTTACCGCGGCTCCTGGCTGGACTTCGAGTTCGACCCGAAGGACGCGCTGTTCACGCGTATCGACCGTCGCCGCAAGCTGCCGGTCTCGATTCTGCTGCGCGCGCTGGGCTACTCCAACGAGGAGATGCTCAACGAGTTCTTCGACGTCAACACGTTCCACATCCTGCCGGAAGGCGTGCAGCTGGAGCTGGTCGCCGAGCGCCTGCGCGGCGAAACGCTGAACTTCGACCTGGCCGATGGCGACAAGGTCATCGTGGAAGCCGGCAAGCGCATCACCGCGCGCCACGTGAAGCAGCTGGAACAGTCCGGCATCGCCGCACTGGCCGTGCCCGATGAATACCTGGTCGGCCGCATCCTGTCGCACGACGTGATCGACGCCAACACCGGCGAGCTGCTGGCTTCCGCCAACGACGAAATCACCGACGATCAGCTGGCCAAGTTCCGCAAGGCCGGCGTGGACGCCGTGGGTACGTTGTGGGTCAACGACCTGGACCGCGGCCCGTACCTGTCCAACACGCTGCGCATCGATCCGACCAAGACCCAGCTCGAAGCGCTGGTCGAGATCTACCGCATGATGCGTCCCGGCGAACCGCCGACCAAGGATGCTGCGCAGAACCTGTTCCACAACCTGTTCTTCACCTTCGAGCGCTACGACCTCTCCAACGTCGGTCGCATGAAGTTCAACCGTCGCGTGGGCCGCAAGGAAACCACCGGCGAAGCCGTGCTGTACGACAAAAAGTACTTCGGCGCGCGCAATGATGAAGAAGCCAAGCGCCTGGTCGCCAGCCTGGGCGAGACCTCGGACATTCTGGACGTCATCAAGGTCCTGACCGAGATCCGCAACGGCCGCGGCACCGTCGACGACATCGACCACCTGGGCAACCGTCGCGTGCGTTCGGTCGGCGAAATGGCCGAGAACGTGTTCCGTGTGGGCCTGGTCCGCGTCGAGCGCGCCGTGAAGGAGCGCCTGTCGATGGCCGAGTCCGAAGGCCTGACCCCGCAGGAACTGATCAACGCCAAGCCGGTGGCCGCCGCGATCAAGGAGTTCTTCGGCTCCTCGCAGCTGTCGCAGTTCATGGACCAGAACAACCCGCTGTCGGAAGTCACGCACAAGCGTCGCGTCTCGGCCCTCGGCCCGGGCGGCCTGACCCGCGAGCGCGCCGGCTTCGAAGTCCGCGACGTGCACCCGACCCATTACGGTCGCGTCTGCACCATCGAGACGCCGGAAGGCCCGAACATCGGCCTGATCAACTCGCTGGCCGTGTACGCCCGCACCAACGGTTATGGCTTCCTCGAGACGCCGTACCGCAAGGTCGTGGACGGCATGATCACCGACGAGATCGAGTACCTGTCGGCGATCGAGGAGAACGAGTACGTCATCGCGCAGGCCAACGCGCTGCATGACGCCAAGAGCCGCCTGACCGAGCAGTTCGTGCCGTGCCGTTACCAGGGCGAATCGCTGCTGAAGCCGCCGAGCGAAGTCGACTACATGGACGTCTCGCCGATGCAGACCGTGTCGGTCGCCGCGGCGCTGGTCCCGTTCCTGGAGCACGATGACGCCAACCGCGCATTGATGGGCGCCAACATGCAGCGCCAGGCCGTGCCCACGCTGCGCGCGCAGAAGCCGCTGGTCGGTACCGGCATCGAGCGCGCCGTGGCGCGCGACTCGGGCGTGACCGTGAACGCGCGTCGTGGCGGCGTGGTCGAGCAGATCGACGCTGGCCGCATCGTGGTCAAGGTCAATGAAGTCGAGATCTCCGGCGAAACCGATGCCGGCGTCGACATCTATTCGCTGATCAAGTACACGCGCTCCAACCAGAACACCTGCATCAACCAGCGTCCGCTGGTGAACGTGGGCGATGTGGTCGCGCGCGGCGACGTGCTGGCCGACGGTCCCTCGACCGACATCGGCGAGCTGGCGCTGGGCCAGAACATGCTGATCGCGTTCATGCCGTGGAACGGCTACAACTTCGAAGACTCCATCCTGCTCTCCGAGCGCGTGGTGGAAGAGGATCGCTACACCACGATCCACATCGAAGAGCTGACCTGCGTCGCGCGCGACACCAAGCTGGGACCGGAGGAAATCTCCGCCGACATCCCGAACGTCTCCGAGCAGGCACTGAACCGCCTCGACGAGAGTGGCGTGGTGTACATCGGTGCGGAAGTGCGCGCCGGCGACATCATGGTGGGCAAGGTCACGCCGAAGGGCGAGAGCCAGCTGACCCCGGAAGAGAAGCTGCTGCGCGCGATCTTCGGCGAGAAGGCCTCGGACGTGAAGGACAGCTCGCTGCGCGTGCCGCCGGGCATGGACGGCACCGTCATCGACGTGCAGGTCTTCACCCGCGACGGCATCGAGAAGGACAAGCGTGCGCGCCAGATCGAGGAAAACGAGATCAAGCGCGTCAAGAAGGACTTCGACGACCAGTTCCGCATCCTCGAAGGCGCCATCTACGCTCGCCTGCGTTCGCAGCTGGTCGGCAAGGTCGCCAACGGCGGTCCGGGCACGCTGAAGAAGGGCGACGCCATCACCGACGCCTACCTCGACAGCCTGAAGAAGGCCGAGTGGTTCACCCTGCGCATGAAGGACGATGATGCGTCCGACGCCATCGAGCGCGCCCAGATGCAGATCCAGGCGCACGAGAAGGAGTTCGAGCGTCGCTTCGCCGACAAGCGCGGCAAGATCACCGCCGGCGACGACCTCGCCCCGGGCGTGCTGAAGATGGTCAAGGTGTACCTGGCCGTGAAGCGCCGCATCCAGCCGGGCGACAAGATGGCCGGCCGTCACGGCAACAAGGGTGTCGTGTCGACGATCGTTCCTGTCGAGGACATGCCCTACATGGCCACCGGCGAGACCGTGGACATCGTGCTGAACCCGCTGGGCGTGCCGTCGCGCATGAACATCGGCCAGGTGCTGGAAGTGCACCTGGGCTGGGCCGCCAAGGGGCTGGGTCGCAAGATCCAGAACATGCTGGAAGCCCAGGCCAAGGTCGCCGACCTGCGCAAGTTCCTGACCCAGATCTACAACCACGACCAGAAGCTGGGCGAGGACCGGGTGGACCTGGACCAGTTCAGCGACAAGGAACTGATCGCGCTGGCCGAGAACCTGACCGACGGCGTGCCGATGGCCACCCCGGTGTTCGACGGCGCGGCGGAAACCGAGATCAAGCACATGCTCGAGCTCGCGGACCTGCCGATCAGCGGCCAGACCCAGCTGTACGACGGCCGCACCGGCGAGGCGTTCGACCGCCACACCACGGTCGGCTACATGCACATGCTGAAGCTGAACCACCTGGTGGACGACAAGATGCACGCGCGTTCCACCGGTCCGTACTCGCTCGTCACCCAGCAGCCGCTGGGCGGCAAGGCGCAGTTCGGTGGCCAGCGCTTCGGTGAAATGGAAGTCTGGGCGCTGGAAGCCTATGGCGCGGCGCACACCCTGCAGGAAATGCTGACGGTCAAGTCGGACGACGTGCAGGGCCGCAACCAGATGTACAAGAACATCGTCGATGGTGCCCACGAGATGGTCGCGGGCATGCCGGAATCCTTCAACGTGCTGGTGAAGGAAATCCGCTCGCTCGCCATCAACATGGAACTGGAAGACTGATCGCAACGGCGCGGCGGCATTCAACGGCCTCCGCGCCTTCCGAACACGGTCAACCCGCCCTCGACAAAGATTCCTCCTGACGGAGAAACAAAATGAAAGACCTGCTCAACCTCTTCAACCAGCAGCGCCAGACGCTGGATTTCGACGCGATCAAGATCGCGCTGGCCTCGCCGGACCTGATCCGTTCGTGGTCCTTTGGCGAAGTGAAGAAGCCGGAAACCATCAACTACCGTACCTTCAAGCCGGAACGCGACGGTCTGTTCTGCTCGGCCATCTTCGGGCCGATCAAGGATTACGAGTGCCTGTGCGGCAAGTACAAGCGCATGAAGCACCGTGGCGTGGTCTGCGAGAAGTGCGGCACGGAAGTGACGCTGGCCAAGGTGCGCCGCGAGCGCATGGGCCACATCGACCTGGCCAGCCCGGTCGCGCACATCTGGTTCCTCAAGTCGCTGCCGTCGCGCATCGGCCTGATGCTGGACATGACCCTGCGCGACATCGAGCGCGTGCTGTACTTCGAAGCCTACGTGGTCACCGAGCCGGGCCTGACCTCGCTCGAACGCCGTCAGTTGCTGACCGAAGAGCAGTTCATGCAGGCGCGCCAGGAACACGGCGACGACTTCGACGCCGCCATGGGCGCCGAAGCCGTCTACGACCTGCTGCGCACGATCGACCTGCAGGCCGAGATGGTGAACCTGCGCGAGGAAATCGCCAGCACCGGTTCGGAGACCAAGCTCAAGCGCCTCACCAAGCGCATCAAGCTGATGGAAGCGTTCCTGGAATCGGGCAACCGTCCGGAATGGATGGTCATGACCGTGCTGCCGGTGCTGCCGCCGGACCTGCGTCCGCTGGTACCGCTGGACGGCGGCCGCTTCGCGACCTCCGACCTGAACGACCTGTACCGCCGCGTCATCAACCGCAACAACCGCCTGCGCCGCCTGCTCGAACTGAATGCGCCGGACATCATCGTGCGCAACGAAAAGCGCATGCTGCAGGAGTCCGTTGACGCCCTGATGGACAACGGCCGTCGTGGCCGCGCCATCACCGGCACCAACAAGCGCCCGCTCAAGTCGCTGGCCGACATGATCAAGGGCAAGCAGGGCCGCTTCCGCCAGAACCTGCTGGGTAAGCGCGTCGACTACTCCGGCCGTTCGGTCATCGTGGTCGGCCCGACCCTGCGCCTGCACGAATGCGGCCTGCCGAAGAAGATGGCGCTGGAGCTGTTCAAACCGTTCGTGTTCGCCAAGCTGCAGCGTCGCGGCCTGGCCACCACCATCAAGGCCGCCAAGAAGCTGGTCGAGCGCGAAGAAGCCGAAGTCTGGGACATCCTGGAAGAGGTCATCCGCGAGCACCCGGTTCTGCTGAACCGCGCGCCGACGCTGCATCGCCTGGGCATCCAGGCGTTCGAGCCGGTCCTGATCGAAGGCAAGGCCATCCAGCTGCACCCGTTGGTCTGCACCGCGTTCAACGCCGACTTCGACGGTGACCAGATGGCCGTCCACGTGCCGCTGTCGCTGGAAGCGCAGCTGGAAGCGCGTGCGCTGATGATGTCCTCCAACAACATCCTGTCGCCGGCCAACGGCGAGCCGATCATCGTGCCGTCGCAGGACGTCGTGCTCGGTCTGTACTACATGACCCGCGCGCTGGAGAACAAGAAGGGCGAGGGCATGGCCTTCGCCAACATCGCCGAGGTCAAGCGTGCCTACGACAACCGCGCCGTCGAACTGCATGCGAAGGTCAAGGTCCGCATCAGCGGCACCGTGATCGACGAGGAAGGTGGCCGCAGCAAGCAGACCAGCATCGTGGACACCACGATCGGTCGCGCCCTGCTGGCCGAGATCCTGCCGGAAGGCCTGCCGTTCGCCCTGGTCAACACCGAGTTGAACAAGAAGGCCATCAGCCGCCTGATCAACTCCAGCTACCGCATGCTGGGCCTGAAGGACACGGTCGTGTTCGCCGACAAGCTGATGTACACCGGCTTCGCGTACGCCACGCGCGCTGGCGTCTCCATCGGCATCGACGACATGCTGATCCCGGCCGAGAAGAAGGGCATCCTGGGCGAAGCCGAGCAGGAAGTGCTGGAGATCCAGGAGCAGTACCAGAGCGGCCTGGTCACCGCCGGCGAGCGCTACAACAAGGTGGTCGACATCTGGTCGCGCACCAATGAGCGCATCGCCAAGGCGATGATGGAGACCATCGGTACCGACAAGGTGCAGAACGCCAAGGGCGAGACCATCAACGAGAAGTCGATGAACTCGTTGTACATCATGGCCGACTCCGGTGCCCGAGGCAGCCAGGCGCAGATCCGCCAGCTGGCCGGCATGCGCGGACTGATGGCCCGTCCCGATGGTTCGATCATCGAGACGCCCATCAAGGCGAACTTCCGCGAAGGCCTGAACGTCCAGGAATACTTCAACTCCACCCACGGTGCCCGAAAGGGCCTGGCCGATACCGCGCTGAAGACGGCGAACTCCGGTTACCTGACCCGTCGCCTGGTCGACGTGGCGCAGGACGTGGTGATCACCGAGGTCGATTGCGGTACGTCGGAAGGCCTGATGATGACCCCGATCGTGGAAGGCGGCGACGTGGTCGAGCCGCTGCGCGACCGCGTGCTGGGTCGCATCGTGGCCGAGGACGTGTTCCTGCCGGGCAACGACGAGGATCCGATCGTCACCCGCAACACGCTGCTGGACGAAGCCTGGGTGCAGAAGCTGGAAGATGCCGGCGTGCAGGCCTTGAAGGTGCGTTCCACCATCACCTGCCAATCCGATTTCGGCGTCTGCGCGCACTGCTATGGCCGTGACCTGGCCCGTGGCCACATCGTCAACATCGGTGAAGCGGTCGGCGTCATCGCCGCGCAGTCGATCGGCGAGCCTGGCACCCAGCTGACCATGCGTACCTTCCACATCGGTGGTGCGGCATCGCGTGCGGCGGCGGTCGACAACATCACCGTCAAGACCACCGGCTCGATCAAGTTCAACAACCTCAAGTTCGTCGAACACGCCAATGGCAGCCTGGTCGCGGTGTCGCGCTCGGGCGAACTGTCGGTGCTCGACGGCCATGGCCGTGAGCGCGAGCGTTACAAGCTGCCCTACGGCGCCACCATCAACGTCAAGGATGGCGACCAGATCACGGCCGGCCAGGCCGTGGCGAACTGGGATCCGCATAACCACCCGATCGTGTCGGAAGTGGCCGGCTTCGTGCGCTTCGTCGACTTCGTCGATGGCGTCACCGTCATCGAGAAAACCGACGACCTGACCGGCCTGGCCTCGCGCGAGATCACCGATCCGAAGCGTCGCGGTTCGCAGGGCAAGGACCTGCGCCCGATCGTCCGCATCGTGGACAAGGACGGCAAGGACCTGAGCATCCCGGGTACCGACCTGCCGGCGCAGTACCTGCTGCCGCCGCGCTCGATCGTCAACCTGCAGGACGGCGCGCCCGTCGGCGTGGGCGACGTGGTCACCAAGGTGCCGCAGGAAGCGTCCAAGACCCGCGACATCACCGGTGGTCTGCCGCGCGTCGCCGACCTGTTCGAAGCGCGCAAGCCGAAGGATCCGGCGATCCTGGCCGAGCGCTCCGGCATCATCAGCTTCGGCAAGGACACCAAGGGCAAGCAGCGCCTGATCATCAAGGACACGGATGGTTCGGAGCACGAAGAGCTGATCCCGAAGTTCCGCCAGATCATCGTGTTCGAAGGCGAGCACGTGGCCAAGGGCGAAACCATCGTGGACGGCGAGCCGAGCCCGCAGGACATCCTGCGTCTGCTGGGCGTCGAGCCGCTGGCGGCCTACCTGGTCAAGGAAATCCAGGACGTCTACCGCCTGCAGGGCGTGAAGATCAACGACAAGCACATCGAGGTGATCACCCGCCAGATGTTGCGCAAGGTCGAGATCACCGACGCCGGCAACAGCAAGTTCCTGGCCGGTGAGCAGGTCGAGAAGCAGCGCCTGATCGAAGAAAACGCCAAGCTGGCGGCCCGCAACGAACTGCTCGCGAAGTACGATCCGGTGCTGCTGGGCATCACCAAGGCCTCGCTGGCGACCGAGTCGTTCATCTCGGCGGCCTCCTTCCAGGAGACCACCCGTGTACTGACCGAGGCGGCCGTCCGCGGCACCCGTGACACCCTGCGCGGCCTGAAGGAGAACGTCATCGTGGGTCGACTGATCCCGGCCGGCACCGGTCTGGCGTACCACAACCAGCGCCGCCGCAATGCCTCCGGCTTGACCGAGGCCGAAGTGAACGCCCTGTCGGGTGGCAGCGTCGAGGCCGCTCCGGCCGCCGCCGTGATCACCACCGACGAAGCGGGCGAGGAGTCCAGCGCCAGCTAAACCGTACTACCCGACGGCCTCCGGGCCGTCCCAGACCACGAAAAGAGGCGCAGGATGCGCCTCGTTTTCGGCCCAGGATGGGCGGGATCGCAGTCAGTTGGCAGGCACTTGCCGCCGTCGCGTTGACGGTCGGGCAAGTTGCCGGCTATACTTTTCCGTCTAGGTGGGCCGTCTTGCGGCCTGCCTTCGTTTTCATGTCAAACAAGGCTCCGGCCTTCACACGAAGAACCCACTATGGCAACCGTCAATCAGCTGGTCCGCAAGCCGCGGCAGGCCCCCACGTACAAGAGCCAGTCGCCCGCGCTGGACAACTGCCCGCAGCGTCGCGGCGTGTGCACCCGCGTCTACACGACCACCCCGAAGAAGCCCAACTCGGCCCTTCGCAAGGTCGCCAAGGTGCGCCTGACCAACCAGGAAGAAATCATCAGCTACATCGGCGGTGAAGGCCACAACCTGCAGGAGCACTCCGTGGTGCTCGTGCGCGGCGGCCGCGTGAAGGATCTGCCGGGCGTGCGCTACCACACCGTGCGCGGTTCGCTCGACGCCTCGGGCGTCGCCAAGCGCCGCCAGGGCCGTTCCAAGTACGGCGCCAAGCGTCCCAAGGCTTAAGGAAAAAGAATCATGTCGCGTAAAGGCTCTGCCCCCCAACGTGAAGTCCTGCCGGATCCCAAGCACGGCAGCCAGACGATCGCCCGCTTCATCAACATGGTGATGCTGAGCGGCAAGAAGTCCGTTGCCGAGAAGATCGTCTACGGTGCCATGGACGTCATCGGCGAGAAGAACCCCAATGCCCTCGAGCTGGTCGAGAAGGCGCTGGACAATGTGTCCCCGGCGGTCGAAGTGAAGTCGCGTCGCGTCGGTGGCGCCACCTACCAGGTGCCGGTCGAAGTGCGTTCCTCGCGCCGCATGGCCCTGGCGATGCGCTGGCTGATCGAGTCCGCCCGCAAGCGCGGCGAGAACTCCATGCCGCGCAAGCTGGCTGCCGAACTGCTGGATGCCTCCGAGAACCGCGGCGGCGCCATCAAGAAGCGTGAAGAGACCCACCGCATGGCGGAAGCGAACAAGGCGTTCGCGCACTACCGCTGGTAACGGCCTCCGGGCCCTTGCGAACAAGGGCCTTTGGCACCATGTAGGTGCCCTTGGAGCGCGCTCCCGCGCTCCTCCCCGAAGGCCGCCGAAAGGCGGCATTCGGCCATCTGAAGATCCGCCCTCCACGGAAGGCCCAGGCATCCCGCCGGCCCTCCATCAGAAAAGAGAGACTGTCGTGGCTCGCACCACTCCCATCGAGCGTTACCGCAATTTCGGCATCATGGCGCACATCGACGCCGGCAAGACCACCACGTCCGAGCGCATCCTGTTCTACACCGGCGTCAGCCACAAGATCGGTGAAGTGCACGATGGTGCCGCGACCATGGACTGGATGGAGCAGGAGCAGGAGCGCGGCATCACCATCACGTCCGCTGCCACCACGGCGTTCTGGACGGGCATGGACAAGTCCCTGCCGCAGCACCGCTTCAACATCATCGATACCCCCGGCCACGTCGACTTCACCATCGAAGTCGAGCGTTCGCTGCGCGTGCTCGATGGCGCGGTGTTCGTGCTGTGCGCCGTCGGTGGCGTGCAGCCGCAGTCCGAGACCGTGTGGCGCCAGGCCAACAAGTACGCCGTGCCGCGCCTCGCGTTCGTCAACAAGATGGACCGTACCGGTGCCGACTTCGCCAAGGTCGTCGACCAGCTGAAGTCGCGCCTGGGCGCCTACCCGGTGCCGATGCAGGTCCCGGTCGGCGCCGAAGATGGCTTCGAGGGCGTCATCGACCTGCTGAAGATGAAGTACATCCATTGGGATGTGGCATCGCAGGGCACCAAGTTCGAGTACCGCGACATCCCCGCCGAGTTGGCTGACAAGGCGGCGACGGATCGTGCCTTCATGGTGGAGGCTGCGGCCGAAGCCAGCGAAGCGCTGATGGACAAGTACCTCAACGAAGGCGACCTCTCCGAGGCCGAAATCATCGCCGGCCTGCGCGAGCGCACGCTGAAGGTGGAAGTGATCCCGGTCTACTGCGGCTCCGCGTTCAAGAACAAGGGCGTGCAGGCCATGCTGGACGGCGTGATCCAGCTGCTGCCGTCGCCGACGGATCGTCCGCCGGTGCAGGGCATCGACGAGAACGAGAAGGAAGACACCCGCAAGGCCGGTGACAACGAGCCGTTCTCCGCGCTCGCGTTCAAGATCATGACCGACCCGTTCGTGGGCTCGCTGACGTTCTTCCGCGTCTACTCGGGCGTGCTGAATTCCGGCGATGCGGTGTACAACCCGGTCAAGTCGAAGAAGGAGCGCGTGGGCCGCATCCTGCAGATGCACTCCAACCAGCGTGACGAAATCAAGGAAGTGCGCGCGGGCGACATCGCCGCCGCCGTGGGTCTGAAGGACGTCACCACTGGCGACACCCTGTGCTCGCTCGACCACATCATCACCCTGGAGCGCATGGTGTTCCCGGAGCCGGTCATCTCGATGGCAGTGGAGCCGAAGACCAAGTCCGACCAGGAGAAGATGGGTCTGGCCCTGGGCCGCCTGGCGCAGGAAGATCCCTCGTTCCGCGTCAAGACCGACGAGGAATCCGGCCAGACGATCATCTCCGGCATGGGCGAGCTGCACCTGGAAATCCTGGTGGACCGCATGAAGCGCGAGTTCAACGTGGAAGCCAACGTCGGCAAGCCGCAGGTGGCCTACCGCGAGACCATCCGCAAGGCGGTCAAGCAGGAAGGCAAGTTCGTGCGCCAGTCGGGCGGTCGCGGCCAGTACGGCCACATCGTCATCGAGATGTCGCCGGTCGAGCGTGGTGTGGGCTTCTCGTACGAAAGCGCCATCGTCGGTGGCGTGGTGCCGAAGGAATACGTCGCTGCGGCAGGCAAGGGCATCGAGGACGCATTGAAGAGCGGTCCGCTGGCCGGCTTCCCGGTGGTCGACATCGCCATCAAGGCGGTCGACGGTTCGTTCCATGACGTCGACTCGAACGAAATGGCGTTCAAGGTCGCCGGCTCGATGGCCTTCAAGGAAGCTTTCAGCAAGGCCCAGCCGGTCCTGCTGGAGCCGATGATGAAGGTCGAGATCGTGACCCCGGAAGACTACCTGGGCGACGTGATGGGCGACGTGAGCCGTCGTCGCGGCATCCTGCAGGGTCAGGACGACAGTCCGTCCGGCAAGGTGATCGCCGCGATGGTGCCGCTGGGCGAAATGTTCGGCTACGCCACCACGCTGCGTTCGATGTCGCAGGGTCGCGCCACGTTCTCGATGGAGTTCGACCACTACGCGGAAGCGCCGGCCAACATCGCCGACGCGGTCGTCAAGAAGAACTAAAAGCCGTGATTGGTGATTCGGGATCCGTGATTCGCAAGAACACGGATCCCGCTTCAAGCCAATCACTAATCACGAATCATGAATCACAGAGGTAAAGACAATGGCAAAGGGTAAGTTCGAACGCACCAAGCCCCACGTGAACGTGGGCACGATTGGTCACGTTGACCACGGCAAGACGACGCTGACGGCGGCGCTGACGAAGATCGGCGCGGAGCGTTTCGGTGGCGAGTTCAAGGCCTATGACGCGATCGACGCGGCGCCGGAAGAGAAGGCGCGCGGCATCACGATCTCGACCGCGCACGTGGAATACGAATCTGCCGCGCGCCACTACGCGCACGTGGATTGCCCGGGCCACGCCGACTACGTGAAGAACATGATCACCGGTGCCGCCCAGATGGACGGCGCGATCCTGGTGTGCTCGGCCGCTGACGGCCCGATGCCGCAGACCCGCGAGCACATCCTGCTCTCGCGTCAGGTCGGCGTGCCGTACATCGTCGTGTTCCTGAACAAGGCCGACATGGTGGACGACGCCGAGCTGCTGGAGCTGGTGGAGATGGAAGTCCGCGAACTGCTGAGCAAGTACGAGTTCCCGGGCGACGACACCCCGATCATCTCGGGCTCGGCCCGCCTGGCGCTGGAAGGCGACCAGAGCGAGATCGGCGTGCCGGCGATCCTGAAGCTGGTGGACGCGCTGGACACCTGGATCCCGACCCCGGAGCGTGACGTCGACAAGCCGTTCCTGATGCCGGTGGAAGACGTGTTCTCGATCTCGGGCCGCGGCACCGTGGTGACCGGCCGTATCGAGCGCGGCGTGATCAAGGTGGGCGAGGAAATCGAGATCGTCGGTATCCGTCCGACCCAGAAGACCACGGTCACGGGCGTGGAAATGTTCCGCAAGCTGCTGGACCAGGGCCAGGCGGGCGACAACGCCGGTCTGCTGCTGCGCGGCACCAAGCGTGACGACGTGGAGCGTGGCCAGGTGCTGGCCAAGCCGGGTTCGATCACCCCGCACACCGAGTTCGAAGCCGAAGTCTACGTGCTGAGCAAGGACGAAGGCGGCCGCCACACCCCGTTCTTCAAGGGTTACCGTCCGCAGTTCTACTTCCGCACGACCGACATCACGGGCGCCGTGACCCTGCCGGAAGGCGTGGAAATGGTGATGCCGGGTGACAACATCAAGATGGTGGTCACCCTGATCAACCCGGTGGCGATGGACGAAGGTCTGCGTTTCGCGATCCGCGAAGGCGGTCGTACCGTCGGCGCCGGCGTGGTGGCCAAGATCATCAAGTGATGTCCTGACCCGGACGGGCTTGCCCGTCCGGCTTTGTCGGGTCCTCATCCCCGCGCAGGCGGGGATCCAGCGACCCGATGAAGCGACAAGGGCGGACCGGAACCTCGGTCCGCCTCTTTTTTGCAGAAATTCCATGGTTTTATGCGATGGGATGCTGCAAAACAGCAAGACCTGCGCTATGATGCGCGCCCCTTGATAGCCGCTTGGCTGGATGGGAATCGCATGATCCGCCAGCGCCCCCTGGGAGGCCGCTGGTTCTACCGCGAAAAGAGGCGCAGGAAGCGCCTCGTGTTCGCCAGACACGGAGTGTCGCGTGCCTGCCTGCAGGGCCTTCGGGTCGGGCAGGGTATCCCGGTTGTTGACGGGATATGTCACGCGCTCTATACTTTCATGTCTGGGCGGGCCGGTTTACCGGCCTGCCTAGTTTTTCAGGAAGAATCCCCAGCCGATTCCGGTGCTGCCCGTCCGTGGAGTCCACGCGGCCGGTGGGGAACTGGAACAGCTTGGACTAACCGGGGCAAGGCATCCCAGAGGCCGCGCCCGTCGCTCTTTAACGAAGGAAATTCCGTCATGGCGGACCAAAAGATCCGAATCCGGCTCAAGGCGTACGATCATCGTCTGATCGACCGCTCGGCCAGCGAGATCGTCGAGACGGCAAAGCGGACCGGCGCGCAAGTGCGCGGCCCGATCCCGCTGCCGACCAAGATCGAGCGTTACACCATCCTGGTTTCCCCGCACGTCGACAAGGACGCGCGTGACCAGTACGAAACCCGCACGCACAAGCGCGTGCTCGACATCGTCGACCCCAACGACAAGACCGTGGACGCGCTGATGAAGCTCGAGCTGGCGGCTGGCGTCGACGTCCAGATCAAGCTGACCTGAGGCCAACGACCATGACCGCGAAGAAATATTCGTTGGGTCTTGTCGGCCGCAAGGCTGGCATGACCCGGGTGTTCACCGAGGACGGCAAGTCCATTCCGGTGACGCTGATCGAAGCAACCCCGAACCGCATCACCCAGATCAAGACCCCCGAAGTCGATGGCTACAGCGCGGTGCAGGTTGCCGTGGGCACCCGTCGCGCCTCGCTGATCACCAAGCCTGTCGCCGGTCACCTGGCCAAGGCCAAGGTCGAAGCCGGTCGTGGTCTGTGGGAGCTGCGCGTGGAAGCCGACAAGCTGGGCGACTTCAGTGTCGGCGGCGAGATCAAGGCCGACATCTTTGAAGTCGGCCAGATCGTCGACGTCCAGGGCGTCACCAAGGGCAAGGGCTTCCAGGGCACCATCAAGCGCTGGAACTTCCGCATGGGTGATGCCACCCACGGTAACTCGCTGTCGCATCGCGCGCCGGGTTCGCTGGGTCAGCGCCAGACGCCGGGCCGCGTGTTCCCGGGCAAGAAGATGTCCGGCCACATGGGTGCCGCGCAGCAGAGCACGCAGAACCTGGAAGTCGTCCGCGTGGACGCCGAGCGCGGCCTGATCGCCGTCCGCGGCGCCGTGCCGGGTGCGCCGGGTGGCGACGTGATCGTCCGTCCGGCAAGCAAGGGTTGAGGAGAACGACCATGGAACTAGCCATTACAGGTAGCGCCAACAAGCTGTCGGTCTCCGACGACGTGTTCGGCCGCGAATTCAGCGAGGATCTGGTCCACCAGGTCGTCGTTGCCTACCGCAACGCCGGTCGTGCCGGTACCAAGGCGCAGAAGACGCGCGCCGAAGTCAACGGCACCACCAAGAAGTCCAAGAAGCAGAAGGGTGGCGGTGCTCGTCACGGTGCCCTGACCGCGCCGATCTTCGTCGGCGGCGGCGTGACCTTCGCGGCCAAGCCGCGCAGCTTTGCGCAGAAAGTCAACCGCAAGATGTACCGTGCGGCCATCAGCTCCATCCTGTCCGAGCTGAACCGCCAGAACCGCCTGAAGGTCGTGGAATCGTTCGATGTGGACGCCACCAAGACCAGCGCCCTGATCGAGAAGCTGAAGGGCCTGGACCTCGGTCGTCGTCCGCTGATCGTCACCGAAGAGGCTTCCGAGCATCTGTACCTGTCCGCCCGCAACCTTCCCTATGTGGAAGTGCGCGACGTGCAGGGCCTGGATCCGGCGGCGCTGGTCGGTGCCGACTCCGTGCTGATCACGGCCGACGCCGTCAAGAAGATCGAGGAGTGGCTGGCATGATCAGCAACGAAAAGATTTTTGCCGTGCTGCGTGCTCCGCGTGTCTCCGAAAAGACCGTGCGCCTGCAGGAACTCTCCAACCAATACGTCTTCGAAGTCTCGAACGAAGCCACCAAGGCCGATGTCAAAGCCGCGGTCGAGCAGCTGTTCGACGTCAAGGTCGAGGCAGTCAACGTGGTGAACGTGAAGGGCAAGAACAAGTCCTTCCGCAACCGCGCCGGCCGTCGCGGCGACTGGCGCAAGGCGTACGTGCGTCTTGCCGATGGCCAAGCCATCGACGTGTCGGCCAAGGCCTGAGGTAGACCCACATGCCATTGATGAAATTCAAACCCACCTCTCCCGGTCGCCGTTCGGCGGTCCGCGTGGTGACGCCTGACCTGCACAAGGGTGCCCCGCATGCTGCGCTGCTGGAGAAGCAGAGCAAGACCGGCGGTCGCAACCACCATGGTCGCATCACCACCCGACATATTGGCGGTGGCCACAAGCAGCATTACCGCCTCATCGACTTCAAGCGCGACAAGGAAGGCATCCCGGCGCGCGTGGAGCGGATCGAATACGATCCCAACCGCACCGCGCACATCGCGCTGCTGTGCTACGTCGATGGCGAGCGTCGCTACATCATCGCCCCCAAGGGCCTGAAGGCAGGTGACCAGGTCATCGCCGGCAGCGACGCGCCGATCAAGGCAGGCAACACGCTGCCGCTGCGCAACATCCCGGTCGGTACGACGATTCACGGCATCGAGCTGAAGCCGGGCAAGGGCGCGCAGATCGCCCGTGCCGCCGGCGCCGCCGTGCAGCTGGTCGCTCGCGAGCAGGGTTTCGCTACGCTGCGCCTCCGCTCCGGTGAAATGCGCAAGGTGCAGGTCGAGTGCCGCGCCACGGTCGGTGAAGTCGGCAACGACGAACACAGCCTGGAGAAGCTCGGCAAGGCTGGCGCCAAGCGCTGGCGCGGTGTCAAGCCGACCGTCCGCGGTGCGGCCATGAACCCCGTCGACCACCCGCACGGTGGTGGTGAGGCCAAGGCCGGCCAGGGCAACCCGCATCCGGTCACCCCGTGGGGTGTGCCGACCAAGGGTTACAAGACGCGCAAGAACAAGCGCACGCAGCAATTCATCGTCCGCGATCGTAGGGGCTAATCGACCATGGCACGTTCACTCAAGAAGGGCCCGTTCGTCGATCACCACCTCGTCAAGAAGGTGGAGGCCGCGGGCGGCAGCAAGAAGCCGATCAAGACCTGGTCGCGCCGTTCGATGATCCTGCCGGAAATGGTGGGCTTCACGATCGCCATCCACAACGGCAAGAACCACGTTCCGGTGCTGGTCAACGAGAACATGGTCGGCCACAAGCTCGGCGAATTTGCCGTCACCCGGACCTTCAAGGGTCACGGTGGCGACAAGAAAGCCGGCGGCAAGAAGTAAGGGAGATGACCATGGAAGCGAAAGCCATCCTGCGCACCGCGCGCATCTCCCCCCAGAAAGCCCGCCTGGTCGCTGACCAGGTGCGTGGCCTGCCGGCCGAGCGCGCCGTCAACCTGCTGAAGTTCTCGGACAAGAAGGCTGCCCACCTGATCAAGAAGGTCGTGGAGTCCGCCATCGCCAACGCCGAGAACAACCAGGGCGCCGACGTCGACGAGCTGAAGGTCAAGACCATCATGGTCGACGAAGGTCCGATGCTGAAGCGTTTCATGGCCCGTGCCAAGGGTCGTGGTACCCGCATTCTGAAGCGCACCAGCCACATCACCGTGGTCGTGGGCGAGGGTAAATAAACATGGGTCACAAAGTTCATCCGACCGGTATCCGCCTGGGCATCGCCAAGGACTGGAATTCGAAGTGGTTCGCCAACAAGCGTGACTACGCCGAATACCTGGCCGCGGACCTCAAGGTACGCGAGATGCTTCGCAAGAAGCTGGCGCAGGCAGGCATTTCCAAGATCCTGATCGAGCGCCCGGCCAAGACCGCCCGCGTGACCATCCACACCGCCCGTCCGGGCGTGGTGATCGGCAAGCGCGGTGAGGACATCGAGAAGCTGCGCAAGGAAGTGAGCGACCTGATGGGCGTCCCGGCGCACATCAACGTCACCGAGGTGCGCAAGCCCGAGCTGGACGCGCAGTTGGTGTCCGAGTCGATCGCGCAGCAGCTGGAACGCCGCATCATGTTCCGTCGCGCCATGAAGCGCGCTGTCGGCAACGCGATGCGCCTGGGTGCCCTGGGCATCAAGGTCAACGTGGCCGGCCGCTTGAATGGTGCGGAAATCGCCCGTTCCGAGTGGTACCGCGAAGGCCGCGTGCCGCTGCACACGCTGCGTGCCGACATCGATTACGGTTTTGCCGAGGCGAAGACCACCTACGGCATCATCGGCATCAAGGTGTGGGTCTACAAGGGCGAAATCTTCGATTTCAGCCAGGTGGGTCAGGAGAAGCAGGACGACGCGCGCCCCGAGCGCAGCGAACGTCCGTCGCGCCCGGCCCGTGACCGCGACGCGAGGTAATCAGTCATGTTGCAACCCAAGCGAACCAAATACCGCAAGATGCACAAGGGCCGTAATGAAGGCCTGAGCTGGAACGGTAACCTCGTCAGTTTCGGCGAGTACGGCCTGAAGGCCACGGCGCACGGTCAGTTGACCGCGCGCCAGATCGAAGCAGCGCGTCGTTCCATCAGCCGTTACGTGAAGCGTGGCGGCAAGATGTGGATCCGTGTGTTCCCCGACAAGCCGATCACCAAGAAGCCCATCGAAGTCCGCATGGGTTCCGGCAAGGGCAACGTCGAGTACTGGGTCGCCCAGATCCAGCCGGGCCGCATGATCTATGAAATCGAAGGCGTCAGCGAGGACATCGCACGCGAGGCGTTCCGCCTTGCTGCAGCCAAGCTGTCGGTCACCACCACTTTCGTGACCCGGACGGTGCGCTAATGGAACTCAAGCAACTCCGCGAGAAGTCGGCTGACGAACTGAAGGCCCACCTGACCGAGCTGCGCAAGGAGCAATTCTCCCTGCGCATGCAGAAGGTGACCGGCCAGCTGCCGAAGACGCATGAAACCCGCCGGGTCCGCCGCGAGATCGCTCGCGTCAAGACCCTGCTGGGCAGCCAGAAGTAAGGAGCGACCAAGATGAGCGATAACAAAGACAAAGCGCAACGCACCATCGAAGGCCGCGTCGTCAGCAACAAGATGGACAAGACGGTCACCATCCTGGTGGAGCGTCAGGTCAAGCACGCCCTGTACGGCAAGTACATCAAGCGTTCCACGAAGCTGCACGCGCACGACGCGGACAACAGCTGCAAGGAAGGCGACGTGGTGCGCGTGACCGAGATCGCCCCGATGTCCAAGACCAAGAACTGGCGCGTGGTGGAAATCATCACCCGCGCGGCTGAATAAAAGGAGATCTGAATCATGATCCAGATGCAGAGCTACCTTGACGCGGCCGACAATTCCGGCGCCAAGGAACTGATGTGCATCAAGGTGCTGGGCGGCTCGAAGCGCCGTTACGCCGGCATCGGTGACATCATCAAGGTGACCGTCAAGGACGCCATTCCGCGCGGCAAGGTCAAGAAGGGCGAAGTCTACGACGCCGTGGTCGTGCGTACCCGCAAGGGCGTCCGCCGCCCCGACGGTTCGCTGATCCGCTTCGACGGCAACGCCGCCGTGCTGCTCAACAACAAGCAGGAGCCGATCGGTACCCGCATCTTCGGGCCTGTGACCCGCGAGCTGCGTTCCGAGAAGTTCATGAAGATCGTTTCGCTCGCGCCTGAAGTGCTCTGAGCGGAGGACATAGAAATGGCAAACCGTATCAAGAAGGGCGACCAGGTAGTCGTCACCGCCGGCAAGGACAAGGGCAAGAAGGGCGACGTGGTGCGCGTGGATGGTGACCGTGTGGTCGTCTCCAACGTCAACGTCGTCAAGCGCCATACCAAGCCGAACCCCCAGGCCGGCGTGGCTGGTGGCGTGGTCGAGCGCGAAGCCTCGATCCACATTTCCAATGTCGCGCTGTTCAACCCGGCAACGGGCAAGGGCGAGCGTATCGGTTTCAAGGTGCTGGAGGATGGACGCAAACTGCGTGTGTTCCGCTCCAGCGGTGAGGCGCTCGACGCCTGAGGAATGTTATGACCACCCGTCTCGAAAAAATCTACAAGGAAGAAGTGGCGCCGGCTCTGATGAAGAAGTTCGGCTACACCAATCCGATGGAAGTGCCGAAGATCACCAAGATCACCATCAACATGGGCGTGGGTGAAGCGGCGACCAACAAGAAGATCCTGGAAAACGCCGTGGCCGACCTGGCCAAGATCACCGGCCAGAAGCCGATCACGACCAAGTCCCGCGTCTCGGTGGCTTCGTTCAAGATCCGCGACGGTTGGCCGATCGGCTGCAAGGTCACGCTGCGTCGCGCCAAGATGTACGAGTTCCTGGATCGCCTGATCAGCATCTCGCTGCCGCGCGTCCGCGACTTCCGTGGCGTGTCCGGCCGTTCGTTCGACGGTCGCGGCAACTACAACATGGGCGTGAAGGAACAGATCATCTTCCCGGAAATCGACTTCGACGCCGTCGACGCGATCCGCGGCATGGATATCGCCATCACGACGACCGCCAAGAACGACGCCGAAGCCAAGGCGCTGCTCGAAGCGTTCAAGTTCCCGTTCCGCAACTGATTCGCTAGGAAACCGACATCATGGCAAAGACCTCGATGGTCAACCGCGACATCAAGCGGGAAAAGCTGGCCAAGCAGTACGCCGCCAAGCGCGACGCGCTGAAGAAGATCATCTCCAGCCAGAATGCGTCGTACGAAGAGAAGGCCGACGCGGTCATCAAGCTGCAGAAGCTGCCGCGCGACTCCTCGCCGAGCCGCCAGCGCAACCGTTGCGAGCTGTCCGGTCGTTCGCGTGGCGTGTACCGCAAGTTCGGCCTCGGCCGCAACATGCTGCGCAAGGCCACCATGAACGGTGATGTGCCCGGTCTGCGCAAGGCCAGCTGGTAATCCGCCCGGGACGCTTTCTAGAAGGGGTGTCCCAGTGGCTTGAATGACGAGTCCGGCACATGCCGGACTTGTTGTTGTACAATGTTCGGCTCCCGCGGCCAGGCCGGGGGAGGGCGGGATACAACCGCCGCCCGCCTGGGGGTTTCCAGGGACAATGCAAGATTTTCGCGAAAGCGGATATCGGTGCTACTCATAAGGCAGACTCTAATGAGCATGACTGATCCCATCGCCGACATGCTGGTGCGCATTCGCAATGCCGCCGCTGTTGGCAAGCCGACGGTGAAGATGCCGTCCTCCAAGATCAAGACCTCGATCGCCAACGTCCTCAAGGCGGAAGGCTACATCGGCGACGTCCGCGTGACGAAGACCGAGAACAACAAGGCCGAGCTCGAGATCGTCCTGAAGTACTTCGAAGGCAAGCCGGTCATCGAGAAGCTGAGCCGCGTGTCCCGTTCGGGCCTGCGCCAGTATCGTGGCAAGGCGGAACTGCCGAAGGTCCTCGGTGGCCTCGGCGTTGCCATCATCTCCACTTCCAAGGGCATCATGACCGATGCGCAGGCCCGTGCGGCCGGCGTCGGTGGTGAAGTCCTGTGCTTCGTGGCCTAAGCGAAGGAGCCCAGACATGTCCCGCGTAGCCAAGAAGCCGATCAATCTCCCCAAGGGCGTCGAACTGAATGCCCAGGGTGAAACCCTCAACGTCAAGGGCCCGAAGGGCACCCTGTCCATCGCCAAGCCGGCCGGCGTCGAACTCAACGTCGACAACGGTACGGTGAACCTGTCGCCGGTCACCCCGGCCGACGACGCCATCACCGGCACCATCCGCGCGATCCTGGCCAACATGGTCAAGGGCGTGTCGGACGGTTTCGAGCGCAAGCTCGAGCTGGTCGGCGTGGGTTACCGCGCCGCGATGCAGGGCAAGGACCTGAACCTGTCGCTGGGTTTCTCCCACCCGATCCTGTTCAAGACGCCGGAAGGCATCACCATCGCCACCCCGACCCAGACCGAAATCCTGGTGCAGGGCGCCGACAAGCAGCGCGTGGGTGAAGTCGCCGCCAAGATCCGCGGTTTCCGTCCGCCGGAGCCCTACAAGGGCAAGGGCGTGAAGTACTCCGACGAAACCATCATCCGCAAGGAAGCGAAGAAGGCCTAACCGGGCTTTCGGCTTCGAGGAACCAGATCATGAGCATCAAGAACACCGCCCGCCTGCGCCGCGCCAAGTCGACCCGCGCGCACATCCGCGAACTCGGCGTGCCGCGCCTGTCGGTGCTGCGCACCGGCCAGCACATCTACGCCCAGCTGTTCACCGCCGATGGCTCCAAGGTCATCGCGTCGGCGAACACGCTGCAGTCCGATGTCAAGGATGGCCTGAAGAACGGCAAGAACAGCGATGCCGCTGCCCGAGTGGGCAAGTTCATCGCCGAGCGCGCCAAGGCCGAGGGCATCGAGAAGGTTGCATTCGATCGTTCGGGCTACCGCTACCACGGCCGCATCAAGGCCCTGGCAGATGCGGCCCGCGAAGGCGGCCTGCAGTTCTAACCTTGAAAGGCATGGGGGCAACCCCATGCCCTGACCTGTCGGCGCGGGCTGCGCCGGGCGCGGTCGCTCTTCTGCAGCGACCGTAGCGTCACCGTTCCACACTACAACCATAAGCGGCCAAGCCGTACATACCTCATCAACCAAGGAATTCAAGCAATGGCAGAAGAACGTCAACCGCGGGGTCGTGATCGCGACCGTAACCGCGAAGAGAAAGTCGACGACGGCATGATCGAGAAGCTGGTCGCGGTCAACCGCGTCAGCAAGACGGTCAAGGGCGGTCGCCAGTTCACCTTCACCGCGCTGACGGTGGTGGGCGACGGCAACGGTAAGATCGGTTTCGGTTACGGCAAGGCACGCGAAGTCCCGGTCGCCATCCAGAAGTCGATGGAATATGCCCGCAAGGGCATGTTGAACGTCGACCTGAACAACGGCACCCTGTGGCACCCGGTGAAGGCCGGCCACGGTGCGGCGCGCGTGTTCATGCAGCCGGCCTCGGAAGGTACGGGCGTGATCGCCGGCGGCGCCATGCGTGCCGTGCTGGAAGCGGTGGGCGTGAAGAACGTGCTGGCCAAGGCCGTCGGTTCGCGCAATCCGATCAACCTGGTCCGCGCCACGCTGAAGGGCCTGAGCGACATGCAGTCGCCGACGCGTATCGCGGCCAAGCGCGGCAAGAAGGTGGAGGAACTCCTCAATGGCTAACGAGTCCAACAAGACCGTCAAGGTGCGCCTGGTGCGTGGCCTGCGTGGTTCCCGGGCCGTGCACCGCCTGTCGGTGAAGGCACTGGGCCTGAACAAGTTGAACGATGTGCGTGAACTGAAGGACAGCCCGCAGGTACGCGGCCTGATCAACAAAGTTCACTACCTCGTCAAGGTCGAGGAGTAATTCAGATGCGTCTCAATACATTGAAGCCCGCCGACGGCGCCCGCACCGAACGCACCCGCGTCGGTCGCGGCATCGGTTCCGGCCTGGGCAAGACGGCCGGTCGCGGCCACAAGGGCTCGTTCGCGCGCTCGGGCAAGGGCAAGATCAAGGCGAAGTTCGAAGGCGGCCAGATGCCGCTGATCAAGCGACTGCCGAAGGTCGGTTTCCGCTCCAAGCTGAAGCTGGACTGCGCCGAAGTGCTGTCGTACCAGCTGGAAAAGCTGGAAGCCGGTGAGATCGACTTCGCCGCGCTGCGCGCCGCCAAGCTGGTGCCCAGCACTGCCAAGCGCGCCAAGATCGTCAAGAAGGGCGAACTGACCAAGAAGTTCGTGCTGAAGGGCGTGGCCGCCACGGCCGGTGCCAAGGCCGCCATCGAGGCTGCCGGCGGCAGCGTGCAGGAGTAACGGACGCATGGCGCAGGGTAATGCCGCCGGTGCGCTGGCAGGCGCAGGCAAGTTCACCGAACTCCGCCAGCGCCTGCTGTTCGTGCTGGGCGCGCTGATTGTCTACCGGATCGGCTGTTTCATCCCGGTTCCGGGCGTCAATCCCGATGCCATGCTTGCGATGATGCAGGCGCAGGGCGGCGGCATCGTGGACATGTTCAACATGTTCTCGGGCGGCGCCCTGCACCGTTTCAGCATCTTCGCACTGAACGTCATGCCCTACATCTCCGCGTCGATCGTGATGCAGCTGGGCGTGCACATCTTCCCCAGCCTCAAGGCGCTGCAGAAGGAAGGCGAATCCGGTCGCCGCAAGATCACCCAGTACTCGCGCATCGGCGCGGTGCTGCTGGCGGTCGTGCAAGGCGGCAGCATCGCTACTGCGCTGCAGAACCAGGTCGCTCCGGGCGGCATGCCGGTGGTGTACGCGCCGGGCATGGGCTTTGTGCTGACCGCTGTGGTCGCGTTGACGGCAGGCACCATCTTCCTGATGTGGCTCGGCGAGCAGGTGACCGAGCGCGGCATCGGCAACGGCGTCTCGCTGATCATCTTCGCGGGCATCGTGGCAGGCCTGCCGGGCGCGGTCATCCAGACGGTGGGCGCCTTCCGCGACGGCACGCTGAGCTTCATCTCGCTGCTGGTCATTGCGGTGGTGGTGCTGGGCTTCACGTTCCTGGTGGTCTTCGTGGAACGCGGGCAGCGCAGGATCACGGTGAACTACGCGCGCCGCCAAGGTGGCCGCAACGCGTACATGAACCAGACCTCGTTCCTGCCGCTCAAGCTCAACATGGCCGGTGTGATCCCGCCGATCTTCGCGTCCAGCATCCTGGCTTTCCCGGCCACGCTGGCGATGTGGTCCGGCCAGAACAGCGGTGCCACCACGTGGCTGCAGCGTATTTCCAATGCGCTCGCCCCGGGTGAACCGCTGCACATGATCGTGTTCGCGGCGATGATCATCGGGTTTGCCTTCTTCTACACGGCGCTGGTGTTCAATTCGCAGGAAACGGCCGAGAACCTGAAGAAGTCGGGTGCGCTGATTCCCGGCATCCGTCCTGGCAAGGCTACCGCCGACTACGTCGACGGCGTGCTGACCCGGCTGACGGCGATCGGTTCGCTCTACCTGGTGGCGGTCTGTCTGCTGCCGGAAGTGATGCGCACCCAGCTGGGTACCTCGTTCTATTTCGGCGGCACCTCGTTGCTGATCGTGGTGGTGGTGGTGATGGACTTCATTGCGCAGATCCAGGCGCACCTGATGTCCCACCAGTACGAGAGCCTGCTGAAGAAGGCCAATCTGAAGGGCGGTTCGCGGGGCGGTCTTGCCCCCCGCGGCTGAGGTATAATCGCGGGCTTACCGCACCAGCCCGGCCCTCATGGCCGGCTGACTTAGATGGGCGGCCCCCGCAGCGATCCGGTGCGGGGGTGCGAACCAGCCAGTCCCTGCGCCAGAGTAGCGCGGGCGGGGCGGGGCAGGGGGAAACCCCGGGCCCGCACCAGGCAGGTTCCGGCGCCGGAGCATGGGCACACTCCCCATGCCGGTTCGTGGTCGGCTCTGCCGGCGCGGGCTTCCCGCAAACACCGGATCTTGTTACAATTTCCAGTTCACTCCGCCTGTCTGCGCGAATCCCGCAAGGGACGACCGTACACGGGCCAATACTCACAGTTGGAGAACCGCGTCATGGCGCGTATTGCAGGTGTCAACCTGCCTGCCCAGAAGCATGTCTGGGTCGGTTTGCAAAGCATTTTCGGCATTGGCCGTACCCGTTCCAAGAAGGTCTGCGAAGCCGCCGGCGTCGCCTCGACCACCAAGATCCGCGACCTGTCGGAGCCGGAAGTCGAGCGCCTGCGCGCCGAAGTCGGCAAGTACGTGGTCGAGGGCGACCTGCGCCGTGAAGTCGGCATCGCGATCAAGCGCCTGATGGACCTGGGTTGCTATCGCGGTCTGCGTCATCGCCGCGGCCTGCCGCTGCGTGGCCAGCGCACCCGCACCAATGCCCGCACCCGCAAGGGTCCGCGCAAAGCCATCAAGAAGTAAGGGGCGACCATCATGGCCAAGCCAGCTGCTGCCAAAGTCAAGAAGAAGATCAAGCGCGTCATCACCGACGGCGTCGCCCACGTCCACGCTTCTTTCAACAATACCATCGTCACCATCACCGACCGTCAGGGCAACGCATTGTCGTGGGCCACGTCGGGCGGCGCGGGTTTCCGTGGTTCGCGCAAGTCCACTCCGTTCGCTGCCCAGGTCGCCGCCGAAAAGGCCGGCCGTGCTGCGTTGGACTACGGCGTGAAGTCGTTGGAAGTGCGCATCAAGGGTCCGGGTCCGGGCCGCGAGTCGGCCGTGCGTTCGTTGAACAACGTCGGCTACAAGATCACCAACATCATCGACGTGACGCCCATCCCGCACAACGGGTGCCGTCCGCCGAAAAAGCGTCGCGTCTAAGGGGGCGATAAGAAATGGCTCGTTATATCGGTCCTACCTGTAAGCTCGCGCGCCGCGAAGGCGCCGACCTGTCGCTCAAGAGCCCGGCCCGTGCGCTGGACTCCAAGTGCAAGCTGGAGCAGAAGCCCGGCCAGCACGGCGCGACCGCCCGCAAGGGCAAGCTGTCCGACTACGCCACCCAGCTGCGCGAGAAGCAGAAGGTCAAGCGTATCTACGGTCTGCTGGAGCGTCAGTTCCGCAACTACTACAAGAAGGCCTCGACCAAGAAGGGCAACACCGGCGAGAACCTGCTGCAGTTGCTCGAGACCCGTCTCGACAACGTCATCTACCGCATGGGCTTCGCCGTGACCCGTCCGGCCGCTCGCCAGCTGGTCTCGCACCGTGGCGTGCTGGTCAATGGCAAGCCGGTCAACCTGCCTTCGTACCAGGTCAAGGCCGGTGACGCGATCGCGCTGTCGGAGAAGGCCCAGAAGCAGCTCCGCGTGCAGGAGTCGCTGACGGTCGCCGAGCAGCTCGACCTGAACCCCTCGTGGGTCGAAGTCGATGCGAAGAAGTTCAGCGGCGTGTTCAAGGCAGTGCCGGCGCGTTCGGACCTGCCCGCCGACATCAACGAAGCGCTGATCGTCGAGTTGTACTCGAAGTAATTCATTCACGCACCCCCGGGCGACCGGGGGACCGCAGGAGACAAAGCAACATGACGGGTATTACTCAGCAAGTGCTGCGCCCCCGCGGCCCGCAGATCGAGCGCCTGAGCGGCAATCGTGCAAAAGTGGTCATCGAACCGCTGGAGCGTGGTTACGGTCATACGCTCGGCAATGCGTTGCGCCGCGTGCTGCTGTCGTCGATTCCCGGCTTCGCGATCACCGAAGTCGAGATCGATGGCGTGCTGCACGAATACAGCACCATTGAAGGCATGCAGGAAGACGTGTTGGAAGTGCTGTTGAACCTGAAGGATGTGGCCATCCGCATCCATAGCGGTGACTCCTCCACGCTCAGCCTGGCCAAGCAGGGCCCGGGCGTGGTCACCGCCGGCGACATCAAGACCGACCACAACGTCGAGATCCTCAACCCGGAACTGGTCATCTGCAACCTGACCAAGGACACGGCGCTGAACATGCGCCTAAAGATCGAGCGCGGCTTCGGCTACCAGCCGGCCGCCGCCCGCCGTCGTCCGGATGAAGAAACCCGTGCGATCGGTCGCCTGGTGCTGGACGCCTCGTTCTCGCCGGTCCGTCGCGTCGCGTATGCGGTGGAAGCCGCGCGCGTCGAGCAGCGTACCGACCTGGACAAGCTGGTCCTGGACATCGAAACCAACGGCACGATCGACGCCGAGGAAGCCGTGCGCACCGCCGCCGACATCCTCAGCGACCAGCTGTCGGTGTTCGGCGACTTCACGCACCGCGACCGCGGCGCGCCGAAGCAGGCTGCCAGCGGCGTGGATCCGGTGCTGCTGCGCCCGATCGACGACCTGGAACTGACGGTGCGTTCGGCCAACTGCCTGAAGGCAGAGAGCATCTACTACATCGGCGACCTGATCCAGAAGACGGAAGTCGAACTGCTCAAGACCCCCAACCTCGGCAAGAAGTCGCTCACCGAGATCAAGGAAGTCCTGGCGCAGCGCGGCCTGTCGTTGGGCATGAAGCTGGAGAACTGGCCGCCGGCCGGTGTCGCCCAGCACGGCATGCTTGGCTGATCGAAGCAATACGGAGCTCCCGCGTCCGCGCGGGAGTCTCCCTGAAGCAGCACCCTCGTCGACGGGCCTGAAGGCTCGCGGCACTCCGGTCAAGGATGGCCGGTCAGGACCAACCGCAGTCCACTGTTCCAGCGCCTGGATGGCGACAACGAAGTCCAACGTCCCAACATTCACCAGGAATCCAACCCATGCGCCACCAGAAAGCCGGCCGCAAGTTCAGCCGCACCAGCGCCCATCGCGAAGCGATGTTCCGCAACATGGCTGCTTCGCTCATCAAGCACGGCCTGATCCGTACCACCCTGCCGAAGGCCAAGGAACTGCGCCGCGTCGCGGAACCGCTGATCACCCTCGGCAAGATCGATGGCGTTGCCAACCGTCGTCTGGCGTTCGCCCGCCTGCGCGACAAGGAAGCCGTCGGCACCCTGTTCACCACGCTCGGCCCGCGCTACCAGTCGCGTCCGGGTGGCTACCTGCGCATCCTGAAGTGCGGTTTCCGCGCTGGCGACAACGCCCCGATGGCGTACGTCGAGCTGGTCGACCGTCCGGAAGCAGCGGCCGAGTAAGCTCCGCGTCCAGCAGGACACCAGAAACCCCGGCCAGCGCCGGGGTTTTTGTTTTTGAGGCGCCATTTCGTACCCGGCCCGGATGCGGCAGGACGTCGCAGGGTGACGTGCGGGGCGGCAGGCATGGATAATGCGGGCACGACCTCACGTCATGGGTGCCGATGAATCCTCTCCCCTGGAGTTTCCGCGCGCAGTGCTTCCTGGGTTTCGCGATCTGTGCGGGCCTGCTCGGCTACGCCCTGTACGTGCAGTTCGTCCACCAGTTGGAACCTTGCCCGTTCTGCATTTTCCAGCGGCTCGCCTTTGCGGCGACCGGCGTACTGTTCCTGCTCGGCGCGCTGCATGGTCCCCGCCGCCCGACGGGACGGCGCGTCTACGGGTTCCTGGCGTTCCTCGGTGCTGCCACCGGCATCGGGATTGCGGGCAAGCACGTGTGGGTGCAGTTGTATCCGCCGTTGATGCCAAGCTGCGGTCCCGGCTGGGACTACATGATCGAGAACAACACCTGGCTGGGTGTCGTGCAGAAAGTGCTCTCCGCCAAGGGAGACTGCAGCACCATCGACTGGAGTTTCCTTGGGCTGACCATGCCGATGTGGAGCCTGGTGTGGTTCGTGCTTCTGGCCGTGTGGGCGCTATGGATCGGATTCCGCGCGCGCAGGACCTCGACCTTCCGCTGATTTGACGCGGCGCACCAATCTGGCACGATGGTGGGCCCCCAGGAGTCCGCCATGAACCCGTCCGACCGCAACCTGCGCGCCGTCACCTTGCCGCCCCATTGGGCGCCAGACAGCTGGCGCGCGCGGACGGCGATGCAGATGCCGACCTACCCGGACGGCGACGCGCTCGAATCGGCGCTCGGCGAGTTGCGCCAGTTGCCGCCATTGGTGACGTCGTGGGAGATCTTCTCGCTGAAAAAGCAGTTGGCCGAGGCGCAGGAAGGTAAGCGCTTCCTGCTGCAGGGTGGCGACTGCGCGGAGAACTTCAGCGACTGCGAATCCGGGTTGATCTCCAACCGGCTGAAGGTGCTGCTGCAGATGAGCCTGGTACTGGTGCACGGCCTGCGCCTGCCAGTCGTGCGCGTGGGCCGCTTCGCCGGGCAGTACGCCAAGCCGCGTTCGGCCGACATGGAAACGCGCGACGGCGTCAGCCTGCCGAGCTATCGCGGCGACGTGGTCAATGCGCCCGACTTCACGGCCGAAGCGCGCCGCCCCGATCCGCGCCGCATGATCAAGGCGCATGCGCGTTCGGCGATGACGATGAACTTCGTGCGGGCGCTGATCGACGGCGGTTTCGCCGACCTGCACCACCCGGAGTACTGGAACCTCAACTGGGTGGGCTATTCGCCGCTGGCCAACGAGTACCAGCACATGGTCACCTCGATCGGTGACGCGGTACGGTTCATGGAGACGTTGTCGGGCGCCGAGGTGCACAACCTCAACCGCATCGACTTCTACACCTCGCATGAAGCGCTGTTGCTGCCTTACGAGGAAGCGCTGACACGCGAAGTGCCCCGCCAGTGGGGCTGGTTCAACCTCAGCACCCATTATCCGTGGATCGGCATGCGGACGGCGGCGGTGGATGGCGCGCATGTGGAGTACCTGCGTGGCGTGCGCAATCCGATCGCCATCAAGGTCGGCCCGTCGGTCACGCCGGATCAGCTGCTGCGCCTGATCGACGTACTGAATCCGGAAGACGAAGCGGGTCGCCTGACCTTCATCCATCGCATGGGTGCCGCGCAGATCGCGGAGAAGCTCCCACCCTTGCTGGACGCGGTCCGTCGCGACGGCCGTCGCGTGCTGTGGGTCTGCGATCCGATGCATGGCAATACCGAAAGCACGAGCAACGGGTTCAAGACGCGTCGCTTCGACAATGTGCGTAGCGAGGTGGAACAGTCGTTCGACCTGCATGCGGCGGCCGGCACGCGCCTGGGCGGCGTGCATCTTGAACTGACCGGCGAGGACGTCACCGAATGCACCGGGGGTGCGCGGGAACTCACGGACGTGGATCTGGAGCGCGCCTATCGTTCCACTGTCGATCCGCGCCTGAATTACGAGCAGTCGCTGGAGATCGCGATGTGCATCGTGCGCAAGCAGAACCAGCTGGCGACGCCAACGGCGCGATAGGCCCGCCGTCGTCGTCCGCCATCACGACCAGTGGGCGTGGATGGCGGGCGCCACCTGCGGGATGTGCCAGGTCTTGCCGCGCGCGTACAGGCGCGCGAACTCCGCAGCGGGCACCGGCTTGCTGAAGTAGTTGCCCTGCAGTTCGTCGCAACCGTTGGCGGCCAGCCATGCCGCCTGTTCCGGCGTTTCCACGCCTTCGGCGATCGTGCGGCACTGCAATTGCGCGGCCAGGCTGATGATCGCGCGCGTGATCGCGGCCTGGTTGGGCTCCGCCACGTCGCGGACGAACGACTGATCGATCTTCAATACATTGAAGCCGTAGTTGCCCAGGTAGCTCAGGCTCGAGAAGCCGGTGCCGAAATCGTCGATGGCAATGCGCACGCCCAACGCCTTCAGCGCGCGCAACGTGCGGTCGGTCCGCTGTACGTCGCGCATCAGTGTGGTTTCGGTGACCTCGAGTTCAAGGAATTCGGCAGCCAGCCCGCTGTCCTTCAGCGCCTCGGTCACGGTGTCCACGAGCTCATCGGTGTCGAAATTGGCGGCGGCGATGTTGACCGACACCCGGATGGGCGGAAGACCGGACTGCTGCCAGATGCGGTTCTGCCGGCACGCGGCGCGGATGGCCCATTGGTCGATGTCGACGATGAGGTTGGTCTCTTCGGCGATCGGCAGGAACTCGCCGGGCATCACGAGGCGCTCGCCGCGTTGCCAGCGCGCAAGGCCTTCCACGCCCACGATGCGGCCGCTGATGCGGTCGATCTGTGGCTGGTAGTGCAGGGAGAGATCGCCGTTGCGCAAGCTGCGGCGCAGGCTGTTTTCCAGTTCGATGCGAGCATCCACGCTGGACGCCAGTTCGCGCGTGTAGAAGCGGGTCGCGTTGCGGCCGTTGCGCTTGGCCAGGTACATGGCGGCGTCGGCGCGCATCATCAGGGTGGCGGCGTCGTAGCCATCTTCCGGGAACAGGCTGATGCCGATGCTGAAGGCCTGGTGCAGTTCGTGCGAGGCCACGGTGTACGGCGTGCCGCCGAGTGCGAGCAGACGGTCGGCGACCTGCAGCACATTGTCCCGGGCGGCCACGTTGGGCAGCAGCACCACGAATTCGTCACCGCCCGTGCGGTACACCGTGCCGAGGTTGCCGATGTTGCGCTGGATGCGGCGGGCCACCTGCTGCAGCAGTTCATCGCCCGTGTGGTGCCCCAGTGCGTCGTTGACGTGCTTGAAGAGGTCCAGGTCGAGGAACAGCACGGCAATGCCATTGCCGTGATTGGTCGCATGCGTGATTGCCTGGTTCAGTCGTTCATTGAGCTGCAGCCGGTTCGGCAGCCCGGTCAGCGCGTCGTGGTGCGCGAGGTAGGTCATGCGCGAACTCCACGCACGCGATTCGGTGATGTCGCGCAACACCATGACGGTGCCCACCAGCCGCTCGTCGCGGTCGCGGATGGCGGACAACGAACGTTCCACCAGCATGCGGGTGCCGTCCTGGCGCAGCACCTGCAGATCGCCCGGTTGGCCCAGCGGCTGCGCTCCTTCGTCGGGCGCATCCTGCGTTTCCACCAGCGCCAGTGGAGCGATGCGTTCCAGCGGCTGGCCGAGCGCCTCTTCCAGGCTCCACGCGCAGAGGGACTGCGCCGCGGGATTCATGTAGGTCACCTGGTTCTCGACGTCGACGGTGATGACCGCCTCGCTGATGGCGGTGAGCGTCACTTCGGCCAGTTCGTTCGCGTTGTGAAGCGCGTGCTCCAGCCGCGCCTTCTCGGTGATGTCGATTGCCATGACGAAGAAACCGCACACCTTGCCGGTCTCGTCGATGTCGGGCGTGTAGAAGCTGTGCATGCTCCGCGTGCCATCGACGGTGGCGAAACTGCTTTCGAACTCGCCATCGCGCCCGGCCAGCGCGGCATCGATCTGCGGCATCCGCCGCAGGTACGCCTCCTCACCGAAAAGGTCCCGCATGTGCACGCCGGCCTGTGGCGGTATCCGCCAGCGGACCTGTTCGGCGAACGCACGGTTGCGGAAGACCAGGCGATGCTGCGTGTCGAACTGCGCGATCAGCGCCGGCAGGCGGTCGGTGACGCGCTTCAGGTGGTCGCGCGCCATCGCCAGTTCGCGATGCGCCTGGCGCTGCTCGCTGACGTCATTGCCCATCAGGTACCAGCCGGCGATCTTCGAACCGGACTCGACGTCAGGCACCAGGTACAGGTGCACCGGGCGCGGGGGTTGCCCCAGGTCGGCGTCCCACGCGATCCAATGGTCCGGCGTGCAGCTCTGCATGGCGCGCGTGAGCGACGCGAGGAACTCGGGATCGGTCGCGTGCACGTCTTCCACGTGCCGTTCGCTCCATGCCTCGTGCGTACCTGACCAGGCGCGGCATGCGCGATTGGCGAAGCCGTAGCGGCCGTCATCGTCAATGTAGGCGATCAGTGCGGGCAGGTGATCGGCGACGGCGTCCAGCAGTGCCCGGCTTCGACGCTCGGTGCGTGCGAGGTTGTGCAGCAGCAGGAAGAGCAGCAAGCCCAGCCCGATCCCGCACAGGGTCAGCAGCAGGATGGATGCCTGGCCGGGCAGCGCCTCGCGCAGCGGCGGCGAATGCAGGACCAGTCGCCATTCGTTGCCCAGCAGATGGAGATCGCGCTGGGCGGTGAAAGCGGGTTTCCACGCCTCTCCGTAGCGCTCCCTCAACGTACGGGTCTGGAAGATCGGTTCGTCGCCATGGTCCAGTGCGAGGAGCTGCAGGTCGAACTCGTCCCCGTCGGTTCGACCGATGGCGTCCTCCATGACCCGTTGCCAGCCGAAACCGGCGGTGGCGTAGCCGCGCAGCAGGTTGCGGCGCGCCTCCACACCGCCGCGTGCGGCGACAGAATCGGCATAGACCGGGGCATACAGCAGGAAGCCCGGCAGTCCGGTGTTTCCCTTCGAGGCATCGCCCAGTGCAACCAGCGGGGCGGCGGCCAACTCGCCTGTGTCGCGCGCGGATTCGATGGCGCCACGGCGCACGGTCTCCGCCATCACGTCCTTGCCCAGCAGGGGGCGCATGCCAGGCACATCGGGATACAGCAGGTCGATCACGACATATTCGCTGCGGTCCCCGGCGGGATGAATCGCAAACGCGTCCCCGTAGCGTGTGCGCTGACCGGCGACGTAGGCCTCGCGTTCTTCCATCCGCACGCGGCGTGCGAAGCCGAGCCCGTGCACGCCCGATTGCCGGGTGGGCACCTGCAGCTTCTCGACGAAGGCATAGAAGCTGTCCTGTTCGATGTCCTGCCGCCCCTCCAGCACGGCGGCCGCCGCACGCACGGTGTCTTCGTAGGCGTTCATGTGGGTGGACACGGCGGTGGCGACGGCGTCGGCCCGTGCGTCGAACCGGGCATGCGCGTGGTCGCGTGCCTGTTGCCACGCTGTCGCCCCGGACCACAACGAGAGCAGGCAGGCGATGACCAGCACGCCCCACGCCAGCGAATTCAGGTTGCGCTGCCGCCTGCGGGCCGTGGATCCCGATCCACTGAAGGCCCGCAGCTCCGATACCCGGTCCGCGCCTGACTCCACGCGTGCAATCCCCGCCTGCTGGTTGATGGCTATGACGCCACGAACCCGGAGCGCCTGCAAGCACTCTCGCGTCCGGAATGACTCACATTGGCGGCATGCGCTTCAGCGACGGGTCGTGCGGGGCGGCAGCGAGGGCCAGTATTCCGGTGGCTTGCGGGCCCGCGTGCGCTGCTCGTAGTCGTATCCCAGGGCAATCAGGCGCGCTTCGCTCCATGCGGGGCCCATGAACACGATCCCCAACGGCAAGCCATCGCTGTGGCCCATGGGAATGGTGAGGCTGGGGTAGCCCGCCACGGCGGCGGCGCCGTACCCGGCCCCCGGGAAATGATCGCCGGCCTTGTGGTCGGTCAGCCAGGCAGGCCCCGTCGTCGGTGCCACCAGCACATCCAGTTGCTGCGCCTTGAGCGCGGCGTCGATGCCTTCCGGCCCCGCCAGCCGGCGTGCGCGACTGCGGGCGGCAATGTAGGCGGCTTCACCCAGGCCGCCCTTTGCGTTGGCCCGCTCGAACAGGTCCTGGCCGAAATAGGGCATCTCGGACAACCGGTATTGCTCGTTGTAGCCGATCAGCTGGGTCAACGTGGTCAACGGTGCATTGCGTTCGGCGAGATAGCGCTCCGCGCCATGCTTGAACTCGTAGAGCATCAGTTCCAGTTCGTCCGCGTTCCACTGTCCATCGGTGGGAATCTCCGCATCGACCACGATGGCACCGGCTTCGCGCATCACCTCGATGGCGCTTTCCAGGGCGGCTGCGGCGTCGGGATGGATCGCTGCCTTGCTGCGCAGCACGCCGATGCGCGCGCCCTTCAGCGCGCCGGGCGTGAGGCGTGCGCTGTAATCCAGCGTGGTGTTCCAGGCGGCCTGCATCGTGGCGGCGTCTTCGGGATCCCGGCCTGCGAGCGTGGCCAGCAGGAGTGCCGCATCCGCAACGCTGCGGGCGATCGGACCGGCGGTGTCCTGGCTGTGCGAGATCGGCAGGATGCCCTGCCGGCTGACCAGGCCGACCGTGGGTTTCAGCCCCACGACACCATTGATCGCGGCAGGGCAGAGAATGCTGCCATCGGTTTCGGTGCCCACGCTGATCGCCGCCAGGTTGGCCGATACCGCCACGGCGCTGCCGGAGCTCGAGCCGCACGGATTGCGGTCCAGCGCGTACGGGTTGCGGGTCTGGCCGCCGCGTCCGCTCCAGCCGGAGGTGGAATGCATGGATCGGAAGTTGGCCCATTCGCTCAGGTTGGCCTTGCCCAGGATGACGGCGCCTGCCTCACGCAGGCGGCGCACCAGGAACGCATCCTTCCCGGGGCGGAAATCCTTCAGTGCCAGGGAGCCGGCGGAAGTGGCCATCGGCACCGCATCGATGTTGTCCTTCAGCAGCACCGGGATACCGTGCAGGGGCCCGCGTGCCGCATTCGCGCGCCGCTCCACATCGCGGAGGGCGGCTTCCTTCAGCGCGTCGGGGTTGAGTTCGATCACCGCGTTCAACTGCGGCCCCGCCTTGTCGATGGCGGCGATGCGGTCCAGGTAGGCCTGCGTCAGGCGGCGGCTGTCCAGTTCACCGGACTGCATGCGCGCCTGCAGGTCGACGATGTCCAGTTCGGCGTAGATGAAATCGGTGGGCGCGGTCGGTGCCGCTGCATCCGGCGGCGTCGCCGGCTGGCAGGCTGCCAGGGCGAGCATCAGGCCAAGCGGCAGCAGGGATCGACGCATGCGGACACCTTCACGGAGTTGCCGCAGGCTACGCAGGCGCTGGCCCGCGCGTCAAATCCGCTTGCGGCGCCGGATATCGCGCCACAGCACCCAGACGATCACCAGGTTGACGATCAGCAGCGCCCAGGTGTGCCAGCCGGGGTGGTGGTAGAGGGCATAGAAGTCCAGCGGCAGGTAGGCCGCCGAGCCGATGCAGCCCAGCCACGAGGCCCAGGCCCGGGCGCGCCACAAGCCCCAGCCTTCCAGCAGGCGCATGCCGGCGTACACCGCAATGATCAGCACGGTGACGTGGATCGATTCGGGATTGATGCGGTCGAGCCACTGGCTCACCACGCCGGGGCCGGCGTCGGGAATGAAGCGGGTGACCACCGCCTGCACGCTCTCGCGCAGGCGGTCGGGACCCACCGCCAGCAGGCCGCCGGCGAAGGCCAGGGCCAGCACGCCCTTGGCGCCTTCGAACAGGGCAATGGCGTGCAGGCCGGGGTGCGCCCTGGGATCCGGGTTGTACGCGGATGTCTCCAAGGCGCGGTGCGACGATCAGGCGGCGCGCGAGGCGCGCTTGCGGTCGCTCTCGGTCAGGAACTTCTTGCGCAGGCGGATTTCCTTCGGCGTGATTTCCACCAGCTCATCGTCGTCGATGAAGTCCAGCGCCTGTTCCAGCGAGAACTTGATCGCCGGGGTCAGCTGGATGGCATCGTCCTTGCCCGAGGCGCGCATGTTGGTCAGCGGCTTGGTCTTGATCGCGTTGACGGTCAGGTCGTTGTCCTTGGAGTGGATGCCGATCAGCTGGCCTTCGTACACGTTGTCGCCCTCGGCGGCGAACAGCTTGCCGCGCTCCTGCAGCGGGCCGAGCGAGTAGGCCGGCGTGGCGCCCGGCGCATTGGCGATCATCACGCCATTGAGGCGCTTGGCGATGGCGCCCTGTTCCTTCGGACCGTAGTGGTCGAACACGTGGAACAGCAGGCCCGAGCCCTGGGTCAGCGTCTTGAACTCGTTCTGGAAGCCGATCAGGCCACGCGCCGGGATCTGGTAGTCCAGGCGCACGCGGCCCTTGCCGTCCGGCTCCATGTTCTTCAGCTGGCCCTTGCGGACGCCCAGCTTCTCCATCACGCCGCCTTGGTGGGTCTCTTCCACGTCGACGACCAACTGCTCGATCGGCTCCATCAGCTGGCCGTCGATTTCCTTGATGATCACTTCCGGGCGCGACACGGCCAGCTCGTAGCCCTCGCGACGCATGTTCTCGATCAGCACCGACAGGTGCAGTTCGCCGCGGCCGGAGACCAGGAACTTGTCCGCGTCTTCCAGCTGCTCGACCTTCAGTGCCACGTTGTGCACGGTCTCGCGCTCCAGGCGCTCCTTCAGCTGGCGGCTGGTCAGGAACTTGCCACCCGACAGGTCCTTGTGGCCGGCGAACGGCGAGTTGTTGACCTGGAAGGTCATCGAGATCGTCGGTTCGTCGACGGTCAGTGCCGGCAGCGCTTCCGGGGTGTCCAGCGCGCAGACGGTATCGGAGATCGTCAGGTCCTGGATGCCCGAGATGGCGACGATGTCACCGGCCTCGGCGCTGTCCTGCTCGATGCGCTCCAGGCCCAGGAAGCCCAGCACCTGCAGCACCTTGCCCTGGCGCTTCTTGCCTTCACGGTCGATCACGGCGACCGGCATGTTCTTCTTCAACGTGCCGCGCTGGATGCGGCCGATGCCGATCACGCCGACGAAGTTGTTGTAGTCCAGCTGGCTGATACGCATCTGGAAGGCGCCATCCGGGTCCACTTCCGGCTTCGGCGCGTGCTTCATGATGGCTTCGTACAGTGGCGTCATGTCGCCGCCGCGGACGGTATCTTCCAGGCCGGCGTAGCCGTTCAGCGCCGAGGCGTAGACGATCGGGAAGTCCATCTGCTCGGGCGTGGCGCCCAGGCGGTCGAACAGGTCCCACACCTGCTCCACGACCCACTCCGGACGCGAGCCGGGGCGGTCGACCTTGTTGATCACCACGATCGGCTTGAAGCCCATCGCGAAGGCCTTCTGGGTGACGAAGCGCGTCTGCGGCATCGGGCCGTCCATCGCGTCGACCAGGATCAGCACGGTGTCCACCATCGACAGCACGCGCTCGACCTCACCACCGAAGTCGGCGTGGCCCGGGGTGTCGACGATGTTGATGCGGTTGCCATTCCAGGTGATGGCGGTGTTCTTGGCCAGGATCGTGATGCCACGTTCCTTTTCCTGGTCGTTGCTGTCCATCACGCGCTCGGCCAGCACGGTGCGCTCGGAGAGGGTGCCGGACTGCTTCAGCAGCTGGTCGACGAGGGTGGTCTTGCCGTGGTCGACGTGAGCGACGATCGCGATATTGCGGAGGTTTTGGATGGACATGCCGAAGGGGCGCGAACGTGCGCGCTCAGAGTGGGGAAAGGAAGCGGCGTATTATAGCGGGCTGCGTTGCGCTAAGCACCTGATTTATCGAAAAACGCCAGAATGAACGCCGCCACCGGGGCCTGCCCTTGAAATCCCCGCCCGGCGCCGTGATCTGGCAACAGGGCCGGACCCGCATGACGGGGGCCGGCTTCACGCCTGGCAGCCCCGGCCATCGTTGGCCGGGGCGGCAGGCCTGGCGCTTCCCCTTCCTGTGCCACCGCCGCCTGAGAGCGGGGTGGGCATGGAGCGGACCCCGCCGGGACCCTGCCGTTTCCTCATTTCACCCCTGGAGAACCGTTCCATGAGTCAGCTGACCGCCACCTTCGACACCTCGCGCGGCCCGATCACGATCGAGCTGTATCCCGACAAGGCCCCCCTGACGGTGGCCAACTTCGTCAACCTGGCCAAGCGTGGCTTCTATGATGGGCTGAATTTCCACCGCGTGATCCCGGACTTCATGATCCAGGGCGGCTGCCCGGAAGGCTCCGGTCGCGGCGGCCCGGGCTACCGCTTCGAGGACGAGACCACCAACGGCGTGCGCCACGAGCGCGGCGTGCTGTCGATGGCCAATGCCGGCCCGAGCACCAACGGCAGCCAGTTCTTCGTCACCCACGTGCCCACTCCGTGGCTGGACGGCAAGCACACCGTGTTCGGCAAGGTCACCGAGGGCCTGGACGTGGTCGATGCGGTGAAGCAGGGCGACCTGATCACCAAGGTCACCATCGCCGGCGACGCCGATGCCGTGCTGGCCGCCAAGGCCGAGCGCGTGGCGGAGTGGAACCGCGTCCTGTCGGCGTGATGGAATGAAGGGCCGGCCAGCGTTGGCCGGCCCCGTCCCCGTCAGGAGCTCCAGATGAAGGATCGCCGCCGGCGCGCAACGCGCATGGCCCTGCTGCTCGCCACCGTCCTGGGGCTGGGCGCCTGCAAGAACGACGACACAATCCCGCCCATCGATCCGGCCGCAGCGACCGCCGTCGACGCATCGGCGGAGAGCTTCCAGCAGAGCCTGGAAGGCCTCTGGAGCACGGACCACAGCGAAGGCGACGATGCCGAAACCCTGTACGCCATCGCGTGGCAGCCGGACACGGGCCTGCGGATCGCACGCGACGGTGCGTGGCTGGATGGCAAGGTCGAGGATGTCGACCTGGACAACGGCACGCTGGCCCTGCACCTGACTTCCGAGACCGGGCCCAGCGAGACGGTGACCCTGCGCAAGGTGGCAGACCCGGGTGGAAACGGCTTCACCCTGCGCATCACCTGGGGCGCGGGCCAGACCGATGATCTGGGCTTCGTGCGTCGGCTGACCGAACGCGATCGCAGCGAGCTCGCCGCGGCCGTGGAGGCTGCCCACGCGCCACCCGCGCCCGCCGAGTGCGACACCGACGCCCCGGCCGGCAGCGTCCGCGCTGCGCTGGTCTGCGGGCACGAGGAGTTCGGTGCCCTGGATGCCGGCATGCGCCGGCAGTTCAAGGAACTGGCCGATCGCTACCCCGACGGCGACCGCACGGTCCAGGCAGCCACCCGGCAACTTGACGCCTGCCAGACCCCCGCGTGCCTGCGCGGCGCCTACGCGCAGTGGCAGGCCTATTTCGACGAGAACTACGACCTGGGCGACGTGGTGGATTACCAATGACGCCGTGATGCTGACCCGGCCGACGTAGACCATGGGCTAGTCGGTCGAAGTGGAGCGGCGTGATACCATTTTGCGCCGCAAAAAGACGGCGGCGACGCTCCCTGACCTTTCCACGCGAGGTTGTGCAATGCCCCTGCTTGCCCGGCGCATCGGTCGCGCCAAGCCCAGTGCGATCATGGCGGTGGCCGAGAAGGCCAAGAAGCTGAAAGCCGAAGGCCGCGACATCATCAGCTTCTCGATCGGCGTTCCCAATTTCCTGCCCGGCGACCACGTCTACCAGGCCGCGCGTGACGCGCTGTCCAAGGACTCGGGCCAGTACGGCAGCAACCGCGGCACCGATGCGCTGCTGGATGCCTTCCTGCTGCACATCGAAGCGCTGGGCCTGACCGGCTACACGCGCGCCAACGTGTCCACGGGCATCGGCGCCAAGCACATCCTGTACAACCTGGCCGAGTCGCTGCTGGACGAGGGCGACACCATCGTCTATCCGTCCCCGTACTGGACCACGTATGCCGACATCGCCGACATCGTCAACGCGAAGGCGGTGCCGCTGCCATGCCCGGCCAGCCAGGACTACAAGCTGACGCCAGCGCAGCTGGACGAAGCGCTGGCGACGCACGCGCCCAAGGTGTTCCTGTTCAACAACCCGTCCAACCCGACGGGCATGGTCTATACGCGCGAGGAAGTCGCCGCGTTGGCCGACGTGCTGGTGAAGTATCCGGACACCTGGATCGTCACCGACGACATCTACAACCGCATGCTGTTCGACGGCCTGGCGTACACCAATTTCGTGCAAGCCCGGCCCGAGCTGCGCGAGCGCACGGTGTTCGTCGATTCGCTGTCCAAGACCTACGGCATGCCGGGCTGGCGCGTCGGTTTCATGGCAGGCCCTGAAGTGGTCGCCAAGGCGCTGACCACGATGAACTCCAACCACATCACCAACGTGCCGGAAGTCGTCACCGCCGCGGCGATCGCCGCGCTGACCGGTCCGCAGGACGTGCCCACGCAGAAGAACGCCGAGTTCCAGGCCAAGCGCGACCAGGTGCTGGCGGCGATGGAAGCGATCCCGGGCGTGGTCTGCCCGCGTCCGCAGGGCGCGTTCTACGTGTTCCCCGACATCAGCTGCGCGTTCGGCAAATCGCACAATGGTGTGAAGATCGGCAACGACGTCGACTTCTGCAATGTGTTGCTCGACGCCAAGGGCGTGGCCTGCGTGCCGGGGTCGGCGTTCGGCGAGCCGCGCGCGCTGCGCATCAGCTACACCTGCCCGACGCCGCAGTTGGCGCCGGGGCTGCAACGCTTCCAGGAATTCTTTGCCGAACTGAAGTAACCGTCGCGTGGGCCTTGGCCCACCCTTTCCCCACGCGGCGGGCCTGGGCCCGCCCTACGTAACCCCGAGGATCCGCATCATGAAAACCCCCGTCCGTGTTGCCGTCACCGGCGCTGCTGGCCAGATCGGCTACGCGCTGCTGTTCCGCATCGCTTCCGGCGAAATGCTCGGCAAGGACCAGCCGGTCATCCTGCAGCTGCTGGAGCTGCCGCTGGAGAAGGCCCAGGCCGCGCTGAAGGGCGTGATCATGGAGCTGGAGGACTGCGCGTTCCCGCTGCTGGCCGGCGTCGTCGGCACCGACGATCCGGAGGTCGCGTTCAAGGACGTCGACGTGGCCCTGCTGGTCGGCGCGCGTCCGCGCGGCCCGGGCATGGAACGCAAGGACCTGCTGCTGGAGAACGCCAAGATCTTCACCGCCCAGGGCGCCGCGCTGAACAAGGTCGCCAGCCGCAACGTCAAGGTGCTCGTGGTCGGCAACCCGGCCAATACCAACGCCTACATCGCGATGAAGTCCGCGCCGGACCTGCCGTCGAAGAACTTCACCGCCATGTTGCGCCTGGACCACAACCGCGCGCTGTCGCAGCTGGCCAACAAGGCCGGCGTGGCCGTGGGCGACATCGACAAGCTGGTCGTGTGGGGCAACCACAGCCCGACCATGTACCCGGACTACCGCTTCGCGACCGTCAACGGCCAGTCGCTGAAGGACAAGATCAACGACGCCGACTGGAACGCGAATACCTTCATCCCGCAGGTGGGCAAGCGCGGCGCGGCGATCATCGAAGCGCGCGGCCTGTCGTCGGCCGCTTCTGCCGCCAACGCCGCCATCGATCACGTGCGCGACTGGGTGCTGGGCAGCAACGGCAAGTGGGTGACGATGGGCATCCCGTCCGACGGCAGCTACGGCATCCCGGAAGGCGTGATGTTCGGCTTCGCCGTCACCACCGAGAACGGCGAGTACACCATGGTCAAGGACCTGCCGGTCGACGCTTTCAGTCAGGCTGCCATCGACAAGACGCTGGGCGAGCTGGAAGAAGAGCGCAGCGGTGTGGCGCACCTGCTGGGCTGACCGCAGGACGCACGCAGTGCCGAAAACGCCGGGCCCATGCCCGGTGTTTTCTTTTGGGTGCGACGGAATGTCCCATGCGACCAAGGTAGGAAGGTGGCCGCGGCAGGGCGGGTCTATGCTGGTCCCGGCTGTCGGATCTGGGAGGATCGCATGGCATACGAAGACGTCTACCGGCGCTCGATCGAGCAGCCCGAGGCCTTCTGGGGCGAGGAGGCGCAGGCCATCCATTGGCACGTGCCACCGCAGCAGATCCTCGACTATTCCCGTCCGCCATTTCGGAGCTGGTTCGTCGGCGGGCAGACCAACCTCTGCTACAACGCGGTGGACCGGCATCTCGCCGAGCGTGGCGACCAGTTGGCGCTGGTGGCGGTGTCCACCGAAACCGATGTCACGCGTGAACTGACCTATCGCGAACTGCATCGCGAAGTGAATGCGTTCGCCGCCGTTCTCAAGCGGCTCGATGTCGGCCGCGGCGATCGCGTGGTCATCTACATGCCCAACATGGCCGAGGCGGTCTTCGCGATGCTGGCGTGCGCGCGCATCGGCGCGGTGCATTCGGTGGTGTTCGGGGGGTTCGCCGCGCACAACCTGGCGCTGCGGATCGACGACGCGCAGCCCAGGCTGTTGATCGCGGCCGATGCCGGCAGCCGCGGTGGCAAGGTTATTCCGTACAAGGCGCTGGTCGATGAAGCCTGCGCGAAGGCGGCCACGCCGCCGGCCAAGGTGCTGATCGTCTCGCGCTGGCTGGATGCCGCCGAGCCGAAGGTGGCGGGCCGCGACGAAGACTACGCCGCGTTGCGCGCCGAAGTCGGCGATGTCGACGTGCCGGTGGAGTGGCTGGAGTCGAACGAGCCGAGCTACCTGCTGTACACCTCCGGTACGACCGGCAAGCCGAAGGGCGTGCAGCGCGACGTGGGTGGCTATGCGGTGGCGATGGCGTTGTCGATGCGTACCGTGTTCGATGTCGGGCCGGGACAGGTGATGTTCTCCACCTCCGATGTCGGCTGGGCCGTCGGCCATTCCTACAACGTGTATGGTCCCCTGATCGTAGGCGCCACCTCGGTGCTCTACGAAGGCCTGCCGATCAATCCCGACGCTGGCATCTGGTGGGCGTTGTGCGAACAGTACGGTGTACGCACGATGTTCTCATCGCCGACGGCAGTGCGCGTGCTGAAGAAGCACGACATCGACTTCATCAAGCGGCACGACCTGTCCGAGCTGAAATACCTGTTCCTGGCGGGCGAGCCGCTGGACGAGCCGACGGCGCACTGGATCACCGATGCGATCGGCAAGCCGGTGATCGACAACTACTGGCAGACCGAAACCGGCTGGCCGGCGCTGACGCTGCTGCCCGGGCTGGACATGAAACCGGTGCGCTTCGGTTCGCCCGGGTTCCCGAACCTCGGTTACAGGATGAAGGTGATCGACGAGGCCACGGGGGAAGAAGTGGGGCCGGGCCAGAAGGGCGTGCTGGTGATGCAACCTCCGCTGCCGCCGGGCTGCATGACGACGATCTGGAACGACGACGCGCGCTTCCTGTCGAGCTATTTCAGCCATTTCAAGGAGCTGTTGTACAGCTCGCTGGACTGGGCGATCCGCGATGAGGACGGCTACACCTTCATCCTTGGCCGTACCGACGATGTCATCAACGTCGCCGGCCATCGGCTGGGCACGCGCGAGATCGAGGAGTCCGTCTCCGGCTACCCCGCGGTCGCGGAGGCTGCGGTGATCGGTGTCGCGGATGAACTGAAAGGGCAGGTGCCGGTGGTGTTCGCCACGCTGCGGCAGGCCACCGACGAGCCGCACGAGCGCGTACAGGCGGCCGACGGCATGCGTCGCATGGTGGAGCAGAGCCTCGGCGCGGTCGCGCGTCCGGCGCGGGTCTACATCGTCAATGCGTTGCCGAAGACACGGTCGGGCAAGTTGTTGCGGCGCTCGCTGCAGGCGCTGGCGCAGGGCGCCGATCCCGGCGATCTTTCCACGCTGGATGACCCGAACGCGCTGGAAGAGGTGAAGCGCGCGCTGCTGCGCGGGCCCGAGGTCGGCAGCTGATGCAGGTCAGCGGGCCGGCGGCGCAGGTGTCGCCGGATCCACGCTGCCATCCAGTATCCACACCACGTCGCGGCCCTGCGGGTCGCGACTCAGCACGAAGCGTGCGGTTGCGCCGGGCGTGAGCGGCAACGGTGACCGCGTCTCTTCGGCATCGTCGTCGTTGGCTTCGATGACCGTGCGTTCGCCGGCATGCCCCGGGATCGGCACGATGAACAGCCCGCGCGCGTCGATGCTGCGACGTGCCTTCTTCGTGCCGAGGTCGCCCACATCGGCAACGGCGCCGTCGGTTTCCGTCAGGGGATTGCGGAAATTGACCAGCAGGTCGGCGCGCGCGGGTGGGCGTCCTGGTACCGATAACGTGCCGCCGCGCACCAGCAGGTCCGGCCATACATCGCCGTTCTCCGGCAGGTCGCGGTACAGCGCGGGCGGCACGCCGGCATGGCTGCCGCTGGCGATGCTGTCCAATGCAGCGACCAGGCCGAGGAAGTACAGCTTGCGCAGGCGCTGCTTCTGCACATCGCCTTCTATGCCGCCGGCCTCGATCAGCACGGTGCTGGTGCCCCACTGCGTGGTGAGGTCGCCGAACGCACGTGGGTCGAAGGTTTCATCCCAGCGCGCGATGTGGCCGGCGAGATAGGGCTCCAGCGCGGAGCGGATGACGCCGGCCACCTCGATGGCGCGCGTACGCACATCGTTGACATCGGCTGCGTGGTTGTACGGCGGCGACAGCAGCGCGATGGCGGTGCCGCGGTCGGAATCGCCGGCACGGTAGCCCACGCGCTGGTCGTGCAGATTGAAGCCGTACATCGGCCTCACCTGGTCGTGCAGCGCCTTCAGCGCGCGCGCTTCGGGTGTTGCCAGCATCCGCGCATCACGGTTGATGTCGATGCCCTGTACGTTGCGGCGCTGAAAACGTGCGGCACCATCGGGATTGACGATGGGAAAGACGTGCAGCGTGGTATTCGTTTGCAGCTGCTTCACCAACGGATGGTCGGGGTGTTCGCCGAGGAAGCGGAACAGGTCCGCGAGCGCCATCGACGCCGTGCTCTCGTCGCCGTGCATCTGCGACCACAGCAGTACCGTCTTATTGCCTTGGCCCCAACGAACATGTTGCAGCGGACGGTCCTCCACGCTGCGGCCGATCCCGTCCACGCGGAAGCCGCGTCCCCGCTCCAGCAATGGTGTGGCGACCGACCACCAGTGTTCCGCAGTGAATGTGCGGTCCTCCAGTCCGGCCACGCGCAGTTCGGCGTCGTACAGCGCATCGAGTGCGGGCAGCCACGCCGGAGGTGGTGGCACGGGCGTGGACACCGCGGCCGGCGGGGACGGGCGATCGGTGTTCCGGGCGATGGTGTTGGGCGTCATCATCGTCAGCAGCAGGCACAGGGCAAGGGCAGGGCGCATCGCGGCAACGGGAGGAAATCAGGCCAGGGGAGGGTCCCCGTATGTGCGGGTGATGTCAAACGCAGGCGTGCATGCATGGCGGGCGCATCACGGCGATGTTGCTGGCGGTGTCACGCCTGCATAGCGTGCGCGCGGACGGATCAGGCGCCCCTGTGCCTGCTGTTCCAGTGCATGTGCCAGCCAGCCCGCCAGGCGTCCTGCGGCGAACATCACCAGGGCCGGCGTGGCCGGCAACCGGTTGAGATGGCAAAGCGCGGCGAGCATGAAATCGATGTTCGGGCGCAGGCCGCTGACGTCCTCGGTGGCGAGGATGAGGTTTTCCAGTGCGGCCATTTCACGCGTGCCGGCGTGCCGCTCGCGTGCGCGTGCCAGCAGTTCGGCACCACGCGGATCGCCTTGCGGATACAGGGCATGGCCGAAGCCGGGCAGGTCGTCGCCGCGCTGCCAGCGTTCGGCGATGAATGCGCGTGCGGACACGGCCTCATGTGCATCGCTGATCAGCGCGTACGCGCGCGCCGTGGCGCCACCGTGGCGCGGGCCGGACAAGGCGGCCAGCCCGCTGCATACCGTCGCGTGCAGGTGCGCACCGGTGGATGCGACCACGCGCGCGGCGAATGCCGAGACATTGAGTTCGTGGTCCGCGCAGACCACCAGTGCGGCGCGCACGAGTTCGGCGAAGCCGTCATCGCCGGGATGCCAGGCTTGCGCCAGTACGCGGTGCACCGGTACGTCCGACGGCGGCTGCGCCACAAGCAGCGCGGCGTTGTGGCGCAGCAGGCCCGCAGCGATCTCGTGGCGCACGAGCGGTGCGGAACTGAAGGAATGGCGTACCTCCAGTGCGAGTAACGGGATGGCGGCCATCGCGCGCTCCAGCGGAGGCAGCAGGGTGTTGGCGGCGAGCGGCGCGACCACATCGGGCCATCGGGTCAACGAACGTGCCGCGAAAGGATCTTCCGCGCTGCTGTCCCACAGTTGGCGGGCCACGTCTTCCAGCGTGGCGCCTTCGTGCACCATCGCGATCGCCGAGCGGCCGCGATAGTAGGGGCCATCGGGTCGGATCAGCGAGATGCGCGTCTCCAGCACCGGCAGCCCACGGTCCAGGCTCTGGGCGGCGCCACGGGCCGCGCCCCGCCCCACCTGCTTGCGCTGGGCCAGCCGTTCCACATCCTGGCGCAGGTACAGGCGACTGCGGTGGTCCTTGCCGGGGCGGGATTCCAGCAGGCCGCGGCTGACGTAGGCGTACAGCGTGGCGCGGCTGATGCCGAGCAGGCGGCAGGTATCGCGGGCGGACAGCAGATCGGTGGCGGCGGCCATGCGGAAATATTGATTCGTTCGATCAAGATTGATCAACCTGGCGGATGGTGCCAGATTTGCGGCCCGAAGAGGGGCGTACCATTCGCGCACCTCTGGCGTCCGGCGATCACGCCGGGCAGGCACGCTGATCGAGAGGAGTCCCGTCGCATGAGCCACCCGACCGCAGGCGCCAAGTTCCGCGCCGCGCTGGCCACCGAATCGCCGTTGCAGGTGATCGGCGCCATCAACGCCAACCACGCCCTGCTGGCCAAGCGCGCCGGCTACAAGGCCATCTACCTGTCCGGCGGCGGCGTCGCCGCGGGTTCGCTGGGCCTGCCCGACCTGGGCATCAACACGCTGGAGGACGTGTTGATCGACGTGCGCCGCATCACCGATGTCTGCGACCTGCCGCTGATGGTCGACATCGACACCGGCTTCGGCCCCAGCGCGTTCAACATCGAGCGCACGGTGAAGTCGCTGATCAAGGCCGGCGCGGCCGCCTGCCACATCGAGGACCAGGTCGGCGCCAAGCGCTGCGGCCATCGTCCGGGCAAGGAAATCGTGTCGGCCGGCGAGATGGTCGACCGCGTGAAGGCCGCCGCCGATGCGAAGACCGATCCGGACTTCTTCCTGATCGCGCGCACCGACGCTATCCAGGTCGAGGGCGTGGACGCCGCCATCGAGCGCGCCATCGCCTGCGTCGAAGCCGGCGCCGACGGCATCTTCGCCGAAGCCGCCTACGACCTGCCCACCTACCAGCGCTTCGTCGACGCGGTGAAGGTGCCGGTGCTGGCCAACATCACCGAGTTCGGCAAGACGCCGCTGTTCACCCGCGACGAACTTGCTTCGGTCGGCGTCGCGATCCAGCTGTATCCGCTGTCGGCGTTCCGTGCGATGAACAAGGCTGCGGAAAACGTCTACGAGGCGATCCGCCGCGACGGTCACCAGAAGAACGTGGTCGACACCATGCAGACGCGCGAGGAGCTGTACGACCGCATCGGTTACCACGCCTTCGAGCAGAAGCTCGATACCCTGTTCTCCGCAAAGAAGTAGCCCCGGCCCTTCTCCCGCCGGGAGAAGGTGGCGCGAAGCGCCGGATGAGGGTTCGGCGAAATCCGGATGGCTCCGACCTCACGGACTCCGCCGGACCCTCACCCCAACCCCTCTCCCAATGGGAGAGGGGCTCCAAATCAAGATGAGGAGTAGGAAGATGTCAGAGAGCGTTCCCTTCAAGCCCAAGAAATCCGTCGCCCTGTCCGGCACCGCCGCCGGCAACACCGCGCTGTGCACCGTCGGCCGCACCGGCAACGACTTGCACTACCGGGGTTACGACATCCTGGACCTGGCCACCACCAGCGAGTTCGAGGAAGTCGCCTACCTGCTGGTGCACGGCAAGCTGCCCAACCGCGCGGAGCTGGCCGGCTACAAGGCCAAGCTGAAGTCGCTGCGCGGCATCCCGGCCGCAGTGAAGGCCGCGCTGGAAGAGCTGCCGCCGTCCGCGCACCCGATGGACGTGATGCGCACGGGCGTGTCCGTGCTGGGTTGCGTGTCGCCGGAGAAGGACGACCACAATCACCCGGGCGCGCGCGACATCGCCGACAAGCTGATGGCCTCGCTGGGTTCGATGCTGCTGTACTGGTACCACTGGAGCCACAACGGCCGCGCCATCGATGTGGAGACCGATGACGACTCCATCGGTGGCCACTTCCTGCACCTGCTGCACGGCGAGAAACCGAAGGACAGCTGGGTGCGTGCGATGCACACCTCGCTGATCCTGTACGCCGAGCATGAGTTCAACGCGTCCACCTTCACCTGCCGCGTCATCGCCGGCACCGGCAGCGACATGCATTCGTGCATAGCCGGCGGCATCGGCGCGCTGCGCGGCCCGAAGCATGGTGGCGCGAACGAAGTGGCCTTCGAAGTACAGAAGCGTTACGAGTCACCGGATGAGGCGGAAGCCGACATCAAGGCGCGCGTCGAGCGCAAGGAAGTCGTGATCGGCTTCGGTCACCCGGTCTACACCGTCGGCGACCCGCGCAACGGCGTGATCAAGCAGGTCGCGAAGGACCTGTCGGCCGAGCAGTCGAACATGAAGATGTACGACATCGCCGAGCGCCTGGAGTCGGTGATGTGGGACATCAAGAAGATGTTCCCGAACCTGGACTGGTTCAGCGCGGTGAGCTACCACATGATGGGCGTGCCGACGGCGATGTTCACCCCGCTGTTCGTCATCGCCCGCACCAGTGGCTGGAGCGCGCATGTCATCGAGCAGCGCATCGACGGCAAGATCATCCGCCCCAGCGCCAATTACACGGGGCCTGAGGATCTGGAATTCGTTCCGCTGGACCGGCGCTGATCGAAGCCGAACCCGCATGGCACCCACTTCCCCTCTCCCGCTTGCGGGAGAGGGCAAAGGGTGAGGGCGTCTTTACATGGGCCCGGAAGACCTGGCCTTCGTGCCGATCGACCAGCGCTGAGGCAATCCGGCGCGCAGGGCGGGGCCGTTTCGACGCAGGTCGGGCGGCCCCGTGTCGTTTGTGTGACCCGTGTGGCAGCCGGGAACAGGCCGGCCGGGTTACTACTTGCGGTCGCAAGGGGTGCGTCGCAGCGAGCGGGAGGGGCCCGCCGCACGACGCTGGGGGACGCCATGCAGACCATGTGGTGCAAGACCGAAGCCGGACGCAACGAGATCCAGCAGCGCACGCGCAAGATGCCGGCGGGATTGCGTTCCATCCTGTTGCTGGTGGATGGCCAGCGCAACGACGAAGAACTGCGCGCGATGATGAGCGGGCTGCATGCGCCCGACGACGCGCTGCAGCAGTTGGCAGCCGACGGATTGATCGAGCGGCGCTCGGGTGCGGCATCGCTGCTTGCCGCCGTTGCCGCGCCGAAGGCGGGTGATGGGGTGCAGGCAACGACGATGACATCCGCCGAGCGCTACAACCTGCTTTACGCGCGGATCACCGAAGACATCCGTTCGCACATCGGGCTGAAGGGCTACTTCCTGCAGCTGAAGGTCGAGCGCTGCGCCGACGCGGACGAACTGGCCGCACTGCTGCCCGATGTGGCCACGGCGCTGACGAAGGCACGCGACCATACCTTCGCCACGCGCTGGCTGGAGGATGTGCGCGCATCGATGGCCTGACGCGCGCGCGTCGAAATCACGCCAGGCCTTCGGCCTTCAAGGCGGCCTGCACGCCGGCATCGGCATCCATCCGTTGCTTGAATGCCGCGATATTCGGCAGCCCCGAGAGGTCCACGCCGGTGCGTGCGGCCCACCGCAGCGTGATGTAGAAGTAGGGATCGGCGAAGCTGCGGAAGCCGGCCAGCCAGTCGCGTCCTTCCAGCTGTTTCTCCGCGCTTTCGAACAAGCCCCGCAGGCGCTTGCGTGCCGCGTCCTTTATCTCGTCGAATCGTGCCTCCTCGCCGATGAAGCGCGCAGGCCCGAATAGCGGATGGAAGGCCGGATGCAGATCGGAGTTGACGAACGAGAGCCAGCGCGCCGCCTGCGCACGCTGCTGCGGCGAGCCATCGCCGGCGAGGTGTGCCTGCGGATAGGTGTCGGCGATGTACCCCATGATCGCGGCGTTCTGGGTCAGCACGAAGTCGCCATCGACGATCGCCGGCACGGCGCCGGTGGGATTGATCGCCAGGTAGGCCGGTTCCTTCATCTCGTTGGCCGTCATCACTTGCACCTCGAATGGCTGGCCCGTCCACTGCAGCGCGATGTGGTCGGCGGTCGAGCAGGCGCCCGGCTTGGTGTAGAGCTTCATGCATTGTCCCAGTGGAAAAAGAAAGGCCCGCGATTATCGCGGGCCTTCAATGCTTTCTGCGTGATGCGTGGCGCAACGGATCGTCGCACCCCATTGCTTGCCGTCTCAGGAGCGCGGCTTGAGCTTCTGCACGCGCAGGAACGTGTGATCACCGATCGTCGCCACGTGGTACGCGTTGCGCCAGCTCGGGCTGGCGATCTGGTGCGCCATGAAGTGGCTGGCGCCCGGCACGATCTCCTTGCGCTGCCCGGGCGGCAGGGCCCAGTTGCGCTCGGCGTTCAGGGCCACGCTGACCGACTTGGCCCAGGCGTCCGGGTTCTTCAGGCGGGTGTTCGGGCCCACGATGGTCGGGGCGAACTGCTTGCGGGCGGTGACCACGGAGCAGACCGAGTCACCCCACAGGCCACTGTCGCGGCGTCGCAGGGCGACTTCGGCGACGGCTTGCTGCCCGCGGAGGGTCTGGTCGCGGGCTTCCAGGTACACGGTGGTGCTGAGGCAAAGCGAATCGGCGGCCGGCTGCGGCAACATCTGCGACAGCCATAGGATCCAGGCCAGTTTCATGGGAACTCCTTGCTCCGTCTTTCCCGCGCCCCTGCCTCTCCCGTTACGCAGGGAAGGACATCTGTGGGACAGCGGCTAGGGCGTCATGGGGAGGCAGCCTTCACACGGGCTGCCCGGGGACCGGCAAGGCCGGACCAGAGAGGTCCGAGCGCCGGGCTCAACCCGCCTGAGACTGGGCGGCGGGCCGGAAAGTGGGCGCAAGGTAGGCGGGGGAGACCCAACTCGGCCTGAACGGGGCGGCTTGACGGAAAGGGGGGCGGTCTGGCTGGAAAATGTGAGGCGTGTCGCACCGGCGAGGCCCCAGCGGCGCGGAAATGCGCCCGGCCAAGCCTCATCACCCGCTGCCCAGCGCAGGTGGGTGCCTGCGGGATGTCGTGCCGTCGTGGGTGCTCCGCCGGCCAGCGGCCGGCGCGTTGCTAAAGGCGGGCAGCCAGCCGGCTCCCCTGGTCGATCGCGCGCTTGGCGTCCAGCTCGGCGGCCACGTCGGCACCGCCGATCAGGTGGGGCGCCCGCCCCGCAGCGAGGAGGTCCGCCTGCAGCTCGCGGCGCGGTTCCTGGCCGGCGCAGACGACCACATGGTCCACCGGCAGCAGGTGCTCCGCACCGTCGACCTTGATGCGCAGTCCCGCGTCGTCCACGCCCAGGTACTCCACGCCGCCGAGCATCTTCACCTGCTTGGCCTTCAGCGTGGCCCGGTGCACCCAGCCACTGGTCTTGCCCAGGCGCGCACCGGGCTTGCCCGGACTGCGCTGCAGCAGCCAGACCTCGCGCGCAGGCGGTTCCGGATGGGGCCGGGCCAGGCTGCCGCGGGTCTCGAAGGCCGGGTCCACGCCCCATTCGGCCATCCAGCGGGCAGGATCCAGCGACGGCGAGGGGCCTTCGTGGGTCAGGTATTCGGCCACGTCGAAGCCGATGCCCCCGGCGCCGATCAGCGCCGCGCGCGCGCCCACCTTCACCCGCCCGGAGAGCACGTCCACGTAGCTGACCACCTTGGCGTGGTCGGCACCGGGAAGCGCGACTTGGCGCGGGGTGATGCCGGTGGCCAGTACCACCTCGTCGAAGCCGGCCAGGTCGGCCGCCGTCACGGGGGAGGAGAGCTTCACGTCCACCCGCGTTTCCTCCAGCCGGTGGCGGAAGTAGCGCAGCGTTTCGTGGAACTCTTCCTTGCCGGGAATCTTCTTGGCGTAGTTGAACTGCCCGCCGATCTCGCCCGCCGCATCGAACAGGGTCACCCGATGGCCGCGTTCGGCGGCGACCGTGGCGCAGGCCAGGCCGGCCGGGCCTGCGCCGACCACCGCGATGGTCTTGGGCGCGAAGGTCTTGGTGTAGTTGAGTTCGGTTTCAGCGCAGGCGCGCGGATTGACCAGGCAGCTGGCCATCTTGTTTTCGAAGACATGGTCCAGGCAGGCCTGGTTGCAGGCGATGCAGGTGTTGATGGCCTGTGGCGTGCCGGCGCGGGCCTTGGCCGCCCACTGCGGATCGGCGAGCAGCGGGCGTGCCAGCGACACCATGTCGGCCTTGCCGGCGGCGAGGATGCCCTCTGCTACCTCCGGCATGTTGATGCGGTTGGTGGCCACCAGTGGCACGCGCACGTGCGGCTTGAGCTTGGCGGTCACGTCCACGAAGGCCGCGCGCGGCACAGACGTGACGATGGTCGGCACGCGCGCCTCGTGCCAGCCGATGCCCGAGTTGATGATGGTGGCGCCGGCGGCTTCCACTGCCTTCGCCTGCACGACGATCTCGTCCCACTGGTTGCCGTCGTCCACCAGGTCCAGCAGCGACAGGCGATAGATCAGGATGAAGTCCGGCCCCACCGCCTCGCGCACGCGGCGCACGATCTCCACCGCGAAGCGCATCCGCTTCTCCGGCGTGCCGCCCCAGGCGTCGTTGCGCTTGTTGGTGCGCGGCGCGGTGAATTCATTGATGAAGTACCCCTCCGAACCCATGATCTCCACGCCGTCGTAGCCGGCGTCGCGCGCCAGCTTCGCCGCATTGGCGTAGGCGGAAATCTGCCGCTCGATGCCGCGGGCCGACAACGCACGCGGGGTGAAGGGGTTGATCGGTGCCTTCAGCTTCGACGGCGCCACCGTCAGCGGGTGGTAGCCGTAGCGGCCGGCGTGCAACAGCTGGGCGCAGATCTTCGCGCCGTGTTCGTGCACCGCCGCAGTGACGAACTTGTGCGGGCGCGCCTCCCAAGGCCACGACAGCTTGCCGCCGAAAGGTTTCAGCCAACCCACCAGGTTGGGCGAGAAACCTCCGGTCACGATCAGACCCACGCCGCCCGCCGCGCGCTCGGCGAAGTACGCCGCCAGGCGCGGGAAGTCCCTGGCGCGGTCTTCCAGGCCGGTATGCATCGACCCCATCAGCACCCGGTTGCGGACCGTGGTGAAACCCAGGTCCAGCGGCGTGAACAGGTGGGGGTAGGGCGAGGGGACGTTGGTGGCGATGGCGGTCATGCGGGCGGTGGATACGCTTGCGTATGGAAGAGGTAACGATGCCGCGACAAGACGCCCGGCGCAAGACGGCGCGGGCCAGGTCACGACCGGCATCCGTGGCGCGAAGCAGGGCACAGAGCCGGCCGGCTTGCAAGAGTTGTCCCGTCCCGCAGGCTCGGGGACCATAGGGTCCCCAGGTTCCCGGGCCCTCATGGACGCCGCAACACCGCCCCTGCACGATTACCTGCGCGCCGGCTTCGCCGCCGTGGACCTGCCGGACCTCCATCCCCTGCTCGGTGCCCGCGACCTGTTGCGGGCTTTCTCCACGCTGTTCCATGGCGGCGAGGAGAGCGTCATGGTGCGCCTGCTGGTCCTGCGCACCCTCGGCGAGCGCGGCGAGGCGCCGGACTGGTCGCCGCAGGAATTGCGCGACCAGTTCGCCTACCTGGATCCGGTCAAGTTCGACACCGTGCTCGGACGCCTGCGCGAGAACGACCTGCTGTTGTGGGACGGGGCCAGCCAGCGCTACCGCATCAGCCCGATCGGCCGCCAGGCACTGGCCTCGATCGGCCTGCTGCTGCAGTTCAACCGCGAAGGCGACGAGCTCGCCTACGTCACCGCGCAACTCGCCGCAGGCCAGGCCATGGGCCGGGTGGGTGCCGACGACCTGCAACATCTGTTGTCCCGGTTGAATGAACTGCGCGAGGACTTCGACCAGGCGGTGCTGAGCGGATCCGAACACCGCATCCAGTGCGCCGCCGACACGCTGCAGTCGGTCTGGCAATGGGTGGAGAAGGGCACCGAACTGATCCGCGACATCGCCGCCGACGGCGAACTGGATACCGCCACCCACCGCGTCGCCCAGCAGATCGGCCGCGCGCAGAGTGCGCTGCTGCGGCAGGCATCGGTGTTCCAGCGCGCGCTCAATCAGCTGGATCGTCATCGCGTGCATCTGGGGGCCAGCGGGCTGTCGTCGTCCGACGTCAACCGGTACCTGCGTGCGCTGGATGCCCAGGCGCTGGCGACACTGGCCGACGACGTGCTCATGCATGTGCCCCAGCCGGTGTTCGCACTGGGCCCGATCGCGCTGGACGTGGCTGAGTACGAACTGGTCGAGCGCGAACGCGCCGCGCAGGATGACGCGACGCTGCCGCCCTCGCAGGCTGCGCCGGTGGATACCCACGTGCCGGTAGCGCAGAACGAGTACGGGCACGCCGAGCAATGGCTTGACCAGTTGGCCGCCCTCGACGCCGAGGCACCGTTGTCGGACTGGGTGCCGCAGGACGGCTTCGCGCTCAGCGCGTACCGCCTGTCCCTGCTTGGCCTGATCGGCGACGCCGGCGCGGAGAACCGCCATGGCATCACCGCTTCGCTGGCGCAGCTGCCGATGCAGTGGCACGTAGGTACCGAGTTCGAACCCGTCCAGCGTGCCGGCGTGGCTTACATGAGTCGTGGCCGGCTGCTGCCGCAGATCCCCGAGGTGCCGGCACAGCCCGGGCCCCTCCGCAACAAGAAAGCCCGCACCGCATGAATGACCCCATCGCTTCCCTGATCGCACGGCTGCTGGCCGAGCGCTGGCTGCCGCGCGAGGACCGCGCCGTGCGCCAGGTGCTGGTCGACGCCGAACTGCGCGACGACCTTGATCGCCGCCTCGCCGCCGCCGGCCTGCGCCTGCTTGAGCATCCCTATGCGGCGCATGTCGCCGTCGGCGTCGCGCGTGCGCAGGAAGGCGACGTCTACGGACATGGTGACGCCTGGGCCGCCAGCAACCTCTCGCTGGGGCGCGACACGGTCGCGCTGCTGGTCGTGCTGTGGGCGCTGCTGGTGCTGCCCAAGCGCCAGCGCCAGATCGCGCGGCAGGAAGGCGAGCGCCAGCATGAGCAGGAGCAGATGTTCGCCGAGCTCAAGCCGGTGCCGGTGGGTGCGGAGCTGGTCGAACCGCTCAACGAACGCACGCTGCTGGCCGACTTCGCCGACAGGCTCGGCGGCAAGGGCCGCTTGCAGATGAACCTCGGCACGCTGCAGCGGCATGGGTTCATCGTGCGCCGCCGCGAACGCATCCACGAAGGGCCGCTGCTCGACCTGGCTTTCGACTACGAGCGCATTGCCAGCCGGGTGATGGAGGGCGCGCTGGCGCAGGTGATCGAGGAGGCGCGTGCCTCGCAGGCGAGTGCGCCCGAGGTGGCGCCGGACGAGAGTGTCGATGAAGTGAACGAGGAGCAGGCCGATGTTTGAGTTCCGCAGCCTGGAAGTCGTCCACTGGGACTACTGGCAGCGCTACACGCTGCCGCTGGATGCCTCCATCATCACCGTCGTCGGCCCGAACGGCTCCGGCAAGACCACGCTGCTGGACGCACTGCGCACGCTGCTCGCGATCGACGACCGAGACATGGCGCGCGACTACAAGACCTACCTGCGCCACAACGGCAAGCCGTATGCCTGGTTGCGCGCGGTGGTGAGCAATCCGGTCGACCGGCGCGGCAAGCGCGCGTTCTTCCCGCACATGGACGAGCAGGTGACCATCGCCTGCCGCATCCGCAAGCGTGGCGGCGACTGGTCGCGCGACTACCAGATCGTCGCGGGCGACGTGCCGGTGGAAGCGCTGGACCAGGGCGGCGACTGGCTGGGCGTGCGCGACTATCGCGTGCGGCTGGCGGGCGCCGGCCTGAGTCGGGCCATCTGCCGCGTGCTGACCCTGGAGCAGGGCGCCACCGACAAGCTCTGCCAGCTGTCGCCGCGCGAGCTGCTGCAACTGGTTTTCGACGTGTTCGAGGACAAGGCGGTGCTGGACGACTACCAGCGTGCCCGCAACGAACAGTTCGACGTGGAGAAGGAGATCGGCCAGTTGCAGCAGGGACTGGCGGAACTGCATGTCAGGCTGGAGTCATCGCGCGCGGACGTGCGGTCGTTCGAAGACGGCCTGTCCCTGCGTTCGCAGCGCAACCGGCTGCAGACCGAGATCGCGCCCAAGGTGGAGCTGGCCGACCTGCGTGCCACCATCGAAGGCGCACGGCCACGCCTGACGGGCCTGCGCCGCGCGCTGCGCGAACGCGAACGCGCCCACGCAGACCTGCTCGCCCAGGAGGTGGCCGCACAGCTGCAACGGGACCGTGCCGCTGCCGAGCTGATCGGGACGCGCGCGCAGCTGAGGCAGGCGGAAGCGATCTTCACCCAGGCGCGCGACCATGCGCGCGATGCCGAGTCTCTGGTGCGACGCCATGACGAACTGGCGAAGCTGCAGGCCGAGCGCGGCGGTGCCGACGTGGAGGCATTGAGCCGTGAACTGGAAGATGGACGCCGTCGCCAGGCCGAACTGAAGCTCGAAGCCGAACGCGATCGCCAGCGCAATGGCGAGATCGCCGCCCAGGTCGGCGCGCTCAGCGGCGGCGGCCGGGTGGTCGAACCCTTCGAGCGCGAGTTCCGCGCGGCACTGGATCGCCAGGGCATCGCGCATCGCGTGCTCACCGAGATGGTCGATGTCGTGGATGCGGACTGGGCGGTCGCGGTGGAGGCCGTGCTGGCACCCTACCGCCACCTGGTGCTGCTGGATCACCCGAAGGACGCCCGCGAGGCCTGGCGGCTTGGCGAACAGATGCAGTATCGCCACTTCGTCGTCGCCGATCGCGCGCCGGTGGAGAAGGCGACGAAAGGCTCGTTGCTGGAGGTCGTGCGGTTCTCCGGCGACCCGCCGGCATGGCTGCCCCGGCATCTCGACCGCATCCAGCGCGTTGCCGATGTCGAGGCCGGCCATCGCCTGCCGAAGGGCCAGGACTGGATCACGGCCAAGGGCTACCTGCGCGAGCAGCGCGGCGCTCGCCATGTCGGCGGCGGCGCGCATCATTTCGGCGCCGGTGCACGGCAGGCACAACTCGCGTCGTTGCGTGCGGAACACGCGATGCTGCAGGACCGTGCGCAGGTGCGTGAGGACGCACTGACCACGCTGCGCAAGCAGCTCGACGCCGCGCAGTCGCGCTTGCTGGGACTGGATGCCGGGCAGGAACTGGTGACGCGTGCGGCGGAATTCGCCGATGCCGTCGAGCGCCTGCCCGCGCTCGCGGAGGCAGCGGCCGTGGCAGGCGCTTCGCTTGCCGAGGCGCGTGCACGCTTGGACGCCCTGGAAACACAGGACAAGGTGGAGGGCATCGCGGCGGCCAGCCGTGCCGGCGAGATCAAGGCGCTGGCGACTGAGGTGCGTGAGCGCGCTCAGCAGATCGACCAGGAGCGCATGGCACTGGCCCAGCGGATTCTCGATTACCGTCGTCGCCGTGCCCAGATGCCGGTCGCGTGGCGCAGCGCGTCGGTGCTGCGTGCGGCGCGCGAGGAGTATGAGAGCGCCAGCTCGGTCCGTCGCGAACTGGAGCGGATCGAAGAGCGCATCGCGCGCGGGGGCTACGTGGAGGATGAAGGGTGCGTTGCGCTGCGCGACAAGTTCGCCGCCGACCATGCCGGGCTGGAAGCCGCCATCGGCAAGCGCGAAGCGCACCTGCATCGCGCACGTCGACTGACGGAAGAGGCGCGTGGCGCTTACATCAATGTGCTGCGCGCCACGGTGCGTCGCTACAAGCGCAACCTGGCGGCACTCGGCGAGCTGGCCGGCATCGGCGTGGATGCCGAGCTGCCCGAACTGGTGAACGAGGACACCGCATTGGCGCAGGCCGGCCTGACCGTGCGCTTCGACTTCGACCGCAAGGGCTGGATCGGCCTGGACGACGGCGAGGCCTCGGGCGGACAGCAGGTGATGAAATCACTGCTGCTGCTGGTGGCGCTGCTGCGCGACGAGGAACAGCCGGGCGGTTTCGTCTTCATCGACGAACCGTTCGCGCATCTGGACGTGGCCAACATCGAGAAGGTCGGTCGCTTCCTGCGCTCGACCGACGCGCAGTACATCCTGACCACTCCCATCACACACAACGTCAACGTGTTCGAACCGTCCGATCTGGTGCTGGCCACCAGCAAGCGGCGCGCCGCCAGTACCTGGGCGGAGCCGGTCGCCGTGCTGAAGCGCGACCGCAGCGGGGACGCCGTGGCGGCCTGACGCCGCCCCGCGTCGCCTACAGCGCTGGTCGCCGCATCCGCAGCAGGGCGATGCCCATTCCGACAAACAGCGCGCCGGTCGCGCGCCGCCAGTATCGGCGCCATCGGCCCGCAAGCCAACGCCGCAGGCGGCCTGCAGCAAGCACGTAACACAGGTGCGAAGCCACCGTGCAGGCGGCGAACGTGGAGGTCAGCAGTAGCCCCTGCAGCCAGGGGGATGTCGCCTGGTGCATGAACTGCGGCAACAGCGCGGTGAAGAACAGGATGCTCTTCGGATTGGTGACCGCCACCATCAGTCCCTGCGCATACAGCTGGCGTGCGTCGCGCGACACCGAGCCGGGAGCAGGCATGGTCGTCAGCACGGATGGCGCGCGCCATTGGCGGATGCCCAGGTAGACCAGGTAGGCGGCGCCCGCCATCTTCAGTATCGCGAATCCCGTTGCGGAGGTGCGCAGCAGGGCGCCCAGCCCAAGCAGTGCGGCCAGCGCGACCAGGAACACGCCGGTGGCATTGCCTGCCGAACCAAGCAGCGCGCGCCGCGCGCCCTGCGTCGCCGTATTGGACACCGCCAACAGCACCGCAGGGCCGGGGCTGAACGCCGTGGCCAGGCACAGCGTGCAGAACCACCACCACGCGTTCGTCGTCATCGTTGCGGCCCCCGCATGGGCATCACCAGCCTGCGACCACCAGCTTGCCGATGGTCGTGCCGGACTCCAGCCGGCGGTGTGCTTCGCGCAGGTTGGCGGCATTGATCGGTGAAAGCGTCTCCGTCAGCGTGCCGCGCAGAACGCCGGCATCGATCAGGTCCGCCACGCGGTCCAGCAATGCACCTTGTTCGCCCATGTCGGCGGTGCGGAAGCGCGGGCGCGCGAACATCATTTCCCAATGGATACCGATGCTCTTCGCCTTGTAGGGATCACCGATGCGCAGCTCGCCACGCGGTTCGACGATCAGGCCGACATGGCCCAGCGGCGCCAGCAGCTCGCCGAGTTCGCTCCAGTAGCGGTCGGTGTCGGCCAGGTTCAATGCGGCGTCGAGGGTGTCCACACCCAGCGCCTTGAGTTGCGGGCCGAGCGGTTCGCGATGGGTGATCACGTGGTCGGCGCCCAGCGCCTTGCACCAGTCGATCGTGTCCTGTCGCGACGCGGTGGCGATGACGGTGAAGCCGGCGAGCTTCGCCAACTGGATCGCGATTGACCCCACGCCGCCAGCGCCGGCGATCACCAGCAACGACTTGCCCGCACCGCCGCCGTCCAGTGCGTAAGACATGCGGTCGAACAGCAGCTCCCACGCGGTGATCGTGGTCAGCGGCAGCGCGGCGGCCTGTGCGAAGTCCAGCGACGCGGGCTTGTGGCCCACGATGCGTTCGTCGACGAGCTGGAACTGCGCGTTGCTGCCGGGCCGGGTGATGTCGCCCGCATAGTAGACGGCATCGCCGGGCTTGAATCGCGTCACTGCCTCGCCGACGGCTTCGACCACACCGGCGGCGTCGTAGCCGAGCACCTTCGGCTGGGCTTCGATCTGCGGTTTCGGCGAGCGCACCTTGGTGTCCACCGGATTCACGGAGACGGCCTGCACGCGCACCAGCAGGTCGTGGCCGGCGGGCGAGGGCGTGGGAAGTTCCACATCGGAAAGCGATTGCGGATCGTCGATGGGCAGGTAACGGGTAAGCGCGACAGCTTTCATGGTGCGGCTCCGGCATGTGGGGGAAAGGCCTGGACGGGCAACGGACTGCGTTCGGAGAAATGCCCGCGCCAGTACGGATAGTAGGGATACGGCGTCTCCACGGCGCTGGCAGCATCCAGGCGCGCGATCTGGTCGGACGACAGCTGCCAGCCGATGGCGCCCAGGTTCTGTCGCAGCTGTTCCTCGGTGCGTGCGCCGATCAGCACCGTCGACACGGTGGGACGCTGCAACAACCAGTTGATGGCGATCTGCGGGATCGACTTGCCGGTTTCCCCGGCGACCACGTCCAGCGCATCGATGATGCGGAACAGGCGCTCCTGTTCCATCGGCGGCCCGATGTCGGCGGTGTCGTGCAACCGGCTGGTGGCAGGCAGCGGTTGCCCGCGTCGCAGCTTGCCGGTCAGCCGGCCCCAACCCAGCGGGCTCCACACCACCGCGCCTACTCCCTGGTCGATGGCCAGCGGCATCAGTTCCCATTCGTAGTCGCGGCCCACCAGCGAGTAGTAGGTCTGGTTGGCGACATAGCGCGTGTAGCCGTAGCGTTCGGCGATGCCCAGGGATTTCATCAATTGCCAGCCGGCGTAATTGGACACACCCAGGTACCGCACCTTGCCCGCACGGACCAGGCCATCGAGCGTGGACAGCGTTTCCTCGACCGGCGTCAGCGCGTCGAAGGCGTGCAGTTGCAGCAGGTCGAGATAGTCGGTGCCGAGCCGCTGCAGCGACGCATCCACCGCCTTCAGCAGGCGGAAGCGCGACGCGCCGGCATCGTTGGGGCCTTCGCCCAGGCGCAGGCCAGTCTTGCTGGACAGGATGACCTGGTCGCGCCGGCCTTTCAGGGCCGCGCCCAGGATCGATTCGGACGCACCGTCCGAATAGACATCGGCGGTGTCGAAGAAAGTGAGGCCCGCGTCCAGGCTGATGTCGATCATGCGGCGCGCCTGCGCGGTGTCGGTGTTGCCCCAGGCGCCGAACAGCGGCCCCTTGCCGCCGAACGTGCCGGCGCCGAAGCCCAGCGCCGAGACCTTCAAGCCGGAACGGCCGAGAAAACGGGTTTCCATGGAGGAGTCCTGATGAGGGAGGAGGAGCGGGTCAGGTGCCGGCGGCATCGCTGACGAGTACGAGACGCTGGCTGCGGCGTTCCAGCCCCAGCGCCCACAACGCAACGGCGAAGGCGGCTGCCGGCACCAGCGCAGCCACCCACGGCAGCGCCGACAGACCCAGGCCCTGCGAGATCACTACGCCACCCAGCCACGCGCCGAGTGCATTGCCGAGGTTGAAGGCGCCGATGTTGAGGCTGGATGCCAGGCTCTGCGCGCCACTCGCTTTCTGCAGCACCCAGAGTTGCAACGGTGACACGGTAGCGAAGGCGGCAGCGCCGAGCAGCCCGGTGAACGCGATCATTGCCCAGGGGCTGCGCAGCGCAAGCGTCATCGCGCCCATCACCAACGCCAGCAATGCCAGCGTGCCCAGCAGGGCCGGTGCCAGGCGGCGGTCGGCGAAGCGGCCACCGAGCAGATTGCCGACGATCATGCCAACGCCGAAAACCAGCAGGATGGGCGATACCGCAGCGTCAGTGAAGCCGGTCACCTGCGTCAGCAGCGGCTGGATGTACGTGTAGACGGTGAACATGCCGCCGAAGCCCAGCACCGTCATCAACAGGCCCAATAACACCTGCGGGCGTGCGACCACGCGCAGTTCGTCGCGGAACGGCAGCGGCATCGGCGCGCTGCGATCGGCCGGCACCAGCGTCGCGATGATGACCGTCGCCAGCACGCCGATCGCGGTCACCGCCCAGAACGTCGCACGCCAGCCGAACTGCAGGCCCAGCCAGGCACCCGCCGGCACGCCGAGCAGCGTGGCGACCGTGAGGCCGGTGAACATGATGGAGATGGCGGAGGCCTTGCGGTCTTCGCTGACCATGCCGGTGGCGACCACGGCGCCCACGCCGAAGAACGTGCCATGCGCCAGCGACGTGACCACGCGCGCGGCCATCAGCAGCTCATAGCTCGGTGCGAGCGCACAGGCGAGGTTGCCCAGCGTAAACACGATCATCAGTGCCACCAGCACTGCCTTGCGCGGCATCCGGCTGGTCGCGGCGGTCAGAAGGGGCGCACCGACGAACACGCCCAGCGCGTAGCCGGAGATCAGCAGGCCGGCGGCGGCGATGGATACGTGGAGGTCGGCGGCGACCTGCATCAGCAGGCCCATGATGACGAACTCGGTGGTGCCGATGCCGAAGGCACCGGCGGTGAGCGCATACAGACCCAGAGGCATCCGGGCGGCGGGGGAGGTGGCGGGAGGCATGGGGGCGTTCGTGAGGAAACGGGGCGTGCAGCTTGCGGCTTCCCTTCGTTGTGAAAAACAGTGAATATGCCGAATCACTATCAACAGAATATTGATAATGGATCGAGTCGGTGACCTGGCCCTCTTCCTGCGCGTCCTCGACCTGGGCTCGATCACCGCAGCCGCGCACAGCCTGGACCTGTCCGTGGCCGTCGCCAGCCAGCGGCTGAAGCGGCTGGAGAAGGAACTGGGCGTACGCCTGCTGCACCGGACCACCCGCCGACTGCATCCCACGCCGGAGGGGGCCGCGCTGGCCGAGCAGGGCAGGGTGCTGGTGGAGGAACTGGAGACGCTGGGCACCGGCCTGCGCGAGGCTGCGCGCGAAGTCGCCGGCACGTTGAGGGTGACCACGTCCGCGTCGTTCGGGCGCCAGTACGTCTCGCCGCTGCTACCCGCTTTTCTCGCACGGCATCCGAAGCTGCGGCTGAGCATCCATCTGAGCGACAACGTGGTGGACCTGGTCAGCGAGGGCTTCGACCTGGCGATCCGCATCGGGGCGTTGGACGATTCGCGCCTGGTCGCGCGGCGCATCGCGCCCAACCGACGCGTGCTGTGCGCATCGCCCGACTACCTGCGCCGAAGAGGTCGACCGCGCGTGCCTGAAGAACTGGCCCAGCATGATTGCCTGCTGCTGTTCGGCAGCGGCGGCCGCCAGGATGTGTGGCGGCTGGGCACTCCGGCGGGCAGCGAGATCGCGGTGCGGGTGCAAGGGCGCTTCGAGAGCAACTTCGGCGAGGTGCTGCGCGACGCTTCGCTGGCGGGCGAAGGCGTGGTCATCCACTCGCTGTGGCACGTCGCCGACGACCTGCGTGCCGGTCGGCTGGAGGTGGTGTTGCCCGACTACCCGCTGGCGACGACTGCGATCAGCGCGGTGATGCCGCAGCGCCGCCTCGTGCCGCCGCGCGTGCGGGCCTTTACCGACTTCCTGATCGAGCAGTTCGGCGACAACCCGCCCTGGGAGCGCGGACTGTAGGCCGGGTCAGGCGGCGTCGAAGGCAAACGCGTCCAGCGCCAGCCCTCCCATTTCCACGTCGCGATGCAGGAGCCGCCCCTTGGCACCCGCACCACCGGCTCCCAGCGCCACGTACAGCGGGAACAGGTGCTCGGTCGTCGGATGATTGCGATGGGCCTCGGGCAGTGCGGTCCAGTCGAGTGCCCCCGCGACGTTGCCGGCCAGCAGGTGCTCGCGCAGCGCATCGGTGAATGCGGCGACCCAGGCATAAGGCGTCGCGTGCGCGTGCTGCCAGTCCAGCGCACGCAGATTGTGCGAGAACCCGCCGGATCCGATCACCAGGACGCCTTCCTCGCGCAGCGGTGCCAGCGCCCTGCCCACTCGGTAATGCCAGTCCGCGCTCTGCGCCGGGTTGACGGACAAGGCCACCACCGGGATGTCCGATGCCGGGTACATCCGGCGCAGCGGCACCCATACGCCGTGGTCCAGGCCGTGATGGTCGTCGACCTGTGCTTCGAAGCCCGCCACGGCGAGGCGGCGCGCGACATCCCCGGCCAGCGCAGGTGCCCCGGCCGCCGGATACTGGATTCCGTAGAGCGCCTCGGGAAATCCGCCGAAGTCATGGATCGTGCCCGGCCGGGGTGCCGCAGTAAGCGTGGGATGGGCGTGGACGAAGTGCGCGGACGCCACCACGATCGCGCGGGGCCGCGGCAACAAGCCCCCCAAGCGGTCGAGGAAGCGGCCGGTAGGGGAATCCTCGAGGGCCAGCATCGGCGAACCATGCGAGAGGAAGAGGCTGGGGAGGTGTACGGTGGAGGTGGGCAGGTTCATGATGCGAGCATCGGGCGCCCCGGACGACTTACCAAGAGGCATCCGTGCACCGGTGTGTTGCCCACGGGAGTATCGCCACGGGGCGAGCAGCGGGTGGGCGTTCAGCGCGGTGGGCCGCGTGAAGATCTGCGCCAGTTCCCTTCAGGAGTGTTAACCTTGCCCGACTTGTTATGGTACCGTTAACACAGTCTTCACGTACCCGCGCATAATCTGTTCAGCAAGGCGATGGGTCCCTGTCGTCTCGAATAACAACTAGAAACGCCGGAACCACCGCAACAGACGTATTTCGGTTTCTCTACAACTGAACTTTTACAAGGAAAGGAGCTGCAAATGAACAAGAAGATTCTCTGCGCCGCGCTGCTGGGCGGCCTGAGCCTCGCTAACCACGCGATGGCGCAGGAGTTCGACGACCGTTGGTACCTCACCGGCTCCGCCGGCTTCAACCTGCAGGACGACGATCGCCTCACCCGCAACGCCCCGTTCCTGGGCCTGGGCCTTGGCAAGTTCATCAGCCCCAACTGGTCGCTGGACGGTGAGCTGAACTACCAGAACCCGAAGTTCGAAGACAACCGTGACGCCCTGTGGAGCCAGTACGGCATCTCGCTGGACCTGCGTCGCCACTTCGTGCAGGAAGGCCGTGGCTGGAACCCGTACATCGTCGCCGGCCTGGGCCTGCAGCGTTCGGAAGAAGAGTCGCTGATCAACGCGTCGAACCAGAACCGTGACAACAACCTGGCTGCCAAGCTGGGTGTCGGCCTGCAGACCACGCTGGACAAGCGCGTCGGCGTTCGCGCCGAACTCGCTTACCGCGCCGACTTCAACGACCAGAGCGCTGCCGCTCCGCAGGAAGACTGGTTCGGCGACGTGCTGGCCTCGGTTGGCGTCGTGATCCCGCTGGGTCCGAAGGCTGAAGCCGCTGCCCCGCCGGCCCCGCCGGCTGCGCCGAGCTGCGCGGACCTGGATGACGACGGTGACGGCGTCAACAACTGCGACGACAAGTGCCCCGGTTCGCAGGCTGGCCAGACCATCGGTCCGGACGGCTGCCCGGTGCAGGTTTCGATCGACCTGAAGGGCGTGAACTTCGACTTCGACAAGTCGACCCTGCGTCCCGACGCGATCGCGATCCTCAGCGAAGCCGCCGAGATCCTGAAGCGTTACCCCGACCTGCGCGTCGAAGTGGCCGGCCACACCGACCTGTGCGGTGCCGATGCCTACAACCAGTCGCTGTCGCAGCGTCGTTCGCAGACTGTGTACGACTACCTGACCAGCAACGGCGTGGATGCTTCGCGTCTGGTGGGCCCGGTGGGTTACGGCGAGAGCCGTCCGCTGGAGCCGACCGCGCAGACGCTGCCGGGCTGCAAGAGCGAGCGTAACCGTCGTACGGAACTGAACGTCCAGAACTGATCGGACGCTCTTCCCGCAACACACGAAGCCCGGCCAAGTGCCGGGCTTCGTTTTTTCGGCAGGCGTAGGCGCGATTTGCGTGACCGCGTTTCCGTCTTGCGCAACGCAGGACGTGGGTGACTTGCAATTCCTTGCCATGCCTGGAGGGCGTGCCTAAACTCGCCGCACGAACAGGAATACTCAGGAGTCATCACGATGCGCCGTCATGTCCTCGCCAGCCTGCTGTGCATCGCCGCGATTCCTGCCGCCCATGCCGCGCCCGACTGCACGGGCAGTCTGGTGCCGCCGCCGTTGAAGGCATCGAACACCGTGATCGCGCCGGTCGCACCGGAGTTCACCGCCACGGCCACCCAATTGGGCGCGCCGTCTGGGGTGCTGGCGTCGCATGCTTTCGACGAATCGCAATCGGTGGACCGTGTGCTGATGCGCCTGCGTATCGAGGGGTGCCGCAACATTGCCAAGGCGTTGCCCGCACCGGGGGCTACTTCTGCCGCGGCAGCCACCGCGAGCCCGGCGGCATATCAGCCGAAGACCGCGCATGACAACTCGCCCTGGCGTTTCGACATGAGCCAGAACGGCAAGCGGATGACGGCAGACGAGTTCGATGCGTGGATGAAGTCGCGTGGCGTGCGCGTGGTCAAGGCGCCCGGTGCGCCGGCCGCTGCACCCGCGCCGGCTCCCGCCGAGCCGCCCAAGAAGAACTGATCGACGAACGGCCGGCATTCCCGGCCGTTTTTCCGCCGGACACCACCATGACTGAGCGCAGACCGCCTCGCGATACGCGGACGACCGCGCGCCGCGGCGTGTCCGGCAGTCCCGCAGTACGACATGGATTGGCACGCATCCTGTCCAAGCAGGGTGTCTGTTCGCGCACGGAAGCCGCGCGCTGGATCACCGACGGCAGGGTGTCCGTCGACGGGCGCATCGTTCGCGATCCGGAATTCCCGGTGGTCGCCGGCCGTGCTGTCGTGCGCGTGGATGGCCAGGCGGCTGCGGCGGCGGATCGCCACTACCTGATGCTCAACAAGCCTCGCGGACTGGTGACGACGACGCGCGACGAACGCGGGCGCGACACCGTCTACCGTTGCCTGGAAGGTGCCGGCCTGCCATGGACCGCGCCGGTGGGGCGGCTGGACAAAGCCAGCGAGGGTCTTCTGCTTTTCACCAACGACCCGGAATGGGCCGCACGCGTCACGGATCCGGCATGCGGGCCCGACAAGACCTATCACGTGCAGGTCGATCGGGTGCCCGATGAAGCATTGCTGCGCGCGCTGCAGGCGGGGGTGCACGTCGGAGGGGAACATCTGGCTGCCCGCCAGGCACGCCTGTTGCGTGCCGGCGAACGCAATGCCTGGGTGGAGATCGTTCTCGACGAAGGCCGCAACCGGCAGATCCGTCGACTGCTTGAGGCCTTCGACATTCGCGTGCTGCGGCTGGTCCGGGTCGCCATCGGTCCGTTGCTCCTGGGCACGCTGGCGAAGGGGGCATGGCGCATGCTCGATGCAGCGGAACGCGAAGCGCTGGCACGATGATCGGCTGCTGATTGCGCGACCGCGGTCAGGGTTCGCTGCCGTGTGCTTGCCTACACTCGCTCACGCCTGACCACTGGGGAATTGCCATGCTCGACCTGACGGCGCGCCTGCCTGCGCGTTTCGTTGTTCTGTTTGTCATCGGCATGGCGGCGGGCTGCGCCTCGAAGCCGCCACACGCCAACACCGCTGATGTGAAGGAAGAGGTCGTCAGCGTGCGCCCGGGGCCGCATGGCCACCGCTTCGACATGCAGCAGAATGGCCGCAAGATGACGGCGGAAGAGTTCGATGCCTGGATGAAGGCGCGCGGCATCCGCGTCGCCAAGGGCGCGCCCGCCAGGCCGAAGGCTTCCGCTGTCGCCAAGCGCGCCCGCTGATCGCGGGCGCACAGGCTTCGGCTACGCCTTCAACACGCCCAATTCGCGGCCGATGCGGATGAAGGCGTCGATTGCGCGATCCAGGTGTTCGCGTGTATGCGCCGCACTCATCTGCGTGCGGATGCGGGCCTGGCCCTTCGCGACCACCGGGAAGAAGAAACCGATCGCATAGATGCCCTCCTCCAGCAGTCGCTCGGCGAAGCGCTGTGCGAGCGGTGCGTCGTACAGCATCACCGGACTGATGGGGTGCACGCCGGGCCTGATGTCGAAGCCGGCAGCCGTCATGCGTTCGCGGAAATACGCCGTGTTCTGTTGCAGGCGTTCGCGCAGTTCGCCGGCGGAGGACAGCATGTCGAAGGCCTTGATGCCCGCGGCCACCACGTGCGGCGGCAGCGAGTTGGAGAAGAGGTAAGGCCGGGAGCGCTGGCGCAGCAGTTCGATCACTTCCCTGCGCGCGGTCGTGAATCCGCCCAATGCGCCGCCCATCGCCTTGCCGAGCGTGCCGGTGATGATGTCGATCCTGTCCAGCACGCCCTTCACTTCCGCCGAGCCGCGGCCGGTCGCGCCGAGGAAGCCGGTGGCGTGGCATTCGTCGATGTGCACCAGCGCGTTGTACTTCTTCGCCAGCGCCGTGATCTCGTCCAGCGGCGCAATGAAGCCGTCCATCGAGAACACGCCGTCGGTGGTGATCAGCTTGGTCTTGCATCCTGCGGCGTCGGCGGCCTGCAGCTGCTTTTCCAGGTCGGCCATGTCGCAGTTGGCGTAGCGGAACCGCTTGGCCTTGCACAGGCGTACGCCGTCGATGATCGATGCGTGGTTCAGTGCATCGGAGATGATCGCGTCGTCCTCGCCCAGCAAGGGTTCGAACAGGCCGCCGTTGGCGTCGAAGCAGGCGGCATAGAGGATGGTGTCCTCGGTACCGAAGAAGTCCGCGATCGTCTGCTCTAATTGCTTGTGCAGGTCCTGCGTGCCGCAGATGAAGCGCACCGACGCCATGCCGAAGCCATGCGTATCCAGCGCGTCCTTCGCCGCCGCGATGATGTCCGGATGGTCGGCCAGGCCCAGGTAGTTGTTGGCGCAGAAGTTCAGCACCGTGCGGCCGTCCGCCAGCGTGATCTCGGCCGACTGCGGGCCGGTGATGATCCGCTCGGCCTTGAACAGGCCTTGGGCGCGGATCTCATCGAGGGTGGTGGCGTAATGGACGGTCAGTGGACTGGACATGGGCGCGGGAATCAGGGGAAGGCGACCATTCTAACCGGCCGTCTCCGCGGCCTCTGCCGTTATGCAGCTGGGGAATAAGCGTCCGCCGTTTCCTCATTTCCCTGCCTGCATGTGCGCCCGCAGCATCGCCTCTCCGGCCGATCAAGGCCATCACGCGGGGATATGCGGTCATGCGGACACATTCGGGGCTCGGCAAGCGAAGAGGCAAGGGCGTCGCCATCCTGGGCGCACTGGCCTGTTCGCTGGCCTTCCCGGTGTCCGCGCAGACCCAGCCGACCGTGCAGGAATTGCTGCAGCGGCTGGAAGCGCTGGAACGACGCGTCGGAGAGGCGCCGGCGCCGGTCGCGGCGGAAGGCGAATCCGCGCCGTCCACCCTGGGCGACCTGGACCAGCGGCTGCGCATCCTGGAGCGCCGCCTCGAACTGCAGCAGGAAGAGACCGCTGCCAAGGCCAAGGAGGCGCCGGTGGTCGCGGTCAACGACAAGGGCGCGTCGCTGAAATCGGCCAATGGCGATTTCGAGTTCAAGCTGCGCGGGCTGGTGCAGGGTGATGCGCGCTTCTTCTTCGATGACGATGCGGTGCCGCAGAACGACACGTTCTTGTTCCGCCGCATCCGCCCCACGATCGAAGGTTCGCTGGGCAAGCTGGTCGCCTTTCGGTTGACGCCCGAGTTCGCCGGCGACAGCGCCACCATCGTCGATGCCTACGTCGACGTGAAGCTCGATCCCGCCTTCACGCTGCGCGCGGGCAAGGTCAAGGGTCCGGTCGGACTTGAGCGGTTGCAGTCCGGCAGCGCGATCGAACTGATCGAGCGCAGCTTCCCCACCGAGTTGGCGCCCAACCGCGACCTGGGCATCCAGGCGCAGGGCGAATTGGCCGAAGGACGCGTCAGCTATGTAGCGGGTGTCTACAACGGCGCGCCGGATGGACGCGACGCCGCCACCACCAACCCGGATGACGAGTTCGAGTACGCTGGCCGCCTCTTCTTCGAGCCCTTCAAGAACACCAGCAGTTCGTGGTCGGGACTCGGCTTCGGCATCGCCGGCAGCATCGGCGACAAGCGGGGCATCGGCAACAATTTCCTGCCGCGCTACCGCACGCAAGGCCAGGCACAGTTCTTCAACTACCGTAGCGCGATCGCGGCCGACGGCGAACACAGCCGCATCTCGCCGCAGGGCTACCTTTACCGTGGCCGGTTCGGCTTGCTGGCCGAATACATCTCGTCGAAACAGGAACTGCTCGTCACCAGCGGCGCCACCGCGGGCACGCGCGCGGACCTGGAAAACACTGCATGGCAGGCGACCGCCAGCTGGGTATTGACCGGCGAAGACGCCAGCTATCGAGGCGTGGTCAAGCCTTCCAGGCCGTTCAGTCCCGACGGCGGCTGGGGTGCATGGGAAGTCGTCGGGCGGTATGGTGAGCTGGAGATCGACGATGGCGCTTTCCCGGTGTTCGCCGATCCGGCCGTTTCGGCGCGCCGCGCCAAGGCATGGACGCTGGGCGTCAACTGGTATCTCACCAGCAATCTGAAGCTGGTCGTCAATTACCTGGACACGCAATTCGAGGGCGGGGCCGCCGCAGGCGCGGACCGTGAAGACGAAAAGGCCGTGTTCTCGCGACTGCAGGTCGCCTTCTGATTCCCGGAGACATCGCATGAAGACACCATCCATCCGACGCCACGTCCGCACCGCCTTGCTCGCCTTCGGCCTGACGCTGACCGCAGCGGCCGGCGCCAAGGACATCAAGCTGCTCAACGTGTCCTACGACCCGACGCGCGAGTTCTATCGCGAGTTCAATACCGCCTTTGCCGCCGAGTGGCAGAAGACCAAGGGACAGAAGGTCAGCATCGAGACCTCGCATGGCGGCTCGGGCAAGCAGGCGCGTTCGGTGATCGATGGCCTCGAGGCGGACGTGGTGACGCTCGCCCTGGCCTACGACGTGGATTCCATCGCACAGCGGGCCAAGCTCTTTCCCGCCAACTGGCAATCGCGCCTCCCCGAGAACAGCGCGCCGTACACCTCGACCATCGTGTTCCTGGTGCGCAAGGGCAATCCGAAGAAGATCCGCGACTGGCACGACCTGGTGAAGCCGGGCATCTCCGTCATCACTCCGAATCCGAAGACTTCCGGTGGCGCGCGCTGGAACTATCTTGCGGCGTGGGCCTATGGTCTGAAGATCTTCAAGGGTGACGAGGCGAAGACGCGCAACTTCGTGCGTGGCCTGTTCCGCAACGTGCCGGTGCTGGACACCGGCGCGCGGGGGTCGACCACGACGTTCGTCCAGCGCGGCATCGGCGACGTGCTGCTGGCGTGGGAAAACGAGGCCTTCCTGTCGATCGAGGAGCTGGGCCCCGACAAGTTCGACATCGTAGTGCCATCGCTGTCGATCCTGGCCGAGCCGCCGGTGGCGCTGGTGGATCGCAATGTCGACAAGCACGGCACGCGCGAAGCGGCGCAGGCCTATCTGAAATACCTGTACTCGCCAACGGGCCAGCGGCTCGCGGCCAAGCATTACTATCGACCGCGTTATCCGCAGCATGCGGCGCCTGCAGACATCGCGCGCTTCCCGAAGCTGGAGCTGGTCACCATCGACGGCGTCTTCGGTTCCTGGGCGAAGGCGCAGGCCACGCATTTCGCGGACGGTGGCGTGTTCGACCAGATCCAGGCGAAGTAAGGTGGCGGCAGTGCAATCCTGGCCGGGGAAGGTGCGCGCACGGCGCGTCATTCCCGGTTTCGGCCTCAGCCTGGGCTATACGCTGGCCTGGCTGGGGCTGATCGTCCTGATTCCGCTGGTGGGTGTGTTCGCCAAGGCCAGCGGGTTGGGTCCGGCGGGCATCTGGGCGATCTGGACGGAGCCGCGCGTGCTGGCGGCGTTGCGCATCAGCTTCGGCACCGCGCTCGCGGCGGCGGCATTCAATGCGGTCATGGGCACCCTGGTGGCCTGGGTGTTCGTGCGCTACCGATTTCCCGGCAAGCGCGTGTTCGACGCGATGATCGACTTGCCATTCGCGCTGCCCACCGCCGTGGCCGGCATTGCGCTGACGGCGCTGTACGGCCCGACCGGCTGGATCGGCCAATGGTTGGAAGCCGTCGGCATCAAGGTCGCTTACACGCCACTCGGCATCACCGTGGCGCTGGTATTCATCGGCCTGCCTTTCGTGGTGCGCGTGGTGCAGCCGGTGCTTGCGGAAATCGAGACGGAACTGGAAGAGGCCGCCGCCACCCTGGGCGCCGACCGCTGGCAAGCGGTGCGTCACGTGGTGCTGCCCACGCTGTGGCCGGCCGTGCTGGCTGGCTTCGCGCTGGCGTTCGCGCGTGGCGTGGGCGAATACGGCTCGGTGATCTTCATCGCCGGCAACCTGCCCGGGGTGTCCGAGATCGCGCCGCTGCTGATCACGATCAAGCTGGAGGAGTTCGACTACGAGGGCGCCACGGCGATCGCGGCGGCCATGCTGCTGCTGTCGTTTGCGCTGCTGCTGCTGATCAACACGCTGCAGGCGCGGCTGCAGCGTACCGGCAAGCGGGCAGGGGGCTAACATGGGCGACGCCATCTCCGCCGTCATCGCCATCCCCCCGGAGTCGTCCTTCGTGGAAGCGCCTGCACGCCCTGTCCGCCGCCATGCGGCCACCACCGAGCCCCTCTGGGTGCAGGTGCTGCTGGTGTTGGGCGCGCTTGGTTTCCTGCTGTCGTTCCTGTTGCTGCCGCTGGCGCTGGTATTCGTGGAAGCGCTGCGTGGCGGTTGGGCGGCGTTCGCATCCGCGGTGACCGAGGCCGATGCGCTGGCGGCCGTGCAGTTGACGCTGCTGGTAACGGCGATCGTCGTGCCCCTCAACCTCGCCTTCGGCGTGGCCGCCGCATGGTTGGTCAGCAAGCATGAGTTCCGTGGGAAACGCTGGCTGGTCACGCTGATCGATCTGCCGTTCGCGGTGTCGCCGGTGGTGGCCGGTCTGATCTACGTGCTGATCTTCGGCGCGCAGGGCTGGGCTTATTCACTGATCGACGAAGGCTGGCGTTTCTCCCTGCCGCTGCTGGGCGACCTGCACCTGCAGTTGCCGAAGATCATCTTCGCGCTGCCGGGCATCGTGCTGGCGACGATCTTCGTGACGTTCCCGTTCATCGCGCGCGAGCTGATGCCGCTGATGGAACAGCAGGGTACGGACGAGGAACTGGCGGCACTCAGCCTGGGCGCGAATGGCTGGCAGACCTTCTGGCGGGTAACGTTGCCGAACATCCGTTGGGCGCTGCTGTACGGCGTGTTGCTGTGCAGTGCGCGCGCGCTGGGCGAGTTCGGCGCGGTGTCGGTCGTGTCCGGCCACATCCGCGGACGCACCAACACGCTGCCGCTGCATGTGGAGATCCTCTACAACGAGTACGCATACAGCGCGGCGTTCGCGGCGGCCTCGCTGCTGGCGCTGACCGCGCTGGTGACGCTGGCGTTGAAGACCTGGCTTGAATGGCGGCACGGCGAAGCGCTGGCTGCCAACCACCGTCACTGAGAAGACATCATGGGTATCAGGATCGAACACCTGGGCAAGCGGTTCGGCAACTTCGTCGCGCTGGACGAGGTATCACTGGACATCCGCCAAGGCGAGCTGCTGGCGCTGCTCGGGCCGTCCGGCTCCGGCAAGACCACCTTGCTGCGCATCATCGCCGGGCTGGAACACGCCGATGCGGGCAAGGTCTGGTTCGATGGCGAAGACGCTTCGCGATTGAGCGTGCAGGCGCGGCGTGCGGGCTTCGTTTTCCAGCACTACGCGCTGTTCCGCCACCTGACGGTGGAGGAGAACATCGCCTTCGGCCTGCGCGTACGGCGCGGTCGCGAGCGCGTGTCCGATGCCACCATCCGGGCGCGCGTCGCGGAACTGCTTTCGCTCGTGCAACTGGAGGGATTCGGCACGCGGTATCCGGCGCAGCTGTCCGGCGGCCAGCGGCAGCGCGTGGCATTGGCGCGTGCGCTGGCGATCGAGCCGCGCGTGCTGCTGCTGGACGAGCCGTTCGGCGCACTCGACGCACAGGTCCGGCGCGACCTGCGCCGCTGGCTGCGGGAACTGCACGACCGCACCGGTCTGACCACCGTGTTCGTGACGCACGACCAGGAAGAAGCGCTTGAGCTGGCCGACCGCGTAGCGATCCTCAACCGCGGGCGCATCGAACAACTCGGCAGCCCGGCCGATACCTACGATGCGCCGGCCTCGCCCTTCGTCTACTCCTTCGTCGGTGCGGTTAACCGCCTGCCAGCTCACTGGGAAGCAGGCGCGCTGCAGGCCGCAGGGTTGCCGCTGCGGTCACGTGAGCAGGCGGGGCAGGGGCAGGCCGAGGTCTTCGTGCGCCCGGAGGATCTGCAGGTGGTGGAAGAGGGCCCCGGCTGGCCGGCGACGATCATCGTCGCGCAGCGGAACGGTCCGCGGTTGCGCCTGCGGGCGCGGCTCCAGGACGATGCCATCGAGGTCGACGTGGACTTGCCCGCCGACCACGAGAGCCCTGCAACGGCGCCCGGACAGCCGGTGCGCTTGGCACCAAAACGGTTCGGATGGTTTCCCCGAAATGGTGCGGAGGCACCAACGTGATGCGACGTAAGCTGCTGAATTAATTGAAAAAGAAACCAATTATCCGGCATGCGGACAGGCACTTGACGACGGCGATTGTTGCGGCGCACTATCGGGGCGCAGTTAAAAAACCGTGAAGCTGCGATTACGGTCTCACGACCGGCAATCCCCGCCACGCCAGCCACCACCGTCCGCCCATCGATCAGGAGAATCCGGATGAAGCCCGTCAAGCTCTGCACCGCCCTTGCCACTGCCCTGTTGCTGGCGCTTCCGCTGTCCGCCTTCGCCCAGGATGCCGAGGAAGAAGCATCCTCTCCGTTCAGCGCGACATTCGCGGTGACCACGGACTACGTGTTCCGCGGCGTTTCCCAGACCGACAACGAGCCTGCGTTCCAGGCGGGTGCGACATATTCCGCGCCGTTCGGCCTGTATGCCGGCGCATGGGCATCGAACGTGGATTTCGGCGAGGGTGGCCCCGACTTCGAAGTCGACTACTTCGTCGGCTGGAACAAGGACCTCAGCGACAGCTGGAACCTCGACCTGGGCGTGAACCGTTACACCTATGAAGGCGCTTCCGACGGGTACGGCGACATCGACTACAACGAGTACATCGCGAAGGTGACCTGGAGCGGCCCCGTCACCGTGGGCGGCATCCTGGCGTACGCCGACGACTACAGCAACACCGGCGCGGAAGAGATCTATGCAGGCGTGTCGGCCAGCTACGACATCGGCGATTCGGGCTTCTCGCTGGGTGCCACCACGGGTTACACCTCCATCGACGCGGGCAGCGATGGCCGCGCCGATTTCTACGATGGCTCCGTCACGCTCTCCAAGGGCTTCGGTCCTGCGACCGCGACATTGGGCTACTACGACACCTTCGGTTCGGACGCGTCCGAGCTGCGTCGTGGCTCGGATATCTACAAGCCCGGCGTGGTGTTCACGATCGCGGTTGCGGTTCCCTGATAGGGCACGCAACAGGAAAAAGGCGCCGCAAGGCGCCTTTTTCTTTGCGCGGACTGGAGCGTGCGCGTCAATTCCAGCTCAGCACCACCTTGCCGGCCTTGCCCTGTTCCATCAGGTCGAAGCCCTTCTGGAAATCGTCGATTGGCAGCTGGTGCGTCAGCACCTTGCCCAGCGGGAAGCCGCTCAGCACGAGCTGCGTCATCTTGTACCAGGTCTCGTACATCCTGCGGCCGTAGATGCCCTGCACGGTCAGGCCCTTGAAGATGATGCGGTCCCAGTCCACGCCGGCGCCCTTGGGCAGGATGCCAAGCAGCGCGATCTTGCCGCCGTGATACATGCAGTCGAGCATGTCGTTGAAGGCGCGCGGGTTGCCGCTCATCTCCAGGCCCACGTCGAAGCCCTCCATGTGCAGGTCGGCCATCACGTCCTTGAGCGACTGGTTGGCCACGTTGACCACGCGGGTCGCGCCCATGTCGGCGGCCAGCTTCAGGCGGAAGTCGTTCACGTCGGTGACCACCACGTTGCGGGCGCCGATGTGCTTGCAGATGCCGGCGGCGATGATGCCGATGGGGCCGGCACCGGTGATCAGCACGTCCTCGCCGACCACGTCGAACTCCAGCGCGCAGTGCGCCGCGTTGCCGTAGGGGTCGAAGAATGCCGCCAGTTCCGACGGAATCTGGTCCGGGATCGGCCACAGGTTGCTGGCCGGCATCACCATGTACTCGGCGAAGGCGCCGTTGCGGTTCACGCCGATGCCCACGGTGTTCGGGCACAGGTGCTGTCGGCCGCCGCGGCAGTTGCGGCAATGGCCGCAGACGATGTGGCCTTCGGCCGATACGCGCTGCCCGACGTCGTACCCGGTCACGGCGGACCCGAGTTGCGCGATGCGGCCGACGAACTCGTGGCCGATGGTGAGGCCGGGCTTGATCGTGCGCTGGCTCCATTCGTCCCACAGATAGATGTGCAGGTCCGTGCCGCAGATGGCGGTCTTCTCCAGCTTGATCAGCACTTCGTTGGGGCCGGGCTGCGGGACGGGCAGTTCCTCCATCCAGATGCCTTTGCCGGCCTCGCGCTTCACCAGCGCCTTCATCGTCTGTGCCATCGGGCGTCGATCCAGGGGTTGAGGGCGCGGATTATACGCGCCGCCTCGGTGGCGCCCTGTTGCAGGGCGCCTTGACACGCCGGAGCGTCCGCATGCCCGTCTTCCTAGGACGAAAGTCATGGGTCGGCGGCGGTGACAGGTTCATTACAATCGGAACTTTCTTGTCCGTACCGGGGTTTCCATGCGTCCGAACCTGCTCGCCGCCGCCATTGCGGTTCCGTTGTCCCTGCTCGCCGCCCAGTTCGCCCATGCCGGCGAGGGCATGTGGGTACCGCAGCAGCTGCCCGAAATCGCCGGACCGCTGAAGAAGGCCGGCCTGGAACTGTCGCCGCAGCAGCTTTCCAACCTGACCGGCGATCCGATGGGCGCGGTGGTCGCGCTGGGTGGCTGTACCGCCAGCTTCGTCTCGCCGAACGGCCTGGTGGTCACCAACCATCACTGCGCGTATGGCGCCATCCAGCTGAACTCCACGGCCGAGAACAACCTGATCAAGAACGGCTTCAACGCACCGACGGCGGGCGATGAAGTCAGCGCAGGCCCCAATGCGCGCGTGTTCGTGCTGGACGAGATCACCGACGTGACCAAGGACGCGCAAGCCGCCATCGCCGCGGCAGGCAATGATGCCCTGGCGCGCACCAAGGCGCTGGAGACGTTCGAGAAGAAGCTCATCGCCGACTGCGAAGCCGACGCCGGCTTCCGCTGCCGCCTCTACAGTTTCTCCGGTGGCAACACGTATCGCCTGTTCAAGAACATGGAAATCAAGGACGTGCGCCTGGCGTACGCACCGCCGGGGAGCGTGGGCAAGTACGGTGGCGACATCGACAACTGGATGTGGCCGCGCCACACCGGTGACTTCGCGTTCTACCGCGCCTATGTGGGCAAGGACGGCAAGCCGGCCGCATTCTCCAAGGACAACGTGCCCTACCAGCCGAAGCACTGGCTGAAGTTCGCCGACCAGCCGCTGGGTGCCGGTGATTTCGTCATGGTGGCGGGCTATCCGGGTTCCACCAACCGCTACGCGCTGGCGGCCGAATTCGACAACACCGCTGCGTGGACCTATCCGACCATCGCGCGCCACTACAAGAACCAGATCGCGATGGTGCAGGACGCCGGCAAGAAGAACGCCGACATCCAGGTGAAGTACGCCAACACCATGGCGGGCTGGAACAACACCAGCAAGAACTACGACGGCCAGCTGGAAGGCTTCAAGCGCATCGACGCCGCTGGCCAGAAACAGCGCGAGGAAGCCGCCGTCCTGGCCTGGCTGAAGGGGCAGGGCGCCAAGGGCCAGGCGGCGCTGGACGCGCACGCCCAGCTGCTCGCCCTGCTGGAACAGAACAAGGCCACGCGCGAGCGCGACCTGACCCTGGCGATGTTCAACAACACCGCGATGGTCGGTTCCGCCACGCAGCTGTACCGGCTGTCGATCGAGCGCGAGAAGCCCAATGCGGAACGCGAGTCCGGTTACCAGGAACGCGACCTGCCCGCCATCGAAGGTGGCCTGAAGCAGCTTGAGCGCCGCTACGTGGCCGCGATGGATCGCCAGTTGCAGGAGTACTGGTTGAACGAGTACATCAAACTGCCCGCTGCCCAGCGCGTCGACGCCGTGGATGCATGGCTGGGCGGCAACGATGCCGCAGCGGTGAAGCGGGGATTGGATCGTCTGGCGGGCACGAAGCTCGGCAGCACGGATGAGCGCCTGAAGTGGTTCGCCGCAGACCGTAAGACATTCGAGGCCAGCAGCGATCCGGCGATCCAGTACGCGGTGGCGGTGATGCCCACGCTGCTGAAGCTGGAGCAGGAGCGCAAGACGCGCGCCGGCGAGAATCTGGCCGCGCGCCCCGTCTACCTGCAGGCGCTGGCGGACTACAAGAAGAGCCAGGGTCAGTACGTCTACCCGGATGCCAACCTGTCGCTGCGCATCACCTTCGGCAACGTGATGGGTTACGCGCCGAAGGACGGCGTGGAATACATCCCGTTCACGACGCTGGAAGGCGTGGTGGCCAAGGAAACCGGGCAGGACCCGTTCGACTCGCCGAAGGCGTTGCTCGATGCGGTCGCGGCCAAGCGCTACGGCGGTCTGGAGGACAAGCGCATCGGCTCCGTGCCGGTGAACTACCTGTCCGACCTGGACATCACCGGCGGCAACTCCGGCTCGCCGGTGCTGGACGCACACGGCAAACTGGTCGGCCTGGCCTTCGACGGCAACTGGGAGTCGGTCAGCTCCAACTGGGTGTTCGACCCCAAGATGACGCGCATGATCGCCGTGGATGGCCGCTACCTGCGCTGGATCATGCAGGAGGTATATCCGGCGCCGCAGTTGCTGAAGGAAATGGGCGTCGGCAAGTAACACCTGCAACTTAGCGGCAGGCACGGGACGGGAGCGGGTATGATCCGCTCCCGTCTTCGTTTCCGGCTTCCGGAAGCGGGGCCGCTTCCCTCGAATGGACACACCGACGCATGCGCATCCTGCTTGCCCGTCACGGCGAAACGCCGTGGAACGCCGAAGGCCGTTACCAGGGCCAGATCGACATCCCGCTGTCGCCGGTCGGCGAAGGCCAGGCCACCGCGCTGGGCCAGCGGCTGAAGGACGTACGCATCGATCGTGCAGTCGCCTCGCCGCTGTCGCGGGCGCAGCTCACCGCGAAGCTCGTGTTGGGCGATGCACGCGCCGACCTTCTGCAGACCGATGTGGATCTGCAGGAAATCGCGCATGGCGAATGGGAAGGTCTTCTGGCCAGCGAGATCCAGGACAAGGATCCCGCCCGCCTGCTGGCGTGGCGCGAGGAGCCCGATACCGTCCTCATGCCGGGTGGCGAATCGCTGCGCCAGGTGCTGGACCGTTCCTGGCGCGGGCTCGCACGCGCCGCGGAGGGACTGGGCGATGACGACACCCTGCTGATCGTGGCGCACGATGCAGTCAACCGCGTCCTGCTGTGCCGCATCCTGGGCCTGCCGATCGCAAAGCTCTGGACGTTCCGCCAGGCGCCGACCACGCTCAACCTGCTGGAAGGCCCCTCGGTCGACCAGCTCGAAGTCGTGCGCCTCAACGACTGCGCGCACCACACGCCATTCTTCGGCGAAGCGAAGCATCGGGCGCTCTAGAGTCCGGCGGCAGCGGCGACGTTCTGCGAGCGCACATGGGCTGGAAAGCGGTCTGGTTCGGCTCGGACACGCCTGCGCCTGGTCAGGTCACCGCGACCGTGGCGGTCCTTGGCACCTGTGCGTTGGCGCTGACGGGTCTGTTCGTCGACTTCGTGCCTGCGCCCGCCTTGCACGGCCTCCATGTCGCCCTGTTGTTCCTGGTCGGTGGCGTGATCGGAACGGCGTTGTTGATCGGCCATGCCCGCCGCCATGGACGCATGGCCCTCCTGCTCGACCAAGGGTTCCTCAAGTTCCTGTTCCTTCTTTGCGGGATGCCCGTGATGCTGGGCCTCGTCGGCTGGCTGGTGCTGGCCAGGTCCTTGCCCTGGGCGTGGACGTGCGTGTTCGGCGAGGCATTCCGCGAATCCCACATCATGCAGACGCACTACACCCCGAGCCGTCGTGCATGCGATTACCGATTGCGAGGCGCCCCGATGGAGCGGGGCTTTCCGAGCTACTTGTGCATCCGTGAAGCGTTCTATCATCGCCATCCCGAGCAACAGGTGTCGGTGGTGCTGAGCGGCCGACGGTCGCTGTTCGGCTCCAGCATCCGGCATATCGAATCCGGCAACTGACATGTCACGCGCACTGCATACCCTCGACGACTGGCTCGAGTACATCGAGCAACAGCATCCCAGGTCCATCGACATGGGCCTGGACCGCGTGCGCGAAGTCGCAATGCGACTGGCGCTCGGCAAGCCCGCCGCCCGCGTCATCACCGTCGGCGGCACCAATGGCAAGGGCTCCACCGTGGCCTTCATCGAGGCCATTGCGCGTGCCGCAGGCTGGAAGGTCGGGGCGTATACCTCGCCACACCTGCTGCGCTACAACGAGCGCGTGCGCATCGATGGCATCGACGCCGATGACGCGTCACTGGTGGAAGCCTTCGAAGCGGTCGAAGCTGCGCGTTCTGGCCCTTCCCCCTCCGGGAGCTGGGTTGGGGAGAGGGAACGGGGAGGCGATGATGGTCTGGACGTCAGCGAATTCGCCGACCCCTCATCCGGCGCTGCGCGCCACCTTCTCCCGGGGGGAGAAGGGAACACGATCCCGCTGACCTATTTCGAATTCGGTACGCTGGCCGCACTGTGGCTGTTCGAGCGCAGCGGGCTGGACCTGGCGGTACTCGAGATCGGCCTGGGTGGAAGGCTGGACGCGGTGAATATCGTCGACCCGGATGTCGCCGTCATCACCACGGTCGACATCGACCACACCGACTGGCTCGGCAACGACCGCGAGGCCATCGGCGCCGAGAAGGCCGGCATCGCGCGGGCGTGGACGCCGCTGGTGCTCGGCGAGGTGGACTCGCCGTCCAGCGTGTTGCGCCATGCCTATGCCATCGGAGCGAATGCACTCCGGCTGGGCAGTGACTTCTTCCATGAGCCCATCGACAGCCAGCGCTGGCGCTGGCGTGAAGTGGGGGCAGAACTTGAACTGCCGGTGCCGGCGCTGTCCGCGCCTTCGCAGCGTGCGAACGCCTCCACGGCGATTGCTGCATTGCGCGCGTTGCCAGGAGACGTCATTCCCGACAGCGCCTTCGCGGAAGGCGTGGCCAAGGCAGCGCTTCCAGGCCGACTGCAGCAGTTCGAGCGCGATGGCGTGCACGTGGTGCTTGATGTCGGCCACAACCCGCAGGCGGCGCGTGAACTGGCCGCATGGCTGCAGATCCATGCCGGTGGTGGCGTGACCCGCGTGGTGTTCGCCGCGCTGGCAGACAAGGATGTGCGAAGCGTGGTCGACGCCTTTGCCGGCATGACCCTGCAATGGCATCTGGCCGGCCTGGACATGGGGCCGCGCGCACAGACCGCCGGACAGCTGGCCGCGCGCCTGCGGGGCACTGACGCGGATGGCGCCGTCCTGCACGGCCATGTCGGCGACGCGCTGCAAGGCGCGCTTGCGGCATCGGCGCCGGGCGACCGCGTGCTGGTGTTCGGTTCGTTCCACACCGTGGCCGACGCATTGCACGTGCTGCATTCAGGTCGATGAGGGGGAGCGCGGTGGGACGCGCCGTATAATCGCGCCGGCACTCCTGCCTCATCTCCCGTGGACCTGGATGGATACTGCCCTGAAACAGCGCCTGATCGGCGCCGTCGTGCTGGTGGCGCTGGCCGTCATCTTCCTGCCCATGCTGGTGAAAGGCCCCGCGCCCGATAGCGGCGTGTCGGACGTGCCGCTGGATGTTCCGCCAGCCGCCGATGGCGAATACGAAACACGTGAGCTGCCGCTGGTCGCCCCGAGCAGCCCCCCCGCGAATGGCGCGGTCGGCATGCAGGGCCAGGTCGCCGCGCCCGCAGCGGAACCGCTCCCGGCGGCCGGCGTGTCGCAGTCCGCCGCCACCGCTGCCGGCAACTTCGCCGTCAGCTTCGGCGCCTACGCCACGCAGGCCGATGCCGATGCCGTGCTGGCCCGCGTGAAGCAGGCCGCGCTGCCGGGCTTTGTCGAGCCGGCGACGATCAATGGCAAGCAGGCATTCCGCGTGCGCGTCGGTCCCTATGCCGATCGCCCGCAGGCCGAATCCGCGCGTCTGGAGGCCATCAGGATCCGGGGCGATGTCAACGCCCAGGTCGTCACGCTGGACGCTGCGGCGACCACTGCGCCCACTCCCTCCGCCACGCCTGTGGCACCGACGCCTTCATCGGTGGCCGCCGCCGCTCCCACTCCGGCGATCACCACGCAGGCGCTGCCGCCGGAACCCAAGCCCGCGGCACCGGCACCGAAGCCGGGCACCACGCCGCCGCCCGCCGAACCCAAGCCGACCGTCGCCGCGAGCAAGCCCGTCGCGCCCGCACCCAAGCCAGCCGAAGCAGCAAAGCCTGCCGCGTCCGGCGTGGGCTTCGCCGTGCAACTGGGGGCATTCTCCAGCGCGGCGGATGCCAACGCATTGCGTGATCGCGCCCGCGCTGCCGGTTTCAGTGCGTTCGTCGAACAGGTCCGCACCGACAAGGGCACGCTCAGTCGCGTGCGCGTGGGGCCGGTGGCAAGCCGTGCCGACGCGGACCGGCTGAAGGCGCAGGTAGCGGCGAAGGTCGGTGTCGATGGCATGGTGCGCCCGCATCCTTGACCGGCATCGGCATCGCCACTGAATCCGGGTGTGGGCGGGCGCGCGCATGAGTGCGCTCGATCTGACACTGCTGGGCATCATCACCGTCTCGGCGCTGTTCGGGCTGATGCGCGGGCTCGTCAGCGCCGCAGCATCGATGGTCGCCTGGGTGCTGGCCGGCTGGGTCGCTTTCCACTACGGCGCGCAGGTGGCCGTCTGGCTTTCCGACGATGGGCCGCCCACCGCCAGCGAATTGCTGGGGGGGTACGCGCTCAGCTTCGTCGGCGTCATGCTCGTGGTCGGCGTGACCGGCTGGATCGTGCGTCAACTCGTGAAGACCGTGGGCCTGTCGGGACTCGATCGTGTGCTGGGGCTCGGCCTGGGCGTGTTGCGTGGTGCCTTCGTGGCCTGCGTGCTGCTGTTGCTGGTGGCCTTCACCGACCTGCCGCGCGAACCTGAATGGCAGCGGTCATCCGTCGTGCCGCTGCTCCTGCCCGGCGCGGAATGGCTTGCGCAGTGGTTGCCGGAATGGACTGTGCAGGAACTGGACTTTGGCAATGGGCGTCCGGCGGGCGATAATGCGCGCCTGCAAAACTTGCCCCTGCCGCTGCAAGAGTCCGGCGCCCCGCCGGAGCGCGTCTCCCCGCCAGCGTCGCCCGAGTCGAAACCGGAGTAGGTCCACCATGTGCGGCATCGTCGCAATCGTCGGCAACCAGAATGTTGCCGGCCAGCTTTATGACGGGCTGACCGTCCTCCAGCACCGCGGGCAGGACGCCGCCGGCATCGCCACCGCCGACGGCACGCGACTGCGCGTGCACAAGGACAACGGGCTGGTGCGGGACGTGTTCAACGCCAAGGCGATGAGCGTGCTGGAAGGCCGCGTGGGCATCGCGCATTGCCGCTATCCGACCGCCGGCTCCGAGGGCATGGACGAGGCGCAGCCGTTCTACGTGAACTCGCCCTACGGCATCGCGCTGGCGCACAACGGCAACCTGATCAACACCGAGGCCCTGCGCCAGGACGTGTTCGCCCAGGACCGTCGCAACATCAACACCGATTCGGACAGCGAAGTGCTGCTGAACGTGTTCGCGCACGAGCTGGACCTGCAGCGCACGCTCAGTCCGGAAGCCGCCATCCGCGCGGTCGCCGGCGTCCATCGCCGCGTCAAGGGCGGATATGCGGTGGTCAGCGTGGTGCTGGGCCTGGGCCTGGTGGCGTTCCGCGACCCGCATGGCATCCGTCCCCTGGTGCTGGGCAAGCGCGAGCACAGCGAAGGCACCGAGTACATCATCGCGTCCGAATCCGCCGCGCTCGACATCCTGGGATTCACCCGCATGCGCGACGTGCAGCCGGGCGAAGCCATCGTGATCACCGCGCGCGGCGAGCTGTTCAGCGAAATCGTCGCCGAACCGCAACACCATGCGCCGTGCATCTTCGAGTACGTGTACTTCGCGCGTCCCGATTCGATGATCGACAACGTGTCGGTGCACAAGGCGCGCATGCGCATGGGCGTGAAGCTGGGCGAGAAGATCCTGCGCCTGCGCCCGGACCACGACATCGACACGATCATCCCGATCCCGGACACCTCGCGCGACGCCGCGCTGGAGATCTCCAACGTGCTGGGCGTGAAGTACCGCGAGGGCTTCATCAAGAACCGCTATGTCGGCCGCACGTTCATCATGCCGGGGCAGGGGGAGCGGGTGAAGTCCGTGCGTCGCAAGCTCAACCCGATCAACCTGGAATTCCGCAATCGCGTGGTGCTGCTGGTGGACGACTCCATCGTGCGCGGCACGACCTCCAAGCAGATCGTGCAGATGGCGCGCGACGCCGGCGCGCGCAAGGTCTACCTGGCCAGTGCCGCGCCGCCGGTGCGCCATCCCAACATCTACGGCATCGACATGCCGGCTGCCGATGAGCTGGTGGCGCACGACCGCAGCATCGAAGAGATCGAGACGCTGCTCGGCTGCGACTGGCTGATCTACCAGGACCTGGAAGATCTCGAGGCGGCTGTGCGCGAAGGCAATCCGCAGCTGGCCGATTTCGACTCCTCCTGCTTCGATGGCAAGTACGTCACCGGCATCGAGCCGGGATATTTCGAGCGCATCGAGCAGATGCGTTCGGACGAGGCCAAGCGCAAGCGCCGCGTCGGCTGATCCGGCGCGCACCCCATGGCCACGCTGTTCGAGGCCGCGCGTGCCTGCCTGGACGCAACGGACGTGGACGACAAGGTCGCGCTGACGCAGCGATTCGCTGGCGCCTTCAAGCGCGGTGAGCTGGCCATTCCGGCGGACGCGCCGGCACCCGAATCGATCCGCATGCCGGGGCGACCGGTGAAGCCGACCCTTGTGCATCCGCGCGAGTTGCCGCGTCGCGGGCTCGGCAGCGTGCCGGGCAGGGCGGCCTTCATCCATGCCATCGCGCATATCGAACTGAATGCCATCGACCTGGCCTGGGATGCGGTGTATCGCTTCCGTGGAATGCCGGTGGCGTTCCATGCCGACTGGGTCAGCGTGGCCAACGATGAGTCGCGCCACTTCGTCCTGCTGCGCGACCGCCTGCGCGAACTGGGTTACGACTACGGGGATTTCGATGCGCACAACGGTCTTTGGGAGATGACCGAGAAGACCGCGCACGATGGTCTTGCGCGGATGGCGCTGGTACCGCGCGTGCTGGAGGCGCGCGGCCTGGACGTCACGCCAGGCATGATCGTCAAGCTGCGCGATCTGGGAGACGAAGCCACCGTCGGGATTCTCGACCTGATCCTGCGCGAGGAAGTCGCGCATGTCGCCGCCGGTTCGCGCTGGTATCGCTGGTACTGCGAGCAGCGTGGCATCGAACCGCGCGCACGCTTCCGCGAACTGCTGAGGGAATACGCCAGCGGCTACCTGCATGGCCCGTTCAATATCGAGGCGCGGCTGTTGGCAGGGTTCGACGAAGATGAACTCGCGGCGCTGGAAGCCCCGTAGGGGGCTTGGGCGACCTGTGGACGGAATACACATGAGGGTGTGGGAGCGATGTAAGTCGCGATGAGCTACCGCGGAAGCATCATCGCGACTTACATCGCTCCCACATCAAAGACCTACAGACGCTCCAGCGTCATTCCATGCGGTTCCACCCGCAGCACCGAGCCCTGCTCGTACCAGTCGCCCAGCACCACGCGGCGGCACGCCCGTTCGCCAACAATCAGTTCGTGGATCGCAGGCCGGTGCGTGTGGCCATGGATCAGCATGTCGATGCCGAACTGCGCCAGTGTCACGTCCACGGCCGCTGGCGCCACGTCGGTCAATGTTTCGAACTGCGCCTTGTCGCTCTGCTTCATGCCGCCCTGGTGCGCGGCACTGGCAGCGCGCGCCTGCGCGGCGAAGGCGAGCCGGGCCACCAGTGTCTGCGACAGGAACTGCGCCTGCCAGGCGGGATTGCGCGTCTGCGCGCGGAACGCCTGGTAGGCCGTGTCGCCCGTGCACATCAGGTCGCCATGCATGAGGATCGCCGGCTTTCCGTACAGCATGACAACGGCCGGATCGGGCAGGATGCGCATGCCGGCGCGGCGGGCGAAGGCATTGCCGAGCAGGAAATCGCGGTTGCCACGGATGAAGAACACCGGTACGCCGGCATCGGCGACCTCGCGGATGCGGGCCTCGACGTAGGCACCCGTTTCCGATGGATCGTCGTCGCCCACCCAGGCCTCGAACAGGTCGCCCAGGATGTACAGGGCGTCGGCCGCGACGGCTTCCCGCTGCATGAACGCGCCGAACAACTCGGTGACGGCAGGGCGTTCGGGATCCAGATGTAGGTCGGAGATGAAGAGCGTGGTCATGCGGCGATTCTAAGCCCTCCCCAACGGGCTTCTTGTATCGGAAAGGCCTTCCGGGCGCCTCGCCTAGCGGGCGCGCTGCGGCGCGTTCGGGCCGGCGAGCGCGGCAGAACCGTCGCGGCGCGGTAAAATCGTCGGACTACGTACCTTGAGCTCCTCCATGACCTGCCGTACCCGCTTCGCTCCCAGTCCCACCGGCTACCTGCACATCGGCGGCGCCCGCACGGCGCTGTACTGCTGGCTGGAAGCGCGCCATCGCGGCGGCGACTTCATCCTGCGCATCGAGGACACCGACCGCGAGCGCAGCACGCAGGCCGCGATCGACGCGATCCTGGACGCCATGGACTGGCTGGGCCTGGACTACGACGAAGGCCCGGTCTACCAGACCCAGCGCATCGACCGGTATCGCGAGGTCGCTGAACAACTCGTCGCGGCCGGCAAGGCCTACTACGCCTACGAGACACGCGAGGAGCTCGACGCCATGCGCGAAGCCGCGATGGCGAAGCAGGAGAAGCCGCGCTACAACGGCGCCGCGCGCGAGCAGAACCTGCCGCACCGCGACGACCCGAACCGCGTGATCCGCTTCAAGAACCCCCCCGATGGCGTGGTCGCCTTCGACGACCTGATCAAGGGTCGCATCGAGATCGCCAACAGCGAGCTGGACGACATGGTGATCTTCCGTCCGGACGGCTATCCCACCTACAACTTCGCCGTGGTGGTCGATGACTGGGACATGGGCATCACCGAGGTGATCCGCGGCGACGACCACATCAACAACACGCCCCGGCAGATCAACATCTACGAAGCGCTGGGTGCGCCGGTGCCGAAGTTCGCGCACATGCCGATGATCCTGGACGAGCAGGGCGCCAAGCTGTCCAAGCGCACCGGTGCGGCCGACGTGATGCAGTACAAGGACGCCGGCTACCTGCCGCACGCGCTGATCAACTACCTGGCGCGGTTGGGCTGGTCGCACGGCGACCAGGAGCTCTTCTCGCGCCAGGAGCTGATCGACCTGTTCGACGTGAAGGACGTGAATTCCAAGGCCGCGCGCCTGGACATGGCCAAGCTGGGCTGGGTGAACCAGCACTACCTGAAGACCGATGCGCCTGCGGACATCGCGCCGCACCTCGTTTACCAGTTGGAGAAGCTGGGCATCGACCTGACCGCCGGTCCGGCGCCGGCCGACGTGGTGGTCGCGCTGCGCGATCGCGTGCAGACGTTGAAGGACATGGCCGAGAAGGCGGTGGTCTGGTACCAGCCGCTGACGGTGTACGACGATGCTGCAGTAGCCAAGCATCTGGGCGCCGCCGCGCATGCCCCGCTGGCCAAGGCCCGCGAAAGCCTGGCGGCGCTGGCGGAGTGGAGCGCGGAAAGTGTGTCCGTCGCCCTGCACGAGGCCGCAGCGGCGCTCGAAATCGGCATGGGCAAAGTGGCGCAGCCTTTGCGCGTGGCCATCACCGGGACGCAGGTCAGCCCGGACATTTCCCAGACGGTCTACCTTGCCGGTCGCGATGAAGCCTTGAAACGCATCGACGCAGCACTTATCAAGACAAGTACGGCCGCCTGATCACAGATCGCCCATGCCACACGCCTGCACCGACCCGAACCACCATGTCCATGACGCGCAGGCGTTCGTGGTCGCAGTGGAGCGCGCGTGCCAGGAGCGCGGCCTGCGGCTGACGCCGATCCGTGCGCGCGTTCTGCAGCTGATCGCCGAAGCCGGCAAGCCGGTGAAGGCCTACGAATTGCTCGAGTGGGTGCGTGCCACGAAGGGCGTGGGCGCCGACGCGCCGCCAACGGTGTATCGCGCGCTGGATTTCCTGATGGCCAATGGCTTCGTGCACAAGCTCGAATCCGTCAATGCGTTCGTCGCCTGCCACCATCCGAACAGCGCCCAGCACTCGGTGCCGTTCCTCATCTGCGACCGCTGCCACAGCGCGGTGGAACTGGAAGATCGCGACGTGGTGGCGGCGCTGGACGCGCGCGCCAAGGCACTGGGTTTCCAGCCACAGGCGCAGACGCTGGAAGTGCATGGCCTGTGCGCGCGCTGCGCTGCCGCGTAGCGGATTTGTTGTTGTAGGAGCGACGTAAGACGCGACCGCGGATTTCGCTGGCCGGGAGCCGATCATCGCGCTAGGTCTTCCGGGCAAGAAAGAAGCTGCGCCAGCTGAAGTTTCCGGTAAGTGTTGGCGTGCGGTCGCGACTTACGTCGTTCCTACAGTTGCTCCTACAACGGATTTGCTCACGCCGCCGCCGGCACAGCTTTCGGTGGCGTTTCCCGGATAGGCAGGTTCGCTGCTGCCGCGATCAATGCCAACGCCATGTCCGCGTACCACATCCACGTGTAGTCGCCGAAGCGCTCCAGCGCCAGCCCGCCGAGCCACGCACCGAAGAAGCCGCCGATCTGGTGCGACAGCAAGGTCAGTCCGAACAGGGTGCCCAGGTAGCGCGGACCGAACAGCTTGCCGACCAGGCCGGCCGTAGGCGGCACCGTCGCCAGCCAGGTGAAACCGAGTGCTGCCGCGAACACGTAGAACGTCAATGGCGTCGGAGGCGCCAGCAGATACAGCGCGATCATCACTGCGCGACTGGCGTACATCACCGCGAGGATCCACTTCATCCGCACGCGCTGGCCCAGTGCACCGGCCACCAGGCTGCCGGCCACGTTGAACAGGCCGATCAGCGCGATCGACACCGCCGACACGCTGGGCGACAGGCCGCACAACGCGATTTCGCCCGGCAGGTGCGTCACCAGGAAGGCGATGTGCACGCCGCACGTGAAGAAGCCCAGGTGCAGCATCCAGTAGCTGCGGTCACGCAGGGCGATGGCGATCTGCTGCTTGAGCGAGATGTCGCCGACCGCGGTGGCCGGTGTTGAGCCCGTCGAAGACGCCAGCTTCCTGCGCAACGGGAAGGCCAGCGGAATCGCCAGCAGCGATGCGATGGCAAGCGTGTACATCGCGCTGGCCCAGCCGGCGAGGGCGATGACGGCCTGTACCAGCGGCGCGAAGACGAACTGTCCGAGCGAACCCCCCGCGTTGATGAAGCCCGCGGCGAACGAGCGCTTCTCGGGTGCCAGCTGTTGTGCGGTGGCGCCGATCAGGATGGAGAAGCTGCCCGCGCCTGCGCCCGCCGCCGTCAACAGGCCCAGCGTGAACATCAGCCCCCAGGACGAGGTGAGATGCGGTGTCAGGGCCAGCCCCAGCGCCAGCAGGACGCCACCGACCACCAGCACGCCGGTGGAACCGCGCTTGTCGGCGATGGCGCCGAAGATCGGCTGCACGGCTCCCCACGTGAACTGGCCGATCGCCAGCGCGAAGCTGATCGCGGCGATACCGATGCCGGTGTCCTGGTGGATCGGTGAAACGAACAGCCCGGTGGTCTGGCGCGCGCCCATGGTGATCATCAGCGTCGCTGCGGCGGCCAGCAACAGGCCCCAGTGCATGCGTGGAGCGGGCGTCGGGGTAGCGGGGTTCATGCGGCTTCTCCCAGGTGCTGGCGCAGCAGGTCGTCGAGGTGGTCCAGGTCGCGATGCAATCGTTTGACGCCGGCCTCGCCGAGCATCCCGTCGATGACCGCCTGCGCATGTCGCCAGAGGGGCTTCGCGGCAGCGAGTCGGTCGCGGCCCGGCGGGGTCAGCGCGATCAGGCGCTGGCGCGCGTCGTGGCCGCGGACGATGTCCACCAGGCCTGCATCCACCAGCGGCGACAGGTTGCGGGTCAGGGTGGTGCGATCCATGCCGAGTTCCCCAGCCAGGTCGCCCAGCACGCGTGGCTCGCGTTCGCTGCGGCGCAGGATCGAGTACTGATTGAGGCTCAGGCCGGCCCCGGCCAGTTCATGGTCGTACACCTGGGTGACGCGGCGGCTTGCGCGGCGCAGGCGGAAGCAGGTGCATGTGCTGGGCGATGCGGTAGCGGAGGGGGCGGGCATGCGGGATTGATCGCGATGGGGGCTGCCGGATGAATTATGTGTATATGCACATAATTGTTGTCAAGAAGGGCGGCTGCCATCCAGGCCAGCCGCCCCGGGGAGGGCCGTCAGTCGCCGGTCAGAAGTACGCGCGGATGCCGAAGGCCACGCCGCGGCCCGGCAGCGGCGCGTAGTCGCGCAGCAACGAGGTATGCGGGCGGGCTTCTTCGTCGGTCAGGTTGCTGCCATCCAGGAACACTTCCCAGCTTGATGCCGTGCGATCCCAGCGATATGCCAAGTGCGCATCCACCAGCGTGTAGCCGTCACTCGGCTCCTCGTTCTGTGCAAGGTCGTCCTGCTTGCTGTAGCGAACCGCACCCAGCGACGCGCGCCAGCCACCCAGCGACCAGCCCAGGTCGGCCCCGACGCGCATCGGTGCGATACGCGGCAGGTGACCGCCCTGTGCGATGTCCACTTCGTAACCATGCGTGTGGTCGCCATGCGGTACCTCGAAGGCCACCGTCCGCATGCCGTTGCCATCGAGCTCCGCACGCACGTAGTCGCCGTACACGCGCAGGTCCCATGCGCCGGCGGCGGTATCGGCGAGCTGGATCTTCGCTTCGGCCTCGGCGCCGGTGAAGGTGGCGTCGTCCTGCGTCCACAGGCGCACCGGATAGCCTTCCTCTTCCACGCCGGTATCGGTGAGGTAGATGAAGTCCTTGAACTTCGTCTGGTAGACCGCCAGCTTCAGGTCGACGCGATCGGTGTGCCAATGCGCGCCGATTTCCGCGCGCACGCCCTTCTCGGTGTCCAGCGAAGCGTCACCGATCTCGATGGACTGCGTGGCGACGTGGGTGCCGCCGGCGAACAGTTCCTCATTCGTGGGCGCACGCTCGGAACGGTCCAGCCCGAAGCGCAGGTCGAAGCCGTCGCTCAGGCGCCAGATCGCGGCGGCAGAAAGATTGACCGCATTGAAGTCGCTTGCGGCACGGTCATCCGGCTTCAATTCGACCTTGTCGTAGCGGCCGCCCAGTTCCAGCTTCCACGGGCCGAAGTCCTTTTCCTGCACCACGAAGAAACCCAGGGTGTCGGTGACGGTCGACGGCACGAACGCTTCATCGCCCACGGCGCTGAAATCGGTGCTGCCGAACTGCAGGCCGAAGGCGCCGCGCCAGCCATTCCATTCCTTCTGCACGGCTTCAAGGCGCGCGTCGTAGCCTTCATTGGTGAAACGGGTGCCGACCTCGCCACCTTCCAGCTCCACATGCTCGTAATCGTTCCAGGCCGCGCGCAGGTTGAGGCTCTGCAGGAACGACACCGGGTCGTAGATGCCGGTTTTCAGGTCCAGCCGGTTCTGCACCATGTCGATCCGTACCGCGCCTTCCTCGTGCTCTTCGTGGTCGTGGTCTTCCTCGCCGTCATGGTCGTGGTCATGATCCTCTTCGCCATGCACGTGCGCGCCGGCAGGAATGCCGTAGTCGGTGCGGTAGGTGCTGGTGGCCAGGCCGAAGTAGCCGCGGTCGCCGAGATAGGTCGCGCCGATGGCGCCGGCGCGCGTCTTCACCGAGCTGTTCGGCAACGTGCCGCGGGGCTGCGGTTCCTCTTCGTGTTCTTCGCCTTCCTCGTGGTCGTGCAGGATGGCCACGCCCGGGATGTCGTAGTCATCGGTGTCGCGGACCAGGCCATCGACATGCAGCACCCAGTTCCGGTTGACGCCGTCGAGGCGGAACATGCCGGTGCGTTCTTCGTTGACGGTGTTGCCGCGCACTTCCGCGCGTCCGCTCAGTGGCTGGTCCGGGATCGATTCGGCCAGCCGGCCATCGACCACGTTGACGGCACCCCCTATGGCGCCGCTGCCGAACAGCAGGGTGGCGGGCCCCTTCAGTACTTCGATCTGATCGGCGAGGAACGGCTCGATGCTGACCGCGTGGTCGGCGGAGACCGTGGAGGCGTCCATCGAGCCGATGCCGCCGGACAGCACCTGCACGCGCGGGCCTTCCTGGCCGCGGATGATCGGGCGACCCACGCCCGTGCCGAAATAGGTGGTCTGCACGCCCGGCAGCTTCGCCACCGTCTCGCCCAGGGTGCCGGCCTTGGCCTTGTCCAGCGCTTCTCCGTACAGGACCTCCACCGGGGTGGCGACGGATTCGGCATTGCCCTTCAACGGTGAGGCGGTCACCACGACGGCGTCCAGATCCTTGGCCTGGGGGGCTCCGGCGTCGTCCGCCAGCGCGGCGGGAGAGGCCAGCGCCAGGGCGAGGGCGGCGGCGAGCAGGTGGGGGGCGGGAGGGGCGCGACGCGGGGATGGCATGGGCGTGGATTCACTCATGGTGGGGAAGTTGAAGATGTTATAATATACCAATAGTGACAATATAACCCTCCCGGAAGTCATACTTGTCCCCATGAAGTCCTCCCTCCGCTTCTTCATCGATCGCTTCGCCGCTGCCGGATCGCTGGTGTGTGCATTGCATTGCGCGATCACCCCCCTGATGTTGGCCGCGATTCCCTCGTTGGGCCTGTCCGTGTGGCTGGGCGACGGGTTCGAGCGTGGCTTCGTGACCTTCGTGACCGTGCTGGGCCTTTTCAGCCTGCTCTGGGGCTATCGCCGCCACCGTGCCTTCCGCGCGCTGGGCATGCTCCTGTTCGGCCTGGCGGCTCTGTGGGCGGGTGTGCTGTATGCACCCCTGCACGAAGCCGTGGTGCCGCACGCCATCGTCATGACCGTGGGCGGCACGCTGGTCGGCCTGGCCCACCTGCTGAACCTGCGCCTGAACCACTGGCACATCCACGACGCCAGCTGCGCCCACTGAGCGCCTGCCCGTGACGCCGGCAGGGGCCGGGAAGGCCCCGCTGTGGTAGGCTTTGCGGCCTCGCGCGCAGCGCCCCGATCCGGTGGTCGCACGTGCAATCGCCCTGACCCGGGCGTACTTTTCAGTGAATCAGGAGAACAAAGATGGGCAAGGGTGATCGCAAGACGGCCAAGGGCAAGCGCTATTCGTCCAGCTACGGCAATGCACGCAAGCACACGGTCGCCAAGGCGGGCGTGGCTGCCACCGCCACCGCCAAGAAGTCGGTCGTGAAGACCCCGGCGAAGAAGGCCGTGGCCAAGAAGGCTGTCGCCAAGGCGTAAGCCAACCGCGCCGGCAAGCCCGGCAGCGCGTGCGAAACCCCGGCCCATGCCGGGGTTTTCGTTTTTCTAGCCAGGGGTGACGAGGCGGCCACCCACGTGCACCGCCGACACCAGGTCGCCGCCGAGCCAGTAGGCGAGCTGCGCGGGCTGGCCGATGCGCCAGCGCACGAAGTCCGCGCGTTGACCGGCCTGCAGGCGTCCACGATCCGACACGCCCAATGCCCGTGCCGCATGCACGGTGGCGCCGCGCAAGGCTTCCTCGGGCGTCAGGCGGAAATGCGTGCACGCCAGCGACATCGCCAGCCGCAGGGATTGCAGCGGCGACGTGCCGGGATTGCAATCCGTCGCCACCGCCATCGGCACGCCCTGTGCACGGAAGGCATCCAGTGGCGGCAATCTGGTTTCGCGCAGCACGTGGAACGCGCCCGGCAACAGCACGGCAACGCTGCCTGCCTGCTTCATGGCGGCAACACCGGCTTCCGAGGTGTACTCCACATGGTCCGCCGACAGCCCGTCAAAGCCGGCGACCAGCGCAGCCCCACCGCCATCGCTCAACTGGTCGGCGTGCAGTTTCACGGGGAGCCCCAAAGCGCGTGCGGTTTCGAACACCCGCTGCGTCTGCGCCGCAGTGAAGCCGATGCGTTCGCAGAAGGCGTCCACCGCATCCACCAGTCCTTCCGCATGCAGCAACGGCAGCCAGTCGCACACGGCGCCGATGTAGTCGTCGGCACGTCCTGCGTACTCGGGCGGCAACGCATGCGCACCCAGGAACGTGGTGTGTACCGTGATGCCGAGCGCAGCGCCGATGCGCCGGGCCACGCGCAGCATCTTGCGCTCGTTTTCGAGATCGAGGCCATAGCCGGACTTGATCTCCAGCGTGGTCACACCGTCGTCGCGCAGCGCGCGCGCGCGCGGCAGCGACTGTGCGAACAGGTCGTCCTCGCTGGCGGCACGGGTGGCTCGCACCGTGGACACGATGCCGCCTCCTGCACGCGCGATGTCTTCATAGCTGGCGCCCTGCAGGCGCTGTTCGAACTCGCCGGCGCGGTCGCCGCCGAACACGACATGCGTGTGGCAATCCACGAGGCCGGGCGTCACGCAGTCGCCGCCCGCATCGATAAAGGTGTCGGTCAGCGCATCCGGTGGCGCTGGCAGGCTGTCCATTGCGCCTGCGAACACCAGCACGCCCTCGCGCCAGCCCAGCGCGCCGTTCTCCACCACACCGTAGCCGGTGTCGCCTGTAAGCGTCACCACTCGCGCATTCACCAGTAGGCCGTCCCAACGGAGCGTCATGTGGTCAATCGCCTCCGCCGTCGCCACCGCCGTCCGCGTCGCCCTCGAAGCCATGGACGCTGCCGTTGCCGCCGTCGTCTCGATCCGTCTTCGCGGCCTTCAGGAACACGAAGATCGCAAAAAGGGCCGCCGCGACGAACAGCAGGGCGATTTCAAGAGCATCCATGGGCGTGCCAGAGCAGGGAGCGACGCGGTAGCCTAACGCACCCTTGTCGCCAGCCGTGAGCATTGCCATGTCCCCGCGTGATCCCAACGAAGCGCTGGCCGTCGCCGCTGACGGCGGATGGCGCGTCCCCGGCATCGCCAACCTGCATTCGCATGCCTTCCAGCGCGCGATGGCCGGCCTGGCGGAGCGACAGACGCATCCCGAGGACAGTTTCTGGACTTGGCGCGAGATCATGTACCGCTTCGCGGCCCGCATGACGCCCGACAGCATGTACGCGGTGGCAACGCAGCTGTATGCGGAAATGCTGGAAGTCGGTTACACGCAGGTATGCGAATTCCACTACGTGCACCACCAGCCGGACGGCACGCCTTATGCCGACCCGGCCGCGATGTCGAAGGCGGTGGTGGCCGCCGCGCGCGACACCGGCATCCGCATGACGCTGTTGCCCGTGCTGTACATGACCGGTGGTTTCGACGGACGCGAGCTTTCGCCACGGCAGCAGCGGTTCGGTCACGGCGTGGACGACTTCCTTCGCCTGTTCGACAGTTTGCGCTCCCTGCAAGATGACGCATTGCGCGTGGGCTGCGCGTTCCACAGCCTGCGTGCGGTGCCGGAAGCGGCCATGCGGCGCGTGCTGGAGGCACTGCCCGCCGACGCGCCGGTGCACATCCACATCGCCGAACAGGTGGGTGAGGTGCAGGACTGCCTGGCGCTGCGCCAGGCGCGGCCGGTCGAATGGCTGCTGGGCGAATGCCCCGTCGATCGTCGATGGACGCTGGTGCATGCCACGCACCTCACCGAAGCGGAGACGCGCGGCATCGCCGCCAGCGGCGCCACGGTGGCGATCTGTCCCACGACAGAAGCCAATCTGGGCGATGGGCTGTTCCCGCTGCGCGACTATCTGCAGGCGGGCGGACGGTGGGGCATCGGTTCGGACTCGCATGTCTCGGTGTCGCCCGTGGAGGAACTGCGCTGGCTGGAGTACGGCCAGCGCCTGGTCACGCGCCATCGCAACATCGCGGTGACGCCGGCATCCACCAGTGTCGGTGAGACGCTGGTGCGTGGCGTGCTGGCCAGCGCCGCGGATGCCACCGGCTTCGTGGGGACACAGGGGGATTCCGTCCTCCTGGACGGACATGCTCCCGCACTGGCGGGCGCCACGCAGGACGATGTCATCGACCGCTGGCTGTTTGCCGGCAATCGTCCGCTGGTGGAGGAGGTCCTGGTAGCGGGGCGCCAGGTCGTCGCCGGCGGGCGGCACGTGGCAGGCGAGGCCATCGCGCGACGTTACGCCGGCACGCTTCGGCAGCTGCTGCGGGATTGAAGGCGTGCGGGACGGGCCGTCACCGTCGCCGGTGCCATCCGCCGGATCGGGGGTTCCGTCGCGGGTAGTGCCCGCTCCATCCGATGCCGGCACGGCGCATGGACAGGCGCGGCAGCATGGCGGCCATCCCACCCGGAGCCATGTCATGACGTTCGCGCATTCCCTCGCCCTGACGCTGGCAGTGGCCAGCGGTTCCGTCCATGCCATGAGCGACGACGCACTGGCCGATCTCGTCAGCCAGCGCCTGCAGGGCGATCGCACGGGCGCGTGCATGGCAGTGGCCGTGATCGAAGGCGGCAGCGTAGCCCGCACGTTCCAGTGCGCGGATGGACGGGACATCGCGCGCATTGGCGCCGATGCCGCCTTCGAAATCGGCTCCGTCAGCAAGACCATGACAGCGGCGCTGCTGGCCGACCTGATCCTGCAGGGCAAGGGCTCGCTGGATGACCCGCTGTCCGCGTGGCTGCCGGTGGGCACCAGGCTGCCGGACTACCAGGGCAAGCCGATCCTGATCCGCCACGTGGTGACACACAGCTCGGGATTGCCCGCACTGCCGTCGCGCATGGCCGCGCCGAACGTGGACGATCCCTACGCCAGACTGGACGAGGCCGCGTTGCTCGCCTCGCTTGGCGACGTCACCCTGACCGCCGCACCCGGCACGACATTCGAATACTCGAACTTCGCCTCGATGGTGCTGTCCTACGCCGTCGCCCGCCGCGCCGGCACGGATATGGAAACCTTGCTGAAGCAGCGGCTGTTCGCGCCGCTCGGCATGCAGCACGCTTACATCGACCATGCACCGCCCGGCGTGCGTGCGGCGGTGGGGCACACGCCGAATGCGCGACCGGCTTCCGCCTGGCATTTCCATGCCAACCTCGCGGGCGTGGGTGGCGTGCGCGCCACGCTCGAGGACATGGTCCGCTACGTGCAGGGCCAGCTTGGTGGCGAGGCGACATCCGTCTCGCCCGCCCTGGCGCTGTCGCAGCAGAAGCTTTCCGATGCGCCACCGATGGCGATGAACTGGATGCTGATGCCGGTCGGGGAGCGCATCGTGCACGTGCACGAAGGCGGTACCGGTGGCTTCTCGTCCTTCGTGTCGTTCGACAAGGACGGGCAGCGGGGCGTGGTGATCCTGTCCGACACCACCTGGAATTCGATCGGCAGCCTGGGCTCGCTGGGCCTGCATCTGGTCGACGCCCGCTTCCCGCTCGGCTCGCCGCGCCGCGAGAGCAAGGCGGATGCCGCACTGCTCGATGCGCTTGCCGGTGAGTACCAGCTCGCGGGCGGCATGAAGATGACCGTGCGCCGGAAGGGCGACGCGCTGGAGATCCAGCCCGCCGGGCAGGGCGCCTATGCGATGGGGCACGACACTGCGGGCGATTTCTACCCACGCGAGTTCGATGCCGTCCTGCGGCCGCAGCGTACGGCGGAGGGACAGTCGTTCACATGGATGCAGATGGGCGCCACTCTGCCGGCCAGGCGCATGGATGCCACCGCGTCGTCGAAGCCCGCGTTGAAGCTCGACGCCGCCGTGCTCCGCGACTACGAAGGCGAATACCCGCTCATGCCCGCGTTCGCGCTCACCGTGAAGGCGCAGGGCGGGACGCTGACCATCCAGGGCACCGGCCAGCCGGCGCTGCCCGTGCAGGCGGTGGCGCCGGACGTGTTCGTGATGGACGCCGTCGGTGCCGAGATACGCTTTGAGCGGGATGCGGCGGGCAAGGTGGTTGCATTGACGCTGAAGCAGGCCGGCCACCAGCTGCGCGGCGAGAGGAAGTAGCCATGGATCGCGATTACTCCCTGCGCCAGAAGCTGCCACCCGAGGTGCTGGTGGGTGGCAACGCGGTGTGGAGCCGTTATCGCCAGTACCCGGTGTTCGGCCGGCAGTGGTTGCTCGGTCGCAGTCTGCTGTTCTGCGGCGTGATCGCGGTGGTCGCCGCCTTCATAGGGGCCGGTGTCGGCATGGCGGTGCAGGATCTCGCCATCGCGCTGAAGGTGGCGGCGACGCAGTTCGTCGCCTTCAGCCTGATGGCGACGCTGGGGCCGGCGCTCGCCACTGCAGTGCGCCATCGTGGCTGGCCGGTTGCATGGGAGCGCAAGGCCGTGGTGATCGCCGTCCTGGTCGGCATGGTGCTCAGTTTCTTCGTCGATCGCGTGGCGTCTTCGTACATTGACCAGTTGGTGAGGCCGGAACTGGCTGCCGCCGGACTGCCCATGAAGCCGCCTGTGCTTTCACCCGTGATGAAAGCCATCGGCCTGGCCGTCAACATCGCCGCACTGGTGGTGGTCTATGGCCTGTTTGGTGGCGGTCTGGCCTTGCGCGCGTATTTCAGCGAGCACCGTCGATGGGAAGATCATCATCGCCTGCGCGAACTGACCGCACTCGAAGATCGCGTGCACGAAGCGGACCTGCGCCTGGGTGTGCTGCAGGCCCAGGTGGAGCCGCATTTCCTGTTCAATACCCTGGCCTCGGTGCGCGCACTGGTGCGACAGGATCCCGCTCAGGCGGAGGCCACGCTGGACGCGCTGGTCGCCTTCCTGCGCGCCACCATCCCCAAGCTGCGCGACGACCGCGGGCTGCATGCCACGCTGGGGCAGCAACTGGACATCGTCACCAGCTACCTCGCGCTGATGCAGGTGCGGATGGGCGGGCGACTGGCGTACACGGTGCAGGTGGACGACGCGCTTCGCGCGCTGCCATTCCCACCCTCATTGCTGATCACGCTGGTGGAGAACGCGATCAAGCACGGCATCGAGCCGCGCCCGGGCCCGGGGCGCATCGAGGTGGCGGCGGTCGTTGAAGGCGAGCAGTTGTGCGTCCGGGTCATCGACGATGGGGCCGGCCTGCAGCCTGGCCTGAGCACCGGCGTGGGATTGGCGAACGTGCGGGAGCAACTCGCCGCACGCTACGGTGCGCAGGCGGACTTCGCGCTGTCGCCACGGTCGGACGGCCGCGGTGTTTGCGCCGGGATCCGCGTGCCGCTACGGTCGCAGATATGAGTCGTATCACCGCCGTGATCGCCGAGGATGAAGCGCCGCAACGACGCGCGCTGCAGCAGCAGTTGCACGCTGCGTGGCCGGAACTCGAAATCGTGGCGGTATGCGAGGACGGCGTGTCCGCACTGGAGGCCGTGGCGCGGCATCGTCCCCGGATCGCTTTCCTCGACATCCGCATGCCGGGCGTCAACGGACTGGACGTGGCCCGCAAGGTGGTCGAACAGGAGGGACTGGTGGTTTTCACCACCGCCTACGAGGATTACGCGATCCGCGCCTTCGAGGCGGGCGCTGCGGACTACCTGCTCAAGCCTGTGCAGGACGCGCGGCTGGTGCAGGCGGTGGAGCGCGTGAGGGAGCGGCTTGCAAATCCGCGCGCGCCTGATCTTCGTGCGCTGATCGACGATCTCGAGGCGCGCCTGCGTCCGCAGGGGGAACGGCTCATTCGCTGGATCACCGCCAGCGTCGGCGACAGTGTGCGCATGATTGCCATCGATGAGGTGCTGTTCTTCCAGGCACAGGACAAATACGTGCGGGTGGCGACCGCCGATGACGACGCGATCATCCGCATGCCGCTGAAGGAACTGCTGGGCGGACTTGATCACGATGTGTTCTGGCAGGTGCACCGCGGCGTGCTGGTACGCGTGCAGGCCATCGACCGCGTGCGCAAGGACGAACTCGGCCGACACCAGCTCAGCGTGAAGGGCCGCAACGATGTGCTGCCGGTCAGCGCCGCGTTCCAGCAGCGTTTCCGCGGCATGTAGGCGACCTCAGCCGAACAGGTCGTCCGCCCTCGCCAGCGCGCCTTCCAGCTCCAGCAGGAACTGCTTGGTCGGCAGGCCGCCACCGAAGCCCGTCAGCGAACCGTCAGCACCGATCACGCGATGACAGGGCAGCACGATGGGCAGCGGATTGCGCCCGTTGGCGGCACCGACGGCGCGCATCGCGGTGGGTTTTCCAACGCGCTGCGCCAGTTGCGCGTAGCTGACCGTTTCCCCGTAGGCGATGCCGGCCAGCGCCAGCCACACGGTGCGCTGGAAGTCGGTGCCGCGCGGTGCCAGCGGCAGATCGAACGCGCGGCGCGTCGCGGCGAAATACTCATCCAGTTGGCGCGCGGCCAGATCGAGCACGGGATGTTGCCCCTCCGTCCATTCAGCACGGTTCGCGGGGTGGCGGTTGCGCGGGAATTCGATCGCATGCAGGCCGTCGTCGGTCGCGGCCAGGGTGAGCGTGCCGACAGGGCTGGCGAGGTGGCGGAAGAGGATCATGGCGAGGGCAGGATAAGGGAGCTCGGATCTAGGAGCCACGTGAGTCGCGACCGCATGAGTGAAATGTTCGCTGTCGTTGAAGGATCCCGCTCGCGACTCACGTCGCTCCTGCAGGAGAGCGTGGCTTCTGCGCGGCCATGCTCGCCTTCCACACGTGGATCACCGCATACGCGCGCCACGGCCGCCAGGCTTCCGCGCGTGCCGTCAGGGCTTTCGCTGTCATCCGCGTGCCATCCGTCGGCACGGCCTTCTGCAGGACCAGATCGTCGGCAGGAAACGCGTCCGGATGACCGAGTGCGCGCAGCGCCATGTAGTGCGCTGTCCACGGACCGATGCCGGGCAGGGCTACCCAGCGTGCAGTGAAATCGTCCAGCGTCCGCTCCGGGTTGAAGTCTACGCGACCTTCGATCACTGCACGCGCAAGCCCGCGTATCGTGGCGGCGCGCGCACGGGTCAGGCCGATCTCGGTCAGATCCACGTCGGCGATCGCGTCAGGCGTCGGAAACATCTGCGTCAGTGCCCCGAACGGTGTCGCCAGCGCGGTTCCATACCGTTGCGCCAGGCGGGCGGTCAGCGTGCGCGCGGCGGCCACGCTGACCTGCTGGCCGATGACGGCCCGCACTGCGATCTCGAAGCCATCCCAGCCGCTGGGCAACCGCAGGCCCGGCCGCTCGCGCAGCAACGGACGCAGGCGCGCGTCGCCCTCCAGCGCGTACGCGATGGCCTGCGGGTCCGCATCCAGATCGAACATGCGGCGCAGGCGGTGCACGATCCCCAGCAGTTCGGCAGGTGCCGCACCGTGCAATTCCAGCTTCAGGGCATGTGGGTCCTTCCCATCCCATGCGCTTACCCGCAACCAGCCCGGCGCAGCCCCCGTGCCGATCACGCGTGAATACCCGTGCCCATCCACGGCTTCCACGCCGGGCAGGGCGCGTCCGCGCAGGAAATCCAGCATCGCGGCAAAGTCGTAGGGCGGCCGGTAGCCCAGGCGGAGCGTCATGATCTCGTGCGAAGGCGGCGCATCGCGCTTGCGCAGATCGCGCGGTGCCATGCGGTATTCCTCGCGGAAGGCGGTGTTGAACCGGGTCAGGCTGCCGAACCCCGCTGCCAGGGCCACCTGCGTGATCGGCAGCGCGGTATCGGTGAGCAGCTGCTTGGCGAACAGCAGGCGCCGCGTGCCGTGCACGCCCGCAGGCGTCGCACCCAGGCGTTCGGTGAACAGGCGCCGCAGCTGCCGTTCGCCCAATCCGACTTTCCCGGCCAGTGCGGACAACGGTGCGTCCACCAGCGCGCCCTGGTCGATCAGCTTCAGTGCGCGTGCCACCACCGCATCGCCGCGTCGCCAGGTGCCGTCGCCGGGGGCGAGTTCCGGGCGGCAGCGCAGACACGGGCGGAAGCCGGCGGCCTCTGCGGCGGCGGCGTGCCGGTAGTAGACGATGTTCGCCGGCTTCGGTGCCGGGGCCGGGCATACCGGCCGGCAGTAGATGCGGGTACTGGTGACGGCGGTGAAGAACAGGCCGTCGAAGCGCGCATCGCGGCTCAGGCGCGCCTGTTCGCAGACATGCGGGTCGGGCAGGGCGGTGGCATCGGCGGGAAGCATGCGGGAAGGCTAGCACCGGCCCTGCGCGTGGACTCCCCGTTTCCGGACATCAATGCGGCATGTCCGCCCGCGGTGCCAGCACCGGCGCGAAGGTATCGGCCGTGCCGTCGTTGCGCGCCGGCGCGAGGCCCAGCAACGTCGCCAGCAGCGGGTACACGTCCACGTTGTCGAACGCTGGCAGCGTTGCGCCACGGCGGAAACTGGGCCCCGCCGCCACGAACACCGCGCGCATGGAGGGCAGGGTGTTGTCGTACCCATGCGAACCGCGGTTCAGCCGGTCCTTCGGCACGCGCTGCAGTTGCTCGGCTGGCAGGGCATTCCACCCTTCATCGAACTGGCAGACGATCGCGGGCACGCGCGGATGCCTGCCGTAGTGCCAGCGGGCCGGCAGATCCTGCTTGCGCCAGCATTGGTAGTGGTCGTGCCGACCGAGCAGGCGGTGTCCGGCGGCGGCTTCGTGGCCTGGGCGCGGATTGAAGCCGATCACCTGTCCCGTGCTGACCGCCTCGGCCTGCTCGAACGCGGCCATGTCTTCCAGCGCGATGTACTGGTCCGGTGCCACCGGCGCCATGCCGTGGTCGGAGACCACCACGAGGTCCGTGGACGTGCGCAGTCCGCGTGCATCCAGTGCCTGCATGATGCGGCCCACGGCGGCATCCACTTCGCGGATCGCCGCCAGGGTTTCCGGCGCATCCGGGCCTTTGTCGTGGCCCACGTTGTCCACCCGCTCGAAATACAGCGCCGCCAGGTGGGGGCGCGTCGCCGCGGGCTCGGTCAGCCAGCCGGCAACCTGGTCCGCGCGCTCGAGCGAACTGATCTCCGGGGAATAGGGGACCCACCGCGTGGGACGACGGCCATCGATGGGGGCCGCGTTGCCTGGCCACGCCCAGATCGCAGTGCGCAGGCCGGCCTTCTCGGCGGTATTCCAGATCGGTTCACCCTGCCACCAGCGCGCATCCGCGCCCGCTGCTTTGTCGGCCACCTTGAAGCCGCCCACGGCGTCATCGCGCATGCTGTTGTGGATGATGCCGTGGCGGTCCGGCCGCAGCCCCGTGACCAGGGTGAAGTGGTTGGGAAACGTCAGCACCGGGTAGGAGGGATTCATCCATGCCGCGTGCACGCCCTCGGCCGCCAGGCGGTCAAGGTTGGGCGTGTTGCCGCGTGCCAGCGCGCTGGCGGCCAGGCCGTCGATGGAAATCAGCACGACGCTGTGCCGCGTGGAGGGCGTCGGGGCGGTGGAGGGGGTGGTGGCGCAACCGGCCGTCCAGAGCAGGACGGCCAGCACCGTCACCCTGACCAATGGCAGGCGCATGCGGTACGTAGAGGAGCTGGAATCCATGACAGCTTGGCAGACTCCGGGGAAATCCGCATGACAACGCTCCTCCGACTTTCGTGCACGCTGGCGTTGGGGCTGCTGGCCGGTGATGCGTTGGCCGTGCCGCCGGAAACCACGCGACAGGCCGAATGCGCCGTCTGGCAGCGCGAACTCAGCTTCGCCCAGTCCGTCGCCGACCACGATGCCGCCGCATTCGCCGAGCACCTGCATCCCGACGCCGCCTTCGGTGTCAGCCGCGCGCCGACACGGGGACGCGAGGCCATCACCATGGAATGGGCACCGCTGATAGAAGGCAAGACCCTGAAGCTGCGCTGGTACCCGGCGGTCGTGACCCTCGGCGGCGATGGCCGCACGGCCTATTCCAGCGGTCCGGCCCTGTACGAAGACCCGGCGACCGGCGAGCACAGGATCGGCCGCTTCGGCTCGGTATGGCATCGGGGCGATGACGGCACATGGCGTGTCCTGTTCGACGATGGCGTGTCCCCGCAGAAGGCCGATGCGGCGGCCGTGCAACGCTTCCACGAAGGGCGCAAGGCGCAGTGCCCGCCTGCCTGAGTTCCGCTTAAACGGTCAGGACGTCCAGACTCACATTCACCCGTGGCGAGGCGTAACGTAGCGCCCACACGCTCGCCCGGGAGTCGATCATGAAACACCTGACCCTCTTCGCTTTCGCTGCCTGCCTGGCGGCCACCGCCGCGCACGCCGAATCGCCTGTCGCCGCAGCGCAACCCGCAGCTTCTCCGGAGACGGCTGTCGCCGAAACCCGCGCCGCGACGCCAGCCAGCGATGCCGAGGCCGCCTCCGCAGCCACCGAAAAGCCGCCCGTGTCGGAAGCCAACTGCGTGCGCCAGACCGGCAGCCGCATCCGTCCGCGCGATCACAAGACGGCCTGCAACGGTCTTCCGGGCCGTGCGTACACCAAGGAAGATCTCGACCGTACCGGTCACCTCAACCTGGCTGACGCGCTGCGCTCGCTGGATTCCTCCATCCGGTAGTTCCGCAACGGCACACGCCTTCCCGGTACCGGATCGACCGGAAGGCAAGCACTCCGGCGCGCGCTCCTCACGGAAGGGGAGCGCGCAACGCCTCAACAGTCGTCCGAACGCCCCGAGGCATACCGCAGCCCGCGCACCAGCTGCGCCATGACGTTCGCATCCGCATACACCGCCGCATCGTGTCCCAGCCCCGTGTACCAGCTGCGCCCGCCATCGAAGGCACGGCACCACGCGATGGGATGGTCGTCGCCCATCAGGCCGCCGTCGTATCCGCGTTCGTCCACCGTGGCGATCACCTGCACGCGCCCGCGCGGATTGGCGCGGTAGTTGTAGAGCTCGTCGGTGATCGGCCAGCGCTCACCCACGGGTTTCCCGCCATGCTCTGGCTGCACGTGCGTGGATTGCAGCCCCGGCGGGTGATCGTGGAAGTACGCGCCCACCAGTTGCCCGTACCAGGGCCAGTCGTACTCGGTGTCGGCCGCGGCATGCACGCCGACGAAGCCGCCGCCGTTGCGCACGAAGCCCTCGAGTGCCGCCTGCTGTGCATCGTCCAGCACGTCGCCCGTGGTGCTGGCGAACACCACCACGCGGTAACGCGCCAGATGGGCGGCGGTGAAGGCGCTGGCATCCTCGATGTGATCGACGACCATGCCTTGCGCCGTGGCGATCCGTTGCAGCGTTGCCACGGCTACCGGGATGGATTCGTGACGGAACTTCGCCGTCTTGGTGAACACCAGGATGCGGTCCGGTGGCGTGGCGGCCACAGGCGCCGCGCATGGCAGTCCGGCCAACAGAAAAGCGGAGAGAAGCAGGCGTAGGGCAGTCATGGCCCGGATTCTGCCACGCATGCCATCGCGCACTGCAGCATCGCCGCGGCTCGCGCAGGGCGGCGCCTCCCGCCGATAATGGCCGCATACCTGCATCTGGAACCTGCCATGTCCGATCCCCGCCACGACCCCTCCCGCGTCATCCGCGCCCCGCGCGGCAACACGCTGACCTGCAAGTCCTGGCTCAGCGAGGCGCCGTACCGGATGCTGCAGAACAACCTGGACGCGGAAGTCGCCGAAGACCCCACCTCGCTGGTGGTGTACGGCGGCATCGGCCGCGCCGCGCGCGACTGGGCCTGCTACGACGCCATCCTGAAGTCGCTGCGCGAACTGGACGACAACGAAACGTTGCTGGTGCAGTCCGGCAAACCGGTCGGCATTTTCCCCACGCATCCCGATGCGCCGCGCGTGCTGATCGCCAATTCCAACCTGGTGCCGCACTGGGCCACGTGGGAACACTTCAACGAACTCGATAAGAAGGGCCTGATGATGTACGGCCAGATGACGGCCGGTTCGTGGATCTACATCGGCAGCCAGGGCATCGTGCAGGGCACGTACGAGACCTTCGTGGAAATGGGGCGCCAGCATTACGGCGGCAACCTGGCCGGCAGGTGGATCCTCACCGCCGGCCTCGGCGGCATGGGCGGCGCGCAGCCGCTGGCCGCGGCGCTGGCCGGTGCGAGCTCGCTCAACATCGAATGCCGCCAGTCCAGCATCGACATGCGCCTGCGCACGTGCTACGTGGACGAGCAGGCCACCGACCTCGATGACGCCCTCGCGCGCATCGCGAAGTACACCGCGGCGGGCGAGGCGAAGTCCATCGCGCTGCTCGGCAACGCCGCGGAAATCCTGCCGGAGTTGGTGAAGCGTGGCGTACGCCCGGATGCGGTCACCGACCAGACCAGCGCGCACGATCCGGTGCACGGCTATCTGCCGATCGGCTGGACGGTGGAGCAGTGGCTGGCCGAACAGAAGGTCGAACCCGAGCGTGTGCGCGATGCCGCCAAGCAGGCCATGCGCGTGCACGTGGAAGCGATGCTGGCATTCCAGAAGATGGGAGTGCCGACGTTCGACTACGGCAACAATATCCGCCAGATGGCGTTCGACCAGGGCCTGAGGAACGCCTTCGATTTCCCCGGTTTCGTGCCGGCCTACGTGCGCCCGCTGTTCTGCCGCGGCGTGGGCCCGTTCCGCTGGGTCGCGCTCAGCGGCGATCCGGAGGACATCTACAAGACCGATGCCAAGGTGAAGGAACTGATTCCCGATGACGCACACCTGCACCGCTGGCTGGACATGGCGCGCGAGCGCATCAGTTTCCAGGGCCTGCCGGCGCGCATCTGCTGGGTCGGTCTGGGCCTGCGCCACAAGCTGGGCCTGGCCTTCAACGAGATGGTGCGCAATGGCGAACTGAAGGCGCCGGTGGTGATCGGGCGCGATCACCTCGATTCCGGCAGCGTGGCTTCGCCGAACCGCGAGACCGAGGCAATGAAGGACGGCAGCGACGCGGTCAGCGACTGGCCGCTGCTCAACGCGATGCTCAACGTTGCAGGCGGTGCCACCTGGGTGTCGCTGCACCACGGCGGTGGCGTGGGCATGGGCTACTCGCAGCACTCCGGCGTGGTCATCGTCTGCGACGGCACGGAGGAAGCCGACAAGCGCATCGCGCGGGTGCTGTGGAACGACCCGGGCACCGGCGTGATGCGGCATGCGGATGCGGGCTACGACATCGCCGTGCAGTGCGCGAAAGAGCAGGGATTGAAGCTGCCGATGGCGTGATGGCGTGATGCCCATGTCGCTACCAGACGGCCCGCGATCGCGGGCCGTCTGGCATGTATCTGCTTCGGCGACGGGCGTGCTTGCGATATGAGCCTGGCGGGCTGGCCGGACCCCATGGAGAACCATGTCAGAGTGCGGTCTGTTTCCGGTCATCTGCTTCGTCGCCCACATATCCCTGCCCAAAGGAACTCCAATGAAATACCTCGGCCTTGCCTACTTCACCCCCGGGAAGTTCGCCGCGATGAGCCCAGGCGACATCGAGGAACTGGTGAGCCAGTGCCCGGCACTGGACGAGAAGATGCGCGCTACCGGCAACGTGCTGGTTTCCGCGTCACTGGGAGACAGGGACGGCTGGGCGACGCTTCGCCCGCGCGATGGCAAGACCCTCGTCAGTGACGGGCCTTACACCGAGTCGAAGGAAGTGGTGGGTGGTCTTTTCATCATCGAGGCGGACAGCCGTGATGAGGCGTTGCGAATCGCGTCCATGCATCCGGCTGCCACGCTGGGCGAAGAGGGTGGATGGGCCGTCGAGCTCATTCCCGTGGATTTCTTCCTGGCGCGGTGACGGCCTGCGCGCGCGTCCAGGCGTGTTCTGGCACCCAAACTCCATCCATTCAATCACGATTTCACGAAGAGCCGCGGTGATGTCCGCTGCCAACCGGAGGCGGACAGGAGGCCTGACCGTTCTCTGTAATCCTCAATGAGGAACGATTCGACACTGGACGCAAAAGGCTAGCCACCCGTCCGTGACTAATATCTCAACGGGTTACACGTTGATGGTTCAGAGTGTCCCCGGTAAGCTCGCCACATGAATACCTCCATCGCCCCAGCTGCGGCCAGTCGTGGGCCGGCTACTCATGATGTCCGCGACCAGATCGTGGTCGCGGCGACTGAGCACTTCAGCCACTACGGCTACGAGAAGACCACCGTTTCTGATCTGGCCAAGGCGATCGGCTTCTCGAAAGCCTACGTCTACAAGTTCTTCGAGTCGAAGCAGGCCATTGGCGAGGCGATCTGCTCTAACTGCCTGATACAACTCGAACAAGAAATCCATCAGGCCCTTGAGGGCGTGGAGCAGCCTGCAGAGCGACTGAGAAAGCTTTTCAAGGCATCTACTGAGGCGCATCAGCGGCTCTTCTCCCAGGACCGAAAGCTCTACGAGATAGCGCAGTCGGCCGCCGCCGAGCGGTGGCCATCCGTGTTGGCATACGAGGCAAGACTTCGTGCACTACTTCAGGAAATTCTCCAGCAGGGCCGGGATTCGGGCGATTTCGAGCGCAAGACACCTCTGGATGAGACCACCGATGCAATCCATCTCGTGTTGCGCCCCTACCTGAATCCACTTTTGTTGCCGCATAGCCTGGACCATAGCGAGCAAGCTCCCATGCTGCTCTGCAGCCTTGTACTGCGGAGCCTGTCTCCTTGAAAGAATTTCTAAGTGACTATTGACTAAAATAGTCACAAGTAGCAGAGTGCCGTCCAGATTGGACTGACGGAACTCCTCCATGCGTCAATTTGTTAAAAATTCATTGATCCTTGCGCTTGCGAGTGTCTTGGTGGGTTGCGGTACCGAAGCGGCGTCTGATCCCAGAACAAAGGCGCCTCTGGTACGCACGGCGACGGTAGGGGGGGATAGCGCTGCGTATCGCGCATTCACAGGAACGGTAGCGGCGAGAGTCCAGAGCGATCTCGGATTCCGCGTTCCAGGCAAGGTGTCGCAGCGGCTAGTGGATGCGGGGCAGAAGGTCCGGCGCGGGCAGGTCTTGATGCGCATTGACCCGGCCGATCTTCATTTGTCGGCACAAGCACAACAGCAGGCCGTCGTAGCCGCGCAAGCCCAGGCCAGACAAGCGATTGCCGATGAGGCGAGGTATCGCGCCCTGCTCGGCACGGGCGCCATCTCCGCCTCGTCGTATGACCAGAGCAAGGCCGCAGCCGATGCGGCACGCGCCCAGCTGAGTGCCGCCAAAGCCCAGGCGCAAGTGGCCAGCAACGCCAATCGCTACGCCGAGCTTCTCGCCGATGCGGACGGTGTAGTGATGGAAACACTGGCCGAGCCAGGCCAGGTAGTGAGCGCCGGCCAGCCTGTCGTGCGCCTTGCGCGAACAGGAGAGCGCGAAGCCATCGTGCAGCTTCCCGAGACGCTGCGCCCCGCATTGGGCTCGGTCGGGCAGGCGAAGCTCTATGGCGATCGCAGGGATCCAGTGCCTGCCAAGCTTAGGCAACTCTCTGACGCGGCCGACCCGCTGACACGCACCTACGAGGCCCGGTATGTCCTGGACGGCGCGCTTGCAGAGGCCCCCCTGGGCGCCACGGTCACGGTCGAAATTGCAGATGGCATGCAAACCGCCGCCGCACTGCAGGTCCCCATCGGCGCACTGTTCGATCCGGGGAAGGGGACCGGCGTCTGGGCGCTGGAGGGCAAGCCCGTCAAAGCGGTCTGGCGTCCCGTCCAGGTAGTGGGACTCTCGGATGACATGGCGCAGGTCAAAGGCAACCTGGAATCAGGCCAGAAAGTCATATCGCTCGGCGCGCACCTGATCAAGAACGGCCAGATCGTCATGCCGATGGCCGAACTCAAAAGCGTGTCTTCCGGGGCTCAGCCATGAGCGAAGGGCGATTCAATCTTTCGTCGCTCGCGGTGCGTGAGCGTTCGATCACCGTGTTCCTTCTGTTCCTGATCTCGGCGGCGGGCGTCCTCGCGTTCTTCCAGCTGGGTCGCGCCGAGGACCCGCCCTTTACGATCAAGCAAATGACGGTCGTAACGGCGTGGCCGGGCGCGACAGCGCAGGAAATGCAGGACTTGGTGGCCGAGCCGCTGGAGAAGCGGCTGCAGGAACTGAGGTGGTACGACCGCTCCGAGACCTACACGCGCCCGGGCTTGGCATTCACGATGGTGTCCTTGCGCGACACCACGCCGCCCTCTCAGGTGCAAGAAGAGTTCTATCAGGCGCGCAAGAAGCTGGGAGACGAGGCCAAGAGGTTGCCTGCCGGCGTCATCGGGCCGATTCTCAACGACGAGTACGCCGACGTGACATTTGCCCTCTTCGCCTTGAAGGCGAAGGGCGAGCCACAACGGCTACTGGTGCGTGATGCCGAGGCGCTGCGCCAACAGTTGCTGCATGTGCCCGGGGTCAAGAAGGTCAACATCATCGGGGAGCAGCCTGAGCGCATATTCGTATCCTTTTCACATGATCGGCTGGCGACGGTAGGCGTCAGCCCACAGGACATTTTCAGCGCACTCAACAGCCAGAACGTGCTGACGCCAGCCGGTTCGATCGAGACCCGGGGGCCGCAGGTGTTCGTGAGGGTAGAGGGCGCGTTTGACAACTTGGAGAAGATCCGCCAAACGCCGATCGTGGCGCGCGGACGCACGCTGAAGCTCTCCGATGTAGCCACCGTCGAGCGTGGCTACGAAGACCCCGCTACTTTCCTCGTTCGCAACAACGGCGAACCCGCGCTCCTGCTGGGCGTTGTCATGCGCGACGACTGGAACGGACTGGACCTTGGTGAAGCGCTGGAGTCGGAAGTCAGCAAGATCAACGCCCAACTGCCTTTAGGCATCTCGCTTGCCAAAGTCACCGACCAGGCTGTGAACATCAGTTCGGCGGTCGACGAGTTCATGGTCAAGTTCTTCGTCGCACTGCTCGTGGTGATGCTGGTGTGCTTCATCAGCATGGGCTGGCGCGTCGGCATCGTGGTCGCCGCAGCCGTACCCCTGACGCTGGCCGCAGTGTTCGTCATCATGGCGGCCACTGGCAAGAACTTCGATCGCATCACGCTGGGCTCGCTCATCCTGGCATTGGGACTGCTGGTGGACGATGCCATCATCGCCATCGAGATGATGGTGGTGAAAATGGAGGAGGGATACAGCCGTGTCGCTGCTTCGGCGTACGCCTGGAGCCACACCGCCGCGCCCATGCTGTCGGGGACGCTGGTCACCGCCGTCGGGTTCATGCCCAACGGTTTTGCGCGATCCACTGCCGGCGAATACACCGGCAACATGTTCTGGATCGTCGGCATCGCGCTCATCGTGTCCTGGGTGGTGGCGGTGGTATTCACACCCTATCTGGGCGTGAAGCTGTTGCCGGACATCAAGAAGGTGGAAGGTGGGCATCAGGCCATCTACAACACCCGCAACTACAACCGCTTCCGGGAACTGCTGGCGCGTGTGATCGCGCGCAAGTGGCTGGTTGCCGGCACGGTGGTGGGACTGTTCGCGCTGGCCGTCGTCGGCATGGGCGCGGTCAAGAAGCAGTTCTTCCCCACCTCGGACCGACCGGAGGTACTGGTCGAAGTGCAGATGCCCTATGGGACCTCCATCCAGCAGACCAGTGCCGCGGCGGCGAAAGTCGAAGCCTGGCTTGCGAAGCAGAAGGAAGCCCGCATCGTCACGGCCTACGTCGGGCAGGGCGCTCCACGCTTCTTCCTGGCAATGGCGCCCGAGCTGCCTGACCCGTCGTTCGCCAAGATCGTCGTCCTGGCCGGCGATGACAGGGAACGGGAAGCCCTGAAGTTCAAGCTGCGCGAGGCGATCGCAGACGGGCTGGCACCCGAGGCGCAGGTGCGCGTCACCCAGATCGTGTTTGGTCCACCTTCCCCGTTCCCGGTGGCCTACCGGATCATGGGGCCGGATACGGACAAGCTGCGAGACATCGCTGCGGAGGTCGACGCCGTCATGCGGGCCAGCCCGATGATGCGCACGGTCAATACCGACTGGGGACCCCGCGTACCCACGCTGCACTTCGCACTGGACCAGGACCGCCTCAACGCCGTCGGCCTGACCTCTAGTTCGGTGGCGTTGCAATTGCAGTTCCTGCTCAGCGGTGCACCGCTCACGGACGTGCGCGAAGACATCCGCTCCGTGCAGGTGGTGGGCCGCGCGGCGGGCGAGACGCGACTGGATCCGCAGAAGATTGCGGACTTCACCCTGGTCGGCACGGCAGGGCAGCGCATCCCGCTCTCTCAGGTGGGTACCGTGGAAGTGCGCATGGAGGATCCGATCCTGCGCCGGCGCGATCGCACGCCCACCATCACCGTCCGTGGCGATATCGCTGAAGGCCTGCAGCCTCCGGACGTTTCCACGGCGGTCATGAAAGAACTGCAACCGCTGATCGAGCGACTCCCAGCGGGCTATCGCATTGAGCAGGCAGGCGCGATCGAAGAGTCCGGCAAAGCCACGACTGCGATGCTCCCGCTGTTCCCGATCATGATCGCACTCACGTTGCTCATCATCATCCTGCAGGTGCGATCCATCGCAGCGATGATCATGGTATTCGCCACCAGTCCGTTGGGACTGATTGGCGTGGTGCCGACATTGATCGTCTTCCAGCAACCATTCGGCATCAATGCCCTCGTCGGACTGATCGCCTTGTCAGGCATTCTCATGCGCAACACGCTGATCCTGATCGGGCAGATCCATCACAACGAGCAGGAGGGTTTGAGCCCGTTTGATGCCCTTGTCGAGGCAACGGTACAGCGGGCGCGGCCGGTGATCCTGACCGCGCTGGCCGCGATCCTGGCCTTCATTCCGCTGACGAGTTCGGTTTTCTGGGGAACGCTGGCTTACACCCTGATCGGCGGCACTCTGGCGGGAACCGTCCTGACGTTGGTTTTCCTGCCGGCCATGTACTCGATCTGGTTCAGGATCAAGCCGTCCTCACCCGATGAAAAAGCCGAGCCTGTGCTCGCCCCCGCGCACTGAGCCGCGGTCCGGCACATGAATTCAGATCCGATCAAGAAGGCAGCCATGGAAAAGAAGATTGTTCTGGTCACCGGGGTTTCCTCCGGTATCGGGCGCGCCAGTGCGAGGGCGCTCGCTGATGCGGGCTGCATGGTGTACGGCAGCGTGCGCCAGCTTGACCACGCGGAGCCCGTGAAGGGCGTGACGCTCGTGCAACTGGATGTCCGCGAGCAGGCAAGCATTGATCATGCGGTCGCCACCCTCATCGCGAGGGAGGGGCGCATCGATGTGCTGGTGAACAACGCGGGTCAGAATCTGGTCGGCTCGGTCGAGGAAACCGGAATACCGGAAGTCGAGTCGTTGTTCGACACCAATGTGCTCGGCGTGATGAGGGCCATCCGCGCCGTGCTGCCCCACATGCGCGCGCGCCGCGCCGGTCGGATCATCAACCTGAGCTCCGTGCTCGGATTCCTGCCGGCGCCCTACATGGGCATCTACGCGGCCAGCAAGCACGCCGTTGAGGGCCTGTCCGAGAGTCTGGATCACGAGCTGCGCCAGTTCGGCGTGCGGGTCACGCTGGTGCAGCCCTCCTTCACCAACACCGGCTTCAAGATGAACACGCAGCGCGCCATCGCCCGCGTGTCTGACTACGACCGTGAGCGCGAACTCGCACTACGAGCGATTTCCCGCGCATCGGACGAGGCTCCTGATGCGGCCCTTGTGGCCGACCTCATCGTCGAGGCAGCCCTCGGAAAGTGGAAGATGCGTCGCACGCCCGCCGGCCAGGCATCGCTGCTGGCGAAACTGCGGCGCTTCATGCCTGCCGGGCCGGTGGATGCCAGCCTGCGCAAGACGTTCGGGCTCGCCTGAGCCAAAGCGCATTGGGCGATCTCGAGATGAATGCATCCGCGAAGCGCTGGGAACGCGTGCGTACACATACCCGGGCATGCATCCTTGAAGCGGCTGCCCAAGCGTTCGAGGCTTCCGGCTATGACGACACGGGCATGCATCAGATCGCGGAGATCGCGGGGTACACGAAGGCGACTGTCTACGCACACTATCGCGATAAGGCGCGCCTGTTTGCGGCTGTCATGGAGCTGCATGCATCGGGCTTTCCCGTGGTCGTTGTGCCTTCTGATCCAGAGTCCGAGCTAAAAGATGTGTTGGCCCATGTCGCCCTCGAAATTCAGAAGCTGACTCAATTGGCTGCGTGTCGACGCTTCTGCGGAACGCTCCAGCGTTCCGCAAACGGCGTGGCCTTCTATGCTGAACTCTGGGACGCTTATCTGGCGCCTTACAAGGCGTACATTTGCTCGGCCATGGCTCTCGAGGGGATCGATATGGCAGAGGAGCACGCCGGTCTGTATCTGCAGTTACTTCTGCAGGCGAGCGCGCTGCAGGTCGCGCCGCTAGCGCCGACGAGCGCCGACGCAACGCTGAGCCTCTTTCGTCGAGCGTTTCAGGGCCCAAGCTCACGTGATTAGGCCATCTCATCGAAGTCCCAATGTCTGGCACATCTCGCGCACAGCGTTGAACGGTATGTGCCAGGTGAGCCTACTAACCTTCCACTCAGAACGCGGAGCCCATCACCATGAATGACGTCATCATCATCGGCGGCAGCTTCGCCGGTCTCGCTGCCGCCCTGCAACTTGGCCGTGCCCGTCGCAAGGTCACCGTTCTCGATACCGGCCTGCCGCGCAATCGCTTTGCCGGTCACTCGCATGGTCTGCTCGGCCACGATCACAAGCCGCCGCTGGACATCCTGGCCGAAGCGCGGCAGCAGCTGGCGCGCTATCCGACGATCAGGCTGGTCGATGCCAGGGCCGACAGCATCTCCGGCGCCATCGACGACTTCTCTGTTCTTACCGCAGATGGCGAAAGCCTTGGGGCACGCCGCCTGATCCTGAGTTATGGCGTTGTCGACCAAATCCCTGATGTCCTCGGTTATGCCGAAGGCTGGGGCAAAGCAATTGTGCCTTGCCCCTATTGCGACGGCTTCGAAGTTGCGGGACAACACTGGGGTCTTGTTTGGTCCGGCCCCCAGTCCATGAATCAGGTCAGGCTGTTCCACGATTGGACCGACAGGTTGACGGTCTTCGCCGATGGCCACGACATTGCACCCGATGTCCGGACCGACCTGGCGCGTCGCCACGTAGCTGTCGCTGATGGCCGCATAGTCGGGATTGTTGGTCACGGTGAGCATGAAGCCAGCGTCAAGCTCGATACCGCCCCCGATGTTGCGGTCGACATTCTGTTCGCGCATCCTCGCACCAAGCCGTCCGCAAGCCTGCACGAGTCACTGGGCCTCGACACGGTCACTACGCCTACGGGCATCGCCCTCAAAGTCGACGAGCGCCGCGAAACCAGCATGCCCGGCATCTACGCCGCCGGCGACCTCGCCAACCCCGGCTTGCCCTCGGTCACTACGGCAACATGGCAAGGCGCGATGGCGGGCATCTTCGCCCAGCAGTCGATGCTGGTTTGAGAGCAGAAATCGGAGAATGAGCATGGACGCGGAACCGGACAGTTCGGGTGTGCGTTTCCCCCCGCCCTTCATCTACCTGGGAGCGCTGCTGTCGGGGCTGGCGGCGGAGCGGTTCGTCACTCTGCGCTCTTTCGGCATCGATGGGTGGTTGCTGGTCGCGACGGGCACGCTGCTGTTCGTTGCCGGAGCGACGATGATGCTTGCGGCGGCGGAGCTGTTCCGGCGGCTGGGCACCAACGTTCCGCCGTCGCAGCCAACGACCCTCATCGCAACGGGCGGCCCCTATCGGTGGACGCGTAATCCCATGTACCTCGGTATGGCCCTTGTCTACGCCGGCCTTGCGATCGGCTTGGACGGGCCGATCGCCTTCGCCTTGCTTCCGTTGGTGCTGATAGTGATCCAGACGCAGGTAATCGCCCGCGAGGAGCGCTATCTCGAAGCCAAGTTCGGCGACGACTACCGCCGCTACAAGACCAAGGTTCGACGCTGGCTCTGACTGCCAAGCCAAGCAATAGCCTTATCGGCATAGCGGGCGCGAGTATTCGAATACCTCGCTCGCTGGTCGAGCCACTATGCTTGGTGGCCATGGAGAAGGTGGGATTCATTGACATGCGACGAGTGCTATTTGCGGTTCTGTGCGGCGTCGCGATGTCTTGCGCTGCCGCAGATCAGCCAGCACGCAAGGTTGAACTGGACATCGCCGAGGCGTTGGAGCCGATAGACCGCTCTTACGCGCTCTCGGTAGGCTCGGACTATCCGGGTACCCTGATCCGGGAGGACTCGCAGGCACATTTGGCGGCCGCGGCTGATGAGCTTGGGTTCAAGTATCTTCGCTTTCATGACCTCTTTCACGATGCGCTGGGTACGGTGCGTCAGGTCGATGGCCAAATCGTCTATGACTGGACCAGGATCGATCAGCTGTACGACGCGCTGCTGGCCAAGGGCGTCCGCCCTTTCGTGGAGCTCGGATTCACACCCGCTGCACTGAAGACATCCGACCAGTCGCTCTTCTACTGGAAGGCCAACACATCGCACCCCAAGCCTGCCATGTGGCGCCATCTGATCGACGCATACCTGCGGCACGTGATCGCCAGGTATGGCGTCGATGAGGTGCGCAGCTGGTATTTCGAGGTGTGGAATGAGCCCAATCTGAAGGACTTTTGGGAGGGCGCCGACCGGGATGCATATTTCGAGCTCTACTCCAATACGGCCAGAACCCTTAAGGCAGTGGACTCCCGATTGCGTGTGGGCGGTCCATCCACGGCGGGCGCGGCCTGGATCCCGGAGTTTCTGGCATTCTGCGATGACAAAGAGGTGCCGATCGATTTCGTCACCACGCATACCTATGGCGTCGATGGCGGTTTTCTGGATGAAGAGGGCAGGCAGGACACCAAGCTGCTGAGTTCGCCGGATGCGATCATTGCGGATGTGCGCAGGGCACGGAAAGAGATCGATGCGTCGGCCTTCCCGGGCCTACCCCTCTATTTCACGGAATGGAGCAGCAGCTACAGCCCCAGGGACGTCGTGCATGACAGCTACATCAACGCCCCCTATGTGCTGACCAAGTTGAAGCAGGCGAGGGGGCTGGCCCAGGGCATGAGCTACTGGGCCTACACCGATCTTTTCGAGGAGGCCGGCCCGCCCCCGGCTTCCTTCCACGGTGGATTCGGTCTCATGAATCGTGAGGGGGTGCGAAAGCCGACATGGTTCGCCTACAAGTATTTGAATCAGCTCACTGGGCGCGAAATTCCCACCAACGATGAATTGGCATGGGCATCCGTGGATGAAAGGAAGATCACGATACTCGCCTGGGACTGGCAACAACCCGTCCAGGACGTCAGCAACAGGCCGTTCTATACCCGCAAGCTGGTCGCCAGACCGGCGGTACCGCTCTCTATCCATCTGAAGAGCGTCCAGCCGGGGAGCTACCGGTTGAAGGTGCATCGTACGGGATACCTCAAGAACGACCCTCTGTCGGCTTACATAGACATGGGCTTGCCGTCAGACGTGAGCGCAATGCAGCTGAACGCCCTGCAGTCCGCTACTTCCGATCAAGCCGAGCAGGACAGGATGTTGCGTGTAGGCAGCGACGGACTTCTCAACCTCGATCTGGCGATGCGGAGCAACGACGTAGTCCTGGTCACGTTGGAGCCTCAGCAGAGATAGGCTGCCCATGCGTTCATGCGTTCATGCGTTCATGCGCTCTTCGCCCTCATGTTGACGTTGGCTCAGATGACAACGCTGGTGTCCCTATGAACGCGCTCGAGGAGTCGCTGCAAGGACCATAGCTCCGTGTCGGCGCCGGGGTCGGAGCAGACATTCCAGCCGGGACCGGGCTGGATGACATGCGCTCACTTGAACCAGCTGAACCCGGATTCGATTTGCTCATGATCGATACGGAGGCTGGCCTTGGCCGTGGATTCAGTTGATCGACGCAACATGCTGAAAGCTGCGCAGGCAGCAGGAGTGTTGCAGATGGAGTGCAGGAAGAGGGCCGGTCGCACCGACAGCCAGAAGGCGTTGATGTGGGGCCGCAGGCCCGTGCTTTCGCCTGTGCAGGTCCTTGAATCGTTCCCCTGTCGTTTGGAGCGACAGGGAGTTCCAGGGCCGGGCTGTTCGCGGGCCGCTACACCATCTGCACCACGACCTTGCCCTTGGCTCGCCCGCTTTCTGAGTGGGCCAAGGCTTCGTTGGTGTCCTTGAACGGGAACACCTTGTCGACGACGGGGCGGATCGCGCCAGATTCGATGAGGGTGGAGATCTCGCGCAACTGAGCCCCATCGGCGCGCATGAAGACGAACGTGTACTCGACATTCTTCTGCTTCGCCTTCTTGCGGATGCCTCGGCTCAACAGGCGCATCACCTGCTTGAGCGGCCATGCCAGTCCACGCGCAGTGGCGAACGCCGGGGTGGGCGGACCGGATATCGAGATGAGATGCCCGCCCGGCTTGAGAATCCGGAGGGATTTGTCCAGCTCATCGTTGCCAAGGCTGTTGAGCACCACGTCGTAGTCATGAAGCGCGGCGGCGAAATCCTGCTGCTTGTAGTCGATGACGACATCCGCGCCCAGGGCCTTCACCCAGGCGACGTTGCCCGTACTCGTGGTCGTGGCGACGAAGGCGCCAAGATGTTTGGCAAGCTGGATGGCGATGGTCCCGACGCCGCCGGAGCCGGCTTGGATAAGCACTTTCTGGCCCTTGGTCAGCCTGGCGGTTTCAACCAGCACCTGCCACGCCGTCAGGGACACGAGAGGGAGGGAGGCGGCTTCCACCATGTCGAGATTCTTCGGCTTGAGCGCCAGCGATGATGCCTTGATGGCGATGAGCTCAGCGAAGGTGCCGATGCGGTCGTCGTCGGGGCGTGCATAGACTTCGTCGCCCGGCTTGAACTGATGGACGCGGGCACCGACGCGCACGACCGTGCCGGCCACGTCGTTGCCCAGGATCAAGGGAAAGCGATAGGGCAGGATCAGCTTGAACGCGCCACTCTTGATCTTGGAGTCGAGCGCGTTGACGCCTGCGGCATGAACCTTGACGAGGACATCATCATCCCGCAGGTCCGGCTCGGGCACATCGCCGATGCGGCCGGTCTCTCTTTTTCCGTAGCGATCGATCACGAAGGCTTTCATGGTGCTGCGTCTCTGAGTGGGTGGTGTGGCCAGGTGGAAGTGCGGTGTCGTGACCGGGCAGGGCAGGCGTCAGTCGCCGAGGAACGCTAACGCCTTGGGCACGAACCCGGCGTGATACGGGAAGATGGCGCCGTGCCCGGGGTCCTCGTGGATGACAAGTTGCGAGTGGGGAGTGCGGCGCGCCATGTCGAAACTGTTGGGCGTGGGCACCATTCTGTTGCGGGCCGACAAGGCGCGGCCCGCCGTATTCCAGCCTCAGACAGCGACGCGGTAGCGCTCGGCGGCCTGCGCCTGGCGGATGTCGGTGAGCAAGGCCTGGCGCGTGGCGTCCAGGGTGTCCCAGCGTGCGGCCACATGCAGGGGAGGAATGGTGACGGCTTCGCGGCGATCGAATCCGACCAGCGCCGCATCGACCAGTTCGCCCACGTCCATCACCTCGGGCAATGTGTTGATGTCGATACCGGCACGCTCCCAGATTTCGGTGCGGGTGGCCGCAGGGAGGACCGCTTGCACGTACACCCCTTTGGGCGCCAGTTCCAGGCTCAGCCCCTGGGACAGGAACAGCACGAAGGCCTTGGTCGCGCCGTAGACGGACATGCCGAATTCCGGTGCCAGGCCCACGACGGAGCCGATGTTCACGATCGCACCTTCGCCGGCCTCCACCAGCCGCGGGGCGACGGCGGCGGCCAAGCGTGTCAGCGCGGTCGTGTTCAAGGTCACCAACTGCTCGATGCTGTCGGCCGACTGGTCGATGAAACCACCGGACTGCGCGACGCCTGCGTTGTTGATGAGGATGCCGATGGCGGCATCGTCGCGCAGGCGCGCTTCGACCGTGACCAGTTCATCGCGGCGGGTGAGGTCGGCCGGCAGCACCTCGATGGCGACGCCCGTTTCCTGGCGTAGGCGAGCGGCCAGTGTTTCCAGGCGCGCGTTGTCGCGTGCGACAAGCACGAGATCGTGGCCACGTCGCGCGAAGCGTTCGGCATACGTGGCGCCGATGCCGCTGGAGGCGCCGGTGATGAGGACGGTAGGAAGAGAGGACATGGGCTTTCTCTGTGTGTCAGGGTGGGGATCAAAGGGGTCGATACGCCAGACAGTGGGACGCCACCGCAAAGCAGCGGCATCCGGGTCTACCCAGCGCGTGTGTCGGCCAAGGTCGGGTAGTCGGTGTAGCCCTGGGCGTCGCCGCCGTACAACGTGGCCGGGTTCAGAGCGGCAAGCGGAGCACCGGTCTTCAGGCGCTCGACCAGATCGGGGTTGCTGATGAAGGCTCGACCAAACGCAATCAGATCCGCCTTGCCCTCGGCGAGGCGGGCAGTCGCCAACTGCAGGTCGTAGCCGTTGTTCGCCAGATAGGTGCGCGTGAAGCGGCGGCGCAGGCCATCGAAGTCGAACGGCGCCACCTCGCGTGGGCCACCCGTGGCGCCTTCCACCACGTGCAGATAGACGATGCCGAGTGCATCGAGTTGTTCGACGATGTAGTCGTACTGCGGCTGTGGATCGCTGCTGGAGATGGCGCCGGCCGGCGACACCGGCGAGATGCGTACGCCGGTGCGGTCGGCACCGATTTGCTCGACCACTGCGGCGGTGACTTCCAGCAGCAGGCGCGCGCGATTCTCGATGGAGCCTCCGTAGGCGTCGGTGCGCTGGTTGGCGCCGTCCTTGATGAACTGTTCCAGCAGGTATCCATTGGCGCCGTGGATCTCCACGCCGTCGAAGCCGGCCGCGATCGCGTTGGCGGCGGCCTGGCGGAAGTCGTCGACGATCCCCGGCAGTTCGTTGATGTCCAGCGCACGCGGCTCGGAAACATCGGCAAAGCCGTTGTTGACGAAGGTCTTGGTCTGCGCGCGGATGGCGGAAGGGGCGACAGGCGCGGCATCGCCGAGCAGATCGACATGGGAGATGCGGCCAACGTGCCACAGCTGCGCGAAGATGCGCCCGCCTTGGGCATGCACGGCATCCGTTACCTGACGCCAGCCGTCGATCTGGTCCTGCGTGTACAGGCCGGGGGTGTCCTGGTAACCCTGGGCCTGCGTCGAGACCTGGGTGGCCTCGGTGATGATCAGTCCAGCCGAGGCGCGCTGCGCGTAGTAGGTGGCGGCAAGCGCGCCGGGCACCAGGCCGGCACCGGCGCGGTTGCGCGTCAGCGGTGCCATGACGATGCGGTTGGCGAGGGTCAGCGGGCCGAGTGGGTAGGGTTGGAACAGCGTGGTATCGGTCATGTCGTACCTGAGGTGTGAAGGTGGATTGGGATGGCGGGTAGAGCGCCTCTCCCGGATCCCGTCCTGATCGAGACATCAATGATGATGACCGTAATCATTGATGTCAATGGTTTGATTATGAGCGTCATCTATCGGTGATATAGTGCGGACCTTCCGCAGGCGGGACGTCCAGAGACACGGGTCATGAAGGTCACCAAGCAACAAGTGCAGGCAAATCGGGCGCGCATCGTCGAAACCGCGTCCACCCTGTTCAGGGAGCGGGGTTACGACGGCGTGGGCGTCGCGGATCTGATGGCGGCTGCCGGCTTCACCCATGGCGGCTTCTACAAGCATTTCGGCTCCAAGACCGACCTGATGGCAGAAGCGGCAGCCTGCGGCCTGGCGCGCTCCGCGGACGCCGCGATGAGCGGCGATCCGGCTGACTTCATGAGCTATTACATTTCCCGGGAACACCGGGACAACCCGGGCAGTGGCTGCACGATGGCCGCGCTCTGCGCGGATGCCGCGCGCCAGCCGGAATCGGTCAAGGCGGCGTTTGCGGCCGGCATCGAGCGTCAGTTGTCGGCGCCAGCGCGCCAGGAACAGGCCCCGGGCGACAACGAGAGCGACGAGGCGCGTGCGCGCCGGATCGTCCTGATGGCCCAGGCCGTTGGAGCGGTGGTGTTGTCGAGGTCCTGTCCCGACGATTCACCGCTGGCGGACGAAATCCTGGAGGTCTGCCGGGCGCATGTCCTGGCGCGGCTACCGACTGAACGGCCTGCCTGAGCCCCTTCCCCGTGAAGTGCCATGGACCTCACCGAGCAGTACTGCGCTCCATGAGCGCTTGCTCGATCCGGTGGGAACCTGATGATGCTGTGGGGTGGCGGGTCGCTGCATGGCCTTCAGGCAATCCCCGGCACGCATGGGCGCTTCGACGAACGTCCGTGTCTGGCCGGAAGTCCTCGTAGCCCCATAGCGGAGGGAGCCGGCCCCATCCGCAAGCCACGGAATGTCGCCGGCAACCTTACGCTCCCCGACGCTGACGTGCCCGTGCCTTGCGCGCGACATGCAGAGACGTGCGCGCGAGTGCCGGAGCATCGGGGGCGCAAGCCTCGAACACCCGGTCGCGGGATCTGCAGGCTCGGCCGCAGGCTTCGGATATCCGCGCGTCACCCAGCGAGCGTCGTCGGCGACGGGTCGAGGCTTGCAGCGGCACGTGTTTCTCCCTTGCCTGCGAGCCGCCGAGGGTTGTCGGCGCGTCTTGGTGCCTTGCGCGCAGGTGTTTCCGGCCCAATGGTCACGCTCCGGACCTGGCGGGCGAGTTTCCCGGGCTTGCCGAAGGGATGAAGCGGACCGCATTGCGCTGTCGATGACGGCCGTCCGGCTTCCCGAGGGCCAACGCCGCCGTCGCGCTGCTGGAAGCAGTGCGATCGTCAGCCGCACGTGGGCCTGCTGCATTGTCGCGCCGGTATCGGGTCAGGGACGCCAGACCACCCAATCGCCGGGGGCCACCTGTTGGACGTCCATCGATCTCTCGTGCGCCGCTTCGCGCAGTCGACCTGGCGCGTCGTCCGCTTCCACGTATTCCTTCATGCCGGTGACGCCGTAGTGGATCGGCACCAGCGTGCGCGCGCCCAGGATGGTGGCGGCGGCGACCGCCTGCTCGGGCGTCAGCACGCCCGGCTGGCCGCTGACGGGCTGTCGCCAGCCGAATCGCGCGCCGTTGATCGGGAGGAAGACCGCATCGAACGGCCCGAACTGGCGGCCGATGCGCCACCAGTGGCCGTGCCATAGCGTGTCGCCCCCATGGAAGATGCGGCGTCCGCCGGCAGCGACCACCCACGACACCTGGGTGTCGCCATAGCCGTCCGACGCAGGTACCGGCGTGGCGGTGAAGTCGCCCAGCAACTGGGGTTCCCACAGCGCGCTCGGTCTCGCGCGTGCGCTGGCCGGCATCGGCAACGGCTGTGTCCCCGCTGGATAGGCGAGCACACCGCCGCGGCCGAGCGCATCCGCCACGGCGCGCGCATCGAAGTGGTCCGAATGCGTATGGGTGATCAGCACGCTGGTCTCGCCGACGCTGTCATCCACCGGCACCAGCCGGTCACCGAGCGCGGTTCCCCAGGCGTCCGGGTTGACCAGGGGATCGATGAACAAGGTCGCCTGCGGCAACTGCAGGCGGATGCCGGCCCACGCCAGGCGCTGGACGCGCAGCGTGGGTGCTGGGCCTGACGCCAGCAGGCTGCCCGACGGCAGCAGCGCCGCGGCGGATGCGGCCACGCAACCCGCGAGGAACCGCCTGCGGCCTTCCATGTGCGGACCACCGTTCATGCGTGCATCTCCCGGGATGCGAGGAAGGCATCCAGCGCGAAGATCGCCTGCGACGTGATGACCTCGAGATTGTGGCCATGCCACGCGCGTTCGAACGCCGTCGGCACCACGCCCGGTGCGAGGCAATCCTCGATGCGGATCGTCGCGATCCGGTCGTCGGCTTCCACCGCCGATACCTGCGTGCGGCAGCGGACCACGGCATCCCGCAGCTGGTCGAGATAGTGCAGGGCATTGTCGAGCACCACCGCATCGAACCTGCCGATGTGTCCGCCTATCACCGTCCCGCGGCCGAACTGGCGCATCCGCCCGATGGCGGCGCGGAGCAGGGCAGGATCGGCCTTCGACAGGTAGACGATGTTGCCGACGATGTTGTCGCCCGCGCAGACCAGGTCCGCCGTGGGCACGTCCACGCTCAGGTGGTCCATCGTCTTGCCCGGGTTGTGGAGGAAGCGCAGCGCATGCGCGCCCCAGCGGAGGACCATGTTGTCGAACACCATGTCCGGCTCCCGGTAGAGCGCATCCACGCGGCGGTTCTGCGACAGGTAGGCATGGCGATGGTGCCGATGGGCCATCGTCAGCGCGTCGGGAAACAGCGACATGCCGGCGATGTGGTCGCTCATGAAATGGGTGGCGGCGAGCAGGCGCACGGTCTTGCCCAACTGCCCGCACAGCACGTCGCGCAGGTGTCCTGCGTCCTGCGCACTGCCCAGCGAATCGACCAGCAGCACGTCATCGCCATCGATGAACGCGGTGGCGACGGATTGCACGTCGTCTCCGACAAACATCAGCACGTCGGTATGCACTTCTTCGAACTTCACGAGGGTCGCCTTGCCGTGGGTGGCGACATGGTGGCCAATGCCCTCGGTGGCCACAAACGAGTTGTTTTGTCGTTCGCTTCAGAAAAAGTAACGCGATACGATGCCGGCCGGCCCCCTCCGCCCAGGTGCTCGTGAAGCCCCGTCATCCCGCGCCACTCAATGCGCTCCGCACGTTCGAAGCGGCGGCACGGAACCTGAGTTTCAACACGGCCGCACAGCAGTTGTTCGTCACGCCGGCGGCGGTCAGCCATCAGGTCAAGCATCTCGAGACGTATCTGGGCGTCACCCTGTTCCATCGCGGCAATCGCTCGGTGGAACTCACCGTCGAAGGCAAGGCGCTGGCGGCCGCGCTGGGCGACATCTTCGGGCAACTGGACCTGGCGCTGGACCGGGTGACATCGCACGCATCGGCGGATCTGCGCATAAGCACGCTGGAATCATTCGCCGCCAAGTGGCTGGCGCCGCGGCTGCACCGCTTCCATCACGCGTTCCCCGATATCCGCGTGCGTATCGAAACCGGCAACGAGCCGGCCGACTTCGCGCGCGGTGTCGATGTCGCCATCCGCTACGGACCCGGTGGGTATGCGGGCCTGCATGCGGAACGGCTGATGGAGGCGCCGGCATTTCCCGTCTGTGCGCCATCGTTGGCGCTGTCGCGGTTGGACGACCTGCGACAGCAGACGCTGCTGCACGACGAAAGCGCGCTGGGCCGGCCCGGCGTGCCCCAGTGGGCCGACTGGCTGGAAGCCGCCGCTGTCGAGGGTGTCGATGCAGGGCGCGGCCCGGTTTTCGCCAGCATCTACCTGGCGCAGGAAGCGGCCATCGCCGGCCACGGCATCGCGCTGGGCATCGCGCCCCTGGTGAAGGAAGACGTGCTCCACGGCCGCCTGCTCCCGCCCTTCGAGTGCAGCCTGCCCAACGCATACGCCTTCTGGCTGCTGCGACGGGACGATGCGCGCCCACGCGCCGCCGTCAACGCATTCTGCGGATGGCTGCAACAGGAAGCGGGCGACGATGCCGCATTCTGGGAAGCGCGACGCACAGGTCGGTAGGGGTGTCGCGGCGATGCGGTTCGTACGCCCGTCCGAAGCAGATGCATTTCCCTGTGCCTAGACGCTTCACGGCCCGCCTGCATACCGGCTGGGCGGTTCGCCCACGTGCCGGCTGAAGGCCACGCTGAACGTGCTGGTCGAGCCGTAGCCGACGCGCTCGGCCACTTCGGCCACGCTGAGGCCGTCGCGCCGGAGCAATTCCTTCGCGACTTCCATGCGCCACGCCAGCACGTATTCCATCGGTGGCACGCCGACGGTGCGGGTGAAACGTTCGAAGAACGTCGAGCGTGAGAGCGCGGCGGCCTTCGCCAGCTCGCCCACGGTCCACCCATGCGCGATGCGCGCATGGATCTGCTTGAGCGCCATCGCCAGCCGCTCATCGCCCAGTCCGCGCAACAGGCCTGGCGGCGCGTTGCCTGCAGTGGTCGAGCGCATGGCTTCCACCAGCAGCATCTCCACCAGCCGGGACAGCATGTATGCATTGCCCGGCTGCTGCTGCGCGTACTCTTCGCCGACCATCTGCACCAGTTGCATGAGCCGCTGCGACCCCTGCACATGGACGACCGTGGGCAGCAGCGAGACCAGCAGCGCGGCATCCCGGGTGTCGAACAGGAACGCGCCGCCCAGCGAGCGCATGTCCGGCGGTCCGTCGGGATCGCCATGACGCAGTTCCCCTTGCCCGCCCGGTACGACGTCGGGGTCGATGAAGACCGGTGGCGCCGGCACGAAGCCGGAAAGCGTGAAGGCGGGTGTGGTCGGCAGCAGCACGAAGTCGCCCGCATTGATGGTGATGGGGGCGTGCCCATCCACGGCCAACCGCGCGCTGCCTTCCAGCACGATGCAGAAGCCGGGCTGACCGTAGTCGGCATACCGCACGGCCCAGTTGCCCTTGCCGCTGATGACGTTGGCAAAGACCGCCTGCGGATGCAGCAGCTGGACGACGTCGGAAAGTGGATCCCCCATTCCGGACTCCAGCTAAAACAAACAGGACGATGCGTTATCGATCATCCGGAAAGGCTGGCCTATCGTTCCCGCCGAGTCAACTCACCCTCGGAGAACGAAATGAAGACCGTCCTGATCACAGGCTGCTCGTCCGGCTACGGCCTGGAAACCGCCCGCCACTTCCTCGCGCAGGGCTGGCGCGTCATCGCCACCCAGCGGCATCCGCGCGAAGACCTGCTCCCCGCTTCACCCCATCTGCGCGTGCTCGCGCTGGATGTCACCCGGCCGGACAGCATCGCCAGCGCCGTGGAGGCCGCGGGTCCCATCGACGCGCTGGTCAACAATGCCGGCATCGGCCTGTTCGGTGCATTCGAGGCCACGCCCATGGACACCGTGCGCGAGGTATTCGAAACCAACACGTTCGGACTGATGGCCATGTGCCAGGCCGTCATCCCCCAGTTCCGCCAGCGCAGGGCAGGCGTCATCGTGAACGTCACCTCCAGCGCGACGCTGGCGCCGTTCCCGCTGGTGGCGGCGTATACCGCCAGCAAGACCGCAGTCGAAGGTTTCACCGCATCGCTGGAGCACGAACTCAAGGCCTTCGATGTGCGGGTCAAGCTCGTGGAGCCCGGCTATGGTCCGTCGACCCGGTTCACCGCCAACGGCCAGCAGCGCATGCAGGGCCTGATCCCCGAAGCGTACGAGGCCTTCGCCCACAGCGTATTTGCCGGACTGGGCAGCATCACCGCGGTGACGACCGAGGCCGACGTCGCCGAAGGCGTGTGGCGGGCCGTGAACGACGTCACCGGGCAACTGCGTTTCCCGGCGGGTGCGGATGCGGTGGCGCTGGCGGTGCGGTGAGGCGGTGAGAGGGTAAGGCCGGGGAGCGTCCGAACCGATGCGGTCGAATCGTTCAGTCGGTGGGATGCTAGTGTCCGGCCCTGGTCAAAGGGGCCATTCGGCCCAATCCGGGACCACTCCCCGGATCCGGGGATCGGCGTCGCGGATTTCCGTCACGCGTTGACCCAACTGGGGCAGCAGATGAAGCTCAAGCGCAAGATGTATCTGATTCTGATGATGCTCGGAACTCCGTTGTCTGTGGGATCGCAGACCGTGCACGACATCAACGCATGGGAAGAACGAAAAGCGGAAGCGCTGAAGCATATGCCGGAGGTCGTGGAATCCTATGCGAACTCGATCGGCTGCAATGTCTCGTTCAACCCTCGGAACTTCGCGCGTTGGCAAGGGAGCCCGGGGGTCCAGTACATCGCCCTGGTCGTGCTCGACGAAGGCTGCGCCGGCGGGAGCGCGACCTGGCGATCAATCCTTCTCGCGCTACGCGAAGGAGCCAATGCGAAGCTGCTGATCCACCCCGGTTACTCGCTTCCCGAACTCACGTCCCCCAGGTTTCCGCAGTTGATCGACTCCATTTCCGCAACTCCGCACGGTGTTCGATTCACGGGGCGAGTCGCTGATGCAGATGACCCGCCAAACACTCCTTCGGATACTTTGAACGGGATCATCGTGTGGTCGGGGACGGAGTGGACGTTCCGCTAGATCGGCACGAGACCGCACTTGGCCGGATATCGGCCTCGCGGTCAGAATAGGAATATGAAATCCGAGGCGTGGAGGGAATCGATGCTTGTTGTACTTCAGTGGATATCAATTAAGACGATGCGGCGTAGTCTGTTGCCGTGGCATACCGTCAAGAGCAGCGGCACCACAACCGTGCTGGCATTCGCATTGCTGGCTATGCATGTGCTCCCGGCCACTGCGAAGGAGACTAGAGGCACGACTCCCGCCATGCCGGGCGCCGTCGTGCAGACCGATGACGTGGCGCTGTTCTACCGCGTCTACGATGCGGCGGGTGGAAAGCCGACGGCTGCGCAACTGCAGCGCGACTATCTGGAGCAGGGTTCGGAAGGACTGCGCCTGTTCGCCCGTCTACGCAACACCACGGGGCAACGCATCGCGGATGCCGTGGCACGCGATCCCGCGCTCTATGCCGATGCGCGCCGCTGCCTGGCCGTGCTGCCGCAGGCGCGCGCGCGGCTCGAGAAGGCCCTGCGCGACCTCGGCGGGCTGTACGGCGAGGCGCGCTTCCCGCCGGTGACCATCGCCATCGGGCGCGGCAAGCCGATCGCCATCGGCGCCCCCGATACCGGCATCCAGGTGGGCCTTGAGGCGCTGTGCGACGCGGACTGGCTCAATGCCGACGCCGAGGACAGGATCGTCTACGTGCTCGCGCACGAATACGTCCATGTGCAGCAGGTCAACGCGCACAAACTGAGCGACAAGCCCGCGCCGACGGTACTGGAAATCTCGCTGCTCGAGGGGATCGCCGAATTCGTCGGCGAGCTGGTGGCGGGTGAGATCGCCTACGGCCGCACCGCGGCGATGGCGGCGGGTCGCGAGCAGGAAATCGAGACCCGCTTCGCCGCCGACATCGACAAGACCGAGCTCAAGGACTGGGTCTACAACACCACGCCGGAGCAGCCGGGCGACCTCGGCTACTGGGTCGGTTACCGGATCGCCAAGGCCTATTACCGCAACGCGCCCGACAAGCGCCAGGCGCTGCGCGAGATCCTGGAGATGGACGACGCCCGCGCCTTCCTGGCCCGCAGTGGCTGGCATCCCGGCATGGTGCTGTAGGCGGGCAGGAGGGGTCCCGCGCGAGCGCTATGCCTTGCGTCGGCTGACTCCATGCAGCGTCACCTCCCGGGCGCCCCGGATGTGTCATGCTCCCGGTGGTCGCAACGACCATGGGAGTACACGTGATGGCCAAGGGCCTGGACAAGAAGAAAGAGCAGAAGAAAAAGCCGGCGAAGACGATGAAGGAAAAGCGCGCCGAGAAGAGCGAGAAGAAGGCCACGCGCGGTTTCGCGCCGACCTGACCGCCTGTTGTTGCTGCAAGTGAATCCCGGGCGAGCGCCGCGAACCCGGGATACGTTCCGGAAACGCGAGCCCTGCCGGCCATGTGCCATCCCTGCCTGGGTCGCGCGTGGCATGTCTAGCCAGGGTTGCGCATGACCCAGCCGCGGAACGTGAACCCGGCATAGAACAGCTCGATATCGACAAACCCCGCCTCGCCCAGCAGCGCTTCGTCCTGCGCGGGCGACAGCAGCGGCAGGCGCGCGTTGATCGCGGCGGCAGCGTTGACCATGTTCGTGGCAGGCACGCCGGATGCGACCGCAAAAGCGGCGTAACGGGAAAGCCAGCGCTCGCGCTTGTCCGTTGCGTCGTCCACGCTGTGGTGGGCGACGATGAACGGTGCGCCGGGGGCGAGCCGTCGGCGTACTTCGGCCAGCGTGTGCAGTCGCTGTTCCGCTGGCAGGAAATGCAGGGTCAGCAGGCAGGTCGCGCCGTCGAACGGGCCTTGCGCCGCATCGTCGATGTAGCCCTCGATCAGCCCCGCGCGCGACGCCAGCGGCCCGAGGGTGGTGGTGGCCAGCTGCAACATCTCGGCCGACGGATCGACGCCGGTGAAACGCCAGCCGGGCTGCGCGTCGGCGAACGCTTTCAGTTCCAGCCCGCCCCCGGCACCCAGCACCAGTACGTGGCCATCGTCGGGCACGCGTTCGGCAAGCAGGATCCGCGCCATCTGTTGCATTCCCTGGAAGCCCGGCACCTGCCGGATGGGGCCCTGGGCGTAGCGGGCGACGGCGTCTGGATCCGAGAACGACATGCGGTGTTCCGTTGCGGCGGGGCCTCCATGCTAGCGTGCGATCCATTCGCGAATCGTTGCAGCGGAGCCGTCGGCTGCTCAGTGCGGTACGCGGCGCAGCTTCGACACGTCGTAGCCCAGCGTTTCGATCTGGCGGACGCGCGCCTGGTAGTCCGTCTCCGGAATCCGCGGCGTACGCGCCATCAGCCACACGTAGTCGCGCTTGCTGCGCCCCACGATCGTCTGCTGGTAGTCGGCATCCACGTAGGCGATCACGTACTCGGCCTGGATCGGCCAGACGAACTGCATGTCCCATACCGCGCCACCTGTGCCCGGCGTGACCGTGCCGACCGGATGCATGGTCTTCTCCGGTCCGTCCAGCGCGCCCTTGCGGAAACGGAACGTGGTCTGGATGCGGCCGTCCGGCTGTTTCGCGTACGACTCCACGGCGGCATAGGCCTCGCGTTCGGGAAACGACGGGATGTGCGCGATGACGTACCAGTCGCCCATGAAGCGGTCCACGTCGACCGGTGCGGCCGTGGGGATGGACGGCTTGACGTTGCCGGAGCGGCAGGCCGAGGTGGTGGTGGCGACCATCAGCGCGAGCAGCACGAAGGGCAGGGTGCGCATGTCAGTGCTCCCGGGTGGGTCGCTGGAAGCGATAGTGCGCGACCAGCCATTCCTGCCCGCCGCGATAGCCGAACAGTTCGGCGCAGGCCATCCAGAACATCCGCCAGCGCTGGTTCCATAGAGGCGCGGCATCGCCATAGGCTTGGCGCAGTACGTCCATCACCTCCGCGCGATGTGCATCGTGCCGCGCCAGCCAGTGGTTGGCGGTGCGCTGGTAGTGGCTACCGTCCAGCAGCCAGCGTTGCTGCAGGTGCAGGTGGTCCTGGAAGAACAGCAGCAGGTCGGCGGATGGCATCATGCCGCCGGTGAAGAAGTGCCGGCCCATCCAGTTGTCCTCGCCCTGTGTTTCGAACGGATACATCAGGTGGCGGTGCACGAAGATGTGCACGAACAGCGTGCCGCCGGGCCGCAGCGCGTCATGGATGCGACGCAGCAGCGCGGCATGGTTGCTGACGTGTTCGAACATCTCCACCGACACGCAGCGGTCGAAGCCCTGCGGCTCCAGGTGCAGCTGGTTGACGTCGCGGGTAAGGACGCGGACGTTGCGCAGTCCGCGTTCGGCGCAGCGGGCCTCGATGAATTCGCGCTGCGAATGGGAGTTGGAGACGGCGGTGATGCGTGCGTTCGGGTAACGCTCCGCCATCCACAGGGTCAGCGAACCCCAGCCGCAGCCGAGTTCCAGGATGTCCTGTCCGTCGGCCAGGTCCGCGCGCTCGCCGTACAGGGCCAGCATGGCGTCCTCGGCCTGGTCCAGCGTCTCGGTGCCGGTGGCATAGAAGCAGCTGCTGTACTTCAGCCGGTGTCCAAGGCAGTGCTGGAAGAAGGCGGGTGGAAGTTCGTAGTGCTGGCGGTTCGCAGCGTCGGTATGCAGGGCGAGTGCGCCGCGCTGGAGGTCGCGCAGGCGTTGCGCCAGGCGTGCGGACTGCGCCGTCTGGCCACCTTCGCCTTCGTCGCGCAGGCGCTGCGCGCACAGGCGGCGGATGCCGGCGCGAACGAGCGCGTCGGGCAGCAGGCCGCGTTCGGCCAGGCCGAGCAGGCCGGTGGCGGGGCGGTCAACGGGAAGCTCGTCGGTCATGGTGTTCATCGCGTCGTTTCCTCGTCGCGGGGTGTCGGGAACCAGGGGAACAGCATCGGCGTGCGTCGCTGGTAGTCGCGGTAGTCCTCGCCGCGCGTGCGCAGCGCCTGCGCCTCGGTGTAGGGGATGCCGCTGATCCAGCGCAGGAACACGTACATCACCACCGGGCCCGTCCATGCCAGCCAGAACCAAGGCGAACCGGCTGCCAGCGCGACGTACGCGAACCAGTGCAGCCATTCGAAGAAGTAGTTGGGGTGTCGCGAGTAATGCCACAGGCCCTCGCGGCAGGTGCGCCCGCGGTTGGCGGGATCTGCGCGGAAGCGCGCGAGCTGGCGGTCGGCGATGGCCTCGCCGGCGACGCTGCCCATCCATATGGCCACCGCCAGCACGATCCACGGCCACGCCGAGTCCACGGGGCTGCGCGCCGCGGCAGCGAACGGAAGCGCGAACAGCACCACCAGCAACGCCTGCGCCATGAAGAACAGCAGGAACTTGCCCTGGTGCCCCTGCCAGTGGTCGCGCAGATGGCGGTAGCGGCCGTCTTCCGGTTCGTGGCGCACGCGTCGCCACAGGTGCAGCGCGAGCCGCGCGCCCCACAGGCCACCGAGCACGGCCAGCGTCACGCGTGCCTGCCACGCGCCATCACCGAGAACTGCAAGCAGTACGGCGCTGCCGCCCACGCAGGCCGACCACAGCACGTCGACGATGCCCGCATTCTCATGGTGCCGTTGCCACAGCCAGCCCAGCGTCATCACCGCGGCGGCCACCAGGGCCACCCAGCCGAGGGAGTGCAGGAGACTCATGCGGCCCCCGACGGGTGGCCGGGACGCGCCATCAGCAGATGCGACACGCCGATGGAGCGCTCCAGGAAGCCGCCTTCGCAATACGCCAGGTAGAACTCCCACAGGCGGATGAAGCGCTCGTCGAAGCCCTGCGCGCGTACATCCGCCAGGCGCGTCATGAAGCGCCGCCGCCATGCGCGCAACGTGCACGCATACGACAGGCCGAAGTCCTCCTGGTGGACGACCTGCAGGTCGCTGGCGCGGGTCTTCGCGTCATACATGGCATTGAGCGAGGGGATGAAGCTGCCGGGAAAGACGAAGCGCTTGATGTAGTCCACCGAGTCGCGCGCCTGCAGGTAGCGGTGGTCCTCGATGGTGATGGCCTGCAGCAAGGCCTGCCCGCCCGGGCGCAGCAGGCTGCCCAGCTTGCCGAAGAAGGTGCCGAGGTACTGCGCGCCGATCGCTTCGATCATCTCGATTGACACCAGCTTGTCGTAAGCGCCCTGCAGGTCGCGGTAGTCCTGCAGCAACAGCGTCACCCGGTCCTGCAGGCCGGCGTCGACCACGCGCTGGCTGGCCAGTGCATGCTGTTCGCGCGAGATCGTGGTGGTGGTCACGTGCGCGCCGTAGTGGCGCGCCGCATGCAGCGCGAAGCCGCCCCAGCCGGTGCCGATCTCGACCACGCGGTCCCCCGGCGCGAGCGCCAGCTTGCGGCACACCGCATCGAGCTTGCGGTAGGAGGCTGTCTCCAGGTCGTCGTCCGGGGAGGCGAACATCGCCGAGGAGTACATCAGGTCCGACGACAGGAACAGGGCGAAGAAATCGTTGCCGAGGTCGTAGTGCGCGGCGATGTTGCGGCGGCTGCCCTCGCGCGTGTTGCGGCGGAGTGCGTGCCAGCGGCGCAGCGCCCAGCCACCGATGCGGGCCAGGCCGCCCTCCATGCCATCGAGCAGTGTGCGGTTGCGCACCAGCAGCCGGACCAGCCCGACCAGGTCGTCGCAGCGCCAGTGGCCGGCGATGTAGGCCTCGCCGGCGCCCACACTGCCCTGCGCGGCGAGCGCGCGATAGAACGCGGGATCGTCGATCCACAGGTGCACGGTCGACAACCCTCCCTCGCCGGCGTGGCCGAAGCGGTGTTCGCCCAGCGCGTCGCGGACCACCAGCACGCCATGGTCCAGTGCATCCAGGCGGGCCAGCAGCTGCGAGCGCAGCAGGCGATCGAACGCACCGTAGGAGGGAACAGCGGAGACGTCGGCAATCTCGTTCATGGGGTCTCGCGTGCGAGTGAAGGATGGTCGTGCACTGGCGTGCGCTTCAGCCACAGGCGCAGTGCCTGCCAGTGGATGCCGGCCACGACCTGCGTGGTCATCAGCGGGTAGCGCCACAGCACGCGCGCGAGCGAGGCGCCATCCAAGGGTCGGCGCAGCAGGGTCAGGGTGGCGTCAAAGGCGCGCTGTCCTTCGCGGTCGACCTGCATGTGCACGCGCAGGGCGTCTACGGGCGGCGTGAAGCGCCAGCGGTAGGTGCAGTCCATCGGCAGGAACGGCGACACGTGGAAGGCCTTGTCGAAGCCCCATTCCCAGCCGTCGCCGTACGGCACGCCGTCGTGTATGGGCAATACGTAGCTGTGCCGTTCGCGCCAGGGCGTGTTGGTGATCTCGGCCAGCACGGCGTCCAGCGTGGTGCCGTCCGGCTGGAAGCAGTAGTAGAAGCTGACCGGATTGAAGACGTGGCCGGCGTAGCGCAGGTGCGTCAGCAGGCGGACCGGACCCTGTGGCCGATGGCCGAACGCGCGTTCGACGCGGTCGCGCACGGCCTCGACCAGCGGCCGGTCGTGCGGTGCCAGGTAGTCGCACCGGCGGAACTCCGCGAGGTTGCGGCGATCCGCCGACCACAGCCAGCGGCGGTCGAACACGGTATCGACTTCGTCCAGGTCCAGGTACAGCTGGGCCATGCGATAGCGGAAGGCGTGCGCGCGTGGTGAGTGCCGACGATGCCGCACCCAGCCCTCGTATACGGCGCTTGCCAGCGGAGCGGTCACGCGCTCACCGCTTCGGCGTCGCGCCGGAAGGCCAGCGCCTCGATGGCATCCACCACGTCGCGTGCGCTGCGGATGCCGTCCTCATGGAAGCCCCAGCCCCAGTAGGCACCGGCGAACCACGTGCGGCGGCGGCCCTGGATCTCGGCCTTGCGTTGCTGCGCCGCGACCATGCCGTGGTCATAGACCGGATGGCGGTAGTGCATGCGCTTGAGGATGCGCGCGGGATCGATCGCCTCGCTGCGGTTGAGGGTGACCACGAAGGGATCCGGCGACGCGACGCCCTGCAGCAGGTTCATGCAGTAGCTCACCGTGCACGGCGCCGAAGGGTCGCGGGGCACATGCGCATTCCATGCCGCCCAGGCTTTGCGTTCGCGCGGCAGCATGCTGGCGTCGGTGTGCAGCACGGTGTCGTTGGACTGGTAGCGGATGGCGCCGAGGATCGCGTGCTCGCTGGCATCCGCGTCGTGGAGCAGGGCAAGTGCCTGGTCGCTGTGGCAGGCCAGGACGACATGGTCGAAGCGCTCGCGGCCGTGGCGGGTGTCGAGTTCCACGCCTTCGTCGTCGCGGCGGATCGCCAGCACGGGCGTGGACCGTCTTTCCTGCACGCGCCAGCGACGACGCAATGCCTGTACATAGGTGCTCGAACCGCCCGTCACCACGCGCCAGGGCGATCGTGCTCCCAGCGTCAGCATGTGGTGGTTGGCCATGAACTGCACCAGGTACCGTGCCGGGAACGCCAGGATGCCCTGCGGCGGCGACGACCACAGGGCCGATGCCATCGGCACCAGGTGTTCATCGCGGAAGGCATCGCCGTAGCCGCCGACCTGCAGGTAGTCGCCGAGCGTGGGGCCCGTCTGTCCTCCGGCCAGCAACGCGGGCGCCTCGCGGTAGAAACGCGCCAGGTCGCGGAGCATGCCCCAGAAGCGCGGCGACAGCAGGTTGCGACGCTGGCAGAACAGCGTGTCGAACGTGGTCGCGTTGTATTCCACGCCACTGCGCGCGCTGTGCACGGAAAAACTCATCGTGGTCGGCTGCGAGGCCACGCCAAGCTCGTCGAAGAGCCCGCACAGCAGCGGGTAGTGGTCCGGGTTGAAGACGATGAAGCCGCTGTCGATGGCGTAGTGCCGTCCCGCCTGTTCGACATCGTGCGTGTGCGTGTGGCCCCCCAGGTAGTCGTTGGCTTCGAACAGGACCACTTCGTGCCGGCGCGACAGCCACCATGCCGAGGCCAGTCCGGCGATGCCGGAACCCACGATCGCGATGCGCATGCTCAGTGCCTCGCCTTCGCCAGCACCCAGGCGGGCACCGGCTTGAGTTCCCGCACCAGGCCGAACAGGGCGAGCAGCCGCAGTCCGTACCAGGTCAGGTCGATTTCCCACCAGCGGAACCCCTGGCGCGCGGTACCTGGAAAGAAGTGGTGGTTGTTGTGCCAACCCTCGCCGAAAGTCAGCAGCGCGAGCCAGATGTTGTTGCGGCTGTCGTCGCGCGTGTCGAAACGGCGGCGGCCGAAGCGGTGCGCCAGCGAATTGATGGTGACCGTGGCATGGAACAGCACTACGGTGGACACGAAGAAGCCCCACACCAGCAGCTGCGGGCCGTTCGTGCCCCACTGCGGGGCCACGTACTCCAGCAGTTCCCCGACCGCATACAGGCTGGCGGCCAGCAGTACCGGCACGACGGTGTCGTAGCGATCCAGCCAGCGCAGCTCCGGATAGCGCGCAAGGTCGGGGATGCGCGCCCAGTCCGTGCGGAAGCCGCCGCGGGTGAGGAACCAGCCCGCGTGGCTCCACCAGAAGCCGTGCACCGCGGGCGAATGCGGGTCCGCAGGGGTGTCGGCATGGCGGTGGTGGTTGCGGTGGTGCGCGGCCCACCACAACGGCCCGCGCTGCACGCTCGCGGCACCGATCAGCGCGAACACGAACTGCAGCACGCGCGAAGTGCGGAACGTGCGGTGCGAGAAGTAGCGGTGGTAGAAGGCGGTGATCGCGAACATGCGCACGGCGTAGAGCGCCACTGCCGCGATCACCGCGACAGGCGATACGCCGACCCACAGCACGGCCACGCACGCAAGGTGCATGCCGATGAAGGGGGCGGCACGCAGCCAGTCGATCTCCCGGGCGCGGCCTGCGTCTTCGTCATCCACCCTCTGCGTGTCGAACCAGCGACGCACAGCGGCCAGACCGCGTGCCGCCAGCGTGGAGGTGGATGAAACGCTGGCCGGCATCGCTCTGTCTCCGCTGCATTCACGGCACATACGTGTGCAGACGGTGATTGGATGCACGCGGCACGACACTCAGGGCGTGCACCGCTGCACGAGCGGCGTGGCGAGTGCGCGCTGCAGGGCGCCTGCATCGGCGGGCTTGGCGGGTTCGGGAAACACGATGCGGACGTCCTGGTGCCGCCCGGCGCTGTCGCGGATGGTGGCGATGCCGGCGAACTCCAGCAGGCGCCGGTCCGCGTCCGCGTAGGTCAGTTCCATCGAAGGCGCGACGAAGCCATACCAGCGGTCCAGTCGCATCGTCATGCGCTGCGCGGGAATGCCTTGCCATCGCACGGAGGGCCCGGGCTGCAGGCGTACCGGCACGAAGGACATCCGGCTGGGCAGCAGGAAGGGTTGGGTCACGTCGTCACCGGCGCGGAGGGTCGCCCAGTGCAGGCGCACGCTGGCGTCGAAGCCGGCATCGATCACGCCATCGGCGGGTACGGCCAGCGCACGTTCCTTCAGTGGAGCGCGCGCACCCGACCGGACGTAGACCACGCGCCCCTGCGGCCCGCTGCGCACGCCTTCGCGATAGCCATCCCGGGCATCCTGGAAATCGAAGTCCGGTGCCTGGGCCATGGCGCGTTCGACCACGGTCTTGCGCGCGAACGCACGGCCATCGGGACACCGATACAGCACCAGCCGGCGCGCCGTTCCCTCCTGCCGGTAACGCCAGTGCGATTCGCGGTAGAGCAGCGTTTCGCCCTTGCGGGCATGTGCGCGGGCTTCCTGATGCTGGACGTCGGTATCCGCACGGGCGGGACCGGCCACACAGGCGCCGATGGTGCCCATCGACAGCGCGAGCAGGTGGCTGCGTACGGACATGCGTCGGGATTCCCGGGAGGTGGACCGGTTCGTCCTACGGTGTGCGGGGCAGGGTGGATGCATCCGGGCACTGGATGACGCCGCATCCAAACGGCGGTCCCGCCCGTACATACGCCCATCACGACCAGCAACGGGGCCTGGCATACCATGCCGTCCGACTTCACAAGGATTACGCCGCCCCGCGGGGCGGCACGGCCGGTGTCCACGCCCACGCCCTCCACCCGGGATACGCATGACTGGACCCGCGAGATGATCGCGGTCGCGCGTTTGCGCGACCGGGGCAGCTTCATGCGGATCTACGATCACTTCATGCCACGCCTGTGCCTGTACCTGCGCGGGCTGGGCAGTCCCGAGGCGGTGGCGGAAGAGCTCTCGCAGGAGGCGCTGCTGCGCCTGTGGCAGCGGGCGGCCATGTACGATCCGCAACAGGGCGCGGTGTCCACCTGGCTGTTCCGGATCGGCCGCAACCTGCACATCGACCGCGTGCGACGCGAACCCGGGTGGGTGCAGGTGCTGGAGGATGCGTGCCAGGGCACGGACGAGGAGTTGGCCCGGCCCTTCACGTCGGCGGAGGACTACGCCGAGCACGTCCACCTGCAACGCCGCATCGAGGAACTGCCGGCGGTGCAGGCGAGGTTGATGCGGATGTCGTATTTCGAAGCCAAGAGCCACCAGGAAATCGCCGACGAGCTGGACATGCCGCTGGGTACGGTGAAGTCGCACCTGCGGCGCGCGTTCCTGCGCCTGCAGGGCCAAGTACGAGGTCAGTCGTGAATCCGCACCATCATCTCGATCCCTCCACCCTGCTCAGCTACGCGGCGGGGGCGCTGACCGTCGAGATGGCGATCGTCGCCGCCACGCACCTGGAAACCTGCCCGCACTGCCGCGCGCGCGTGGAGGAGGCCGAGTGCATCGGAGGGCAGCTGATCGAACACCAGCAGCCCGGACCGGGCGCCCCGGAAGAAGGCCACCGGGCCGTCCTGCGCGAGGCGATGCTGCGTCGCCTCGATGACGAACCTGTCGTGGTGGCACCGCCACCGCGTGTCGCACCGTACGAGGCGGACGATCGCCTGCCGGCGCCCCTGCATCCCTATTTCGGCACGTCCTACCGTGCCTTGAAGTGGCGCTGGATGGCGCCGGGCGTGCATTGCATCCGGGCGGCGGGTACGCCGACAGGTACGCTGCTGATGCTGAAGATCGGCCCCGGCCGCAGCATGCCCGTGCACAGCCATGGCGGCACGGAACTCACCCAGATCCTGCGCGGCGCCTACCACGATGCGCTGGGCCACTTCGCCCCCGGTGACGTGGCCGACCTGGACAGCGACGTCGAGCACCAGCCGGTGACCGTGCCCGGCGTCGCCTGCATCTGCGTTTCCGCGCTGGATGCGCCGCTTCGCTTCCCGGGCTGGCTGGCGCAACGCCTGCAGCCGCTGTTCAAGCTCTGATCGAGGCCCTCGGGCACCCCGGCACCGTACGTGCCGGGGTGCCCGCGTACTCGCCGCAAGCGCTGCGGGTCCAGCGGGCGTGCGTTCCAGGCCAAGGCGCCCGCGGGCCGGTATTGCGTGCATCTCGCGGGGTAACCGGTACACCTCAGTCTTGCAAAATAAGAACCATTCGCATCTAATGTCCGCATCGCGCGATGTCGCGGGCGGGGACGTCGTTGCCCGTCACGGCTGCGCCGCTTCCTTTCCCCTCCCCGATACCCCCCATGCCCTCCACGTCCCCCTTCCTGCTGTCTTCCCGTGCCCGCCGTTCCCTTGCCACCCCCGCCATGGCGGCGCGACTGCGTACCGCCATCTGCATCGCGCTGGCCTGTACGGCGGGCACGGCGATCGCCGCGCCGCAGGACGCGGTGCCTGCTGTCCAGGCGGCCGCAGATGCCTCCGCGACAGCGACAGACCTCGATGCAGTGATGGTCGTCGGTCAGCGCGCCAGCCGCGTCAGCAACGGCGCCACCAACCTCGACCTGGCGATCAAAGAGACGCCGCAGTCGATCAGCGTGGTGAGCAGCGAGCAGATGGCGCAGTTCGGCACCGACAGCCTCAACGAAGCGTTGCGCATGGCGACCGGCATCCAGGTGGAGGAATGGGAAACGAACCGTACCAACTTCACCGCGCGCGGCTTCGACATCGCCAACACCCAGATCGATGGTGTCGGTCTGCCCAACAGCTGGGGCATCGTCACTGGCGCGCAGGACACCTTCGGCTACGAGAAGCTGGAGGTCATCCGTGGCGCCAACGGCCTGCTGACCGGCGTGGGCAATGCCGCCGGCACGATCAACTACGTGCGCAAGCGCCCCACCAACGAGCCGCAGGGTAGTGTCGGCATCAGCTATGGCTCCTGGGGCACAACGCGGGCGGAGGTCGATTACTCCACGCCGTTCACCGAGAACGGCACCTGGGCCGGACGGGTGGTGGCCGCGCACGAAGAAGGCGATTCCTGGCTGCGCGGCAAGGACGACACGCGCGACTTCCTCTATGGCGTAGTGGACGGCCAGATCGGCGAGAACGGCACGTTGACGCTGGGGTATTCCTGGCAGGAAGGAAAGACCAACGGCAACATGTGGGGCGCGCTCGGCTTCATGTACAGCGACGGCACGCAGGCCGAATGGGATCGCGGAGCCTCGACCACCCAGGACTGGACGTACTGGGACACGACCACCAAGACCGGTTTCATCGAGTACACCCACCAGCTGGGCGCAGACTGGCAGATGAAGCTGTCCTACAACCATCGCGATATCCGCAACGACGACAAGCTGTTCTACGCCACTGATTTCGCGGCCACTGGCCTGGAGCCGGGCACCAATCTGGGGCTGTATGGTTATCCGTGGGGCGGCGCCGACAAATTCACTGCCGACCTGGGCTCGGCGACGCTCAATGGTCACTTCCCCATGTTCGGCCGCGATCAGGAAGTCATGCTTGGCGTGAGCTGGTCCAAGAGCGAAAGCGTCAGCAGCCAGTACGCGGGCGCCATGTGCGGCACCGAGCTTTGCGGTTACATCGAGATGCCCGGCTTTCCGTGGGCGGGTGACGTGATCCCCGAGCCGGTGTGGGGCGATCTGTCGGTCTACAGCACGCTGGATGAGCGGCTCAAGCGCGCCTACGGCGCGACCCGACTGTCGCTGACGGACAGGCTTAAGGCCGTGGTCGGATTCAACTACGCCGAGTACCACCGCGAAGGCGTCAACTACGGCGTGGTATTCGATCAGACCGAGAGCGAGACCAGTCCTTACGCGGGTCTGACCTTCGACTTAACTCCCAACGTATTGGGCTACGTCAGCTACTCGGACATCTACCAGCCGCAGAGCCAGTCGGACGCTGACGGGCGTTACCTGGATCCGACCAAGGGGTCGAACTACGAGTTGGGTGTGAAAGCCGATTGGCTGGACAAGCGCCTGCTGACCACGCTGGCCGTGTTCCGGGCCGAGCAGGATGGCCTGGCAACCGGTGCCGGTTACAACGACCTTGGCCAGTTCTACTACGAAGGCGTGGACGTCGAGTCCAAGGGCGTCGAATTCGAAGCCACCGGCAAGCTGAGCGACAACGTCGACATGGTGTTCGGCTATACCGCGCTGAAGCTGACCGGGCAGGATGGAGACGATACCTATCGCTGGGTGCCACGCCGGACGGCCAACCTGTTGCTGAGCGCGCGCCTGCCGACCTACACGGCACTGTCCTTCGGTATCGGCGGGCGCTGGCAGAGCAGCATTTCGAACGTGGAATCCAGCGGCTTCACCGTTCGCCAGGACAGCTATGCGGTGCTCAATGCGTTCGCCGCCTGGGACTTCCTGCCCAACGCCACGCTCCGGCTCAACGTCAACAACCTCGGCGACGAGAAGTACATCAACACGCTGCGTTACAGCGGCTACTACGGCGCGCCGCGCAACTACACGCTCAGCCTGAACTGGCGGTTCTGAGCCGCCGCTTCCCGTACCGAGACACGAGCCATCGCCATGTCCCGCACCATCGCCGCTTCCCCCCACGCGCCGCGCCTGCAACTGGCGGCGCGCATCGCCGCCGCCGTGTTCGGCGGCTATGCATTCGCCTGGGGCATCGTCGCCACCGGCGCGAGCCTGATGTTCGCTGCCGGCATGGACTTCCACGACGCGGAGTTCCTCGCCAGCCTGCTGGGCGTGCTGGCGTTCCTGGTGGCGTTCCTCTGGGCGTTCGCGGCGCGCCGGGTGTGGGTGGTGTGGGCGGTACTGGCCGGCGGCGGTGCGTTGCTGGCGGGCACGGGCTCGTTCGTGCAATCGCTGCTGGTCTGAGGAGGCCGACATGTTCCCGAGCTTCCGTCAGGCCATGGCATGGCTGCATACCTGGTTCGGCTTGGTGCTGGGCTTCGTGCTGATGGCCGCGTTCTTCTTCGGCGCGCTCTCGGTGTTCGACCGCGAGATCGACCGCTGGGCGATTCCGTCCACGCGTTTCGAGCCGCAACCGATGCCTTCGTACGAAAAGGTGCTGCGTCCGGCCTTCGAGCGCATGCAGCCGCTGCCGGCGGCCGTGGACGCGATGCGCCCCCGCGTCAACGGCGAGATGCCGGCCCGCTTCGATACCGTGGTCAGCTGGAGCGCCTACACCACCCACCGCGATCCGGTGCTGCAGGTGTTCGCGGGTTACGAAGTGCCGAATGCGAAGGATCCGGAGGAGACCATCTGGGCCGACGGCACCCTCGATCCGCGCGACGGCACGCCCTTGCCCAACGACAGGCTCAAGGTCGGCAGCGGCTTCTTCTATCCCATGCACTACGGTCTGACCCTGGACTGGAAGAACCTGGGCATCTGGATCGTTGGCTTCTCCGCGCTGGTGATGCTGGCCGCGCTGGTCAGCGGCGTGGTGATGCACCGCAAGATCTTCCGCGAGTTCTTCACCTTCCGTCCCGACAAGGCGCGCCTGCGCAGCGTGCTGGACCTGCACAACCTGACCGGCGTCGTCGCACTGCCGTTCCATTTCTTCTTCGCGTTCACCGGCCTGCTGATCTTCGCCGCCACGTACTACTTCCCGCTCGGACACACGCAGCTGCACGGACTGCATGACCTGCACGCGGAAGTGGAAGCGCGCGAGACCGGCCTGCCGCATGAGCGCGCGGGCGTGCCTGCGGGCCTGGCCAATGTCGACGCGATGGTGGCCGATGCGCAACGCCGCTGGGAGGCGAAGGACAAGGCGGGCGACGTCGGCTTCCTGGTGCTGCAGCACGTGGGCGATGCCAATGGCTACGTCAGCGTCTACCGCGCGGGTACCGACCGCATCGCGCTGGTGGGCGACGGCATCCACTACAAGGCATCGACCGGCGAACTGATCCGCGAGGATCCTGCCGCCACCCCGGTGGGTCGCGTCAGCGAGTTCCTCACCGGCCTGCACCTGCAGCACTTCCGTCACTGGTTGCTGCGCTGGTTCTACGTGCTGGGCGGGCTGGCGGGTGCGGTGTGCATCGCGACCGGGTTCGTGTTCTTCGTCGAGAAGCGCAAGCGCCAGCATGCCCAGCGTGGCAGCCAGGGTGCGAGGGTGGTCGATGCCCTGGCCGTCACCACGGTGACGGGCATGGTGCTGGCCGCACTCGGGATACTGGTCGCCAACCGCCTGCTGCCCGAGGGCCTGCCGGCACGCGGGGACTGGGAGCGCTACGCCTTCTGGGGAACCTGGGTGCTGGCGTTGCTGCATGCCGGCTGGCGCAGCGCACCGGTCGCGCGCGGGCTCGCCAATCCCGCATGGCGCGAGCAATCCGGGGCGATAGCGGTGCTGGCCGTGGCGGCCGTGTTGCTGAACTGGGTGACGACCGGTGACCACCTGCTCGCCACGCTGCGCACGGGCTATTGGCCTGTCGCGGGCGTTGACCTGTCATTGCTGGTGACCGCCGCCGTGGCGTGCATCACGGCGCGTACCCTCAAGCGGCGTGCCGTTGCCGCCGGGATGCGGGTGACCGGGGTGGAGGCGTCGCATGCCTGACTCCATGGCGGGATGCCTGTTGCTGGCGGCGTTGCTCTCCAGCCTCGCCGGCATGGGCTGGCTGGCGCTGTCGATGCAGCCCCACGCGCAGCAGGTATGGGTGCGCGGATGTTCCCGTCATACGCCGGGCTTGTTGCGCCTGCTGGGTGCCGCCGGCCTGGTCGTCGCGCTGGCCCTGTGTCTGGTGGTCGACCACGCTTCCATGGCGGTGCTGGTGTGGGTGATGAGTCTCGCGGCGGGCGCGCTCACCACCGCATTCGTGCTCACCTGGCGTGCGCACTGGTTGCGCGTCCTCGCGCCGTGGGTGCGCGCTGTCCACTAGCGTCGCTCGGGACCGCACATTCCACCTGTCAACGGAGTGCATCCAACCCGTCCCCTGGGGACAAAACGCGGCGGTGCGTGCAGTCGTCGCGCGCAGGTCCAACAGGCGATGCGTTACCCGTTCACGCGCGTGCAGGGCGCGTGAAGGGAACGCCATTGCAACCTCGCTGCATCAAGAAGTGAATCCAACCCGCGCGTATACACGTAAGGGAGGCGTCGTGTGCATCACGCCACGGCATCCCACCCTTCATCCTGGATACCGTCATGAACACAAGGTTGGCTGGCTTGGTGTTGCTCGCTGTTTCCACTCCCGCGTTCGCGTCCGGCCCCGAGCAGGGCAAGTTCTCGATGTCGTTGTTCGGTGGCGTGGATACGCCCGTCAGTGGCGATGTGCATGATGGCGCCGTGGCGCCGGTGCCTGACCTCGGGCCGCTCAATCCGGATCTGGCCGGCATCAGTGCGGAGTTGCGCATCCAGCCGCGCACGCATGAAGACATCTACGACCAGGCGGTGACATACGGTCTCGAATTCTCGTACGGGCTGAGCGATCGGGCGGAGATCTTCGGTCAGTTGCGGCGCACCGAAACCGATCCGGGCACCGTGCGCGTGGGCGGTGCCTTCGTGCCGGCGCTCAATACCGAACTGCCGGTCTACGGGACCTTCAGCGACTACAAAGCGCTGACGGTCGAAGCCGGATACCGGTACTACTTCATGCAACCGGGCTACACGCGCCCGTTCATCGCCGGCCGCTTGGGCGCCACGCAGACCGACGACATCCGCGCCACGTTCGACATCCCTGATGCGGCCATCACCATCGAGAACGCGCCTTTCACCGAAAAGAAGTGGGCGGCCAGCGCCGGCGTGGATATCGGCGTGCTGATCCCGGTCAACGAGACCTTCAGCATCACCGCGCAGGCGGGCGTGCGCTACATCGCCGATCTGGAAGGCGATGACAGCGCCATCGGTGGCCTGGGCCTGGGTTCGATCAACGATACCGGCAAGCGTGTATCGGTGCCGCTCTCCATCGCCGCACGCTTCGACTTCTGACGGGCGTTCCGAGGTTTCCGGTCTCCTGGCGGGGCCGGAAACCGGAACCGTCGCTGCGCATGTGCCCGCGCTCGCATGCCCGTCATGTTCATGCCATCGCCCTCATTCAGGGCGGGCAGCGCATGGCGCTGTCCGCAGGGTGGGGGCGGGGCCGCGATTGCGTGCGCCGATGGCCCGCATCGTCTCATCGCATGAGCGTGCGCCGGATACCATGACGCCATGCAACTGAAGGACAAGCTCGCGATCCTGGCCGACGCGGCGAAGTACGACGCGTCGTGTGCCTCCAGCGGCGCAGGCAAGCGCCATTCACTGGGCAAAGGGGGCATCGGCAGCACCGAGGGCATGGGCATCTGCCACTCGTACACGCCGGACGGGCGCTGCGTGTCGTTGCTGAAGATCCTGCTGACCAACTTCTGCATCTACGACTGCGCCTATTGCGTCAACCGTGTCTCAAGCAACGTGCCGCGCGCGCGCTTCGCCACGGCCGAGGTGGTGCGGCTGACGCTGGAGTTCTACAAACGCAATTACATCGAGGGCCTGTTCCTCTCCAGCGGCATCATCCGCAATGGCGACTACACCATGGAGCAGCTGGTGGAGGTCGCGCGCAGCCTGCGCGAAGACCATCGCTTCGCTGGTTACATCCATCTGAAGACCATCCCGGAAGCATCGCCGGAACTGCTCGCCGCCGCCGGCCGCTACGCGGACCGGTTGAGCATCAACGTGGAATTGCCGACGGAAGAGGGCCTGAAGCAGCTGGCGCCGCAGAAGCAGGCGCAGGGCATCCGCGATGCGATGGGCGAACTGCACACGCGCATCCTGGCCGCCAGGCCGACGAAGCAGGAAGCGCAGCCCAGGCGCAGGCGTCCGCCGAAGTTCGCGCCGGCCGGGCAGAGTACCCAGATGATCGTGGGCGCCGACGCCGCGGATGATCGCGCGATCCTGGTCGCCAGCGATGCCCTGTACAACAGGTTCCGCATGCGTCGCGTGTACTACTCCGCCTTCAGCCCCATTCCCGATGCGTCCATGCAGCTGCCGCTGCGGGCGCCGCCACTGCTCCGCGAGCATCGCCTGTACCAGGCGGACTGGCTGCTGCGTTTCTACGGTTTCGACGTGCAGGAGATCGTCGGCGACACCGGCGCGCAGGGCGGCATGCTGGACCTGGATGTCGATCCCAAGCTGGCGTGGGCGTTGCGGCATCCGGACCGGTTCCCTGTCGACCTCAACGCCGCACCGCGCGAGATGCTGCTGCGCGTGCCCGGCCTGGGTGCACGCAACGTGCAGCGCATCGTCGATTCGCGCCGGCAGGGCCGGCTGCGTGTCGCGGACCTGGCACGGTTGCGCGCGCCGTTGCAGAAGGTGCTGCCCTTCGTGGTGCTGCTGGACCACCACCCGCGCCAGCGCCTGGACGATCCGGCGCGCCTGCGACGCGAACTGGCGCCCACACCGCGCCAGGCCGATCTTTTCGGCTGAGTCGCGGGAATGTTCCGTGCCACGGTGACGCCTGCGTGGGATCTGGACGCCTGGCGCGTGCAGGCACGGCATGCGTGGGAAGCGGCGCTGCCGCCGGACGCAGTGGAATGGCAGGCCGATGCGCAGGGCGAACTGCTGGGGGGTGCAGCCGTGATGGACCAGCCGGTGCAGCGGACGGGATTGTCGGTGCCGGCGGACTTCATGGCGTTCGCCGCCTCGGTGCTGTGCCATCGCGATGCCGGCCGGCATGCGCTGCTGTACCGCCTGCTGTGGCGCATCGGCAATGGTGAGCGCGCGCTGCTCGACCGCGCCACCGATGCCGACGTGCACCGCGCGACGCGCTGGGCGCAGGCGGTGCGGCGCGATACGCACAAGATGAAGGCGTTCGTGCGCTTCCGCCAGATCGACGGCGAGGACAACCACTATCTCGCCTGGTTCGAGCCGGACCATTTCATCGTCGATCGCGTCGCACCGTTCTTCATGCGCCGCTTCGCCGGCATGCGCTGGGCCATCCTCACGCCATATCGCAGCGTGCAATGGGATGGCGCGCAGCTGTGGGCAGGCGAGGGCGCGCAACGATCCGATGCGCCGGCAGACGATGCGGAGGATGCGCTGTGGCGCACCTACTACGCCAACATCTTCAATCCCGCACGCCTCAACACGCGGATGATGCGGCAGGAAATGCCGCAGAAATACTGGAAACACCTGCCCGAGACCCACCTGCTGCCGGATCTCGTCCGCGAGGCAGGCCGGCGTGTGCGCGAGATGGACGAACGCGAGGCGCAGGCGCCGCGTCGCCGCATTCCCGGCCGGGTGACGCCGTCCGAATGAAGGCGCGCACCGCTGGCACGCGGCCGCACCTGGCGCGACACGCCACCGGTGCCCCGTGCGGGGCACCGGTGCGCGCGGTCAGAACTTCCAGCCCACGCGTGCGTAGTAGAAACCGCCGTTGAAGCCGTAGGGCGAGTGCACGGGATAGGCCGCGCCCGCCACGGACGCCCCCCACGGGTTGTCGTCCGGGGTTTCGTCGAACAGGTTCTGCGCACCGACGTTGACGTACAGGCCGGAGGGGAACGTCCAGCCCACTTCGGCATCCACGATCACCTTGCTGTCCTCGTAGATCGGCAGGCCGCCGTCGTCGATGCTGATGGCGCCGCTGTCCAGGTGATCCTCGTACCAGGAGCCGTAGTAGCCCAGGCGCAGGTTCGCGTGGAAGACCTCGCGCTTGTGGTTGATGCTGAAATAGCCCTTGGTCTTCGGCAGCGATTCCTCGATCTTGTAGACGCGGGCTTCGTTGATGAAGTTGGGGTCGTAGCGGTCCACCTCGGTCTTGTTCCAGTTGGCGGCGAGCGAATAGGTGGTCGTGCCGCCGAAGTGGTCCGTTTCCACGCTGGTGACCAGGTCCACGCCGGTGGTGGTGGTGTCGAACGCGTTGCCGAAGTAGGTCACCGAACTCAGCGACGCCGCTTCCGGATTGCCGGAGGCCACCAGCGCATCGCGTTCCTCGGGCGTCAGCGCGAAGCTGGTGCTCAGGGCGATGCGGTCTTCCACCTCGATGCGGTAGCCGTCCAGGGTGACCAGCCAATCGCCGCTGTTCCACACCATGCCCAGCGAGAGGTTCTTGGACTCTTCCGGCGTCAACGCCCGCGCGCCCTTCAGGATGGCGATGGGATTGGTCGGCGGCAGCGTGGCGATGTCCTCCAGCACGCTGCCGTTGAACGCGGTACTGATCTGGCTGATGTTGGCCTGGCCGGGCGTGGGTGCACGGAAGCCGGTGTTGTACGCGCCACGCAGGGCGAAGGTGTCGGACACATCGAAGCGCGCGGTCAGCTTGCCGTTGGTGGTGCTGCCGAAGTCGTCGAAATCCTCGTGGCGCACGGCGGCGGCCAGCAGCAACTGTTCGGTGAACTGCGCCTCCAGGTCCAGGTAGACCGCCCAGTTGCGCCGGTCCCATTCGCCTGCGGTGCGCGGGCTGAAGCCATTGAAGCCGTTCGAGCCCAGGGCGAAACCCTGTTCGGTCAACGGGCCGATGCCGGTGGAGGCATCGTCACCGGCCTTCACCTCGAAACTCTCCTCGCGCCATTCCGCACCTGCGGACAGGCGCAGGGCTTCGGCGGTGAACGAGGTCTCGATGTCGCGGCCGACGTCGAAGTTCACGCCCTTCTCGGTCTGGGTATTGCCGCCGGGACTGAAGCGCAGGCCTGCGGGCTGCGCCGCGCCGAGCGACGCATTGACCGTGTTGTAGATGACGAAGTCGATATCGTTGCGGCCGTAGGTCGCACTGACATCCCAGTGCCATGCGCTGCCCCAGGTGCCCTTGGCGCCACCGACCACGGAGATGTCCTCCAGGCTGCCGCCGAAGCGCGGCGTAAAGCCCCCGGGCAACGTGGACAGGAAGGTGAAGCAATTGGCCGGCAACGCGGCCACTGCCGTGCTGACGGTGCTGTACGGGATCAGATTGCCGCCCGCGTCGCGCAGGGCGATGGTCGGGCAGCCGCCGGCGCCTGTGGTGTCGCCGATCAGCAGGGTCTCGCCCCCGTCGTTGGAGTACACACCGGAGCGCGCGGTGGGGTCACGGAAGTAGAAGCCGCCATCGACCTCGCGCTGCGCGTAGTTGCCGAACAGGTAGACATCGACGCTGTCGCCGGTGATGCCGAGGTTGGCGACGAACTTGAGGTCGTCGTCCACCTTCGGCGAGCCCCAGATCTGTGCCGGCACCGGCACGCCGGGATAGCCGGCCGCGATCGCGGCGGCGGCGTCGTTGCGCTGCACGCTGCGCGACGTGTCATCGGCCTGGCGCCATTCGGCGGTCAGCGTGGCGTAGCCGCGCTCGGTCAGCGGCAGACCGATCTGCGCGGAGTACTGGGTGGTGAAGCCATCGCCTTCGTAGTACTGGCCGGCGAAGGCTTCGAAAGCCCCGCCTTCGCTGATCTTCTTCAACCCGAAGTTCACGACGCCCGCGATGGCGTCCGAGCCGTATTGCGCGGCCGCGCCGTCGCGCAGCACTTCCACCTGCTCCAGCGCCAGCGACGGAAACACCGACAGGTCGGGGCCTTGCGAGCCGTCGGACAGGCCATGGCCCAGGAAGGTGATCACGGCGGAGCGGTGGAAGCGCTTTCCATTGACCAGCACCAGCGTGTTGTCCGGCGGCAGGCCGCGCAGGTTGGCCGGCCGGATCAGGCTGGCGGCATCATCGATCGGGATGGTGCTGACATTGAATGAAGGCACCAGCACGCGCAGCTGGTCGAGCGCATCGGTGGCGCCCTGGTTGCGGAACTCCTCGGCACTGATGATGTCGATCGGCACGGCGGAGGAGGATACGGTGCGCGGCTGCCCACGACTGCCCAGCACCGAGACGGTATCGAGCGTGGTTGCTTCCTCTGCCGGCGGCGTCGCCGCCGGTGCAGGTGAAGGTTCCGTCGTCTGCGCGACGGCGGTGCTGCTGCCGACCAGAGTGGCGGCGGCGAGGGCCCATTTCACTGCGGATGCCAATGGCGTGCTCGAAACACGTACGTGCGGCTTCTCTCTGTTGCCCATGCGGTGCGCCCCTTGAATGTGCTGTGTGGTGTCGAAGTAGTTCTTGCGCGAGTGCCGTCAGCGGCCACGCGGATACCGCCCGCACTCCGGGTAGTGGGCGTTACACATTGCTGTCATCGCCGTGCTACCGCCTGCACCTTAGGCGGCAGCAAACAGCTCGAAACGAGGCATGGATCACACGATGGCGCGGTGCACAACGAAAGTAATCATCGTTCCGTTCTTTGCATTCTTCGCACGCTTTTCACGCAGTCCCTTGCACGCGAACGGTGCGCGTTGCGCCAGCGTTGTGCAGCGATGCCACGTGCATGCGTATACGTGCGCGTGGAGAACGTCGATGTCCGCCAGGGACGCGCGATGCACCGCATGCGTGCACGCGCGATCGAGTCTTCGCACCATGCGGGTTCGTTCGGGTCTGCATGGACATCCTCGAGTGGGGACCGCTGTCTTCAGGCCGCAGGAATCGTGACGCGTGCCGGCGCGGATCGACGGCGTCGCACGTTGAGCGGGGCTCAAGGCTGGCTTGCGGAATGTTCGCTTCGCCCAGCGCAGCGTGCCGCGTAGCGTCGCGCCAGCCCTGCGATGAGGAGCCGACATGTTGCGTGCCACGGGTCTATTGCTGCTTTCCGGTCTCGCCATCGACGGCACGGCGGGTGAACCCGGGGATCTCCCCATTCCTGTTCCGCAGCGATGGACGCCGCCTGCGCTGAGCAGTGACCAGTATGAATCGTCGCCCGTGTTCTCCCCGGACGGTCGCGAGGTGTTCTTCTTCCGCGCACCGCCGTCGTTCGACCGTTATCGCCTGCTGTCTTCGCGGTGCGAAGGCGGGCGATGGCGTGCGCCACGCGAGCCGACCTTCGCCGGCGCAGCCGACGCGCTGGAAACCGATCCCGCCTACAGCCACGATGGCACCTGGCTGTATTACGCCAGTGACCGCGCGAACAAGGACGATCTGGACATCTGGCGCGTGCCGCGCCACGCCGACGGCCACTTCGGCGAACCCGAGCGGCTGCCCGCGCCGGTGAATTCGCCGCAGACCGAACTGCTGCCGCGGCCGCTGCCGGATGGCCGCCTGCTGTTCGGATCGCACCGGCCGGGAGGCATCGGCGGACGTGATCTTTACATCGCCACGCCGCGTGCCGACGGTCGCTGGGATGTCGAACCGCTGCCGGCGCCGGTCAACACGGCGGCCGATGAATACGAGGCCGATCTCGCGCGTGATGGCCGGGTACTGGTGGTGGTCGCCCATCGCGGCACCCGCTCGCACCTGTATGTCTACGATCGCGACGGCGACGCGTGGCGCGAACGCGGCCGCGTTCCGGCGCACGATGATGTCTTCCAGGTGGGGCCGCTGCTGTCGCCGGACGGAAGGCGGCTGTTGTTCGCCCAGGCCGATGGCGACGCATCGGGCGAGTTCTTCCTGGTCGATCTCGCGCCGGGGGCCGACTTGGCATGGCCCCCGACGTGCGGTGATGCGCGCGCAAGTCAGCCGCGCAGTTCGACTACCGGCGAGAATCCGCCATAGACCATGCGCTGGCCGTCGAACGGCATCGGCGGATTGTCCGGATTGGACGGGTCCATGCGCGGGTCTTCCATCATCTTCTGCATGCCGGCATCGCGCGTGGCCTTGTCCGGCCACTCCACCCACGAGAACGCCACGGTTTCGTCGTCTTTCGCCTGCACTGCGCGGAAGAAGTCGGTCTGCGTGCCGCGTGGCACGTCGTCGCCCCAGCCTTCGATGATCCGGGTGGCGCCAAACCCCATGAAGATGGTGTCGAAGGTGTTGGCATAGTCGGTGAAGGCGGCCTTCTTCGCCGTGGGTGCCGCGAGGATGAAGCCGTCGACATAGGATGAAGGCGCCCCCGTGCTACCCAGTTCCAGTGCCGGAGTGAAGCCACCATAGATCAGTCGCTTGCCGTCGAACGGCATCGGATTGTTCTCCGGCGACATGCGCGGGTCTTCCATCATCTTCTTCATGCCGGCGTCGCGGGTGGGCTTGTCGGGCCACTCGATCCACGAAAACACCACGCTTTCGTCTTCCTTCGCCTGCACGGCCTTGCGGAAGTCGGTGACGGTGCCGTCGGGCACGTCGTCGCCCCAGCACTCGATGACACGGGTGGCGCCCTGTTCGATGAACACGGGGTCGCCATGGTTGGCATGGTCGATGAACTTCTGTTTGTTGGCGGTCGGCACGGCGGCCACGAAACCATCGATGTAAGGCATGGGAAACCTCCGGGAATGCGACGCCGGAATGGCGCCTTCATGGATGCGACGAGTGGGGCGGGCGGAATTCGACAGACGGCTGGCCGGTACCGGCCGGGCGGGGCGTTCAACCTGCCACGATCCGGACAAAGGTGGTGTGATGGCGGTTTCTGCAACGGGCGCGGTGCCGCGCCGGGCTGGCCCATGGGGCATTGGCAGCGCGGTGTGGATCCTGGCGCTGGCGGCATTGGTGCTGGCGGGATTCTGGAAGACATACTTCAGCCGGTTGAGCCTGGCCGATCTGGTCACGCACCTGCATGCCGGCCTCATGCTGGCATGGATGGCGATGCTGCTGGTACAGCCCTGGCTGGTGCGGACGCGGCGCATGTCGCTCCACCGGCAGGTGGGGCAGTTCTCGTACGGCGTGATGCCGGGCGTGCTGGTGACGGCGCTGTGGCTGTCGCAGCTGCGCATGGCCGCGGCACCGCCGGAGATGTTCAGCCTGCAGGCGATGTTGCTGTACCTGGGCACGGCGGCGTCGGTGATGCTGGCGTTGTTCTGGGGCCTGGCCATCCGTCATCGTCGCGACTCCGCACTGCACGCGCGATACATGGTGGCCACGGCGCTGGTGATGATCGATCCGGCGATGGCGCGCCTGGTGCTGGCGCTTTTGCCCGAAGGCGTGCGCATCAATCCGTCGTGGGTTGGCTATGCGTTGACCTTCGCCGTGCTGGGGCTGCTCATGTGGTGCGAACGTGGCGCTCCGCGTGGCCGTGGCGTGTTCCGCTTCGTCACGCTGGTGTTCGTGGTCAACTTCGTGCTGATGCACGTGGTGCCGGGCACGCAGCCGTGGCAGGCGTTCGCGCGCTGGTGGGGCGGGCTGGCCGGCTGACGCGTGTGCTCAGCGCTGCAGGCAATGCCGGTAGCGCTCGTCCACGCGCGTGGCGAACCACGCGGTGGTGAGGTCGCGGGTGATCTTGGGGCTTTCCAGCTTGATGCCGGGGATCATCGCGCGCGGCAGCGGCTTGCCGGCGCGGGCCTCGGCCAGGGCATACACGCGCGCGTACAGGTCGGTATCGCCGAAGTCGAGCCGGTTGCCGCGCTGGAGTGCGGCGCGGATCGCACGATCGTCCATCCGCAACGCGTCGGCCAACCTGCGGACCGCGCGTTCGGTCTGGCCCGGCGTGTCCAGCGGTGCGCCGGGATTCAGCAGGTCGCCGTCCAGGGCGAGCGGCACTCCGGCCGCGATGCCGACGGCGCTCTGGAATGCCGCATTCCGGCTGGCGTACCAGCCGGCGTTGTAGTCGGCGAAGCGATGCACCTTGCGCGTGTAGGGCGTCTGGTATCCCAGCAGGTGGGCGATGCCGAAATACAGGCCGCCGCGACGGGTGAATACTTCGTCGCGGATGCTGCCCTCGACGGGATACGGATAGTCCGATGCGTTCGATTCCGCGAACGGAATGCCCACCTGCATCGGCCCGCCGGTCTGCACCGGGTTGTAGTCGGAGAACAGCCGTCTGCCCAGCGGCACGCTGCCGATCATGTCCTGGTAGATGTCGCTGAGGTCGCGCTCCGTGCGTACCGCGCGCAGCCGCTCGGCGTAGCTGCGCCCGTCGGGTGAACGCAACGCGAGCGCGGCATCCACCATGAAACCCGGTACGTGCAGGGCCGACGCGCGACGGTCGATCTCGCCGCGTGCGATCTTCGGCAGGTTGGCGACCGCCGGATTGGCGACATAGCCGGATTCCTGTTCGGTCACCGCCAGCACCGCGCAGATGTTCTCGCTGTTGGGCTCGATGCGCTGGGCCGCGAACGCGGTCTCGATGTCGGCGGCCCAGCGTTCGCGGTCGGCGACCTTGGCCGGCATGCGTCGCATGATTTCGCTGCGCGTGTCGGCCGGCGGACGCACAGGGGCGGGCGGTGCGGTGGCGCAGGCCGCCACAAGAAGCGCAGACGCAATCGGGAAAACGCGCAGCAGGAAGCGGAGGACAGGGTTCGTCATGCGCGCAGCATACGTAGCGCGGCGGTGGGATGCACCATGGTTCGCCGCGTCGTGACCTTGCGTGCCCGGCGTGGATAATCACGGTTCCGCACCTCGTGCCCGCCGATGACCGACACACTCGACAATCCATTCTGGGCCGCGCTGGATTCGATCCACCGCGACATCGCCTTGCGCGCGGGCGAGGTTGCCCGGTATCCCGCCGACCACGCGCCGTTCCTCGGGGTCGCGTCCCCTGCGGTCCGCGTCGGCGATGCCTTCGAACGCCTGGTCGCGCCGGGTGAATCGGTCTATCTGCTCGGCGTCGCGCCCACGGTGCCGGCGGGCTGGGCGCTGCAGGCGTTCCGGCCGCTGGCGCAGATGGTCTGCGATGCGCCGCTGGCGTCCGTGGACGGGCCGGAGATCGTGCCGTTGGGCGAAGCCCAGCGGGCCGACGTACTGGCGTTGACGGCCCTGGTGTATCCGCACTACTTCAGGCCGTGCACGATGGACATGGGACGTTACTTCGGCATCTACGAACACGGCCGGCTGGCCGCGATGATCGGGGAGCGGCTGGGCAGCGACGCCACCCGCGAGATGAGCGCGATCTGCACGCACCCGGACTTCAATGGCCGCGGCTACGCGCGTCGCCTGACCGTGTGGCTGACCAACGACACGCTGGCGCGTGGCATGCAGCCGTTCCTGCATGTCAGCCATGAAAATCCGCGGGCCAAGCAGTTGTACGAGCAGCTTGGCTATCGCGTGCGACGCGACATCGGCTTCTGGTCGTTGCGGCGCGCGTGAGTGCGGATGCGCGGCGGGCGCTAGGGTGCGCCCGCCTGCTGCAGCATGCGGCGCATGCCGCCGAAGCGCCGGCGGTACTGCGCGGGCGACAGGCCGACCTTGCGCCGGAACAGGCGGCTGAAGTAGGCCGCGTCCTCGTAGCCCACGGCCTGTGCGATGGCTTCGACGGCGTCGTCACCGGCTTCCAGCTGCTGCTTGGCTTCTTCCAGCCGCAGCGTGTGCACATATTCGAGCGGTGACAGGCCCGTCGCCTGCTGGAACCGGCGCGCGAACGTGCGCTCGGCCAGGCCGCTGGCCTGCAACATGCCCGCGACGGGCGCTGGCGTGTCGTAGTGCTGCGCGATCCACACCTGCGACCGGGTGACCGCGGTGTCCGAATTGGTGCGCGTACGCGCCAGGTTGGCGAAGGGCTGCTGGCCGGTCTGGTGCCAGTCGATCAGGAACACGCGTGCCGTCTGCATGGCGCATTCGATGCCGGCCACGCGTGCGATCAGGTACAGCGACAGGTCCTGCCAGCTGGAACCCCCGCCCCCCATCACCAGGCGCTGGTCCGGTCCGGCGGTGACGACCACGCGTTGCGGATGGACCTTCACGCGGGGGTGCCGTTCGGCCATCGCGTCGCAGTACGCCCAATGCGTGGTCGCATCGCTGCCGTCGAGCAGGCCGGTTTCCGCCAGCAGCATCGCACCGGTGCAGGCGGCGGCGATCACGCTGCCGCGGGCATGGCAGTCCCGCAGCCAGTGGGCTTCCTCTTCGTAGCCGTGCAGGGCGATGTTGCCCGGGTAGATGGCCAGGTCGGGGATGCAGATGAAATCCGGGGCGGGCAGGTCGCGCATCGCGACTTCCGGGGTCACCACGATGCCGTTGATGACCGGCATGGGCGTGGTGTCGCGCGCCACCACGATGGGACGGAACACCGAAGCACCCGGTGGCTCCCCGATCATCGCCGGCCAGTCGCGACCAGCGGAATTGAACAGGTCGTACATGCCGTACAGCACCGACGCGGCGGCACCGTGGGTGGCGAGCAGGGCGATGGTGGGGGGATCGCGGCGCGGCATGACGGAAATGTCAGGTTGGCGGCAGAAATGGCTGCGGTGCCAGGGCGTGGCGGCCCGTATCGTGCCGCCTCCCCCGTAGTAGAACAGAGCTGCTGCCGTCATGCCATCGCCCCTCGAACTCCTGCTTCACCCCCTGTCGTTCGCCTTCTTCGGCATGTATGCCGTGCTGATGCTGTGGGAGGCGATCGCCCCCGCGCGCGTGCTCCCGCGCGTCGCGCGCTGGCGCACGCGGGGCCTGCTGGCGGCGGTGTTCTACTTCCTGCTGTCGTCCTATCTGCCGATGCTGTGGACGCAATACCTGCTGCCCCTGCAGCTGGTCGACCTGAGCCATCTCGCGTGGCCGGTCGGTGGACTGGTCGGCCTGCTGGTGTACCAGGCACTCGCGTACGCGTGGCACCGTGCATTGCATGCCAGCGACGTGCTGTGGCGCTTCGGCCACCAGCTGCATCACAGTGCGGAGCGGCTGGATACGTTCAGCACGTTCTGGTTCAGCCCGCTCGATACGCTGGGCTGGACCGCCGTCGGCAGTCTCGCGCTGACGCTGGTCGTCGGGCTGAGTCCGGAGGCGACCACGTTTGCACTGCTGGCGGCCACGCTGCTGGCGATGCTCACCCATGCCAACGTGAATACGCCGCGCTGGCTGGGCTGGTTCGTCGAGCGCCCCGAGATGCACTCCTGGCATCACGCGCGCGGCCTGCACCGGCAGAACTATTCCGAATTGCCGGTGTTCGACCTGCTGTTCGGCACCTTCCACAACCCGCGCGATTTCGCTCCGCAAACGGGTTTCCACGAAGGCGGTTCCGCGCGGGTCATCGAGATGATGATGGGGCGCGACGTGGCACGCGATCCAGTTTCGTGAAGCGTCCTTGACGCGCCTGCGGGTGCCGACGGGTATGGTCGGGCACTCCCTTCGACGGAATGCCCGGCATGATCGAGATCCTGAGCAGCCCACCGCACGTGGCTGCCTACCGCTTCAGCGACCAATTGACCGGCGAGGACTATGACGCCTGCATCGCCGATATCGAAATGCGCCTGGCGCAGTTTCCGCGCATCGCCGTACTCGGCGACATCAGCGACCTGCACGGACTGTCGGTGGACGTGATCGGCAAGGATCTGCGCTACGCGTTGGCGAAGCGCGGGGAGTACGCGCGCTTCGCGCGGGCGGCGGTAGTGACGGACAAGCGGTGGCTGGTGGCGGTGACCGGCGTGGTCGATCGCCTGATGCCGCAGACCGAGATGCGGACGTTCGCGCCGGAGGAGCGGGTGATTGCACTGGCCTGGGCGGCGGAACTGGACCCTTCGCTGGTCTGAGGAACCGGGTTACGGGAACAGCGCGCCACCGATCAGCGCCAAGGTCATCCCCAGGCCCATGAAGGCCAGACGATGCATCAGCGGGAAGGTGGCAGGGGTGGCCGAACGGTGCATGGTGCTATCCAAACCCAACGGGCGCGAACGCGCCGTGAAACCCCTGTGCCTCATCCAACGCCACTACCGGTGGCCACCGGCCAGCGGCTTCACGCAGGCAGCGCGCATCCCTCCGGACCGCAGCTTTCACCCGTCACCGTCCGGGATTGCGCTCCACCGGCACGTGAGCCCGCGTGCGCCTCATGCACCAGCGCCGCGATCTGCGCGCCCAGCACCAGGTCGCTGACCTGGCCGAAGTGCTGGTGGCGGATGCGTCCCTGTGCGTCGATGAGGGTGAGCGTGGGCGTGCCGCGCATCGCATAAGCCTGCATGGTCCGTGGGATCGGCCCGTGCGTGCCGGGGCGGTCCACGCCGACCGGGAAACCGATGCGGTACTCGTGCAGGAAGGCCTGCAGCGACACCGGCGTCATCGCGTCATGGTGTTCGAACACGGTGTGCAGTCCGATCACGGCGACCTGGTCGTCGGGGAACGTGGCATGCACGCGCGCGGCCTGGGGCAGGCCGTGCGACACGCAGCCGGGGCAGAGCATCTGGAAGGCTTCCAGCACGACGACCTTGCCGCGCAGGGATTCCAGGGTGATGGCTTCGGATGTGTTGAACCAGCGGTCCACCTGCCAGGGTGGCGCCGGTCGGGGTTGCGTTGTCATGGGGGTGATCTCGTGATGCGCGGCGGTGACGGTCCGGGAAGCGGACCGTCACCGCGTGGCGCGTACAGCGGTTTACTGGTTGGGTTTGCCGGGCAGGCTCAGGTTGCCCGAAGCGACCTTGAACACGTCCACCACGCACAGCAGCGGCGCATGCACGCTGGCATTGACGCGCAGGCCGGCGGTGACGCCGTCGAAGCTGCCCGCGGTGACCACGCCGATGTCGTCGAACGGCACCTTCACTTCCACCGTCTCGGCGTTGAGCGTGGGGCTCCAGCCCGGGCTGTCGAGCAGGATCGGGAAACCCGGCCAGGTCTTGGGCAGGCGAGGCTTGCTGCCTTCGGGAATGTCGACCACCGCGAGCGCGCCGGGGCCGCAGGCCTCGTTCGGCTTCAGCACGACCCAGTGGCTGTGCCAGAGGTTGCCGTCATTGTCGAGCTTGCCGTCGCCGTTCTCGTCGTACAGCGGCGTGTCGTCGAAATCCGGGTGCGCGGTGACCGCCATCGCCAGGATGCCGGCGCCTTTCTCGAAGCCGACTTCGTACGGATCGATCGTGGTCGGCCACACGTAGGAGAACACATCGCTGCCGGCCAGCTTGCCGGTGGCGGCGGGCGTGCTCTTGCCGGCCTTGCCGGACACGGCCATGTGGAACGTGGCGATGTTCTTCTCGGTGGTGATCCTGGTGTGCACGATGTCGAAATCGGCGACCACCGCCTTGTCGGCGGCGGGCTTGATGCCGCCGGTGTGCGATGTGCCGTCATGGGCCTGCAGACCGCCGACGACCAGCGCGAGCGCGGTGGCCAGTGCGAAGCGTGTGGTGGATGTTTTTTTGCGGGATGTGTTCTGGCGCATAATCGAATTCCTCTTGCTTGCTCTTGCAGGGTGGGTGGGAGGTACCGGGCGGCGTCCGATTGCAGTCGGGCGCCGCCCATCTTGTTTCCGCCTACGGCGGAGTCGGTTGGCGGAAGCGGGCCACGCTTCCAAGCCGTTGTGCGTCATCGGCGGGCTGCTGTTCGGCGCAGTCCACGCGCAGTTCGGCATCGCCGAACGGTGTACCGAGGAAGGCACAGACATGCGGTGCCCCGGATTCGCCCGAGGCGAAGGGGCGGAAGAACTCGCAGCCCAGGCAGGTCCGCAGGCCGGTGGCCAGGCCCTGTTCCTGCGCCTCGTTCACCAGCAACTGGGTAACGCGCAGCAGGGCGCCGAGGTCGGTTTCGCCCAGCGATTCAACCAGCGAGCCCATGCCCTGGTCCGGGCGCTGCAACTGCGTGGCCATGCGCGAGCCGGAGGAGGTCAGCCTTACGCGCGCCGCGCGCGCATCGTCGGGGTCTGGCGTGCGACGGATCCATTGTTTGCCTTCCAGCGCCTTCAGCGAGTCGCTGAGGCTGGCCGGCGACACGCCCAGGCGCTCTGCGATCTGGCGGGCACGCAGGCCGTCCTGCACGCCCTGCAGCATGCGCAGCACTGCCGCCTGCGTCGGCGGCAGCGAAGGCGTGCCGTCCTGGCGCCACGATTGCGCGCGCACGAGGTGGGCGAGCTGTTCCAGGCCCCGGGTGGCCTGCCTGCGCTGGAAGGGGGTATCGATCATGGCGAGTAAGTTAGGAGTCCTAACTATATAAGTCAACGACCGTTCGTCGGCTTGGCGAGACAGGCCCATCGCGTCACCAGCGCATCATCGGCAAGGGATCCAGCGGGTGCCGGCGCAACCGCTGCAGGGTGAGCATCGCCAGGCGCCGGTGGAAGCCCGCATTCGGGAAGGCGGAGATCACCTCGCGCACGGCATCGCGAGGAAGCCCGAAGCGGCGCACGCCCCGACTGACATCGATCCAGTCCGCACGTCGGAACACCTCCACGCTGGCCCGCGTGCCGGGTGGCAGCTCGCGGATCCGGTGGTGGGCATCGATCATCGCATCGACCTCGTCGCACCAGTCCGCGTGGCCGGTGGCATGCAGATGCGCGCGCGCCAGCTGGCGCGACGGCGGCAGGTAGTCGAATGTGCCGGCCGTCCAGATCCCGAGGTCGTGGAAGGCGACCGCGATGCTCAGCTTCTCGAGCGCGAGGGCATCGCCGGGTGCCAGCAGCCAGTAGAAGTTCGCCACCCGGTACGCGTGGTGGCGATAGGCGGTGGCGTCGCCGCCCAGCGACGTCGCGTGCGCGGCGAGCAGGGCGTCCAGCGTCGGCAGCGCGATCAGCATGGCCGCCGCGCGTCCGCTGGTTCAGGTCGCAGGCTGTGCCAGGGTCGTGCGTCCGCGGCGCAGTGCTCGCACCTGCAGCACCATGCCGACGAGGAACACCAGGAAGGTGCCGCCCACCAGCTTCTGCAGCAGCGGGTCCTGCGGGCCGGATACCAGCGGCGCACCGATCGGCACGCGCGTGAGCGTTTCGGTGAAGCCGGGGATGAAGTGGAAGTACACCGTCAGGGTGAACGCCAGCGCCGAAGCGACGTGCCGCCACGACCCGATCACGGCGTTGCGTCCCAGCAGCACCGCAACCGCCAGCACGATCAATGTCAGCACGGTCAGTCCGTGCGCTTCGCTCAGCTTGCCGGTCCGCATCAGGAAGAAGCTGGTGATGCAGGTGGCGACGGTGAACCACGTGTACGTCTTGCCGAGCGGCGTCGCATAGCGGATGTCGTGATAGCGCAGCAGCGCGTACAGGCCGCCGAACAGTGAGACCAGGCTGATGGCGGTGTGGAACCAGCCGAAGGGCGTGATGTTGAGCATGGGATGTTCCTCAGTGGGCAGGCGGTGGCGGATCGGGAAGATCGAACTGCACGAGGTTCCAGCGGGTGACGTCCTCCTCCCACTCATCGCCACGCGCGGCGGTGAGGGGCAGGGCCAGGTTGGCGACGATCATGCGGCGTCCCTGCACCGCGATCGCTGCGGGGAACAAAAGGCCGCGCGGCGTGCCGTCGCCATCCACACCCAGGAAGTCGCCGGCACGATGGCGCACGCGACCCTGTTCGTCCAGTGCCACGATCGTGTCGATCTGGTTGGCGGCGACCCACAGCAGTCCCTGGTGGAAGAGCAGGCCATCGGCGCCGTACGTACCGTCGGCCAGCACGTCGATCGCACCGTCCGGCATGCGCTTGCGCAGCACGCGCCCGTCGCCGGCGTTGTTGACATAGAGCATCGATTCGTCGGCATTGAAGGCCAGTCCGTTCGCGCCGAACGGCAGCGCGCCCGTGGTCGCGAACAATGGATTGCGCGCGAACACGTCGATGGTGCAGGGCCGGCATGTGGTCGCCTTCGCGATGCGGTAGATCGCACCCTGGAAGGAGTCGGAGACATACAGCGTGCCGGCGCGGTCGAACACCAGTCCGTTGATCGCCGGGAAACCCTGCGAGCCGAAAGAGATCGTGTCGTGGCTGCCGTCGGGGTTGTCGATACGCCGCGTCGACGGCGCAGGTGGCGACAGTGCGGCGAAGGTGGCGACATCCTCGATCGGGCTGTCCGCATCGAACCGTGCCGGTAGCCGTTGCAGTTTCGAGGCGCCGAAGTTCAGTACATAGACATGGCCGTCGCGGAACGTCACCCCGGTAAGCGGCGTGGGCCCGAAGCGGCGCTGCGCCAGCAGCCGGCCATCGGCAGCGAAGCGGAGCACCTGGTTGTTGCGTGCGGACTCCGGCATGCGTGCATCGAAGGTCCCGGCATAGATCTCGCCGGTCGCTGGATCGACATCCAGGCTCTCCGGGTGCCGCACGTCGAGCGGCAGCGTGGCGAAGGGCGTCACCGGCAGGCGACCGATGTCGGACGCGACCGAAGGGCCCGCGATCGACAGGACGGCAAGACCGAAGACGAGCAGGAGGCGACCGCGCATGCGGGGTTCCACGAAGGGGCAGACCGCACGCTGGCACGCCGTTCCCGCGGACGCTTGTACAAGCGTGCGGGCAAGGTCCGGAAACGCGGAACGCCGGCATGTGCCGGCGTTCCACATGACGCATGGAGCGAGGGCGCTTCAGCGGTTGTCGATGCTCCAGCCGCCGGCACCGCGGGCCGCCAGCGTGATGAAGCCACCGGCGATGGCGAAGTTCTTCAGGAACATGATCTGCTGGATCTGGTCGCCCAGGTTGCTGTGGAACAGCACGGCGCTGGCGATGGAGAACACCGCAAGAATGCTGGCGACGATGCGGGTCCTGTAGCCGGCGATGATGGCCAGGCCGCCGAGCACTTCCAGCGCGATGACCAGCGGCAGCAGGGCGCCGGGGACGCCGACGGACTCCATGTAGCCGGCGGTACCGGCGTAGGCGGCCAGCTTGCCGAGGCCGGAGATGACGAACAGCGAGGCGAGCAGGCTGCGGCCGACCAGGTCGGCGGCGCCACGCAGGGCGGGAAGGCGGGTGGTGGTCGGGGTAGCGGTAACAGTGGACATGGTGGACTCCAGGGAATGAGGTGGTGGGTGCAGCGGGTACGGAGCGCAGGTTAGGCCGTGGCGATGCATCCCGGAAGCCTATATATTTCGATGATATCCATCGCCTGGAGCGATACATGCTCGATGCCGTCACGCTCGACCAGCTCCGCACCTTCATCGCCGCCGCCGAGCAGGGCAGCTTCTCCGCCGCGGGGCGCAAGCTGCGGCGTGCCCAGTCGGTGGTCAGCCAGACGCTGGCGAACCTGGAACTGCAACTCGGCGTCACGCTGTTCGACCGCGGTGCCCGCTACCCGCAACTCACCGACGCCGGCCGCGCGCTGCTGGTGGAAGCGCGCGCGGTGGCCGGGCACATGGACACCTTCAAGGCGCGTGCCCGCAGCATGGCCGAGGGACTGGAGCCGGAACTGTCGGTCGCGGTGGACGTCATGTTCCCGATGGGCGCACTGACGCGCGCCGCCGCGCACAGCGGCATCGCGTTTCCGCACACGCCGTTGCGGCTCTACGTGGAAGTGCTGGGCGGCGTGATCCAGCCGGTGCTGGACGGCACTTGCCGCATCGGCGTAGTGGGCTCGTTGCCGGAACTGCCGGACGTGCTGGCAGTGGAGCCGCTGTTGTCGGTGCCCTTCGTCACCGTGGTCGCGCCCGCGCATGCAATGGCCAGCATCAGCGGCACTGTTCCGACGAAGGCATTGGCGCAGCATGTGCAACTGGTGCTCACCGATCGCACACCGCTGACGGCAGGTCGCGATTTCGCGGTGCAGTCGCCGCTGACGTGGCGGCTGGCCGATCTGGGCGCCAAGCATGCTTTCCTGCGTGCGGGCCTGGGCTGGGGCCACATGCCGCTGCACATCGTCGAAGAGGACCTCGCGGCGGGCCGCCTGAAACGCCTGCGCATCGCCGACGCCGATCCGCGCTACGCGCAGATGCCGATGCGCGCGGTATGGCGAAAGGACACGCCGCCGGGCCCGGCGGGACGCGCGTTCATGGCGCAATTGCGCGAGGGCCAGGTCGGCGCATCCAGTCGGGTGAAGCCGCGTCGACATCGCTGACGATGCGTGATGCGTGTCAACGCAGGTGCGGGCCGCGCGTTGGAAGGAGTATCGCTCCACGGAACTCCCCGATGATCCGCCGCGAAACCATCAGCGCCGCCAACCGCTTCGGCCTGGGTGCACGGCCCGGCACGCTGGCGCAGGTCGACGATCCGCGCGGCTGGCTGCATGCACAGCTCGATCTGCCCGCCACCGCGCCACGCACCCCCTTGCCGACAAGTGCGGACTACCTGCGGCAGGAATACGACTACCTGCGTGCGCGGCGCGCCGCCCGCAATGGAAACGGTGATCCGGCGACGGGATTCCGCGAGCGGTTCGCGCGCCTGCAATTAGGGGAACTGGGTTGGAGGTATCGGCACGCGGTGGACACCGAGCAGGATTTCGTCGAGCGCCTGGCGCGGTTCTGGTCGAACCATTTCGCCGTCTCCGCCGACAAGCGAACGGCGGCCCTGTATGCCGCGCCCATGGAGCGCGAAGCGATCCGCCCGCACGTGACCGGTACCTTCGCCGACCTGCTGGTCGCGGTGGAACAACACCCCGCGATGCTGCGTTACCTGGACAACGTGCGGTCGATGGGCGAACAGTCGCGCCTGGCACAGCGCGCGCGTCGCCGCAGGGAAGACGGAGGCGACGATGCGCCGCGCACAGGCCTCAACGAGAACCTCGCGCGCGAGATCCTGGAGCTGCATACGCTGGGCGTCGATGGCGGTTACGCCCAGGAGGACGTGCGCGAACTCGCGCGCGCGATCACCGGCTGGAGCCTGCCGTTGCCGCGCGACGCCGGGGCGGGTTCTGCGACGGCGTTCCGGTTCCGCGCCAACGCGCACGAAGCGGGCACGCGCGACGTGCTCGGGCGTCGCTACGCGGCGGAGGGCGAAGCCCAGGGCCGCGCCATCCTGCGCGACCTGGCGGTGCACCCCGCCACGGCGCGCCACGTCTGCGGCAAGCTTGCGCGGCATTTCGTCAGCGACGCACCGCCACGTGCGCTGGTGGATCGCATGGCCGGGGCGTGGGAGCGCAGCGGCGGTGCGTTGCGCGCCGTGTACGCGGCGATGATCGACAGCCCAGAAGCCTGGGCGCCCGACGCACGCAAGCTGAAGACACCGGACGACTTCGTCGTGTCGGCACTGCGCAGCACCGGCACGTTGCCAGGCGAACAGCCGCGGGCACTGGTCGGATTGCTGGGAAGGTTGGGGCAACCGCCGTTCACGCCGCGCTCGCCCGCGGGCTTTGCCGACGATGCGGCGGAATGGAGTGGCTCCGACGCGGTGTGGAAGCGCATCCAGGCCGCGCAGACGCTGGCCGAGACCGCGACGGGCACCGGCCCGGATCCGCTGCGCGTCGCCGGGGACGTCTTCGGTCCGCAGCTGGGTGCGGATACCGCTTTGGCGTTGCGACGCGCCGAATCGCCGCGCGAAGGGCTGGCGTTGCTGTTCGCCAGTCCCGCCTTCCAGTGGAGGAGCTGACAGTGAGACTGACCCGACGCCATTTCCTCGCGGCCGGCGGTGCCGCGATCACGCTCAGCCTGTGGCCGCGGCTGGCAGGCGCCGCCGATGCACAGGACACACGGTTGCTGGTCGTCCTGCTGCGGGGCGGCCTGGACGGCCTGCACGCGGTGATTCCTGTCGGCGATCCCCTGCTGGCGCGCTTGCGCGGGGCACTGATGGTGAAAGATGCGCGCCGGCTCGATGCCGACTTCGCGCTCCATCCGGCGCTGGCCTTCAGTCATGAACTCCACGCCCGTCGCGAATGGTTGCCGGTGCTCGCCGTGGCACCGCCGTACCGGCTGCGTTCGCACTTCGAGGCACAGGACAACCTGGAGAGCGGCACCGCCGTGGGCGGTGGAGCCTCGAACGGCTGGCTCAACCGCTGCGTCGCCGCGTTGCCGTCATCGCGTGCACTTGCGGTCGGCACGGTAATGCCGTTGATCCTGCGCGGGCCGGCCGACGCGACGACGTGGTCGCCGCCATTGCCGGAAGACGTCAATCCGATCCTGCTGCAGCGCCTGCAACCGCTCTACGCCGCCGATGCGCAGCTCGCGCAGCCGTTCGAACAGGCGGTCGCGGCGCAGGCCATGCAGGCGGGCGGCAACGTGGTGCGCCTGCCGCAGGCGATGGCGGCGGCGGCGCGCTTCATGGCCGCACCCGATGGCCCGCGCATCGGCTTTGTCGAAAACACCGGTTGGGATACCCATGCGCAGCAGGGGCCGGTGCTGGCGCGCAAGCTAGCCGAACTGGACCTGGGCCTGCGCCAGTTCCATGACGGCATCGGCGCGCTCTGGGCGCGCACGGTGGTGATGGTGGTGACCGAATTCGGGCGCACGGCCGCCGTCAACGGCACCGGCGGCACCGACCACGGTACCGGCACGCTGGCGATGCTGGCCGGCGGTGCGGTGGCGGGAGGGCGCATCGCAGGCGACTGGCCAGGCCTTGCGCCGGCACAGCTCAACGAGGACCGCGACCTGCGTGCGACGACCGACCTGCGCAGCGTGTTCAAGGGCGTGATCGGTGATCACCTGGGCATCGCGACATCGGCATTGGAGGCCCGCGTCTTCCCGGACAGCCACGCCGCGGCGGCGATGACGGGCCTGCTGCGCGGATAAGGCGAAACGCGCCCGGTTACGTCTGTGCCTGGCGCAGCTCGCCGCGTGCCAATGCGGTGGCCTCTTCGACTTCCATCGGCCGGCCGAAGAAATAACCCTGCATCTCATCGCAGCGCATCTGCTGCAGCGCGTGCATCTGTTCGGCGGTCTCGACGCCTTCGGCGATCGTGCGCAGGCCCATTTCGTGGGCGAGCACGAGGATGGTGCGTGCGATGGCGCGGTCGGTGCTTTCCGCGGCGATGCCGTCGACGAAACTGCGGTCGATCTTGATGATGTCCAGCGGCAGGCGCTGCAGGTACGACATGCTGGAATAGCCGGTGCCGAAGTCATCCAGCGCGAGCTGCACGCCGAGCGCATGCAGGGACTGCAGCATCTGCTGCGCCGCGCCCATGTCTTCCACCAGCACGCTCTCGGTGAGTTCGAGCGTCAGTGCGTTGGCGGGCAGTGCGTGCCGCTGGAGGCAGTCGGCGATCCACGGCGCCAGGGTGGGCTGGCCCAGCTGGCTGGGCGACAGGTTCACCGCCATGCCCAGCGTGCGCAGGCCCATCGCACGCCAGCGGGACAACTGCTGGCAGGCCTGTTCGAGCACGAAATGGCCGATGTCTTCCATCAACCCCGCGCTTTCCGCCAGCGGGATGAACACCGATGGCGGCACCTCGCCCCATGCGGGATGTCGCCAGCGTGCGAGTGCCTCGAATCCGGTCAGCTGCAGCGTGTCGCCTGCCACCACGGGCTGGTACGCCAGCCGCAACTGGCCGCGGGCGACGGCTTCGCGCAGGGCGGTCACGCGGCTCAGGCGGTCGTTGGCTTCCTGCTGCGTGCTGGCGGAGGGCAGTCGCACCTGGTTGCGGCCTGCGCGCTTGGCGAGGTGCCGGGCATCGTCGGCGCTGCGCAGGAGGGTCTGCAGGTCAACGCCGTGTTCGGGCGAATGGGCCAGGCCGATGCTGGCCGTGACGGTGAAGGAGGGATGCGTGGAATACAGCGCGATCGGCTGCCCCACGGCGCGGCGGATGTCTTCGGCGATGCGGGTGAGCTGGTCGATGTCGATGTCGGCGAAATGCGCGAGGAAGCCCTCGCCACCGTAGCGGTACACGAAACCCTGTTCGCCGCATGCCGCCGAGATGCGCTGGCCCATGCGGCGCAGCACTTCATCGCCGCCGTCGTGGCCGAACGAATCGTTGACCATGCCGAAGCCGTCCAGGTCCATGATCGCCAGGCCGTGGCCCGACATGGAGGGCGTCGCGATCCTCTCGGTGATGAGGTTGGCCTGGGCCGAGAAACGCGGCAGGCCGGTGGCGCTGTCCATCGCGGCGGCATCATTCAGTCGCCGCTGCGCATCCAGGCGGCGTTCGGTCTCCAGAAGCAGTGAGCGCGCGGTCTCCGCCGCTTCCGATGAGCGCCGCCGCGAGAGTTCGAGCAGGAACAGCACGAACGCGATCAGCAGCCCGCTGCTCAGGCCGCCCACCACCAGGGCGCGCGGCAGCACGAACGAGCTGAGTGCCGGCGGCGACCACAGTTCCAGCCGCACATCGTGGCCCGGTAGCGCGACCGTCTGCACCGAGAGCGGCGCCCCCACGGGCTGGCCGTGTTCCACCGTGGCCATGCCCTCGGCCGTCGCGCGCACGGGGCGGTCCGAGAGCACCGCCTTGCTCAGTGTCGTGACGAAGTCATCCAGCGCGACGAAGGCCTGCGTGCGCCGCCCCGCGACATCGACGGTCAGCCACCAGCCGCCAGGGACCGATTGCAGGTGGCCTTCTTCCGCCACCGGCCCGGCGGGCGAGGGCGCTGCGGGGGCATCGAAGCCAGGCCGCACCCACCGCAGCTCGCTGCCGTCGTCGCCCACGCTGCGCACGACACGGAATGCGCCGTAGACACGCACCATGTCCTCGACATGCTGGTCGAAGAGGGTCTCGGCGGCGTCCGGCCGGGCCGCAGCCAGCGCGGCGGACAACTGGCGCAATGCGCCGCGGCGCAGTTCCATGCCGCGCAGGAAGGTGGGTGTGGCGCTGGCGGTCTGGATTTCCATCACGCGGCGCGCCATCGCATCGCGATCGGCCGTCGCGGCGACCCAGTACATGCCGCCGAGGAGCAGCGCCGCCGCCATCGGCATGACGCCGAGCAGGCGATGGCGCAGCGAGTTCTCGCCCGCCACCGCCAGTGCCAGGCCCACCGCCACCAGTTGCGCCGACGCGGTCAGCGATACCTGGTAGATCGACAGGCCTTCACGGTGATAAGGCAACTGGATCAGCAGGCCCAGCGCCGCCATGCCGGCGACCGAGGCCATCGCGATGCCGAGACCGCGGGTGATGCCCCAGCGCAGGCTTTCCCAGCGCTCCAGTGCCTGCGGCAACACGGCAACCGCCAGCCATGCGGTGAGCACGCCGTAGTCGGTATAGCCTCCGATCAGGGGTGTGGTGAGGCGAGGCAGCCAGCCGAGCCGATGCAGGAGGGCATTCGCCGGGGTGACGATGCCTCCGAGCGTCTGCAGCAGCGTGAGCAGCAACGGAACGGTGACCACGGCCAGCAGGATCCACGCCGGCCGTTCCTGTTCGCGCTGGCGCAGCAGCAGGGCCAGCGCCACGAGCGCCACGCAGAGCGTGGAGATGGGCCGCATGGGCGGATAGGCCACGCCCATCTTGCCGACCAGGCTGCCGGGAACGTGCCAGCCGATCAGGGCGAGCGCCGCGAACGCCAGCACGAAGGCGACCAGTTCGGTACTTGCGTCGAGCGTGCGGCCCGAGCGCAGCGATGGCGTATAGACCAGCAGGAACATCGCCAGCGCCGACAGCGCGACCGACCAGCCGATCTCGGCCACGCCGCCCGGCTGCAGCGCGCCCAGCACCGGTTGCACGGCGAGCAGCAGCAGTGCCGCGGCGAATACGCGCATGACGAACTCGGGCCAGAAGCCGCGCCACAACCGCGTCCACACGATGATCGCGGTCGCGGCCAGGACCAGGCAGGTGCCGAGCGCGTGGAAATGCCACAGGTGCAGCAGGAACAGCACCGCGAGCAGCCCGGCGACGGCGAGACGCACCGGGCGCTGCTCGCTGCGCCAGGTGGCGATGGCCACCATCACGCCGATCACCGGCACGCTGTCGTCGACGAAGTGCACGCCGCCGATGTTCACCAGGGTGAAGGTGGCGGCCAACAGCCACGCGAACGCCGCCGCGAAGCGTTGCGCCCAGTGCACGGGCCGCCAAAGGTCCTGGTGTATCGCCAATGCTGTCCCCTGGGGGCCGACACCCCGTCGCACTGTGATACCCAAATCGCCGCCTACCCGCAAGCACGGAGGGTGCAATGGGTGATCCGGCCCGGCAGATCGGCTGCCGGTGCGCGGCCCGCGCTGTGCGGACCGCGCAGGCCTTACCCGGGCCGTCAGCCCTTGGCGAACGCCAGCATGTCGGCGTTGAGCTTGTCCTTGTGCGTATCGGTGATGCCGTGCGGGGCGCCGGCGTAGACGATCAACTGGCTGCCCTTCACCAGCTTGGCCGACGCACGCGCGGCGGCATCGATCGGGACGATCTGGTCATCGTCGCCATGGATGATCACGGTCGGCACGTCGAACTTCTTCAGGTCCTCGGTGAAATCGGTTTCCGAGAACGCCTTGATGCTGTCGTACGTGTTCTTGTGCCCGCCCATCATGCCCTGCAGCCACCATGCGTCGATGACGCCCTGCGACGGCGTCGCGCCGGGACGGTTGTAACCGAAGAACGGGCCCGAGGGGATGTCCTTGAACAGCTGCGAACGGTTGGCCAGCAGGCCGGCGCGGATGCCGTCGAACACGTCGATGGGCAGGCCGCCGGGATTGGCCTCGGTCTTCAACATCAGCGGCGGCACAGCGGATACCAGGCCGGCCTTCTTCATCCGCTTCGTGCCGTGGCGGCCGATGTAGCGCGCCACTTCGCCGCCGCCGGTGGAGAAGCCGAACATCGTGATGTCCTTCAGGTCCAGGTGTTCGATCAGCTGCGCCAGGTCGTCGGCGTAGTGGTCCATGTCGTTGCCGTCCCAGGGCTGGCTCGAACGTCCGTGGCCGCGCCGGTCGTGTGCGATCACGCGGAAGCCGTTCGCGGCCAGGTGGTAGGCCTGGGATTCCCAGCTGTCCGCGTTGAGTGGCCACCCGTGGCTGAGGGTCACCACAGGTCCGTCCTTCGGACCCCAGTCCTTGAAGTAGATCTGCACGTCGTCTTTGGTGGTGAACAGGCCCATGGTGGTTCTCTCGATGGCGGGGGGAGGGGAAGGCAGCGCGGATGTCGCGGAAGAAGCCGCCGGCGGGCGGCTGCACGCCGCCAGGGGCAGCAGCGCGGCGGCGGTGACGGCGGCGCCCGCCAGCATCACGTGCCGGCGTTGCAGGTCTATGTCATGCGGGGAGGGTGGCAGGGCCATGCTTCCGGTCCGGTGAAGGCGACCCGGGGTCGCGGTGGGGTGGGGTCTCCACCTTCCCATCGGGGGCGGCATGCCGATTGCACCCGCGTGCGCAGATGGCACCGCCGTGGCGCAGCGGCGTGGTAGCCGTCAGCCTGCGAAGGTTCCGCCGATCCGTCCGGCACCATCGCGCCACAACAGGCGCCTGAGCCAGCGCCGCGCGCAAGCCGTGAACTACGGCGAAGACTGCAGCCGCCAGGTGCGCGCAGGCGTGCGCCGGGCTGCGCTAGAGTGGGCGGACCTTGCACGAGGCCGTCCACCATGCCGATCGAACTGAAGATGCTCGCCTGGTCCATCGCACTGGGACTGGCGCATGTGCTGCTGGGGGCCGCGCTGACCACCCGGCAACGTGGATTGAAGTGGAATGTCGGCGCGCGCGATGCCGTGCTGCCGCCGCTGGAAGGCGTCGCCGCACGGATGGATCGGGCACTGCGCAACTTCCTGGAGACCTTCCCGTTCTTCGCTGCCGCCACGCTGGCGGTGGTGGCGCTTGATCGTGGCGACGCCGGCACCGCGCTTGGCGCGCAGTGCTATTTCTGGGCGCGTCTTGCCTACGTGCCGCTGTACGCGGCGGGTGTGCCATACCTCCGTACCATCGTCTGGACCGTCTCGCTGTGGGGCCTGCTGCAGGTGCTCTGGGCGTTGCTGTGACGTCGCCACGGACGCCGGGTTCATCGCACGGTGGGCCCGCGCCGCGGGTTTGACACTAGACTAGGCCGACCCTCACCCATGCCCGTGCCTTCGTGCGCAGGCGTCGCGCCCTGATCGACCGGATGTTGTCCCGCACCCTGCACCTTCCCCTGTCCCTGCTGCTCGCCGCCAGCCTCGTGCTGGCCGGCTGTGGTGCGCGCGAGGCGGACGGCGATGCGCCCGATGCGATGGCCCAGGCGCCGGCCACCGACGCCGCACCGCCAGCGGAAACAACCTCGCAGCAGGCCGAACGTGGCGACGGTGCGGTGTCCACCGGTCCGATGTCGCCTGCGCGTGGCGCGCCTGCCGAGAGCGGCTCTCTCGAAGGCCTGCCTACCGACTGGCCGCTGGCGAAAGTCGAGTCGGGCAAGGCCTGGGTCAGTTGCCGCGCCGACTACAACACCGAACAAGGCGATGGCGAGCCCCTGGAATCGCTGGCGTTCTTCAGCGTGGTCGATGCGCTGTCGGCATGCCAGAAGGGCGGCGTGCTGCGCCTGCGTTACCAGGGCAAGATCGCGGCGGATTTCACCGATCTGGTCTCGCGGGTGGCCGACATCGCCGAGCGCATGGCCATCCACAAGCGCATCCTCGATCTGGACTCGGCCGGCGGACAGGTGGAGGACGCGATCAAGGCGGGCGATGCGATCGGCGGCGGCGGCTGGACGATCTGGGTGCGCGAAGGCTCGGTCTGCCACAGTGCCTGCGTGTTCGTGCTGGGTGCCGGCGACAACCGGATGATTTCCGGCAAGGTCGGCGTGCACCGGATCATCCGCATGAGTTCCACCGCGACCACGCGCAGCGAACTGAACGAGGAACTGCGCGGCGTCTACGACCGGGTGAAGGACTATCTTTCGCGCAACGGCGTGGCGGTCGCCGTCGCCGACCTGATGATGACGGTGCCCAACCGCAGGTTGCGCCTGCTCAGCAAGGACGAGCTCCAGGAATACGGCCTGGATGGCACCAATGCCGCCCAGGACGACCTCGACCGCCTGCAGCTGATGCGCCGCTGCGGCGAGGATTTCGTGTTGCGCCGTGACGCCTTCCTGCGCAGCTTCGACAGCGAGTGCAAAGCGGCGGGGAAGGACCTGGACCAGATGCAGGCGTGCGGTCTTACCCTGCGCGAGCGTTTCGAGTTTCCCGATGCGAAATGCCCGGCCGACAGTCCGTTGTCGGAGTTCGACCGCATGGCCGACGCGGAAGAAGCGCTGGAACCCGGCGACGCATCGGGCACCGCGCCCTGACCCGCGCGCATTGAGGCTCAGCCGGAACCGGCGACCACGCGGATCTCCGCATCGCCGACGCGGACGACCTGGCCGGCGCGGATCTTGGCGGTCTTGCGCGATTCCACCACGCCATCCACGGCGACCTCGCCCGCTGCCACGATGGCCTTGCCCTGGCCGCCGCTGTCGGCAATGCCGACCAGCTTGAGCAGTTGGTTGAGTTCCACGTGGTCGCGGTCAAGTTCGAAATCGATGCGTTGCATGCGCGCAGTGTAAGCCACGCGGGTGACGGCTCAGTCCTGCTCGAAGCGTGCGATCTCATCGAACTGGGCGCGTGCGCGGCGCAGGCTGGCACCGCTGATGCTGTCTTCCATCGCCTTCGCCAGGCGTGGCCGCGCCGGGTTGCGCGACCAGCGATGGAACCAGGCCGTGGCCAGCAATCCCGCCGCGCCGACCAGCAGGCCGATCCACACCATGCCGGGTGCGCGGGCGTACAGGTCGGTACCCCCGAGTCCGGCCAGCACCATCAGCACCGGCACCCACAGGAACCACCACGGCAACCCCGCCAGCATTCCGTTGACGATGTAGGTGCGCCGCAGCGTGGCCAGCCGCTTCTGGATGTCGACGATGGGCTGGGCGTAGTCGATCTGCCCGATGCGGTGCAGCGTCTGGCCGGCCATCGCGATGGTCGCGATGCCGTAGAGCTGCACGACGATGCCGGCCACGACGGTCGTCCATGGCAGGCCGTCGCCGGATTGCCCGCCGCGGATCCACAGCAGCGCCGCCAGCAGGATGAAGGGAATGCCGAACAGCGTCTGCGCCACCTGGCCCCAGAACAGCGGGCGCAGGCTCGACAGCGCCTTCTGCTTGCGTTGCTCCAGCAGCACGTGGGCCTGCAGGGCATCGTGCCGTTCCAGGCGGCGCGACAGCGTCTGCCATGCCAGTTTCAGTTCATCGGTTTCCATGGCGATTGTTCCGTAAGAAGAAGTCATCGGGTCAGAGTTCCTGGCGCAGCCGCTGTTTCAGCCGGCTGATCTTGGTGGCGACATTGGTTTCGCTCAGGCCCAGCACGTCGGCCATCTCGCGGTAGCTGTGGTCTTCCAGGTAGAGCAGCAACAGGGCGCGGTCGAGCGGCGGCTGTGCCTGGATGAAGCGGTACAGCAGGTCGACCTGCTGGCGCCCTTCGTGGTCATGTGCATGCGGGTCGGCGAGGTCGTGATGGTCTTCGGTCCACGCCTCGGACGACGGTCCACGCGTACGGCTCCGGACGTGCGAGATCGCCACGTTCAGCGCGATGCGGTACATCCAGGTGGCGAACGGGCGCGCGTGGTCGTAGTCGGGCCAGGCCTTCCACAGCTGCGTGGCGATGTCCTGCATCAGGTCGTCGCGGTCGTCGCGGTGCCAGGCGTAGGTGCCGGCGACCTTGGCGATGATGCCGCGGTGGGCCTGCAGCAGCGCCGGGAAGCCCTCGCGGGCGTCCATGGGGCTGTGGGCATTCATGGCGGTGGTCGAATCCATTCCGGCATCGGCTCGATTGTGCGGTGTGCAGGGTGATTCGCCGACGGGCCCGGAAAATCACGTGGCCGCATCGCCGGCGCCGGGTCAGCGGGTGCTGCAGCGCGACAGGAGCCCCCCGAAAGCGCACAATACGCGGCTCGGCGTGCGGCTCCGCGACGCCCCGGAGTATCCGCATGTCCCAAGAATCCCCTTCGCCCGCCCCCCTCCTTTTCGCCGATCTCGGCCTGCCGGCACCGGTCATGGCCGCCGTCACCGAGGTGGGGTACGAAACCCCGTCCCCGATCCAGGCGGCCACCATTCCCGCCATGCTGGCCGGACGTGACGTGCTGGGCACGGCGCAGACCGGTACCGGCAAGACCGCGGCGTTCGCGCTGCCAGTGCTGGCCAACATCAACCTGAATGCCGGGAGCCCGCAGGCACTGGTGCTCGCGCCCACGCGCGAATTGGCCATCCAGGTGGCCGAGGCGTTCCAGAAGTACGCCGGCAAGATCCCCGGCTTCCACGTGCTGCCGATCTACGGCGGCCAGAGCTACTACCCGCAGCTGCAGGCGCTGAAGCGCGGCGTGCACGTCGTGGTCGGCACGCCCGGCCGCGTGATCGATCATCTGGAGCGCGGCTCGCTGGATCTGTCCGGGCTGACCACGCTTGTGCTGGACGAAGCCGATGAAATGCTGCGCATGGGCTTCATCGACGACGTCGAGACGGTGCTGAAGAAGACCCCGGAAACACGCCAGGTGGCGCTGTTCTCCGCGACCATGCCGCCGGCCATCCGCCGCATCGCGCAGACCTACCTGAAGGACCCGGTCGAGGTGAACATCGCCTCCAAGACCACCACCTCGGCCAACATCCGCCAGCGCTACTGGTGGGTCAGCGGCATGCACAAGCTGGATGCGCTGACCCGGATCCTGGAAGTGGAGCCGTTCGACGGGATGATCGTGTTCGCCCGCACCAAGGCGGCCACCGAAGAGCTGGCCGACAAGCTGCAGGCGCGCGGCCTGGCCGCCGCCGCGATCAACGGCGACATGCAGCAGGCGGCGCGCGAGAAGACCATCCAGCAGCTCAAGGACGGCAAGCTGGACATCCTCGTCGCCACCGACGTGGCCGCGCGAGGCCTGGACGTGGAGCGCATCAGCCACGTGCTGAACTACGACATCCCGTACGACACCGAAAGCTACGTGCATCGCATCGGCCGTACCGGGCGCGCCGGTCGCACCGGCGATGCGATCCTGTTCGTCACCCCGCGCGAGAAGGGCATGCTGCGCTCGATCGAGCGCGCCACCCGCCAGCCGATCGAAGAGATGCAGCTGCCCAGCGTGGAAGCGGTGAACGACCGCCGCGTGGAGAGGTTCCTGGCCCGCATCACGGACATGCTGGCATCCGGCAAGGCCGGCGAATTCCGCGCGCTGATCGAGCGCTACGAACGCGAACAGAACGTGCCCGCGGTCGACATCGCCGCCGCGCTGGCGCAACTGGTGCAGGGCGACACGCCGCTGCTGCTGTCGCAGGAGCGCACCCCGCGCGAGCAGCGCCCGGTGCGCAGCGAGACCTATGGCAACGCCCCGCGCCGCGAGCGCGATGAGCGTCCGCGCCGCCACGAGGACGGTCCGGGCGAGCGCCCGGCGCGCAGCTTCGACAAGCCCGAGCGCTCGCGCATCGAGCGTCCCGACACCGACCGTCCGCGCGCCGACAAGCCGCCGCGCGGTGCGCCCGAGGTCGGCATGGAGACCTATCGCATCGAGGTGGGCCACGCCCATGGCGTGAAGCCGGCGAACATCGTCGGCGCGATCGCCAACGAGGCCGGGCTGGAGAGCCGCTACATCGGCCGCATCGACATCCAGCACGACCACACCACGCTGGACCTGCCCGAAGGCATGCCGCGCGAGCTGCTGATGCACCTCAAGAAGGTCTGGGTGTCCGGCCAGCAACTGCGCATCCACAAGCAGGGCGAGGATGCCGGCAGCGCGCCGCCACGCCGGTTCGCGGGCGCAGGCGCAGGCAAGGGCAAGCCACGCGGCGACAAGCCGTTCGGCGCAGGCAAGCCGGCCGGCAAGCCGCACCGCAAGGGGCCGCCGCGCGAGTGAGGGCTCTGCCGGTACCCGGGCACCGGGAGTGGCACGGAAGTTGCATTCCGGAGACGCAAGCCAGCGCACCGGTCATCGGGAGAGCGGCGACATACCGGAGTGTCTGTGAGGGGGAACGGGGATCAACGTGGCGGGATCGCGGGGTGGCTGATGCTGCTCTTCGTGCTGTCATGCCCGGTCCAGGCCGCTCCTGAAGCCGGCCGGGACTACCTGGTCACCGGTGCGCCCACCTCCGAACAGGCGCCGCAGCGGCACTGCACGCCCGCGATGCTGGCCGGGCTGACCGAGCGGGTCGAGATCCCCGCACCACCGGGAGGGTGGTCGGGTGCCCCGCAGGCGGTCAACGTGTTCAACATCTTCGCGGGCGAGGTGCGGGTGCACCATGGCGACCGCGAGGTCTGTGGGCGCATGCACGACGCCCGCACGCGCGATTCGCGGTTCCGTGCCGGCGTGGGCATGGTGGTGGTGCCCCCGGCGGGCAACCGGGAGCCCATCGAGGTGGCCTGGGCCACGCCATTGAAGCCCGGATGGATTCCCACCGTCCGCATCGGTGCACCCAGCCCGGTCCAGCAGTTCGACACCGCGCGCCTGCTGGTGCGGACGGCGTGCGTGGCCATCGCCATCGCGCTGGCCTTCATGGCACTGATGGGATTCCTGAGCACGCGCGACCGCGTCTTCCTGGGCTACACCCTGCTGTGCGCGCTCAGCGTGCTGGGACAGGCGGTGCTGAGTGGCCTGAGCGGCTACCCGGAACCCTGGCTGCCCATCGGCGATGGCGAATCCCGGTGGCTGGTCGCGTTCTCCTGTCTGGGCTTGCCGACGCTGCTGTACGTGATGTGGCTGCTGGTCGGCGGCGCGCGCGCCTGGCCCGGCACGCGACGCTGGCTGCCCTGGCTCGTCGTGGGCATCGGCGCCACCAGCGTGGCGGTGGCATGGTTGCCGCAGGAAGGCCTGTCGCGGCTGGCGACCGGCGTGGACATGGGGTTTTCCGCAGGCTGCGGTGTCATCCTGGCCCTGGGCCTGTGTTTCCTGCGCCGCCAGCGCGCCGATGCCATGGCGGCGATCGCCGCCGTGATGCCGTTCCTGGCGATGGCCGCGATGGACCTGGCCGACAGCCGCCTGTTGATCGAATACCGCGTGGAAGCCATCCAGCTGTCGATCACCTGGTTCCTGACCGTCAGCGCGTACGTGCTGAACCTGCGCCTGGGCCAGTTGCGCCGCCAGCGCGACGAGATGCGCGCCCTGGCCGACACCGACGAACTCACCGGCCTGCCGAACCGCCGCGCCGGCCTGAAGCGGCTGGAGCAGCACATGCGCGATGCCCGCGCGGGCGAGGAATCGCTGGCCGTGGGCTTCCTCGACATCGACCTGTTCAAGCGCATCAACGACGTGCACGGGCATGCGGTCGGCGACCGGGTGCTGGTGGCGGTGGCGGGCACCCTGACCTCGGTGGTGCGCGACCCCGCGGACGTGATCCGGATGGGCGGCGAGGAGTTCCTGGTGCTGCTGCCCGGCATAGGCGGTGCCACCGCGCGGGCGCGCCTGGAAGCGATGCGTACGCAGGTGCGCGCGACCGGCGCCGGGCTGGGCATCGAGGGCCTGCTCGTCACCGCCAGCATCGGCCTGGCGACACTGGAGCCGGAGGACCTCGACGCGGCATCACTGCTGCGTCGCGCCGACGAGGCGATGTACCGGGCCAAGCGGGCCGGGCGCGACCAGGTGGTCGACGCCGGGGCCGCCCCGGATGACAGCAACTGACGCGGGACGACCATTTGTCGGCGGTCCGTGTCGAATGATGACCATGGCCTCAAGCGCGCCGGGGCCGGGCCGATGAACGACGATGGAGGCCCGCGCGAATGCCTTCCGTCGCGTGGACCAACAGGAGTGACATGTGGACAACAGGGAAGCACCCCTAGCGGGCGGAATGTCCGGCGGTGACCGCGACCGGGGGCTGCAGCGCCTTCCGGCCCGGGTCGCGGTGCTCATCATCCTGTCCGCACTGGGCGCACTGCTGATCGCCGCCGTGCTTGAAACGCAGGCGGGTGCCACCGCTTACATCATCGGCGAGAGCCACTGGTCCAAAGCGCAGCAGCGTGCCGTGCACAGCCTGTACCGCTACGCCCGCCATGCGCAGCCCGCCGACCTGGCCGATGCGCGCGCCGCCCTGCGCGTGCCGCTTGGGGATCGCACGGGCCGACTGGCGCTGGAGCGCACGCCGGTCGACGTGGCCGCCGCCCGTGCGGGGTTCCTGCAGGGCGAGAACGCGCCGGAGGACATCGAGCGCCTGGTCTGGATGTACCGCATGCTGGGCAAGGCCCCGTACTTCCGCGAATCGGTGCGCCTGTGGCGCGAGGCGGAAGTCGAGATCCAGCACCTGGTAGCGCTCGCCGACGAACTCGAGTCGCGTCCGCCAGGCGCCACGCGCGACGATGCCAGCGTCCGCGCCTACCAGCACAGGTTGATGGAAATCGACGCGCGCGTGCGCCCGAAGGAACTCGCGTTCTCGCGCTCGCTGGCGGAGGGCGCGCATTTCATGCGACGCGTCCTGTTGGGGCTCAGCGCGGTGGCGTTCCTCGTGCTCTGCGCGTATGCGCTGCATGTCATGCGCAGCACGCTGCGCCGCGTGCGCGAGACCGAAAGCGAATTCCGCATGGCGTTCCACCAGTCCGCGGTGGGCATGCTCAAGCTGGATCGCGATGGATGTTTCACCCAGGCGAACGAGGCGCTGGCGCAGATCCTCGGGATGCCGCTGCATGACATCCGCTCGCTGCACCTGTCCGACGTCCTGCATGCCGACGATCTGCAATGCGATGCCCATGGCACCATCGACTGGACCCGCATGCTCGAGCCGGGCGAGCGCCGGCTCGTGCGTCGCGATGGCGACGTGCGATGGGTGCGCTGGACGGCGTCGGTGGTCGCAGCGCGTGCGCGCTGTGCGGAGCGGGTGTTCGTGCTGGTGGAAGACGTGTCCGAAGCACATGAGCTCGCCTGCGAGATCGCGCACCAGGCCAGCCACGACGACCTCACCGGCCTGATCAACCGGCGCGAGATCGCCCGCCGGCTGGGCAGCGCGCTCGGGCAGGCACATGGATGCGATGGGCGGCACACGCTCTGCTACATCGACCTGGACCAGTTCAAGCTGGTCAACGACACCTGCGGGCATGAAGCGGGCGATCGCTTCCTGTGCCATTTCGCCACCCGGGTGGCGGCGCAGCTGCGTCGTGAAGACTGGCTGGGGCGCCTGGGCGGCGATGAGTTCGCGGTGCTGCTGCACGACACCACGCTGGAGGAAGCGGAAGCGGCGATGGCGCGCATCCATGCGTCGCTGGGCGAGTCCTCGTTCCAGTGGAACGGCCGTACGTTCGGCCTGAACTGCAGCATCGGCGTGGCCGAGATCAACGACACGGCAGTGGACGTTGACTGGCTGCTGCGCGCGGCCGATGCCGCGTGCTATGTCGCCAAGGAAGAAGGGCGCAACCGCATCCGCTGCTATCGCGATTCCGATCCCAGCCTCTCGCGTCGCCGCCACGAACTGGAATGGGTGGCGCACACGCAACTGGCGATCGCGGAAGACCGCCTGTTGCTGTATGCGCAGCAGATCGTCGCGCTGGATGGCAGCCAGCGCCTGCAATACGAAGTGCTGGTACGCCTGCGCGACCGCGAAGGCCGGCTGCATGCGCCGGGGGTTTTCCTGCCGGCGATGGAACGTTACGGGCAGGGCATGGCGGTCGACGCCTTCGTCGTCGATGCGGTGTGCCGCCACTTCGCGCTGCATCCTGCGCACCTGGCGCGCGTGGACCTGTGCCACGTGAACGTGTCCGCGCAGTCCATCGCCGACCCTGCTTTCCTGGAGCACGTGAACCTGCTGCTGGACCAGCATCCGGGCGTGGCCACGCGGCTGTGCTTCGAGATCACCGAAACGGCGGTGATCGCCAACCTGGACGATGCCTGCCGCTTCATCGATGCGATGCGGGCGCGCGGGTGCCGGATCGCGCTGGACGATTTCGGCAGCGGCCTGTCGTCGTTCGCCTATCTCAAGCGGTTGCCGGTGGACATCCTCAAGATCGACGGCGCCTTCATCCGCGACCTCGCACGGGGCGAAGTCGACCTGGCGCTGGTGCGTTCGATGAGCCAGATGGGGCAGGCGCTGGGCAAGGTCACCATCGCCGAGTGGGTCGAAAGCGATGCCGTGTTGGCGCAACTGCGCGAGGTGGGCATCGGGCACGTGCAGGGCTACGCCGTCCACGTGCCCTGTCCGCTGGACGAACTGATGGCGGCATGGGAGTCCGTTCCGGCCGGCGCATACGCGGAACCTGCCTGAAGCGGGCGACGGCGGGCGCCCGATCCCGGATAATGGCGGCATGACCATCCGCCTCAACAAGCACATCGCCGACACCGGCTTCTGTTCCCGCCGCGAGGCCGACCGCCTGATCGCGGAACGCCGCGTCACCGTCAATGGCATGGCCGCCGGCATGGGCGCCGTGGTGGGCGAGGGCGACGAGGTGCGGGTCGATGGGCAGCCGCTGAAGGCGCGTGCGGTGAAGGCAGGCAAGCGCAAGCACGTCTACATCGTGCTGAACAAGCCGGTCGGCATCACCTGCACCACGGAGTCGTCGGTGAAGGACAACATCGTCGACTTCATCGGCCACGAGCAGCGCATCTTCCCGATCGGCCGCCTGGACAAGGATTCCGAGGGCCTGATCCTGCTGACCAGCAACGGCGACATCGTCAACCAGATCCTGCGCGCGGAGAACCGCCACGAGAAGGAGTACCTGGTGGCGGTCAACAAGCCGGTGACGGACGAGTTCCTGCGCGGCATGGCGCGCGGCGTGCCCGTGCACCGGCAGATGACGCTGCCGTGCCGGACCAACCGCATCGCGAAGTTCGGTTTCCGCATCACCCTCACCCAGGGTTTGAACCGGCAGATCCGCCTGATGGCCGCCGCGTTCGACTACCGCGTCACCCAGCTGCGCCGGGTGCGGATCGACAACGTGAAGCTGGGTGACCTGAAGCTGGGCCGCTGGCGCAACCTCACCGATCAGGAACTGCGTGGCCTGCTGCCGCAGCAGGAAACCTGGTGACGCATAGCGTGATCGCCGTCGCGGGGCGGCGGCATCCGGCGCTCACGAACATCGGCATACTGCTCCGGTATCCACATCCCCTGCCGGCATGAGCCGACCTCTCAAGCCCGACAACGAAGAAGAACGCCTGGCTGCCCTGCGCAGCTTCGACATTCTCGACAGCGATCCCGAACGCGCCTTCGACGATCTGGTGCGGATCGCCGCCGCGATCTGCGATGTACCGATGGCGGCCGTCACGCTGATCGATCGCAACCGGCAGTGGTTCAAGGCCCAGGTCGGCATGGACAGCCCGGATCCCTCGCTGGAAACCTCCTTCTGCGCGCACACCATCCTCAGTCCGGATGCCATGACGGTGGTGCCGGATGCGACGCGTGATGCGCGCTTCGCCGACAATCCGCTGGTCACCGCCGGGAACGGCATCCGGTTCTATGCGGGCGCACCGCTGGTGACGTCGGATGGCTTCGCCCTGGGCGCGCTGTGCCTGGTGGACGCGCAGCCGCGGCAGCTGGAGCCGTTCCAGCTCACCGCACTGGATGCGCTCTCGCGGCAGGTCTCCCAACTGCTGGAGTTGCGCCGCGTAAGCCGGCAACTGAGCCATCAATTGCGCGAGCGCGGCTGGTACGAACAGCAGATGCAGCTCTACCAGGACCAGCTGGAGCAGCAGAACGCCGATCTCTCCGAGCAGACCCGCACCGACGTGCTGACGGGGCTGCCCAACCGGCGGGCATTCGCGGCTGCGTTGGAGGCTGCGATGCGCAAGGCCGAGGAGTCCGGCGAGCCGCTGGCGGTGGCGGTGCTGGACGTGGACCACTTCAAGACGATCAACGACCTGCATGGTCACGATGAAGGCGACCGCGTGCTGGTGGCGCTGGCGGACATGCTGAAATCCCAGTCGGCCGGACGTGGACTGGCCGCCCGCTACGGTGGCGAGGAGTTCGTCATCCTGATGCCCGGCGCGAAGTGCGACGAGGCACGGCTGCAGTGCGAGTACATGCGGCAGAGCGTGGGCCTGCTGCCCATCGGCCTGCCGGTATCGGTCAGCATCGGTCTGGCGGACCGTCAGGGCGGGGACACCGCGGAGACCATGTTCCGTCGCGCCGACCAGGCCCTGTACGAAGCCAAGCGCAGCGGGCGCGACCGGGTGGTGGTGGCGACCTGAGTTGATCGGGATCAATGCGCGCCGCGACGGACTGACGCATGCTGTACCCATCGGCGGCGCAGCGGGCGCCCGCCCCATGCGGAGAACGACGATGAAGATCCTGTTGGCCGTGGATGGAAGCGAGATCGGACTGGCGGCCGTCCGCCACCTCGTGGAACTGAGCAAGACGCTGGCCGACCTGCCCACCGTGACCCTGCTGTATGTCGATCCGCCGCTGCTGCGCTCGGTCGCGCTGGAACTCGGCAGCGATGGCGTGGAGCGTTACCACGCAGAGAACGGCGCCTACGCGCTGAAGAAGGCGCGCACCGCGCTCAAGCGCGCGCAGTTGCCCTTCGTGGAGAAGATCGTGGTGGGTGAGCCGGCCGAGAGCATCGTCAAGCAGGCCAAGTCCGGCAAGGCGGATCTGATCGTGATGGGTACCCACGGGCGCGGCGCGTTGAAGCAGCTGCTCGTCGGTTCGGTGGCGCTGAAGGTCATCGCCACCAGTCCGGTGCCCGTGGTGGTCGCGCGCTGACCGCGCTCAATCGACGATGTTCTTGGCCTCGGAGGTGCCCAGCACTTCCGGGTGCTCGATGCGCCTGGGGCGTTGCGTCAGCGGATGCAGGAACACCGCCGCCAGGATGATGCCGACGCCCAGGTAGAACAGCGGCGTCAGCTCGCGCTGCTCGCCCAGCAGCACGATCGCCAGCATGATGGCGTAGACCGGTTCCAGATTGGTCACCAGCTGCACGCCGTACGCACTGAGGTGCTTCAGCGCGACCAGCGACAGCGCGAACGGCAGCAGCGTGCAGGCCAGCGACAGCACCAGCAGCAACACGCCGTCCTTCAGCCCGGGCAGCACGAACAGTTCGCCGGCGAAGGCGGGGAACAGGATCGGCATCAGGGGTGCCAGCAATGTCAGCAGGATGGTGCCGGCGCCAAGTTCCAGTCCGGTGATCGTCAGCGGCTCGCCGTGGTCGATCAGGCGCTTGTTGAGCGGCCCGAACACCGCCACCAGCAACGCGGATATCGCGCCGACCAGCACGCCCAGCCGCATGCCGTCGGGGATCCCGCCGACCACCAGCGCCACGCCCGGCAACACCGCGATACCGAACAGCAGCTCGCGCCAGGAAAACGGCCGGCGTGTCAGCCAGGGCTCGATCACCGAGGTGAAGGCCGGCGCCAGTGCGATGCAGGTCACCGCCACGGACGCATTCGACAACTTGATCGCGCCGTAGAACGTCAGCCAGTGCAGTGCCACGATCACGCCGATGCCGCAATACGCGAGGACCAGCTTCAACGGCATCGCGCGCAGGCCACGCCATACGCGTGGCAGCAAGGCGAGGGCGACCACCACGATCAGCATGCGCCACCACACCAGCGGCAGCGCGGACAGGCTGATCAGCTTGCCCAGGATAGGCGTGAAGCCCCACAGCAGCACGCACAGGTGGATCTGCAGCTGGGCCTTGGCGGTCGGTGTCATCGGCATGCGTGCATTGTCGCCGAAGCGCCGCGCGGCTGGCGATGAGACCACTCCCGACCGGGCGCTTGCCGTGGCAAGCTGGCGGGACCGCGGATCGAGGATCACCGATGTCGCCCACATGCCTTCCCGTCGTGCCCCGCACGTTCGCCGCGCTTGTGGGGCTGCTTGCCCTGGCGGCGCTGGTGCTGCAGTACGTCCTGATCCTGCAGCTGACCCGCGACAATGTCGGCGTGGTCCTGGGCACGGTGCGATTCGTCACCTACTTCACCATTCTCAGCAATATCGCGGTGGTGCTGGTCGCCTTCGCTGCGGCGACGGGGCGGTCGGGCTTCTTCGGGCAGGCCCGCGTGCGCGGCGCGGTCGCGTTGTACATCGGCGTCACCGGCAGCATCTACTTCTTCATCCTGCGCCACCTGTGGCAGCCGCAGGGCGCGCAGTGGTGGGCCGACACCGGCCTGCACTACGCGGTGCCGCTGGCGTACTGGGCGTGGTGGCTGACCTGCGTACCGTACGGGGCATTGCGCTGGCGCGACGTTGCGGGATGGCTGCTGTTCCCGCTGGGTTACGTCGGCTGGGTGTTCCTGCGTGGCGCATGGGTGGGCGAGTATCCGTACCCTTTCATCGACGTGGGCCAACTGGGCTGGGCGCGCGTGGGCGTCAACGCACTGGGCGTCATGGGGGTGTTCGTGGTGCTGGGGCTGGTCGTCGTGGGCATGGACCGCGCACTTGGCCGGCGCCGCGCTTCCCTGTAGGAGCGACGTGAGTCGCGACCGCGCGTCGTCCGGTCAAGCAAAGCTGCATCGCGCGTGGTCCGTCGGATGACCGGCGTGTCCTGGCGAGGTCGGTGTACGGTCGCGACTCACGTCGCTCCTACAGGAAGCAACAGTGCTGGACGTGTCTCGTGTGGCATGCGATGTTCGCGCGCCATGACGGGGCCGACATTCGGGACCAACGCATGACAACCGACGACACATCGCGTCCGATCCACCGTCCCTTCGACCGGCGCGATGCGAAGACGCTCGGCCTGTCGGCGCTGGGCGGTGCGCTGGAGTTCTACGACTTCGTCGTGTTCGTGTTCTTCGCCAAGGTGTTGGGTGCGTTGTTCTTCCCGCCCGGTACCGCGCCGTGGCTGGCACAGCTGCAGGTGTACGGCATCTTCGCGGCGGGCTACGTGGCGCGACCGCTCGGCGGCGTGGTGATGGCGCACTTCGGCGACCGCCTGGGCCGCAAGCGCATGTTCACGCTCAGCGTTTTCATGATGTCGGTGCCCACCCTGTTGATCGGCCTGCTGCCGACGCACGCGCAGGTCGGCGCGCTGGCGCCGCTGTTGCTGCTGGCGATGCGCGTCGTGCAGGGGATCGCGGTGGGCGGTGAAGTGCCGGGGGCCTGGGTGTTCGTGGCCGAACACGTGCCGCGCGGTCGCGTCGGCATCGCCTGCGCCACGCTGACAGCGGGCCTGACCGCCGGCATCCTGATCGGCTCGTTGCTGGCGGCCTGGATCAACGCGCATTACAGCGCGACCCAGGTGCAGGGGGGCATCTGGCGCGTGCCGTTCCTGCTGGGCGGCGCGTTCGGCTTCATCGCGGTGTGGCTGCGGCGCTGGCTGGAGGAGACGCCGGTGTTCGTCGAGATGCGCGAGCGCCGGCAGCTGGCGCGACGACTGCCGGTGAAGCAGGTGCTGGCCGCGCACCGGCCCGCGGTGATCCTGTCGATGCTGGCCTCGTGGCAGTTGACCGCCGCCATCGTGGTGATCGTGCTGCTGACGCCAACGCTGGTGCAGACCAGCTTCGGCATTGCGCCTGCCGTGGCATTCCAGGGCAACAGCCTGGCGACGCTGGCGCTGGTGTTCGGTTGCCTGGTCGCGGGGTGGGCGGTGGACCGCATTGGCGTGGGGCGCGCGCTGCTGTTCGGGTCCTTGGGGTTGGGCGCGGCTGCGTACGCGTTGTACGGCGCCCTGGTGGCGGGCCACCAGGCGCAGTTCGTGGCCTGGTACACGCTGGCCGGTTTCTGCTGCGGGGTGGTGGGCGTGACGCCGGCGCTGATGGTGGCGGCGTTCCCGCCCGAGGTGCGCTTCTCCGGCCTGTCGTTCTCGTACAACGTGGCGTACGCGCTGTTTGGCGGACTGACGCCGCCGCTGGTCGCATGGCTGTCCGTCGCCTGGGGACCGTTGGCGCCGGCGCACTACGTGTCCTTCACCTGTCTGGTCGGTGTCGGCGTCGCCGCATGGGTCATCGTGGCGCGCCCGCTGCGCTACTGACGGCGCTATCTCGCGAGCTTGCGGATCAGTTCCATCGCCGCGGCCGGATTGCGTTCCTTCGCGCTGCTGATGAAGTAAATGAACACGTCGCGTCGCGGCAGCTCGGGCGCGGGCTCGCCGACGTGCGGCAGTTCGGCGATGTCTTCGCCGCGCGACCAGGCGCGTGCACGCTCGGCCCACTGCGCCAGCTCCTTCGGCGGATACCCGGTCTCGATCGGCTGCGAGCGCATCAGGCGTGCATAGACGAAGTCCGCCGTGAGGTCGGCGAAAGAGGGATAGTCGATGGAATCGGTGAAGACCGTGGCGACCTGGTGGCGGCGCGCCAGGTCGATGAAGTCCCCATCCACCGCGCCGGGATCGCGGACCTCCAGCGCATGCCGTAGCGGGCGACCATCGATCTCGCGAGGCAGCAGCGCCAGGAAGGCGTCGAGTTCGTCCGCGTCCACGCGCCGGCCCGCTTCGAACTGCCAGACCAGCGGGCCGAGCTTGGCGCCGAGTTCGGCGATACCGGCGACGAAATCTTCCACCTGCACCCGCGTGGAAGCCAGCGAGCGCGATTGCATGATGCGCTTGGGCGCCTTGGCCGAGAACATGAAGCCATCCGGCGTCTGGTCGCGCCAGCTGGCGTAGGTCGCGGCCTTCTGCGCGCTGTAGTAGGTACCGTTGATCTCGATGGCGGTGAGCTGGCGGCTGGCGTATTCCAGCTCACGCCGTTGCACCAGGCCATCGGGATAGAAATTCTTGCGCCAGGGCGCGAAAGTCCAGCCGCCGATGCCGACACGGATACCGTCGGTCGAGACCGGGGGTGCAGAAGCGAAGAGATCGTCCATGCGCGAAGGATAGCGCGGCCTCCGTCGCCGCCGCGTTACCATCGAGCCACCCCACGCCAGAGAATCCGCATGTCCTGGACCACGCCCGACCTGTGCGACCAGTACCCCGATGTGCAGGTCGCCGAGCCGATGTTCCGTGGCTATGGCGGACGCGTCGCCTTCGCCGGGCCGGCGGTGACGGTGAAGTGCTTCGAAGACAACTCGCGCGTGCGCGAACTGGCCGCCACGCCGGGCGAGGGCCGGGTCATCGTGGTCGATGGCGGCGGTTCGCTGCGTCGCGCGTTGCTGGGCGACCAGATCGCGGCGAACGCGGTGAAGCATGGGTGGTCCGGCTTCTTGATCTTCGGCTGCGTGCGCGATGTCGATGCGCTCGCGGCCCTGCCGCTCGGTGTGCAGGCGCTGGCGTCGCACCCGATGAAGACCGAGAAACGCGGACTGGGCGACGTGGACGTGCCCGTGGCGTTCGCCGGTATGTCGATCGCGCCGGGCGACTGGATCTACGCCGATGCCAACGGCGTGATCGTGGCGACGACGGCATTGCAGGCCGAATGAAGAAGGGCGGGCCTTGCGGCCCGCCCTTCGCGGGGTCGCCTCTGGCGCGCGTCGATTACTTGATCGGCTCGTCCAGCATCAGCTGGCGGACGAAGCGCACCGGCGGCGCGCCGTACGACAGCACCTGGTCGTGGTAGGCCTTCAGGTTGAACTGCGCGCCCTGCTTGGCCTCGGCGGCCTTGCGCATGTCGAAGTGCTCCTGCACGCCGACGAAGTAGGTGGGCAGCTGCGCCGAGGTCAGCTGCGCGCGCGTCCACTTGCCTGATGCTTCGCGTTCCTGCTGGAAGGTCTGGCGCACCATCAGGTCCATCGCCTGTTCGCGCGTCCAGCCGTCCACCTGCACGCCCTGGTCCAGGATCGCGTTGGCGATCGTGCGCAGGTAGAACTTCATCTGCACCAGGCGGAACAGTGGATCGTTGTCGAGGTAGCCGGCGTCGGCCATCATCTTCTCGGTGTACACCGCCCAGCCTTCGGCGAACATGCCCGAGCGCAACACGGCGCGCAGCGTGGACGGGAACTTGGCCGAGTGCCAGCCTTCCAGGTAGTGGCCCGGCGTGCCTTCGTGGATGCTCAGCAGGTGGATCATCCGGCTGTTGTATTCGCGCAGGAACGAGTCGACCTGCTTCTGGTCCCACTCGTCCGGAATCGGCGAGACGGCGTAGAAGGTCTTCAGGTGCTTGTCGAGCGGGCCCGGCGAATCGCAGTAGGCCACCGCCACGCCGCGCTGGAATTCCGGCATCTCGATGATTTCGACCGGCGCATCGGGCAGCGTGACCAGGTCGTGCTTGCGCACGAACTCGGTGGCCTGCGCAAGCGCCGCTTCGGCATCCGGCACCACCTTGTCGCGCGCCGGGCGTTCGGCGTAAGCCAGCTCGAGCGCGGCCTCGATCGCCTTCTGCTGTTCGTCGGCGGTGGGCGTTTCCGGCAGGGCGGGCGCGCCGGGCTTGTCCTTCAGCACGGTGCGGGCGATGCCGTACATCTCTTCGCGCACACGCTTCAGCTCGCCTTCGGCGCGCTGCTTGATGTCGGCGCGCGACAGCGACGACAGCAGCGCGAACTGAAGTTTCTGGTCGTACAGCGCCTGGCCGATGCGGAAGTCGCCCTTCGCGTTCGGCACCAGCGTCTTGTCCAGCCAGGCCTGGTGTTCGGCCACGGCGGTCTTCAGGCCGTCGATGGCGGCCTGCGCCTGCGCGCGGTCGGCCTCGGGAAGGTCCTTGAGGTTCGGCGTGATGAAGGTGTCGACGATGCTCAGGATGCCGGCGTTCTGCTTGGCGACGGTTTCGGCATGGACCTTGGGCACGCGCGCCGGGTCGAGGTTCTCGCGCGCCTGCGCCAGCAGCGCCGGGATCTTCTGCATGCGCGCGGTGGCGGACTTCAGGCGCTCGGGCAGCGGCGCGAACTCGCGCGCCATCAGGCCGTAGATCGCGCCGCCGGCCACGTTGTTGTAGACCTGCGGATCCCAGGCCCAGCTCTGCAGCGTCTCGGCGGTCCAGATGTCGTACTGCAACTGGTTGCGCAGGATGGCGGCATCCACCTGGTTCTCGCGCGACAGCGTGGCGACGTCGAGCGCATCGAGTTCGCCGAGGATCTTCTTGCTGAAGTCCAGGCTCTTCTGGCGACCGGTCGCGCTGAGATCATCCAGTTCGCCGTCGTATCTGTGTTCGCCGATCTGGGTGGCACTGACGGGCGACAACTGCAGCCAGCCATCGAGCGCGCGCTTGGACAGGTCGGCGAAGGCAGCATCGGCCTTGGCGGTGTCAGCGGTCGCGGCTGCGGTGTCGGCACCCGGGGCGGCGGTGGGGGCTTCGCTCTTCTGGCAGGCGGCCAGCGAGGCCAGGAGGGCGGCGGCGAGCAGGGTCTTGCGCATGGGAGTCCTGTTGCAATGCAGCGTGGTCGAGGCGCACAGGATAGGCCGAAGGTCACCCCCATGCCCATGCCATTCGATATACGCTGATCCGCCGGACGAAGGAAAACCACGCCATGAAACACGAAGGAAGCTGCCATTGCGGCCGTATCGCATTCGAGGTCGAGGGCGACATCACCGACGTCGTCGATTGCAATTGCTCGCTGTGCCGTCGGCGGGGTGGCCTGCTGTGGTTCGCGCCACGCGAAGCCCTGGTGCTGAAGACGCCGGAAGCCGACATGTCCACCTACACGTTCAACAAGCACCACATCCAGCATCGCTTCTGCGCGACCTGTGGCATCGCCCCGTTCGGCGAGGCCGCGCATCCGGCGACCGGTGCGCAGATGGCGGCCATCAACGTGCGCTGCCTGCCCGGTGTGGACCTTTCCGCATTGAAGGTCACCGCCTTCGATGGTGCCAGCGCCTGATCGTGGTGGGGACGGAGTAGTTCGCCTGCGCTGTTCCGTACGTTGTCGCTGGCAGCCAGCAGGGTCCGCAAGGTAGGCGGCGGCACAAGTGTCGAGGAGATGACGATGCGTTCATGGGCATGGCTGGCGTGGGCGGGGATGCTGCTGTCGTATTCGGCGCAGGCGACCTGTCCGCCCGAAGGCACGGATCCGGGTTCGCTGCGGTTGCTGCGGGAACAGAAATTCGCCGTACCCGGCGAGGTGCGCGCTGCCCTGGTGGCGGGACTGCCGGCGTGCCTGGCCGATCCCGACCCCGCAGTGCGCGATGGTGTGGCATACGAAGGTCTCAGCACCTGGCTGCGCGCGGGACAACTGGACGTGCAGCAACGCCGCGCATTGCGCGATCGCCTGTACGCGATGCTGGGCGAGGATGTCGCCGCAGGGTTCGGCCCGCCTTTCGCGGCGCTGGTGTTGTCGGAGGTCGCGCGCACCGACCGAGTGGCGCCATGGATGTCTGCAGACGAGCGCGCCGACATGGTTGCGCGCGCCGCCGCGTACCTGGCGTCGGTGCGCGACTATCGCGGGTTCGATGCTGTCGAGGGTTGGCGGCACGGCGTGGCGCATGGCGCGGACTGGTTGCTGCAACTGGTGCTCAACGAACAGGTGGACCGCGGGCAGGTGGATACGCTGCTGCAGGCGGTGGCGGAACAGGCCGTGCCGGAGAGCGCGCACGCCTATGTCTTCGGCGAGCCGGGGCGACTGGCGCGGCCGGTGCTGTACGCCGCCAGGCGTGGCCTGCTGGACGAGGCGGCGTGGACGCGCTGGTTCGGTGCATTACCGCCAAGGCTGGGCATCCCGGAACAGGCATACGCCGACAGCGTATGGCTTGCGCGCCGGCACGATCTGATGGCGTTCCTGATGAGTGTCCACCTGGAAGCCGACCAGTCCGGCGACCCCAACATCCGTGCGCTGAAACCGGCCGTGGTGCAGGCACTGAAGGCCGTGCCCTGACGCGTCGCGTGCAGGGTCAGCCGCCGCGACGTCCCAGGAAGTCATCCGGCATCGGTGGCAGGGGCGTGCGTTCGTCGCGCGCTTCCTCTTTCAGCCAGTCGATGAAGGCCTGTGCGGCGGCGCTTGGCGGTTTGTGCGCGGGGTGGACGGCGTAGTACGCGAAGCGCGCCTTCAGGGCCGGACCGGGCAGGCGCACCAGTTCGTAGCGTTGCAGATATGGTTGCGCGACGTGGCGGCGCGCCAGGGCGGCACCCACGCCGTACACCGCGGCGCGCATCGCGTCGGTGCTGTCGTTGAAGCTGTGCATGGTGGGCAGCCGCAGGCCGCGCACGCCCGCGGCACGGAACCAGTCGCGCCAGCCCTGCAGGGCGAGGTCGGTGACCAGCGGCAGCTGTGCGATCTGGCGCGGCTCCAGCACGGCGTCGATGCCCGGCAGGGCCGGGGACGCGACCGGGAACAGTTCGTCGTCCATCAGGTGGTGCGCGGTCAGGCCCGCCCAGTGCCCGGGCCCATGACGGATGCCCAGTTCCGGACCCTCGTCATCGAACCGCGTCAACGCGATACCGGTATCGACATGCAGTCGGATGTGCGGATGGCGCGCACAGAACCGGGGCAGTCGTGGCAGCAACCAGCAGTAGGCCAGCGAGTGCAGCGTGGTGAGGCGCAGCGTGGTGGTCTTGCCGGCCAGTTGCAGATGCGACGCCACCGCATCGATATCGCCCAGCGCCGCGTTGGCCGCATCCGCCAGCTGCCGGCCTTCGGCCGTGAGCTTCACGCCGCGGGCATGGCGCTGGAACAGCACCACGCCCAGCAGCGCCTCCAGCTTGCGCACGTGGTGGCTGACGGCGCTGGCGGTGAGGTGCAACTCGTCGGCCGCATGGGCGAAGTTCTGGTGGCGTGCCGCAGCGGCGAAGACGCCGAGGGCGGGGAGCAGGGCAGGACGCAGGCTCATGGTAGTTCCAGGCACAAACCAGATTTGTGGCTTGGCCGTATCGTACGCGCTTGTGGAGGCCGTACGTTGGGTCAGAATGGCGACAGGCACGAATGAGGGTGTGGCGATGACGCAGGGAAACGCAGCCGTGGGAGCGCTCCCCGAGGTGGCCGGACGTGACTGGCGCACGCCGCTTGAACTGCTGGCCCTGGGCGCGATCTGGGGCAGCTCGTTCCTGTTCATGCGGATCGCGGCCAACCCGTTCGGGCCGTTCGCGCTGGTGGAAGTGCGGCTGGCGCTGGGTGCGCTGGTGCTGCTGCCGTTCCTGTGGCGCGAGCGCGCGCATTTCAGCGCCGGCATGTGGCCGAAGCTGGCCCTGATCGGCGCGATCAACTCCGCGATTCCCTTCCTGTTGTTCGCCTGGGCCGCGCAACGTTCGCCGGCCGCGATCGGTGCGATCTGCAATGCGATGACCGTGTTGTTCGCGGCATTGGTGGGGTTCCTGTTCTTCGGTCAGAAGATCGGGTTGCGGCGGTCGCTCGCGCTGCTGGTCGGGTTCGTCGGCGTGGTCGTGCTGGCCACCAGCAAGGCGGGTGGGCTGAGCGTGGGCGGTGCGGTCGTCGCGGGTTCCACCGCGGCGTTGCTCTACGGCGTGGGGGTCAACCTGGTGCGCAGGCATCTGGCGGGGACTCCTCCCGCTGCTGCGGCAGCGGCCACACTCGGGTGTGCAGCCCTGCTCGTGCTTCCGTTCGCGGCCACGCACTGGCCCACCGCGTCGATCGGCATCGGCGCGTGGAGTGCCGCGATCGCCATCGGCGTGGTCTGCACGGGGTACGCGTTCCTACTGTATTACCGCCTGATCCACCGCATCGGACCCGCACGCGCCTCGACGGTGACCTACCTGGTCCCGCTGTTCGGCGCCGCCTTCGCATGGCTGTTCCTGGGTGAGCCGGTCACACCCGCCATGCTGGCGGCGGGTGCGCTGATCCTGGGCAGTGTTGCGGTGAGCCAGCGCGCGGCGTGATCGTGGTCGTAGTGACAGGTGTGGGAGCGACGTCAGTCGCGATTGAATGAGATCAGCCCCGCGAGCCATTCCGCAGCTCAGGACTTGCCGATACGTCATCGCGACTGACGTCGCTCCCACAACATGCCCAGCGCTTCAGCGCTTCGCTTCGCGTACGGGCAGCGGCACGTTGCACAGGTCGATGTGGCCTGCGGGTTGCACGTACCAGCCATCGCGGCGATTGCGACGTGCTTCGGTGGCGGCAGCGAAGGTTTTCGAGTCGGTGCGCAGCACCTGCAGCGGCATGCGTTCGCTTTCCGGCATTTCACTGGCCAGGCGGATGGCGGTGATCGGCGTGCGTTCCTCCGCCTTCTCATAGAAGCCCATCGGCTCCGGCCCGCGCGGAATCGCGCTGAGCAGTTCCATGCCCTTCACCACACGGCCCACCAGGGTGATGTTGCGGTCCAGCTGGCGCGGCGATTGACCGGTGACGACATAGAGTTCGCTGCCATTGCTGCTGTCGGGCGGACCGCCGCGACCTGCGCCGAGCGCGCCGTAACAGTGCGCCAGCCAGGCATCGCCCGCCTTCGGATCGCGCGCGGCGGGAAACCCGTCCACGAAGCCCACTTCTGGCGCCCAGCCATCCACGTCCGGCAGCCGAGTGAAGGCCAGGCCGGTTGCCGTGCGCGCGAACTCGGCCGGCAGTTTTGTCTTCGCAGTGCCCAGCGACTTGGCTTTTGCGGCGTCCTCCGCCTCCGCATCGCCGAACTGGACCACGAAGTTGTCGTGCGAGCGGTAGATGCCCAGGCCGTTCCAGAAGCCCTCGCGCGCCAGTGTGCGGATGTTGGCAACGTGTTCCGGTGCGAATGCCGGCGCCAGTTCGATCACCACCCGGCCCGCAGGCAGGTCCATGTACAACGTGTTCGCCGGCTCCAGCGTGCGCCAGTCCGCGTCAGGCGATGCATCGAGGATCTCCTTCGCACTGGGATGCTTCGGTGGTTCCTCGGCATGCGCGGCGGGAAGGGCGAACAGGCAGGCAAGCAGCAGTGGCGTCAGGCGCATGGCGGGTCCGGGACGGGAGATGCCTCGATTGTAGGGAGGCCGGCGGTCTCAGTGACTACTGGCACATCCGCTATATCAAACTTCGTAATAGCATCGTCTCCAACCTAGCGGGAGTGCCGCGGAGGGGGAGTCATGAGTGAGCCCGATATCCAACTGAAGAAGTTCCAGAAAGAACTGAGTGCGGGCACCGTGTCGCTGGCGTTGCTGGCGGTCCTGGCCCGGGCGGGTGAGCCGCTGTACGGGTACCTGATCGCCAAGCAGCTCGAACGCGTCGGCGACGGCGTGCTCAGCGGCAAGCAAAGCGCGCTTTACCCGGTGCTGCGCAACCTGGAGGGCGGCGGACTGCTGGACAGCTTCATCGAACCCTCCGTTGCCGGCCCACCACGCCGCTACTACCGCATTACCGAGGCAGGGCGGCTGACCCTGCAGTCCTGGATCGCCGCCTGGCGTGCCACCCGCGATTCCGTCGATTCCGTGCTAGAGGGGATTCCTGCATGAACACCACCGCCACCCCGGGCAGCCGCCTGCCCACCACCATCCCCGAGTACCTGGATCAGTTGCGTGCAGCGCTCGCCGGCGCCGACAAGGCCATGGTCCAGGACGCCGTGTACGACGCGGAGGAATACCTGCGTTCGGAACTGGCGGAAAACCCGGGAAAGTCCGAAGCCGAGGTGATCGCCTCCGTCGCCGGCAGTTACGGCGCACCAGCGGAAGTTGCGGACATCTATCGCGAGACCGAAGTCACCGTGACGCGTGCGCTTCGGCCACCCTTGCCGCCGAAGCGCAAGTCGGTGCTGGGCCAGTTTTTCGGGGTCGCCGCCGATCCGCGCACCTACGGCGCCTTGTTCTACATGTTGCTGTCGCTGGCCACCGGCACGTTCTACTTCACCTGGGTGGTGACCGGCGCCAGCCTGTCGATCGGCCTGCTGATCCTGATCATCGGCATTCCGTTGCTGCTGCTGTTCCTGATGTCGGTGCGCCTGCTGTCGCTGGTCGAAGGCCGGGTGGTGGAAGTGTTGCTGGGCGAGCGCATGCCGCGCCGTCCGCTGTACACGCAGCGCGACAAGCCGTGGATGACGCGCTTGAAGGAACTGTTCACCGATGGCCGCACCTGGACGGCGATGCTGTACCTGCTGCTGATGCACCCGTTGGGCATCCTGTATTTCTCGGTCGCCATCACCTTGCTGGCCTTGTCGCTGGGATTGATCGCCGCGCCCGTGGCGTACTTCCTGCCGTTCGACTATGTCCTGAACTTCGGCGGCTGGAGCCTGGTCAACGAAGCGCCCTGGCTGCTGCCCTTGGCATCGGTGGCCGGCATCCTGCTGCTGTTCGCCACGCTGCACCTGGCGCGCCTGACCGGCCTTTTCCACGGCTGGCTGGCCAAGCACCTGCTGGTGCGTACGCCGGTGGTGTGAGGGAGGGATGTGGGAGCGGCGTGAGTCGCGAACGAAAAGGCCGCCCGTGAGGGCGGCCTTTTCTTCTGTCGGCATGGATGCGCCGATCCCTCAAAAGCTTCGCGACTGACGTCGCTCCCACAGTAAGCGATGCGTCAGCCGGCGTACTTGGCGATGAAGTCGCGCACCTGCGGGTAGACCTTCTCGCGCCAGCGACGTCCGCTGAAGATGCCGTAATGGCCGGCACCTTCGACCGTCAGGTGCTTGTGGTGCGCCTTCGCGATACCGGTGCACAGGTCATGCGCGGCGGCGGTCTGGCCCTGGCCGGAGATATCGTCGAGTTCGCCCTCGATGCTCATCAGCGCGGTCTTCCTGATAGCGGCCGGCTTCACCAGTTCGCCATTGACCGTCCATTCGCCGCGCGGCAGCAGGAACTCCTGGAACACGGTACGGATGGTGTCCAGGTAGTACTCGGCCGGCATGTCGAGCACCGCGTTGTATTCGTCATAGAACTTGCGATGCGATTCGGCATCCTGCAGGTCGCCCTTGACCAGGTCCGCATAGAAATCCCAGTGCGACATGAAATGGCGGCTGGGGTTCATCGCAAGGAACCCGGCATGCTGCAGGAAGCCGGGATACACGCGACGGCCTTCGCCGGGATAGGGCACCGGCACCGCGTGGATGACATTGTTCTCGAACCACGACAGCGGATTGCGCGTGGCCAGGCTGTTGACTTCGGTAGGGCTGCGGCGCGCGTCGATCGGGCCGCCCATCATCACCAGTGAACGCGGCGTGGCTTCGCCGCGCGCTGCCATCAGCGACACTGCCGCGAGCACCGGCACGGTGGGCTGGCAGACGCTGATCACATGCAGTTTCTCCGCGCCGATGTGGCGGATGAACTCCTCAACGTAGGCGACGTAGTCGTCGAGGCTGAAAGCGCCTTCCGACTCGGGCACCATGCGCGCGTCCACCCAGTCGGTCACGTAGACCTTGTGGTTGCGCAGCAGGGTGTGCACGGTGTCGCGCAACAGCGTGGCGTGGTGGCCCGACAGCGGCGCCACCACCAGCACCACCGGGTCGTCCTTCAGCAGGGCGATGGTGTTGGCGTCGTCGGTATAGCGTTTGAAGCGGAGCAGGCGGCAGAACGGCTTCTTCACCGCTTCCAGTTCCACCACGGGCACCGTACGGCCGTGCGCCTCGACTTCGCGGATGTCCCACGCCGGCTTTTCGTAATCCTTGCCGATGCGGTGGACGAGTTCATTACCGGCCGCGATGCGCTCGGCCCCCGGTACGTTCGAGAGCCAACTGGTCGGCGTGGAGAACATCCGTGCGTTGGCTTCGGCCATGTAGGCCAGCGGCGCCATCCATGCGCGTCCGAGTTCGTGCAGTTGGTACAAGGTCATGGCTGTCCGGAATCCCGCTTTTGGTGCACGGTGCTGCGCCGCAGCATACCGCAAAGCCGGTACCGCCGCGCATGCGTGTTCAGGTTATCGGCCGGAAATCCGCAGCCTCCAGCACCGCGACGTCGCCCGCCAGGCCCGGGCCCAGCCAGCAGTGGTTGCCGATCGACTGGAAGCCCAGTCCATTGAACGCTTCCCGGTACCACGCTGCCCTGCGTGGCTGGAATCCCTCGTGGTCGCCTTCGAATTCGTCCTCCTTCGCGAAGGTTTCAAGGAAGGCGACACCGCCGCACAGTTCCGCCAGCCCCGGCAGTCCACGCTTCAGTTCGCGGGTCGGCACGTAATGCAGCACATCCGAGCACACCAGCAGGTCGACCGGCTCGCAGGGGCGCAGGTACTGGAAGTCCTCGAAACGCGCGTAATGCAGGTTGCGGGTGCGCCCGAAGCGCCAGATCGCATACTCACTGCTGTCGAAACCGAGGTACTGCAACTTCGGCCGCAGCTTGAGCAACGGCGCGCGCCACGCGCCTTCGCCGCACCCGATGTCCAGCACGGTGCGGATCGGCCGTTCCAGGTGGTACTCGGCCACCGCCACTGCCATCGCCACCTTGCGCGCCAGCCGCGGCGCGCCGCCGATATCGCCGTCGCGATACCAGCGCTTGAAGTAGTCGGCGTCGTACTGCTTGATCATGCGTGTGCCCGGGTGCGGAAAGGCGGGAAGCTTACGCGATGCAGCGCGTTATCCTATGCGCCGCACGCCATCCCGCGCAGCCAGACGGAGCCAGCCGCATGTACCTGTGGGTCAAGACCTTCCATCTCGTCTTCGTCATCGCCTGGATGGCAACGGTGTTCTACCTGCCGCGCATCCTGGTCAACCTGGCCGAGACCATGGGGCAGGCCGACGTGCAGGCGCGCCTGGTGCTGATGGGGCGCCGGCTGTATGGCTTCGGCCACAGCATGTTCGGCATCGCGGTGATCCTGGGTGGCGTGTTGTGGTTCCATTTCGGCATCAGCGGCGGCTGGCTGCACGCCAAGCTCACGCTGGTGGCGCTGATGCTGGTGCACTTCATCGTCACCGGCCGCTGGCTGAAGGGTGCTGCAAAGGGCAAGTCGCTGCCTTCGCCCACCGCGCTGCGGTGGTTCAACGAACTGCCGCTGCTTGGACTGATCGTGGTGGTGTGGCTGGTGTTGGCGAAGCCGTTCTGAATTCGATCCGTTAGCACGGGGGATCCCGGCGCGTTGCGACGCGCGCGCTATCGCGGCGCTTTTTTTGGTCGAGGCGCGTTGCTGGCCAAGCCGTTCTGAGGCTGATGCGTGCCCTCGGCTCAGCCGGCGTACCGATACCGTGCGAATGCGGCGCCCGGAAACCGTCGCCTCGCGTCGCGATCAACGCGGTCGAGCGCCATGGCGCGCGGCGCGTGGTGTCATGGCTTCGCAATGCAGCACGACTTCCAGCCGGGCATGTTCCGTCATGCGCCGGAACGCGGCCAACAGACGCCGCTCGTACTCGTCATGGAGGACCATCTCGCCCTCGACAGCAGGGGTGTCGTCGTTGCCGCCATGATCGAGAGGGCCGCGGCCGGTGGCCAGCCATTCGAAGCTGACGTTGGTCAGCTGGGCGATGTGGGCCAGTCGCGAGGTGGCAGGCAAAACGCCGTCCGCGCCTTCCCAGTTGGCCACCGCACTGCGGGTGACCCCAAGGTTCAAGGCTAGGGCCTCCTGGGACAGCCTGGCGCGCTGGCGCGCTATCCGGATGCGCATGGACAGCTTCATGTGTCGTGTTGCTCGTTCCGCCGTGGGGTCTCCACGCTAGCCCGCCTGATTCCGGGACGCAATTAACATTTTTTGCGTCAGCGACACTGACGTCAACTTGTACAGCCTGACTGACGTGAATGTGCAAGCGATTGATGCGAAAGGGTCGACTAAATGTGACTGTCAGCAGGACTGACGCGCGGCGCTGAAGCGCGTGTTGCTCGCGGCGTCGCGGCTGCTAGAGGATGACGACGAAGGCTGGCGCAAGGGTATCGCCCACGCGCTCTGGCTCCAGAGGGGGTCGACGCCTTTCGTACTCAAGGACGCAAGACCGCAATGACGCAACCGCTGTTCCGCCCTGAAGTCTTGGAAGCCAAGCGCGGCAGTTGGCTGGGCGGCATCTCGCTGGCGCAGCCGGTCCGGTTGTGGGTGCTGACGCTTGCAGCGGTGGTGGCCGCCATCCTCATTGTCCTGTTCGTCACGCTAGGCACCTACACGGGCCGTTCTACCGTGACCGGGCAACTGGTGCCTTCGCAGGGCCTCGCCACGGTGCTGGCGCCGGCCACCGGGGTGGTGGCCCGGCTGGATGCGGTGGAGGGCGCCCGTGTTGGGATGGGCACAGCGCTGGTGGTGGTCACCGTTCCCCGCGCGACATTGGCATCAGGCGACACGCAGGTCGCGCTGGAACAGCAGTTCGGCCAGCGGCAAGCGGGCCTCGTGTCTGCGCAGCAGGCGCAGCAGTGGCAGCTGCAGGCACAAGCGCAAGGTGCACGCGAGCAACTGGCAGTCGCGCAACGTGAACTGGCACAGATCGAAGCGGAAGTGGCGACCCGCCAGGATCAGATCCGTATCGCCAACGAAACGCTGGAGCGGTTGCGCCGGCTGGAGGATGGACAGTACGTCAGCGTGTTGCAGATCAAGCAGCAGGAAGCCGGTGTGCTGGAGTACACAGGGCAGCGTCAGGCCTTGCAGCGTCAGGCCATCGGCACGCGCCGTCTGATCGCGCAGCTGCAGCAGACGGTGCGCGAGCTGCCCGCGCAGTGGCAGGCGAGCGAGGCGGGGTTCAGGCGTGAATTGGCGCAACTGGAACAAGAGCGTGTGCAGACACAGGCCAGCGGGGCGCTGGTGGTCAAGGCGCCGGTCACGGGTGTGGTGGCGACACAGGTGGTCAAACCGGGGCAAGCGGTGCAGGCCGGTCAACCGTTGATGACGCTGTTGCCGGGCGACGGGTGCCTAGAAGCCGAGTTGCTGGTGCCCAGTCGGGCCATTGGTTTCATCGAGCTAGGCGATCGTGTGCTGCTGCGCTATCAGGCGTTTCCTTATCAGAAGTTTGGTCATCAGGAGGGGCGCGTCGCGGCGATCAGTCGCAGCGCGTTGAACTCCGGTGAGTTGGGTGCGTTGGTCGGGAATGCGCAGCAGGGCGAGCCGTTCTATCGGGTGACGGTCTCGCTGGCGCGACAGGCGATCAAGGCCTATGGCAAGCCGGAAGCGTTGAAGCCAGGGATGTTGGTGGACGCGGATGTGCTGGGTGAGCGGAGGAGGCTGGCCGAATGGGCGTTTGAGCCTTTGTACTCGCTCAGGGGAAAAATCAGTGATCGTTGATCCTAACTCCGCAGAACGTGCGTGTCGAAGCGAGATTTATAGAATTGCCGAGTGTGCCTCGGCCCCAGAGGCAGGGAATGCCTTAATACAAATGGAGAAAATCAAATGCGCGAGCTGAACCCAGCTGAGATCTGTGATGTCGATGGCGGCCTGAGGTCCGTTTTCTGGAGCGCCGTCGCGGAGGCTGTTATCAGTAGTGTCAAGGGTGCCTATAACTATGTTACTGATGACGGAGAGGGCGGAGGGGAAGCATTCCAGAATGGTGAGCCTACTGTCGTAGCAAACGTGTATGGTGCATAGAGTTTCAGCCTGAGTTGTGGCAGGCGGCGTTCTGCGTCGCCTGCTTTTCATGTAATTCAAAGTGGAAGCTGAGAATATGTTGTTGAGGGTTGATATGGCTTACTACAGTAGACTGTTCTCGACATTCAAGTGGGTGCCTATTGCGGCTTTCATTTCATTCTCTTCAAGCCTGTTGGCGGCTATTGCGATAAGGTCAACAGCTGGCGACGTTTCTGCTTACGCGCGAGAAGCTCCCGTTGGTGTGATTGATTTCATTGGTATATTGGTAGTTGCGCCGATTATTGAAACATTGATGCTGTCGTTATTGGCGATGTCTTTATCAAAAGTTGTGCGAAGTATGGTTTCTGCTTGCGTTCTGAGTGCGTTCTTGATTGCTATTTTTCACGGAATATTTTCATGGATTCAGTCTTTGCTTGTTTTCTTGCCGTTTGTCGTTTTTAGCACCCCGTTTTGGGGAGGTAATTTTTTCAGTCGAAAGCCTATTCTTATTTCTGCGTCAATACATACTCTTCATAACTTTCTGGTATGTTTCGTTGCATTATCAGGGTTTATATGATTCAGGGTAGAAATAACGGTCGGATTCCTGCTCGTAGTCTTTGGATTGTTCTTTCTAGTACATTTTATATTTCGATATTATTACAAGCCCGTATTGGATCGGTTTGACATCGTCAAAGGCTTTGACTTGAGTTTTTTTGGCTCATATTTGTATCTAGCTGGCCGAAAGTAAGGTTGCTGTATGAAGGTTGTTATTCAGTCAGAAGCCGCTGAGTGCGGTCTTGCTTCTTTGGCTATTGTGGCTAGCTACTATCGCCTGCGCTTTGGCTTGGCCGAGCTGCGTCATCGTTTTCCACTTTCCCTTAAAGGCGCCAAGCTCAATCATCTGATCCACATCGCCCAGCAGATTGGCTTCTCCACGCGTCCGTTGCGGCTGGAGATAGAAGACGTAGGTAGACTCGCGCTGCCCTGCATCTTGCATTGGGACTTCAACCACTTTGTCGTGCTGGTGAAGGTTGGTTCGTCCAAGGTCACGATTCTGGACCCGGCTATTGGTGAACGGAAGCTCTCGCTCAAGGAGTTGTCTGACCATTTCACGGGTGTGGCGCTGGAATTGACGCCAACGGCCGAGTTCAAGCCGCAGAAGGCGGCGCCCACCGTGACGGCCAGGCAGCTTACGGGTCCGGTACGCGGCCTGTGGCGCGCCTTGGCGCAGATCCTGCTGCTGTCCGTGGCGTTGCAGGTGTTCGTGGTGCTGGCGCCGTTCTACATGCAGTGGGTGGTGGACCAGGTTCTGGTCTCTGCCGACCGCGACTTGCTGACGGTACTTGGGCTAGGTTTCGGCTTGGCGCTGGGGCTGCAGATTGGCATCGGCTTGCTGCGTAGCTGGTCGGTGGTCTACCTGTCGTCGCGATTGGGGCTGCAATGGATGGGTAACGTGTTCGCCCATCTGCTCAGGCTCCCACTGGACTACTTCGAGAAGCGGCATCTTGGCGACATCACTTCACGCATGTCGTCCGTACAGGCCATCCAGCGCACGCTGACCAACAGCTTCGTCGAGGCCATCATCGATGGCCTGATGGCCGTGGTCACGCTGGGCCTGATGCTGTTCTACAGCTGGAAGCTGGCCTTGGTGACGTTGTTGGCTGTCATCCTGTATCTGGGCATCCGGGCCATTGTTTATCGTCCCGTCCGCGACCGCACCGAGCGGCAGCTGATCGCCGGTGCAAAGCAGCAGACCCACCTGCTGGAATCATTGCGCGGCATGCAGAGCCTGAAAGTAGCGGGCGAGGAGTCGCAGCGCCGCAGTACCTACGACAACCTGATGCACGACACCGTCAACCAGGAGGTCAGGCTGGCCCGGATGGGGTTGGGCTTCAACAGTGCCAGCCAGCTCGTGTTCGGCATCGAGCGCATCGCGGTGATCTGGATTGGCGCCACGCTTGCGCTGCAGAACGTGTTCTCGGTCGGCATGCTGATCGCCTATCTGGCCTACAAGGACCAGTTCGCCGGACGCATGGCAGCCCTGATCGACAAGTGGATCGAGTTCCGCATGCTGCGTCTGCATGGCGAGCGCTTGGCCGACATCGTGTTGACGCCGCCGGAGGAGCAGGCCGCCCAGCCTGAGGTGTTGCCCCCGGCCAGTACCCGGATCGAGGTGGAGAACCTCTCGTTCCGCTACGGCGACGGTGAGCCGTGGGTGCTGAAGGACTGTAGCTTCACGGTCGAGACGGGCGAATCGGTGGCGATCGTCGGCGCCTCCGGTTGCGGCAAGACCACGCTGGTCAAGGTGCTGCTGGGCCTGTTACCGCCCACGGAGGGCATCGTCCGGGTGGGAGGGCACGACCTGCACAAGATCGGCCCGCGTAATGTCCGTACCCTCGTCGGCGCTGTCATGCAGGACGACCAGCTGTTCGCCGGCAGCGTGGCCGACAACATCAGCTTCTTCGATCCGGAGATGGATCAGGTCCACATCGAGCACGCGGCGAGACTGGCGGCGGTCCACGACGAGATCGCGGCCATGCCGATGGGCTACCACAGCCTGATTGGCGACATGGGCAGCTCGTTGTCGGGTGGGCAGAAGCAGCGCGTGATCCTTGCCCGGGCGCTGTACCGCAATCCCAAGCTCCTGTTCCTCGACGAGGCCACCAGCCATCTCGACGTGGTGAAGGAGCGGTTGGTCAACGACGCAGTCAAGGCCCTGAGCCTGACCAAGGTGATCGTCGCCCACCGTCCCGAGACCATCGCCAGTGCCGACCGCGTGCTGATGATGGAGCAGGGTCGCATCGTGCAGGAGATCAGGCCTCAGCGGCCAGCGCCGGACACCGTAGCCGTACCTGCTTGAACTGCGGCGGCGCCTCGGCGCGATCGCTTTTGGGGCAGCGGAAGCACATCGTGTCCCGGATGCCTCCACGCAGACCGGCCTAGGATCTACTTCTTCTCGAAATCCACCGGCTTCGGCAGTTCCACCGGCACGCCATTCGCATCGCACGTACCCGCCGCGCACAGGCGCGCGCGCAGCTTCGGGGCGGCCTGCACGATGACGTGGTAGATCGCGTTCTGTTCCAGCGTGCCGCGGAAGGCGTCGCTGCCTGGACCGATGGCCCAGATGCCGACGTCTTCGCCGCCGTGTGATTCCGACTTCAGCGGCACCAGGGCTTCCTGCAGGTAGTCGGGATGCTCGGTATCGACATGGCTCAGGTCCGGCCGGCCTTCGGACGGCTCGACGCTGCTGGGGGAATGCAGGAAATGCTTCGGCCCTGCCGGCTGGCGGTTGCTGGCGCCGGTGTAACCGGGGCCATTCGCGTACGTCAGCGTGGTGAACGTCATGCCGGTCTGGTCGCGCGCGAGGTCGCCGGGCGTGTCGTCTTCGCCGCCCTGGCCGCGCACCTTGCCCAGGATCGGATTGCCGCGCACGGGATAGCCGACGAAGTTGAGCGTGTGCGAATGATCGGCAGTGACCACGATCAGCGTGTCGTCGCGTGACGTGGCTTCTGTCGCTGCGCGCACGGCATCCGACATCGCGACGGTTTCATCGAGCGCGCGATACGCATTGCCGTAGTGGTTGGCGTGGTCGATGCGCGCGCCTTCCACCAGCAGCACAAAGCCTTCCGGATTGCGCGAGAGCGTGCGGATCGCGGCGCGGGTCAGGTCGGCCAGGGACGGCTCGCCCTGGTCGTCCTTGCGGCGGTCATGCTCGAACTGCATGTGGTCGTACTCGAACAGGCCCAGCAACTGCGGCGCGTCCGCGGCGGCCTCCAACTGGCGGGTGTTCCAGGCATAGGCACCCTGAGGATGCGCCTGTTGCCACTCGGCGACCAGGTTGCGGCCGTCGAGGCGCTGGCCGACCTTGTCGTCTTCTTCCGGATCGCGCACGTCCACGGGCAGGAACTCGCCGCGCCCGCCACCCAGTACCACCGACGGGCCATGTCCGAAGCGTGCGGCGGCCAGCAATTGCTGTGCAATGTCCTTGCAGCCGGCGTCGGTCGCTTCCGCTGGCAGGTCGCTGTCGTTTTCCCAGTCGCGATGCGAGACATGCGCGTAGGTCGCAGCGGGGGTCGCATGCGTCACGCGGGCGGTGGTGACGACACCCGTCGCCAGCCCCGCGCTGTCCGCCAGCGTCAGCCAGCTGAGCAGGTCCTTGCTGCCGTCGGGCGTGCATTCGCCCTTGCGTCCGGCCGACACGCCGATGGCGCCCATGTGCGACTTCACGCCCGTGGCTACCGCCGTCATCGTGCCTGCGGAGTCGGGGGTCTGCGAGTCGGTGTTGTAGGTCTTGCTGAAAGCGGTGTGCGGGAAGCGCTCCCAGCTCAGCAGGTTCTCCTCGCCCGGCATGCCCTTGCGCTGGCCTTCGAAGATGCGCGCGGCGGCCACCGTGGTCAGGCTCATGCCGTCGCCGAGGAAGACGATCACGTTCTTCGCACGTCCCTGCATGGCGCCATTGGCTGCAGCCTTGGCGGCACCGCTGCGGTACCACCATTGCGGTGTCTCGCCCTGCGGGTGCGCGACGGGCGGGACGTCGACGGCGAGCGGGGAGGAAGTGGCGGGCGAGGTGCTGGCGCAGCCGGCGAGGACGGTGAGCCATGCCAGGCCGGCGAACGGCGATACGAGGGAACGCAGGAACATGAGGAGCCGTGTGGAGGACAGTCGGCCCATTATGACGGTCGCGCAGTGTCCTGTTCATGACACCCGGCATTCCGTCGGCATGGTCGCCCCGCGCGGAGCCATGGGCTAAGGTGTCGCGTCCGTTTTTGTGAGTCGCGGTGGATGAGTCTGGTCTCGGCCTGGTTGAGGATTCCGTTCTGGCAGCGCGTCGTCGCCGGTTTCGTGCTGGGCGCGCTGGCGGGATGGTGGCTGGGACCGGCGGCCGGGATCTCGCTCAAACCCCTCGGCGACCTGTACGTCACGCTCATCAAGATGATCGCAGTGCCGCTGGTGTTCTTCGCGGTCATCAACGCCGTCTCCAGCCTGCATGGGCAGAAGTCGGTCGCTGCGCTGGGCGGACGCACGTTCCTGTGGTTCGCGATCACGGCGGCGATGGCCGTCTGCGTGGGCCTGGCGGTGGGCTGGGTAGTGCAGCCCGGCAAGGGCCTGACCGGTTTGATGATGGCGCCGGACTATCAGGTACGCGAAGTACCGACGCCGGTGCAGGTGCTGCTGGACATCGTGCCGTCCAATCCTTTCAAGGCGCTCACCGAGGGCAAGATCCTGCAGGTGATCTTCTTCGCCGGCCTGCTGGGCTTCGCCCTGGTCAAGCTGGGCGAACGCAGTGCGGGCCTGCGCAAGCTGGCCGGCGAGGCCAGCGACACCATGGTGCAGGTCACGCGCTTCGTGCTGGAGATGACGCCGCTGGGCACGTTCGGCCTGATCGGCGCGCTGGTGGGCACATACGGTTTCGAGAAACTGTTGCCACTGGGCAGCTACATCGGCGCGCTGTACCTGGCATGCGCGCTGCACATCGTCGTCGTGTACGGCAGCCTGCTGCTGGCGCACGGATTGAATCCGTGGAAGTTCTTCCGCGGCGCCGCGCCAGGCATGCAGGTGGCGTTCGTCAGTTCGTCCAGCTTCGCTTCGATGCCGGTCGCGCTGCGCAGCGTCACCCACAATCTGGGCGTGGACAAGGACTATGCAGCGTTCGCGGTGCCGCTGGGCGCCAGCATCAAGATGGATGGGTGCGGCGCGATCTATCCGGCGTTGACTTCGATTTTCGTGGCCCAGTACTTCGGCCTGGACCTGTCGGTGAACCAGTACTTCGTCATCCTGCTGGCGTCGGTGCTGGGCAGCTTCGGCACGGCCGGCGTACCCGGCACGGCGACCGTGATGGTCACGCTGGTGCTGAGCGCGGCCAACCTGCCGCTGGAGGGCATCGGCCTGCTGGTGGCGATCGACCGCATCCTGGACATGATGCGCACGATGACGAACGTGACCGGCCAGATGCTGGTGCCGGTGCTGGTGGCGAAGGAAACCGGTCTGCTGGATCGCGAAATCTACGAAAGCGCATCGAGCAATGTCGGTCTCGGGGATGATGCCGCCTCGACGCCATGAATGCCGATGCGATTCAACTAGTGGATTCCTTCCCCGATGTAGCCACCTATCGTCGGCTCCGGGTCGAAGCAGGAATGTCGCCCAAGACGCAGGAAGCCGCTGAGCGCGGCCTCGCCAACACGCTGTACGGCGTCAGCTTGGTGAAGGCGGGTGACGTGATCGGCATGGGGCGCGTCGTTGGCGACAACGGCACGGTGTTTGCCGTCGTGGACATCGCCGTGCGGCCCGACCATCAGGGCCAGGGGCAGGGCAAGCGCATCATGGCCGCCCTGGATGCGTGGCTGCGCGCGAATGCGCCCGCTTCCGCCTACGTCATGCTGATCGCCGACGGTGACGCCAGGCACCTCTACAGCCGGTTCGGGTTCGCCGAAACGGCGCCCGTCTCGGTCAGCATGGCCTATGTGGCCGATGGCCGCCGGGGAGCCTAGGCGGTTGCGGCCTTGTCCCGCGATACCCACCACGCGAACACGCCCGCCGTGACGAACATCAGCAGGCTGTAGACCGCCGCCGGCACCGAGATGGTCGCGTTCTGCAGCACGTTGAGTGCGATGAAGATCGCCAACGTGCCGTTGTGGATGCCGATCTCCATGGCGATGGCGATGGCCTGTTTCTTCGGCAGGCGCAACGCCAGCGGCGCCGCATAGCCGGCGCCCATGCTGGCCAGGTTGAACAGCAGGCAGGCCAGCCCGACGATGGCGAAGTAGGTGGTCAGCGTCTTCCACTCCTGCGCCACCGCCGCGACCACCAGCAAGGCCAGCACCAGCACCGACAGCAGGCGGATGGGCTTCTCGGTGCGCGCCGCGAACCCTGCGGCCTTGGCGCGGATGACCATGCCGAGGGCAACCGGCAGCAGGATGATGGCGGCGACTTCGACGACTTTCTTCGTCGGTGGCGGCACGTACTGGCCTGCGCCGAGGAAGTACTCCAGGGAAAGGTTGAGGATCACCGGCAGCGTCAGCAGGCAGAGCAGGCTGTTGATCGCGGTCAGGGTGATGTTCAGCGCGACATCGCCGCGTGCGAGGTGGCTGTAGATGTTGGCGGTGGCGCCACCGGGCGAGGCGGCCAGCAGCATTAGGCCCACCGCGAGTTCCGCAGGCAGACCGAAGCCCAGGGCCAGGCCGAACGCGACCCAGGGCAGCACCAGCGTCTGCAGGGCGAGACCGATCAGCACGGCGCGCGGATAACGCGCCACGCGACGGAAATCCTCAAGCGTCAGTCCCAGCCCGAGGCCCAGCATGATGATGCCCAGGGCCAACGGCAGCAGCAGATTGGTCAGCAGTGATGCCTGCATCGCGTACGACTCCCCTTCGGCGCGAAGAAAAAGGATGCGCGGTAATGGCGCAATCGTCGGAGGATGGAGGCAAGCCGGCGATCGATGCAAGCTGCGGCGCACAGAAGATGGAAAAGAAGAAGGCCGCGCGGGGCGGCCTTCTTCATCGTTGCTCTGGCATGCGTACGGTTACATCGCGACGCGACGCGCACTCAGGTAGCGGTTGGCCCAGTAGCCGGTGAGCAGGCTGTCCACGCGCACATCCTTGCCACGACTGGGCGAATGCAGGAAGCGGCCTTCGCCCACGTAGATGCCTACATGGTTCACCCGGCCCTTCAATCCGAAGAACACCAGGTCGCCCTGGCGCAGTTCCTCGCGCGCGCCGACCATTTCCGCGTCGGCCTTGGCGGCCATGTCGCGGGACACGCGCGGCAGCTCGATGCCCAGTGCCGTGCGGAACACATAACCGACCAGGCCGCTGCAATCGAAGCCACTGTCGGGCGACGTGCCGCCCCAGCGGTAGGGCGTGCCCATCAACGCAAGGGCGCGCTGGAGGACCACTTGTACCTTGCCCCCCTGCTGTTCCTGCGCCACGACGCCTTCCTTGCTCAGGTCGTACGCGGCCAGCAACTTGCTGATGTCGCCGGCCACCATGGCCGAGCGGTCGACCAGCGGCAGCGTATCGCTGGCGGCCAGACGGGGGAGCAGGGCGGAGAGGGTGGCGGTGGCGGCCTCGGCGGCCTTTTCCTTGACGCTGGTGGTGACTGATTTGGCGGCTGGGGCCACCACCACATCACTGGACGCCGGCGTTGACGCGGCGTCGACGGTGGCCGGGGCAGTCTGGGCCTGCACCACGGCGGCCATGGCGCACAGGCCAAGGCCCACAAGAAGTCGGGAAACCCTCCGCGGCAGGCGGTGGGTGGCGGCAGGCTGGCCTGTTGGCAGGTCGTCGTCGGTCGTCACGCGCGGGATGGGTTTAACAAGTCAGGGGCGATAATGCCGGCTGATCAGAGCGATTTGGTTCAGAAATCGTTATTTATTTGTTAAGTGTGAACGTTCCGCGTCACAGACTTGACCGATTCCTAACGAAGGACGCGTTTCGCGCCGCTGTAATGGTCCCGCCAGTAGGGGCCGTCCAGATGATCGAGCCGGACCGTACCGCCCGTACTCGGGGCATGCACGAACCGGCCTTCACCCACGTAGATCCCCACATGGGTCACGTTGCCGCGACTGCCGAAGAACACCAGGTCTGCGGGCGCCAGGCGGCGTGGTTCGATCCTGGGTCCCTGCACCTGCGCCAGTTCCCGCGACGTGCGCGGCAGACGCACATCCAGCATGTCCCGATAGACGTAGGTCACCAGGCCGCTGCAGTCGAAGCCGGATTCCGGCGTGTTGCCGCCGTACCGGTACGGCGTGCCGACCAGGCCGATGGCGCGCATCAGGACCGAAGTGGCGGCGGCGGGATCGTCGGCCTGCACCACCGGCCAATCGCGTTGCGCGTGGGGCGGAGGCGATTTGCGGACCTGGGGCTTCGAGCTGCCACAGCCGGCCAGGGCGATCAGGCCGGCGCAGAGCAGGAGGACGGCCCAGCGCCGAAGTGGCGCGGGCAGGGTCAAGCCGGGATAATGTCGGGCCTTCATCGCGGCGCATCTTCGCCGCATTCCCTTGCGGTCCACAAGCCGCGCCCGTCCTGCCCGCCGGCAGGCCCCGTCCAGAGTCCCGCATGAAAATCGCAAAAGACAGCGTCGTCCGTTTCCATTACACCGTGTCCGAAGCCGGCCAGGAGCCGATCGAAAGCTCGAAGGACCGCGAGCCGCTGGCGATCCTGATCGGCCACGGCAACATCATCCCGGGCCTGGAGACCGCGATGCAGGACCGTGAAGCCGGCGAGAGCTTCGGGGTGGACGTGGCGGCGGCCGACGCCTACGGCGAGCGCCGTGACGGCCTGAGCCAGCGCGTGCCCAAGAAGCACTTCGGCAACCAGCGCCTGGTGCCGGGCCAGCAGGTCGTGCTGCAGACCAACTTCGGCCCGCGCGCCGTGACCATCCAGAAGGTCGGCATGAGCGTGGTGGACGTGGACCTCAACCATCCGATGGCAGGCAAGGACCTGCACTTCGACGTGGAGATCGTGGAAGTGCGCGAAGCCAGCGCCGAGGAACTCGAGCACGGCCATGTGCACGGCGACGGTGGTCATCACCACTGATCCACCGCATGCCTGCTTCCAGGACGGCCCGCGAAAGCGGGCCGTTTCTTTTGGCTGCGCGGGATGCCGGGCAGCGCATGGTCTAATCGGGGCGAAGACATCAGGGGATGGGAATGGCGGCGACGATCACCGATAACCTGGCGCCCATCGCGGTGGCCGAACGCATCGAAGCGATGGACGTGCTGCGCGGCTTCGCGCTGCTGGGCATCCTGCTGATGAACATGGAGGGCTTCGTGGGGCCGGTGATGGCGTCGGGCACAGGCCTGGACCCGACGCTTGCGGGGATCGACCGCATCGTCGACCTGCTGGTGTACGTGTTGGTGCAGGGCAAGTTCTACACGCTGTTCTCGCTGTTGTTCGGCATGGGCTTCGCGGTCATGTCGCAGCGCGCCGAACTGGCGGGCCGGCCGTTCGCCGGCGTGTACTGGCGACGGGGCCTGGTGCTGCTGGCCTTCGGCGTGATCCACGCGCTTTTCATCTGGGCCGGCGACATCCTGATGATGTACGCGCTGTGTTCCTTCCTGCTGCTCGCGTTCCGGCCAATGCCTTATCGCTGGTATGTCGGGCTCGGCCTGGTCGCATATGCCATGCCGATCGGCTTCATGTTCCTGATGGGAGGCATGGGGTCGCTGTTGGACGGCACGGCGGGCTGGGACAAGGCGATGGCCGAGATCGGCACGCAGATGCGGGCGCTGATCGACAGCGAGCGCATCGCGTACGGCAGTGGCAGCTATGCCGATGCCACCTGGCAGCGCCTGAAGAGCACGGGCATGGCGCTCAGCAACATCACCATGTTCGGCTTCATCGCGTTCGGCCTGTTTTTGCTGGGCGCTTGGTTCGTGCGTAGTGGCGCCATCGCGCGACCCGGAGAATTCCCGCGCATGTACGCGACCCTGCGTTGGGTGGCATGGCCGCTGGGGTTGCTGTCCATGCTGGGTTCGGTGGCGCTGGAACCGACGATGGATTTCGCCACGTTCAACCTGCGGGTGTCCACGGCGTTCACGCTGCAGATGCTGGCGAACCTGCTGATGTGTCTGGGCTATGTGGCCTGGGTGATGCGCGCGCTGGCCTCGGCGCCGTGGCAACGGCCGCTCGTCTGGCTGGCGCCGGCGGGGCGCATGGCGCTGACCAACTATCTGACGCAGTCGCTGGTGTGTACCTGGATCTTCTACGGCTATGGCCTGGGTTATTTCGAGCAGTTGCCGCGTGCGTGGCAACCGGTGTTCGCGGTGGTGCTGTTCGGCCTGCAGGTGGCGTTGAGCCGGCTCTGGCTGTCGCGGTTCCGGTTCGGTCCCGTCGAATGGCTGTGGCGTTCGCTGACGTACGCGGAGCTGCAACCTTTGCGGCTTCGCGCCGGGTGATAGCGACTAGACTGACAGGGTGGATATTCCCCGCGACGACGTCCTGATCATCGGTGGCGGTGCCATTGGCCTGGCGACCGCGCTGGCACTGCTCGAAGCAGGCCGCGGCGTGCGCGTGCTGGACGCCGCCCGCGTCGGCGGCGGCGCCTCGCATGGCAACTGCGGCACCATCACGCCCAGCCACGCGCCACCCCTGGCCGCGCCGGGCGTGGTGGCACAGGCATTGCGGTGGATGTTCACGCCGGATGCGCCGCTCTACCTCAAGCCCCGCGTCGATCCCGCGCTGTGGCACTGGCTGCTGCGCTTCGCCGCCCGCTGCAACCTGCGCGACTGGCGTCGCAGTACGCAGGCGCGTGCCGCATTGCTCAATGATGCACGGGCCCGGCTGACGGACTGGGTAGGTCGCTATCGACTGGAGTGCGAGTTCGAGGAGGAAGGACTCGACTACGTGTTCCGCGATCCACGCAGATTCCAGCGATATGTGGATGAATGCACGGCACTGGCGGAGTTCGGCATTGCCACGCAGGTGTTCGGCGGCAAGGACTACGAGCGCGAGGAACCCGCCATGCTGCCTGGCGTCGCGGGCGCCATCCGGTTTCCCGGCGATGCGCGGCTGCGTCCGGACCGTTATGTGGCGGAACTCGCGCGCGTGGTGCGCGAGCGCGGGGGTGTCATCGAAGAACACTGCCGCGTGGAAAGGCTCGAAACGACCTCCACCGGCGTGCGGCTGGCAACGGCGCAGGGCACGCGCGCGGGACATGATGCCGTCATCGCACTGGGTGCCTGGACGCCAGCGTTCGCGCGCACGCTGGGATTGAAGGCGCCCATCCAGCCAGGCAAGGGCTATTCGATCACCTACGCGCGGCCTCTGCGCGTGCCGCGTCACCCGATGGTGCTGAAGGATCGCTCGGTCTGCGTGACCGTGTGGGAAAGCGGCTTCCGGTTAGGGAGCACGATGGAATTCTCGGGCCTTGACGACACCCTCAACGAGACGCGGCTGGCTGCCCTCGAACGCGGCGCGCGCGAGTTCCTGCGTGAGCCCTTCGGTGCCGAAGTGCACGAGCGCTGGTACGGGTGGCGCCCGATGACATGGGATGATCTTCCGTTGTTGGGGCGCGTGCCCGGCCATCGTCACGTGTGGATGGCGGCGGGCCACGGCATGCTCGGCATCAGCATGAGCACGGCGACCGGCCAGTTGATGGCCGACCTGATGACGGGCCGCACCCCGGCTCTCGATCCCTTGCCCTACCGACCGGAGCGATTTGCATGAAGCCGCAGGAATTCGACCTGATCGTGATGGGGGGCGGCTCGGGCGGCCTGGCCGGCGCATTCCGGGCAGCGTCGCATGGTGCGAAGGTGGCGTTGCTGGAACCCAGGGAGCTGGGAGGCACCTGCGTCAACGTGGGCTGCGTGCCCAAAAAGGCGATGTGGCTGGCCGCCGAACTGTCGCAGAAGATCGCCTTGGCATCATCGCTGGGCTTCGACGTCGCGCCGCCCACGCTGGACTGGAAGGAGTTCATCGTCCATCGCCAGCGCTACATCGCCGGCATCCATGCCAGCTATCGCAAGCGGCTGGATGAAAGTGGCGTGGTGCTGATGCCTTGCCATGGCCATTTCAGCGACGCGCACACCGTGGTCAACGCAGACGGCGTGGCGCTGCAAGGCAGGCAGGTGCTGATTGCGACAGGGGGCCGGCCATCACGACCGGAGATTCCTGGCGCAGGGCTCGGCATGGTCTCGGATGACTTCTTCAACCTGTGCGCGGCGCCTCCCCGCGTGGCGATCGTGGGCGGTGGTTACGTGGCGGTCGAACTGGCCGGCGTGTTGCAGGCGCTTGGCAGCCAGGTGGAACTTTTCGTGCGCGGTCAACGGTTGTTGGACGGCTTCGACGAGCAGATCACCGCGGAGCTGGCGGATGACATGCGCCAGCACGGGGTGCGTCTGCATTTCGGACATGCCGTGGCAGCGCTGGAGGAGGCATCCGGGGGCGGAGTGACGGTATTGGCGGTGGACGGGACGCGCAGCGAGCGCTTCGACGCGCTGATTTTCGCGACGGGGCGTACACCCAATAGGTCCGGCATGGGCCTGGACAAGGCGGGCGTGGCGATCGATGCACGCGGATTCGTCCAGGTGGACGCGTACCAGAACACCTCGGTCGCCGGGATCTGCGCCGTGGGCGACGTGACGGGACAGGCGGCACTGACGCCCGTGGCCATCGCGGCGGCACGTCGCCTGATGGATCGCGTGTTCGGTGGACAGGCCGATGCGAAGCTCGACTACCGCAACATCGCCACGGTGGTGTTCTCCCATCCGCCGGTCGGAAAAGTGGGTCTGACCGAAGCCGAGGCACGTGCCTGCTTCGGCGAGCAGGTGAGCGTATATGCGACGCGCTTCAGGCCGATGCTGCATGCACTGGCCGATTCGCCGCAGCGCAGCCTGTTCAAGCTGGTCTGCACGGGCGACGACCGGCGCGTGGTCGGCCTGCATCTGCTGGGCGAGGGGGCCGACGAAATGCTGCAGGGGTTCGCGGTGGCGTTGAAGAAGGGCATCACCCTGGCCGACCTGCACGACACGATGGCCATCCATCCCACCAGCGCCGAGGAAGTGGTGCTCCTGCGCTGACGCCTGCCCCGGTGGGGGCGGCGATACAATGGCGGCATGGACACCTACACCCTGCATCGCGGCACGACGCCGCTGCTCATCAGCCTGCCGCACCACGGCACCGCGCTGCCGGACGAACTCGCTGCGCGCCTGACGACCGAGGCACGCCGCGTGCCTGATACCGACTGGCATGTCGCCGAGCTGTATGCCTTCGCGCGCGGACTCGGCGCATCGATCATCGTGCCTGCGTACTCGCGCTATGTGGTCGACCTCAACCGGCCCGAGGATGATGTCTCGCTCTATCCGGGCCAGAACACCACCGGCCTGTGCCCCGTCGTGCGTTTCAGCGGCGAGTCCGTCTACCTGCCGGGACAGGAGCCGACGCCGGAGGAGATCGCGGCACGCGTGGACACCTACTGGCGCCCCTATCATCGAGCCCTGCAGGCCGAGATCGCGCGCCTCCACGAAGCGCACGGGCGCGTCGTGTTGTGGGAAGGCCACTCCATCCGCAGCGAGGTGCCGTTCCTGTTCGAGGGTCGCCTGCCGGATTTCAATCTCGGTACCGCCGGTGGAGCGAGCTGTTCGCCGGGCCTGCGGCACGCGCTGGAAGGCGTGCTTGCGTCGCAGGTGGATTTCAGCTTCGTCGTGAATGGTCGATTCCGCGGCGGCTACATCACCCGTCATTACGCCGATGTCACCCGGGACATCCAGGCGGTGCAGCTCGAACTGGCGCAGCTGAACTACATGGACGAAGACAGCTTCGCCTACCTGCCCGAGCGCGCCGCGCGCACGCAGGGGCTGATCCGTCGCCTGCTGGAATGCACGCTGGCGTGAAGCGGTCGCCATGACACAGCCGCAAGCGGAAGACGAACTGGCGCAGCCACTCGACGTGGCGCCGGCCGAGGCAGTGGAAGCGCCGCAGGCGCGACCGGGCCTGCACGCGGTCAGCCGCTCCGGCCTGCTGCTCGCCGCAATGGGTGCCATCGCCTTTTCCGGCAAGGCGATCATCGTCAAGCTGGGCTATCGCTACGGTGCCGACGCGGTGACCTTGCTTGCGCTGCGCATGCTGGTTGCGTTTCCGTTCTTCCTGCTGATGGGATTGTGGGCCGCGCGGCGCAGCGCGGCGCTGTCGAAGGATGACCTGGGCAGAATCCTGCTGCTGGGTTTCCTCGGCTACTACCTGGCCAGTTTCCTCGACTTCGCGGGTCTGGCGTACATCACCGCCACGCTGGAGAGGTTGATCCTGTACCTCACGCCGACGTTGGCGGCGCTGATCGGCGGGTTGGCGTTCCGCAAGCGCATCTCGCGCAGGCAGGCGTGGGCGCTGGGGGTCAGCTATGCCGGCGTGGCCCTGGCATTTGGCCATGACCTGCAGGCAGGCGGTTCCAACATCGCGCTCGGCAGCGTGCTGGTGTTCGGCAGTGCGCTGGCCTATGCGCTCTACCTCGTTGGCAGCGGTGAAGTGGTGGCGCGCGTCGGTGCGGTACGCCTCACGGCGTACGCCAGCAGTGTGGCCAGCGTGCTTTGCCTGCTCCAGTTCCTGCTGCTCCGGCCGCTCGGTGCGCTGGTGTTGCCATGGGAGGTGTACGCACTTTCGTTGGTCAACGGCACGCTATGTACGGTGTTGCCGGTACTGGCGGTCATGATGGCGGTGGCCCGGATCGGTTCTGCACTCGCGGCGCAGGTCGGGATGATCGGGCCGGTGTCGACCATCGTGCTCAGCCTGTTGTTGCTGGGCGAGCCGGTGGGGCCGTGGCAGGTCGCGGGTACGGTGTTGGTGATGGCGGGTGTTTTCGTGGTGTCGCAGCAGAAGGCCATCGTGCGCTGAGCAGTCGTCAGGCCGGTACGCTGGCCGTCGCCAGCCACTCCACCACCTGGGCCAGCGCGTCGCCATGCGTATCGCCGGCCAGCCTGCGTGCCTGGTACTGCTGCAGTTGCCGGTGCGCGCTCGTGCCATCTTCGAGGATGCGCCACACACGTTCGATCTGGGTCTCGCAACTCAGCGCCGCGATGTCCGGTGCCAGGGCGTCCAGGGTGCTCTCCAGCATTTCACGCACCGACACCAGCCGACGGCTGCCGAGATCGATCAGGCCCGCGTCGAAGCCGTGGCGTTGGGCGCGCCAGAGGTTCTCCGCGATCACCGCCTGCTCGCCAGCCTGCAGTCGGTCGTGCAACTGCGGCGCTCGCTCCAGGTGCCGGATCAGGCAGCGGAACAGCTGCGCGATCGCCAGTGCATCGCGTGGGTCGGTGCAGGCGTCGGTGACGCGCAGCTCCAGGGTCGGGAAGGCGAGTGACGGTCGAAGTGCCCACCACAGGAAACTCGCATCACGAATGGCTCGCCCGTCCACCATGCGCTGCACGTAGTGGTTGTATTCGGTCTGGTCGCGGAACAGCGGCGGCAGGCCGGTGCGGGGAATCTCCTGGTACGCCGTCTGCCGGTAGCCCATCAGGCCGGTGGCATGTCCCATCCAGAACGGTGACGAGGTGCTCAGGGCCAGCAGCAGTGGCAGGAACGGCTGCATGCGCGCCATCAACGGCACACGTTGCGCCGGATCGGCTGGTTGTACGTGCACATGCAGGCCGCACAGCAGGTTGCGGTGGCCGAGCATCTGCAGCTCGTCCATCACCTGGTCGTAATGGGGCTTGTCGGTGCTGCGCTGACCGCGCCACTGCGCCAACGGATGCGTGCCTGCCGACAGGATGCCGAGGCCATGCGTGTGTGCAATCCCGCCGACCGTGCGACGCAGCGTGAGGAGGTCACGCGCTGCGGCGCGCGGGTCGTCATGCACCTCCGTCTGCACTTCCACCTGCGTCTGCAGCATCTCGCTGCCGAAGCGCTCGCCCAGTGCCGAGCGGCATGCCTCGAAGAAGCGGCGCGGCATGTGCCGCAGCCGGCGACCATTGCGGCGCACAAGGAAATACTCTTCTTCCAGGCCGAAGGTGTAGGGGTGCGATGCATATTCCGGCGGATGCGTCATGCCTCGGTTATCGCACGGGGCAAGTGAATGCCCTGTTCAACCCGGCTGCGACCTTTCCGGTGTCGGCTGCATCTCCTGTAGATCCTTCTCCCAAAGCAGACATCACATGACCCGTTCCGCTTTCTTGCTGGTATTGCTCTCGCTCACGGCAGCACAGGGCGCATCGGCGGCGGCGGCTCCCTTGCTGGACGTCCGGATCAACAGGCTTCAAGGCCTGCTGGATCTGGCGCTGTCTTACTGCGGAGGTGATGAGGCGTCGCCGGCATTGCGAAAGGCGCTCGCGGACGTAGCAGCACCGAGTGCACTCGATGCGGATCGCCTGCGCCGGTTCTGCGGCATGGACCGGTGGCGCGATGTGCGCGCCACGGAAGCGCGGCCTCGAGGCTACGGGCAATGGTCGTCGCCCTGGTGGAGGCTGCAGGATGCCGCCGTTCTTTCACCCGACCTGAAGACGTTCGAGCGACGTATCGTCGTGGACTACGACGCCGAGGACAGGCAGATCGTCCTCGAGGCGCTTGCGGCGATCGAACCCCGCTATGTCGAAACAGTGGAAAGGCCGTTGGCACGCGAGGCGTCCACCATGGCGGATGGCGTGCGCGACCACATGCGCAAGCACAGGGTGGACATGCTGCTCGCCGCGACGGCCAGGTTCTATGGCTCGCCCCGCGCCGCTGATGTGCCCTGGACCATCGGCCTGTCCCCCGTCCCAGCAGGTGGGGGCTCGTTCAGCGCCACGGTCAACGGACAGGTCGTGCGCAGCTTCATGCCGGTGGACAGCCGTGATTACACGGCCTACGCGAGCGTGGTGGTGCACGAGGTAGCGCATGTCCTGTTCGGCGGCCAGCCACTCGCGCAGGTGGACCGCATCCGAGCGGCTTTCCGCGATGCGCCGTCACCCAACCGACGCTACGCCGAAGCCTGGCTCAACGAAGCCTTGGCGACAGCCGTGGGCAATGGGTGGGCCTACCGGCGCATGGCGGGCAGCGACGACACCGCACCCTGGTACGACGATTCCGTCATCGATGCCTATGCGCGGGCCATCGCGCCCGCGGTCTACGCGCGTCTGGACGCCAACGCTCCCATGGACGAGGCGCTCATGGCCGGATGGGCCGCTGCGTTCGATCGCGCCCTGCCGGACGCACGTGCCGACCCGGATGTACTGCTGCAGCACCTGGTCCTGGTGACGTCGGAAGGGCGTGACGTAGCGGGCAGGCTGCAGCACGCGTTGCGCACGCGGATGCAGGTGCGCGCGCTGACCGTCGTCAGCGAGGCGCCCGCGGACCAGGTGCCCGAAGAGGCAGCGACGATCTTGCGCGTGGAACTCGGCGAGGTCCCGGGATCGGGTGAATGGACGCGCGAGGAAGCCCCGGACGGCAGGCTGATCTTCCAGGTCCGGCTACGGGATGCCGATGCGTTTGCGGGAGCACTGGAGGCGCTGGTGGCGCGCATCCGCGCGGACGCCTGGTAAGGACGGGCCGCGCCAATGCCGAAGGCTGAGCACGAGGTCGTCGTAACGGTCCCCGTGCAACAAACAGTCGCGATCAGACTTCCAGGGACGCCAGGTCGCCCTTCGCTTCCAGCCACGTCTTGCGGTCGCCCGCACGCTTCTTGGCCAGCAGCATGTCCATCAGGCCGTGCGTCTGCAAGCTGTCGTCCACGGTCAGCTGCACGAGCCGCCGCGTATCGGGGTGGATGGTGGATTCGCGCAACTGGGCGGGGTTCATTTCGCCGAGCCCCTTGAAGCGGGTCGTGTTGACCTGGCCACGGATCTTTTCGCGCTCGATCTTCTCCAGCAGCAGGCGCTTCTCTTCCTCGTCCAGCGCATAGAACACCTGTTTGCCCACATCCACGCGGAACAGCGGCGGCATGGCGACGAACACGTGGCCTGCCTGCACCAGCGCCGGGAAATGGCGCAGGAACAGGGCGGCCAGGAGCGTGGCGATGTGGAGGCCGTCGGAGTCGGCGTCGGCCAGGATCACGACCTTGCCGTAGCGCAGCCCGCTGATGTCGTCCTTGCCGGGATCGCAGCCGATGGCGATGGCGAGGTTGTGCACTTCGTCGGAAGCGAGCACCGACGTGCTGGCGACTTCCCAGGTGTTCAGGATCTTGCCGCGCAACGGCAGGATGGCCTGGAAATCCTTGTCGCGCGCCTGCTTGGCGCTGCCGCCTGCGGAGTCGCCTTCCACCAGGAACAGCTCCGTGCGCGACAGGTCCTGGCTGATGCAGTCGGCCAACTTGCCGGGCAGGGCGGGGCCCTGGGTGACCTTCTTGCGGATGACCTGCTTCTCGGTCTTCAGGCGCGCACTGGCGCGCTCGATGGCGATCTGCGCGATCTTCTCGCCCAGCTCAACGTGCTGGTTCAGCCACAGGCTGAAGGCATCGTGGGCGGCGCCTTCGATGAAGCCGGCGGCCTGGCGCGACGACAGGCGTTCCTTGGTCTGGCCGCTGAACTGCGGATCGGTCATCTTCAGCGACAGCACGAAGGCCACGCGGTCCCACACATCTTCCGGCGCCAGTTTCACGCCGCGCGGCAGCAGGTTGCGGAAATCGCAGAATTCGCGCAACGCATCGGTCAGGCCGCTGCGCAGGCCGTTCACATGCGTGCCGTGCTGCGCAGTGGGGATCAGGTTGACGTAGCTTTCCTGCACCAGTTCACCTTCCGGCACCCAGGCCACGGCCCAGTCGACGACCTCGCTGTCCTTCTTCAACTGGCCGACGAAGATGTCCGGCGGCAGCAGTTCGCGGCCCGCCATTTCGCCCCGCAGGTAATCGCGCAGGCCGTCCTCGTAGTGCCAGCTGTCGCGCTCGCCGCTGGCTTCGTCGAACAGGGTGACATTCAGGCCGGGGCAGAGCACCGCCTTGGCGCGCAGCAGGTGCTTGAGCGCGCGCACGTTGAATTTGGGCGTGTCGAAATACTTGGGATCGGCCCAGAAGCGCACGCGGGTGCCGGTGTTCTTCTTGCCCACGCTGCCGACGACTTCCAGCGGCGAGGCGCGGTCGCCGTTGCGGAAGGTGATGCGGTGCTCGCTGCCGTCGCGCTTGATGTGCACTTCCACCAGGGTGGACAGCGCGTTGACCACGCTGACACCCACGCCATGCAGGCCGCCGGAGAAGGTGTAGTTCTTGTTGCTGAACTTGCCGCCCGCATGTAGCCGGGTGAGGATCAGTTCCACGCCCGGGATCTTCTCTTCGGGATGGATGTCCACCGGCATGCCGCGACCGTCGTCGCTGACTTCGCAGCTGCCATCCTTGAACAGCGTGACTTCGATGCTGCCGGCGTGTCCGGCCAGCGCCTCGTCCACTGCGTTGTCGATGACTTCCTGCGCCAGATGGTTCGGGCGCGAAGTGTCCGTGTACATGCCTGGGCGGCGCTTGACGGGGTCAAGGCCGGAGAGGACTTCGATGTCGGCGGCGTTGTAGCGGCTGCTCATGGGGTTTTTCAGGTTCTCGGTGCGGCGGCGCGGCGCCATGGACGCCGCAGGATGACGTGATGGTGGGGACAGTCGACCCGAAGGTCGTCGCAGGCCACGCGACGCGCCCTGTTCCCGTCCGGAATCCCGGACCGGGCGGCAGTGTGCGGCCAGTGCGGCTTTTTTGCCATGTTCAGTCGAGGGCCGGGCAGGGCGCAGTACGCTTGCGGCGTGGACATGGAAGCCCTTGCGGGCGCCATCCGGTGCCCCCAGATTCCCGCCATCCCACGAGGAGCATTCCCATGAAGTCGCGCAACCTGTTGCTGCTCTCCGCCGCCGTCGCCGGCGCGCTGTTCGCGGTCCATGCGTTCGCCCAGTCCAAGGCGGGCGCCGATGCCGACAAGCCGAAGCAGGACCAGTCCCAGACCAGTGATCCGTCCGACCCCGACGCCAAGGCGCGCCGCCGTGCCGCCAACGAGGCCGCAGCCAAGCGCAAGGCCGCCGAGGGCCAACAGAAGAAGGCGGGCGAGGAAGAGGAAGAGCGCAAGCCCTGACCTTTCGCAGATCCGTCGAAACCCTTGCGTCGCAAGGGTTTCGTGGCTCATCACTGATGGCAGACGCCCCGCTCCGGCGGGGCGTCGCGCTTCCGGGCGACACCTGTTGCCTGTAGACTATGGCTTTCCGGAGCCCCGCCCATGACTCCCCTGATTTTCGTTACCGGCGGCGTTGTGTCCTCGCTAGGCAAGGGCATCGCCGCCGCTTCGCTTGCGTCCATTCTTGAAGCACGTGGCCTGAAGGTCACGATGATGAAGCTGGACCCCTATATCAACGTCGACCCGGGCACCATGAGCCCGTTCCAGCACGGCGAGGTGTACGTCACCGATGACGGCGCCGAGACCGATCTGGACCTGGGCCACTATGAGCGCTTCGTGCGCACCCGCCTGAGTCGCAAGAACTCGGTCACCACCGGCCGGATCTACGAGAACGTGATCCGCAAGGAGCGTCGCGGCGACTACCTGGGCGCCACGGTGCAGGTGATTCCGCACATCACCGACGAGATCCGCCGCTGCATCGACGAGGCCACCGAAGGCTTCGACGTGGCGCTGGTGGAGATCGGTGGCACGGTCGGCGACATCGAATCGCTGCCGTTCCTGGAAGCGATCCGCCAGATCCGCACCGAGCGCGGCCCCGAGAAGGCCCTCTTCATGCACCTGACGCTGGTGCCGTACGTGGCGGCCGCGGGCGAGCTGAAGACCAAGCCCACGCAGCATTCGGTGAAGGAACTGCGGTCGATCGGCATCCAGCCCGATGTGTTGCTGTGCCGGTCGGAGCAGCCGATCCCGGACTCCGAGCGCCGCAAGATCTCGCTGTTCACCAACGTGCCCGAACGCGCCGTCATCAGTGTGCCGGACGTGGACGTGCTCTACCGCATTCCGATGGGGTTGCACGGGCAGGGCCTGGACGAGATCGTCCTGCGCCAGTTCCGCATCGACAACACGAAGGCGGCGGACCTGTCCGAGTGGGAAGCGGCGGTCGATGCCACGCTCAATCCGCTGGACGAAGTGACCATCGCCGTGGTCGGCAAGTACGTCGACCACCAGGATGCCTACAAGTCCGTGGGCGAGGCGCTCAAGCATGGCGGCCTGCGCCAGCGCACGCGCGTCAACCTCAAGTGGATCGAAGCGCAGGAACTGGAAGGCACTGACATGGCCCTGCTACGGGGCGTGGACGGCATCCTGGTGCCGGGCGGTTTCGGCGACCGGGGTTTCGAAGGCAAGGTGCTGACCTCGCGCTTCGCGCGCGAGCAGAAGCTCCCGTACTTCGGTATCTGCTATGGCATGCAGGCGGCGGTCGTGGATTACGCACGCCATGTGGCCGGCCTGACGGACGCCAACAGTACCGAGAACGACAAGCAGTCGCCGCACCCCGTGATCGGTCTGATCACCGAATGGCGCACTGCGACGGGTGACGTGGAGAAGCGCGACGAACGCTCCGACCTGGGCGGCACCATGCGCCTGGGCCTGCAGGAGCAGCGCCTGAAGCCCGGCACGCTGGCGCGCGAGCTCTACGGCAAGGACGTGGTGGCCGAGCGCCATCGCCACCGTTACGAGTTCAACAACCGCTACCGCACGCAGCTGGAAGACGCCGGCCTGGTTGTCGCCGCCAAATCCATGGACGACCTGCTGGTGGAGATGGTGGAACTGCCGCGCAGCGTGCACCCGTGGTTCCTGGCCTGCCAGGCGCACCCGGAGTTCCTGTCCACGCCGCGCGATGGCCATCCGCTGTTCGTCGGTTTCATCCGCGCCGCGCGCGAGAAGAAGGCCGGCGGCAAGCTGTTGAAGGAAGCGCGGGCTTGAAGGCTTGTTCCTTCTCCCTCCGGGAGAAGGTGCCCCGAAGGGGCGGATGAGGGTACGGCGAAGTCCGGGATGTTCCAGCCTTGCTGATTCCGCCGTACCCTCACCCCAACCCCTCTCCCGGTGGGAGAGGGGTTCTGACCAAAGGTGAATGCATGAAACTCTGTGGTTTTGACGTCGGCCTGGACCAGCCCCTTTTCCTGATCGCCGGTCCGTGCGTGATCGAGTCGATGCAGTTGCAGATCGACGTAGCCGGACGCCTGAAGGAAATCACCGGCAAGCTGGGGATGAACTTCATCTTCAAGTCCAGCTTCGACAAGGCCAATCGCACCTCCGGCACCAGCTTCCGCGGTCCGGGTATGGAAGAGGGCCTGAAGGTGCTGGACGCGGTGAAGAAGCAGGTCGGCGTGCCGGTACTCACCGACGTGCACGAATACACGCCGATGGATGAGGTCGCCGCCGTCGTCGACGTGCTGCAGACACCGGCTTTCCTCGTGCGCCAGACGGACTTCATCAGGAAGGTCTGCTCGGCGGGCAAGCCGGTGAATATCAAGAAGGGCCAGTTCCTGTCGCCCTGGGACATGAAGCCGGTCGTCGACAAGGCCAAGTCCACCGGCAACCACGACATCATGGTCTGTGAGCGCGGCGCGTCCTTCGGCTACAACAACCTTGTCAGCGACATGCGCTCGCTGAGCGTGATGCGCGATACCGGTTGCCCGGTGGTGTTCGATGCGACGCATTCGGTGCAGTTGCCGGGTGGGCAGGGCACCAGTTCGGGCGGTCAGCGCGAATTCGTACCGGTGCTGGCACGTGCGGCGGTTGCCGTGGGCGTGGCGGGCCTGTTCGCCGAAACCCACCCGGACCCGGCCAAGGCCCTGTCCGATGGGCCGAATGCCTGGCCGCTGGACAAGATGGAAGCGCTGCTGGAAACCCTGCTGGCGCTGGACGGCATCACCAAGAAGAACGGTTTCCTCGAATCCACTCTCTGAGCTGAGCACACGACACGATGACCCAGATCGCCAAGATCCACGCCCGCGAAATCCTCGATTCCCGCGGCAATCCCACCCTCGAAGCCGAGGTCACGCTGGACGACGGTTCCTTCGGTCGCGCGATGGTGCCGTCCGGCGCCTCGACCGGCACCAAGGAAGCGGTCGAATTGCGTGATGGCGACAAGACGCGTTACCTGGGCAAGGGCGTCCGCAAGGCGGTGGAGAACGTCAATGGCCCCATCGCCAACGCGCTGCATGGGTTCGACGCCACCGACCAGGAAGGCCTGGACCGTCGCCTGATCGATCTGGACGGAACCGAGAACAAGGGCCGCCTGGGCGCGAATGCGCTGCTGGGTGTGTCGCTGGCCAACGCGCATGCGGTGGCGGCGTCGAAGAAGATCCCGCTGTGGCAGCACCTGGCCAACGGCAACGACGTCACCCTGCCGGTGCCGATGATGAACATCATCAACGGCGGTGCGCATGCTGACAACAACGTGGACTTCCAGGAGTTCATGGTGCTGCCGGTCGGTTTCGATTCGTTCGCCGAATCGCTGCGTGCCGGCACCGAGATCTTCCACTCGCTGAAGTCGGTGCTGAAGGGCCACGGCCTGAGCACGGCGGTTGGCGACGAAGGCGGCTTCGCACCCGACTTCCGCAGCAACGTGGAAGCGCTGGACACCATCCTCGAGGCGATCGGCAAGGCCGGCTACACCGCTGGCGAAGACGTGCTGCTGGGCCTGGACGTGGCCTCCAGCGAATTCTTCGACAACGGCAAGTACCACCTGGTGGGCGAGAACAAGCGCCTGACCAGCGAGCAGTTCGTCGACTTCCTCGCCGACTGGGCCGCGCAATACCCCATCATCACCATCGAGGATGGCCTGGCCGAAGACGACTGGGCGGGCTGGAAGCTGCTGACCGACCGGATCGGCAAGAAAGTGCAGCTGGTCGGCGACGACCTGTTCGTCACCAACCCGAAGATCTTCAAGGAAGGCATCGAGTCCGGCACCGCCAACGCCATCCTGATCAAGGTCAACCAGATCGGCACGCTCAGCGAAACGCTGGAAGCCATCGCGATGGCGCACCACGCCAACTACGCGTCGGTTGTCTCGCACCGCTCCGGCGAAACCGAGGACACCACCATCGCCGACATCGCGGTGGCCACCACGGCCACGCAGATCAAGACCGGTTCGCTGTGCCGCAGCGACCGCGTGGCCAAGTACAACCAGCTGCTGCGCATCGAAGAAGCGCTGGGCGGCAAGGCGCGCTATGCCGGTCGAAACGCCTTCGTGTCGCTGAAGAAGTAATCCATGCGCAAGGCGCCCTGGTTGCTGCTGGTGCTCGTACTGCTGCTGGGATGGCTGCAGTACAAGTTCTGGTTCGGCGTGGGCAGTTCCGGCCAGGTCGTCGCGCTGGAGCAGCAGGTCGAGGCGCAGAAGCGCGAAAACGCCGGTCTTCAGGAGCGCAACGACGCGCTCGCCGCCGAAGTCGAGGACCTGAAGTCCGGCGAGTCGGCGGTGGAGGAGCGCGCGCGCAGCGAACTGGGCATGATCAAGCCGGGCGAGAAGTTCTACCGCGTGGTCGAACCGGCGGCGCCGACACCGGTCGCGACCAGTGACGAGGCGGGAAGCGACGGTGATGTCGCGGAGCCCGTTCCCTGATGGCCCGCATCTGGGCCGTCGTGCCTGCCGCCGGACGCGGTACGCGCTTCGGCGGCGAGCTTCCCAAGCAGTATCTCGTTGTCGATGGCGCGCCCCTGATTGCGCATACGCTGGCGGCCCTGTTCGCGCATGACGCGGTGGAGGGTGCGGTGGTGCCGGTCTCCGAGAACGACCGGGACTGGCCGCGCTGGACCGAGTTCGCGGGCAAACCGGTGCGCCCCTGTATCGGGGGTACGAGCCGTGCGGCGTCCGTGTTGGCCGGCCTGCAGTCGCTGCCGGGCGATGTGCGCGCGGATGACTTCGTGCTGGTACACGACGCCGCGCGTCCGAACCTGTCGCTCGCAGACCTGTCGCAGCTACTGGAGCGCGGCCGCAACGATCCGGTCGGCGCCATCCTCGCCGCCCCCGTGCGCGACACGTTGAAGCGTGCGGGAGACGATGGCGGCATCGACGCCACCGAGCCGCGCGAGCGGCTGTGGCGTGCCTTCACTCCGCAGTTGTTCCGCCGCCTGCAGCTGACCCGTGCGCTGGAGGCCGCCACGGCCGACGGTGTGGAAGTCACCGACGAAGCGATGGCGATGGAGCGCTTGGGCCTGCGGCCGTTGCTGGTGGAAGGCTCCGAAAGCAATTTCAAGATCACCACGCCGGCGGATCTGGCGCGGTTCGCCTACGAACTGGCGCAACGCGACCGCTGACGCCGAACCGGGAACGACATGTCCGACTCACTGAACATCCGCATCGGGCAGGGCTTCGATGTGCACGCCTTCGGCGACGGCGACCATGTCATGCTCGGGGGCGTGCGCGTGCCTCATGAACGCGGCGTGCTCGCGCACAGCGATGGCGATGTGGTGCTGCATGCGCTGTGCGATGCCATGCTGGGCGCGCTGGCGCTGGGCGATATCGGCCTGCACTTCCCGCCGTCGGATGACCACTGGAAAGGGGCGGACAGCCGCGCATTCGTACGCCATTGCAACGCCCTGATCGGCGAGCGGGGCTGGCGCGTCGGCAACGCCGACGTCACCGTGATCTGCGAGCGGCCGAAGGTCGGCCCACATGCCGGTGAGATGCGGGCATGCGTGGCGGAAGACCTGGGCATCGATACCGATGCCATCAGCATCAAGGCCACCACCACCGAGAAGCTGGGGTTCACCGGTCGCGGCGAGGGCATCGCGGCGCAGGCGGTCGTGTTGCTGGTGAAGGCGTGAGCGAAGAGCTGCCCCGTGCGTTCGGCGCATCCGTGCTGTGCGCGACCGTGCGCAACGCGCCGGAAGACTTCTTCGTGGAGGAATTGCCCGGCTTCGCGCCCTCCGGCGAGGGTGAGCACCTGCTGCTGACCGTCGAGAAGCGCGGCATGAACACCCAGTTCGCGGCCAAGCGCATCGCCGCATGGGCGGGCATCGCGGAGATGGGCGTGGGGTATGCGGGCCTGAAGGACCGGCACGCGATCACGCGACAGCGTTTCAGCGTGCACCTGCCGCGCAAGACGGCCCCTGATCTGGCGGCTCTTGCCTCCGATGATCTGACGGTGATCGAGTCGACCTGGCATTCGCGCAAGCTCCCGCGCGGAGCCTTGGCGGGCAATCGCTTCGAGCTGGTGCTGCGCGATGTCGTCGGCGATGCCGGGGCCATCGAGGCGCGATTGCGCGACATCGCCCTGCATGGCCTCCCGAACTGGTTCGGCGAACAGCGATTCGGTCGCGACGGCGGCAATGTCGCGGCTGCATTGACGATGTTCGCGGGTCGGCGGGTGCGTCGCGAACAACGCTCGATACTGCTGTCGGCGGCGCGTTCCGCCTTGTTCAACCGGGTGCTGGCGGCCCGGATCGCCGATGGCAGCTGGAATCGGGGGCTGGAGGGCGAAGTCTGGACGCTCGCGGGCAGCCGCAGTGTGTTCGGGCCGGAACCCTGGAGCGATGCGCTGGCAGAGCGGCTGGCCGGTTTCGACATCCATCCCTCCGGTCCGTTGTGGGGCCAGGGAGAGCCGCGTGTGCAGGCTGCGGCGCGCCTTTGCGAGGAGCGCGCGCTGCAGGGGGACGATGCGGCCGCGATGCGGGCCGGGCTGGAGCGCGAAGGGCTGAAGCAGGAGCGGCGCGCGTTGCGATTGCGGCCCGACGGGCTGGCCTGGCAATGGCTGTCGACCGATGTGCTGCGGTTGGCATTCGCCTTGCCGCCGGGGAGTTACGCGACGGCGGTGCTCCACGAACTGGGTTCGACGCGGGATGCGTCGCAGCCGCAAGACCGTCCGTCGGAACGCGACTGAAGACACTGGAAGCGCCGTCCAGCAGGCGTATAAGCGGAAACAGGCGTCGCCAGCGACGTGCCGGCTGCAGACCGCTGGAGGGCGCCCCACAGGTTCTTTCCACACGCCGGAGGGTCGCCATGAACACCATGCTTCGCCTTGCAGTTGTGTTGTCCGTCTGCGCCTTGCTGGCCGCATGCGCCAGTACGCGTGGAACCGCCAGTTCGCCGCCGCCCGCCCAGCGTCAATTGACCGCCGAGCAGCAGTACATCGCCTATGTCGAGCGGATCGCCAAGCGTCGTGGCATCCACCTGACGTGGGTGAATCCCCCGCGGATAGAGGACAGCACTGCCAACAAGCAGTGAGTCTGGCCCCAGAGTGGTCGACGCCCATGCCTGTCGGAACGGCGGCAGGGGCGTCCTGATCAGCTGCGGCTTCGTGCCAGCAATACCAGGACCGCGCCCGTGCCGCCCTGCGTGGGCGGTGCCGAATGGAACGCCAGCACGTCCGCGCGCTGGCGCAATACCCGGTCCACGAGATTCTTCAATACCGGTGCATCACCTTCGGAGCGCTGGCCCTTGCCATGGATCACGCGCACGCAGCCATGGTCATGCGCATGCGCTTCCGCGAAGAACCGGCGTAGCAGTCCCTCCGCCTGCAGCGCGGTGGCGCCATGCAGGTCCAGCTCGTCCTGTACCGAGAACTGCCCACGCTTGAGGCGCTGGAAGGCGCGCGGCGAAAGCACCTCGCGGCGGTAGCTCAATACATCACCGGCGGCGCGTACATCCAGGGATTCCATGCCCCGCTGGAACTCGCCAAGCGCTTCGTGCTCGTCGCGATCGGCCATGCGCGCCGAAGGCTTCGGCGGCGCCTTGCGTGGCGGTGGCGGCGCTTCCTGCAGCCGTCGCACTTCGCCGATCGCATCGCGGAACAGCGCGGCGTCATCGTCGTCGGGAGGCGTGGGGCGGGACATGTCGCCAGCGTAGCGGCATCGGCACGTGACGCAAGCGCGGGAAGCTGCGGCGTGGTTCCGGTATCATGGGGCCGTCCCCGAGGAAACCCATGCGCGTACTGGTCAGCAACGACGACGGCGTTGACGCCCCCGGCATCCGAATCCTGGCAGAAGGCCTGCGCAGCGCGGGCCACGAAGTGTACGTGGTCGCCCCCGACCGCGACCGCTCGGGCGCCAGCAATTCGCTGACGCTGGACCTGCCGATCCGGCTCAAGCGCATCGATCACTACACCTGCAGCGTGGCTGGCACGCCGACGGACTGCGTGCACCTGGCGTTGACCGGGATGCTGGAGTTCGAGCCCGACATCGTGGTGTCGGGCATCAACAACACGGCCAACCTGGGCGACGACGTCATCTACTCCGGCACGGTGTCGGCGGCGATGGAAGGCCGCTTCCTCGGCTTGCCGGCGGTGGCGATGTCGCTGGTCACCCGGAACCACGATGCGAAGCACTACGAAACCGCCGCGCGCGCCGCAGTCGAGATCGTGGCCCGGCTGAAGTCCGATCCGTTGCCGGCTGACACCATCCTCAACGTCAACGTCCCCGACCTGGCCTGGTCCGACCTGCGGGGCTTCGAGGTCACCCGCCTCGGTAACCGCCACCGCTCCGAGCCCTGCGTGCCGCAGCCTGACCCGCGCGGCCATACCGTGTACTGGATCGGTCCCGCGGGGCGCGAGCAGGATGCAGGCCCCGGCACCGATTTCCATGCCGTGCGTACCGGCCATATTTCCATCACGCCGATCCACGTCGATCTGACGCGCTACCAGGCGCTGGAGAAGGTCGCCGGCTGGGTGGGTGGATTGACTGCCGCGCTCGAGGACGCCCCATGACGCCGCGGTTGCGTCTGCAGCCCGAGGCCGTCGGCATGGGCATGACGTCCCAGCGCGTGCGCGATCGCCTGGTGGACCGCCTGCGCGAGTCCGGCATCACCGACGAGCGCGTGCTCAATGTCATCCGCACGCTGCCGCGTCACCTGTTCGTCGATGAGGCGCTGGCAACGCGCGCCTACGAGGACACGGCGCTGCCGATCGGCCACAGCCAGACCATTTCCCAGCCCTGGGTGGTGGCGAGGATGACCGAAGTGCTGCTGGAGACCTCGCCGAAGAAGGTGCTGGAGATCGGCACGGGGTCGGGTTACCAGGCCGCAGTGCTCGCCATGCTCGGGCTCGAAGTGCATACCGTCGAACGCATCGGCGACCTGCTGCGGCAAGCGCGCAAGCGCCTGCGCCAGCTGGGCATGAACGTGCGCAGCAAGCACGACGATGGCCGCATCGGTTGGGTCGAACACGGTCCGTACGATGCGATCATCGTGACCGCCGCCGCTCCCGCGCTGGTGCCGGTGCTGGTGGAACAACTCGCGGTGGGCGGGCAACTTGTCGCACCGGTCGGCGGCAGTGGTTCGCAATCCCTGGTGCGCCTGCTGAAGCGCCCGGATGGCAGCGTGGAAGAAACCACGCTGGCCCCCGTGGTCTTCGTGCCGCTGCTGTCGGGAACCCTGGATTGAGCGGCGTGACGGATCCGCAACACGACGCAGATGCGCTCGATCAGGCGGCTTCGCTGGGCGAGCAACTGGCGGACATCATCGAGCGCCTTCCGCCGGACACGTTGAGCCTGGGCGAACTGCTGGATGTCTTCAGCGACGAAGGGCTGCTGTTGCTGACCATCCTGCTGACGCTTGTGTTCCTGATCCCGGTGTCGATCCCGGGCGTCAGCACCGTGTTCGGCGCGGCCATCCTGCTGGTCGGGGTAAGCCGGTTGATCAACCGACCGCTATGGCTGCCGGCGCGCGTGAAGGACAAGGCATTGCCGGCCGATCGCCTGCGTCCTGGCCTGATTGGCGGACTCGTATGGGTCCGCAGGATGGAGAAGATCAGCAGGCCGCGTCGCCTGCGCTTCTTCGTCGACGGTGCGGGGCAGGGGACGCTCAACAATCTTGCTTTCATCCTGGCGGCACTGCTGTTGATGGCGCCGTTCGGATTCGTGCCATTCAGCAATACCCTGCCAGCCTTGGCGCTGTTGCTGTACGCCATCGGTTTCATCCAGCGCGACGGGGGTGCGATCCTGCTGGGCCATCTGGCCAACATCGGCACGATCGTCTACTTCAGCGTACTGATCGGCGGCGGCGGCGTTGCGGTGCGCGAACTGTTCCAGCGATTGACCGGCTGAGGCCGCCAAGCCACGCCTTGAGGAAACGACTCCACGCATGACCACGACGCTCCGCTCCCGCAATCGAATGACGCGCGTCCTCCTGATCGGCTTTGCCGTGGCGATGCTGGGCGCCTGCTCGACCACGGTGGTACGCGAGCCGTCCTCGTCATCGACCCGCAAACCTTCGCAGGCCAAGCCGGGCGCGACGGTGCGCGTGCAGCGCGGCGATACCCTGTTCGGCATCGCATTCCGCAATGGGGTCGATGTCAACGACCTCGCGCGCTGGAACGGCATCGCGCCGCCCTACACGATCTACCCCGGGCAATCGCTGAAGCTGTATCCCGGCAACGCCGGCAGCCGGCCCACCGCGACGACCACGCCCCCCAAGCCCGTCACCGGCGCGACCACGCGCCCGACACCGCCCGCACCGGTCACGCGTCCTGTCGCGACGCCAGCGCCGGCTAACGCCGGATTCTCGTGGCGCTGGCCGGCGGAAGGCCATCTGATCGGACGTTTCGTCGCAGGAGATGCCACCAAGCAGGGCATCGACATCGCAGGCAGCAGCGGCCAGGCGGTGCGCGCGGCGGCGGACGGCGTGGTGGTGTACTCCGGCGCCGGCCTGGTGGGCTATGGCGAACTGATCATCATCAAGCACAGCGAAGCCTGGCTGTCCGCATACGGCCACAACCGCAAGCGGCTGGTGAATGAAGGCCAGAACATCAAGGCCGGCCAGCAGATCGCGGAAATGGGCAGCAGCGGCGCATCGCGCGAGATGCTCCACTTCGAGATCCGCCACAACGGCAAACCGGTCGATCCGCTGCAGTATCTGCCGGCGCGTTGAGTATCGTGCCGATGATCGTGTCGATATGGCGGAAGCGGGCCCTGATGGCGTTGGGGCTGATGGCAGTGGTGGCCCTGGTCGCCTGCCAGCGGCCACGCAGCGCACCGGCGGCGTCGACCGTCGACGTGGTCACCCTCAACCTGTGGCACGACAAGCAGGACTGGCCCCATCGCCAGGACATGATCGTCGCCGGGTTGAAGGCGCTGTCGCCGGACGTGATCGTGTTGCAGGAAGTGCTGCAGGATGCCGCGCTGCCCAACCAGGCGCAGGTGCTGGCCTCACGCCTCGGCTACCGGTACCGGTTCTTCTCGGCCGACGCACCGGAACAGCCACGGCGCTATGGCAACGCCATCCTGGTCAAGGGCGCGATCGAACAGTCGCGTGAAGTGAAGCTCGCGCCACTCGACGATTACCGGAATGCGGGTTGGGTGCGGACGACGGTGCACGGGATGCCGTTGAACGTCTACGTGACCCATCTGCATTACAAGCCGGAGGGCGGGGCGATACGTGCCGAACAGATCGCGGGCGTGCTCGCGCTGATCGACGAGACGGCCGGCGACGCACCCTCGATCATCGGCGGCGACTTCAACACGCGTTCGGACACGCCGGAACTGGCGCCGCTGCGCGCGCGCTTCCTCGAAGCCTACTCCGAGGCGCACGCGGGCGTGGACACCAACACGCCGGTGCACACCACGCTCAACACGCACCTGGGTCATCCACCGATCCGCATCGATCATGTCTTCGCCCAGCGCAAGGCGTTCCGCGTCGTCGACGCGGACATCATCCTTGACCAGTCCGACGCGAAGGGCGCCTGGCCGTCCGACCACTACGGTGTCCGGGTACGGTTGGCCCGCGCGGCCGACTGACCCGCTGCACCGGTGACACACAGTGAGGTTCCGCGCCGGTGGTCGTTGCCCCAGGTACGGTGCCCGGCCGTATCGATGTGGATCCTGGTCGGCGTGTAGAAGCCCAGTCCCATCGCCAGTGACGGACCCCGCGTGCGCCAGAACTTGCACAGGGCGCGTGCTTGGCTGCCGTCGGCAAGGTCGAAGTCCAGTGCATTGTTGAGGAGGTGGCGGCTGCGCGTGCTCCCTCCCGAACAGCGGTTCAGCGCGGCGGACCGGTAACCGGAGCGCACGTTGCTGCCTTCGACGATACCCAAGGCCTGCAATTGCGCGACCACGCGCAGGGTCGGCACGATGGCGGCGGCGCGGTCGGAAGGGGGCAACAGGAATTCCGGCGCCTGGCAGGTCCGCCAGCGGCGGCTGGAGCGCAGCAGCGCATGCATCGGCACCACATCACCGACACCGGCGTCGGTCAGCATGCGTTCGTAAGCGGTCAGGCTCTGTGCGCCGCCGCCCTGCCGCCAATCGTCGTAGCGCTGCGCGGCATCCGGTGGGGCCCGGTTGCATGCGGTGGCGAACAGGATGGCGGGCAGCAGGAGCAGGTGCCGCATCGCCATGACGTGGTCAGCGTGGCGCCAGCAGGAACCCGGCCACGACCTTGCGCGATTCACTGGCCAGCACGTTGAACGTGCGGGCGGCGGCGGCGTTCGTCATGACCTCAAGGCCGACGCCCAGGCTCAGGCACGCGGCCATGACCGCTGCAGGCGGGAACACCTGGCGCTCGCCGGTGCCCAGCAGGACTACTTCCGGCTTCAGCGCCAGCAGCGGCGCCAGATCGTCCGGTGCAAGCAAAGCGCTGTCGCGTACCGGCCAGTCTTCGACGAGTTGCTGCGGCGAGAGGATGAAGCTGGCCGACAGCGTCCGGTCGTTCACCCGGGCGGACTGGCCGTCGGCGGACCGCAGGGTGAAGGCGTAGTCGGGCAGTTCGTGGTTCAGTTGCATGGCGGGCGACCTGCGCGCCGGGGTCAGCCGCGCGGCAGCACGATGTGCCGGCGTTCCTTGCTGGGCCGATACAGCACGGCCGTGTGGCCGATGCGCTGCACCAGGGCGGCGTCGGCCTTGTCGGCTAGGTCGTCGATCATCGCGTCGCGGGCGTCGCGGTCCTCGCCGGCGACCTTCACCTTGACCAGTTCGTGCTGCTCAAGCACGGCATCCAGCTCGGCGATGAAGGCCGGCGTGACACCCTTGTTGCCGATCTGCAGCAGCGCCTTCAGGTCGTGGGCCTGGCCGCGCAGGAAACGGGTCTGGGCAGCGGTCAGGGCAACAGGCATGCGGCACGGTACGGGTTCAAAAGGGTGATCAGGGTATCATGGCCACCCCCACGAACGGCTCCGGCGGCTCCCGTCGCAGCGTGCCCGGAGACCTCGCCGACATGGCCACCCGCAGCAAGAGCAGCCAGCGCTGGCTGAAGGAACACTTCTCCGATCCCTACGTGAAGAAGGCCCAGGCCGAGGGCCTGAGGTCGCGGGCTGCCTACAAGCTGGAAGAACTGCTGGAGCGCGACCGCCTGCTCAAGCCGGGCATGGTCGTCGTCGACCTGGGCGCCGCGCCGGGCGGCTGGTCGCAGTTCGTCCGCCAGGCATTGGGCGACAGTGGCCGCGTGGTGGCGATGGACATCCTCGACATGCCGCCGCTGGCCGGGGTGGAGTTCCTTCATGGGGATTTCAGGGAAGACAGCGTCCTATCCCGGTTGGAAGCCATGCTGGACGGCGCTCCCGTGGACCTTGTGCTGTCGGATATGGCCCCCAATAAGAGTGGTGTGGATGCGGTCGACCAGCCGCGGATGATGCATCTGGCGGAGTTGGCCATGGAGTTCGCCGACAGCCACCTGAAGCCGGGCGGGGCGTTCCTGATCAAGCTGTTCCAGGGCACCGGTTCCGACGACTACATCCGCGAGCTTCGCCGCCGCTATGACAAGGTGGCGATCCGCAAACCGGACGCGTCCCGCAAGCGCTCCCCCGAGGTGTATGCCCTGGGACAGGGCAAGCGGATCCAGATCAAGTAAGGTGACGTAAAGTGCGTATTACGAAAGAGGAACGCCGGAGCCGATGAGGATGAACGACCTGACCAAGAATCTTCTGCTGTGGGTAGTCGTCGCCGTCGTGCTGATGGTCGTCTTCCAGAGCTTCTCGCCCAAGGGCGGGGCCACGACCACCAGTGGCGCGATCACGTATTCCGAGTTCCTGCAGGAAGTCGAAGCGGGCCGCGTCGCGTCGGTGCAGTTCACCAACGAGAGCAATCTGTCGACCAACGCGATCACCTTCAAGCGCAAGGACGGCCAGACCGGCACGGTCTACGGTCCGCAGGATCCCAGCCTCGTCAACGAACTGATCAGCAAGAACGTCACCTTTGACCGCGAGCAGCCCGACAGCGGCATCTCGCTGGTCGCGATCCTGCTGAACTTCCTGCCCGTGCTGCTGATCATCGGCTTCTGGATCTTCATCATGCGCCAGATGCAGGGCGGTGGCGGCGGTGCCAAGGGCGCGATGTCCTTCGGCAAGTCGCGCGCCAAGCTGCAGGGCGAGGACCAGGTGAAGGTGACCTTCGCGGACGTCGCCGGTTGCGACGAGGCAAAGGAGGAAGTCGGCGAACTGGTCGAGTTCCTGCGCGATCCGGGCAAGTTCCAGAAGCTGGGCGGCAAGATCCCGCGCGGCGTGCTGATGGTCGGCCAGCCCGGCACCGGCAAGACGCTGCTGGCCAAGGCCATCGCGGGCGAGGCCAAGGTGCCGTTCTTCAGCATTTCCGGTTCGGACTTCGTCGAGATGTTCGTCGGCGTCGGCGCCAGCCGCGTGCGCGACATGTTCGAGCAGGCCAAGAAGCACGCCCCCTGCATCATCTTCATCGATGAAATCGACGCCGTCGGCCGCCACCGCGGTGCCGGCCTTGGCGGCGGTCATGACGAGCGCGAGCAGACCTTGAACCAGCTGCTGGTCGAGATGGACGGCTTCGAGGGTGGCGAAGGCGTCATCGTCATCGCCGCGACCAACCGTCCCGACGTGCTGGACCCGGCGCTGCTGCGTCCGGGCCGCTTCGACCGCCAGGTCGTGGTCGGGCTGCCGGACGTGAAGGGCCGCGAGCAGATCCTGCGCGTGCACATGCGCAAGCTGCCGCTGGCGGACGACGTCGAGCCGATGGTGATCGCGCGCGGTACGCCCGGCTTCAGTGGCGCCGATCTGGCCAACCTCGCCAACGAGGCCGCCCTGTTCGCCGCACGCGAGAATGCGAAGGAAGTCCGCATGGACCACTTCGACCGCGCGCGCGACAAGATCCTGATGGGCGCCGAACGCCGTTCGATGGCGATGAGCGAGGACGAGAAGACGCTCACCGCCTACCACGAGGCCGGCCATGCCATCGTCGGCCGCCTGGTGCCGGAGCACGATCCGGTCTACAAGGTCACCATCATCCCGCGCGGTCGCGCGCTGGGCGTGACGATGTACCTGCCGGAAGGCGACAAGTATTCGCTCAATCGCGTGGCCATCGAGTCGCAACTGTGTTCGCTGTATGGCGGCCGCGTCGCCGAGGAGTTGATCTTCGGTGCCGACAAGGTCACCACGGGCGCGTCCAACGACATCGAACGCGCCACCAAGATGGCGCGCAACATGGTCACCAAGTGGGGCCTGAGCGACGAGATGGGCCCGATCGCCTACGGTGAGGAAGAGGACGAAGTGTTCCTCGGCCGGTCGGTCACCCAGCACAAGAATGTCTCCAACGAGACCGCGCGCCGGATCGACGAAGTCGTCCGCGCCATCCTGGATCGCGCCTATGCGCGCACCAAGACGATCCTGACGGAGAACATGGACAAGCTGCACACCATGTCGCAGCTGCTGCTGGAGTACGAAACGATCGACGTGCCCCAGATCGACGCCATCATGGAAGGGCGCGAGCCGCCTCCGCCGATGGGCTGGAACAAGACCGGCAAGGACGACGACAAGCCCGAGTCGCGTCCGCTGCCGCCGATTGGGGGTCCTGCCGCGCAGACCTGAGGCGCGTTGATCCACCCGTTGCGTGACGCGAAGGCCTGGCCATGCCAGGCCTTCGTCGTTCCGGTCTGGCGGAAGCGACGCGAGGCGCGATGCTTCCTCGTGCCGCGTCCGTCACGGTGGGCGGCGACTGGCGTCGCTCCCACAACGGAGCGCTCTACAATGCGCGCAGCACATCGGGAGAAGCGCATGTTCGACACCGTCCCCCAGCTCGACTGCGCCGGCCGCATCCTCCGGCTCGACCGCCCGCAGGTGATGGGCATCGTCAATGTCACCCCGGATTCGTTTTCCGATGGCGGCGCGCATGACACGACGGAAGCGGCCGTCGCGCACGCGTTGAAACTGGTGGAAGAGGGCGCGGACCTGCTGGACATCGGGGGCGAATCCACGCGCCCGGGCGCGGACGAGGTGGCGCTGGAGGAGGAACTGCGCCGCGTGATACCGGTGATCGAGCGGCTTGCCGCGCAGATCGCGGTGCCGATCAGCGTCGACACCTCCAAGCCGGACGTGATGCGCGCCGCCGTGCAGGCCGGTGCGGGCATGATCAACGACGTCTACGGCCTGCGCCGCGACGGTGCGCTCGAGACCGCCGCGATGCTCGGTGTGCCGGTGGTCCTGATGCACATGCAGGGCGAGCCGCGTTCGATGCAGGCCGCCGCGCAGTACGACGACGTCGTCGGCGAGGTGCACCGGTTCCTCGCCGAGCGCATCTTCGCGGCCGAGATGGCCGGCATCGCGAAGAAGCACATCGTCATCGATCCCGGCTTCGGTTTCGGCAAGGACACCCCGCACAACCTGCAGTTGCTGGCGCAGCTGGAGCGGTTCGTCGAGCTCGGCGTGCCGGTACTGGCGGGTCTGTCGCGGAAGCGCAGCATCGGGCAACTCACCGGTCGTGATGCGCCGGCTGATCGCGTGGCCGGATCGGTGGCTGCGCACCTGATCGCCGCACAGCGCGGCGCGGCTATCGTGCGGGTACACGACGTGGCCGCCACGGTGGATGCGTTGAAGATATGGAATGCCGTCGCCGCCATCCCGGCGCCCCGCAAGCCGACCGCCGCGCAGACGATCCGCTGGCCCGACGACGAGTAGAGGGCTGGCCCCGCCGCCACGCCGGGCTGCGTGGCGGACGGATGCGACAATACCCGCATGCCGCTCGATGCCCGTCCCCTCGCCATCGCCATCATGGGCCCGACCGCGTCGGGCAAGACCGCGTTCGCGCTGGAAGTGGCGCAACGTTTCGGTGGCGAGATCATCAGCGTGGATTCGGCGCTGGTCTACCGGGGCCTCGACATCGGTGCGGCCAAACCCACGGCGGAAGAGCAGGCGCGCGTGCCGCATCACCTGCTGGACGTGCGCGACCCGTGGCAGGCGTATTCGGCGGCCGAGTTCGCGCAGGAGGCACGCGTCGCGCTGGACGGCATCGCGTCGCGCGGGCGATTGCCGATCCTCGCCGGCGGCACCGGCCTCTATTTCCAGGCCCTGCTCGAAGGGCTGGCCGCCATGCCGGCGGCGGATGCCGCATTGCGTGCCGACATCACCGCGGAAGCGCAGGCGCAGGGCTGGCCGGCCCTGCATGCGGCGCTGGCCCAGGTCGACCCCGCCGCCGCCGCGCGCATCCACGCCACCGATCCGCAGCGCATCCAGCGGGCGCTGGAGGTGTACCGCCTCACCGGCAAGCCCATCAGCCACTGGCAGCGCGAAGCACGCGGCATGCGCCTGCCGTTCCGCGTGCTGAAGCTGGTACTCGCACCGGCCGACCGCACCGTGCTGCATGAGCGCATCGCGCGCCGCTTCGACCTGATGCTCGAACAAGGCTTCCTCGACGAAGTCCACCGCCTGCGCGCACTGCCGGGCATGCAGGCCGTCGCCGTCCCTCTCGACCTGCCGGCGGTGCGCGCCGTGGGCTATCGCCAGGCGTGGGAGTACCTCGACGGCCAGGGCGATGCGGCGGCGTTCCGTGAGCGCGCCATCGCCGCTACCCGCCAGCTCGCCAAGCGCCAGCTGACCTGGTTGCGCGGAGAACTGGACGCGCGCTGGTTCGATCCGGCCATCGATCGCGCCCGCCTGGACGATGCACTGGCCCTGTTCCTGCCGTGATCGTGGACCGTTTGGGTCACATTGTCCGGAATTGGGACCCGTTGCCTGACTTGGCAACGCCCCGCCGGGCCGATGTTGTGTAACATCGGGGCTCCGGGACGACAGGGGAGCTGTTCGTCGGCCCGGCACGGCACCACATACCTAACTATAAGAACGCAAGGCGGGAGTACGTCATGTCCAAGGGGCAATCCCTGCAGGATCCTTTCCTGAATGCACTGCGGCGCGAGCGCGTCCCGGTGTCGGTCTACCTGGTCAACGGCATCAAGCTGCAGGGCACCATCGAATCCTTCGACCAGTTCGTGGTCCTGCTGCGCAACACGGTCAGCCAGATGGTCTACAAGCACGCCATTTCCACCGTGGTGCCGGCGCGCAACGTGCGCGTGGGACCGGGCGGCGGCTACGTGCAGCAGGGTGACGAAGACGCCGAAGGCGGCGACGACGAAACCGCGTGATAATGCGTGCCTCTAGTGAAGAGGCACGACCCCATTGTTTGAAAGATCCCGCAAGGGCGAGCATGCGCTGCTGATCCAGCCGCATGCCGGCGGCCGTCCCGACGACGGCCTCACCGAGGAATTCAGCGACTTGGCGCGCTCGGCCGGCGCCACCATCGCCGCGCTGCTTACCGCGCGCATCGACCGCCCCAATCCCTCCACGCTGATCGGCAGCGGCAAGCTGGAAGAAGTGAAGGCCGCCGCCGATGCCACCGGCGCCGACCTCATCCTGGTCAACTTTCCGCTGTCTCCGGGCCAGGAACGCAACCTCGAAAAATTCCTCGAGCGACGCGTGCTTGATCGCACCGGGCTGATCCTGGACATCTTCGCGCAGCGCGCGCGCAGCCATGAGGGCAAGCTTCAGGTCGAACTGGCGCAACTGCGCCACATGGCCACGCGCCTGGTACGTGGCTGGACCCACCTCGAGCGCCAGCGCGGCGGTTCCATCGGCTTGCGTGGTCCCGGCGAAACCCAGCTGGAAACCGACCGCCGCCTGCTGCAGAAGCGCGTCGAGCAGTTGCAGAAGCGGCTGGAGAAAGTCGAGGTGCAGCGCACCCAGATGCGCCGCGCCCGCGTGCGCAGCGAACTGCCGCGCGTGGCGCTCGTGGGCTACACCAACGCCGGCAAGTCCACCCTGTTCAACATGCTCACCGGCGCGGAGGCCTACGCGGCCGACCAGCTGTTCGCCACGCTGGACCCCACCGTGCGCCGCATCGACCTGCCCGGCGGCGCGGTGGTGCTGGCCGATACCGTGGGCTTCGTGCGCGACCTGCCGCACGAACTGGTCGCCGCCTTCCGCTCCACCCTGAGCGAGGCCCGCGAAGCCGACCTGCTGCTGCACGTCATCGACGCCGCCGATCCGCACCGCGAAGAGCGCATCGCACAGGTGGACGAGGTCCTGCAGGAAATCGGTGCCGGCGACCTGCCGCAGATGCTGGTGTTCAACAAGATCGACCGCATCGAAGGCGCCGAACCGCGCCACGACCAGCCCGACCCCGGCGTGGACGAAGGCGACGCCCCCAGTGCCGGCATGGGCCGCGAGCGGGTATGGCTGTCGGCGCGCGATGGCGCGGGCATCGATCTGCTGCGCGGCGCGCTGGCGCAGCGGCTGGGCTTCCAGCGCGTGCGCGGCGAACTGCACCTGCCGGCGAACTCGGCACGCCTGCGCTCGCGCCTGCACGCACTCGGTGCGGTGCTCGCGGAGGACTTCGAGGAGAACGGCTGGCGCGTCACCCTCGACCTGGCCCTGGCCGACGCGCAGCGCCTGGCCTCGCAGGCCGGCGGGCATCCGCTGGAGGCGTTGCTGCCGAAGATGGAGCGGGAAGACTGGCAGTAGGGCGGGATCGGATTGCCGTTGTAGGAGCGACGTAAGTCGCGACCGCACAGGTGAACCGCCCGAGGCAAATACCCTGCACGGAATTCCCGCGGTCGCGACTTACGTCGCTCCTACAGGGACCCGAATCCGGTGCCCCATGACCTCCCGGCCTTGCCTCCGGGCCCGGTCGCCCCTATCTAGTAGAATCGAAACCTGCGCCGGCCCCAGCCGCGCGAATCTTTCAATACGGAGTGGGCATGGCCTGGAACACCCCTGGCAGTGGCGGCGGCGGATCTGGCAACAACGGCAACCGGAACAACAGCTGGAAGCCGCGCAACCGGCAGGGCGGCGGCATCGGCGATGTGGTCGAACGCCTGCGCGGCCTGTTCGGCGGCGCTGGCGGCGGCAATCCGCTGCGCTGGGTGCTGCTGGGCGTGGGCATCCTGGTGCTGTTCTCCAGCTTCCAGCTGATCGGCGAGCAGGACCGGGGCGTGGTGCTGCGCTTCGGCCAGTACAACCGCACCATGCAGCCCGGCCCGAACTTCAAGTTCCCCTGGCCCATCGAAAGCGTCACCAAGGTCAACGCCACCGGCGTGCGCACCTTCAGCAACAGCCTGCCGGTGCTGACCCGCGACGAGAACATCATCACCGTGTCGTTCAACGTGCAGTACCGCGTGGGCGATCCCAAGCTGTTCCTGTTCGGCACCACCGACGCCACCCGCGTGCTGGAGCAGACTGCGCAGAGCGCCGTGCGTGAAGTGATCGGCCGTTCCGACCTGGACGCGGCGCTCAACAATCGCGGTCCGCTGTCCGCCACCGCCGGCACGGCGCTGCAGGCCTCGCTGGAGGCCTACCGCACCGGCCTGGTCGTCACCGAACTGAGTCTGCAGGACGCCCGCCCGCCGGAAGCCGTCAAGCCGGCGTTCGACGAGGTCAACAGCGCGCAGCAGGAAAACGAGCGCGTGGTCAGCCAGGCGCGTGCCTATGCGGCCAAGATCGTCCCCGAGGCGCGCGGCGACTCGCAGCAGATCCGTACCCAGGCCGAAGGCTACAAGACCGCCTCCATCGCCCGCGCCACCGGTGACGCGACCCGCTTCAGCCTGCTGCTGGACGAGTACCGCAACGCGCCGGAGGTCACCCGCAAGCGGCTGTGGCTGGATACCGTGCAGCAGGTGCTCGCCGACAACCGCAAGGTGGTCGGCGGCGACAGCCGCCAGCTGATCTACGTGCCCATGGGCAACGCCGCCGGCTCGTCCGCCGGTCAGCTGCCCACGGGCGTGATTCCCACCGAAATGATGCCGCCCGTGGAAAGCACCCCGTCCAGTTCCCGCAATGCGGTGCGCTCACCGCGCCCGGCCGGCCGTGAGGAGGCGCAGCCATGAAGACTTCATTGATCGTCGGCATCGCCGTGGCCGTGCTGCTGGGCCTGATGGGCTCGGTCTTCGTGGTGCGCGAAGGGCAGGTGGGCCTGGTGCTCAACCTGGGTCGCGTGGTGCGCAGCGAGATCGGCCCCGGCCTGCACTTCAAGCTGCCGCTGGTGGAAACCGCGCGCGTGTTCGATCGCCGCTTCACCGCCAACGAGTTTCCGCCCGAACGCTCGCTGACCTCCGAGCGCAAGGACGTCAGCGTCGACTTCATCGCCATCGGCTTCATCGTCAACGCGGCCGATTTCTACCGTGCCACCGGCGGCCAGGCCGACCTGGCCACCGAGCGCCTGGCGCCCATCATCAAGGAATCGCTGCGCAACGAGATCAACTCGCGCACGCTCACCCAACTGGTGTCGGGCAACCGCAATGAGCTGATCGAGAAGCAGCTGCCGGCGATCAATGCCGGTGCCAAGAACCTGGGCATGCAGGTGGTGGACATCCGCTTCAAGCAGATCGACCTGCCGACCGACAGCGAAGTCATCGACCAGGTCTACAACCGCATGCGCGCCGAACGCTCCCAGGTGGCCAGCGCCCTGCGCGCGCAGGGCGCCGAGCAGGCGCGGATCGTGCGGGCGCAGGCCGACCGCGACGTGGCGGTGCTGCTGGCCGAAGCCGAGCGCGATGCGCAGAAGCTGCGCGGTGAAGGCGATGCCGAAGCCGCCCGCCTCTACGGCGTGGCCGCCAACCGCGACCCGGCGTTCTACGCTTTCCAGCGCAGCCTGGAGGCCTACCGGGCCTCGTTCAAGGATGGGCAGGGCGTGATCGTGCTGGACAAGGACGACCCCTTCCTCCAGTACATGCGCAGCGACCGCTGAGCCTCCTCCACCGGCCGCCCCAGGGCGGCCGGTGCCGTTTCAGCCCTGTTCTCCATCGCCCCGCCATCACGGCGGCGCCGGGACTTCCCCCATGTCCGAACTCTGGTCCGCCTTGTGCCTCGTCGCCATCCTCGAAGGCCTGGTGCTGTTCGCCATTCCCGCAGGATGGAAGCGCGCCGTGGTGCAACTGCTGCAGATGTCCGACGGCCAGGTGCGCGCCGTCGGCGGCTTCATCCTGATCTTCGGGCTGACGTTCTTGTGGGTGTTGAAGCGCTGAACGGAAGCGCTGGGGCAGGGTAGCCCCCGTCCCCCTAAACCCGGATAATGCACAAAAGCCGGACGGGCTCCCTGCGTGGGAAGACCGCCGGCTTTTTCCGTGTCTGGGCCCGGCGTGGCGGGCGGCTCCCCGATGGAGCCTGCCGGCATCAACGGCGCCGTGGACCAGCACGACCCTTCCGGTGGCCCCGATGGCCGCCAACAATCGAGGAGTTACCCGTCATGGGTCAGTCAGTCGTCGTTCTCGGCGCCCAGTGGGGCGATGAAGGCAAGGGCAAGATCGTCGATCTGCTCACCGAGGAAATCGGAGCCGTCGTCCGTTTCCAGGGCGGCCACAATGCCGGCCACACGCTGGTCATCGGGGGCAAGAAGACCGTGCTCCACCTGATCCCGTCCGGCATCCTGCGCCCCGACGCGCTGTGCCTGATCGGCAACGGCGTGGTGCTGTCGCCGGCCGCGCTGATCAAGGAAATCGACGAACTGGAATCGGCCGGCGTGGAAGTGCGTTCGCGCCTGAAGATCTCCCCGGCCACGCCGCTGATCATGCCGTACCACATCGCCCTGGATCAGGCCCGCGAGAAGGCTGCCGGCGGCAAGGCCATCGGCACCACCGGCCGCGGCATCGGCCCGGCGTACGAGGACAAGGTGGCGCGTCGCGGCATCCGCGTGGCCGACCTGCATTACCCCAAGCAGCTGGAAGAGCTGCTGCGCACCGCGCTGGATTACCACAACTTCGTGCTGACCAAGTACCTGGGCGTCGACGCCGTCGATTTCCAGAAGACCTACGACGAAGCGCTCGCCTTCGGCGAATACGTGCAGCCGATGAAGTCCGACGTGGCCGGCATCCTGCACGACCTGCGCAAGCAGGGTAAGCGCGTGCTGTTCGAAGGCGCGCAGGGTGCGCTGCTCGACATCGACCACGGCACCTATCCCTACGTCACCAGCTCCAACACCACCGTCGGCGGCGCATTCGCCGGCACCGGCGTGGGCGCGGACGCCATCGACTACGTGCTGGGCATCTGCAAGGCCTACGCCACGCGCGTCGGCGGCGGTCCGTTCCCGACCGAGCTGGACGACGAAGTGGGGCAGGGCATCCGCGACCGCGGCCAGGAATACGGCGCCTCCACCGGCCGTCCGCGCCGCTGCGGCTGGATGGACATCGTCGCGCTGAAGCGCGCCGTCGCCATCAACGGCATCTCCGGCCTGTGCATCACCAAGCTGGACGTGCTGGACGGCATGAAGACGCTGAAGATCTGCATCGCGTACGAATACCGCGGCAAGCGCACCGAGTACGCGCCGCTGGATGCCGGCGGTTGGGAAGAGTGCACGCCGGTGTACCTGGAATTCCCGGGCTGGGACGAGAACACCCATGGCGTGACCGAGTGGGACAAGCTGCCGCCGGCCGCGCGTGCCTACCTGCGCGCGCTGGAAGAGCTGTCCGGCTGCCCGCTCGCCATCGTCAGCACCGGCCCGGACCGCGACCACACCATGGTGCTGCAGGACCCGTTCGCCTGAGGGATTCTGCCCGCAAGGCGGGAGGCCTGCCTTCCTTCTCCCCGCAAGCGGTGCGCATGCTTCTCCTTCTCCCCGCAAGCGGGGAGCATGCTTCTCCTTCTCCCCGCAAGCGGGGAGAAGGTGCCGAAGGCGGATGAGGGGCAAGCGCGATCCATCACCACCGACAAAGCCCCGCCCACGCGGGGCTTTTTTGCGCGCCCCACATTCCGGCACACGGCTTGCATCGCGGTCATCACCCTAAATAGCGGCCGCCCGTGGCCGTTAGTAGCAACAGATGTCACCCGCAATTGTTGGAGCCCCCACCCCCATGCATCGCACTGCTGCCCACGCCTCCGTCATCAATGGCCCCTGGCAGGCCTCCGCCCCCAAGGCGGCGGCCCCGCGCGCGCCCGAGCGCCGCAAATCCACCGCGGCGCAGGATGCCGCAGACCTGCGCGCCGGCCTCACGCCCGCGCAGTTGATGACGCTGGAAGCGCTGGAGATCTTCCAGTGGCGCCTGGCCTTCGTGCGCCGTCCGCTGTTCTGCGCGCCCATCCCGGTGTTGTTCGATCGTGACGCAACGCGTCACGTGGTGATCGAAGAAGACGGCACGCTCAACGAAACCCCAACGCTCGTCCTGCGCGCCTGACGCCTGCATATCCTTCTCCCCGCGGGCGGGGGTGAAGACGATCTGCCTGCGCGGCATGCCGCGCGATCGTCGGAACGCCGGGCGTGCTTCGCCCGGCCGGGGTGGGTGCCGAAGGCGGATGAGGGGCAAGCGCGATCCCTCCAAGCCCGTCGCCCCTTTCCCTGAACGCCCCTCCGCGACACAACGCGCTCCTCACGTTCCCTTGAGCCCGGCCGATAGAAGGTAAAGCTGCCGCCACAGCGGCACCCCCGTTCCCGTTCCACGCCATCAGGAGCCCCCCACCGGATGACGGATCCCCATCGCCCCCGCGACACCCCCGACCCGGACGCCCCGGGCACCTCTCCCCGTACGCCGGAGCGCCGCAAGGGCGCGCCGAAGATGGACGACGCCACGCTGCTGGCCGGCCTCACCCCGCAGCAGCAAGCCACCATCCACACCATGGAAGCCTTCCACTGGCGCCTGAAGTTCGTCCGCCGCCCGCTGTTCAAGACCCCCATCCCCGTGCTGTTCAACCGCGAGGGTGATCGCTACGTGGTGGTGAACGAGGATGGGACGATTGATGAGAACCCGGTGTTGGTGTTGAGGGATTGAAGCAACTGCTTTCCAAGTCCAATTGCCGCGGCCTCGATCCCTCTGTACGTCAGATCGCGAGATCAAACCAATGGAGGCTGCGGGCTCACAGGAATATCCGTAAGTCTCGCGTTGTACTCATCTTTGACAGGCATGAGTGGATCGTACAGTCGATGATAGGCATGCCCAATTGCGCCACGGAAAAGCGCTAGCTCAGGCTGGTTTTCTTTGTTCCCGGAGCGCAGTACGTGTACTTGCGAAATACCTGGATAGGGGTCGACGTAAACGACCTTCTTCACGCCAAGCTGGAATGCCTTCTTCGAGCACAGCTCGCAAGGACTGGCTGTCGTGTAAAGGTAGCCTCCACTTATTCCGCTGTTCCCATGCTTTGCGAGTTGCAAAAATGCATTCTCTTCAGCATGCAGCGAACGAGTATGAACCTGATTGTTCTCGTTCTTGAGCGAGTTATATGTGTCTTTGAAGCAGATTGGGCAAGGAAGTCCCAACGGACTTAGTGCCATGTTTCGCCTCGCATAATTGCTTTCGACTTTGGCTCTAAAATCTTCGTCGGTCTGCTCAAAGTCGCTAAAGGCCAATGAGTCGCCGCCCTTAATTAACTCATTTGCGTCTCTTAGTAGGCAGGGCACTTGGCCCGCGGGGACATCATTCCAGCCAACAGCTTTGATCGAATAGTTCTCATCCGCTATGGCGGCACCAACCTGCCTAGAGATGCAGCCACTATTGAGCTTTGCGGTGAACGCGAGTTGCATGCACCTCTCGTCTCGGGTTGGGGTTATCAGCCCTGGCCTTAACATCAAAGCGACGTACCTCACGATTTGCGCATTTAGTTCACGAATGCACTTGCTTCTCTGTCTTGGTTCGCCCGGATTCGCGAAGAAAATGTCGGACTTTTGGATGCACTCTTGAATGTTCTGGGAGACGTAGCTCGCGTAGCTTTTTAGAGATTTGCCGCCCGCGTACTCCTTGCTGTCCAGTGCAGCTATCGCTTCCTTGCTTAGGCCAAGTCGCTCGAGTCTGCTTCGGCGATGTAGATCGTTGGTACTTATCGCAATTGAGAAAAACGTGGCGAACTGATCCCTTAGATACACCAGCTCCAGCGGGTTCCTTACGGCGTCTATAACTACTCTAGTGCTCTTTTTTCCGTTAGCTCGATCATGCGTAAAGGCGGCCTTAGCCAGTCTTTTTACTCGCCGCATCAAAGAGAAGACTTTAGTAGGATTGATCTCCGACGAGATCGCGGAGCCGCTAAGTCGTATGTTGTCTCCCATGAGCTGAAACGCGGGGGCATACTTCGTATCCAGCAGTTTTCTAACTTCGCCGGCGCACGGCTCAAGGTGTGTGAAGAAGAAACTCCAAGCGCTAGACTCACTCTTTCGGTCGCCATCGACAATGCATTTCTTGAAATGCTTGTAGGACTCGACTTTTTTTAGGTCGATGAGAGTGTCGCTAACGGCCTTGCTAAGTGTAGGGTCGCCAACGCAGGTGAGGATGAAATCCTCGATCGGCTTCTTATCGTTATCGAGAAGAAAGCTAAGGATGACCGTTGAGACAGTAATCTTCTTGAAAGGGATCCATTGGCGCTGGAGAAGAAGTCTGGCTATTCCAAGTTTTCTCTTCTCTGGCTCCGTCGAGTCATCCTCCGAAAACGGGATTTCAGCAAGGTTCTTGCAGAGATTGTTGGCGGTAGTTGTGCAGCCGCTTCCTGTTCTTCCTGTGAGGGCTACGATTAGAAAGTCAGTTCGTTCGAAGTATGCTTCGTTGATCCCATCTGCGACGTGCGTTGTCATGACGGTGCTTCCCTCGCGGTGGTTGCTGTGGATGAACGATCCCGACTCAGCTATCGAAGGTTCTGCTTAATCTTTGTGCCAAGTGATGGGTCGACGCAGTAAACGTAGCATCCCTTCAGTCCTCTGCTTAGAAGGGTCTTGTAAGTATTTGAGATGATGGCCTCGAGCTTGTGCTGAATGGTTGGGTCGCTTTTCAGCTTTGTTTTATGGCCAAAGACCGACCGGTCTTGTTTGGATCGGCGACTTGCATTTCTGACTAGCGTTCCGTCGGTGATCGTCAGGTCGCGCCCGATTATTACTCCTACATAGTCAAGCTCGAGGCCCTGGCAGGTATGGATGCAGCCAACCTCTTCGACAGAATTTTCCGCCATGATCCAGAGGCTGCCGTCGACGCTAAGATTCCATTGCGCTTGATAACCGAACTCCGGAATCACGATGTCGTAGGCTGCGGAATCCTTCTTGCTCTTCCAATCCCAGCAATACCCCGCGACCACTCGTGATCGATTGTTTAGCTTGTTCTTCTCTCGAATCAGGCTGTGTAGTTCAACTGGCGATTCAACGATTCGGAAGTCGAAACTGTCGCGGTCGAAATCCGTGTTGGCGGTTTCGCGGATACCCAGCCAGTTGTCCAGCCACGCGATGTAGCCATCGGAGCCGCCGCAGCGGAACTGGGAGCTCAGCTCCAGTGTCGTGATTTCCGCACCGGCTGCATTTGCCCAATGCATCAACTCCCGGGTATGCCCGATATCGGCGAGCGTCACGATCTGGTCGTCATCCACGAAGAAGATCGTGCACTTGGCACTGCGGATGAGTTCCATGACCTGGTTCTCGCCCAGGTTGCCGTACAGGCCGCTCTTGGCGTTCAAACGATGCGCTTCGTCGACGACAAGCGTGTCGAACACGTTGGGCTCCGCGTCATGGAAGCCGCCAGACCCTGAGAACATGTTGCCGACTTCAACTCTGCGTACCTGACCCGCCAGCTTCTTCGCATACACGGCGCGGGGCGCGGCGTTCTTGGAGACGTACTTGGTCACCTGTCCGCGCTTGGTCAGCGCCACCAGCAGATTGACCGCGACCACCGACTTTCCAGTGCCGGGGCCGCCCTTGACGATGACCACCTGCTTGCGGGTTTCGCTTGCCTGCTCGGCGCGGGCCAGGCAGGTCTCGTAAACCACCTTCTGGTCGTCGACCAGGACGAACTCCTGATTGCCCTTGAGCATCTTGGCCAGACTGTCGGCCAGCATCTTGGAAGGGCGAATACGCCCGTTCTCCATCTTGTACAGCAGTTCTCCCTTGTCTCCCTTCTTGACGTGCTTCTTGATGAAATCGCGCAGGCGCTTGAGTTCGTCCTCGCCCTTCAGGAAGACAGGCGCCTTGTCGAGATAGGGGGCATAGCGCGCGTCGCGGATGATCCCGTCGTCGCGGTAGTTGTGCAGATAGGCGCAGGGCTGTAGCGCCGTCCCGGATTCGTAGACGGCTTCATTGAAGCCATTGAGCAAGGCCGCGTAGGACCATGCCTGATAGCTGGGGTGGGGGCCTTCGGTCTCGGCACGACCACCGCGATTGGCGACGATCAAGCCGTCCCTATCGCTCAGCTTGGCGGACGACCACTGTTTCAGCTCAACGATGATGACATGGGGTGTGCCGGCGTCATCGGCGCCGGACAGGATGAAGTCGATGCGCTTGGCCGTCTGTGGGATCCCGAACTCCACGCCAACCCCGATGTCGTCGGGAATCTGTGGGTCGCGCAGCACCCGGGACATCTCGCGCAGCGAGGCCGCCCATGATTTGAACTCGGCGTCCGTTGCGTAGCGGCCCATCTTCTGGACATAGGCCGCATTGATGACGTCTTCGATGTTCCTGTTGTCGTTGTCATCCAGGAACTGGTGTTTGGTTGCTTGGTAAACGATCACGCGAGCCTTCCCCTTGGCATCCCGATCAGAGTTCCGTGTACTTCCTGCTGCTGCCCCTGGCCTTGTCGACCGGGTACTTTTCGGCATTGAGCGCCAGCTTGTTCTTGGCAGCCGCGACCGGGTCGATTTGGAGCTTGTCTGCCAACTGCAGCAGGTAGAGCAGGACATCCGCGATCTCGAGTGCCACTTTGTCCCGTTGCTCCGGCGACAGATTCTGGCTCTGCTCGTCGGTCAGCCATTGGAAGTGCTCCAGCACCTCGGCGGCTTCAATCGACAACGAGGCCGCCAGGTTCTTGGGCGTATGGAACTGGCCCCAGTCCCGCTCCTCCGCAAATCGGCGCAGCGCGGTCTGTAGTTCCTGCACGTCGTTACTCACCCCGTCTTCCCCTTCCGCACCCCTCAAATGTGAGTATATGGGGAGACGCCCGGACGTGCCGGGTGGTCGGCACGCAGCACGGGGCGACCGCTTTCCGGACAGCCTCCCGTATGCGATCTCACGAGGGCCCAGAGGCCAAGATTCGAGGATTCAAGCGACGTGTCCGAGCTGATAGAACTCAACGACTTGCTTGCCAAGGCCGGGATCCCACCCAACGAGGTGCTCGTCATGCGCCATCGGCCCACCGAACGCGAGCTGCGCAAGGTGCTTCCCTGGCTGGCGGCCGAGCGGCACCACATCTATAACGCCTACCAGCAAAGTCACGGTCCCATCGTGGAGAAGGCGCTGGGTCGGGCCCGCTATCTGGCTTCGTTCATCGGGCACGAAGCGGGTAGGGCGGTCTTCGTGGGCCTGTATGGGGTGAAAGGCGCCAGGACCGTATCGACACGCGAGTTCTGGGGGATTACAGAGAACGCCGAGCTAAGAGCGCTTGGTACGCGGGGGCCGAAGGATCGCGATCACTCGTTGTGGTTTGACCTGGAGCCGCTGGACATGATGTCGGCGTGGAAGGGACGTCTGGTCGTTCGCTGGCCCGGTATAGAGCGCTCGTGGTGGCGCTGGGCGGATCGGAATCTGATTGCCGTGCATGCTCTCCATGAGGACGGCCTTCTGGTGCCTCCCATGCCGGAATGGCACTCGCTGGTGGTGGATTGGACACAACTGCCTTTGTTGCCTGCGCGGTGGCAACTGCTGCTCAAACAGTGGCGAGGCATATATCTGATATTTGATCGCGGCTCCGGCAAGCGCTACGTCGGATCTGCAGCAGGAGAAGAGAATCTTCTGGGGCGCTGGTTGAACTACGCAGATTCCGGCCACGGCGGAAACAGGCTGCTGAGAGGACTCGACCCCGCCGGATTCGCTTTCAGCATCCTGCAGCGCCTGTCGCCGGATATGGAACTGCGTGATGTCATCCATGTGGAGGCTTCATGGAAGGAGCGGCTGCATACGCGGGCACCGTTCGGACTCAATGACAACTGAACCCTCTCTACTCACACATAGCCTGACTCGCCAGCCAAATAGCCTCGCTCAACACACACCAAGCCTCACGCGTCAGGCTTTTCGGGTGGCTCAACACACAGTAAGCCTGACACGTCAGGCATTTCGGCTGGCTCAACACACACCAAGCCTGGTGCGTCAGGCAATTCGGCTGTTTCAACACACACTAAGCCTGAGCCGTCAGGCTTTTTGACTGGGTCAACACACACAACGGCTGACGCCCCAGGCTATTTGCCTCGGTCGATATCGTTCGCGTGAGAAATCCAACATTAGCGCGCACAACGTCGCATCGGCGTTTGTGCGCGCTACGCTGCATGCGCCGGTCGGACCCGGCCGGCATTACGCAGAACACAACTAAGGACGGACCATGACCCAGAACCGCATCAGCCTCACCCTCGACCCCACCACGGTGGAGCGCATCCTGGCCTCCATCACCGCACTTGAGGCCGACCTGCAGCAGCTCGTCGCGCTCACCAACGACGAGCGCCGCGACCTCTTCAAGATGGGCACCAAATCGCAGGCCTTCTGCACCACCGCGCTGAGCGTGGCGGAACAGCACGCCGGCATCATGCCGCGCGACTTCGACCTTGCCGCCTTCCAGCAGGATCACATGGCACTCGACGCCCTGCGCCCCTGTTCCCTGCGCCTGGCCCACCTGTATCAGCGCGTCACCGACACCGAACTCGCCCTCGGCAGCGACCTGATGGCCGCCTCGCTGGAGGTGTACGGCGTCATCAAGGTGGCCGGCAAGGACAAGGGCGTGGACGAAGCCCGTCGCGAACTCTCGCAGCGCTTCGTCCGCAGGAACCGCGCCGCCTCGCCCGACGAACCCGGCGGCTCGAGCGGCGGCAACGGCTGACACACAGCCCGCCCGGACAACAGAAGGCCCCGCACCGCGGGGCCTTTTCATGTGCGGTCGAGCAAGCGCACATCCACGTGATAAAACCCCGTCACCGCACCCGTGCCCAGGAGCCTGCATGCCCGTCTACATGATCCTCAGCTGGGCCTTCATCGTGGCCGGACTGGTGTACAGCATCGTCGCGCTGGTGTTGCAGTGGCGCGCATGGCGCCGCTTCCGCCACGTCAGCTTCGGCCTGCTGACCATCTCCACCGTGACCGCCCTGATCAACCAGGGGCTGATGGCCATTCCCTACGTACGCACCCTCGACGCAACCGCATTGGCCTCGCTGATGGCGCTGGCCGCGATCCCGTTCGCCCATGCCCTGGTGCTGGGCGTGTGGGGAACGTGGTCGCTGTTCCGTGCCTATGGGCGTGTGGTGGAGGAGAACGCACGGTTGCGTGAGGCGTTGGGGCAGGTGGGTGAAGGCGGATGGGGGTAATGCGTCGCGCGTGATGGCTTTGCTGGGTGGCGCATGGGCAGTTGGTTCGGGGCCCTGTCCGGCGTTATTGCCACCGCATGGCTGATACAGAGACGGCGCGACGCGACGCATGGTCAATGCGTCGCGCTCCGGAACGACCCCAGCGTGGACGAGTTGCACTGCGGGGCCTGGAAGTCTTGGAAGGGCGTCGGAACTACCGCGCCGGGTGAGTCGGAGTGGAGGCCAGGGCGGATGCACTCCATCGAGTGCTCCAGTCCTGCCAGGCTTGGCACCGAGCCTGCCCCAACTACATTCATTTACTCGTCGCTGGATCTTTCCCGCAAGGCATCCAGGAAGTATGTTCTTCGAAGGGGTGCGGATTCCATGATGGAGCCGCCAGGACAATGATCGAGGGGATGCCATGGAGACAGCGCGCAAGCGGGTGGCTGGGTGGATGCTGTTGATGCTGGGAGCGGGCGCAGGGCTGGATGCATCCGCGCAGACACCTTCCAAGTATCCCTGGGACGAATACGACAAGCGTGTCGAGTCCGCCAAGCAGGCGGCCGCGCTGAAATCCGACCTGTTCGGGGATCAGGTCAATCTCGCGAACGGGTCGCTGTCGTTCACGGCCACCGACGTGGCGATTCCGGGTAACAACGCACTGCCCGTGGGTATTTCCCGCTCCTACTCGGTGCAGAACCGATACGAGACCGTGACGGATCAGATGATGGCGGACTGGGATATTGATGCGCCCAGCATCAGCGGTTCGTTTGCCTCCAATTGGCAGAGCCGGGTGCCCGGCGATCCCGGACGCCGTTGTTCAGCACCCGCGCACCAAGCGTCGCCGCCGTCGCCGGTATGGGACATCAATGTCTGGGACTTCTGGCAGGGCAACACGCTCAATGTGCCGGGAGCGGGCGGCGAGCTTCTCCAGGTGCGACCCGGCGCCTATTTGCCATCGACGGGCGGGCCGTACTACTGGATGACCACGGGCCAGACTTATGTGTCATGCCTGTCCACCATCAAGAACACGACGGGTGAGGGCTTCCTGGCGATCACGCCGGACGGAACCAAGTACTGGTTCGACTGGATGGCCCAGTATCGCGAGCCCAACCTGAGCAGTGCGAATGGCGGCAGCAATATCGCGCGCCGCAAGAACGTGCTGTATGCCACCAAGGTGCAGGACCGCTTCGGCAATACGGTCGAATACACGTATACCAATGCCTGGAATGCGCCCGGTCGGCTGACCGGCATCGTGTCCAGCGATGGGCGTCAATTGGCCATCACTTACAATGGACAGGGGCATATCGCCACTGTGGTACAGGGGACACGTACCTGGACGTACCAGTACGTCGCCGCCGGCACGAGAAGAAGCCTGTCGGCTGTCATACAGCCGGATGGGGCGCAGTGGACGATCGGCTTTTCCCCTTTCACCTCGGCGACGATCCAGTATCCGATGGGTGCCGCGAACGAGCCCACGCGTGATTGCTTCGTGCGTCTCTCCGGACCGATCGGTCCTACGGAAGTATCAGGAACGATCCAGCATCCCTCAGGGGCAACTGGAACGTTTACGGTCGGATGGTTGAGGCACGGCCGCAGCAACGTGCCCGTGGCATGTCAGAACTTCGATGTGGGTGGCGAGTTCGGCACCAATACCAACGATGACACCAATCAGTGGACGATTGCCTACGAGGCGTATTCGCTGACGAAAAAGCGCATCACAGGGCCGAGTCTGACGGCGTCGGAGTGGAACTACACCTACACGCCCAACATCAGCTACCAGTTCTATCCGGGCGGCGACATGATGACCCCGTGCCCGATGGGGACCATGTGTGGCGAGCCGATCTGTATGTCGGATGCGTGCGCGGGCCGGGCGGAGACGTTAGTGCTGGGGCCCAATGGCGAGCGCACCAAGTATTTCCATGGCAACAGTTATCGCTATAACGAAGGCAAGCTGCTGCGCGTGGAGCGGGGCAGTACCACGACGCCGCTCATGGATGTGCAGGTTTCGACCTTCGACCTGAGCATGGCGCCGCAGGGCTACCCGGAGCGCTTCGGCTACAGCCTGCGAGAGAACTTCGATGGGTTCACGTCCGAGTACCACCGTCCGCAGCTGAGCACTACGACGACGCGTGATGGCGTGGATTTCAAGTATCAGGTCGATCTCTTCGATGCGCTGGCCAGGCCGAAAGCAGTCAAGCGTTTCAGTTCGATTGCGGGCAGCCAGGTCAAGACGGAACTGACGGACTACCACGATAATCAGTCGCTTTGGGTGCTGGGCCAGACACAGAAGCTTGTCGTGAATGGGCAGGAGGTCGCGGAGTCGACGTTCGACGCCTTGGCGCGACCGTCGATCAGCGAGTCGTACGGCAAGGTCATGCAGACCTTGACCTACAACGCCGACGGCACGGTCGCCACGGTCAAGGACGGCAACAACAACGTCACGACCGCCAGCAACTGGAAACGCGGCGTCCCGCAGGCCATCCAGTATCCGCCTACACCGGAAGCACCTGCGGGTGCGGTGGAGTCGGCGATGGTCAACGACAGCGGTTGGATCACCTCGGTCACCGACGAGAATGGTTACACGACTGGCTACGGCTACGATGCCATGGGCAGACTGGCCAGCATCGTGTATCCCACGGGCGACACCACGGCGTGGAATACGACTACGCAGGTGTTTCAGCAGGTTTCGGCAAGCGAGTACGGCATCCCGGCCGGACATTGGCGGCAGACCGTCACGACGGGAAATGCAGTCAAGATCAGCTACTACGACGGCTTGTGGCGTCCCTTGGTGACGCGCGAGTACGACGCTGCGAACGAAGTAGGGACGAAGCGCTTCCAACGCTTCACTTACGATCATGCTGGGCGAACGACGTTTGCATCGTATCCGGGCACAACGGATGTGCTGACGACGGGTACCTGGACGGCGTACGACGCTTTAGGTCGACCGACGTCAACCAGTCAAGACAGCGAGCTCTCTCCCAGCTTGCTAACGACCACCATCCAGTATCTGGCTGGCTTCCAGCAGCAGGTGACGAATCCGCGTGGCTTCTCGATACTGACCGAGTACCAAGCTTTCGATGTCCCTGCAACGGACTATCCAAGTGGTGTGACCCAGTTTGCCGGTGCTGATACGTCGGCGACGGAGATTCATCGCGATGTGTTCGGCAAGCCGGTGCGTATTCGTAAGCGCAATGCGAGTGGCAGCCTTTTCGTTGATCGGCATTACGTGTATGACGGCTATCAGCAACTCTGTAAAGCGGTGGAGCCCGAGACGGGCGCTACCATCATGGACTATGACAACGCAGGGAATCTGCAATGGAGCGCGGCGGGCCTGCATCATCTGATGGGAACGACCAGCTGCGACACCATTGCTGGGCGGGATTCGGGGCGGAAGGTCACGCGGTACTACGATGCTCGGAGCCGGCTGCATCAGTTGCTGTTTCCGGATGGTCGTGGAAATCAACTCTGGACGTATACGCCGGACAGCCTGCCTTCGCAGGTCACGGTATGGAATGACGCCGGTGGCGGGGCGCCGGTGGTAAGCGACTACGTCTACAACAAGCGACGCATGCTGACCGGCGAGTCGATTCATCAGCCGAACTGGTATGTATGGGGTCTGGGGTATGGCTATGACGCCAACGGAAGCCTGGCCACGCAAACTTACCCGACCGGTCTTGTCATCACCTATGCCCCCAATGCTTTGGGACAGGCCACGCAGGCGCGCGATCAGTCCGGCTACTACTACGCCTCTGGTGCCAGCTACTACCCCAATGGGGCGATCAAGCAGTTCACCTATGGCAATGGCCTGCTTCACACCATGACCCAGAATGCCCGTCAGCTTCCGGATCGGGTTTCCGGCAGCGGCCTGTCGATGGATTTCAGCTATCGCTATGACGCCAACGGCAACGTAAACCAGATCTATGACCACGTGCCAGACATGATCCCGGGCAGTCCGCCCAAGTACCGCCTCATGGAGTACGACGGACTGGATCGCCTTACAGCTGCCGGTTCCGCGATGTTCGGGGGTGACCACTGGCACCACTTCACCTACGACGCTCTGGATAACATGAAGTCGTGGAAGCTGGCAGGGGTAAAGGACTACGCGGAGTATGTTTACGGTGCAGGCAACAATCGGCTTGAGAACATCAAGAACAGTAGCGGCGCCACGACAGTAGGCTTTGGTTACGACCTGCAGGGCAATCTGGAGAACAAGAACGGAAGCTCTTACACGTTTGACTACGGCAACCGACTACGCGAGGCCCACGGTCCGACCGGGGCTGTCGGTGGGCCAGAGTGGTACCGCTACGATGCCCAAGGTCGGCGTGTTAATGCTTGGGGGACGTCTCTCAATTTGATTGCATCGCAGTACAGTCAGTCGGGGCAGGTGCTCTACACGGAAGACTATCGCGCGGGAAAGAATTTCGAGCACATCTATCTCGCTGGGAGCTTGATCGCCGATAGGGTCTGGACGCACTCAACGCAGTCTCTTCAATCGCTGTTCAAGCACACCGACGCGCTGGGCAGCCCGATCGCGGTGACCAATCATGCCGGCACCGTCATCGAGCGGAACGACTACGAGCCCTACGGTGCCGTAATCGGCAAGCCCAACTATCAGGGCATCGGCTACACGGGGCATGTGCAGGATGCGGCAACCGGGCTGACCTACATGCAGCAGCGGTACTACGATCCGCATGTGGGGGTGTTTCTTTCGGTTGATCCGGTGACGGCGCACGAAAAGCCGGGGGTTAACTTCAATCGGTATTGGTACGCAAACCAGAACCCCTACAAGTACACGGACCCAGACGGGCGACGCATCCGAATTGAGGGCACGAGAGAGTTCAAGCAGCAGGTCAGAGAAGACATTAAGAAGCTGGAAAGTAAGCCTGAGGGGAGGGCTCTGGTCAATTCTCTACGGGACACTAAGAACGTGATCTTAATTAGAGAGTCAACGGGCGATAACTCTACTAGGGTTAGCGCCAGCCCCTCTGCAAACAAAGGCGTAGGGTTGGGGTCAGAGATCAAATACAACCCGAGCAATAACACTGGGGGGCAAGATGCGACTGGATCTACGCAGAGGCCTGCTTTTGTTGGTCTTGGGCATGAAATGGGACATTCAAAAGCGATCAATGAAGGTGTCCAAAGCTCTGTATATGGAGCCCCCATCAAGGGAACGACACCGCCAGCTGAGTACCAGTCCCTCCCGATTGAGAATAAGATCAGGCAGGAGCATGGGATACCCATTAGGCCGACATACTTCTAGAGGTTCAAGTTATGGCGCTAGCAACGAGATTAGTTTTTTTTGTTTTTCTTCTGACAGGGTGCAGCACCGTGCGCGAGTTGGATTCGGACATGGCTTCTCATGTCAAAGAGTTGGAGCGCGGACTTACCCTTCCCGCTGGAGCGTCCGATATAAGCTCGTACACTCGCTACTATGCAAGGACGGATGCGGGAATGCTCAGTGGCGTACTTGTACTAGGGGGGGATATGGGGATTCACCTTGTTACGCTTGATAAGCTTCCCGTTGTCTTTGACGGGGGATGCAGTGTCATTCGAATTGAATATGAGTACGAAGCACGCAGGGTCTTGTCGGTCTCGTGTTCCGGCTTAGCTTAGGGTCACGGGTTCGGGTGGATTGTTGAACCCCAACATGCTGGACGATGGCGAGGCATGTAACCCACGCATTCGCTCCCCGGCTTCCCAGCGGCTTACCACCCCATCCCCAACACCCCCGCATTGACCCGGCCCCACCCCAACCCCTAAAATTCGCGGCTCCGCCGGAATAGCTCAGTTGGTAGAGCGGCGCATTCGTAAAGCCTCCAGCACCGTTCCGAAGCGACACTTATAAGCAACACCGAACAAGGCCCGCTAACGCGGGCCTTTGTTTTTTCCAGGTGTTTCCAGTAAGTACGGATGATATGCGTCCAAGCGCGAAATCGACGTTTGGGGCGTAAGTTGGCTTAGTGCCGGCTTCGCATTTTCGGGCCATTGCCGCATAAGATTCACCTCAGGCTGCAGTTGGACTGCTGGCATAATTCGGGAAAGTGGGGGTGAACAATGATCCGAGTCTCGTCGATCCTTGGTTGGTCGTTTGCGGTCTTCACGGGAAGCCTGCATGCACAGGATTTGCAGAAACTTGATGGGGAGCCCGAGACAGTCGGTCGCTACCTGCTTTCGATGCCAGCGCGCACGTTGGACCCAATCATTGAGCATTGTTCCCATAAGCTCCCCGAGCTAAGGGAATCGTTGATGAAGGAAAGGGCGGGATTTGTCGTCAAACTTAGCGAGGCGAATAAGCCCCTAATGGAGCAATTGAATGACGATCCTGAGTTCAATACGCCTATGCAAGAAGCGATACAACAGCGCGTACAAACGTTCAATGATGGCGCGCTCGGCAAGTTTAAGCAGTTCGACCCCGCAGTCGTATGCCCGACAGTCCTGGAAAACATCCAAGGCGCTACGATAGATAAGCTTACCCAAGTGGTACAGGATACATATCGAGCCTACCTGCCAGTCGTTCGAGAGAAGAACTGACGGCAGTCAGGGCCATAGGTTGGGGTGAGCTTGCGAACCCCAACATGTTGGACGATGGCGAGGCATGTAACCCACGCATTCGCCCCCCCCGGCTTCCCAGCGGCTTACCACCCCATTCCCGACACCCCCACATTGACCCGCCCCCACCCCAACCCCTAAAATTCGCGGCTCCGCCGGAATAGCTCAGTTGGTAGAGCGGCGCATTCGTAATGCGTAGGTCGTAGGTTCGATTCCTATTTCCGGCACCAGCTGCACCAGAAGGGCCGCCCGCAGGGGCGGCCCTTCTGCTTTCAGCTCACAGCACGGCCCGCCGGCTCAGTCCCCGATCGGGTTGATCTCGTCCACGAAGGTCAGCAGGTCCGCCATGGTGTACCGGCCCGCCGCCGTGGGCGTGGCCCCCGGTTTGAACAGGCTGGGCTCGAACAGCGGATTCTGCCGACGGAACGACAGCGCATCGCTGTCCAGCAGCCCGATGAACGTCTCCGCCACGATCCGGCTGCCCACCTGGCCCAGCCGATCACCGTTCTGCTGCACCTGGGCCTCCTTCAACAGGTAGTACCAGAGCGGGGTATTGCTCCCCAACCCCTGCGCAATGAGCACCTGTCCATCCGGCCCGCCGCCCAGCTCCTGCGGGGTCAACGGGGTCAGCTGCATGGCCGCCGCCGCCGCCTGGCCCGAGGGCAGGCCCATGCGCACACCGCGCATCAGATTGCGCGTGGGCAGCGAACCACCCCCATTCGGCAGGCCGTGCAACTCCGCCGCCAGCAGCGGATCGATCTTGCGCGTGGCGTCGGGCGTCACCCCGCCGCCGGGCAGATCGTAGAAGCGCCGCCAGTCGATGATCCAGTCGCTGGGCACCGGGATGTCCGCCGTGTTGCCGCTGCCCGACACGCCGCTGAAGCGGAACAGCAGCGCCAGCGTCGCAGGCCTCTGGCTACCGAAATTGAACACGCGGTTGTAGTTGTACGCATTGCGTACCTGCGAATGCCCGAAGCGGTACGCCGCCACCGAAAACTCCACCGGCATGAACGCCTCGCCGGCGAAATCGAAGAACCGGCGACCGTTCTGCACCACGTCGGCCAGCACGGCGGCATCGCACAGCCGTCCCAGGAAATCGTCGATCACCATCCGCTGGTAGTGCCAGGTGACCAGCTTCCGCGCCTCGGTGAACAGGCCAGCTTGCGGAAAGCCCTCCGCCTCCAGCTTGTCGACGCACTTGTTGTGCAACTTGATGAAGGCGAGGTGGGTCTGCGCGACCACCAGGTTCTCATCGTTGCGCGGATCGCCGATCACCGCCGTGCCATTGAGCCGCAGCAGATCGTTCGGCATGCCGGCGGGGATCGATGCATCGCCCTGGCCCGTCTGCGTGGCACCCGCGCGCAGTTTGCGCCGGCCGGGTTCGTACAGATACGGCTGCGTGGACGGGCCGGTTCCATACACCGAATCGAGATCCAGCTTGGGCGTCCGGAAATTGAACACCGCCTGCGGATCCACCAGCACTTCCGGCATGGCGGTGGGGTCGAAGGTGATGTCGTGATCGATGAACTGACCGAGATACGTGAAGCCGGAAGGGATGCCGGGGTTGTCGCGGGTGGGATCCGCGCCGGCCGGGTCACGCATGGCATCGCCCAGCGCTGCGAGGGCCGCATCGTCCACCACCAGTCCGGGCAGGTTCGGAAACATGCGCCCGAACCGGCCGGGATCGAACACCGGTCCCTTGGGCGGCGGCGTCTCGTTGCGGGGATCGTAGCCGTGCTGCGGCCAACTGGCCGGTGACGCGCCGTAGCTGTAACTGCATTTGCCGTAGGCGTGCGTGGACGCGGTCTTTGCGGAAGTCTTCTTCTTGACGGGCATGGTGAATCTCCATTTTCGGAAGTGGAGTGCCGACGACATGGCAGGGGCATGCCGCCGGCACCACGTGCGATGGACGCGATGGCGTCTTCCGGGAACCGTGATCGCAAGACACGACCGCGACGTTTGCAGCGACATCGCGTGAATGCCAACGCGCCGATGGCGATGCGCCGGCCTACCGTATGTCGAGAAGTGGCGGGTTTCGCGTGGTGTTAACGCTGTCCGGCGACACCACGGCGCGCGAGTGATTCAGCCGCTCAATGAAAGCGATAGGAGTCGCCTTCTGCGAGTGCGGTTCGCACCGGGCACAGGCGACCGCGTGTTCGCGAGGTGAGGGAGTGCGCCAACCCACGCGTCCGTGACGTGGTCGTCTCGTCCGCTTGCGACGGATCTCGCCAGACGAGATTGCAGGCAGCTACAGTAGGTGCTCATTCGAGCATGAGCGTTCCGGTGGCCAAGATTTCCACGAAGACCCGTACTGCCTTCGTCTGCGGTGAATGCGGTGCCGACCACAGCAAATGGCAGGGCCAGTGCGCCGACTGCGGGGCGTGGAATTCCCTCAGCGAGATCGTGCTGGAAACCGCCGCCAGTGCGCCCGCCGCCGCCCGTCGCTCCGGCTGGGCCGGCAAGGCCGAGGCGCCGAAGGTCACCGCGCTGAAGGACGTGCGCCACAGCGAGGAAGCGCGCGTGACCACCGGCATCGGCGAGTTCGACCGCGTGCTGGGCGGCGGCCTGGTGGAGGGTGCGGTGGTGCTGGTGGGCGGCGACCCGGGCATTGGCAAGTCCACCCTGCTGCTGCAGGCCGTGGCGAAGATGTCGGCCAGCCTGCCGGCGCTGTACGTCACCGGCGAGGAGTCGCTGGCCCAGGTCGCCGGCCGCGCCGTGCGCCTGGACCTGCCGCTGGACAACCTGCAGGCCCTGGCCGAAACCGGCATCGAGAACATCCTGCAGCACGCCTCGGTGGCACGGCCGAAGCTGATCGTGGCCGATTCCGTGCAGACCCTGTGGACCGAGTCGCTGACCGCCGCCCCCGGCTCGGTCAGCCAGGTGCGCGAGAGTGCGGCACGGCTGGTGCGCTACGCCAAGGAGACCGGCACGGCCGTGTTCCTGGTCGGCCACGTGACCAAGGAGGGCGGCATCGCCGGCCCGCGCGTGCTGGAGCACATGGTGGACGCCGTGCTGTATTTCGAAGGCGAGAGCGGCAGCCGGTTCCGCGTGCTGCGTGCCTTCAAGAACCGCTTCGGTGCGGTCAACGAACTGGGCGTGTTCGCCATGGGCGAGAAGGGGCTGAAGGAAGTCCCCAACCCGTCGGCGATCTTCCTGTCCGGCGGCAGCACCCAACAGCCCGGCAGCTGTGTGCTGGTCACCCGCGAAGGCACGCGCCCACTGATGGTGGAGGTGCAGGCGCTGGTGGATAGCTCGCCGCTGTCCAACCCGCGCCGCGTGGCGGTGGGCCTGGAGCAGAACCGCCTGGCCATGCTGCTGGCCGTGCTGCACCGTCACGGCGGCGTGGTGGTGGGCGACCAGGACGTGTTCGTGAATGTCGTCGGCGGCATCCGCGTGCAGGAAACCGCGGCCGACCTGCCGGTGCTGCTGGCCGTGCTGTCATCCCTGCGTGACCGTCCCCTGGCCGAGAAGACCGTGGCCTTCGGCGAAGTGGGCCTGTCCGGCGAGATCCGCCCCGTGCCCAACGGCGAGGAGCGTCTGCGCGAAGCGGCCACGCACGGCTTCAAGCGCGCCATCGTGCCCAAGGGCAACGCACCGAAGTCGGGCGCGTTCAAGGGACTGGAGGTGGTGGCCGTGGAGCGGCTGTCGCAGGCGCTGGAAGCGGCGGCGGAGTAGGGCAGGGCGCGGATCCCTTGTAGGAGCGACGTAAGTCGCGACCGCACGGCTGACGCGCGCGCCAACCCTCCAAGGTGTGTCGATCTCGCGGTCGCGACTGACGTCGCTCCTACAAGAAGCAGGTCGCGACGAGCATCAGAGCCGCATTCCCAGCCAGATCACCGCTTCCGTCGAGACGCGCACGATCGGGGTCAGGATCGGCGGCCAGAAAGCGCCGGAGTGCATCGCGTCACGGCCGTGATCGTGATGCTCCTGTTCTTCCACGACGATACGAGACACCGCATCGAAGGCATCCGCGTCGGTGGACGCGAGCTGCTGCCGTTGCGCCATCAGGTGCCGCAGCACCACGCTTTCGACGGCATACGTGGTGGCCGCGATGGCGGATGGTCCCAGCAGGCCGGTCACCAGTCCCAACGTCCAGCCGCCGACACCGCACAGCGCATAGCTGCGGCAGCGACGGACACCGCGTGCCTGGAGGCGATCTTGAAACAGGGTGTGATGACCGAGTTCGTGATCGAGGAAATGCCGGAGCAGTGGCACCAGCTGCGGCGCGGTCCACTGCGACACCAGGATCTGTGCACGATAGATGTTGACCGCGCCGTGTTCGCCCGCGTGATCGACCTTCAGGATCCGGTCGCCCAGCGGCGTACTCAAGCCCGCCTCAGCACCATCTCGTACACGAACTTGCTGCCGAAGAACGCCAGCAGCAACAGCGCCATGGCCGTCAGCGTCCAGTGCACGGCCTTCGCACCGCGCCAGCCGTAGCGCCAGCGTCCGACCAGCAGGGCGCCGAAGGTCAGCCACGACAGCACGCTCAGCACGGTCTTGTGGGTGAGCTTCTGGATCAGGAAGTTCTCGACGAAGAGCACGCCGGTCAGCAGCGTGGCGGTCAGCAGGATGAAGCCGACCGTGATCGTGCGGAACAGCAGGTCTTCCAGTTCGGTCAGCGGTGGAAGGGCGCGCAGCCAGAGATGGAATTGGCGGCGGCGCAGGGCGCGTTCCTGCGCCCACAACATAAGCGCCAGCAAGGCGGCGATGGCCAGCGCCGCGTAGGCGAGCAGCGCGAGCCAGGCGTGCAGTTGCAGGCGCCAGTCCAGCCCGCTGGAGGCCCGGTGCCCGTACAGGTGGTAGACCACCAGCAGCAACGCGGCCAACGGGAACGCCACGACGCCGAGGGCGGCCATGCGGCCCTGGATGGCGACCAACAGGGTCATTACCGCCATGCCCAGCGACACGAGGGACAGGGCCGCGAAGAAGTGCATGTCCGGGCCGCCCGGCGTCCGCCAGGCCACCAGCAGGTGGTAGGCACCATGCAGCAGCACGCCGCCGACCGCGGGCCACAGCCACAGGCGCATGCCTTCGCCCGGATCACGGCCGACGGAGCGGACCAGCAGGCCGGTGGCGAACAGGTAAAGCGCGACGGCAATGAGAATGACTGTCATCGGAGCAGTGTCGCACAGCGGGCCGGCAGGAAGGCAGGGGGCGGGCGCGGCGCGACCGCATATAATTCCGGTCCGATTTTCCCCGGTCCCTTCCCCCATGTTCGAATCCCTGACCCAGCGCCTCTCCGGCACCATCGAACGCCTCCGTGGCCGCGGCCGCCTGAGCGAGGAGAACATCCGCGAGGCTACCCGCGAAGTCCGCATCGCCCTGCTGGAAGCCGACGTGGCGCTGCCGGTGGTGCAGGCGCTGATCGAGCGCATCAAGGTGCGCGCGGTCGGCCAGGAAGTGCTGAAGTCGCTGACCCCGGGTCAGGCGTTGATCAAGGTCGTGCGCGATGAGCTGACCGCGGTGATGGGCTCGCAGGCCAGCGACCTGAACCTCAACGTGCCCGCGCCCGCCGTCATCCTGATGGCCGGCCTGCAGGGCGCGGGCAAGACCACGACCGTCGGCAAGCTGGCCAAGCACCTGCGCGAGAAGCGCAAGAAGAAGGTGATGGTGGTCAGTGCGGACATCTACCGCCCGGCCGCCATCGAGCAGCTGAAGACGCTGGCCCAGCAGGTGGACGTGCTGTTCTTCCCGTCCGATGCCGGACAGAAGCCGGAAGCCATCGTCCGCGCCGCCATCGATGATGCGCGCAAGTCCTTCGTCGACGTGCTGATCGTCGATACCGCCGGCCGCCTGGCGATCGACGAAGCCATGATGGCCGAGATCAAGGGCCTGCACGCGGCGGTGAAGCCGGTGGAAACGCTGTTCGTCGTCGACGCGATGACCGGCCAGGACGCCGCCAACACCGCCAAGGCCTTCAGCGAAGCGCTGCCGCTGACCGGTGTGGTGCTGACCAAGACCGATGGTGATGCGCGCGGTGGCGCGGCGCTGTCGGTGCGCTACATCACCGGCAAGCCGATCAAGTTCATCGGCGTGGGCGAGAAGCCCGACGGGCTGGACGTGTTCCATCCCGAGCGCGTGGCCAACCGCATCCTCGACATGGGCGACGTGCTGTCGCTGGTGGAGCAGGTCGAGCAGAACGTCGATCGCGAGAAGGCCGAGAAGCTGGCGGCCAAGGTCATCAAGGGAAAGAAGTTCGACCTCAACGACATGCGCGACCAGTTGGAGCAGATGCAGAACATGGGCGGCATCAGCGGCCTGATGGACAAGCTGCCCGGCATGGGCCAGATCCCCGAGCACGTGAAGCAGCAGGTACAGCAGGGCAAGGAAGTGCCGCGCATGATCGCCATCATCAACTCGATGACGAAGAAGGAGCGCCGCAATCCCGCGCTGCTGAACGGTTCGCGCCGTTCCCGCATCGCCAAGGGCGCCGGCCTGACCCCGGCCGACGTCAACAAGCTGATGAAGCAGTACCAGCAGATGGAAAAAATGATGGGCAAGCTGGCCGGCGGCGGCATGAAGGGCCTGATGCGCAACATGAAGGGCATGATGGGCGCGCGCGGCGGCATGCCGTTCCGTTGAGAGCTCGCCTTCTGTAGGAGCGACGTGAGTCGCGACCGGATGCTGTCGGCCTCCATGGTGTTTTCGTTCTCGCGGTCGCGACTCACGTCGCTCCTACATTGAAAGAGCCAGACGCCGCATGACCTCCGCTTCCCTCAACGGTCAACCCGCCACTGCCGACGACCTGCGCGCGCTGGCGCTAGCCAACTACGGCCACTTCACCTCGATGCAGGTGCGCGATGGCGCCGTGCAGGGTCGTGCATTGCACCGGCGGCGTCTCGAAGAGGCGACGCAGGGGCTGTTCGGCACGCGACTGGACGGCGACGATGCGCTGAAGCAGGCCGCACGCGCGATGCAGGAAGCCGGGTTGCGCGATGCGTCCTTGCGCATCACCGTGTTCTCCACCCGTTTCGACTACCGCGATCCTGCGCGAAGCGTCACCCCCGACGTGCTGGTGTCGCTGGCGCCGCCGTCATCGCCGGACAAGCCCGCACTGCGGGTGAAGTCCTATCCGTTCGTACGTCCCTTGCCGCAGTACAAGCACGTGGGGACATTTCCGCTATTCCACTACCGCCGCCAGGCGCTGGCGGACGGGTACGACGACGCGCTGTTCGTCGATCCGGCCGGGCAGGTGGTCGAGGGATCGATCTGGAACCTGGGCCTGTGGGACGGAGAAACGGTGACCTGGCCCGAGGGACCTGCATTGCGCGGCACGGCCGAGCGGTTGCTGCGCCAGGCGCTGGAAGAGGTGGGCGTCCCGCAGCGGTGCGGGCCTATCCCGCTGGCCGAGCTGGGCCGGTACCGGGCGGGATTCGCCTGCAATGCCAGTGGCCTGCAGCCGGTGGTGGCCGTCGATGGCGTCGCATGGGGCCTTGATACCGCCCTCATGGGGGTATTGAAGAAGGCGCTGGATGTCATGCCCTGGGAGCCGCTGGCCTGACCGTCCGGGCGACCTGTCCGGGGGTGGGTTTTCCTGACCGATTCAATGGCTTAGAATAGCCGGCTTACCTCGCCATTCTGGCGACTGGGCAACACTGGAAAACACCATGGTCAAGATCCGTCTCACCCGCGGCGGCGCTAAGAAGCGCCCCTTCTACCACATCATCGTCACCGACTCGCGCAGCGCGCGCGACGGCCGCAACATCGAGCGCGTGGGTTACTACAACCCGGTCGCCGCCGGCAACGAAAAGCGCGTCGAACTCGACGTGGCCCGTGTCGACCATTGGGTCGGCAACGGTGCGCAGCTGACCGAGAAGGTCCGCAACCTGTACAAGGAAATCAAGACCGCTCCGGCGGCCTGATGGCCTTGGCCGCGCAGACCGCGCGGCCTTCCGTACGCATGAACACCGAGCGCCCACCGACCCCGCAGAAGATGATTCTGCTGGGAAGGCTTCTGGGCGCTTTTGGTGTGCGTGGCCAGATCAAGATCGAATCCTGGACCGAGCCGCGCGAGGCCATCTTCCGCTACCAGCCGTGGACGCTGCGCGACGCCAGCGGCGCCGAACGCGAATTCACGGGGGCCCGTGGCAAGGCATCCGGCAAGCACCTGGTGACCACGCTGCCGGGCGTGGAAGACCGAGATGAGGTGGAGGCCATGCGCGGATTGGAGATCTTCGTCCCGCGTTCCGCACTGCCGCCGCCGAGTGCCGGCGAGTTCTACTGGGTCGATCTGGAAGGCCTGCGCGTGGTCAACGTGGACGGCACCGATTTCGGCACCGTCTCGCACCTGTTCTCGACCGGTGCCAACGACGTGCTGGTGGCGCGGGGCGACCGCGAGCGCCTGATTCCGTTCGTCGATCCCGATTACGTCCGCTCCGTGGATTTCGAGGCGGGCGTGGTCACCGTGGACTGGGATCCCGAGTTCTAGCCGCCTCGCGGGCGACCGCCGTGGCGGTTACCCTGCGTCCCCACCCAAGTTGCAGCCGATCGCCATGCGTATCGACGTCATGACCCTGTTCCCCGAGTTCATCGCCCAGGCAGCCGCCGTGGGCGTGGTCGGGCGCGCGCAGGAACGCGGGCTGCTGTCGCTGCATGGCTGGAACCCGCGCGACTACGCCAGCGGCGGCTATCGCCGCGTGGATGATCGTCCCTTCGGTGGCGGTCCCGGGATGGTGATGATGATCGAGCCGCTGCAGGCCTGCCTGGAGGCGGTCCGCGCCGCGGACGCCGCGCCGGCGCCCCTGATCTACCTGAGCCCCCAGGGTGCGCCGCTGACCCAGAAGAAGGCGCGCGAACTGGCCGCGCTGCCGCGCATCATCCTGCTGTGCGGCCGCTATGAGGGCGTGGACGAGCGTTTCCTCGATGCCGAGGTGGACGAGGAACTGTCCATCGGTGACTACGTGCTGTCCGGGGGAGAACTGGCGGCCGCCGTGGTCATCGACGCGGTCGGCCGTCTGCAGGACGGCGCGCTGAACGATGCGGATTCGGCCATCCAGGACAGTTTCGAAGGCGATGGCCTGCTCGATTGCCCCCATTTCACCCACCCGTCCAGCCACCCGTTGGGTGACGTCCCGGCGGTCCTGCGATCCGGCGACCATGCCGCCATCGCCCGCTGGCGTCGCCAGCAGGCGCTGGGGCGCACCTGGTTGCGCCGGCCCGACCTGCTGGAAGAGGCGGGCCTGACCAAGGCTGACAAGGCCCTGCTGGCGGCCTTCCGGGCAGGTCAGGCCGGCAGGGACGGGGCAGGGTAGCCAGTCTGGCCGGGAATCCGGTAGAATGCGCGACCCTTGGGCGGTTCACGCCCCCGGATCCCATAACAATATCGTGCGGCGCAATTCGGCGACTGCATCAGTTTTCGTTGTCGCAAGACACAATCACGCATACAAGCATTGGTGCCAACATGAGCAAGCTCCTCCAGGAATTCGAAGCCTCCCAGATCACGCGCGAGCTGCCCGCGTTCGGCCCCGGTGACACCGTGGTCGTCAACGTGAAAGTGAAGGAAGGCAACCGTGAGCGCGTGCAGGCGTACGAAGGCGTTGTCATCGCCAAGAAGAACGCCGGCCTGAACTCCGCGTTCACCGTCCGCAAGATCTCGCACGGCTACGGCGTCGAGCGCGTGTTCCAGACCCACAGCGCCACCATCGACTCGGTCGAAGTGAAGCGCCGCGGCAAGGTCCGCGCCGGCAAGCTGTACTACCTGCGCGAACTGGAAGGCAAGGCCGCCCGCATCAAGGAAGATCTGGCTGCCAACGCCGCCGCCAAGGTCGCCCGCCAGGCCGCCGCTGCTGCGGCTTCCGCCGCCGAGTAACGGCTGGCTGGATAGCGCTGCAGGAACGGCCACCTCCGGGTGGCCGTTCGCGTTTCCGGCGGGTGGATTCCGCAGCGGAATGACGCTCATGCACCTGTTGTTCCTCGATCACGATGACTGAACTCCCCACTGCAACCGTGCGCCTGGACCTCTGGCTCTGGGCAGCACGCTTCTTCAGGACCCGAAGCCTGGCCAAGCAGGCGGTCGAGACCGGCAAGGTCGACGCGGCCGGGCAGCGCGCGAAGTCGTCGCGTGCGGTGCGCGTGGGCGATGTGCTGGTGATCACGCGAGGTGAGGAGGTCTTCGAGATCGAGGTGCTTGCGCTGAGTGACCGTCGCGGTTCGGCCGCGGTGGCGCAGGCGCTGTATTCCGAATCGGCAGCCTCCAGGCAGCGGCGTGAGGCCGCACTCGCGGCGCGCCGTGCGGAGCGTGCCGGTTACCAGGCGCCGCAGTCGCGACCGGACAAGCGCGCGCGTCGCCTGATCCGTGCGTTGGGCGACATCGATGCGCTGTAGCGGTACCCGCGCCTGAAACGGAAGAAGGGCGCCGATGGCGCCCTTCCTGGTTGCAACTGTGCGCTACGTGGAAGCGGATCAGCGTCCGCCGCCGAACATGCCGCTGCCGATCTTGAGGATATCGCCCAAGCCGAGTTGGCCATCGCCGTCCTGGTCCAGCACGGCGCCAAGCAATCCGCCGCCCAGACCGCCCTGTTGCTGTACCTGGCGCTGTTCCTGTCCCAGCACTTCAGCCAGTCCCAGCGGATTGTTCTGCGCGCTGCCCTGGCTCATGCGCTGGGCGAGGAAGGCGAGCACGATGGGGGCGAGGATCTTCAACAACTGGCCTGCACGTTCGCCACCCAGCCCGGTCGCCTGGCCCAGGCCCAGTTCGGCACGGTTCTGCTGGCCGCCGAAGACATGCCCGAGGATGCCCGCACCGTTGGCCTGCGGCGAAGAAGCGCCACCCAGCACCGCGCCCAGCACACTGCCGATGTCCAGCCCGCCGTGGTTGCGTTGCAGGGCACCGAAGAGCGCCTCCGCACCCTGCGGCTGCGCCGCGTTGCGACCCAATGCGCCCAACAGCAGCGGGAGTGCGGCGCCGATGGCGCTGGATGCCTGCATCTGGCCGATACCCAGTTGCTGCGACACCTGTTGCAGCGGCGCGCCCTGCAATTGGGCGAAGAGGTCTTCTGCGAGGGATGCGTTGCTCATGGTGCGGTCGTCCTCCTGGACGCGGTGGGAAGCGGCGCATCATGCTAGCGCCAATCTGACCCGTCGCCGACTCACACTAGCGGTCGGCCGACCGGCGGAAACAGCAACGCCGCATACCTTTCGGGGCATGCGGCGTTGACAGAGCGACGCGAGCGCTGATCGGGCCGATCGCCTTACTTGAGGTCGAAGCGGTCCAGTTCCATCACCCGGGTCCAGGCGGCGACGAAGTCCTTCGCCAGTTTTTCCATGCCGTCGGCGCTGGCGTAAACCTCGGCGAGCCCGCGCAGGACGGAGTTCGAGCCGAACACCAGGTCCACGCGCGTACCGGTCCATTTCGCGGCCCCGGTCTTGCGATCGCGGCCTTCATAGCGGTTCGCGCCGGTCGCTTTCCATTCCGTGCCCATGTCGAGCAGGTTGACGAAGAAGTCATTGCTCAGCACGCCCGGCCTGTCGGTGAACACGCCCTCGCTGCCACCCTCGGCATTCGCACCCAGCACGCGCAGGCCGCCGACCAGGGCCGTCAGCTCCGGCGCCGTCAGCGTCAGCAGCTGGGCGCGATCCACCAGCAGGTGTTCGGCCGGCACCACCGAGGGTCCCTTGAGATAGTTGCGGAAGCCGTCGGCGAAGGGTTCGAGCACGGCGAACGATTCGACGTCCGTCTGGTCCTGGCGCGCATCGGTGCGGCCGGGCCGGAACGGCACGCTGACATCGATGCCGCCAGCCTTCGTCGCCTGCTCCACGCCAACGCCGCCGGCGAGCACGATCAGGTCGGCCAGCGAGATCTTCTTGCCGCCGGCAGCGTCGAGGTTGAACTCCATCTGGATGCGTTCCAGCGTCTTCAGCACTTTCGCCAGCTGCCCGGGCTGGTTGACGGCCCAGTCCTTCTGCGGGGCGAGACGGATGCGCGCACCATTGGCGCCACCGCGCTTGTCACCGCCACGGAAGGTCGAGGCCGACGCCCACGCGGTCGAGACCAGTTCGGGTACCGACAGTCCCGATGCTGCGATCTTCGTCTTCAGTGCGTCGATGTCGGCCGCATCCACGGTGGCGTAGTCCGCCTTGGGAAGCGGGTCTTGCCATACCAGTTCTTCCTTCGGTACCTCCGGGCCGAGGTAGCGCACGCGTGGCCCCATGTCGCGATGGGTCAGCTTGAACCATGCGCGCGCGAAGGCATCGGCGAAGGACTGCGGGTTCTCCAGGAAGCGCCTGGAGATGGGCCCGTAGATCGGATCGAAGCGCAGCGACAGGTCGGTGGTCAGCATCTTCACGCGCTGCTTCTTCGATGCGTCATGTGCGTGCGGCACATCCTCAGGCGCGTCCTTGGCAACCCACTGATGCGCGCCGGCCGGTGACTTCTCCAGTTCCCATTCGAAGCCGAACAGGTTCTCGAAGAACTTGTTGCTCCACAGCGTCGGCGTCTGCGTCCAGGTCACTTCGATGCCTGACGTGATCGTGTCGCGGCCCTTGCCGCTGCCGAACTTGTTGTGCCACCCGAAGCCCTGCTGCTCCAGATCGCCCGCTTCCGGCTCGGCGCCCACGTTGTCGGCCGGGCCGGCACCGTGGGTCTTGCCGAAGGTGTGGCCACCCGCGATCAGGGCGACGGTTTCCTCATCGTCCATCGCCATGCGGCCGAAGGTGTCGCGGATGTCCTTGGCGGCCAGCAGCGGATCCGGATTGCCATCGGGGCCTTCCGGGTTGACGTAGATCAGGCCCATCTGGACGGCGGCCAGCGGGTTCTCCAGCCGGCGCGAGTGCACGTCGCCGTCGGCATCGTCGTCGGAGACCAGCACGCCTTCATCGGCCGGCTTCTCCACGCCTTCGGAACCATGCGCATAGCGCACGTCACCGCCGAGCCAGGTGGTTTCCCGACCCCAGTACACGTCCTGGTCGGGTTCCCAGGTGTCTTCGCGGCCACCACCGAAACCGAAGGTGCGGAAGCCCATCGTTTCCAGCGCCACGTTGCCGGCCAGGATCATCAGGTCGGCCCAGGAGATGCTCTGCCCGTACTTCTGCTTGACCGGCCACAGCAGGCGGCGCGCCTTGTCCAGGCTGACGTTGTCCGGCCAGCTGTTGAGGGGCGCGAAACGCTGCTGCCCGCGACCGCCACCACCACGTCCATCGCCGATGCGGTAGGTGCCTGCACTGTGCCAGGCCATGCGGATGAACAGACCACCGTAGTGGCCGAAGTCGGCCGGCCACCAGTCCTGCGAATCGGTCATCAGGTCGCGCAGGTCCTTCTTCAGCGCGTGGTAGTCGAGCTTGTTGAAGGCCTCGGCATAGTCGAAGCCGCCGTCGAGCGGATTCGAGCGCGAGGAATGCTGGTTGAGCAGGTCCACGCGCAGCTGGTTGGGCCACCAGTCGCGGTTGCCGGTGCCGCCGCCAGCGGTCTGGTGAAACGGGCACTTTGATTCGGTGGTCATGCGTGTGCTTCCTTTTGCCGTCGGGTGTGGGTGGGAAGGAATCGGATCAAGCGGGCGACTGCGATCGCCATGCCTGCGGCGCGCGAGCGGCGCGGGGCGGCCGCGTGTGCTGGAGGGTGGGGAGCGGAAGGGGCCAGCGGTTCTTCGAGACGGTGGGCGCGTGCGGGGCGTACCGGATGGCGGGCATGCACATGGCTGACGTCCTGCGGGCGTTGGCGGATGGCGACCAGACTAGGCAATGCGAACGATCAATGAAAATCGTTTGTGACGAAGAATTCGATAGCGCGATTCAATGGTGCATTGCGCAACTGACGATCCCCGGGTGGCGCATACGACGATACGCCGCGCACGTTACGCGGATGTTGTACGAGCGTGCGCGACCCACTCTACTGCTGCCTGCCGGCATGCACCGGATCAGCCAATGGCGTTCGCGGGGTCCTCGCGAAACGGTCAGAGCAGGGCTTTCAGCCGATACATGGCTTCGAGTGCCTGCTTGGGCGTCAGTTCGTCAGGATCGATCGCGGCAAGCGCTTCCTGTGCGGCCGAAGGCCGGGCGGCGAACAAGGCGAACTGCTGCGGTGCATCGAGGGCCTGGGGGGCCATGTCCGAGGCGTGCGTCTCGCGGCCGCGCTGCTCCAGTTCGGCCAGGCGGCGACGGGCCTGCTGCAGCGTGGTCCTCGGCAGGCCGGCGAGGGCGGCCACCTGCAGGCCGAAGCTGCGGTCCGCGGCGCCTTCCTTCACCGCGTGCATGAAGACCAGCGTATCGCCATGTTCGACGGCATCGAGATGCACGTTGGCGATGCCGCTGCCTGTTTCGTTGGCCAGCGCGGTGAGCTCGAAATAGTGGGTGGCGAACAACGTGTGGCAGCGGTTGGTCGCGGCGAGATGGCGTGCGACGGCGTCGGCCAGTGCCAGGCCATCGTAGGTCGACGTGCCGCGGCCGATTTCGTCCATCAGCACCAGCGATTGCGCGGTGGCGTGGTGCAGGATGTAGCTGGTCTCCGCCATCTCCACCATGAAGGTGGACTGCCCGCGTGCGAGATCGTCGCCCGCGCCGATGCGGGTCAGGATGCGGTCGACCGGGCCGATGACGGCGCGCGAGGCAGGCACGAAGCTGCCGATGTGGGCGAGCAGCACGATCAGCGCGTTCTGCCGCATGTAGGTGCTCTTGCCGCCCATGTTCGGGCCGGTGATCACCAGCATGCGCCGGTCTTCGTGCAGGTGCAGGTCGTTGGGCTCGAAGGGTTCCTTGCGCACCGCTTCCACCACGGGGTGGCGGCCGCGCTCGATCCGCAGGCCCGGCACATCGTTGAGTTCCGGCTGGGTCCAGTCCAGCGCCTGCGCCCGCTCGGCGAAGGCGGCGAGCACATCGAGTTCGCTGAGCGCGGCGGCACAGCGCTTCAGCGGTTCGAGTCGCTCGTTGAGCGTGTCCAGCAGCGCGTCGTACAGCAGCTTCTCGCGCGACAGCGAGCGCTCGCGCGCCGACAGCACCTTGTCCTCGAACTGCTTGAGCTCCTCGGTGATGTAGCGCTCGGCGCCGGTCAGCGTCTGCCGTCGGGTGTAGTGCACCGGTGCTTTGTCGGCCTGGCCCTTGCTGATCTCGATGTAGTAGCCGTGCACGCGGTTGTAGCCCACCTTCAACGTGGGAATGCCGCTGCTCTCACGCTCCCGGGTCTCCAGGTCGATCAGGAACTGGTCCGCGTGGGTGCTGAGTTGGCGCAGTTCGTCCAGTTCGGCATCGTAGCCATCGGCCAGCACGCCACCATCGCTGAGTTTCAGCGGCGGTTGCGGTGCGATGGCGGCCAGGAGCAGCGAGGCGGTATCGGCATGCTCACCGAGCGCCATGGCCAACGCCTGCAGGCGCGGCGCGTCCAGCGGCACCAGGTGCGAACGCACGTCCGGCAACAGGGCAAGGCCGTCGCGCAGCGTGGACAGGTCGCGCGGCCGCGCGGAGCGCAACGCCACGCGGGTGAGGATGCGTTCCACATCGCCCAGCGCACGGAAGCCCGTCCGCAGTTCGCGGTCGGTGCCGTGTTCGATCAGCGTGGCCACGGCCTGGTGGCGTTCGCCCAGCACACGCTGGTCGCGCAGTGGCCGGTGCAGCCAGCGACGCAGCAAGCGTCCCCCCATCGGGGTGATGGTGGAATCGAGCACGCCGAGCAGCGTGTGCCGCGTGTCGCCGTCGACGCGCGTATCGAGTTCCAGATGGCGGCGCGTGGCTGCGTTCATGGCGATGGCATCGCCGGCCGATTCCACCGCGATCGCGGTCAGGTGGGGCAGGCGCTGCTTCTGGGTTTCTTCCACGTACCCGAGCAGGGCACCCGCGGCGCCCGTGGCGAGCGGCTTGTCGTCGATGCCGAAGCCGCTGAGATCGTGCAGGCCGAAGAAGTTCAGCAACTGCCGCCGGCCGCTGTCGGGATCGAACAGCCAGGGCGCGCGTCGGCGAATGCCCGTGCGCTGCTGCAGGAATGCCGGCCAGCCTTCTTCGTCGGGAACCAGCAGTTCGGCGGGCTCCAGGCGGGAGAGTTCGGCCTCCAGCGCGTCGTCGCTCTCCACCTCATTGACCATGAAGCGACCGCCGGCCAGGTCTGCCCATGCAAGGCCATAGCCCGAGCGGCCACGCGCGACGGTCATGAGCAGCGTATCGCGACGCTCGTTGAGCAGCGCTTCGTCGGTCACGGTGCCTGGGGTGACCACGCGCACCACTTTCCGTTCGACCAACCCCTTCGCCAGCGCCGGATCACCGATCTGCTCGCAGATCGCCACCGATTCGCCCAGCGCCACCAGCCGGGCCAGGTAACCCTCGCAGGCGTGGACCGGTACGCCCGCCATCGGGATGGGCGCGCCGCCCGAGCTGCCGCGCTGGGTCAGCGTGATGTCGAGCAGCCGGGCCGCCTTGCGGGCATCGTCGTAGAACAGCTCGTAGAAGTCGCCCATCCGGAACAACAGCAGGAGGTCCGGGTACTCCGCCTTGGCGGCGAAGAACTGCTTCATCAGGGGCGTGTGTTCCGACTTGTCTTTGCTCACGAGGCCTGTGGGGAGGGGAAGTGCGAAAGGGTGCTGATTGTAGCGGCTGGGCGTGCGTGGCCGCGGAGTGGAACAGGGGGGCTGGCACAGCGAGCAGCACCGGCGTAATCGAAGTTCCGCACGATCGTTCGGAAAATCAGTGACTTATCCATGCCAAAGTGATGGCCTGCGTATCGACGCAGTGCAGAATGCCGTGCTGTGAAGTGGGTGTTAATTTCGCGTTGACGCAAGGGGAGTTGCGTTCGCCACAGCGGCATCACTGCACGCTACATCCAGAAACACACAAGCACCCGTCGCCAGCACATGACCCTTGGAGGGGAGAACATGGTCACCGCATCGCCCAGGCACAAAGCGCTTTCACTTGCCGTCTTCGCCGCGCTCTGCGCCAGCTCGCATGCGTATGCGCAGCAGGCCGCACCCGCGGCAGAGGAAGAACCCACCACCCTGGCGACCATGACGGTCACCGCGCAGAAGCGCGAGGAGGCCATGCAGGACGTGCCGATTGCGGTGACGGCGGTGTCCGAACAGCTTCTGCAGGACACCGGCGTGCGCGACATCAAGGACCTGCAGGTCCTCGTGCCCGGCCTGACTGTCACCAGCACCCAGAGTGAAGCCATCACCACCGCCCGTATCCGCGGCGTCGGCACGGTGGGCGACAACGTCGGCCTGGAATCATCGGTCGGCGTGGTGATCGATGGCGTGTACCGTCCGCGCAACAGCGTCGGCTTCGGTGATCTGGGGCAACTTGAGCGCATCGAGGTGTTGAAGGGGCCGCAGGGCACGGTGTTCGGCAAGAACACCTCGGCCGGCGTCATCAATGTGGTGACCCGTCGCCCGAGCTACACGCAGAGTGCGGAAGGCGAGGTCACGGTCGGCAACTACGGTGCGATCGGCGTGTCCGCCAGCTACAACGACGCGCTGGGCGAAGCGGGTGCGTTCAACATCTATGCGGCCAAGCGCAAGCGCGACGGCTGGATGGATGTCCGCACGGGCAACGGCCCGCGCCAGGAAACCGACGACAACGACCAGAACTTCCATACCGTGCGCGGCAAGCTGTTGCTGGAGCCCTCGGAGAACCTGGAAATCCTGGTATCCGGTGACTTCACCAGTCGTGAGGAAAACTGCTGCGCGGCGGTGCAGACCACCGTGGGTGCCACGGCCGCGATCCTCAACGCCCTGGTCGGGGGCAAGGCGGTTGCCGCGCCGGGCGACGATCCGTTCGACCGCGTGGCCTACAGCAACCGTCCGACCACGCAGGACATCAAGGAAAACGGCGTGGCGGTCGAGGTGAACTGGGATTCGTCCTGGTTCGGTGGCGCCACGCTGACATCGATCACCGCACAGCGCGAGTGGGAGGCGATCAACGGCCTGGACTACGATTTCAGCACGGCCGACATCCTGTACCGCGTGGCAGACGAAGACGAGTCCTTCACCGGCTTCAAGACCTTCAGCCAGGAGTTCCGCCTGACGGGCGGCAACGACCACATCGACTGGATGGTCGGTGCGTTCTACACCGACGAGGACCTGGACCGTACCGAGACCTATCGCATCGGCTCGCACTACGAGCCCTATCTGTCGGTTGCGCTGCTGTCGATCATCAATCCGGCCCTGGGCCAGTCGCCGACCGCGCCGCTGTTCCTGTCGCAGGCGACGGGCCGCCCGTTCGGCACCGTGTTCGCCGGCCTGGGTGCGCTGGATACCTACGAGCAGAGCGCCAAGAGCACGGCGCTGTTCACCAACAATACCTGGCACGCCACGGATGCGCTCGACCTTACCCTGGGCCTGCGCTACACCCGCGAGAAGAAGACGCTGGTGTCGAACTACAGCAACCCCAACGGCGGTGCGGGCTGCGGCGCGATGCTGGCCAACCAGGCCGGCGTCGTGGGTGCGCTGATGGCGCGCGGCCTGTCCCAGGCACAGGCGGTGGCTGCGGCGCCGACGGTGGTCGGCTACGGCTGCCTGCCGTGGGCCAACCCCCTGCACAACGCGCCCACGCGCGACACGGTGCAGGAGCGTGAAGAGAAGGAATGGTCCGGCACGCTGAAGGCGGCATACCGCTGGAACGAGCACGTCATGACCTACGGTTCGTTCGCGCGCGGCTACAAGGGTGGCGGCTTCAACCTCGATCGCGTGCAGTCGTCCAACGGCCTGTCCAGTGGCGGCACGGGCATCCTGCCGGTGCTCGACACCTCGTTCGCAGGCGAGTTCGTGGACAGCTACGAGCTGGGCGCCAAGACCACGTGGCTGGACGGCAACCTGTTGTTGAACGCCACCCTGTTCCACCAGAAGTACGAGGACTTCCAGCTCAACAGCTTCCTCGGCACCAGCTTCGTGGTGCGCTCGATCCCGGAAGTCACGTCGCAAGGCCTGGATGCCGAGCTGATGTGGCAACCACGCTCGATCCGCGGCCTCATGCTGCAGGGCGGCCTGATGTACGCCGACACGCAGTACGGCGACAGCATCCCGGGCGGGGATTTCGTGGCGCCCACGGGTGCGCTGTACAAGCTGCCCGGCGCGCAGATGAGCTTCGCGCCGAAGTGGTCCGGTTCGGCGTCGCTGACCTACGAATGGGACGTCGGCAGCCTGACGGCGCGCTTCAACATCGGGGCCAAGTACGTGTCCAAGTACAACACCGGCTCCGATCTGGATCCGGAGAAGATGCAGGATGCCTACGCCGTGGCCAACGCACGGTTCGGCATCGGCGCGCAGGACCAGCGCTGGATGCTGGAGTTCTGGGGCACCAACATCACCGACGAGGACTACGTGCAGGTCGGCTTCGATGGGCCGCTGCAGAACGTGTCGCCGGCGCCGAACAACCCGTTCAACACCTTCAATGCGTTCCTCGGCGCACCCCGCATGTATGGCGTGACCCTGCGCGTGCGTTACTGATCCCCTTCGCAGAACATCGCGAACGGCCCGCCTCCCAGGCGGGCCGTTTTCTTTTGGGGCGGCATGGCGGGGCGACAGCGCCGGACAAATCGGCTACAACACGCACGCCCCCCAGCCGGAACCGATGATGTCCGTCCCCACCGATGAAGAACTGCACGTCCTGGCCCACCGTCTGGGCGAGCGCCTCAGGCAGGGCCGCGATCATCTGGTCACGGCGGAAAGCTGCACGGGGGGCTGGATCGCCAAGTGCGTCACCGATATCGCCGGCTCATCGGACTGGTTCGATTGCGGCTTGGCGGCGTACAGCTATGAAGCCAAGCAGGCCCTGCTGGGCGTGCGGCCGCAGACACTGGAGACGCATGGCGCGGTCAGCCGCGAGACGGTGATCGAAATGGTGTCCGGGGCACTGGTGAGTTCGGGCGCCAGCGTCGCGGTGGCCGTGACCGGCATTGCCGGCCCGGGCGGCGGTAGCGCGGACAAGCCAGTGGGTACGGTCTGGATCGGCTGGAAGCGGCGGGGCGGCTATGCGCGCGCCGAGGTTTTCCAGTTTTCGGGTGATCGCGATGCCGTGCGCCGGCAGACGGTAGCGACCGCGCTCGACGGGTTGGAAAAGCTGTGATCGCGGTTATCCGCCGCGGAGGAATGCGGTGATGTGGGAAACGCTGGGCACGGTGCGCGATCTGGGCCGATTGCAGGAAATCGCGTCGGTACTGATCCGCTGGGGCTTCGGCGATGTCGTCAAGCGCATCGGTATGGCCGGCGTGCTGGAGAAGGCGGGGCGCCTGCTGCACTGGCAGGCGGTCGAGGAAGGACGCCTGCGCATGGACGTGCCTGCGCGGCTGCGCTGCACGTTGCAGGACCTGGGCCCCACGTTCGTGAAGCTGGGCCAGGTGATGGCCACCCGGGTAGACCTGTTGCCGCCCACGTGGATCGATGAACTCTGCCAGTTGCAGAATGCCGTCCCGGCGTTGCGATGGGAGGACGTGCTGCCGCAACTGCGCGAAGACCTGGGGGCGGATCCCGAAGCGGTCTTCGACCGGATCGAGCAGGAGCCCCTGGCCGCCGCCTCACTGGCCCAGGCACACCGCGCGTGGCTGGCCGACGGCAGCGCGGTGGTGCTGAAGATACGCCGCCCCGGCATCCGCGACACGGTGGAAGCCGATCTCCGGCTGCTGAAGCACCTGGCCGTCATCGTCGAGAAGAATCTTCCCGAACTGCGCCGTTACCATCCCCAGCGCATCGTGCAGCAGTTCAGCGCCTCGCTGCGCCGCGAGCTGGATTTCGCCGCGGAATGCCGCAATGCCGAGCGCATTGCGCAGAATTTCGCCGGGCGCGAGGACATCGTGATCCCGCGTGTTTACTGGGAGTGGACCTGCGAGCGGCTCAACGTGCAGGCCTGCCTGGACGGCATTCCCGGGCGCGACCTCGCCGCCGTGGATGCGGCGGGACTGGACCGCAGGCAGCTCGCGCGCACCGGGGCGGGGATCGTGCTCAAGATGGTGCTGGAGGACGGTTTCTTTCATGCTGATCCGCACCCCGGCAACATCTTCTACATGCCGGACGGCGCCATTGGTGTGATCGATTTCGGCATGGTCGGGCGGGTCACCGAGCAGCGCCGCTTCCAGATCGTGCGCCTGCTGCATGGCCTGGTCGCACACGACCCGGAAGCCGTGGCGGAAGTCCTGTCCGACTGGACCGAGGAAAACAACGACGTCGACGAACTGCGCTTGCAGGAGTCAGCCGGTGCCTTCGTCGACCAGTATCGCGGCGTGCCGCTGAAGGACCTGCGCATGGGTGCCATGCTCGGCGACGTCACCGCGATGCTGCGCGAGCACGGCCTCAGCCTGCCTGCGGACCTGGCGTTGATGATCAAGGCGTTCCTGACCCTGGAAGGCATGGGGCGCCAGCTCGACCCGGATTTCGACATGGCCAGCGAAGCGCGCCCCTACCTGGAGCGCGCCATGCTGGAGCGCTATGCGCCCGATGTCCTGGTAAGGCGCGGACGACGGACCTTGTCCGGGCTGGTGGACCTGTTGCGCGACATGCCGCGCGACGTGCATCGGCTGCTGCAGTCGGCCCGGCGCGGCAAGCTGCAGATGCACATCGAGGTCGATACGCTCAAGGTGTTCGGCGAGCAGGTGGACCGGGCTGCCAACCGCCTGACGATGGGCATCATCACGGCCGCCCTGATCATCGGTTCGTCGATCGTGATGAACAGCGTGGGCGGAGGTGTTTCCAACCGGTGGCTCATGGCGCTCGGCGTGCTGGGTTTCCTCGGCGCCGCCCTGTGCGGGGTGTGGATCCTGTTCTCGATCCTGCGCAGCGGGAGGCGCTAGCGCTCCCCGGGTTGCCAATCGGCGAAGTTAGTAGTATTACTACTAACCATGGATCTGACCGATACCCAGCACGCCATCCTCGCCCTGATTGCCGAACGGCTGGAAGCCGAGGGCATGCCGCCCTCGCAGGCGGAAATCGCCAAGGCCTTCGGCTTCAAGGGCGTGCGTGCCGCCCAATACCACCTGGAGGCGCTGGAACAGGCGGGGGCCATCGAACGGGTCCCCGGCCGTGCGCGCGGCATCCGCCTGCTCAAGGCACCGATGCCCCCCCAGTCGGACCTCGCATTTCCCGCCGCCAATGAAGATGGCCTGCGCGTCCCGGTACTGGGGCAGGTAGCGGCGGGTTCGCCGATCGGCGCGGACGCAGGGCACCACGATTACGTGCTGCTGGATCGCGCCTTCTTCGCGCCCGCGCCGGACTACCTGTTGAAGGTCAAAGGTGACTCGATGCGCGACGAGGGCATTTTCGACGGCGACCTGATCGGGGTGCACCGCACGCGTGACGCCCGTTCCGGCCAGATCGTAGTGGCGCGGATCGACGACGCCATCACCGTCAAGCTCTTGAAGATCGGCAAGGACCGCATCCGTCTGCTGCCACGCAATCCCGACTATGCCCCCATCGAGGTGCTGCCCGATCAGGACTTCGCCATCGAAGGCCTGTACTGCGGGTTGGTGAGGCCGAACCGGTGACGCTTGGCGCGAGATCGGTCGAGATGCCTTCCTGCATCGAAACGCGGTGTTTCCCGACTTCCCACTGCGGTGAGCGCCGATCCCGGCAGCCCCCCGCGAGCAACTAATTTCTCCCATGCCCGTTCCGTCGCAGCCTGTGCGATGGCCGCTCCCCACACTGATCGCACCTGACCACCTTGACTAGGACCACGACAATGGATGAGAACAAGAAGCGCGCCCTTTCCGCCGCACTGACCCAGATCGAGCGCCAGTTCGGCAAGGGCTCGGTGATGCGCATGGGTGACCGGGTCATCGAGCCCGTGGAAATCATCCCCACCGGCTCGCTGATGCTGGACATCGCCCTGGGCATCGGCGGACTGCCGCGTGGTCGTGTGGTGGAGATCTACGGTCCGGAATCCTCCGGCAAGACCACGCTGACCCTGCAGGCCATCGCCCAGTGCCAGAAGCAAGGCGGCACGGCAGCATTCATCGACGCCGAGCATGCGCTGGACCCGATCTACGCCGCCAAGCTGGGCGTGAACGTGGATGACCTGCTGCTGTCGCAGCCGGATACCGGCGAACAGGCGCTGGAAATCGCCGACATGCTGGTGCGCTCGGGCTCCATCGACATCGTGGTCATCGATTCCGTGGCGGCGCTGACGCCGAAGGCTGAAATCGAGGGCGAGATGGGCGATCAGTTGCCCGGCCTGCAGGCGCGCCTGATGAGCCAGGCCCTGCGCAAGCTCACCGGCAACATCAAGCGCTCCAACACCACCGTCATCTTCATCAACCAGTTGCGCATGAAGATCGGCGTGATGATGCCCGGCCAGAGCCCGGAGACCACCACCGGCGGCAATGCACTGAAGTTCTACGCCTCGGTCCGCCTGGACATCCGCCGCATCGGTGCCATCAAGAAGGGCGACGAGATCATCGGCAACCAGACCAAGATCAAGGTGGTCAAGAACAAGCTGGCGCCGCCGTTCAAGCAGGTCGTCACCGAGATCCTCTACGGCGAAGGCATCAGTCGCGAAGGCGAACTGATCGACATGGGCGTGGAAGCCAAGCTGGTGGAGAAGGCGGGCGCCTGGTACAGCTACGGCAGCGAGCGCATCGGCCAGGGCAAGGACAATTCCCGTACCTTCCTGCGCGAGAACCCCGCCATCGCCGCCAAGCTCGAAGCCGAACTGCGTGAGAAGTTCCAGCCCGCTGAAGCGCAGCGCGAAGAAAGTGCGGACAACGACGGCGAATAAGCATCGCGGCAGGTGAGATGGGCGCGTGTCATGGTCGATGAAGCAGGAGATGCACCGGGGACGGGACGCCGCCGTCGCAAGCCGGTCGAGCAGACGCCCCTGCAGCGCGCGCTCGGACTCCTGACCCGTCGGGAGCATTCCCGGCGGGAGTTGTCCCGCAAATTGACGTCCCGTGGAGTGGAAGCGGCCGATGTGCGATCGGCCGTGGACCGGTTGGCAGGTGAGGGCTGGCAGAGCGACACGCGCTTTGCAGAGGCCCTTGTCCGCAGCCGGGCCTCGGGTGGTTATGGTCCGCTACGGATCAGGGCTGAGCTGTCCACGCATGGGCTGGATCGCGAGGCAGTAGCGGCGGCCATGGCCACCTTCGATGGCGACTGGACCGAAGCGGCGTGCGACCTCGTCCGCCGTCGTTTCGGTCCAGCCCGCCAGATCGACCAGGCTCAACGGCGCAAGATCGCTGATTTCCTGATCCGGCGCGGCTTCGATGGCGCCGCCATCCGTGCCGCAAGTCGGCTGGAGGCGGAGGACTGGGACGGAGCGGCCTGATAATCTAGGGCATTGGGTTGCTTCCACCCCGCCTCACCCGCATGTAGCGGAGAGCGCGGCGCGGTGATGCGCCTTCCAGCCAATGCCTGCCAGATGACCACTCCCAATATCTTCAGCACCCGCCAGATCCGCCAGGATTTCCTCGATTTCTTTGCCGGGAAGGGCCATACCATCGTGCCGTCTGCCTCACTCGTGCCCGGCAACGACCCCACGCTACTGTTCACCAATTCCGGCATGGTGCAGTTCAAGGACGTGTTCCTGGGCGCCGAGAAGCGGAGTTACGTACGCGCCGCCGACGTGCAGCGCTGCCTTCGCGCAGGTGGCAAGCACAACGATCTGGACTCAGTCGGCTATACGGCCCGCCATCACACCTTCTTCGAGATGCTGGGCAACTGGTCCTTTGGCGATTACTTCAAGAAGGAAGCCATCGGCTGGGCTTGGGAATTGCTGACCGAGGTCTGGAAGCTGCCCAAGGACCGCCTGCTGGTCACGGTGTATCACACCGATGACGAAGCCTACGACCTGTGGCATGACATGATCGGCCTGCCCGCTGAACGCATCGTGCGCATCGGCGACAACAAGGGCGCCCCTTACGCATCGGACAATTTCTGGCAGATGGCTGATACCGGCCCCTGCGGTCCCTGCACTGAAATCTTCTACGACCATGGCGACCACATCGCGGGTGGTCCTCCGGGCTCGCCGGATGAAGATGGTGATCGCTATATCGAGATCTGGAACAACGTCTTCATGCAGTTCGACCGGCAACCCGACGGCACGCTGATACCGCTGCCGGCTCCCTGTGTCGATACCGGCATGGGACTGGAGCGCCTGGCGGCCGTGCTTCAGCATGTCCACACGAATTATGAGATCGATCTGTTCCAGGGCCTGATCCGCAAGGCGTCCGAGCTGACCGGTACGGCCGACCTCGAGAACAAGTCGTTGCGCGTGATCGCGGACCATATCCGCGCCTGCAGCTTCCTCATCGTCGATGGCGTGCTGCCTTCCAATGAAGGGCGTGGTTACGTGCTGCGCAGGATCATCCGCCGCGCGCTGCGCCATGGTTGGATGCTGGGCGTGCGGCAGCCGTTCTTCCACAAAATGGTCGGCACGCTGTCGGACTTGATGGGCGATGCCTATCCCGAACTGCCCGCCGCTCGCGAGCTCGTCGAGCGTGCACTCAAGGCCGAGGAGGAGCGCTTCGCCGAGACCCTGGATTCGGGCATGCGCATCTTTGATGATGTGGCTTCTCGCGTCACCGATGGCGTGATCCCGGGCGTCGACGCGTTCCGGCTCTATGACACCTATGGCTTCCCGGTCGACCTGACCGCCGATATCGCGCGTGAGCGTGGGCTGACCGTGGATATGGCGGGTTTCGATGCCGCGATGGAGCAGCAGCGCGAAACCGCGCGTGCCGCCGGCAAGTTCACCTCGACGACCGGTCTGCCTGCCGACCTGGTGGCGCAGCTTTCGCCTACTGGATTCCTGGGTTACGACCAGCTCGATGCCGGCGGCCTGGAGATTGTCGCGCTGCTCAAGGACGGGCGCCCGGTGCAGGCGGTGCAGGCGGGTGACGAGGCCGTTGTCATCCTGGACCGAACCCCCTTCTACGCGGAATCCGGTGGCCAGGTCGGCGACACCGGCGTGCTGGCCGAGCAGGGTGTCGAGTTCGATGTCGCGGACACGCTCAAGTTCGCTGGCCAGTTCCACGGCCACGCAGGTCGCGTCGCGAAGGGTTCGTTGAAGGTGGGCGACCACGTCGTGGCGTCGGTGGATGCGGCGCGTCGCGTCAGCACCATCCTCAATCACTCCGCCACGCACCTGTTGCATGCGGCACTGCGCGAAGTGCTGGGCACCCATGTGCAGCAGAAGGGATCGCTGGTCGCGCCGGATCGCCTGCGCTTCGACTTTTCCCACTTCCAGCCGATGACGCCCGCGGAGCTGGCCGAGATCGAGCGCCGCGTCAATGCGCAGATCCGTGCCAACAACGAGGCCGAAGTGCATCACATGGGCATGCAGGAGGCGCTGGATTTCGGTGCCATGGCCCTGTTTGGCGAAAAATATGGCGAGAACGTGCGTGTGCTGAAGATGGGCGGCTATTCCACGGAGCTGTGTGGCGGCACCCACGTCGGACGCACGGGGGACATCGGCCTGTTCAAACTGGTCGGTGAAAGTGGCGTATCCGCAGGGGTGCGACGCATCGAGGCGGTGACGGGGCAGGGTGCTCTGGATTACGTGGCGGATGAGGAGCGCCGGCTGTCCGAAGCTGCAGCCCTTCTGGGCGGGAACGCCAGCGAAGTGGTCGAGAAGATCCGGGCCCTTGCCGACAGGCAGAAGAAACTCGAGCGCGAACTGGAGTCCCTGAAGGCAAAGGCGGCCTCCAGCGCCACGTCCGACCTGGCCGGGGGGGCGGTCGACATCGCCGGCGTCCGCGTACTCGCGTCACGGCTGGAAGGCTTCGACGCCAAGGCGCTTCGCGATGCCATGGACCGACTGAAACAGCAGCTGGGTGACGCCGTGATCGTCCTCGCCGGCACCGCGGACGGCAAGGCGGCACTGGTGGCGGGCGTGAACGGTGCCGCAACCGGCCGGGTCAAGGCGGGGGAACTACTGTCACATATCGCCGGTCAGATCGGGGGCAAGGGCGGTGGTCGCCCGGACCTCGCCCAGGGTGGTGGTGAGGACGGGCCCGCCCTTGCTGCGGCCCTCAAAGGTGTCCCCGCATGGGTCCAGCAACGCCTCGCCTGACCCGTCCATGGGCTCATTCGGCGCTTGCGGCCGTGTGCCTCCGGCCGCTACCATGCTTTAAGTTCATGAATGTACCAGGAAGCAGTCGGCCGGTTTTCACAAGGCCGGCGCGCCCCCGGCACTATCCTTTGCCGGATTACGGAGAAGAAACATGTTGATCTTGACCCGCCGTGTCGGCGAAACCCTGATGATCGGCGATTCGGTCACGGTGACCGTGCTTGGCGTGAAAGGCAACCAGGTGCGTATCGGCATCACCGCGCCCAAGGATGTGGCCGTGCATCGCGAAGAAATCTACCAGCGCATCCAGCGCGGCGAAGAGATCGCTTCGCCTGCAGGGTCTGAAAACGTCACTTCGGAGTGAATTTGTTTGCCGCCTGCGCGGTGAGCCGCTATCCTAGGCGGCCGCTGCAGCGTGGCTGCAACGTGCGACAAAAACCGGAGTGATGCCCGAGTGGCCGAAGGGGCTCCCCTGCTAAGGGAGTATAGGGTCAAAAGCCTTATCGAGGGTTCGAATCCCTCTCACTCCGCCAGTTGATGAAAGAAGCCCCGCATTGCGGGGCTTCTTTTTGTCCGCATGAGCTGGAGCGATGCTCCTCTTCTCGCGGACGAAAAAAAACAGGCTGACCTAAGTCAGCCTGTTTCGAAAATGGCGCGCCCGGAGAGATTCGAACTCCCGACCGCCTGGTTCGTAGCCAGGTACTCTATCCAGCTGAGCTACGGGCGCGTTTCGTTAGAAGCGGAATTTTGCACGAACGAATTTCACCCGTCAATAACCTGATGGAAAGATTCCTTGGGCACGACGCCTGCGGCCGTCTTCGACGGTCCTTCGCGTACTTGAAGGCAGATCCGATCACCGAAATGGGGCGCGCGTCTCATCCGCAGCGCTTAATGAAGGCCCGGATTAGCAGGCTGTTCACGCCCGCGTCGGGACAATGATCGGGCAGGGGAAACAACAGAACGCGAGCAATCGCGGGAGTCCATTTGATGCATTTCTCAAAACCCTTGCTTGGGCTGGGGCTGCTGGCGGCTGTCCCCTTGAGCGCGGCTGCCGCGACTTACAACGTCGGCCCGGGGCGCACCTATACGCAGCTCACGACCCTCTTCAGCAGCGTCAATCTGGCGCCTGGCGACATCGTCGAAGTGGACGGCAATGCGACCTACGCCGGCAATATCGTGGTGGGCAGCGATGACAGCGGTACCGAAGCCAGCCCGGTGACGATCAGGTGGCGCCGTGTCGCCGGGGCAACCCGGCCGGTGCTTTCGGGGGGCACCCATACCATCAAGTTCGAGCAGTCGAACCACGTCGTGCTGGAAGGCTTCGAGGTGACCGGCGGAACGAGCTCCTGCATTTTCAGCGAAGCCCACAACGCCACGGTACGCGATGCCTACGTGCATGACTGTCCCTCGCACGGCATCCTGGGCGCCGACCAGAACTCCGGTTCGTTCACGCTCGAATACAGCGAGATCGCCCGCTCGGGTCAGGGTGACCGCCGGCACGCGATCTACATGCAGTCCGACGAAGTGGCCTATCCGGACACCGTCTTCAGGATGCGCTACAACTACGTGCACAGCGCCACGGGTGGCGTCCTGGTGCGCGTACGCCATCAGCGTGCCGAAATCCACTACAACTGGATCGAGGGTTCGGACCTGCACGAAGTCGAGCTGATCGGACCCGACTGCGAAACGCAGAAGTCCGGCTGGACGGCGGATCTCCGGCGCGAAGACGCCGAGCTCGTCGGCAACGTCATCATCCATCGTTCGACGAGTCGTTCGGGCAATGCGCTGCGCATTGGCGGCGATCTCAACGGACGCAACCAGGGGCGCACGCGCCTGGTGAACAACACCATCCTGATGGACCGCTCCGGCACGGCGAACGCCGTGCTGGTCCAGTTGGGACAGGGCTCGCTGGAGATGCACAACAATGTGATCTATCAGCCGGCAGCGGGCAGTGCGCCCAGCATCGTCCGCGAGAATCCGGCCAGCAACGTCGACACGCCGTACTGTGGGCCGCAGAGCAGGGAGCCCTGGTCGGATGGCCGCAAGGTCGCCGGCTCCAACAACTGGGTGCAGACGGCGGCGGCGATGGTGCCGACGGAATGGACGGGCACGCTGCGCGGCAACGACCCGATGTTCGTCGATCTGGCGCAGCGCAACCTTCGTCCGCGCGCGGGCAGTCCCCTGTTGAACGCGGGCAACAATACGCCCGTGACGCCAACCGCTTTCCCGTTCCCGTCGCCGCAGCTGCTGCCGGCCTTCGATCCGCCATTGCGGACCAAACTCGCGATGGGCGATGCGCACGCCCGTCTTCTGCTGGAGAACCGCATCGACGTGGGGGCGTTCGAACAGTTCGACATCGACCAGGTCTCCGACCCGATCCGGGTGAATGGGTCGCAACCGTTGATCCCCTCACGCGCGTCCGGAGCGGCGGCACAGCCGGTGACCGCGTCCCAACCGGCCATTGCCACCCCTGCGCCGGCCACGCTGCCGGCGGTCCGCGAGCGGCCGCGCTGGCGGCAGGCGCCCGCTGCACGTTACCGAAGGGGCGTTGTCCGCCGCTGACGCGCGGCCGTTTTCCCCTGTTGCGACCAGAGGCCGCCCTTCGGGGCGGCCTTTTTTCGTTCCCGTGTCCGGCACTGGCGGAAAGTCACGTTCGAGGAGGTGTGTCGGAAGTAAGAAGACGTACCGGCGCCAGAGCGATGGTTTTCCCGGGAAGGGATGGCCGCGTGGCGACGGAATGAAACGTATCGCGGTACGGGCCGAGGGTGCTGGCCGGTACGGCAGCAGGGGGCGTCGATGAAGGCAGCGCACAAGAGCCGCAAGGACCGGGTGATCCGGTTCCTGTGGTTGGGGGAAGTGGTCGTACTGTTCGCAGCCGTGATGGCGGCGGCGTGGATCCGCTTCCACACGGATCCGGAATACCAGGTGATGTTCCTGGAACAGACACCGTGGCGCGCGGCACTGGTGGCCTTGGCCATCACCGGCTCCATGACCGCCTTCGGCCTTTACCAGACCCACGTCCGGCACTCGCGCATGGACTTCGTCCTGCGTCTGGCGCTTTCGTTCGCGTTTGGCGGCATCGCGCTCGTTGTCCTGTATTACCTGGTGCCTCCTGCGTATCTCGGTCGCGGCGTGCTGGCCATCTCGCTGGGCATCGGGGTGGTCGGCATCGTGCTGGTCCGCATCGGGTGGGTGCGGGTGTTCCATTCGGACGTCCTCAAGCAGCGCGTCCTGATTCTCGGTGCAGGTCGCAACGCGGACCTGATCAATTCCTGCATGCGGCGCCGCTCGGACCGTCGCACGTTCTCGGTCGTGGGATTCGTGCCGGTGCCGGGCCAGCCCGTGCTGGTGCGCGAGGACATGCTGGTCCACATGGGGGATGAAGGCCTGCATGCCCTGACCGAACGCCTGCTGATCGACGAGTTGGTCATCGCGCCCGATGAACGTCGTGGCGGGCTACCCATGGAGCAGATGCTCCAGTGCGTACAGCAGGGGATATCTGTGGTCGACCTGTCCAGCTTCTTCGAACGCGAAGCGGGCATGGTGCAGCTCAACGCGGTGGACCCGTCCTGGCTGGTGTTCTCGGGGGGCTTCGACTACTCCACGCCACGTCGCCTCAGCAAGCGCTTCTTCGACCTGCTGGCGGCGGGCGCGCTGTTGCTGGTCAGCTGGCCGCTGATGGTCCTGGTGGGCCTTGCTGTCTGGCTCGAATCGGGCGGGCCTGTCTTCTACAGCCAGACTCGCGTGGGCGAGCGTGGGCGGCATTTCACGCTGACCAAGTTCCGCAGCATGCGGGTGGATGCCGAGAAGGGCGGTGTCGCGATCTGGGCCAGCAAGGATGACGACCGCAGCACGCGGGTGGGACGCTTCATCCGCAAGACGCGCCTGGACGAACTGCCGCAGCTCATCGCGGTGCTGCGCGGCGACATGAGCTTCGTGGGGCCGCGACCGGAGCGTCCGCATTTCGTCGACATGCTCAACGATGAGGTGCGTTATTACGGCGTGCGGCACAGCGTCAAGCCCGGTCTGACCGGGTGGGCGCAGCTGCGCTACCCCTACGGTGCGTCAGTGCGCGATGCGGAAGAGAAACTCAAGTTCGATCTGTTCTACGTCAAGAACCATGGTCTGGTGTTCGACGTGATGATCCTGCTGCAGACCGTAGAGGTCGTGCTGTTCGGCCGCGGCGCGCGCTGAGCGGCCGCGCATGCGGAAGGGAAATTCAGCCGGCCGGGAGCAGGCCGCGCAGGAAGCGCTTCAAGCCGAACGGCAACAGGGCCAGGATTTCGCGACGCTGTCCCCTGTCCCGCGAGAGCCGCCAGGCGCGGCTGGCCAGCCTGGCGCCCGCAACCCAGCGACGGCGTATCAGCATGCCGCGCGCATTGCGCAGATAGGTGCCGGCAAGCGCGGCGTCCAGTTCGCCGTCGTCAAGCGTGCCGCGGGCACCAGCGACAGCGGCTTCGACCACGCGGACATAGTCGTCGTACGTGCTGCTCGCCGCCGAAAGGCCATCATGGCCCCGCATCGCGCGCACCAGTGCCCGTTCGACGACACCGATCGGCCAGTGACGTGCGACCCTCAGGTGGAATTCGAGATCCTCGGCAGTGCGCAATGCCTCATCGAACCCGCCCAGCTGGTCCACCACCTGCCGGCGGACCATGACCGACGCGGGAATCAATGCCGGGTTGTGCAACAGCCACCGCAGCGCCCAGCCATCCTCGCGGATCACCTCGCGGCGGTGGAAGACGTCGATGTGCCGGTAATCGCCATCGATGCGCTCGACGTCGCAGACGACCATGCCGAAGTCCGGCCTGGATTCGAGGAAGGCGACCTGCAGTGCCGTCTTTTCCGGCAACCACTCGTCGTCGCTGTCGAGCAAGGCGAGATAGCGTCCACGGGCGAGGCGGAGGCCATGGTTGCGTGCGGCCGATACGCCTGCGTTGGATTGCCACACGTGCTTCACGCGTTCGCCGTAGCGCGCCTCCAGCATGTCGGCCGTGCCATCGGTGGAGCCGTCGTCCACCACGATGATCTCGTCGACGCGGCGGGTCTGCGCCAGCACGGAATCGATGGCGCGCGGCAACAGGTCCCGACGGTTGTACGTCGGTATAATCACTGAAACTTCGATGTCGGGCGCCATGCTGAAGGACGTCTCCAAGAAGCTGTTGTACACGAGCGGATTGCTCGGCCTCTATCACCGGCTGCGCAACGCCGACAGCCTGACGGTGGTGATGTTCCATCGTACCTTGAGTCCGGACGATCCGCGCTGGGCGACCTGCGATCCCGACTACACGCTGGCCACGCGCTGGCTTGAACAGTCGCTGGCGTTCTTCCGCCGCCACTACAGCGTGGTATCGCTGGAGCAGGTGCTGGCGTCGCGCAGGACAGGCGCGCCCCTGCCGCCAAGATCCCTGTTGATCACCTTCGACGACGGCTGGGCCGACAATGCCCACTACGCGCTTCCCGCGTTGAAGCGGGCGGGCTTGCCGGCGCTGCTGTTCGTGGTGGCGGACGCGGTGGGAACCCGGCAGCCTTTCTTCCAGGAACGCCTCATCGGCGCCTGGCGACGCGGAGCGCTGGGTGTGCGCGAACTGGCGGCTGCGTTGCCGGCTGGCGAGGCGCCAGGGGCCGAGGTCGATGAGACCATCGGTGCCCTGCGCGAAGTGATCGCGCGTCTCGAAGCATTGGAGGCGGATGTCCGCGTGCGCGTACTGGAGCCTTTCATGGCGCGGCTCGATGATGGGCACCGCCACATGGTCACTGTCGAGGAACTGCATCAGCTTGAAGCCGGGGGTGTTGCCCTGGGCCTGCATGGCAAGACCCATACACCGATGAGGCTTGCGGCTGATCTGGATGCGGAACTTGCCGGCGCACGTACAGCGCTCGCCCAGCATCTGGGGCAGACGCATGCCAGTGCGGAGTCGATGTCGTTTCCCCATGGATCGTTCGATGCCGCCATCGCGCAGCGGGCGCGGGAAGCCGGTTACGAATTGCTGTTCACCAGCGTGCCGGTACTGAATCCCACGACGCCGGGCGTCGGCTGGCTGCTGGGCCGGACCGGCTTCGAAACCGACGCGGTGGTCGATGCCAGGGGACGGTTCCGCGAAGACTGGCTGGCCCTGTACCTGTTCCGTCGACAGGCGCGCCGCCTGGCCTGATGCTGTCGGGCACGGGTGCCGCCGCGCGCGCTATTCGTCTTCGTCCGCCGAGGTCAGGAACAGCGATGCGGCGGCTGCAGGTTCGTCTGACGAACTCCAGCGCGTGAACACCGGTCTCCGTCCGCGCTCGACGAAATGCAGCGCCTGCCATCCCGCGCGTTGCGCGTCCGAGGTGCACATCTCCACCGAGACAGCCGCGCAGCCCAGCGTACGCGCGGCACGAAGCAGCTCGCCCACGTGCATGGCCGCCATGCCGTTGGCGCCGTCGAGAGACCAGAAGTCGCGCACATGCAGCGTACCCTCGATGCGCTGCACGGCGAACCAGGCCTGCAGGGCACGGTCGCGTGCGCGCTTCACCAGCAGATAGCGGGTGGTCGCCAGCGGAGATTCGTCGAAGCGCCAGCGCAGATGGCCGACATCGCGTACCGCCATGACATCGTCACCCTTGTGGGAGTCCGCCCACACGGCATCGATGCGGGCGTCGGCCTGGTCCGTCCATGCCGAGCGCAACGCCGGGCCGCGCAGGCGCGACCATGCATCGCGAAGCGCGACCAATCTGTCGGCCACCCAGCCTGCGGGCGACGCGAGCCAGCCTGGCAGGCGGCTGCGAAGATAGTGGGCGTGGCGCAGCACGCGTGCGTAGCGCACCAGATGCGCGGACTGGGCATACCCGATCCGCTTGAACACCGGAGCGGCCTTGGGATTCGGGAAGCCGTAGAGAACATCGAGCGCCTCACCCGCAGCCGCGATCAATCCCTGCTGCAGCATCAGTGCGGGCCCCAGTGAACGATGCTGGGGCAGCACGGCGAGGTCCACGAGCACGCCCCCGCGCAGTTCCCGCCCCTGCCACACGAGGCGGCGCCTGCCTGCGGATGCCGTGCCCACGTGCGTCTGCGTCGGGACATCGAGCAGCAACTGCAACAGTGGCTCGCCATGCGGGCAGCGCAGGTAGAACCACTCGTACTTCGCGGTCATCCGGGCATCCTGGCCCAGGTTGCCACGCCACAACGACAGCACCGTCTCCCGGTCGCGCGCCGGATGGCCGGCTCCCACGAGGTACTGCGGCGGGGTGGGCATGGCGTTCATCGCTCAGTCCAGTTCGGGAACGTCGCCGGCCAACACCGGCGCCATGTGCAGATACTTCGTGGTGCGGCGCTTGTTGCGGACGTCGTCGTAGACGGCCTGCGCGTGCGCCGGCGTGATGCCCAGGGCGATGGCGAGCTCGCTGGCGGGGCGGCCATGGTTGAGCGCCCAGATGGCGAGATCCATCTGCTGGTAGGGCAGGGCGAAGTAGAACTCGTCCTGGCCCTGGCTCAGGCTGTAGGTGTCGGTGGTCGGGATCGCGGCGCAGACGCGCTCCGGCAGGCCGAGGTGGCGTGCCATGCCGTAGACCTGCGACTTGTACAGGTGCGCGATCGGCTTGACGTCGGCCGAGCCGTCGCCGTTCTTGACGAAGAAGCCCTGGTCGTACTCCACCCGGTTCGGCGTGCCGACGACGCCGTAGTTCAGGCGGTCGGCATGGAAGTACTCCAACGTCTTGCGGATGCGCTGCTTGAAGTTGGTGGCGGCGACGATCGTCAGGTAGTCGGCCAGCGCGAGATCGCGCTCGTGCATGGCGCCATCCGGCGACTGCGCGATCAGGCGGAAGCGGTTGATGCGGCCTTCGGTGCCGCCGTCGATGACGATCTTGAACTTCCAGCCCTCGCCGTACTCGGGCAGGGTGTTGCGCACGGCTTCGTCGCGGGCGCGGTAGCAGCCGATCGCCGCCAGCGCAGGGGCGATGTCCACGGTCTCGGTCCGCACGCCGAGGTGCTCGGCGAGGATGCGCGCGCGCGCGGCGCTGTCGTCGGAGGAATCCTGTTCGGGCAGGATCAGCGTGAACACGCGGTCGGGCCCCAACGCGCGCACCGCGAGCGCGGCGCTGACCGAGCTGTCGATGCCGCCGGAGATCGCGACCACCAGGCCGCGCCGGTGCAGTTGGCGCGCCGTGATCTCGCGCAGGCGCGCCGCGATACGGTCGGCTTCGCTCTGGTAGTCGATGTCGAGGACATGGTGATCGAGCTGGCTCATGGTGTCGTGGTCTGCTCCGTCAGTTGGACGCGTCTTACCTTGCCGGATGCAGTCCGCGGCAGGGCTTCGACGAAGGTGATGTGTCGGGGAATCTTGTAGGCCGGCAGGCGTGCACGGCAGTGTGCCTTGATGCGGTCTTCCGCACGGGGAATGCATTCGTCCGCCACCACGAAGGCCTTGATGACCTGGCCCAGCGTGTCGTCGTCGATACCGACCACCGCCACTTCGCGGATGCCGGCAAGTTCTGCGATGACTTCTTCCACGTCGTTGGGGTGCACGCGGTGGGCACCGGTCTTGATCATGTCGCTGCGTCGGCCCTGCAGGAACAGATAGCCGTCGGCGTCGACATGGCCGAGATCACCGGTATGCAGCCAGCCATCGCGCAGGACTGCCCCGGTGCCGGCGGGATGGTTCCAGTAGCCCTGCATGATGCCGGGCCCACGCACGCAGACTTCGCCTGCTTCGCCCGTCGAGGCGGGGCTGCCGTCCTCGCGCAGGATGCGCCACTGCGTATCCTGCACCGGGATGCCGACCGAGCCGCGCTTGTCGTCAAGCCGTTCCGGCGGGAGCCAGCTGATCCGCGACGTGGCTTCGGTCTGGCCATACATCAGGAACAGGCGCGCATCCGGAAGCACGGCGCGGACACGGTCGGTCACGACGGGCGCCATCGCGCCTCCGGCCTGCGTCAGGTAACGCAGCGAAGACAGGTCGTGGCTGCGGCGCTCCAGCATGTCCATCAGCAACACGTAGGTGGACGGAACGCCGGAGAAGCCGGTCGCGCGGTGGCGCTGCAGCGCGTCGAGCACCTGGATCGGGAAGACCATGCCCGGGCCAAGCACGATGCACGCACCGCTGGCCAGGTGGGTATGCAGCACCGATGCGCCATAGGCGTAGTAGAACGGCAGCACGCTGACGATCACGTCGTCGCGCGTCAGCTCCAGGTAAGCGATGACGGCATCGGTGTTGGCGGCGAGATTGCCATGGCTCAGCATCACGCCCTTGGGCTCACCTGTCGTGCCCGAGGTGTAGAGCAGTTGTGCCAGCGTGTCGTCGGCAGCGTCCTGCGGCCAGTCGTCGTCGCCCTCACCACGTGGCAGGTCGTCGTCCGGGGACAGCGCGATCGCGCGTGGCGTGGGGGCGGTGTCGTCCCATTGCGCCAGCGTCTGCTCCATGTCGCGATGGCCACTCTCATGCACCACGAAGCGTGCACCGCAGTGGCGCAGCCAGGGCATGAAGTCGCGCGAGCGTGCCTGCGCATTCAGGGGCGCGGCGATGCCGCCGGCCAGCCAGATGCCATACAGCGCCACGGCGGCTTCGATCCTGTTCGGAAGCACCAGCGCCACGCGTTCGCCGGCCTGCAGGCCGGCCTCGCGCAGGTGATGCGCGAAGCCAGACGCTTGCGACCAGAAGCTACCGTAGTCGATCGTGCGCTCGCCCTCCACCATCGCGGTGCGTTGCGGCGTGGTACGTGCGATCCGCGCGAGTCGGGTGGCGAGGCGCTCCATGGCGACGGCGTACGCGACGGGTCAGCCGGCCAGCTTGCGCGAGACGAACGCGTCGACGGTCTGGATGGAATCGAAGTTGGCGGGTGTCATCTCTTCCGCCGCGATCTGCAGCTTGAACGCGTCCTCCAGGAAGAACACCAGCTCGTGGATCCCCGTCGAGTCGATGATGCCGCCCTGGATCAGCGAATCCTGATCGCCCACGGCGGAAGGGTCATCCGAGAAGAGAAAGTTCTGCAGGATGAAAGTTTTGATCTGCTGCTTCTGCGGCATGGTTTCCCCAACGTTTCTTGTTCCGTTGCTGCTCACATGAACGGCGGTTCCGCGTATCACCGGCCATCGGGATGGGGGGGCTGGCCCCCGATCCGCCGGTGCTACCATCGCCGCCCAGTATCCGCGCCGACAGGAGTCCACGATGCGTTTCTCCCTGTGTCTGCTGATCGTGGCGCTGGCGGCGTGTCGCCAGGCCGATCCCGTCGCCGCGCCGGCGGTGCCGCCCCGCTCGGTGCTGGATCCGGCGCCTACGGCCTACGCGTCGGAGAGGCAGGATTTCGTGGTGTCGGAACAGGTCGTCGGCCTCGATCATCCGTGGTCGCTCGCCTTCCTGCCCGGCGGCGGCATGCTGGTCACCGAACGGGCGGGGCGACTGCGCAGGATCGCCGCCGACGGCAGCGTGTCGGCACCCCTTACCGGGTTGCCCGAGATCTTCGTCGACGGACAGGCCGGTCTGCTGGACGTCGCACTGTCACCCGGTTACCCGCAGGACGGTTGGGTCTACCTGGCATTCGCCGAGCCCAATTTCCGCGGCAACAAGGCGGGGACTGCGGTCGTGCGCGGCAAGCTGCAGGGTGATGCGCTGGTCGAGTCGACCGTCGTGTACCGGCAGGAGCCCAAGCTCTCGCACGGCACCCATGTCGGCGCACGGCTGGTGTTCGACGATCAGGGCAATCTGTTCGTCACCCAGGGCGACAATCGCGTCGGTGCGGCCACGGCGCAGGAGCTGGACAAGCTCTCGGGCAAGATCGCGCGCATCCATCCCGATGGCACGGTGCCGGCCGACAATCCCTTCGTGTCGCGCGCAGGTGCCCGTGGCGAGATCTGGTCGTACGGGCATCGCAACGTGCAGGGTGCAGCCCTGCATCCCGTGACGCGCCAGTTGTGGGCCACCGAACATGGGCCCATGGGCGGCGATGAACTCAATCTGCCCAAAGCCGGCCTCAACTACGGCTGGCCCGTGATCACGCACGGGATCGACTACAGCGGCCGGCCCGTACCGGGTTCGCAGGGCAAGGCGGCGCCCGGCATGGAGCAGCCCCACCATGTCTGGGCGAAGTCCCCCGGTCTCAGCGGCATGGCGTTCTACACCGGCGACGCGTTGCCGGGCTGGAAGGGCAACCTGTTCCTGGGCGCGCTGGCGGACAAGGCGCTGATACGCCTGGAACTGGAGGGCGACCGCGTGGTGCACGAAGAACGCCTGCTGACCGAACGCAACCAGCGGATCCGCGATGTGCGGCAGGGGCCGGATGGCGCGCTGTACGTGCTGGTGGATGCGCCGGCACCCGACGGCAAGCTGCTGCGTATCGCTCCTGCGCCCGCAACACCCGCACCGGCACAGGCTGCGTCGCAGTAGCGCGCGAGGGTCAGCCGGCCGCGCTCGCAGCCGGCTTGCGCGCGATGAAATCCACGCTGGTGATGCACAGCTGCTCGGCCGGGACGTGGGCGAACTGCGGGTGCACGGGCGTGCCGGCGAGCTGGCGCATGCGTTCGGGCCGCGTCGTGGACGTGTCCAGGTCGATGTCGAATCCATGCCGGCGCGCGCCTTCCACGAACCAGTGCGCGCGCAGGCGGTTCTGGTAGAGAAAGGCGTTGTTCCAGCGCTGCCACTGGTTGTCGGAATACTTCAGGTAGTGCAGCTGGTGGATGCTGCGGTCCACGTAGGCGTAATGGTCGCCGCAATTCACCGAATGGAACATCAGGCCGCGCGGCGACAGGATCCGCATGGATTCGGCATACATCGCATCGATCACATCCGGCGGCACGTGTTCGAGCACGCTGTTGGAGAACACCACATCGACATCGCCGTCCGGAAGCGCGGTGCGGGTGGCATCCGCCGGCGAGCGGTAATGGATCACGCCGCCACTGGCGGCGTCGAGGTCGGCACCCGCGCGCAGGCGGTCGAGCAGCTGCCGATGGCGCTGTTCGACGTCGGCGAGCGGAACTCCGGCGGCGGTGGCGATGCGGTCGAGGAAACGGCCGAGCACGTCCGCACAGCGCAACGTCAGGTCCATGCGCAGGTGCGGATTGAGATCGTACGTGGTCACGCGTGCGGCACCTGCCAGATAGCAGGCGAACGGGAACGTCGGGTACCACCCGGTACCGATCTCGAAGCAGCGGACGCCGGGCAGCACGACGCCGGCGCCGCGCAGGTGGCCGATCATGATTTCCCAGTCGTCCACCTTGGTCGCGAGTTCACCGTCGAAATCGCGCAGGCCGCCGAAGCGGCGCTGCAGGTGGAAGTGCAGCCCGTGCCCACCGGGCAGCGCGCCGAGAATTTTCTGGATGGTGCCCTTGACCCGCCAATCCATGCCTTGCTCCCCTCGAGATGTCCGAGTGTGCGTCCTACGCGACCGCGCCGGAAGGTTGTGTCGTCGGGAGGGGCGACAAGCGCGCCTCGACGGTCTGCCGGTGCACCAGCATCGTGGAAAGGATGCCCACGAATGCCTGGTTGTCGGCGAAGCCCGTCGCCCGTCCAAGCCGGCACTTCTCCACCAGCCGCGATACCGGCGCGGGGTCGAAATAGCCGGCATCGCGGATCGCATCGGGCGACAGCAGGTCGGCGACGTAGTCCAGCGGCTTGCCGTCGAAGAAGAAGCTCTGGCTGTCCGGTGCGCGGTACGGCTGCTTGGTCCGCTGCACGATATCCGGCGGCAGCAGTTCCGCCAGGGCGCGCCGCAGCAGGTACTTTTCCGTCATGCCGCGGATCTTGAAGCTGGGCGGCAGGCGGTTGGCGAACTCGATGACGCGATGGTCGAGGTACGGGAAACGGCCCTCGATCGAGTTCGCCATCGCCACCCGGTCGCCCTGCGAGGACAACAGGTAGCCGGCCAGCAGCGACTTGGCTTCCACGTACTGGTCGCGCGCGAGATCGCTCCATCGCGCGATGTCCGGCGGCAGCGTGTGCTCGTACGCCTCCAGCGGGTCCCAGTGCGCGGCCGTGGTCCGCAGGTCCGGCGACAGGAAGGCGAAGGCGCGCTGCGAGGTGGTCCAGCGCGGCACGTGCGCGAAGATCGGCCGGTGGAGGTGCTCCATGCCCTGGCCGAAGAACGATTGCGCGAACGCGGGGCTGCTCACCGGCGAGTTCTGCAGGTAGCCGTACAGCTTCTCCAGCAGGCGCGGTCGCAGGCGCGAGCCGGGCTGGCGCGCCCAGAAGCGTCGCACCTTGGCTTCCTTGAACAGGTCGTAGCCGCCGAACACTTCGTCGGCGCCTTCGCCGGTCAGCACGACCTTGTAGCCGTGCTGGCGCACACTGCCGGCCAGCAGCATCAGCGGGACGGGCCCGGTGCGCAGCACGGGTGTTTCCGTGTGGCGGATCAGGCGCGGAAACGCATTGCCGATGTCGCGGCGCGTGCACATCAGCGTGGTGTGGTCGGTGCCCAGGTGCCGCACCATCGCCTGCTGGTGCGCGCTTTCGTCGAACTCGCCATCCTCGAACGCCACCGAGAACGTGCGTACCGGCGTGTCGGTGAAGCCGCGGATCAGGGCGACGATGCCGGAGGAGTCGAGGCCGCCGCTGAGGTAGGCGCCCACCGGAACGTCGGCACGCAGCTGCAGGCGCACCGCATCGACCAGCAGTTCGCGCAGCTCCGCCGTGGCCTGCTCCAGCGTGAGCGGGTACCGTGAAGGCGATGTCGCGTCCGCGTCGGGGAACGTCCAGTCCCAATAGCGGCGCAGGTGCTGGCGCCCGTCGCGCTCCACCGTCAGCACATGCCCCGGTGGCAGGCTCTGCACGCCCTGGTAGAGCGTCTCCGGATCCACCGGCGCCCAGTAGGTCAGCGTCTGCAGCAACGCCTGCGGCTCGAGGTGCGCGCACTCCGGCAGTACCGCCAGCAGCGATTTCACTTCGGAGGCGAACCACAGACGACCGCGCTGGCGGGTGTAGTACAGCGGACGGATGCCGGCCCGATCGCGCGCCAGCACCAGGCGCTGGCGTTCGCTGTCCTACAGGGCGATGGCGAACTGGCCGTTGAGATGATGGACGAAGTCCTCGCCGTAGCGGTCGTACAGGTGCACGATCACCTCGGTGTCGGACTGCGTGTAGAACACGTGGCCCTTGTCCTCCAGCATCCTGCGCAGTTCGACAAAGTTGAATATCTCCCCGTTGAACACCGTCCACACGGTGTGGCGCGGATTGTGGATGGGCTGGTCGCCGGTGGACAGGTCGATGATCGACAGACGCGCATGTGCCAGTCCGATACTCGGCGCAGCGTGGAAACCGAAGCCGTCCGGGCCGCGGTGCGCCAGTGGCTGGATCATCCGCTCCAGCCAGGGCCGCGCCTCCGTCGAGACGACGCTGGGACCCATGAAACCCGCGATTCCGCACATGTGTTGCTTCCCCTGTCCGTGTTCTTGTCAGGCCTGGCCGGTGGCGTAGTACGACCGGCCGGCATGCGTTTCGGCGAGCGCTTCCCCGCAGGCATCCAGGGTTTCCCGGGCGACCTGCTCCCAATCCCGGGAGAAGCGCCGCGCGAGTGCGGCTTCGTCCCAGTTCCGTTCCAGTGCCTGCGCCAGTGCGGCCGCCAGCGCGTCCGCATCGCGGGCCGGGACCAGCATGCCGTTGGCCGCATCCACGACTTCCGGGATGCCGCCGACAAGGGTCGCCACCACGGGCCTGCCGCATGCCAGGGCTTCGACCAGCACGTTCGGATGACCTTCCGAATAGCTGGGCAGCGTGACGACATCGGCAGCGACCATCCAGCGCGCCACGTCGGCGGGTGCCTGTGCACCGGCGAGTTGCAGCGGCAACGAGGGATCGGCAGCGAGCGCCGCGTCCAGCTCGGCCCGCAGCGGACCTTCACCCACCAGCACCACACGGGCGCGCGGCCGCTGCGCTGCCAGGCGGCGCGACGCCTGCAGCAGTTCGCGCAGGCCCTTCTCGGCGACGAGACGGCCCACGTAAAGCACCACCTCGGCATCCTCCGCCACGCCGAGCGCGCGCCGCACGGCGCTGCGGTCGCCGGGGTGGAACAGACTGGCATCGCAGCCATTCGGAATCGCGCGGATGCGATGGGGTTCGGCACGGTAGCCGTCGACCGCAACGCGTCCCAGGTCTTCGCTGACCACCAACAGCCGGCGCGCCGCGCGGACCACGGGTCGGGTCAGGCGGCGGCTGATGGCATCCCGCACGCGCAGATCGGAGCCGCGCGCACCCGCGACGAAGGGGACGCCGGCCGCGCGTGCAGCCCGCATCGCGCCGTAGCCGTCCGGGTACAGCCAGTAGGCCAGCACCACGTCAGGCGCGAAGGCGCGCAGCGGCGCGGCAAGCGCCTGTGCACACAGATGGCCATTGAAAGGGCGGCTGATCGCCGGCAACGCGGGATAGCGCACATGGTCCACGTCGCAGCCGGGCGCGACCTGCGCATCTTCCACGGGGCGATACAGGTAGCTGCGCGGCCGTGCCCAGCGGGGATACGAAGCGACCGGGCTGATCACCTTCACCTCGGCGAGCCGCGACAGCTCGCGCACGGTCTGGTAGACGGGGCGGCCGCGGTTGGGTTCGCCGGCGATCGGGAACTGGGAGGTGACGATCAGGATACGCATGCAGGAGTCGTGGAGGAGAGGCGGCCATGCTGTCCGCAGCACGGTGTGGTTGGCGTTATCAGAACCGAGTCATGCCGATGCAGGGGAACAGGGTGGGTCACGAAACGTCTACGCCCTCGCGGATGGTGGAACTGGACGCCCTGCGCGGTATCGCCGCTGTCGCCGTGCTGGGTTACCACTTCACAACGCGTTATCAGGAGCAGATAGGCCATGCCGGCGGCATGGCGCTCGACCTGCGGGTGGGCAAGTACGGCGTCTACCTGTTCTTCCTGATCAGCGGTTTCGTGATCTTCATGACGCTGGAGCGCACGCGCAACGCGATGGATTTCGTGGTGTCGCGCTTCTCCCGGCTCTTTCCGGGCTATTGGGCGGCCGTCATGCTCACCGCCGCCGTGGTGTATGCCGCCGGGCTGTCGATGCAGCAGCTTCCGCTTGGGGCGCTGCTGCTCAATTTCACGATGGTGCAGGAGATCCTCGGTGCCGAGCATCTGGATGGGTCCTACTGGACCCTGCAGATCGAGCTGTTCTTCTACGTGCAGATGCTGTTCTGGTTCGTGGTCGGCCAGCTCAGGCGCATCCACTGGATCATTGGCGGATGGCTGCTGTTGGCGACGGTCGAGGGCCTGTGCGAGAAGCATCACTGGCACTTCTCGTACTGGGTGCGGGAACTGCTGGTCCTGCGCTTCATTCCGTTCTTCGCGCTGGGCATTCTCTTCTATCGCATGCATCGCCATCCGGGCGAGTGGCGGCTCAACTTCGTGATGGTGCTGTTGGCGCTGCTGGCCATCGCGATCGGCGAACGGCCGGTGTTCCTGCCGGTGGCGCTGGCCTGCTGCGCGATCTTCGCGCTGTTCCTCCGGGGCGGGCTGGGATTCCTCGACACGCGCCTGTTCGTGTTCCTGGGCAGCATCTCGTATGCGCTGTATCTGGTACACCAGGCCATCGGCTTCGTGGTGATCCATCAGCTGGAGCAGCGTGGCGTGCCGGCGTTGCTGGCGTGCGCGGTGGCGACTGCGGTGTCGCTGATCCTGGCGGTGGGCCTGAACCATGGCGTCGAACGGCCGATGATGGCGTGGATGCGCGAAGGCTGGCGGCGGCGCGGGATGCGCCTGGAGACGACGTGAGCGATCATCCGTTCATCGGATACTTGCATCGGCACGGGACGCTTGCTTGAACGATCACCGAAAGATCTTTTCCGGTGCCGCACTCGGCATCATCGGCGGCCTGTCGGGACGCGCCGTGGGCCTGGTCGGAACGTTGCTGATCGCGCGCCACCTGACGCCGGACATCGTGGCCGAAGTGACCGTGGCCACGGTCATCGCGCTGACCGGCAACTGGATCGCCGCGTGGGGGTGCGGCCAGTATGTCGTGGTCCGTGGGGGCGAGGGCAGGGAGGCCATCTTCGCCGCGAGCATGGTGTACCTGCTTGCAGGCATCGCCATGATCGCAGTGCTCTGGTGGGCCACACCGACGCTCGCGCTTTGGCTGCAGGCCCCGCGGGTGGCCGACTACCTGCCTGGCGCCCTGCTGGGCATCGGTATCCGCCGCCTCGGCGCGATGCCGGACAAGCTGCTCGCACGCGAGCTGCGCTTCGGACGGATCGCGCTGGGCACCGCGCTCGGCGACGTGGCCTATGCGGTGGTGGCCGTCTCGCTGGTCAGCACGACCACGCTGGGCGGGCAGGCGATGATCATCGCCTTCATCGTCCAGTCCTGCGTCATTGCCGGCGCGACGATCACGGCCACGCGCCTGCGCGACTGGCTGCTGCCGGTGAAGGTATCCGCCGCGCGGCTGCGCGACATTCTCCGCTTCGGCGCACCGATCACGGGCGAGATCGTCCTCAGCGAGGGTGCGCGCTACTGGGACAAGCCCTTGATGTTCCGGCTCGTGGGCGCGCATGACGCAGGCAGCTATGGCATGGCGTTCAACCTTGCGCAGTTGCCCGCGGTCTATGTGGGGGGACATATCGGCACGGTGATGGTGCCGGCCGTGACGCGCGCGCCGCCACAGGAGCGGCCTGCACTGATGGTGCGCGCGCTGACGTTCGCGGCATTGCTCCTGTTCCCGATGTCGGCGGGCCTGGCGATATGCGCGCCCACCCTGGTCGCCGCGCTGCTGCCCCCGGCCTGGTCGCAGGTCGCGCCGTTGCTGGGCGTGCTCGCCCTTGCGTCGCTGCCCGGGACGGGCAGCTTCATCCTGTCCGCGTTCCTCGCGGCACACGCGCGCAATCATTGGCTGATGTGGATCGAGGTGGCGACGATGGCGACCCTGGTGTCGTCGTTGTGGCTGCTGTCGAAGGGCGGTGTGCTGATGGCGTCGGGTGCCATCGGCGTGGCTGCGCTCGTGCAGTGGCTGCTCACCGTCAGGGCATGCCGCGCCGACGGCCTGCGCCTGCAGGGACTGGCGGCGCCCTGGCTGCGCATCGCGCTGGCGTGCGTGGTGATGGGGGCGGCCGTGCTGGCCTGGCGGTGGGCCACGCAGGCGCACCTGGCCATCGGCTGGCGGCTGGCGGGCGAAGTGCTGGTGGGCATGGTTGTGTATGGTGGTGCGATGTGGGGCGTCGGGCGCGACCTGGTCGGGGACGCGCTGGCGGGACTGGGGATGTCGCGTCGGCGACACCTCGAAGATCGGGTGCGAGAAGGGGAAAGCACACCATGATTCATTTCGATGCCATCGCCTTGCTGCGACGGCCGGCGGCGAAGCAGTGCACGATGGCGCTGTCGGAGGAGCAGCGCTTCGTCGAACTGCGGGAAGCGGACATGGACCGCCTGGTGGCGGCGTATCGCGCGAACGGCATGTCGGGAAAACCGGAACGCATCCTGCGGCGCTATCGCCACGGCATGCGCTGCTTCGGCATCCTCGAGGGCGAAGAACTGGTCGCATGGTTCTGGGCGCTGCACGGCGTGCCGCGCTACATGGACGAACTGGCGTGGCTGCTGCCACTGACGCCCTCCCAGGTATGGTTGCGCGATGCGTTCGTGGTGCCCAAGCGGCGCGGGAGGCGCCTGCTGGTGGCGATGATGGGGCAGGGGATGAGCGTCGAATCCACGCCGATGGAGTATTTCTCCGACGTGAGCGTGTCCAACCGGCCTTCGCTGCGGGCCCACGATGCGATGGGCTTCAGTCGCTTTGCGACGGTACGCAGCCTGCGGATTGGCGATGCATGGTTCTGGCGCAGCCTGCCACCGGAGGAATTTCCGGCACCGACCATGATCAGGCCTGCGCAACGCCGCCTGCGTCTGACGGCCGAAGAGATCGCCTGGCACCGCGAACAGATCGCGTGATGCCGGGCGGCGTCAGTTATCGTGCCCTCGCCTGTACGCGAGCGGGCGCAACGGGCGCGCCGCGGCGATCAATCCACGCGGCAGTCCTCCCGCGTGCAGGATGCCGGAGATCATGGGCTGGCGGTCCGGCAGCAACTCGCCCATGTAGGAATCTTCGTGAGCCTGGCTGTCGAACAGGGCCAGCTCTGGCCATCGCCCGTCCAGGGCCTGCAGCAGGTGCCATTCATTGAGTTTGCCGGGGCTGGCGTTGGCGAAGTCCGCATCCCAGCCCGTCTTGAATCCGCTCAATACATTGCCGCACAGCAGGTTGCTGCTGGAAGCCACCACGCGGTCGCCGCACAGCGTTTCCACGAACACCATGTGGCCGCGATCCGCCAGGCGCGCGCTGGCTTCCAGGAAGAACGTGCGCTCCGCGCCGGATGCGAGCATCGAGCTGCCCTGTGCGCCCTTCCAGCCCGCATCCTCCAGGGTCAGGTGGCGGCTGGCTGCATGGGAATCGGCCTCACGCCCTTCGAGGATGCGCAGGCTGACATCGCCGCGTTCCTGCAGTCGACGCGACCGTCGACGCAGGTCCTTCGCCACGTTCGGCCGGACCCGCGCGGCGGCCGGCACATCACCCGGAATGCGGCGCAGTACCGGTCTGCGCGAGAAACCGGTCTGGCTCCAGCGCAGTCCGGTTCCTTCGCGCAACGCCGCCCACAGTTCGCCGTCGGCGGCCGCGTTGTGCCACACGATCGCGCGTTCGCGCCAACTGCCCCGGTGCATCAGGCGGGCGAAAGCGCCGGCGATGGCGCCGGCCTCGCCCGGCAGGTGCAGGCTGCCGGACTGGAACGCATGCAGATGCCGATACGCGCGCCAGTGCGGCATCGGCACGAACAGATTGGCGGCGCGTCGCTGCAGGCAGGTCAACGCCAGCAGATCGCTTCCGCGCTCGATGGTCAACACCACCGGAGGCGCATCCGGCGTCAGCCAGCGCGCGGCCGCTTGCACGAAACCCGGCAGCAGGAAGGGCACGGAGGCTGCGGTGGCACGCGCCAATCCGTCCCAGGCTTCGAAGTCGGCCGCGGTCAGTTCGTCGAGCGTCCGCAGCCGCGTGCGCAACATGCTCACGGCAGGATCTCCTGGCCATGCCGGCGGCGGTACAGGTCGACGATGCGTGCACGCCAACCCACCCGGTCCACCGACAGCCATGCCATGCGGCCTTCGGCCATGGCCAGCGAGCGCTTGTACTCGGCGTTGCCGGCCATCAGTTCGTAGCGGTCGAAGCCATGGCCGGCGAACTCGTTGATGGCCGTGCTGAGCAGCAGCAGTCCCGGGCTTCCCGTGCCGCCGATCTGCCGGTAGTTGATGCCGGCCTGATAGAAATACGCGATGCCGCGCCAGACCAGGTGGTACAGGTAGCCCACGATGGTGCCGCCTGACTCCAGGCGCATGAGATGGACGCCGGTCTCCTGCGTGGAGGCCGCGATCAGGGCGTGGTGGAACGCGATGATGCGCGGATCGGCGAACGCGCCCTGTTCGCCGGCATCCTCGTCCCAGTGCGCCTGATGCAGGCGGACCAGTTCGTCGAAGAATTCCACCCGGTCGGCGAGCGTCACCGCCGTGCAGCAGGCCAGTGGGCCGAACTGGTCGATCAGCTTGCGAGCCGTGCGGCGCAGGTTGGCGCGCGTGCGGCTGCCCGGCACGGTGGTGACGTAATCCTGGTGGCCCAGGCGCAGGCTGGCCAGATCGACATACGGGGTCGCGCTGCTGGTCCGCTGCAGGCGAAGGCGCGGTGAGCGCAATCGCTCCAGCGGGAGTGCGTCCATGTCGATGCCCGGCAGGTAGAGCGTCAGCCAGTGGCGCTCATGGCGTTCGAAGTGGTCGACGCAGGCGACCAGCACATCGTCCTCGTGTCCCGCGAGCGACAGCACGCCATTGAATTCGACGGTGATGCTGTCCGCCACGCGATCACCGACCTGGTGCAGGCGCACATGCTTGAGCCCCAATGCGAACCAGCGCCGCTGTTCCACCACGATACCCAGGCCGACCACGCGGCCCTCGACATGCACCGACAGCAAGCGCGCGCGCCGCAGCGGGCACAGGGTGCGAAGCCAGGTGCCGATCCACATCCAGCTCTGGAAGAAGCTGCCACGCGATTGCTGCTCGAGGGCCCGCCATTGCGTTTCCAGCAGGTCCAGAGGGGGCAGCTGCTCCACCCGCACGTCATGCCGGGCAGACGGCGTCACGCTGTCACCCGAACGTCGCATCCAGTCCCCTCTCCACGCCCACCCGCGGGGTCCAGCCCAGGTCCGTGCGCGCGGCCGTGGTGTCGAAGTTCGCCAGTGGCCGCAGCGAGCGCACGCGATAGCGTGTCAGCGGCACGTCGCGACGCAGGATCCTGCCCAGCTGCTCCACGCCGAAGCCCAGCGTCATGAACATCCAGCGCGGAACCCGCACGACCTTCACTTCGTCGCCGAGTTTCCGCTTGCAGCGGGCCAGGTAGTCGGCCTGGGTGATGTGCGAGGTGTCCACCACGTTGAACAGCGGTCGCGCCGGTGCCGGTGCGTCGGCCGCGCACAGCAGCGCGTCCACCACATCGTCCACGTACACCAGCGGCAAGGCCTGCGCGCCGTCGCCGACGGCGACCCAGCGACCGGCCAGGGCGATGACGCCGTTCGGGGTGACCTTCTCGGCGCCGGGCCCGAATATCTGGCCAGGACGCACGACGATGGCAGGCAATCCCCGCTGCGCCACTGCATCCAGCACCATGCGTTCGGCCGACAGCTTGGTCTGGGTGTAGGCACCGCGCCAGTCAGGATGCGGCTCCAGCGGCGACGCTTCGGTCATCACCGCATTCACGTCGCGTCCCGCGTGATCGAACACGCTCATCGAGCTGACGTACACCAGCCGCTTCACCGAAGCGTCGACACAGGCATCGACGATGTTGCGCGTGCCCCAGACGGTGCCGGCCTCGAAGTCGCGCGGTCCACCACGCATCGCAGCGCCCACGTGGTAGACCAGCGGCACGCCGTCGACGGCATGGCGCACGATGCGCGGGTCGCCCAGGTCGCCGATGACGGTCTGGATATCCTTGTCCTGCGCGAAAGCCGCCACCGGGCGACGCACCAGCACGCGCACCGTCCTGCCCTGTTCGCGCAGGCGTGCGACGACGCGCTTGCCGAGGAAGCCGGCGGCGCCGGTGACCAGCACGTCCGCCGGCGGAAGCGCGGCGTAGCGCGATTCCAGCAGCGCGATGCGCTCCGCATCGGGCGCCGCACAGACTGGTTCCAACAACTGCGCGATACGCAACGCGTCCTCGCCAGTAAAGGGAGGAGATGCGTTGTCGCGCGCGGCGCGTGCGAACTCCGCCGCACCCCGCCGGATGCCGGGTGACGGCTTGAGCATGCCGGTGGCGAACCGCACCACGTTCCATGGCACGCGGAACACGTCCTTGCATGCACTGGCGAAGGCGTTGACCACGATGCCGATGAACTTCGGCCCGGGCAGCACCCGGTGGATGCGGCATGTCTGCAGGAAGCGGTCCACCTCGATCGTGCCGCGCGTGCCGCGCACGAACACGCGGTTCTCCATCGGCCGGGCGTTCCACGACAGCAGCAGGCGGCCCACGCCATCGCGCGCCACCGCATGCGCCTGCCATTCGTCGAAGTGCAGGTTGGGGTCGGTGCCGCGGGCCTGGCAATCCACGCGCAGTTCGCGCACCGGCCCAAGGAAGGCTTCCAGGGTATACAGGCCATGCACGCCCAGGTCGCGGAACGGATACGAGCCCTGGGTGACCGAGCCCGGCAGCGGGCCACCGGCATACGGCGGATACTCCGAGTTGCGCACGATCTCCACCGACACCACGTCGCCGATGCATCCGTCGCGCACCGCCTGCATGGCCTGCATGAGCACGGGATCGAAGAGGTCGGAATGGTTCACGCCGAGTTGCAGCTTGCGCGTGCGTGCGGCGGCGATCATCGCCTCGCAATCGGCCACCGTATCGGCCATCGGCTTTTCCACCAGCACATGGCATCCCATGTCCATCGCCCGCAGGGCGATGGCGGCATGGAAGGCAGGCGGCGTCAGCACGTAGACGGCCTGGGGACGCTGGTCCGCCAACTCGTCCAGATGGGCCGCGACGCGCGGCACCTTGAAGCGGTCGGCCAGCGCCTGCGCCGCGGTGAGGTTCGGGTCGCAGATGCCGACGACATCGACGAAATCCAGCTCGGCCAGGGCGGCGAGGTGATGGGTGGCGACATAGCCCGCGCCAACGATGGCAACGCGCAGGCGGGTGGAAGCGGGAACGGTCATGGGGCAGGGGTCATCATGGAGGTATGTGGTCGGTGATCGAGCGCGTGGATCACGGTGGCCAGCACGTCCTCGACCCGGCGGTCCCAGGTCTGCGCTGCCACGGCGGCGACGCGTTCGTCGGCAGCCTCGCGGCTGTCGTCGCGCAGTGCCTGCTCGAGGGCGGCGAGGAAGCCGCCCCGGTCTTCCGCAATGCGGACCCACTGCGCGAACTTCGCGATCTCGGGGTTGTACGTGCTCACCACGGGCTTGCCGGTGGCCAGGTACTCGCGCAGCTTGAGCGGGTTGGCGTTGGCGACCTGGCGGTTCATCCGGTACGGGATGATGGCGGCGTCGAACGCCTTCGCCCATTGCGGGAGCGTGGGGTAGGGTTGGGGACCGGCCAGCCGCACATTGGGCAGTGCCCGCAGCAGAGACACATCGACCGCCGGGTGGCCGACCAGCAGGAAGCTCCATTGCGGGCGCTGTTGCGCCAGCCACGCGATCAGCTCGATGTCGATCCATTCGTGGATCGAGCCGATGTAGCCGATCACGGGTCCCTTCAGATCGCGTGCGCCTTCCGCCACGGGCGTGTCGGGCATGCGCGCGGTGAGGAACAGGTCCAGGTCCACGCCGTGCGGGGCGTACGTGGCCGTGGGGTTGAGCGCCTGTTTGAGGGGCAGCAACGACGGTGGCGCGACGAACAACTGGTCGGCCTCGCGGCTGAGCGCCTCGTCGCGGCGACCGATCAGGTCGGCATCCACGCCGGGATGCGCCGCGTAGTCGTCGATGCAGTAGTACACGCAGAAGTCCTCGCCCAGGCGGTGCGCGAGGAAGCCCGGGTGGGGGACGACGAACCACGACAGGTAACGGGTGATGCCGACCATGCGCAGCGCGCGACGCACGGCCCAGCGGCTGAAGAACCGGTTGAAGACCTCCACGCCGGGAATGCGCCGGAACGGCAGCTGCGGCACGGTGCAATGCCAGAAGCCCTCGCGGATCGGTACCGGCGGCCGCAGCGCGGCGGCCAACTTGCGCCATGCGCGCTTGAGGTCGCGCCCGGAGGTGTTGGGCGCCCGCATGCCCGGGGAGTCCACGTAGAGCACGGGCATGCGGTTCGCCAGGCGTGTGGCGACGTGGTGGCTGCTGGTCCGGTTCTCCGCGTTCCAGTCGTTGCCGAAATAGACCACGCCGCGCCCCTGCAGCGCGGTGGACGGATCACTCATCACGCCACCAGCCGATGAGCCAGGCGGTGCCGCCATGGTGGATCCAGGTCTTCTGCAGGCCGGGAATGGCCTCGACGTGCGGCCCCACGCGGCCGCACGCCGGCGCGAAGAACGTCACCAGGCCACAGCGGCCGAGGTGACGCATGCGGGCGATCGTGGCCGCAGGATCGCTCAGGTAGTACAGCACCTCGCAGGCGGTGACGAGGTCGAAGCGGTGACGCTCGTCGCCCCACGGTTGCTGGAACAGGTCGGCGGCGGCGAAGTGCGCCTGCGGCAGGCGAAGGCGCGCGCGTTCCACCGCGGCCGCACTGACATCCAGGCCGTACTGTTCGTCGCTGAGGCGGGCCAGATGCTGGGTCTGGTGTCCTTCGCCGCATCCGATCTCGAGTACCGAACCCACGCGGCCGAACGCCTGCTCGATGACACGGTTGGTGGCTTCGAAGCGGGTGCGCTCCATGGCCGAGTCCATGTTCCATGGATCCTCGACGCGATAGGCCAGATCCAGGCGCGCATGGTTGTCGTTGCCGCCCACGCCGCGCAGCGCGTACTTCATCCACAGGCGACGCTGGGCCTTCTTCAGCAATCGGGCGGTATCACTCCACATTCGCGTGTCCTCTTTCCTTGTCCGCTCAGCCGCACGCGGCCGGGCCACGTGGGCCCTCGGTTGCCTGGTGCGCGGAGTCACGTCCTGCCGGCAGCGGACGCGAAGGTGCGCTGTACCAGCCGGTGATCCTGTCGCATTCGATGTCGATCCACGAAGGACCGTAATGCCAGCGCGCAGCATGCTCGGTTGTCGGCTCGCCCAGGATCCTGCGCGCCTGCCCGGTGTCCATGCCCAGTTCGAGCTGTCGCGCGGCGCGTGGCTGCCATGCTGCTGCGGAGGCATCGCCGGGGCCGGCGGGATCGAGGGTGGGGACGGAGGTGCGGTTGGCGCCCAGCCAGTACAGCAGCGCGGCGACCAGGGCGCCGATCAGCAGGTAGCGGCGTGAGCGGGGCGGCGAGGGTGTTTCGTCGTACGCGGGCATGTCGTGGGCGACGGGTTCGGCCTGGGCCGGGGCGTGCATGCTGCGCCGTGGTGCGGAGGCGCCCGGCAGCCGTCCATGCACGCGGTGGAAGTCGAGGGTCGCTTCGTACAGGCGATTCAGACGCTGCAGTCGCGGCAGGTCCGAGGCATCGCCCTGCATGTCCGGGTGCAGGGCCGCCACGCGCCGGCGATAGGCCTGCTTGAAGGCGGCCATGCCGCATTCCGCGTCCAGCCCCAGCTCTTCGTACATGCTGACGAAGTCGGTATCGTCCGACATTGGTGACGCGCCCCTGTATCGCCGTCGGCGCCTTCTTGGCGCGTGATGTCTGCTTTCCCAGCTATACGCGTTCCGGGGCGCGATCCGGCCAGTCCAGGGGCTGGCCGCGCGCGCCGGCTTTCTACGTATTCACCAGCACAGGCAAGGTTGCCGAACTGCGGATGATGATGGCCAGGGGATCATCGATGAGCGTCGCGGCGCGCGTGGGGCGCCGGCAGCTGTTGGCACGCTGGTGCCATCGGCTGGGCGCGCTGCCATTGCTGAAGCGCGTGAGGCCGGGGGCGCACGGAGAAGTGCGCGTGCTGGCGTACCACCGCGTGCTGGAGTCGTCCGACCCGCAGGGTTTCAGCTTCGATCCGGAGTTGATCAGCGCGTCCGCGGACGTCTTCCGCCAGCAGATGCAGCACCTGAAGGCGAATTTCGTGCCGATGCGCTTCGACGAGGTGCTGGACCATCTCGATCGCCGCAGGCCCTTGCCTGCAGGCGCCACGCTGATCACTTTCGACGACGGCTACGACGACAACTACCGCATCGCGTTCCCGATCCTGCGCGACCTGGGCATGTCGGCGATGTTCTTCGTGTCCACGGGCCACATCGATTCCGGGCGGCCGTACGCGTACGACTGGCTGGTGCACATGCTGTGCTCGGTGTCCGACGGCGCGCGCCTGCAGGTGCCCGAACTGGGCATCGACTGGGCGGTGGAAGCCACGCTGACCGGGCGCCGGCGACAGGCTTCCGACTTGCTGTACCGGGTGAAGCTGCTGGATGACGACGAGCAGGCGGCACTCGTTGCCCGGCTGGAAACCACCTGGGGCATCCCGCGCACCGTGGGTCACCCGGATTGCCGGCCCATGACCTGGGACCAGCTGCGCGAGATGGAGCGTGGCGGCATGGAGATCGGGTCGCACGGCGTGGACCACCGCATGCTGGCCAAGCTGTCGCTGGAGCGCATGGTGGGCGAGGTGCGCGATTCCAAGCTCGCGCTGGAGCGTGAACTGGGTGTGCCCGCGCGGGTCATCTCGTATCCCGTGGGCGGGCCCGATGCGTTCAACCACGACACGGTCGAGGCGGTTCGCGCAGCGGGCTTCGGGCTGGCGTGCAGCTACGTGGCCGGCGTAGGCCGGCTGGGGCCGGCCACGCAGTTCTCGCTGCCCCGCCTGCCGGTGGAGCGACACATGGACATGCCCTGGTTCCAGGCGATGATGGCGCTGCCGGAGCTGTTCACCTATGCCTCGCGGCTGCGCACGGGCTGAGGCAAGGAGCGACAGGGGACCATGTTCTTTTTCTTGTTGGTGTACCTGATCCTGGTGCTGATCAGGCCACAGGACTACCCGGCGGTGGCCGAATCGCCCGGGCCGCCCCTGCAGTCCATCGCGCTGGTGCTGGCGGCGGGCCTGTGGGTGTTCTCGCAGCGCAAGTCGTTCAACCAGCCGCAGTACCTGCTGATCCCGATCTTCCTCTTCATCGCCATGGTGTCCAAGGTGGTGAACGGCTGGGCGGGCGGTGCGCTGTTCGTGTTCTTCGTGTTCGCCCCCGTGCTGCTGGCCTACGTGCTGCTCGCCAATGCCGTGGATACGCGCAAGCGCATGCAGGTGACGATGGGGGTGTTCATCGTGTGTGCGTCGGTGCTGGCGGTGCACGGCATCGACCAGGCCAGCACGGGCATCGGCTGGACCGGCGTCGAGCTCTCGCAGGGCACGCGCATCCAGTACGTGGGCATCTTCAACGACCCCAACGACCTGGGCATGTTGTTCGTGATGTGCCTGCCGATGGCCTTCTATCTGAGCGCACAGGGTGGCTGGCTGGGGCTGAAGCGGCTGTTCTGGTGGACCACCATCGTGTTGCTGGTCTGGGGCTGCTACCTGACCAATTCGCGCGGCACGCTGCTGGCGCTGGTGGCGATGCTGGGCGTGTACGTCTGGCGCACGCGCGGCCTGTTCCTGGCGGGCCTGATGGGCGCCGGCGCACTGGGAGGGCTGATGATGCTGCCCTCGCGCATGCAGGAAATGGATGTGTCCGAAGCCTCCGCGATGGGACGCGTCGAATCGTGGTACGAGGGCATCCAGATGTTCATCGGCAGTCCGGTGTTCGGCATCGGTGCCGGCGGCTACTCGGACCTGCATGAACTGACGGCGCACAACTCCTTCGTCCTGGTGCTCGCGGAAACGGGCATCGTGGGTTTCACCGTCTGGCTGGCGATCGTGGGCTACTGCTTCCGCATGATGCTGGCCATCGTGAACCGCGGCGACGACATCATCGACGACGTGCCGCTCGAGGTGCCCGACGATATCGCGCTGAAGGAATGGAGGACCGACAAGGCCTTGAGCCTGAGCCTGCTGTTGTCGCTGACCGGCTTCTTCACGGCGGCGTTCTTCCTCAGCCGCAGCTACGTGATCATCCTGTACCTGCTGGTCGCGCTGGTCGTCGGCCACTACACGCGCATGCGGTCCACGTACCCCAGCCTGCCGCAGTTCTCGCTCGACAGGGACATCATCCGCTGGCCCCTTATTGCCGTAATCGGCGTTATCGGGCTGTATCTGACCGTGAAGGTCCTGTTGGCCCTGGCATGAACTCCCGCTCGCGCACGCTCAGCAACACCCTGTTCTCCTCGGTGGGCATGTACACCGAGTACGTGCTGGGCATGCTGACGTCGATCATCATCGCCAGGCACCTGGGACCGGAGGGTTTCGGCACCTACAGCCTGGTGATCTGGCTGGTGGCGATGGGCGTGGCGACCACCAACTCGGGCACGGCCAGTGCGGCGATCAAGTTCATCGCCGAACTGCGCGGATCCGGGCACCTCGAACAGATCCCCTACGTGCTCACCTACCTGCGGCGCGCGCAACGGGTGTTCATGCTGTTCGTGCTGCTGGCGGGCGCCGCGTTGTTCATCTTCGCCGGCGACCATGTCGCGCCCGGCATGAACCACACGCTGCTGCTGGGGTTCCTGATCCTCGGCGTGGTGCTGCGCTCGTCGTACATGTTCAACATCGGAGTGGCGAAGGGCTTCGAGAACTTCCGCGCCACCGCGATCGTGGCGCTGGTGTCCACCCCCATCAACCTGCTGCTCGTCATCGCGGCGTGGCAGCTGGACGCGCCGGTGGAATGGCTGCTGGCGGTGTTCTCGCTGTCGGGCATCGTCTTCTACGTGGTGTCGCTGCGGCAGATCCGTCCGCTGCTTCCGCCACGCCAGCCCGGCGTGGTGCTGCCGCCGACACTGCGTGCGCGCATCGGCCATCACATGCGCTGGACGGCGCTGACCGTGTCGGTCAGCTTCCTGGTGGCCAGCGAGGTGGAGGTGATGTTCCTCAACCTGTACGCGGACAGCCATGATGCCGGCCAGTTCAAAGTGGCTTACCAATTGGCGGTCGGCGCGGCGGCGCTGGTGCCGGGGGTGTTCGGCGCGCTGCTGCTGCCGATGATGGCGAGCGCGCTCAGCCAGGGCAGGGAAGTCGCAGCGCGGCGCTTCGCCGGCACCACGCATTACCTGTCGCTGCTGGCGACGCCGCTGATGGCGTTCGGCCTGGTATTCGGCGACGACGTGATCCACCTGTTGTACGGGCCCGAATACTGGGCGGCGGGTCCGCTGTTCTCGGCCTGCCTGTTCGCCACGTGCCTGACCACGATGGCGCAGGGGGCCTCCAGCATGCTGGTCAGCGCGGACCGGCAGCGCAGCATCCTGGTGCTGGCCGTGACCAGCGGCGTGCTGAAGCTGACGCTGTCCGCCGTGCTGATCGCGCACTTCGCCCTGGTGGGCGCGGTGATCGGCTATCTCACCGTGGCCCTGGTCAACGCCACGCTGTACATCTCGCTCGCGGTCCGGGTCAGCCATGCACGGCTGGCCTGGGGCGCGCTGGGGCGCGTGCTGTTGGCGGGCGCGCTGGCGGCGGCGCTGGCGTGGCCGTTGCGGGGGCATCTGGTGCCCTGGGCGGCGGTCCTGCTGGGGGGCGTGCTGCTGGTGCTGTCGTATGCGCTGTTCACGCTCCTGCTGCGCTGCTGGAGCCGGGACGACATCGAGCACCTGCAACTGCTGCACCGCCGCTTCGCCGCGGGTCGTCCTCGGATGGGCGCGCGCCTGCTGGCGTGGGCCCACGAACGTGCGGGGGAAGGCGCCTCATGACGGGTCTCTACGAACCCCTGTTCCGCCACGTGCTTTTCCCCGCGTACGAATCCGGCTTGCGCGGGCGCAAGACGCTGTCGTACCTGCGCGAGTACGAGCGCCAGCAATGGCTGGCGCCGGAGCAGATCGATGCGCTCCAGTGGCAGAAGCTGCAACACCTGCTGCGCCATTGCTGGGAGCACGTGCCCTACTACCGGGACACCTGGGCCGGGCTTGGCATTGCCGCGCCGGAGGACATCCGCGATCCCGCGCACTACGCTCGGCTGCCCGTGCTGGACAAGCCCACGATCCGCGCCAACTTCGAGCGCTTGATCGCCGGCCCGCAGCGGGCCGGCCTGCTCTACAAGACCACCGGCGGCTCGACCGGCGAACCCCTGAAGTTCGGCTACACGCGCGACAGCTATGAGCGCCGCGTCGCGATCATGTGGCGTGGCTACGGATGGGCCGGTGCACGACTGGGGCAGCGCACCCTTTACCTGTGGGGCACGCCGCTCGGCGCGCAGAAGCGCAAGGACCTCCTCTACCACGGCGCCTTCAACCGTCGCATGCTCAATGCCTTCGAGATGGACCGCACGCGCATGGCGGAGTACGCCGATGCGATCGATCGTTTCCAGCCCGAAACCATCGTGTCCTACGTCGCGCCCATCGTGGAGATGGCGGACTGGCTGATTGCCACCGGTCGCCGGGTGCATGTGCCGCTGCGCATCCTGGGTGCCGCCGAGGCGCTGCATGACGCGCAGCGCACGCGCATCGAGCAGGCCTTCGGCGCGCCGGCCTACAACACCTACGGCTGCCGCGAGTTCATGCTGATCGCCGCCGAATGCGAGCACCGAGATGGTCTTCACGTCAACGCGGACCATCTGAAGGTGGAACTCGGCCATGGCGAAAGTGTCGGCGGGGAAGGGCCGCGCGAACTCGTGATCACCGACCTGCACAACCTGGGCATGCCGCTGCTCCGCTACGTCAATGGCGACCTCGCCACGCCCGGCCACGGCCGCTGCGCTTGCGGACGCGGACTGCCGCGGCTGGCGCGCGTGGATGGACGCAAGCTGGATGCGTTGCGCACGCGTGATGGCCGGTTCGTGCCGGGCGAGTACGTGGTGTATGCCTTCCTGGGCGCGACCGGCATCCGGCGCTACCAGGTGGTGCAGAAGCAACTGGATGCATTCGAGATCCTGATCGTGCCGGACGCAGGCTTCGATGCCGGCATCATCGAACATGTGCGGAGCGAACTGGTCAAGGTCGTGGGCGACAGTGTCGCCCTGAACTTCCGCCTCACGGACGAGATCCCGCTGACGCCCAGCGGCAAACAGCGGGTCACCGTGTCGGAACTTGGAGGATAGGAAGAGCGTGGAGATCGTGCATTTCGTCGAGAACCTTGACCGGGGCGGGCTGGAACGCACCGTGGTGGACTTGATCGCGAGCCAGCGCGAGGCGGGCCACCAGTGCCGGGTCATCTGCCTGTTCAAGCTGGGTCTGCTGGCCAGGGAACTGCTGGCCAGCGGTGTCCGGGTGGACGCCTGCGGCAAGCAGCCCGGCCTGGACCTGCGCGCGCTGCGTCGCGCACGCGCATTGCTGCGGCAGTCGCCCAACGCCGTCATCCACACGCACAACGCCATGGCGCACTACTACGCGGTGATGGCTTCGCTGGGCTTGCCCGTGAAATGCCGCATCAACACCCGCCACGGCATGGGCGGTCGCTCGCGCAGCGGTCGCCAGGAATGGCTGTACCGGCAGAGCATGCGCTTCACCGACTACGCCGTCGCGGTATGCGAAGCCGCACGCGAGCGGTTCGCCGAGGAAGGCGTGCATCCGCGGCATGGCCTGCTGGCGGTGCCGAACGGCATCCGGCTGGAGCGCTTCCGTTCCGCTGGCCCGGATGCACGCCAGACGCTTGCCACCGAACTTGGCTGGCCTGCGGGCAGCCGGATCATCGGAACCGTGGGACGACTGCAGCCGGTGAAGGACCACGCGTTGTTGCTGCGCGCCTTCGCCAAGGTGCGCATGCAGGTGCCGGAAGCGGTCCTCGCCATCGTCGGCGACGGTCCGTTGCGCGAGGCGCTGGAAGCGCAGGCCACGCAGGCCGGACTGGCGGACGCGGTCAGGTTCCTCGGTGATCGCCATGATGTGCCGCGCCTGCTCATGGGCATGGAAGTGTTCGCGCTGTCGTCGTCCAGCGAAGGCTATTCGATCGCGCTGCTGGAGGCGTGCGCCGCCGGGCTTCCGATCGTGGCCACGGATGTGGGTGGCAACCGCGAGATTGTCCGCGAGGGTGTGAACGGCCGGCTGGTACCGTCGGGGGATGCGGCCGCGCTCGCCACGGCGTTGATCGCGCTGCTGCGCGGCGGCGACCGTGCCGCGACGATGGGTCGGGCAGGGCAGGCGTGGGCGCAGGCGGAAGCCTCGTTCCGCACCATGGCCGAGCGTTACCATGGCCTCTACGAGGATGATGGCCAGGACATGTCGTCCGGTGCGATGGCCGTGCAGGGACGCATCTCATGAAACTTTGCGCTTCCCGGTAACCTGATCGCCATGAATCCACGTCCACGACGCCTGAAACTGCTGCGCTTCCTGCCGAACGGCTGGTTGTCGACCGCCGGCCCGAGCGGGGAGCGGCGTGCGTTGTACCTGACGTTCGACGATGGCCCGCATCCTGCCCATACGCCGCCATTGCTGGACCTGCTGGCGGAGCATGATGCCAAGGCCAGCTTCTTCCTGGTGGGGCGCGAAGTGGAGCGGCACGACGCGCTCGCGCGCCGCATCGCCTCGGAAGGGCACACGCTGGGCAACCATTCGTACTCGCACCCGGTCTTCGAATCGCTGACGCTGGGGCAGCAGATGGAAGAGATCGATCGCACCGAGAAACTCCTGCAGGGCATCGATGGCCGCGCACGCCACGCATTCCGGCCACCCCGCGGCGTGTTGAGCGTGCCGATGCTGGCGCGGCTGGTGGGTCGCCGGCACCGCATCGACTACTGGTCGTATGACAGTCTGGACTACAGCCGCCGTCCGGTGCCGGAGTTGCTCGAGACGATCGAGCGCCATCCACCGCGCGGTGGCGACATCATCCTGATGCACGACGACAGCGACCATTCGCTCGAAATGCTGCACCGCCTGATCCCGGCATGGAAGGCCCAAGGCTTCGATCTCCGCGCCCTCCCGCACGTGCATTGACCCTGCCGCACACCGGCAAGGCGTGGCCGGTGCATCCGCGTTGTCGCGTTTTCTGGAGTGACGATGGCGCGACCACGCGCCGGCAACGACAGGGGGATGCTTGGACGGTGTGATGTGGCTGGCGGGGCTGGCCGTCGTGATCCTGGCGACCGTGCTGGCGGTCTGGAAGTTGCTGCGTTCGCGCAACATGGAACTCTGGATCGGCAACTACCTGCGGCGCCCGCGCATGCGCGCCGTGGAGGGGCCCGTGCACGTGATGTTCTGCTTCGTCGACCACTTCGAGCCCATGTGGCATGGCGCCGATGAAGCGACGCAGCGCGAGCGCGTGGACCGCTGGTGCCGTGACTACCGCACGCTGGCCGGACGCCACCGCGATGCGGATGGCCGGCCGCCCCAGCACAGCTTCTTCTATCCCGAAGAGGAGTACGTGCCGGAGTATCTCGACAAGCTCTCCGCGCTGTGCACCGACGGCTATGGCGAGATCGAAGTGCACCTGCACCACGACAACGATACCGAGGCCAACTTCAAGGAAGGCATGTCGCGTTTCTGCCGCGTGCTGCACGAACGCCATGGCGCGCTGCCGCGTGATCCGGCCACGGGCGAACTCCGTTTCGGCTTCATCCACGGCAACTGGTGCCTGGACAATTCGCGGCCCGATGGCCGCTGGTGCGGCCTGGACAACGAACTGATCCTGCTGCGCGAGCTGGGATGCTACGCGGACTTCACGCTGCCTTCCGCACCCAGCGACACCCAGACCAGCACCATCAACAGCATCTATTACGCCACCGACGATCCGCATGCGCCGAAGTCGCACGACCAGGGCGTGCCGGTCCGCGTCGGCGGACAGGCGAGTGGCGACCTGATGCTCATCCAGGGGCCGCTGGGCCTGAACTGGAAGGATCGACGCATGGGCATCATCCCGCGCATCGAGAATGCCGATGTGCGCAGGGGCCAGCCGCCGACGCCGCAACGGGTGGATGCCTGGGTGCGCGCCGGTGTGCACGTGCAGGGCAGGCCCGACTGGCTGTTCGTGAAGATCCATACCCACGGCACGCAGGAAGGCGATATCGATACGCTGCTCGGTCCTCCGGTTGATGCGATGCACGACTATCTCGAATCCGCCTACAACGATGGCAAGCAGTACGTGCTGCATTACGTCACCGCGCGCGAGGCCTACAACATCGTCAAGGCCGCAGAGGCGGGCATGCAGGGCAATCCTGGCACCTACCGCGACTATGCGTTGCCGGCCCCGCGCGCATCCTGGGCAGGCGGCAAGATGGCACAGGCGGCCGCGTGACGGACGCTCCGCCAGCCGCCCCGCTGGATGCGCCGATGGTCAGCGTGGTGATGCCCGTGTACAACGCGCAAGCCACGATGCGCCGGTCCATCGATTCGGTCCTGCAGCAAAGCCACGCGAACCTGGAACTGCTCCTGGTCAACGACGGCTCGCGCGACGGTTCGCCGGCCATCATGGACGAGTACGCAGCGCGCGATCGGCGCGTGGTGGCGATCCACCAGGTCAATGGGGGCGTCGCGGCTGCACGCAACCGGGGGTTGCAGGCCGCGCGCGGAAGCCACGTCGCGTTCCTGGACAGCGACGACTGGTGGACGCACGACAAGCTCGCCCTGCAACTCGAACACATGCGGCGGACCGGCGCGCGCGTGTGCTACACCGCCTATCAGCGCGTGGGCGAGGATGGCAGGCCATTGGCGACCGTGCTGCCCCCGGCGCGCGTGGACTATGCCGGCATGCTCTACAGCAACCGCATCGGCAACCTGACCGGCATCTACGAGCGCTCGCTGGGCGAGGTGGCGTTCCAGAAGATGGGGCATGAAGACTACGTGTTCTGGCTGGATCGGGTGCGACGTGCCGGCCATGCCGAACGCGTGCCGGATGAGCGGCCGCTCGCGTACTACCTCGTCCGGGAAGGTTCGGTGTCGTCGAACAAGTTGCGTGCCGCCGGCTGGCAGTGGCGGATCTACCGCGACATCGAGAGCCTGCCCTGGCCGCGGTCGGCGTGGTGCATGCTGCACTACATCGCGCATGCGCTGCTCAAGCGACGTCCCGTCTCAAGGCTGGCGTGACCATGGCATCGTCTTCCCCCGTGACGGTGCCGGACTACGCGGTGGTGATTCCGGCGTACCAGGCCGCTGCCACCCTGGCACGCGCGCTGGACAGTGTCGTGGCGCAGACCCTGCCGCCGCGCCAGATCGTGGTGGTGGACGATGGCTCCCCCGATGGCGACGAGATGGCGCGCATCGTGGCGGGCTATGGCGGTGTCGTCGAACTGCTGCGGCAGCCCAACGGCGGACCTGCCAGCGCGCGCAATGCAGGCGTGCGCGCGACATCGGCGCCATGGGTGGCATTCCTGGATGCGGACGACACCTGGTTGCCGCACAAGATGCAGGCACAGATGCCCTTGGCGATGGATTCGCGTGCCGGTCTTCTGCATGGCAGTGCGCGAGAGGACCGCCTGGCGCTGCCGGCGGAGATGGATTTCGACCTGCTGTGGCGGTGCAACCGGATATGCACCTCGATGAGCGTGGTGCGCCGTGACGTCTTCGATACGCTGGGTGGCTTCTTCGAAGCGCGCGAGCTTATCGGTGCCGAGGACTACAGCCTGTGGTTGCGCATCGCGCACGCAGGCTGGCGGGTGCGTGCCTGCCCTGGCCTGGTGGGCCGTTACACGCCGGTGGAAGGCAGCCTGACCAGTCGTATCGAACGCTGCGCCGCTGCGGAGATCCACAACGCGCAGACGCTGGGCGAACAGTTGTCGCTGCCTGCCGCGATGGTGGCGTGGAAGGTGCGGGTGATCCGTACGGAGTTCGCCCGCCACCTGATCCATGCGCGCCGGTTGCAGCCGGCACGCCACCTGCTGTTGCCGGCGCTGGTCGCACGGCCCACGCTGGAACGCCTCAGCCTGATGTCGATCAGCTGCATGCCCATCCCCGTGCTGGACATGCGCCGCCGCCTGCGTGCGCGCGGGCGGCGGCCTCACCCCTGCCCGTGACGGGGCAGGTCAGATTTCGCTCAGTTCGACGACATAGCCGGTGGTGCCGCCCTGCACGTCGATGCGGAAGCGCGCGCCATCCTCGACGTACTTGCCCGAGCTGAAGTTGCTGTTGATCGTCGCGTTGGCCGGCTCCAGCACGCGTACGCGCAGGCGGCCCGCCGTGGCTTCGCGGCTGTTCACCAGTGTCGGCGCAACCGGCACGTTCACCTGGAACGTCGCGGTGGTGCCGCTGGTGATGCTGAAGCTGTCGCGGACGGTCAGGCGGCGGTTGGCGAAGGTGAAGTTGCGCTGCCAGTTGGTGACCGCGTCGCTGTTGCAGAACGCCGGGGTCAGGTTGGCATCGGCGGTGAAGGCGCCGCCGCTGCCGGGATTGACCGTGAGCGTCGAGGCCCGCGTGGTGGATTCGCACTGGCGTGCCACCGTGCCATTGCGCACGAAGCGCACCAGGTTGTGCACATCGGTGCCCTGGTTGATGCCGCTGTGGCTCCAGATGTTGGCGGTGACCGCCAGCCAGTCGCCGGAGAACAGCGTGAACGAACCCTGGTCCTGGTGGGCGTGGCTCTCGTTGTAGGGTCCGGCCACGATCGCCAGCCACATCGCATCACGCGTCCATCCGGTACGCGCGAACAGGTGTCCGGTACCGCGGGCGTGGTAGACCAGCTCCGACGGTACGGCGGCCGTGGTGCCGGCAGGCAGCAGGTCGTAGCGATAGTTGAAGCCGGAGCCCATGCGCGCGATCGAGATGTTGTTGAGCCACCAGGTCGCTTGGTTCTGCACGACCGGATTGGTCGCCACCGAACGGGCCTCCAGCATCAGGCGGCGGTGGTAGTCGTAGATGTCGGGAACCGAACTGCGTGCCTGGTCGCCGATCGGCGCGAAGCGGTCCAGCGTGGGCACCGTGGCATGCACCCAGTACGGGATGCTGTCGGACGCATGGCTGTTGGCGTTGGCCAGGTCGGTGCCGGTGGCATCGCGCCAGATGCGGTACAGCGAGAACAGCCGCATGTGCGAGGTCCCGTAGCCGGTGCCTTCGCTGCTGCCGCCGCCGGGCAGCCGGGCGAAGTAGGTCTGCAGCGCAGGCAGTTTGTTGTCGCGGAGGAAGTTGAACCAGGTGCTGTTGCCGCTGGCCAGCGCCCAGTACATCGTCGCTTCGACGAAGCTGTAGTAGTAGTTGTTGCCGGGATTGCTCACCGACCAGCCGGACCACGGATGGCTGCGACCGCCCCATTGGGCGTTGTTGTAGTTCCAGATGTTCCACACCGCCTGTTCCGCGTATGCGGACCAGCGGGTGCGCTGGCTGGCCGTGATGCTGCCGCCGCAGGCAGTCATGGTGGCTGCGACATCGGCGATCATCGGGCCGACCTCGAGATAGGAATCCCCTGCCACGGCAGGACGGCCGCCACCGGCGATCGCGGATTCCGCCGCGCTGACCTGCGCCTCGACCATGCTGACAGCCAGCGTGCAGTACTTGGCCTCGGGCGAAAGCTGGTACATCAGCGCGGCCTCGGCGGCACTGAAGCCGTAGCCGCGGTTGCCGCCCACGGCCGCATCCACCCAGCCCTTGAAGCGGGTGTAGGCCGCAGAGGTCTTGTCGACCGCCGGCACCGGCATGGGCAGGTTCACCAGCCGTGGCCGGGAGGAGTTCGAACTGATCCGTCCGCCGCTGCTCAGGACCGGGGTTGAATCCACGGTGGGCGCAACCGGCGTGAGGACGACGGGATTGGTCGTGCTGGCGCCCTGTGTGCCGATGGCAGCGCGTTCGCGCGCACGGCGGGCGAGCCGGGTGTTGGCGGAGGCGCGTGTCCAGAAGCGCAGGACGTGGTCGCGGGTATCCTGGCGCAACTCGGCGAAGTCATCTTCGGCCTGGATCCAGGCGTGGGATGCGAAGGCCTGGGCACGAAGCCCGAACAGGCCGCCGGCGGCGCTGGCAGCGGTCAGGGCGGTAAGCGATGCGGCGCCCAGGAACAGGGCGATGGGCAACCGGCGGGTGCGGCGGGGGGAAGCGGGCGTGCGCAACAAAGGGGTTCTCCTGGCAAGAAAACCGCGCACGAACGAATTGGAAGACGACAGCCCTCGAGGCTGGTGACTACCCGCTGCAGCGCCCCCTCGCTACATGCGATCCGCGCAACGGCGGGCGGATCATAACGTGGGGCTTCCGTCAAAACGGACGGGCTGGGTCACAGAAACGCAGGTTGGTTCAGCCGGCGGCAGGGGAGGTCACGGGCTCGTGAGGACGGCTTTGCGACGCGCCGCACTGTTTGCGCCGCTTGCGTCGCCCGATACGACCCGGGTCATTTCTCGCTGAGTTCCACCTTGTAGCCGGTCTGTCCGCCCGAGACATCCACCCGCCAGCCGCGCCTGAACTCCTGCGCGTCATCGTCGCTCCAGGTGTGGACACGCAGCATCGCATTCGCGGGCTCCAGCACGCGGATGCGCAGCCGCCCGGCGATGGCTTCGTTCCCCTGGACGGTGGGGCGCTCCGGAACATTGACCTGGAAGATCGCACGGGTCCCCGTGCCCAGCCGGAAATCGTCCTGCACCAGCAGCTTGCGGCCACCGAACTCGATGCGCCGCTGCCAGGACTGCAGGGCCGGATTGTCGCGATACACCGGGGTCAGGTCGGCCGTCGCGGTGATGCCGCCATCGGGCCGCGGCGTCACGGTCACGCGGGAGCGCGAGCGCGGTGTTTCGCACTGGTGTACCACGGTGTCGCCGCGCGGCGCCGCGCATTGCTGCGCGTCCGGATTGGCGCGTTCGAAGCGCACCACGTTGTGCACGGGCGTGCCCTGCTGGATGCCGCTGTGGCTCCAGATGTTCTCGGTCACCGCCAGCCAGTCGCGTGCGAACAGAGTGAATCCGCCTTGTTCCTGGTGCGCGTGACTCTCGTTGTAGGGGCCGGCGACGAACGACATCCACATCGCGTCCTTGCCCCAGTCGCTGCGCGCGAACAGGTGGCCGGCACCTTCAGCGTGGTAGACCAGAGCCGGGGGCGGATCGCCGCCATCACCGGCCGGCAACAGGTCATAGCGACTGTTGAAGCCCTGGCTCATGCGCGGCACCGAGATGCTGCGCAGCCACCACGACGACATCGCGCGCGCATCGGCATCCGTCGTCAGCTGGCGCGCTTCCAGCACCAGGCGGCGGTGATAGTCGAACAGTTCGGGTATCGAACTGCGCGCCTGGTCGCCGATCGGCGCGAAGCGGTCCAGCGTGGGCACCGTGGCATGTATCCAGTACGGAATGCTGTCGCGCGCATGCGTGCTGGCCGTGGCCAGGTCCTCGCCCGTGCTGTCCTTCCACAGGCGGTAAAGGCCGAACAGGCGCATCTGCGCAGCGCCATAGCCGGTGCCTTCGCGGCTGCCGCCGCCCGGCAATTCGGCGTAGTACGCCTTCAACGGCGGCAGGCGGCGTGTCTTCAGCTCGTCCATCCAGGTCTTGCTGCCGCTGACCAGCGCCCAGTACATGGTCGCTTCGATGAAGCTGTAGTAGTAGTTGTTGCCGGGATTGTCGATGGACCAGCCGGTCCATGCGTGGGTGCGTCCGCCCCACTGCGCCCGGCCCGGGTTCCAGACGTTCCACACCGCCTGCTCGGCAAGGGCGGACCAGCGCTGCCGCTGCGCGGCATCGATCATGCTGGTGCAGGCGTGCAGCGTCATCGCCAGGTCCGCGATGCGGGGACCGACCTCCAGGTACGAATCGCCGGCGATCGCGGGGCGCGAACCGCCTGCAATCGCGCTCTCGGCTTCAGCGACTTCCTTTTCCACCATGCGGACGGCGAGCTTGCAGTACTTCTCGCCCCCGCTGAGCAGGAACATCAGGGCGGCGTCGCTGGCGCTGAACGCATAGCCCGGGCTGCCCGATACGGCGGTGTCCACCCAGTTGCGGAAGCGGCCGTACTCCGGCGACCTGCGATCGACGAACGTCAGGTCGATCTTCAGCTGGTCGGTCCCTGCCGTTGCGGGCGGGGAGGCAGGCGCGGCCGTCGCCTGCGGCGCATCGGCGGAGGCCTGTGTCGCGCGGGGCTCCTGCGCCGCGGTCGTCTCCGGTGCATCGGCTGCACCGCAATGGCCGATGGCGGCTGCCAGCAACGCCAGCGTCAGCAACACCGCACTGGGAATGCCATGCGTCTTCAATCTGGAGGGCGTGGCGCGCATGCCGGACACCTCAACGGTTGGAGTAGGCGATGCTCAGGTAGATCAGGTTCTGCGAGACGCTCTGGCCAATGTCGGTGCTGTCGCGCTTGTAGCGCTCGGCGTGCAGGCGCGCCGACCAGCGGGGCGCCCACTGGTATTCCAGGCTCGCGCCCACGCGCGAGGTCTCGTCCTCGCGGTTGAGCTGCGTGTAGTCCAGCCGTTCCCAGGTGGCGTAGCTTCCCAGCGTCAGCGAACGACGGATCAGCCACTGCAGGTCGAAGCGCGCGCCGCGCGTCTTCTGGTCGAACGTATCCGAATCCACGTAGTCGCGCTTCTGTGCGTACGGGGTGACGGAAAAGGTCAACCGCGTGCCCGTGTACCGGTAGCCGAGGTCGATGCTGCGGACCTCGTACGGTGAGGCATTCACCACCGCGTCGCCGGTCAGGACGTTCTCCGGCACCGTGGCCTCGGACTGGATGCCGGTCAGTGCATCTGTCGCGGTGTCCGAGAACTGGCTGGACACGGCCGCGATCAGCTGGCTGTGCGGAGACAGGTTCCACTCGGCATCCGCGCGCAGCAGCGGCTCGGAGCGCGACTCGCCCTGCCGGTAGTCGATGCGCGAATAGCCCAGGTCCGCGCCCAGTTCGAAGTTGGCCAGCGTGCGGACATAGCGTCCGTAGATGTCGTAGCGGTTGTAGTCGCGGGCCACGATGTCGTCGTCGAAGTCCACGCGCTGCGCCTGCAGGTTCAACGATACGCGGCTGGTGGGCGAGAGTTCCTTGATCGTGCGGACCGCGGCGGCGAGGCGCTGCGAATTGAACTCGTCGGTCACTTCGGCATCACTGTGCACGTAGCGCAGCTCGGCCTGCCCGTGCAGCGAAGACGTCCAGTTGAACAGCACCGTCGGACCGGCGGAGAACACATTCACTTGCTGGCGGTTGCCCGGGCCATCGGGTACCAGCGAGTCCACCGGCTGCACCGTCAGGTTGTCCTCCACCACGAAGAACAGGCGCTGCGGGATGGCCACCCAGTTCATGCGGCCGGAGAGCGTGCCATCGACGGTGTCGGCGAAGACGTCGTCCTCGTAGTCGCGGTACTCGGCGCGCCCGTCCAGGCTCAGCTGCAGCGCCGAGATGTTCTCGGTGACGCTGAAGCCGACGCCGGCGCGCAGGTAGCGCTGTTCGATGGGGTCGGCCGGCACCATCGTCACGTTGCTGTTGTGCTCCATGCCGAGGTCCACGGTGTAATCGACCCGCGCGGCGAACGCGTGGCCGGAGAACGTGGCCAGCACGGAGGCCGCGATGACGGAAACGCGAAGGCGGGTGACGCGCATGCCGATGCTCCTTGGCTGCTTCACGGGATTTCGTTGAACACCACGCCGGCCACCTTGTCGGCCGGGAAACTGCCGATGGCCTTCTCCAGCTTCTCCGGCGTGACCTTGCCGTAGCCCGCGACCAGGACCACCAGGTCGGCGAGCTCGGAGAGGATGCGCGCATCGGGCGAACCGAGTACCGACGGACTGTCGAGGACGAGGTAGCGGTCGGGATAGCGGCTGCGCAGCGAATCCATCATCGCGCGCATGCGGAACGAACTGAACGCTTCGCCGGTCATCTCGCGCTGGCGGCCGCTCGGAATCAGGCGCAGGCGCGGCACGCCGGTGCGGTAGAGGATGCGGGCGAGATCGGTGTCGCTGTCATCCAGGTAATCCATCAGCCCGCCGTGCCCGGCGTCCACGCGCAGCGCGGTGTGCTGCGTCGGATGCAGCGCGTCGCAGTCCACCAGCAGCGCGCTCTTGGTGTCGTCGAACGCGAACGCCGTGGCCAGGTTGCGGGCAACGAAGCTGCCGCCGCAGCCGTGGCTCACCGGCGCCACCAGGGTGACGAAGTTGCGCTCGCCGCCCAGCGCGAGCAGCCGCGTACGCAGCTCGCGGAACGCATCGGCCTGTTCGCGCACGGAATCGTTGCGATGGATGACGCGACGCTCTTCCAGTTCGCGTGGCGTCAATGCCGTGGGCTCGTCCATCAGGGCCAGCGAGCGGGAGGTATCGGCGCGGTAGGGTACGCCGTGCAGTCGGTCGTTGTCCGGGGTCACTGGCTTTTCCATTGTGGCGTGTTGGGTCATGGCGGAGGCCTCAGGCGGCAAGCTGCTTGAGGCCGAACACGAGCCCATACGCGAGCACGACGACCAGGAGGATGCCGACGCTCATCGCGTTGCGGGTCAACTCCTGGCGACGGTCACGCGGCGAGTGGTAGGTCGGTACCACGGTGAGCAGCGGCCGGTCGGTGAGACGCTGCACCTGGTGCGCCGAGCGGATGCGCGGATCGAAGCGTGCGCGCAGGAACAGCAGGCCGAGGGGAATGCCCACCGCCATCAGCAGCCCGCCGATGGCGAAGTGCATGAAGCGCAGGCCCGTCGGGCGCAACGGCATCGTCGCGGGATCCTGTACGCGCAGGGTCAGGCCGCGTTCTTCGCGGTCCAGCTGCATGGAGACGCGGGCGTTCTCGCGCCGGCGCAGCAGGTCCTGGTAGATGTCGCGGTTGACCTCGTAGTCGCGCGTGAGTTCGGCCAGCGCGCTTTCGGAGTCGGCGATGCGCCGGCTGCGGTTGAGTTCGTCGTTGAGCATCGATTCCGCGATCGACATGCGCGATGCGGTCGCGGCCACTTCGCGGCGGGTCTGCGCCTGTTGGCTGCGCAGCTCCTGGTACAGCGGGTTCATCTGGGCCTCGTCGAACGGACTCCCGCCCTGCGGCGCGGAGGCGCGACGGTTCTGCTCGTTGACCATCGACTGCTGCAGGTCGGCCATCTGGTGGCGCACCCGCACGACGTCCGGATGCTGCTCGGTGTAGTTCAGCAGCAGGCGATCCAGTTGACCCTGCAGTTCCAGCAATTGCCCGCGGTACAGGCTCTCGCGCGTCTGCACGGCGGTGACCGCCGATTCGCCGGAGAGCTGCGAGGCGATCGCGCCTTCGCGCGAGCGCTGTTCGAGCAGCGCCATGCGGGTCTGTTCGACCGTGGTGCGCAGCGAGCTGATGCGCGTGTTGGCGTCGGTCGCACTGCCGGGCTGGGCGTCGGTGTTGGCCGAGCGGTATGCACGCAGGCGCTCCTCTGCCTCAAGCAGCTTGGCGTGGTAGTCCTGCACCTGCTTGTTGATGAACTCGTAGGCCTCGCGGCTTTCGCGTTCCTTCGCCGCCAGGCTCTCCTTGATGAACATGTCGCTCAGACGCTCCGTCACCTCGTAGGTGCGCTTGGCATCGCTGTCGCGGTAGGTGATCTGGATCAGGTTGGGGCGCGGGCTGGTGATCGCGATGCGGCCCTTGATCTGCTCCATCAGGCGGTCCTGCTGGACGGCGTTGGGCACGTTTTCCAGCCAGCCGCCGGTTTTCAGCGCATCCTGCAGGACCCGCTGGCTGTAGATCACCTGCCGGGCCATGCCGGCACGGTCCACGACGCCGGTCGCCACCGCGCGGCCTTCCAGCAGCGGCTGGATGATGTCGCTCTCCTGCGCCAGGATTGTCGTCGAGGCGGTGTAGTTCTTCGGCAGCACCAGCAATCCGACCACCAGCGTCAGCAGGGCGACGCCGGCGAAGATGCCGACCAGCGCCACGCGGTGGCGGCGTGCTTCGCGCAGCAGGATCGGGGCCAGTTCGTTGGGCGACAGCGCGCCCGCAGGCGCGGCCGGCGCAGCGTATCCGCGCCGCGCGGGAAGATTGCTCTGGCTCATCAGAACGTGCGCTCGGGAACGGTGATGACGTCGCCGGGCGACACCGTGTAGTTGGTGCTCAGGTCGCCGCGGTTGAGGATGCGGTCAAGCCGGACCGCATAGGTCTGGGTCTGCTCGGCGCCCTTGCGGTGCAGGTCGGACCTGTCGGCGGCCGCGAACTCGGTGATGCCACCGGCGGCGAGCACGGCGTCCAGCACCGTCATGCCGGGGCGGTAGGGCAGCGACACGGGCTGGCGGACGGCACCGGTGACGCGCACCCGGGACAGGTACTCGTGGCTGCGCAGATCGGTCAGGATCACGGCCACCTGCGGATCGCGCACGTAGGTCGCCAGGCGTTCCTGGATGTCTTTCGCGACGTCCCCCGGGGTGCGGCCGCCGGCCGGCACGTCGCCCACCAACGGCACCGAAATCATGCCGTCGGGACGCACCGGCACGGTGATGCCGAGTTCCGGGTTGCGCCACACGGAGACCTGCACGATGTCGTCCACGCCGATGTGGTACGCATCGGTACCCAGCGTGCTTGTCGCGGGCGGTGGCGTCTCGCTGCCGGAGGAGGTGGCGCACGACGCCAGCAGCATGGAAAGGAGGGTGGCGGCAAGGCCGGCAAAGAGGCGTTTCATCGGAGGATCCCCTGGAGTTGCTGATGCCGGTAACAACGGCGGCGACAGGGGAATCCGGCCACTGCGGAGCGCCTTGCCGGCGCTCCTGGTCGTGCTTACTCGGCGTAGAACGTCCGGTACCAGTCCACGAACCGGCGCACGCCGGTCTCGATGGGCGTCGTCGGCGAATAGCCCGTATCGCGGCGCAGGGCTTCCACGTCGGCTTCGGTGTCGGGCACGTCGCCGGGCTGCATCGGGAGCAGGCGCTTCTCCGCCTTGCGGCCCAGGCAGTCCTCCAGCACTTCGATGTAGCGCAGCAACTGCACCGGCTGGTGATTGCCGATGTTGTAGACGCGGTACGGGGCGCTGGACGAACCCGGGTTCGGCAGCAGCGGGTCGTACGCCGGATCCGGGCCAGGGACGGTGTCCAGCGTGCGGATCACGCCTTCCACGATGTCGTCGACGAAGGTGAAGTCGCGGCTGTGGTGGCCGTGGTTGAACACATCGATGGGCTTGCCCTCGAGGATGTTCTTCGTGAACAGGAACAGCGCCATGTCAGGCCGGCCCCAGGGGCCGTACACGGTGAAGAAGCGCAGTCCGGTGGTGGGCATGCCGAACAGGTGGCTGTAGGTGTGCGCCATCAGTTCGTTGGCCTTCTTGGTGGCCGCGTACAGGCTGACCGGATGGTCGACACTGTCCTCCACCGCGAACGGCAGTTTCCGGTTCGCGCCATAGACCGAACTGGACGATGCGTAGACGAGATGCTCGATGCCGCGGTGCCGGCAGGCTTCCAGGATGTTGGTGAAGCCGACGATGTTGCTGTCGATGTAGGCGTGCGGGTTCTCCAGCGAGTAGCGCACGCCGGCCTGGGCGGCCAGGTTGACCACGCGCTGCGGCTTGAACGCATCGAAAGCCGCTTCCAGTGCCGTGCGGTCTTCCAGCGAGCCGCGCACGAAATGGAAGCCCGCCTTCGGCAGGAGCCGGGCCAGGCGGGCCTCCTTCAACGTGGGGTCGTAGTAGGCATTGAGGTTGTCATACCCCAGCACCTCGTCGCCGCGATCGAGCAGGCGATGGCTGAGGTGGGAGCCGATGAAGCCGGCAGCGCCGGTGACCAGTACGCGCATCAACAGGGTCTCGTGGAATCGGGTCGCTTACAGGCAGTCGTCGACGGCGTGGCGGGGCAGGGCCCGCTTCACGTCGAAGAGCACGGCGCCGGGCTTGCCGAGTGCGCGGACACCTTCGGCGCCCCGTTCGGTGAACTCCCGGTGCGCGACCGCCAGGATGATGGCATCGTACTGGCCGGCCTGTGGCTCCGCCACCAGTTCCAGTCCGTATTCGTGCCGTGCTTCATCCGCGTTGACCCACGGGTCGTGCACGTCGACATGGGTGTTGTAGCTGCGCAGTTCGGACACGATGTCCACCACCCGCGTATTGCGCACGTCGGGGCAGTTTTCCTTGAAGGCCAGGCCCAGCACCAGCACCCTGGCGCCGGCCGTGGGCAGGTTGCGCTTGGCCATCAGCTTGGCCACGCGGCGGGCGACATGGCTGCCCATGCCGTCGTTGATGCGTCGTCCGGCCAGGATCACATCCGGGTGGTAGCCGATCTGTTGCGCCTTGTGGGTCAGGTAGTACGGATCCACGCCGATGCAGTGGCCGCCGACCAGGCCGGGGCGGAATGGCAGGAAGTTCCACTTGGTGCCGGCGGCTTCCAGCACTTCGTGGGTGTCGATGCCCAGGCGGTGGAAGATCAGGGCCAGTTCGTTGATCAGCGCGATGTTGACGTCGCGCTGGGTGTTCTCGATGACCTTGGCGGCTTCCGCCACGCGGATGCTGCTGGCCTTGTGCGTGCCGGCGGTGATGATGCTGCCGTACAGCGCGTCCACGAAGTCGGCGACCTCGGGGCTGGAGCCGGAGGTGACCTTCATGATCGTCTCCAGCCGATGCTGCTTGTCGCCGGGATTGATGCGCTCGGGGCTGTAGCCGGCGTAGAAATCCCGGTTGAAGACAAGCCCGGACTCGCGCTCGATGATCGGCACGCAGACTTCCTCGGTCGCGCCGGGATAGACGGTGGATTCGTAGATGGCGACCGCGCCCTTGCCGATGGCGCGGCCGACGGCGCGGCTGGCGGATTCCAGCGGATGCAGGTCGGGGCGCTTGTAGTCGTCGATCGGCGTGGGGACGGTGACGATGAATACGTTGCAGCCTGCCAGCGCGGCCGGATCGTCGCTGAAGTCGAGCTGCGGCGTGTCGCGCAGTTCCTCGGCGGTCACTTCCAGCGTGTGGTCATGATGCCCGCGCAGTTCGGCCACGCGCTTGCCGTTGATGTCGAACCCGAGGGTGGGAAACCTGCGACCGAAGGCGACGGCCAGCGGAAGGCCGACATACCCCAGTCCAATCACGGCGATCCTGGCCTGGTCCAGGGTAGGCAGTGGTGCGTTCATCGATGTGGAGATCCCCTGTGTGTCGCGTCTGTCGAGAAGTCTATACGGTGGCGCGGTGGGCGCGTTCGCCCGGTTCCCGGCCTGGTGTCGAGTCGATCAACGTCCAAAGCACGCCCGGGAGGACACGCGCCAGGATTGGCCTGAATGTGTCGCTGCCTGCGTAACAAGGGGCAATCGTCCATCGGGAAGATGGCGCGACCTGCGACCTGCGACCGGGGGAGTCGAGATGCGGATCCTGTTGTGCGGCGGCGCCGGCTACATCGGCGCGCACACCTACGTGGTGCTGGTGGAACGCGGCCATGATGTGGTGGTGGCCGACAATTTCAGCAACAGCTCGCCGGGCGTACTGACCCGGCTGCAGCAGATCACCGGCCACCCGGTGCCTTTCCAGCCGCTGGACCTGCGCGAACGCGAGGCCGTCTCGCGGTTCTTCGAACGCCAGCCGTTCGATGCGGTCGTGCATTTCGCTGCGCTGAAATCGGTGGGCGAATCCTGCGAGCGTCCGCTGGACTATTTCCACAACAACATCGGCGGCACGCTCAACCTGCTGCACGGCATGCAGGCGGCAGGCGTCAGGCGGCTGGTATTCAGTTCCTCCGCCACGGTCTACGGAGACCCCGCCAGCGTACCCGTGCGCGAAGACGCGAGCCTCCAGGTCACCAATCCCTATGGCCGCACCAAGCTGGTGATGGAAGAGCTCATCGGCGATCTGTGCCGCAGCGACGCGGAATTCCATGCCGCGAACCTGCGCTACTTCAACCCGGTGGGCGCGCACGAATCGGGCCTCATCGGCGAAGATCCCACCGGCATTCCCAACAACCTGATGCCGTACATCTGCCAGGTGGCGGTGGGGCGGCGTGACCGGCTGAGCGTATTCGGCGGCGACTGGCCAACCCTGGACGGCACCGGTGTGCGTGACTACATCCATGTGATGGACCTGGCGCGCGCGCATGCCGATGCGCTGGATTTCCTTGCCCGCGAGCAACGCAACCTGACCGTCAACCTGGGCACGGGCCAGGGGGTCAGCGTGCTGCAGCTGGTGAAGGCATTCGCGGATGCGGCCGCACGGGACATTCCCTACGAAGTGGTCGCACGGCGGCCCGGCGACGTGGCGGAGGTGTACGCGGATCCCTCGTTGGCCCGACAGGCGCTCGGCTGGCAGGCCGAACTGGGGGTGGAAGCGATGTGCCGCGATGCGTGGCGCTGGCAATCCCGGAATCCCCAGGGCTACCCGGCGGCATGATCGATGCGCCGAACGTGACCCGGTTGGCATAAGCGGGGGCGCGGCGTCGTGTCGCGGGCTGGCACCGCCCGCGTGATTGGCCGAGAATCCGCTCAATTCCCACCGCCTGGATCCGCTTGTCCTCCGACGCTGCACGCGACATGGCGGAACAGAACCGCTCACGCTATGGCCTGCGCATGTACCGGATGCGCGCGCTGGGGCTGGGGCTGGGCGCGATATGCGTGGCGGCCGTGCTTTACGAACATTCGGCGTCGCCCGCCCTGTGGGTGCTGCTGATCGCCAATGGCTTCCTCTGGCCGCACCTGGCCTACCTGCGGGTGAAGCTGAGCCGGGACGAACCCATCCAGGCCGAATTCCAGAATCTGACCTTCGATGCGGCGATGGGTGGCTTCTGGATCGCCGCCATGCACTTCGATGCGCTGCCCAGCGTGCTGCTGGCGGTGATGCTGACGATGGACAAGGTGATCATCGGCGGTGGACGCTTCGGCATCCGCACGCTGGGCACGATGATGCTGACCTGCCTGGCGGCCAGCGCAGCGTGGGGTTTCGCCTTCGATCCCTACACCAGCTACCCCGTGGTCCTGGCCTGCCTGCCGTTCCTGGCCATCTATCCGATGGCGATCGGCGTTGCCACCCACTCGCTGTCGCGCAAGGCGCGGCAACAGAAGGACCTGCTGGAGAAGATGGCGCGCTTCGATGCCGCCACCGGGCTGATGAACCGGCAGCAATGGCTGCATGCCGCCACCACCGAGCTCAAGCGCTTCCAGCGATCAGGCCGGACGGCGGTGCTGGTGCTGATCGACATCGACCGTTTCAAGGACATCAACGACGGCTACGGCCACACGGTCGGGGATGAAGTGGTGGAAGAGTTCGCGCGATTGTTGAAGGCCTGCCTGCGCGATGTGGACACGGGTGGCCGTTATGGCGGCGACGAGTTCGGCGTCGTCATGCCCGATACGCGCTGGGAAGAAGCGATCGTGGCGGCGGAGCGGCTGCGGCGGCAGGTGGCCGCCTGTGCCTTTTCCGCACGCGGCCTGCGCTGCACCGTCAGCATCGGCCTGTCCGAAGCGCATCCGGGCATCGCATCGGTATCGGACTGGATCAACAGTGCGGACAGCGCGCTCTACCGTGCCAAGGCGCAGGGACGCGACAGCATCGTCGTGGGCTGCTGATCCGCGATCAGGACAGCAGGGCGTCGATCACGGCGGCAGGTTGCTTCATCCAGGCGAAGTGATCCGCATGCGTGCCCAGCGCCGCGTGGTGCAGCGTGGTGACGCGGGTCGGGCTTCCAGGCATCTTGGCCGCCAGCGCGCGCAGCGAGCTTTCCGGCGCCAGCCAGTCGTCGTCGAAGAGCACGCCATGGAGTGGTGCCTGGACCTGGCGCATGCCGGCTTCCAGATCCACCGGCAAGCCGGCGGCGCGATAGCGGCCGCTCAGGCCCACGCGTGCCCAGTCGCGGATCAGGCTGCGTGCTTCGTCGCCGCCAAACCCCAGGCGACGACCGGGCAGCGCACCGCATGCGCGTGCCAGCCAGGGCGCGAACTGGTAGAAGAACGGCAGTGCGTAGCCGCGCGGCGCGGGGAACGCACGCCAGTAAGGCGTGCCGCTGCCGACCAGCCACAGCCCTGCGAATGCGTCGGGATGCTGGCCCAGATGGCAGGCCGCGAGCTGCCCACCCAGGCTGTGCCCGCCGATCACATGCGGCACATCGGGTAGCTGCCGGCGAAGTTCCGCATGACTCGATGGCAGGTCCATGCCCAGCAGCTCGCGGTAGCCCCAATCATGGCGGCGGTCCGCGCGCAGCGAGCTGCTGCCGTTGCCGCGCCATTCGTGCACGAACACCGCCATGCCGCGTGCGGCCAGGCCCTCCGCGAACGGCATGTAATGCCGCGCCGCCACGCCGAGGGCGGGGACCCACAGCACGGCGGAGTTCGCCTGCGCGGGGATGCGCGCCATCAACGCATACGCATGGCCGTCGGGCGTGGTCAGCGGGATGTCGTGCGCTGAAATCGTGGGCATGTCGATGTCGTCCATCAGACGGGCGCGGCGCCGAAATGGTCCAGCACGAGGATCTCGCTGCGTCCTGGGCGGTAGCCGCCCCGAAGCCCGGCGTGCACGTAGTCGGATGCGGCGAGGCAGGCCTCCTTCATCGCCATGCCCTGCGCCCGGCGGGCCGCGATGGCGGACGCCAGCGTGCAGCCGGTGCCATGGGCTTCAAGTGCGAGGCGCGAATGCGCCGTTTCCGCCACGCCTTCCGCATCCGCATACAGGTCGACGACGTCCCCGTCGCCGGGCAGATGGCCGCCCTTGAGGAACACGGCGTGCGCGCCCAGCGCCAGCAGGTCCCGCGCCGCGTCGCGCATCGCCTGCACATCGGGGATCGTGCGTCCCAGCAGCAGTTCGGCTTCGGGCAGATTGGGCGTCAGCACGTCGGCCAGTGGCAGCAACTGGCGGCGCATGGCGTCCAGCGCGTTGTTCTCCAGCAACCTCGCGCCACTGGTGGCGACCATCACCGGGTCGACGACCACCGTGCCGGGGTTGTGCCGGACGAGTGCTTCGACCACGGCGCCGATCACCTCGGCGGTGGCCAGCATCCCCAGCTTGACCGCGCGGATATCGAAGTCCTCGAAGCACGCATCCAGTTGCGCGCGCAGGAATTCCATCGGCGGCACGTTCACCGCCGTTACGCCCCTGGTGTGCTGCGCGGTCAACGCAGCGATCGCGGAGAGGCCGTGCACGCGGTGCGCCGCGAAGGTCTTGAGGTCGGCCTGGATGCCGGCGCCGCCACCGGAATCGGAACCGGCGATGGTCAGGGCGGAGACAGTGGAAGGTGAGCGCATGCGGCCATTATGCCGTCAGCCTTGCGCCGGATGGCCCCGTTGGCGCGCATCCTGCGTCTAGGGGGTATCGCAAGGCGTGCCGGAAACGGCGACAGGGGATGGCGTGGGAAAACGGCTTTCAGGGCTCGATGGCGTGCGTGCGATCGCCGTGCTCATGGTCCTGCTGGGGCACGCCGCCGGCCTTCCCCAGTTCCCGGTGGTGATCAGGAACCTGCTCGTGCTCGATATCGCACGCTTCGGCGTGGCGATCTTCTTCGTGCTCTCCGGTTTCCTGATCACCACGCTGCTGATCGACGAACGCAGCCGGCGGGGGCGTGTTTCCTTGCGCGACTTCTACCTGCGCAGGACGATCCGGATCTTCCCCGCAGCCTATCTGTACATTGCGTGCGCGGTCGTGGTGGCGTCCATCGGCTGGGCGACACTGAAGCCCGGGGACGTGCTGCATGCGTTGACCTATACGATGGATTACCACCACGACCGTGGATGGACGCTGGGGCACCTGTGGTCGCTGGCGGTGGAAGAGCAGTTCTACCTGCTCTGGCCCTTGCTGTTCCTGTGGTCGGGCAAGCGCGCCGCCGTCGTGGTGGGGGTCATCATCGCGCTGGCACCGCTGGTGCGTGTGGTCGCGTGGATGGGGTGGCCGCAGGCGCGCATCGGGATCGACGAAGAGTTCCAGTACGTGGCGGATTCACTGGCCACGGGTTGCCTGGCCGCGCTGCTGGTGCACCGGTTCGGCAAGGAACGGTTGGCGGATGCGATTCCGGCGGCGGCCTATCCGCTGGCGGCGCTGGTTGCCGTGATGGCGGCGTCGTTCTCCGAATGGCCGTCGTTCTACCTGCCGGTGGGCGCGACCCTGGTCAACATCGCCATCGCGGTCTGCCTGCTCGGTGTGGTGTTCCGGGTCAATCCCGGAATCGATCGCGTGCTGAACAGCCAGGTGGCCGTGTTCATCGGCACCATCAGCTACTCGCTCTATCTGTGGCAACAGATCTTCCTGGGCAGGAATGTCCCGCTCGCGCGCGAGATGCTGCCGTTGGCGATTGTCCTGCCTTTCCTGGCGGCCAGCGCCAGTTATTTCGCGGTGGAGAGGCCGCTGATCCGGCTACGTGAGCGTTTCAGGCACTGACACCCGGGAAAGGACGGATCAATCCGGTGGTCCGCGTTCGACGCCGTGATCCACCGGCTCCTCGCCCGTATCGACGAAGCGTCGATGCAGATATACGACGTGCGCGATACCCGTGAGGCCGGTGAGCATCGCGGGCACCAGCAGCGCGTCGTAGGCGAGGCGCAGGTACAGCCACGCGCCGAGCACGCCTCCGGCGAGGAAACCGCTGATGATCAGGCCGCTGAGGGTCAGTCGGCGCACCGGCAGCGGCATCCCGCGCAGCAGGTGGCCCAGTCCGATGCCGAGGTCGGTGAACATGCCGCTGAGGTGCGTGGTGCGGACGGCGGCACCGCTGTAGGTGGTGACCATCGCGTTCTGCAGTCCGCACGCCATGGCGGCGAGCAGGGCGCCCCAGATCTGTTCCTGCTTGAACAGCGGAATCGCGGCGAGCAGCACGACCGCTTCCAGCGCCAGTACCACGCCGTAGCGACGCCCCAGTTTCAGCGTCTGGTCCTGGATGATCAGGCCGCTCAGCATCGCGCCAAGGCAGAACGCGATCAGCATGCCCCACAGGTGCGTCACTGCGCGCAGGTCTCCCTGCGCGAGTGCCGCCCCCAGCAGGCTGGTAGTGCCGGTCAGGTGGCTGACCGCCTGATGCTCGAAGCCGAGATAGCCGATGACATTGACCATCCCCGCCACGCACGCCAGCAGGACGGCGCCGATCCAGACCCAGCGGGGAAGGTGGAGGCCCATGGCGTCGGCACCCGTGTCCGGTTACAACACTTCCGACGCGTAATCCGCCAGGCGCGACCGCTCGCCACGCCGCAGCGTGATGTGCGCGCTGTGCGCCCAGTTCTTGAAGCGGTCCACCGCGTAGGTCAGGCCGGATGTCGTCTCCGTCAGGTAGGGCGTGTCGATCTGTTCCACGTTGCCCAGGCAGACGATTTTCGTGCCAGGGCCTGCGCGGGTGATCAGCGTCTTCATCTGCTTGGGCGTGAGGTTCTGCGCCTCATCGAGGATCAGGTAGCGCGACAGGAACGTGCGCCCGCGCATGAAGTTCATCGAGCGGATCTTGATGCGCGAGGCCAGCAGGTCGTTGGTCGCCGCGCGCCCCCACGCACCGCCTTCCTGGTTGTGCGTCAGCACTTCCAGGTTGTCGGTCAGCGCGCCCATCCACGGCGTCATCTTTTCTTCTTCCGTGCCGGGCAGGAAGCCGATGTCCTCGCCCACGCTGACCGTGGCGCGGGTCATGATGATCTCGCGGTAGCGCTGCTGGTCCATCGTCTGCGCAAGGCCGGCCGCCAGTGCCAGCAGCGTCTTGCCGGTGCCGGCGGTGCCGAGCAGGGTGACGAAGTCGACTTCCGGATCCATCAGCGCGTTGAGCGCGAAGTTCTGCTCGCGGTTGCGCGCATTGATGCCCCACACCGCGTGCTGGCTGTGGCGGAAGTCATCGACGATCTGCAGCGTCGCCTTGTCGCCTTCCACCCGGCTGACACGGAACTCCGATTCGTCATCGCCGGGCAGGTAGAGGTACTGGTTCGGGTACCAGCCCGCGCCCTCGGTCATGGTGACTTCGTAATACGTGCGTCCCTTGTCGGTCCAGGAGCGCAGGTCCTTGCCGTGGCGCTGCCAGAAGTCCTCCGGCAGCGGATCCGCGCCGGTGTACAGCAGGCTGAAATCGTCCAGCGCGCGGTCGTTCTCGTAATCCTCCGACACGATCCCGGCAATCGCCGCCTTGATGCGCAGGTTGATGTCCTTGGACACGAACACCACCGGGATCTCCGGCGTGTGTTCCTTCAGCGCCAGGATCGCGCCGAGGATGGCGTTGTCGGGGATGACGGCGCCGAAGCTCTTGCCGGCGTCGAAATGGCTGGTCTGGAACCGCAGCAGGCCTGCGCTTTCCTTGCCGCGCAGCTGCAGGCTGTTGGGCTGGATCAGCGGGATGCCGGCGGCCAGGTTGTCCAGGCCGGACGCTTCGACCAGTTCGTTGAGGAAGCGGCTGACCTGCCGCGCATTGCGGCTCGCTTCCGACGTGCCTTTCTTGCCGTTGTCCAGTTCTTCGATCACCTGCATCGGCAGGAAGACATCGTGTTCCTCGAACTTGAACAGCGCGGTGGGGTCGTGCATCAGCACGTTGGTGTCCAACACATAGATACGCTTGCTACGGGTCATTCGGGCAACCTCATCGAGGAAGATGTGTGAACACGGGCGACTTTTCCGCGGACAGCAGCGAACCACCATGACCCGCCGCGGCGCGGGATGGTGGGTGGAAGGGAAGGGGATTTCGTCACTGGGCCTGGTGGGCCTTCAGGGCGTCCAGCACGGCGTCGGCATGGCCGGGAACCTTCACGCCGCGCCATTCCTGCGCGATGCGGCCGTCAGGCGAGATCAGGAACGTGCTGCGCACCACGCCCAGCACCTTGCGGCCGTACATGTTCTTTTCGTGGATCACGTCGAAGGCCTTGCACAGCGCTTCGTCGGCGTCGCTCACCAACGGGAACTTGAACCCTTGCTTGGTACAGAAGTTGTCGTGCGATTTCACCGAGTCGCGCGACACGCCCAGCACGATGGCGTTCAATTTCTTGAATTTCGGCAGCAGCGCGTTGAAATCCAGCCCTTCGGTGGTGCAGCCCGGCGTGCTGTCCTTCGGGTAGAAGTACAGCACCAGCCAGCGGCCGGCATGGTCGGCGAGGGTGGTGGTCTCGCCGCCGGACAAGGCCAGCGGCAGTTTCAGTGTCGATTTGGGCAGGGCGTTCGTGCTTTTCGCCGTCATCGTCAGAACTTCATCGGATCCATGATCGCGTCCAGGTTCAGATGGTCGCAGAATTCAAGGAAATCGTCGCGCAGCGCGGCGATGTGCATGTTGGCCGGCACGCCGATGGTCACCTGCGCCGAGAACATCTCCGCACCGGTCTGCATGGCGCGGTAGCGCGTGCTCTGCAGGTTCTCGATGGTGATGCCCTGGCGGTCGAAGAAGTCGGCCAGCTGGAACAGGATGCCCGGTTTGTCCGCGGCCACCACTTCCACGATGTAGGGCAGCAGGTTGGACTGCACCACCTTGGGACCGGTGCGGTAGAACACCAGTTTCAGGCCCTCGTCGCGCTCGAGCCGCGTAAGCATGGTTTCCAGCTTCGCCACCGCGTCCCACGAACCCGTCGCCAGCGCCGTGACGGAGACGTCGCGCCCCACCGTGGACAGCCGGGCATCCACCAGATTGCAGCCGCTGTCGGCGATGCGGCGCGTCACCGACAGAAGCGGCGACTCCGGATGCGTCGTATAGGCGGTGATCAGGAGGTGGTTTTCGGTCGGCGAAGGCCGGGGCGTGGAATCGGTCAAGAGAGCTTCCGGCGTTGCGGTCAGGCTGAATGGCGGCCGGGCAGCGTCCCGGCGACGCAGGCAGCATACTTGCCCGCCCTTTGAGCCCGCAAGTAACATGCGGCCGACATTGCAGGCGAACCGGCCAACTGCGCTTATTGGCGCCTCCGGACGCCGGACACCCCACCGAGAGCCATCCCTTGCATCTTTCCGGCAGCATCACCGCACTGGCCACGCCGTTCCTGGCGTCGGGCGAACTCGACCTGGAAGCCTGGCGTTCACTGCTCAAACAGCAACTGGATGGAGGCACGCAGGGCGTGGTGGTGGCGGGATCGACCGGTGAAGCGGCTGCGCTCTCCGACGACGAATACGACACACTGTTGCGCATCGCGGTGGAGGACGTGCGCGGGTGCATTCCCGTGCTGGCAGGTACCGGCCAGATGAATACGGCCAAGACCATTGCCGCCACGCGACGCGCAGCCGCGGCGGGTGCGCAGCTCGCGCTGGTCGTCACGCCGCCCTACGTACGCCCGACGCAGGCCGGGCTGCTGGCGCATTACCGGGCGGTGGCCGACCAGGGCGGATTGCCCGTGGTGCTCTACAACGTGCCCGGCCGCACCGGGTGCGATCTGTTGCCGGAAACGGTGGCCGAGCTCGTCGACCATCCGAACATCGTGGGCATCAAGGAAGCGCGCGCAGAACCCGAACGCATGGCGGCCCTGCTGGCGCTGCGGAAGGAGGGCTTCGCGGTCCTGAGCGGCGACGACCCGACGGCCTCCCGCGCCATGCTGGCCGGTGCCGATGGCCTCATCTCGGTGGGCTCGAATGCCCTGCCGCGCACCTTCCGCCGCCTGTGCGACCTTGCCCGCGCGGACGAGGCGGCCGCAGTCGCCGGACTGGATGCCCAATTGCAGGAGATCTATGCCTTCCTCGGCGTGGAATCCAACCCCATCCCGGTGAAGGCGCTGCTGCAGCGCGCAGGCTTCGGCGATGGCCTGCGCCTGCCGCTGCTTTCGCTGTCCCCCGCCCATGCCGATACTGCCGATCGTCTCGCCGCCGTGGCGCAGGCGCTGGAAGCACAATCCAACCGCGACATCCTCGCGGCCTGAACCCAGGAGATTCTCATGCGTCTTTCGTCTTCCCTCGTGCGTCCGCTTGCCCTGGTGCTGCTGGTCGTTTCCGTCGCCGGCTGCTCATGGTTCAAGAAGGGCGCGAAGGGCGACTACGCGCTGGCGCCTGAAACCCGTCCGCTGGAAGTGCCGCCGGACCTCAATCTGCCCAACACCAGTGGCGCCATGCAGATACCTGCCGCCAGCCAGGCCACGGCGGCCGCAGCGCCCGCAGCCGCGGGTGGTTTCACCGTCGCCGGTACCCGTGACGAAGCGTTCACCCGCGTGGGCGAAGCGCTCGCCGGCGTGGAGGGCGTCACCATCGCCAGCCGGGCCCAACTGCTGGGCACCTACGACGTCAGCTACGAGGGGGCCAGCTTCCTCGTCCGTGTGTCGGGCGTCGAAGCCGGCGCCTACGTGACGGCGGTCGATCCGCGCGGCCTGCCGGCCACATCGCCGGCCGCAACCAAGCTGCTGGCGGCGCTGAAGGCCAAGCTGGGCGGGTGAGCAGCCCAACGTGGCGGGGAGAGGGATGCGTTGCCGTCGTCCCGGCGCATGCCGGGACCCAGCTTGACCAGCCATCCGGCTATCCATAACCACCGTGACGACGAAAAAGGCGCCTCGCGGCGCCTTTTTCATGTGTGCGTGGTGCGGCAGCGTGCGCCCGTCAACGCTCCAGCAGCGGCAGCTTGTCCGGCTTGCCTTCCCACTCCTTCGCGTCCGGCAGCGGATCCTTGCGCGTGGTGATCACCGGCCATGCCCGGGAAAGTTCGGCGTTGAGCGCGACGTAGCCTTCCTGGCCAGCCGGCACGTCGTCTTCCGGGTAGATGGCATTGATCGGGCACTCGGGTTCGCACAGCGTGCAGTCGATGCATTCGTCCGGGTCGATCACCAGGAAGTTGGGACCTTCATGGAAGCAGTCCACGGGGCAGACTTCCACGCAGTCGGTGTACTTGCACTTGATGCAGTTTTCGGTGACGACGAAGGGCATGAGGTTGGATGTGCAGCGAAGGAAACCGTGCAAGTTTAAATCACCGCGTCATCCAGGATGGAAATGTTTCTCGGCAGCCCCGTGCGTGCGCGGGTCCGGGCGTGGCACGCGCATGGAATGTCCGCGTGCGCGGACGGCGTGGCTTGCGGCGCCTCCCGCCTGATCGTTCCAGCAGGCGTGGCGCAGTTCGGTTCGCCTGGCCTATATTTCCATTTATGGAACGATCTATTGGTTTTCGTCGGCTTTATCCCATCCGTGTCGAGGATCATGCTGCACGCCTCACCACACACCGGAGCACCGCCATGATCACCTTGCGCCCCGCCACCGCTCGCGGCCACGCCAACCACGGCTGGCTGGACTCGTGGCACAGCTTTTCCTTCGCGAGCTACTTCGACGACAAGCACGTCCACTGGGGTCCGCTGCGCGTGATCAACGAGGATCGCGTGGCCGCCGGCCGCGGCTTCGGCGAACACGGCCACCGCGACATGGAAATCATCAGCTACGTGCTGGAAGGTGCGCTGGGCCACAAGGATTCGATGGGAACCAGCTCCAGCATCGTGCCGGGCGATGTGCAGCGCATGAGCGCCGGCACCGGCGTGCAGCATTCGGAGTTCAACTACAGCGAAACCGGGACCACCCATTTCCTGCAGATCTGGATCATCCCCGACAAGCAGGGCGTGGCGCCCTCGTACGAAGAGAAGCGCTTCGCCGCCGAAGAGAAGCAGGGCCGCCTGCGGCTGGTGGTCAGCCCGGACGGCGCCGATGGTTCGATCTCCATCCATCAGGATGCGCGCCTGTACGCCGGCCTGTTCGACGGGGATGAAGCGGCGGAACTGCGCCTGGCCGAAGGTCGCCTGGGTTACGTGCACGTGGCGCGCGGCGAAGTGACCGTCAACGGCCGTACCCTGTCGGCGGGCGATGCGTTGCTCTACGAAGGCGAGCCGCTGGTCAGCGTGGGCCAGGGCATCGGGGCGGAAGTGCTGGTGTTCGACCTGCCGCCGTTGAAGTAGGCAGGCGGCGCTGCGGCGCTTGCATCGACCAGAAAGGGTGCGCGGATGCGCACCCTTTTCCGTTCTCGGGAAGCGGTCGATCAGGCGAGCATGCGCTCGGCGACCAGGAAGCCCGCCGTCATGGCGACTACCAGCAGCGCGCCCTGCAGCCGGGGCGGCGCGGGCAGCGGCACGTCCAGCAGGCGGCAGCCCATGCCGATGGCCAGTGCCAGCACCAGGCCGAGCAACGTCAGCATCATGGGCGTCCTCCCTGTCTCGTCTCGCCGGTCGGTCCGCCGCAGTGCGCGACGTGGCGTGCTTCGCGGCGCGCCATGAAACGGTCGGCAAGGACATATCCCAGCGTCATTGCCACCACCAGCAGCGCGCCCACCAGCACCGGCGGCGCCGGCACCGGAATGCCCATCCAGCGACAGCCGAAGCCGATGGCGAAGCCCAGCAGCACGCCGGCGAGGAATTTCAGGTTCATGCCATGCCTCCCGGCGCCTGCGATGGTGCGGGCACGGGATTGCCTGGCGCACCGCCGATGAAATGCCGCACGACGGGTGCGTGGGTCGGGTCCTCCAGCAGCGCCTTGACCGCATCCTGCAGGGCTCGCTCGTCTTCGGTGACGCGTTCGTGCTGGCGCAGGTGCTCGTGCCAGGAGCAGTCGACGAAGTACTCCAGGTAGGTGCCAGGCTGCGTGCTGTCTTCGGCCACGCCCCATTGCACGGCGCCATTGCGCCGACGTGCGTGCCCCAAGGACTGCATGCGGGTCAGGAACTCCTCGCGCCGCGCGCGATCCACGTGGTACTCCACTGTCACCAGCACCGGGCCGCGGTCACCGCCGACATCCCCCGCGACCACCGGTTGCGGCCAGTGACCCGACGGAGTGACGTTGACCCGCGCGGCCTCGCCCAGCCGGAAGCGCCAGCTGGCCAGTGCGGCAATCACGGTGCCGGCCGCCGACACGATGAGCGCCGCCGGTGTTCCGTAGGTCTGGGCAACCAGGCCCCAGCCCAGGCTGCCCACCGCCATGCCTGCGGAAAACACCACGATGTACAACGACAGCGCGCGTGCCCGTACCCACGCCGGCACCGAAGTCTGCGCGGCGATCTGCAGCGATGACAGTACCGTGATCCACGCGAAGCCATTGAACAGCGACACGACATACAGCGCGGGGATGTTGCGCAGCAGGGCGAGCGCCACCATGCAGCCTGCGTAGACGCCGGTGGCGGCCAGCACCATCGCGTCGGGATCGAAACGCGTGCGCAGGGCCGGCAGCAGCATGGCGCCGCCGATCGCGCCGATGCCGATGCAGCCCAGCAACAGGCCGTAGGTGCCCGCACTGGCACCCAGCTCCTGCTTCACCACGATGGGCAGCAGCGCCGTCAATGCACTGGCGAAAACGAAGAAACAGGCGGCCTTCACCAGCACCGACTGCAGCACCGACGCCTGCCTGGCATACCGCAGCCCCGCGCGCAGCGCCATGCCGAAGGTTTCCGGCGGCAGCGCCGAGGATGCCGGCGTGCGCCGCCAGCGCCACAGCACAACGACCACGCCGAGGAAGCTCAACGCGTTCACCGCGAACGCCCAGGCGATGCCGGCCTGCGCCACGATCAGGCCGCCGAGCGCAGGGCCGATGGAGCGCGCGATGTTCATGCTCAGCGAGCCCAGCGCCACCGCCGGGCCCAGCATCGGCCGGGGCACCAGCTCGGGCGTGGTCGCCTGCTGCGCGGGCATCGCCATCGCCGCGCCGATGCCCAGCGCGAACGTCAGCGCCACCAGCGTCCATGGCCGCAGCATGTCCAGATGCGCCAGCACCGCCAGCGTGCTGGCGACCAGCAGCATCCACAGCTGCGCGAAGATCAGGTAGCGCCGCCGGTCGACGATATCGGCCAGCGTGCCGGCCACGATGGCCAGCAGCACGACGGGCAGGGTGGTGGCGGACTGCACCGCGGCCACCATCAGCGGCGAACCGGTGGTTTCCGCCATGACCCAGGCGGCGGCGACATCGTGGATCCACGTGCCGATGTTGCCGACCAGGATGGCCAGCCACAACGCGCGGAATGTCGGTTGCTGCAGCGGTGACCAGGGTCCGACGGGTGCGGGCGTCGCCATCGGTCAGAACGCGAAGCAGGAGCAGCCCATCGCGCCCCAGAAATTCCGCAGGTCATGCGTGGGCGTGGCGTGGTGTGCGGCATGGCCGTGCTCATGCACCTGGCAGTGCTTGCCATGAGCATGCGATATCGCCGCGGTCGCCTGCGCGAGGGTGCCGCCCTGGTAGCCGCCGAAACGGTTGACCGGCGACCAGTCCGGCATCGGGGATGGCAAGGTGGGTGCGAGCGGGGTGTACGGTCCGTCACCGTGCACGATGCGCCCGCCCACCACCGTCAACACGCTGGTGATGTCGGGGATGTCGGCCTCGGGCACGCTGAAGAAATCCGCGGACAACAGCGACACGTCGGCGAACTGGCCCGGCGCCAGCCGTCCCTTGTGGTCCTGTTCGCTGGAGAACCACGCACTGCCCCGGGTCCACAGCGCCAGCGCCTCCTCGCGTTCCAGCCGGTTGTCGTCGCCGTACATGCGCAGGCCGCCGAGCGTTCGCCCGCTGACCAGCCAGTACAGCGCCACCCAGGGGTTGTAGCTGGCCACGCGGGTGGCGTCGGTGCCGGCGCCGACCGGCACGCCCGCCTGCAGCATGCGGCGTACCGGTGGTGTGTGCTTCAGCGCGTCGCTGCCGTAGCGTTCGGCGAATAACTCGCCCTGGAACGCCATGCGGTGCTGGATGGCGATGCCGCCGCCCAGGGCGCGCACGCGGTCGATGTTGCGCGGCGAAATGGTCTCGGCGTGGTCGATGATCCAGTGCAGGCCATCGAACGGCACTTCGCGGTTCACGCGTTCGTAGACGTCGAGCACGCGGGTGATGCTTTCGTCATAGGTGGCATGGATGCGGAATGGCCAGCGCTTTTCCGCAAGCAGGCGCACCACGTCATCCAGCTCGCCTTCCATGTCGGCCGGCAGTTCGGGGCGCGGTTCGCGGAAATCCTCGAAGTCCGCCGCCGAGAACACCAGCATCTCGCCCGCGCCGTTGTGGCGCAGCATGTCGTCGCCCTGGCGCGGCGAGAGCATGCCCGACCAGCGCTGGAAGTCGGCCAGTTCCTGCCCCTTCTTCTGGGTGAACAGGTTGTAGGCGATGCGTACGGTCAGTTCGTCGTCCGCGTGCAGTTTCTGGATGATCTCGTAGTCTTCAGGATAGTTCTGGAAGCCGCCGCCCGCATCGATCACCGACGTGATGCCCAGCCGGTTCAACTCGCGCATGAAGTGGCGCGTGGAGTTCAGCTGGTACTCGGCCGGCAGCTTCGGCCCCATGGCCAGTGTCGCGTACAGGATCAACGCGTTCGGCTTGGCCAGCAGCAACCCGGTGGGATTGCCAGCCTTGTCGCGTTGGATCTGGCCTCCGGGCGGATCGGGGGTGTCCTTCGTGTAGCCCACTGCACGCAGCGCGGCGCGGTTGAGCAGGGCGCGGTCGTAGAGGTGCAGCAGGAAGACCGGCGTGTCCGGCGCCAGCGCGTTGATTTCCTCCAGCGTGGGCAGCCGTTTTTCGGCGAACTGGTGCTCGCTGAAGCCGCCCACCACCCGCACCCATTGCGGCGCCGGCGTGCGATCCACCTGGGTCTTCAGCATCGCCATGGCGTCCGCCAGTGACCGCACGCCGTCCCAGCGCAGTTCCAGCGTGTAGTTCAGGCCGCCACGGATCAGGTGCGTGTGGCTGTCGTTGAGGCCGGGGATCAGCCGGCGTCCGCCGGCATCGATGATGCGCGTGGTGTCGCGGGCGCGCGCCATCACGTGGGCCTCGTCGCCCACCGCGAGTATGCGTCCGTCGGCGAAGGCGATCGCGCTGGCGGAAGGCTGTGCCGCATCCAGCGTGGTGATGCGGGCGTTGCGCAGGATCAGGTCGGCCACGGGAAGTTCTCCGGATCGGGCATCGCGGGGCAGTGCAGCCAGCGCGGCAACCGCCGCCGCAGTCTTCAGCAGGTGGCGGCGCGTATCGTCAACGGCCATGCGCGAACCCCGATCGTGCGGTGCGCAGGGCATCGAAGGACAATGCGCCCGGGCCGGTCAATGCCACCGCGAGGTTCACCAGCAGCCACAGCAGCGGGTACTCGATGCCGCCGTGCATCCAGAACCAGCCGTGCGACAGGTTCAGCGCCACGGTGACACCGAGGAACGCCGCCGAGCCGAGGGCCGCGATGCGCGTGAACGCACCCGCGAGCACCATCAGTCCGAGCAGGGTCTGCAGCGCGGCCAGCAGCAAAGGCAATGGCGTGGCGGAAGGCAGGCCGAAGTGCTGGAGTTCGGCCGCGAACCCGGCGATCCCCGGCCCGCCGAACCAGCCCAGCAACTTGCCCAGTCCATGCGGCAGGAGGAAGCCGCCGGCGGCCAGGCGCAGCACCAGCAGCCCGGTCGAGGCAGTCTCATGGCCTGCGCGTTGCGCGACGTTGGCGGCCATCGCGGCGTCCCGTCAGTGGCCGCCTTCGGACGCCCCGAACATGCTCTTGGCGTACTGGATGCCCAGTCCATAGCCGCCGCCGTGGAGCTTCGCGATGCCGGTGGTCAGGTCGTAGGTCGCGCTGCGTGCCCAGTCGCGTTGCAGTTCCAGCAGGTACTGCACGCTGGTCATCGGCCGCACGCCGGCCTGGACCATGCGCTGCATGGCGCGTTCGTGTGCCTCGGCGGTGACGTCGCCGCAGGCATCGGCGATCACGTAGACCTCGAAGCCCTGGTCCAGCGCGGACAGCGCCGGCCCGACGATGCACACGCTGGTCCACAGGCCGCCGAGCACGATGCGCCCTTTTCCGGAGGCGTTCACCGCCGCGATGACCGCCGCATCTTCCCAACAGTTCATGGTGGTGCGGTCGAGCACCTTCGCATTCGGGAAGGCGTCGGGGATTTCCGGGAACAGCGGACCGGAGAACGACTTCTCGGCCACGGTGGTCAGCAGCGTCGACACGCCGAAGCCAGCCGCGCCCTTGGCGACCAGCGCAACGTTGTTGCGCAGCATCGCCACGTCGATGGAGTGCGTGGCGAACGCCATCTGCGACTGGTGGTCGATCAGGATCAGCGTGTGGTCGTGAGGCGTGAGCAGGGTCTTGCCGGCGGCGGGGGTGGCGGTGGGCATGGCGGGCTCCGGGCATGGGGTAGGAATCGCACCACTGTGGCGCGCGCACGCGCACGCTGGCTTGCATCGGCGTGCGCGCTGCCCGCGAACCTCATCCGTGCAGCTTGATCGCAGTCTCGGCGACGCGCTGGCCCTGGTAACGCGCGGCGTCCAACTCGTTCTGCGTGGGTTGGCGAGAACCATCGCCGCCCGCGATGGTGGTGGTGCCGTAGGGCGAGCCGCCGGTGACTTCATCCAGTTTCATCTGGCCGGCAAAGCCGTAGTCCAGCCCCACGATCACCATGCCGAAATGCAGCAGGTTGGTGATGATGGAGAACAGGGTGGTTTCCTGCCCGCCGTGCTGGGTGGCGGTGGAGGTGAACGCGGCCCCGACCTTGCCGTGCAGCGCCCCCCTGGCCCACAGGCCGCCGGCCTGGTCCAGGAAGTTCGCCATCTGCGAGGACATGCGGCCGAAGCGCGTGCCGGTGCCGACGATGATCGCGTCGTAGTCGGCGAGCTCCGCGATCGTCGCCACCGGGGCGGGCTGGTCGAGCTTGTAATGGGACGTCCGCGCGACCTCCTCGGGCACCAGTTCCGGCACACGTTTGATGTCCGCGCTTGCGCCGCCTGCGCGCACGCCTTCGGCCACGGCGTGGGCCATGGTTTCGATATGCCCGTAGGCGGAGTAGTAGAGGATCAGGACCTTGGCCATCGTGCGACTCCCGTGGAGGACGGAGGAATGCGGCGCTCGCGCCGCGATGCCGGGCAGGGTTACCCGTGCCGGGTTACCGGCGCGTGCAGGTGGCGGAACTCGCGCGGCGAGTAGCCCGTCATCCGACGGAAGGTACGGGTGAAGTGGCTCTGGTCGAAGAAGCCCAGCGAGGCGGCCGTGGCGGAGATCTTCTGCGGCCCGCGCGCCAGTTGCGCCTTGGCCAGGGCGATGCGCTTGGCCAGCACGTATTCCATCGGGCTCTGGCCGGTACTGACGCGGAACAGGCGGGCGAAGTGGAAGCGACTGACGCAGGCCGCAGCCGCGATGTCGGTCAACGTCAGGCTGTCGCCGATATGGCGCTCGATGTGGTCAAGCGCACGTGCGAGTGCTCGCGCGCCAAGGCCTCTCGGGGCCGGCACATTGTCCGCGTACATCCCGGCTGATGTGGAATGCGCAAGCGTCGACTCGAGAGGGAACAGGGACGGGGAACCATCCACGGCAGTGTCCTCGGGTGTTGGCGGTGGGGGCGCGCCTGCGGACAGGGGTGGATGGCGCAGGGCGTGTGCGCCATGGTCCTCACGCGGCACATGGCGCATAAGCCCCGATCGGGCGACGGCTGGATCCCCCGATTGGGGGGCGGGTTGCCTGTCCGGAGGCTGCGCCCGTATCGTGCAAGGATCGCTGCGCCGTCGATTGCGTGGCGCCCGTCCAGGCCGATGTCCGAATGCCCATCCGTATCCTCACCGTCGACGATCACCCCTTGCTGCGTGAAGGCATCGCGGCGGTGATCGAGGGGCAATCCGACATGCAACTGGTGGGGGAGGCCGCCAATGGGCGCGAGGCCCTGCAGGTTTTCCGCGACTGCCGCCCGGACGTGACGTTGATGGACCTGCAGATGCCGGAGATGGATGGCGTGGAAGCCATCGGTGCGATCCATCGCGAATTCCCGGAGGCGCGTGTCGTGGTGTTGACCACGTACCAGGGCGATGCGCAGGCGCTGCGCGCGTTCAAGGCGGGGGCGTCGGGATACCTGCTCAAGAGCATGCTGCGCCGCGAACTGGTGGACACGATCCGCAACGTACATGCAGGTCGCCGGTGCATCCCGCCCGAGATCGCGTCCGGCATCGCCGAACATGCGTCCGATGACGCGTTGACCCTGCGCGAGATCGAAGTGCTCCGACAGGTGGCGGACGGCAACGGCAACAAGCGCATCGCCCACCACCTCGGCATCGCGGAGGAAACGGTGAAGGCGCACATGAAGAACATCCTCGCCAAGCTGGATGCCAACGACCGCACGCATGCGGTCACCATCGCGGTCCGCCGCGGGATCTTCCATCTCTGAAGGATTTAAGGAGTTCTTAAAGAGCGTGCGGGAGCATGGGTGGGCCGGATGTCCGGTCCCCCACCTGCGAGGTCTCCATGAGTGCGTTGCGCGTCTGTACGCCATTGTTGTTGCTGTTGCCGCTCTCCGCTGCCGCACAGGTCGTCGAACGCACCGACAAACAGGCGCATGACCAGCTGCCGTCGCGCTGGAGCGCCGGCCTGGCGGTCGTCCACCGCGACAGCGAATACGCCGGCGAGGGCACCCGGACGCGCCTGCTGCCCAATGTCGCCTATGACGGTGACCGCTTCTACCTGCGTGGTGCGGCGTTCGGCTACCGGGCCTACCAGGATGATCGCTTCGAACTCCGCACCTTCGTCGCCGGACGGCTGGATGGCATCGATGCCGATGACTTCGGCAGGGCCGAACTGGCGCAGCGCGGCGTGGACCGCGATCTGCTGGAAGATCGCGACGACAGTGTCGATGTCGGTGTGGGCGCGAGTTGGAAAGGCACCGCCGGCAAGCTCGATCTGGATGCGCGCGTCGATGTCACCGGCACCAGCGACGGCTACTCCATCGCGCTGGACTACAGCTATCCGGTGACGCTGGGGCGCACGACCCTGGTCCCTTCCATCGGCGCGATGCGCCTGTCGGCGGACATGGCCGACTACTACTACGGCACGCTGGATGAAGAGGTCGCACGCGGCGTGGTCGCCTACCGTCCGGGTGCCGCGACAGTGCCGCGCGCCAGCCTCACCCTGATCCATCCCTTCGCCAAGCGCTGGGCGGTGCTGGGCAACCTGGAGTACCGCGCGTTGCCCGACGCCCTGCAGGACAGTCCGCTGGTCGAGGCGGACAAGGACCGCAGCACGTCCCTCTTCATCGGCGTGTCGCGCGGGTTCTGAAACGCAGTTGCCCTTCCCCCCACCGGAGCGACCCCATGTTCTCCAGATACCCCCATGCCGGCGTGGAGCCGATGCCGGGTCCGATGCCCGCAGCGTACCTGCTGTCGCCGGATGAACTGGCGGGCGCACACGTGCCCGTCGATCACGACGTCCTGATACGACGCGTGTCGCGCACCCAGGCTGCCGCGCTGATGCAAATGTGCGACCGCCAGATGGCCGAACTGTCGCGTGTGCCTGGCAGGCGCGACGGCGGCGTGCTCGAACTGATGGAGGCGTTGTTCGAGCCGCCGCTGCGCGCATGGGCCTGGATGGCGGAGCGGGGCGGTGAACCCATCGGCCATGCATTCGCCACGGTGGGCTTCTCGATGATCGAGCGCGCGTATTACTTCAACCTGGAATCTCTGTTCGTTCCGGCGAGCGAACGCCCGTCGGGCGTCGCCGTCGCGTTGCTCGCCGAGGCCCGTCGCATGGCCGAAACGCTCGGCTGCGTGGACCTGCGCTGGCAGGTGCCGCTGGCGCAGGGCAGCGGGGAAATCGCGCTGCCCGGCCACGCCGGTGCCGCGACGATGATCCAGTACGTGTTCCCTACCCTGCAGGGCCAGCAGCATGACTGACGTAACGAGAAGCCATCCACACCGCCCGGAGCGCAGAAAAGGGCGCAGGCACTTGCGGCGCCTGGTCGCGGCCGCCTGCGTTTCCGCCACCGCCTTCGGGTATGCCGGCCTGTCTGGCTGCAGCACGATGGCGTATCCGCAATCGCCCCAGTTCGGCGAGGATGGATTCCAGAACGTACGCAAGCCGCGCCCGCTGGGCTGGCGCCAGACCGGCAAGCTCTGGTGGGATTTCCTCATCGGCGGCAAGCCGGCGGGCACGGTGCCTGCCGGCACCATCCCCGTGCAGGCAGTGACGGCGGCGCAGTTGGACCACGCTGCGGACGGCACGCTGTACCGGCTGGGGCATTCCACGGTGTTGATGAAGCTGGACGGACGGTTCTGGCTGACCGATCCGGTGTTCTCCGAACGTGCGTCACCGGTCCAGTGGGCCGGACCGAAGCGTTTCCACGCGCCGCCGCTGACCATCGAGCAACTGCCGCACCTTTCCGCCGTGGTGCTGTCGCACGACCACTACGATCATCTCGATCGCGACGCGGTGCGTGCGCTGGCAGCCAAGACGGATGTGTTCCTGACCCCGCTGGGCGTGGGTGACCGCCTGGTGCGCTGGGGCGTGCCGCGCGAGAAGGTCCGGCAACTGGACTGGTGGGGCGACGTCGCGCTGCAGGGCGTGCGCTTCACCGCGACGCCGTCGCAGCACTTTTCCGGCCGCACGCCTTTCGACCGCAATGCCACGCTGTGGGCGTCATGGGTGATCGAGTCGGACGACCTGCGGGTCTTCTTCAGCGGCGATACGGGCTACTTCGACGGCTTCCGCACGATTGGCGAGCGCATGGGGCCTTTCGACATCACGCTGTTGGAATGCGGCGCCTACGATCGCCGTTGGCAGGACGTCCACATGCTGCCCGAGCAGACCCTGCAGGCGCATCTGGACCTCCGCGGCAAGTGGTTGCTGCCGATCCACAACAGCACCTTCGACCTGGCCTTCCATGGCTGGAGCGAACCGATGGAAACGCTGTACACGCTGTCGCGGCGGGCGGGCGTGGACATCACCACCCCCGTGATCGGCCAGCCGCTGGTGGTCAGGCAACCGGAAGGCACGCATCCGTGGTGGCGCAGCGAGTGAGGTATGCCGCGCGGCTCAGGCGTCCTGGGCCGCGCTGAAGCCGACCCTGCAACCGAAGCCGCGGCCGGCGATGCCGTCACCCACCGTGATCATCGCCTCGTGTGCACGCGCGATGCGCTGGACCAGCGAAAGGCCGATGCCGCTGCCGCGTTCGCCATTGCCATGGCTGCCACGGAAGAAGCGCTCGAAGATGCGCTCGCGCTCCTCTGCGGGAACGCCGGGACCATTGTCGCGGACCGCCAGCCAGGCGCTCGCGCCATCGGGGTCCATGCCGCAGGCGATCTCGATGCGGGCGCCTTCTCCGCTGTAGCGCACGGCGTTGTCCAGCAGGTTGCGGGCGAGGATGCCGATATCGTCCAGGTCGCCCAGGACGCTGGCCGGCTCGGCGTGGATCGCAAGGGTCTGCTGGCGTCGCGATACCATCGATTCGAACTCGCGCGCCACCATCGTCACCACGTCGGGCAGCGCGACGACGGGGCGGTCTTCGCGCAGGGGCGACGCATCCACGCGTGCGGAGTCGAGCAACTGCTGCGCGAGCCGCGAGGTGCGCTGGATGCCCTGCGCCAACTGCTCCAGTGCCGCATGCGCGTCGGCCTGGGTGCCGGCGCGCAGCGCCACCTGGGTCTGCGTGAGCAGCGCGGCGAGGGGGGTGCGCAGTTCGTGCGCAGCGTCTGCAAGGAACTGCCTTTCGCCGCGCATGGCGTGCGACAGGCGTTCGAGCAGAAGGTTGAACGAATCCACCAGCGGCCGGATCTCCCGCGGCATGCCGGTGGACGGCAGCGGTGCGAGATCGTGTGCCTCGCGCTGCGCCATGTCCCGGCGCAGGCGGTTCATCGGCCTCAGGCTCCAGTGGATCGCAAGGCCCACCGTCATGGCCAGTACCAGCAGGATGCCGATCCCGCTCCACAGGCTGATCTTCACCCAGTAGGCCAGTTCCGCACGCATGGCGGATTGCGCCATGCCGGCCTGCACCTGGATGCGGCCGCTGGCATCGGTGATGGCATAGACGCGCCACGGTTCGCCGCCCACCTGGCTGACCACGAATCCCGGTTCGAAATCGGCGCGCAGCGGCTCGGTCGGTGCGCCGGCCGACAGCACCACGGGATGGCGCCGGCCGAGGATCCACACCTGGTAGCGCAGGGTTTCGAACTTCCTGTAGGTGGAGCGGGCGCGCGTGGGCAACTTGAGGCGCGGCCCTTCACTCAGCGCGTCGAGGTTGGCCGGCATCGACAGCAGGATCTGCTCGGCTACCTCCTGCAGGAACTGGTCTTCGTGTCCTTGCTGCTGCCGCGTCATCTGGAGGTGCTGTCCGCCCAGCCAGCACGCCCACCCCAATGCCAGGGGCGTCATCACGGCCAGCAACAGTTTGGCTTTCAGTGAATGATGGCTCATTCGCCCTCTCCCAGCCGGTAGCCGAAACCATGCACGGTGGCGATGACGCCGTCGCCGAGCTTCTTGCGCAACTGGTGGATGTACACCGCGATGGTGTTGCTCTCGATCGCCCCGTCGCCGCCATAGACCAGCGACTCCAGTGTTTCGCGCGCGATCACGCGGCCGGGCCGTTCCATCAACGCCAGCAGGGTGCGGTACTCGTGCACACCGAGCTTGATCGGGCGGCCTTGCTGACGGACCGACCGATCCGCCGGGTCCAGCACGATGTCGCCGTGACGCAGCACGGGTGCGACGCGCCCCTGGGTCCGCCGCACCACGGCACGCAGGCGCGCACCGAGTTCGCCGGTTTCGAAGGGCTTGACGATGTAGTCGTCGGCACCGGCGTCCAGGCCGCGGACGCGGTCGCTCAGCTGGTCGCGGGCCGTGATGATCAGGACCGGGGTGGTGTCGTAGCGCTGGCGCAGCGCAGCCAGTACGTCCAGACCGGAGCCGCGAGGCAGGCCCAGGTCGAGCAGGACCGCCGTGTAGCCGTGATCCACCAGGGCGAGGCGAGCCGCGGACGCATCCTCGGCACGATCGATGGACCAGCCATCCTGTGCCAGTGCGGCGGCCAGTGCGTCGCCGAGCATGCGATCGTCTTCAACCAGGAGCAGGCGCGACACGGGCGACCCTTGGGGATGGCGGGGGCCCCATGCTAGGTGGAAGCGATTAAACAGTCTTTAATGGGGCGATGGCACGGGCAGCGGAAACACAAAACCCCGCCGGAGCGGGGTCTTGAGTCGATTCACCGGCCATGGTTCTCAACCCGTGGCCCTGTGCCGGATGGCGCTCCCTAGGGGACTCGAACCCCTGTTTTAGCCTTGAGAGGGCCACGTCCTAACCTCTAGACGAAGGGAGCGTTTTTGGTGAAACCGGCTCAGCGGATTAGTATAGGCGGCGACCCGGCCCAGGGCAATCATCCTGGCAGCCGTGCGACCCACCTGCATGGAACCGCCGCTATTACGCCGCTCACTGCTCTGCGAACCATCCCCCGCGACCAGCACACCATCTCGCGCAAGGACATCAGCCCGAATGCGCTGCGCGTGCTCTACCGCTTGCGGGATGCCGGCTTCCAGGCCTATCTGGTCGGCGGCGCGGTGCGTGACCTGCTCGTGGGCGGCCACCCCAAGGATTTCGACGTGGCCACCGATGCCACGCCGGAGCAGGTCCGCCAGCAGTTCCGCAATTGCCGCCTGATCGGGCGCCGCTTCCGCCTGGCGCACGTGGTGTTCGGTCGCGAGATCATCGAAGTCGCCACCTTCCGCGCCAACGTCGATGACGGCAGTGGCGACCGCGAGATGGACAACGGCCGCCTCGTCCGCGACAACGTGTACGGCTCCGTGGAAGACGATGCGGTGCGCCGCGACTTCACCGCCAACGCGTTGTACTACGCCATCGACGACTTCTCCGTGCGCGACTACGTGGGCGGCTTCGAGGACGTGATGGCGCGGCGCCTGAAACTGATCGGCGAGCCGGAACTCCGCTACCAGGAAGACCCGGTCCGCATGCTGCGCGCGGTCAGGCTGGCGGCGAAACTCGATTTCGAGATCGAAGCAGCGACCGCCGAACCGATCGGCCGGCTGGCGCCGCTGCTTTCGGAAGCCGCGCCCGCCCGCTTGTTCGAGGAAATCCTGAAGCTGTTCCTGTCCGGCCATGCGGTCGCCAGTTTCGAAGGGCTTGAGCACTTCGGTTTGCTGAAGGTGCTCTTTCCCGAGACCGCGGCAGCGCTGGCATCCAACCGCAGTGGTGCGCTTCGCCGGATGGTGATGGCGGGGCTGGCGGGAACCGACCAGCGCGTCGCCAACGACGAGCCCGTATCGCCTGCCTTCCTGTTCGCGTTGCTGCTCTGGCCGGCGTACTGCCGCGCCCTGATGGGGTTGCAGGCCCAGGGCGTGCATGCCGAAGAAGCCCAGCGACGTGCCGCCGACCGCGTCACCCTGCACCAGTTGAACACCGTGGCGCTGCCGCGCCGCTTCTCGTTGCCCATGCAGGAAATCTGGTTGTTGCAGACCCGCTTCGGCAACCGCCAGCGCAAGCGCGTCACGCGGCTGCTGTCGCATCCGCGTTTCCGCGCGGCGTTCGACTTCCTTGCGTTGAGGCTCGCGGCATCGCCCGAACACGCCGAGGACGTCGCGTTCTGGCGTGATGCACAGACGCAATCCGGCGAAGAACTCGCGGCTGCGCTCGGCGTCGCGGTGCCGGGCGATTCCTTCGGTGAAGAAGGTGCGCCGGCATCCAAGCGTCGCCGCCGCCGTCGTTCCCGCAGCACGGCTTCGTCGCCCGAATGAAGACAATGGTCCAGGCCTGCATCGGCCTGGGAGCCAATCTCGGCGACGCCGCAGGCACGCTGCGACAGGCCGTGATCGCGCTCGGGCAACGCGAAGACGTGGCGGTGCGCCGGATGTCGCGCTGTTACCGCACACCGGCGTGGGGCAGGGAAGACCAACCTGACTTCGTGAATGCGGTGGCGTTGCTGGAGACCCGCCTGCCGCCGCGCGCGCTGCTCGATCTGCTGCTGGCGGTGGAAGCGGACTTCGGCCGTCATCGGATCGATGGCGAACGCTGGGGGCCGCGCACGCTGGACCTGGATCTGCTGCTCTACGGTGATGCGGTGATCGACGAACCCGGCCTGCGCGTGCCGCACCCGCACCTGCACGAGCGCGCGTTCGCGCTGGTTCCGTTGCTGGAGGTCATGCCGGACGCCCGTATCCCGGGTTACGGCGACGCGCGGGACGCTGTGTCCGTGCTGGAAATGTCCAACATCCATCCCTTATGAGTGGATAATGCGGGGCTATGAGCACGCACGCAGACAGCAAGCCCTGGACCGTTCCCGCCCTCGCCGACGCCAAGCGCGAGGGCCGCAAGCTGGTGATGCTGACGGCCTACGACAACAGTTTTGCCCGGGTCATGGATGCCAATGGCGTCGACCTGGTGCTGATCGGTGATTCGCTGGGCATGGTGGTGCAGGGCCATGACTCCACGCTGCCGGTGACGGTGGACGACATCGCCTACCACACCCGCGTGGTGGCGCGTGGGTTGACCCGCGCGCTGCTGGTGTCGGACCTGCCGTTCCAGTCCGATGCCACGCCCGAGCGCGCGCTCGATGCCGCGACTGCATTGCTGCAGGCGGGCGCCGAGATGGTCAAGCTGGAAGGCGCGGGGCACAAGCTCGACGTCATCCGTTTCCTGGTCGAGCGCGACATTCCGGTCTGCGCGCACCTGGGCCTGACGCCGCAGTCGGTGTTGAAGTTCGGCGGTTATCGCGTACAGGGTCGCGGTGAAGCGGCGGCCGCGCAGTTGCGCGACGATGCGCGCGCCGTGGCGGAGGCTGGGGCGCAGATGCTGGTGCTTGAATGCGTGCCGTCGTCGCTGGCGGCCGCGATCACGGCCGACATCGCCATTCCCACCATCGGCATCGGCGCCGGCCCCGGCTGCGACGGGCAGGTGCTGGTGCTGCACGATTTCCTCGGCCTGGACACGGGCCATCGGCGACCGAAGTTCGTCAAGGATTTCCTTGCCGACGGCGGTTCAGTCGCGGGCGCGGTGCGCGCTTATGCCGACGCGGTGCGCAGCGGGGCGTTCCCCGACGACGCCCATTCCTACTGACCGCGCTGCGCGCAACGACACGCCACAGGGGCCACGATGATCGAGACCATTACCCAGCTTGACGCATTGCGTGCACGCGTCAGGGAATGGAAGCAGCAGGGCCTGCGTGTCGGTTTCGTGCCCACCATGGGCAACCTGCATGCGGGCCATTACTCGCTGGTGATGCTGGCGCGGCAGTACGCCGACCGCGTGGTGTCCAGTGTGTTCGTCAATCCGACCCAGTTCGGACCCAACGAGGACTTCACCCGGTACCCGCGCACGCCCGAGGCGGACATGAGCGGGCTCGAAGGCGCCGGCTGCGATGTCCTGTGGTTGCCGACGGTCGAGTCGATGTACCCGTTCGGGGTCGAGCTGGCGGCCAAGGTGCACGTTCCCGGCGTCAGCAGCGTGCTGGAAGGCGCGCACCGGCCCGGCCACTTCGATGGGGTATGCACGGTGGTCAGTCGCCTGTTCAACCAGGTGCTGCCCGACGTCGCTGCCTTCGGCAAGAAGGATTACCAGCAACTGGCGGTGATCCGGCAGATGGTCACCGACCTCGCATTCCCCGTGCAGGTCCTGGCAGGCAGCATCGTGCGCGAGGCCGATGGCCTGGCGATGAGTTCGCGCAACCAGTACCTGTCCGCGGACGAGCGGCCGCGTGCGGCGGAGATCCGCAGGACCCTGATCGCGATGCGTGAAGGCCTGCTGGCCGGGCAGTCGCGCGCGCAGGTGGAGTTCGACGCTGCGCGGCACCTTGCCGGCGTGGGCTACGCGGTCGACTACACCGTGGTCCGCCGTCACGACCTGAGCGAGCCGCAGGATGGCGAACAGGGCGCGAAGGTCGCGCTGATCGCCGCCAAGCTGGGGCGTACGCGCCTGATCGACAATCTGGAATTCTGACGGCGCAGGCAGTCCGGCGCCGTACGCGGTCTTGCACGGGCATGCACGCCATGGCGTGCACGAGCGGCTAAACTTGGCGTTCCCGTCCCCCTTGCCGCCGACATGCACCTCAGCCTGCTCAAGACCAAGATCCACCGCGCCACCGTCACCCATTCCGAGCTGAACTACGAAGGCTCCATCGCCATCGATGGTCTGCTGCTGGACGCGACCGGCATCCGGGAATTCGAACAGGTGCATATCTGGGATGTGACCAATGGCGCCCGCTTCTCGACGTACGCGATCCGTGCCGACGAGGGCAGCGGCATCATCTCGCTCAACGGCGGCGCCGCGCGCCACGTGCAAGTGGGCGACCTGGTGATCATCGCCGCGTTCGCTTCGATGAGCGAAGAGGAAGCCGACCGGTTCCAGCCTACGCTCGTCTACGTGGACGGCCAGAACCGCATCACCCACACCAACCGCAGCATTCCCAAGCAGGCTGCCTGACATGACCACCGGTTTCGATGCGCTGCAGTCCCACGCCACGCGCCTGCGTGGGGGCCCACTGAGTGAGTTGCTGGCGCGCGAGCCCGACCGCGTTGCACAGCATGCAGTGCGCAATGGGCCGCTGTACTTCAACTTCGCGCGCCAGTCCTATGATGCGCCGGCATGGCAGGCGCTGCTCGAGCAGGCGCGTGCCGCCGACCTGGCTGGTGCGTTCCGGCGCCTGTTCGACGGTGAGAAGGTCAATGTCACCGAAGGTCGCGCGGCACTGCATACCGCCTTGCGCGGACAGCACACCGATGCGGTCGTCGCACGCGAGGCGCATGCGTCGGCAGTGGATGTCCGGCAGCGCATGGCGGCGCTGATGTCGCAGCTGGAAGGCAGCGACGTGACCGACATCGTCAGCGTCGGCATTGGCGGTTCCGACCTGGGGCCACGCCTGGTGGCTGATGCCCTGCGTGATCCATTGCCGGGTCGCTTCCGCGTGCACTTCCTGTCCAATGTGGATGGCGCGGCCGCTCAGCGTACGCTGGCGCCGCTGGATCCGGCACGCACCGCGGCGGTGCTGATCTCCAAGACGTTCGGCACGCAGGAAACGCTGCTCAACGGCACCATCCTGCGCGACTGGCTGGGCGGCAGCGAACGGCTCTATGCCGTCAGCGCGAATCCCGAGCGTGCGGCGGCGGCATTCGACATCGCGGCCGAACGCGTGCTGCCGATGTGGGACTGGGTCGGCGGACGTTATTCGCTGTGGTCGGCGGTCGGTCTGCCGATCGCGCTGGCGATCGGTTTCGGCCGTTTCGAACAGCTGCTCGAGGGCGCGTCGGCGTTCGATGCACACGTCATCGGCACCCCGCTGGCCGGCAACATCGCGGTGCGCCATGCGTTGACGGCCGTGTGGAACAGGAACGTCCTCGGCCATGCGGCGCAGGGCGTGATGACCTACGACCAGCGCCTGGCGCTGCTGCCGGCCTACCTGCAGCAACTGGTGATGGAAAGCCTGGGCAAGTCGGTCAAGCTGGATGGCAGCCCGGTGGGCGTCGATACGGTGCCCGTGTGGTGGGGGGGCGCAGGCACGGACGTGCAGCACAGCTTCTTCCAGGCCTTGCACCAGGGCACGGGCATCGTGCCGCTGGATTTCGTCGGTACGGTCAACAGCGACGCGCCTTATGCGGAGAACCACCGCGCGCTGCTGTCCAACCTGCTGGCGCAGAGCGAGGCGCTCGCCAATGGCCAGCACAGCGATGATCCGCACCGCAGCTATGCTGGCGGCCGTCCGAGTACGCTGATCCTGCTGGATGCGCTGACGCCCCAGTCGCTGGGCGCATTGATCGCCATGTACGAACACAGCGTGTACGCGCAGTCGGTGTTGTGGGGCATCAATGCGTTCGACCAGTTCGGCGTGGAACTCGGCAAGCAGCTGGCCAATGGGTTGCTGCCGGCACTCAAGGGCGAAACCGAGGTAAAGGATCCAGTGACCCGGGCGCTGCTGGCTGAGATCGCCGCGCGCGGCTGAAGGCGCTGCGCATCGACGCATCCATTCTGTAGGAGCGACGTGAGTCGCGACCGCACGAATGAAGCGCCATCGACGATGGATCACACGGATCGCAGAGGACGCGGTCCCGCACGAACGACCTTCCGTGTTCGTTCGCATGATGCATGACCCGCGTCCGCTTCACTCGTGCGGTCGCGACTCACGTCGCTCCTACAGGGCGTGGTGCCTGTGCAGGGCCCATGCCACGTGTTCGCGCACGAGCGGGGACGGGTCCTCGCGTCGGCTTTCCAGCGCGGCGAGTACGTCGGGCGTCGTCGGCGCATTGCCCAGTGCCACCGCGATGTTGCGCAGCCAGCGTTCATGCCCACTGCGCCGGATCGCCGAGCCCTCCGTACGGCGCAGGAATTCATCGCCACCCCACGCGAAGAGTTGGGGCAGCGTGGCCACGTCCAGATCGTTGCGTGCGCGGAAATCCGGTTCGTCGGTGCGCTTGGCGAACTTGTTCCACGGACACACCAGCTGGCAGTCGTCGCAGCCGAAGATGCGGTTGCCGATGGCAGGCCGCAGGTCTTCCGGAATCGCGCCCTCGTGCTCGATGGTGAGGTAGGAAATGCAGCGGCGCGCATCGAGCCGGTACGGCGCGGTGATTGCCTGTGTCGGGCACACGTCGATGCAGCGCGTGCAGGTGCCACAGTGCGCTGATGCGGGCGCATCGACCGGCAACGGCAGGTCGACGTAGATCTCGCCGAGGAAGAACCACGAGCCGCCGTCCTTGTCGATCAGGCAGGTGTGCTTGCCGATCCAGCCCAGACCCGCATTGCGCGCCAATGCGCGCTCCAGCACCGGCGCCGAATCCACGAACACCCGATGGCCGAACGCGCCGACTTCCTGCTGCAGGCGTTCGGCCAGCTTCTGCAGGCGGTTGCGCATCAGCTTGTGGTAATCGCGGCCCAGCGCATAACGCGCGACATAGGCGCGCGTGCCGTCCTGCAACGTGTCCCAGGCGTCGTCGCTGTCGTTCCGGCCATAGTCGAGTCCCACGGAGATGACGCGCAACGTCCCGGGAATCAGTTCCTTTGGCCGTGCGCGCTTGTCGCCGTGGTGTGCCATCCACGCCATCGATCCATACAGGCCCTGCGCCAGCCAGTCGCGCAGGTGGTGTTCGTCGTCGCCGAGTTCGATGCCGGCGATGCCGCAGCGCTGGAAGCCGAACTCGCGCGCGAGTGCGCGCACACGGAGCGCCAGCGCATGCGGGTCGGGTGAGGGCGTCATCGGGCCGGGATGGAACATGCGGGAATTATAGGTGGCTGGACCGCATTCACTTCCCCGCAACCCCGGCCAGTCCTAGAATCCGGCCATGTCCGGCACCTTGCCCCTTCATTCCACGCTTGCCGCGCGGGCATTGGACGAGCGCGCCACGCATGCGCTGGGGGACGATCCCTATGTGCTGATGCAGCGTGCCGGGCAGGCGGCCTGGCAGCATTTGTTGTTGCACTGGCCGGAGGCCCAGCGCATCGTCGTGGTGTGCGGTCCGGGCAGCAACGGCGGCGATGGCTACGTGCTTGCGCGGCACGCACATCGCGCGGGCCGGCGCGTCGAAGTGGTGCACCTTCCCGCGCACGTGCCGGGCAATGCCGTCGCCCAGCGTGCCTGCACCGACTACGTGGCGGCCGGCGGGCACGTAACGCTGTTCGATGGCGCGTTGCCGAAGGGCGACATCGTGATCGATGCGCTGTTCGGCATCGGACTTTCGCGCGCACCGGATGCGGACGTCCAGGCCGTGATCGATGCGGTCAACGCGCAGGTGGCGCCGGTGTTCGCATTGGACGTGCCCAGCGGCGTGGACGCCGATCGAGGCAGCGTGCCCGGCACTGCGGTGGTGGCCACGCGCACCCTGCAGTTCATCGTGCGGCACGCGGGCCTGCATACAGCGGATGCGCTGGAATACACCGGCGTACTCGCGCTGGACGACCTCGGCCTGCCTGCCGACACGCCTGACGGCGTGCAGGCGCAGGCGTCGCTGTTGCAGCAGGATGCGCTGGCACGCTGGTTGCTGCCGCGCCGCCGCAATACGCACAAGGGAGAGTCCGGCCACGTACTGTGTATCGGCGGCGATGAAGGCAGTGGCGGTGCGATCGCCTTGTGCACGGAGGCCGCGCTGCGTGCGGGTGCCGGCCTGGTGAGCGTGGCGACGCGCGCGGGGCATGTCGCGGCATTGCTGTCGCGCAGGCCGGAAGCGATGGTGCGGGCGGCGGAGTCGACGAGCGACCTGGTGCCGATGCTGGCGCGCTCGCACGTCGTCGCCATCGGGCCGGGACTCGGGCTGCACGACTGGGGGCGAGCCCTGTTCCAGCATGCCGTGCGCAGCGCGAAGCCCCTGGTGCTCGATGCGGACGCACTCAATCTGCTGGCCGACACGCCGCAACCACTGGAAGACGCGATCCTGACACCACACCCTGGCGAAGCCGCGAGATTGCTCGGCTGCACGACGGCGGACGTGCAGCGGGATCGATTCGGCGCGGCGGCGGCCATCGCGCGACGCCATGCATCCGTTGTGGTGTTGAAGGGCGCAGGCACCATCGTTGCCGCGCCCGACCAGGTGCCGCGCGTGATCGATGCAGGCAATCCCGGCATGGCGGTGGGCGGAATGGGCGATGTGCTCACGGGCGTCATCGCGGCATTGCGTGCGCAGGGCCTTTCCGCGTTCGATGCGGCGAGTGCCGGTGCGTTGCTGCATGCGCTGGCGGGTGATGCAGCGGCGTGGGATGGCGAACGCGGCCTGCTGCCGGGGGATCTGTTTCCGCATATACGCCGATTGGTCAATCCTTGAAGCACACACAAGCGATCGCCCGACGCCGGCAAGCCCTTAGAATCGCCGCATGCACATCCTTCTCGCCGACAGCGACGCCACCGAAGCGTTGGGCCACGCGCTTGCCCGCACCCGTCCGCAACCCGCCGTAGTGCACCTGCAGGGTGACCTGGGCGCGGGCAAATCGACCTTGGCACGCGCCCTGCTGCGTGCGCTTGGTGTGACCGGCGCGATACGCAGCCCGACCTACACACTTGTCGAGCGTTACCCTCTGGAAAGTGGCGAAGCCTGGCATCTGGATCTCTACCGGATCGGCGATGCCGGTGAACTCGAGTTTCTGGGCCTGGATGAGGGGACTGCCGTGCTCTGGCTGGTGGAATGGCCAGAGCGTGGCGGCGCAGTGCTGCCGCGGGCGGACCTGCAGGTACTGCTGGACGTGGAGGGAGAGGGGCGCTCGGCGCGCCTCGTCGCGTCGTCAGAGGTCGGGGAGCAGTGGCTGTTCCGGTTGGCCGAAGCAACGCATTTGCAGGCGCCATCTCTCCAGACTGGTTAGGAACATCCGGCAGGTCACGGATTATTAAGGGAAAACGCCTTGCATTCGTGACTCGATGGTGCTTGAATCCGCGGCATGATCCCGGGGATGCCCACCACGACCGCCGCCGCGTTGCGCCTTGCCCTCGCGGGCCTGCTGGCGTTGGCGCCTTGCGGGCTGCGCGCGGGTGAAGTCACCGCCGTCAGCCTGAGCCAGGGCAGCACCGGCACACGGGCGGAGATCCAGCTTGCGGGCGCCGGGCAGTACAAGACCCTGACGCTTAAAGCACCGGACCGGCTGGTCGTCGACCTGCCGGCCTCGAAAGCGAAGGCAGGCCTGCGTCTGCCCGTGCCTGCGGGCATCGTGCGTGCAGTCCGCACCGGCCAGCCCGATCCCACCACCCTGCGCATCGTGTTCGACCTGGCATCGCCGGTTGCCGCGCTTAAGCCCCGCATGGAGCAAGCGGGTGGGAACTCGCGCCTGGTGATCGAATGGCCCGGCGATGGCGTGCCCGCATCCACAGCCCTGGCGCCGACGGCCCCGGCCACGCAGGCAACGACGGTGCCGACCACGGCCGCGTCGACGGCCGCATCGACTGCCTCGCCGCAGGCCGATGCCGCCCGCGCGACTGCGCTGCTGACCGCGCAGGTGGTGCAGGCGGGGAGTGCGCCCGCCGCACCCGTGCCGGCACCATCGGCACCCACGACGGTCGGGAGCGCCGCCACGACGCCCTCGCCGCAGGCCATCCTCAATGGCCAGCCGATGCCGAACACCGCGCCGGCATCCACGGTGGGCGGCGAGCGTCCTGCCTATACCATCGCCACCGGTCAGCCGGCCCCTGTACCTGGCTCGGCCGTCACGTCGGCGACCGGAACCGCACCCGCGCCGGAAGCTCCGAAGCCTTCCAGCAGCCTCGTTGCCGGTACGCGACCGCTCGTCGTGGCCATCGATCCCGGTCACGGCGGCCAGGATCCGGGCGCGATCGGCCCCAGTGGCCGTTACGAGAAGCATGCAGTGCTGGCCATTTCCAAGGAACTGGCCCGGCAGATCAATGCCACGCCGGGCATGAGGGCCTACCTGGTCCGCGATACCGACGTCTACGTCGAACGCCCGCAACGTGCCCGCAAGGCGCGTGGCGCGAAGGCCGACATGTTCGTATCGATCCATGCGGATGCTGCGGAGAACCGCAGTGCGTGGGGTTCGTCGGTATACGTCCTGTCCCTGCGCGGCGCGTCGTCGCAGCACGCGCGCTGGCTGGCCGACAAGGAGAACGCCTCCGACCTGGTCGGCGGTGTGCGCCTGACCAAGGACACGCTGTCGAACGTGTTGCTGGATCTCGCCCAGAGCGGCCACATGAAGGCGTCGCAGGACGCGGCAGGGCACGTGCTGACCTCGCTGAAGGGGTTGGGCAAGACCCACAAGCCGCAGATCGAGTTCGCCAACTTCGAAGTCCTGCGCAACTCCGACATGCCGGCGATGCTGGTGGAGACGGGTTTCATCTCCAATCCGGACGAGGAGAAGCGCCTGTTCGACCCGGCCCACCAGCGCAAGGTGGCAAGCGCCGTGCTGGAGGGCATCCAGTCCTACTTCACCCGCCAGCCGCCGCCGGGCACGTTGTTCGCCGCGCGCGCGCAGGCGGAAGCCGAGGCGCGTACCGTCGCCGCCGGTGGCGCTGCCGGCGCGCCCTGATCCCGCACGCGCTCGGCTATCATCACGTCTGATTCCCCGGGACGGCGCGCCAGCGCCGCCAGCACGTGCCGATCCGCCAGCTCCCCGATACCCTCATCAACCAGATCGCCGCCGGCGAAGTCGTCGAACGCCCCGCGTCCGTGGTCAAGGAACTTGTGGAGAACGCGCTCGATGCCGGCGCTCGCCGCGTCGACATCGACCTGGAAGAGGGCGGCGTCCGCCTGATCCGCATCCGCGACGACGGCGGCGGCATCGCGCCGGACGAACTGCCGCTGGCGGTGTCGCGCCATGCCACCAGCAAGATCGCTTCGCTCGACGACCTGGAGGCGGTGGCCACGCTCGGCTTCCGCGGTGAAGCGCTGCCGTCGATTGCCTCGGTCAGCCGCTTTGCGCTGACGTCGCGCCGTGCGCAGGACGAGCATGGCGCGACGCTACAGGTTGAAGGCGGCAAGGTCGGCGACGTGGCGCCCAAGCCGCACGCGGTCGGTACCACGGTGGAAGTGCGCGAACTGTTCTACAACGTGCCGGCGCGGCGCAAGTTCCTGCGTGCCGAACGCACGGAGATGGGCCACATCGAGGAGTGGTTGCGGTCATTGGCGCTGGCGCGCCCCGACATCGAATTGCGGGTGTCGCACAACGGGCGTCCGTCGCGGCGATACAAGGCCGACGAGCTCGAATCGCTCGCTCGGCTGGGCGAAACGCTGGGCGAGGAGTTCGCACGCAATGCGCTGCGCGTGGACCATGCCGCCGCAGGCCTGCGCCTGCACGGCTGGATCGCGCAGCCCGGCTACTCACGGGCCAGCGCCGACCAGCAGTACGTGTACGTCAACGGACGTTCCGTGCGCGACCGCAACATCGCGCATGCGGTGAAGATGGCCTATCAGGATGTGCTGTTCCATGGCCGCCAGCCTGCGTACGTGCTGTTCCTGGAGCTCGATCCCACGCGTGTGGATGTGAACGTCCACCCGGCCAAGCACGAAGTCCGCTTCCGCGACACGCGATTGATCCACGACTTCGTCTACCGCACGCTGCATGAAGCCCTGGCGGAAACGCGGGCGGGCATGGTGCCGCAGGGCAGCGCTGCACCGCCGTTTGCGCCGCAATCCGCCACGTCCGTGCCTTCTGCGTGGATGCCCACGCAGCAGTCTCCGCTGGGACTCAACGTGGCCGAGGCGCCGGCGGCATATGCAGCGCTCTATGCGTCCGCGCCCGCGACGTCCCCGGACTCGCAGGCGATGTATTCGCCGTCATCCATGCCGGTGATGCCGGCGAACGACGCGGAAGGCATTCCTCCGCTGGGCTTTGCCATCGCGCAGCTGCATGGCATCTATATCCTGGCGGAGAACGCCGACGGGCTGATCGTGGTGGACATGCACGCCGCCCACGAACGCATCGGCTACGAAAAACTGAAGGGCGCGCACGACAGCATCGGCCTGCGCACCCAGCCGCTGCTCGTGCCGCTGGTGCTGGCGGTGGCCGAGCGTGAGGCGGACGTGGCCGAGCGCGAGGCCCCCACGCTCGCTGCGCTGGGGTTCGATGTCAACCGCAGCGGTCCGCAGTCGCTGAGCGTGCGCAGCATTCCGGCCCTGCTGTCCAATGCCGAGCCGGAGGCGTTGCTGCGCGACGTGCTGGCGGACCTGCGCGAGCATGGCGAAAGCCGGCGCGTCGCCGCTGCGCGCGACGAACTGCTGGCGACGATGGCCTGCCACGGCGCCGTACGCGCCAACCGGCGCCTCACGCTGCCTGAAATGAATGCACTGCTGCGCGAGATGGAAATCACCGAGCGCTCCGGGCAATGCAACCATGGCCGTCCGACCTGGACGCGCTTTTCGTTGAGCGAGATCGACCGCTGGTTCCTGCGAGGACGCTGAAATGGGGAAGAACACGGGATGGCTGGGGATGGCCATGCTGCTGGGCCTGCTGGCCGCGTGTGGGGGTGATGGCGGGAAGGGCGCGACGACCGGCAAGGTCGTGGATGCCGGCTTCCTGGCCGACAACACCGCCTGGCGCGAGCAGCGGAAGAATGAGCTCGTGGCACCGGACGGCTGGACCAGCCTCGTCGGCCTGCACTGGATCGAACTGAAATCGCACTTCCTCGGCAGCGGACCGGCCAGTGGCATCAAGCTTGCCGTGGGCCCGGCGAAGATGGGCATGTTGACTCAGCAGGAAGGCCGCATCTTCTTCACGCCCGAGCGCGGTGGCGACCTGACGTTCGACGGCGAACCGCTGAAGGGACGCGTGGAATTGCAGAGTGATCGCGATCCTTCGCCAAGCACCGTCGGATTCGATGAAGGCAAGGGCACGCTGTCGGTCATCGAACGCGGAGGACGGCACGCCTTGCGCGTGAAGCATGCCGATGCCGAGTCGCGTACGCAGTTCGTGGGACTGGACTACTGGCCCATCCAGGAAGCCTGGCGCGTGGAGGGGCGCTACATCGCGCACCCGCCGGGCAAGACGTTGACCATCGTGGACGTGATCGGCGTGACCAACGAGTCACCGAATCCCGGCGCGGTCGAATTCGAACGCGACGGCAAGACGTTCCGGCTCGAAGCCCTGGGTCCGCCGCAGGGGCCGTTGTTCTTCGTGCTGGCCGACCGCACCAGTGGGCACGGCAGCTATCCTGCAGGCCGTTTCCTCGATGCGGACGGACCCAGCAACGGCAAGGTGGTGCTGGACTTCAACCGCGCCTACAACCCGCCGTGCGCGTTCACGCCGTACGCCACCTGTCCGCTGCCACCGGCGGAGAACCGGCTCGACCTGCTGGTCGACGCGGGTGAAAAGGCATATGCAAAGCCCATCAAAGTGCTCTGAAAGGAAGGATCCGATGCTGTTGCGCCGTTCGCTGAAAACCCTCGTGCTGACCGGGCTGCTGGGCAGCGCGTCCGTGCTGGCGGCAGACGCCCCCAAGGCGACGGGAGCGCCCGTGCCCCTGCTGTGGAAGGTGTCCGACCAGGACAACGCGGTTTACCTGCTCGGCTCGTTCCACCTGCTGCGGACCAGCGACTATCCGCTCTCGGCCGATGTCGACGCCGCATTCGCCGATGCCGAGCGACTGTTGTTCGAACTGTCGCCCGAGGAAATGCAATCACCGGCGCTGCCGCAGTTGATGATGCAGGCGGCCATGCGCACCGATGGCAAGACGCTCCAGCAGGACCTGGACGCGGCGACATGGACCCGGCTTGACGCGTGGGCCGGCAAGAACGGTGTGCCGCTGGTTACCTTCAACGGTTTCGAGCCCTGGTTCGTCGGCCTCACCATCAGCATCGTCGAGATGACCAGGCAGGGACTGGATCCGAAGCTGGGCCTGGACAACCACTTCATGGACAAGGCCAAGGTCGCCGGCAAGCCGACCGGCGGGCTGGAACGTGCGCAGGAACAGATCGGCGTGCTGGACGGCATGGACGCCAGCGAGCAGCGCCAGTTCGTCACCGAAGCGCTGGAACAGGCCGACAAGGGGTCGGCGGAAACCGAGCGATTGCACCAGGCCTGGCGTCGCGGCGATGCAGAAGGCCTGTGGGCCGGCATGGCAGCCGACATGAAGCGCCAATACCCGCGCCTGTACCAGCGCATCAACGTGGAGCGCAACGACGTGTGGGTGCCGAAGATCCGGCAGATCCTCACCCAGCCCGGCGACGACGATGCGCTGGTCGTCGTTGGCGCCTTGCATCTGCTGGGCAAGGATGGCGTGGTGGAGAAACTGAAGGCGCAGGGGTATGCGGTCGAGCGCGTGTGCTCGGCATGCGCAAACGGCGGTCGTTGACCGGCCTGGAACTCAGGGCGCCTGGACCGGCTCCATCACGATGCAGTCGACCGGGCACGCAGGCACGCAGAGTTCGCAGCCCGTGCACAGCGGATCGATCACCACGTGCATGTGTTTGGCACCGCCGATGATGGCGTCCACGGGGCAGGCCTGGATGCACTTCGTGCAGCCGATGCAGTCGGCTTCGATCACCACCGCGACGATGGCCGGCTTGTGGGTGCCGCGCGTGCGGTCGTAGGGCAGCGGCGGCATTTCCAGCACCCTGGCGAGGGCTCGCGCGCCCTCATCGCCACCGGGCGGACAATGGTCCACGCGGGCGTCGCCACGTGCCATTGCCTGGGCGTAGGGCAGGCATCCGTCATAGCCGCATTGGCCGCATTGGGTCTGCGGCAACAGGCGGTCCAGTCGTTCGACCAGATCGGCGTTCATCGCCGTGGCGCGGCCTCGCGAATCAGCGCACCGGCATGCCGGGCAGGGCGCCGGCATCCGCATCCAGCAGCGCCAGCGCGCCACCGTCGAAACCGGCCGACAGGATCATGCCCTCGCTGACACCGAAGCGCATCTTGCGCGGGGCTAGATTGGCGATGAACACCACGTTGCGACCCACCAGCTTCTCCGGCTCGCCGTAGCTGGTGCGGATGCCAGAAAAAATCTGCCGTTGGCCCAGATCGCCCGCGTCAAGCAGGAAGCGCAGCAGCTTGTCGGAACCGTCGACGAAACCGCATTCCAGCACCTTGCCGATCCGCAGGTCGAGCCGGGCGAAGTCATCGATGCCGATGACGCTCGCGGCCCCCTGGGTTTCCGCCGTCGCCACGGGTTTCGTTTCCGTCTTCTTCTCCGCTACGGCAAGTGCGGGTGCAGTGAGGGTGTCCTTGGAGGCGTCGGTCATGGCGTCGATCAGTTTCGGGTCGATACGGGTGAACAGCGGCGAGTAGGGCTGGATGGTGTGGCCGAGCAGCGGCACAGTCACGTCGCCCCAGACCACCACCGACGCGCTGAGGAAGGCTTCGGCCTCCGCCGCCGTGCGCGGCAGCACGGGCTTCAGTGCGGCGGCCAGGATGCGGAACAGGTTCAGGCCCTGCGTGCAGACGGCCTGCAATCCGGCGTCGGCACCGTCCTGCTTGGCGATCACCCAGGGCTTTTCGTCGTCGATGTACTTGTTGGCCTCGTCCGCCAGCGCCATGGTCAGGCGCAGCGCGGTGGCGGGCTCGTTGCGTTCGTAAGCCTCGGTGATGGGACCGAGTGCGTCGACGAAACGCTGGTACATCGCCGGATCGGGCAATGCGTCCGCCAGCTTCCCGCCAAAGCGCTTGTCGATGAAACCGGCGCAGCGGCTGGCCAGGTTGACGAACTTGCCCACCAGGTCCGCGTTCACGCGTGCGATGAAGTCGCCCAGGTTCAGATCGAGATCATCCACGCCGCCCGCAGACTTGGCCGCGTAGTAGTAGCGCAGCGCCTCCGGCTCCAGGCCGACATCCAGGTAGGTACGCGCCATGATGAAGGTGCCGCGCGACTTGGACATCTTCGCGCCATCCACGGTCAGGTAGCCATTGACGTGCAGGCGCGTGGGCGCGCGCAGGCCGACGCCCTTCAGCACGGCAGGCCAGAACAGGCCGTGGAAGTTGACGATGTCCTTGCCGATGAAATGGTGCAGTTCGGTGTCGGTGCCGGCCTTCAGGTACGGGTCGAAGTCCATGCCCAGGCGCGCGCACAGCGTGCGGAAGCTGCTCAGGTAGCCGATCGGCGCATCCAGCCACACGTAGAAATACTTGCCGGGCGCGCCGGGGATCTCGAAGCCGAAGTAGGGCGCGTCGCGCGAGATGTCCCAGGCGCGCAGGCCACCCTCCGCATCCAGCCATTCGCGCAGCTTCGCCTTGACGCCCGGCAGTGCAACGTCACCGGCCAGCCATTCACGCAGGAACGCCTCGAAGCGGCCGACCTCGAAGAAGTAATGTTCGGAATCGCGGATCTCGGGGGTGGCGCCCGACAGCACGGATTTCGGTTCCTTCAACTCCGTCGGTGCGTAGGTGGCCCCGCACACTTCGCAGTTGTCGCCATACTGGTCGGCCGAACCGCAGTTGGGGCAGATGCCCTTGATGTAGCGGTCCGGGAGGAACATGCCCTTGGCCGGGTCGTAGAACTGCGCGACGCTGCGGCGCGCGATGTGGCCACCGGCCTCCAGGCGCCCGTAGAACGCCTCGGTGAGCTCGCGGTTGGCGACCGAATTGGTGGAGTCGTAGTGGTCGAACGCCACGCCGAAGGCGGCGAAGTCGCGTTCGTGCCCGGCCTGGATGCCGGCGATGAAGACTTCGGGCGTGACGCCCGCCTTCTCGGCGGCCAGCATGATAGGCGTGCCATGGGTGTCATCGGCACAGACGAAGAAGACCGTGTCGCCGCGCATGCGCCGTGCCCGCACCCAGATGTCGCCCTGGATGTAGCCCACCAGGTGACCGAGGTGCAGCGGTCCGTTGGCGTACGGCAGGGCGTTGGTGACGAGGGCGGTGCGGCTCATGGGGTGCTTCGCGACGGGGGAGCGCGATTATCGCATGGACCGGTGCGCGCCCTTCCTGCGCCCGGAACGCGACGGGCCCGGCATGACCGGGCCCGCAGCACTGCTGGAACAGCGGTTACTGGCGGATCCAGGTCTGCGACTTGCAGATGAAGGCGATGCAGCCGGAGACCTCCAGCTTCTTGCCGCCCTCGATCAGTTCCATCTTCGACTTGTACACCTTACCTTCGTCGGGCTTCAGGATCGTGCCGCCGCTCCATTCGTTGGCACCGTCGGCCTTCATGCCGCGGATGATCTCCATGCCGGTGATGGGCTTGTTCTTGCGGTCGTCCTTGCACTTGTCGCAGACCGGATTCGGCTTGCTCGGATTGAGCAGCTCGATGATCCGGCCGCTCAGCGTACCGTTGGCGGCACGGGTGATTTCCACGATGGACTTGGGCTTGCCGGTATCGCTGTCGATGGTCTTCCAGCGCCCGGTCGCGTCGGCAGCGGCGGCCGACAGCGACAGGCCAAGCAACGGAACGGCCAGGCAGGCGGCCAACAGGGTCTTGCGCATGTTTCCCTCCCAGGGATATTGGTCAGGCCCGTCGACCGGAGCCGGCGGGATGCGGCTGTTATACCGCATCCGTGGGCGTATGGAAGGTGCCGAAAAGAAACCCGGCGCAGGGCCGGGCTGCTTTCAGAGAGGGAAGCGAGGATGGATCAGAGTCCGCCACCGCCACAATCCTTGGTCAGGTAGTCGTCGATCACGCGCAACTGGTCGCCCATGATCTTGCGCGTCCAAGCCGGGCCATGCGCGTAGTCCTTGATCTCGTGATAGACCACGGGCTTGCCTGCGGCCTTCGCTTTGTTCACGAACCACTCGGACTGTTCGATCGGCACGATCTGGTCGCGGTCGCCGTGGTAGACCATCAACGGAATTTGAATTTGATCCGCCTTGGTTAGTGGGCTGAGGCCCTCGACGGTTGGCGCCTGTGCCTGCCGGAAGAATGGGTTTGTGTAGTAACGCGACCAGATACGCTTGATGTCCGACACGCCCGCGCCAGCGATCGCGCACTTGTACAGGCCGTTCGGGCGCACGGCTGCAGCAAAGCTGGAGTAACCGCCATAGGAAAATCCGAACATGGCGATATGGCCAGGCTGTGCGATCCTCTGCTCGATCAGCCATTTCGCACCATCGTCCTTGTCATCCTGCATCTTCTGGCCCCATTCGGCGTCGCCGGCCATCCACAGCTTGCGCCCCCAGTCGGCGGACCCACGGAACTGCGGTTGTAGCACCGCCATGCAGCGCGACGCCATCAGCGGCACCCACATGGATCCATCGAAATCCAGATTGTCGCGTCCCCATGGGCCGCCATGAGGGTGGATGACGGCCTTCCAAGGGCCGGCGCCGCACAGTTCGGTGTTGGGGGTGGTCAGGATGGCGGGAATGTCTAGGCCGTCGCGCGCCTTGTAGTACACCATCTTGCCAATGCCCAGCGCGCGCATGTCAATCTGCGGGTATGCCTTGGCCAGCAGGGAAAGCTGGCCGTTGCGTGCCAAGTAGTATTCCGGCGGATGCGCGGGACCCGTCACCGCGATCAGCAGGGTCTTCATGTCGCGACTGCGACTGATCAGCCGGTAGTTCGCGTCGCTGTCGTATGCGATGTTGGCGGATTCGCCGGTGGCGGGATCGACCACGCGCAAAGGCTCCGGCTCGATCTTCAGCGCCTGGCGCAGCCCCTTGTCCAGCGCCTGCATGTAGCCTGACGTCCAGACAATATCGTCGCCACGCGGACCTGCATAGCTGACGCCCATGATCTCGCCCTGGGCCAAGCCTTCGATGCCATGCTGTCGGTTGACCAACACGTTGCTGGCATCGAACATCTTGTTCTCGAACAGGATCTCCTTTCGCTTCCGCGCCGTAATGTCGTATTCATATATCACTGCCTTGTCGCGACCGGTGTTGCTAAGCAGGAACGCAATGTTGGCGTCATCGGCGAAGCCGATGACTTGGTTAATGTCACGATCCTTCACGTGCGAACGGAAATGTTCTTCCCAAGCATCGGTCGCGACATTGCGGAACTCGGTCGAGATATAGGCGCCAGTACCGTCAATATCGTTGCGCAGGCGTGCGCGCAGTTCACCTTTGAGGTCTGTAATGTACCCCGCCACGCGCTCCTCGGTCTTCTGGATGCGACGCGAGGTGAAGTTGCGCACATTGACCTTGTATACGTCGCCTGAATTGTTGCCCGAGCCGCTGATGACCAGGATGTGGTCAGGATCATTGGGCAGCGTGTCGAGGACGCTGGGATTGGACAGCGCCTGCATGAGCTCTTCCGAGCGGCTGGTGGCGCGTTCTTGCGGTAGCGGCTCCTTCCACTGCTTGCCTTCGATGTCGGTAATGAAGAATTTGTTGACGAAGGTCTTGGTGACGCGGTCCACGCGCAGGTCGTACGGCTGCCACAGTGAAACCGCCAGCAGGCCGTCCTTGATGAACGACACGGACGAGAACTTCATCCGGTCGCTGCCGATACGGGTCGGGGGCTTGTCGAGTGCATCGGTACGGTAGACAACGATGACGCGGTTCTCGCCATTGGCTTCCAGTCCTGCTATACGCGAGCCATCCGGAGACACCGTCAGACTGGTGAGTGCTGGAAAGGCCGACAGTTGGTCGATTGTGGGCACGGCGGGCGGTGCCGTGCGCGCCGGGCTCGCGAACAGGGCGGCTGCGCCTGCTGCAAGGGCAATAACGATTGCTCTCATAGCGAATGGATCCCCATGGATGGTGCTGTCTAGATTAAACGGAAACTGAGTGGCGCGCGCCAACTTGATGGACATTTTTCTTGCGGAAAAGAACTAGCTTCGCAAGCAGTTCTCGTACGACCAGATAACAAGGGTGCATGGAAACGTCGCGATCGACGCGCAAAAAAAACCGCCGCTCCAAAGAGCGGCGGTCTCATTCCTGACTTGACGCCAGATCAGAAGTCCTTCGTGAAATTCACGAAGAACGTGCGGCCAAAATAATCGAGGCCGCTGTAGAGGGGAGCATTACCGACCATGTTGACCGCGCCACTGGCGGAGATGCGCGGCGGTTCCTTGTCGGCAATGTTGCGGACGCCGCCGGTAATGGCCCAATCATCGCCGCTGTACTGCACGGAAGCGCTATGCAGGAAGTAATTGCCCGTCTGCATTTGGTAGGTATCGCGGTAGTCGGTGTCGAAATACTTCTCGTAGTACTCGTAACCGTTGATCGCATCCACCCAGTCCAGGCCATAGCGCACACGCCAGCCACGCAGCTTGTAGGACAGATCCAACTGGCCGGTGAACTCGGGGGCGTTCAGGCTGCCTGCGTAGTCTCGCACCGGATCGGTCGGGAACGTCTGGCCCAACTGCTCGAGGTAATGCGAGACTTGGGCCGTGGCACGGAACTCGCCCTGACCGATGTCGCGCACGTAGCGTGCGGTGAAGTCCCAGCCGCGCACCTTGTCCGTGGCGACGTTGATGTAACCCGTCGTGACGTTCAAGGTGTTGTTGGCATTGCGGACCACCAAGTTGCAGAAGCCTGTGCCGGCGCTGAAATCGGCCGGGTTGCTGCCGTAGCACAGGTTCAGTACCTGCGCGCCGGAGGGCCGTGCGACGCCGTTGTTGACTTGGACGTCGTAGTAGTCGGCAGCGAACGAGAGGTCGCCGAACCACTCCGGGAATTCCGGCTGGATGATGACGCCAGCCGTCAGCGCGGTGGAGGTTTCTGCGGACAAGCCGGTTTCAGCGCCACCACGCGTCAGCACGGTGATGCTGTTGTTCTGCTGGAAGTTGTTCGGCAGACCCAGCGAGGCGCAGTTGTCGCGAACATTGCCGGTCTTGCTCGCCCAGTTGTTGCAAGGGTCGCCCGAACTGGCCGTAAAGCCGCTGGTGGCGCCCAGGTACTGCTCGAACAGGGCGGGCGCACGGAACGACGTGCCGCGGGAAGCGCGGAACGACAGCCAGCTGACCGGCGTGTACAGCATGCCGATCTTCCACGTGGTGTCATCGCCGTAGGAGTCGTAGTCGGTATAGCGGCCGGAAAGGTTGACGGTCAGCTCTTCGGCACCAGGCAGGCCCGACAGCAGCGGGAACTCGATTTCGGCGAAGGCTTCCTTCACGGAGTCTTTGCCGCGGGTCGGCTGCGATGCCGTGAACCCGTAGAGGTTGTTCGCGACCGAGTTCGGGTCCGGGGTATCGTCGATTTCCGCGCGACGGTACTCCACGCCGAACGCGCCGTTCACCGAACCGTAGGGCAGGTCGAACAACGGGCCGTTCACGCCGAAGTTGACGGTCGATTCGGTGTAGACCGTATTGCCGTGGGTGACCTGCATGATGTAATCGCGATAAGCCTGCGGCAGTTCGCCACGCAGCGTTGCCGCGGTGAGCATCGGAGCTGCAACGCAGCCATCCGAGGTGTCGCGGCAGCGGAAACCGCCGTTGCCGTCCGGCACGACATCCAGCGTCTTGGCGTAGCGGTCAGTGAGGCGGTTCTCGGTGTAGTAGTCGGCTTCGGAACGCGCGTGGCTGAAGTAAGCGTCATAGCTCCATTCCGCGCCCAGGTTGCCACGCAGGCCGGTAGTGGCACGGAAGAAGTCCACTTCCTGCCAGTTGTCGTAGAGGCCCCAGCCGATGAAGGCGCGCGCGGCGATCGGGCGGCCGTTGGTGGAGCCGTCGGCCGGCGCAGCGGCATAAGCCGGCAGGAACGAATAGGCGCCCAGCAGGGGACTGCCGGCGGCGTAGTCGATGGTGTGCTGCAGGTAGCCGGTCTGGCGGGACTCGCGACGCGTGGCCAGCAGCTCGAAGTAGAGTTCTGCGTCGCCCATCGCGTTCAGATCAACGCCACCCTGCAGGAAGCCGGTGTAGTTGGTCGTCGGCGAGACGAGCGATTCCTTCTTCATGCGCGGATCAAACGTGTCACGGCCGAAGTAGTCCACGCCCTCGAAACCGGGCAGGTCGCCATCGGTAATGGAGGCGTTGGGGCGCCAGCGGTTGAAGTAGTCGAAGCCGCCCAGCGACGGCAGCACTTCAGGTGCGTAGGTGCCGTAGTAGCCCAGGTTGCCCAGGCCCGGGCGACCCAGCAGGTAAGCGGTGCCCAGGGTATTGATGGTGACGCCGCCGGCATCCAGGCCCCAACACTTCGGCTCACCCGTCACCGGGTCGATGTAGTCATCGGCACCGTAGCGGCCATCTGCACCGCGGCCCACGAGCGGAACCGGACACTTGCTGGCCCAGTCCTTGTCGCCAAGGGTCATCTCGGAACGATCATAGATCTCGAACGAGCCCGATACCCACCAGTTGTCGCCGGTCTTGCCCATCAGCGCGGACCAGCGGGTTTCGTCGCCGCCGCCATTCTGGGTGGCGTTGTGCTGGAACTCCACGGTGGCACCGTCGACTTTGGTCTTGGTGATGATGTTCACCACGCCGGCTACGGCGTCGGAACCGTAGATCGACGAAGCACCATCCTTCAGGATTTCGGTGCGGTCGACCATGATGTTCGGAAGCACGTTCAAGTCGGCCGAGCCGACCGAGCCACGCGAGCCCGCCGGTGCGATGCGGCGGCCATTCAGCAGCAGCAGGGTGCGCGTCGGACCGAGGCCGCGCAGCGACAGCGTGTTGGCGCCCGGACCGCCATCGGTGACATATCCACCAAATGCGTTGTTGATCTGCTCTGAACCACCGGTCACGGTGTTGCTCTGCAGGACGGCCGCGGTCGAATTGAAGCCGGCAAGCGTGGTTTCTTCACGATGGATGAATTGCACCGGCGACACCGAGTTGAACGTGTCCTTCGCGATGCGCGAACCGGTTACCGTCACGCTCTGCAGCGTGGTGGCCTTGGTGGAGCTGGTTTCTTCCTTCTTTTCCTCGGTCTGCTCCGCGTTAGCCGTGGCGTTCTGGGCGTACGCCGCGCCTACGGGCAGCAGCAGCGCAGTGGCAAGTGCCAAAGAGAGAGGGTTCTTATGGGGGCGGTTCTTGATGCGGCTGCTGGTGGGCATCTGAATCTCCATTGAAATCAGCAAGTTAAAGGTTTTTCAGGCTCTTGTTCGAGCACTGGTGGCCGACTGTAACACTAAATTCACGCTGAACACCATGAGCTTTTAACAATATTTTCCCGACATGTGAACATATTCGAGCGTGATGGCCGTCTCGTAAGGCGCGAGCGTCGCAGACTGGAGGCGTTGCATCGCCGCGTATAGACTCATTCACATGAGCAATCGATCCAGCAGTACCGTGGCCGCGGCGGCCACATCCTCCGTCATGCAACACATTGCACAAGGAAATGCTCTGCTGAGGCAGGGAAAGGTCGACGACGCGATCGCAGTGGTGGGGGGGCTTCTTCAAACCTACCCGGACGAAGCTCGCGTCTTCGCATTCCTGGCCGAAGCCAGTCGCGTCAAGGGCGAACTGGACGCAGCCGTCAGCTGGATAGACCGAGCCATCCGGGCCAGTCCGGATCCACAGCACAAGATCAAGAAGGCCTGGTTGCTATCGCGGCTGTTGCGTCGCGACGAAATCTTGCCGCTGGCAGATCAGGTGGCCGCGCAAGCAGGGGATGACCGGACGCTGCGCTGGCAATTGGGCAAGCTGTACTACCACCACAATTTTCTCCGCGAAGCTATCGGGCAATACGAAGTGGCGCTCGCGACAGGACCGGACAACCCGAGTTGGCGCTACGACTTGGCCATCGCGCGCTTCTACGCGGGAGATGCCGACAAGGCGGAAGCCGACCTCAACAGCGTACTGCAGGCCTCTCCACAGGCGGGCGCGGTCATCTATCTGCGTTCCACGCTGCGCCGCCAGTGCCAGGGACAGAATCACGTGGCGGATATCGAGTCGCGGTTGCGTTCGCCCTTCCGCACTGCAGAAGACGAAGCTGGCGCGCTGTATGCGTTGGCCAAGGAATTGGAGGATCTTGGCGAGCACGAGAAGGCCTTTATCTCTTTGCTCGCCGGCGCGAAGAAGAAGCGGAGTACCATCCAGTACGACGCCGCCGCCTTCGACAAGATGACGGAGGAGGTACGTGCCGTGCAGAGCGTTTCCGCCATGGCGGTGCCGGTCGCCGGTCACGATGGAGAAGGGGCGATTTTCGTCCTCGGCTTGCCGCGGACTGGTACCACGCTGGTCGAACGGATCCTGTTGCAATCCGGGAAGGTGAAGGACGCGGGCGAGCTGATGGACTTCGGTTTCCATCTCACTGCTGCGATACAGCGGACTCGAGCGAAGGCGCCGGAGCTGTCGCCTACCGAGGCGACGATGAAAGTGGATTTCGACGCGCTCGGCAGGGACTACATGCGTGGCGCGCGGCAGATGGCGGGGGGGAGCGAACGTTTCATCGACAAGTTGCCCGCCAACTACCTTTACTGCGGGATGATCCACAAGGCGCTGCCCAAGGCGAAGATCATCCACCTGGTACGCGATCCGCTGGACAGTTGCTACGCGATCTTCAAGACGCTGTTCTTCAATGCCTACGATTTTTCCTACGACTTGGAAGAGCTTGCGGCCTACTACATTGCGTATCGCCGCATGATGCAGCACTGGCGTGAAGCCATGCCTGGCGTGATCCTGGACGTGCGGTACGAAGACCTGGTGGCGGATACCGAGGCCCAGGCCAGACGCATCTATGATTGGTGCGGACTGGAATGGACGCCGGAGGCGCTGAGTGTTCCTGATTCAAAGGCAGTGTTCGCGACGGCGAGTGCCGCCCAGGTACGCGAGCCCGTGCATACGCGCTCGGTCAACAGTTCGCGCAAGCATGTTGACGGATTGGCGCCGCTGATCAAGAAGTTGGAAGAAGCAGGTTTTCTCGAGGCTTGAGCCTGGGGCGATCGCTTGCAGTGCTGCCAAACGATGAGAGTGTGATGACTCAGATTATTTCCCATGCCGTGCAGGCCAATCTCCGGCCCCACCCCCGCGTCCGCAACGTCATCGCGGTCGGTTCCGGCAAGGGTGGCGTGGGGAAATCCACCACGGCGGTGAACCTGGCCTTGGCGCTGGCCGCTGACGGGGCGCGGGTCGGCGTGCTGGACGCCGACGTCTACGGGCCCAGCGTGCCGGCCATGCTGGGCCTGTCGGGGCGGCCGGACAGCCCGGACAACAAATCGATCGAGCCCATGCGGGCGTTCGGGGTGGAGGCCATGTCCATCGGGCTGCTGGTGGACCAGGACACCCCCATGATCTGGCGCGGACCGATGGCCACGTCGGCACTGATGCAGTTGTTCAATGACACCCTCTGGGGCGATCTGGACTATCTGCTGATCGATCTGCCGCCGGGTACCGGCGACATCCAGCTGACGCTGGCGCAGAAGATTCCGGTCGCGGGGGCCGTCATCGTGACCACGCCCCAGGACATCGCGACGCTGGACGCCAAGAAGGCACTGAAGATGTTCGAAAAAGTCGAAGTGCCTGTGCTGGGCATCGTCGAGAACATGGCCGTCCACACCTGTTCGAACTGTGGCCACGTGGAGCACCTGTTCGGCCAGGGCGGCGGCGAGCGGATGGCGGCGCAGTACGGCGTGCCGCTGCTGGGGTCCTTGCCGCTGGACATCGCCATTCGCGAGCAGGGGGATGCGGGGCAGCCTGTCGTCGTGGCCGCACCGGATTCGGCGGCGGCGCAGGCCTATCGGCAGACCGCGCGGGTGATGGCGGCGACGCTGGCGCTCAGGCCGCGGGCGACCGTGCCCATCGCCTCGTCGCTGGTCTAGCCGCCAGCCGAAGACGGCGGGCCGGGGCCCGCCCTACAATTCCCCGTCCGTCGCGCGCCGCCCGCGCGACCTTTGTCCTCCAGACCAGGAATTGCATGAGCATCAAGAGCGACCGTTGGATCCGCCGCATGGCCGAACAGCAGGGCATGATCGAACCGTTCGAGCCGGGGCAGGTGAAGCAAGTCAACGGCGAGCGGATCGTCAGCTACGGCACTTCCAGCTACGGCTACGACGTGCGCTGTTCGCGCGAGTTCAAGGTGTTCACCAACATCAATTCCACGATCGTAGATCCCAAACACTTCGATCCGAAGAGTTTCGTGGACATCGAAGCCGACGAGTGCATCATCCCGCCGAACAGCTTCGCGCTGGCGCGCACGGTGGAGTTCTTCCGCATCCCGCGCGACACGCTGGTGGTCTGCCTGGGCAAGAGCACCTACGCGCGTTGCGGCATCATCGTCAATGTCACCCCGCTGGAACCGGAGTGGGAAGGCCATGTGACGCTGGAATTCAGCAACACGACGCCGCTGCCGGCGCGCATCTACGCCAATGAAGGCGTGGCGCAGATGCTGTTCTTCCAGTCCGACGCCGACGACGTCTGCGAGACCAGCTACAAGGATCGCGGCGGCAAGTACCAGGGCCAGACCGGCGTGACGCTGCCGCGCACCTGAGCGTCTCTCGATCACGTTGAAAGGAATCAGCATGCAGACACCGCCGCAGATGCCGCAAGATCCCTACCACGCTCCCGACGCCGACGTTGCCGGTCCGCACGGCGCGGGGGCACCGGATTCCGATTTGCGCTGGCTACGGTTGGCCGCCGTGCTGATCGATGGCTGCATCGGGCTCGTGGCGATCGTGCCGCTGATGTTTGTCGGAGGCTACTGGCAGGCGGCATTCGAAGCGGGACGGTCCGGTGGTCTCGGGCTGATGCCGTTTGGTACGACGCTGCTATGGGCCGTGATTGGCTTCGTCGTGTTCGTGCTCATCCAGGGTTACCCCTTGCACGCGACGGGCCAGACCTGGGGCAAGAAGCTGCTGTCCGTCAGGATCGTCGATCTGCAGGGCAACAAGCCTTCGTTGGTGGACCTGTTGGTGAAGCGCTACCTGCCGACGCAAGCCATCGCCAATATCCCGTGCCTGGGAATGCTGTACGTGCTGGTCGATTCGCTGATGATCTTCCGCCAGGACCAGCGCTGTCTGCACGACCTGATCGCGGGCACGCGCGTCATCCGCGCCAACTGATAGAACGTCGTCGCGTCAGTGCTCCGCGCCGGCCGCAAGGCGGGCATCCATGCGTGTATTCAGCGCCACCTTCACGGCAAGACGGAGCGCTTCGGTCACCGTCTCCACCGCCACACTGGGTGTGCCGGGATGCATGGATGCCTGGGCAGGCGAGTAGGGGATGTGGATGAAGCCCGCGCGGACGATGCGTTGGCGCCGCAGCGCATGCATTAGTCCGTAGAACACGTGGTTGCAGACGTAGGTGCCGGCGGTCTGCGAAACCTCCGCTGGAAATCCCGCTGCGCTCAGCGCGTGGCGCATCGCTTTGACCGGTAGCGTCGAAAAGTAAGCGGCCGGACCCTCCGCGACCACCGGCACATCGACCGGTTGCTGGCCCGTATTGTCGGGAATGCGTGCATCGTCGATGTTGATCGCCACGCGCTCGAGCGAGAGCTGCGCGCGACCGCCGGCCTGGCCGACGCAGATCACCAGCGCAGGGCGCATGTCCCTGAGCGCGGCGCGCAGCGCTTTCAGTGACGCGCCGAACGCGACCGGCAACTCGCGCGCCACCACACGATGCCCGGCGATGCGCGTGCCGTGCAGCGCGGACACCGCCTGCCAGCTGGGATTGACCTGTTCACCACCGAACGGCTGGAAGCCGGTCAGCAGCACAGTGCGCGTCATCGTCATAGGATATCCCGGCGGCGGAGGATCAACGGAAACACAGCCAGGCCATCAGCAGTACGTTGGTGCCCATCAGCCACAGTCCGGTGGCGGCCTGCGCGCGGATCACGCCGTACTGGTCGTCCAGCCCCAGCAGCACCGCCGGCACGATGTTGAAGTTGGCGGCCATCGGCGTCAGCAGTGTGCCGCAATAACCCGTCAGCATGCCGATCGCCCCCAGGCTGGCCGCGTCGGCACCATGCCGTTGCACCAACAGCGGCAGGCCGATGCCGGCCATCATCACCGGGAACGCGGCAAACGCATTGCCCATGATCACCGTGAACACCACCATGCCCAGCGCGAAGGCCAGCAGGCAGGCCATGCGATTGTCGGCGGGAATCACCATCGAGACCAACGACGCCACCGCTTCGCCCACGCCACTGGCCGCGAATACGCCGCCCAGTGTCGCCAGGACGAGCGGCAGCAGCGCCGCCCAGCCCAGGGTGTCCAGCAGCCGTCGGCCTTCATCCGCGGCCCGCAACGGACGCTGGCGCGTCACCACCACCGCCGCGAGCGCAGAGACCGTGCAGGCCAATGCCAGTCCGGTCAGCGTGAGGCCGGCGGAAGCGAACAGCGGCGTTCCGCCGAGTGATACATGCGGTCCGGCCAGCACCACCAGAATGGTCAGCGCGGGTATCAGCAGCGCGGGCAGGAACAGGCGATGTCCCAGTCGCAGCGCGGAGGCGAGGCGTTCGGATTCGGGTGCTTCGTCCTGGGGCTCGCGGCGCATGCGCGTGGCCAGCAGGGCGAGCGCGATCACTGCGGCACCGGCCAACTGCGCGGGCAACGCGTCGCCGGCCTTGCTCGCGCGCAGCACGTGCCCGCCACCCGCGAACAGCAGCGCGATCAGCCCCCAGAAGGCGGCGTGCGAATACCGGTTCTGGCGGAGGTTCCGCCAGCCGGCATAGGCCAGGAAGGCCGCCAGCAGCAGGTAGAACTGGTCAATCGACAGCATCGCTGCGCTCCTTCGGCACGGCGTGGCGATCCAGCCGGCGCTGGAACAGCGCGATGCGCACCGCGTGGATGACGAATGCGGCAATCGCCGTCGGCAGCGCCCAGAGTGCGATCTGCAGTGGCTCCAGCGCGATGCCGTGCTGGGCATAGAAGCCCTGGATCAGCAGCACCGCGCCGAAGGCCAGGAACACGTCTTCGCCGAAGAATCGGCCGATGTTGTCGGTGGCGGCGGCCATCGCATGCACGCGTTGCGCTTCCTCGCGCTGCAGGGGCGCACGGGTCTTTTCCGCGGCCGATTCGGCCATGGGGGCCAACAGCGGGCGCACGGTCTGCGCATGGCCGGCGATGTCGATCAGCCCTACCATGCTGAGTCCCTGACGCACCAGCAGGTAGCCCGCCAGCAGCCGCGACAGTGTCAGCCCGCGCAGCCCCGCGATCCAGCGCAGCGCATGCTCGCGCAGGCCGGCGCGTTCCAGCAGTCCGATGGTGGGCAGGGTCAGCGCAAACATCAGCAGCGCGCGATTGGAGACGAAACTTTCCCCCAGCAACGCCAGCAGGTCGGGGATCGACTTGCCGGCGGCCACGCCGCTGACCAGGCCTGCGCCGACCACCACGATCACCGGGTTGAAGCGCAGCACGAAGCCTGCGACCACCACCGCGATGCCCAGCAATGGCCAGTAGTTCATGCGCGGCGCTCCATGCTGCGCACCGCGAAACCGGCCGCTTGGATGGCTTCGCGCAGCGCACGCGCGAAGGCCGCGGCATCGACGCGGTCGCCATGCAAGCAGATGCTATCGGCCTGCAGGGGTACTAGAGGTCCGGTGCGAGAGACCACTGCACCCTCCCGCAACATCCGAGTGACCTGCGCCACCGATGCTTCGACGGAAGGCAGGCATGCATCCGCATGCGTGCGCGGCGTCAGGCTGCCATCGGATTCGTAGCGACGCTCGGCGAAGGCTTCATGCGCCACCTGCAGTCCCAGTCGTTCACCGGCGGCAGTGAGCGCGCTGCCGGAAAGTCCGTACAGCACCAGGCCGGGGTCGTGGTCATGCACGGCCTGCGCGATGGCGTCTGCGAGTGCCGCATCCTGCGCCGCCTGGTTGTACAGCGCGCCATGCGGCTTGACGTGGTGCAGGCGTCCACCGGCGGCGCGCACGAAGCCATCCAGCGCCGCGACCTGATACAGGGTGAGTGCATATGCGGCGGCGGGTTCGATCGCATGCGCAATGCGGCCGAAGTTGTCGCGGTCCGCATGCGACGGGTGCGCGCCGATCGCCACGCCGTTGGCCAGGCACAGCGCCACTGTCTTCTGCATGGTGAGCGGCGACCCGGCATGGAAGCCGCAGGCGATGCTGGCCGAACTGATGAAAGGCAGGAGCGCGGCATCATCCCCGCAGTCCTCGCCCAAGTCGCAGTTGAAATCGATGTCGCGCGTTGCGTGCATGCGTTGAGCGTACTCCAGGCTTACAGGCGTTGTGCGATGGCCAGCCGCAATCGTGCCAGCCGGTGCTGGTATCCGAGCGCGAGTGCGCGGGCTTGCCGCAGGTCGATGGGTTCGAAGTGGACGGATTCGCCGGGGCGCAGCTGTGCCGCCCGGCCCAGGTCGCAGGCAATCACATGGCCCAGGCGCGGGTAACCGCCCACCGTCTGTGCATCGGCGAGCAGCAGGATCGGCTGCCCGTCGGGAGGAAGTTGCAGCGTGCCCACCGCTACCGGCTCGGAGATGCCGCTGCCGTCCTGGGCTTCAAGCGGCGCCCCGTCCAGTCGAAGACCCTGCCGGTTGCTGTTCGGATGGACGCGCCAGCGCTGCGTGCCGAGCGCCGACGCTGCCGCGTGATGCAACGGGACATAGCGCAGCACGTGGCGATCCACGGTCCACGGATCGTCGGGATCTATCCACCAGGTCGGAAACCGCGGCTGCGCTGTGGCGGCACCGGCGCTGCCCGCCGGCAGCAGATCGCCGGCACGCAGAGCACGCCCCTCATGACCGCCGAAGCCGCCGCGCAGGTCGGTGCTGCGGCTGCCCAGCGTCGGTGCGACATCCATGCCGCCGGTCATCGCCAGCCAGGCGCGCGCGCCGTCACGTACCGCACCCAGTTTCAGCTCTCCGGCCGGCACATGGATCGGTCGACCCATCGGCAAAGGCAGGTCGTTCCACGAGGCCTGCACGTGTGCGCCTACCAGTGCGATGAGGGAGGGTCGGGGCAGGCGAAGGCGTGGCCCCTGCAGCACGATCTCCAGCCCCGCGCAGGATTCCGCGTTGCCAACCAGCCGATTGGCCAAGGCGAGTGCTGACGGATCCAGCGCGCCGGCGCGCGCAACGCCCAGGTGACGCCAGCCGGTGCGGCCCTGGTCCTGCACGGTGGTCTGCACACCCGGTGACAGCACTTCCCAGCGGCTCATGCGGCACCCGCCAGCGCGGCGAAGGCTTGCGCATCGATCGGCACGAAGCGGACCTCATCACCCGGCAGCAGCAACGAGGGCGCATCGCGCCGCGCATCGAACAGCACCAGCGGCGTGCGTCCGAGCAGGCGCCAGCCACCGGGGCTCGCATGCGGATAGATGCCGGTCTGCGCGCCGCCCACGGCCACGGAACCGGCGGGTACGCGTGCGCGCGGCGTCGCCAGTCGCGGCAGCGCGAGCGCGGGATCCAGTCCCAGCAGGTAGGGGAATCCCGGCGCGAAGCCGATCATTGCGACGCGATAGCGCGGTGCGCTGTGGCGCGCGATCAGCTCGGCTTCTGCCAGCCCGAGTTCACGTGCGGCCACCGCGAGGTCCTCGCCGAAACCGGCGCCGTAGCACACCGGGATTTCGTGCAGCGTAGGCATCGCATTCTCGAGGGGCGACGGCGGATCCGACCACCCGGCCACCGCCTGCGCGATCACCTCACGGGGATCCTCGCCCGGCATGTACGCGCTGTCGAAAAACACGCCGAGGCTGGCGTAGGCCGGCACCAGGTCGCGCAGCCATGCGGGTGCCAGGCGGCGCAGGTGAAGGGCCAGCGCATGCACGCGCTGGTTGGTGGCGCCGTCGATGCCATCGCCGAAGCGAAGCAGCAGCGCATCGTCACCCAGCAGTTCGATCAGGGGGCCGCTCATCGCAGCCGTTGCTGCCAGCGGGCGACCTCGTCAGCCAACGCCCCGGGGGCGTACCGGACCGCCGCGCCGCTACCCCACACCGGCCCCGGCCATGCCGCATCGCCCTCATGCCGCCCGACCAGGTGGACGTGCAGTTGCCGCACGATGTTGCCGAGCGCACCGATGTTGAGTTTCTGCACGCCATCCTGAGCACGGATCAGGTTGCCGGCTTGGTTGATCTCCGCCAGCAGCAGGCGTTGCTGGCCGCCGTCCAGTTCCAGCCATTCGGTGACGTCTGCGACGCGCGGCACCAGCACCAGCCAGGGGAAACGCGTGTCGTCCATCAGCCGGACTTGCGACATCGGGCCGTCGGCGATGAAAACACTGTCGGCGGCCAATCGCGGGTCGAGGACGAAGTCGCTCATGAAAGGTGGGTCCTGAAGAAATCTAGCGTTCGCTGGCGCGCCCTCTGGGCACTAGCGGGATCATAGTCGGCGCGCAGGTCGCAGTTGAACCCGTGTCCGGCAGGGTAGGTATGCACAGCCATCTGCGGAAGGGCGTCGCGATGCGCCTGCACCATGTCCGGTGGGATGGAGGCATCTTGTTCGCCGAAATGGAACATTACCGCTGCGCGGGGCGTCTCGCCCAGGAACGGCAGGTTGCGCGCGCCGTAGTAGCTGACCGACGGCAGGCCCAGCCGCAGCGCGGCGAGCAGCGCGACCGTACCGCCCCAGCAATAGCCCACGCTGCCGATCCTGCCCTGGCCCGCCAGCGCATCGGCCGCGGCGCGTGTGATGTCGGATGCGCGCTCCAGGCCCAATGCACCGATCAGGACCTTGCCACGCGCGATGCCGTCGGCATCGTAGTCCAGTTCCACGCCGTGCTCGACCGGGTCGAAGTAGGCCGGTGCCAGTGCGACATAGCCGTCGCGCGCAAATCCTTCGGCCACAGTGCGGATATGCGGATTGACGCCGAAGATCTCCTGCACCACGACCAGCGCGCCGCGCGGTGTTCCCTGAGGATCGGCCCGCCAGGCATGGATGCGGCCATGCGGGGAATCGAAATGGGTCCAGTAGCCCATGCATGCGCTCCGCTCGTGAGGAACGGGACAGTGTAGGGCGCGCGCGGCAGGGCTGTGTGCCGGGGCTGGCTGAACGCTCCAGCCCTGGCCGCCCGTGGCCGGAGGCTATAATCCGCGCCCCGTACATGCCGCCGCCGTACTCCCCATGTCCCTGCAGAACCCCAAGGTGGGCTTCGTCAGCCTCGGCTGCCCGAAGGCCCTGGTCGACTCCGAACGCATCCTCACCCAGCTTCGTGTGGAGGGATACGACATCGTGCCGACCTATGACGCAGCCGACGTGGTGGTGGTCAACACCTGCGGCTTCATCGACTCCGCCGTGGCCGAATCGCTTGACGCCATCGGCGAGGCGATGAACCAGAACGGCAAAGTCATCGTCACCGGCTGCCTGGGCAAGCGCCCGGAGCAGATCCGCGAGCAGTACCCCGATGTGCTGGCGATCAGCGGCCCGCAGGACTACCAGAGCGTCATGGAAGCACTGCATGCGGCGCTGCCGCCCAAGCACGACCCCTTTGTCGACCTGGTGCCGGACTACGGCATCAAGCTGACGCCGCGGCACTACGCCTACCTGAAGATCTCCGAAGGCTGCAACCACCGCTGCAGTTTCTGCATCATCCCGTCGATGCGCGGCGACCTGGTGTCGCGTCCCGTCGACGACGTGCTGCGCGAAGCCGAGCGCCTGGTGCGAGGCGGCGTGAAGGAACTGCTGGTGGTGTCGCAGGACACGTCGGCCTATGGCGTGGACGTGAAGTACGCCGAGCGCGAATGGCGCGGCAAGGCGTACCAGACGCGCATGAAGGCACTGTGCGAAGGACTGGGCGAACTCGATGCCTGGGTACGCCTGCACTACGTCTATCCCTATCCGCACGTGGACGACGTTGTCCCGCTGATGGCCGAAGGCAAGGTGCTGCCGTACCTGGACATCCCGTTCCAGCATGCCAGCCCGCGCATCCTCAAGCTGATGAAGCGCCCCGGCGCCGTCGACAAGACACTGGAGCGGGTGAAGCGCTGGCGTTCCATCTGCCCCGACATCACCCTGCGCTCCACCTTCATCGTCGGTTTCCCGGGCGAGACGGACCAGGAATTCGAGGAACTGCTGCAGTTCCTCGACGAAGCGCAATTGGACCGCGTCGGCGCATTCGCCTATTCGCCGGTCGAAGGCGCCGCCGCGAACCTGCTGCCGGATCCGGTTCCGGAAGAAATCAAGCAGGAGCGCCTGGCGCGCTTCATGCAGAAGCAGGCGGAGATCTCCGCCGCGCGTCTTGAAGCCAAGATCGGCACCGTGCAGCAGTGCCTGGTGGACCTGATCGAGGACGATATCGCCGTGGCGCGCTCGAAGGCCGATGCGCCGGAGATCGACGGCCTGGTGCACATCCAGAATGGCGGCGAGCTGGGTTTGCGCGTCGGCCAGTTCGTCGACGTCGAGATCACCGAGAGCGACGAACACGACCTGATCGGTGATGCCATCGCCGGAACGGCGGGCACGCCGCTCGATCTCAAAGTGCTGTGACCGCGCCAGCGACAGGAGCACACGCGGGCAATGGCCGGCGTCGTTTTGTCGCACCCTTGCGTGAGCAGGTGGATGCCACGTGTTTCCGGCATCCCTTGTTTGGCGGGTATGGCGAGCACCTGGACCTGATGACGGCCACGCGATGGCCGGATATCGAAGCCCTCAATGCGCGAATGCCGCCGTCGGGGCATCGCTTCGTGATGCAGGACGCGGCCTTGCTCGCCGACGGGCTGCACTACGAAGCACGCATCGCACAGGGACGCATCGCCACGCGCGCCGAGAACTGGCACGACCTGTTCAATGCCATGGTCTGGATGCGTCACCGGGCCCTCAAGCACGCCCTCAACCAGCAGCAGTGCCGACATATCGCACGAATGGGGACACGTGAGCGCAGTCCTGCCCAGCAGGCGCTGACCCAGTTCGATGAAGCCGGCGTCATCGTGCAGGTGCGCGAAGCGGCGCTGCTCGATCTGTGGGACCGACACGACTGGGCGTCGCTGTTCCATGCGAATGCCGGGCGCTGGCGCAGCGGCGACATCGTGGTGGCTGCCGTGGTGGGGCATGCGCTGATGGAGCAGATGCTGGTCCCGGGGCGCCTGCTGGTCGGCAAGTGCCTGGTGGTGCTGGGCGATCCGGTCGACGGTGTCGCGCGCGTGGCCGATGCGATTTCAGCCGGTGCGATCCTCGTCACTCCGGCGGAGCTGCGGCCCCTGCCGTTGGCCGGTATCCCGGGGTGGCACTCGGGACAGAGTGAAACGTTCTATGCGCAGGGCGACTACTTCCGGCCGTTGCGGAATGGTCGCGTCTATCCGCGACCGCTGTGAGGATCAGCCCACGTAGCTGACATCCACCAGCACGAAGTGGGTGATGCCGGCGGGTAGCTCCACGGCGAACTCGTCATCGACACGCTTCTTCAGCAGTGCGCGTGCCAGCGGCGAGTCGATGCTGATCCAGCCGAGGGTCGCGTCGGTCTCGTCGGGTCCGACGATGCGGTAGCGCGAGACTTCACCGCTGGCGAGGTTCTCCAGCTCGATGGTGGCGCCGAAAAACACGGCTTCCGGATCGCTGGGTGCGGTGTCGACCACGCGCAGCGCTTCCAGCCGCTTGCTCAGGTAGCGCACGCGACGGTCGATCTCGCCGAGCTGCTTCTTCCGGTACGTGTACTCCGCATTCTCCGAGCGGTCGCCCTCGGCGGCGGCGGCGGCGAGCGCCTTCACCACCTCAGGGCGCCTGATGCGCCACAGATCGTCCAGTTCCGCTTTCAGGCGGTCGTGGCCTTCGCGAGTGATCAGGGCGGTGCTTTTCTCGCCCGGCGGGCGCCAGCGCGACACGTCAGCGATCCCCGGCGGTGTCCGCGCGCCGCAGCGTGCGTCCGCGCGGATCGTCGACCGGTTCGATGCAGCTGCCTGCGGTCAGTGCCAGCAGGTCGTCGTCATGGATGGCGAATTCCTGCGTCGGCTGATCATCGTCCGGCGTGAGCTGCACGCAGGTGCCGTTCCAGGTCACCGACCAGCGGCCGGCATGTGTCGGCGCAGCCTGCAGGTCGTCCTGGCAATGCGCCTGAAGGGTGTAGCGCCCGTCGGCGCGCAGGTCCAGCAGCACGTTCTGCGTCACGCAGCCGGTGGACGGCAGGCTGCCGAAGAACGGACCGGCGAAGGTCGCGGGTGTGGGGTTGGCGGCCGAAGCCGCCAGCGACATGGCGATGCCTGGCAGGGCGAAAAGCCACTTCATGCGCATGCGATCAGCGGCGCCCGCCGAAGATGCTGCCCAGGATGCCGCGCACGATCTGGTTGCCCAGCTTGGTGCCGATGGTGCGGGTGGTCTGCTTGGCCATCGTCTCGATCATCCCCTGGCGGCGCTTGGTGCCGAACACCGCATCCTTCACCGTCTGGCCGAAACCGCCGGCATCCGGATCGTCCTGCTCGGTCTTCGCGGCGGGCGCATTCGCGGTTTCCATCGCCGATTCCGCACGCTTGGCCAGCATCTCGGCGGCGGATTCGCGATCGATGGCGGTGTCGTACTTGCCGCCCACCGGACTGCCGTTGCGCACCTGCTGCCGCTCGCTCTCGTTGATCGCCCCCATGCGGCAGCGGGGTGGCGACACCATCGTCTGCTGCACCGGAGACGGAATACCCTTGTCCTGCAGCGTGGACACCAGCGCTTCGCCGGTGCCCAGCTTGGAGATGGCCTGGGCCACGTCCAGCTTCGGGTTCGGCACGAATGTTTCCGCCGCCGTCTTGACCGCCTTCTGGTCGCGCGGGGTGAAGGCACGCAATGCATGCTGCACGCGGTTGCCCAGCTGGCCCAGGATGTTGTCCGGCACGTCGTCGGGAAACTGCGAGCAGAAGTACACGCCCACGCCCTTCGAGCGGATCAGGCGTACGACCTGTTCGATGCGCTGCTGCAGGGCGGCGGGAGCATCGTCGAACAGCAGATGTGCCTCATCGAAGACGAACACCAGCTTGGGCTTGTCCAGGTCGCCGACTTCCGGCAGCGTCTCGAACAGCTCCGACAGCAGCCACAGCAGGAAGCTGGAATACAGCCGCGGCTTCATGATCAGCTGGTCCGCGGCCAGGATGCCGATCACGCCGCGGCCGTCGGTGTTCGTGCGCATCAGGTCGGCCAGTTCCAGCGCCGGCTCGCCGAAGAACATCTCGCCGCCTTCCTGTTCCAGACGCAGCAGGGCGCGCTGGATCGCGCCCACCGACTGCGTGCTGACCAGGCCGTAACTGGTGGAGATGTCCTTGCGCTCGGCGGCAACCAGGCCCAGCAGCGCACGCAGGTCTTCCAGGTCGAGCAGCAACAGGCCGCGGTCGTCGGCCAGTTTGAACACGATGTCCAGCACGCCGCTCTGGGTGTCGTTCAGTTCCAGGATGCGCGAGAGCAGCGTGGGACCCATCTCGCTGACCGTGGTGCGGACAGGGTGGCCCAGCTTGCCGTACAGGTCCCAGAAAATGACCGGGTTTGCACCGGGGGTGTAATCGGCGATGCCGATGTCCTTCGCGCGCTGCATGACGCGCTCGCTGCCGTCGCCGGCAGCGGCCAGACCGGCCACATCGCCCTTCACGTCGGCCATGAACACGGGTACACCCATGCGCGAGAAGCCTTCGGCCAGCGTCATCAGCGTGACCGTCTTGCCCGTGCCTGTCGCGCCGGCCACCAGACCGTGCCGGTTGCCGAACTTCGGTTGCAGCGTGACCGGAATGTCGTCCGTGACGCCCTTGCCCAGCAGGATGGGATCCATGTTCAACCTCGCGTGATGATGCCCGGATTCTAGCGGCTGGATGCGGCATCCGGGGAAACGTTCCATGACCTACGACCTTGCCCGGGGCGCACGGCGGGGGCTACCCTCCCGACTCACACTCTGGATGCTCACCTGATGTCGTTTGCGGTTCCTTCCTGTCTGCGCTATTGGCCCATTGCGGCCGCCCTTTCCCTGCTGCTGGTCTCGCCTGTGTCACTGGCCCAACGGGTGTCCGCGCGTGACCGCGCTGCCGCCGACGCGCTTGAACAACGCATGGCGGCCGCGGAAAAGCGTTACCGCGATGGCCTGGTGCTGGTCGCCAACAGCGATCCGCGTGGCGCCAGCGAGAGCGATGCGGCGCTGGAGGACATGGAAGACGTGCTGGATGCCTGCATCAAGCAGCGCGGCTGCCAGGTGCCCACCTTGCTGGCAACGTACAAGCGCCTGCTCAAGGGCAACGCCGATGCACAGGGTGAAGATGATGCGAGCGAGGGCGATGCGATCGATGCGCTGGACGACGGTACCGACCACGCCATTCCGGCGGGCACGCCGGTGCCGGAGACGGCCCGCACCACGGCGTTGCTCAACGATCAGCGGCACGCGTTCGATCGCATGGTGGAGTACAACCCGGCGGTCCAGGCCGGCATCCGCCGTTGGCTGACCGACATGCGCCCGGCGTTGATCGACAGCTACGAGAACTACCAGAACATGCGTTCGGACCTGTATCCCGCGTGGGAGCGTAGTGGTCTGCCGGAGGCCTTGCTGTTCGGCATCATGGCCAAGGAGTCGAACGGCCGCGTGCATTCGACTTCGCGCGCGGGCGCGGCGGGCCCGATGCAGTTCATGTTCCACACCGGTGCTCGCTTCGGACTCGGCCGCGATGCGAGCGGCTTCGATACGCGCTACGACCCGTATGCGTCCGGCCAGGCCAGTGCGGAATACATGAACGAGCGCATGCGCGGCCTCAACAACAACATCGAACTGGCGCTCGCGGCCTACAACGGCGGTGAAGGCCGGGCGGCCCGCGTCTATCGCGAGAACAGCGGCCTGGGTTTCTGGGACGACGTGGTCTACAGCCAGTTCCCCGGCGAGACGCGCGACTACGTGCCGATGGTGATCGCGGCGGCGTGGCTGTTCCTGCACCCGCGCCAGTATGGCCTCGAGTTCCCGAGGGTCAACGCGCAGCCGGCACCGCTCAAGCTGGCGCGCGACGCATCCATCTACGAACTGACCATCTGCCTGGGCAATGGCGGCACGCGCGAGGGTTACATGCGCACGCTGCGCAACCTCAATCCGCGCTACCAGCCGGAAAGCTGGATCCCGGCCGGCACCACCTTGAAGGCCAATACACGCATCGTCGGCCTCTACAATCGCCATTGCGTCAGCGGCCCGCGCGCCGAACTGGCCCGCACGCTGGTCAATGCGGATCCCGCCGCCGCGATCCGGCGCACGCGACTGACAGGCAGTGTTGCGGTGGGCGACGTGACGCCGGTGGCGGGCGTACCGACCACGGTCGCCACCGGTGAACCCAAGCCGGCGGAACCCAAGAAAGAGCAGGCGCGCGAGTACCGCGTCGCCAAGGGCGATACGCTGGGCAGGATCTCGCAGCGCTTCCAGTGCGATCTGAAAAAGCTGGCGCGCGCGAACAGCCTGAAGGCGCCGGCGTATGCCGTGCGACCGGGGCAGGAATTGACGCTGGAGAGTTGCAGGAAGTAATCCCGGGTTCCGATGACCCTGGCGGCAGGCGACACCCATTCGGGTGTCGGCGAAGCATCGGGTCGTGTATCTCGCGGATTGTCTGTTCCCGTGCGTGCGTCTTTCGCGTCACTGCTCCTTCCCGATGCGTAAACGCCTGTATGTAAATGGATGAACCGATCGCGACAGCGTGCGGGTGCCACGTGGCGCCTGTGAAATGTGCGCCTGCGCGCATTCGCGGGTGAGGGGCAGGAGTACACATGCACTGCTGACTCGTCAGCGCACCCTTCACAAGGAGATAGTCATGTCTATCAAGACGTTCCTGCTTTCGTCTGCATGCGCGGCCGCATTGGTGCTCGGGTTCTCATTCACGTCGAAAGCAGACGATCCGTGTACCGAATGCTGGCTGGCATGCGATCAGTCCTACAGGATCTGCATGCAGGGCGGGCAATACACGCCCGCCCAGTGTCGGACCAGCCTGAACACATGTCGATTCATCACCTGCGGTAACTGCGAAGTCCCCTGATCCGGCAGCGACACGCCGCGGGGATGGCCCCGCGGCGTACGGAGGTGCATGTGAAAATGAAAAAAATGCTTCCACTCGCGGTGGTCGCGGCGGCCCTTCTGGTGGGACTGGGTGCGGGGCGCGTCTACAGCGCCCACAAACTTGCGAAATCGAATGATCTCGTGGTCACGCGTGGCGACTACGACCTCTATCTCGTGCGCCCTGACCAGGTCGCGTTCTATTCCCTGCAAGCCTGTGGCGGCTGCGAAAAGACTCGCCGATTGCTGCGGGAGCTGGGGGTGGACTACGTGGAGCGGCCTGCCGACACATCGATGGTGCATCGCCAGGAGTTGCACCGGCTCGATGCGAAGCGCGTCCCTGTCATCGTGACGGCGGGCTACAAGCTGGAGGGGTACGACCGGGACAGGACGATCGCGCTGCTGGAAGAGCAGGGATACCTTCGCTCCGGGAGTCGCTGACGGAGCGGAGGGATGTCCGACGTCCGGCGGCGAGGCGGCGATCAGCAGGCGCGCGTCGCAACACGGTCGGCTTCCGCCATCAGGCGGTCAGACGTGCCAGTGCCTGTCCAAGACGCACGGGCGATTCCGCCTTCAGTTCCGGGGCAAGTTCCGCTACCCCCGGCGGCAACAGCACGATCACCGTCGAGCCGTAATTGAACCGCGCCATCTCGGCGAAGCGCTCCAGCGTGACGCCCTTGCCGCGGCAGTCCTTGCGCGTGATCGCGCTGCCGTAGGCGGGGATTTCCTCGCCGCTCCACACTGTCTCCACGCCGGAGACGAGCAGCGCGCCGACCATCACCGACACCATCGGACCGAAATCGGTGTCGAAGTGGCAGACCAGGCGCTCGTTGCGCGCGAACAGGCGCGGCACGTTGGCCACCGCATCGGTGCCCACGCTGAAGAGACGGCCGGGGACATGCACCGTCTCGCGCAGCGTGCCGGTCCACGGCATGTGCACACGGTGGTAGTCGCGCGGCGACAGGTAGACGGTGGCGAACAGACCGTTGCGGAACGGTTCCGCGGCTGCCGCATCGCCCAGCAGTTCGGCGGCGGTGAACGACTGGCCCTTGGCCTGGAAGATGCGGCCGTCCTCGATAGGACCGCACTGGCTGATATGGCCGTCGGCCGGCATCAGCAGCGCGCGCGGATCGGCGTCGGCGACGCGCGCACCGGGCTTCAGCGCGCGGGTGAAGAAGGCGTTGAAGCTGGGGTAGGAACGCGGATCCGGATTCGCGGCCTCATCGAGGTCGACGTTGAACTTCTTGGTCACCGTATCGATCAGCCAGCGGCTGGTGCCCGGCGAGGTGGAATACGCCAGCCGCCGCGCCAGCGAGGAGAGGAAGCGATGCGGCAGGACGTAGGTCAGCGAAGTCAGCAGGCTCATTTCGCCGACGCCTCGGTCAGCGCACGCATGTCCGCGGCGATCGCCTTCGGCTGGAACGGCGGGCGGATCAGGCCGGCCAGGCGTCCCTGCGGGTCCAGCACGCCGATCGCGGAGGAGTGGTCCATGCTGTAGTCGTTCGGATTCTGCTCGAACCCGTCACCGGGCACTTTCATGAAGACGAAGCCCAGCGACTTGGCGAAGTTCTCCAGCGTCGGCACGTCGGCCGTAGCCGCCATCGTGTCGGGATGGAAGGCATGCGCGTACTCGCCGATGCGGGTGGGCGTGTCGCGTTCCGGGTCCACGGAGACGAACAGCACGCGCGGGCGGGTGGAATCGGGCAGGTCCTTCCACTGGGCCTGTGCCTGGGCCAGTTCGGCCAGCGTGGTCGGGCAGACATCCGGGCAGAAGGTGAAGCCCAGGAATACCAGCGTCCAATGGCCTTTCAGCTCGCCGTCGGCCAGCTGGGTGCCGTCAGACTGGCGCAGCGAAAAGGGTGGCAGCGGGCGCGCCTGCGGGAACAGGGTCACCGTCTGCGTGGCCGGCCATGGCGTGGCGGGCGTGACGGGGCCGAAGAACTTCTGTGCGGCCAGCAGGCCCAGGCCGGCGGCGAGCGCCAGGACGAGGATGAGGCCGATCTTCTTGTTGAACATGCAGTGGGATTCCCACGAGGAGGAGGGCACGGCCGGCGGGCCGGAGCCGCATGGGCGCGGCATGAAGGCCGCCATGATACCGGGGCAGCCCCTATAATCGGCGGCCTTCGCCGTCCCGGCGTCTTCACAAGCCTTGCCATGACCGCCGACGTCGCCGCAGAACTGCATACGATCATCGACCTGATCCGCTACGGCGCCAGCCGTTTCAACGCCGCCGGCCTGACCTTCGGCCACAGCTACGACAATGCGCTGGACGAAGCCTCGCACCTGGTGCTGCACACCCTGCACCTGCCACCCGATCTCGGCCCAGCCTATGGCCAGGCACGGCTGACGACGGCGGAGAAAGCGAAGATCCTGGGGCTGTTCGAGCGCCGCGTGGATGAGCGCGTTCCGGTGGCCTACCTGACCGGTGAAGCCTGGTTCGCGGGCCTGAGCTTCAAGAGCGATGCGCGTGCACTGGTGCCGCGTTCACCGATCGCCGAGCTGATCGAATCGGGCTTCGAGCCCTGGCTGGGCGGCCGCGAAGTGAATCGCGCGCTGGACCTGTGCACGGGCTCGGGCTGCATCGCCATCGCGATGGGCCACTACAACCCGGACTGGCAGGTCGACGGCGTCGACATCAGCGACGACGCGCTGGCCCTGTCGGCCGAGAACAAGGCGCGCCTGCATGCCGACAACGTGCACTTCATCAAGTCCGACCTGTTCGGTGGCCTGACCGGCCGCCACTACGACCTGATCGTCACCAATCCGCCCTACGTCACCAACGACGAGACCGATGCGCTGCCGAAGGAATACTCCTACGAGCCGGAACTCGGCCTGCGGGCAGGCGACGACGGCCTGGACCTGGTGCTGAAGATCCTGCGCGATGCGCCGCTGCACCTCAGCCAGGACGGCCTGCTGATCTGCGAAGTCGGCGAGTCCGAGCGTGCGCTGGTGAAGCTGCTGCCCGACGTCGAGTTCGCCTGGATCGAATTCAAGGTGGGGCAGATGGGCATCTTCGCCGTCGAATGCGCGGAGCTGATCCGCCACAGCGCGCGCATCACCGCGCTCGCCGCCACGCGAAAATAACGCGCCCCGGATCCCGCGGCGCCTGCGCAGCGGTTGCGCCTGCAACCGTCGCGGCTGGCGTTGGCGCACTGCACAATAGGGCGGCCGGTATGCGATGCTTCAACGCCCGGCACCGGTGGTTCCATCCGCGGAGCGGCGCTTGAGCAGCAACAGTTTCGGAAAACTCCTCACGGTCACCACGTTCGGCGAATCGCACGGGCCGGCCATCGGCTGCGTGATCGACGGCTGCCCGCCGGGGCTGGAGATCGCGCCGGAGGAATTCCGCCACGACCTGGAACGCCGCGCCACCGGCAAGTCGCGGCACACCTCCGCGCGCCGCGAGGCCGATGAGGTCGAGATCCTCAGCGGCGTCTACGAAGGCCGCACCACCGGCACGCCGATCGCGTTGCTGATCCGCAACACCGACCAGCGCAGCAAGGACTATGCGGACATCGCGCGGCAGTTCCGTCCGGGCCATGCCGACTACACCTACTGGCAGAAGTACGGCATCCGCGACCCGCGCGGCGGCGGGCGCTCGTCCGCGCGCGAAACCACCATGCGCGTGGCCGCCGGCGTGATCGCGAAGAAGTGGCTGCTGCAGCGCTTCGGCGTCAGCGTGCGCGGCTACCTGTCGCAACTCGGGCCGATCACACCCGACGGTTTCGACTGGAGCGCGGTGGAAGACAATCCGTTCTTCTGGCCCTGTGCCGGGCAGGTGCCGGCGCTGGAAACCTATATGGACGCGCTGCGCAAATCGGGCGACTCCATCGGTGCGCGCGTCAACGTCGTCGCCGACGGCGTGCCGGCCGGCTGGGGTGAGCCGATCTACGGCAAGCTCGACGGCGACCTGGCAGCCGCATTGATGAGCATCAACGCCGTGAAGGGCGTGGAGATCGGCGACGGCTTCGCGGCGGTCACCCAGAAGGGCACCGAGCATCGCGATCTGATGACGCCGGCGGGCTTCCTGTCCAACCATGCGGGCGGCATTCTCGGCGGCATATCGACCGGCCAGCAGGTAACGGCCTCGATCGTGCTGAAGCCCACCTCCAGCCTGCGCCTGCCGGGTGCCACGGTGGACGTGGACGGCAACACGGTGGACGTCATCACCACCGGCCGCCATGACCCGTGCGTCGGCATCCGCGCCACGCCGATCGCCGAGGCGATGATGGCGCTGGTGCTGATGGACCAGGCGCTGCGCCACCGCGCGCAATGCGGCGACGTGGGTGACGTGCCGCCGCACGTTCCCGGCGGCGTCGATGGCTGAGCTGCGGCCGCGCGTCTGGGTGTCGCAGCCGCTGTTCGACGACATCGTCGGACGGCTTGCCGCGCACTTCGACGTGCGTTCGACGGCGGAAGTCACCGAGTACACGCCGCAGGCCATCGCCGCGGCATTGCGCGACAGCGCGGGTGCGCTGGTGACGCTGAACGAACGCATCGGCCTCCGGGAAATCGCCGATGCGCCGCAGTTGCGGGCCATCGCCAACGTCGGCGTGGGCTACAACAACCTTGACGTCGATGCGCTGACACGGGCGGGCATCGTCGCGACCAATACCCCGGACGTCTTGACCGAGACGACGGCCGATTTCGGCTTCGCGCTGCTGATGGCGACCGCGCGACGCATCACCGAGGCCGAGCGCTGGCTGCGAGACGGGCAGTGGCAGCAGTGGTCGTTCGGTACGCTGCTCGGCGCCGACCTGCATGGCAGCACGCTGGGCATCGTCGGCATGGGGCGCATCGGGCAGGGCATCGCACGGCGTGCGCGCGGCTTCGACATGCGCGTGCTGTACCACAACCGCAGTCGCTTGCCGCAGGCGATCGAGCAGGAGTGTGGTGCGGCCTACGCCGGCCTCGACGACCTGCTCGCACGGGCCGACCACGTGATGCTGGTGTTGCCGTACTCGCCGCAGGCACACCATCTGGTCGACGCGTCGGCGCTGGCGAAGATGAAGCCGACGGCCACGCTGGTCAACATCGCGCGAGGCGGCATCGTCGATGAGGTGGCACTGGCCGACGCGCTGGCCAGCGGCCGGCTGGCCGCCGCAGGGCTGGATGTCTACGAAGGCGAACCGGCCGTGCGCCCGGAGCTGCTGGCGCTGCGCAACGTGGTGCTGACCCCGCACATCGCCAGCGCCAGCCTGGCCACGCGTCGCGCGATGGTCTCGCTGGCGGTGGACAACCTGATCGCCGCGCTCGGTGAAGGTCCGGACGCGGGCAATCCGCCGACGCCGATCAATCCCGATGCGCTGGCCGTTGCCGGCACCACCAAAACCACCATCGCCAAACGACAGGGAGCCTGAGGCACGCCCGCAGGTTCCCCGAGCACAGCCAACACGTGTCTGCTGTCTTCATTCCCTTCTTCGCGAAAACCCATCCATGAGCAACCAGAACCGAACCTTCAACGTCGCCGTCGTGGGCGCCACCGGCGCCGTCGGCGAAACCATGTTGTCCATCCTGGCCGAACGCAACTTCCCTCTCGGCAAGCTCGTCGCACTGGCCTCGGAGCGTTCCGCCGGCAGCACCGTCGAGTTCAACGGCGAGAAGATCACCGTGCAGGACCTGGCCACCTTCGATCCCGCCGGCATCGACATCGCGCTGTTCTCCGCAGGCGGCGGCATTTCCAAGGAGTTCGCGCCGAAGTTCGCCGCGGCCGGTGCCGTGGTCATCGACAATTCCTCGGCATTCCGCTACGACGCCGACATCCCGCTGGTCGTCAGCGAGGTGAATCCGGAGCAGGTGCAGAACCGTCCGCGCGGCATCATCGCCAACCCGAACTGCTCGACCATGCAGATGCTGGTGGCACTGGCCCCGATCCATCGCAAGTACGGCATCGAGCGCATCAACGTGGCGACTTACCAGTCGGTGTCCGGTGCCGGCCGTTCGGCGCTGGAAGAGCTTGGCCGCCAGACCGGCGCGCTGCTCAACTTCCAGGACCCGGATCCGCAGCGCTTCCCGGTGCAGATCGCCTTCAACCTGATCCCGCATATCGACGAGTTCCTCGACAACGGGTTCACCAAGGAAGAGATGAAGCTGGTCTGGGAGACGCGCAAGATCCTCGGCGACGACAGCATCCAGGTGAATCCCACGGCGGTGCGCGTGCCGGTGTTCTACGGGCACTCCGAAGCCGTGGCCATCGAGACCCGCGACAAGATCACCGCCGCCGAGGCGCGCGCGCTGCTGGAGGCCGCCCCGGGCATCGAAGTCGTCGATGACCGCGCACCTGGCGGCTATCCCACGCCCGTCACCCACGCCTCCGGCACCGACGCCGTCTACGTGGGCCGCATCCGCGAGGACATCTCGCATCCGCGCGGGCTGAACCTGTGGATCGTGTCCGACAACATCCGCAAGGGCGCTGCCCTGAATGCCGTGCAGGTGGCGGAACTGGTGGCGAAAAACGGCTGAGCGGCTATAGTCGTGGCCGGGAAACATGGGGAAGGGCCGTGAAACCGAAGCACAGACCTCGGGCGGCAAGACTCCTGCTGGCCGGCATGATCGGGCTGGGGCTCGCGTTGCTGAGCAACGTGGCCCTCGCGCTCGGCCTGGGGGAGATCAAGGTCAAATCGCAGCCCGGCCAGCCTCTGCTGGCCGAGATTCCGATCATTTCCAGCGAGCCCGGCGAGCTGGAGCAGCTGAGCGCGCGCCTGGCGTCGCCGGTGACGTTCGAGCGCGTGGGCCTGCCGCGGCCACAGGGCCTGGTCAATGAACTGGATTTCACCGTCGCGCTGGATGAGGCGGGGCGCCCGGTGGTGCGCGTCACCAGCCGCACGCCGGTCGACGTGCCGGCAGTCAACTTCCTGATCGAGGTCGATTGGGGACAAGGCCGGCTGGTCCGCGAATACTCCGCGCTCGTGAGTGCGCCAGGAACGCTGGCGGCTGCCGAGCAGCCGGTGATCGACGCGCCCTTGGCGGCGCCCTCGGACACCATCAGCCGACCGGTCGAGCCGGTCGTGGTGGCGACGCCGGAACCTCCGCCAGCGGCGCAACCGGCTGCCGAGGCGCCGGTGCGTGCGGCGCCGGAGCCCGTCGCCACCGCCGCGCCCGCGACCGCGCCGCAGGTTTCCCCGGGCGACACGCTGGCGCCGGTGCGCAGGGGCCAGTCGCTGTCGCAGATCGCGGCGCCACTGGCGCGCGAGCAGGGCTACACCCTGGACCAGGCGATGGTGGCACTGCTGCGCGCCAATCCCGACGCCTTCATCAATGGCAACGTCAACCTGCTCAAGCAGGGCGCGGTGCTGCGCGTGCCCGAAACGGCCGAGGCACAGACGATCCTGGAAAGCGAAGCGGCGGCGCTGGTGCGCAGCCAGATCGCCGAGTGGCGGCGCGCGCGCGCGCCGATTCCGCAGCCCGCGGCCGTGGTCGAACCGATGGCGCCTGCTCCGGCGTCTGCGACGCCCACGCCCCAGGTGGCGGAAGCGCGCCTGGAAATTGCGCCCGCGGCGACGGGCACGTCGGGTTCTGGAACGCAGTCCGGCCTCAACGCCGGTGGTGAGGGCGAGATGTTGGCGAACGAGCAGTTGCAGCAATCGAAGGAAGACCTGGCCGCGCGCGAAGCAGAAGTGCAGGAACTGCGCTCGCAGGTCGCGGACCTGGAGAAGCTCAAGGCGCAGCAGGAAAAACTGCTGGCCATGAAGGACAGTGATCTCGCCGCCGCCCAGCAGCGGTTGGCGCAGAGCAATGGCAGTGATGGCGGCGTACCGGTGTGGGCGTGGGCGGGCTTCGGCCTGCTGTTCGCAGGCGCGCTGGCATGGGGCTTCGCACAGCGTCGCAAGCGCCTGTCGCCAGCGCCGGCACCGCGTAGCGGCGTGTTCGGCGAGGCGCCGGCCGTCAGCCGCGCCGCCGAACTCGCGGCGGGAATGCCGACCGCTCCGGTGGAGGACCCCGCGCCCAGCCCGACGCTGCAACCCGTGATCGTGCCGGCGGCTGCGCCGTCCAGGCCGGCGGCGAAGCCGGCACCGGTCGCGGCCGGTCCCACGTGGCATTCCGGCGGTGCGCCCGCCGCCGTCGCGACGCCTGCCCCGGCACCCGTGGGCCGCGAGCGGCTGGAACTGGCGGTGGCCTACCTTGACCTGGGCGATGTGGTCACGGCGCGCGACCTGTTGAACGAAGTCGCCGCCGGCGGCGACACCGCCGCCCGCGATGAAGCGCTGCAGTTGCTGCGCGAGATCGGATGACCGGGTGATGCGCTGATGCGTTACGCGCTGGGCGTCGAATACGACGGCGGCGGATTCCTGGGCTGGCAGCGGCTGAGCAAGTCCGGCACGCCGGACGACACCACCACCATCCAGGCGGCGCTGGAGGGCGCACTGTCGTCGGTGGCCAATGCCCAGGTGAATACCATCTGCGCCGGCCGCACCGACGCGGGCGTGCATGCGCAATGCCAGGTGGTGCACTTCGACAGCGATGCCGCACGCGACCCGCGAGGCTGGCTGCTCGGCACGACGGCGCGGCTGCCGCCTGCGGTGTGTGTGCGCTGGTGCCAGCCGGTGGCGGAGGAATTCCACGCACGTTTTTCCGCACGCGCGCGCCGCTACCGCTATACGCTCGTGAACCGGTTGGCGCGCCCCGCGCTGGAACGCCAGTACCTCAGCTGGGAACGGATGCCGCTGGACGACGGCGCGATGCATCGCGCCGCGCAGGTACTGCTGGGTGAAAACGACTTCAGCGCGTTCCGTACCGTCCACTGCCAGTCCCCGCATGCGATGCGCAACCTGCATGCGATTTCGGTCACGCGCCAGGGCGAGCGTGTCGTGGTGGACGTACAGGCCAACGCCTTCCTGCACCACATGGTGCGCAACATCGTCGGCTCCTTGCTGGTGGTGGGGCGCGGCGAACGGCCCGAAGGCTGGATCGCGGAACTGCTGGCCGGGCGCGACCGCACGGTGGCCGGCCCGACGGCACCTCCGGACGGGCTGGTCTTCGTCAGTCCGCTGTATCCGCCCCAGTGGAAGATGCCTGCGGAAGTGACGTTGCAGGAAGTACCGGGCAGCTCCGTCATCGCCCTGTAGCAGCGCCCTTCCGCGCGACGCTGGTGTACCGGATCGCGGTAAGCGCCGCACCCGGGCGTGCCCCCACTGAACCTGCCGAAGCGGCTACGCTTCTCCCTCGCCTGATCGCCTGCGCCCACCATGCACACCCGCATCAAGTTCTGTGGCCTCACCCGCGCCGAGGATGTCCGCCTCGCCATCGAACTGGGCGTGGACTACCTGGGGCTGGTGTTCGCGCCGCGCAGTCCGCGCCACCTGCTGCTGGGCCAGGCACGCATGCTGCGCGAGCTGGTGCCGGAAGAGATCGCGGTCGTCGCCCTGGTGATGGATAACCCACGGGGTGAAGTGGAGCAGATCGTCGAGTCGCTGCAGCCGGATGTGTTGCAGTTCCACGGTGCCGAGGACGATGCCTTCGCCGTGTCGTTTGGTCTGCCTTTCTGGAAGGCGATCGCGATGGGCGGGCAGGGCGATGGCGCTTTCGCGACCCTCGCGGCGTATCCCGGCGCGCAGGGGTTCCTGTTCGACGGTCATGCCGCGGGGGAGCAGGGCGGCAGTGGCCAGCGCTTCGACTGGCGGCGCATGCCGGTTGCCACCGACAAGCCGTTCCTGCTGGCGGGCGGCCTGTCGCCGGAGAACGTGGGGCTGGCGTTGCGCACGGCACGTCCTTGGGGCGTGGATGTGTCCAGCGGCATCGAGGCGAGCCCCGGCATCAAGGACGCCGACAGGATGCGGCGCTTCGTTGACGCGGTGCGCGTGGCGGACGCCCGACCTTCGCCGTAGGCGCTACGCGAGTTCCGCGCGCAGCCAGTCGGCCAGCGCTGCGATGCGAGGATCAGGATTGCCGCGTGCGCTGCACAGCGCCCACTCGCCCCCGGTGTCGACGAAACCCCAGGGCGCCACCAGGCGGCCGCTGTCGAGATCGGACTGCACCAGTTCGCGTGGCGCGATAGCGACGCCCAGGCCCGCGATGGCGGCCTCCAGCAGATAGGTGAGGTGGTCGAAGCCGGTGCCCAGGCGCGGCGCGTCCGGCAGTTGCCGGGAGGCGAACCAGTGCGGCCACGCCTGCGGTCGCGAAACGGTATGCAGGAGGGGCTCGTCCCGCAATGCCGATGGCAGGGCATCACGCAGCGCCGCGAAGCGCGCGTGGTGTGGGCTGAGCACGGGACCGATCTGTTCGGGCGCCAGCGTCCGCACCTGCCATGCCGAAGGCCATGGCGCCTCGCCCAGCAGCAGGGCCGCGTCCAGGCCGGCCGTTGCCAGATCGATTCCGCCTTCCTGTGCGGACAGGTGCAGCGTCAGGTCCGGCAGGTCGGTCGCCAGCCGTTCCAGCCGGGGGATCACCCAGCGCGCAAGCAGGCTGCCGGGACAGCCCAGCACCAACGCGGCCGGTCTTCGTTCGCGCTGCAACGCGCCCCAGCCGGCCTGCAGGCTGGTGAACGCGTCGCCGGCCAGGTCGCGCAGGCGCTGCCCATCGGCCGTCAGCGCGAGGCCTCGCCCTTCACGGACGAACAGCGGCCGGCCCAGCGCGTCCTCCAGTGTGCGGATATGGCGACTGATCGCGCCGTGGGTGACATGCAGTTCGCTGGCCGCCCGGCTGAGGCTGCCCAGGCGGGCGGCGACCTCGAAGGCTCGCAGGGCATTGAGGGGCGGCAGGGAACGTGACATTGCGTGAGTTTAAGTCACGGATCGATGATATTTCATCGTTTTTCCGGTGATGACCTGTGCGCTAGAGTGACAGCCCGTGAAGACTGTCCTGCCGCCCATGCCCGCTCCCGCCGACTACCACGCTTACCCTGATGCCGCCGGCCATTTCGGTCGCCACGGAGGCCGCTTCGTCGCCGAGACCCTGATGGGGCCGCTGCAGGAGCTGGCGGCCGCCTATGACGCCGCGCGGATCGATCCGGCCTTCATCGCTGCCTTCGACAAGGACCTCAAGCACTACGTCGGCCGCCCCAGTCCGATCTACCACGCCGAGCGCCTGAGCCGGGAAGTGGGCGGTGCGCAGATCCTGCTCAAGCGCGAAGACCTGAACCACACCGGCGCGCACAAGATCAACAACACCATCGGGCAGGCCCTGCTGGCCAGCCGGATGGGCAAGAAGCGGATCATCGCCGAGACCGGTGCCGGCCAGCACGGCGTGGCCAGCGCCACCGTCGCCACCCGTCTGGGCCTGGAATGCGTGGTGTACATGGGCGCGACCGACATCGAGCGCCAGAAGATCAACGTCTACCGGATGAAGCTGCTCGGCGCGACCGTGGTGCCGGTGACCAGCGGCTCGGCCACGCTGAAGGATGCACTGAACGAAGCGATGCGCGACTGGGTGACCAACGTGCACGACACCTTCTACATCATCGGCACCGTCGCCGGCCCGGATCCGTATCCGCGCATGGTGCGCGACTTCAATGCGGTCGTCGGCCGCGAGGCGAGGGCGCAGATGCTGGCCGACTACGGCCGCCTGCCGGACGCGATCACCGCCTGCGTCGGCGGCGGCAGCAACGCGATCGGCCTGTTCCATGCCTTCCTCAACGATTCGGGCGTGCGCATCGTCGGTGCGGAAGCGGCTGGCGACGGCATCGAAACCGGGCGCCACGCGTCGTCGCTGTCGGCGGGCCGCATCGGCGTGCTGCACGGCAACCGCACCTACGTGATCTGCGACGACGACGGGCAGATCATCGAAACGCACTCCATCTCCGCCGGCCTGGATTACCCGGGCGTCGGACCCGAGCACGCCTTCCTGAAGGATAGCGGGCGCGCGGAGTACGTCGGTGTCACCGACGAGGAAGCGCTTGCCGCGTTCCATCGCCTGACCCGCACCGAGGGCATCCTGCCCGCGCTGGAATCCAGCCACGCCGTCGCGCAGGCGATCAAGCTGGCACGCGACCTGCCGAAGGACCAGCTGGTGCTGTGCAATCTGTCCGGCCGTGGCGACAAGGATGTGCACACCATCGCGGCGCGCGAGGGCATCACCCTGTAACCCTGCAGGAGGGGCTTCAGCCCCGACCGTGGATTCCGAAAGAGGTCGGGGCTGAAGCCCCTCCTGCAACGGCCGACCCATCCAGCACCGTGAGCACGTCATGTCCCGTTTCGAACACAAATTCGCCGAGTTGAAGGTCGCCAACCGCAAGGCCCTGGTGCCCTTCATCACCGCTGGCGACCCCTCGCTGGAATCCACCGTGCCGGTGATGCATGCGCTGGTGGCTGCCGGTGCCGACGTGATCGAGCTGGGCGTGCCGTTCTCCGACCCGATGGCCGACGGTCCGGTCATCCAGCGCAGCTCGGAGCGCGCGCTGGCGCGAGGGGCCGGCCTGCGCTACGTGCTGGAGGCGGTGGAGGTGTTCCGCCAGCAGGACGATGCCACGCCCATCGTGCTGATGGGCTACCTGAATCCGGTCGAGATCCATGGCCCGGCGCGTTTCTCGCGGGAGGCCGTCGCCGCAGGCGTGGATGGCGTGCTGCTGGTCGACCTGCCGCCGGAAGAAGCCGGCGAGACGCGCGCCATCTTCGACGAGCATGGCCTGGCACTGATCGCGCTGGCGTCGCCGACCACCTCGCCGGAACGCCTGCGGATGCTGTGCGATACCGCGCAGGGCTACCTGTATTACGTCAGCTTTGCGGGCGTCACTGGCGCGTCCGACCGTCTGGACATCGGCGCGGCGGGCGAGCGCCTGAAGCAGCTGCGGGCGGACTCCCGTGTGCCAGTGGTGGCCGGCTTCGGCATCAAGGACGCGGCCAGTGCAGCGGCGATGGCTGTCGACGCCGACGGCGTGGTGGTAGGCAGCGCGCTGGTTGCGGCGCTGGCCGAAGCGGGCGCGGACGCGCCGGCCCGGGCCTCCGCCTTCCTGGCCCCGCTGCGTGCGGCAATGGACGGCTGAAGCACCGTACGGCTGTGCATGGACGACTGAGCTAAACTGCCGCGCTAATCCATCAGGCCCCTCCCGGGGCAGGCAGCAAGACCACGCATGAGCTGGCTCAGCAAACTGATGCCGTCGGGCATCCGCACCGAGGGCAACGCAGGCAAGAGCAAACGCAGCGTCCCCGAGGGCCTGTGGGAAAAATGCGACCGCTGCGGCGCGGTGCTTTACCGCCCGGAGCTGGAAGAGAACCTGGAGGTCTGCCCGAAGTGCAGCTTCCACATGCCGATCCGCGCCCGCGCCCGCATGGCGGCGTTGTTCGACCCGGGCAGCACGCGCGAGATCGGCGCGGCACTGGGCCCGACCGATGTGTTGAAGTTCAAGGACCAGAAGAAGTACGCCGACCGCATCAAGGCCGCGCAGAAGAGCACCGGCGAGCGCGATGCGCTGATCACCCTGCAGGGCACGCTGAAGGGCCGTGACCTGGTTGCCAGCGCGTTCGACTTCGCCTACATGGGCGGCTCGATGGGCTCGGTGGTCGGCGAGCGCTTCTCGCTGGGTGCGGAAAAGGCGCTGGAGATCGGCTCGCCGTTCGTGTGCTTCTCCGCCAGCGGCGGCGCGCGCATGCAGGAAAGCCTGTTCTCGCTGATGCAGATGGCCAAGACCTCCGCCGCGCTCGGCCGCCTTCGCGAGGCCGGCCTGCCGTACATCTCGGTGATGACCCACCCCACCACGGGTGGCGTATCGGCCAGCTTCGCCATGCTGGGCGACATCAATCTGGCCGAGCCAGAAGCGCTGATCGGCTTCGCCGGCCCGCGCGTGATCGAGCAGACCGTGCGCGAGACGTTGCCGGAAGGTTTCCAGCGGTCGGAGTTCCTGGTGGCGCACGGCGCCATCGACCAGATCTGCGACCGCCGCGAGCTGCGTGACCGCCTGGCCGACCTACTGGCGTTGATGATGCGACAGCCCAAGCCCGAACAAAGCGACCTGGTGACCGCATGAGCCGCAAATATTTCGGCACCGATGGCATCCGTGGCCGCGTGGGTACCAGCCCGATCTCAGCCGACTTCGTGCTGCGCCTGGGCAACGCGCTGGGCCGCGTGCTGTGCCAGAACGCCGGCGATGCGCGTCCGGTGGTGGTGATCGGCAAGGACACGCGCATTTCAGGCTACATGTTCGAAGCGGCGCTGGAAGCCGGCCTGGTCGCCGCCGGTGCCGACGTGCAGTTGATGGGCCCGATGCCCACGCCTGCGGTCGCCTTCCTGACCCGCACACTGGGTGCGGACGCCGGCATCGTGATCAGCGCGTCGCATAACCCGCACTACGACAACGGCATCAAGTTCTTCTCGGCCGAAGGCGAGAAACTGGATGACGCGACGGAACTGGCCATCGAAGCCGCGTTGGATGCGCCGTTCTTCACCGCCGAATCCGAGAAGCTCGGCAAGGCGATCCGCACCCGCGATGCGGTCGGCCGCTACATGGAGTTCTGCAAGGCCAGCGTGCCGCGCCGTTTCGACCTGAAGGGACTGAAGCTGGTGCTGGACTGCGCGCATGGCGCGACGTACCACATCGCACCGCTGCTGTTCCGAGAACTGGGTGCCGACGTCATCACCATCGGTGCCGAGCCGAACGGCGTCAACATCAACGACGGCGTGGGCTCCATGCACATCGACAGCCTGGCCGCGAAGGTGCGCGAGTCCGGTGCCCATCTGGGCATCGCTTTCGATGGCGACGGCGATCGGGTGCTGATGGCCGACGGGCAGGGTGCGCCGGTCGACGGCGACCAGCTGATCTATCTGCTGGCGCGTGACTGGCAGGCGAGCGGGCGGTTGCGTGGCCCGGTGGTCGGCACGCTGATGACCAACTACGGCCTGGAACGCGCGCTGGCCAAGCTCGAGATTCCCTTCGTCCGCACCAAGGTCGGTGATCGCTACGTGCACCAGGCACTGGTGGAAGGCAATGCGGTTCTCGGGGGCGAAGCGTCAGGCCATCTCCTGTGCCTGGATCGCACCACCACCGGCGACGCCATCATCGCCGCGCTGCAGGTGCTGGAAGCCCTGAGGCGTCGCAAGGTCTCGCTGCGTGATGCGCTCGATGGCCTGGCGATGCTGCCGCAGAAGACCATCAACGTGAAGCTGGCCAACGGCGCCAAACCCACCGAGGCCGCGAGTGTGCAGGCCGCGCTCGCGCAGGCGCAGGCGGCGGTGTCGGGCCGCGGCCGGGCATTCCTGCGCCCTTCCGGCACCGAGCCGGTGGTGCGCGTGACGGTCGAGGCCGATGACGACGCGCTGGTGAAGGACACGCTGGAAACCCTGGCCGAGGCCGTGCGGGCTGCCGCCACTGCTTGAGCCTGATCAATGAACACCTGGCGCGGGAACGCTTCAATGGCGCTCCCGCGCAACACACCTGTTGGAGCAGAACCGCATGAGTGCCCGCATCCCCACCCTGGACATCACCCGTTTCGACACCGACCGCGAGGCCTTCGTGGCCGAGTTGGGCGCGGCCTACCGTGAATGGGGGTTCGCCGGCATCCGCAACCATGGCATCCCGCAAGTGCAGATCGATGCGGCCTACGAAGTGTTCAAGCGTTTCTTCGCACTGCCCGACGAGGTGAAGAAGCAGTACCACGTGGCGGGCGGTGGCGGTGCGCGCGGCTACACGCCGTTCGGCGTGGAGACCGCGAAGGATTCCAAGCACTTCGACCTGAAGGAGTTCTGGCATATCGGGCGCGAGATTCCCGACGACTCGAAGTACCGCGACGTGATGCCGCCGAACCTGTGGCCGGACGAAGTGCCCGGCTTCCGTGAGCACGGCTATGGCCTGTACCAGGCGCTGGACCAGTTGGGTTCGCGCGTGCTGTCGGCGCTGGCGTTGCACATCGGCCTGCCGGAAACCTACTTCGCCGACAAGACGGATTCCGGTAACTCGATCCTGCGCCCCATCCACTACCCGCCGATCACCGCCGACGACATCCCGAACGTGCGTGCCGGCGCGCACGAGGACATCAACCTGATCACGCTGCTCGTGGGTGCCAGCGCCGCGGGCCTGGAAGTGAAGTCGAAGCAGGGCGAGTGGGTGCCGTTCACCTCCGACGCCGACACCATCGTGGTCAACATCGGCGATATGCTGCAGCGCCTGACCAACCACGTGTACCCGTCGACCACGCATCGCGTGACCAATCCGCCGGGCGAACAGGCACGCCAGCCGCGTTATTCCGTACCGTTCTTCCTGCACCCGAATCCGGACTTCCTGATCGACGTGTTGCCGTCCACGGTCACGCCGGACAATCCGAAGCGCTATCCCGAGCCGATCACGGCGCAGGGTTACCTGGAAGAGCGCCTGCGCGAGATCAAGCTCAAGTAGGAGCGCCGCGCAGGCACGAAGCGTCGCGGGGATGGCCCGCTCCCGCAGATTGCCAGGCGCCCTGCGAGCGCCTTGGGCTGGTCGCTCAGTCCAGCGGTCGCACCTTGCGGGAGTTGCGCGCCATCAGCCCCATCGCCCACCGGTACGGCAGCAGCTTCGCGATCGCGTGCAGCAACCGGTAGCGCCATCCCGGCACCACCAGCACCGCGCCACGTTCATTGCCGTCGATGCCGGCCCGCGCCACGTCGGCAGCCTGCAGCCACATCGTCGGTGACACGCGCATGCGTGCGCGGGTGCCGGTGACATCGTGGAACTCGGAATAGGTGAAGCCCGGGCACAATGCGGTCACCTTGACGCCGCGCTCGGCATTCTCCAGCGCCAGCGCTTCGCTGAACTTCACCAGGAAGCTCTTGGCCGGCGCATACAGCGTCTGCCCGTCGGCGGCCGGCATCAGGGCGGCGAACGAGGCGACATTGAGGATGCGGCCCTCGCCGGAGGCCCGGATCGATGGCAGCAGGCGCCATGTCAATTCGCAGACTGCGGTCACCATCACCTGCAGGAATGCCGCGTGATCGGACCAGTCGCTGCTGCGATAGCGTCCCGGCAGGCCATACCCGGCGTTGTTGACCAGGATGCGGACCCTCACCCCGCGCTGCTCCAGTTCGCTGGCCAGCGCGGCAGGCGCCGCAGGGTCGGCCAGGTCGGCGGCCACCACTTCCACGGGCACCTGCGCCTGTAGCTCCTCCGCCAGCGCCTGCAGCCGTTCCGCACGCCGGGCCGTCAACACCAGCGGGACGCCACGGCGGGCATATTCGCGCGCAATCTGCTCGCCGATGCCGCTGGAGGCGCCGGTGACCAGTGCATAGCCCGGGGACTGGGCAGGGGAGGCATCTGGCATGGGCGGATCCTGATCGGGAGGGGCGGGTCGGCAAGCACGATAACGTGGCGGGTAGGTGCGACGGCAAACATCCGCTAGACTGCGCGGCCCCGAACTGGACAGGAATTGGTCTTATGCGCCGCAAGCTCGTGGCTGGGAACTGGAAGCTCCACGGCAATCGCGGTTTCGCCACCGCGCTGATGGACGAGTTGGTCGCCAGCCTCCCGCTGGACGGCGTGGACCTGCTGGTCCTGCCGCCATTGCCCTATCTGGGTGAGCTGATCGAAGACTACGGTCACCGGGGTATCGCGTTCGGCGCGCAGGACGTCAGCAGCAACGAGAAGGGCGCATACACCGGCGAGGTGTCGGCCTCCATGCTTGTCGACGTGGGCGCGCGGTACGGCCTGGTGGGCCATTCAGAGCGCCGCCAGTACCACAACGAGAGCAGCGAGTTCGTGGCGCGCAAGTTCGTCGCGGCCAAGCACGCCGGCCTGATCCCCGTGCTCTGCGTGGGCGAGACCGAGCAGCAGCGCAAGGACGGCCAGACCGAGTTCCGGATCCTCAAGCAGCTGGAAGCCGTGTTCGACCTTGCCGGACCGCAGGCCTTCGCCGATGCGGTGATCTCCTACGAGCCCGTCTGGGCCATCGGCACCGGCCTGACCGCCACGCCGGAGCAGGCGCAGGCCGTCCATGCCTTCATCCGTGGCGAAGTGGCCGCACGCGATGCTAGAATCGCCGATTCGCTGACCCTCCTGTACGGAGGCAGCGTGAAGCCCGACAACGCCGCGGAACTGTTTTCGCAGCCCGATGTCGATGGAGGGCTGGTGGGCGGTGCTTCACTGGTCGCCCGGGATTTCCTGGCCATCGCGCAGGCGGCGGCCGGTCGGGGGTAGCCCCTGGCAAGACCGGACCCTCGCGGGCCGGACGACTCAACCGGTTGAGACTGATTCCGATGCAGTGGATGTTGATCCTGAATGTGGTTTACGTGCTGGTGGCCATCGCCATCATCGCGCTGGTGCTGATGCAGCGTGGCTCGGGTGCCCAGGCCGGTTCCGGCTTCGGCGGCGGGGCTTCGGGCACGGTGTTCGGCGCGCGCGGCGCGTCCAACTTCCTGTCCAAGAGCACCAAGTGGCTTGCCATCGTGTTCTTCGGGATCAGTCTGTTCATGGCGTGGTACGCCACGCACAGCGCGCGTCCGACCACGCAGCAGAATCTCGGCGTGATGTCGCAGCTGCCGGCGGCACCCGCTGCTCCCGCGGGCGAACTGCCGAAGCCGTCGACCGTGCCCAGCACGCCGATCCAGCAGGCTCCCGCGCCGGCCGGCACCGTGCCTGCCGCACCGCAGGATGCAGTGCCCGCAGGCGAACAGGCGCCGGCGACACCGCCGCAGGGCGGCTGAGCCCGGCTACAATGGCGGGGTGCGCGAAGCGCTGCGCAAAGGTTTGATTGCCCAGGTGGCGGAATTGGTAGACGCACTACCTTGAGGTGGTAGCGACGAAAGTCGTAGGGGTTCGAGTCCCCTCTTGGGCACCAATACAGCGGGTCGGCACGAATGTCGTTCCCGCAGCGAAAAACCCGCCATCCGGCGGGTTTTTTCTTGTGTCGACAAGCGCGATATGCGCGGGTAATCGTTTACTAGCGAGTTCACGAACCGTTACAATCCCGGCGATTCATCGGGTGCCCGGTACGTGTTGCGGAAGGGCTCCCGCGGAAGGTGGGCCCGGGCGGCGTCGCCAAAGGGTCGGTCGCGGCGCACACCGTGGCCGGGCGGGCGATGCAAGCCCCATTCATGCCGAGCCGCAGTCATGCGCGCCGGCGGATAGGACAAGAAGAGACAAGCGAGTGCTGGCCAACTACCTGCCCACCCTGTTGTTCCTGATCGTCGCCACCGGCATCGGCATCGCGCTGATGGTGGCCGGCCGCTTCCTGGGGCCGCGTCGTCCGGACGCGCAGAAGCTGTCCCCGTACGAATGCGGCTTCGAGGCTTTCGAAGACGCGCGCATGAAGTTCGACGTGCGCTATTACCTGATCGCCATCCAGTTCATCGTGTTCGATCTGGAAATCATCTTCATTGTTCCGTGGACGCTGGTGTTCCAGGAGCTGGGCCCGCGTGCACTCGTCACGATGGGCCTGTTCGTGGGCATGCTGTTCCTCGGCTTCATTTACGTTTGGAAGAAGGGAGCGCTCGAATGGGAGTGATCCAGACCGTCGACCGTCTGATGAACAACCCGATCCCGGAAGGGCGGGTGGACGACATCCTGCGCCCCGAAGGCGACAACCCGCTGCTGGAAAAGGGCTACGTCACCACCAGCGTCGATGCGCTGATGAACTGGGCGCGCACCGGTTCGATGTGGCCGATGACCTTCGGCCTAGCGTGCTGTGCGGTGGAGATGATGCACGCCGGCACCTCGCGCCTAGACCTGGATCGCTACGGCGTGGTATTCCGCCCGTCGCCGCGCCAGTCGGACGTGATGATCGTGGCGGGCACGCTGGTCAACAAGATGGCCCCCGCGCTGCGCAAGGTCTACGACCAGATGCCCGAGCCGAAGTGGGTGATCTCGATGGGCAGCTGCGCCAATGGCGGCGGCTACTACCACTACTCGTACTCCGTCGTGCGCGGTTGCGACCGCATCGTGCCGGTGGACGTCTACGTACCTGGTTGCCCGCCCACGGCCGAGGCGCTGGTGTACGGCATCCTCCAGTTGCAGAAGAAGATCTGGCGCACGCAGACCATCGCACGCTGATTCCTGCTTCCCCCGACATCCCCCTTCAGAGCACGCCACGCCCCATGGCAGAGCAAGCTGCAAACTTCACCGACCAGCTGCGCGCCCGCTTCGCGGACGCGACGGTCAGCGTGGCCGAGCCGCGCGGCGAAATCACGCTGGAAGTGCCGTCCGCCTCCTGGCACGCCGTCTGTCTGGCGCTGCGCGACGAGTTCGGTTTCGAACAGGCCGTCGATGTCAGTGGCGTCGATTACCTGGGCTACGGCAGCACCGAATGGGACACGGCCGATGTGTCCTCCGAGGGCTTCAGTCGCGGCGTGGAGGGTTTCGGCCCGGGACGTTTCAACTGGGAGCAGCGCCCGCAGGGTGCCTCGCAGCCCAACCGCTTCGCGGTGGTCCTGCACCTGCTGTCGTACCAGCACAACCGTCGCGTCCGCGTGCGCTGCTTCGCGCCGGATGACGGTCTTCCGGTCGTCGCCTCGCTGTGCGACGTATGGCCGGGCCTGAACTGGTTCGAGCGCGAGGCGTTCGACCTGTACGGCATCATTTTCGAAGGTCATCCGGACCTGCGCCGCATCCTGACCGATTACGGTTTCGTCGGTCATCCGTTCCGCAAGGACTTCCCGCTGATCGGCAACGTCGAAGTCCGCTACGACGAAGAAAAGAAGCGCGTGGTGTACGAACCGGTCACTTCGGTCGAGCCGCGCGTCGGCGTGCCGCGCGTGATCCGCGACGACGCGCGCTACCAGACCGCCGCCGGCGAAGCCGCCGCGCGCGAGGGCAAGGCATGAGCAATCCGCAATCCGGCGTCGCGTTCGCCAGCAACCCTGCTGAAGGCAAACAGGAGATCCGCAACTACACGCTGAACTTCGGCCCGCAGCATCCGGCCGCGCACGGCGTGCTGCGCCTGATCCTGGAAATGGACGGCGAGACCATCGTCCGCGCGGACCCGCACGTGGGCCTGCTGCACCGGGGCACCGAAAAGCTGGCCGAGTCCAAGCCGTTCAACCAGTCGATCGGCTACATGGATCGCCTCGACTACGTGTCGATGATGTGCAACGAGCACGCCTACGTGCGCGCCATCGAAACCCTGATGGGCATCGAGGCGCCGGAGCGCGCGCAGTACATCCGCACAATGTTCGACGAGATCACCCGCATCCTGAACCACCTGATGTGGATCGGCTCCAATGCGCTCGACCTCGGGGCGATGGCAGTGATGCTGTACGCCTTCCGCGAGCGCGAGGAGCTGATGGACTGCTACGAAGCGGTCAGTGGCGCGCGCATGCATGCGACGTACTACCGTCCGGGCGGCGTGTATCGCGACCTGCCGGACCGCATGCCGAAGTACAAGGAATCGCCGTGGCGCAAGGGCAAGGCGCTGAAGCAGTTCAACCAGGCGCGCGAAGGCTCCCTGCTGGACTTCCTTGAAGACTTCACCAACGAATTCCCCAAGCGCGTCGACGAATACGAGACGCTGCTGACAGACAATCGCATCTGGAAGCAGCGCACCGTCGGCATCGGCGTGGTCTCGCCCGAGCAGGCGCGCGCGCTGGGCATGACCGGCGCGATGCTGCGTGGTTCGGGTATCGCCTGGGACCTGCGCAAGAAGCAGCCCTACGCCAAGTACGACGTGGTCGATTTCGACATTCCGGTCGGCGTGAACGGCGACTGCTACGACCGCTACCTGGTCCGCGTCGCCGAGATGCGCCAGTCCAACCGCATCATCCAGCAGTGCGTGAAGTGGTTGAAGGCCAATCCCGGCCCGGTCATGGTGCAGAACTTCAAGGTCGCGCCCCCCTCCCGCGAGGAGATGAAGGACGACATGGAAGCGCTGATCCACCACTTCAAACTCTTCAGCGAGGGCTACTGCGTGCCGGCCGGCGAGACCTATTCCGCCGTCGAGGCGCCGAAGGGCGAGTTCGGCTGTTACCTGGTGTCCGATGGCGCCAACAAGCCCTTCCGCGTGAAGCTGCGCGCCCCGGGTTTCGCGCACCTGTCCTCCATGGACGAGATCGTGCGCGGCCACATGCTTCCCGACGTCGTCGCGATGATCGGTACCTATGATCTTGTCTTTGGTGAGGTGGACCGATGAGGGCCACGGGTAATTTCGAGGCGGCGCAGAACGTCGATCCGCTGGTGGCGTTGAGCGAAAAGACGCGCGCGCACATCGATCATTGGCTGACCAAGTTCCCGCCGGACCGCAAGCGCTCCGCGGTGCTGCAGGGCCTGCATGCCGCGCAGGAACAGAACGATGGCTGGCTGACCGACGAGCTGATCGCCGCCGTCGCCAAGTACCTCGACTTGCCGCCGGTGTGGGCGTACGAGGTCGCCAGCTTCTATTCGATGTTCGAGACCGAGAAAGTCGGCCGCAACAACGTGGCCTTCTGCACCAACATCAGCTGCTGGCTCAACGGCGCCCAGGACCTGGTCGCCCACGCCGAGAAGAAGCTGGGCTGCAAGCTGGGCGAGTCCACCGCCGACGGTCGCGTGTACCTGAAGCGCGAGGAAGAGTGCGTGGCCGCGTGCTGCGGCGCACCGGTCGTGGTCATCAACGGCCACTACCACGAGAAGCTGACGCCGGCGAAAGTCGACGAACTGCTGGACGGGCTGGAGTAAGCGCATGGCAGGCCACTCACACTACTCAGAGGGCTACGGCCCGGTCGGCCCTGCTCCCAAGGAGCACCAGGCCGTCTACACCACGCTGCACTTCGACAAGCCGTGGTCGTATGAGAACTATCTGAAGACCGGCGGTTACGCTGCGCTGCGCAGGATCATCGAAGAGAAGATCCCGCCGGCCGACGTCGTCGAGATGGTCAAGCAGTCCGGCCTGCGCGGCCGTGGCGGCGCGGGCTTCCCGACCGGCCTGAAGTGGAGCTTCATGCCCAAGGGCGACATGCAGAAGTACATCCTCTGCAACTCGGACGAATCCGAGCCGGGCACCGCCAAGGACCGCGACATCCTGCGCTACAACCCGCATGCGGTGATCGAAGGCATGGCGATCGCCTGCTACGCCACCGGTTCGACCGTGGGCTACAACTACCTGCGCGGCGAATTCCACCACGAGCCCTTCGAGCATCTGGAAGAAGCGACCGCTGAAGCCTACAAGCACGGTTGGCTGGGCAAGAACATCCTCGGCTCCGGCGTGGACATCGACCTGTACAACGCGCTCGGCGCGGGCGCCTACATCTGCGGCGAAGAAACCGCGCTGATGGAGTCGCTGGAAGGCAAGAAGGGCCAGCCGCGCTTCAAGCCGCCGTTCCCGGCCAACTTCGGCCTGTACGGCAAGCCGACCACGATCAACAACACCGAGACCTACGCGTCGGTGCCGGCCATCGTGCGCAACGGCGCCGAGTGGTTCATGAACCTGGGCAAGCCCAACAACGGCGGCTGCAAGATCTTCTCGGTTTCCGGCCATGTGGCGAAGCCGGGCAACCATGAGATCCGCCTGGGTACGTCGTTTGCCGAGCTGCTCGAGCTGTGTGGCGGCATGCGCGAAGGCCGCAAGCTCAAGGCGGTCATTCCTGGCGGCTCCTCGATGCCGGTGTTGCCGGGCGAGGTGATGATGGGCCTGACGATGGACTACGACAGCATCCAGAAGGCCGGTTCCGGCCTGGGCTCGGGCGCCGTCGTCGTGATGGACGACACCACCTGCATGGTGCGTGCGTGCCAGCGCATCGCGCGCTTCTACTACAAGGAAAGCTGCGGCCAGTGCACGCCGTGCCGCGAAGGCACCGGCTGGATGTACCGCATGCTGACCCGCGTGGCGGAGCACAAGGCCACCCTCGAGGACCTGCAGACACTGCGTGCCGCTGCGGGTCAGATCGAGGGCCACACCATCTGCGCGTTCGGCGAAGCCGCCGCGTGGCCGGTGCAGGGCATGCTGCGCCACTTCTGGCACGAATTCGAATACGCGATCGTGAACAAGCGTTTCCTCGTCGATGACGAGCGCGACGGCACGGTGGTCCGTTCCAACCTGGAGGTGGCCGCGTGAGTGCGCAGCCCGTGAATCCCAACCTGCCGCCGGACCACGTCACCGTCTTCATCGACGGGCAGGAGTTGGCCGCGCCCAAGGGTTCGATGATCATCCAGGCGGCCGACAAGGCCGGTATCCCGATCCCGCGCTTCTGCTACCACGAGAAGCTGCCGATCGCGGCGAACTGCCGCATGTGCCTGGTGGAAGTCGAGAAGATGCCGAAGCCGGCACCGGCGTGTGCCACGCCGGTGATGGACGGTATGAAGATCGCCACGCGCAGCGACAAGGCGTTGAAGTCGCAGCGCAACGTGATGGAATTCCTGCTGATCAACCATCCGCTGGACTGCCCGATCTGCGATCAGGGCGGCGAATGCGAGTTGCAGGACCTGTCGCTGGGTTACGGCCGTTCGGTCAGTCGCTTCCAGGAACGCAAGCGCGTGGTGCCGGACGAGGACATTGGTCCGCTGGTCGCCACCGAGATGACCCGCTGCATCCAGTGCACGCGCTGCGTACGCTTCACCGCGGACGTCGCCGGCACCTATGAGCTGGGCGGCATGTACCGAGGCGAGAACCTGCAGATCGGCACCTACGACGGCAAGCCGCTGACCACCGAGATCTCCGGCAATGTCATCGATGTGTGCCCGGTGGGCGCGCTGACCAACAAGGTGTTCCAGTTCCGCGCCCGTCCGTGGGAATTGATCGCACGCGAATCCGTCGGTTTCCACGACGCGATGGGTTCCAACGTGTTCTACCACTCGCGCCGCGGCCAGGTGCTGCGCACCGTCCCGCGCGAGAACGAGTCCGTCAACGAATGCTGGCTGTCCGACCGCGACCGCTATTCGCACCAGGGCTTGTACGCCGATGACCGCGCGGTTAAGCCCCTGCAGAAGGTCAACGGCGAGTGGCGCGAAGTGTCCTGGGCCGAAGGCCTGGCCGCCGCTGCCGAGATCCTGCGCGCGAACAGGGGCGACAGCCTCGGCGTGCTGGTGCACCCGGCGGTGTCGAACGAGGAGGGCGGCCTGCTGGCAAAGCTCGCCGACGGCCTCGGGACCGGCAACCTGGACCACCGCATCAACAACCGCGACTTCTCCGACGGCGCGGTGGCGGAACCGTTCGCGCTGCCGCTGGCGGAGATCGAGCAGGCCGATGTCATCGTGCTGTTCGGCACCAACATCCGACATGAGCTACCGCTGCTGCACCAGCGCATCCGCAAGGCCGTCCGCAAGGGCGCCAAGGTGCACGTGGTCAACCCGGTCGACTTCGATTTCGCGTTCGGCATCGCCGGCAAGCACATCGTCGCGCCGTCTAAGCTCGGTGCTGCGTTGAACGACGCCGCGCTGCGCGACGTCGCCGAGGCCGCCAACCGCGCGGTCGTGATCGTCGGTGGCATCGTCGAGAACCATCCGCAGGCCGCCGCACTGCGCAGTGCCGCTGCTGACTTCGTCGCCGCGACGGGCGCATCGCTGTGCCGCATCCCGCAGGGTGCCAACGCGCTTGGCCTGGCGCGCCACGGCGTGCTGCCTAGCGGTCGCGACGTGGCGGGCATGTTCGCCGAGCCGCGCAATGCCTATGTCATCTACGGCATCGAGCCGGGCCTGGATTTCGCCGATACACCGGCTGCAACGAAGGCGCTGGTGTCGGCGAAGGTCGTGGCGTTCAGCCACTTCGCCTGCAAGTCGACGCGCGACGTGGCCGACGTGATCCTGCCGATCGGACTGTTGCCCGAGATCGACGCGACGCTGACCAACCTGGACGGCATGGATCAGCGCACGCAAGCCGCCGGCAAGCTGCCGGGCGAAGCGCGTGACGGCTGGAAGGTGCTGCGCGCACTGGGCGGGGAACTGCAACTCGCCGGCTTCGAGTTCACCGATATCACCGGCGCACGCGGTGCTGCCGGAGCGAAGTCTGTCGCCGTGGCGAAGTCTGCTGCGCCGGCCAGCAACGGGCAGGGCCTGGAGCTGGCCGTCACCGCGGCGATCTACCGCATCGACGGCACCGTCCGCCGTGCCGAAGCGCTGCAGGCGCACCCGCTGAACGTGGGTGACCGCATCGTGCTGAACCCTGCCGACGCGCAGGCCGCGGGCGTCGCCGAAGGCCAGATGGCCAAGGTCGGCAACGGCATCGGCACGGCCGCGCTGCCGGTGGTGGTGGATGTCCGCGTCGCCGCGGGCGTCGCCTGGATCGAGAGCGGCTACGGTGCCACGGCGCCGCTGGGCGCCGGACGCGTGACGGTGGTGAGCGCATGAACGAGCTGTTGATCAACGCGGTCGGGCCCCTGCGCGAGTGGTTCTTCGGGCTGGGCGACATCGGCATGGTGCTGTGGATCGTGCTGAAGATCCTGGTGATCGCCATGCCGGTGATCATCTCGGTCGCGTTCTACGTGGTGTGGGAGCGCAAGCTGATCGGCTGGATGCACGTGCGCCACGGGCCGATGTACGTGGGCATGGGCATCTTCCAGGCCTTCGCCGACGTCTTCAAGCTGCTGTTCAAGGAAATCATCCAGCCCAGCAGCGCGCAGAAGACCATGTACATCCTGGCGCCGCTGATCACGCTGGCGCCGGCCTTCGCCGCGTGGGCGGTGGTGCCGTTCGATTACCAGCTGGTGCTGTCGAACGCGAACGCCGGCCTGCTGTACCTGCTGGCGATGACCTCGCTCGGTGTGTACGGCATCATCATCGCCGGCTGGGCCTCGAACTCGAAGTACGCCTTCCTCGGCGCGATGCGCTCGGCCGCGCAGGTGGTCAGCTACGAGATCGCGATGGGCTTCGCGCTGGTGGGCGTGCTGATCGCCGCCGGCAGCCTGAACCTGACCGACATCGTGATGGCGCAGGCCGGCAACGCCGGCTTCTTCGAGTGGTTCTGGCTGCCGCTGTTCCCGTTGTTCATCGTGTACTGGGTGTCCGGCGTCGCCGAGACCAACCGTTCGCCGTTCGACGTAGTGGAAGGCGAGTCGGAAATCGTCGCCGGCCATATGGTCGAGTATTCGGGTGCGGCGTTCGCGCTGTTCTTCCTGGCCGAATACGCCAACATGATCCTGGTCAGTTTCCTGGTGTCGCTGTTCTTCCTGGGCGGCTGGCTGAGCCCGCTGCAGGGCTGGATCACCGCCGACGTATCGCCCTGGATCAACTGGATCTGGACCGGCGGCTGGCCGTGGCTGCTGCTGAAGGTGCTGTTCTTCGCCAGCGCCTACATCTGGTTCCGCGCCAGTTTCCCGCGCTACCGCTACGACCAGATCATGCGGCTGGGCTGGAAGGTGTTCATCCCGCTGACCATCGCATGGATCGCGGTGACGGCGTTGCTGGTGTTCTTCGGCGTGTTCGAGAAGGGTGTGTAAATGAACAAGGTTGTGCACTACTTCAAGAGCCTGATGCTGCTGGAACTGATGCAGGGCCTGTGGCTGACGCTGAAGTACACCTTCAAGCCGAAGTACACGCTGATGTACCCGATGGAGAAGTTCCCGCAGTCGCCGCGTTTCCGTGGCCTGCATGCGTTGCGCCGCTATCCCAACGGCGAAGAGCGCTGCATCGCGTGCAAGCTGTGCGAGGCGGTGTGCCCGGCGCTGGCCATCACCATCGACTCGGCCCCGCGCGAGGACGGCACCCGCCGTACCACGCGCTACGACATCGATCTGTTCAAGTGCATCTACTGCGGCTTCTGCGAGGAAAGCTGCCCGGTGGATTCGATCGTAGAAACGCACGTGCTGGAGTACCACTTCGACAAGCGTGGCCAGAACATCGTGACCAAGCCGCAGCTGCTGGCGATTGGCGACCGGCTGGAAGCCGAAATCGCCGAACGCCGCGCCGCCGACGCCGCCTTCCGCTGAGGTCCAAAGAATGGATTGGGTTTTGATCAGCTTCTACGCCTTCGCCACCGTCGCGGTCGTCGCCGCCGGCGCGGTGATCAGCGTGCGCAACCCGGTGCATGCCGTGCTGTGCCTCATCCTGACGTTCTTCTCGGTGGCCTGCACCTGGCTGCTGGTTGGCGCGGAGTTCCTGGGCGTCGCCCTGATCCTCGTCTACGTGGGCGCGGTGATGGTGCTGTTCCTGTTCGTGGTGATGATGCTCGACATCGACGTCGACGCGCTGCGCGAAGGCTGGGTCAAGTTCCTGCCCGCAGGCTTGCTGGTGGCGATCGTGATGCTGGTGCAGATGCTGGTGCTGATCGGCATCAAGGCGAAGATGGCGGCGCCGTTCCCGGACAACGCCGCCTCGGCTGCTGCCGATGTGTCCAACACGGCGTGGCTGGCGCGCACGCTGTTCACCGAGTTCCTGCTGCCGTTCGAGTTCGCCGCCGTCATCCTGACCGTCGCCGTGGTGGCTGCGGTGATGCTGACGCTGCGCAAGCGCACCGGCATCAAGACGCAGGATCCGGGTGAGCAGTCGCGGGTGAAGGCGAGCGATCGCATCCGCATCATCAAGATGTCCGCGGAGAAGCCGGTGCGTGAAGCGCCGTCCACCCCGGCGGGCGAAGGGGAGGGCACGCCATGATCACGGTCGGTCACCTGCTGGCACTGGGCGCGGTGCTGTTCTGCATCAGCCTGGCGGGCATTTTCCTGAACCGCAAGAACGTCATCGTGCTGCTGATGTCGATCGAGTTGATGCTGCTGTCGGTCAACATCAACTTCGTCGCGTTCTCGCGCGAACTGGGCGACGCCGCCGGCCAGATCTTCGTGTTCTTCATCCTGACCGTGGCCGCGGCCGAGGCCGCCATCGGCCTGGCGATCCTGGTCACCCTGTTCCGCACCCGGCGCACGATCAACGTCGCCGAAGTCGATACGCTCAAAGGCTGATGCACCGATGACCGGTATGGAAGTCCTTCTTTCCAAGAACGTGCTGCTGGCGATCGTGCTGGCGCCGCTGCTGGGCAGCATCATCGCCGGGCTGTTCGGCCGCTTCGTCGGTCGCGCCGGCGCGCACACGGCCACCATCCTGGGCGTGGCGACCAGCTGTGCGCTGTCGTGCTGGGTGCTGTACCAGCTGGTGGCGCAGGGTGCGTCCCCGTTCAACCAGAACCTCTATACCTTCTTCGAGGTTGGCAACATCACCGGCCACGTCGGTTTCATGATCGACAAGCTGACGGCGATGATGATGGTGGTGGTGACCTTCGTGTCGCTGCTGGTGCACATCTACACCATCGGCTACATGGCGGAAGACCCGGGTTATCAGCGGTTCTTCAGCTACATCTCGCTGTTCACCTTCAGCATGCTGATGCTGGTGATGAGCAACAACTTCCTGCAGCTGTTCTTCGGCTGGGAAGCAGTGGGCCTGGTGTCGTACCTGCTGATCGGCTTCTGGTTCAAGCGTCCGACGGCGATCTTCGCCAACATGAAGGCGTTCCTGGTCAACCGCGTCGGCGATTTCGGCTTCCTGCTCGGTATCGGCTGCGTACTGCTGATGTTCGGCACCCTGGACTACGCCACCGTGTTCGCCAACTCGCCGATGCTGGCCGGCAAGGCCGTGCCGGTCTGGTCCGGCGCGCTCACCCTGTTCGGCGAAACCTGGCAGGTGCTCGACCAGCCGGTGATCTGGTCGATGGCCACGCTGACCTGCATCTGCCTGTTCATCGGCGCGATGGGCAAGTCGGCGCAGGTGCCGTTGCATGTCTGGTTGCCTGATTCGATGGAAGGCCCCACGCCGATCTCTGCGCTGATCCATGCGGCCACGATGGTCACCGCCGGCATCTTCATGGTGGCGCGCATGTCGCCGCTGTTCGAGCTGTCGCAGACGGCTCTGGACTTCGTGCTCTTCATCGGCGCGACGACCGCATTGTTCACCGGCCTGATCGGCATCGTGCAGAACGACATCAAGCGTGTCGTGGCGTATTCCACGCTGTCGCAGCTGGGCTATATGACGGTGGCGCTGGGCGTGTCGGCATACTCGGCCGCGGTGTTCCACCTGATGACGCACGCCTTCTTCAAGGCGCTGCTGTTCCTGGCGGCCGGCTCGGTCATCATCGGCATGCACCACGAGCAGGACATGCGGAAGATGGGCGGCCTGCGCAAGTACATGCCCATCACCTGGATCACCAGCCTGATCGGCACGCTGGCGCTGGTCGGCACGCCGTTCTTCTCCGGGTTCTACTCGAAGGACACCATCATCGAGGCCGCCAAGCACCACCAGCACGTGGCGCACGAGGTGGGCAAGGAAGTGGCCGAGATGGGCGTCATGGCCGCGCAGGGATACCAGGGGCCGAGCGAGTGGATCGCCAACTATGGTTACTGGGCGGTGCTGTTGGGCGTCTTCGTCACCAGCTTCTACAGCTTCCGGCTGCTGTACCTGACGTTCCATGGCAAGGAGCGTTTCCGTGACGCGCATGCGGATCATGGCCATGGCCACGATGCCCATCACGACCATGCCCACGATGACCATGGTCACGACGATCACGGCCACCACGGCGCGCATGAGCCGCATGAGTCTCCCTGGGTGGTGACGGTGCCGCTGGTGCTGCTGGCGATTCCGTCGATCCTGATCGGTTTCTTCACCATCGGCCCGATGTTGTTCGGCACCGACTGGACGGGTCACCACGAAGCGACGCCGTTCTTCCTCGGCGCGATCGACTTCCTGCGGATCGATCCGAATCTGGCCCTGTCGCCGCGCGACACCGTGATGGCATTGAAGGCAGAGTTCCACAGTCCGTGGGAATTCGCCGTGCATGGCATGAAGATGCCGCCGTTCTGGTTGGCGCTGGGGGGCTTCGTCCTCGCGACCTTCCTGTACCTGTTCAAGCCGGAACTGCCGGGCAAGGTCCGCAACAGCACGGTCGGCGCCTTCCTGACCAACATCCTGGACAAGAAGTACTGGGCCGACCACCTCTGGATCAACGGCTTTGCCGGCGGTGGCGTGAAACTGGGCAAGGCGTCCCGTGCCTTCGACAGCCACGTGATCGACGGCGCGGCGGTGAACGGCACGGCCAAGCTGGTCGACCTGGGCGCGCACCTGCTGCGCAAGACCCAGTCCGGCTACCTGTACCACTACGCGTTCGCGATGATCGTCGGCCTGATCCTGCTGTTGGGCGTCGTCATCAAGTTTTGGCAGTAACGACCTGACGCCGCCGCTCCGGCGGATCGTCCTGGCGAAGAACTCAACGGATAACACAACGTGTCGAACTGGCCCCTGCTTAGTGTTCTGATCTGGCTGCCCATCCTGGGTGGCGCGCTGGTGCTCGCGCTGGGCAATGCCCGCGCGGATGCGGCCCGCTGGCTGGGCTTCGCGGTGGCGGTGCTGACCTTCGTCTTCAGCGTCGGGCTGCTGACCGGGTTCGACTACGCCAACCCGGGCCTGCAGTTCGTCGAAAACCATGCGTGGATCCCCAGTTTCGACATCCACTACAACCTCGGCGCCGACGGCATCGCGGTGGCGCTGCTGCTGCTCAACACGCTGATCACCGTGCTGACGCTTGCCGGCGCGTGGGGCTCGGTGAACAAGCGCGTGGCGCAGTACGTGGCCGCGTTCCTGATCCTGGAAGGCCTGACCAACGGCATCTTCGCCGCCAGCGACGCGGTCCTGTTCTACGTGTTCTTCGAGGCAATGCTGATCCCGATGTTCCTGATCATCGGTGTCTGGGGCGGTCCGCGCCGTATTTATGCCTCGCTGAAGTTCTTCCTGTACACGTTCCTTGGCTCGGTGCTGATGCTGGTCGGCCTGGTGTATCTGTACATCAAGGGTGGCAGCTTCCAGCTGGCCGACCTGTACGCGATGCCGCTGACGGCGAAGGAACAGACTTGGCTGTTCTTCGCGTTCCTGATCGCATTCGCGGTGAAGATCCCGATGTTCCCGGTGCACACCTGGCTACCGGACGCGCACGTCGAGGCGCCGACTGCCGGTTCGGTGATCCTGGCGGCCATCGCACTGAAGATCGGTGGCTACGGCCTGCTGCGCTTCAGCCTGCCGATCGTGCCGGATGCTGGCCACGAGTGGGCGACGTTCGTCATCGTGCTGTCGCTGATCGCCGTGGTCTACGTGGGCCTGGTGGCGCTGGTGCAGGACGACATGAAGAAGCTGATCGCCTATTCGTCGGTCTCGCACATGGGCTTCGTCACCCTCGGCATCTTCATCGCCTTCAGCCTGGTACGCGACTACGGCAACCTGGACGGCGCGCGCCTGGGCCTGCAGGGCGCGATGGTGCAGATGATCAGCCACGGCTTCATCTCCGGCGCGATGTTCACCTGCGTCGGCGTGCTCTACGACCGCATGCACACCCGCATGATCAAGGACTACGGCGGGGTCATCAACACGATGCCGTGGTTCGGCGCCTTCTTCATCCTGTTCGGCATGGCCAACTCCGGCCTGCCGGGCACCAGCGGCTTCGTCGGCGAGTTCATGGTCATCCTGGCCAGCTTCCAGCAGCATCCGCTGATCGCCTTCTTCGCCGCCACCACGCTGGTGATCGGTGCGGCCTATACGCTGTGGCTGGTCAAGCGCGTGATCCTCGGCGACGTGGCCAATGCCCATGTGGCCGAGCTGAAGGACGTGTCCCTGCGCGAGGCGTTGGTACTGGGCGGGTTCGCCGTCTGCGTACTGGCGCTGGGTGTGTATCCCAAGCCGCTGACGGACCTGATGGAGCCGTCGATCGCGCAACTGGCGATGCAGCTCGCCAACAGCAAGCTGTAAGGAAGAACGATGACGACGCCGATGCCCATCTCCGCCGCCGACCTGCAGCCGCTGCTGCCGGAGCTCACCCTGATCGCGGGCGCGTTCGCGCTGCTGATGCTGGACCTGTTCCTCGACAGCTCCCGCCGCATCATCACCCACGCTCTGGCGCTGGTCGTCATGGTCGCGGTGGTCTGGATGCTGGCGACCGGTGTGGGCGGGCAGGGCAGCGTGTTCAGCGGCATGTTCGTGCGCGACACGCTGGCCGATGTCAGCAAGGTCGTGATCGTCGCCGTCAGCGCGTTGTCGCTGGTCTACGGCTGGCCCTACCTGCGCGAGCGCAACCTGTATCCGGGCGAGGCGCCCGTACTGGTGATGTTCGCCACCGCCGGCATGATGGTGATGGTATCGGCCGGCAGCCTGGTGATGGTCTATCTGGGGCTGGAGCTGCTGGCGCTATGTTCCTATGCGCTGGTGGCGCTGAACCGCGACGACGGCCTGGCGACCGAAGCGGCGATGAAGTACATCGTGCTGGGTTCGCTGGCGTCCGGCCTGCTGTTGTATGGCATGTCGCTGGTGTACGGCGCGACCGGTTCGCTGCAGTTGCCGGCGATCTTCGATGCCACGGGCGCGGCACTGGCAGGCGGCGGTGAGCAGCGCATGCTGTTGCTGACCGGCGTGGTGTTCATGGTGGCGGGTGTGGCCTTCAAGCTGGGCGCGGCGCCGTTCCACATGTGGCTGCCCGACGTCTACCAGGGCGCCTCGACGCCGGTGACGCTGTTCATCAGTGCGGCACCGAAGCTCGCTGCGTTCGGCATGGCATTCCGCCTGCTGCAGGATGGCGTGGGCCCGGCCGCGGCACAGTGGCAATGGCTGCTGGCGGGACTGGCGGCGGCGTCGCTGGTGATCGGCAACGTGATCGCCATCGCGCAGACCAACCTGAAGCGCATGCTGGCGTACTCCACGGTGTCGCACGTCGGCTTCCTGCTGGTCGGCTTCGCTGGCGGCGGGGAGACGGGGTACTCGGCAGCACTGTTCTACGCGATCAGCTACGCGATCATGTCGGCGGCGGCGTTCGGCGCGATCATCGTGCTGTCGCGCCAGGGCTTCGAGGCTGACAGGATCGACGACTTCAAGGGCCTGAATGCGCGCAATCCGTGGCAGGCGGGCCTGGTGCTGTGCGTGATGGCGTCCCTGGCCGGCGTACCGCCTTTCCTCGGCTTCTGGGCCAAGCTGGTCGTGCTGGGCGCGGCGGTCAACGGCGGCTTCCTGTGGCTGGCCATCGTCGGCGTGCTGTGCGCGGTCATCGGCGCCTTCTACTACCTGCGCGTGATCAAGGTGATGTACTTCGACGAGCCGGTCGGCGAGATTCCGCCGCCGCGCGCCGATCGCGTGGTGCCGGTGGTGTTCGGCGTGAACGCGCTTGCGCTGCTCGCGCTGGGTGTCGCGTGGAATCCGATCATGGCGTGGTGCAAGCTGGCATTCGCCGGCTGAGGCGCGGGTCGCCGGAGTTTCCGTCGGCGAGGTCCTGCCGGCGGCGCGTGATGAACGCGATGTTTCAAGTTGGTGCATCACAAGGCTTGCAATGCACCGGCGTATTCATCATAATTTCGCTTCTGCTGCGGGGTGGAGCAGTCTGGCAGCTCGTCGGGCTCATAACCCGAAGGTCGCAGGTTCAAATCCTGCCCCCGCTACCATGTTTGTCCGAGGCCGCCTGAGTACAGGCGGCCGACGAAAAACCTGGGCACGCAACGACGCATGTTCCCGTCGTTGCACCGACATCCAGCGTATCGGACAAGGGGCCCATCGGGCCCCTTGTTTGTTTCAGCGATACGCACGGCACTACCAAACCATCGGCATCGAATCCGTGAGCGAGAAGGCCAACCACATCGCCAACCTGCTGGCACCGACGGTCCAGGCCCTGGGCCTGGAGCTGCTGGGCATCGAGTACCTGCCGGCTCCCGGCAGCGCCACGTTGCGCCTGTATATCGATGTGCAGGAAGCCGAGCGCGATACGCGCCACGTCAACGTCGAGGACTGCGAGGCGGTGAGCCGTGAAGTCTCGGCGCAGCTGGACGTGGAGGATCCCATCACCGGCAACTACACGCTGGAAGTGTCCTCGCCCGGCGTGGACCGGCCGCTGTTCGAACTGGCCCACTTCGCCCGCTTCCTGGGCGAGACGGCCAAGGTGGTGCTCAAGCTGCCGCAGGATCGTCGTCGCCGTCTGCAGGGCGCGATCAGCCGTATCGAAGGCGAGGACATCGTGTTCACCGTGGACGACGCCGAAATGACGGTGGCGTTCGATAATATCGACAAGGCGCGCCTGGTCCCCGACTGGGCGGCGCTGGGCCTGGCGCCCGAGAAACCCGGTGGCGGCCGCAAGGCCGGTGCCAAGGCTGGGGACGCCAAGCGCGCACCGGCCAGAAAAGCCAAGAAAAAACCCAACCAACCGGCGGCCCGCAAGCCGCGCGCGGAGTGATCAATGAGTAAGGAATTGTTGCTGGTCGTGGATGCGGTGGCCAACGAAAAGGGCGTGCCGCGCGAAGTCATCTTCGATGCCATCGAGGCCGCCCTGGCGTCCGCCGCCAAGAAGCGCTACATGGACCAGGACGTGCAGGTGCGCGTCACCATCGACCACAAGGACGGCAGCTACGAGACGTTCCGCCGCTGGGAAGTGGTGGCCGATGACGTGGTGATGGAGTCGCCGGACCGCCAGATCCGCCTGATGGATGCCGAGGACGAAGCCGAAGGCGCCGAAGTGGGCGACTGGATCGAAGAGAAGATCGAGAACCCGGATTTCGGCCGCATCGCCGCGCAGGCCGCCAAGCAGGTCATCGTGCAGCGCGTGCGCGAAGCCGAGCGCGCGCAGGTGGTCGATGCCTGGAAGGACCGCGTGGGCGAACTGGTTACCGGCGTGGTCAAGCGCGCCGAGCGCGGCAACATCTACGTGGACCTGGGCGGCAACGCCGAGGCCTTCATCCCGAAGGACAAGGGCATCCCGCGCGACGTGCTGCGCGCTGGCGACCGCGTCCGTGGCTACCTGTTCGACGTGCGCTACGAACCGCGCGGCCCGCAGCTGTTCATCAGCCGCGCCGCACCGGAGTTCATGATCGAGCTGTTCAAGCTGGAAGTGCCGGAAGTGGGCCAGGGCCTGGTCGAGATCAAGGCCTGTGCACGCGATCCGGGCGACCGCGCCAAGATCGCCGTGCTCGCGCACGACACCCGCACCGATCCCATCGGCGCCTGCATCGGCATGCGCGGTTCGCGCGTGCAGGCCGTGAGCAACGAGCTGAACGGCGAGCGGGTGGATATCGTGCTGTGGAACGACAACCCGGCCACCTTCGTCATCAACGCGATGGCACCGGCGGAAGTGCAGTCGATCATCGTCGATGAAGAGAAGCATTCGATGGACCTGGCCGTGGCGGAAGACCGCCTGGCACAGGCGATCGGCAAGGGCGGCCAGAACGTGCGCCTGGCCAGCCGCCTGACGGGCTGGCAGCTCAACGTCATGACCGCCGACCAGGTGCAGGCCAAGAGCGAGGCCGAACAGGCCGTCGCCCGCCAGCTGTTCATGGACAAGCTGGAAGTGGACGAGGAAATCGCCGCCATCCTGGTCGCCGAGGGCTTCAGCACGGTCGAGGAAATCGCCTACGTGCCGGTCGGCGAACTGCTGGCTGTCGAGGGCTTCGACGAGGACATCGTCGAGGAACTGCGCTCGCGCGCCCGCGACGCGCTGCTGAACGAGGCGCTGGCCGAGGAAGAGGGCCTGGAGGACGACCATCCGGCCGAGGACCTGCTGGCGCTGGAAGGCATGGACGAAGAGACGGCGTTCGCGCTGGCCTCGCATGGCGTCCGTACCAGCGAGGACCTGTCCGACCTGGCCGCCGACGAAGTGGTCGAATTCGGCATCGAAGGACTGGACGAGAGCCGCGCCGCGGCGCTGATCCTGGCCGCCCGTGCCGAAGAGATCGCTCGTTTGGAGCGCGGCGCATGAGCGCCGCCCCGGCCCGCCTGGGACGCGGCGCATGAGCCACCCATGAACACCGCCCTGGCACCCGCAGGGCTTAGAATTCCCCCTCTTGAAAAGGGTTGCCCCACCACCACCGGGGGGGCGCAACACCCAACCTAGGATCCGAATGTCGCAGCAAACCACCATCCGCAAGCTCGCTGAACTGGTCAATACGCCGGTCGAGAAACTCCTGGAGCAACTGGCCGAGGCCGGGATGAGCTTCAGCGGTCCCGACCAGGTCGTGACCAGCATGGAAAAAGTGAAGCTGCTCGGCTTCCTCAAGCGTTCCCACGGCAAGAGCGATGCCGCCGCGGATGATGTCGGGTCGAAGAAGATCACGCTGAACCGCCGCAAGGTGCAGGAAGTGACCGTCGCGGCCGGCCGCAGCAAGACCACGGTGAACGTGGAAGTGCGCCAGAAGCGCACCTACGTGAAGCCGACCGACGCCGAATCCGTCAGCACCAACTGGCAGAACGAACCGGATCCGGAACGCGCCGAGATCCTGCGCAAGCTGGAAGAATCCCGCCAGCGCAACCTCGACGAACAGCAGCGGCTGGCCCAGGAAGACGCCAAGCGCGCCGAAGAGCTCGAGCGTCGCCGGCAGGAAGAAGCCGCCGCACGCGCCGAAGCGGAGGCCGCGCGTGCGCAGGCCGATGCCGAGGCAGCGGCACTGGCCGCCGGTGCCGTCGCCGTGGACGGTGACGAACCCGCGCGCCCGGCGAAGCCTGCGACCCCGGGCCACCACGTGCCCAAGATGGTCGTGCGCAAGGATCCGCCGCGTACCGACGACCGCAACAATGCCGCGGCCGCCAAGCACAAGACCCGTGGCTCGCATGCGATGGTGGCCGGCGTCGAAGACGACGACAACACCAGCCGCTTCGCCGGCCAGTTGCACCTGTCCGCCGCCGACCGTGCCCGTCGCGGCGCTTCCCGCGGCAAGCCCAAGCCGCCGCGCCGTCATGAGCAGAGCCGCGGTGGCGGCGGTGCGCATGGCTTCGAGCGTCCGACCGCGCCGATCGTGCGCGAAGTGGCGATCGGCGAGACCATTACCGTGGCCGACCTGGCGCAGAAGCTCGCGCTGAAGGGTGGCGACGTGGTGAAGGCCCTGTTCAAGATGGGCGTGATGGCCACCATTACCCAGTCCATCGACCACGACACCGCCGCGCTGATCACCGAGGAGCTGGGCCACAAGGCTGTCCGTGCCGACGCCAACGACGTCGAGAACGAGCTGCTGGCGCATTCGGAAGAACAGCAGGGCGAAAAGGTCGCGCGTCCCCCGGTGGTCACCATCATGGGCCACGTCGACCACGGCAAGACCTCGCTGCTGGACTACATCCGCCGCACCAAGATCGCCAGCGGCGAAGCCGGCGGCATCACCCAGCACATCGGCGCGTACCACGTGGAAACGCCGAAGGGCGTCATCAGCTTCCTCGATACCCCGGGCCACGCCGCGTTCACCGCGATGCGTGCCCGTGGCGCCAAGCTGACCGACATCGTGGTGCTGGTGGTCGCGGCCGACGACGGCGTCATGCCGCAGACCCGCGAAGCCATCCAGCACGCCAAGGCGGCCAAGGTGCCGCTGATCGTGGCGGTGAACAAGATCGACAAGTCCGACGCCGACCCACTGCGCGTGAAGAACGAGCTGCTGGCCGAGGAAGTGGTCGCCGAAGATTTCGGTGGCGACACCCAGATGGTCGAGATCTCGGCCAAGACGGGCCAGGGCGTGGACAACCTGCTGGACGCCATCTCCATCCAGGCCGAACTGCTGGAACTGAAGTCGGTCGAAGACGGCCGCGCCAGCGGTGTGGTCATCGAATCCTCGCTGGACAAGGGCCGTGGCCCGGTTGCGACGGTGCTGGTGCAGCAGGGCACGCTGAAGAAGGGCGACTACCTGGTCTGCGGTGTCCAGTACGGCCGCGTGCGTGCGCTGTTCGACGAGACCGGCGCACAGCCACCGTCGGCCGGCCCGTCCATCCCCGTGCAGGTGCTGGGTCTGTCCGGCGTGCCCGAGGCTGGCGATGATTTCGTCGTGGTCGAGGACGAGCGCCTGGCCAAGGACGTGGCGCAGCAGCGCGACACCAAGCGCCGCGAATCGCGCCTGGTGCAGTCCGCCGGCAGCCGCATGGAAGACATCATGGCGCAGCTGGGCAAGGGCGAAGGCCAGCTCAGCCTCAACCTGATCATCAAGGCCGACGTGCAGGGTTCGGTGGAGGCGCTGCGTCATTCGCTGACCGCGCTGTCCAACGAATCGATCCGCATCAACATCATCCACTCCGGCGTGGGCGGCATCACCGAGTCCGACGCCAACTCCGCAGTCACCTCCAAGGCCACCGTCATCGGCTTCAACGTGCGTGCCGACGCCTCCGCGCGTCGCATCATCGAAGCCGCCGGCGTGGACCTGCGCTACTTCTCGATCATCTATGACGTGATCGACCAGGTGAAGCAGGTGGCCTCCGGTCTGCTGGGCGTGGAGATCCGCGAAGAGATCATCGGCATCGCCGAAGTGCGCGACGTCTTCCGCAGCTCCAAGTTCGGCGCGGTCGCGGGCTGCATGGTGGTCGAGGGCACGGTCAAGCGGAACAAGCCGATCCGCGTGCTGCGCGCCAGCACGGTGGTGTTCGAGGGCGAACTGGAATCGCTGCGCCGCTTCAAGGAGAACGTCGACGAGGTGCGCAACGGCACCGAGTGCGGCATCGGCGTGAAGGCCTACAACGACGTCCAGCCGGGCGACCAGATCGAGTGCTTCGAGCGCATCGAAGTGCAGCGCACGCTCTGATCATGCCGACCAAGTCGTTCCACCGCACCGACCGCGTCTCCGCCCAGCTCCGTCGCGAGCTGGGCACGCTGGTGCACGAGGCCGTGCGCGAGCACGGCCTGCCGTCGGTCAGCGTGTCCGACGTGGAAGTCACCCGTGACATGGCGCACGCCAAGGTGTTCGTCACCGCCCTGATGCCCGAGCGTTCCGTGGAAGCCGTGAAGGGCCTGAAGGAACTGGCCTGGGGCTTGCGCATGGAACTGGCGCGTCGGGTCAAGATGCGCCACGTGCCCGAGCTGCATTTCCACTACGACGATTCCGTCGACCGCGGCGAGCGCATCGAGAACCTGCTGCGCGACCTGCCGCCCCCGCCGGACGACGAGTGACCCCGCGTTTCCTGTAGGCGCTGCGACAACAGCGGCACAGGGCTCCCCGGACGTCATCCGAATGCGGCAAGGCCACGGTCGCAGCTTACGCAGCTCCTACAGAAGGTCATCCCGCTTCCGATGTCGCCGCCGAAGCTCAAGTTCCGTTCGCTGGATGGCCTGCTGCTGCTGGACAAGCCGCAAGGGATGAGTTCGAACGCCGCGCTCCAGGTCGCACGCCGGCTGTTCCGGGCAGAGAAGGGCGGGCATACCGGCAGCCTGGATCCGCTCGCCACCGGCCTGCTGCCCCTGTGCTTCGGCGAGGCGACCAAGATCGCCGGCCTGTTGCTGGGATCCTCCAAGGCCTACGACACGGTCGCCGTGCTGGGCGCCACCACCGATACCGACGATGCCGATGGTGCGACGCTGCGCGAGCGGCCGGTGCCGGTGCTGGATGCTGCCACCGTCAAGGCCGCGCTGGTGCCCCTGACGGGCCGCATCCGTCAACGCGCCCCGATCTATTCGGCGCTCAAGCAGGGCGGCGAGCCGCTCTACACCAAGGCCCGCCGCGGAGACGTCATCGAAGCGCCCGAACGCGACGTCGACGTCCACGCGATCGAGGTGCTCGGGATCGCGCCGGACCGGGTCTCCCTGCGGGTCGAGTGCGGTTCCGGCACCTACGTGCGCAGCCTGGTCCGTGATCTGGGCGAGGCGCTGGGCTGCGGCGCCCACGTGGCCGAACTGCGTCGTCTCTGGGTCGAGCCGTTCAGGCAACCGCGCATGTATTCCCTGGACGCGTTGCAGGCGCTGGCTGAACAGGGTGGGGAAGCCGCCCTCGAGGCGTGTCTGCTGCCCATCGAGGCTGGCCTGGCCGGCTTCCCCCGGGTCGACGTCGACGCCCTCGATGCGCGCCGGCTGGCACAGGGCCAGAAGCTGCGCGGACATCCCCCCCGCGACGGCACGGTCGCGATCCACGGGGAGGAAGGCCGCGTCCTGGGGCTGGGCACGGTCGATGCCGACGGCACCCTCTCGCCGCAGCGATTGTTCGCCTGGGCGGTTGCCGGCACCGCCACCAAGGGCGGCAACGGTCAATAAAACCTTGTTTCACAAGGCCCCCGCGGCTACACTACGCCGCCGGTTTCGCGCCGGCATTTCCTTATTTCCCCAGCTTCATCAACGGCGAGCCAGGCGGTGCGCGCGGAGGACAGCCCGCGTTCCTGCAGGCCACGCATCAACAGAGAGAAACCATGTCCGTCGATACCCAGAAAGTGATTGCCGACAACGCGCGCGGCGCCAACGACACCGGCTCCCCGGAAGTCCAGGTCGCCCTGATCACCGCCCGCATCGAACACCTGAGCGGCCACTTCAAGACCCACAAGAAGGACCACCACAGCCGCCGTGGTCTGCTGCAGCTGGTCAACCGCCGCCGCAGCCTGCTTGACTACCTCAAGAAGAAAGACAACGAGCGCTACAAGACCCTGATCGAAAAGCTCGGTCTGCGTCGCTGATATACCCCCCACCGCGGCGCAGAGATGCGCCGCGGTTTGCATTTCAGGGAACGGAATGCGCTGCACCCGCTGGCCGCACCGGGCCCGCCTCCCTCAGCACCACCGGCCGGACGCATCCGGCCAGCCGCACGCGACAAGGGTCGCGTGAGGTCCAACCCGCACAAGGCACCTCAAGGAACCAACGTGGCAAAAATCACCAAAACCTTCCAGTACGGCAAGCACCAGGTCACCCTGGAAACCGGCGAAATCGCCCGCCAGGCGGGCGGTGCCGTCATCGTCAAGTTCGATGACACCGTGCTGCTGGTCACCGCCGTGGCGGCGAAGTCGGCCCGCGAAGGGCAGGACTTCTTCCCGCTGACGGTCGATTACCAGGAGAAGTTCTACGCCGGCGGCCGTATCCCGGGTGGCTTCTTCAAGCGCGAAGGTCGCGCGACCGAGAAGGAGACGCTGATCTCCCGCCTGATCGACCGCCCGCTGCGCCCGCTGTTCCCGGAAGAATTCCGCAATGAAGTGCAGGTCATCGCCACGGTGATGTCGCTGAACCCGGAAATCGACGGCGACATCCCGGCCCTGATCGGCGCCTCCGCCGCCGTCGCCCTGACCGGCGCGCCGTTCAACGGCCCGATCGGTGCCGCCAAGGTCGGCTACGTCAACGGCGAATACGTGTTGAACCCGACCGTCAGCGAACTGAAGGACTCCAAGCTGGAGCTCGTCGTCGCCGGTACGTCCAACGCCGTGCTGATGGTGGAATCCGAAGCCGCCGAGCTGTCCGAAGACGTGATGCTGGGCGCCGTGATGTTCGGCCACCGCGAAATGCAGAAGGTCATCCACATCATCAACGAGCTGGTCACCGAAGCCGGTACCAAGAACTGGGACTGGTCTGCGCCTGCCAAGAACGAGGCGATGATCTCCGCGCTGAAGGAAGCCGTGGGCACCCAGCTCGAGTCCGCCTTCCAGGTGCGCGACAAGCTGCAGCGCCGCGACGCCATCGCCGCCATCAAGAAGGACGTGCTGCAGCAGCTGGCCGGCCGTGCCGAAGCCGATGGCTGGAGCGCCGGTGCGCTCTCGAAGGAATTCGGCGAGCTCGAGTACCAGACCATGCGCGGTTCCGTGCTGGCCACCAAGGTCCGCATCGACGGCCGTGCGCTGGATACCGTCCGCCCGATCTCCTCCAAGGTCAGCGTGCTGCCGCGCGTGCACGGCTCCTCGCTGTTCACCCGTGGTGAGACGCAGGCGATCGTCGCCGTCACCCTGGGCACCGCACGCGATGGCCAGGTGATCGATGCCGTCGGCGGCGAGTGGAAGGACCACTTCCTGTTCCACTACAACTTCCCCCCGTTCTCGGTGGGCGAAGCCGGCCGCATGATGGGCCCGAAGCGTCGCGAAATCGGCCATGGCCGCCTCGCCAAGCGCGGCGTGCTCGCCGTGATGCCGACGATGGAAGCCTTCCCGTACACCATCCGCGTGGTCTCGGAAATCACCGAGTCGAACGGTTCCTCCTCCATGGCCTCGGTCTGTGGCAGCTCGCTGGCGCTGATGGATGCCGGCGTGCCGATCAAGGCGCCGGTGGCCGGCATCGCGATGGGCCTGGTGAAGGAAGGCAACGACTTCGTCGTGCTGAGCGACATCCTGGGTGACGAAGACCACCTCGGCGACATGGACTTCAAGGTCGCCGGTACCGCCAACGGTGTGTCCGCGCTGCAGATGGACATCAAGATCGAAGGCATCACCGAAGAGATCATGAAGCAGGCGCTGACGCAGGCGAAGGCCGGCCGACTGCACATCCTGGGCGAAATGGCCCATGCGATGACCTCGCCGCGCCAGGAGCTGAGCGAGTTCGCGCCGCGCCTGATCACCATCAAGATCCACCCCGACAAGATCCGCGAAGTGATCGGCAAGGGCGGTTCGGTGATCCAGGCCATCACCAAGGAAACCGGCACGCAGATCGACATCCAGGACGACGGCACCATCACCATCGCCTCGGTGAACGGCGCCGCCGGCCAGGCCGCCAAGGCCCGCATCGAGCAGATCACGTCCGACGTCGAGCCGGGCCGCATCTACGAAGGCAAGGTCGCCAAGATCATGGACTTCGGTGCGTTCGTCACCATCCTGCCGGGCAAGGACGGCCTGGTGCACGTGTCGCAGATCTCCAACGACCGCGTCGAGAAGGTCAGCGACGCGCTGAAGGAAGGCGACGTGGTCAAGGTCAAGGTGCTGGAAGTCGACAAGCAGGGCCGCATCCGCCTGTCGATCAAGGCCGTGGAAGAAGGCGAGGGCGTGTCGGCCGAGTAAGCCGCACGACATCGCGACGCGATACGGAAAAGCGGGCTTCGGCCCGCTTTTTCTTTGAGTTGTGCCTACAGGCACCTACCTGCCCTCCAAACTGCTGGACCCCATTTTCTGTGAGGGAATGTTTGAAGCCTTGCTCATTCTTTACAGAACAGGAAAGCATTCTCGACGGAGAGCAGGGCGCTCTCACCATGAGGCTCTTCCTCAACGCGGAACGTGGAAACACGAATACGCGCATGTAAATAGGCTTACAACGGTATAAATACGCTTACCAGCGACAAGGTTGCGATCAAACGATAGATTCAGCCTGCCTGAACGTTCAGGCCAACAAGGACGCTATAGTCATGAAGAAGATTGCGGGTCTTACGCTTTTCTTGGCTTCCCTTTCTCTGGCAGTTGTCGCAATTGCACAATCATTGCCGGACGGTCCTGTCGAGTCGCCTCCAGGCTGGTCCTGCACAGCAAAGGGGGGCAAGGTCACGTGCGTAAGAACAACCTCCCAGGAACCCGAGGGTTGACGCTACGCTCCCGTAACGAGCGGAGGGGCTTTGCCCCTCCGTTCAATGAAGGATGAGATTGTCGTGAGAGAAGTGTTGGGTTTATCGCTGGTTCTCTTGCTGGGTTGCGCTACCACCGAGAGGTCGGTGAGTTCGACTGAGGTCCGCAAGGACATGATTCTGCCCAGCGGTGCGATAAGGGAAAAATTGAGCGCGAATGCAGTTTTTCTTGCTCCAGTACCAATTCTTGAGCCGATGCCAGAGTTTCCGGCCGACTATCCTGCCGATTTGAACGCGGACGTGAATATCTGTGCAGAACTGACGATTTCGGCAGACGGCATTGTCATGTCAGTCGAGCAGATATCCTCTTCACCAGGATGTGAACCAGCTGGCAGCAAGTCCAGTCAACTCCTTTACCCCAAAGTGGCAAGCGCCTTGCGGCATTGGACTTACTTCGGCGCCGCCATATGTCATTACACGAGCAATGAAAGCGAATGCGAAGGAAGCGATGCCAGACACGTCGCATTGCCTGTCAAATTGGCGTACAGATTCAATTTCAAAACGATCCAAGGGCGTCGCGTTGTGCAAAAAACGTCGACGTAAAAGTGTGTTTTCCGTGCACCAGCGATGGTGTGTCGGGGGAGCCAGGATTCACTTGATGCCTGGCACATGAGCCAGGGTCGGTTTCGCGCGCCCATCCGTCGCGGCATGATCGGAAGACGAGTTTTTCCTGGGCTCGCATGGCCTTTCTTGAGGCGGCACCTTTCGATTTGGCGCGTGATGCACGACTGAGGTCAAAGCGGGCGACGCGCAGCGTCTTCCTTGTCTCGCTCACTGGCAATGCCATCGCCGATAATGGCGGGCATGAATTCCATGAAGACGCATTCCACTTCACTCGTGCCGGCATCCCTCTGGTCCGGCCGCGGCCTGGTGCTGCTTGGCATCGTGCTGTCCGCATTCAACCTGCGTACCGCGGTGACCTCGCTCACACCGCTGCTCGACACCTTGGGCGATACGTTCGGCTTCGGCGCCACCATGACAGGCGTATTCGGCATGCTGCCGACGGCAGCATTCGCGGTGTTCGGCGTGGCGACGCCCGCGCTCGCGCATCGCATCGGACTGGAGCGCGCCGCGCTGCTGGCCATGCTGCTGGCGACACTGGGCCTGCTGCTGCGCAGTGGGGCGGGCGATACGGCCGCGTTGATGGCCGCCTCGCTGACGGCACTGGCTGGCATGGGCATCGGCAACATCGTGTTGCCGCCGCTGGTGAAGCGCTACTTCGCCGATCGCGTGGGTACTGTCAGCACGCTCTACATCACCGTCCTGCAGGCAGGCACCATCCTGCCGGCGCTGGTGGCCGTACCTGTGATGGAAGCTGCCGGCTGGCGCCTGTCGCTGGGCCTGTGGGCGGTGTTCGCCGCCGCATCTGCGGTGCCCTGGTGTCTTGTGCTGTGGCAGGAGCGTCGGCGCAACACGCCGCTCGCGCGCGTGCACGACGAAGCGGTCACCGTCGACGACGAAGCCCCCGAGCTGGCCGCGCCGCGACCGCAGGGCCGCGCATGGCGCTCGCCGGTGGCGTGGGGCATGGCGCTGATGTTCGGCATGACTTCCCTGGTGACGTACTCGATGTTCACCTGGTTGCCGAAGCTGCTGGTCGAAGCCGGGGGTACGCCCGCGCTGGGCGGCACGATGGTCGCACTGTTCTCCACGTTGGGCCTGGCGGCCTCGCTCACCATGCCGTTGATCGCGGTACGCATGCGCAATCCTTTCATCGTGGTCGTGGTCTGCGCGGGCTTCTACGCGGCGGCGTTCACCGGTCTGCTGCTCGCACCGATGGCCGCACCCGCCCTATGGGTGGCGTTGCTGGGCCTGGGGCCCAGTACGTTCCCGCTGTCGTTGACGATGATCAATCTGCGCACGCGCACGCCGGAGGGTTCGGCGGCGTTGTCCGGTTTCATGCAGGGGGTGGGTTACACGTTGTCCTGCGCGGGACCGCTGGTCTTCGGCCTGCTGCATGAGTACACGCATGGCTGGATGCTGCCGATGGCGTTCCTCGGCATCTGCGTTCTAGTGCTGCTGGTCGGCGGCTACCTGGCCTGCCGGCCGCGCTATCTGGAAGATACTTGGCACTAATGGGTAGGATGGGTTGAGCCCGCATGCGGTACTCATGATCGTGGCTTCGACGTATCGCAGGATGGGTATCGCTGCGCTCAACCCATGGCGAGCGCCGTTCAACGGGGCGCCGGGGAGGTGTGCGCGTGACCGAACTCCCTCGCGAGCGTTGCGCATGAAAGAATCACACCGATCTTTGGCTGGAGGCGGTCATGAGACTTGGGCAGGGCATATTCATGGGCTTTGCGCTGTCGTTGTGGGTGCCGAACGCGGTGGCTGATCCTCTCTTCCCGCGTGCGAAGGTGACGTACTACTCCGTCGCCGGAGACAATCTTCGGGCGATCCAGCGTGCTTTGCGGACCAACGGGCCCAGGAATGAAGATGGGCGCGTGGTGCATGGGCTGACTCGATGGCAGGTCGAGTGGACATTCGAGGTGGAGGGCGCCGGAAACACCTGCGAGGTGGTTGACCTAACGGTCGCGCTGGACACGACGGTCACGCTGCCACGATGGACGCCCAGTGGCGGTGCATCCCGGGACCTTGCCAAGGCCTGGACGCGGTATCTGGATGCACTACGCCTTCACGAACACACTCACTACCGTCATGGATTGCAGGCGACGGAGGCCATCCGGGCCCTCGCAAAGTCGCTGCCATCCAGTAACTGCGCGGCACTGTCCAGGTCTTTCAATATCAAGGCACTGCGCATCATGGAGATGTACAGGGTGCGCAGCCGCCTCTATGACCAGCGAACGCGACATGGAGCAACCGAGGGTGTCGCCCTGGAGTGAGGTCGGAATTGCCCGGGCTCATCAGGCACGCCCTGTCGGGATTCACTCGCTCACTCCACTGCACAGCCTGGGCACGCCCGGACATCCTAGTGGACCTTCATGGCCCGCTGGTCCCTTCGCACCTGCAGCCCCCAGGATGGGTTGAGCCGAAGGCGATACCCATCAGTGGCGTGATGAGGAAACAGCACGCCGTTCTGTCTTCACGTCATTCCTTCCAGTCGATCACGCTATGAGCGTGGAAGTTGAGACGACGCTGACGGCGGCCCACACGGCGGGCACGGCCCGCAAGCCCGGAAGACTCGTCGGCGACGTCTCGGATCCCTGCGTTGATACGCCCACGCCTTGCGCGCGACCCGCAAACCCTTGCGCGAGAATTCCCGCGCTTCACGGTGCAAACGTTGGTGGGTCGACCGCGCATCTGCGGGTCCCGGTCGCAAGCCCCGGAGACTCACGCTTCATCCATCGAGCATCGGGCGTGGGTCTCGGGGGCTTGAATCGACAAGCCTGTCCGTCTTGCGCACGACGATCTGCGTGTCGCCGGCGAGTGTCTTAGGTTCGCGCGCAAGGCTTTTCCGGCGAGGCCTCACGTTCCGAACCTTGCCGGTGAGGCACCGAGGCTTGGCGACGGAGGTTTTCCATGCGCACCGCAAGCGTCCTGGCGAGGCGCGTGACGCCCGGAGCGTCGGATGCCGGACAAACACGTCGTTATTCCGGGTGCTGGCCGACACCATCGTCTCGCCCATGTCGACGGTTCACAGGAAGTCACAACGACTTCCGGCAGGGGTTTGCGGGCCGCGGCAGTGCTATCTAGTCGCTTTCCTGACCGTTGCTGGGGAGCATCCGCATGACCACCCGTCGTGACCTGTTCAAGCTGGGCGCGCTGGCCGCCGCCGCGGCCGCGCTGCCGTCCTTCGCCTCCGCTGCCAGCGAGGGCAAGCCGGTGGGCAAGGCGGCCAAGCCGCTGAACATCCTGATCCTCGGCGGCACCGGCTTCACGGGTCCGTTCCAGGTCGACTACGCGCTCAAGCGCGGGCACAAGGTCACCTTGTTCAACCGTGGGAAGCGGCCGTCGCCGGAATGGCCCGCCGCCGTCGAACAACTGCACGGCGACCGCAATACCGGCGACCTGGCCGCACTGAAAGGGCGCACGTGGGACGTCTGCATCGACAACCCCACCAGCCTGCCGTTCTGGGTGCGCGATGCTGGCCAGGTGCTGAAAGGCAACGTGGGGCACTACCTCTTCATCTCCACCATTTCGGTGTACGCCGATGGCGGCAAGCCGGGCATCAGCGAGGATTCGCCGCTCGCCGTCTACAAGGGCAAGGATGCGATGGCTGAAACCCAGGAGACCCTGCGCGCCGACATCGAGAACCTCTATGGCTCATTGAAGGCATTGAGCGAAGCCGAAGCCCGCAAGCAGTTCGGCAGGAACGTCACCATCGTGCGCCCGGGTTACATCGTGGGTCCGCGCGACGAAACCGATCGTTTCACCTACTGGCCGCACCGGGTGGCGCAGGGCGGCGAAATACTGGTGCCCGGCCAGGGCAACGATCCCGTCCAGATCATCGACGGCCGCGACCTGGGCGAGTGGATGATCCGCCTGGCCGAAACGAAGACCACCGGCACCTTCAACGCCTGCGGCCCGGATTACACGCTCGGCATGGATGCCATGCTGCATGGCTGCCAGGCCGTCACCGGCGGCGGCATGACGCTGACCCACGTAACGCCCGAGTTCCTCGAGCAGCAGCAGGTCGGCCTGCCGATCTGGGTGTCGCCGACCCACCCGCAGTACGGCGGCTACGGCGCGGTCAGCAATGCGCGCGCCATCGCGGCGGGCCTGACCTTCCGTCCGCTCGCAACCACCGTCACCGATCTGCTGGCGTGGTTCCGCGGCCTGCCCGCCGAGCGCCAGGCCAAGCTCAATGCCGGCATCACCCGCGACAAGGAAGCCGAGCTGTTGAAGGCGTGGCACGCGCGCAAAGGCTGATGGCATCGCTGCCATGCAGGAGGGGCTTCAGCCCCGACCTGTCATTGCAGGCGCGACGCGCGGGGCGGCTGATGGGCAAGCATCGGGGCTGAAGCCCCTCCTACAGGAGCCTTGCTTCAGCGCTCCCGTCGCACCAGCATCCGGTCCACCGGGCCGCGACGTTGCCAGTCGGGGACGGCGCGTTCGGCGGCCGTTACCGGCGTGGGTGCGCCGGTGGCGGCATCCGGCACCACCAGCGACGGGATCGACGTGGCGGTGGTCGCAGCGCCTTCCGACTTCGGAGCCAGATCGGTGCCCTGCATGAGGCCCAGCGGGGCGTAGCCGGTGTAGCCGGGGAAGACCTGGCTGAGGTTGGCGTTGCCCATGCGGCGGATCAGGATCTCCGACATCACGCGGCGGTAGTCGGTGGTCACGGGTACGTCGCCGAAGGTGGGCGAGAGGATTTCCGGATTCAGTCCAGGCCAGCTGCCGTAGAAACGGCGCCCGTTCACCGGCCCGCCCAGCACCAGCATCGGGTTGCCGTAGCCATGGTCGGTGCCGCCGTTGGCATTGGCACGCACGCGGCGGCCGAATTCCGATTGCACCACCACCGTCACGCGCGCCATTTCGCCGGTGCCGTTGAGCTCGGCGTAGAACGCGGCCAGCGCGGCGGAGAGTTCGTTGATCTTGTTCTGGTAGTAGTGGTAACCGCTGCCGGCGGTACCCTGGCCTTCGTGCGTGTCCCAGCCGCCCAGGTCGAGGGTGGCGTAGCGCAGGCCCAGGTTGAAGCGGATGGTCTGCGCGATGGTCCACAGCTGTTGCGCGAAATTGCCGGTCGGCCAGCTGGCCGGCAGGCTGGCATAGCCCTGTTGTCCGATCAGGCGCAGCGCGCCGTCTGCGCGTCGACCGTTGGTCTCCATGCCGGTCTGGCCGTTCCACAGCGACGCGACGGTTTCGCTGACGCCGCGCAGGCCGCTGGGCGAATCGCTGCGCGTGCGCTGCCAGCTCCACGCCGTGGTGTTGAGCGAGAAGTCGGACGGACTGCTCATCGTCAGCGCATCCACTGCGCCCATCAGGCCTGCCGGTTGCGTGCCGCTGACGCCCAGCGCGGGCAGCGTGCCGCTGCCCCCCGGGCGGGTTTCCCACGCGCGCGTCATCCAACCGGTCGGCGAACCGTATTTCCCGGGCGTGCCCAGGTCGATGTACAGCTGCGCATCGAAGTGGCTGCGCGTCACCGTGGTCGCCATGCCGCAGGCATGCACGATGGCCATCCTGCCGTCGTTCCACAGGTCGCGCAGGCCGCTGGCGGACGGGTGCAGGCCGAAGCCGGTGCCGGCACCGCCGGACAGCGTCAGCGGCAAGGCGCCGTAGGCACCACTGGTCTCGATTTTCAGGCTGGGACGCGCTTCCTCATAGAAGCCGCGGTCCACGCCGTCGATCGGCACGACCAGGTTCAGGCCATCGATGCCGCCCCGCAGGAACAGGTGCACGACGGTGTCGTAGCTGTTGACGGCGGCATCGACGGGATCGGCGAACATCAGGCTGCCGCCCGCAGTGCCGACGATGGCGGCTGCGCCGCAGCCTTTGACGAATTCGCGTCGGGTCAGTCGGAAGTCGGTCATCGGGGCCTCAGCGGCTCATGAATTCGGGAGTCATCAGGATCAGCGCCACCAGGCTGCGCAGGCGCTCGTGGTTGTAGTGCCGCTTCAGATCGCTGCCCTGCCACGTGTTGGTATCGGTGATGACATAGGTGTTCGGATCGCCGTTCTGCGCCATGAAGGCGACCAGCGCCTGCTTGCGCGCGGCCTCGGGCTGGTAACCCAGCAGACGGGTGCACCACCACGTCACCAGCGTGTTCGCCGTCCAGTTGGCCACCGGCACGTTGGCGCGCGTGGTGTCCACGATGGGGTGCAGCGGCACGTCTCCATCCTTGCTTTCGGTCAGCCAGCCCAGCAGGCGCCAGGTCATCGCGAAGGAATTGGAACCCGACCACGCCAGGCCTGTGTCCGGGTAACCGTTGGGCGCCGGCCAGTTGTAGGGCGTGTGCCCCGTGAAGCCGTACATCCACATGAAATCGCCGCTGCGGCCGTGGTCCAGGCGGATCGTCCAGTCGCCGCCCAGCGTCCGCATCGCCGCGACCGATGCGTCGAACGGGCGCCGGTTCTTCTGGCCGAAGCTGTTGATGAAGTCGTCGGAGTTCAGGATGTGCCGCAGCACCAGTTCGATCTGGTTCGGCGCGCGCCAGTTGGCGCGGAAGATCGCCGCCGCGCTGTCGATCAGCGCCTGCTTCGGCGTGTCGCTGATGAAACGGCGGATCAATTTCTTGCAGATGAATTTGGCCACGCGCGGATGGCTGGCCAACCGGTCCAGCACGTCGCGGCCGTCCTTCAGCGCGGGCTGTTCGGGGTAGATCAGCATGCCCAGCAGGAACTTCGGGCCGGCGTCGTGCCAGGACTGGCGATAGACGAAGGTGCCGTCGTTCTCGGTGGGAAACTGCCAGTGGCCGTTCTTCGCCGACCAGCCGGTGAATGCGGCCGAGGTTTCGTACACGTCGATGTCGGTGTAGCCGATGGGATACGCCGGATCCTCGGGGCAGGGCGGCACCTGGAACGGGTCCATGAAGCCCAGGTAGTTCTCCGCGCCCAGCGTGTGCAGCTCCAGCAACTCGCGGGCGAAGTTCTCGTTGGGGCCGGAGCGAGAATTGCTGATGTTGTCCAGGTAGTAGAGCATCGCCGTGCTCTGGGCCACGCCTTCCAGCATCGTGCGGAAATTGCCCTTGGCGTTGGCGCGGATCACGTCGCGGTCGTAGTGCACGAACACCGGGCCGACGCTGAAGTCGGTGCCCAGCACGTTGAAGTGGTCGTGCCAGAAGTTCACCAGCACTTCACGCAACTGGCGCCGCGAGTACACCGCACGCACGAAGGCCGCGCGCTGCACCTCATTGGCCGGACGCATGCGGATGTTGTGCTCGGGGTCCGTCACCACGTGGTCGGCCCACAACTGGGTCAGCGACTTGTTCAACGTGGTGTAGCCGGCGGCGTTGAGGCGGTTGGTGACGGCGCTGTCGTCGATGGCGTCCCAGTTGAGCTGCCAGTCCACGTAGTTGGCCAGGCGCTGGCGGTCGCTGCTGCCCAGCGCGTTGAATTCGGCGATGCTGGCGGCGGTGGCGCCGTAGCTGAGGTTGTTGAGCGCCTGCACGGCGAACGGCGGCCGCGCCATCGTCATCAGGGTGGGGTTCGACTGCCCCATCATCACGCGGCCACCGCTGGGTGCGGCCACGGCTGCCGCCTCCGGTGCGGGCGTGGTGTCCTTCGGACTGGCGCGTTCGCCGCCCTTCCAGCCGTACAGGCGGTTCAGGCGTTCCCGGACCTGGGCGCCAAGATCGGGCGCTGCGACGTACGGTTTTGCCTGGACGCGGGCGTCGAGGCGCGCACGCGTGCCAGAGGCCTTGCGTCGCCACGGGCCACGCGCGAACAGCCGACGCCACGGGACGGTGTAGTACGCCATGCGGATTTCCCTGCCTTCCCCGGAATGCGGGAAGTATTGGCCAAGCGCCGCCCGGCGTTTGCGACCGCGCGCACAGGCCGGTCACGCCATGCGTGGCGTCAGACCAGGCCCGTGGCGTAGAACACGCCGATCACCACGAACACGGCGGTGGTCTTGATCAGGGTGATGGCGAAGATGTCCTTGTACGACTGCCGGTGGCTGAGGCCGGTGACGGCCAGGAGGGTGATGACGGCACCATTGTGGGGCAGGGTGTCCATGCCGCCGGAGGCCATCGAGGCCACGCGGTGCAGCACGTCCATCGGGATGCCGGCCGCGTTGGCATTGGCGATGAAGCTGTCCGCCATCGCGGCCAGTGCGATGCTCATGCCGCCGGACGCCGAGCCGGTGATGCCGGCCAGCGCGGTCACCGAGATCGCTTCGTTGACCAGCGGGTTGGGGATGGCCTGCAGCGCGTTGGCCACCACCAGGAAGCCGGGCAGAGCGGCGATGACGGCGCCGAAGCCGTATTCCGACGCCGTGTTCATCGATGCCAGCAGCGCGCCACCGATGGCGCTCTTCGTGCCCTCGGCGAAACTGGCGAACACCGGCTTCCACGCGAATGCGATCACGGCCACGATGCCGACCAGCAGCGCGCCCTGCACGGCCCAGATGGCGGCGACCTTCGAGACGTCCTGCACCACCGGTGCCGGGCTGCCGATCACCGCCGGCACGAACGATTGGCTTTCGCCGTAGAAGCCGGGGATCCATCGGGTGAACAGGAAGTTCGCCACGCCGACGAGCAGCAGCGGCAGGATGGCGATGAGCGGATGCGCGAGCCTGTCGCCCTTGAAGGGTTCCGGTTCATTGCGCAGATCGTCGTTGCCGGCATAGCCCTCGCCGTTGCGCGCGGCCACGCGGCGGCGCCATTCCAGGTAGCACATGCCGACGGTCAGGATGAATACGCCGCCGATGATGCCCAGCACCGGTGCGGCCCACGCGGTGGTGCCGAAGAACGAGGTGGGGATGATGTTCTGGATCTGCGGCGTGCCGGGCAGCGCATCCATGGTGAAGGTGAAGGCACCCAGCGCGATCGTGCCCGGCACCAGCCGCTTGGGGATGTTGCTCTGACGGAACAGTTCCGCCGCGAACGGATACACCGCGAACACCACCACGAACAGCGACACGCCGCCGTAGGTCAGCAGCGCGCACACCAGCACGATCGACAGCATCGCGCGCTGCGCGCCGACCACCTTGATGGTGCCTTGCACGATCGCCTTGGAGAAACCCGATATCTCGATCAGCTTGCCGAACACCGCGCCCAGCAGGAACACCGGGAAGTACAGCTTCAGGAAGCCGACCATCTTGTCCATGAACAGGCCGGTGAACATCGGTGCGACCAGCGAGGGATCGGTCAGCAGCACCGCGCCCAGCGCCGCGATGGGCGCGAACAGGATGACGCTGTAGCCGCGGTAGGCCACGAACATCAGGAAGCACAGCGCGGCCAGCACGATCAGGAACGACATCCACAACTCCTCGGCCAGCGCCGATTGCAAGTGCGGCGAGTATCCGCAGCCGCGCGCCGGCCGGCCCACTGTACGAAGGTACGATGCCGCCCGCGCGGCCCGACCCCTAGTGTTCGCTTCAATCGGCGGCATCCGTCCGCCGCCATGTCATACCCGGGAGGAGGGGAGACCCATGAAGCGCAAGCACCTGAGCCTGGCCATCGGTTGTGTCCTGTTGTCGTCCGCGCCAATGGCGTGGGCGCAGGACAGCACCACGGCCGCCAAAACGCCAGCCACGTCCGCCACCACGCTTGATGCGGTGAAGGTCACCGCACGCAAGCGCGAGGAAACCCTGCAGGACGTGCCGGTGGCGGTGACCGCCTTCACTGCGGAGACTCTCGACAAGATGGCGATCAAGGACATCGGCGACCTGGACGCGCAGGTGCCGAACCTGACCATCTATGCCGCGCGCGGTTCCACCAGCACCGTGACCGCCTACATCCGCGGCGTCGGCCAGGCCGATCCGCTGTGGGGCGTGGACCCCGGCGTGGGCATCTATCTGGACGACGTCTACATCGCCCGCCCGCAGGGTGCGCTGCTGGACGTGTTCGACGTGGAGCGCATCGAAGTGCTGCGCGGCCCGCAGGGCACGCTGTACGGCAAGAACACCATCGGCGGTGCGATCAAGTACATCTCGCGCGGCCTGCCGGAGGAAACCACCGGCTTCGCCTCGGTCACCGTGGGCAACTACAACCAGCTGGACGTGAAGGCGGCACTGGGCGGGTCCATCGGCGGCCAGGACAGCGGCCTGCGTGGCCGCGTGTCGGCGGCCAGCATGAACCGCGATGGCTTCGGCGAGAACACCCATACCGGCCAGGAGGTCAGCGACAAGGAGATCAATGCGCTCCGGATGCAGCTGGGTGCGTTCTCGCAGGACGATTTCGACGTGCAGTTCGCCTTCGACTACATGGACGACCAGTCCGGCGTGCGCGGCGCAAAGATGCTGGCCCCCAATCCGCTGGCCCCGGCCTATCCGCCGACCAGCGACCGCTACGACATCCGCAGCGGCATGAAGAACATCAACGACACCGAGATGAAGGGCGCCTCGGCGACCGTCAACTGGCGTCCGAACGAGGACTGGGCGTTCAAGTACGTGGCGGCCAAGCGCGAGTCCGATACCGAGACCAACATCGACTTCGACACCACGCCGCTGACGCTGGTGGACGTGCGTGCGTTCTACAGCGACAGCCAGGTCAGCCAGGAACTGCAGGCGAACTACGACGGCGGCGGCCGCGCCCGCGGCGTGATGGGCCTGTACTGGTTCAACGGCGATGCCGGCGGCCAGGTGCTGAACCACTTCTGGAACCCGGCACTGGCGAACAGCCTGACCAATCCGCTGTTCGGCGACACCCAGGGCGTGGTCAACACCAAGAGCATCGCGCTGTACGCGGACTGGACCTTCGACCTGACCGACCGCCTGAAGCTGGACGTGGGCGCGCGCTACACCGACGAGGACAAGCATGCGGTGGCCTTGAACCGGTTCTACACCGGCCTGGACTACGCCACCTCGTGGGGCACTGCGGCCAACTTCGACAAGACCGTCAACTTCAAGAACACCTCGCCGAAGATCTCGCTGGACTACCAGATCACTCCGGACATCATGGTGTACGGCCTGGCGTCGCGCGGCTTCAAGTCGGGCGGGTACAACATCCGCGCCAACACCACGTCGGTGCCGCGTTCGGGCGAGCCGTTCGATGACGAACAGGTGGACAGCTTCGAGATCGGCAGCAAGATGTCGCTGCTGGACCAGCGGCTGTTCCTCAACCTGGCGTACTTCCACAACAAGTACGAGGACATCCAGTTGTCGGTGTTCACCTCGTACACGCTGCCGAACGGGTCGCAGAGCTTCTTCGGCGACTTCACCAACGCCGGCAAGGGCACCGTGCAGGGCGTGGAAGTGGAGTATCAGTTCCTGCCCACGCAGAACTGGCTGATCAGCGGCAACCTGGCCTGGCTGGACGCGGAATACGACGAGTTCTTCACCAGCGGCGTCAACATCGCCGATACGCAGTACTTCACCAACGCGCCCGAGTTCTCCGGTGCGATCAACGTGGAGTACCGCACGGACCTGGCCAACGGCGGCAACCTGTCGGCGCGCGTGGGCTATTCCTACCAGTCGGAAGTCTGGCCCACCACCGACCTGAGCCCGCTGATCAAGCAGGAGGGCTACGGCCTGGTCAATGCCGGCGTGATCTGGAAGGCCAACGATGCATGGAGCCTGTCGCTGCAGGGTTCCAACCTGGCCGACGAGGAATACCGCACCACTGGTTACAACATCGGGGCCTATGGCGTGCTGACCGGATTCTACGGTCCGCCGCGCCAGTACAGCCTGACCGCGCGCTACGATTTCTGAGCGCGACACCGGCGATGATGCGGGAACGGCAACGGCGGGCGAAGGCCCGCCGTTGCTGCGTTATGCTCCGGCCCATGCCGATGCTTCGCCCGACATCCGTATTTCCTTGTGGAAGCGGCCTCAGCCGTGACCGCATGCTCGATGAACGCGTCACCTTGCGGCAGATGACATGCCGCAGCCCGCCCGCGCAGCGGGTCGTCTTCCCGGACGCTTCGTTTCCACGGTCGCGACGGAGGCCGCTGCCACGGGGGGCTTCATGCTGAGCGTCGGCATGGTGGTGCTGGCCGGCCTGTTGTGGCTCGGCGTGCTGTTCGGCTCCGCGCTGTATGCCGAGCGTCATCCGCGCGTACTGGCGGTGCAGTGGCCGTACATCTATGCGCTGTCGCTGGCGGTGTACTGCACCTCGTGGACGTTCTTCGGGACGGTGACCCAGGCCGCTCGCTACGGTTGGCCACTGCCGCCCACCTTCGTCGGCACCATCCTGTTGTACGTGTTCGGTGCGTTCCTGCTGGTGCGGCTGGTGCGGATGGCGCGCGAGTCGAATGCCACGTCGCTGGCCGACCTGATCGCCACGCGACTGGGCAAGGACGGCTGGCTGGCGGCCACGGTCACGCTGATCGCCGCACTCGGATTGGTTCCCTACATCGCGCTGCAGCTGAAGGCGGTGGCGATGAGCTTCGCGCTGCTGACCCGTTCGCCGGGCAACGATGCGCTGCCGGCATGGCAGGACAGCGCGCTGTACGTGGCCCTGGCGATGGCGGTGTTCGCGATGCTGTTCGGCACGCGCCGCGCGAGCGCGGTGGAGCACAACCGCGGCCTGATCCTGGCGATGGCGTTCGAGTCGCTGTTCAAGCTGGCGGCGATGCTGGCGCTGGGATTGTTCGTGTGGTTCGGCCTGCCCGACCTGGAGGTGCCGCCCCCGGCACCGGCGCCTGCCTCCACCACCTACGGCTTCCTGCCGCTGGTGGCGCTGGGCGTGCTGGCGATGTTCACCCTGCCGCACCAGGTGCACGTGGGCGTGGTGGAATGCCGGGACGAACGCCACGTGCGGACCGCGCGCTGGCTGTTCCCGCTGTACATGGTGCTGATGGCGGCACCGTTGCTGCCGCTGGCGCGCGCGGGCGGCGCGATGTTCGGCGATGCGGTGCCCTCCGATCTCTACGTGCTGGCGCTGCCGCTGTCGCAGGGGCACCAGGGCCTGGCGCTGCTGGCGTTCCTTGGCGGCCTGAGCGCGGCCACCGGCATGGTGGTGGTCAGCACGCTCACGCTCAGCCTGATGATCGGCAACCACTGGCTGGCGCCGGGCCTGTTGCGGGGCGGCTGGGTGCGCGGTACCGGACGCGACCTGCGCGGGGCCGTGCTGACGCAACGGCGCGTGGGGATCGTGGCGGTGATGTTGCTGGCGTGGGCGTACAGCCGTCTGATCGCGGGCAACGACGCGCTGGCGGACGTGGGCGCGGTGTCGTTCTCCGCATTGGCCACGCTGGCACCTGCGCTCGCGTTTGCCATCTGGCGTCCACAGACATCGCCGCGGGCCGTCATCGCCGGCATCGTGGCCGGGTTCCTGGTGTGGGCATGGCTGTTGCTGCTGCCGGTGGCGATGGATGCACGCGGCGTTTCGCCGACATGGCTGCAGACGGGGCCGTTCGGTCTGGCCGGCTTGTCGCCCGACGGCTTCTTCGGCCTCACAGGATGGAGCCGCCTGGGCCGCGCCGTCGGCGTCAGCCTGTTCGCAGGTGCCGGGGTCACGCTGCTGGTGGCCAGCTGGCGCGGTTCGGCGCCGCGCCGCGCCGACAGCCGGGGCTTCGACGCGAAGACGCTGCGCGATGCCGGCAGGCGCTTCCTGCCGCGCGAGCGCGTGGAGGAACTGCTGGCCGACGCGCCGCGCAACGGACCGGTGCCGGCGATCATCGAGGCGCGGCTCGAGCGCGAACTGTCGGCGGTGCTGGGCTCTGCGTCCGCACGGCTCCTGCTGGATGCGGCACGCCGCGAAACCGGCGACCTGGAGACGGTGGCGGCCATCGTCGGCGAAGCATCGCAGGACCTGCGCTTCAACCAGCAGGTGCTGGAGGCCGCGTTGCAGAACATGAGCCAGGGCATCAGCGTGATCGACCGCGAGCAGCGGCTGGTGGCGTGGAACCGGCGCTATGCGCAGATGTTCGGTTTCCCGTCCGATCTGCTGCAGGTCGGGCGTCCCATCGCCGACCTGACCCGCTGGGCGTTGCAGCGCATGCCGCAGCGCGGACACGACGAGCGTGCGCTGGACCGGCGCCTGGCTTTCATGCGTGCCGGCACGCCGCACCTGACCGAACGCGTGTTCCCGGATGGCAGCATCGTGGAGGTGCGCGGCAATCCCATGCCGGGCGGCGGCTTCGTGGCCACCTACACCGACGTCACCGCATCACGCCAGGCCGAGCGCGGACTCAAGCAGGCCAACGAGACGCTGGAGCAGCGCGTGGTCGAACGCACCGCACTGCTGGAAACCGCCAAGCGCGAGGCCGAGCACGCCAATGATGCGAAGAGCCGCTTCCTGACCGCGATCGGCCACGATCTGCTGCAGCCGCTGCACGCCGCGCAGTTGTTCACCGACGCGCTGTCGCAGCAGCTGCCGGAAGCACGGCAGCGGGAGACGGCGCTGCAGGTGCGTGGTGCGCTGGATTCCACCACCGATCTGCTGACCGGCCTGCTGGACATGTCGCGGCTGGAAGCCGGCGGCCTGCTGCCCGAGCCGCGCGACCTGCCGCTGATGGAAGTGCTGGAGCCGCTGGCGTCCGAGTTCCGCGTGCTCGCGCATGAGCGCGGCCTGTCGTTCGACACCGTGCCGACGCGCGCCTGGGTGCATACCGATCCGCAACTGCTGCGCCGCATCCTGCAGAACTTCCTGGCCAATGCCGTGCGCTACACGGCGCGCGGCGGCGTGCGTCTCGGCGTGCGCTGGCGCCGCACGCATGTACGCATCGAGGTGTGGGACACGGGGCCGGGCATTGCCGAGTCCGACCAGCGCCGGATCTTCGAGGAGTTCCGTCGCGGCGATGATGTGCCCGGGCAGGGCCTGGGCCTGGGCCTGTCGATCGCGGACCGCATCGCCGTGCTGCTCGACGCACCGCTGTCGCTGCGCAGCCGGATAGGGCACGGTGCCGTTTTCGCGGTCGACCTGGTGCGCGTGGCGGCGCCTGCGGCGATGCCCTCGCTGGCCGGCAAGCCCGGCCTGGCCGGTCGCCATGTGCTGGCGGTCGACAACGATCCTGCGGCGCTGGCTGCGTTGCGTCAGGTGCTGGAAGGCTGGGGATGCAGTGTGGCGACCGCCAGCGATGGCGCAGCAGCCGATGCCGCATTGCGCGAGCGGCATGCGGACCTCTGGCTGTTCGACTACCACCTGGATGCGGGCGATACCGGCGTCGCGCTGGTCGAACGCCTGCGTGCCTCGCATGGGCACCGTCCATGCCTGATCCTGACCGCCGACCAGACCGATGCCGTGCGCCGTGCCGTCCGTGATGCGGAACTGCCGCTGCTGGCCAAGCCGGTGCGCCCGCTGGCGCTGAAGTCGGTGCTGGACCGGTTGTTGGCCGCGCGGGCGTCCGCCGCTGTGGGAGCGACGTAAGTCGCGAAATGGGGTTTGCTGGTGCGGCCATCGCGACTCACGTCGCTCCCACGACAGCCAACGCTAGAATGCACGGCCGTTGCACAGGAACCCGCGCATGCCCTACACCCCCATCGTCGCCACCCTCGGCTATGTGCTGTCGCCCGATCGTTCGCAGGTACTGCTGATCCATCGCAATGCGCGTCCGGACGACCAGCACCTGGGCAAGTACAACGGCCTGGGCGGCAAGATCGAACGGGACGAGGACGTGGTGGCCGGCATGCGTCGCGAGATCCACGAGGAGGCCGGGATCGACTGCGAGGAAATGGCGTTGCGCGGCACGATCAGCTGGCCGGGCTTCGGCAAGCACGGCGAGGACTGGCTCGGGTTCGTCTTCGTCATCACGGCCTACAGCGGCACACCCTTCGCCTCCAATCCAGAGGGCACGCTGGAATGGGTGCCGGTGGAGAAGATCCTGGACCTGCCGCTGTGGGACGGCGACCGCCACTTCCTGCCGCTGGTGTTCGACGACGACCCGCGCGGATTCCACGGCGTCATGCCTTATCGCGACGGCCGCATGGTGTCGTGGGGCTACTCGCGCATCTGAGGCTGCCGGAGCGCCGGCTGCCTCTGTAGGAGCGACGTGAGTCGCGACCGGGATGCAGGACGATCACCAGATGCTGGATGAGCATGGATGCTGCGGATCCCGTTTCTCTCGATCCGTGCCCTCCACGAATCAGGTCGCTGCAAGTCTGCGGTCGCGACTCGCGTCGCTCCTACAGATGCACCGCGCGCAGGGAGCGTTCCACGCCCTCCGTTTGTCCACACGCCATGTGGAGAGCGCGTGGGAAACCATGTGGATAACTGCGTCGGCGCCTTGCACCGCAAGCCTGTCAAGATGTGTGGCGAATTTTTGACCAGACGGTGACGGATCGGTGTCCGGGTTGTCCACACCCGGTGTGGATGGTCTGTCGATCAACATGTGGATAAGCGCTGGCACGCGTTGCGGCGCAACGCTGTCAAGGTGTGTGGCGAAAAAATGACCGCACCTCGTCGGGGCTCGCGTCAGCTGCATGTTCCACGCGAAGGGGTTCGTCGTCCCGGCGAACGCTGGGGCCCATGTTGCTTTTGCTCGGCAGTACGCCGAGGCGAAGCAACTGCCGAGTCAAGATGGATCCCAGCATGCGCTGGGATGACGGCCAGGGCGGCGGAGGGTTTCGTCGTCCCAGCGAACGCTGGGACCCATGTTGCTTTTGCTGAGCAGTACGCCGAGGCGAAGCAACTGCCGAGTCAAGATGGATCCCAGCATGCGCTGGGATGACGGCCAGGGCGGCGGAGGGTTTCGTCGTCCGGGCGAACGCTGGGGCCCATGTTGCTTTTGCCGGGCAGCACGCCGAGGCGAAGCAACTGCAGAGTCAAGATGGATCCCAGCGTGCGCTGGGATGACGGCGGGGACTAAGGCACTGTCTCCGCATGCTACGTACGGGATTACTCGATATGCCGCGCCGGATCCGCCAGCTCGAGCTCGCGCAGCACCACGCCGGCCTGGGTGCGGTTGCGCACGCCCAGGCGGTCGAAGATCGCGGACAGATGTGCCTTTACCGTGCGTTCCTGCACGTCGAGGCGATCCGCGATCTGCTTGTTCAACAGGCCCTGCGCTACCAGCGTCAGTACGCGGAACTGCTGCGGCGACAGGCTGGCCAGGCGGCCGGCGAGATCGGTGTCGTGTTCGGATGACTGGGCGCGGGCGACCGCGCCGCGCAGCGAGGCCGGCAGCCATTGCTCGCAGGCCAGCACGCTGCGGATCGCATCCCGCAGTTCGTCCAGGCCGGAACTCTTCGGCAGGTAGCCGGCCGCACCGTGGTCCAGCGCACGCCGTACCACGCGCGGATCGTCATTGGCGGATACCACCACCACCGCCACGGCCGGGAACTGTGCCCGGATCGCAGCCAGGCCTGCGAGCCCATGGTTCCCCGGCATGTGCAGGTCGAGCAGCACCAGGTCGATGTCGTCGTGCGCTTCCAGCGTGGCGATGACGCCGTCCAGCGATTCGGCTTCGCGCACCGACAGCTGCGCCACGGCATCCGCCGCCGCGCCACGCAATGCGGCGCGGAACAGCGGGTGGTCATCGGCGATCAGCAGGTTGGGCATGGACGTTGCTGGCAATCGGGGAGGGGCAATCGTGGATCGAGCGAGCGGGTTGCCTTGAGCGGGGCAACAAAACGGATACAGGCGCTTCCCTTCTCCACTCCCGGTCCACGACTCCCGGCGTTCACTGCACCGTCCAGCCGCCGTCCACCACGATCGTCTGGCCGGTGATGTTGCGCGCGGCGGGCGAGGTGAGGAAGGCGGTGATGCCGGCCAGTTCGTCCAGGCCGATGAACACGCCCTTCGGCATCGGCTTCAGCATCACCTGGCTGACCACGTCGGCCTCGGAGATGCCGCGCGTGCGCGCCTGGTCGGCGATCTGCTTGTCCACCAGCGGCGTCTTCACGTAGCTCGGGCACACGGTATTGATGGTGATGTCGGTGTCGGCGGTTTCCAGCGCGATGACCTTCGAAAAACCGACCAGGCCGTGCTTGGCGGCCACGTAGGCGCTCTTGTACGGACTGGCTACCAGCGCGTGGATGCTGCCGATGTTGACGATGCGGCCGAAGCCGCGTTCGCGCATGCCCGGCATCACCGCACGGGTCAGGCGCGCCACGCCCACCAGCATTACCTGCACCAGGAAGTCCCACTTCTCGATGGGGAAGTCTTCCAGCGGCGAGACATGCTGCAGGCCGGCGTTGTTCACCAGCACATCGACCGGCCGCGAGATCGTCGCCAGGGCGGCATCGATGCTCTCCTGCGACGTCACGTCGAGGGCGACCGCTTCGGCGGAACCGCCGTTGGCGCGGATCTGCGTGGCCACGGTTTCGGCGGCGTCGAGATTGAGGTCGCTGACGATCACGTGGCGTCCGGCTTCGGCCAGTTGCGCGGCGATGCCGGCGCCGATGCCGCTGGCGGCACCGGTGATGAGGAGGGTATGGGTCTGTTGCATGGGGGCTCCTGCGTGCTGCGGCTAGGGTAGCAGGCAGGCGCGACGGGTTCGTGGTACCAAAGTACGATGACGGGGATTCCCGCACAGGGTAGTTTCGTGGCAATGACCGGAACCATGGACGCCCTCCACGCATGAATGCGAACCTGCGAATGTCCTGCGGACTGTTGCTCGGCGCGGCGCTGACCGCCTGCAGCAGCACGCCGCCCAAGCCCGAGGCCGTGGCCCACATGATCCAACCGCAGCGCGTCACCGAGCACCGTGGCAACGACGACCTGCTGACGGCGGGCCTGGGCCTCGACGGCCTGCGCGCGATGGCAGCGCCCGCGTTCGCCGATCCCGCCCATCCCACGCCCGCCGAACTGCGTCGCCGCGCGATCTGGGGCAACTGGCGTGGCATCGCCGACCTCTCGCTGACGGGCGGCTACGGCCAGGCCTATGGCAGCGTGGCTGCAGTACCCGGTCGCGAGTATTCGGCGCTGGCGAAGGTCCCCGGCGCCGCGCAGCCGCACCGCGTGCTGGTGCAGGTGCCGGACGACTTCGACGCCACCAGGCGCTGCGTTGTCGTCACCGCCTCGTCCGGCTCGCGCGGCATCTACGGTGCCATCGCGGTCGCTGCGCCGTGGGGCCTGTCCAAGGGCTGCGCCGTGGCCTACACCGACAAGGGCGCCGGCACGGATTACTTCGATCTGGATGAGCAGAAGGGCGTGCGCGAGGATGGCACGGTTGGCGAACTTGGCGTCGATCCGCTGGCGTTCGTGCCGGATGCGCCGGTCGGTGCCAGCGGCGTCGCCGTCAAGCATGCGCATTCCAAGGACAACCCGGAAGCCGACTGGGGCCGCCACGTGAAGCAGGCCGCGGAGTTCGCGCTGGCAGCGCTGGACCAGGCGTTTCCGCAGGCGGCGCCATTCCGCTTCGACAATACGCGCGTCATCGCCGTCGGCATTTCCAATGGCGGTGGTGCCGTGCTGCGTGCCAGCGAGGAAGAAGGCGAGTGGCTGGATGCCGTGGTCGCGGGCGAGCCGAACATCCTCGCGGCGGATGCGCCGGGCGCTCGTTCGCTGTACGACTACACCACGGAAGCCGCGCTGCTGATGCCGTGCGCGCTGCTGCACCTGCCGGCCGACACGCTGCCGCAGCCGCCCCTGCGCGCGCAGGTGGAACCGGTGTGGACGGCGCGTTGCGCCACGCTGAAAGCGGCCGGCCTGGTCGGTGGCGCGGATGTGAAAGCGCAGGCGGCTTCGGCGCATGCGCAGTTGAAGGCGAACGGCTGGACCGACGAGGCGCTGGTGGCCGGCGCGCTCAGCGTGGGCTTCGACCTGTGGCGGGCGGTGGCGGTGACGTACGCCTCCGCGTACGGCCGTTATGGCGTGGCCGAGCATCCGTGCGGCTTCGCGTTCTCCGCGCAGAACGCCGACTTCACGGCGCGCACGGCCAGCGCCGCCGAGCGGACCGCGTGGTGGTCCGATGGCAGCGGCATTCCGCCGGGTGCCGGGGTGGGCATCGTCGACACGAAGCTGGCCGCGCCGGACTTCACTCTGCCGGGGCTGCAATGCCTGCGTGCGCTGCAGACCGGTACCGGCGAGGATGCGCGTCGCGTGCAGGCCGGCATCGCGCAGACCGCCGCGCGCTTCCCGCGCACGCGCCGTCCGGTGGTGGTGATCCATGGACTGGACGACGGGCTGGTGCCGCCGGCGTTCTCCAGCGCGCCGTATGTGGAAGCCGCGCGCGCTGCCAATCCCGACGTGCGCTACTGGCAGGTGCGGCATGCGCAGCACTTCGATGGTTTCCTGGCGCTGCCGGCCTACGGCACTCGCTACGTGCCGCTGCTGCCCTACGTCTATGCGGCGCTGGACCAGGTCAACGCCACGCTGGATGGAAGCCGGGAGTTGCCGGCGAATGCGCTGATCAATGCCAATCCGCGGGGCGCGGGCAGCGTCGAGCTCAGTCAGCTGGCGATTCCGCGCTGATGAATCCTTCTCCCCGCATGCGGGGAGAAGGTACCCGGAGGGGGGATGAGGGGCGAGCGCGGCAACAATCCTGGCGCACGCGCATCCGGTCTCCGTTCGCCCCTCACCCGCCTTTGGCACCCTCTCCCCGTTCACGGGGAGAGGGAATGCTGCGGCACCTTCACCCGCTTGGCCTTACTCTTGAGACTGGCCCGACACGTACGCCGCCATGTCCCGACACTTTTCGATGATCCGCGACTTCCAGCTGGCCGACTGGTTCACGCTGGGCAATGCCTTCTGCGGCACGGGGGCGGTGTTCGCGTCGATGCGTTTCCTGCAGGAAGGCATCCTGCGCGACCTGATGATCGGGATGGCGCTGATCCCGCTGGCCTTCATCTTCGACGCCCTCGATGGACGCGTGGCCCGATGGCGCAAGCAGGCCTCGGTGCTGGGGCGTGAACTGGACTCGCTGGCCGACGTGATCTCCTTCGGCGTGGCGCCGGCCGCGCTGGCCTATGCCTGCGGCATGCAGGGTGGCTGGGACTGGCTGGTGCTGTCGTACTTCGTCGCCTGCGGTGTCAGCCGGCTCGCGCGCTACAACGTCACCGCCGAGACGCTCGCCGACGGTGGCGACAAGGTGAAGTTCTTCGAGGGCACGCCCATTCCCACCAGCCTGGCGCTGGTCATCGTGCTGGCGGTCGCGGCATACCTGGGCCATGTGGGGCCCGACCTGTGGCTGGGTGCGCTGAAGCTCGGTCCGTGGCAGCTGCATCCGCTGGTGTTGCTGTACGCCATTTCCGGCACGTTGATGATCAGCAAGACGCTGCGGATCCCCAAGCCCTGATCGTGAGGTGAAGGTGCGTCATGCACGCGCCGCCCGCCGCGGCTAGAATCGGTCGGGAAGGGAGGGCACATGACGAATTCCGTTCCACCGTGGCCGGGCGACTTCGAGTCGGTGGCCCAGCAGTACTGGAGTCTCTGGGGTGATGCCCTGCGACAGGCCGGCGGTGCGCCGACCATGTCCATGCCGGGCGCCGTGCCGGGTTGGCAGCAGACCGTCGACTGGTGGTCGAAGCTGGTGCCGGGTGGCCAGCCCCAGGTGGACGAAGCAGTCGGCCGCTTCCAGCGGCAGGCCAGCCAGTGGTTCGGCCAGATGCAGCAGGTGGCTGCGCAGTTCACCGGCCGCGACCACGACGCCACCGATGTCGGCCGTGCCTGGCGCGAGGCGCTGGGCATGGCCACGCCCACGCCTGCGGGCAATCCGTTCGCGGACATCTTCCGCAGCATGCAGGGCGGCGCGCATGGCATGGATGGCTGGATGCAGCAGATGCAGCCCTGGCTGGAAGGCCAGCAGCGCGATGGAGACCGCTGGCTGCACCTGCCGACCTTCGGCCTGGCGCGCGAGCACCAGGAACGCTGGCAGCACCTGGCGCAGGCGCAGAAGGACTACCAGCAGCAACTGCGCGATTACGACCAGCTGATGCTGAAGGTGGCGCAGGATGCGTTCGTGCGCTTCGAGCGCAAGCTGGAGCAGCATGCCGAGCCGGGCCGCCAGTTGCAGAATGCACGCGCCTTGTTCGACCTCTGGATCGATGCGGCCGAAGAGGCCTATGCGCAGGTCGCGATGTCCGATGATTTCCGCCACGTCTATGGTGGACTGGCGAATGCGCAGGCGCGCCTGCGACTGGGCGTGCAGCGCGAAGTGGAGCAGGTCTGCACGCTGTTCGGCATGCCGACGCGGACGGAAGTCGATTCCGCGCATCGCAAGATCGTCGAACTCGAGCGCGCGCTGCGCAAGCTGACGCGCGCGCAGGTCTCGCCCGCGCGCCGTGCCGAGGCACGGCATGTGCCTGCGCCGGTCGAAGCCCCCGTCGTCGCGGAACCGGCGCCGGCCCCAGTGCCCGCGCCCGCAAAGCCGAAAACCGCGAAGACGCGCACGCTTCCCCGCCGCACGCCAGCGAAGGCCGCGCCGAAAAAACGCGTCGTCGCCAAGAAAACGGCGCCGAAGAAACGCGCACGCCGGGCCATCGCTGCGGCGGCGCCGGCCCCCACCCGCAAGGAACCCGTACCCGCAGTGGCGAAGGCAGCCGCGCGGACGCCCGCCAGGACGAAGAAGGCGCCCGCCAGGAAAGCACCGAAGACGGTCGCAGCGAAACCTGCCCCCAAAAAACCTGCCCCCACGGCGCGTGCGAAACCACCGTCGACCTCGGTCGTATCGATGAAGGACTGGGTGGCACGCAACGCCGCGCGCGACGCGACCGTCGACGCGCCCAGGACCGGCAGGAAGACCAAGCGGGGTAGCCGCAAGTGAACGGACCGCTCAACTTCACCGCCGAGGCCCTGGCCCACGAAGCCACCACACTGACGCAGAAGCTCTCCGCCGGCCTGCACACGCTGCCGGAGGTGGAGGATGTGCACTACGGGGCCACCCAGAAGCAGGAAGTCTGGCGCGATGGCAAAGTGGTCCTGTACCGCTTCATCGGCGAGAAGGCCCCCACCGCGAAGGTCCCGCTGCTGATCGTCTACGCGCTGGTCAACCGGCCGTACATGGTGGACCTGCAGCACGATCGCTCGCTGGTGAAGGGCCTGTTGGCGCAGGGTGAGGATGTCTACGTCATCGACTGGGGCTATCCGGACCGCTCGGACCGCTATCTCGAACTCGACGACTACATCAACCGCTTCATCGACGGTGCGGTGGACCACCTGCGCGACAGCAGCGGACGCGATGCCGTCAACGTGCTCGGCATCTGCCAGGGCGGGGCCTTCTCGCTGTGCTATGCCTCGCTGCACCCGGACAAGGTCAAGAACCTGATCACCATGGTCACGCCGGTGGACTTCCATACGCCGGACAACATGCTTTCGCACTGGACGCGCGAGCTGGACGTGGACCTGTTCGTGGATGCGCTGGGCAATGTGCCGGCGGACATGATGAATGCCTGCTACCTGATGCTGAAACCGTTCCGGCTGAACCTGCAGAAGTACGTCGGACTGGTCGACATCCTCGATGACAAGCGCGCCATCGAGGATTTCCTGCGAATGGAAAAATGGATCTTCGACTCGCCTGACCTGGCGGGCGAGGCCTTCAAGCAGTTCATCAAGCAGTTCTACCAGCGCAACGGCTTCATCAAGGGCGGCATCGAGATCGGTGGCGAGGCCGTGGACCTGGGCTTCGTCGACATGCCGGTGCTGAACATCTATGCCGAACAGGACCACCTGGTGCCACCGGATGCGTCGCGTGCCTTGAAGGACGTGGTGGGGACCGCCGACTACACCGAACTGAGCTTCAAGGGTGGCCACATCGGCATCTACGTGTCCAGTCGTGCACAACGCGAAGTGCCTTCGGCCATCCATCACTGGCTGGGCCAGCGCGCGCGCTGACTGCGCGCGCTGCGCTCGATGCAGGCGCGACTTGAGTCGCGACCGCACGCCGATAGATCCTGGGTATCGCGATAATGGACGCGTCGCAACGCGCCCGGTGGGCGAACGATGGGATGCTGGAGCATCGGGCCGTGCGGTCGCGACTTACGTCGCTCCTACAAGAGAAAACGGCGTGCTTGCTTCACTTGTCTTGCGCTAGGGTAACCACATGCTGTCACGATTCACCGTCGCTGCCGTTCTGCTTGCCTTCGTCTGGCCGGTGCTGTCTGCACCTTCATCAATCGCCAAACGAGAGATCCAGGGATTGATGGATGCGCTGTCGGCCTCGTCCTGCGAATTCCAGCGCAATGGCGCGTGGCACGGGCGCGAGGAAGCGCGCAAGCACCTGCAGCGCAAGTACGACTACCTGCTGAAGCGTGACCTGGTCGATACCGCCGAACAGTTCATCGAGCGTGCCGCCAGCAAGAGCAGCATGAGCGGGCGTGCCTACCAGGTGCGTTGTCCGGGACAATCGGCGCAACCGGCGGCGACGTGGTTCAGCCTGAAGCTGGACGCGCTGCGTGGTTCAGGCGGCCCCGGCCGCTGACGCGATAGACTGGCCGCGAACAACCGTGGGGAGTTGCCGGCGATGAACAACACCACTTCCAAGCCCTTCGCGCGCTCGCTGAACGACCGCATGATCGCGGGCGTCATGGGGGGCATTGCACACCGTTATGGATGGAGCCCCACGCTGTTGCGGGTGATCTTCGTGATCGTGTCGATCGCGTCCGCGGCGTTTCCGGGCATGCTGGTCTACCTGATCCTCTGGTTGTTGATGCCCAACGAACAGGACTGAACCGTGGCCTCGACGATGCTCTGGGTCGCGCGTGCGCTCGGCATCGTCTGGGCCGTTCCCAACACGCTCATCGGGGCCGTTGCCGGCGTTGTCGGCATGGCATTCGGGGCACGCGTCGAATGGAGCCGGCGTGATTTCGCGCTGGTGTTCCACCGCTGGCCGTGGGGCCCGGGGGGCGCCATCACCTTCGGCAACAGCATCCTGCACACCGGTGACACGCTGGAGGCGGAATGCATCACCTACGAACACCGCGCCGGCCGCATGCAGCATCCGCCCATCCGCCTGGGCGACCACGAACGCGCGCACGTCTACCAGTACATGGTGCTGGGCCCGCTGTTCCTGCCGGTGTACCTGCTGTGCGGCGGCGTCAGCGTACGCAATCCCTTCGAACGTGCCGCCGACCGCTACGCGCTGACCGGCGAGGGCTGGTGGCCTTCGCGTTCTCTCTAGTTCAGTGGGGCTTCGCGCGACGGGAACCGGACTTCTTGCCGCCACCGTCCTGCTTGTTCACGGTGGCCCATGCGATGCGTTCCGCATCTTCCTTTGAACGGCCGCGTTCGCGTTCGCTTTCCTCGATGTGTTCCGCCTGGCGTTTCTGCTTGCCTGTATAGGCGGATTTGTCGCCACGGGGCATGACGGTGCTCCGGTGTGGATGAATGGCCAGCGTGCGGCTTCCCGCGTAATCGCCGCATGACGGCCACGTCAACGGTGCGCAACATCGCTGCCCCGGGTCATCGTTCCAGGCGTTCGAAGGAAAACAACGGCCACAGTGGATGCTTGCGGCGCTCGATCAGCGCGCGCAGCAGGCCGGCACCGAGCATGCTGTAGGTGATGCCGTTGCCACCGTAGGCCATGGCGAAGTGCACGCGCGGCCCCCATTGCTTGTGCGGGCCGAAGAAGGGCAGGCCGTCGGCGGTCTCGGCGAACGTGCCGGCCCATGAGAAAGCCGGCGTGACCTCCCACTCCGGGAACAGATGGTGCAGCCGCTTCAGCAGCGTCCGCGCCTTCTTCTCGACGCGCGCATCGCGTTTGGCCGGGATGTCCACGGCATCGTCCTCGCCGCCCAGCAGCAGGCGACCATCGGCGGTGCTGCGCGCATAAAGATAGGGGCGTGCGGTTTCCCACAGCAGCGTGTCCCGGAGGAAGCCGAGCTGCTCGTCGGGCAAGGGATCGCTGATGACGGCATAGCTGCTGTGGTTGCGCGCCACGTTCTGCCGCAACCAGTGCTGGCTGGCATACCCGGCCGCGACCACGAGATGCGCGGCGCGTACGCTGAAACCTGTCACCGTGCGCAGCGTCACGCCACGCGATGTCGTATGCAGGTCGGTCACGCGCGTGCGGTCGAACACCGCGGTGCCCTGGCGATGCAGGCGTTGCAGCAACCGGTGGGTCAGGCGGTAGGGATCCACCTGCGCGGCCTGGGTGCTGAGCAATGCCGCTGCCGCCTCGAAGCCGTAGTCTTCCTGTACCCGGTCCGCCGACAGCAGTTCCACCTCCAGTCCGTGGCGCAGGCGCAGGGCATGCTCGTCTTCCATCGGCCGCACGTCGCGACGCCGGCTGGCGTAGTAGAGGCTCTTGTTGCGCGCGAAGCCAACATCGCGCCACGGCGCGGCGACCTCGCGCAGCTGGTCGATGGCCGCGGCGCAGGCAAGGTAGGCGAGGGCGGCATCGTCTTCGCCATAGCGCTTGGCCAGGTCGACCATGTGGGTGTCGATTTCGTACTGCAGCAGCGCCGTACTGGCGGCCGTGCTGCCCCAGCCGATGTCCCGCTGTTCCAGCACCGCGACATCGAAACCATGCTGCGCCAGTTCATCCGCAATCAGCGCACCGGTGATGCCGCCACCCAGCACGGCGACATCGCAACGATGGTCGGACGCCAGCGGCGGGAACGCCTGCATCAGGCCATTGCTGACCGCCCAGAAGGGGTACCCGCTCTTGAGATCCATGCCTGTCCCGCGCCGTGACGACGACGCCATGCTGGCAGGCAAGGCGGGACGGAACGGTGAAGGCGTGGTGTTCCGTCAGCGCGGCAATGCGCCCTGCAGGAACAGCTCCACCGACGCGAGCGCCTGGGCTTCCAGCGTGTCGACATCCGGCAATTGCGGGCTGCCGGCCGCCAGCCGGAATATCTGGTCGCCGAACAGGCTCATGTAGAACTGCGCCGCCGCCGCCCTGGGCGACGCCAGTTGCATGCGTCCGGCGGCCACCTGCTGTTCGAAATAGTCCGCAAGCGTGGCGCGGATGGACGCCACCGCGTGGTCCAGGAACCAGTCGCGCAGGGCGGGGAAGGATTGTCCCTCGCCGATCACGATGCGGTAGACCACCTGCGAATCGGTACGCGCCATCACCTGCGCCATGCGGATCGCCACCCGGCGCAGCGCCTGTTCGGGGGGCAGCTCGGTCAGGTTGAGGTCGCTGAGCAGGTGGATATGCATGTCCAGCCGGCGCTCGAGGATCGCGCTGGCCAAGCCTTCCTTGTCGCCGAAGATCCGGTACAGGGTGGCCAGCGAGCCTCCGGCGCGGGCGACGATCTCGCTCAGTCGCGCATGCTGGTAACCCTTCTCGGCAAAGACTTCGGTGGCGGCGTCGAGGAACTTCTCCGCGCGGATCTCGCCACGCCGGCACAGGTCCACCTGTGGGCGGGGACGCAGCGGCGAAGCCGTCGAGGATGCATCGTTGAAAACGTTTTCCAGGTATTCGGAAGAAATGCTCACGGGAACTCCCTGCGCACGTCTGGTTGCGACGATCTTCGCAGCCTAGCAAAAAGGTCATGCGACTGTTGCAACCGCGTGACATCGGCATGGCACTCAGGCGTCCGTCAGCGGGCGTGACGCCTCGCGCGCCTGACCTGGACTGGGTGCCGGGGCCGACGGGCCGACAGACGGGCGGGAAGATGCGGCGGATATCGGGATGGCAGCTGGGCTGCCTGCCGGGTATTTGCGTGGCCCGACGACCGCATCGCGCCTGGCATGGACGCGGACCTGCTGCTGGGCACGACCCCGCCACCGATGTGCTGGCGCTGGCCGACGTGGTGTGGGTGATGCGCGCGCGATCCAGTACGAAGCCGCCGAGTAGCGGCGCGCGGCTCAGAGGTAGCGCGTGATTGCCGGTGCCTGCTGCCAGTTGTCGTGCGCCCCGTCCACGTAGGTGATCGGCGCGGCGTCCAGCTCCTCGGGAGTGGCGTCTTCCAGGCACCCCAGGTTGACGCCGTAGATCCGCTGCCCGTCCGGCACGTTGTTGCCGATCCCGAACGGTCGCACGCCGCAGATGCGGCAGAAATGGTGCGAGTTGCGCAACGCATTGAACCGGTACTCGACCAGCTCGCCTTCGCCCGCCAGCAGGCGGAAGGCGTCCGGCATCACGATGGCCGGCCAGAACCGGTTGCGCCGGCACACCGAGCAGTTGCAGCGATAGGTGGGCCGGGTCAGGTCAATGTCCGCCTCGAAGCGGACCGCGCCGCAATGGCAGCTTCCCCGATAGGTCTTCAGCATGCGGCCTCCCGTGCCGATATCGTTCCGGGGGCTGACGGGGTCGCCCCGCCGTGCCTGGCCCATGGGCGGGAGCATACCGGACCCCTCCACTCCCGGAGCCGTGCATGCTGCAAACCGTCGACGTTGCCGAGCTGCGACCCGGCATGTACGTGCAAAAGCTGCTCGGCCCATGGATGCAGCACCCGTTCTGGCGCACCTCGTTCGTCCTGGACGAGGCACGCCTGGCGCAACTGCAGGATAGCGGCGTGGAGCAGGTGGTGGTCGACCTGTCGCGCAGTCATGGAGACGCACAGGACGGAGGCGAAGAAGAGGCCGTTCCCGCATCCGTCGACGCCCCACCCGTCGCCGAACCTGCGGAAGCGCGACGACGCCCCGTCGTGCACGACAGCACCGTCAGTCTGGCCTCGGAACTGGTCCGCGCCCGCCGCATCTGCGACGAAGGGCGCGAGGCCGTGGAGGCCATGTTCCGTGAAGTGCGGCTGGGCAACGGCGTGGATGCCGGCCGCGTGCTGCCGCTGCTGGACGAGATCACCGGTTCGGTCGATCGCCACCCCACGGCGCTGGTGAGCGTGGCGCGGCTGAAGGACGCGGACAGCTACACCTACTTGCATTCGATCGCCGTCGGCGCGCTGATGGCCATGCTGGCGCGGCAGCTGCAGTTGCCGGAGGAGCAGGTGCGCGATGCGGCGCTGGGCGGGCTGCTGCACGACATGGGCAAGGCCATGCTGCCGCAGGACGTGCTGAACAAGCCCGGCAAGCTGACCGACGAAGAGTTCGACATCGTCCGCCAGCACCCCGTGCACGGCGAACGCCTGCTGCGCGAGGGCGGCGTGAGCCAGGAAGCGGTGCTGCATATCGCCCGCCACCATCACGAGAAGATCAACGGCGGTGGCTATCCGCAACGCCTGTCCGGCGCGGAGCTGCCGCTGCTGACCCGCATGAGCGCCATCTGCGACGTTTACGACGCCATCACCTCCGACCGCCCATACAAGGCCGGCTGGGACCCGGCCGAATCGCTGCGCCGCATGGCCAGCTGGCAGGGGCATTTCGACGACAGGCTGATGAAGGCCTTCGTGCGCAGCATCGGCATCTACCCGATCGGCGCCCTGGTGCGGTTGTCCAGCGACCGGCTGGCGGTGGTGGTGGAACAGAACCCGGCCACGCTGCTGGCGCCGCGCGTGCGCGTGTTCTATTCCGCCAAGTCGCGCACGCACCTGCTGAGGGTCGACGTGGACCTGGCCACGGCCGGTGAGCGCGAGCGCATCGTGGGCGTGGAGTCGCCCGCCAACTGGGGTTTCCGCGACCTGGAGAAACTCTGGCTGCCCTGATCACCTGTCGTTGTCGATCCCGGCCGCACCCGTTCGTCGCAAGGTCAGTGTCCAATGCCCCGGGAGGCAGACCATGCGATTCCTTTCGATGATCCGGATCGACGAAACCACCGGCCAGCAGCCCAGCGAGCGGCTGATGACCGACATGATGGCGCTGATCGGCGAGATGTCCGCCGCCGGTATCCTGCTCGACACCGCAGGCCTGCTGCCCACCGCGCAAGGTGCCCGCGTCCGCTCGCGCTTCGGCGAGATCCGGATCACCGACGGCCCGTTCACCGAGGCGAAGGAGGTCATCGGCGGCTATGCCATCCTGCGTGCCGATTCGCTCGACGACGCCATCGCCCACACCCGCCGTTTCCTCGACATACATGGCGATGAATGGGACATCGAGTGCGAAGTACGGCCCATCGAGGAACCGCCCGCCGACGCCCTCATCGCCCGCTGACCGGAGGAGAAGCCCCATGCAGACCTACACCGGCAGTTGCCATTGCGGCGCCGTGCGCTTCGAGTGCGAGCTCGACCTCGCCGCCGGCACGCGTCGCTGCAACTGCAGCTTCTGCCTGAAGACGCGCATGTGGAAGGTGTTCGCCCTCGGCGAGGGCTTCCGCCTGCTCCACGGCGCCGACGCCCTGTCGGACTACCAGGCCCACGCTTCCGAATGGCCCGCCGGCCATGTGCACCACTACTTCTGCCGCCATTGCGGCGTGCGCGGTTTCAGCAAGGGATACCTGGAGATGGCGCCCTTCAACGGCTGGTTCCACGCGGTCAACGTCGCCACCCTGGACGGAATGGACGATGCACGGTTCGCTGCCATCCCCGTGCAATACGAGGATGGGCGCCACGACGACTGGGACCATCCGCCGGCATCGCCGTCGTACCTGTAGATGCCGGCCCGCCGTGGACTTCCGGCACGTGTCCCGCGCACGGACCTCCCCCCATGATCGCCTTCCATCGATGATGCGACCGAAGGCGAACGCCATGTCACTGCTGTCCCTCGTCCTGGCTGCCGCCAGTGCTTCCGCCCCGGCCGCGCCTGCAGCCGATCCCGCCACGCTCGCCGCCATCGAGGCGACCTGCTTCGACTACGTCGACGGCCAACTGGAAGGCGATCCGGCGCGCGTGGCGCGCGCGCTGCATCCGGACCTGGCCAAGCGCGCCGTGATCGGCGATACGCCGGACGAGCGCCTCGGCCTGCGCCGCATGTCGAAGGAAGAACTGGTCAGCCTGACCCGGCAGGGCGTGCTGAAAACGCCGAAGGATGCGTGGAACCGCACCTGCCGCGTACTCGATGTCACCGCCGAGACGGCCGCCGTGCGCCTGGAGACCCCGTGGTTCGTGGACCATTTCCACATGGGGCGGTTCGATGGACGCTGGATCATCGTCAATGCGCTGTGGCATTCGAAGCCGCGCTGATGACGGGCGCGCGCGGTGATGCGTTGGAGGGACAGAGATCGTGCCGCACGGCATGGTGGCAGACGTCGTCGCATCCGGCGCCCATGTGCGAAGAGATTCCCACCCGGTAGTGTTCCTGCGTGAGCCGTTCGACCATCAGGTGGATCCGCATGGGCGTACCCCGCGTGTAGACCAAGAGGACGCGGTCATCTGGGGCCGCGATCCCGTGCAGGTACATCGATCGGCTCCGCGCGAACGCGTCAACCTGATCGAAGAGTGCAGGGAGGGCGCGCGCTTCAAGCGTGCAGACCTGCACATGGCCCAACTCGAAGATGTCCGGCTTGTCGCCATTCGCATCAGGGTGGTACTCGATGTAGGCGGGGTCTCGACCACACCCCATGCATGCCATCATCGCAAGGGCCATCAGTACGCGCGCCATGCCGGTGGCCGGGATCATGGTGCGCCGATGGGCGAGCGCGCTGCCTTTCTGAAGAGTGCGGACGACAGTAGCCAGATGGCCGTGCAGAGGCCGGTAACCGCCAGCACGGAGACCGCGGACTCATGCGCCTGCATCAGTAGTGCGATGGCGCCCACCACCATCTGCGCCAGGGCCATGGCCGCCAACATGCACGCCATCCCTCGTGGTTGCAGGCGGACCAGGAGAGCGCCCACGCCCCCCATCACCAGCACCCCCATGAACAGCAGGTTCGCCGGGTCCTCCGGTTCACCCACGATGCCCACGGCCAGGTTCGCCCACACCAGCAGGAACGCCGCACCGATTGCGATCACGCTCGCGGCCAGGTAGGCCGGCACGCGCGCGACCCGCGCCATGGCTTCGAAGGCGAGGCAGGCGGTCAGCAGCATGGCGCCGAACAGTGCGAAATCGAATGCCGTCCACACGACGTCGGCGGTGAACTGCATCGCCACCCAGGGCAGCAGCAACAGTGCAGCGGCACCACCCCACGCCAGGGAGCGCAGCAGGCGGATCCAGCGTGTCGCGTCAAGCAGGGTGTCGCTCGTCATCGTCATGTCTCCCGGGACCCCGTCGAGGTCGCGGGGACATGCTGGGCCGGGGTGATGGGCAGCTGGCGGAGGCTGTGTGAAGCCAGTGCGAAGTCGACATTCAGATCATCGAAACGCCAGCGCAAGAGGTGTCGTCTTCTGATCCGCGGGATCAGGGAGTCTCGGGCAGCACATCGCCATCGGGCGTCTCCCGCTGGTCCCAATGCGTCTTAACCTGGAGGATTCGTGGCATGCATGCGAGGAACGCGTCGACCATCCGCGGCTCGAAGTGACTGCCGCTGTCCTCGGTGATCTTGGAGATCACGACGTCGAGCGGCCAGGGGTCCTTGTAAGGGCGTCGTGTAGCGAGGGCATCGAAGACATCTGCGACGGCGACGATGCGTGCGGACTCGGGGATCTGGCTGCCGGACAGGCCGTGCGGATAACCCGATCCGTCCCAACGTTCGTGGTGGTTCAGTGCGACCTCCGCCGCGAGTTGGAACAGCGGGGCCTTGCTGCGACTCAGGATCTCGAAGCCAATCTCGGTGTGTCGCTTCATGGTGTTCCACTCACGCGGGCTCAACTTCCCCGGCTTCTTCAGGATCTCATCGGGTATCCCGATCTTGCCGGTATCGTGCATCGGGGCGGCCTGTTCAAGGAGTCGGGCACGCTCGGGGTCCCAGCCTACCGTCTCGGCCAACACGCGGGCGTAAGCCGCCATCCGCCAGATATGCACGCCGGTATCGGAATCGTTGTAGTGGCCTGCGATGCCGAGCATCTGTATCGCATCCTGGTAACTCCTGTTCAATGCCGAGGTGCGCACCAGCGAGAGATGCGTGTTGACGCGTGCGCGCAGGATGAAAGGCGACACAGGTTTGGTGATGTAGTCCACGCCGCCGGAGGCGAAGCCGGTGCGTTCATCCACTTCCCGATCGAGCGCAGTGACGAAGATGATAGGGATGTGCTCGGTGCTGCCCTGCGCCTTCAATGCCCACGCGACTTCGTACCCATCCATGCCAGGCATCTCAACGTCCAGCAGGATAAGGCTGGGCGAGTGTTTTTCCGCTGCACGCAGGGCCTGCAGGCCATCACGGGCGAGCACGAGGCGATGGTCCTCGCCCAGGATCTGCCGGAAAAGCGCCAGATTGTTGGGCTCGTCGTCGACGCAGAGGATAGGTCCGGTGGGCATGCATCATTCCTCTGGCGTGTTCGGCGGGATGTCGCCGCGCTGCCAGGCATCCAGCAGTACGCGGGCATGCTGTTCCGCCGCACGATAGTCGAACTCTTCGACAAGCAGCGTCAGCCGTTCACGCTCGATCCGTGGCAGGCGGACGGAGAGGCAGGCGAGCGATGCTTCGATGGCTTGGGGATCATCGCCGTCGAGGTTGCGGAGAAGGTCCTGCAACGAGGCCGCCGGGTCCACATCCGGCCCGGCCGGCGCTATGTCCCCGGCATTCCCGCCGTGAGAGACGTATTGCGCGACATCTTCTAGCGTCTCCTTCAAGGTCAGTCGCAGGCTCGGCAGCAGGTCAGCCACGCCGCTGCCCTGGCGCAACTGCTCCTCGATCTGCGCGCTGATCGCCACCACGCCGGGCAGGGCGAGCGACGCCGCCGCACCCCGCATGCGGTGGATGTCCGAGCATGCCTGCATCGTGTCGTGCCGCTCCAGGCTCGCCTGCAGCGCATCTGCCGCTCCTCCGTAGCGACGGGAAAACTGCAGGAGATATCGCTTGTACGGCGTCTCGTCGCGCCAGTAAGCCAGGCCTTTCTCCACATCCAGAAGTTGCGGATCCAGTCCCTCGGGCGCAGACCCGACAAGCGTCGTCGGGCCCGCCATCACCTCGCCATCAGGTTGCATGCCGTACCTCCCCGGCGCGCAGCGCACGATGGTTGCGATCAGGTCATCGACCTCGAAAGGCTTGGCGACGAAGGCGGTCATGCCGGCGTCGAGCGCGGCGTCCTGCTGTGGCTTGAAGGCGCCGGCAGTCAAGGCGATCACGGGCAGTCCGGCCAGCGCGGACGAGGCGCGAATGCGCCTGGTCGCCTCGTATCCGTCCATCTCCGGCATCTGCACATCCATCAGCACCGCGTCGAAGCGATCGGCGTCGGCATGCAGTCTCGCCAGCGCTTCGCGACCATCGGAAGCCTGCTCCACCAGCGCACCTTCGCCTTCGAGGATACGGTGGGCCACTTCCAGGTTGATTTCGCTATCGTCGACCACCAGCAGCCGGTAGCCTGCCAAGCGCCGACTGCCGGGCACAGGCGCGCGCAGGACGGCCAGTCCCGGATCACGGCGTGCCAGCACCTCGTTGATCACGTTGTAGAGCACCGAGGCTGTGACGGGCTTGGTGAGCACGGCGTCCACGGGTGCGCGATGCGCCTCGTGATCCACCAGCTTCCTCTCGAATGCAGTGACCATGATGATGATGGGCTGGCGCGAAGTCCTCAGCCGGCGTCGAATGTCGGCCGCAGCCGTCAGTCCGTCGACGCCGGGCATCTGCCAGTCCATCAGCACCACGTCGTAGTCGACCGCATCCGGGTGAGCGATCATGGCCAGCGCACGCTCGCCCGAGTCCGCCGCTTCAGCCGTCCATCCGAAGCCCTTGATGATCAGGCCCAGGTTGTCGCGCGCCACCTCGTGGTCGTCGACGACCAGCACGTGATAGGCGTTCCTTGGCGCCGTATCGGTGCCGGGCAAGTCGGTGATGGGGAAGACGACCTCGAAATGGAACCGGCTGCCTTCATCCTGCTCGCTGTCGACGACCAGCGTGCCGCCCATCAGCTGGACGAGTCGATGGCAGATGCTCAGGCCCAGGCCCGTACCGCCGTACTTGCGGGTGGTCGAGGAATCGACCTGCGAGAACGGAGAGAAGATCATCTTCCGTTTCACTGCGGGGATGCCGATGCCAGTGTCGACGACCATGAAGTGCAGGCGCGCGACACCACTGTCCTCGTGCGCCAGCCGATGTACCGTCAGGGCGACTTCCCCACGCTCGGTGAACTTGATCGCATTGCTTACCAGGTTCACCAGTACCTGGCCCAGGCGCAGGGCATCGCCCCGGAGATAGCGTGCGCCCTCGGGCGCGGGCGACACCAGCATTTCCACGGCCTTGATGTCGACCGCCGACGCCATCAGGGCGGCGACGTTGTCGAGCACTTCCGCCAGATCGAACGGCGCTTCCTCCAGCTCTATGCGCCCGGCCTCGATTTTCGAGAAATCCAGGACATCATTGATGATGCTGAGCAGCGAGCGCGCGGCAACGTTGATCTTGCGGGCCATGTCCATGGCCATCGCAGGAAGTTCCACCTTGTCCAGTAGATAGAGCATGCCCAGGATCGCATTCATGGGGGTGCGTATCTCGTGGCTCATGTTGGCCAGGAAGTCGCTCTTGGACCGATTGGCCTGCTCGGCTGCGCTTATCGCTTGGTGGAGCTCGGAATCCCGCCGTTTCTGCTCGGTCAGATCTGACGCCATGATCAGGAATCCCGACGCCTCGCCTTGCTCGTCGCGCAGGGCGCTGACATTCAACGCGACCGGCAGGTGCGTGCCATCGCTCCTCACATAGGTCCATTCCGCGATATCGCTGCCGCTACGTGTCGCGATGGAGGCGATCTGCGCGAACGAGGCGGGGACATGCCGGTCCAGCAGCGCCGACAATGCCAGCGAGCGCGACCATAGTTCGGCATCGTCATGCAATCCATCGATGCCGGCACCGCCAGTCATATCGGCGGCGGCGTGGCCCAGCATCCGCTCGGCCGCGGGGTTGAACAGCGTGATCCTTCCCTCCAGGTCGATGGCGATGATCGCGTACCCGGCATGTTCGAGAATCGCACCCAGTCGAGACGAATACGTACGTATCTGCGCCGTACGCTCGAGCACCTGCTGCTCCAGCGTGGCATTGAGGCGCATGATGCTCTCTTCCTGCCGCTTGCGTTCGGTGATGTCGATGATGAATGCCAGTGCGTAACGCCCGTCCGCCATGTTGATCGGATTCAATCCGATCTCGACCGGTACCCGCGTGCCATCGCGGCGCAACCCGTACAGATCGCGGCCGGCGCCCATGGGCCGGGCTTCCGGCAGGTTGAAATAGCGTTCGATGTAGCCGGCATGGTGCTGCTTCACGTCGTTCGGCAACAGGCGGTCCATCGGCTGTCCAAGCAGCGCTTCCCGCGGATAACCGAACAGCTCCTCCGCCTTGGCGTTGGCCAGCTGGACCATTCCTGCGTGGTCGACCATCAGGATCGCGCTGGGCGAGGCTTCCACCACGCGGCGGAACTGCTCCTCCGCACGGACGTGACGCGTGATGTCGTGGAGGAACAGCGACAACCCGTGGGTGTCGCCGCTGGTATCCCGTACTTTCGACACGCTGACCACCGTGTCCAGCACGCTGCCGTCCTTGTGGCGCACGCGGCACGGGGCACTGGACGCCTCCGCGGTCAGCGCGGGAATCGCGGGGCGCGCCTGGTCATCCACCAGCAACGCCTGCAAGGGTTGGCCGAGCGCTTCGGATTCCGCATATCCCAGCATGCGTTCCGCCGCCGCATTCCAGAGTGTGATGCGGCCATCCGCACCGCACGCGATGATCCCGTCCGTTGACCCGGAGACGAGCGCCGCCAGCTTGGCATGGTCGAGGAAGGCGGTGCGGCGGCGTTCCCGTGACTGGGACGCCATGTACCACAGCGCAACGGTCAACAGGCCAAAGAAGGCGGTCACCGCGCCTGCCAGCCATGGCGGCGCGAACGCCATGCTGGCCGGATAACCTGGTCGTGCCCGCACCTGCAGGCGCCACTCGCGCCCATGGACATCCAGTCGGCGCTCGGCCGCAAGCGGCGAGTCCGCGAGCGCATCGAAGCCGTGCGTTGAAAGAAAGGGGGGTGACTGGCCGCTTTCGCCCGGATCCGATATCGAGAGGGCGTACGGCTGCGCCTCGCTTCCAAGCTCACCCAGTACCGTATCGATCGTCAAAGGAGCATAGGCCCAGCCTCGCGTGGCTTCCCAGCGCTCATCGTCGCTGGCCGGATGCGCGTCTTCACGGTATACCGGCAACAACAGCAGAAATCCCTGCCGGACCAGGCCTTCCTGCTGGACAAGGGTGATCGGTGGCGTGAGCGTGGCCTTTCCGGTCCGCGCCGCAAGAATGGCCGACTGCCTGCGCATGCTTTCGGACGCAATGTCGAAGCCGATCGCTGCGCGATTGGAAGCAGACGGTTCGATGTACAGGATGATGAACCGGTCATCCTGATGCGGCACGAGCGCGTGTGTGTCGAAGCCGGGCTTACCGTCTTCGCGGGCCAGCTGTACGAATTCCGCCTCGTCACCGGGCGCGACGCGCTGGATGTAGCCAAAGCCGCGGACCCCGGGAAACTCGCGCGCGTAATCCCGCGAACGACTGTAGGCGAGGAAGCGTGCACGACTGAGCTGCGGGCCGGCAGCGATCACCGCACCGCGTGCACCTCGCAGGCCATGCTCATAGGCGCCCATCCGCTCCAACAATGTGCCTGACACTTGGTCTGCCACTTGTCGGAAGCGGTGCGACTGGCGTTCGGTGTTCGCACGCTGACAGACCCACGCCGCCAGCAGGGCGAGGCCCATGACGGCCAGCAGCAGTCCACAGAGGACCCAGCGGCGAACAATCGGCCGCATGAGCGTGGGGCGACTTCCACTTCCTTCTGGCATGTACCCACCTCATGTCCCCTGACATGGACGGACCCGCGGATGCTGTACGGGCCCGGATAAGCACGACCCGGGCACTCTAGGGTAGTGTGACTTGAGTCACAAGCACCCGGTCGGGGGGGGAGGGGGCGACCGCGCAGCGTGGGCTTCAGTGCGACACGTCAGTCGCACGATGCGCATAGCTCAGCACCCGGGTGACCTGCCAGCGGCCGTCGCGTTCGCGCCAGACCATCACGAAGTCGGCTTCGCCCGTGCATTCTGTTGCCGTCATCGCGCAGAACCGGTGCGTGCCCTGTGCGATCGCGCCGAAGCCCTTGATCGGAAATACCTCCAGCGTGCCCGGTACGCGTTCGCGCCGATAGCGGCCGCAGACGTTCTCGCGGGTCCGGCCGATCATGTCCTCGCGCGTCCAGGTGACGCCGCCGTTGTCGTGGTAGAACTCCACGGCCTCGTCGAAGTAGGTGGCGTGCTTCACCAGTTGCGCGGGGTCGGCGCAGGTGTTGAAGGTATCGAACACCGCCGTATCCAGTGCATCGATCACCTGGGTGAGCTGTTCGGGCGTGCGCTCGGCCGCAGCGGCGGATTCCACCGCACCGAATAGCAGCACGGTGCCCATCGAGCCCGATAGCGCGGCCTTCGCCACGCGTGACCGAACGGCGCTCATGCCGACACCAACGGTGCGCGCGGACGCCCGCCCAGCAGCCGCGCCGGCAGCATCAGCACGGCGTGCAGGAACGAGAACAGGGCGGAGAAGGTGATGCCCACCAGACGGAACGGCAGCGACAGCAGCCACACCAGCGGCCACGCCACCAGCGCCAGCAGGGCGAGCGGCCAGCACAGCAAGAACAGCAGGCACCAGGCGAGCAGGGCGATAAGGGTCTTCACGGACAGGCTCCTTCGGTCGGCGCGCCACCAACGGGCGACATGCGGACAGCGTGCCGGGGCAGGATGCGGCGGACAATGCGCGCGCGACGAAAGCACGGCGCGGGCGACCAAGCCCGGCGCACGGTGGACGAAAAGCCTGCGCGCAGGCGCGCCTCCGCGACCCGGTGTTCAGTCCGCAGCGTTGATCGTCTGCAGCAGCTGGGTGACCCGGTAGGGCTTGGGCAGGTAGCGCACGCGGTCCGGCAGCGGCGGCAGTTCCGCGCGCGGATGGCCCGAGGCGAGGATCACGCGGGCATCGGGATGCAGGGCAGCGGCTTCCCGGGCCACATCGATGCCGGAGATGTGGCCCGGCATGGCCACGTCCGAGATCACGACATCGAAATGCGTCCCGTCATGCAGGCATGCCATGGCCTTCTGGCCATCGATGGCCGTCACGACCTCGAACCCGGCGATCTCGAACGCATCCGAGAGGATGTCGAGCAGGTCGGCTTCGTCGTCGATCAGCAGCAGGCGTCTGGCATCGGTCATTCGGAATCTCGTGGGACGGGAAGGCAAAGGGAAACGGTGGTGCCCTCGCCGGAAGCGCTTTTCAGTTCCGCGAATCCGCCGGACTGGCGCGCGAACCCGAACACCTGGCTCAAGCCCAACCCGCTGCCCTTGCCCACCTCCTTCGTGGTGTAGAAGGGCTCGAACACGCGTGCCTGGTCTTCCACCGGAATGCCTTCGCCGTCGTCGCTGACCTGGATGCAGATGAAGCGACTGGGTGGCGCATCCGCAGCGTGCGGGAGCGCGCAGTCTCGCAGCGTCGCCGTGATCGCGATGTGACCTCCGGCGGGCATCGCATCGCGGCTGTTGGACACCAGGTTGAGCAGGGCGGCCTCCAGTTGTTCGCGGTCGACATCGATCCCAGGTAGGTCGTCATCGAAGCGGGCATGCAGGGTCACGCCGTCGTGGCATGCGCGCCGCAACGTATCCATCGCGTCGTGGATGACGGTGGCCACGGAATGCCGTTCCGATACCAGCACGCGTCCGGTGCCGAAGGTCAGCAACTGCCGGGTGAGCAGCGCGCCACGCTCCGCCGCCCGCATCGCGCCCTGCAGATGCTTCTTCGCCTTGGGCTGCATCGTGTAGTGATCCACGAGTTCCAGGCTGTTGATGATGATGTTGAGCAGGTTGTTGAAGTCATGCGCCAGGCCCAGCGTCAGCTTTCCGATGGCTTCAAGCTTGTGCGACTGCAGGAGGGCATCGCGGGATTGTTCCAGCCGTTCCTGGTGTTCGAGGCGGTCGGTGATGTCGCGCGTGACCTTCGCGTAGCCGACCAGCACGTCGTCCTGCCAGATGGGGTCGATCACCACGCTGGCATGGAACGCGGAGCCATCCTTGCGCACGCGCCAGCCCTCTGCGGTGAAGCGTCCTTCCGCCCGTGCGATGCGAAGTCCCCGTGCGGGTGCGCCACTGGCGATGTCATCCGGGGTGTAGAAGCGCGAAAAGTGGGTGCCGATGACTTCATCCCGGGTGTAGCCCTTGATGCGCTCGCCGCCGGTATTCCAGCTGCGCACATACCCTTCGGTATCCAGCATGTAGATGGCGAAGTCGACGACGCCATCGATCAGGCGCTTGAGCTGCCTTTCTTCGATGTCCGGAAGCTGGTCAGCGGTCCCGCTGTCCGGCATGGGATCCATATGCGCGGAGTCGCGATCGGAATCGGGAGCTTCGCGCTGATCGGTTCGGGCTGCGGATTTCGACGTGTCGGGCATGGCCGGCGAGCACTGGCGTCAGGACGCGGGGGGCAGTTCCGCGACCGCACGGAGCAGGGCGGTCTGGCGTTCCATCATCCAGCGTGCGGCCCAGCCTGCGCCGGCATCCAGTGAGCGCACCGCGACCTGCTCCTGCGAGATGCCTTTGCCGGAGATCAGGATCCTCGCCATCCATCCCTGTCGTTCCGGGCCGATTTCGACGATGGGCTGGCCATGGCAGAAGAGGGTTCTTCGTTGATCTTCCACCTGCCACGAAAAGCCATCGGGCAGCGGAGCGGATATGCGCGTGGACACGGTGATTTCCCCTCAGGCGTGCGCCACCCTCGCATGAATGGCGTTCCTGACGCGTGACGATGCGCACCGCAGAGCACGCGGCACCGCACAGGAACGCGGGCTTCACCTGTGCCCCCGCGTGCCTGAACGCCCGCGCCCGGTCACGTGGGTGGCGTGTAATCCGCCAGCACTTCGCCATCCACCGAGACCAGCCGGTCCAGGCGGATGCGTTCGCCGGTGTCGAGTTCGGCGTACTCGCTGCCCCCGTTCGCATACAGCGCGATGATCCGTGCATTGCGTTGCTGCTGCACGCCGTCTTCATCCATGAACCGGATCGAGGCCGTGCTGCGCCGGGTCGCCGTGGCTTCCAGTACGTCGTGGAATTCGCAGTTGATCGGTGCGTAGGGCGGGGAGGGCCGGGTCATGGCGGGGCGCCTGGCAGGTGGGCGCGCAGGGCGCGGGGTGGAGTATCGTGCGCCCGGAAACGCCGGGAAGGGAACCGCCAGCCATGGAACACGACACGTGAGCACGCCGGTACAAGGCCGCACGGGCCAGGATCCCGATCTGCTGCGCCGCCTGTTGCGCGCGAAAGACCGGATGGATGCCGCCTCGCACGAGGCGTGGCCGGTGCAACGCCTCGCGCGCGTGAGCCATGTGTCCGAAGCGCACTTCGCGCGCTCGTTCAAGGAAGCGTTCGGCATTCCTCCGCATCGCTACCTGCTGACGCGCCGCATCGAGCGCGCCAAGGCGCTGCTGCGCGATACGGAGACCCCCATCCTCGACATCGCCCTGCAGACCGGCTGGAACAGCCTGGGCACGTTCGGCCGCACCTTCCGCGACATCACCGGCGAGAGCCCGGGTGAACTGCGAGCACGCGAACAGGCCGCCCGCCACGCGCTGGAATGCGTGCCGCACTGCTATGTCAGCGCCGCCTACCGGCCCGGCCTCACCACCGCAGTTTCGGAGAAGCGGCGGCAGGAGGGCGGTGATACAAAAGCGCCCTCAACCAGACAGGAGGTTCCATGAGTCAGGGTATCGGCGTGGTCGGTCTGTATGTCCGCGATCAGGATGAAGCACTGGCGTTCTATGTCGGCAAGGTCGGGTTCCGCGTGCATACCGACGTACGCAACGGCGACTACCGCTGGCTGACCGTGCAGCATCCCGACCAGCCATCCGTGCAGCTCGGCCTGTTCAGGGCGCAGCCGCCGGTGCTGGACGACGCCACCGCACAGGCGGTCAACGCGATCGTCGCCAAGGGCGCCATGCCGCCGCTGGTGCTCAACGTGTACGACTGCCACGGCGAATACGAGCGCATGCGCGCCAACGGCGTGGAGTTCACCCAGGCGCCCGAAGCGCGCTACGGCAATGTCGATGCCAACTTCCGCGACCCTTCGGGCAATGGCTGGAAGATGGTCGAGTCCCGGCGCGCGGCGCACTGAGCGTCCACGCCATCGTGTCGCTTGCACAGGAGATCGCAATGAACGGGAACGCGTGGATCCGTCAGTTCCATCGTTGGCTGTCCATCACCTTCACCCTGGCCGTCATCGCCAACCTGCTGGTCATGGGGCAGGAAAAGATCGCACTGTATGTCGGCCTGTTCACGCTGCTGCCGTTGGCGTTGCTGCTGCTCACGGGCCTGTATCTGTTCGCGCTGCCGTATCTCGGCAAGCGCCGCAGCGGTGCACGCAGCGGGTAAGCGGATACGCGACTGGCAAACGCGGCATCGTCAACCTCGCTTGATCGCCTCGATACGTTGCCGCGCCAGGTGGGCGAGGTGGTCGCGCCTCGTCTGGTGTTGTCCGGCCTCAAGGATGGAGATCATGCGGGGCGCTGCGCAGGCTTGGGTTGAGCGGTTGTGCGGGGGAGGATAGGTTGCATTGCAAGCGCCGTCGCGAGTCCACCTCGTCGCGACCGGTTCCGTCACCCCGCCCAGCAGAGGACGCCCGATGAAGTATCTGATTTCCTTTCCCAGTGCTGCGATGGTCGTATCCGGCGACGAACTTGAAGCGGCCGGCCGCGATTCGCGCGCGGTGATCGAGCAGGCGAAAGTCGCGGGGGTGTACGTCTTCGGCGGAGGCATCGACGAGAGCGTGGCGCCGGTGCTCGTGTCGGGCGATGGCGCTTTCGCCGAAGGCGGATACCCGTGGGCGCCGCCGCTCAACGGCGGCTTCACCGTACTCGAACTGTCATCCCGCGAGGAGGCCATCGCCTGGGCGGCGCGCATCGCGAAGGCGTGCCGATGCGATCAGGAGTTGCGGGTGTTCATGTTCGATCCGGCGTCTTGAGGCGGTGGATGCGCGGTCAGCGGGATAGGTTGGGCTGAGCCTGCGAAGCCCAACATCGGAGCGTCGGACGATGTGCGATGTTGGGCTTCACTTCGTTCAGCACAGGCTATGGCGTGTGCTTTCCGCTAGATGCGCACTATGCGGAGGCAGTCGCCCTCAGTCCTCGATGGCTTCCACGCCCTGTCGATCCAGTTCCGCCAGGCGATCGCGCATGGTGGTGAGTTGTTCGGGCGTGTGGCCGATCCAGCCCTTCACTTCGGCGACCACGCGCAGCGGATCGCGCGTCCGATAAGACCGGGTGGGATTGCCGGGGAAGCGCTGGTTGGTGAGGTTGGGATCGTCCTCGAATGGGCCCGTCGGTTCGACGATGTAGATGTGTCGGCGGCCTTCTCCGACGGCGAGTTCCGCGCCCCATGTGGCCGCTTCCAGCATCGCGGTCAGGTAGACGTACCTGGCGATGCGGCGCTTTCCGAAGTTTGAAGTGCAGCCCGCGACGATCAGATCGCCGGGAGCCAGTTTCGCCTTGGTGCCGTGGTAATAAATCTCGGTATCGCGCATGGGGGTGGTGTTCCGGTGGCCTGCCGTATCGACAGGCCGGCGATACTGCAGCCCGCACCGGGCCTTGCCGCAAGCCCCCGGGCGTTATATAAATTGAGGGTGGGAGGCGCAGCGCGTCTCCCTTTTTTGTGCGCTTTGCGATGGCACGAATGGCTGGCAGGATGGGGGCAGGAGTGTCGTGTCGCCTAGGAGTCGGTCAGTCATGAAGCAGCTGTCCCGCGTCGTGGTTTCGTGTGTGTTGCTGTGCGGCCTGACCGCCTGCGGTTGTGTGGACGAATACGTCGACACGCTGCCATCTTCCGACGGTACGCTGAAAGCCGAGCTGCGCCATTGCGGCTGCAGCCTGACCACCTACCGGCGCACGCAGGTGACGGTGCTGGAGTCTTCGCGCAAGGCCGAGTGCATGGCCTCCACCGGCGTTGCCGGGTTCGATGCCCCCTTCGACCACGCACCGCTGAAGCTGCGTTGGCGGTCCAACGACACGTTGCATGCGAGCTACCCGGACTATCCCGACTTTCCGCAGACGCAGTACAGCGCGGGTGACCCGGCGAGGCCCAAGGTGACGCTGGTGTTCCAGGGCGAGCCTTAGAGGGCGCTTGGCTGATGACTGACACCCGGCATGCGCGGTGCTACGGCGTCGCGAGGTTCACCGGTCGTCCGGAAGCAATTGCACTCTGCCCCCAGTTTCGTGGCCCAACCCAGGGTTCTACTCAACTTGGCGAGAGGCCCAGTCACCTGCACGGCGGGCTTCTTCAATCCAATCCAGGGCTTCGCGGTAGCCGTCTTCGCTTTCCAGGACGCGGTCCGTCAGGGGCCGCCCCGTCAGTGTGAAGTACGCACCGAAGTCCGCAGGCGTGAGTCCGGCGGCCTCGGCGGCTTGGTGGAACAGGTGCCAGCGAATCGCGCGCTTCTCGAGTTCGTAGCGCGGCCAGAACTCTGGAAGGACCTCTGCACCTGCGCGTACGCGACTGACCGGCTCTCCCGGACTCTTGTCCTTGGGGGCGAGGCGCTTGGCGACGGCGAGGAGCAGGTGTGCCATATCCTGGCGCTCTATGGTCCCATTCGCCGTCTGGAGTCGGCCTGCACATCGATGCAGGGCAGCGGATAGCTCGCGGAGCGAGGCCTGGAGGTACGGATTGGGGTGGTCTTTGATCATCGTTCGACAGTGCACGGGTCGCGAATAGCGCCCATCCACCACGGTAGACGTGTGGCGGGGCCATTTCCCTATGGTGATGGGCGTGATATCTCCCACGGCGATGAACCCGATGGTCGCGAAGTTGACCTGTGGTACTGGCCCGGTACGAAGTGGCGCATCTCGAAGGGCTTGGAGGGCTATCAGCAACTCGAGCTCGCCGGCAAGAGCGCCAGACTGGATTCGTAGCGCAGGTAGCTCTGGGCGCGCTTCAAGACCAAGCGGGCGAGGGGAGAGTCGGAAGAGGAGGAGGCAGCCGTGGAGCGTGCGGCTTCGGCGTCAGGCATGCCGATTTCAGTGGGGTAAGTGCACACCAAAGGCACCGTATGGCCCCTTTGTTTGATCGCAGCACGATAGGTCAGGCTGAGTCTGCGAGGCACAAAATCGGAAAATCGGGCCATACACTTTGTTGGGCTTCACTTCGCCCCCGCCAAACGTATGGCCCTGATGTTATTGTCAATTATCTTGAGGTTGTCTCTTATCGACCAAAAGCGGAGCATGTCGTTGGATCCGGTTATCCGTCGCCTTGCTAACCGGGGGCAGCCGCCCTAAGATCGAGCCGCATCATGAGGATAGCTCAGTACACGGTGTGCTGCGGGGAGATCGTATAGCTGGATCTAGGGATTCGGCTATTGGATATTTAGGGCGCAAGGATAGATGCGAGGCGGCGGGATGCTTGATGTCGTAGCGACGTCGTTCTACATCAAGGCACCGGCCTTCGATAAGGCAGCATTTGAGCACCACTCTTCTGAGCTTTTCGATGAGTGGGAGGCGCAAGTAGAAGCCCACTTGCTGCTACCTGACTATGCCTTAGCGCTGGTACTTGAAGAGGGCTCCATAAAGGGCAGAGGGAAGGTCGCCGCCTATGCGGCCGCTGTCTATTTTGGCATTGGAGCATACGGTGACTTTATGTCTGGTCTCGGAACCATCCGAGACCAAGCTGCCTACGTCAGCAACGTCTTGTTCGAGCAGGCAAAGAACGAGTTTTCCTGTAGCAGTGAGCGTGGCAACACAAAGCGAACTGGTGGAGAGATCATCTATTTGCAGCGCCTCTTCGAGCGAGTGCAGCAGGGCGTCCTTACTCCCGACCAAGCAATTCGAGAAGTAGAAGGGCGTTGGGGAAAAGAGGCTGCATCTTCTCCGTTGTTCATGCGCAAGTTGGCGGAGAACTTGGAGGTCGCGCCCAGATTTCCTGAGCAGCTTTCGCTATCTGATGAATCTTGGCCCGACTGTCTAGATGCTGGGCCGCTTGATAAGGAACCCAAGCCGAGATCTCCTCGTCCCCCCGACCCACCGATCCCGCAGCACTATCGGATCGAGATATGGCGACCAAGCCGCGGTCAGAAGAAGAAGGTCAAGCTCACCAGGGTGCGGTAACCTTGTGCCCTAACAAACCATCTAGGCCGATTCCGCTCGCGGCACGGCTCAACTCAAACGTTACGTCTCACGCGAGCAATGTCTAGATTTGACAAGAGAAATTTCATCGTCTCTACGATCGCGCTCATTGTCGCGATCGGGAGCCTCGTACTGACGCATCTCGCGATCAGTGCATCCTGGAGAATTGCAGAGTTAAGCGGAAGCTTCGATAGAGCGGGCGTTGAAGTTGGCATAGGCGATCAGTTTCTGGATGCAGGGCGACCAAACTTTGTGATGGTTGGCGCAAGTGAGATGGCGTCTGTCAGCACGCCTATAGTTATAGGCGCAATTCCTTTTACATTTAGATCGTCAGGCCAGAAATCGCTAGATTCACTGCATATTTCTTTTCAGTATAAGAAGATCTTTCAACGCCAGCTACTCGAATCCGCTGAGCTTGACATTTCAGGTGCGTTTTCAAATGTTGAAGTTAGAAAGTCGACATCATCTGAAGCTGATCAGTTCTATGTCTCCTACTCTGCAACAGACCTGAACCCCGGCATCTCTCTTCGGATCGCTGAGCCAATTTTTCTTGAAGAGACCTATGTTAGCGGCGTCGTTCCGTTCAAGACTAAGGATGGCGTGGCAGCAACGATTGACTACGGCATCAGTTACTCGAAGAACTTTGGTATGGCCGTTAGCGCGCCAGATGCGGCGGTGTTGGTCTATCCAATTCAGGTGTCGGTGCAGCAAGCTGACTCATTGCAGCAACTCGCAGGCGGTCGTATACAAGAGCATGTGCTAGAGCGTCAGAAGTTTGTTCGTTCAGGGCTCGGATTCATGTCATATCTGGTTGCTCTACTGACATCATCTCCTGCTGAGACTGTTCACTTGGTCTATGTGCCGCTCAAGAGAGTCGACCACGGTAAGGATGGTGCGATTCTGTTCGCGGATAGCAGTCAGCAAACTGCACTAGTAAAATATCCCTTGCTTTCGTGGCGATACTTAATTGCACGCGGTGGCGTGCAATAACTCGTTCAAGTCAACACACTTCGCAGGCCGGCGGAAACCGGCGAAGTGCCTTGGGTGAGTCGAGTGAACTGATCCTTATCGGCAGGGGCTGTCACGCCGCGATTGACGCTAGAGCCGGGCTCGTCGTTGGAAACTGCCCGCAGCTCACCCGTCCTACGGAATACCTAGGCGCCACAAACGAAAAAACCCCGGAAGCCCGGGGTTTGATCTTGGTGCCGAAGGTGGGACTCGAACCCACACGCTTTTAAGGGCGGCGGATTTTGAGTCCGCTGCGTCTACCATTCCGCCACTTCGGCGCGGACGGGGAGTATAGCCGAGCCCGGGTCCCCGCCGACAGGGGCAGGGTCCCGCAGCCCCTCAATTGACCTGGTCCGTGCCCAGCAGCCGCTCGCCCCGGCGCTGCCAGCCGTCCGTGCCGGCCTCTTCCTCCGGCGTGAAGATGCCGCAACGGACCATCGTGCGCTGATACACATGCAGGCTCACCGCGATCGCCTTGTCGCTCGGGTTGCGGATGGTGTGGTACTCGTGCGGCGGGATCAGGCTGCCCGCCGAGCCCGTGCCGGCCTCGATCGTCCCGGCCGGGACGAAGCGATAACGCACATCATCGTGCTCCGCCAGCTCGTACTGCGTGATCTCCAGGCGCCCGCGCCACACGCCCTCCACGCACCACATGCCCGAATGATCATGGATCTTCGTGCCCTGGCCCGGGCCCCACGTCATCGCGATCACGCTGTAGCCGTGCTCCGGACTGGTGTACAGCTCGCGGCGCGCGTAATGGTCGGAGATCGGCTCCAGCACGCAGGACGGCAGATGCACGTCCTCGTCGCAGATCAGTTCGCACAGCGACTTGCGCAGCGCATCGGTGACGGCGCGGTCGTCACCCAGGGCGACGGCGGCGTCCAGCGAAGCGATCAGCTTGTCGGCGCCGGGGAAATCGAGGGTCATGGGACGAGCCCGGTGGAAGTGTGGGCCCATTTTAGCCGCGCGGGGCGGGGAGGGTGTCGTGCGGTGCGGGATGGGTTGGCCGTTCCCTCACCCCGCGCAGCGGGGAGAGGGTGCCCAGCGGGCGGGTGAGGGGCGAACGGAGACCGGATGGGTGCGCGCTCGGGTGTTTGCCGCGCTCGCCCCTCATCCGCCTTCGGCACCTTCTCCCCGCTGCGCGGGGAGAAGGGAACAGCGAGGGCTCAGACCCCCTCCAGAAACCCTGCCACTGCCGGTCCGAACCGCTCGAAATCCACCAGGAAGGCATCATGCCCCTGCGGCGATTCCAGCGGCAGGAACTCCGCCTGCGCCCCGCCGGCCGCCAGCCCCTCGGCGATCTGCTGCTGCTGTTGCAGCGGGAACAGGATGTCGGTGGCCGCCCCGATTGCCAGCGCACGCTGCACGCGGATTTTGGCCAGCCCCTTCATCACGTCGCCGTCCGCGCGGTCCTCACCGGCGTATTCTGCCAGGTCGAACCAGTCCATCGACCGGCTGAGATAGAGATAACAGTTGGGATCGAAGCGGCGCACGAAACGGCGCGCATGGCCTTCCAGGTAACTCTCCACCTGGAACTCCAGGCCGAACGGTTCCTCGTCAGGTCGATCCGATTCCAACCGCACGCGACCAAAGCGGCCATCCCACTCCAGCGCCGAACGGTAGGTGATCACGCCCAGCTTGCGCGCCATCCGCATGCCGGATTCGGGATAGGTCTCGTCGTCGTACTGGCCGTGGTTCCATTGCGGATCCAGCCGGATCGCCTCGCGCTGCAGCGAGCGGATCGCGATGGAGAACGGCAGCGCCTGCGCACTGCCGGAGATGTTGATGTGCGTGCGCGCTGCGCCCGGGTGCAGCAGCAGGTAGGCCAGTGCCGTCATCCCGCCCATCGAGTTGCCGATGATGCAGGCCAGCTGCTCGATGCCCAGCCCGCGCACCACGTCGAAGGCCGCGTTGGCGCCGTCTTCCACCGACAATTCGGGGAAGTCGAGGCGGTAGAGGCCACCCGTATCCGGATTCACCGAGGCCGGGCCCGTCGAGCCCTTGCAGCTGCCCAGCGAGTTCACGCAGACCACGAACCAGCGGTCGGTGTCGATCGGCTTGCCGGGGCCGAGCATCGCTTCCCACCAGCCCTCCGCCTCGTTGCCCGGATTGCGCGCCGCATGCGCGTCCGGCGACAGCCCGGTGACGATCAGCACCGCGTTGTCGCGGTGCTCGTTCAAGGTGCCCCAGGTCTCATACGCCATCCGCGCCCCGTGCAGCGCACCGCCGCGCTTCATGCGGAACGGCGAGGGCAGGGGATGGAAGCGGGTGCCGGGGGGGATGAATTCGGTCATCCGCCAAGTGTAGCGATCTGCGCGGCGCTATTCGCCATGCCAACGCACCCCGACGCGCACGGGCAGGTGGTCCGAACCGATATCGGGGCCGCGTTGCGCGTCCGTGCCGGCAAACTCGGACGAGACCAGCACGTGGTCGATACCGATGCCGAACCAGCCGCCGGCCTCGCTGGGATAGGTAGGTGCCCATCCTGAAACGCGACGCAGGGAGCGCAGGTCGCTGCCGAGCAACGCACTGGACCACGGCGTGGCATTGAGGTCGCCGGCGACGATGGTCGGTCGGGCGGTCGCCGCCGAGGCGAGTTCGCGCAGCAGGCCATCGCGTGCACGGTACTTGCGCGTGGCCATCGGTGGTTTCGGGTGCGCGGCGATGAGATGGACGGTACGGCCGTCGATGTCGAGATCGGCCTCCATCCGCAGTGCGCCCAGTCCGTCGGGCAGTACACGCACGTTGTGCAGTGGATGATCTGAGAGCACGCCCAGGCCGGGCGGAGATGCAAGCGGATGCAGCGCGTAGTGTGCGAAGCCGCCGTACTGCCGTTCGGCCAGCGCGGCGGCGTAGTCCGGAGACAGTTCGGTCAGCACCACGAGGTTGGCCGGCTTCCGTTGCAGCCAGTCGAGCAGTGCGGCGGGGTCTTGCTGGCGGATGTTGACGTTGGCGACCGCTACCACGAGATCCGACGATTCCTGCGAGCGCGGGGCAACGGGACTGGCGGTGAGCCATGGCAGGGCCAGCAGTGGCAGGCCGAGCAGCCAGCGCCTGTCGCGTAGGGCGCCGAGCAGGCAGGTGACTAGCCAAGCGGCGCCATAGAGCGGCTGCCAGTGCGCGAGCAGGTCCAGCGCCCAGCCGATGGATCCTTGGCCGGGCATCCATGCGCGTTGCAGCGGGAGCAGCAGTCCGAGCAGCGCAGGTGCGGAGAGCCAGAGCGCTAGCCGCGACGCAACGCGTGCGCGCTTCATGCAGTGGGCAGCAGATGGATCATCGCCGGAGTGTAGGGAAGGCGGGTGAGCGATGCCATGTCATGCAGGTGCGGGCACGGCACGGATACGTCGCAACGCAGTGTCCGTATCCCTCGCCCTGCGCAGCGGGGAAAGGGTGCCCGGAGGGCGGGTGAGGGGCGAACGGAGTGGGCGTCCTCGCGCTGCGATCGACGGTCAACGCGCGTCTACGACGGGGACGCGGAGGGTTCTGCGCGAAGAGCGCCCCTCATCCGCCTTCGGCACCTTCTCCCCGCAGGCGGGGAGAAGGAGATGCGCTGGCGTGTGCCGATGCCTTACGGCACCACGCGATCAATCGTCAGCGTGTAGCTGTTGCCGGCCTTGACCTCGGCCGTGACGGCAGCGGCTTCCAGATCGCCGGTCTGGGCGGCGGGGCCACTGCCCTTGGCGATGCGGGCGACCAGTTGCACATGCGGCAGCTGCGACAGCTTGAGCGTGGGCATGGGGCTGTCGCCGTCACCGAGGGGCACGGTCACCGGGAAGGTGTTCACCGGCAGGCGCCTGGCGGCGACCGGCATCGGCGGGCCGCCCATCTGGCGGGCGAACACGAACAGCGTGTCGCCCGGCGCCAGCTTGTCCTTCAGTGCCGGGGCCAGCTCAACGGTGACGGTGAGCAATGCAGGTGCCGCGTCGGCGGGCGCGGCCGGTGCAGTGTCGGCAAGCGGCGGCAGGCCGGCGTCGGCGCGTGCTTCGTTGATCTGTGCGCGCAGGGTGGCGGCCGTGTTGGGGTCGACCTTGGCCAGCAGGGGTTCCCAGGTCTTCGCCGCCTCGGCGTGCTTGCCTTCCTGCCGCTGCGCGAGGCCGACGAACCACAGCGCGCGCTGGTGATCGGGATTGATGGCGATGGCCTTGTCCAGCAGTGCCATCGACTGCGCGTCGAGCTTGCGTTCGGCATTGTTGAACAGGCGCGCCTGCGCTGTCTCGACCAGCAGGTCGGCGTCGGTGGGCAGCAGCTGCACGGCGCGCTCGAAGGCTTTCTGCGCATCGTCGTAACGTTGCAGCGCGGCGTAGGACTTGCCCAGCAGGCGCCAGCCTTCCGGTTCGTTGGGCTGCTTCGCGAGCTCGGCTTCGAGCTGGGTCACGGCATCGTCCAGCGTCGTGGGCATCGTGGCGGTGGCCTGCGGCGACAGCGCGGCAGGCGTGCCCACCACGCGGTACAGCGCGAATGTGGCGATGCCGAGCGCGGCGACGCCACCCAGCACCAGCCCGCGCGCATCGCGCCACAGCGGCCACAGCACCGCCAGCAGGATGGCGGCGGAAAGCACGATGGAGAGGATCACGAAGGTGGTCATCACCACTCCTGGTTGTCGTCGTCGGTGGCCGGCGCGGGGTGCTTCGCGCGCTTGGCGACGATCCGGCCGACCCACACGCCGCCGGCCAGCAACAGCAGCAGCGGCCCGAACCACAGCACGTAGGTGCCCGGTGCCATCTCCGGCTTGTACAGCACGAACTCGCCGTAGCGATCGACCAGGAACTGCTTCACCTGCGCGTCGTCCTTGCCCTGGCGCATCAGGTCGAGCACCTCACGCCGCAGGTCGTGCGCGATCTGCGCGTTGGAATCGGCCAGCGACTGGTTCTGGCACATCACGCAGCGCAGTTCGGCGGTCAGCCTGTGGAAGCGGGCTTCCTCGGCGTCGTCGCGGAATCGCAGCGGGGTGGGGTCGCTGACCTGGGCGACGGCGGGCGCGGCGATGGCGACCAGCAGGGCCAGCAGCAACGCGCGCAACAGGAGAACGGGGGAGATGTTCATCGGCCGGCTTCGATCTTCTCCAGCGCGGGAATCAGCTGGTGGTCGATGATGGCCTGGTCGATGGCGCCGACGTGCTTCCAGCGCACGATGCCTTGGCCGTCCACCAGGAAGGTCTCGGGCGCGCCGGAAATGCCCCAGTCGATCGCCGTGCGGCCTTCGATGTCGGCCAGCACCATCATGTAGGGATTGCCGAACTGCTCCAGCCACCGCAGCGCGTCCGGGCGCTCGTCCTTGAGGTTGTAGCCGATGAAGCGCACGCGCTTGGTCAGCGCGAACTGGGTGAGGACCGGGTGCTCGACGCGACATTCCGGGCACCAGCTGCCCCACACGTTCATCACGTAGGCCTGGCCGGCGAGGTCCGCGTTGGTGACGCGTTTGGCGGGTTCGTGCAGCAGCGGCAGGTCGAACGCGGGCGCCGGCTTGCCGATCAGCGTGGAGGGCAGCGCATCGCGGCCGGCGCGGTCGGATTGCTTCACGCCGTAGTACAGCAGGCCCATCAGGCCGATGAAGAACAGGCCGATGATGATCAGCGCGAAGGTCATCGCGCCACGCGAGCGCGGCGGCGACGGCGGGAGTTCGGACGCGTTGCTCATGCGGGATTGGCCTCGGGCTTGCGGTGGTTGCGGAACCGGCGGTCGGCGGCGGTGACGAAGCCGCCCAGCGCCATCAGGGCGGCGCCCAGCCAGATCCAGCGGACGAAGGGCTTGATGTGCACGCGCAGCGCCCAGGCGCCGTCGCCGAGCGGTTCGCCGATGGCGACGTAGACATCGCCGAGCACCCCGGGCCGGATGCCGGCCTCGGTCATCACCTGACCACCACTGGCGTACGCGCGCTTCTCCGGATGCAGCAACGTCACCGGCTTGCCATCGCGCAGTACCTGCACGTGACCCCGGTCGGAGAGGTAGTTCGGTCCCTGGGTTTCATCGACGCCCTGGAAGTGGAAGCCCCAGCGGCCGACCTCGACCGTCTGGCCGGGCTTCACCGCCAGTTCGCGCTGCACGTTGAGCGCTTCCACCAGCAGCGCGCCGACCAGGAACACGGCGATGCCGGTGTGCGCCAGCGTCATGCCCAGCATCTCAGGAGTGAAACGGCCGTTCGCGCGCAGGCGCGACCAGACGAAGCGCAGCGTGCCCAGGCCAACCCACGCCGCACCGAGGATGCCGGCGGCGGCTTTCAGCTTGCCTTGAGGCGCCACGAACCAGGCGATGACGGCCAGTGCGATCGCCAGCCCGGCCCACGGCAGCAGCATGGCCAGCGGCTTGCGCAGGTTTTCGCGCTGCCACTTGGTGATCGGCCCGAAAGGCACCAGTGCCACCAGCGGCGCCATCAGCACGATGAAGAGCAGGCTGAAGTACGGCGGGCCGACCGAGATCTTGCCCAGTTCCAGCGCGTCGGCGATCAGCGGATACAGCGTGCCCAGCAGCACCATCGCGCAGGCGGCGGCGAGCAGCAGGTTGTTGGCCAGCAGCAGCGTCTCGCGCGAGTTGGCAGCGAAGTACGACTTCTCCGATTCGCCCTCGGACAGCTGCGGTGCGCGCCAGGCGTACAGCAGCAGCGAACTGCCGATCACCACGCCCAGGAAGATCAGCACGAACAGGCCACGGGTGGGATCGGCGGCGAAGGCGTGCACGCTGGTCAGCACACCGGAGCGCACCAGGAACGTGCCCAGCAGCGACAGCGAGAACGCGGCGATGGCGAGCAGCAGTGTCCAGCCACGGAACGCGCCGCGCTTCTCGGTGACCGCCTGCGAATGGATCAGTGCCGCGCCCACCAGCCAGGGCATGAAGCTGGCGTTCTCGACCGGATCCCAGAACCACCAGCCGCCCCAGCCCAGTTCGTAGTACGCCCACCAGCTGCCCAGCGCGATGCCGAGGGTGAGGAAGCCCCAGGCGACGTTCGTCCACGGCCGCGTCCAGCGCAGCCAACGTGCGTCCACGTGGCCGTCGAGCAGCGCAGCGATGGCGAACGCGAACGGCACCACGAAGCCGACGTAGCCCACGTACAGCAGCGGCGGGTGGATGATCATCCCCGGGTCCTGCAGCAGCGGGTTGAGGTCGCGGCCTTCGCCGGGAGACGGCAGCAGGCGGATGAAGGGGTTGGAGGTGAAGATCAGGAAGGCGAGGAAGCCGATCGCGACCACGCCCATCACGCCGAGCACGCGTGCCATCACCACGTCCGGAAGACCGCGCGAGAACAGCGCCACGGCGCCGGTCCAGATCGCCAGCACCAGCGCCCACAACAGCAGCGAGCCTTCGTGCGAGCCCCATACTGCGGTGTAGCGGTAGACCATCGGCAGCAGCGAGTTGGAGTTGCTCGCCACGTACTTGACCGAGAAGTCCTGCTGCACGAAGGCCACCGTCAGCGCGATGAAGGCCAGCATCACCAGCCACAGCTGTGCGTAGGCCGCCGGGCGCGCGACTTCCATCCATGACGCCTTGCCGCGCTGCGCGCCGGCCAGCGGCAGCACCGCCTGCAGCATCGCCACCAGCAGCGCCAGGATCAGCGCGATTTGTCCGAGTTCAGGAAACATGCGTATTCCATACCCTCTCCCTGCGCAGCGGGGAGAGGGTGCCGAAGGCGGGTGAGGGGCGAGCGGAGTCGCCGGCGTTCAAACAATGGGAGGGCATCCAGATGCGACGATCATCTTTCCCGTCGAACAGGTGCTGACCAGCAAGAGCGCCCCTCATCCGCCCTTCGGGCACCTTCTCCCCGCAGGCGGGGAGAAGGGAGCGGGCAAGCGCCACCTTCAATTCGGTGACCCGGCCGGCGCGGCCTGCACGTCGTGCTTCTGGTGCGCTTTGCCCATCTTGTCTGCGACTTCCTTCGGCATGTACGCCTCGTCGTGCTTGGCCAGCACGTCCTCGGCCACGAACACGCCATCCTGCAGGGTGCCGGTGGCGACCACGGCCTGTCCCTCGCGGAACAGGTCCGGGAGGATCTTGTCGTAGCGCACCGTCAGCTGCGCGTCGCCATCGGTGACGCGGAAGTGCGAGGTCAGCGAGCCGGCTTCGCGCTTGAACGAGTTCTTTTCCACCATGCCGCCCAGCCGGAAGCGGGACTGCTTGGCATCACCACGCAGCACTTCGGCCGGTGTGTACAGGTACGCCACGTTGCGCTGCAGGGCCATCGCGATCAGCGCGGTGGCGATGCCGGCCACCACGACGGCGAGCAGCACGAACAGCAGGCGACGGCGTCGCACGGGATTCATCGGTCAGCGTTCCAGGTCGGTGGGGGCGGCGTTGCGGCGCGAATCGCGTGCGATGCGCAGGCGGGCGGCGCGCAGTTCGCGGCGCACCTGCAGGCGCGGGGCGATGAAGTCCCAGGCCAGCACGGCGGCGAACACGGCGTAGGCGCCGATGACGTATTCCAGATAGCTCATGGGGCGGCTCCGTCCGACGCGAGTTTCGCCACCCAGGCCTTGCCGGCTTCGCGGTGCAGGTTGTCGGCGCGCGCGCGCGCCAGCAGCGAGCCGGCGAACCAGAACTTGGTGGCGATCACCATCAGTACCAGAGGCAGCAGCATGCTGTCGTCCATGCTGGACTCGCCGAACACGCGGATGGTCTGGCCCTGGTGCAGCGAGTTCCACCACACCACCGAGTAGCGGATCACCGGCAGCAGCGCCACGCCGACGATGGCCAGAAGGCCGGCCGCACGCGCCGCGCTACGGCGGTCGTCGATGGCGCCGTACAGGCCCATCACGCCGAGATAGAGGAACAGCAGGATCAGTTCGGTGGTCAGGCGCGGATCCCAGTCCCACCAGGTGCCCCACATCGGCTTGCCCCAGATGCTGCCGGTGGCCAGGGTGATGACGGTGAACGCGGCGCCGGTGGGGGCGCAGGCCATTGCCAGGATCTCGCACAGTTTGATGCGCCAGACCAGCGCGATGGCGGCATAGAACGCCATCAGGCCGAACACGAACATGCTCATCCACGCGCTGGGCACGTGGATGTACAGGATCCGGAAGCTGTCGCCCTGCTGGTAGTCGGCCGGCACCACGAACAGCGCCTGCCACAGGCCCACGCCGAACAGCACGAGCGCCGCCAGGTAGCACCACGGCGTCCAGCGCGCGGCGAAGCGGTCGAAGTAGGGCGGTGAGCCGAGTTGGTGGAACCAGCGGACGAGAGGATTCATGCGGCGGCGGTCTTCAGGTCAGGGCGATGCGGATCGCCGCGGCGGCGGCCAGCGGCGCCAGCAGCAGCGAGAGCAGCAGGCCGGCGGCCAGCCAGAGGAGGGCGCCGGAAGCATCCAGCCCTTGCGCGCTGGCGGTCACGGCCCCTGCGCCGAACACCAGCACGGGCACGTACAACGGCAACGCCAGCAGGGCGACAAGGATACCAGAGCGCCTCATGCCCACCGTCAGCGCGGCCACCACGGCGCCCAGCAGGCTCAGCAGCGGCGTGCCCAGCGCGAGCGTGGCCAGCAGCATCGGCAGGTCGCTGCGCGGCAGGTGCAGCATCTCGCCCAGCAGCGGCGTCACCAGCACCAGGGGCAGGGCGGTGGTGGCCCAGTGGGTCAGCACGCGCACCAGCACCAGCCACGCCAGCGGCACCGGCGCGAGGATCCATTGTTCGAGCGAACCATCTTCCGCATCGCCACGGAACAGCGTGTCCAGCGACAGCAGGCCCGCCAGCAGCACAGCGACCCACAGCACCGCCGGCGCCACCTTCGACAGCGCCTGCGGCGCGGTGCCCAGGCCGAGTGCGAACAAGACGACCACCAGCATGGCGAACAGGGCAGGCTGCAGTGCATCGCCACGGCGGCGCCACAGCAGTTGCACGTCGCGCGTGATCAGTGCGCGGGCGGTCTGGAGGAGCGAGGGGGACGTGGTCGAATTCATGCTTCCGCCTCGGAGGAGCAGCGCCTTCCCCCGCCTGCGGGGGAAGGCGGGGATGGGGGCGAAGCGGAGTCGTGTGCCGTGATCACGGCATGGGAATTCCACGAGCGCGTTCCGTGCGAACGAGACACTGGATGCAGGGCCCCGGCGGCGCGCTTCCGGGCGCCGGCGTGCCCCCACCCCAGCCCTCCCCCGTGAACGGGGGAGGGGGCGATGGACGGCGGAGTCGGAAACATCGGTGCGGGATTCATGTCGCGTCTCCCCGCTCCAGCAGCAGCATGCGGGTCTGCACCGGTGGTGCGGCGTAGGCGCCGTGCGTGGTCACCAGCGCAGCGCCGCCGTCGCGCAGGTGCGCGGAGATCATCCGGTTGACCAGGGTGATGCCGTCCAGGTCGAGGTTGGCGTAGGGCTCGTCGAGCAGCCACAGCGGCGACGGCGACAGCCACAGGCGCGCCAACGACAGCCGCTTCTTCTGGCCGGCGGAGAGCTGCCGCGCCAGCGCGTCCTCGTAGCCGGCCAGGCCGACCATCGCCAGGGCATTGCCCGGCATCTGCCGCGCGCGGCGACCGTGCAGGCCGCAGAGGAAGTTGAGGTTCTCCAGCGCGTTCAGGTCCGCCTTCAGTGCCGGCAGGTGGCCGAGGTAGGCCATCGCGTGGGCGCGACGCGACGGGCCGGCAGGCTGTCCGTCGATGTCGATCTGGCCCGTATCGGCCCGCAGCAGGCCGGCCAGGACGCGCAGCAGGGTGGTCTTGCCGACGCCATTGCCGCCCTGCACCAGCAGCGCCTCGCCTGCGTCCACGGCGAAGTCCAGCGGCCCGAACACCGGCTCGTCATTGCGCGAGAACGCCAAGGCGCGGGCGGCCAGCAACGGCGGGTGGCGGGGAGCGGCGTCGGTCATCGGATCGGGCGTTCCCGGGCGGGAGGCTGGGGTGTCCTGGGGGCTCAGCCGCGCATTGTAAGCGGAGGCGCCGGGCCGGCCGCCTGCGACAGACGGTCGCGCCCCGGGCCCCGACAGGCTCAGCCCACCCAGTCGGTATGCGGGTCGCCGTCGGCCTGCGCCGGTCGCGGCCACATCATGCGCAGGCGGACGGGTTCGCCGGCCTGCCAGAACAGGGTGCCGCCCTGGCCGAACTCGCGGGCCAGGACATCGGCCTGCTCCGGAGTGGCATCCAGCACCAGGCACCCGTGTTCCACCATGCCGCCCTGGCTGTTGCAGCCCAGTGCGGGATGGAAGGACAGGCCGAGCGCCTGCACGCGAGCATGCAGGCGTTCCTGCGCGGCGTCATTGAGCGGGCGCGAAGTGTCGCCGGGCGGTGGATTCCATGCGGTGATGAACAGATAGCGGGTCGCCATGATCTGCCGCTCGACATCCGCCGCGGTCAGGCCGGTGCGGAACAGCCATTCCTGCCGCCCTACCGCCACGAAGTAATGCGCGGCTGCCCAGGCGGTGGCCAGACGCGCCCGTTCGACCTCGGGAACCTGGTCGATGGCGTCGGGATCGCGGGAGTCGCCCATGGGCCGCATCATCGCGCGTAAAGCGGAGCGCGTACACTCCGCCTTCCCCTTCATCGAGTGCCTGACCCGGGATGTTCCAGCCCCAGACCAAGCTGCCCAAGGTGGGCACCACCATCTTCACCGTGATGTCGCAACTGGCCGCCGAGCATGGCGCGGTCAACCTGGGGCAGGGTTTCCCGGATTTCGCGGTGCCGCCACGCCTGGTGGACGAACTGGATGCCGCCATGCGGGCCGGCCACAACCAGTACGCACCGATGACCGGGGTGGCGCCGCTGCGCCAGGCCATCGCCGAAAAGGCGCTGCGCTGCTACGGCCGCGAGGTGAATCCCGACACCGAGATCACCGTGACCAGTGGTGCTACCGAGGCGTTGTTCAACGCCATCCATGCGGTAGTGCGCCCGGGCGAAGAGGTCATCGTGCTGGACCCGGCCTACGACAGCTACGAGCCCGCCATCGACCTGGCCGGCGCGCGCGCCGTGCATGTCCCGCTGGATCCGCAGACCTTCGCCGTGGATTGGGACCGCGTGCGCGCGGCCATCACCCCGAAGACGCGCCTGCTGATCATCAACAGCCCGCACAACCCGTCCGGCGCGATGTTCGACGCCGCCGACATCCGCGCACTGGCCGCGCTGCTGGAAGGCACCGGCATCTACCTGATCTCCGATGAGGTGTACGAGCACATCGTGTTCGATGGGCGTCGCCACGAGTCGATCCTGCGTTACCCCGAGCTTGCCGCGCGTGCGTTCGTGGTGTCCAGCTTCGGCAAGACCTACCACTGCACGGGTTGGAAGATCGGCTATGCCATCGCACCGCCGGCGCTGACGGCGGAGTTCCGCAAGGTGCACCAGTACAACGTGTTCTGCACCTTCGCGCCGGCGCAGTTCGCCTTCGCCGCGATGATCCGCGATGAGCCGGAACACTACGAGCAGCTGGGTGCGTTCTACCAGGACAAGCGCGACCGTTTCCGCGAACAGCTACTGGGCACGAAGTTCAAACCGTTGCCGGTGCCGGGTGGTTACTTCCAACTGGTGGACTATTCCGCCGTCAGTGACCTGTCGGATACCGAGTTCGTGAAGTGGCTGACCGTGGAGCACGGCGTCACTGCGATCCCGCTGTCACCGTTCTACGAAGCGCCTCCGGCGGGCCAGCGCCTGGCGCGCCTTTGCTTCGCCAAGAACGAAGCGACGCTGGATGCGGCGATCGAACGGTTGAAAAAACTCTGAACCCTGTAGGAGGGGCTTCAGCCCCGACGCTTTCCCGTCCGTTCGCTGGAAGTCCGGACATCGAAGAGCATCGGGGCTGAAGCCCCTCCTACAGAGGGTTCCGTTTCGTTGTCGATGCAACCAGGAATATCCGAGCCATGCAGGACCTCCGCATTTCCCTCATCCAGGGCGAGACACGCTGGCACGACCCGGCGGGCAACCGAGACTATTACGGCGGCCTGATCGCGCCCCTTGCCGGACAGACCGATCTGGTCGTCCTGCCGGAGACGTTCACCAGCGGCTTCAGCAACGAGGCGATCGACCAGGCCGAGGGCATGGACGGCGCCACGGTGGCGTGGATCCGCGAGCAGGCCGGGACGCTGGGTGCCGCGGTTACCGGCAGCGTGCAACTGCGCACGTCTGAGGGGGTGTTCAATCGTCTGCTGTTCGCCACGCCCGACGGCGCGCTGCAGCACTACGACAAGCGGCATCTGTTTCGTTACGCCAACGAGCACATGCGGTATGCGGCGGGCAGCGAGCGGTTGACGCTCGAGTGGAAGGGTTGGCGGATCAATCCACTGGTCTGCTACGACCTGCGCTTCCCGGTGTTCGCGCGCAACCGTTATGACGTGGAGCGCCCGGGCCAGCTCGACTTCGATCTGCAGATATTCGTCGCGAACTGGCCGGCGGCGCGTGCGTATCCGTGGAAGACGCTGTTGCGCGCGCGGGCGATCGAGAATCTCTGCTACGTCGCGGCGGTCAATCGTGCGGGCACGGATGGCAATGGGCACGAATACAGCGGCGACAGTGCGGTGATCGATTTCCTGGGACAGCCGGTGGTGGAGTTGCCGGCAGGCGAGGGTGTGGCGACGTCGACGATCTCGGCGGAGGCGCTGGCGACGCACCGGGAGAAGTTCCCGGCGATGCTGGATGCGGACCGATTCGAGCTGCGCTGAGTTGAGCCCCTCTCCCTGCGGGAGAGGGGTTGGGGTGAGGGGTAACGAAGTCCGTTGCTCACGTGGACCTTTAGCGTGTCCAGGTGCGCACCGTCGCGTAGGGTTCTTGGGCCTGGCGGGGCGGTTCTTTTTGCGTGCAGGCATGGTGCGCTCGCCGCGGGGCGTCCCTTTCTTTGCTCGTGCAAAGAAAGGAACCAAAGAAACACGCCCCAGGCGGCACGCCCTCCGCGCTGCGCGCTCCGGGTTCGCGAGTGGGCCGGGAATTTTCGTAAGGCACATCCCTGTGCCATACGAAAACGCCGCCATCCATGGCGGCGCCCTGCGGGTTTTACCCGACCCACTCGCCGTGCCTAGATGGGGCCCCGAAAGCAACAGCCACAGCAAAGCACTTGCTACGGATATGCCCGGCCCAGCTTCGGGGCCCCTTAGGTCCGGCAGTCACGGCGGGTCAAACCCCGTAGGGGCGGCGCACAGGGATGTGCGTCGTTTCCGGATGACACAGGATGTGTCTTCCGGAAATTCCCGCCGGGACTGCGAACCCGCCGCGAAGCGGCGGGCGGACCGCCGGGGTGTGATTTCTTTGCCTACTTTTCTTTGCACAAGCAAAGAAAAGTAGGGCCCCCGCGGCGAGCGGCGCCATGCGTGACCTCAAGCAGACCCGCACCGAAAGATGCATGCAAAAGATTCGTCGCGCGTGAGTGCTTTCGGTGAATCGTGGATGTTGTCGGGCCGCCGCTTATCGAGACTCGCCGACTTCGTTGGCCCTCACCCCAACCCCTCTCCCGCAGGGAGAGGGGCTTCAGAGCCGCCACTGCCTAGCCGCGTGAAGTCAGCCGCTCTTCGGAGGCAGGATCTGGCACACCGCCTGGCACATCACCAGCACGCGGCCCGCGTCGTCACGTACCTCGCCCGCGAGGAACAACTGATTGCGCGTGCGCTCCACCAACCGCGCGTGGCAGGTGATGTGCGGCATGTCCGGCGTCACCGGGCGCAGATACTGCGTGTTGAGCGAGGTCGTGACGCTGGGCGGCGCGATCAGGTACGAGAACGGACCCAGCGTGTTGTCCAGCGCGGCGACGATGAAGCCGCCCTGCATGTGGCCGATCGGGTTCTGGTAGCGGGGAAGCACGGGAAAACGCATCGCCAGCGATTCGCCTTCCACGTAGGCGACCGGCTCGCCCTGCATGTCGAGCAGGCACGGCGGTGGAATCTGCAGGGGTGCGCCGGCAGGCAGGCGCGCGCGCAGCAGGGCATTGATGTCGTTGCCGTCGCTCATGGTGTGAAACTCAGCTCGAACGAAGTGAAGAAAGGCGCACGCCGTGGCGCCGACAGCGTCTTGCCCGCGATCTGCTTTTGCACGCAGATCGCCAGGGGCGTCGTGCCTTCCCGCCACGTGCGTACCACCTTGCCGGTGGCGTCCAGCTCCGCCACGACCACGAACGGCGAGGTGTCCGCCGTGGGGGTCGCGCATGCGCTGACGCCGGCATCGAGCGCGACGGCCTGCGCATCGCGCAGCGATGCCGCCTGCTCCGGAGCCAGCGCGGCTTCGTCGGCATCCGCGCGTTGCTTGGCTTGCGTGTAGTCGAGCGTTGCCTGTGCGTGCGCCGCAGGGGCGCAGCACAACCCGAACGCGAGCAGGAGGTGTCTGATCACTGGCTACTCCTCACGGCGCCTTCGGCGGTTCGATCCGCCAGATCTTGCCGTTGTCTTCGTCGGTGACCACGTAGACGTTGCCGTCCGGCCCGACGCGGACGTCGCGCACACGCTCGCCGATCTCGTTGAGCAGGCGTTCTTCGCCGACGACCTTGTCGCCGTCCAGGGTCAGGCGGATCAGGTTGCGCTCGGCCAGCGAGCCGAGGAACAGACTGTCGTTCCACGGACTTTCCGGTCGCCCGGTGTAGAACGCCATGCCGGACACGCCGGGGGATTTCTCCCACAGGTGGTGCGGTTGTTCCATGCCGTCCTTCGCCTTGCCCACCGCTTCTGGAATCGGCTGGCCGGAATAATTGATGCCGTGGGTGATGACCGGCCAGCCATAGTTCTTTCCAGGCTGGGGCAGGTTGATCTCGTCGCCACCGCGCGGGCCATGCTCGCTCTGCCAGAGCGTGCCGGTGCGCGGGTCGCGCGCCATTCCCTGCATGTTGCGGTGGCCGTAGCTCCAGATTTCCGCACGCGCGCCGGATTGGCCGACGAAGGGATTGTCCTGCGGCACGCTGCCGTCCAGGTTGAGGCGCACCAGCTTGCCCTGCAGCTTGTCGAGTTCCTGCGACATCGCGCGCTTGTTGCGTTCGCCCTGGCTGATGAAGAGATGGCCGGCATCATCGAAGACCAGGCGCGAGCCGAAGTGGTTCGGGCCATCGACCTTCGGTTCCTGGCGGTAGATCACCTTGACGTCGGCAAGCGCGCCGTCGGCCAGCGTGCCGTAGGCCACTGCGGTGCCTGCGGTACCGTTGTCGCCCGGCTCGGCATAGCTCAGGTAGATGCGCTGGCTGGTGGCAAAATCCGGCGCGGGCACCACGTCGAGCAGGCCGCCCTGGCCGGTGGCGAAGACCTTGGGCACGCCAGTGACCGGTGAGGACACCGCGCCGTCGGCACCGACGCGGCGCAACTGCCCGCTGCGTTCGGTGACGAGCATGCTGCCGTCGGGCAGGAACGCGAGCCCCCAGGGATGATCCAGGCCGCCCGCCACCTGCGTGGCCCGGACCTGGCCCTTGGCACTGGTCAGCGTCTGCGCGGGCTGGCTCGCGGGTGCAGCCTGCTCCGCAGTGGCAGTGGCAGTGGCGTTGCCTTTGGCTTCACCGTTCGCGGGCGAATTGCACGCAGCCAGGGGCAGCGCGAGAAGCAGGGCGGTGGCGAGTCGATGGGATGCGTTGCGCAACGTCGTATCTCCTGTGGGGAACATAGTCATCGGTAGCCGGCGGCCTGCAGTTCGAACAGTTCGGCGTAACGGCCGCCCTCGGCCAGCAGTTGTTCGTGGGTGCCGCTGGCTTCCAGGCGTCCTTCATTGAGGACCAGGATGCGGTCCGCCATGCGTACGCTGGAGAAACGGTGCGAGATCAGCACTGCCGTCCGATTGTCCGACAATTCCTTGAAGCGTTGGAAGACCTCGAATTCCGAGCGCGCGTCCAGCGCGGCGGTCGGTTCGTCCAGGATCATCACCTGCGCATCACGCATGTAGGCACGCGCGATGGCGATCTTCTGCCATTGTCCGCCGGACAGGTCCACGCTGTTCTTGAAGCGGCGCCCGACCATCTGGTCGTAGCCCTGGGGCAGTCCGGCGATCACTTCGTCGGCCATGGCGCGCGCGGCAGCGTCGCGGATGCGCGCCTGGTCGTGCATGGCGTCGATCTGGCCCACGCCGATGTTCTCGCCGGCGGTCAGGTGGTAGCGCACGAAGTCCTGGAAGATCACCCCGATGTTGGCGCGCAGTTCGTCGATGTCGTAGTCGCGCAGGTCGCGCCCATCCAACAGGATGCGGCCCTCGTCCGGGTCGTACAGGCGCGCCAGCAGCTTGACCAGCGTGGTCTTGCCGGCGCCGTTCTCGCCGACCAGCGCCAGCACTTCGCCGGCACGCAGCTCGAAGTCCAGACCGCGCACCGCCCAGCGTTCGGCGTCGGGATAGCGGAAGCCGACGTTCTCGAAGGTGAAGCCACGGGTGATCGGTTTCGGTACCGGGACGGGATGCTCGGGCGAGGTGATCTCCGGTTCGATCTCGAAGAACGAAAACAGGTCGTCCAGATACAGCGCCTGGCCCGCGACCTGCGAGAAACCCACCAGCAGGCCTTCCAGCAACTGGCGCAGGCGGCGGAAGCTGCCGGCCAGGAAGGTCAGGTCGCCGATGCTGAAGTCGCCGCGCACCGTGCGCCAGGCGATATAGCCGTAAGCCACGTAGTACCCCAGCGTGCCCAGCGCCGCCAGCAGCGTGCCCCACACCGCGCGACGCCGTGCCAGCGCGCGGTTGGCGATGAAGAACTTGTCGGCCAGGGTGCGATAACGGCTGATCAGGAAGCGATGGAGGTTGAAGATCTTCACCTCCTTCGCTGTTTCCACGCTGGCACCCATCTGCCGCATGTATTCCAGCTGCCGCCGCTCCGGCGTCCACTGGAAATTCAACGAGTAGCCCACCGCATTGAAGTGCGCTTCGCCGATGAAGGCGGGAATCAGCGCCACCGCCAGCAGCACCATCAGCCACGGCGCATAGACCAGCAGGCCCGCGGCGAAGCCGACCACGGTGATGGCGTCCTGCACCTGGCCGAACAACTGGCTCATCAGGTTCATGCGGCCCATGGTCTGGCGGCGCGCGCGGTCCAGCTTGTCCTGCAGGTCCGGGTCTTCGAAGTCCTCCAGGTCCAGCGTGGCCGCGTGTTCCATCAGGCGGATGCTGGTGGCGTTGGTGAACAGCTCCGACAGCAGGGCGTCGGCATAGCTCACCATGCGGCCCAGCAGGTCGGACAGGATCGCCAGCGCGAATTCCACCGCCAGCAACCACAGCAGGTGGTCCAGCACGCCGCTCCGCCACGCGGCCATCAGGCCTTCCTGCGGCACGCCGGCACCGACCAGGCGGATGGCCTCGTCGATGATCAGCTTGCCGATGTACAGCGTGACGATGGGCAGCAGGGCGCGGATCACGCGCAGGCCCAGGCTGGCGGTGGTCAGGACGCGACTTGTCTGCCAGATCTGGCGCAGGAACGGCGCCAGGTTGCGCATCGCATCGAAGCGCTCACGCAGGTTGGGCTTGTTGGCAGGGCGCGGGGCGGCGCCCTTGGGCTTGCCCGCAGGCGGGGGTGACGAGGCCATGCGTGGATTGTGCCTGCCCCGGATGGATTTGGGGTGAAAGCGCGGCTATCTGCACGGTGGGAGCGACGTCAGTCGCGATCAGGCATTGCATCTGTCCAGTCGCGACCGACGTCGCTCCCACAGGGGCGTCAGGGGCATCATCGGGAAGCGACGCGGATCGCGACTGGACGTTCTCCGTGCATCCGTATCCAGCTGTTCGGGGAAGCGGTATGACCCCGTTCGACCGGACCTCTCCAGGTGACGGACAACGCCAGCCGCGATCCGCGTCGCCTCGCACCATGCTCAGCGCATTGCGACCGCCAGTGATGCTGGCTGGATGCTGACCGCCTGCCCGGGCTCGATGCGTTCGCCGCCACGCACAATCAAACGGTCGCCGACGCGCACATCGCCGGTCACCTCCACCAGGCCATCGACTTCGACGCCGGTTTCCACCGGCAGGCGTTCGGCCTTGCCGGCGCCATCCACGCGCATCACGAAGTCACCTTCGCGACGCAGCATCACTGCGTCGCGCGGCACCGCGACCACGCTGCGCGTGCCTGCGCTGGGAAGTCCGACATCCACCGCACTGCCCACCGGCATCTGGGTGGCATCGATGGCGATGCGCAGTTCCAGCTGGCGCGAGGATTCGTCGCCGACCGGCACCAGGGCGGTCACCGGCCAGGCGCGCTCGGTGTCGCCCGCGCGCACAAGCACCGAGGTGCCCGTACCCAAGTGCTGCGCCAGGTCCACCGGCGCACGCACACGGACTTCCTGCGATGCCGTGTCCACCAGGCGCGCCACGGACGCGCCGGTGGTCAGGTATTCGCCCAGTTGGGTGTGGCGTTCGGCGACGATCCCGGTGAACGGAGCGCGCACCACCATCTGTTCGCGCTGGTGACGCGTCTGCGCCAGTTGCGCGAGCGCGCGTGCACGCTCCTGCACCAGCATGTCGCGGTCGGCCCGCAGTTGTTCGTACTGCGCACGCGCGATGTTCTGTTGTGCGGCCAGTTGCGCGTAGCGCTGTTCCTGCCGGGCCGCAAGGTCGAGCTGGGCCTGGATGCGGGCCAGGTCGGCGCGGCCTTCCTGCTCGCGCAGCCGCAATGCCGTGTCGTCCAGCACCGCCAGCGCCTGGCCGGCGCGTATGCGTTCGCCCACCTCGACCACCTCGACGACGCGCCCGCCCTGTTCGCTGGCGACGCGCGCATCCTGCCGGCTGATCACGCTGCCGGGCGACCAGTGGCGCGGTGCGAACTCCGCATTCACCGCTGGCGCGACGCTGACGATCGCCGGCGGCGCGTCCGGCGTTTCGGGGGCGCTGGCGTCGGCGTCCAGCTCCAGCAAGGGGAGGGCGAGGACGCCGGCCAGCGCGACGGCGATCAGGGTCTTGTGCAGGGTACGCATGTCGTTTTCCAGGAAGGGGGAGGGGATCAGGTCGCGGGGGACGGAAGCGGCGTGGCGGGGGTGTCGCGTACATCCGCGCGGGCAGCGCGTGTGCCAGCCAGCCGCAGCAGGGCGGGCACCAGCACCACGGTGAACAGCAGGCTCAACGCCACGCCGCCTACCGAGACTGCCGCAAGGCCGCGGTAGATCACCGCGCCGGGGCCGGGATTGATCGCCATCGGCAATGCGCCCAGTACACCGGTCAGCGCCGCGATCAGGATCGGTCGCAGGCGTTGGTCCAGGGCCTGTTTCAGGGCCTCGTCCAGCGATGCGCCGCCCGCCTGGGCCTCGCGCGCCTGCGCCACCAGCAGGATGGCGTTGTTGATCACCATGCCCAGCAGCATGATGAAGCCGATCATCGACAGCAGGTCCAGGGTCTGTCCGGCCGCCACGTCGAGCACGCGCAGGCCCAGCACGCCACCGAGCACCGCCATCGGCAGGGTGGCCATGACGAAGGCGCTGTCGCGCAACGACTTGAACATCGCCGCCATCAGCATGAACAGCACCACCAGCGCGATCACGAAGTTCGTGCCCATGCTGCGCACCACTTCGCCGAGCCGGTCGGCACTGCCGGAAATCCGGATGGCGGCGTCGGGAGGCAGCCCATCGCGCAACGCAGGCACGATCTCGTCATTGACGATGTCCAGCGCTTCTTCCAGCGACATCGCGGCCGGGGGATCGACGGTCAGCGTCACCGTGCGGCGGCGGTCGATGCGGCGCAACTGGTTGGGTGCGAGCACCGTTTCCACCTGCGCGAGTTCGGCCAGGCTCAGTACGCCGCCCTGGGGTGTCGCCAGGGGCGCGGCGCCCAGCCGTTCGACATCGTCGGCGCGGTCGCTGCGCAGGATGATGGCGAGCCGGCGGTCGCCGTCGAAATGCTCGCCCAGCCACTGGCCATCGCCCAGCGCACGTACGACGGTGCCCAGCTCGGGCCGCCGCCAGCCCGCTTCCGCCAGACGGCGGTCGTCCGGATTCACCCGCAGTTCCGGCGTGCCGGCATCGGCATTGGGCCACGCCTGCACATTGGCGCCGGCGAAGCGCTCCGACAGCAGTTTGCGTCCTGCTTCCGCCGTCCGGGCCAGTGCGTCGCCATCGCTGTGCTGCAGGTGGATGGCGATGGCGCGTGCCGATCCGCCGAAGCTGCCGAACAGTTCGCCTTCGCTGGCGAAGGCGCGTGTGTCCGGAAAGCCGACGACGATCTCGTCGCGCACGATGCGTTCCAGCTCGCCGATATCGGCGGGATCGACCACGCGCGCGCCGAGCGAACCACCGCCCGGCCACAGGTTGAGGTACCAGTTGCTCAGCTGCGGCCCCTTTTCGCCCTCCATGTACGGCCGCATGCGCTCGAGCACCACGGGGGCGATCTCGCGGTTCACGCGTTCCGGGCTCATGCCGGGCGGGAAGTTGAAGAAGGCATCCACCGCGGCACGCTTCACCGGCGGCAGGTAGTCGATCTGCGGCATCAGCAGCGTCGCCAGCAGCACGGGCGCGAGCACCAGTGCGCCGACCCACGCAAGCTGACGCGGGCGACCCTCCGTGACACGCAGCGCCCAGTCGCTGACGCGCGACCAGGCACGGTGCTGCGTGGCATCGCCGGGACGCGTGCGCAGCCAGCTGCCGGCGGCGGCGGGCAGCACGGTGACGGCGATCAGCAGCGAGATCCCCACCGCGATGGAGATGGTCAGCGCCAGGTCGGCGAACAGCTGGCCTTCCACGTCATCCATGAAGATCACCGGCAGGAACACGGCCACGGTGGTGAGCGTGGACGCAACCAGCGCGCCGCCCACCTGGCGCGTGCCCTCCAGAGCGGCGCGCGCTGCCGGCATGCCTTCCTCGCGCAGCCGCACGATGTTCTCCGCGACGACCACGGCGGCATCCATCACCATGCCGACCGCGAACGCGAGCCCCGCCAGCGAGATGACGTTGAGGCTGCGGCCGGTGAGCTGCAGCACGATGAAGGTGGCCAGCAACGAAATGGGAATGGCGCACGCGATCAGTGCGGTGGCACGCACATCGCGCAGGAACCACCACAGACAGCCGACCGCGAGCAGCACGCCGACGGTGAGGCTGCCCGACAGCAGGCCGAGTGCGCGGTTGATGAACACCGAGGCATCGAAGCTCTGCGCGATCTCCAACCCGAGCGGCTTCAGTTCCCGTTCGCGAACGTCCGCCACGACGCGCTTCACTTCATCCAGCGTGTCCAGCACGTTGGCCCCGTTCTCGCGCAGGATGCGCAGCCCGATGGCGGGGTTTCCGTTCTGGTAGGCGAAGAAGCGCTGCTCCGGCCGTTTCACTTCGACGCGAGCGACATCGCCAAGCCGCACCGGCCGGCCATCGCGCCAGGCCAGGATCAGCTCGCCCAGGGCTTCGGGCGAATAGCGCCCGGCGAAACGCAGCACGTACTCGCGCCGCCCGGCTTCCACCACGCCGCCGGACACGTCGGTGGCGCGCGCCGCGACGGCGGCGACCTCGGGAATCTGGATGCCCAGCGCGGCGGCACGTTCCAGATTGAGGGTGATGGTCAGCTCTTCCTCGGCGCCACCGTTGATCTCGACGCCGGCCACCCCTTGTACCGCGGAGATGCGCGGGACGATGCGATCCTCGATCATCTGCCGGTAGTCGAGGATGTCGCCGCGCGTGCCCGGCAGCTTCTGCACGAAGAAATAGGTGAGCGAGTTGTTGGCATTGTCGGCGCCCGCCTGCACCACGGGCGGTGTCGCATCGCGCGGCAGCGGCTGCAGCCGGTTCATGCGCGACAGCACCTCCACCAGCATCGCGTCCATGTCGCTGCCGACGGCGAAGGTGAGGTTGATGAAGCTGTTGCCCGCGTTGACGTTGGAGGAGATTTCCTCCAGCCCGGGCAGGCCCTGCATCACGGCTTCGATGGGTTCGACGATCTCCGACTCCATCTCCTGCGGCGATGCCGCGCGCCAGCCGGTCTGGATCGACATCTGTGGCCGCTCGATGTCGGGAAACAGCTGCAGCGGCAGCTTCATCAGGCTCATCAGGCCGAAGGCACAGACCATGGCGACGACCACCGCGACGGCAGCGGGATTGCGCAGGGAGGCTTCGGTGAGTTTCATCGTGCAGGTCCGCTGTGGTCTCGGCGGAGCGCACGATGCGCGCGTCTTCCGTGATGGTTATGGCCCGGAAGTCATGCCGCGTGCCGTATTGCGGCAAGTGGTGGAGCGGGCGCGATGAACCGAAGATCGAGAATCCGCGTTACGCCGGGTTGGCACTGATGTAGGAGCGACGTGAGTCGCGACCGCACGCGTCGGATTTCGTCGCGCCTCGACAGAGGGCGCGGTGTTGGCATGTCGATATCGATTCGCGCGCGTCATGTGCCACGGCAATGGCAGCCGTGCGGTCGCGACTCACGTCGCTCCTGCAGAAGAACGGGTTACAGCAAAACCGCCAGCTTGTCGCGATGGCTGCGCGACAGTTTCAGTTCCTGGCCGCAGTCCAGCCGCAGGAAGCTTTCCCCGTTGGTATGCGGTCGCATCTCCACCACCCGGCGCGCGTTGACGATGGTGGAGCGGTGGATGCGCGGGAAGCGCTGCGGATCCAACTGCTTCTCGAGCTCGCGCATGGTGGCGCGCAGGATCAGGGTCGTGCCGGTCTGGCCTTCGCCATCCACGTGGATGCACATGTAGTCGCCCGCGGCATCGATCCAGCGGATGCTGTGCAGGTCCACGCGCACGGTACGACCGCCATCGCGGATCGCGAGCTTTTCCTCGCGCCGCAGCAGGTCCAGCGCATCGGGCTTGAGGGCGTCGTCCAGATGCAGGGGGGGACGGCCGCTCAGTTCGCCCAACAGGCCGAGCAGGGTGGCGCAATGGCCGCTGGCCTCGCGCTGCGCGCGCGCCTGGCGCACGCGCGACAGGGCCTGCGCCAGCCGTGAATCGTCCACCGGCTTGAGCAGATAGTCGGTGGCGGAGGCCTCGAAGGCACGGATGGCGTAATGGTCGTAGGCGGTGACGAACACCACCAGCGGCATCTCGCTGGCGGGAATCGCGCGCAGTGTCTGGAAGCCGTCCATCCCCGGCATCTGCACATCGAGGAACACCAGGTCCGGCCGGTGTTCGCGCAGACCGGCGATGGCCGATGCGCCATCGCCATACTGGCCGACGATGTCGATGTCGGCATGCGCGGCAAGGCGGATTTCCAGCCCGCGCCGCGCCAGCGGTTCGTCGTCGACGATGAAGGCGCGCAATCGTGCCGGGCGGGGCAGTGAGGTGGCGTGGTCCATCAGCTCAGTCCGCCAGCGTCTGCGAGGTTTCGAACGGCAGGCGCAGGGTGACTTCGATGCCGCGCTCCAGGTTGCGTACGGAGAAACCACCGGACCCGCCGTACAGCACGCTCAGGCGTTCGCGCGTATTGCGCAGGCCCACACCCTTGCCGGGCGGCAATTCGTCGCCCTCCAGGCTCCCGCAGCCGGGGCCGTCATCGGTGACGCGCAGCACCAGTTGCGCGCCGTCCCGCTCGGCTTCGATGCGCAACAGGCCACCTGCGACCTGCTTGGCCACGGCGTACTTGATGGCGTTCTCCACCAGCGGTTGCAGCAACAGGCTGGGCAACAGCGCACGCCAACAGTCCTCGTCGATATCGGTCTCGATGCGCAACCGTTCGGCGAAGCGGATCTTCTCGATGTCCAGGTACAGCGTCAGCGCATCGAGTTCCTGACGCAGCGTGACGCGCTGCATCGGGTCGTTGTCCAGCGAGTGCCGGAGGAACGACGACAGGCCCTGCACCATGCGGTTGGCGGTGGCATTGTCGCGGTCCAGGATCAGCGTGGAGATCGCGTTGAGCGTGTTGAACAGGAAGTGCGGGTTGAGCTGGTAGCGCAGCATCTTCAACTGCGCCTGGTGCGCCATGCTGCGCGCGGCCAGCGTGCGCTCGGTTTCGCCCTGCAGCTGCTGGTAGTACTTGATGCCCATGTACGCGCCGACCCACGCCAACACCACATAGATGTAGCCGAGCGAATAGGCGACGAACTCCAGTCGGGTGGTCGGCTTGCATGTCTCGCAGAAGTCGACCAGGACTTCACGGGTGACGAAATCGATCAGCGCCGAGCTGGCCAGGACCACCGGAATCATCAATGCCAGCAGCTGGCGGGGTGGCAGGCTCCAGTAGGTCCTCAGCAGGAAGCGCAGGCCCAGCGTGACCAGTGCGCCCATGGTGGCGGCGGTCGCAGGCACCACCCAGTAGCCGGACGGCTTGCCGTGGGCGACGGCATACAGGCAGCCCTGCGCGAAGTAGGCGCCCCAGCCCGACAGGTGCAGAAGCCAGAAGACGCGCTGGCGGGGCAGGTCCAGCGGATGGGAGGTGGCGATGGCCATGGTGTCGATCAGGACGCAGGTGGCGCCATGCTAACGCCACCGGGCGCGGCGGTCCGCACGGTTCGTCGGCGCCGGGCCACGCTTGGGCGCAAGGCGGCCGGCGTTGCGCTATTTCAGCGGACCGGGCGGCTCGCCATCGCCACCGGACTGCAGCGCCACCGGCAGGTGCCAGCCATAGGTCACCGCCATCATGCGCAGGCCGAAGCACAGCCCGGCGCCGACGAGGGCGCAGGGCACCGCAGGCAGGGCGAGCCAGTGCCCCGTTGCCACGATGAGCGCCCCGGCCAGCGCGGCCACCGCGTACAACTCGGCCTGCAGCACCAGCGGCACCTGCGCCAGCAGCAGGTCACGCAGGATGCCGCCGCCGATGCCGGTCAGCATGCCCATCGCCGCCGCCATGGGCGGGGACAGGCCATATTCCAGCGCCTTCTGGGTGCCGGCCACGGCAAACAGCGCCAGCCCCATCGCGTCGAACATGCGTACGGGATGGTGGAGTTTTTCGATCAGCGGTGCGCGGAAGAAGGTCACGATGCCGGCTGCCAGCGAGGTCACCGGATAGCGCCAGTCGCTGAGCGCGGCCGGTGGCGTGGCGCCGATCAGCAGGTCGCGCATGATGCCGCCGGCGGTGGCGGCCGCGAAGGACAGCACCAGCACGCCGAAGATGTCCAGGCGACGGCGCACCCCCATGGTCGCGCCACTCAGCGCGAACACGAAGGTGCCGACCAGATCGAGGATGAGGACCAGGGCTTCCATGCCGCCATTGTGCCGCCGTGGTGCGTGCGGGGCGAGCATGCGCCGCCCCGCGACGCCACTTCGGATCAGGGCAGGATCGGCTGCATGCCCACGCCCAGCCGGTTCCAGGCGTTGATGGTGGCCACGGCCATGGTCAGCTCGGCGATGCCGTGCTCGTCGAAATGCTCCTTCAATGCCTCGTACGTGGCATCGGCGGGGGCGCCCGTCGGCAGCGTGGTCAATTGCTCGGCCCACGCCAGCGCCGCGCCTTCGCGGGCATCGAAGAAGCGGCTGTCGCGCCAGCCGGCGACGGTGTCGATCTTGCGTGACTCCACGCCCGCCTTGCGCAACGCGCTGGCATGCATGTCCAGGCAGAACGCGCAGCCGTTGATCTGCGAGACGCGCAGGAAAATGAGTTCGAGGAACTCCTTGCCAAGCGCACCGTTGTGGAGCGCGGTGCTTGCGGCGTAGAGGCCGCGGAACGCCTCGGGAACGTGCTTGGGATACTCGACGCGATGGAACTTCTTGGTCATGGCAGTGCTTCCGTGACGGCCACGGTGGCCGCCTTCACTACCAGGACGCGCCACCGTCCTTCGCCGTGACAGCCGTGCCCAACTTGTCCGGATTGGCGACGGTGAACAGCTCGCTGATGCGTTCACCATCGCTCACGGCCACCATCACCGCTGCCAGCGCGCCGTCGCGGTAGCGCAGGATGGCGGGTTCGCCATTGACCGTGCCCATCCGCCACGCGATGGCGGGATCGTGCCGGCGGTAGACCGCCCAGAACAACCGCGCGATGCGCGCCGCCCCCAGCAGCGGACGGATGACGGCCACCGCCTTGCCGCCGCCATCGGACACCAGGCGCGCGTCTTCGCTCAACAGGGCGGTGATCGCGGGCTGGTCGCCGCGCTGTGCCGCGCGCATGAAACGCTCCAGCAGATGGCGGTGGTGTTCGGGCGCCACATCGAAGCGGGGACGACCGGCCTGCACGCGCTCGCGGGCGCGATGGACCATCTGCCGGCAATTCGCCTCGCTCTGGCCCAGCAGCGGCGCGATCTGCGCATAGTCGTAGTCGAAGGCTTCCTTCAGCAGGAAGGCCGCGCGCTCCTCCGGGCCCAGCCGTTCCAGTACGGCGAGGAAGGCCAGCGAAACCTGCTCGGCGACCTCGGCCGAATGCTCGGGGGTCGGGGATTCATCGATCTCCGACGGGGCGGGCAGCCACGGGCCGGTGTAATGCTCGCGCTGCACCCGAGCGGCGCGCAGCCGGTCGATGCCCAGCCGGGTGGCCGCGGTGACCAGCCAGGCTTCGGGGTCGCGGATGCCGGTCCTGTCAGCCTGCTGCCAGCGCAGCCAGGTGTCCTGGACCACGTCCTCGGCATCGCTGCGGCTGCCCAGCAGGCGGTACGACAGGCCGAACAGGCGGGAACGGTGGGCTTCGAAGGTATTTTCGGCGTTCATGCGACCAAAGACGGGGCAGGGTGCCTGGCTGTGACAGGCGGGCAACGTGTCACTTTGGCCTAAAATGGGCGCTTCCGCCCGCTACCCACCGGCAGCCCCGGCTTTGCCCGCCCCATGACCTCGATCAAGCAGGAAGACCTCATCCAGTCCATCGCCGATGGACTGCAGTACATCAGCTATTACCACCCGGTCGACTACATCAAGAACCTAGCCGCCGCCTACGAGCGTGAGGAATCGCCGGCCGCGAAGGACGCCATCGCGCAGATCCTGATCAATTCGCGCATGTGCGCCGAAGGCCATCGCCCGATCTGCCAGGACACCGGCATCGTCACCGTGTTCCTCGAGATCGGCATGGACGTGCGCTGGGACGACGCCACGATGGGTGTGGAGGACATGGTCCACGAAGGCGTGCGCCGCGCCTACAACCACCCCGACAACAAGCTGCGCGCCAGCGTGCTCGCCGACCCGGCCGGCAAGCGCACCAACACCAAGGACAACACGCCGGGCGTGGTCAACGTCAAGGTCGTGCCGGGCAACACGGTCGACGTGATCGTCGCCGCGAAGGGTGGTGGTTCGGAAGCGAAGTCGAAGTTCGCGATGCTCAACCCGTCCGATTCCATCGTCGACTGGGTGCTGAAGACCGTGCCGACGATGGGCGCCGGCTGGTGCCCGCCGGGCATGCTCGGCATCGGCATCGGCGGCACCGCCGAGAAGGCGATGCTGCTGGCGAAGGAATCGCTGATGGAGCCGATCGACATCACCGACCTGCAGGCGCGCGGCCCGTCCAATCGCGCCGAAGAACTGCGCCTGGAGCTGTACGAGAAGGTCAACGCGCTCGGCATCGGCGCGCAGGGGCTGGGTGGGCTGACCACCGTGCTCGACATCAAGGTCAAGGATTACCCGACCCACGCGGCCAACCTGCCGATTGCGCTCATCCCGAACTGCGCCGCCACCCGCCACGCGCACTTCACCCTCGATGGCAGCGGCCCGGTGATGCTGGACCCGCCTTCGCTCGAGGATTGGCCGGAACTGACCTACGACGCGTCGAAGGGCCGTCGCGTCGATCTCGATACGCTGACCCGCGAGGACGTCGCCAACTGGAAGCCGGGCGAAGTGCTGCTGCTCAACGGCAAACTGCTGACCGGCCGCGATGCCGCGCACAAGCGCATGGTCGACATGCTCAACAAGGGCGAGGCGTTGCCGGTCGATCTGAAGGGCCGCTTCATCTATTACGTGGGCCCGGTCGATCCGGTGCGCGATGAAGTCGTCGGCCCGGCCGGTCCGACCACCGCCACCCGCATGGACAAGTTCACCGAACAGGTGCTGGCGCAGACCGGCCTGCTGGGCATGGTCGGCAAGGCCGAACGCGGCCCGGCGGCGATCGAAGCGATCAAGAAACACCAGTCGGCCTACCTGATGGCGGTCGGCGGCGCGGCGTACCTGGTGTCGAAGGCGATCAAGGCGGCGAAGGTCGTCGGTTTCGCCGACCTGGGCATGGAAGCGATCTACGAATTCACCGTGCAGGACATGCCGGTGACGGTGGCCGTCGATTCGCAGGGCACCTCGGTGCACAACACCGGCCCGAAGGAATGGCAGGCGCGGATCGGGAAGATCCCTGTGGTGGTGGCCTGATCCGGTGCCTGCGACTCCGCTCCGGATCTACGCTGACTTCAATGGTTTGGTTCGTGGGCCAGCGCAGGGACGCATCGCGGTGGTCCTGGATACCTATGGTTCGCTGCGGGATCTTTCCAATGCGGGCGTCGTCCTCAGGGATGGACTCGAATTGGTGGCCTACGACGAATCAGACGACGTTGAGGATCTCGAGATTCATGGCGTTGTGCGTTATGACATCAAGCGCCAATGGTGGGTGGTCGAATCCGACGAGCGCGGGGTGATGTACGTGCCCGCTGGCGAGCGCGTACGTGTCGAGCCCGGATTTCATTGTGTGCAGTGTGGTCATGCCTTGGCGGGGTTGGATGCTTTCCAACTCGATCAAGCCTGCCCTCACTGCGCTACGCCAGTGCGCAGCGCCATGGCTGCACCGGCACAAATTCCCTTTTAGATCACGACCAGGCGGCCCATATGTCGACGAAGCTCTACTACTCCCGCAGCACCGCCAGCCTGGTCGTCCACTGGCTGCTGATCGAGCTGGGCATCCCGCATGAGCTGCAAGAGCTGGACTTCGACAAGCGCGACCAGAAATCGGACGACTACCTGAAACTCAATCCCGCCGGCGTGGTCCCCACGCTGGTGATGGACGGCCAGGTGATCACCGAGACTGCTGCCATCCTGATGCACCTGGCCGACACGCATCCGCGTGCCGAGCTCGCGCCGGCCGTCGCCAGCACGCAGCGCGCGCAGTACTACCGCTGGATGCTGTTCTGCGCTAATACGCTGATGCCGGCGTACCGCGCGTGGTTCTACTCGGACGAGATCGCAGGCGAGGCCAACATCCAGGCCACGCAGCAGCACGCCCGGGCGAAGCTGGAAAAGGCCTGGGGACAGGTTGCCGACCATCTGCAGGCCCACGGCCCCTACCTGCTGGGCGCGCAACGCAGCGCCGCGGACTTCCTGCTGACCATGCTGATGCGCTGGTCGCGCAACATGCCCAAGCCGACCGATACCTGGCCCGTGCTGCACGCCTACGCGCAGCGCATGAAAGCGCTGCCGAGCTTCAGGGAAGTCTATGCCCGTGAGGGACTGACGGACTGGACGTGACCGGCACCTGATCCAATGTAGGAGCGACGTAAGTCGCGACCGTGGATCGGGAAGTAGCGTGAAGCCATGGCCACGAATGGGGGGCGCCTCGGATACATCGCTTGGAGCAGCGCTCCTGCCCGTCGTGGCGCGCGGTCGCGACTTACGTCGCTCCTACAACGTTCGCCGAGGCTGCTCAGTCCACGTACTCGTCGAACTTCCGTCCGCCCTGGAATGGCATCAGATGCTGGCGCAGAATGCCGCGCGGCACCGTCTCCAGCTTCATCACGCCGTACTCCTCGGGCCAGTCTTCCTGCTTCGGCGGCAGCTTGAAGGTGCCCATCAGCATGTCCACCAGCGGCAGGTGGATGGCGTAGTTCACGTCCAGGTAGTCCTTGTGCCGCGCATGGTGCCAGTGGTGGTAGCGCGGCAGCACCAGCAGGTACTCCAGCACGCCGAAGCGGATGCCGAGGTTGGCATGTGCCAGCACGGCTTGCAGGCCGACCAGGATCACGTAGGCGTTCACCGCGGGTGCCGAGAAGCCGAGGATCAGCAGTGGCAGCAACACCGCGCTGCGGGTCAGGACGATCTCGACGAAGTGGATGCGCGAACCGGCCAGCCAGTCCATCTCGCGGCTGGAGTGATGGACGGCATGGAAGCGCCAGAGCCACGGGATGTTGTGGTACGCACGGTGCAGCAGCGCCTGGGCCAGGTCGGCCACGAACACCGCGATCAGGAACTGCGCCCACACGGGCAGCGACTGGATGGCGTCCTTCAGTGCCGGGAAAGCCGCCAGCCCGGCGATGGTCGAGGTGGATGCCGTCACCAGGATCAGGATGAACTGCACCAGCACGTGGCTCATGAAGAAGTAGCCCACGTCCGTGCGCCAGCCGGGGCGCAACGGCGAGATGCGGCGCTTGCCCAGGTAGTGCTCCAGCGGCACGAACACCAGCGCCGAGAAGAACAGCGAGATCACGAACCAGTCCAGGCCCAGCGAGTAGGGCGTCTTGCCGATGGAATCGAACTGCACGTTGGTGCCACCCAGCAGCACGGCGAGCGTGGCACCGCCCACGCCGACCAGGGCGATGCGCTTGTTGCGGTCGCGCAGGATGGCCAGCGTGCCCATGCCGAAGGCCGCTGCCAGGCCGATCAGCAACAGGTGACGCGCGAACTGCTCGTTGTAGACCGCGCGGAATTCCTTGCTGGTCAGCAGTTCGGGATGGTGGAAGCAGAGCACCGCCATCAGGCTGAGCAGCCCGAGCAGGGCGGAGGCGTAGGCGAAGAACGAACGGCGCGGGCGGGGCATGGTGCTTCCTTGGCAGGTCGAGTGGCTTCCTGCGCCAGATTTTACGTCAGACGATGCGATTTCCGGCCGCGTCCACCACGCGTTCTCCATCCTCCTTCGCGAAGGCGCCCTGTTGCGGTCGCGGCAGGATGTCCAGCACGCGCTCCGAGGGGCGGCAGAGTGTGGTTCCCATCGGTGTCACCACGATCGGCCGGTTGATAAGCACCGGATGGGCCAGCATCGCGTCAAGGAGCGTGTCGTCGCCGGCCTCCGCCAGGCCGAGGTCCGCGTACAGGGGTTCCTTGGCGCGCACCACGTCGCGGACCGGTACCTGCATCGCGGCGATCAGCGACAGCAGGGTGTCGCGGTCCGGCGGGGTCCGCAGGTACTCGATGACCTGCGGCTCGATGCCGGCATTGCGGATCAGTCCAAGGGTGTTGCGCGACGTGCCGCAGGCGGGGTTGTGGTAGATCGTCACGTTCTCCATCAGTACCAGTCCAGCAGCGAAATGCCCAGGCCCACGTAGGTGGCCTTGTGGTTGTAGTCGATCAGGCTCTCGCCGTAGCCATGGAACAGCTGCACGTGCGCACGGAAGCTCCGGTTGATCGGGAACCCGTAGTCCACCTGCAGGGCACCATGCGAGTCGTCGCCGCCGCGCAGGGAATGCCGGCCCAGCACCGTGAACACATGGCCGTTGCGCGCGTAGGTGAGCATCGCATCGCCGCGCCCGATGTAGTCCTCGATGTCGGGGTTGTCGTCGTCGTTGCCGTCCGGCACGCGGTACCACGGCCGCAGCACCAGCGCCCAGTTCTCGCGGTCCAGGCCGATGGTGGCGATGACGCGGTTCCAGCTGCGCGACAGCGGATCGCTGCGGCCATTGGACTGGTGGTTGAGCGCGATGCCGGCCATGCGGCCTTTCCAGCCGGCGATGCTGTAGTTGTTGCGGAACACCAGCATCACTTCAGGCTCGTAGTTGGTCTCGCGGAACGGGCGCGACTCGTCGCCGTTGTAGACCTGCCAGCGCGAGCTCTGGGTGTAGGCGCCCCAGATGTCGCCGTTGTCGCCGAACAGGTTTTCCGCGAACTTGGTCTTGAAGCTAAGCTGGAACTTCGCCTCGATGTCCTGCAGGTCCTGCGGTTCGGTGACCGTGTTGTCCGGGTTGGGAGAGGAGGGCGTCTCGTTGACCTGGCTGGTCCAGAACGCGGGCAGCAGATACATGGGCTTGTAGGCGCGCAGCTGGAAGACCCCCAGCTTGGAGTCCTTGGCCAGTTCCCAGCGGCTGTCCAGCAGCGAGCCGCGACCCGCGTTGGCGATCAGGTCGGCGTCGGCCGGATCGTCGGTGCGGAACCATGCGCCCAGGCGGCGGCGTGTACGCTGGCTCAGGGGCAGATCCTGCCCGGTCTCCATGTCGGCGGCGGCCTTGGCTTCGGCACGGGCCTGCGCACGCGCCTGGATTTCGGCTTCCCTGGCAGCCAGCGCCTGTTCGTCGGCCTGGCGGGTGTCGGCTGCGGTGCGCCCAAGCGCAGCGTCATAGCACGCCAGGCGTGCGGCGTCGTTCTCGAGCGAGAAGCAGGCCTCGGCGGACGTGCCGGCCTGGGAGCCGTCCTGGGCCTGCGCGGTCAATGCAAAGGTAACTCCGATTACCAGGGGCAGAAGACGGGTGGGGTGCGTCATGCAGGGACTCGAAGGGTGGGGGCGGCGATATTCTGCCAGTCGGCGTGGATGACACGTGCGATGCGGCCTTCAGAAGATCCAGGCGAACACGAACAGCCCCAGCATGGCGAATGCCAGGCCCAGCTTGAGCACCACGCCCAGGAGGATGCCCAGCCAGGTGCCCAGGCCCACCTTGGTGGCCTGGCGGAATTCACGGCCATGCCACAGTTCGCCCAACAGCGCGCCGACGAAGGGGCCTGCAAGCAGGCCGATGGGCATGAAGAACAGACCGGCGAAGGTGCCCAGTACGGTTCCCAGCAATGCTTTGCGACTGGCGCCGACGCGCTGGGCGCCGATCGCGGTGGAGAAGATGTCGACCGCGAAGGACAGCGCGGTCAGCAGGCCCAGTACCACCAGCGTGACCCAGCCGATCTGCTGGAAATCGCCCGCCCAGGCAGCCAGCAGCATGCCGCCGAAGACCAGGGGCAGGCCGGGCAGGGCGGGCAGGATCACCCCCGCGATGCCAACCAGGATCAGCACCACGGCCAGGGCGTAGTAAAGCATCTGGATATCCAAACAATTCTCCTAGTGAATCAAGGGGTTGGCAGGGGGTTGACTTTCTCGTTCAAGCGTTTGCATTTTGCCAAATGCCGGGTTACTGTGCGGCCGCTGCCGTTGCCAAGGTCACCGTGAATCGTGGCCTGATGGGGTAGATCCATGATCCGCTGCATCCTTGTACCTCGCTTCCTCCTTGCAACCAGCCGCCCAGCAGGCGTATCCACCACCCGTTTCAAGGAGCAAGTAGATGTCTGATCGTGAAACCGGAACCGTGAAATGGTTCAACGATGCCAAGGGCTTCGGCTTCATCAGCCGCGAGAATGGCGAAGACGTGTTCGTGCACTTCCGCGCCATCCAGACCCAGGGCTTCAAGAGCCTGAAGGAAGGACAGAAGGTCAGCTTCACCGTCGTGCAGGGCCAGAAGGGCCTGCAAGCGGACGCCGTGCAGCCCGTCTGACCTGACCGCCGAACCGCGCCCCTGCGCGTGCTCCGCAAGAAAAAGCCCGGCTGATGCCGGGCTTTTTCTTTGCCTTGGTCGGGGTCGCGATCAGCGCAGCACCACGCGACCGTTCTGGACACGCACGTAGGTGTTCTCGCGGATGCCGCCCAGGTCGCGCTGGCTGATCGTCACGCGGCGACCGTCATCCATCCGCACGGTCACGTTGTAGGTTTCGCCAGTAGTGCGGTTCTGGATGGCGTTGCCTGCGGCCGCGCCCGCGACGGCGCCGGCCACGGTGGAAACATTCTTGTTGCCTTCGCTACCGCCGGTGCGATCGGAAATCTGGCGGCCGGCGACCGCACCGACGATACCGCCCAGTACCGCGCCGGTGGCGGACGGCGCGCTGCGGCCCGACGACACGACATCGATGCGTTCGACGATGCCGCAATCCGCGCAGTACCGGTTGGCGGGGGCCGTGTTGCTGTAGCCGCCACCATAACCGCTTCCGTAGCCCGGCGAAGTGCTGGCGCAGCCGGCGAGCGCGACGGTGGCGGTCAGGCCTATGACGAGCAGGCGCATGTTCATGGGAATCTCCTGTGGATGGCCGGCCCCGCGTGGTGATGGAACCGTTCGATGACCATGCTCCACAGCAACGCGTGAACATGATGAGAATCGGGCCGCATGAGCGGCCCGGATGTCAGTTGCGATTCAGACGCCGGCCGTCGGTCAGCCGCGGAAGTCCTGGTGGCAGGCTTTGCAATCCGTACCGATCTTCTCCACCACCGCGCCGGCAGCGACACAATCGGTCGGCGGTGCACTCAGGGCGGCGTCGAGATCTGCCCGGAACTGGCTGGTGTGGGTCTTGAAGCGCGAGTCGTCGGCCAGGTCCGGGAAAGCGACCTCCAGGTCATTGGCGATCGCCCGCAGCGTGCGTACGTGCGGAATCGTGTCGGTCGCGGCGCAACGATTCTGCTTCACCTTGTCCGACAATTGCCCGGAGTGCTTGGCCATCACGTGCATCACCGCGTGCGGGAATGGATCCTGTCGTGCCTGCAGCGCACGCATCGCCATCACCGTACAGACGGCGCCCACCACCAGGCCGATCAGGAACAGGAACAGGTAACGTGAGGCGGCGGAAGGCTTCTTGATCTCGGGCTGGCTGGCCATGCGGCGGGCTCCATGTGGTTGACGCCGCGATGGTACGACGCGCGTCACGGTTCGCGCCACGCTTTAAACTAGTGACATGAAGAAAGAACTCAAGGACCGCTTCGGCGGCATCGACCGGCTGTACGGCGTGGGGGCGGTGACGCGCCATGCCGCTGCGCGCGTGGCGGTGGTCGGCATGGGCGGCGTGGGCTCGTGGGTGGTGGAAGCGCTGGCGCGCTCGGGCGTGGGTCATCTGACGTTGATCGACGCGGACGACATCTGCGTGTCGAACACCAACCGGCAATTGCCGGCATTGGAGGGCCAGTACGGTCGCAACAAGGCCGAGGCGATGGCGGAACGCTGCCGCGCGATCAATCCGCTGATCGACGTGGACGTCGTGCCGCAGTTCCTGACCGCGTCCAACATGGCCGAATTGCTGGACCGGGGGTTCGATCTGGTGCTCGACGCTTGCGACAGTTTCCGGGTGAAGGTGGAGATGATCGCGTGGTGCCGCCGCCGCAAACTGCCCATCGTGGTTTCCGGCTCGGCGGGCGGGCGTACCGATCCCACCCAGATCCGTCTGCGCGACCTGTCGCGCACCGAACACGATGCGCTGCTAGCACTCGTGCGCAAGAAGCTCCGTGCGGAGTTCAACTTCCCGAAGAACCGCGACCGCTACTTCGGCGTGCAGGCGGTGTACTCGCTGGAGAACGTCAGGTATCCGCAGGCCGACGGCTCCGTCTGCGGCCTGCGCCCTCAACTGGGTGCGGATGCCGCACTGAAGCTGGACTGCGGCGTGGGCCTGGGGGCCGCCACCCACATCACCGGTGCGTTCGCGTTTGCGATGGTGGGCAAGGCGCTGGAACTGCTGGCCAAGCCGCGCAAGGTTATGCCCGGTAGCGACTGAGTTACGTGACTCGCCTTGGCGCATGGGCGCGGCGCTTCGGCGCACGCCCCCTGTGCAGGGCGAGGGGGCGGAGGGATAGTGCGGCCCCTTCCATTACCGCATCGGCCATGTATATCCGCGCCCTGCTGCTGATCGGGCTGCCGCTTTTCGCCGCAGCCGCCCATGCCTGTCCGGTCGTTCCCGACGCGATGCGCGCTGCGCGCATCCATGCGGCCGGCGGTCCCGAATCGTTGCGCGTGGAGCGCGTGCCTGTCCCCGTACTGCAGGCAGGTGATGTCCTGGTGCGCGTGCACTACGCGAGCATCAACCCCGTCGACTGGAAACTGCAGGAAGCGGGCCGGCTGCCGTTTCCCGCTACGCCGGGTGGCGATTTCGCGGGGGAGGTGGTGGCGGTCGCGCCAGGCGTGACGGCATTCGCCTGCGGTGATCGCGTCGCCGGTATCGTGGATCCGCGCGAGCGTTCGGGCAGCTACGCGGAATACGTGTCTGCGCCGGTCGCGTCCATCGTGCCGGCGCCGCAGGCTTTCACGATGCAGGAGGCCGCTGCGTACCCGACCGTGGCGGTCGCCGCGTGGCGCTATCTGGTCGCCGCCGCGGACGTACAGCCCGGCGAGCGGGTGCTGGTGCACGGCGGCGCCGGCGGCGTGGGCTCGATGGTCGTACAACTGGCCAAGGCGCGCGGCGCATATGTCATCGCGACCGCATCTGCGCGCAATCACGATTATCTGCGCACGCTGGGGGCGGATGACGTGATCGACTATCGCAACGTCCGCTTCGAGGATGTGGTGCACGATATCGACATCGTGGTCGACACCGTGGGGGGCGATACGCTGGCGCGCTCACCCCGGGTGCTGCGCGAGGGAGGGCGGCTGGTCACGCTGGTCGGCCAGGTGCCCGCTGCGCTGTGCGTGCCAGGTCGTGTCGTCTGTCCCGCGACGCCGCCGTGGGATGTGCAGGCAGGGCTGAACGGCGTGGCGCCGTTGATTGCGGCAGGCCGGTTGGGGGTCCATGTCGATGGTCTGTATTCGCTGGACCGGATCGCCCAGGCCCAGCAGCACAATCGCACAGGTTCCACCCGCGGCAAGGTGGTCGTGGCGGTCGGTGCGGACAATGTCGGCATTGCCAGCGGCGACAATGTGGCTGCGGTGCGGCTGCCGCTGCAGGCCTATCTGGATGGCCATGCCACCGGCCAGCGCCGGCACTTCCAGCGGGCATTTGCCGACGAGGCCGTGCTGGTGGGATACAAGGATGGCCAGTATCGGCACTGGCTGGCGCAGGACTACATCAAGGCCTCTTCCAGTGGCCGCGCGCCGGCGGACGAAGGCACGCGCAAACGCTGGATCCGCCAGATCACCGTAACCGGTGACGTCGCGACCGCCGTGATCGAACTGGACTATCCGGACATGAAGGCCCTGGACCACATGACGCTGCTACGTTACGGCGACACATGGAAAATCGCGGTCAAGGCCTATCACGCAACGACTCCCGCCCCGGCGGCTGATTCCGCCCGGGTCGTGCGCTGAAAGCTCAGGCGCGGACGACAGCGGGCAGGCCGAACAAACGCTCGGCGTTCTGCGTGGTGGCGCGCGCAAGTTCATCGGGCGCGATATCGCGCAGTCCGGCAATGACGTCGCGGACTACCGCCAGTCGCGCGGGTTCGTTGCGTTGCCCGCAGATGCCCGCATCGGGCTGGTCCGGCGCATCTGTTTCCAGCAGCAGGAAATCGAGCGGCATCGAGCGGGCGAGCGTACGCAGGCGATTCGCGCGCTCGTAGGTGACCGGTCCGCCCAGGCCGATCAGGAAACCCATGTGCCACAGCTGGCGTGCCTGTTCCGGACTGCCGGAAAAGCTGTGCACCACGCCCCGCAGGCCGCCCACGCGTTTGAATGACGCGATCACCGCATCGACGGCGCGGCGCGCATGTACGATCACCGGAAGATCGAACTCCCGCGCCAGCTGGAGCTGCCCGTCGAAGTAGTGCTGCTGATCGTCCGCATCCAGGCCCTCCACGAAGAAATCCAGGCCGCATTCGCCGACAGCCACAGGGCGTTCGCGCTCGATCCACTGGCGCAGTTCATCCAGATGGGCGGGCTGGTGCTCGGCCAGGTACATCGGGTGGAGTCCATAGGCCGGAAACAGCCCTCCATCGCGCGCGCAGACCTCGCGCAGCCTGGGCCAGCTGGCCGCCGCCACCGCAGGCACGACTTGCCGGTCGACGCCCGCCGCGCGCGCGCGCGCCAGCGCCGCGTCACGGTCCGGGTCGAATTCCGATGCGTCGAAATGACTGTGGCTGTCGACCAGCATTTCGATCAGCGCTTCGAGGGCTCTATCGTGGGCGGCGGATCCTTGCGCCGCTTCCAGTTGGCCAGCAGCAACGTACCGAGGCCGAACAGGATTTCATCCACGAACGGGAAGGGATCAGGCAGGACTAGGGTGACCATGAAGAGTGCGGCGGTGATCTTGAACAGGGTGGGGTAACGCAGCTTTCGCGCCCACTCGAGCAGTGGCAGCAACAGGGGGTTCGGCATGGCGGTGATTGCTCTCGGCGTGTGTAACGGGCGTCACGCTAGCATGATCGGCGCGAGGTTGAAGCGTTCACTTTTCGTTGGTTTTCGTGGGCATAAGCGGGGACTGTGTTCAGGTTGGCAATGGTGCAATGATGACCAATATGAATCGGGCACGGCCCGACCTGGAGGCAGCGATGAAGAGCAATACAACAACCATTCTGGTCGCCGTCGGCGCGCTGCTGGTGGGCGGTGTGGCCACTGCGGCCTTCCTCAAGGGCGGCGACAAGAGCCCGACCGGCCAGGATGGCCTGGTGACGGCAGCCGATGGCACCCTGGTCGCCGATGACGCCGCCGCGACCGACAACCAGATTCCGGTGGGCACGCTTCAATACGCCACCGTGGTCAAAGCCGATCCGGTGACCAGTTCGGAGAAGCTGTACGCCACGGTGATCGGTACCGAACCCGTGCGCGAGACCACGACCACCAGTACGCCGCGCGAAGTCTGCGAGGACGTGGTGGTGCAGGAGCGTGCGCCCGAGCGCGATGGCAACGTCGGTGGCACGGTCGCCGGTGCGGTGATCGGTGGCCTGCTCGGCAACCAAGTGGGCAGCGGCAGCGGCAAGAAGGCCGCCACCGTGGCGGGCGCCGTCGCCGGCGGTGCGATCGGCAACCAGGTGGACAAGCGCCACGTGGGTGGCAAGGTCGTCAGTCGTACGGAGCGTCAGTGCCACACCGAGAATGCGACCTCCGAGTCCTCGCGCGTGACCGGTTACAACGTGACCTACCGCAATCCGGATGGCACCACCGGCACCATGCGCATGGACAGCAAGCCGGGTACCCGCATCGCGATGGGCACGACGGACAAGGTCATCGGTTATGACGTGACCTACCGTTTCGATGGTCAGGACAAGACCATCCGGATGGACCAGAAGCCGGGTGAGCGCCTGCCGGTGATCGATGGCCAGGTGGTGACGCAGACCGCCAGCGTCGACGCCCCCGACAAGGGCTGACACGCAGGCCGGGCAGGCCTGCGTTTCAACGGGGTACCCCTCAAAGGCCGGCGTTTCGCCGGCCTTTGCTGTGCGGACTGGCGCTTACCGGCTTCAAGGGCCAACGCATACAATGCGGTGAATACCACCTGACGCCGGTTGAAGCACGATGGCTCTGAACCCGTACGACCTGTTCGATGTCCGTTCCCTCCTGAGTGAAGAAGAGCGTGCCGTGCAGGACGCGGTGGCCCGCTTCACCGACGAACGCGTGCGGCCGATCATCGGCGACGCCTTCGACCAGGGCCGGTTCCCGAAGGAACTGGTTCCCGAGATCGCCGAGCTCGGGCTGCTTGGTTCTTCGCTGCCGGAGAAATACGGTTGCGCCGGGCTCAACGCGGTCAGCTATGGCCTGATCTGCCAGGAACTTGAACGCGGCGACAGCGGCATCCGCAGTTTCGTCAGCGTGCAGTCCTCACTGTGCATGTACCCCATCTACGCCTACGGCAGCGAAGAGCAGCGCCAGCGCTGGCTGCCGGACATGGCGGCGGGCAAGGTCATCGGTTGCTTCGGTCTGACCGAACCCCACGGCGGTTCCGACCCGGCCAACATGAAGACCACCGCGCGCCGTGATGGCGATGACTGGGTCATCAATGGTTCCAAGATGTGGATCACCAACGGCAACCTGGCGGACATCGCGATCGTCTGGGCGCAGACCGATGACGGCATCCAGGGCTTCCTGATCGAGAAGGGCACGCCCGGCTTCACCGCGCAGGAGATCAAGCACAAGATGAGCCTGCGCGCCTCGGTGACCAGCGCGCTGTTCTTCGACAACGTGCGCCTGCCCGACAGCAGCCGCCTTCCCAACGTGAAAGGCCTGAAAGGGCCGCTGGGCTGCCTGACCCAAGCCCGCTACGGCATCACCTGGGGCCCGATTGGTGCGGCGATCGCCTGCCTCGACGAAGTGTTGGGGTACACCAAGGAACGCATCCTGTTCGACCGTCCCGTCGCAGCGACGCAGAGCGCGCAGATCAAGATGGCCGAAATGGCACGCCGCATCACACTCGCGCAGTTGCTGTCGCTGCAACTCGGCCGCCTGAAGGACGCCGGCACCATGCAGCCCTCGCAGGTGTCGCTGGCGAAGTGGAACAACTGCCGCATGGCCATCGACATCGCGCGCGAATGCCGCGACCTGCTGGGCGGCGCCGGTATTACCACCGAACACGCGGCCATCCGTCACGCGCTGAACCTGGAATCGGTGATCACCTACGAAGGCACGGAGACCGTGCACCAGTTGGTGATCGGTCGCGAGCTGACGGGCATCAACGCGTTCTGAGGCTGCCCGCTTCCATTGCAGGAGCGCGGCTGCAGGGAAGTCGAGTGTCGCTGCTCGGTGTGTCCGGTTTTCTGGTGGGATGGTGTGGCGTCGATGGACCTTTCCAATCTCCAGCTTGAAACTCCCCGCCTGTGGTTGCGGCTGCCGCGGCGGGACGACTACGAAGCCTGGGCGGCGTTCGGTGCCGATGAGGAAGCCACGCGCTTCATAGGCGGAACGCAGGCGCGCTCGCCCGCGTGGCGCAGCCTCGCCGCGACATTGGGGAGCTGGCACCTGCAGGGATTCGGCATGTTCTCGGTGATCGAAAAGGCCACGGGTCGCTGGATCGGCCGGGTGGGGCCGTGGCAACCGGAAGGTTGGCCTGGCACCGAGGTCGGCTGGAGCATCGCGCGGGAAGCCTGGGGTCGCGGTTATGCGCCGGAAGCGGCCGTGGCCAGCATCGATTGGGCGTTCGATCATCTGGGCTGGGACGAGGTGATCCATACCATCGATCCGGAGAACGCCAACTCCAGGACGGTGGCCGCCAAGCTCGGTTCGACCTACCTGCGGATGGATCGCCTGCCCGAGCCGCATCACGAGAAGCCGGTCGAGGTCTGGGGCCAGACGCGAGCGCAGTGGAAAACCCGCATGGCCACGCAATCGTGATGCCAGCTTCCGCCCTGCACGCAGGCTTGCACCATGCCTTGCCGGAGCTGGCGCGGACGTTTCGCGATCCCTGGTGGATCATCGGCAGCGCCGCGATGGTGCTTGCCGGCATTGCCGACATCGCGCCGCAGGATATCGATGTGCTCTGCAGCCGTGCGGATGCGCTGCGGCTGCGCGAAGCATGGCGCGGCCATGCTGATGCGGATTATCGTCCCGCAGATGGAACGCGGTTTCGTTCCACCTTCTCGCGTTTCGTGCATCTGCCGATGCCAGTCGAAGTAATGGGCGGGCTGGAAGTCATGACCGCCGCCGGCTGGCAGGCCCTGGTGGTGCACGAAGACGTGTGCCTGGACATCGCGGGCGATGCCTTGCGCATCCCGACGCTGCGGGAACAGCGCCGCATCCTGCTCGCGTTCGGTCGCGACAAGGATCTCGCCAAGGCCGCCCGCATTTCCCTGTTGCCGGAGCCTCCGCATGTCGCCTGATCCCGTCACCGTCCACGGCATGTCCACCTCCGGCAACTGCCACAAGGTGCGTCTGTTGCTGGAACAGCTGGGCCGGTCCTACGCGTGGATCGAAGTCGACAGCGCCAACGGAGGCACGCGCACGCCGGAGTACCTGGCCAGGAATCCGAACGGCAAGGTGCCGATGCTGGAGCGCGCCGATGGCAGCATCCTCGTCGAGTCGAATGCCATCCTGTGCTGGTTGGCGGAAGGTACCTCCTTCCTGCCCGACGATGCCTGGCAGCGGGCGCAGGCGCTGAGCTGGCTGTTCTTCGAGCAGTACAGCCATGAGCCCTACATTGCCGTCGCGCGTTTCATCCGTGGCTGGACGCCGCTGGATTCACCGCGTCGCGCGGACCTTCCACGCCTGGTCGAACGGGGCGCTCAGGCGTTGGCGGTGATGGAAAGACACCTGGAGACCGCGATCTGGTTCACTGGTCCGGCTTACGGCGTGGCCGACATCGCACTGTTCGCCTACACCCATTGCGCGAACGACGGCGGCTTCGACCTGGCCGCGTATCCCCGCATCACCTACTGGCTGGCGCGTGTGTACGCCACGCCGGGTTTTGTTCCCATGCCGGGCGTGAGCGACGATGTCGCCGCGCGCCTGGCGTCTTCCCGATCCTGAGCGAGCACATGACCGCAAACCCCATTCCTGCCCGCATGAAGGGCCTCAACCGTGCCGAGATCTGCGACCAGAACTTCATCGAGTTCGTGAAGGAATGGAAGGGGCACGTCGGCGACAGGCCTGCTGCCGGTGATGCCGTCCTGCCGGGCAGTGCGCTGGATGCGAAAGGCTTCATCGAGCTGCTGGAATCCCAGTTGATCTCGCGTCACCTCGACCTGATGGCGCGCGTACTGCGCGTGCAGAACAAGGTCTTCTACACCATCGGAAGTTCGGGCCACGAAGGCAACGCCATGGTCGCGCGGCTGGCGCGCCATACCGATCCTGCCTTCCTGCACTACCGCAGCGGCGGCTTCATGGCCGAGCGCTTCCGCAAGCTGCCGGGCATGGATCCGGTGATGGACTCCGCGCTCTCGTTCGCCGCCAGCGCCGAAGATCCCGCGTCAGGAGGCCGCCACAAGGTCTGGGGCAGCAAGCCGTTGTGGGTGTTGCCGCAGACCTCGACCATTGCCTCACACCTTCCCAAGGCGCTGGGCACGGCGGTGGCGATCGAGCAGGCGCGCCGCATCGGCCATGCACTGCCGATTCCCGACGACAGCATCGCGATCTGCTCCTTCGGCGACGCGTCGAGCAACCATGCCACCGCGCAGACCGCGTTCAACGCGGCGGCATGGACTGCCTACCAGAAGCTGCCCGCGCCGGTGCTGTTCGTCTGCGAGGACAACGGCATCGGCATTTCGGTGAAGACGCCGGATGGCTGGATCGGCCGCAATTTCCGTGATCGCAAGGACCTGGACTACTTCCACGCCGACGGCCTCGACCTGGCGACGGGCTACGGGCAAGTGCAGGCGGCGGTGGATCACTGCCGGCGCACGCGCCGGCCGACATTCCTGCATCTGCGCACGACCCGCATCATGGGTCATGCGGGTACCGACTTCGAGATCGAATGGCGCCCGCTGGAGGAACTGTGCGCCGTGGAGGCGACCGATCCGCTGCTGCGTTCTGCGGCCATCGCCCTGGAATCCGGCCTGCTCTCGAAGGAGGCATTGCTGGGGCTGTACGAAACCACGCGCAAACGCTGCTTCGCGGCCGCCGAGGATGCCGATGGCCGTCCCCGCATCACCACGCTGGAGCACGTGATGGCGCCGCTGGCGCCGTGTACGCCCGACGCGGTGGCGAAGGAAGCCGCGCGTGCCGCCCCTCACGACGTGCGCGTCGCTGCCTTCGGCAGCGAGGACAAGCTGCCGGAGAAGCTGCCGCCACGGCATCTGGCCATCCAGATCAACAACGCCCTGCACGACCTGTTCTGCAAATACCCCGAGGCACTGCTGTTCGGCGAGGACGTGGCGCAGAAGGGCGGCGTCTATACCGTCACGAAGGGGCTGCAGAAGGCGTTCAAGGGCAGTCGCGTGTTCAACACGCTGCTGGACGAGACGATGATCCTCGGCCTGGCGCAAGGCTACGCCAACATGGGCATGCTGCCTCTGCCGGAAATCCAGTACCTGGCGTATTTCCACAACGCCTGCGACCAGATCCGGGGCGAGGCGGCCAGCCTGCAGTTCTTCAGCAACGACCAGTACCGCAATCCGATGGTGGTGCGGATCGCGGGTCTGGGTTACCAGCGCGGTTTCGGCGGCCACTTCCACAACGACAATTCGATCACCGCGCTGCGCGACATCCCGGGCCTGGTCGTCGGTTGTCCGTCGCGCGGCGACGATGCGGCCACCATGCTGCGCACGCTGACCGCTCTGGCGCAGGTGAACGGACGCGTGAGCGTGTTCCTGGAGCCGATCGCGCTGTACATGACGAAGGACCTGCACGAGGCGGGTGACGGGCAATGGCTGTTCCCGTATCCGGCGCAGGACGAGGCGATGCCGCTGGGCGAAGGCCGCGTGTATGGCGAGGATGCGGACGATCTGGTCATCTTCACCTACGGCAATGGGGTGCCGATGAGTCTGCGCGCGGCACGCAGCATCGAGAACAAGCACGGCTGGAAGGTGCGCGTGGTCGATCTGCGCTGGCTGGTGCCGCTCAACGACGCCTTCATCGCGGCGCAGGCGAAGACCGCCCGGCGCATCCTGGTCGTCGACGAGGGTCGCCACGCGGCGGGAGTGGGCGAGGGCGTCATCACCGCCATCGCGGAGGCGGGCCATGGTGCGCGGCCGTTCCAGCGCGTGGTCGGCGCGGATACGTACACGCCGCTGGCAGGCGCCGCATTCCTGGTACTCCCGGGCGACGAGGACATCGTCGCGGCGGCGGACCGGCTGGCATGATGTCGCCAGCCCCGCCTGGAGATCGCAACATGACCACGCCGCGCATCGGCATCATCGTCGGCAGCCTGCGCGCAGGCTCCTTCAACCGGCAGCTCGGCCATGCCGTGCGAGCGCTGGCGGGAGAGCGTTTCGCCTTCGAGGACATCGACATCGGTGACCTGCCACTCTACGATCAGGATGACGACGCGGATTTCCCCGCTGCCGGCCTGCGCTTCAAGCAGCAGGTGGAAATCTGCGACGCGTTGCTGTTCATCACGCCGGAGTACAACCGGTCGATTCCCGGCGTGCTGAAGAATGCCATCGACATCGGCTCACGGCCGGGCGGGAGCAATTCATTTGCCGGCAAGCGTGCCGCGATGGTCGGCACCTCGCCGGGCGCGCACGGGACCGTGTCGGCCCAGCAGCACCTGCGCAATGTCCTGGCGGCGGTGGATGTCGCGGTGTTGCCGCAGCCCGAGATCGCCATCCAGTACCGCGAAGGCCAGGTCGACGCGGACGGGGCGATCACCGATGAGCGCCTGCGCAAGCGATTGCAGCTGTTCCTCGATCGCTTCGGAGGCTGGTTGGCGGCGTAGCGTTTGCCCGGTGCGTGCTAGGGGCGCAGCAATGCCAGCCCGTCGCGCAGGCGCTGCAGCGGCGGGCGGACAGCCGGATGCTCGTCCGCCAGCGTCCGGGCAAGCGCGCGCCGGAAGGGGGTAAGCCGGCGACCTGCGCGCAGCACGGCCTCGCGCACGATGCGCGCTGGCGCACGATCGTTGGTGTAGAGCTCCACGATGGCACGGGTGGCCAGGTAGAGCGGCCGCGTGCCGCGACGATGCCGGCGTTCATAGCGCGCCAGGGCCTCCGCGCATCCCAGGTCGCCGCCATGCTGCCGTGCGTCGCGCGCCATTGCGCCCAAGCGCTCCACGCTGGCAAGCCCCAGGTTGAAGCCATGCGCCGTCACCGGATGCATGCCCACCGCCGCGTCGCCCACCAGGGCAAAGCGGCGACCGACGAAGCGGCGCGCATACACGCCGACCAGCGGGTAGACATGGCGACTGCTCTCCAGCCGCATGTGCCCCAGGCGATGCCCGTAGCGCTGTTCCATCTCGTGGGCGAAGGCATCCACGTCCAGCGATGCAAGGCGCTTGGCCGCACTGTCGGGCAGGGTGACGACGACGGAGGACAGATGTTCCTGCAACGGCAGCAGCGCCAGCGTCTGGCCGTGGCCGAACCACTCCCACGCCACGCCCTGGTGCGGCTGCTCATGGTGCATCCGGCATACCAGCATGCTCTTGCCGAAGTCGTACTGGTCCGCGCCGATCCCCATGGCGCGGCGTGTCTCGGAGAAACGGCTGTCCGCGGCGACCAGCAAGGGCGCCTCCAGTCGCAGACCGTCGCCCAGCGTCACGCAGGCCTGGTCGTCGGTGGTGCGGACCGCATGTATCCGTGCGTTGTCGAACACGTCCAGGTGGGACAGGTCGCAGACGGCGTTCCAAGCGGCTGCGCGAATCTGGTGGTTGGGAACCAGCATGCCCAGCTCCGACTTGCCGGCCAGGCCGGCATCGACGCGCATGTCGTGCAAGCAATCGCCTTCCATCACGCGCGCAGCGCGCAGCGGTGAACAGGCGTCCTCGGGCAGGTGCTGCCAGATGCCGAGGTCGCGCAGCTGCCGCATCGACGCATGCGTCAGGGCGATCTCGCGCCCGTCGAAGGCGGGCTCGGCGATGGCCGCGCGCGGCTGGCGTTCCACCAGCGCCACTTTCAGGTCGAGGTCGCACAGGGCCTTGGCCAGGCAGAGACCCGCCGGTCCGGCCCCGATGATGATGACGTCATGCTGCATGCGCAGGCTTCCTGCTCGGGTTCACGAGCAGTCTAGGGCGGCGTGCGCGGGCGTCATTGACGTGGATCAATCGCCCTGCAGATGATGCTCAGCGACGCAGGCCGTCCAGCAAGGGGCATGGTTCCAGTACGCCGTCGCCGGCTGCAAGCCCACCACCTGCATGCTCCAGCGGCAGCACCGCGAGCAGTACTGTGCGCTCGCCGTCCTGCGCCGTGCAGACGACTTCGCCGATATCGCGGTCGCTCTCGCGCACCGGCATGCCCGCGATTACCGGACCGCCGGTGCGGAAGCAGCGCAGGGTGCGCTTGGCTTTACCGAGGAAATGCGTGCGCGCGACGATCTCCTGGCCCGGATAGCACCCCTTCTTGACGCTGTAGGCCGAAAGTCGATCGAGAGCCAGTTGCTGGGGCGTCCATTGTTCGCGCTGCGATTCGGGCAGGCGTGGCAGGCCGTGGCACAGGTCGGCGACGCGCCACGCGGCGGGCAGGGAGGGATCGTCCGCCGTCACCAGTCGCCCCGCATACAAGGTGCGCGCGCCTCCGTCGCCACTGAAATCCAGTTCCAGCACATCTGGTCGCTCGCCTACGGCGGCACCCTGTGCGCTGGCAGGCGTCGCGAACGTGCCCGCGATGCCGGTGTCCGCTGGCACCTCGATCTTCAACTTTCGTCTAAACACGAAACGTCGCAGGGCATCGGCAAACACGTCGGCGGGGTGATCGGGCAGCACCAGCCACAGGCGATCCCCGGACAGCCTGGCCAGCGCGAAGACCGCGATCACCCGCCCTTTTGGCGTCAGCCACGCATTCCACTGCCAGTGTCCCGGGGCAAGACCTGCCACGTCGTTGGCGAACTGCGCATGGGCGAAAGCCACGGCATCCGGTCCTTCCAGCGTTATCAGCGCATGGTCGGGAAGGGTGAAAACCGGTGCACTGGTAGGGGAAAGGTTGTAAGCCAAGGGGGTGAGGATTAAAATTTTGTGCGTTGCGAGACCAACATGATAGGTCAAACTCCTCCGACTCCCGACCCCGATCCCGGAACACAGCCGCCCGAAACCTCACCGCCGACCGCAGGCGCAGGGGCAGGGGAACCGGCTGCGCAGAAGGAGATCGGTGGACGCGACGGGCCCGAGCCCACGCGTTACGGGGATTGGGAAAAGAACGGGCGCTGCATCGATTTCTGAGCAGCGTACGTAAAGCCAACGCGGTCCTGACCGCCCAGCCGAGACAACGAGCGCAACGAATGGCGACTCCACAACGTCCGCTTTCCCCCCATCTGCAGGTCTACCGCTGGCAGATCCAGATGGCGACCTCCATCCTGCATCGCGCCACGGGCATCGTCCTCGCCGCCGGCGCCTTGCTGATCACTGCGGGGTTGCTGACGCTGGTGATCGGCCCTGAAGCCTGGAACTGCTTCACGACGCTGGCGGGCGCCTGGTACGGGCAGGTCTTCCTGTTCGGCTGGACCTGGGCCTTCGCCTACCACCTGTGCAACGGGATCCGGCACATCGTGCAGGACTTCGCCATCGGCTACCGCGTTGCCACGTTCGTGCGCAGCAGCTGGTTGTCGGTGATCGCCAGCTTGGTGATCACCGCCCTGGTGTGGGCCTATGTACTGCTGGGAGGTGGCGCATGAGCGACTTCCGTACGCCCATCAAGAATGCGCGCGGCCTGGGTTCGGCGAAGACCGGCACCGAACATTTCGTGCACCAGCGCCTCACCGCCACCGCGCTGGTCGCGCTGACGATCTGGTTCCTGGTGTTCGTGCTCAGCCTGATCGGTGCCGACTACGTCACCGCCACCGCTGCGGTCGCCAAGCCCTGGAACGCCGTGCTGCTGGTCGGCTTTCTGGTGGCCATGTTCTGGCACGCCCAGCTCGGCCTCCAGGTCGTGCTGGAAGATTACGTGCACAACTCGCTGCTCGCCCTCGCGGTGCAGACCACCGTCAAATTCATCGCCGTGCTGGGCGCCATCGTGAGCGTCTTCGCCGTGGCCCGCATCGCGCTGGGGAACTGAGCCACATGTCCGCTTACAAGATCACCGAACACAAGTACGACATGGTCGTGGTGGGCGCCGGCGGCGCCGGCCTGCGCGCGACCTTCGGCCTGGCCGCCAAGGGCCTGCAGACCGTCTGCCTGACCAAGGTCTTTCCGACCCGGTCGCACACCGTGGCGGCGCAGGGCGGCATCTCCGCTGCGCTCGGCAACATGGGCGAGGACGACTGGCGCTACCACTTCTACGACACCATCAAGGGCTCGGACTGGCTGGGCGACCAGGACGCGATCGAGTACATGTGCCGCGAAGCCATCCCGGCCATCATCGAACTGGAGCACTACGGCGTGCCGTTCTCGCGTACCGAGGAGGGCAAGATCTACCAGCGCCCGTTCGGCGGCATGACGACCAAATACGGTGAAGGCCCGCCGGCACAGCGCACCTGCGCCGCCGCCGACCGCACCGGCCACGCCATGCTGCACACGCTGTACCAGCAGTCGCTGGCACACGATGCGCGCTTCATGGTCGAGTACTTCGCGCTGGACCTGATCTTCGACGAAGAAGGCGCCTGTCGTGGCGTGCTGGCGCTGGACATGGCCACCGGCACGCTGCACCTGTTCCGTTCGCATGGCGTGGTACTGGCCACCGGCGGTTACGGCCGCGCGTACTTCTCGGCGACCTCCGCCCATACCTGCACCGGCGACGGTGGCGGCATGGTGATGCGCGCCGGCCTGCCGATGCAGGACATGGAATTCGTGCAGTTCCATCCCACCGGCATCTACGGTGCGGGTTGCCTGATCACCGAGGGCGTGCGCGGCGAAGGCGGCATCCTGCGCAACAGCAACGGCGAGCGCTTCATGGAGCGCTATGCCCCGCACTACAAGGACCTGGCCTCGCGCGACGTGGTCAGCCGTTCGATGACCATCGAGATCCGCGAAGGCCGCGGCGTCGGCGAGCACAAGGACCACATCCTGCTCGACCTGACCCACCTGGGTCCCGAGGTCATCAACGAGAAGCTGCCCGGCATCGCCGAGAGCGCACACATCTTCGCCGGCGTGGACGTGACCAGGCAGCCGATCCCGGTTATCCCGACTGTGCACTACAACATGGGCGGCATTCCGACCAACTACCACGGCGAAGTCGTGCGCAAGGTCGGCGACAACCCGGATGCTGTCGTTCCCGGCCTCTACGCGATCGGCGAAGCCGCCTGCGTGTCGGTGCACGGCGCCAACCGGCTGGGCTCCAATTCGCTGCTCGACCTGGTGGTGTTCGGCCGTGCGGTGGCCAACCGCTGTGCCGAGACGATCAAGAGCGGTTCGTCGCACAAGCCGCTGGCGGGCGACGCCTGCGACAAGGCGCTGGCGCACCTGGACAAGCTGCGCAATGCCAACGGCGACACGCCGACATCGGTGATCCGCGACAACATGCAGCGCACCATGCAGGCCGACGCGGCCGTTTTCCGCACCAGCAAGACGCTGAAGGAAGGCTGCGACAAGATGGCCGACATCTTCTCCAGCTTCCAGGACGTCAAGGTCAGCGACCGTTCGCTGGTCTGGAACTCGGACCTGATCGAGACCTACGAACTGCACAACCTGCTGCTCAATGCCGTGGCCACGATCAACTCGGCCGAACAGCGCCACGAGAGCCGCGGCGCGCACGCGCACGAGGATTTCCCGGACCGCGACGACGTCAACTGGCACAAGCACACGCTGGTCAACGTCGCCGATGACGGCACGTGCAGCTTTGATTCCCGCCCCGTGCACATGTACACGCTCAGCAAGGACGTGGATATGGTGCCGCCCAAGCCGCGCGTCTACTGAGCCCGGGAGACCTGACACATGGCCGAATTTTCCCTCCCGAAGAACTCGCGCGTCACCAAGGGCAAGCACTTCCCCGCGAAGGGCGCCAAGAACGTGCGCACTTTCAAGGTGTACCGCTGGAACCCGGACGACGGCGCCAACCCGCGCACCGATACCTACGAGATCGATCTCGACAAGTGCGGCCCGATGGTCCTGGACGCGCTGATCAAGATCAAGAACGAGATCGATCCCACGCTGACGTTCCGTCGTTCCTGCCGCGAAGGCATCTGCGGCTCGTGCGCGATGAACATCGACGGTACCAATACGTTGGCCTGCACCAAGGCCATCGGCGATTGCAGCAAGGCGGAAGTGCCGATCTATCCGCTGCCGCACATGGAGGTGGTGAAGGATCTCGTTCCCGACCTGACCCACTTCTATGCGCAGTACGCCTCGATCAAGCCGTGGATCCGCACGCAGACCCCAGCGCCGCCGGACCGCGAGCGCCTGCAGTCGCCGGAAGACCGCAAGAAGCTGGACGGCCTGTACGAGTGCATTCTGTGCGCCTGCTGCTCGACCAGCTGCCCGAGCTACTGGTGGAACGGCGAGCGTTACCTGGGCCCGGCGATCCTGCTGCAGGCCTACCGCTGGATCATCGACTCGCGCGACGAGGACACCGGTGCGCGCCTGGACGACCTGGAAGATCCGTTCAAGCTGTACCGTTGCCACACCATCATGAACTGCGCGCGCACCTGCCCGAAGGGCCTGAACCCGGCGCTGGCGATCGCCGAGATCAAGAAGTTGATGATGGCGCGTCGCGCCTGATCGCATGACCGGCGCACCTGCCACGGCGATCCTCTGGCCCGCGGTGGCCATGGCCAGCTTGACCTTCCTCGTGTGGGTCAGGCTGTACCACCTGCGGCTGGGTGAAATGGCACGCAAGCGCATCGATGCACAGGCGCTCGCCAGTGCTGCCGATTCGGCCCGCCTGCTGCTCGATACCCGTGCTTCCGACAACTTCCGCAACCTGTTCGAGCTGCCGGTCCTGTTCTACGCCGGTGTGCTGCTGGCCGCGCAACTGGGCGTATCGGATAGCGCATCGCTCGCGCTGGCATGGACCTTCGTCGGCCTGCGCGTGGTGCACAGCGTGGTCCACTGCACTTTCAATCATGTGATGACACGTTTCATCGCCTATGCGCTGGCGACGCTGGTGCTGATCGCGTTCTGGGTGCGGCTCGCCATCGCCTTGGCCGCCGCATGACGGACGAGCCCGAACTCAAGCGCATCCGCTGGCGCTGCCGGCGCGGCATGCGCGAACTGGACCAGTTGTTCGACCGCTACCTGGCGCGCTGCTGGGCGACCGAATCCGAGCCGCAGCGGGTGGTTTTCCTACGCCTGCTCGACTGCGAGGACGATAAGCTCTGGCGCTGGTTCATGGGCTATGAGCAGTGTCCCGATGTCGAACTCGCCGCGCTGGTCGAACGGATCCGTCAACTGCCGGCTTGAGTGGCGACCGTCGCGCCTGCTGCAGATGGTGCTGATCCTGCTGGGACTGTTGGGCGCGATATCGGTGCTGGCCAGCGAGATGCCTAGCCTGTTCGCGTGGCCTCTTGCCGTCGCTTCGCTCGGCTACGGCGCGTGGCGTGCGCGCCGGGAGGGGAGGTTGGAGCGTCTCGCGTTCTGGTTCCCCGGCAACGGCCGCCCACCCACCGTCGACGGCCGGCCGATGCTCGATGCGCACCTGCAGTGGCGGGGTCCGCTGGCGTTCCTGCGCTGGAGAGCGTGCGCCGGCGGGCGCTGGCGGCATGCAGCCTGGTGGCCGGACACGCTGCCCGCCCCGCAGCGGCGTGAACTCCGGCTTGCTGCGGGCGACGTGGACGCTGGGCGGCACCGGAGGGATCGGGCACCATAGGCCGATGTTCAAACCCATTCCAGTCGCCATCGGCCTGCGCTATCTCCGCGCCAAGCGCCGCAACGGTTTCATTTCCTTCATCTCGCTGGCCTCGGTCGTCGGCATTGCGCTGGGCGTGATGATCCTGATCACCACGCTGTCGGTGATGAGCGGCTTCCAGCGCGAGATCCGCGACCGCCTGCTGCAGGCCACCGCGCACGCCACCGTGATGGGTGCGGACGAGGCGATGCAGGACTGGCCGCACGCCACCCGAATCGCAATGGATGATCCGCGAGTGGCCGGGGCCGCGCCCTTCATCCACGTGCAGGCCATGTTGACCGGCAATGCCGATCCGCAGGGCGCCCTGGTCACCGGCATCCTTCCGGGCGAAGAGCCGAAGGTCTCGGTGATCGGCGACAAGATGAAGGCCGGAACGCTGGGATCGCTGCAGCCGGGCGAGTTCCACATCCTGCTGGGGCAGGAACTGGCCGCATGGCTGCGCGTGGGCGTAGGCGACAGCGTGGTCGTCACCGCGGGTGATTTCCAGGGGACGCCGATGGGGGCGATGCCCAAGATCAAGCGGTTCACTGTCACCGGCATCTTCTCCGTCGGCCACAACGACGTCGACCGCAACCTGGCGCTGGTCCACATGGGCGATCTGCAGCGTGTGTTGCGGATGGGCGAGGGTGTCACCGGCGTACGCATGAAGCTGCACGACATGTATCAGTCCTGGGAAGTGGCGCGCGACCTGGCGTTGCGTCTGCAGGGCCCGTACCGCATCAGCGACTGGACCAGCGAGAACGCCAATCTCTACCACTCGCTGAAGATGGAAAAGACAGTGATGGGCATCCTGCTGTCCTTCATCATCCTGATGGGCGCCTTCTCGCTGGTGAACTCCCAGGTCATGCTGGTGACCGACAAGCAGGCCGACATCGCCATCCTGCGCACCCTGGGCCTCACGCCGCGCGGAGTCATGCAGGTGTTCATGGTGCAGGGCGTCCTGATCGGCGTGATGGGCACGGTGCTGGGCGTGGTCGGCGGCATTCTGCTGACCATCAATCTGGAATACATCCTTGCCGCCATCGAAGCGGTGTTCAAGGTGACGTTGCTGCCTCCCGACGTGTACTACATCACTGGCCTGCCGTATGAGCTCGATGCGGGCGAAGTGGTACTGATCGCCGCCGTCGCCCTCACCATGAGCTTCCTGGCCACGCTGTATCCCGCGTGGCGCGCCGCCCGCACGCAACCGGCGGAGGCGCTTCGCTATGAGTGAACCGAACCGCATGAACGACGCCATCCGCACCGCCGTCATCCACGCCGAGGCCCTCGGCAAGACCTACGCGGAAGGCAAGCTGCGCACGCCCGTGTTCGATGGGCTGGAGCTCAACGTCCAGCCCGGCGAGACCGTGGCGATCGTCGGAGCCTCCGGTGCCGGCAAGAGCACGTTGCTGCATCTGCTCGGCGGACTGGATACGCCCACCTCGGGCGAGGTGTACGTGGCCGGCCAGAAGATGTCTTCATTGTCCGATGCCGCGCGTGGCCAGCTGCGCAACAGGGCATTGGGCTTTGTCTACCAGTTCCATCATCTCCTGCCTGAATTCACTGCGCTGGAGAACGTCATGATGCCGGTGATGCTGGGCGGTGCCGCCACGGACGACGCCGGCAGCAAGGCCAGGTCGCTGCTCGAAGCGGTGGGGCTCGGTCATCGTCTAGCGCACAAGCCGGGCGAGCTGTCAGGCGGCGAGCGCCAGCGTGCGGCGGTGGCGCGCGCGCTGGTGAATCAACCCGCCTGCGTGCTGGGCGACGAGCCGACTGGCAATCTTGATGAAAAGACGGCCGCGACAGTGTTCGACCTGATGCTTGAACTCAACCGTGCGCAGAAGACCAGTCTCGTGCTGGTGACCCATGACCGCCGGCTGGCACGCCGGCTGGACCGTGTGCTGGAACTGCACGAGGGCAAGTTGCGCGAACTGGCCCACGACGCGGTCTGACCTGTGCAGAAACCGTTGGGTCATTCCATCTGACTGCTGGTTGGAAGACAGTTGCTGAATTAAGCCGACCCGCGAAGCGGGTCCGGCTTGAATGAATTGTTAGGCCGCAGTGCCGCCCAACCTGCGACGAGACACTACTCCAGCCATGCAGAGCGCAAGCCCTGCCGCGAGAATGACATAGGGCGGGTAAAAGTCGTCCTGAGGCTCGGCGGGGACCGCGCGCCAGTATCGAGAGCTCTGGCTGTCGAGCGGCGCAACGAGGTCAGCCGGCAGCAGACCTTGGATGAAAGACATGCTGAGTAGGCCACGGGCTGCGAGGGCTATGCCAAGAACTAGAACTAAGTACGCGAGAAGTTTCTTCATGCAGCCTAGCGCCTGAGTTAAACCGGCCCGCCCGATGCGGTCCGGTTACGCCCAAGACCGCGAAGGGGGCGGCAGTTCCTGCGAAAAAGTGGACACCGGTTCTCTAGCAGCACTGCTCGAATTCCACCGGTGATCGATAGCCCAGCGCCGAGTGCAGGCGCTGGTGATTGTAGAACTGGATGTAGTTGTTGATCGCCGAGCGAAGCGC